>CAVOPB010000001.1:0-737190 GCA_963697805.1 uncultured Solirubrobacterales bacterium
TCGACACCGCCGGCAACGTCGACCAGAGCCCGGCCTCCTTCAGCTGGACTATCGACACCGCCGCGCCGACCACCAACATCGACTCGAGCCCGCCGGCGCTGAGCAACGCCGCCTCGGCCAGCTTCGCCTTCTCGGGGACCGACGCCGGTGGCTCCGGCATCGCCTCCTTCGAATGCCGCCGCGACGGCGCATCGTTTGCCCCCTGCACCTCGCCGCAGGCCTATGCCGCACTCGCCGACGGCGCCCATTCCTTCGAGGTCCGCGCGATCGACACCGCCGGCAACGTCGACCAGAGCCCGGCCACCTTCAGCTGGTCGATCGACACCGTCGCGCCGACCACCAACATCGACTCGAGCCCGCCGGCGCTGAGCAATGCCGGCTCGGCCAGCTTCGCCTTCTCGGGCACCGACGCCGGTGGCTCCGGCGTCGCCTCCTTCGAGTGCCGCCGCGACGGCGCATCATTTGCCCCCTGCACCTCACCGCAGGCCTATGCCGCACTCGCCGACGGCGCCCATTCCTTCGAGGTCCGCGCGATCGACACCGCCGGCAACGCCGACCAGACCCCGGCCTCGTTCAGCTGGATCGTCGACACCGCCGCGCCGACCACCAACATCGACTCGAGCCCGCCGGCGCTGAGCAACGCCGGCTCCGCCAGCTTCACCTTCTCGGGGACCGACGCCGGTGGCTCCGGCGTCGCCTCCTTCGAATGCCGCCGCGACGGCGCGGCGTTGCCCCCTGCACCTCGCCGCAGGCCTATGCCGCACTCGCCGACGGTGCCCATTCCTTCGAGGTGCGGGCGATCGACACCGCCGGCAACGTCGACCAGAGCCCGGCCACCTTCAGCTGGTCGATCGACACCGTCGCGCCGACCACCAACATCGACTCGAACCCGCCGGCGCTGAGCAACAGCGGCTCGGCCAGCTTCGCCTTCTCGGGGAGCGACGCCGGCGGCTCCGGCATCGCCTCCTTCGAATGCCGCCGCGACGGCGCATCGTTTGCCCCCTGCACCTCGCCGCAGGCCTATGCCGCACTCGCCGACGGCGCCCATTCATTCGAGGTGCGGGCGATCGACACCGCCGGCAACGTCGACCAGAGCCCGGCCTCGTTCAGCTGGTCGATCGACACCGCCGCGCCGACCACCAACATCGACTCCAACCCGCCGGCGCTGAGCAACGCCGGCTCCGCCAGCTTCGCCTTCTCGGGGAGCGACGCCGGTGGCTCCGGCGTCGCCTCCTTCGAATGCCGCCGCGACGGCGCGGCGTTTGCCCCCTGCACCTCGCCGCAGGCCTATGCCGCACTCGCCGACGGTGCCCATTCATTCGAGGTCCGGGCGATCGACACCGCCGGCAACGCCGACCAGACCCCGGCTTCGTTCAGCTGGACCGTCGACACCGCCGCGCCGACCACCAACATCGACTCCAACCCGCCGGCGCTGAGCAACAGCGCCTCCGCCAGCTTCGCCTTCTCGGGCAGCGACGCCGGCGGCTCCGGCATCGCCTCCTTCGAGTGCCGCCGCGACGGCGCATCGTTTGCCCCCTGCACCTCACCGCAGGCCTATGCCGCACTCGCCGACGGCGCCCATTCATTCGAGGTCCGCGCGATCGACAGGCCGGCAACGTCGACCAGACCCCGGCTTCCTTCAGCTGGTCGATCGACACCGCCGCGCCGAGCACGACGATCGACTCGAGCCCGCCGGCGCTGAGCAACGCCGGCTCGGCCAGCTTCGCCTTCTCGGGCAGCGACGCCGGCGGCTCCGGAGTCGCCTCGTTCGAGTGCCGCCGCGACGGCGCGGCGTTTGCGCCCTGCACCTCACCGCAGGCCTATGCCGCACTCGCCGACGGCGCCCATTCCTTCGAGGTCCGGGCGATCGACACCGCCGGCAATGTCGACCAGAGCCCGGCCACCTTCAGCTGGTCGATCGACACCGCCGCTCCGGTCGTGACCATCGACTCCGGCCCCTCCGGCCTTACCAACGACCCCACACCGACCTTCACCTTCAGCTCCGAGCCCGGCGTGAGCTTCGAATGCTCGATCGACAAAGGAACCCCCAACTTCGGCTCCTGCGCTGGCGCCAACTCGCATACTCCCGATGCGCCATTGGCCGATGGCCCCTACACGTTCCGGGTCCGGGCCACCGACAACGCGGGCAATCCTGGAATCGCGACCCAGAGTTTCACGCTCGATACAGCGGCGCCTCCTGCGCCTCAACTCACCGCAACCGTTCCCGCCTCTCCGGCGAACCAGAACTCGCCCAAGGTAATCGGCAGCGCTCCGGCCGGATCAACGGTCCGCCTCTACACAACCATCGACTGCTCGGGGACGCCGATCGCGACCATAAGCGCGGCGGAACTGGCGACTGGGGTCACCGTCTCGGTCCCCGACGACACGACGACGAGATTCAGGGCCACGGTTACTGACGAAGCCAACAATCCATCCGCGTGCTCGGCTGCTCTCACCTACATCGAGGACTCGAGCGCTCCGCAGACCCAGATCGACACCCATCCTTCGACCCCGAGCGGGAGCGCCTCCGCCAGCTTCACCTTCTCGGGCACCGACGCCGGTGGCTCCGGCATCGCCTCCTTCGAGTGCCGGATCGACTCGACCCAGGCCGCGGACTGGGGGAGCTGCGCCTCGCCGAAGAGCTACTCGAACCTGAGTGAGGGGGCGCATAAGTTCGAGGTCCGCGCGATCGACCAGGCAGGGAATGTCGACCAGACCCCGGCCTCCTTCAGCTGGTCGATCGACACCGCCGCGCCGACCACCAACATCGACTCGAGCCCGCCGGCGCTGACCAACAGCGCCTCGGCCAGCTTCGCCTTCTCGGGCAGCGACGCCGGCGGCTCCGGAGTCGCCTCCTTCGAATGCCGGATCGACTCGACCCAGGCCGCGGACTGGGGGAGCTGCAGCTCGCCGAAGAGCTACTCGAACCTGAGCGACGGCGCCCATTCCTTCGAGGTCCGGGCGATCGACACCGCCGGCAACGCCGACCAGAGCCCGGCCACCTTCAGCTGGTCGATCGACACCGCCGCGCCGACCACCAACATCGACTCCGAGCCCGCCGGCGCTGAGCAACAGCGCCTCGGCCAGCTTCGCCTTCTCGGGCAGCGACGCCGGCGGCTCCGGAGTCGCCTCGTTCGAATGCCGGATCGACTCGACCCAGGCCGCGGACTGGGGGAGCTGCACCTCGCCGAAGAGCTACTCGAACTGAGCGACGGCGCCCATTCATTCGAGGTCCGGGCGATCGACACCGCCGGCAACGCCGACCAGACCCCGGCTTCGTTCAGCTGGTCGATCGACACCGCGGCGCCGACCACCAGCATCGACTCCAGCCCGCCGGCGCTGAGCAACGCCGGCTCGGCCAGCTTCACCTTCTCGGGCAGCGACGCCGGCGGCTCCGGCGTCGCCTCCTTCGAGTGCCGCCGCGACGGCGCAGCGTTTGCGCCCTGCACCTCGCCGCAGGCCTATGCCGCACTCGCCGACGGCGCCCATTCCTTCGAGGTCCGGGCGATCGACACCGCCGGCAACGTCGACCAGAGCCCGGCCTCGTTCAGCTGGATCGATCGACACCGCCGCGCCGACCACGAACATCGACTCGAGCCCGCCGGCGCTGAGCAACGCCGCCTCGCGCCAGCTTCACCTTCTCGGGCAGCGACGCCGGCGGCTCCGGCGTCGCCTCCTTCGAGTGCCGCCGCGACGGCGCATCGTTTGCCCCCTGCACCTCACCGCAGGCCTATGCCGCACTCGCCGACGGCGCCCATTCATTCGAGGTCCGGGCGATCGACACCGCCGGCAACGTCGACCAGACCCCGGCTTCCTTCAGCTGGTCGATCGACACCGCCGCGCCGACCACCAACATCGACTCCAACCCGCCGGCGCTGAGCAACGCCGGCTCGGCCAGCTTCACCTTCTCGGGCAGCGACGCCGGCGGCTCCGGCGTCGCCTCCTTCGAATGCCGGATCGACTCGACCCAGGCCGCGGACTGGGGGAGCTGCACCTCGCCGAAGAGCTACTCGAACCTGAGCGACGGCGCCCATACATTCGAGGTCCGGGCGATCGACACCGCCGGCAACGCCGACCAGACCCCGGCTTCGTTCAGCTGGTCGATCGACACCGCCGCGCCGACCACGAACATCGACTCCAGCCCGCCGGCGCTGAGCAACGCCGCCTCGGCCAGCTTCACCTTCTCGGGCAGCGACGCCGGCGGCTCCGGCGTCGCCTCCTTCGAATGCCGCCGCGACGGCACGGCGTTCGCGCCCTGCACCTCGCCGCAGGCCTATGCCGGACTCGCCGACGGCGCCCATTCATTCGAGGTGCGGGCGATCGACACCGCCGGCAACGTCGACCAGAGCCCGGCTTCGTTCAGCTGGATCGATCGACACCGCCGCGCCGAGCACGACGATCGACTCCGACCCGCCGGCGCTGAGCAACAGCGCCTCGGCCAGCTTCGCCTTCTCGGGCAGCGACGCCGGCGGCTCCGGGGTCGCCTCGTTCGAGTGCCGCCGCGACGGCGCGGCGTTCGCCCCCTGCACCTCGCCGCAGGCCTATGCCGCACTCGCCGACGGCGCCCACTCATTCGAGGTCCGGGCGATCGACACCGCCGGCAACGCCGACCAGAGCCCGGCCACCTTCAGCTGGTCGATCGACACCGCCGCGCCGACCACCAACATCGACTCGAGCCCGCCGGCGCTGAGCAACGCCGCCTCGGCCAGCTTCGCCTTCTCGGGCAGCGACGCCGGCGGCTCCGGCGTCGCCTCCTTCGAATGCCGGATCGACTCGACCCAGGCCGCGGACTGGGGGAGCTGCGCCTCGCCGAAGAGCTACTCGAACCTGAGCGACGGCGCCCATATCATTCGAGGTCCGGGCGATCGACAGGCCGGGAATGTCGACCAGACGCCCGGCTTCCTTCAGCTGGTCGATCGACACCGCCGCGCCGACCACGAACATCGACTCGAGCCCGCCGGCGCTGAGCAACGCCGCCTCGGCCAGCTTCGCCTTCTCGGGCAGCGACCCGGGTGGCTCCGGCGTCGCCTCCTTCGAGTGCCGCCGCGACCGGCGCGGCGTTGGCGCCCTGCACCTCGCCGCAGGCCTATGCCGCACTCGCCGACGGCGCCCATTCAGCTTCGAGGTCCGGGCGATCGACACCGCCGGCAACGTCGACCAGACCCCGGCTTCGTTCAGCTGGACGATCGACACCGCCGCGCCGAGCACGAACGATCGACTCCAGCCCGCCGGCGCTGAGCAACGCCGCCTCCGCCAGCTTCGCCTTCTCGGGCAGCGACGCCGGCGGCTCCGGCGTCGCCTCCTTCGAATGCCGGATCGACTCGACCCAGGCCGCGGACTGGGGCAGCTGCACCTCGCCGAAGAGCTACGCCGAACCTGAGCGACGGCGCCCATACATTCGAGGTCCGGGCGATCGACACCGCCGGCAACGTCGACCAGACCCCGGCCTCCTTCAGCTGGTCGATCGACACCGCCGCGCCGACCACCAACATCGACTCGAGCCCGCCGGCGCTGAGCAACGCGCCTCCGCCAGCTTCGCCTTCTCGGGGACCGACGCCGGCGGCTCCGGCGTCGCCTCGTTCGAATGCCGGATCGACGCGACCAGGCCGCGGACCGGTTGAGCCTGCACCTCGCCGAAGAGCTAGCTCGAACCGAGCGACGGCTCCCATTCCTTCGAGGTCCGCGCGATCGACACCGCCGGCAACGTCGACCAGACCCCGGCCACCTTCAGCTGGTCGATCGACACCGCCGCGCCGACCACCAACATCGACTCGAGCCCGCCGGCGCTGAGCAACGCCGCCTCGGCCAGCTTCGCCTTCTCGGGGACCGACGCCGGCGGCTCCGGGGTCGCCTCCTTCGAGTGCCGCCGCGACGGCGCATCGTTTGCCCCCTGCACCTCGCCGCAGGCCTATGCCGCACTCGCCGACGGCGCCCATTCCTTCGAGGTCCGGGCGATCGACACCGCCGGCAACGTCGACCAGAGCCCGGCCACCTTCAGCTGGTCGATCGACACCGCCGCTCCGGTCGTGACCATCGACTCCGGCCCCTCCGGCCTTACCAACGACCCCACACCGACCTTCACCTTCAGCTCCGAGCCCGGCGTGAGCTTCGAATGCTCGATCGACAAAGGAACCCCCAACTTCGGCTCCTGCGCTGGCGCCAACTCGCATACTCCCGATGCGCCATTGGCCGATGGCCCCTACACGTTCCGGGTCCGGGCCACCGACAACGCGGGCAATCCTGGAATCGCGACCCAGAGTTTCACGCTCGATACAGCGGCGCCTCCTGCGCCTCAGCTCACCGCAACCGTTCCCGCCTCTCCGGCGAACCAGAACTCGCCCAAGGTAATCGGCAGCGCTCCGGCCGGATCAACGGTCCGCCTCTACACAACCATCGACTGCTCGGGGACGCCGATCGCGACCATAAGCGCGGCGGAACTGGCGACTGGGGTCACCGTCTCGGTCCCCGACGACACGACGACGAGATTCAGGGCCACGGTTACTGACGAAGCCAACAATCCATCCGCGTGCTCGGCTGCTCTCACCTACATCGAGGACTCGAGCGCTCCGCAGACCCAGATCGACACCCATCCTTCGACTCCCAGCGGGAGCGCCTCGGCCAGCTTCACCTTCTCGGGCAGCGATCCGGGTGGCTCCGGCATCGCCTCCTTCGAATGCCGGATCGACTCGACCCAGGCCGCGGACTGGGGAGCTGCACCTCGCCGAAGAGCTACTCGAACCTGAGTGAGGGGGCGCATAAGTTCGAGGTCCGCGCGATCGACACCGCCGGCAACGTCGACCAGAGCCCGGCGTCCTTCAGCTGGACGGTCGACACCGCCGCGCCGAGCACCACGATCGACTCGAGCCCGCCGGCGCTGAGCAACGCGCCTCGGCCAGCTTCGCCTTCTCGGGCAGCGACGCCGGCGGCTCCGGCGTCGCCTCCTTCGAATGCCGGATCGACGCGACCAGGCCGCGGACTGGGCGCCCTGCACCTCGCCGCAGGCCTACGCGAACCTGCGCGACGGCGCCCATTCATTCGAGGTCCGCGCGATCGACACCGCCGGCAACGTCGACCAGACCCCGGCCACGCTTCAGCTGGATCGATCGACACCGCCGCGCCGACCACCAACATCGACTCGAGCCCGCCGGCGCTGAGCAACAGCGCCTCGGCCAGCTTCGCCTTCTCGGGGACCGACGCCGGCGGCTCCGGCGTCGCCTCCTTCGAATGCCGCCGCGACGGCGCATCGTTTGCCCCCTGCACCTCGCCGCAGGCCTATGCCGCACTCGCCGACGGCGCCCATTCCTTCGAGGTCCGGGCGATCGACACCGCCGGCAACGCCGACCAGACCCGGCTCTTCAGCTGGACGTCGACACCGCCGCGCCGACACCGATCGACTCGACCCGCCGGCGCTGAGCAACCGCCTCCGCCAGCTTCGCCTTCTCGGGGACCGACGCCGGCGGCTCCGGGTCGCCTCGTTCGAGTGCCGGATCGACGCGACCCAGCCGCGGCTGGGAGCTGCCCTCGCCGAAGAGCTACTCGACCTGGGCGACGGCGCCCATTCATTCGAGGTCCGCGCGATCGACACGCAGGGAACGTCGACCAGACCCCGGCCTCCTTCAGCTGGACGATCGACACCGCCGCGCCGACCACGACATCGACTCGAGCCCGCCGGCGCTGAGCAACGCGCCTCGGCCAGCTTCGCCTTCTCGGGGACCGATGCCGGCGGCTCCGGCGTCGCCTCCTTCGAGTGCCGCCGCGACGGCGCATCGTTTGCCCCCTGCACCTCGCCGCAGGCCTATGCCGCACTCGCCGACGGCGCCCATTCTTCGAGGTCGCGAGCCACTTCGAGGTCCGGGCGATCGACACCGCCGGCAACGTCGACCAGACCCCGGCCACCTTCAGCTGGTCGATCGACACCGCCGCTCCGGTCGTGACCATCGACTCCGGCCCCTCCGGCCTTACCAACGACCCCACACCGACCTTCACCTTCAGCTCCGAGCCCGGCGTGAGCTTCGAATGCTCGATCGACAAAGGAACCCCCAACTTCGGCTCCTGCGCTGGCGCCAACTCGCATACTCCCGATGCGCCATTGGCCGATGGCCCCTACACGTTCCGGGTCCGGGCCACCGACAACGCGGGCAATCCTGGAATCGCGACCCAGAGTTTCACGCTCGATACAGCGGCGCCTCCTGCGCCTCAACTCACCGCAACCGTTCCCGCCTCTCCGGCGAACCAGAACTCGCCCAAGGTAATCGGCAGCGCTCCGGCCGGATCAACGGTCCGCCTCTACACAACCATCGACTGCTCGGGGACGCCGATCGCGACCATAAGCGCGGCGGAACTGGCGACTGGGGTCACCGTCTCGGTCCCCGACGACACGACGACGAGATTCAGGGCCACGGTTACTGACGAAGCCAACAATCCATCCGCGTGCTCGGCTGCTCTCACCTACATCGAGGACTCGAGCGCTCCGCAGACCCAGATCGACACCCATCCTTCGACTCCCAGCGGGAGCGCCTCGGCCAGCTTCGCCTTCTCGGGCAGCGATGCGGGTGGCTCCGGCATCGCCTCCTTCGAATGCCGGATCGACTCGACCCAGGCCGCGGACTGGGGGAGCTGCACCTCGCCGAAGAGCTACTCGAACCTGAGCGACGGCGCCCATAACTTCGAGGTCCGGGCGATCGACAAGGCCGGGAACGTCGACCAGACGCCCGGCGACCTTCACCTGGTCGATCGACACCGCCGCGCCGAATACGACGATCGACTCGAGCCCGCCGGCGCTGAGCAACGGCGCCTCCGCCAGCTTCGCCTTCTCGGGGACCGACGCCGGCGGCTCCGGCGTCGCCTCCTTCGAGTGCCGCCGCGACGGCGCATCGTTTGCCCCCTGCACCTCACCGCAGGCCTATGCCGCGCTCGCCGACGGCGCCCATTCCTTCGAGGTCCGGGCGATCGACACCGCCGGCAACGTCGACCAGAGCCCGGCCACCTTCAGCTGGTCGATCGACACCGCCGCGCCGACCACCAACATCGACTCGAGCCCGCCGGCGCTGAGCAACGCCGCCTCGGCCAGCTTCGCCTTCTCGGGGACCGACGCCGGCGGCTCCGGAGTCGCCTCCTTCGAATGCCGGATCGACTCGACCCAGGCCGCGGACTGGGGGAGCTGCACCTCGCCGAAGAGCTAGCTCGAACCTGAGCGACGGCGCCCATAAGTTCGAGGTCCGGGCGATCGACACCGCCGGCAACGTCGACCAGACCCCGGCCACCTTCAGCTGGACGATCGACACCGCCGCGCCGACCACGAGCATCGACTCGAGCCCGCCGGCGCTGAGCAACGCCGGCTCGGCCAGCTTCGCCTTCTCGGGGAGCGACGCCGGCGGCTCCGGAGTCGCCTCCTTCGAGTGCCGCCGCGACGGCGCATCGTTTGCCCCCTGCACCTCGCCGCAGGCCTATGCCGCGCTCGCCGACGGCGCCCATTCCTTCGAGGTCCGCGCGATCGACACCGCCGGCAACGTCGACCAGAGCCCGGCGTCGTTCAGCTGGACGATCGACACCGCCGCTCCGGTCGTGACCATCGACTCCGGCCCCTCCGGCCTTACCAACGACCCCACACCGACCTTCACCTTCAGCTCCGAGCCCGGCGTGAGCTTCGAATGCTCGATCGACACCGGAACGCCGGACTTTGGTCCGTGTTCTGGCGTCGGCTCCCACACGCCTGCCTCTCCCCTGAGCGACGGCGCTCACACCTTCCGGATTCTCGCGATGGACGCTGCGGGTAATCACGACACTGCAACCCGCGACTTCAATGTTGACACCGAAGCCCCCGACTCTCCCAGTCTGACCGCCACGGTCCCAGCCTCCCCCGCGAACGAGAATTCTCCAGAGATCGTCGGATTGGCACCCGAAGGGTCAACCGTCCGCATCTACACGACCAGCGATTGCTCTGGCTCGCCGATTGTGACGACGACCTCGACCGAGCTTACGGCGGGCATCACAGTGTCCGTTCCTGACGATTCGAGCACCGCCTTCCGTGCTACTTCGACGTCAACGGTGGGCAACCCATCTGCCTGTTCGGCATCGATCACGTATGTCGAGGATTCGACCTCACCCCAGACCGAAATCGACACCGATCCGCCCTCGGTGAGCGGATCGTCCTCCGCCAGCTTCACCTTCGCCGGAACCGACGCCGGCGGCTCCGGCGTCGCCTCCTTCGAATGCCGCCGCGACGGCGCTGCGTTCTCACCCTGCACCTCGCCGCAGGCCTATGCCTCGCTCGCCGACGGCGCCCACACCTTCGAGGTCCGCGCGATCGACACCGCCGGCAACGCCGACCAGAGCCCGGCGAGCTTCAGCTGGTCGATCGACACCACGGCGCCGACCACGAACATCGACTCGAACCCGACCTCGCTGACCAACGCCGGCTCCGCCAGCTTCGCCTTCTCGGGCACCGACGCCGGTGGCTCCGGCGTCGCCTCCTTCGAGTGCCGCCGCGACGGCGCTGCGTTTGCGCCCTGCACCTCGCCGCAGGCCTATGCCGCACTCGCCGACGGCGCCCACACCTTCGAAGTCCGCGCGATCGACCAAGCAGGGAATGTCGACCAGAGCCCGGCGTCCTTCAGCTGGTCGATCGACACCACGGCGCCGACCACGAACATCGACTCGAGCCCGCCGGCGTTGACCAACGCCGCCTCGGCCAGCTTCACCTTCTCGGGCACCGACGTCGGCGGCTCCGGGGTTGCCTCCTTCGAATGCCGGATCGACTCGACCCAGGCTGCCGACTGGGGGAGCTGCAGCTCACCGAAGAGCTACTCGGGCCTGAGCGACGGTTCCCATAAATTCGAAGTCCGGGCGATCGACACCGCCGGCAACGTCGACACCACCCCAGAGTCCTTCACCTGGACGGTCGACACAACTCAGGTGGTGGTGAAGATCGACTCGCTTTCCCACGCCATACTGGGTTCTGGTCAATCGACCGAACTCAGCTGGCATGCGGATGAAAATGGCTCGTTCTCGTTGCGAGTGGGTGGGATCGACTGTGATTCGGGCTCGGTCGTTGACTCTGGCCCGTATGACTCGGAGCCCGCCCCGCATGTGTCGACGGTCGAGGCGAGTGACCTTTCCGAGGGAGAAAACACGCTTCGCATCTGCCTGACGGGGGCCGACTCGAGCCAAGGTGAGGACACCACTGTCGTCAGGCTGGACACGACAGCTCCCGATACTCAGATCCTCTCCAATCCGCCAACCCCCACCAGCGGCACGGCCGCGAACTTCACCTTCTCGGGGACCGACGCCGGTGGCTCCGGCGTCGCCTCCTTCGAGTGCCGCCGCGACGGCGCATCGTTTGCGCCCTGCACCTCGCCGCAGGCCTATGCCGCACTCGCCGACGGCGCCCATTCCTTCGAGGTCCGGGCGATCGACACCGCCGGCAACGTCGATGCGGCCCCGGCCTCCTTCAGCTGGTCGATCGACACCGCCGCTCCGAACACGAACATCGACTCGAGCCCGCCGGCGCTGACCAACGCCGCATCCGCCAGCTTCGCCTTCTCGGGCAGCGACGCCGGCGGCTCGGGCGTCGCTTCCTTCGAGTGCCGCCGCGACGGCGCATCGTTCTCGCCCTGCACCTCGCCGCAGGCCTATGCCTCCCTCGCCGACGGCGCCCACACCTTCGAGGTCCGGGCGATCGACACCGCCGGCAACGTCGATGCGACCCCGGCCTCCTTTACCTGGACCGTCGACAACGCGGCTCCGGTCGTGACCATCGACTCCGGCCCCTCCGGCCTTACCAACGATCCCACACCGACCTTCACCTTCAGCTCCGAGCCCGGCGTGAGCTTCGAATGCTCGATCGACACCGGAACTCCCAATTTCGGTCCATGCTCGGGCAGCGGAACCCACACGCCGGCTTCACCTCTCACCGACGGTCTCCACACCTTCCGCGTCAAGGCCAAGGACACAGCCCAAAACGAGACCGTCGCGACGCGCGACTTCCAGGTCGACACAACAAGCCCAAGTGCGCCGACCCTCAACACCACCGACCCGGCGTCGCCGGCCAACGTCAACTCTCCGCGGATCAGCGGCTCCGCACCCGCGGGAAGCACGATCCACCTCTACGGCAACGGCAACTGCTCCGGACCGGTGCTGTCGACCTTCCCGGCCGCGGACCTTGTCGCGGGCGTGACGGTCATCGTTCCGGATAACTCGACCAGTACGTTCAGCGCGACCGCCACATCGAGCGCCGGGAGCACATCCTCCTGCTCGAGCCCAATCAGCTATGTCGAGGACGAGATCGCGCCCCAGACTCAGATCACCAACAGCCCCCCGGCGCAGTCCAAATCGGACAAGGCGAGTATTGCCTTCACCGGATCCGACGGAGGGGGCTCCGGCGTCGCCCACTTCGAATGCACCATCGACTCCGGAGCCTGGACATCGTGTAGCTCACCGGTCGAATACTCAAATCTGGCCGACGGCAGCCACAGTTTTGAAGTCCGCGCCACCGATTCAGCGAACAACGCTGACGACACTCCGGCCGAGTTCGAGTGGAATGTGGATACAAGCCTCCCGCCGACCGCTCCCCCCGCTCCGGGTCCGATACCCAGTGCACAGGCTCAATTCGTCCGAGTGGTCTGCAATGCGAAGACCGGTACCGCGTTCCTCATCTTCAGGGTCACAGGTGCCGGCCGATTCTCGACGCGTGCGGCTGCGGCCTCAGAGATCAACCGGCGAGGCCAGAGGAGCGATGCTCGGTCCGCTGCCCGGATCAGGCAGATCAGGCTGCGTCAGAGGAGCATCAGACCCGCCAGTACGAGTGTGGTAGCCGCCGGGGAAGTCAAGGTCCCGATCAAGCTGACACCAATCGGGAAGAGGCTGCTCCGAGAGGAACAGAGGCTGAATGTCCGGATCAACGTCAGCTTTGAGGCGAGCGACGGACCAACGACGACCTGGAAACTGAACGTCACCCTAAGAAAACGACCTAGTCACAGCCTCAAAACCCAAAATCGTGGACCCTGATTCACGCAAGATGAGAGGCTCGACATTCGTTCTATCCATATGAAAGCCGAGACCGAACGGCCGTTCGGGGGATCCGTCACCCCAGCCGACCTGCTGGTGGTAGTCGTTTGCGCCGACAGCGTCAAATCACACGGTCGCATCGAGCGAGCCTTGGCCGATCAGAACCTGCCGATCCGCGACCGAGTCGATGACCCGGACGAAGTCGCGGGGCTCGCGTTGGACGCGACCACCATCGTAGTCTTCGTCTGCGACGTCGATAAGCCTCGCGAGATGGCGGCTCTCCGCCGACTGCGCCGGGATGCTCCCCACCCCGCGATCGTGGTGATCTCGCCGCCCGTCACGGGGACCGGGGTACGGCGTGTCCTCGATGCCGGCGCCGATGCCCTCGTCTTCGACCCTGACCTGGAGAGGACCCTCGCAACGACGGTCCGCGCCGTCTCGATCGGCCAGTCTGCGGTCCCTCGCAAGTTCCTCGCCAGCGTCGAGAAGCCGGTCCTTTCCCATCGTGAGAACGAGGTCCTGGCATTGGTGCGCAGTGGCCTAACGAATGCTGAGATTGCCGAGCGGCTTTTTCTCGCCGAAAGCACAGTTAAGAGTCACATTTCATCGATCTTCACCAAGTTCGGCGTTCGCTCCCGCAAGGAGGTCGCTGCGGCCTTCGCCGAGGGGAATCCCGGACTTGGGGAGGCGGTGGCGTTCGCCACGAACGGTGAGCCACCGGAACGGGCGACGGCATGAGCGGCGTCGCACAGGGGGCTGTCCTGGCGCACAGCGCCAACGGCCATGCGGCCGCCGCCGTGCCGTTCACCCGTCTCGACAATGCCGATCCCGAGCTCCATGCCGAGCTACTCGAGGTCGTCGAGGATGTGAGCGCCCGTGCGGCATTCACCCTTGGTTCGGAGGTGGAGGACTTCGAGCGTGCCTTCGCGGAGTGGTGCGGCACCGAGCACGCAGTCGGCGTCTCCTCGGGCACCGCCGCGCTGGAGCTGGCACTGCGCGGACTCGGAGTCGGATCCGGCGACGAGGTGATCGTGCCGACCAACAGTTTCATCGCCACTGCCGAGGCCGTCAGCGCCGTCGGCGCCACGCCGCTACTGGTGGACGTGGACGAGGAGACGGCGCTGCTCACGGCTGAGATCGTCGAGGCAGCGCTGACTCCGCGGACCCGCTGCGTGATCCCAGTCCATCTCTACGGCCGCACCGTCGAGATGGATCCGCTTCTGACTCTTTGCCGCAACCAGGGAATCCTCGTCGTTGAGGACGCCTGCCAGGCACACGGTTCACTGTCCCGGGGGCGGCCGGCCGGCTCGCTGGGTGACGCTGGTTGCTTCAGCTTCTACCCGACGAAGAACCTCGGAGCCTGGGGGGATGGCGGGGCGGTGGTGACAGCTGACCCGAAGCTCGCCGAAAGGGTGCGCAAACTGCGCTCCCATGGCGAGTTGACCCGTCACTACCACGAGTTGCCGGCAACCACGGATCGCCTCGACGCCCTGCAGGCCGCGATCCTCCGGGTCAAGCTCGGCCGCCTCGACCAGGCCAACCGCGCCCGGCGCGCCGCCGGTGGGGCGCTTTGCGAGGCCCTCGCCGACACCGCCGTCATTCCGCCGGCGCCGACCGCCACCGATGGCGACCACGTCTTCCACCTCTTCGTCGTCCGCACGCCCGTTCGGCATGCTCTGCGCAGCCATTTGAAAGACGGCGGAATCGCCCACGCGATCCACTACCCGCGACCAATCCACCTCCAGCCGGCATACGCGAACCTGGGGCTAGTGCCCGGAAGTCTTCCCGTGGCAGAGCGCCTCGCCGGCGAGAGCTGCTCGCTGCCGATCTTCCCGACGATCACCGCCCTGGAGATCGAGCGGATCGCGACCGTGGTCGCCGAGTTCGATGCCGACGGCAATTGAGTCACCGGCCAACGAGGCTCCGCACCGGCTGATCGACGACGTCAAGTTCGGCGAGGACGTCGTCGTCCACTCCTTCACCAACCTCTATGGATGCCGGATCGGAGATCGAACGCGGGTCGGCACCTTTGTCGAGATCCAGCGCGGCGCCGAGATCGGCGCCGCCTGCAAGATCCAGAGTCACACCTTCATCTGCGACGGAGTGACGATCGAGGATGAGGTCTTCGTCGGGCACGGGGTCATGTTTGTAAACGACAGGCGACCGCGCGCTACCGACAGGGCCGGCGAGCTCCAGACCGAGGCCGATTGGCAGATGCTCCAAAGCGTCGTGGAGCACGGCGCCTCGATCGGGACCGGGGCCGTGATTCTCGGCGGCGTCCGTGTCGGACACGGGGCGACCGTGGGGGCCGGGGCCGTCGTGACGAAGGACGTCGTGCCCGGTGCGACCGTGGTCGGGAACCCCGCTAGGCCACTACCGTGAGCGCGCCAGGATCGACCGCAAGCGAAACCTGCTCGCGCTCGCCGATGTAGTCGCCGTCGACCTGGACCGGAAACGGCCTTACTCCGCCGTCCTTCAGGACCGAGGTCGAGCGGACAACCGCCTCGGTCACGTCCTCGAAGTGGACGATCTGCCGATGACGGGCGGCGGGGCGCTTCTCGCTGAAGAGCCGCGGGATCAGGGTCGGCATGTCGCGCTGGGTGGCGCGCTTCAGCACCCCGAGCGAGAGGGTTCCATCGTCGATCGCGACCCCCTCGCAAACCCGCAGCGGGCGGCTGGCGAAGTAGGTGAACGGGTCGGAGTTCTGGGCCAGCGCGGTGACCCCCGCGACCGTTTGGCCGGCGACGTCGACCTCGAGGTGGACCGGGTTGAGGAGGAAGCCGCGATAGAAGGCCGAGAGCGCGGCCCAGGTGTAGTAATAGGGCCCGGCCTTCGACTTCATCCCCGGGTGGGCGTCGACCCTCTTGACCACGGTGGCGTCGATGCCGACCCCGCAGGCGAAGACGAAACGGCGGTCGTCGGCCTTGCCAAGGTCGATCTTGCGCGGCGCCCAGTCGTCGGCGAGCGCGAGCAGGTGCTCGGTCGCGTCGACGACGTCGTTCGGGATCCCGAGGGTGCGGCAGACGACGTTGGTCGAGCCGCCGGGAAGGACTGAGACGGGGACGTCGGTCCCGGCGAGGCCGTTGGCGACCTCGTTCAGGGTCCCATCCCCACCGAAGGCGACGACGATGTCGTATCCGTGGTCACGGACCTCGCGCCCGATCTCGGTCGCGTGGTTCTGCGCCTCGGTCGCGACCGTCTCGACCTCGAAGCGACCCTGCAGCGCGTAGACGACGAGGTTCTTGAGCCGGTCGGAGACGGTCGTCGCGTAGGGATTGACGATGATCAGCATCCGCTTCTTGGCGGAGCGCCTACCCGGTCGCCTCATACCGGATCACCTTCCCGTCATCGACTTCGCGGACCCGGCCTTCGTTGACCAGCAGGTCGGCGTGGCCGATCACCTCGGAGAGGGTCAGGTAGGCCTGGGTGACGGCGACGTTGCCCCAGATCGCCTGCGCGACCTCGTATCCGCTGCGGGGGCGCTCGGCGATCAGCCCGTGGATCTTCTCCTTGCGGCGCTCGTGTTTGGCGAGGCGCTCGTCGATCAGCGCAACGTGGTCGGTGATCGGCTCGCCGTGCCCGGAGAGGACGAAGTCGGCCGGCATCTCACGCGTCTTTCGCAGCGACTCGATGTAGGTGACGAGGGCCTGCTCGCGACGGTCGGAGCCGTCGAGCGGGCGTGCGATCAGAGGGTTGGAGGAGATGTGGCCGATCAGGTGGTCGGCGGCGACCAGGATTCGGCGCTCCTCATCCCAGAAGATCGTGTCGGAGGGGCTGTGACCGGGCCGGTGCAGCGCTTCGAGGGTGCGGTCGCGGAACTCGATCGCCTCGCGGTCGGCGAGCGGCCGCGTCACCTCGGCGCGCGAGCCCCAGCCGCGGAAGCTGCGGGAGACGCTCTGTAGAGCGTGGGCGACCTCGGGCGGGATGCCGTTGCGGAGCATCAGGTCGACCGCGAACTCGTCCTCGCGCTCGGCGTCCTCGCCGAAGTTCGCCAGCCGCTCGGCCGCGAGGCCGATCGCCGCCACCTCGGCGCCCGAGTGCTCGACGATGATCTCGACCAGCCCGAGGTGGTCGATGTGCTGATGGGTGAGGATCACCAGTTCGAGTTCGTCAATGGTGTGGTCGCGGTCGGCGAGCTGGCGTTGGAGCTCGTCGAGAGCCTTGCCCGAGTTGGGGCCGGTGTCGACCAGGGTCAGCGGCTCGTCCTCGAGCAGGTAGCAGTTGACGCGGCCGACCGCGAAGGGGGTCGGGATCGGGAGACGGTGGATGCCGGCAAGCGCCGCCTGCTCGAGCGCCTCCTGCGGCGTCTCGGTCATGCTCGAATCAGGTCGAGAAGCTCGTCGCGCCTGGCCTCCATGTCCTCCGACGAAACCAGCGACTCGACGTTGAGGCGGAGGAGCGGCTCTGTGTTTGAGGGGCGGACGTTGAAGTGCCAGTCGGGGTAGTCGATCGAGATCCCGTCGAGGCGGTTCTGCTCGCCGTCGGCGTAACGCTCCGCGATCTCCTCCATCTTCGCCTTCTGGTCAGAGACCTCGGAGTTGATCTCACCGGAGATGAAGTAGCGCGAACGGAAGTCGGCCATCAACTCGGCCAGCGTGCGACTGTCGACCGAGAGCAGCTCCAGGATCAAGAGAGCAGGGATCGTCCCCGAGTCGGCATTCCAAAAATCGCGGAAGTAATAGTGGCCTGAGACCTCGCCGCCGAACACGGCATCCTCCTCGCGCATCCTCTGCTTGAAGAAGGCGTGGCCGACCCGCGAGATGTCCGAGCGCCCGCCATCGGCGGCGACGAGATCGCGGACCGCCCGGCTCGAGCGCGGGTCGTAGAGGATCATCGCCCCGGGATTGGCCTGCAGGAGCGAGCGCGCCAGCAAAGCACAGACGAAGTCGCCGTCGCAGAAGCGGCCTTCGCCGTCGATGAAGAAGCAGCGATCGGCGTCGCCGTCCCAGGCGATCCCCAGGTCGGCGCCGCTGGAGCGGACACGGTCGATGATCTGGAGCCGATTCTCCTCGAGCAGCGGGTTCGGCCCGTGATCGGGGAAATCGCCGTCGGGCTCGAAGTACATCTCCTCGAGCTCGAGGCCGAGCCTGTGGAGGATCGGCCCGACCATCGGCCCGCCCATCCCGTTGCCGCCGTCGACGACCACCCTCATCGGCCTGACCCTGCCGGGGTCGATGAAGGAGATCGCGTGGGCACGGTACTCATCCCAGATGTCGACCTCTTCGAACGAGCCCCCACCAGGGCCGTGGCCGAGGCCGGCCTCGATCTCTTGCTGGACGTCACCGATCCCGGCGTCGCCGGAGAGCGCGAGCGCGCCCTCACGAAGCAGCTTGACTCCGGTGTAGGCCTTCGGGTTATGGGAGGCGGTGACCATCGCGCCGCCGTCGAGCTCGCGCGACCCGACCAGGTGGTAGAGCATCTCGGTCGCGACCATGCCGGCGTCGAGCACCGTCGCCCCCTCGATGATCATCCCGTCGCGGACCTCGGCCGCCATCGCCGGCGAGGTCAGGCGCATGTCGCGCCCGAGGCCGACCCGCAGCTCGGCGGCCGGCTTCTCGCGGATGCGGGCGAGGACGCGGATGAACGCGCGCCCGATCGCCAGCGCGGTCGTCTCGTCCATCTCGGTGCCGTGCAGGCCGCGGATGTCGTAGGCCTTGAAGATGCCTGGCGGCGCGAGGGTCAAAACGCACCCGCCAGAGCGTCGTAGCTCTGCTCGAGGGTCTGCGGCATCACCTTGGTGTCGGCGATCACCGGCATGAAGTTGGTGTCGCCGCCCCAGCGCGGGACGACGTGGAGGTGGATGTGGTGCTCGACCCCGGCGCCGGCGACCCGCCCCTGGTTGATGCCGACGTTGTAGCCGTGCGGGTCGTAGACCTCCTCGAGGCGGACCATCGCCCGCTGGGCCAGCGCCATCATCTCGGCAACCGTCTCCGCCGAAAGCTCCTGGAAGCTGGCGATGTGCTCGTAGGGGGCGACCATCAGGTGCCCGTTCGTGTATGGGAAGAGGTTGAGGATCACGAAGCAGCTCTGACCGCGGTGGACGATCAGGTTCGCCCTATCTTCGTCGGCCTCGGGCTTGACGCAGAAGATGCACTGCTCCTCGGTGTCCTTCGACGCGTCCTTCACGTAGGCGAGACGCCAGGGCGCCCAGATCCGAAAATTTGCCACACCGCTGATCCTATGAGAGCGGAGTGCGGCTAGAGCCAGCCGCGTTTGCGGAAGTAGGCGATCATCGCCGCGAGCATGACGACCATCCCACCGATCACGATCCAGAAGTCCGTCAGCGTTGCGGACGCGGGCTCACCGCCGCCGGGCAGCGCCGACGTTCATCCCCCAGATGCTTGCGATCAGCGTCGCCGGCAGAAAGACGATGCTGAAGACCGTGAGGATGCGAAGGATGTCGTTGAAGCGATGGGAGATCACCGACTCGTTCGTCTCCTCGAGCGCCTCGACGACCTCCTTGTAGTTCTCGAGCATGTCCCAGATCCGCTCGTGGGCATCGACGATGTCGTCGAAGTAGATCTCGAGGTCGAGGTCCGGGGCGAGGTAGCGCTGCTTGACCCGCTCGAGGTCGCGGAGGACCGGCCGCTGCGGGCGGATCACCTTGCGGAAGTTGATGATCTCCTGCTTGACGTCGGAGATGTCGCGGACGACCTCATCGGAGCGACCCTCGAAGATGTCGTCCTCGAGCGCGTCGAGCTTGTTGCCGATCTTGCGCAGCATCGGGAAGCAGTAGTCGAAGCTGTCGTCGACCAGGCGGTAGAGGAGGTAGCCGGAGCCGCGCGAGAAGAGCTGTTCACGGACCTCCTCCTTGACGCGGCAGGTCTCGAACAGGTACTCGACCGGCTGCAGCGGCTGGTTCGGGATCGTGACCAGGTAGCCGGGCCCGACGAAGAGGTCGAGCTCGCCGGTTCCGAGCCGCCTCGCGGCGGGGTCGAAGATCGGAAAGTGGAGGACGATGAACAGGTAGTCGTCGTAGACGTCGATCTTCGGCCGCTGGTTGCGGGAGAGGACGTCCTCGAGGTCGAGAGCGTGGAAGTCGAAGTTCTCCTCCAGCCAGGCACGCTCGAGGGCCCCGGGGCGCTCGATGTTGACCCAGCGCAGATCGGAGGTATCGATCTGCTCGACGCTGGGGGTCTGGGGCTCAGCCGGTGCCTGGGCGAGCTCGCCACGCCGCGCAGAACGACGCAGCCTTGGTTTTGGAAGGTTCGGCATCGTTCTGGCTCATCGTGTCGGCGTTCTCGTCAGGCATGGTGGGACAAGGTTAGCCGCCATGTCCAATTTGGCCCGGGCGAAAATTCCCCTGGTACTCTTCGACCCACACATACGCCACATCTAGAGGGGTGGAGGGACTGGCCCATTGAAGCCCCGGCAACCACCTCGGACCATCGGTTCGAGGGGAGGTGCCAAGTCCAGCAGGCCGATGGAAGGCCTGGAAGATGTGGGGAAACGTCCGATCAGGACCTCTGCCCCACAGGTAGGCGGAGGTTTTTTGTTCATGGCGAACAGAAGGACGATCGGATGTCAATCGAGAGCTTGAGATGCAAGGAGTGCGGGGCGAAGTACGACCTCGTCGCCCATTTCGCGTGTTCGAACTGCTTCGGCCCGCTCGAAGTGTCCTATGACCACTCGGCCCTCGACGCGGCCGAGGCCAAGCGGCGGATCCAGGCCGGGTCGCAGGGGATCTGGCGCTACGCCGACTTCCTGCCCTTCGTCGGCCGGCCCGGAGACCCGCTCGAGCCGGGGCTGACGCCGCTGGTCCGGGCCGATCGGCTGGCCGAGCGTCTCGGCCTCGAGGCCGAGCTGTGGGTGAAGAACGACGCCGCCAACCCCACCCACTCCTTCAAGGACAGGGTCGTCGCCGTTGCCGTCGCGAAGGCGCGCGAGCTGGGCTTCAAGACCGTCGCCTGCGCCTCGACCGGGAACCTCGCCAACGCCGTCGCCGCCCATGCCGCCGCCGCCGGGCTCGAGTCCTACGTCTTCGTCCCCGCCAACCTCGAGGAGCAGAAGCTGCTCGCGACCGCCGTCTACGGCACCAACCTGGTCGGGGTCCGCGGCAACTACGACGACGTCAATCGGCTCTGCACCCAGCTCGCCGAAACCAGGCCCTGGGCGTTCGTCAACGTCAACCTCCGGCCCTACTACGCGGAGGGCTCGAAGACCCTCGCCTACGAGACCGTCGAGCAACTCGGCTGGGAGCTGCCGGACCGGGTCGTGGCCCCGATCGCCTCCGGCTCGCTGTTCACCAAACTCGGCCGCGGCTTTGAGGAGTGGCTCGATATCGGCCTCGTCGAGGGCTCCCAACCAATCTTCAACGGCGCCCAGGCACAGGGCTGCAGCCCCGTCGCGACGGCCTTTGCCGAAGGCTGGGACGTCTGCAAACCGCAGCGGCCCGACACGATCGCCAAGAGCCTCGCGATCGGCGATCCCGCCGATGGGCCCTACGCCCTCGAGCAGGCGCGCCGGACCGAGGGCGCGATCGACTCCGTCGACGACGATGAGATCCGGACCGCGATCCGGCTGCTCGCCGAGACGACCGGGATCTTCACCGAGACCGCAGGCGGGGTGACGATCGGCGCCCTGACCAAGCTCGCCGAGCGCGGCGAGATCGGCGCCGGCGAGCGGGTCGTCATCTACATCACCGGCGAGGGACTGAAGACCCTCGACGCGACTCGCGATAGGTTCCAGATGTACGAGATCGACCCCGATCTCGAGAGCTTCGAGTCCGAGTTAGAGCAGCAGGAGGTAACCGTCTAGTGGTGACCGTGAAGATCCCGACCCAGCTCCGGGCCGCGACCGGAGGCGAGGCCGAGCTCGAGGTCAGCGGCTCGACCGTCGGCGAGGTCCTCGACGCGGTCTTCGACGCCCATGGCGACCTTCGAGAGCGGATCACCCAGGACGGCGACCTGCGGCGCTTCGTGAACGTCTTCGTCAGCGGCGAGGACATCCGCTTTCAGGACGGGCTGCAGACCCCGATCAGCGAGGGCGACGAGGTAACGATCCTTCCCGCCGTCGCCGGCGGCTGCTGAAGCCTCCCGTCCTCATCCTCTGCGGCGGCCGCGGGACGCGGCTGCGCGAGCGGACCGAGTCGGTTCCGAAGGCGCTGGTCGAGATCGGCGGCCGGCCGATCCTCTGGCACGTGATCGGGATCTACGCTGCGCAGGGGTTCGAGCGCTTCCTGCTTGCGACCGGCTACCTGGGGGAGTCGATCGAGGAGTTCGTCGCCGCCGAGAATTGGCCGCAGGCCATCTCGATCGAGTGCCTCGACACCGGGGTCGACACGCCGACCGGCGGGCGGGTCGCCCAGCTCGCCGATCGGGTGGGGGAGGGGACGTTCTGCCTCACCTACGCCGACGGCGTCGCCGACATCGACCTCGGGGCCGAGCTCGAATTCCACCGCGGACACGGTGGGCAGGCGACGGTGACGGTGGTGCGGCCGCACCTGCAGTGGGGGGTCGCCGAGCTCGACGACGACGGCCGGGTCGAGGGGTTCGTCGAGAAGCCCCGCAGCAAGCACTGGATCAACGGCGGCTTCCTCTGCCTCGAGCCGGGCGCGCTCGCCTACATCGACGAGGACAGTGTGCTCGAGCGCGAGCCGCTCGAGCAACTCGCCGCCGACGGCGAGCTACATGCCTACCGCCACGAGGGTTTCTGGGACTGCATGGACACCTACAAGGACGCGGTCGTCCTCGACGACCTCTGGGCCTCCGGAGACGCGCCGTGGAAGGTGTGGGCGGAAGCAGGGGCGAGACGATGAGCAGGGCGCTGGTGACCGGCGGCCACGGCTTCGTCGGATCGCACCTGGCCCGGGAGCTGCTCTCCCGTGGCGAGGCGGTGCGGGTCCTCGATCGCCCCGGGCCGCGAACGGCCGATGTCGGCGGCATCCGTCGGTCGGGACTCGACCTGCTCGGGATCCGCGACGAGGTCGAGCTGGTCGAGGCCGACCTCCGCGACGTCGATGGCGTGACGGGGGCGGTCGCCGGCGTCGACTCGGTCTTCCACCTCGCCGCCCAGACGATCGTCGGCGTCGCCCGCGAATCGCCGCTGGACACGTTCGAGGTCAACGTCCGCGGCGCCTGGAACGTGTTCGAGGCCTGCCGCGCAGCCGAGGTCGGACGCATTCTCTTCGCCTCCTCCGACAAGGCCTACGGCTCGAGCCCCGATCTCCCGTACCTCGAGGATTTCCCGCTGCGGGCCTCGTTTCCATACGACGCCAGCAAGGCCGCGGCGGACATCGTCGCCCGCAGCTACGCGCGGGCCTACGGCCTGCCGCTGGCGGTGACCCGCTTCGCCAACGTCTACGGCGGCGGTGACCTCAACTTCTCTCGGCTCGTGCCGGAGACGGTGATCGCGGTCCTCGACGGGCGCCGGCCGGTGATCCGCTCCGACGGCAGCCCCGAGCGCGACTTCCTCCACGTCGACGACGCGGTCGGCGCCTATCTCGCGATCGCCGCCGCCCTGGAGTCGAACGGGACCGCCGGCCAGGCCTTCAACGCAGGTGGCGACTGGCCGCACTCGGTGCGCGAGGTCGTCGAGCTGGTCGCCGCGGCCGGGGGCGGCGAGCTAGAGCCCGATTACCAGGGGGAGGGCAACCCCGACGGCGAGATCGACCGCCAGTTCGTCGACTCGACCAAGCTCCGCGAGCTGACCGGGTGGCGGCCGGAGGTCGAGCTGGGGGACGGGCTGCGCCGCACGCTCGAGTGGTATCGCGGGCACCCCGAAGCCAGACCCGCCTGAGCAGCCCCATCGCGGCAGCCGGTGGCGTCTGACCCAGGGACTACGTTGCCCGCGTTCTCGCACCCCCGAGCCAGGAGAAGCCCGATGAAACGCGCCCGACCCCGCATTCCCTCGCCGGCGATGGTGGTCGCCCTGATTGCACTCGTCTTCGGAATGGTCGGCACCGGCGTCGCCGCCTTCAAGCTGCCGAAGAACAGCGTCAGCGCGAAGCAGCTGAAGAAGAACTCGGTGACCGGGGCGAAAATCAAGAAGGACGCCGTCACCGGGGCGAAGGTGAAGAAACAGTCTCTCACCGGTGAGGACATCAACCTGGCGAAATTGGGGACCGTGCCATCGGCCCAGCTCGCCAACAGCATCCCCCCGGCCGAACCCACCCACCTGGTCGGCGCCCCGGGCGAGCCAGGCTTCGAAAGCGGCAGCAGCAACCTCGGTTCAATCGGACCAGTGGCTCTGAAGCCGGTCGGCTTCTACAAAGACCACGAGGGGATCGTCCACCTGCAGGGGTTTGCCAGAGTCGGTGAAACTGGCCCGATCGGCTCCATCTTCTCCTTGCCGCCGGGCTACCGACCTGCAAACGCACAGATCGCGGTCTTCAACCAAATCTGCTTCCCGGTGGGGGGCGGTGAATGCGAAACCGACAACGAAGGTGACGAAGGGGCGTACAACTCGGTCTTCGTCGCGGGAGCCAATACCCCCGTCGGACCTGGAGTAGTCCTGAACGGCACGGTGGCCAGTTCAAGTGGCACCGGGATCTCCCTCGACGGGATCACGTTCCGGGTCGAAAGCTAGAAATAGAACAGCCGGTTGAGAGCTCGGCTGGACCGATGTCAGCAGACTCTGGCCCACAAGTCCACGGCGAAGGTCCGGCTGCCATCTCCCTCGACGACATCTCGTTCCGGGCCGGATGGCTAGCCTGCCTTGCCTAGTCCGAGAAAGCGCCGGAACACAGAATGGCCAACACTCGATGAAGCTCATCCTGCCCACGATCGCAATCCTTGCGGCCCTCACGGTCGTGGTCGGCTGCGGGAGCGAGGCCTCGTCCGGGCGTCCCCCACAGGATCGCTCCACTGAAGCCGCCGAGCCCGAGAGCCATCCGGCTCCTGTCGCCCCAGTCAAGGCTTCGGGGCAGCAGGGTGACAGTGGGACGGCCGCCACTCCGATCCCCCGGGGGACGCCTCTGAAGGCGAAGGACCCTCGCGTACAACGGGCGATCGCGGATCTGCTGCATCCTGAGCAGGATGGGCAAGATCAGAAACCACCCCGCGACGATCACCAGGGCGAAGACAAGAAGGGCGGTCGTGGGGGAGTCCTCGATCAGATTCTCCGAGACCTGAGGAAGAACGCCGAACAGCTCCAGCCGGATGACCACCCGAGCAAGCAAGAAGGCGGCATCAAGACGATTCTCGAAATGCTGAAGTAGAGATATGTGCGGGCGGTTCACGGTCACGACGAAGGACGCGAAGCAGGTCGCCGACCGCTTCCAGGTCGAGCTCGAACGCTCGCTCGAGCGGAACTCGGCGGGCGAGGCGCCACCGCCGAGCAAGGAGCGCGCCAAGCACGCCGCGCGCGGCCTCGAGCGCTTCAACGTCGCCCCGACCCAGGAGGTGCTGACCGTCCGGTCCTCGCCCGACCCGGAGGAGGCGGCTGAGGGATTGCGGGAGGCGCGGATGATGCGCTGGGGCCTGGTCCCCCGTTGGGCGAAGGACCTCAAGGTCGGCTACCGGATGATCAACGCGAAAGCCGAGAACCTTTCCTCGAGCCGGGCCTACTCGCCCCTCGTCGGCAAGTTTCGCCACCGCTGCCTGATCGTCGCCGACGGCTTCTACGAGTGGATGAAGGCCGAGGACCCGAAGCAGCCGCGGCAGCCCTGGCGCTTCACCGTCGATGGCGGTGAGCCGTTCGCCTTCGCCGGCCTCTGCACCCGCAAGGAGTGGGATGACCCCGAGGAGCGTGGGGCGGAGGACGGCTGGCTCTACAGCTGCACGATCGTCACCACGATGCCGAACGAGGTCGTCGCCAAAGTCCACGACCGGATGCCCACGATCCTGCCCTCGGCCGAGGCCGAGGCGGCCTGGCTGCGTCCCGACCTCGACGTCGAGGACGCGATCGCGATGTGTGCGCCCCTGCCCGCAGCGCGGATGGAAGGAGCGCCCGCCAACCCGAAGCTGAACAAGGTCGGGAAAGGGAGCGAGGGTCCTGAGCTACTGGTCGCTCCCGCCTAGGCCGGACCGCCGGCGAGGCGCCCACCGGTCTTCGCGGTCGCGGTGCCGGCGGCGGTGTCGGTCGAGCAGGAGATGCTGACGGTCGGCGGCGTGGTCGTCCTCCAGACCGACGCGAAGGCCAGTTCCAGTGGCCGTTCCGGGC
This sequence comes from uncultured Solirubrobacterales bacterium, assembly GCA_963697805.1. Lineage (GTDB taxonomy): Bacteria > Actinomycetota > Thermoleophilia > Solirubrobacterales > 70-9 > VRUE01. The sequence goes on from CAVOPB010000001.1 coordinate 26,107, forward strand.
GCCCGTCGGGCAGGCCCCATTGCCATTCCTGCAGTGCCTGCTTGTAGGGGGGCCAACTGACGACGACGCCGGGCTGGTTGACGAAGCGGCTCAGGGCGTCGTCGAATTCGAGCGAGGCGAGGTCGGTGCCATGCGAGTTGAACTCGACGACGATTTCGTCGGGGAAGTCCTGCTTGAGCAGGTCTTCCCCACTGCTGGAGCGCGGATACGAGGCGCGACTCCCGGGGGTCTTCGCAGGGATCGTCCGCCGGGGGACGTCGGTACGGCAGTTCACCCGGGCCTGGCCGACGGAGCTGCCGGCGTCGATTCTGAGGATCGCTGAGACCCGGAACAGTTTGTAGCCGGCGACGTTTTCTTCCGAAGTGCTGATCTGGGCGTTGGCGATCCGCATCGCGCCGCCGCCGGGAATCGAGACATCGCGAGAGTTCGGGATCGGAACGGTCTTTTCCCATTCGAGAGCGACCGCCCCGGACAGCTTCGTCGAGGTCAGCAGCGCGGCGGCGACCGTCGCCAGCAACCCGACGGCGACGATCGCGAGCGCCCCCCGCGGGGGGCGGGTCTCCGTGATCCGACCGAGGGCGCCCTTCATCGATGGCCACCCTACATACGCGCCCGACAGGATTCGAACCTGTGACCTCCGCCTCCGGAGGGCGGCGCTCTATCCAGCTGAGCTACGGGCGCTTCGGCACCACCTTATCCATGTATCCCGCGACGTAAATACGAACGTATGTTCCATCCGCCTCGAAGTCTAGGGTCCCCAACAATGGATCCAGCTCTCAGGGGAAATGCCACGGAGGCGGCGGTGCTGAGTGCCTTTGTAGCTCGTGACTTTGAGGTGCTCGTGCCATTTGGTGGTGGCCATCCCTATGACCTGGCTGTCCACCTCGGAGGAAGCCTCTTCCTTCGTGTCCAGTGCAAGACAGCCCGAAGAGTCAGTGGTTGCGTGAACTTCAATGGCCACCGGACCGACCATGGCCAGGGCCGCCGCAGCTACATGGGGCTGGCAGACGTATTCGGGGTCTTCTTCCCGCCCGACGAATCCATCTACCTGGTCCCGGTCAGAGATATTTCCAGTTATGGCGTGAGATTGAGATTGGCACGCCCGAGAAACAACCAGCGACTGGGAATTCGATTTGCGACAGACTATGACCTCGGTCGATGGACCGTGGATGACCTACGTGCGTTGGTGTCGAGCGAAGGAGCCACAGGTAAAGAGGCGAGCGCGTAGGCTCGCGACATGGATCTCTCGGTCGCCTTTCTCGGCACGGGCGGGGCCGTGCCGTCGGCGCGGCGCAACACCGCCAGCGTGCTCGTCTCCCGCGGTGGAGAACGGCTTCTGTTCGACTGCGGCGAGGGGACCCAGCGCCAGATGCAGCGCTCGCTCGGGTTGGTCCAGCTCGACGAGATCTACCTGACGCATTTCCACGCCGATCACTTCCTCGGCCTGCCGGGGCTGCTGAAAACCTACGACCTGACCGACCGCGAGGAGCCGCTGACGATCTACGGCCCGCCGGGGCTCGAGGACCTGTTCAGGATTCTCGGAAGGTTGATCGGGCGGCTCGACTTCGGCCTCGAACTCGTCGAGGTCGAGCCCGACGACCGGATCGAGATCGACGGCGGGGAGATCCTGCCGTTCCCGGTCGAGCACAGCGTCCGCGCCTGCGGCTACTCGATCGTCGAGGCCGAGCGCCCGGGCCGTTTCGACCCCGATGCCGCCAAGCGGCTCGGCCTCGCCGAAGGGCCCGACTTCGCCGCCCTGCAACGCGGCGAGACGGTGGCCGGGACCGATGGATCGGTGGCCCCTACGGACGTGATGGGGGAGTCGCGACCCGGGCGGACGATCGTCATCACCGGGGACACCGCGCCCTGCAATGCCACCGTCGAGGCCGCGCACGGCGCCGAGCTCCTGGTCCACGACGCGAGCTTCGCCGAGGAGGAGGTCCAACGCGCTGCCGACACCGGCCACTCGACCGTGGGCCAGGCGGCGGCGGTGGCGCGCGAGGCCGAAGTCAGGATGCTGGCCCTAGTCCACATCTCCTCCCGCTACCACGTCGGCAGGGTCCTGGAGGAGGCCCGCGACGTCTACGAGCCGACCGTCGCGCCGCGCGACTTCGACCTCGTCGAGATCCCGTTCCCGGAGCGGGGTGAGCCGGTACTGGTACCAAACGGAGCCCGCGAGCGAAATGAGGCCAGAGGGGAGGAGTCAGGCGGCTAGGCGGGCGATCGCATCGGCAATCGCGACCGACTGGTCTTCCTGGAGGAAGTGCTTGGCGGGAAGGATCGTCGCGTCCTCGACACCGAGGGCCCGCAACACGGCCGCCCGCCGGGCCTCGCCGAGCATCTTGTCCTCGCTGCCCCAGATGACCTGGGCCGGATAGGGATGGCCCCGGAGCCCATCGAAGTAGAAGCGCTCCTTTTCCTCGGTCAGCTCGAAACCGCGCATGACCTTGAGGAAGGCCCCACCGCCGTCGGCCTGACGGAGCATTGCGAGGTGGGCGTCCACCTCGGCACGGGGAACCGCCGACCGATCCGCGAGACCGGTCAGGTAGTAGATCTGGCGAAAGACGGGTATCGGCCCCCGCAGCCATAGCTCGCCGATCCCGCGGATCGAGAAGGGATGCATCGGCCAGGGCCTGTGGAAGCTGGCGACGTCGACCAGGGTGTCGAGGGCGGTCAGCGAGAGCACCCGGTCGGGGTTTCGGACAGCCCACTCGAGGCCGACCGGCCCGCCGATGTCGTGGATGACGAGGTGGCAGCGCTCGATCCCCAGGGCGTCGATCGCGGCGCTCGCCCAGCGCCCGAGGCCGCTCCAGGTGTAGTCAAACTGCTGAGGCCGTTGGGCCAGGCCCATGCCGGGAAGGTCGAACGCGACCGCTCGCAGCCCGCGGCCGGCCAGCTCCGGCGCCAGCCTGCGGTAAAGGAAGCTCGAGACCGGCACGCCGTGCATCAACACGACGGGCTCGCCGTCACCGACCTCGAGCACGAAGCTCTCGACCCCTGCCGCCGAGAATCGCCTACCGGCAGCTTCGTGGCGGCCTATGGCCTCCGCAACGTCCGGCTTCACGTCGGCAAGATTCGCAGGAATCGTCGCTCCCCGATGCTAGGCTGGGGTCGTCCTTTAATCACGGTCCCGAGAGGCCGGGAAGGAGCAAGAGAGTGAGCGAGAAGGTCGTGCTCAAGCGCGACGACCTGAGGCGGACGCTGCGGCGGATCGCCCACGAGATCGCCGAGAAGAACCCGGACGCGGACGGCTTGGCGGTCGTCGGGATCCACACCCGCGGTGCGCTCATCGCCCGCCGGCTCCATGCGCTGCTCGGTGAGTTGACCGACGCCTCGGTCCCGATCGGCGACATCGACATCTCCTTCTACCGCGACGACGTCGGCTCGCAGACGCCCTCCGCGCAGCCCGTCGTCCACGCCTCCCACATCGAGTTCGACCTCGCCGACCGCACCGTCGTCCTCGTCGACGACGTCCTCTTCACCGGCCGCACCGTGCGGGCCGCGATCGATGCCCTCTTCGACTACGGCAGACCCGAGCGGGTCCAACTCGCCGTGCTCTGCGATCGCGGTCACCGCGAGCTGCCGTTCCGCCCCGACTACGTCGGCAAAAATCTGCCGACGGCCCGCGGTGAGCGGGTCAACGTCCGCCTCGAGGAGATCGATGAGGTCGACGAGGTGACCATCTCCGAGCCCCTACCAGCGGAGGCGCTGACATGAAGCACCTGCTCTCGATCGAGGAACTGTCCCGCGAGGAGCTCGAGGCGATCCTCGATCGGGCCGAGAGCTTCGCCGAGGTCGGCCGGCGCGACATCAAGAAAGTCCCAACGCTGCGGGGGCGCACGGTGGTCAGCCTCTTCTACGAGTCCAGCACCCGCACCAGCAGCTCCTTCGAGCTCGCCGCGAAGCGGCTCTCGGCGGACCTCGTCTCGGTCAAGGCCGCCGGCTCCTCGGTCGAGAAGGGCGAGTCGCTGAAGGACACGGTGGCGACCCTTTCCGCCTACGACCCGGCCGCGATCGTCATCCGCCACCCCCAGGCCGGGGCCGCTCAACTCGTTTCCGGATGGACCAGCGCCGCCGTGATCAACGCCGGCGACGGCAAGCACGAGCATCCGAGCCAGGCACTGCTTGACACATTCACCCTCCGCCGCCGGCTCGGCACACTGGAAGGGAAGAAGATCTGGATCGTCGGCGACGTACTCCACAGCCGCGTCGCCCGCTCGAACCTGATCGCGTTCCAGCGGATGGGGGCCGAGGTCACGCTCTGCGGGCCGCCGACCCTGATCCCGCGGGGGATCGAGGAGCTCGGATGCGAGGTGAGCCTCTCGCTCGATCGGCTCGAGGAGGCCGACGTCGTCTACGCACTGCGGATGCAGCGGGAGCGGATGAGCGAGAGCTTCGTCCCCTCGCTGCGCGAGTACGCCGCCAACTTCCAGATCGACAGTCGCCGCCTCAGCCCGAGACAGCTGCTGATGCACCCGGGGCCGGTCAACCGCGGCGTCGAGCTCTCCGGCGAGGCGCTCGATTCGCCGCAGTCGCTGGTCGCCGAGCAGGTCGCGGCGGGCCTGGTGGTCCGGATGGCGATCCTCTTCGAGCTCCTCGCCGGCCCCGACCGCAGCGAGCCCGCCGCCAAGCCCGAGGAGGAGGGCTCCGACCGGCCGACACCGATAGGGCAGCCGGCGTGATCGCGGAGCGGGAACAGTTGTGAGGAAGCTCTCCGAGGCGCTCGAGATCCGGCCGGGAGATCGCCCCGAGCTGGTCCTGCGCGGGGCCACCGTCCTCGATCCGGCCGCCGGGATCGACGGGACTCACGATGTCCTCATCCGCGATGGCCACATCGTCGAGCTGACCGATCCCGGCGCGGCGGACGCGGGCGCCGCCGAGGTCGTCGAGGCGGAGGGGATGCACGCCTTCCCGGCCTTCTTCGATCCCCATGTCCACCTCCGCACCCCCGGCCACGAGCACAAGGAGGACATCGAAACCGGGACCCGGGCAGGCGCCGCCGGCGGCTACTGCGGGATCCTCGCGATGGCCAATACCGAGCCGCCGGTCTCGACCCCGGCCGACGTCACCGCGCTCCGCGAGCAGGCCGCGACGGATGCCTCGGTCCAGGTCGGCTTCCTGGCGACGGTCACGGCCGGGATGAGAGGCGAGGAGCTGACCGAGATGGTCGCCCTGCGCGAAGCAGGAGCGATCGGCTTCACCGACGACGGGCTGCCGATCTCCAGCGCCAGGATCATGCGCCGCGCGCTGCAGTACCAGCGTCTCTGTGGCGGCACGATCGCCCTTCACGAGGAGGACCCCGACCTCTCCGGCGACGGTGTCATGCACGAGGGCCCGGTCTCGGCCGCCCTCGGCCTTACCGGAATCCCCGCCGTATCCGAGGCGACGATGATTTCCCGCGACGCGGCGCTCGCCGCCTATGAGGACGCCCGGATCCACATCCAGCACCTCTCCGCGGCCGAGTCGGTCGACGCGGTCCGCGCCGCCAGGGGCGCCGGGGTGAAGATCAGCGCCGAGGCCAGTCCTCACCACCTCTGCCTCACCGACGAGGAGGTCCGCAGCCTAGATCCCAACCGCTTCAAGATGAACCCGCCGCTGCGCTCCGAGGCCGACCGCCAGGCGCTGATCGAGGGCCTCCGCGACGGCACGATCGAGTGCATCGCCACCGACCACGCCCCGCATGAGCCCGAGGAAAAGGAGGTCCCGTTCGAGCAGGCGGCGATGGGGGTGACGGGCCTCGAGACCGCATTCGCCGCGATCCACACCGACCTCGTGCTGCCCGGCCTCCTCGATCTCGCCCTGGTCGTCGAGCGGATGTCCGGCGGCGCCGAGCCGTTCGGCCTCGAGCGCCCCTCGCTGACCCCGGGATCGGAGGCGAACGTCGCCCTCTGCGACCTCGGCTCCGCGTGGACGGTGGGGGAGGAGGGCTTCGAGAGCCGCTCCCACAACTCCTGGTGCGACGGCCGCACCCTTACCGGCCGGGTGCTGATGACCGTCGCCGGCGGCCAGGTCGCATATCGCCTGCGCTCGTTCTCACTCGGAGTCGCGCAGTGAGCCGAACCCCGGGCTACATCCTGCTCGAGGACGGGACCCGGTTCGACGGCGAGCTCTGCGCCGACCCCGGTTCGGTCACCGGCGAGGTCGTCTTCAACACCTCGATGACCGGATACCAGGAGTCGGTCACCGACCCCTCCTACGCGGGGCAGATCATCGTCTTCACCTACCCGCTGGTCGGCAACTACGGCGTCTCGGCCGAGGCGATGGAGTCCGACCGCGTCCACGCCCGCGGCGTCGTCATGCGGGACGCCAAGAACCGCGAGGACGTCGCCAGCGCCGAGGGCGGCTGGCTCGACTGGCTGAGCGATTGTGGCGTGCCGGGGATCAGCGGAGTCGACACCAGGGCGCTCGTCCGCCACATCCGCGACAGCGGCGCGATGCGCGGCGGCATCTTCGCGGCCGATCTGGCCGAGGGCGAGGCCCGCGAACGCGTCGAGGCCGAGCCCTCGATGGACGGCGCCGACCTCGCCCGCACCGTCACCCCGGAGGAGCCGATCCGCTTCGAAGGCGACGGCCCGCACGTGGTCGGGATCGACACCGGGGTCAAGCTCAACATCGTCCGCCAGCTGCGCGAGCACGGCTGCCGGCTGACCCTGCTGCCCTGCACCCACTCGGCCGAGCAGGTGTTGGCCGAGGAGCCCGACATCGTCTTCCTCGCCAACGGCCCCGGCGACCCCGCGGCTCTCGACTACGTCGTCGACACCGTCCGCGACCTGGTCGGCGTCCGGCCGGTATTCGGGATCTGCCTCGGCCACCAGCTGCTCTGCCGGGCGGTCGGCCTGCAGACCTTCAAGCTCCCGTTCGGCCACCGTGGCGCCAACCACCCGGTCAAGGAGCTGGCGACGGGGCGGATCGACATCACCTCCCAGAACCACGGATTTGCGGTCCAGGGGCCCGGAGGCGAGCCGCGGATCGAGGCCGACGAGCCGGTTCGCTGGGAGACCGATTTCGGCGCCGCCGAGCTCTCCCACCTCAACCTCTATGACCGCACGGTCGAGGGCCTGGTCCTGAAGGACGTGCCCGGCGCCACCGTCCAATACCACCCCGAGGCGGGCCCGGGCCCGCATGACGCCCGCCATCTCTTCGAGGAGTTCCTCGCCCTCGTATGACGCGCCACCTCCTCTGCTCCCACTCAGGCCTGAGAAATCAGATATGGACAGGCCCTCGTTCCCGCGTCCGGGGGTGGCGCGGCGATCTTTGAGCCGATGCCGAAACGCGAAGACATCCAAAAGATCCTCCTGATCGGCTCCGGGCCGATCGTGATCGGGCAGGCCGCCGAGTTCGATTACTCCGGCGTCCAGGCCTGCAAGGTCCTGCTCGAGGAGGGCTACGAGGTGGTCCTCGTCAACTCGAACCCGGCAACGATCATGACCGACCCCGAGTTCGCGACCGCGACCTACGTCGAGCCGCTGCTGCCCGGGCCGGTGGCGAAGATCATCGAGAAGGAGCGCCCCGACGCGCTGCTCCCGACCCTCGGCGGCCAGACCGCGCTCAACCTGGCAATGGCGCTGCACGAGGACGGGACGCTGGAGCGGTTCGGCGTCGAGCTGATCGGCGCCGACCAGACCGCGATCCGGCGGGCCGAGGATCGCGAGGAGTTTCGGCAGACGATGACCGAGGCCGGGCTGCGAATCCCCTGGTCGATGACCGTCGGCAGTCTCGGTGAGGTCGAGGCGGCGATGGCCGAGGGGAAGATCACGCTACCGGTGATCGTCCGGCCTGCCTTCACCCTCGGCGGCCAGGGTGGCGGCGTGGGGGAGACCGAGACCGAGCTGCGCCAGGTCGTCAGCGAGGGCCTGGCCGCGAGCCCGATCAACCAGGTCCTGGTCGAGGAGTCGGTGCTGGGCTGGGGCGAGTTCGAGCTCGAGGTGATGCGCGACCGCAACGACAACGTCGTGATCATCTGCTCGATCGAGAACGTCGACCCGATGGGCGTCCACACCGGCGACTCGGTCACGGTCGCACCGGCGCAGACCCTGAGCGACCGGCTCTATCAGGAGCTCCGCGACCAGGCGATCGGCGTCATCCGCGCGGTCGGCGTCGAGACCGGCGGCTCCAACATCCAGTTCGGCGTCCATCCGGAGACCGGTGAGATCGTCGTCATCGAGATGAACCCCAGGGTTTCGCGCTCCTCGGCGCTGGCCTCGAAGGCGACCGGCTTCCCGATCGCGAAGATGGCGGCCAAGCTCGCGGTCGGATACGCGCTCGAGGAGATCCCCAACGACATCACCCGGGCAACTCCGGCCTCGTTCGAGCCGACGATCGACTACGTCGTCACCAAGGTGCCGCGATTCGCGTTCGAGAAGTTCCCCGGCACCGAGGGGCGCCTCTCGACCCACATGCAGAGCGTCGGCGAGGCGATGGCGATCGGCCGCACCTTCGGCGAGTCGTTCGCGAAGGCGATGCGCTCGCGGGAGCTCGACTCGCCGCCGGAGCCGCCCGAGGCCGACGGGGACCTGCTGGAGGCGATCGCGATGCCCTCGGCCGAACGCTTCGACCTCATTCTCGAGGCCTTCCGCCGCGGCCTCTCGGTCGATGCCGTCCACGAGCGCTGCCTGGTCGACCGCTGGTTCCTGCGCGAGCTCGAGACCCTCGCCAGGGAGGGCGACGGGACCGAGGGCCTCGAGCGCACCTACAAGGCGGTCGACACCTGCGCTGCCGAGTTCGAGGCCGCGACGCCCTACTACTACTCCGGCCACGAGAGGCCCAGGCCGGGCGGAGGGGCCGCCGCCTCCGAGGTGCGCCGCGGAGACCGGGACTCGGTGGTGATCCTCGGCGCCGGACCGAACCGGATCGGCCAGGGGATCGAGTTCGACTACTGCTGCGTCCACGCGGCGATGACCGCGCGGGAGGCCGGCCGCGACGCGGTGATGATCAATTGCAACCCGGAGACGGTCTCGACCGACTACGACACCTCCGACCGCCTCTACTTCGAGCCGCTCACCACCGAGGACGTGCTCGCCGTCTGCGAGCAGGAGCGCCCCGAGGGCGTGATCGTCCAGTTCGGCGGCCAGACGCCGCTGAAGCTCGCCCCTGCCCTCGAGGAGGCCGGTGTTCCCCTCCTCGGCACCCCGGTCGACGCGATCGACCTCGCCGAGGACCGAGGCCGCTTCGGCGCCCTGTTGCGCCGCCTCGGCGTCAAACACCCGCCCTACGGCACCGCGCTATCCGCCGACGAGGCGACCGTGATCGCCGAACAGGTCGGGTTCCCGCTATTGGTCCGGCCCTCATACGTGCTCGGTGGCAGGGCGATGGAGATCTGTTACTCGACAGAGAACCTGGCCGCCTATCTCGAGGCCAACGTCAAGGCCGACCAGGAGCACCCGCTGCTGCTCGACCGCTTCCTCGAGAACGCGATCGAGGTCGACGTCGACGCCCTCGCCGACGGCTCCGAGGTCCACGTCGCCGGGATCATGCAGCACGTCGAGGAGGCCGGAGTCCACTCCGGCGACTCGGCCTGCGTGCTGCCGCCGATGAGCCTCGGCGAGGAGATGCTGGAGGAGATCCGTGGGACGACCACCCGGATCGCCCTCGAGCTGGGGGTCATCGGCCTGATCAACATCCAGTACGGGGTCGCGGGCGGCGAGCTCTACGTGATCGAGGCCAATCCGCGCGCCTCGCGGACAGTGCCGTTCGTCTCGAAGGCGACCGGGACCCCGCTGGCGAAAGTGGCGGCGAGGCTGATGCTGGGGGAGAGGCTGGCCGACCTCGACCTGCCAGAGCCGCCCGCCGACTTCGTCAGCGTCAAGGAGGCGGTCCTCCCGTTTGCCCGCTTCGCCGGCGTCGACTCGGTGCTCGGGCCCGAGATGAAGAGCACCGGTGAGGTGATGGGCATTGCCACCGACTTCCCGACCGCTTTCGGCAAGGCGCAGGAGGCGGCGGGGGTCTCACTGCCCTCGGAGGGGGCCGTCTTCATCACCGTCACCGACACCGACAAGCCGGCGGCGACCCAGCTGGCGACCCGGTTCCACGACATGGGCTTCGAGGTGATCGCCACCGGCGGCACCGCGCAGGCGATCACCTCGATGGGCGTGCCGGTGACCCGGATCAACAAGCTGAGCGAGGGGAGCCCGAACGCGATCGACCTGCTGCGGGAACGGCGGTGCGACCTCGTGATCAATACGCCGACCGGCTCCGGCGCCCGCGCCGACGGCCACGCGATCCGCACCGCGGCGGTCCGACACGGGATCCCCTGCGTGACGACGATGACCGGCGCCTCGGCGGCGGTGAGGGCGATCGCCGCCCGCATGGAGGAGGACGCCGATGTGCTCTCACTCCAAGAGATACACAGGCATTCCGCCGCCTCCCGCTCGGATGCCTGAGCCCGCCAGACCGCCGTTCGGGAGGCGGCTCTGTTGGGTCGTCGAGAGCCATGACTCGGGCGGATACCGCGTCTTCTCGCTGCGTGATGAGGAGGGGCCGGCGCCGCTGGCGGGCCAGTTCTACATGCTCGCCGCCGAGCGCCACTGGGAGGAGAGCGGCGAGCGCCCCTACCTGCCGCGGGCGCTCTCCGTGGCCGACGCGGTCGAGAAGGACGGCACCCGGCGCCTCGACTTCCTGATCGAGGGAATCGGGCCCGGGACCGATCGCCTCTGCGAGCTCGAGGGCGGCGACACCGTGTGGGTCAACGGCCCCCTCGGCAACAACTTCTCGGAGCCGCGTCGGATCGCCCCGGGGGCCGCGGGGGCGATCCTCGTCGGTGGTGGAATCGGCATCGCCCCGCTCGCGCTCCTGCGGCGAGCCTTCTCCGAGCGCGCCGTCCCGACCCGGGTCCTGCTCGGATTCCGCGATCGCCAGCATTCCGGCGGCCTCGAAGACCTCTTCGCCTGCTGCGAGGTCCGGCTCGCGAGCGAGGACGGCCACACCGGCCACACCGGCCGCGTCACCGACCTGCTGGCGACGATGCTCAGAGGGGACGCCGCCGCCGGCGCCGCCGTCTATGCCTGCGGCCCGCCGCCGATGCTCGAGGCCGTCGCCGATATGTGCTCGTCACGAGAAGTCGCCTGTGAGCTGGCGCATGAGGCGCCGATGGCCTGCGGCTTCGGCGCCTGTTATGGCTGCGCCGTCCCCAATCCAGACGGCGATGGCTACATCCGACTCTGCGTCGACGGCCCGGTGCTCAGAGGGGGAGGGGATGGTGGGGGTGTCCTCCCGCGCAGCGGCGTCCCCTTTTCCGCCCCCCCACCGATCAAAGCGAACTCCTACTCGCCTGGCGGAAAACCCAGCCAACGGGAGGACACCCCCACCATCCCTTCACCGTCCGCCACTGCCGTCGAGTTTTGCGGGATAGAGCTCAAGCACCCGGTGATCAATGCGTCGGGGACGTTCGACGCGATCGCCGCCCGGCGGGTCTATGGGGATGCGCTGCTCGATGACTTCCCATTTGCCGCGTTCGTCTCGAAGACCATCACTTTGGAGCCGCGGGCCGGCAACGAGCCGCAGCGGATCTGGGAGACGCCGGCCGGGATGATCAACTCGATCGGGCTGCCCAACCGGGGTCTCGAGGGGTTCCTCGAGGGGGATCTGCCGCAGCTGGCGCAGCTGCCGGTGCCGCTGATCGTCTCGGTGATGGCGACGAGCCGCGAGGACTTCGCGCGGCTGGTCGACGGGGTCGCCGGCCGCGATGAGGTCGCCGCGATCGAGCTCAACGTGTCCTGCCCCAACGTTCACTCCGGCCTGATCGTCGGCGAGCAGCCCGAGGAAACCGAGGCGTTGCTGGAGGCGCTCCGACCCCTGACCGCGAAGCCGCTGATCGTGAAGCTCACCCCGAACGTCGCCGACCCCGCCGCGGTCGCCGTCGCCGCCGAGGAGGGTGGGGCCGACGCGGTTTCGCTGATCAACACCCTGAAGGCGAGCGCGATCGATCCCGCCACCGGCCGGCCCGGAATCGCGGCCGGTCACGGCGGCCTCTCGGGTCCAGCGGTGCGGCCGATCGCGGTCGCGCAGATCCGTGCCGTCGCCGCCGCTGTCCGGCTGCCGCTGGTCGGAATGGGAGGCGTCGCGAGCGGCGCCGACGCCCGCGAGCTGATCGCCGCCGGGGCCTCCCTGGTGGCGGTCGGGACCGAGAGCTTCCGCGATCCGCGGGCCGGGAATCGGGTCGCTGCCGAGCTCGCCATCCTCGATTTTAAGAACAGGGACCTCGACCTCAGGTCCAGGTCTAGGTGAATTTCACCGAAATTGGTAAACACCCCCTTGCGCACCCGTGAGCCGCGGCTATACTCGCCGCCCACATGCCCGTCCCAGTCAAGACGTCATCCGCGGCCCCCGAGAGGTCGCTCGACCAGCGGATGGACGCCCTTCGGCGGGCCAACGGCATCCGGACCGCCCGGGCCAAGCTGAAGAAGGACCTCAAGGCAGGCAAAGCGAGCATCCACGCGCTGCTCCTCGACCCGCCGGAGTACGTCCAGACCGCCAAGGTCTTCGACATGCTCCTCGCGGTCCCGAAGTACGGCCGGGTCAAGACCAACCGGATCCTTAACCAGTGCCGGATCTCGCCGTCGAAGACGATCGGCGGCCTCTCCGAACGGCAGCGCGCCGAGCTCGTCTCCCAGCTCCGCCGCTAAGCGGCCGCGCACACCGGCGCATCTTGACGTCCTCAGTCGCTCGCGTGCAAAGCACGCCGCGCTCCCTGTGTCCGGTCAATCTGCTTGGTTTGCACGGTCGTTCATGTCGAAGGTATTCGTAATCACTGGTCCGTCCGGGGTCGGCAAGGGGACGCTGATCGCGAAGCTGCTGGATCGCGTCCCCGGCCTCGAGCTCTCGGTCTCGGCGACGACGCGCGAGCCGCGCGCCGGCGAGGTCGACGGCCGCGATTACTACTTCCTCAGCCGCGAGGAATTCGACGAGCGAGTCGACGCCGATGACTTCCTCGAGTTCGCGACCTACAGCGGCAATCGCTACGGGACGCTGCGCTCCGAGGTGCGGCGACGACTCGACGAGGGCGCCTCGGTGCTGCTCGAGATCGAGGTCCAGGGCGCACGCCAGGTGCGGGCCGCGATGCGCGAGTCGATCCAGGTCTTCATCGGCCCGCCGGATCCGGCCGAGCTCCGGCGCCGGCTCGAAAGCCGCGGCACCGACTCCGAGCAGGCGATCGACTCCCGGCTCGAGGTCGCGGAGCAGGAGTTGGCTGCCCAGGATGAGTTCGCCTACCGAATCGTCAACGACGATCTCGAGCAGGCTGCGGCCGAATTGGAGGGGATCGTGCGCGCCGAGCTCGGCATACCTCTAGACTCCCCGGCCGAATGATCAAGCCACGCGTAGACAAGCTTCTCGAGCACGCCGACTCGCATTACGCCGCGGTCGTCGTCTCGGCGAAGCGTGCACGACAGATAAACAGCTACTTCCACAGCCTTGGCGAAGGCAGCTTTGGCGAGTACCCGCCGCCGATGGTCGAGACCGGGGGCGAGGCGAACTACCTCTCGATGGCGCTCCAGGAGCTCGCCGAGGGCAAGCTCAAATACGAGTACCGCGCCTAGGCGCACCGCTTCCAGGAGGTCGCAGATGGCCCGAATCCTGCTCGGCGTAAGCGGCGGGATCGCCGCCTACAAGTCACTGGAGCTCGCCCGGCTGGCAACGCTTGCCGGCCATGGGGTGCGGGTCGTGATGACCGAAGCGGCCGGTCGCTTCGTCGGCCCCGCCTCCTTCGAGGGAATCACCGGCGCCCCGGCGCTGACCTCGGAGTTCGAACGCGACCCCATGCGCGGGGCCTTCCCCGGGGACCCCGCGCCCGCGCACGATCCGATCGGGCACCTCGAGCTCGCCGCCAACTGCGACGCCTACCTCGTCGCGCCTGTGTCGGCCAACACCCTCGCCAAGCTCGCGGCCGGGATGGCCGACTCGATGCTGACGACGTCGTTCCTCGCCTGCGCCGCGCCGCGCCTGATCGCGCCGGCAATGAACGACCGCATGTACGCCGACCCCGCGACCCAGGCGAACCTGACCACCCTGCGCGAGCGCGGGATCACCGTGATCGAGCCCGGCGAGGGCCTGCTCGCCTCGCGCGGGGAGCAGGGCCGTGGCAGATTGCCCGACCCGACCCGCCTGCTCGAGAGGGTCGAGGCCGCACTGCCGAGCGGCGACCGGCCCTGGGACGGCCTCCGGGTGCTGGTCACGGCCGGCGGCACCCGCGAGCCCCTCGACCCGGTCCGCTTCATCGGCAACCGCTCGAGCGGCCGGATGGGCATCGCCCTCGCCGCGGCCGCGGCGCGGCGCGGCGCCGAGGTGACCCTGATCGCCGCCAACGTCACATTGCCGGAGCCGGCCGGGGTGCGGAGGATCGACGTCGAGACCGCCGCCGAGCTCGCCGAGGCGGCGCGAAGGGAGTTCCCCGCGAGCCAGGTCCTGCTGATGGCGGCCGCCCCGGCCGACTTCCGCCCTCGGGCAGCGGAGTCGGCCAAGCTCAGGCGCGACGCCGGTCTCGAGCTCCGTCTCGAGCCGACCGAGGACATCCTCGCCGGCCTCGCCGCCAAGCGGGCCTCCGGCCAGACCATCGTCGGCTTCGCCGCCGAAACGGGGGACGGGGGGAGGGAGCGCGCCCGCGAGAAGCGCAGCCGCAAGGGCGTCGACCTGATCGTCCTCAACGACGTCTCCGACCCGAAGATCGGGTTCGAGAGCGAGAACAACGCGGTGACGCTGATCGACGCCGAGAGCGAGGCCGATGTGCCGATCTCCTCCAAGGAGAAGATCGCCGCCGCGATCCTCGACCGGGTCGACTCACTACGGCGGCCGAGCGCAAAGAGCGGGCTATACTGAATTTGAGCTTTTTTGTGCCTAGTAGTCCTGAGAAGTGGGCCTGGCCCACTTTTTTTTCGCCTCAAATCAAATGGAAGACCTCAAGAACGACATCCAGCAGCAGCTCCTCGAGCTCGATGAATCGATCGAGCTGGTCGCCATCGAGCGACCCGGGAGCGAGGCGCTCCGCCTCTTCGTCGACCACCCCGATGGGGTGGATTTGGCGCTGTGCGAACGCGTGACCCGGCACCTCAACCACCTGTTGGCCGAGTACTCGCTCGAGGTCTCCTCACCCGGCCCGAAGTACCCCCGGCCCAGTCCAGATTCCGATACTTCGCACGTCAGCGAGGGTGAGCCCGAGGAGGTTCAGTGAGTAAAGAGATCGTCGACGCAATCAAGGCTCTAGAGCAGGAGAAGGGGATCGCTTCGGACACCCTCATGGACGCCCTCGCGGACGCCCTTCTCTCGGCCTACAAGAAGACGCCTGGCGCCGCCAAATACGCACGCGTCGACCTCGACCACGAGACCGGCGACTTCCGGGTCTTCGAACTGATCCTGCCGCCGGAGCTGGAGGAGAAGCTGCTGGCCGAGGCGGCCGAAGCGCAGGAAGAGGAGGAGCGCGAGATCGACCCCGAGACGGGCGAGCTCCGCGAGCTCGAGGATCCCGAGCTCGACCCGGAGATGATCGCCCCCTACGAGGATCAGATCACGACCCGCGACGTCACCCCCGAGGACTTCGGCCGGATCGCCGCCCAGACCGCCAAGCAGGTGATCCTGCAGCGGATCCGCGAGGCCGAACGGATGATGATGTTCGAGGAGTACCAGGACCGGGTCGGCGAGCTGATCACCGGGATCATCCAGCAGTCCGACAAGCGCTACACGCTGGTCCAGCTGCGCGAGCGGGTCGAGGCGCTGCTGCCGAAGTCCGAGCAGGTCTACAACGAGCGCTACGACCACGGGATGCGGGTCAAGGCAGTGATTACCGACGTCTCCGACTCGACCAAAGGGCCGGCGATCGTCGTCTCCCGCCGCAGTCCCGAGCTGATCAAGAGCCTGTTCGAGATGGAGGTCCCGGAGATCGCCGACAAGCTGGTCGAGATCGTCGGCGTCGCCCGCGAGCCCGGCTACCGCTCGAAGATCGCCGTGATCTCCCATGCCGATGGGGTCGACCCCGTCGGCGCCTGCGTCGGCCCGCGAGGCTCGCGGGTGCGGATGGTCGTCTCCGAGCTGCGCGGCGAGAAGATCGACATCATCCCCCACAACGACGAGCCCGCCCGGTTCGTCGCCAAGGCGCTCTCGCCGGCCCGCGTGCGCGAGGTGATCGTCGATGACGACGAGCGACAGGCGACCGTGATCGTCCCCGACGACCAGCTCTCGCTGGCAATCGGCCGTGACGGCCAGAACGCCCGCCTCGCCGCCCGCCTCACCGGCTGGCGGGTCGACATCAAGTCGGAGACGGAGTTCGCCCAGGACGACGAGGAGATCGAGTACGAGGGCGAGGAGCAGTCCGATGGGCACTGCATGGCGGTGCTGACCAACGGCCGTCGCTGCCCCAATGCCGCGATCGCCGGATCGGCCTACTGCGGCCTGCCGACGCACCAGGCGCTGAGCCGCTTCGAGACCAACCAGATCGCCGTCCTCTCGCCGCTGGCGGAGAGCGAGGTCGAGATCCTCGCCGACGCCGATGGCGACGAGGGCCAGGTCGCCGAGATCGTGGCCAAGGCTGAGGCCGAGTTCGTCGAGGAGGTCGAGGAGGAGGCCGGCGAGGAGGAGGCCCTCGCCGAGGTCTCAGACGAGGTCGAAGAGGCCTCTGAGGAGCTCACCGAGGAGGCCGAGGCCGCCGAGGAGGCCCAGGTCGCAACCGACGACGAGCCCGAGGCCGAGGAGCCGGCCGAAGAGGAGGCGTCCGAGGTTGTCACCGAGGTTGAGGAGACACCCGCCGCCCCCGGAAGCGAAGCTGAGGAGGCGGCGGTTGACGCGGGGTCGCCGACGGCGGCGTCCATATCTGATTCTTCGCCGCCTGAGGCGGCCCCGGAGGCTTAGTGGCAAAGAAACGCGTCCACGAGATCGCCAAAGCCCAGGGCGTCAGCAGCAAAGAGCTGCTGGCCGCCCTCAAGGCGGCCGGCATCGAAGCCAAAGCCGCAGCGTCGAGCGTCGAGGAGAGCGACGCGCTGCAGGCGCTCTCGGGCCCCAAGGGCAACGGCGGCGCGGCGGCGACCGCGACCAAGGCCAAACCCAAACAGCAGGCTGCCCCGGCCTCCGATGGTGCCCCGGCCGCGAAACCGAAGGCCAAACCGGTCAAGCCGACTGAGAAAAAAGCCGCTGCGGGCGGGGCGAAGAAACGCCGCGTCGTGATCGACTCGCAGGCAGCGCGCCGCGACCAGATGGGCGGCCCGCCGCCCCAGCGCCCGCCGCGCCGTCGTGGTGGCCGGCGCCGGCGGCCGCTGCTCGAGGAGCCGCCGCTGAAAACCGAGGAGCCGGCGGAGCCGGAGGCGACCAAGGTCCCTTCCGGGGCGACCGTGCGCGAGGTCGCCGAGCTGCTCGGCCTCGGTAGCGCTGAGGTGATCAAGAAGCTGATGACGATGGGGGAGATGGCGACCCTCACGCAGACCCTCACCGACGAGTCGATCAAGGCGATCGCGGATGAGTACGACCGCAAGCTCGAAATCGTCACCGCGGCCGATGAGGAGCCGGAGGCGCCCGAGTTCGAGGACTCCGAGGAGAGCCTCGAACCGCGACCGCCTGTGGTGACGATCATGGGCCATGTCGACCACGGCAAGACCTCACTCCTCGACGCGATCCGCGAGACCGAGGTCGCCGCCGGGGAGGCTGGAGGCATCACCCAGCACATCGGCGCCTACCAGGTCCACCACGACAAGAGGACGATCACCTTCCTCGACACGCCGGGTCACGCCGCGTTCACGGCGATGCGCGCCCGCGGGGCCAAGGTCACCGACGTCGCGGTGATCGTCGTCGCCGCCGACGACGGCGTCATGCCGCAGACCAAAGAGGCGATCGACCACTCGCGCGCCGCCGACGTCCCGATTCTGATCGCCGTCAACAAGATTGACAAAGAGGGCGCACAGCCCGATCGCGTCCGCAATGAGCTCGCCTCGGACGGGCTGAACCCCGAGGAGTGGGGCGGCGACACGGTCTATGTCGACGTCTCGGCCAAGACCCACGAAGGCCTCGACAACCTGCTCGACATGATCCTGCTGGTCTCCGAGCTCGAGGAGCTCGGGGCGAACCCGGATGCGCCCGCCTCCGGGACCGTGATCGAGTCCCAGCTCGACCCCGGCCGCGGCCCTGTCGTCAGCATCCTCGTCCAGCGCGGCACGCTCAGGGTCGGAGACTCCCTCGTCGCCGGCCCGCAGTGGGGAAGGGTGCGGGCGATGCACGACTTCACCGGCGACCGGGTCGAGAGCGCCGGGCCGGGGATGCCGGTCGAGGTGCTGGGCTTCGACGGTGTCTGTGAGGCCGGGGAGATCGTCCACACCGTCGAGAACGACCGCCGCGCCCGCCAGCTCGCCCAGGAGCGCGCCAACCGGCTGAAGACCGAGGCCCTCGCCCGCCGGCAGGCGCGCAAGGTCAGCCTCGAGGAGGTCTTCTCCCGCGCCCAGGCGGGCGACATCAAGGAGCTCGACATCGTCCTCAAGGCTGACGTCGCCGGCTCGCTCGAGGCACTTCAGGACGAGATCGCCAAAGTCCCCCAGGAGCAGGTCGGGATCAACATCATCCACTCGCAGACCGGCGGCATCAACGAGTCCGACGTGATGCTCGCCTCGGCTTCCAACGCGATCATCATCGGGTTCAACGTGCGGCCGCTGGCCGACGCCAAGCGCGCCGGCGAGCGCGAGGGCGTCGACATCCGGACCTACTCGATCATCTACAAAATCACCGAGGACCTCCGCAATGCGATGGAGGGGATGCTGGAGGCGATCGAGGTCGAGGAAACTCTCGGCGAAGCCGAGATCAAACAGACCTTCAAAGCCTCGAAAGTCGGCCGGATCGCCGGCTGTCTCGTCACCCAGGGCAAGGTCGTCCGCACGGCGAACGTCCGCCTCGTCCGCGAAGGCACCGTCATCTGGGACGGCAAGCTCGGCTCCCTGCGGCGGTTCAAAGACAACGTCCAGGAGGTCGAGGAGGGCCAGGAGTGCGGCATCGTGCTCGAGGGCTACGCCGATGTCAAGGAGGGCGACGTCCTCGAGTTCTTCGAAACCAAACAGGTCGAGCAGACGCTGGAGTAGGATGGCCGCTCCTCGCATGCGCCGCGTGAACGAGGTGCTTCGCGAGGTGATCGGCGCGGCGATCGCCACCGACCTGAGCGACCCTCGCATCGGCTTCGTGACCGTGACCTCCGTCGAGACCAGCCCTGACCTCCGCACTGCCAAGGTGCACGTCAGCGTCCTCGGGAGCGAGGACGAGCGCGAGGCGACCCTCGAGGCGCTGCGCTCCTCTCACGGCGTCCTGCAGTCGAAGATCGCCGCCGAGACGAGAATGAAGAGGACGCCGACCCTGACCTTCCACTACGACTCGACGGTCGAGCAGGGGATGCGGATTTCCCAGCTCCTGGAGGACGGAGATGAGTAGCACCGGCGTCAGCGCAAACATAGTGATCGAGCGGGTCGCCGACGAGCTTCGCAACCGGGGAAAATTCCTCCTCACCGCTCACGAGGGCCCGGACGGGGACGCGCTCGGCTCGCTGCTCGGCATGCACCACCTGCTGACCCAGCTCGGCAAGGACTCGGTGATGTTCATGACGGCGAAGGAGTTCCCGCTTCCGATCGAGTACCGGTTCCTGCCTCTCGAGGAGGTCTTCCACGAGCCGCCGGCCGACATGGCCGACCGCACGGCGATCTTCCTCGACTGCGGCAACATCGACCGGATGCCGGTCGACTTCCTCAACGACGGCGCCCACGAGATCATCAACATCGACCACCACCACGACAACACCCATTTCGGCGACCTCAATCTTGTCGACGTCGGCGCCTCCTGCACGGCCGAGATCGTCTACGAGCTGGCCCTGCAACTGGGGGCGCGGATCACCCCGGAGATGGCCTCGGCCCTCTACGTCGGGCTGATCACCGACACCGGAAAGTTCATGTACGACAACACCAACGCCCGCACCCACCGGATCGCCGCCGACCTGATCGAAGCCGGGGTGGCCGTCGACGACACCTACCGCCGCCTCTACGAGCACGTGCCGATCGAGAAGATCAGGCTTGTCGCCCGCGCCCTCGAGGGCATCCAACGCCACTGCGACGAGCGCCTGGTGCTCGCCTACATCACCGCCGAGGACTACGAGGCGACCGGAGCGGGGGAGGAGATGACCGAGGGGATCATCGACCATCTGCGCTCCGTCGAGGGCGCTCAGATCGCCGCCCTGATCCGCGACCTCGGAGACCGGGGCCAGGCCGCCCGCAAGGTCAGCCTGCGCTCGAGCAGCGGCGAGGTCGACGTCTCCGCGATCGCCCGCAAGACCGGTGGCGGCGGCCATAAGCGCGCCGCCGGCTTCTCGACCGACCTCGAGCTCGACCAGCTCGTGACCTTTCTCTGCGGCGAGGTCGCCGACCAGCTCGACTAGGCATGGGTCTGGGGGCCGAAGGCGCAGTGCTTCTCTGCGATAAGCCGGCCGGGATAACCTCGCACGACATGGTCGTCCGCCTGAGACGCGAGCGTGGCTGCAAGGCGGGGCACGCCGGAACCCTCGATCCCTTCGCGACCGGCCTGCTGCTGGTCCTCCTCGACGGCGCCACCAAGCTGCAGCGGTTTCTCACCGGGCTGCCGAAGACCTACCTTGCCACCGCGCGCCTCGGCTGGCGCTCGAGCACCGGTGACCCCGAAGGCGAGCTGACCGAGACCGGGGAGGTCCCCGAGTCCCTCTCGCTGCCGATCGGGACGGTGCGCCAGCGGGTGCCGATGACTTCGGCGGTCCGGGTCGGGGGCGAGCGCCTCTACCGCAAGGCCCACCGGGGGGAGGAGGTCGAGACGCCAGCGCGCGACATCGAGGTTCACCGGGCGGAGCTGCTCGGCAACGATGGTGAAACCGCCCGCTATGAGATCGAGTGCTCGGCCGGCACCTACATCCGGACCCTGGTCGAGACACTCGGGGACGCCTATTGCTCGGAGCTCCGCCGCACCGCGATCGGGCCGTTCAGGGTCGAGGATGTGGGCATGGAATTCAGCGTCGAGCAGGTCGCGGAGATGGTGCCCGCCGTGGCGGAGGCCATCCGGTAGTGGGGCCGATCGTCGTCACCTCGCTGCCCGACGCGAAGCCGCGGCCGCGGGACGTCGCGATCGGGACCTTCGACGGCGTCCACCGCGGACACCAGGCGGTGATCAAGGGAGCCGACACGGTCCTCACCTTCGACCCCCATCCGCTTGAGATCCTCCATCCGGCGGCCCTGCCGAAGCTGATCATGCCGTTCCGCGTCAAGCGCGACGTGATCGAAGGTCTCGGCGTCGAGGAGCTGGTCGTGATCCCGTTCGACCGCGAGTTCGCCTCGAGGCCGCCCGAGGAGTTCATCGAGGACGTCCTGATCGCGCGGCTCGGCGCCGAGCGCGTCTCGGTCGGGGAGAACTTCCGCTTCGGCGCCAGGGCCAAGGGCGACCCGGGGATGCTGGCCGCGCGCACGGAGTTCGAGACCCGGGTCGTGCCGCTGGTAGAGGTCGACGGCGAGACCGTTTCCTCGACCCGGATCCGGGCCCTGATCGCGGCCGGCGACATGGAGGGCGCGCGGCACTGCCTCGGGGCTCCGTTCATGGTCGAGGGTGAGGTCGTGACCGGCGACCAGCGCGGCCGCGAGCTCGGCTTCCCGACCGCCAACGTCGTCCCCGAGGATCGCCTCGCGATCCCCGGCCATGGCGTCTACGCGGCCTTCGCCAACGGCGTTCCGGCGGCGGTCAACGTCGGCGTCCGCCCGACCTTCGACACCGGCCGCGGGGTCCTGATCGAGACCTACCTGATCGATCACGAGGAGGACCTCTACGGGACGATGCTGAGGGTCGCGTTCGTCAAACGGCTGCGCGGCGAGAAGCGCTTCGCGGGGGTCGAGGAGCTGATCGCCCAGATGCGAAACGATGTCGAGGACGCGAAGCAGGTCTGTGCTAGCTTCACCCCGCGATGACGCTGACAAAAGAGCAGAAGAGCGAGCTGATCGGCAAATACGGTCGCGCGGACAAAGACACCGGCTCGGCCGAGGTCCAGGTCGCGCTGATGACCGAGCGGATCAACGAACTCACCAAACACCTTCGCACGCACGCCAAAGACCACCATTCGCGCCGCGGCCTGCTGATGCTGGTCGGCAAGCGCCGCCGCATGCTGCGCTACCTCGAGCAGTCAGACCTCGAGCGCTACCGCGCCCTCGTGGCCGACCTCGGCCTGAGGCGATGATCGCGGCCGGCGAGCCGGCGCCCGACTTCACCCTCCGCGACCAGGACGGAAAGGACGTTTCGCTTGCCGATTTCAGAGGCAAGAAGGTCCTGATCGTCTTCTACCCGTTCGACTTCAGCTCGGTCTGCACCGACCAGCTCTCGTCCTATGAGGAGATCAAGCCCGAGCTCGGCGAGAAGGGCATTGAGATGCTGGGGATCAGCATCGACCATCCGTTCGCCCACAAGGCCTTCCAGGAAAAGCTCGGGATCGACACGACCCTGCTCGCCGACTTCGAGCCCAAGGGCGAGGTCGCTCGCGCCTACGGTTCCTACGTCGACGGAGTGGGGATGGCGAATCGGACCCTCGTCCTGATCGACGAGGACGGCGTCGTCAGCTGGGCATATGAGTCACCGAGCCTGGGCGAAAGCCCCGCCCCGCAGGTGATCCTCGACGCCCTCGCCGCGCCCTAGAGCCAAAAATCGGTATTGACCGCGGCCGCCCGCGGTGTGACGCTAAGCCGATCTCGTCGTTGGGGAGAGACATCCGGGGAGGCGTTCTGGGGGCGGCATTGCTTGCCCTTCTGATGGCGCCGGCCGCCTCTGCGGATCAGACGATCGGCGCCGACGTGACCCAGATGCCCACCACGAAAGGCACCTGCGCGCCCGCCGACGCTGAAATCCGCCCATGCGTAATCGTCACCACTCTTCTCCCGGGCCGGATGCTGACCTCGCCCTGTAACGGGACCATCACGCGATTCCGCCTCAACGGCTTCGTGCGCCCCAACAACCACTACCGCCTGCGCGTCGTCCACAACAACGGAAACGGCACCTACACCGGCACCGCGAGTAGCGCACAGGTCGCGATCCAGGCCGACGGCATCAACGAATACGCGACGAGCCTTCCGATCGCCGCCGGCGAAGCGATCGGGATCGACTTCATGGACTCGACCGAAGACTTCGGCCTGCGCTGGGTCCTGACGATGCCGACCAACAGCGATCTCGTCTTCCACACGTTCCCGGCCGACGGAACGCCGAGCGGACCGGGCGAGGACGACTGGGCCTACTACCTCTTCAACGCCGACGTCCAGTGCCAGGGGGAAGGGGGCCCGGCCGGGGGGTCCACATCAGCACCCAGCAACGAGTTCACGGTCCTCGGCCTGAAGGGCACGACTCTCTCGGTCGACGTTAAATCCGCGGGCACGGTCGCTGTCGCCGACGGCAATCCCCCGGCCAAAGGGAAGAAACGGGCGTCGACGTCGAAGAAGGGAAGCAAGCCAAAACTGCTCAAGCCATCGAGCGCCACGGGCGGCCCTGGCGTGGTCAAGCTTCCGTTGAAGCTGACCGGCGCCGCGAAGCGGAAGCTGAACGAAAAGGGCAAGGCCAAGGTCAAGGCACTGGTCACCTTCACGCCGACCGGCGGGACCGCCGCCACTCAGACCGCGAAGCTGACGGTCAAGAAGAAAAGAGCGCGTCAATAGCGGGGCGCCGACCGCCGCCTGCGGCGGGCCTGTACTCTCTTCGCGAAAGAGAACGAGAGTTCTGAAAGCAAGATGGCTGCAAACCGTGCGGCCGGAGGTAAAAAATTAAATGAGCATGTTTGACGTAAGTCGCGTCTCGGTGGATGTCGGCGATGGCCAGATCTCCTTCGAGACCGGCAAGCTCGCGCGCCAGGCAAGCGGCGCGGTCGTGGTCCAGTCCGGGGACACGATGGTCCTCTGCACCGCGACGATGGGCAATCTCAGGGACGTCGACTTCCTTCCCCTCACCGTCGACGTCGAGGAGCGGATGTACGCCGCGGGCAAGATCCCGGGCTCATTCTTCCGTCGCGAGGGCCGATCGGGCGAGAAGGCGACGCTGACCGCGCGCATGATCGACCGTCCGATCCGGCCGCTGTTCCCCAAGGGCTGGCATTTCGAGACCCAGCTGGTCGCGACCCCGCTCTCCGTCGACCACGTCCACCCCTACGACATCCTCGCGATGAACGGCGCCTCGGCGGCGCTCGCGATCTCACCGGTCCCGGTCGCCGCCCACGTCGGCGCGGTGCGGGTCGGCAAACTCGAGGGCGACTTCGTCGTCAACCCTCCCGAGGAGAGCCTCGAGGAGCTCGAACTGGACCTGATCGTCGCCGGCACCGACGAGGCGATCCTGATGGTCGAGGCCGGCGCCGACGGCGTCACCGAGGCCGAGATCCTCGACGCCCTCGATATCGCCCACTCCGAGATCAAGAAGCTCTGCGCCTCCATGCAGGAGCTGGCCGACAAGGCCGGCAAGGAGAAGCTCGAGGTCGAGGCTCCTTCGATCGACGAAGGCCTGCTCGAGGAGATCCGCTCCTCGCACGGCCAGGCTCTGATCGACGCGATCGCCACCGAGGGCAAGCTCGAGCGCTATGAGGCGATCGGCAAGGTCAAGGACGAGGTGGTCGAGAAGTACGCGCCCGCCGGCGATGACGGCGAGGTCGACGACGACCGCAAGTCCGAGGTCGGCACCGCCTTCGACCAGATTGAGAAGGAAACGATCCGCAAGGCGATCGCGATCGACAAGAAGCGCCCCGACGGACGCGCCCAGGATGAGATCCGGCCGATCGAGTGCGAGGTCGACATCTCACCGCGCGTCCACGGCTCGGCGCTCTTCACCCGCGGTGAGACCCAGATCCTCTCCAACGTCGCGCTCGGCACGACGCGGATGGACATGCGGCTCGACACCCTCGGGCTGCAGACGACGAAGCGGTTCTGGCACCACTACAACTTCCCGCCGTTCTCGGTCGGGGAGGCCGGCTTCATGCGCGGTCCGAAGCGCCGCGACATCGGTCACGGCGCGCTCGCCGAGCGGGCGCTGGCGCCGTCGATTCCGGACGAAGAGGACTTCCCCTACGTGCTGCGGGTCGTCTCGGAGACGCTCGAGTCCAACGGCTCCTCGTCGATGGGCTCGGTCTGTGCCTCCTCGATGGCACTGCAGGCCGCGGGGGTCCCGGTCAGCGCACCGGTCGCCGGAGTCGCGATGGGGCTGATCAAAGAGGGCGACGACTACATCGTCCTCACCGACATCGCCGGCGTCGAGGACCACCTCGGCGACATGGACTTCAAGGTCGCCGGCACCAAGGACGGGATCACCGCCCTGCAGATGGACATCAAGATCACCGGTGTCACTTTTGACATATTGCGAGATGCGCTCTCGCAGGCGAACGAGGGTCGCCAGTTCATCCTCGGCAAGATGGCCGAGGCGATCGACGGCCCGCGGGAGATCCTCTCCCAACACGCGCCGCGAATCGAAGCGATCAAGATCGATCAGGAGAAGATCGGCGCCGTGATCGGCAAAGGCGGCGAAACGATCCGAGCCCTCTGCGAGGAGTTCGAAGCGGAGATCGACGTCGAGGACGACGGCACGATCCGGATCTACGCCCCGACCGGTGACCTGGTCGAAGCGTGCGTCGCTCGAATCGAGTCGATGACGAAGGAGGCCGAGATCGGCGACCGCTACAACAGCGCCAAGGTCGTGAAGACGACCACCTTCGGCGCCTTCGTCGAGTTGGTCAAGGGCACCGACGGCCTGCTCCACATCTCCAACGTGAAACCGGGGGAGAGGGTGGACTCGGTCGACGACGTGCTCAGCGCCGGCGACGAGATCGACGTCACCGTGGTCGAGGTCGACCGCGAGCGGGGCCGGATCGGCCTCCGCCTCTCGGACGACCCCTCGGTCGCGGGCAAAACCGCGGAGGAACTGGCCTCGGTCGGCACCGGAGACGGTGGCGGGCGCCGCAACGGCGGCGATCGCGAGCGACGCGGCGGCCGGCGGCGGGAGCGCGAGCGCCGTTCCTGAGCGGAGCGAGCAAGCGTCCGTGGAGTCAGCACAGGCCTCAGTCCTCAATTCCGGAGTCCGAGTGGTGACCGAGGCGGTCCCCTCGGTCCGCTCGGTTGCGCTCGGGCTCTGGGTCCGGACCGGCTCGCGGAACGAGACCCCTGCCCAGGCGGGGGTCTCGCATTTCCTCGAGCACCTGCTTTTCAAGGGCACCGAGCGCTACTCGGCGATCGAGATCTCCGAGCGCTTCGATGGCCTCGGAGCCTCGGTCAACGCCGCGACGGGCAAGGAGACGACCCATCTCCACGCGCGCTTCCTCGACGAGCACACCGATGAGGTCTTCGAGCTGCTCGCGGAAATGCTCCTCGGCCCGACCTACCCCGAAATCGACTCCGAGCGCGACGTCGTGCTCGAGGAGATAGCGATGTACGAGGACGAGCCCCAGGATCGGGTCCACGACATCCTCGCCGACGCCGTCTTCGGCGAGCACCCGCTCGGGCGGCGCGTCCTCGGCGAGGCCGAGGTGATCGCCTCGATCCCGGTGCCCGACATCTCCGCCTACCACCGCCAGCGCTACACCGGCGCCAACCTCGTGGTCGGCGCCGCCGGCCACGTCGAGCACGACCGGATCGTCGAGCTCGCCGAGCGGCTCGTCTCGCCGGCCGAGGCCGGCGACGCGGACTCGAACGGAAGCGAGCTGGAGGGCGGGGCGCGATTCCGCTTCTACCCGAAGGACACCGAACAGTTCCACATCTGCTTCGGGGCGCCGGGGATCGTCCGCGAGGATGACCGCCGCTACGCCCTCGCGGTCCTCGACTCGATCTTCGGCGGCTCGACCTCATCGCGGCTTTTCCGCGAGATCCGCGAGAAGCGCGGCCTCGCCTACGCGGTCGGCTCCTACAACGAGCAGTACACGGACACCGGCCTGGTCGCTACCTACGTCGGGACCCGCGCCGACAACGTCGAGGAGGCCTGTTCGGTGATCGGCGCCGAGTTGGCGAGGCTGCGCGCGGAGCCGGTCTCGGCCGAGGAGCTCGCGCGCGGCAAGGAGAGCGTCAAGGGCCGCCTCGTCCTCTCATCCGAGTCGACCGCGGCCCGGATGACGCGGATCTCGCGCTCGACCCTCTTCGGGCTGCCGATCGACAGCCTCGACGAGATGCTGGCCAAGGTCGACGCGGTGAGCGTCGATGACCTCACCGCCCTCGCCGCCGAGCTCTACGGCGCCGAGCGCCTCTCGGCGGCCTGCATCGGCTCCGACGAGGACTGCTTCCGCAACGCGCTCGCCCCGGTCAGCGAGTCCCTAGCTGCCGCATGACCAAGGTCGCGGTCTCAGGGGCAGCCGGCCGGATGGGGGCCACCGTCTGCGGAGCCGTCGAGGGGGCCGAGGACATGGAGCTGACCGGACGGGCGGATCCCAGCCTCGGAGTCGGGCTCGAGGAGATCCTCGGCGACGCCGAGGTCATCGTCGACTTCAGCACGCCGGAAACGGCGCTCGAGAACGCGAAGGCATGCCTCGCCGCCGGCGTCCACGTGGTGGTGGGGACGACCGGCTTCGACCTCGACGCGCTGCGCGCGGCCGCCGAGGGCGGCGAGGCCAACTGCTTCGTCGCCCCCAACTTCGCGATCGGCGCCGTCCTCCTGATGGAGGCCTCCCAGCTGATCGCCAAGCACCTGCCCGAGTGCGAGATCGTCGAGCTCCACCACGACCGCAAGGTAGACGCGCCCTCGGGGACCGCGAAGCGCACCGCCGAGCTGATCGACGCCGCCGGGGGCAACGTCCACCAGCCGATCCACTCGGTGCGGCTGCCGGGGCTCGTCGCCCACCAGGAGGTCATCTTCGGCGGTGAGGGCCAGACCCTCTCGATCCGCCACGACTCGATCGACCGCAGCTCGTTCATGCCCGGCGTCCTGCTCGCTGTCCGCAGGGTGCCCGGGCTGCCGAGTCGCTTCACCGTCGGCCTCGAGAACCTGCTCTGAGTTGGATGATCTAGGCTGACTCAGATGGCTCAATTGGAAGGTGTGCTCACCGCGATGGCCACCCCCTTCGAGGAGGGCGGCGCGGTCGATGAGGCTGCTGCCCGCAGGCTCGCCGTCGACGTGATCGAGCACGGCTCCCACGGAATCGTCGTCGCCGGCTCGACCGGCGAGGCGGCGACCCTGGATGACGCCGAGCACATCTCGCTGCTGCGGGCGATCGTCGACGAGGTCGGCGATCGGGCGACGATCATCTGCGGGACCGGCACCAACGACACCCGCCACTCGATCGAGCTGACCAAGGCCGCCGCCGGCGCCGGCGCCGAGGCGGCGCTGATCGTCACCCCCTACTACAACAAGCCGAACCCGGCCGGGATCCTCGCCCATTTCGAGGCGATCGCCGCCGCCGTCCCAGAGCTGCCCCTGATCGCCTACAACATCCCCTCGCGGGTGGTCGTCAACGTGCCGCCGGCCGACCTCGCCAGACTGGCCGAGATCGACAACGTCGTCGGGCTGAAGCAGGCCAACGACGACGACCTGCAGACGATCGACGGCCTCGCGGTGTTGGCCGGAAACGACGACTCATTCCTGCGCACCCTCGAGATTGGCGGAGCGGGAGGGATTCTCGTCGCTTCGCAGCTGGTCGGGCCGCAGATGCGTGAGATCTGGGACGCGGTGAAGTCAGGCGACCTCGACCGCGCGCGGGAGGTCAACACCGGGCTGAGGCCCCTCTACGAGGCCCTGTCGGTGACGACCAACCCGATTCCGGTCAAGGCCGCGCTCGCGATGACCGGCCTGATCCCGACCGACGCGCTGCGGCTGCCACTGGTGCCCGCGGACGAGGGCCAGCGCGAGGTCATCAGGGCCGCGCTCGACACGGTCGGCGTGCCGGTCCCCCACTAGACGATGGCGAAGACTCTCCGCGTACTGCCGCTCGGGGGCCTGGGCGAGATCGGCAAGAACATGACCGTGGTCGAGTACGACGGCCGGATCGTCGTCGTCGACACCGGGCTGATGTTCCCGACGGCGGAGATGCTCGGGATCGACCTCGTCCTACCCGACTTCTCCTACCTCCGCGACCGCGTCAACGACATCGAGGCGATCGTCCTCACCCACGGCCACGAGGACCACGTCGGTGCGCTTCCCTACGTGCTGCGTGAGATCGGCGAGCCGCCCGTGATCTACGGCGGGATGCTGACGATCGCGATGGTCCGCTCCAAGCTCGACGAGCACAAGCTCTCCGACGCGACGCTCAAGGACCTGCCGGCGGGCGAGGTCGTCAGGCTCGGCCCGTTCGAGATGGAGATGGTGCACCTCTCGCACTCGATTCCGGACGCGCGCGGGGTCGTCCTCACCACCGAGCTCGGCTCGGTGCTCCTCACCGGCGATTACAAGTTCGACCAGACCCCGGTCGACGGGCGGCCCGCCGACGTCTCCCGCCTCGCCGAACTGGGTCGCGACGGGATGCTGCTGCTCTGCGGTGACTCGACCAACGCCGATCGCCCCGGCATCGCGCCGTCGGAGTCGAGCGTCGGCCCGGCGCTGCTCGAGACCTTCAAGGATTGCGGCGGCCGGATCATCGTCACCTCGTTCGCCTCCAACATCCACCGCGTCCAGCAGGCGATCGACGCCGCGATCAAGCTCGACCGCCGGGTGGCCCTGGTCGGGCGCTCGATGCGCAAGAACTTCAACATCGCCTCCAACCTCGGGATCGCCGAGGCGCCCTCGGGGCTGTTCATCCAGCCACGCGAGATCGAAGACTTCCCCGACGAGAAGGTGGTCGTGATCTCGACCGGGAGCCAGGGAGAGCCGCTCTCGGCGCTGCGGCGGATGGCGAACAACGACCACCGCGACGTCGAGCTGCGCCGCGGCGACACCGTCGTGTTCTCGGCGACCCCGGTCCCCGGGAACGAGCGCGCGGTGAACGAAACGATCGACCGCATCCATGAGATCGGCGCCTCGGTGGTGACCGCAAAAGACGCTCCAATCCACGCCTCGGGCCATGGCTGGCAGGAGGAGCTGAAGTTGATGCTCAACCTGACCAAGCCCCGCTACGTGCTGCCGATCCACGGCGACCACCAGCGGCTGCGACTGCATGCCGGCCTGGCCGAAGCGGTCGGGATCGATCCCGAGAACATCTTCAAGGGCCGCAACGGGCTTCCGCTCGAGATCGACGAGAGCGGCGCCCGTTTCGGCGAGGACATCCACGCCGGTGTCGTCTACGTCGACGGCGTCAACGTCGGCGAGCCCGACGACGTCGCCCTGCGCGACCGCCGCGAGATCTCCGACGACGGGATCTTCATCGTCGTCGCGACGATCTCCTCGGACGACGGCAGCGTCGTCGCCGACCCCGAGGTGATCCTGCGAGGGGTCGCCTTCCTCGAGGACGAAGACGCGCTCGTCGAGGAGCTCAAGGACGTGGTCGAGGATGCGATCGAGGACGCCTCCGCGGCGGGGACCCGCGAGGTGCACCTGATCCAGGAGGACCTCCACGACTCGATCGCAAAGCTGGTCTACGAGAAGCTGCGGGTCCGGCCGATGATCCTGCCGGTCATCGTCGAGGTCTAGGCGCCCCCGCCAAATTAAAACGGACCCGCCGGGACGTTGGGGAGGCCAGGCGGGCCCGTGTGTGTCTCGTCCACGGCGGAACCTAAGTCGCGCCGCTAAAGCCGGCCTAAAGGAGCACTAATTCCCTGCTCAGTCCTGCTGAGCGGTATCCGCACCCTGAACAGGGCCCCTCCCGAATCGGACTCGGTCACCTCGGCGCTGCCGCCGTGGGACGTGGCGACGGCGCGGACGATCGCGAGGCCGAGACCGCTGCCCGAGGCCCGGATCGTGTCGGCCGGCCCGTCGCCGCGGACGAAGCGGTCAAATATCTCCTCGCGCAACTCGGGGGGGATGCCGGGCCCGTCATCGGCGACTTCGACGACGGCGTCGCGGCCGGCAGCGCGCAGCCGCAGTTCGATCCGCGATCCTGGCGGCGTGTAGCGGGCGGCGTTGTCGAGCAGATTGAGGACCAACCGGTGCAGCTCGTCGGGATTGCCCTCGATCCGCAGCGGCCGGTCGTTCTCGATCCTCAGCTCGCGTTCGCCGACGGTCGGCGCGACCTCCGCCGCGGCGTTGCCGGCCACCTCGGCAAGGTCGCAGGCGGTGCGGGCGCCGGGGCGGCCGGCGTCGGCGCGAGCCAGCAGGAGGAGGTCGGCGACGAGGCGGCTCATCCGGTTCGACGATCGCAGCGCCGAGTCGACCACCGCGCGGGCCTCCCCGCGGGTCGGATCCTCGAGCGAGGCCTGCAGCAGCTCGAGGTTGGCGATGATGCTGGTCAGTGGCGTGCGGAGCTCGTGCGAGGCATCGGCGACGAACTCGCGCTGCTTGCGCATCGCAGCTTCGCGCTCGGAGCGGGCGGCGTCGAGCGATCGCAGCATCTCCTCCAGGGTTTCGGCGAGCTCACCGACCTCGTCGTCGGTCTTGGGCGCCGGCATATTGCGGGAGGGATCGCCGGTGTCGCTGATTTCGCGCGCGGTCGCGGTCAGCGAGGAGATCGGGCGCATCGCGCGCCCGGCGATCGCCAGGCCGGCGAGGGCGGCGAGGAGCGTCGCGCCGAGGACGCCGGCGGCGATGAAGAGCCAGAGGCGGTCGATCGTCGAGTCGATGTGGTGCTCGTCGCGCCCGTACTGGACGTACCCGGCGACGCGGCCGGTCTGGCCGCTGCGCAGAGTCACCGTCACGACCCTCATGTCGCCGACGTGATGGACGCCGAGGACGGGGGCGCCGAGTTCGATGGCGCCGGGGCTGGCATCGAGCAGCGCCCCATGGGAGTCGAAGATCCGCGCCGTCGCGTCATTTGGGCTGACGAAGTCGCCGAGGTCCGGCTGCCGGGCGATCAGCGTGTTGGTGATCGTGTCGATGACCTGGATCTGCGAGGAAAGCGTTGCGACAGCCTGCTGCATCTCGCGGTCGAAGTCGTCGCGGATCCGCTGCGCGGCGAGATTGCCGATGATCGCCCCGAACAGGACCAGGATCGCCAGGGTGAGCCCGGCGGAGGTGCCCGCAAGCCGCCAGCGAACCGGCCAGTTGCGGGGTCGGAGCCGGGAGATTCGGGAGGTCACGACTACGCCCTGAGGACGTAACCGGCGCCGCGTTTGGTGTGGAGGAGGCGGGACTCGCCGCCTTCCTCCAACTTGCGGCGCAGGTTCGAGATGAAGACGTCGATCGTGTTGGTCGCGGCGGTCGGGTCGTACCCCCAGACCTCGTCGAGGAGGCGCTCGCGCGAGACGACCAGCCGCTCGTTGCGCATCAGGTGCTCGAGCAGCTCGAACTCGCGATTCGTGAGCTCGATCTCGCGCTCCCCGCGGCGGACTTCGCGGGTGTCGGGGTTGAGGGTGAGGTCGGAGACCTCGAGCGAGGCCGAGCCGCGCGGGGGCCGGCGGCGCAGCAGCGCCCGGATCCGCGCCAGCAGCTCATTGCGCTCGAACGGCTTGACCAGGTAGTCGTCGGCGCCGCTGTCGAGGCCGCCCACTCGGTCCTCGGTCTCGCTGCGGGCGGTCAGCATCAGGATCGGCACGTCGCTGTCGGCCCGCAGCCGGCGGCAGACCTCGACGCCGTCGAGGCGGGGGAGGCCGAGGTCGAGAACGACCAGATCGGGGACGAACCCGGCCGCGACGTCGAGCGCCTCGATGCCGTCGGCGGAGGTGCGGACGTCGTATCCCTCGTTGCGCAGCGAGCGACGGAGGACATCTGCGATGTCCTCGTCATCCTCGACCACGAGCACGCGGCCGCCGGCTTCGCCGCCGTCAGTGAGCATCGCAGTCGATGTTAGACGCGCTATTGGCGCTTTCCCGCTTGTTTTATGACGAATTTAGGCCCTCGCAGGGGAGGCGGGGCCGGCGTCGAAGCCCCATCCATGTTCGTGCGGAAGCGGCGCGGGGCGAAAAGACGCCCGAAATCGAAAGCCAAGGGCGGGGCCCGGATCCCCAGGCCGCGGCTCCCGCAGGCCCTCGAGCAGCGCCACCTCGACCTGATCGGCCTATTCATGATCGCCGCCGGGGTCTATCTGTCCTTCGTCCTCTTCTTCGGCTGGGAGGGGGGCAAGGTCGGCTACGGGGTCGAAACCGCGCTCACCTACCTGGTCGGCGATGTCGGCGCCCGGATCCTCACCGTCCTGATGCTCGTGATCGGCTTCGTCCTCGTTACCGGCACCTCGATCGGGTCGATCTTCCGCGGCCTCGGCCGCGCGGTGCGGGGGGTCTTCGTCGGCGGCCGGGGGATGGCGGAGACAGTCGTCAAGACCCGCGAGGACCGCGCTCGCGCGGGCGGGGAGCCAGAGACGCTGGTCGGGGCGACCGATGTGATGAGCGCCTATCCCGACGAGGACGACTTCGAGCCCACCGTCGCGATCGGCAGCTTCGACGATGACGTCGCCGAAGCCGAGCAGGGCCAAGACGAGCCTGCCACTGACCCGCATATGCCCGCAGCCGAAGGCGAGGGCATGGGCGGAACTGATTCGCCCCCGGCCGACGCCGGTCACGATCTGGCTCCCCCGGAGGAGGCCGGGGGCCTCACTCCAATGGGCAAGCCCCGCGGCGTTACGACCTCAGATGAGATCGACTACCGGCCGCCGGCGGCGAACGCGCTCGAGAAGGGCCGCGCCGCCGACAAGGGCCCCGATCCCCAGGACCAGAACGCGGTTGGGAGGAAGCTGGTCGAGACGCTCGGCCACTTCGGCGTCGAGGCGAAGATCGTCGGGATCGTCAGCGGCCCGCATGTCTCCCGCTACGAGCTGCGGCTCGCCCCCGGGACGAAGGTCAGGAAAGTGACCGAGCTCGCCAACGACCTCGCCTACGCGCTGGCCTCGACCGACATCCGGATCCTGGCGCCGATCCCCGGCAAGCAGGCGGTCGGAGTCGAGGTCCCGAACACGCGTCGCCGGATGGTCCGCCTCGGCGACATCTACGCCGGGCGGCCGGAGAAGACCTCGCCCCTCGTCGCCTGGCTCGGCAAGGGAATCGACGGCAACGCGGTCTGGACCGACCTGGCGAAGATGCCGCACGTGCTGGTCGCCGGCACCACGGGCTCGGGCAAGTCCGGCTGCGTCAACGCGATCCTCTCCTCGATTCTGATGCAGGCGTCGCCGAACGAGGTCCGCCTGGTCCTGGTGGACCCCAAGCAGGTCGAGCTCAACCACTACGAGCACGTCCCACATCTGCTGACCCCGGTGGTCACCTCGCCGCGCCTAGCCGCGAACGTCCTCTCCAACCTGATCGGCGAGATGGAGAGCCGCTACGGGATCATGGGCGAGGCCCGCTGCCGCAACCTCGGCGAGCTCAACCGCGCCCGGGCGAGAAAGGGCGAAGCGCCGCTCCCACACATCCTCTGCGTGATCGACGAGCTCGCGGACCTGATGATGGTCGCCCCGGCCGAAGTCGAGGACTCGATCATCCGGCTCGCGCAGAAGTCACGGGCGACCGGCATCCACCTTGTCCTCGCGACCCAGCGCCCCTCGACCGACATCATCACCGGCACGATCAAGGTCAACATCCCGGCCCGGATCGCCTTCGCCGTCTCCTCCCAGACGGACTCGCGGGTGATCCTCGACCAGGGTGGCGCCGAGGCGCTTCTGGGTCAGGGCGACATGCTGTTCCGCGGCGCCGGCACCTCGAAGCTCCAGCGGATCCAGGGCGCATTCGTCTCCGAGGATGAGATCGCCCGAATCACCGGCCACTGGGCCAAGCAGGGAGAGCCGGAGTTCGAGGCCGAGCTGCTCGAGGCCCACGAGGAGAAGCCCGAGGACGGGGTGGAGGGCGAGTTCGACCCCGACCGCGACGACCTGCTCGACGAGGCGATCCAGCTTGTCGTCCAGACCGAGACGGCATCGGTCTCGATGATCCAGCGCCGCTTGCGGGTCGGCTACACGAGGGCCGGGCGCCTGATCGACATGCTCGAGCGGCGCGGTGTGATCTCCGGCTACGAGGGCTCGAAACCGCGCCAGGTGCTGATCACCGCGGGCGATCTGCCCCGCTTCCTGAGCGGCGATACGGCGGGCGAGCCACTGCCGGTCGACGCCGAGTAGGGCCTTCCCCCGGCGAGGGGCCACAATGTCAGGGTGGAGTCGGAAATCGGAACCACCCTCCGCGACGCCCGAAATCGGCGCAAAATCGACCTTTCCGAGGTCGAGACCGCGACGAAGATCCGGGTTCGCTTCCTGCGGGCGATCGAGAACGAGGAGTGGGACGTGCTCCCGGGCGACATCTACGCCCGCGCCTTCATCAAGACCTATGCGACCTATCTCGGGCTCGATGGCGAGCGACTTGCCGAGGACTACCGCTCCGGCGCCGAGGGGTCGGCCCCCGAGCGAGCGCCCTCCCGGGTCGAGCCGGCGCTCAGCGCCCGGCGCTCCCCGGGCCGATCGCGGGCCCGTGGCCGGATCCTGGCGGTCATCGTCGTCGCGGTGCTGATCGGCGTCCTGGTGGCGATCGGCATCGCGGGAGGCGGAGGAGGCGACTCGGGCAAGGGCTCCGGCTCCGACGGGGCAAAGAACAATCAGGCCAAGGCGGCGCCTCCGGCCAAGGCGGCGGCCCCCGGCGTCGCGGTCAGCCTCGAAGCCACTGACGAAGTCTGGGTCTGCCTCCTCGACGCCGACGAAGAACCGGTGATCAATGGTCAGATCCTGGCCGCGGGCGAAAAGGAAGGGCCGTTCCACTCAAAGAGCTTCTCGGTCGCATTCGGCAACGGCTCGGTCACGATGGAAATCGACGGCAGCCCGGCGCACCTGCCCGAATCCTCGAGCCCGATCGGGTTCGCGGTCGACGGGAAGGGAAATCTGACCGAACTGCAGGAAGGCGAAAGGCCCGATTGCGCGTGACATATACCGCCGTCTCCTCTGCTCTCGAGAATGCCTGAAGAATCAGATCTGACTGGACCTCCCCGCCGCTCTGCTCGCGAGGAACCAGATATGCACGCTCGCTCCGCGGCGGGTCGAGGGGACAGGCATTCTCTTCCGCGTCCGGGGGCGGCGGTGCGTGCCGGAATTGTGGTCACCGGAACCGAGGTGCTGACCGGGACGATCTCGGACTCGAACGGCCCCTGGCTATCCGAACAGCTCGCCGAGCTCGGAATCGACGTCGCCCACATCCTGATCGTCGGCGACCGCCCTGACGACCTCGAGGCGGCGCTCCGGTTCATGGCCGCCGAGGGAATGGACCTGGTGGTCACCTCGGGCGGGCTCGGGCCGACCGCCGACGACCTCACCGCCGAGGTCGTCGCCCGGTTCGCGGGCCGCGAGCTGCAGCTCGACGAGGAGGTCGAGGAGAAGATCGCAGAGGTCCTGCGCGGCTTCGCGCGCCGATTCAAATTCGACGAAGAGGCGGTCCGCGAGGCGAACCGCAAGCAGGCGCTGGTGCCGGAGGGCGCGACGGCCCTCGACCCGGTCGGGACCGCGCCCGGACTGGTCGTCCCCGCCGACGGCACGATCGTGGTCGTGCTCCCGGGCCCCCCGCGTGAGCTGCAGCCGATGTGGCCGGCGGCGCTTGGTACCGAGCCGGTTCGCGAGGTGGTCGCGAGGGCGACGCCGCTGCGGCGCTACACGTTGCGGATGTTCGGGATCCCCGAGTCCGAAATCGCGAAGAGCCTGCGTGAGATCGAGGCCGACGGGGTCACGCTCGGCGCGGTCGAGATCACGACCTGCCTGCGGCGCGGTGAGATCGAGGTCGACGTCCGCTACCGCGACGACGCTTCGGCGACCGCGGACGCGGTGCGCGCGGGCCTGCTGGAGCGCCACGAGCGCCATCTGTTCAGCCTCGACGGCGAGACGATCGACGCCCAGGTCGCAGCGCTGCTGGCCGGCCGGCGCCTGGGCCTCGCCGAGTCATGCAGCGGCGGCCTGCTGGCGGCGAGGATCACCAGGGTCCCGGGCGCCTCGGCCTACTTCGCCGGCAGCGCGGTCGTCTACTCGAACAAGTCCAAGTCGGAGCTGCTCGGGGTCGATGAGGCCCTGATCGAGGCGCACGGAGCAGTCTCGCCGCAGGTCGCAGAGGCGATGTCACTCGGCGCCCTCGAGCGTTTCGGCGCCGACGTCGCCGTCGCGATCACCGGCATCGCCGGCCCCGACGGTGGGACCGAGGAGAAGCCGGTCGGTTACGTCTGCTTCGACGCCCGCCTCGCCGAGGGACCCGCGATCGCCCGCGAACCCGTCATCCCCGGTGGCCGCGAGGACATCCGCGAGCGCTCGGCCCTGGTCGGGATGCACCTGCTGCGGATCCTCCTGACCGGTGGCGAGCCACCGCTCTGAGGCGGAGCGAGCAAGCATCCATATCTGATTCTTTGCGCCGCGAGCGAAGCCGAAGCGTTGCTCTGAGGCGGAGCGAGCAGGGAGTCGTCACCGATTCCTTGCATTGCCGCGTTGTGTCGCGCGTGGCGGCGGCGTAGCGTCACCGGCGTGGCAAAGGAACGCCTGAAAAGCCCGCGGGCGCGATTGTTCATCGCGCTCGACCTTCCCGACCCGGTCCGCGACGCGATCGCGGCCTGGGGCCGACGGGAGCTCGTCGACCCGGCGCTCCGGCCGGTCGCCGAGGAGAGCCTGCACATCACGCTCGCCTTCCTCGGCTACCAGCCGGAGAAGCGGATTCCGCAGCTGGCCGAAATCGCCTCCGGCGGGGCGGGGCGGGCGGCTCGCATCGAGCTCGAGGGCCCTGTTCGGCGGCCGCCGCGGGGCAGGCCTCGCCTGTTTGCTCTCCCGGCCCAGTCGACGGGCGCGGTCGCCCTGCAGGCCGACCTCGAGGAGAGGTTGGTCGAGGCCGGGCTATATGAACCCGAGAGGCGCCGGTTCTGGCCCCATGTGACCGTCGCCAGGGTGCGTCGGGAGGAACGAGGGTCGAACCGACCGGCGGCCGTCTCGAGGCCTCCTGGGCCGCTGCCGAAGGAATTGCTGCAGCCCTTCGAAGGCGTCCGGATCACGCTCTACCGTTCGCAACTCCAGCCACAGGGTGCGCAGTACACCCCGTTGGCGCAAGTCGAGCTGCCCGCGAGTGGGCGGCAGTGAGGTGAAAGAGATGGCAGACAAGAAGACGACTTTGAAGGACGCCTCGGCGAAGGAGGCCAAGGCGAAAGACGCGGCTCTGGCGGCGGCGGTGACGCAGATCGAGCGCGATTTCGGCCAGGGCGCGCTGATGCGCCTCGGCGCCGACAGCACCGTCCAGGTGGAAGCGATCCCGACCGGCGCGCTCGCACTCGACCTGGCGCTGGGCATCGGCGGCGTGCCGCGCGGCCGGATCGTCGAGATCTTCGGCCCGGAGTCCTCGGGCAAGACGACGCTGATCTACCACATCATCGCCGAGGCCCAGAGCCGCGGCGGGATCTGCGCCTTCATCGACACCGAGCACTCGATCGACCCGTCCTACGCCCGGGCGATCGGGGTCGACACCGACGAGCTGCTGGTCTCCCAGCCCGACTACGGCGAGCAGGCGTTGCAGATCGCCGACCGCCTGATCGCCTCGGCCGCGATCGACATCGTCGCGATCGACTCGGTCGCGGCACTGACCCCGAAAGCCGAGCTCGACGGCCAGATCGGTGACACCACCGTCGGCCTCCAGGCGCGCCTGATGTCGCAGGCGATGCGCAAACTGGCCGGCAACCTCAACCGCACCAACACCGTCTGCCTGTTCACCAACCAGATCCGCGAAAAAGTCGGGGTCCAGTTCGGCTCGCCGGAGACCCAGCCGGGCGGCCGGGCCCTGAAGTTCTATTCCTCGCAGCGGCTCGACATCCGCCGGATCGAGACCCTCAAGGAGGGGACCGAGGCGGTCGGAAACCGGGTCCGGGTCAAGGTCGTCAAGAACAAGGTGGCCTCGCCCTTCCGGCAGGCCGAGTTCGACATCGAGTACGGGCAGGGCATCTCGCGCGAGGGCGGCCTGCTCGACTTCGGGATCGAGCACGACCTGGTCCAGAAGTCCGGCGCCTTCTTCTCCTACGGCAAAACGCGGCTCGGGCAGGGGCGGAACAACGCCAAACAGTTCCTCGCCGACAATCCCGAGATCGCGAACGAGATCGAGGCCAAGATCCGGACAGCGCTCGGGCTGGGCACCGACAACGCGGCCCCCGTCAAGGCGCCGGCGGAGCCGGTCGCCCCGGCCGAGGAGGCCAAAGCGGCCTGAGTTCGGGGCGGATAGGATTCCGCGCCACATGAGTGCGGAGCGAGCCCAATGAGGCATATATGGTTCTTCGCGCAGCGAGCGAAGCGCGAGGATTGATGATGGACAACGGGACTCTCTTCTACATCTTTGGCGGCCTGCTCGCCGCTTCGGCCGTGATCGCCAGCTTCCTCGGGCTGAAAGTCGAGAAATTCCCAGGGCGGGCGGCGCCGATCGTCGCGCTCTGGTTCATCGCCCTGATCGGCTGCGCCACCACCTTCGCGGTAATCCACTCCCAGGACGAGGAGCAGCACAAGGCCGCGGAGCTGGAACAGGCCAACGAAGAGGTCGAACAGGAGCAGGGGGAGGCCCTCGAGACCCAGTAGTTACGCTGGGCGCGAGGATTCTGATGCCCAGCTATCACGTCACCACGTTCGGCTGTCAGATGAACGTGCACGACTCCGAGCGGATGCAGGGGATGCTCGACTCGCTCGGGTATCGGCAGGCGCCCTCGCGTGAGGACGCCGATGTGATCCTGTTCAACACCTGCTCGATCCGGG
Source organism: uncultured Solirubrobacterales bacterium (assembly GCA_963697805.1). Taxonomy (GTDB): domain Bacteria; phylum Actinomycetota; class Thermoleophilia; order Solirubrobacterales; family 70-9; genus VRUE01. The sequence continues at coordinate 65,720 of CAVOPB010000001.1, forward strand.
AGTCCGCGGACAATCGCTTCATCGCCCACCTCGGTGAGGCCAAACGCCTGAAGTCCGAGTTTCCCGACCGGGTCATCGGGGTGGGGGGGTGCTGGGCGCAGTCGGTCAAGGACGAGGTGTTCCGCCGCTTCCCGTTCGTCGACGTCGCCTTTGGGCCCGGCCAGATCCACAAGCTCGCCGAGTTCCTCACCACGGACTCGCTGAGCGCCCAGGGCTACTTCGAGTTCGAGGACTTCTCGGGGCACCTTCCTGCTCATCGCGAGCGCGAGTTCCAGGGCTGGCTGCAGATCTCGCAGGGCTGCAACTGCCGCTGCTCCTACTGCATCGTCCCCTCGACCAGGGGCCGCGAGGTCAGCCGCGACCCCGACGAGCTCGTCGCCGAGGCGGAAAGTCTCGCCGACGACGGCGTGCTCGAGGTGACTCTGCTCGGCCAGAATGTGAACAGCTACGGGCGCGACCTGCCGCGTGAGTCGAGGATCGAGTTCTCCGATCTCCTGGCCCGGATCGACTCGGTTGAGGGAATCGAGCGGATTCGGTACACGAGCCCGCACCCGAAGGACATGCGCGAGGACCTGATTCGCGCCCACGCCGAGCTCGGCTCGCTCTGCGAGCACATCCACCTGCCGCTGCAGTCGGGCTCGAGCACGGTCCTGAAACGGATGCGGCGCACCTACGACCGCGGGCGCTACATCGACCGCGTCGCGTTGATCCGCGAGCACGTCCCCGACTGCTCGATCACAACCGACATCATCGTCGGGTTCCCGGGCGAGACCGAGGCCGACTTCGAGCAGACGCTCGAGGTCGTCGACGAGGTCGGGTACGACGGTGCCTTCACCTTCGTCTTCTCGCCCCGTCGCGATACCGAGGCGGCGACGATGGAGGGCCAGGTCCCGCACCCGGTCAAGCGCGAGCGGATGGCGCGACTGGTCGAGCTCGTGCAGCGCCGGGCCGGCGAGCGCTCGCGGCGATTCATCGGCCGTGAGATGGAGGTCCTCGTCGAGGGGCCGAGCCGCACCGACCCCTCCCGCCTCCGCGGGCGGACCAGGCACAACAAGGCGGTCAACTTCGACGGGATCGCGAAGCCGGGAGAGCTCATCGACGTCGAGATCGACTCGGCTACCTCAACCACACTCAGCGGGGTGTCGGCGAAGCCGATCGCGTGGACGTAGTCGCGATATTCGGGCCGACCGGGGTCGGCAAGACCGGCGTCGCCATCGCTCTTGCGGAATTGCTGCGGGAGCGTGGGGAGGACCCGGTCGCGATCTCCTGCGACGCCCTGCAGGTCTACGAGGGGCTCGAGACCCTGACCGGCGCCGCGACGGCGGAGCAGCGGGAGCGGCTCGAGCACAGGCTGGTCGGGATCGTGCCGGTGACCGAGCCGTTCTCGGTCGGCGACTACATGCGCATCGCGCACCGCGAGGTCGACTCCGCGCTCGCGTCCGGGCGGCGGCCGCTGGTCGTCGGCGGGACCGGCCTCTACCTGCGTGCGGCGATCGCCGAGCTCTCGCTGGTCAGGGTGCCTCCCGAAACCGAGGAGTCGGAGCTGTGGTCGGCGGACACCAGGCACCCGACGCGGCTGTTCGGCATCGACATGGACCGGACCACGCTCTACCAGCGGATCGACGCCCGCACCGAGGCGATTGTCGCCGCCGGCGGCGCCGAGGAGGTCCGCCGCGCCGAGGCCGCGGGGCCCTCGCGCACGGCTCGCAAGGCGCTCGGCTTCGACGAGCTGATCGGTGGCGACCTCGAGCGGATGAAGAAGCGGTCCCGGAACTACGCGCGACGCCAGCTCACCTGGATGCGGAAGATCCCGAACCTGAGCTGGATCGACCGCGGCGGGCGCGGGGACGCCGACGTCGCCGACGAGATCGCCCGCTCGCTAGCGGAAGAGGACGGCCCGGGTCTTGCGGGCACCGGGGATCGCGACGAGTAGCTGCGCCCGCAGCCTTCCCCTGTCGGCCAGCAGGGGCCGCCCACGGGAGTTGAGGAGGACAGTGAAGGTGTGTGAGCTGCCGCCCCGCAGCCTGAAGGTCCTCGCCGCCACCCGGATCCTGCTCCGGCTGCGGCGTGCCGTACGCACGCTGGTGCGAAGTCGGATCTGGCCGGGACAGATCAGGTCCACCGACCATCCGCAGCGAACCTTCACTCGGAGCGCCCGCCCGGAGACCGACACACCGGAGATCGTCAGCGGCGGCAACGACCGCACCGCCGGCGCTGTGCCGGCGGTCGTCGCGTCGATGAAATTGCTGTCGATGTTGATCCGCACGCCTCCCCAGACCTCGTCATGACCGCCCCGATACTGGTGGATCCGCTGGTGGTTCGGCCAGGCGTCGGCGGAGAGGTTCGGGTCCTCGGTGTCGGCGCGCCCGTTCCAGTTCGCGCTCCAGATGTTGTCCGGGCTCGAGAAGCTCGTCCCCCAGCGGCGCCCGAGGTCAACGATGCCCGACGAGCTCGAGCTGTAGACGCCGGATGCATAGCCCAGCTCGTGCAGACGCTGGGTCCACCCGGCGAGAAACGTCATCGTTGACGCGGAGGCGGCGACGGTCCTGGAGTAGCTCTCCATGTCGTGGTAGATCGGGCTGCCGGGCCCGATCCCGATTGCCTGCGCGTCGGCGACGGCGTCTTCCGCCTCGGCCTCGCCCTCGACGGCGGCGAAGCTCGAGTCGAGGTGGGCGCAGGATGAACAGCTCGAGGTCGTCGCCTGCAGGCCGACGTAGATGGGGATCAGGTACCAACCGATCGCCACCTGTTCTCCGACCCAGGTCGCGGTCAGGTTGGGCTGCGTGCAGGCACGGTTGCGACCGCCGATGTAGACGCCGACGGTCTCGAAGGGCGACGATTCCCGCCAGGCCCGCATCGATCGCGACGAGGGGGCGGTGCAGGCGTCGAACCCTTCGCCGGTGAAGATCGCCGGGCCGGCGACCACGGTGCCTTCCGGCAGCGGCGCCGCGACCGCCGAGCTTGAGGCGCCATCGCCGCGCACCGTGAGGCGGGGGCGTCCCGCGCCGCCGGCCGGGCAGACGTCGGGGCCGCTGGAGCTGCAGAGGCGGCCCCCGGCGGCGCCCTCAGCGCTTGCGGCAACCAACTTCGGGGCGCAGAGTGCGCAGAGCGCCACGGTGGTCGCGAGCAGCGCGATCGCCGTGCGTGTGGGGGAAGGCCACATCACCCCTTCAACCGTTCTACCTCGACAACGTTTCGCCTGCTCGTCAGCTTTTTTCCCCAGCTAGGCTGCGCCGATGCGATTCGAGAAGTGGCAGGCGCTCGGCAACGACTACCTGATCCTCGAGGCCGATCGGCTTCCGTGGGAGTTGAGCGCAGCCCGGGTGGCGCGCCTCTGCGACTCCCACTTCGGGGTCGGCTCCGACGGCGTCCTGCTCCTCTCGCGAAGCGAGGAGGCGGAGTTCGTCGCCGATCTGCGGATCTTCAACCCGGATGGCTCCGAGGCGGAGCTCTCGGGCAACGGGGCGCGCGAGGCGATCCTCTACCTGCGGCGCAACGGCTGGACCGATGCCGAGTCCTTTTCGATCCGCACCGCCGCCGGGCCGATCACCCCGACGATCACCTCCGAGCGGACCTGCAGGGTCGAGATGGGCCGTGCGGCGACGGCCTCGAAGGACTACCCATCCGGCCCCGCCGACGGGACGGGGACGATCGAGTCGGGCGGGCGCGAGTGGTCGTTCCAGCACGTATCGATCGGCAACCCCCAGTGCGCGATCGTCGTCGACGCGGACGAGCTCGAGGGGCTCGACCTTGCCGCGATCGGCCCCGGGATCGAAGCCGGCGAGCTGTTCCCGAACCGAACCAACGTCTCCTTCCTCGCGATCGACGGCGACCGGGTCAGGGCGCGGATCTTCGAGCGCGGTGTGGGGGAGACGCTCTCCTCGGGCACCGGCGCCAGCGGCGCCGCGGTGATCGCCGTCCTGCGCGGCTCCCCGAGCCCGATCACGGTCGAGCTCGACGGCGGTGAGCTCGTGGTCGACGTAACCCCGGATCTCGACGTCACCCTGACCGGGTGGGCGGAGCAGGTCTGCGCGGGAGAGCTCTCACCCGAGCTGCTCGCGGCTCTCTCTGAGCTTTAGGGTTCCGGCATGGCATCGACGACTTCCAAGCCCGGCATCGCCGCACCCTCGAAGCGCCTCGAGGCGATGCCCCCGTACATGTTCGCCGAGCTCGAGAAACGGGTCGCTGACAAGCGCGCCGCCGGAATCGACGTGATCAGCCTCGGGATCGGCGACCCCGACGAGCCGACCTACCCCCACATCGTCAAGGCGATGCAGGAAGCCGTCGCCGAGCCCGGCAACCAGAAGTACCCGAGCAACCGCGGCCGTGAGGAGTTTCGCGAGGCCTTCGCGGATTTCTACGGCGAGCGCTTCGGGGTCGAGGTTGACCCCGGCAGCGAGGTGATCCCGGCGATCGGCGCCAAGGAGTGCATCTACAACCTCTGCTTCGCGTTCCTCGACCCGGGGGGAGTGGCGCTGGCATCCGATCCCGGCTACCCGGTCTATACCGGCGGTCCGATCCTCGCCGGGGCGACGCCGGAGCTGCTGCCGTTGGTTCCCGAGCTCGGGTTCGCCCCGGACCTCAGCGCGGTCCCGGCGGAGATCGCGGCCAAGGCCCGACTGATGTTCCTCAACTACCCCAATAACCCGAGCGGGGCGGTGGTTCCCGAGGGCTTCTTCGAGTTGGTCGTCTCCTTCGCCCGCGAGCACGAGATCCTCGTCGTCCACGACAACGCCTACTCGGAGACGACCTATGACGGCTACGTCGCGCCGAGCTTCCTCGCGACGCCGGGCGCCAAGGGGGTCGGGGTCGAGGTCTTCTCGCTCTCCAAGGGCTACAACATGACCGGCTGGCGCTGCGCCGCGATCCTCGGCAATCCGGAAGCGATCGAGACCTACTGGCGGTTGAAGACCAACGTCGACTCCGGCCTGTTCGAGGCGGTCCAGCTGGCGGGCGTCGCCGCCCTGCGCGGCCCGGGGGGCCCGCTGGAGCGGATGAATGAGACCTACGCCCGGCGCCGCGACCTCGTCGTCGGCGCCCTGCGCGAGATCGGCGTCGACGTCCAGGCCCCGAAGGGCACGATCTACGTCTGGGCGCCGGTGCCCGAGGGCCACACCTCGACCTCGTTCGCCGAGCTGGTCCTCGAGGAGGCGGCGGTCGTCGTCTCACCCGGCTCGATGTACGGACCGAGCGGCGAGGGCTTCTTCCGGATTTCCCTCACCACGCCCGACGAGCGCATCTCAGAGGCGGTCGAGCGCCTCCGCGAGCACCTGTCCTAGCAGCCCCCGCCGGCAGGAGGATGGGCTGGGCCGACGAAGACAGCGCCGATGAACCAGGCGCGGACGTTGATCGTTGCCGCCGTCGCGGCAGCTCTCCTCTATCTCGTCGGGGCGATCGCGCTCGGCTCACCGCCTGAGGCGAACGATGCTCCCACCACCGTCGCCGCCTGGTTCGGCGATCACCATGATGCCGCCCGCACCTACGCCTGGACGGCGACCTTCGGGGCGCTGGCGTTCGCGGTCCTGGCCGGGATCGTCCGCGGCCTGCTCCCGGCTCCGCACTCGAGTGTCTTCCTCCTCGGTGCCGCGGCGTTCACCGTCGAGACCGCGGTCCAGGGCTGGGTCTGGGGAGCGCTGGCGCTGCATCCGCTCGATCCCGGGATCGCCCGCACGGTCTACGACGTCGCGATCTTCTGGGGGCCGCTCCTGACCGGGTCGACAATGACGATGATCGGCGCCGTCACCGTCCTCGGCCTCGGCTCCGATCCCCTGATCCCGCGCTGGCTCACCGTGCTCGGGGCGATCGCCTTCATCGAGCAGGCGATCGAGACGATCACCGTCTTCGGGACCCACGGCTTCACCGCTCCGGGGGGCGACATGAACCTCATCCTCGGAGCCGGCCTGACCGCGATCTGGCTGATCGGGCTGGTGGTCTGGGCAGCACGCCGTCTCGGCGGCGTGCCGGCGGCTCAGGCCGCCTGACGCTTGCCCCAGTAGCGGTCGAGGCCCCGCCACTGATACTCGGGCGGCACCGCCTGCAGGAGCTCCGCCGCCGCATCGGGATCCGGAACGCGCTCTGACACCAGAGCCCGGTGCCGTGCCTCATAGGACTCTTCGTCGAGCTCCCGCGCCGCGTCCGCCTCCTCCCGCAGCCGCTCCCGCACGATCGCCAGATGCTGCTCGGGGTCCTCGATCGGGCCCCAGTGGGTGAGGCCGAGCCGCTGGGGCCGCCAACCCTCGACGATCCCGATCGATTCCAGCCAGCTCTCGATGTCGATGTCGGGCGGCGGCGTCGGGGGGACGATCAAATCGGTCCCCGGGATCAGGACGGCGGCGATGTCGCCGACGAAGGCGGTACCACTTTCCTCGTGCAGGTAGCAGACGTGGTGGGAGGCGTGGCCAGGGGTGTAGGCGACCCGCATTCCGAGCACGGTCTCGCCGCCGCTCAGCACCCGCACGTTCTCCTCGGGAACGGGCACGATCTCGCCCCAGAGCCGCTCCATCTGATCGCCGTAGAGGCGCTCGGCGCTGCTCAGCAGCCGCGAGGGGTCGATCAGGTGGGGGGCGCCGACCCCGTGGACGTAGATCTCGAGATCGGGCCAGCGCCGCACCAGCGCCCCGGTGGCCGCCGCGTGGTCGAGGTGGATGTGAGTGAGGAGGATCGCCCGCGGCTCGAAGTCCTCGCCGAGGGCGTCGAGCAGGTTGCCGTGCGAGGACTCGGGCCCGGGGTCGACCAGGCAGCCGTCGACCTCCCAGCAGCAGATGACGTGCGGGCGCCCAAGGTGGAGAACGTCGATCGGTCGCATCGAGATCGGTTCGGGTCAGGCGGCGGCGGGGATTTTGCCCTCGGCCTCGAGCGTCTGCCGCAGGCCCTCTTCGAGGCCCCGCGGTTCGTAGCCGAGCTCCCGAGTGGCCTTCTCATGGCTGGCCCAGAAGGTGACATTGTCGGCCGAGGAGATCATCTCGCGCAGGTTCGGGGGCTGGTTCATCAACTTGCCGACCAGCGGCCCGGCGGGCGCGAGCGCCTTCAGCAGGACGGTCGGGACCGCGTGCTTCGGCGGCTTGCGGCCGGCGACCCGGGCGACCATCTGGAGTGCCTCGCGCATAGTCGTCGTCGGGCCGCTGATGACGTAGGCCTCGCCGAGCCGCCCCTTGTCGAGCGCGAGCAGGATCCCACCGGCGATGTCTTCGACGTGGGTCATGCAGACTCCGAGGTCGGGGAGCGGTATCAACGGCAGTTTGCCGGCCAGCAGCTGGTCGATCAGGTCGGCGACCTGCGAGGTGTCGCCGGGCCCGTAGACGCCGCCGGGCTGGACGATGATGCAGGGCAGGTCGTCCTCGGCGATCATCCTCTTGGCGATCCGGTGCGATTCGACCTTGGTCTCCTCGTAGTAGGAGGTGAAGTCGTCGCCGGGGTGCTCGTAGGTCTCGTCGACGACCTCGCCGTGGGTGTCGCCGAAGACACCGCAGGTCGAGACGTGGACGATCCGCGGCGTCTTGGCCTCGAGGGCGGCCTCGAGGACGCGTTCGGTCCCGGTGACGTTGGCGTCGAACATCGCCTGGTGTTGGGAGGCCGGGATCCCGACCTCGTACATCGCGGCGGCGTGGATCGCGGCGTCGCAGCCCTCGAGCCCGGCCCGGATCGCGTCGCCGTCGCCGAGGTCGCCGGCGACCACCTCGCAGCCCATCTCGGTCAGCTTCCCGGCCTTCTCGGGACTGCGGACGAGGCAGACGACCTCGTCGCCGCGGTCACGAAGCTGGCGGACCACCTCGCCGCCGATGAAGCCCGTGCCTCCGGTAACGAAGACCTTCACGTCAATTCCTCGCGCTTCGCTCCCTGCGCAATGAAACAGAGATGGATGCTTGCTCGCTCCGCACTCACGGCTGGGAAGCCTATCCTGAGAGCGATGGAGCAGAGCCAGAACGGAGCCGGGCTGACAAACCCGCGGGCGCGCCAGCGCGCGCTGGCGATCGGGATCGTCAACGGCGAGGAGGGCGATGGCGACGGCCTCGCCGAGCTGAAGGAGCTGCTGCGAACCGCGGGCGTCGCGACCGCCGGCGAGATGGTCCAGCGCCGCGCCCAGCCGGACCCTGATCGCTACTTCGGCAAAGGGAAGATGGCCGAGCTGAAGGCGGCGATCGCGGCGACCGGCGCCAACGTCGTCGCCTGCGACGACGAGCTGGCGCCGCGCCAGGAGCGGAGCCTCGAGGCGACCCTCGACGTGCCGGTGATCGACCGCACCGCGGTGATCCTCGACATCTTCGCCGACCACGCCCACTCGGCCGAGGGCAAGCTCCAGGTCGAGCTCGCTCAGCTCGAGTACAACATGGCGCGGATGCGGGGGCTGTGGACGCACCTCGACCGCCTCGACGGCGGGATCGGCACCCGCGCCCCGACCCGAGGCCCGGGCGAGACCCAGATCGAGACCGACCGCCGCCTCGCCCGCAACCGGATCGCGGCTCTGAAGCGCCGGCTGACCCAGCTCGAGCGCAATCGCGGCGTGATGCGCGCCCGGCGCGAGAGCTCCTCGCTGTCGCGGGTAGCCCTCGCCGGCTACACCAACGCCGGCAAGTCAACCCTGCTGAACGCGCTCACCGGCGCCGAGGTCGGCGTCGGGGACCGCCTCTTTCACACCCTCGACCCGACGACCCGGAGCTTCGAGCTCTCTGGCCGCGACTTCCTGCTGACCGACACCGTCGGCTTCATCGAGAAGCTCCCGCACCAGCTGGTCGAGGCATTCAAGGCGACGCTCGAGGAGACCGTCCTCGCCGACCTGATCCTCCACGTCGTCGACGCCGCGGCACCGGAGGAGCGCCGGGTCGCCGACATGCGCGCTGTCGACGAGGTCCTCGAGGAGATCGGGGCCGGTGCCAAGCCGCGCCTCCTCGTCCTCAACAAGGCCGACCTCCTCGGCGAGGAGGAGCGGGCCGAGGCGCTGATGGAGCATCCCGACGCCGTCCTGGTCTCGGCCCTCGACGGCCAGGGACTGGAGGAGCTGCGCGGGGCGATCGAGGCGGCGTTCGAGGACACGCTCGCCGAGGTCGAGCTCCTGATCCCCTACGAGGAAGGGGCGCGACTGCACGAGCTGCACGAGCTGGCCGGCGACCTCGAGCGGACTGAGCGCGATGACGGCGTCCTCGTCCACGCCAAAGTGCCCGTCGCCGAGCTCCACCGGTTTGACGATCTCGCCGTCCTCTAGATTGCTGTCGATGGAGCTGAGGGTGATGAGGCTGACGGAGGAGGCGGTGCTGCCGACGCGGGCCCACGACGGCGATGCCGGCATCGACCTCTGCGCCTGCGAGGCGGCCCATCTCGGGCCGGGGGAGAGGTGGAGCCTCGGGACCGGTATCGCCATCGAGGTCCCCGACGGCCACGCCGGCCTGGTCCTGCCGCGTTCGGGCCTGGCGCGCGAGCACGGGATCGCCCTCGTCAACAGCCCCGGCCTGATCGACTCCGGCTATCGCGGAGAAGTCCGGGTCCTGCTGCTCAACACCGACCCGGCCGAGACCTTCCGGATCGCGGCCGGCGACCGGATCGCCCAGCTCATCATCGCCCCGGTCGAGATCGCCGAGGTGGTCGAGGTCGAGGGCCTGAGCGAGACGCCCCGCGGTGACGGCGGCTTCGGCTCCAGCGGCCGCTAGCGCACGCGGACCCGGAATTTGACGACGGCGGGACTCGGGTCGGCGTTGCCGGCCGAGTCGGTCGCCGTCACCCGGAACGTGTGAGCTCCGATGCCGACCGTGTAGGCACGAGGCGACGCGCAGCGGACCGGCTTGCGGCTGTCGAGCTTGCAGCTGAACGTCGCGCGCTCGTTCGCGGCGAATCTGAAGACGACTCTGCGCGCGGCGCCCCGGGTCAGGTTGAGCCGGCGGCGGGGGCCGGCGAGGAGCCGGGTCCGCGGCGGGTTGCGGTCGAGCCGCGGCTTCGGTGGGGGAGGGGGAGGGGGAGGTGGAGGAGGCGGTTCGGGGCCCGGCGGGGTGTCGGGCGGGCGGAAGCTGTTGGGTTCGCGTTCGTGGATCGCCTCGCAACCGCTCGGCGCCGCGTCGGGGCCGTTTTCGGGGAAGTCGATCTGGGCGGTGTCGAACCCTTCGCCGCAGTCGATCACCGGGTCGGGGTCCGGGCCGGGGGTGCCCGAGTTGGCGAGGATCGAGTCGTTGCCGGCGCCCGCGTGGTACGTGTCGGCGCCGGGGCGCCCGAGGAGCTGATTGTCGAACTGATCGCCGACCATCGTGTCGGCAGCGCTGGTTGCCTCGATGTCCTCGAGCCCGGTCAGGGAGGTGAGGGTCCCGCCGGGGCAGCTCGGCTGGCTGCCGCCACCGACGAGGCCGGCGTCTTCTGCCGCCATGTCGATCGAGATCGCCGACCCGAAGTTTGCCCAGTTGGCGTTGTCGCGCCCCGGCCCGCCATCGAGCTGGTCGCCGTCGCAGACCGCGTTGTCGACAAAGAGGTCGTCGCCGTCTCCGGCATCGAGGTCGTCGTCGCCGTTGTTGTTGGGGACGGCGTCGTCGCCGCCACCGGCGCTGACGACGTCGTCTCCGGCCCCGTCGATGACCGCGTCTTCGGTGGCGCCGGTGGTGATGTGGTCATCTTCCTCGCCACCCAGCAACACGACCGAGGTTGCCTCGGGAAAGTTGGTCGCGGTGAGCGTGTCGTCCCCGGCGAGGCCGGCGACGACGACGGAGTCGGGAGCTTCCGAGAGGGGAAACGTCCCGGCTGCGCTTCCGCCGACGGTGAAGGTGACCTGGCCCGACGAGTAGCCGGCCACGACAGCGTCATTGCCGTCGGTTCCCGCAAGGTAGAGGGAGGGCCCTGCGCCCGACTGAGGCGCCATTACCCCGGACGAGACCGTGCCGGTATCCCTCGGGTCGACCACGGCGCTGGTGGACTCGCATTCATGGCTCACGTCGACGTCGACGCACCCGTCGCCCTCGTCGCCCCCGTAGGCGACATCAGTTCCGCCGCCCCCTTCGATCAGGTCCGCGCCGCCGCCGCCGTAGAGCGTCTCCGCCCCTGAGGTCCCGACGATGTAGTCGTCGAACGGGGTCCCGATCACGGTCTCGAAGTCCGAGAAGTCGTTCGCCGGTTCCAGCGGTTCGTCGACGCCGCCGCCAGAGGGCGCGAGCCCGTCGTTTGCGAAGTCGTCGCCGAGGTCGACGTAGACCCCCCGTCCGACATCGGGCGGAAAACCGGCATCGTCGAAGAACGATTCCTGGTTGGGGAAGCCCGGCGTCGCCCCGGTCGCGAAGCTGAGGGTGTCGGTGCCGCCTCCGGAGTCCCCGATCCTGTCGACCGTTGCGTCACCGCGGGCGAGGTCATTTCCCGCTTCGCCGTCGAGGGAGTCGGCGCCGAACCCGCCCGAGAGCCGATCGTCTCCGGGCCCGCCGCGCAGGCGATCGTCGCCGACCCCTCCATACAGGCGGTCATTCCCTTCGCCGCCGAACAGGCTGTCGTTCCCCCGCTGGCCGTAGATCGTGTCGTTCCCGCCTTCGCCGAGGGCCGTGGTTATGTTGCGCGGCATCCGGATCACGTCATCGCAGGGCGTGCCGATGATTTCGCTCCCGACCGTTTCCGGCGCTTCGTCGCAGCCTGGCGCGGCGCTCGCGCCAGGCACGGCGGCGATCATGAGGAAGAGAGCCCCGAGGAGGAGCCCGGCTGGAAGCTGGATTCGCATCGCTGGTCTAACTACCCGAACCGGTCCCCGGGCACTCAGTTGCGCATCGCCGCCGCGCGGGCGGAGCCCTCGGCGGCGCGCTCGAGGTCGTCGTCGAGCGGCTCGAGCTCGGGACGGGCCCCGTAGCGCCGCTCGAGCGCCAGCGCGATGAGGTGATCGGCAAGCCAGGCGTTCTTGGGCAACAGCGGGCCGTGCAGGTAGGTCCCGATCAGGTTGTCGCGGCGGACGCCCTCGAGCCCGTCGTCGCCGTTGTTGCCGAACCCCTTGACAACCCGGCCAAGCGGCGTCGCGCTCTCGCCGAGATAGGTGCGACCGCCGTGGTTCTCGAAGCCGGCGATCGTCCGCGGGCCGTCCCCGAGGTCAGCCTCGATCGCGACGTTCCCGATCAGCCGTGGGCCCGGCTCACGGACCGTCGTCAGGTCGGCCAGCCCGATCCCGGGCAGCCGCTCATCGCCGAGCTGGTAGCTGTGGCCGAGCAGCTGGTAGCCCCCGCAGACCGCAAGCATCACGGCGCCATCGTCGACCGCCGCCGCGAGCGCCTCCCGCTTGGTCTCGACCATGTCGGCGGCGACCATGCGCTGGTCGCGGTCCTGGCCGCCGCCGAGGTAGATCAGGTCATGGGCGCCGGGATCGAATGCCTCACCGGGGCCGGCGGCGGAGTAGGCGAACCCGATGCCGCGCCACTCGCAGCGCCGGCGCAGGAAGAGGATGTTGCCGCGGTCGGCGTAGATGTTCATCTGGTCGGGATATAGGGCGAGGACCCGAAGCTCCATCACGACCCCTCCTCGAACAGGACCACGGTAGAGCCGACGTGGTCATCGGTCATCGGGACCTCGTCACGGGCGGTGGGGCGCAGGCCGGCCTCCTCCGCCTCCTCCTCGAGCCGCGCCGCGGAGAGGGCGAACAGCGGGATCTCGTCGACCGTCTCGCTCAGTTCCCCGGTCGGAGACACCAGCTGCCGCAGGCGGCGGACGAGGAGGCTCTCGCCCTCGATCACGATCTCCAGCGGCAGGCTCGAGTAGATCCAGCCCTCGACCTCGCGCGCGTCGGGAAGCGGCGGCGGGATGTCGTCGGTGGCCGCAGGCACCCGCTCGACGATCGCAAACGCGGCGGCCCCGCCGGGGCGAAGATGGCGGGCGACGGAGGAAAGGCATCCATACCTCCCCCCCGAGCCGTCGAACAGCTGCGCCAACTGTGTCGGCGCCAGCACCAACCCGAACTCCTCGTCGAGGTCGAAGTCACGTGCGTCGGCGGCCACCGCCTCGGCCGGCAACCCCGCCGCGCGCCGGTTGAAGGTCTCGACAAGATCATCGTCGAGCTCGATCCCGACGACGCGATGCCCCCGCCGCGCCAGGTGAAGCGCGACGCGGCCGGTTCCGCAGCCGAGGTCGAGGACCGGGCCCTCGCCGGACTCGGCGAGTCTCTCCCAGAGGGAGAGGTCGGCCTCGTAGGCGCCGCACTCGAGGTCGTGCCAGACGACCGCAGCGCCATCGATGCCTGCTCGCTCCGCGCCCATCACAAAAGTTCCCGCTTCGCTCGCGGCGCGAAGGGACAGAGATGGACGCTTGCTCGCTCCGCGCTCACCGCCAAAACTCCTCGGCAAGGCCGCGCGACGAGAGGAGCCGGTGCAGCTCCAGCAGCGCGGTGTAGGTGGGGAGGATGAAGAGCTGGCCGGGCGCCGCCGCGACCGCTGCGTCGAGCGAGCGCTCGATGTCCGGCTCGACCTCGATCGCATCAGGGGGCCAGCCCGCGTACTTCAGGCGCAGCGCCATCTCCGGCGCCCGGGTCCCGGCGCAGGTCACACGTCGGACGCGACGCTCGAGCAACTCGAAGTCGGCGTCCCAGATCCAGGAGACGTCGCGGCCGTCGGCGATCCGATCGTTGAGGCCGATCCAGAGATCGAGTCCCGCGTCGGCCTCGAGCCGCAACGTCCGCAGAACCTCGTTGGCCCCGGCCGGGTTCTTGACCAGCAGGATCGAGGCCCGGGTGCCGTCGATCTCGATCTTCTCGACTCGACCGAAGGCCGCCCGGGCGCCGGCCAGCCCGCTCGGGATCCGCGCCTCGGCGACGCCAAGCTCGAGGCCGGCCGCGACCGCGGCGAGCGCGTTGTAGACGTTGTAGAGGCCCGGCATCGAGAGCTCGAGGCCGAACTCACCGGCCGGGGTGCGAACGGTGACGGTCGAGCCCTCCATCCCGCGCAGCTCGATCGCCGTCGCCGCGACGTCGGGCGCCGGCCTCTCGGCGCCGCAGTTGGGGCACGAGTAGTGCCCGAGGTGGCCGACGAACGCCCGCTCGTAGGAATAGGGGTGGCCGCAGCGCCGACAGTGCTTGGCGTCGAAGGCGTGCTGCAACTCGGGCAGCGCCTGCGAGGGGTCCTCGATCCCGAAGTAGACGACGCCCTCTCGCCGGCCCTGGTCGGCATCGCGGCCGAGGTCGGCGACCAGCGGGTCGTCGGCGTTGAGGACGAACCGCGTCCGGCCGACCCGATCGGCGACAGTCCTCGCCCATCCGTCGGCCAGGACCTCGATCTCGCCATAGCGGTCGAGCTGATCCCGAAAGAGGTTGCCGAGCACGATCAGTGTCGGGTCGAGCTGGGCGGCGACCTTCGGCAGCCACGCCTCATCGACCTCGAACAGGCCCTCGCTGCCCTCCTGCTCGAGCAGGGCGGTCGCGATCCCCCAGGTCATGTTCGAGCCCGCCCGGTTGTGGACCGGCGTCCGCCCCTCGGCCTCGAGCACGGCCGCGACCATCCCCGCCGTCGTCGTCTTGCCGTTGGTGGCGCTCACCAGGGTCACGCCGCGGCCGAGCCGGGAGCCGAGGCGGGTGATCGCGTCGGGGGCGAGGCGCAGCAGAACCCTCCCCGGCAGCGTCGTGCCGCCGCCGCGGCCGCTCGCCCGGCTGGCGGCGCCGAGCGCCCGTGCCGCCGCCCGCTTGGCGCCGAACACCGCTCCGTTGCGCCCGCTGGCGCTCAACTCAGCCCTCGGCCTGGGGGCGGGGCACGATCACGCTGAGGGCGCGCGGCAGGATGCGCAGGGCCGCCGGCAGGTCGGTCAGGTGCTCGCCGTCGGCGTAGACCGGGATCGGCCGGCTGGCGCTCAACTCCAGGTGCGACGCCCGGAAGACACGGACCTCGTCGAGCTCGACGTGGGTTCCCTTGAACACCTTCGGCAGGTTACCCACGAAGCGGAGCTTGCCGCCCTCGCCGACCATCACCACGTCGAACAGCCCGTCGTCGAGCTCGGCGTCGGGAGCGACGAACATGCCGCCGCCGAAGGCCCGGTTGTTGGCGACCGAGACCGAGTAGCCGGTGAACCGGGTCCGCTCCTCATCGACCCTCACGGTGAAACGAGCCGGCTTCCACCGCACCAGAGTCCGCAGCGCCGCATAGGCGTAGACGAGGCTGCCACGGAAGCGCTTGGTTTCGTTGGCGAGCCGGTTCGCTTCAGAGTCGAACCCGACGCTGACGATGCCGAGGAAGCGCTTCCCGTTGGCCTCACCGACGTCGATCAGCCGCGAGTGCCCGGCGGCGAGGACTTCGACCGCCGCCTCCGGCTCCTCGGGGACCTCGAGGACCCGGGCCAGATCGTTGCCCCGGCCGCCGGGGATGATCCCGAGTGGCGTCTCGGCACCGGCCATCGCGCCGCCGACGGCGCCGATCAGCCCGTCGCCGCTGACGACGACGGGAAGCTCACCGGCCTCTACCGCGCGCAGCGCGGCCTCGACGCCGTGGTCGAGGTCCCTGGTCCGCAGGACGCGGAACTCGACCCGGCGCTCGTCGAGCGCGGCCTCGATCTGGGGCAGCAGCTTCAGCGTCCTGCCGCCGGCCGAGGAGGGATTGACAAGCAGCACCAGGGGCATGCCCGAGCTCTCCATTGCGTGGGAGCCTATTCGCGCCGCTACCCGCTCAGGCGGCCGGAAGACGCCCGACATAGAACGTCCCGGCGCCGGCCACGCCGATCTCGACCGGCTCGATCCCGTGCTGGAGGAACTTCCAGTGCAGAAGCGAGGGACGGGTGTAGAAGGGGGTCTCCGGCCCCCAGCTCGAGGCGACGATCACCTGGCCTCCGGGGCGCAGGACCCGCTCGAGCTCGCCGAAGAAGGGCGGCATGTTGAGCATCGCGATGAGGTCGAAGGAGTCCTCGGCGTAGGGGAGGGAGGAGGCGTCGCCAACCTTGAACGCGACCCTTCCCTCGGGGTCGAGCCCGACCTTTGCGATGGCGGCATGGATCATCTCCTCCGAGAGGTCGATCCCCCGTACCCGCGCCTGCGGGAACTCGCGGGCGAGGAAGAGGGTCCCCTCACCGGTTCCGCAGCCGACGTCGAGGATCCGCTCCGGGGCGGGGGAGACGTGGAGGGCGGCGGCGGCCAGGGGCTCGAGGTGGGCGACGGTGCCGGCGCCGGTCCGCTGGTCCCAGGCTGTGGCCCGCTCCGAGAAGAACCGCCGCACCGGGCCGCGCAGCAGCGGCCACAGCCACGGCGCCCGCGCCACGACATTGTTGATCGTGCGGCCGATTGTGCGGTTTCGACGCGAAATTCCAGGGCGTTCCTCTGACGACACCTCTCGATCATTCCAATTAGGGTTCCGCCTTCGATGAGCGAGGAGGGCGCAGAGGAGCGGAAGGTCGACCAGCGGTTGATCATCCTCGGCGTGTTCGCCCTCATCGCGGTGGCGATCGTGGCCGCGATCGTGATCGGGCGCAGCGGCGACAGCGAATCGGGCTCGACCGGCGCCGCCGGCTGCCGCCAGGTCGAACCGCCCGAACCGAAGAACGTCAGCTTCAAGGCGCCCAAGCAGACCGTGAAGAAGGGGGAAGCGCTCACCGCGGTCGTCGAAACCAGCTGCGGAACCTTCGAAATCGCCCTCGACTCCACCCGGGCGCCGAAGACCGTCAACTCCTTCGTCTTCCTCTCCGAAGAAGGGTTCTACGACGGCCTCACGTTCCACCGCGTCGTCCCCGAATTCGTGATCCAGGGGGGCGACCCGCTCGGCGACGGCACCGGCGGGCCGGGCTACAGCGTCGACGAGAAGCCGCCGGCGAATCTCGCCTACACGAAGGGCGTCGTCGCGATGGCGAAAAGCGGTGCCGAGCCGCCCGGGCGCTCCGGCAGCCAGTTCTTCGTCGTCGTCGGAGCCGACGCCGGGCTGCCGCCCGAATACGCCCTCGTCGGCAAGGTCAGCGACGGCCTCGATGTCGTCGAACGAATTGCCGAACTCGGCACCCCGGCTGAAAAACCGAAACAGACCGTCCTCATCGAACAGATGGAAATCGAACGCGACTGAGCCGCCGCACTAGGCTTTCGACATGGCGAAGGTCGACGTCGGCGACGAAGCACCCGAGTTCGAGCTGCCCGGCACCGGCGGCAGGACCTACCGGCTCGCCGACTACCGCGGCGGCAATCTCGTGATCGCCTTCTACCCGGGCGACGCCACCCGCGTCTGCACCGCCCAGTTCTGCTCCTACCGCGACAACGCCGATCGTCTCGACCGCCTCGACGCCGACGTGATCGGGATCTCGCCGCAATCGGTCGACTCGCACGAGCGCTGGACCCAGGAGCAGGAACTGAACGTGCCGCTGCTGGCCGACGAAGACCTGGCGGTGTCGAAGCTCTACGGGGTCGTCGGCTGGGCCACGCCGCTCGCCAAGGCAGTCGGGCTCGCGACCACGAAGGGCGGCTCCTACGTGATGCGCTCGATCTTCATCGTCGACGGCGAGGGGAGGATCCGCCACCGGCACACGTCGCGGACCGGCGCCGGCTACCAGTCGGTCGGGGACATCGAGCGGGCGCTCGCCGCCGTCGACTGATGGCCGCCGAGCCGGTCCAGTTCGAGGCCGGCGGCGGGCTGACGATCCGCGGCGAGCATTCCGGGGAGGGGCCGGCGGTCGTCCTCTGCCATGGCATCACCGCGACCCGGCGCTACGTGGTCCAGGGGTCGCGCGTCCTCGAGCGCGCCGGCCGCACCGTCGTCACCTACGACGCGCGCGGGCACGGCGAGTCCGACCCCGCCCCGCAGGGCCGGAGTTATGGATACCCGGAGCTGGTCGATGACCTCGAGTCGGTGGCCGCGGCGACGGCGGGGGAGGGGCCCTTCGTCCTCGGCGGCCACTCGATGGGCGCCCACACCGCGGTCGCCTACGCGCTCTGCCACCCCGAGCGCCTCGCCGGGCTGGTCGTGATCGGGCCGGTCTACGCCGGCGAGATCTCCGAGGTTCGGCTCGAGTACTGGGACGGCCTCGCCGACGCGCTCCGCGACGGCGGCGTCGAGGGATTCGTCGCCTATGTCGCAGAGCACCAGGAGACCGATCCCGAATGGCACGAGACGGTCGCCCGGATCACCCGCGAACGAATGCTGCTCCACCGCCACCCCGAGGCCCTCGTCGACGCGATCCGCGACATCGCCCGCTCGCGGCCTTTCGGCTCACTTTCCGACCTCGGCGCGCTGGAGGTTCCCACCCTCGTGGTCGCCAGCCATGACGGCGCCGACCCAGGCCACCCGCGGGCCGTCGCCGAGGCCTACGCAGAACACCTGCCGCGAGTGCGCCTAATCGGCGAGGAGGAGGGGCAGTCGCCACTCGCCTGGCAGGGCGGGAAGCTCTCGCGCGAGATCGCGAAATTCATCCTCTAGGCTAGATCCGATGGACGAGGGCAATCCGATCCACTACATGGCGGTGCCGCGCGGCACGCCCGTCTACGGGTCCGACGGGGTCGAGGTCGGCAGCGTCATCGAGATGCTCGACAACAGTCGCGAGAACATCTTCGACGGCGTCGTGTTCAGGGGCGGCGACGGGAAGTCACGCTTCGCCGACGCCCCGGAGGTCGCGAGGACGGCGGAACGGGCCGTCACCCTGACGATCAGCTCCGAGGAGGCAAGGGAGCTCGGCCCGCCCGAGAAGCCGAGCCGCCCCGGCGGCCGTATCGGGCGGATGTTCAGACCGCGCTAAGGAAGAGAGCATAGGCTCGAATCGATGTCCGCACCGAGCGAGGGGACTCTGCGAGCCGTGAGCACGTTCGTCGCGGCCTTCGGGATCGGCGTCGCGACCTACATCGCGATCGCCGAGTCCGGTGGCGGCGCTCCGGCCTGCATCGCCGGCGGAGGCGGCTGCGAGACGGTCGCTGAAAGCGCATATGCGGATCTGGTCGGGATCAACGTCGCCGTGATCGGGATCGTCGGCTACGTCCTGCTGCTGGTGGCTGCGCTCCTGCGCGGCGACGGCGCCCGGATCGGCGGCTTTGCGCTCGCGCTGACGGGCTTCGGGTTCAGCGTCTACCTAACCTACCTGGAGCTGTTCGTGATCGACGCGATCTGCCAGTGGTGCCTGATCAGCGCGATCCTGATGACGATCCTGTTCGGCCTCAATTCGGTCCGCATGCTTCGCTACACAGGGAGGGAACCATGAGCGCGAAGAAGGAGCGAGAACGCCGTCGTGAGGAGCGCTTGGAGCGCCAGGGAGAGGCGGCCGAGAACGAGCGCCGTCAGCGCCTGATCAAGATCGCCAGCGCCGCCGGTTTCCTCGCGATCATCGCCGTCGTAGTGCTCGTCGTCGTCAGCCAGAGCCAGACGAGCGGCGGCGACACCTCGCTCGAGAGCGTCGACGAAGTCGAACGCAACCTCGTCAACATCCCGCAGGACGGACTCACGCTCGGGCGCCCGACCGCGAAGGTGACCCTTGTTGAGTTTGGAGATCTTCAATGCCCGATTTGCAGGGACTTCGCCGTCAAGGTGCTGCCCGAACTGATCGCCTCGAAGGTCCGTTCCGGTGAAGCGGCGATCGAGTACCGGAACTACCCGATCCTCGGCCCGGAATCGGAAACTGCCGCGGCGGCGGCGATCGCGGCCGCCGAACAGGATCGAGGCTGGGAGTTCATCGAGCTCTTCTACAAGAACCAGGGGATCGAGGACACCGGCTACGTCACCGCGGACTTCCTGACCTCGATCGCCAAGGGCGCAAAGGTCGCCGACATTCCGCGCTGGAACCACGACCGCGCAACCGGACGCGACCAGGCCGAGGTCGAACGCACGACCGCCGAGGCGGAACAGCTCGGGTTCGGCGGCACGCCCTCATTTGCGGTCGAAGGGCCGGGGACGAAGGGGCTGGAACCGCTTGGAAGCCTGGGAACACTGGGGGAATTCGAAGAAGCGATCGAAGCCGCGTCCTGATTCCAGGTTCACATAACCGTCATTATCGTGCGTTGAATCAGGCGCGAAGGGTGGCGCTGCCCAGTACCAGAGGCCGGACTAACGGGACCGCCTTTGGTATCTCGTCCTCGGCGACGCTCTCGAGCGCGAACGGCGAGGCCTCGATCGTCGCGACGGTGTCGCGGTTGCAGTGGCATCCGTCGGCTAAGAAGTGCCAGGGGCGTTCGAGGCGGTCCTGCCAGCGGGCGGCGCCGGGGTCCTTGGCGCGGACGTGCTCGACGAACAGCAGCTTTCCGCCCGGTTTCAGGACCCGCGCGGTCTCGGCCAGCGCCGCGGCCGGGTCGGGGACCGTGCAGAGGACCAGGGTGTAGACGGCGGTATCGAAGCTCGAGTCCTCGAAAGGGAGTCTCTCAGCCGGCGCCTCGACCACCTCGGCCTCGAGACCCGCCTCGCGCACCTTTGGCCGCAGCCGCTTGGTCATCTGCGGGTCGGGCTCGGCGAAGACCAGCTCCGTCACCGCCTCCGGATATAGCCCGACGTTGGCGCCGGTGCCGCTACCGATGTCGATCGTCCGCCCGGAAGCGCCGGCCAGGGTCTCTCTGCGCATCTCGCGCAGACCGGCGTCCTCCATCCCCTTGGTGACGCGGTCATAGAGGGCGGAGAACGCCCTCCCCCACGTCGCGTCGTAGATACTGCCCATGGCGTCCGGGCCGACTCTATTGCCCTGGGCTCAGGCCGCGTCGCGCTGCGCGGCCGCGGGCTCCTCGGGCGCGGCCTCGCCTTCGCCGTCGCCGTCGCCGTCGCCGGAGCGGCTCGCAGCCGCCCGCTCCTCGTAGGCGCGGCGGTCCCCAGTGGAATCGGTCATCACCTTGTCGACCTGCATGAAGCGGGCGACCGCCTCGCGAACTTTTCGCGGCAGCAGGGCGCCGGAGATCAGCGTCGCCTGCAGCGAACGCGGGACGTAGACGTCGAACCGGCCGAGCTCGAGGGCATCGACGATCTGGTTGGCGACGTCCTCGGGCTCGACTTCTTTGACCCCGCGCTTGGACGAGAGGCCTTCGGTCAGCGCGGTGTTGACGAGGACCGGCATCACAAGCGAGAGATCGACCCCGGTACCCCGCAGTTCGAGCCGCATCGCCTCGGTCAGGCCGACCACGGCGTGCTTGGTCGCCGAGTAGGTGGCGATCCCGGGGACCCCGACCTTCCCGGCCGATGAGGCGACGTTGACGATGTGGCCGGTCCCGCGCGGGCGCATCCGCTCGATCGCCAGCTGGGAGCCGACGATGACGCCGTAGAGGTTGATGTCGAGCTGGCGGCGGATCGAGTCGTCGGTCTCGTCGACGAGCGCGGTTACGGGCATGATCCCGGCGTTGTTGATCAGGACGTCGATCGGGCCGAGCTGGCGTTCTGCCTCATCGACGAACGCGGTGAACGAGGATCGATCGGTGACGTCGAGCGCGAGGGCGAGGACTCCGCCGCCGAGCGAGCTCGCAGCCTCCTCGGCCAGGCCGTGGTCGAGATCCCCGATCGCGACCCGGCACCCCTTGCGGACGAGGGCCTGGGCTGTCGTCTTGCCGATCCCGCGCGCACCGCCGGTGATCGCCACGACCTTGCCGCTAAGTGACCGACGCTCCTTTGCCATCACTACCTCCTCGATCCGGCGCCCTCAGGCCGCCGGCTTGTAGACAGTGACCACGGCGGCGCCGCCGAGGCCGATGTTGTGTTGGAGGGCCACCTTGGCCCCGTCGACCTGACGTTTGTCGGCTTCGCCGCGCAGCTGCCAGGTCAACTCCGAGCACTGTGCAAGACCGGTCGCCCCGAGTGGGTGGCCCTTGGAAATCAGCCCGCCGGAGGGGTTGACGACGACATCACCGCCGTAGGTGGTCGCTTCCTCCTCGACCAGCCTGTGACCCTCCCCCTCCGCCGCGAACCCGAGCGCTTCATAGGTGATGAGCTCGTTGGCGCTGAAGCAGTCGTGAAGCTCGCAGACGTCGACCTCCTCGGCGCTGATGCCGGCCTCGGCGTAGGCCTGTTCGGCCGCGGTCTTCGACATGTCGGAGCCGACGATCGTCATGCAGTCGGCGTCCGCGTCGAAGGTCGAGGAGAGGTCGGTGATCATCGCCTGGCCGGCGATCTCGATCGCCTGGTCCCAGAGGTCGTGGGAATCGACGTAGCCCTCGGAGGCGACGATCGCGCAGGCCGAGCCGTCCGAAGTCGGCGAGCACTGAAGCTTGGTCAGCGGGTCGTGGATCATCTTCGCCGCCTTGATGTCCTCGATTGTGTACTCGTCCTGGAACTGGGCGTAGGGGTTGTTGACCGAGTGCTTGTGGTTCTTCCACCCGATCCAGGCGAAGTGGTCGGGATTGGAGCCGTACTTCTCCATGTGGTCGCGGCCCGCGTTGCCGAACATCTGCGGCGCCGGCGGCGACTGCTCGGGGTCGCGGATCTCGAACATCCGCATCGCGTGCTTGTCGAGGGCGTTGGTGCGATCGGTGTACTTGACGCCGAGGCTGCCCGGCTCCATCTTCTCGAAACCGATCGCGAGCGCGCAATCGGCGAGGCCGCCCTTGACCGCCTGGCGGGCGAGGAACAGCGCCGAGGACCCGGTCGAGCAGTTGTTGTTGACGTTGACGACCGGGATCCCGGTCAGCCCCAGCTGGTAGAGCGCCCGCTGGCCGTAGGTCGAGTCGCCGTAGCAATAGCCGGCGAAGGCCTGCTCGACGTCCTCGTACGGAATTCCGGCATCGGAGAGCGCCTTCTCCCCCGCCTCCTTGGCCCAGTCCGGATAGTCGCCCTCCTTCGTGCCGGGCTTCTCGAACTTGGTCATCCCGACCCCGATTACGAACGTGCGATTGCTCAAAGTAACTCCTAAAAGCTGATTGGCTGGTCAGCCAGGCAATTTACAGACTTATCCGGACTAGCCTTAGCAATCGATGAGACCGAGCGGCTCCCTCTGGGTCGGGCTGGCGACGATGATCGCCTCGATCGGGGCGATCACCGCCGTGATCTTCGCCGTCCGCGGCCAGGTGCCGGTGGTCTCGACCGGGGTCCTATACCTGCTGGCGGTGCTGCTGGTCTCGAGCTACTGGGGCCTGTGGATGGGAGCCCTGACCTCGGTCCTGAGCGCCGCCGCGTTCAACTGGTTCCACCTACCCCCCACCGGGCAGTTCTCGATCGCAGATTCCGAGAACTGGCTCGCGCTCGGCGTCTACCTGGTCACCGCGCTCGTCGCCTCCTCATTGGCGGGAGCGGCTCGCTCGCGCGCCGAAGAGGCCGAGCGCGAGCGCCAGGCGGCCGACCGCGCCCGGGCCGAGCTCGAACAGCTATCCCTCGAGCGCGAGCGGATGCAGGCCGAGGTGATTGAAGCAGAGGCGCTGCGCCGCAGCGACGAGCTGAAGACCGCGCTGCTGCGCTCGGTCTCCCACGACCTGCGAACCCCCCTCACCTCGGTGATCGCGGCCGGTGCCGCACTCGACTCCCCAAATCTCACCGACGCGGAGCGGGCCGAGCTGAGCGAGGCCGTCGTCGGCGAGGGTAAGCGACTCTCGCGACTGGTCGAGAACCTGCTCGACGTCTCACGGCTCGAGACCGGCAAGGCCGAGCCCCATCGCGAGCAGGTGGACATCACGGAGGTGTTGGAGGCGGCCCGAGAATCGCTCGGCCTTGACCGTGGGGCGGTCCGGATCGCCGGTGAGCCCAACCTTCCGACCCTCCAGGCCGACCCGGCGCAGCTCGAGCGCGCCTTCGCCAATCTGATCGAGAACGGGTACCGGCACAGCGGCGGCCGACCGGTCTTCGCCGACCGCCGGATCGTCGAGGGCCATGTGGTGGTGAGGGTCGTCGACCAGGGCTCGGGCATCCCGGAGTCCCAGTGGGAGCGCATCTTCGAGCCCTTCTACCGTGGCAACGGCGCCGGTGGCTCTGGCCTGGGCCTCGCGATCGCCAAGGGCTTCGTCGAGGCCAACGGCGGCAAGATCGCGATCGAGTCGCTCCCCGGCCAGGGCTCGGCCTTCGTCGTCTCCTTCGACCACGTCACCGGTGACGGGCCTTGAGCGACGCCCCGCGGGTCCTCGTCTGCGACGACGAGCCGCAGATCCTCCGCGCCCTTCGGGTGATTCTCCGCGACGCCGGCTACGAGGCGGTGATGACGAGCAGCGGCGAGGAGGCGCTCGACGCGGCGGCGGTGCGCCCACCGGCGGCGGCGATCCTCGACCTGATGCTCCCCGGCATCGACGGCGTCGAGGTGACCGAGCACCTGCGCGAGTGGAGCGAGATGCCGATCATCGTCCTCTCCGCGGTCGGCGAGGAGGACGAGAAGGTGAGGGCCCTCGCGGCCGGCGCCGACGATTACGTGACGAAGCCGTTCGGGCCGCCGGAGCTGATCGCGCGGCTCGAGGCCGCGCTGCGCAGAGCCACACCCGAGGCGAGCGAGCCGCTGATCAACGCCGACGGGATCGAGATCGACCTCGCCGCGCGCAGCGTGCGCCGTGACGGCGAGGAGGTCCACCTGACGCCGACCGAGTTCGAGCTATTGCGGACGCTCGCACTCAACAGGGGGCGGCTGATGACCCACCGCAACCTCCTGGTCGATGTCTGGGGCGTCCAGTACGAAGACGACCTCCAGGTGCTGCGCGCCCACATCGCCAACCTGCGGCGCAAGATCGAGCCCGAGGACGGCCCCCGGTACATCCGCACCGACCCGGGCGTCGGCTACCGCTTCGCCGCCTAGAGCGGTCTTCACGAAATCTGTATGCGGGCAGCCGCGAAGTTCATGCGGCCTTGACGGGGCGGGTCGCAGAATCGAGGCATGGATCTCGTCTCAATCGCACTGGCGCTCGTCGCCTTCGCGGTCTTTTACCTCCTGATCGAGGCGCTGGACCGCGTATGAGCGCCGCAGAGCTGTTCGGGCTGATCGTCTCGGTCCTCGTCTTCGGCTACCTCTGCTACGCCCTCTTCCGGGGTGAGAACCTGTGACCCCCCAGGGCTGGCTCCAGATCGCGATCTATGTGGCAGTGCTGACCGCGCTCGTCCCGCCACTCGGCGGCTACATGGCGCGCGTGTACCAGCGCGAACGCACCTTCCTCACTCCCGTGGTCGGCCCGCTGGAGCGCTTGATCTACCGCTGCATCGGCGTCAGGCCGGAGGCGCAGGGCCAGGACTGGAAGGCCTATGGCAAGACGGTGATCCTGTTCAGCGCCCTGTTCTGGGGCTTCCTCTACCTGATCCTCCGCACCCAGGACGTCACGCCGTTCAATCCCCAAGGGTTCGGCTCCGGCCCCTGGGACCTCAGCTTCAACACCACCTCCTCCTTCATCACCAACACCAACTGGCAGTTCTACGGGGGCGAAACCACGCTCTCCTACTTCAGCCAGATGTTCGGCCTCGCCGTTCAGAACTTCATCTCGGCCGCGGTCGGGATGGCGGTCCTGGCGGCGGTGATCCGCGGCTTCGCCT
This sequence comes from uncultured Solirubrobacterales bacterium, assembly GCA_963697805.1. Lineage (GTDB taxonomy): Bacteria > Actinomycetota > Thermoleophilia > Solirubrobacterales > 70-9 > VRUE01. Next base: position 90,982 of record CAVOPB010000001.1, read on the forward strand.
CGCGCGGCGCGAAGGAGCTCGGCAACTTCTGGGAGGACCTCACCAGGTCGGTCCTCTACATCCTCCTGCCGATCTCGATCGTCGGCGCCCTGATCCTCGTCTCACAGGGGGTGGTCCAGACCTTTGCAGGCGGCTACGGCCTGAAGACGCTCGGCGGCTTCGAACAGGTGCTCTCTTTGGGCCCGGCCGCGTCGCAGGTCGCAATCAAGCAGCTGGGCACCAACGGCGGCGGCTTCTGGAACGTGAACTCGTCCTTCCCGTTTGAGAACCCGACCGGCTTCTCCAACTTCGTCGAGAACCTCTTCATCCTCCTGATCCCGGCCGCAGCCACCGCCCAGTTCGGCCGAATGGTCGGCAGCAGACGCCAGGGCTGGGCGCTCTACGCGGCGATGCTCGCGCTGCTCGTCGTCTCGATCGGCGTCTCCTACGGCGCCGAGCAGAACGGCTCCCCCGCCCAGCACGCCGCCGGAGTCTCGACGGCGGCCGCCGACGGCACGACCGGCGGCAACCTCGAGGGCAAGGAGCAGCGCTTCGGGATCGCCGATTCGAGCCTCTGGGAGACGACGACGACGGCCGCCTCGAACGGATCGGTCAACTCCGCTCACGACTCCTACACCGGCCTCGGCGGGGCAACCGCGCTCTCGAACATGATGACCGGCGAGGTCGTGTTCGGCGGTGTCGGATCGGGCCTCTACGGGATGCTGCTATTCGTCCTCCTCGCGGTCTTCATCGCCGGCCTGATGGTCGGGCGAACGCCGGAGTACCTGGGCAAGAAGGTCCACTCCAGGGAGGTGAAGCTCGTCCTGGTCGGGGTCCTCACGATGCCGCTGATCGTCCTCTTCACGACCGCGCTGGCGGTGGCGACGAAGTACGGCGGCCCGTCTGTCTATAACCCCCTGCCGCAGGGCTTCTCGGAAACCCTCTACGCCTACGTTTCGCAGGGGAACAACAACGGCTCCGCCTTCGCCGGCTTCACCGGGTTCGTGCAGCCGAACGCGCCGGGCAACGTCGGCTCCTACACGGTCGCCTTCGCCAACATCGCCGGCGGCCTGACGATGCTGATCTGCCGCTTCATCCCGCTGCTCGCGGCACTCGCCGTGGCGGGATCGCTGGCGCCGAAGCGGCCGGCGCCGGTCGGCCTCGGCACGATGCGCACCGACAGCCCGACGTTCGTCGTCCTGCTGATCGGGACGATCCTCCTCGTCGCCCTGCTCACCTTCGTGCCCGCCCTCCTCCTCGGCCCCGTCGTCCAATCCCTCACCACCCAGCTCTTCTGATGCCGAGCGGCAAGGACATACTCCGACCGGCCATCGCGATCTTGGTCTTCAGCCTCCTGCTGGGGCTCGTGTACCCGCTGGTGATGACAGGGATCGCCCAGGTGCTGTTCCCGAAGAGCGCCGACGGCAGCCGGGTCGAAATGGACGGCAAGGTCGTCGGCTCGGAACTGATCGGCCAGGACTTCCGCCGGCCGGTGATCGGCAAGGACGGCAAGCCCGTGCTCGACGAAGAAGGCGAACCGGAACTCGAACCGGACCCGGCTTACTTCCAGAGCCGGCCGTCGGTGACCGGCTACAGCGCCAACGTCTCCTACTTCAACAACCTCGGGCCGAACAACAAGGAACTGTCCGAATTCATGGAAGAAGAACTGCAGGCCTACCTCAAGCTCGAGGGCCGCTACGACCCCGGCCTGACCGCGGCCGACGTGCCCGTCGACGCCGTCAGCACCTCAGCCTCCGGGGTGGATCCCCAGATCTCGGAATCCAACGCTGAAATCCAGGCCCATCGGGTGGCCGCGGTTCGCCACGTCCCCCTGGAGCGTGTCATGGGCCTCGTGTCCGACAACACCGAAGGTCGTTTCCTCGGCCTGCTCGGGGAGCCGGGCGTGAACGTCCTCAAGCTCAACATCGCACTTGACAAGGAAGCACCACGATGACCGACGATTCCCTCCGCAACGAGCCCCGCTCACTCTTCGACACCGCGATCATGGCTCGTGCCGCGATCGATTCGGTGCGCAAGCTCGATCCGCGCCACCAGATCCGCAACCCGGTGATGTTCGTGGTCGAGATCGGCGCCGCCATCACCTCGGTCGGCTGGCTGATCCAGGTTTTCGGCGGCTCCCCGCTGGGCGGCGGCAACGAGCCTGCCTGGTTCGCGTTCTCGATCGGCATCTGGCTGTGGCTGACGGTCGTCCTCGCCAATTTCGCCGAGGCGCTGGCCGAGGGCCGCGGCAAGGCTCAGGCCGACGCCCTGCGCTCGATGCGCACGGAGACCGTCGCCAAGCTGCGGGACGGCGGTGAGAAGTCCGCATCCGAGCTGAGCCGCGGCGACATCGTCGTCGTCGAGGCGGGCGAGACGATTCCCGGCGACGGCACCGTGATCGAGGGCATCGCATCTGTCGACGAGTCGGCGATCACCGGCGAGTCGGCTCCGGTGGTCCGCGAGTCGGGTGGGGATCGCAGCGCGGTCACCGGCGGCACCCGGGTCCTTTCGGACCGGATCGTCGTCGAAGTCACCCAGGAGCCCGGCCAGAGCTTCCTCGACAAGATGATCGCCCTGGTCGAGGGCGCCGAGCGGCGCAAGACCCCGAACGAGATCGCGCTCAACATCCTCCTCGCGGGCCTGACGCTGATCTTCCTGATCGTCGTCGCGACCCTGCGCCCCTTCGCCGAGTACTCGAACAGCGACGCCTCGGTCGTCACCCTGATCGCGCTTCTCGTGGCGCTGATCCCGACCACGATCGGCGCCCTGCTCTCCGCGATCGGCATCGCCGGTATGGACCGCCTGGTCCGGCACAACGTCCTCGCCCTCTCGGGGCGCTCGGTAGAGGCCTCGGGCGACGTCGACGTCCTCCTCCTCGACAAGACCGGGACGATCACCCTCGGCAACCGCGAGGCGACCCAGTTCATCCCGATGCCCGGAATCGAGGAATCCGACCTCGCCGAGGCCGCACAGCTCTCCTCGCTCGCCGACGAGACCCCCGAGGGGCGCTCGATCGTCGTCCTCGCGAAGTCCGAGTACGGGATCCGGGAGCGGGAGCTAAAGTCGCACGAGGCGCATTTCGTCCCCTTCTCCGCCGAAACCCGGATGAGCGGCGTCGACGTCAACGGCAACGAATACCGAAAGGGCGCCGGCGACGCGATCATCCAGTTCGTCGAAGCAAAGGGCGGCCGGCCGCCGGCCGAGCTGCAGGAACAGCTTGACCTGATCGGCCGCGAGGGCGGCACGCCGCTCGCAGTCTGCCGCGACAACCACGTCCTCGGCGTCGTCTACCTCAAGGACATCGTCAAGGAGGGCATGCAGGCCCGCTTCGACGAGCTGCGCAGGATGGGCATCAGCACCGTGATGGTGACCGGCGACAACCGCCTGACCGCGGCGAAGATCGCCGAGGAGTCGGGTGTCGACGACTTCCTGCCGGAAGCGACCCCCGAGCAGAAGCTCGAGCTGATCCGCACCCACCAGGCCGAAGGCCGGCTGGTCGCGATGGCGGGCGACGGCACCAACGACGCTCCCGCCCTGGCGCAGTCCGACGTCGGCGTCGCGATGAACACCGGCACCCAGGCCGCGCGGGAGGCGGGCAACATGGTCGACCTCGACTCCAACCCCACGAAGCTGATCGAGATCGTGGAGATCGGCAAGCAGCTGCTGATCACGCGCGGCGCGCTGACGACCTTCTCGATCGCCAACGACGTCGCCAAGTACTTCGCGATCCTGCCGGCGATGTTCGCCTTCGCCTACGCGGCTCACCCCGGCGAAAGGGGTCCGCTCGATGCGCTGAACGTCATGAACCTGGGCACGCCGCTGTCGGCGATCCTCTCGGCGATCGTCTTCAACGCGCTCGTGATCCCGCTGCTGGTCCCGCTCGCCCTGCGCGGGGTGCGCTACCGTCCGATCGGCGCCACGGCGCTGCTGCGACGGAACCTGCTGATCTACGGGCTCGGGGGCCTGATCGCACCATTCATCGGGATCAAGCTGATCGACCTCGTGATTCACAACCTGCTGGGAGCCTGACTTGCACGCCGCCGAGACAGCGGCGGACAATGAGGCGGTGAACGGCAACCGTCCCGGTCACCACAAGGTTTTCATCGGGATGGCCGCGGGTGTCGGCAAGACCTACCGGATGCTGCAGGAAGGCCACGCCGAACAGGACGCCGGGCGCGACATCGTGATCGGGTACATGGAGCCCCACCGCCGCGCCGAGACCTCGGCGCTGGCCGAGGGCCTGGAGTCGATCTCCCGGCGCCAGGTTTCCTACCGCGGCGCCGAGTTTGAGGAGATGGACCTGCCGGGCCTGCTTCGGCGGGCGCCCGATCTGGCGCTGATCGACGAGCTCGCCCACACAAATGCCCCCGGGGTCGAGAACGCGAAGCGCTTCGAGGACGTCCGCGCGGTCCTCGAGGCGGGGATCGACGTCTTCTCGACGGTCAACGTCCAGCACCTCGAGTCGCTCAACGACCAGGTCACCGAGCTGACCGGGACGCGGGTGCGGGAGACGATCCCCGATGTCGTGCTCGGCGAAGCCGACGAGGTCGTATTGATCGACCTCACCCCGGAGGCACTGATCGAGCGCCTGCGGGCCGGCAAGATCTACCCCGGCGAGAACATCGAGGCGGCGCTGAACAACTTCTTCACCGTCGAAAACCTGCTCTCCCTGCGCGAGGTGGCGCTGCGCCAGGTCGCTCAGGAGGTCGAGGCCAAGCGCCTGGTCGTCGAGGAGCCGCTGGGAACACGGGAGGAGCGAGTCGCCTCCGAGGCACCGAAGGCGATCGGCGAGCGCCTGTTGGCCCTGGTCCGTCCCCAACCCTCCTCCCAGCGCCTCGTCCGCCGCGCCTGGCGTTCCGCCCAGCGACTCGGGACCGGGCTCGACCTGCTCTGGGTGAAGCCTCCCGGGGTCGGGATCGACGGCGAGGTCGGGCGCCAGGTGACCGCGCTGCGCCAGCTCGCCTCGGTGCTCGGCGCCAACTTCCTGATCGAGGAGAGCGACGACCTGGTGAAAGGCGCCGCGGAGACGATCCGCGAGCGCGGGATCACCTATGTGATGGTCGGCGAGTCAGAACCGCAGCGTGGCCTGGCACGGCTCCGGGAACCGCTGCCGCAGCGGCTGATGCAGGCAACTCCTCCGGGCGTCGACGTCAGGATCGTCGCCCGCCGCGGCCGTAGGGAGGCCGAGAATGCCCATTGAGCGGGTCCTGATCGTCGTCGCCCTCATGCTCGGGCTCGCCGGTGGATACCTGATCGCCCGCTCGCGGCGCCAGGGACGCCGCTCGGAGCGCCCCGATGCGATCCACCAGATCCTGCTCCCCTTCACCGGCACCGAGATCTCCCGGCGCGCCGTCGATGCGGCGCTGCGGCTCGCAAAGGCCGAGGGCGCAGTCCTGATGCCGGCCTATCTTGCCGAGGTCCCGAAACAGCTCCCACTCGACTGCTCGATTCCGGCCGAGGCGGCAAAGGCGATGCCGATGCTGGAGGCGATCGAACAGCGAGCCACCGCCCAGGACGTCGCGGTCGACTCCCGGATCGAGCGCGGCCGCTCCTACCGGCACGCCCTCAAGCGGCTGCTCGAGGAGGAGGAGTTCGAACGGGTGGTGGTCCCGGCGACCGCCGCGCAGGGCGCGGGCCTCTCGGGCGACGACCTCGTCTGGCTGCTGGAGAAGGCTCCCGCCGAGGTCATGATCCTCCGCCCGGGGCCCGAGGACAAGCGGATCGTCACCGCCAACGGCGCCCGCGCAGCCACCTGAAGAAGCGCAGCCGGCCGGGCTCTCCCCAGTCCGGCCGCGGCCAGAGGACGAACAGCACGAGCGTGATCGCGATCCCGATCATCGTCGCCAACCCGCGCTCGCCGGCTGCGCGCAATGCCGGGTCTCCGAGGGTGTCGGCGAGCAGGACGGCGTAGGTCGTGATCGCCGTCGTAAACAGCGCGTACTGGACCGTGAGCATGCCGTAGGCGAACCCGGTCGCGATCGTCAGCGCGATCGCAAGTGCGACGCCGTCACCTGCGAGCCACTCCGAGAGCGCCGTCGCCAGAACCAGGCCGACGATCGTCCCCATCCCCCGCAGCACGAGGCGGTCGAAGGTCTCCTCAGGGCCAGGCCGCAGGACGAAGAGGACGGTCAGCGGGATCCAGAAGCCGTGTTCGGAAATTCCCAGCAGCCAGTAGGCGGCGACGGCCGCTCCGAGTGCGATCCCGAGCCTGAGGCCGTGCTGGAAGCTCTGTGAGGCCGGGGTGAGGTTGTCGCGGAGGGCGGCGACCGTCGAGCTCGCGCTCCAGCGATTCTCGCCCTCGTCGGGGGCGCGATCGGCCACGGCATAGACCAGCAGCGAGAACGCCGCCTGGACGAGGCCGCCGATCGACCCGAAGAGGAGCGCCGCGCCGGCGTCCCCGGCATCGACCGGAAGGCCCTGGGTGATCAGCAGCGAGAGCGTGACCGAGAGGCCGGCGATCGCGAACCGCAGCGAGACCGAGAAGCCGTAGCCGGCGACGGCGCCGACCAGTGCCAGTGAGACCACGGCGAGCGGTGCCGATGTCGCCGTCAGCGCGCCGAGAGCCGCCGCGAGGCCGATCAGCGGCGCGACCGCTGCCTGCCAGGCCGAACGAGCCAGCGCCGGCGCGTCCATGCCGACGAAGCCGATGAGCAGGGCGCCGGTTGCGATCGCGCCCTTCGACTCCGCTTCGAGCCCGAGCTCGAGCAGGAGGAGGATCCCGACCGGAACGGAGAGCAGCAGCCCGCGGCGGATGGCGGGGGCGGCCCTCGCCGGCCCGATCCCGAAAAGCGGCGTCGAAGTATCCTGAGTCGTCGTGTTCATCGCAGTCCTCAGCAGCGATCCCGCTGCAGGTGTCGGCATTTTCGCCGCCCTGGCGGCGGGGATCGTCTCCTTCCTCTCCCCGTGCGTGCTGCCGCTCGTGCCGGGCTACCTCTCCGCCGTTACGGGAGTCTCCGCCGGTGAGCTCGAGAGCGCCAATTGGCGCCGGGTCCTCGGCCCAAGCCTCCTGTTCGTCGCCAGCTTCTCGGCGATCTTCATCGCCCTCGGCCTGACCGCCACCGGCCTCGGCTCGACCCTCCAGGACCACGAAGAGCTGCTGACCAAGATCGCCGCGGCGATGATCATCGCGCTCGGCATCCTCTTCATCGCCGCGCTGTTCGTCCCGCGCCTCAACCGCGAGTGGCATGTCGAGGGCCTGCTCGAGCGCGCCGGCAGGGGCGGCCCGATCGTCGCCGGCGCCGCATTCGCGATCGCCTGGACGCCGTGCATCGGCCCGACCCTGGGCGCGATCCTCACCGCGGCCTCGATCTCGGGCTCGGCCGGCCACGGCGCCTTCCTGCTGGCGGTCTATTCCGCCGGCCTCGCGATTCCGTTCCTGCTCACGGCCCTCGCCTTCTCGCGGATGACCACCGCCTTCGCCGTCGTCAAACGCCACTACAACGTGATAGTCGCCGCCGGGGGCGCGATCCTGATCGCGATGGGGGTCTTGATCTGGACCGGCGAGCTGACCCAACTGAACATCGAAACCCAGCGCTGGCTATCCGAACTGGGCCTCGACTTCTGGAACCAGGTCTGAGGCCGGTTGTGGCGGCGCATCTCGGTGTCCTCGCCTCGAGCTAGTTGTTCGAGGGGAGGGCGGTCTCGATCTCCTGGCCGACCGCCTCGACCTCCTCGATCCCCTCGCCTTCGATGTCCCGTGAGCAGACGATTCGGAACCGGCCGGTGCCGATCTCGGGGTCGGGGACGATCGGCAGCCCCCTGATCTCCTCCCACCCGAGACGTTCGACCTCGAACGGGTTCATCCGCACCTCGGCCGCCGGGAACGGGCAGTTCGCGTTGTGCTGGTCGATCGCCTTCGCGATCGCCTCGAGGTTCTTGGCCTCGGCCGAAGCCACGCCAGCAGTCTAGGAGCCGCTCGGCGCCGGCGCGCCAAGCCCCGCCTCAGGCCAGGCCCCGAGCAGGTCGGGGCCGTCCTCGCCGCCGAGCGCGATCAGCAGCTCCTCGGCGATGTGTGGAGCAAGTGGCGCGAGGACCCGGGCGAGCAGCGCGAGCGCCTCGAGCAGGGCCTCGAAGTCCTCCCTGGAGAGCCGCTCGCGCCGCTTCACGATCCGCTTCTCGAAGTCCTCGATCCGCTCGAACAGCCTGCTCACGTCGCGGACCGCCTTGTGCATCTGCAGCTCCTCGTAGTCGGTGGTGATCCGCGCGACCCCGTTGTCGCACCATTTCGCCAGCCGGTCGCGGATGAACGCCGTGTCGGCGGCGGCCTCCGGGTCGTCTGGCGCGTCGGCGGCGGCCGCGATCCGGTCGTGGGTGTAGTCCCAGATCCTCCACAGGAAGCGCGATGCGTAGCGAATCGCGCCGTCGGTCCAGTTCAGGGCCTTCGCCGGGCCGGCGGCATAGAGGATCGCGACCCGGACGGTGTCGGCGCCGTGCTCGGCGACCAGCTCATCGGGATCGACGATGTTGCCGAGGTGCTTGCTCATCTTGCGGCCGTCGGCGACGACCATCTCGTGGAAGAGGCAGCCCGCGAACGGCTCGCCGTCAGCCATGAAGGCGAACGGGCCGATGTCGCGCAGCGCCTTGGTCACGACCCGCTGGTCGAAGACGAAGCCGCCGCTGTCGTTGCCGGCGACGAGCCGCTCCGAGGGCAGCCAGAGCTGCAGGTCGGCGTGGGTGAACATCTCCTCGGCCCGGTCCTCGGGCGGCACCGCTGCCGGGACCCAGAGCCAGAGGGCATCGAAGTGGCAGTCGAGGGTGTCGGTCTCGCGCTTGGCGGGCCCACCGCAGCTCGGGCAGGCGACGTCGACGAAGTCCGGCCGCTCGGCGAGAGGATTGCCCTGTCCGGTCGGCTCGATATCGCGTGGCAGCTCCACCGGAAGGTCGTCTATCGGGACCGGGACGACGCCGCAGCCCTCGCAGTGGACGACCGGGATCGGGGTCCCCCAGTAGCGCTGCCGGGAGATCGAGAAGTCCGACGCGCGGTAGCGACGGGCGGGCCGCTCTCCCAGTGCCTCCCCCTCCCCACCGCTATCGCCGACCCTGGCCACGCGCTCGGCGAGCGCCGCGTCGGCCTCGTCCAACGATGGGATCCCGAGCGCCGCCGTCGGCCCGTAGCGGGCGTCCACCAGCGGCGAGACGAGCACCGGCAGCTCGGCGCCGGCCGGGCCGGTGATCGAGGCTCCGGTGTCGATCACAGGCACCGCCGAGGCGTCGCGCGCGCTTCGCTCCCAGCCGCCGGAGCGGAGCTCGTCGAGCTGCTCGCGGACACCGTCGCCGCCGGCCCAGACCTCGACGTCGGGATGGCGGGGCGAGAGGATCACAAAGGTCGCGGCCGCGGCCGAGCCCGGATGCGCTGTGAAGACGGTGAGACCGCCGTCGTGGGGGTCACCGAGGTCGAGCTCGGCCCCGTCGGTGCGCCCGAGGATGTAGCGCTGGGTCTTGAGCGAGAGCTCGTCCCAGTTCTCGAGCCGCTCGAGGTTCGCGTCGTTCTCCTCGACGTACGGGGTGATCCGCAGGAACCAGGTCGGGCGCCGGATCAGCCGCACCGGGTTGTGGCAGCGCCAGCAGCGCCCGTCCTCGACCTGGAGCGCCGCAAGCGTCGTCTGGCAGGTGTCGCACCAATCGACCGTGGTGTCGTCGCGGTAGATCAGGCTGGCCTCCAGCAGGGTCAGAAACAGCCACTGCGACCACCGATACTGGCCCTCGTCGGAGCTGTAGAAAGCGCGATCGAGATCGAAGGAGAAGCCGAGGCGGCGGATCTGCTCGAGCATCCGCTCGCCGCAGCGCTCGACCCAGTCGGCCGGCCGCACTCCGCGCTCGATCGCCGCCATCTCCGCCGGCAGCCCGAAGGCATCGAACCCGAACCCGAACAGGACAACGTCGCCGCGGGCGCGGCGGAACCTGGCGTAGGCGTCGCCGATCGAGTAGTCGCGGACGTGTCCCATGTGGAGGTTGCCCGAGGTGAACGGGCTCGAGGGCTTGATGTAGACCCCGGCCCCCCCCTCTGGCGGCGTCGGCGTCTCGAATGCGCCCAGTCGCTCCCAGGCAGCCTGGCGGGCTGCCTCGACCTCGGTCGGGGCATAGCTTGGCGTTACACCTGTCATGCCACTGAGTGTGCCATGCCGGCAAGGCCAATCCGTCCAGCCGGCCGGCGGCCGTTGGCCGATTTGTCCGTTGACCGCCCGATCTCCGAAGGCGAGACTCGCAGGACCCAGCCACCTCCAAGAGAGGGAGTCCGATGACGTTTCATCGTCTCGTCCCGACCGCCATCGCCTGTGCCGCCGTCCTCGCCGCCGCCGCCCTCGCCGCGGGTTGCGGGGGCAGCGATTCTGAAACGACGACGATCAAGTTGATCGAGCACGCCGAAACGGACACCGTCCGCCACATCGGCCCCGCCAAGGAGGAAGACTCCGTCGGTGACGTGCTTGCCTTTGCCAACCCGGTCTTCGACTCCGCGAACGAAAAGAAGGAAGGGACCGACAATGGCGCCTGCATCCGCACTGCCGCGGGAAAAGCGTGGGAGTGCTTCTGGACCGTGACGCTCTCCGGCGGGCAGATAACGGTCGACGGCCCGTTCTACGACGGGAAGGACTCGACGCTTGCGATCACCGGCGGCACCGGCGACTACTCCGAAGCCCACGGTCAGATGCAGCTTCATGCACGCGACCCCGAAGAAACCGAGTACGACTTCACCTACGAAATCCAACAGTAGGAGGACGCAGCTCAGTCGGCGAACGTCCAGAGCTTGTTGCCGATGAAGTTGAACGGCATCGCGACGGCGACCGCGATCGCCTGCGCCGTGATGTCGGTGACCGAGGCACCGGATATCAGCGCCTCGAGGACCGCGAGGTTGATCAACAGGGCGGCGACGCTGATCGTGAAGAAGCGGGCGGCCTGGAACCCCGGGTGCCCGTGCCCGGCCTCGAAGGTCCAGTGTCGGTTCCAGAGGAAGTTATTGGTGACCGCGAGGCAGAAGGCGGCGACCGCAGCGGCGGCGTAGTGGACGCCGAGCCCGCGCGCGAGCAGGGCGAAGACGGCGAGGTTGAGCACGTAGCCGAGGCCGCCGACGAGGCCGAATTTGAGCAGCTGGAACCAGCTCCCAGGGCGCCGCGCCGCGGCCCCGATCCGGTATGCGAACTCTGCTGACTGTCCCATCGGCGCGAAGACTACGCATCAGCGAGGCGTTAAGTTCTGCGCCGATGCGAGGCAGAATCCTGATCCTTGCCGTGATCGCCGTGGTCGCGGCCGTCTGCGGCGTTGCCGGCGCGCTGGCCGGCGACGAGCCGCCGACGCCGGCGCCCGTCCCCTACCAGCCGACGGTCGAAATCATCTCGCCCCGCAACGGCGCCGTGCAGACGAGCCTGGCGGTCGTCGTCAAGGCGATGGTGACGAACTTCCAGCTCGCGCCACGCCACTTCGGCAAAGACCCCGAACTCGGCATGGGCAACCTCAGGTTCAGCCTCAACCGCGTCCCCGACTGCGTCGACCCGGCGAAGCTGAGGATCGCTGAGGAAAGCCCGATCGGCCGCGGCCGCCTGGTCGGCGCATCGTTCGACTTCCCCCGCTATTCGGGGCCGAACGGCCTGCTCGCCGCGCAGGTCGGGTCGACCGGCAGCTACTCGCCCGCGACCCGGCCGGAGATCTACTACCACAACCTCCGACCCGGCCTCTACAGGCTGGTGGTCACCCTCGCCCAGAACGACGGCGAGACGACGCCCTACCACGACGTCACCAACTTCCAGATCCTGCCGCGGCCCGGCAGCCCCGGCCCGAAACCGTGCAGAGGCGGGAAAATCTCCAGCGCCAAGGCGGAAGGCCTCGAGTAGACCCCAGGCGTCGGCCGTTACTTCACTTTGTATAGTGGATTGGTGCGGACCTATCGCCGTCTGACGGGCTTTCTGCGCCCGTATCGCCGCCAGTTGTGGGGCTCGCTGGCGTTTGCCTGGGCGGCGATGGGAATGACGGTCCTGATCCCGTATTTGATCGGCAGCGCGGTCAACGCGATCGTCGACGGCGAAAAGCCCGACCTCCTCCCGCTCGCGGTGGCGATCACCGTCGCGGGCATCCTCCGCATCGGCCTCACCTCGGTCCGCCGGATCGTCGCCGGCAAGGTCTCACTCGCGGTCGAATTCGACCTCCGCCAGCTCTTCTACGCCCACCTCCAGCGGCTCGAGCTCGGCTTCTTCGACTCCCAGCAGACCGGACAGCTGATGTCGCGGGCGACGGTCGATTTGCAGTCGATCCGCTTCTTCCTCGGCTACGGGCTGATCTTCATCACCCAGAACATCCTCACCATCGTCCTCGCCAGCGCCGTGATGTTCGTGATCGACCCCTGGCTGGCTCTGATCGCGCTGGCGCCGACCCCGCTCGTCGTCTACACCGCCTCCCGCTACAACCGGGTCTCGCGACCCGCTGTGCAGGAGGTCCAGCAGCGGATCGCGGAGCTGACGGCGGAGGCCGAGGAGAACGTCTCCGGGATCCGGATCGTGAAGGCGTTCGCCCGCGAGGAGCACCAGCTGATGCGCTTCCGCCGCGCCGTCTCCCGAGTCTTCGACCAGAGCGTCTACTCGACCAAGCTGCAGGCCTTCTTCTCGCCGCTGCTCGGCTTCCTCCCCCAGCTCGGGATCGCCCTGGTGCTGATGGTCGGCGGCCGCCAGGTGATCTCCGGCAGCCTCAGCCTCGGCGATTTCACCGCCTTCTACACCTACCTCGCGATGCTCGCCGGACCGATGCGGATGCTGGGGATGGCGATGGGGATGGCGCAGCGGGCGATCGCCTCCGGCAACCGGCTGTTCGAAATCCTCGACCGCGAGCCGCAGATCGAGAGCCCGCCCGGCGCCCCGCCCCTGCCCGCCGGCGACGGCGGAGTCGAGCTGCGCGGCGTCTCCCTCCGCTACGGCGCCGAGCAGGCGCCCGGCGTCCACGCCGACGCCCTCTCGGGAATCGATCTCGCGGTCCCGGCCGGGCGCACCGTGGCCCTGGTCGGCCCCTCGGGCTCGGGCAAGACCAGCCTCGTCGCGCTGATCGCCCGGCTCTATGACCCGAGTGAGGGAACAGTCCTCGTCGACGGGGTCGACGTCCGGGCCGTCGAGCTCTCCTCGCTCCGCTCCGAGGTCGCATTCGTCAGCGACGAGAGCTTTCTATTCTCGGCCACGGTCGCCGAGAACATCGCCTATGCCCATCCCGATGCGACCCGCGAGCAGATCGAATCGGCGGCGCGGCGCGCCCAGGCCGACGGCTTCATCCGGGAGCTGCCCGCTGGGTACGAGACCATCGTCGGCGAGCGCGGCCTCACCCTCTCGGGCGGCCAGCGCCAGCGCGTGGCGATCGCCCGCGCCCTGCTCGCCGACCCGCGGATCCTGATCCTCGACGACGCCACCTCCTCGGTCGACGCGACCACCGAGGCGGCGATCAGGAGGGGGCTGGCCGAGGTCATGGCCGGCCGCACCACCTTCGTCATCGCCCACCGCCTATCGACGGTCTCGCTCGCCGACGAGGTCGTGGTGGTGGACGAGGGCCGGATCGTCGATCGCGGCAGCCACGAGGAGCTCCTCGACGGCTGCAGCTTCTACCGCGAGATAGCCCAGCACGGGCTCGCCGACTCCGTCTTCCTCCAACGCGACCTCGAGCGGCGCGAGGAGCTGGCCAAACTATGAGACGGGTCTGGGCCGAGATTCGCGGTGACGGCCAGCGCGTCCGCAAGCTGCGCTGGATGATGGGCCTGCTGGGGCCCTATCGGGGCCGAGTCGCGCTGACCGGCGTCTCGATCGTCGCCGCCACCGCCGCCGGGCTGGCGCCCCCCTACCTCGCCGGCCAGGCGATCGACGCCGCGATCGTCACCGGCGACACCGGCGCCCTGACCGTGATCGTCGCCGCGTTCCTCGGGGTCGCCCTCGTCTACGCGGCCGCGACCTACGCCGAGACCTATCTCGTCGGCTGGGTCGGGACCCGCGCCCTCCAGGACCTGCGGGAGCGAATCTTCTCCCACCTGCAGTCGATGTCGATCGGGTTCTTCACCCGGCGCAGCCCCGGGGTCCTGATCAGCCGCATGACCAATGACATCGAGGCCCTCAACCAGCTCGTTACCACCGGCGTCGTGACGCTGCTCTCGAGCGTCATGACCCTGGTCGGCGTCGTCGTGATCCTGCTCCTCCTCGACCTCAAGCTCGCCGTGGTCACGTTCCTCACCTTTCCCCTGCTGCTCGCCGCGAGCTTCGTCTTCCGGGTCGCCTCGCATGGCGCCTACCGGCTGACCAGGGAGCGGATCGCCGCCGTCACCGCCTACCTGCAGGAGACCCTGAGCGGAGTCCGGGTCGTCCGCAGCTTCGGCCAGGAGCCACGCCACGCGGCCGAGATGGACGCGCTCAACGAGGCCAATCGCGAAGCGAACATGAGGACCGTCTACCTCAATGCGGTCTATTTCCCGGCGGTCGAGCTGCTCTCCGCCGTCGCCACCGCCGCGATCATCCTCTACGGCGGCAGCCAGGCGATCGACAACGCGATCCAGATCGGCGTGATCGTCGCCTTCATCGGCTACCTGCAGGTCTTCTTCGAACCGATCCAGCAACTGTCCCAGCTCTACGCCACCTACCAGCAGGGGATGGCGGCGCTCGACAAGGTCTTCGAGCTGCTCGACACAGAGCCCGACATGGTCGACGCCACCGATGCGATCGACCCCGGGCCGCTGAGGGGCGAGATCGAGATGGACGACGTCTGGTTCAGCTATCAACAAGACCCGGCGGGCCGGACGCGGGAGCGAGGGAGCGAGATTTCCGGTGACCATGAGCGCGACCGAGCGGGAGCAGAGGACCTGGCGGAATATGACTGGGCGGTCGAAGGCATCGATCTCCACGTCCCTCCGGGTCAGACCCTGGCGCTGGTCGGCGCGACGGGAGCCGGGAAGTCGACGATCGCCAAGCTCGTCGCCCGCTTCTACGACCCCCAGCGCGGCCGGGTCCTCGTCGACGGCCACGACCTCCGCACGCTGCGCCAGCAGGCGCTTCGCCGTCAGCTCGGGATCGTGCCCCAGGAGGGCTACCTGTTCTCGGGCAGCATCCGCGAGAACATCGCCTTCGGACGACCGGACGCGACGCTCGAGGAGATCCAACAGGCCGCGGCGGCGGTCGGGGCGACCGGCTTCATCGATGGGCTTCCGAACGGGATCGAGACCGAGGTCGGCGAGCGCGGCGTCCACCTCTCTGCCGGCCAGCGCCAGCTGGTCGCGTTCGCGCGGGCACTGCTGGCCGAGCCGCGGATCCTGATCCTCGACGAGGCGACCTCGAACGTCGACGTCCGCACCGAGAAGACGATCGAGCGCGGGCTGGAGCGCCTCCTGGCGGGCCGCACCGCGATCGTGATCGCCCACCGGCTCTCGACGATCCGCCGCGCCGGCAAGATCGTCGTCCTCGAAGGCGGCGGCATCGCCGAGGCCGGCACCCACGACGAGCTGATAGAGGCAAACGGCCCCTACGCCCGCCTCTACGGCGCCTGGGAGGAAAGCTCAGCCGCCTAGCCGCGGAAGGTTGCTGACCACTCAGCGACGATCGCTACCGGACTCGAATCCAGGACTCGGGTCACGGTTCCTTGTGGGTGGATCACTTGAATAACGAACCACGCGAGATGGCGCCTGTGTCGAGCGCTGATCCGGGCACAGGAAGGATGGCGACGGAAGCGCACATCAGGTGCCTGACCCGAGGCCGGCCGAGGCCGAGATTGCGCCGGTTCTCGGCCGCTACCCGGGTCCGATGCCGCCGGAGCTGGAACCGCCGCCCGCTTCTTCGCCGCCGCCGGTCCCGCCGCCGCCGGCTTCGGTGCTGCCGGCGCCGCCCGTTTCGGCTTCGGGCGCCGGTTCTTCGACGGCTTCGGGCGCCGGTTCTTCTTCGACGCCTTCTTCGACTCCGCCGGCCGCTTCAGATTCGGCTTCTTCGGCGGACCCGCCCGCTCCCGCGGAGGGAACCGGAGCGCTGGGGGCTTCGGTGCAGTCTTCGAAGCCGTATTCCCCGGCCGCAGCCTGGAACGAGGAGAGCGCCGCGGAGGCTTCGGATTGCGCTGTTGCGAGGCTTTCCGATTCGCCCCGTGCAGCGGCGAGGGCCGCGTTGCTCTGGGCCTGGGCGAGTTCGTCGGCGGCGGCGATGAACTCTTCATAGCCTTCGGGTTCTTCCGGGGTCCCCAGCCCTTTCAGCCGGTCGACCATGCCGCCGTAGAGGTCCGCTTCCTGGGCCGCCCGGCTGGCGCCTTCGGATGCCGTCGAGGAGAGCGAGCCGACAGCGGCGTTGACCTCGGCGCAGATCGCGTCGCCCTGGGTGATCAGCTCGTCCTTGCTCAGCGTCGGTGGCGCCGCCACGGTCGCGGCGGCGGTCGTATCCGTGGTTTCATCGCCGCCCCCGCCGCAACCGGCGATCAGGATCGCGGCACAGGGCACGGCCGCTGCAAAAAGGAAACGCCGCCTCATCGAGCGCCCGACGGTAGCAGAGCGCCCAGATGCGCTTTGAGCAGGGAATTTTCCAGCTGCGGCCCAGGGACTCGAACCCCGACTACCTCGTCCAGAGCGAGGCGTGCTGCCATTACACCAGGCCGCAGGGAGGCACCGGGAGGATACCCGGCGCAAGCCCGATGCCGCTCAGGCGCCGATCGCCGCGAGGTCGGAGTCGGGGTCGGCGATCGCGTCGACCGAGCCCGAGACGTCGACCCCGTCGGCGAGCATCCGGCGCGCCTCGGCGAGGTCTTCGGGGCGCTCGACGCTGAGCGCCCCGGCCACCCGTCCGTCCTTCAGGTACCAGACCGAGAACTGGCCCGAATCGCGGGTACCGCGCCAGACCTCCTGGTCCCACTCGTAGGCGGGGCCGACGTACTCGAGGCCGGCCCAGTCGGCGATGTCGCTGAAGAAGTATGGGACGACGTCATAGTCGCGATCCTCGCCGAGCATGTTCTTCGCCGCATGCATCCCCTGCTGCATCGCGACGTCCCAGTGCTCGACCCGCAGCCTGCTGCCATGGACGACGCTCTCGTAGGAGCAGCAGTCCCCCGCCGCGTAGACGCCCTCGAGCGAGGTTTCGAGCTTCGAGTCGCAGATGATCCCGTTGTCGACATCGAGCCCCGCCCGCTGGGCGAGCATCGCGTCGGGCCGGACCCCGGCCCCGACGACCACCGTGTCGCACTCGATCGCGCGGCCGCTCTTCGTCACCACCGCCCGCACCCGGCCGTCGCCCTCGAAGGCCTCGAGCTCCTCGCCCCCGTGGATCGTGACGCCGTGGCCCTCGATCGTCTCCTGGAACCAACGCCCGGCATCCTCGCCGAAGGTCCGTGAGAGGACGATGTCCTCCATCATCACGATCGTGCACCTGACGCCCTTCGCGGTCAGCGAAGCCGCGACCTCGGTCCCGATGTAGCTGCCGCCGATCAGGACGACGTGCTCGGCCGCCTCGGCGTCGGCACGAATCGCGTCGGAGTTCCCGAACGCCCGCAGATAGTGGATCCCCTCGTTCTCAGCCCCCTCGACGCGGAGGATGTTGACCATTGAGCCGGTGCCGATCAGGGCCTTGCCGAAGGCGACCTCCTCCCCGCCCTGGAGCTTCGCGGTCCGCGCGTCGGGGTCGATTGCCATCACGTTGACCCCGCTCAGCAACTCGACGTCGTTCTCCTCGTACCAGGAGGCGGGGTTGACGTAGGCGTCCTCGCGCGAGGCCTCGCCGCGCATGTACTCCTTCGAGAGCGGCGGGCGTTCGTAGGGCGGCTCGGGCTCGCGGCCGACCAGCAGGATCGAGCCGTCGGCGCCCCGCTTTCGCAGCTCCGAGGCGCAGTTCGCCGACGCCAGCCCTCCCCCGATCAGCAGGAAGTCGGCGGAGCGGCCGCTCATCCCCCCGACCCGTTTTCCCCAGGCCCGAACAGATCCTTCAGCTCGTCCTCGCGCCCGGGATCGAGGACGGCGAGGACCTCGTCGCCGGCTTCCAGTACCGTGTCGGGGCCGGGGACGAACCCCTTGCCGTCGCGGAGGATCGAGATCAGCAGGCTCCCCTCCGGCATCGAGAGGTCGCCGACCCGGCGCCCGGTGACCCGCGAGTCCTTGCCGAGCAGCATCTCGATGATCTCCAGCTGCTCCTCCTGGAGGTCGAGTAGGTGGACCAGCCCGTACTCGGGCACCTCGTGCTCGAGCAGGCGCAGGATCAGGTCGGTCGCCGAGATCGACGGCCTCACCCCGAGCAGATCGAAGTGCTGACGGTTGCGGGGGTTGTTGACGCGGGCGATGATCTGGCCGACCTCGTACTTCTCGCGCGCGACCTGGCAGATCAGCATGTTGTCCTCGTCGTCGCCGGTGACCGCGATCACCATGTCGGCGCGCTGGACCCCGGCCCGCTCCAGCACCCAGAGCTCGGAGGCGTCGCCGTAGAGGACGTTGTGCTCGAGCTCCTGCTCGACGGTCAGGTAGCGGCGCCGGTTGCTCTCGATCACCGTCACCTCGTGCTCCTTTTCGAGCAGCTCGCGGGCCAGGTTCCACCCGACCTTCCCGGCGCCGACGACGATGATGTACATCAGCCGGCCTCCTCGGCGCCACCGGCAGCACCGTCGAGGACCGCCGTCTCGAGCATCTCGATCGCGACCCGCGTCGGGCAGATCGTGTTCATCCCCTGGCGCTGGTACCACTCGGCCCGGAGCGGGTCGAGGATGCGGGCGATCACGGTCGGGACGTTGTAGCGGCGCTGGGCGATCTGGGCGATCACGATGTTGGTGTTGTCTCCGTCGGTCGAGGCGATGAACGCATCGGCGCGCTCGATGCCGGCCGCGACCAGGGCGTCGGTCTCGAGCCCGGCGCCGACCGTGAACATGCCCCCGAGGTCCTCCCATCCCTTCTCGAGGCCGACCTCGAGCCGGGTATGGGACTCCGGGTCCTCGTCGAGGCAGGAGACCTCGTGACCTTCACGTAACATTGTCCGGGCGACGGACGAGCCGACCCTCCCGCAGCCCACAATCAGGATGAACACGGTTCGGATACTACGCGTCAGTCGACCAGTTCGGGCGGTGCGGTCAGCAGGACCCGGCAGGGGGCCTTCTTCAGCACATACTGCGTCGCCGAGCCGATCTCAGCCGGCCTCGCGGCCCCGATGCCGCCGAGGACGGCCCCTCCCCTGACCTTGGTCGGGGGCTCGCCGCCGACGACGATCGCCTCGGCGTTGCTGCGCCGGGCCTCCTCGACGATTCCCTTGCCGATGTCCCTGGCGCGCACCAACTCGGCCGAGACCCTGACGTTCTCGTACTCCTCGCCGATATCGCGGGCCCGGTCCAGCGCGCGGCGGGCCTCCTCCTCCCGCTCGGGGTCCAGCTCGGCGTCGATCGGCTGCGTCAGCGGCACCTCGACCACGTAGACGATCTCGAGTCGGGCCTGCTCGCTGCCGCCCTTCGCCTCCTCCGCGGTTGCCGAGGCGAGGCGGCCGGCGGTCGAGACGATGTCATCGTCGAGATCGGTCCCGAAGACCGGGACGAGGATGTTGCGGTAGGAGATCTCGGGGGCCTTCTTGGTCAGCGCCCGCTCGGTGACCGAGACCCGTTGGGTCAGCGTCGTCCCCTCGACGACCTTGCGATAGACGACGTAGAACAGCAGCCCGAAGGCCATCCAGCCGAGGCCGACCCAGCGCGCCCGGTCATGGAAGGCGAGGACGCTGAGGAAGGCGAGGCCGGTCAGCACCGCCGCGATCACGACCGGGATCGGGATGCTCGATCCGCCCCAATCGACGTTCCCCGGGACCCGGAACGGGCGCGGGCGGTCGGGTTCGGTCATTCGTAACCGCAGGATCGAGAGGTGGGCGATCGTGATCGCCAGGGTCGCGCCGAAGGCGTAGATGCCGGCCAGCAGCTTGACGTCGGTCGGGACCACGAGCCCGATCATGATCAGGCCCGAGATCGCGATCGCGACGTGCGGAGTCGCGTGGCGGGCGTTCAGCTTTCCGAGCCAGCTCGGGATCTGGCGGTTGATCGCCAGCGTGTATATGTGGCGGGAGACGCCGAGCATCGCCGTCGTCGACGCCCAGAACAGAACCGGCGTGGCGATGATCGCGACGATCCAGCGCATCGAGTCGGCGACCCAGGTCGGTTCGAACGCCGAGACCACCCCCAGGATCGGCTCCTCTACGAATTCTCCGCCAAGCGCGGTCTGGGGGCCTTCGGAAGTGGCGACGACCGGCACCGCCATCAACGCGATCGCCGCCATCCCGGCGTAGATCAGCGGCACCGCGAACGCCCCGACGCTGACGATCCGCTTCAGGTCGCGAGGTTCGACGTCGATGTCCGGCGCCAGGTCCGAGGCGGCCTCGATGCCGGCGTAGGCGAGCATCGCCACCACGGCGGCGTAGATGACGTCGGTCAGGCTCGGGTTGTTGAAGAGGTCGAGCTGATCGGTCAGGCGGTCGGGATGGAGCACGGCGAGGACGCCGACCCCGATCACCGCCAGCTGCAGGGCGATGTCGGCGAGGGCGAGAACGACGAGCCAGCGTTCGCGGATCCCGCGGCCGGTGATGTTGAGGACGTTGAGCAAACAGGCGGCGAGGATCACCGCGGCCGCGATCCCGATCTCCCAGCCGGACTCGGCGAAACCGGAGGAGACCGGCGTCAGGTAGTGCGGGACCGAGATCGCCGCCAGCGCGGCGACGATCAGGTAGTCGATCAGGATCGCCCAGCCGGCGATGAAGGCGATCAGCTCGTTGAAGCCGTGGCGGGCGAAGCTGGAAGAGCCACCGCGTTCGCGGATCATCGCCCCGCCCTCGACGTAACTGAGCGTCGCGAGGACGAAGAGTAGGCCGGCGGCGAGGAAGATCAGCGGGGTCAGACCCAGCCCCCGATCGGCGACGACGCCGAGCGAGAAGTAGATCGAGAACCCGATCGCCGAGTAGACCGCGACGAACAGCCCGGGGACACCCAGCCCCCGGTGGAGCAGCGGCTCGAGCCGCGAGCCCGGGGATTTCTGGTCCGGCTCGCTCACCTGCGCTCCATCCGCGCCGAGACCCACAGCCGCCCGGCGCCGACGGCGATGAAGGCGACCCCGATCAGAACCCCCACCGAGAGCGGCCCGCCGCCGTTGACGAGAGTGCTGAGGAGGATCGCCAGGCCAAGCGCGATCATGAGAATGGAGATCGCGCGGATCGAGCCGCGGTAGAACCGCTCGGGAGAGGCCATGATCCCGATTCTAGGCCGGGGTCGGCTGACTTTCGGCGTCCTGCTGAACGCCGTGGTCGGAGACGACGATGACCCGGCAGGGGCGCTCGGCGAGGACCGTCTGCAGGGTCTTGTCGTAGAGCGGGGTGCCGTTCCGGAACCGCAGCGGGACGACCACCGCGGCGGCGTTGATCATCTTCGCCTCGTCGGCGATCGAGTAGCCGGCCTGGCCGGGCCGGACCCGCTCGACGTGGCCGGTGACCCGCTGGCCGCCGATCAGCTTCGCCTGCTCGACCTTGCTCTGGGCGGCGGCCTCCGCGTCGCGCATCTTGGCGTCGAGCGGAAGGTTGGTCGGGACGGTCAGCATCGAGTGGACGTGGATCCCGCGCAGCCGTTTCGAGGCGAGCTTGACCGCGGTCCCGACCATCTCCTCGGAGAACGGGTCGTCGTCGTCGAAGGCGACGAGGACGCTCCGGTACTCGATCTCCTCGACACCGAGGGGCTCGGGAGTGACGACCTTGACCGTTTCCGTCAGCGGCAGTTTCTGGTTGCGTCGGTAGAGCATGTAGATGGCGACGCCGAGGACCATCCAGCCGAGGCCGACGACGAGCGTGCGCGGGTAGAGCGCCATCACGACGATCCAGGCGGCGAAGGTCCCGAGCCCGCCCAGGACCGCGGTCAGCGGCAGTTCGGCGCCGAACGCGTGGATGTTCAAAGGCGGCTTCCAGGGCCGCTCGTCCTCAGATTTCCGTCGCCGCAGCTGGATCACGGAAACGTGGGCGATGGTAAACGAGAGCATCGCCCCGAACGAGTACAGCGTCGCCAGGAAGTCGGTCTTGCCCGGAAGCAGGGTGATCGTCGCGATTCGCGGCGAAGATCATGATCGCGATGTACGGCGTCCGGTAGCGGGGGTGGACCTGGCGCAGCTTCTCGGGAAGCTGGCGGTGCTGCCCCATCGAGTAGGTGAGGCGGGAGACGCCGATCAGGCCGGCGTTGGTGGCGATCAGGAGGATCACCGCGGCGAGGATCCCGACATAGAAGCGGAGGGCTTCGGTCAGGCCGGCGCCGAGGCCGAGGTTCTCGACGATGCCGAGGATCGGGTCGTTGGCGAACTCGGTGCCGAGCGTCGTCGAGTAGTGGCCGGCGGCGTCCTGGGTCACCGGCATCGCCGAGAGCGCCACCAACGGGATGAAGAGGTAGAGGCCCAGAACGGCGGCCACCGTGATTCCGACGCTTCGCGGGATCGATTTCGGCGCGTCGACCGTCTCCTCGGCCATGTTGGAGATCGTCTCGATCCCGGTGTAGGCGATCATCCCGACCGCGATCCCGAGCGCGAAGTCGCTCCAGGTCGGGGCCACGCCGAGGTGGACGTTGTCGACCAGGACCTGGGGACTGAAGACGAGGAAGAGCCCGATCCCGACCAGGACCACCTGGGTCGCGAGATCGGCGACGGCGAGGATCAGGTTCAGTTTCGCCGACTCCTGCGAGCCGCGGATGTTGAGCAGTGCCAGGGCGCCGATCAGGACCGCGCCGCCGATGATGTCGCCGGGGCCGTGGCCGAGGGGCTCCCAGAACACGGCCAGGTAGTGGGGCACGAAGTAGGCCGAGATCGCGACCGTGATCGTGTAGTTCAGCATCTGGCCCCAGGCGGCGATGAAGCTGACCAGCTCGTTGAAGGCGTGGCGGGCGAAGCTCGAGGACCCGCCTGCCTCCGGGTACATCACCGTCGCCTCGGCGTAGGTTGCGGCGGTCGCGGCGAAGATCAGGCCGGAGATGACGAACGCGATCGGGGTCAGGCCGAGGGCGAAGGCGGCGGTGACGCCGAGCGCGTAGTAGATCGAGGAGCCGACGTTGCCGTAGGCCGCCGAGAACAGGGCGCCGACGCCATGAACGCGGCTCAGCGATTCGTCTCTGGGGATGCGCCTGGCCATCTAGGCGCCGATTCCTCTGGGCATTCAGATCGAATATACGGCCGCGGCCGGTGCGCGCCGCAGGTGGGAAGGCCCGAGCTCAGCCGGCGTCGAGCAGCCGCAGAGGGCGAGCGTCAGCTCGAGCTCCCCGCGCAACAGCTCGAGCACCCGCAGCGCGCCGGTCTCGCCGGCAGCGGCGAGGCCCCAGAGGACGGGCCTGCCGACCAGGACCGCGTCGGCGCCGAGGGCGAGCGCGATCGCCACGTCCACCCCGCGCCGGATCCCGCCGTCGACGAGGACCGGAGCCCTTCCGGCGACCGCCTCCACGACCTCGGCGAGGGCATCGGCGGTGGCGACGCAGCGATCGAGCTGGCGGCCGCCATGGTTGGAGACGACCACGCCGGCGGCGCCGTGCTCGACCGCGAGGGCGCCGTCCTCAGCGGTCAGCACGCCCTTGACGAGGACCGGGACGCCGGCCTCGGCGACCAGCTCCTCGAGCTGGGCCCAGTCGAGGGCCGGTTCCATCAGGTCGAAGGTCTCGGCAATCGTCAGCGCCTCGCTCGAGCCGATCGCGGCTTCGACGCTCGGTACCCCGAGCTCCTCGGGAATTTTGAAGCCGGTTCGGATGTCTCGCTCGCGGTTGCCCGCCCGCGCGGTGTCGACGGTGAGGACGATCGCCTCGTACCCGGACCCCACCGCCTCGGCGACCAATGCCCTGGTCACCCCGATGTCGCGGAAGCGGTAGAGCTGGAACCAGCGGCGCCCGCCGGGGGCCGCCTCGGCGACCTGGCGGGGGCCCATCGTCGCCAGCGTCGAGACGCACATGACGGTTCCCGCCGCAGCCGCGGCGCGCGCCATTGCCGCCTCGCCCTCGGGGTCGACCAGGCCCTGGTAGGCGACAGGCGCGACGAGGATCGGCGCCGCGACCCGCCCGCCGAGTACCTCGGCCGAGGTCTCCCAGTCGCCGATCCCGGCCAGCATCCGCGGTCGGAGCCGCCACCCACTCCAGGCGGCGACGTTCTCCCGCAGGGTCAGCTCGTCACCGGCGCCACCGGCGAAGTAGCCGAGCACGCCGGGCTCGAGCCGCTCCGCCGCGGCGCGCTCGAAATCGGAGACGTTGATCATCGGCTCGGCCACGGTGCGCGAATCTAACCGACACTCGCCGGCGATCGGTGTGCCCACTCGGCGATCGGGGTAGGTTCGACGTATGCCAAAACTCACAGCCCGTCGCGTCCTGGCCCCGATCATCCTGCTCATCCT
This sequence comes from uncultured Solirubrobacterales bacterium, assembly GCA_963697805.1. Taxonomy (GTDB): domain Bacteria; phylum Actinomycetota; class Thermoleophilia; order Solirubrobacterales; family 70-9; genus VRUE01. Next base: position 115,272 of record CAVOPB010000001.1, read on the forward strand.
CGCCCTCGGCATCGCCTCCTGCGGTGGCGGCGGCGACTCGACGTCCACCGAAGCAGGCGCGACAAGCGCCGAACCTGAAGCCGAAACCAAAGCCGAAACCGGCAGCACCCCGGCGCCGAGCGGGAACGCCCGCCGATCCGAAAAAGTCGAAATCATCGACTTCGCCTACAGCCCCGACCCGGTCACGATCGAGGAAGGCGGCAAGGTGATCTGGATCAACCAGGACTCCGCCCCCCACACCGCGACCGCCGATGACGGCAGCTTCGACACCGGCGAACTCGAGGAAGGCAAGCTCAAGTCAGAGACCTTCAAGGAACCCGGCGAATTTACCTACCACTGCGAAATCCACCCGACCATGCACGGCACGGTCAGGGTGGTCGAAGCGGGCTGACGCCCGCCGGGCCGTGCCGGGCCCTAGAAGTGGACGATCGGGATGATCAGGATCGCGACGATGTTCGCGACCTTGATCATCGGGTTGATCGCGGGGCCGGCGGTGTCCTTGTAGGGGTCGCCGACCGTGTCGCCGGTCACCGAGGCGGCATGGGCCTCTGAGCCCTTGCCGCCGTGGGCGCCGTCCTCGATCAGCTTCTTCGCGTTGTCCCAGGCGCCGCCGCCGGCGGTCATCGAGACCGCGGCGAAGAGCCCGACGACGATCACCCCGATCAGCAACCCGCCGAGCGCATCGACGCTGAGCAGGCCGACGATCACCGGAACGACGATCGGGATCAGCGAGGGAAGGATCATCTCCTTCTGGGCCGCCGCGGTAACGATCGCCACGGTTTTCCCGTACTCGGGTTTTTCGGTGCCCTCCATGATCCCGGGGTGCTCGCGGAACTGTTTGCGAACCTCCTCGACAACCTGGCCGCCGGCGCGGCCGACGGCCTCGATCGCGAGCGCCGCGAACAGGTAGACCATCATCCCGCCGATGATCAGACCGATCAGGACGTCCGGCGAGGACAGATTGAAGAGGCTGTTCATATTGAAACCTGCCGGTGCTTCCTCGGCGAGTTCGCTCTTGAAGGCGGCGAACAGCACCAGCGCCGCGAGCGCGGCGGACCCGATCGCGTAGCCCTTGGTGACCGCCTTGGTCGTGTTCCCGACCGCGTCGAGCGGGTCGGTGACGTTGCGGACGTCCTCGGGCAGCTCCGCCATCTCGGCGATGCCGCCGGCGTTGTCGGTGATCGGCCCGAAGGCGTCGAGGGCGACGATCAGCCCGCAGAGCGAGAGCTGGGCCATGACGGCGACGCCGATGCCGTAGATGCCCGCGAGCTCGTTGGCGCCGAGGATCGCCAGGGCGAGAACGATCGCCGGCGCGGCGGTGGATTGGAAGCCCTGGGCAAGCCCCTGGATGATGTTCGTCGCGTGTCCCGTCTCCGACGCCTGGGCGATCGTCTTCACCGGCCGGAACCGGGTCGACGTATAAAATTCGGTGATCGCGAAGAGGAGCGCGGTGACCGCGATGCCGATCACGGCGCAGAGCCAGAGATCGGTGACGCTCACCGCGTCGGCGCCGGCACTGAGGCCGAGGCGGACCGGATCGCTCATCAGCCAGTCGGTGATCGGATAGAAGGCGGCGATCGAGAGGATCCCGGAGATGATCAGTCCCTGGTAGAGGGCGCCCTCGACCCGGTCGGATTTGGTCCGCACGCTGAGAGCGCCGATGATCGAGGCGATGATCGCAACGCCGCCGATCACCAGCGGGTAGATCGCGACCTCGCGGGAGAAGTCGCCGCCGGCGCCGGTGAAGGTGAGGACACCGAGCAGCATCACGGCGACCGAGGTCACGGCGTAGGTCTCGAATAGGTCCGCGGCCATGCCGGCGCAGTCGCCGACGTTGTCGCCGACGTTGTCGGCGATCACGGCCGGGTTGCGGGGGTCGTCCTCGGGGATCCCGGCCTCGACCTTGCCGACGAGGTCGGCGCCGACGTCGGCCGCCTTGGTGAAGATGCCGCCGCCCAGCCGGGCGAAGACCGAGATCAGTGAGCCACCGAAGCCAAGCCCGACGAGGGCGTCAACCGCCTCCTTGTCGGTGTCCACGGCGCCCGTCAGCACGAGCAGCCCGAAGTAGCCGGCGACCCCGAAGAGCGCCAGGCCGACGACCAGCAGGCCGGTGACCGAGCCGCCTTTGAAGGCGGCGTCGAGCGCCGGCGGGACGCCGCCGCGGGCCGCCTCGGCGACGCGGGCGTTGGCTCGAACCGAGAGGTTCATGCCGATGAACCCGGCGGCACCGGAGAGGGTTCCCCCGATCACGAAGCCGACCGCGGTCTCCCAGTTCTGGAGAGCCAACAGCAGGATCGCGATCGGCACCGCAACAGTGGCGATGATCGTGTACTGACGACTGAGGTAGGCCCGCGCGCCTTCCTGGACGGCGCCCGAGATTTCCTGCATCCGCTCGTTGCCCGGTGAGAGCGCGAGCAGGCGCTGGGTGATGAGAAGTCCGTAGATGACGGCTGCCCCCGCGCAGACGAGCGCGACGACTACTCCGTATTCGGTCAGGAAGTCGGTCAAGTTGGTCCTCCGGCTGGGTTTTGCGGCGCGGGAGTCTATATGGGGAACAGGCGAAACGGCCCGCAGCCGGCCCGCAAAGGGCGCTAGGCCGCCTGTTTGGCGCCGGTGTAGGTGCGGCGGGTCTCGGCCACGGAGTCGCGGTAGATCTCCTCGATCGAGGCTCCGGCGTCAAAAGCCTCGCGGGCGCGCTGGGCGCCGTTTCGCTCCGGAAGGTCGATCTCGAGGCCGAGTCGGGAGCGGGCCGGCTCGGTGCGAGCAAGCAGCAACTCGAGCGCCGCCCCCGCCTCGACCTCGGCCCCGGCGCGGAAATCGATCAGCCGTCCATCCATCCCGTGACGGATCGCCCGCCACAGGTTCTCCTCGATCTCGCGGTCGGCGAGCAAGGGCTCGGCGCCCCCGGGACCGTGCTCGTCGTACTCGATCGCGGCCTGGGCGACGCAGGCGGCGATCAGCGCCGCGACCGAGAACGACTCGTCGCCGCGGGTCTGCGCGTCGCAGATCCTCACCTCGACCGTCCCGAACGCGTGGTGGGGCCGCACGCTCCACCACAGCTGGGTCGACTCGACCACGGTCCCGGTTCGGACCAGGAGGTCGACGAACTCGGCATATGTCCGCCAATCGACGAACGGGCTCGGGATCCCGCAGCGGGGGAACGTCCGGGTGAAGATCTCGGTCCGCACGGTGTGCAGACCGCTGTCGCGGTTGTCGAGGAACGGCGAGTTGGCCGAGACCGCGAGCAGCAGCGGCAGTTGCTCGCGCAGCCTGTCGCAGACCGCGATCGCGCGGTCGGCCCCGCGCACCCCCATGTGCAGGTGCAGGCTCCAGGTGTTGTTGCGCTGGGCAACCCAGCCGAGTTCCTGGCGGAGCCGGTTGTAGTGAGGCGTGTCGATGATCCGCTGGTCGCGGTAATCGGCCCATGGGTGGGTGCCGGTCGCCGCGAGCGCGAGGCCCATCCGATCGACCAGCGCGAACAACCGCTCGCGGCGCTCGCGCTGCATCGCGACCGCCTCAGCGAAGCTCTCGGCGCGGCCGGAGCGGATCTCGATCTCCGACGCGATCAGCTCGCCGGCCGCGGACTCGGCCAGCACCTCGTCCTCCTGACAGGCGCCGTACACCTCGTCGAACCGGTGCTCGAGCTCGAGCGTCTCCGGGTTGAGGATCGCGAACTCCTCCTCGAGGCCGATCGTGAAGTCGACCGAGGACTCGAGTCTCTCCCTGGCGAGGTCGAGGTCCATTGGCTCAGCTGGTTCAGGTCAGGTAGAAGTAGAGCGCGTAGAGGAGATCGACCGCGGGGCTTGATGTGTGGACGGTGACCTCGGGCGGGACCTGCAGCAGCTGCTCGGAGTAGTTGAAGACAATCTTGACCCCGGCCTCGACGAGTCGGTCGGCGACCGCCTGGGCGGCCGCGGCGGGCACCGCCAGCACACCGACGACGACGTCCTGGTCGGAGACGACGGACTCGAGCTCGCCGAAATCGCGCACCGGTAGGCCGCCGACCTGATTGCCGACAAGGTCGGGATCGACGTCGAACATCGCGACGATCCGGAATCCGTGGTCGGCGAAGATGTCGGAGCTGGCGATCGCCTGGCCGAGGTTGCCGGCGCCGAACAGGGCGATGTTGTGCTGGCCGGCGGTGCGCAGGATCTTGCGGATCTGGGCGACCAGCGAGTCGACGTTGTAGCCGACGCCGCGCTTGCCGAACTTGCCGAAGCCGGAGAGGTCGCGGCGGATCTGGGTCGGGTTGATGTGGGTGTAGTCGGACAGTTCCTGCGAGGAGATCGTCTCCCGGCCCATCTTCCGGGCCTGGGTCAGGACCTGCAGGTAGCGCGATAGGCGCGCCGCCACGCCCAGCGAAAGGCGCTCGCCGTCGACCATCAGGTCATCGGACACCTCCGCCTCCTCTACGGCCCGCTCCATCTACCCCACAGTATCGAGCCGGGCGCGAAGTGCGTCCGCGTCGAGGCGGAGCTCCGAGATGACCTCGCCGTCCACCTCGACGACCGGGATCCGCTCGAGCAGGCGCCGCAGCAGTCCCTCCTCGCTCTCGATGTCGACCTCCCGCAGCTCGAACTCACGGCCCTCGGCGTGGATCGCGATGATCTCGGCGACCGCCACTTCGCAGAGGTGACAGCCCGGCCGCGAGTAAATGACAACCTCGGTCAAGTGGTCGGGAAGGCGTCGTATTCGAGGTACTCCGGATATGGACGTGGCTCGGCAAAGCGCGCTGCGGAGCCGATCATCGCGGCGTTGTCGGTGCAGAGCTCGCGCGGCACCAGCTTGAGGCGGACCCCGTGCTTCTCGCAGAGCCCCGCCGCCGCGTTGCGGAGAGCGCCATTGGCGGCGACGCCGCCGCCCAGCGCGACGGCCGACCACTCGTCCCCCCTCAGGGCGCGGTCGAGCTTCGCCGCCAGCTGCCCCACCGCCGCCGCCTGGAAGCTCGCCGCGAGGTCGGCGCGACGGCGCTCTACCTCCTCCTCCCCCAGCTCGCGGCAGAGGTAGGCGAGCGCGGTCTTGAGACCGCTGAAGCTGAAGTCGAGGCCGGGGCCGCGGCTCATCGCGACCGGCAGCTCGAACGCGTCGGGGTCGCCATCTGCGGCAAGGCGCTCCAGGGCGGGCCCGCCCGGATAGCCGAGGTCGAGCATCCGCGCGACCTTGTCGAATGCCTCTCCGGCGGCGTCGTCGAGAGTCTGGCCCAGCACCTCATGGCCGTGGTGATCGGTCACCGCGGCGAGCAGCGTGTGGCCACCGCTGGCGAGAAGGCAGAGAAACGGCGGCTCGAGCGGGTCCGGCTCGAGGAAGTTCGCGGCGACGTGGCCCTGGAGGTGGTCGACCGGGATCAGCGGCAATCGGCGCGGCGCGGCGATCGCCTTCGCGGTGCTGACACCGACCAGGAGCGCGCCGATCAGGCCCGGCCCGACGGTGACGGCGACCGCCTCGATGTCATCGAGGCTGGCGGCGGCCTCGGCGAGCGAGGCCTCGATGACCGGGACAACGAGGTCGAGGTGGTGGCGCGAGGCGACCTCCGGCACGACGCCGCCGAAGCGGGCGTGCGCCTCCGCCTGCGAGGAGATCGTGTTGGCGATAATGCGCGGGCCGTCCAACACCGCCGCGCAGGTGTCATCGCAAGACGTCTCGATCGCCAGGATCAATTCCGCCCGTCCCTAGACCACCGGGACCATGCACGACCCGACCCACACAAATTCCGCCAATGTGCTCCGCTCCCGCTCGCTTGCGCTGCTGATCACCGGAATCCTCGCAAGCTCGCTACCGCGTCCGCCATTTGCGGGTCCGTGAGGGACGGTGTGGGCGGCGACCCAGCCGCTCTGTTCAATCTAGCCACATGATCAGCGCGTCCTCGCCGTTGTCCTGGTAGTAGCGGGGACGCACGCCGGCGGAGCGGAATCCGAGGCCCTCGTACATCGCGATCGCCTCGCGATTGGAGACCCGCACCTCGAGGGTCGTCGGCAACTCGTTGCCGGAGGTCTCGAACAGCTGGGAGATGAGTCGGGTCGCGACGCCGAGCCGGCGGCGCTCGGGCGCGACGGCGACGTTCATCAGATGCCAGACGCGGTCGTAGCGCGAGCAGACCAGATAGCCCAACAGCTCCTCGCCGTCGGTTGCCGCGAGGCAGATGCCCGAGGGCTTCGAGAGCTCGAGCACGAACATCGCCAGCGACCATGGCGAGGGGAACGAACGGCGCTCGATCGAGATAACCGCCGGCAGGTCGCTGTAGGCAAGGCGGCGCACGGCCAGCTCGTCGCCGGCGCTATTCGGGTGTCGGGATAGTGTCTCGCTCACGCCAGCGTTCCGCGTCGGGAGGCCTCAGATAGTTCGGGGCGGCGGGCTCGGCCTCAACTCCAGCCCCGGCCGCCGCCAGTGCGCAGATGTGCCGGGCGGCGATCCGGTGGGCGGGATCGGCGTCCTCTGGAATCTCGACGTCGGGGCCCGCCAGCTCCTCGCGAAATCGTACCGCGCCCGATCCGGCGCAAAGGACCGGCTTACCGACCGCCGCGATCCGCGCAGCCAGTTCCGGCGGCGGGCATACGAGAGGGTCCCAGATCCGCTCGCCTCCGGAGTCGTATGACGCCGCGAAGACCTCGCCGCGGCGCGCGTCGATGGCGGCGAGCCGAATCACGCCGTCGCCGCCGTCGATTCCGCGTCCAAGCGCATCGAGGGTGCTGACGCCGCGGACGTCGAGGCCACGGCTGAGGCCCAGCGCTCGCGCCGTCGCGATCCCGACACGCAGGCCGGTGAAGGACCCCGGGCCGATGCCGACGCCGAGCGCCTCGAATTCGTCCCAACCCCCCGCCCCCCCGACCGCGCGCTCAACCTCGGCGAGCAGCGCCGTCGTGTGCATCGGGCTTCCCTTCTCGGAGAGGCCGAGCAGCGACTCGTAGAGGACCTCGTCTCCCTGCACGGCGGCGACGGCTGTGTCCTCCGTCGCCGTATCGAAGCCGAGGATCGCCAGCGGGCCGAGCTAGCCCTTCACGTTGAAGGCGAACAGGCCAACCCGTTTGCCTTCGACGAACCAGGTGACCTTGTGCTGGCCGGGGATGTTCGAGGTGATCTTGTTGACGTAGAGGGTCCCCGCCTTGGCTTCCTGTTTCGGCGCGCAGAGCCGGCGTTTGGTCGGGAATTTCACGCAGACGGTGTAGAAGACGTCGTTCTTGGTGCTGCGGAAGAACGCTCCCTTGTCACGGCCCTTCTGGCAGGCATGGGCTGGTTTCGCGTTCTCCGAGAGGCCGCAGGCAACGTAGTGGCGGTAGGCGGCCCCCTGGGCCATCGCAGGCACGAGGCTCGCCAACAGCGCAACTCCCATCAATATCGCCGCCAGCGTCTTGACTCGCTTCATCGGGCGCCTTCCTCCTCCTCGGTACGGGTTGTGGTGGCCGATGCTACACGGCGGGCACGCTCCCGAAACACGGCTATTTGCGGGTGGATGCGCTCGCGACCTCGATCGAGCGGCGATTCCCGCCCAGATGGGCGATCCGAACCTCGAGCCTGACGCCCGCGGCGAGGCGCGGCTCGGCGACCGCGGGCCACTCGACGAAGGTGAGGGTATCGGCGTCGAGATAGTCCTCGAGGAGCGCTGGTTCCTCCCCCTCGAGGTCGGCGAGCCGGTAGAGATCGAGGTGGGAGATCGGGACCCGGCCGCGATAGCGACGGCCGATCGTGAAGGTCGGGGATACGACCGGCTCCTCGACCCCGAGCGCTCGGCAGGCGCCTCGGATCAAGGTCGTCTTCCCGGCCCCGACCTCACCGATGACGAGGACGACGTCGCCAGGGGCAAGGTCGGCGGCGAGCCGGGCGCCGGTCGCTTCGCTCTCCTCCGCGGAGGCGCTGGTCAGCGGCTCAGCCAAAGAAGTCGAGCTGGTCGGCGGGGGGCTGCGGCGGCCCCGGGACCGGTGCCTCCTCGATCTCCTCCTCGGGGTCGGGGGCGCCGGGGTCGGGCCCGGCGAGCAGTTTCGGGAGGGTCTCGAAGTCGCCGCGCAGCGTCTCCTTCACCGCCGGAGTTCGCAGCCCGGCGGCAGGATGAAAGAGCGGCAGCAGGAATACGGCGCGGCCGCCCAGCGAGTGGACCTGCGGCGTCCCCCGCACCCGCGTGATCCCGGCCGGGTTGCCGCTCAGCAGCTTGGTCGCGAAGTTGCCGAGGGTGCAGACGACCTTCGGCTCGATCAGCCGCACCTGGTCGAAGAGGAAGGGGCGGCAGGCCTCGATCTCCTCCGGCTGCGGGTCACGGTTGCCCGGCGGCCGGCTCTTGAGCACGTTGGCGATGAAGACGTCCTCGCGCGACATCCCGATTCCCTCCAGGAGCTCGTTCAGCAGCTGACCGGCGCGGCCGACAAACGGCAGGCCCTGGCGGTCCTCTTCGGCACCCGGGGCCTCGCCGACGAACATCACCTCGGCGTCGGCGTCGCCGGATCCGAACACCGCGCGGGAGCGGGTCTCGTGCAGGGGACATTTGGTGCAGGCCTCGACCTCGCGGAAGAGGCCGACGAGCTCGGCCCGGCGGGCCTCGGCGGTGACGCCGCTCATTTCGGCGGCCCCTTCTTCCGAGGCGCCGGCGCTTCCCCGGCGGCCCGTTTGCGTTTGTCCGCCGCCAGCCGCTCGCGATGGCCGGCTTCGCGCTCGCGGCGGCGCGATTCGTCAGACCGCACCGCCGCCCCGCGCGGCTGGCGCCCGGGCGGCGCGACGGTCGACATCAGCCGCCGGGCCCGGGTCGACCCGCATTGTGGGCAGGCGATCTCGCCGGCATCGCCCAGCAGCAGCTCCTCGAACCGACTCCCGCACTCCTCGCACTCGAACTCGTAGATGGGCATGGTGATCTCCGCCCGTTCGCCCTATGGCTTGAGGGTGACCGTCACCTTCGACCCCGCCGTCAGGGCCTTCCCCGGCTTCGGGCTCTGCTTCCTGACCTTGCCCGTTTTCGCGGTGGCGCCTTCCTTCTTGGTCGCCTTGCCGAGCTTGCAGTTGGCCTTCTTCAGCTTCTTCTTGGCCGCCTTGAGCTTCTTGCCGGCGAGGTTGGGAACGATGCATTGGGCGGGGGGCGGGGCCGGAGGCCCAGCCACGGCGGGCATCGCGTATTCGACGTCGGCGTTGAAGCCGAGCTCAAATTCGGTTCCTCCTCCGCCGATTTTTTGAGCCGGTGCGCCCGGTTCGAGCCGCGGCGAGAAGGTCCGGAATTCGGATCCGGGGGGAGCGATGGCGAAGCCGATCGCGCTGCTTCCGGTGGCCGTGTTGAGGCCGATCAGGTCCCCGACCCGGATCGGAAGCGAGGTGGGGAAGGTCACGGTCCCCGAGCCGGGGACCGGGGACTCCGGAGCGCTGGCCCCCGTCGCTTCATATTTTTCGCCCCCGACCGGCCTGAGGACAACGAGGCGGAACGGCCCGCCCGAGTAGTCGCCCGCCATCCGCCAGCGCACGACGGTCCCATCGTTCGGCGAGGTCGCGTTGGCCCCCGGCTCGCCGAGCGTCAGGTTCACGCCGGTCACTTCACCCGTTGATTGGCCGCTGAAGTCGACCGTCAGCGGGCTGCCGACGGTGACCGTGGCCGCCTGGGCGCCGGCACAGAGGGCGAGCGAGGCCGCGACCACCACCAACAGGACGGAGAGTCTCAAGGCCCGGCCATCCTATATCGGGCCTAGGAGAGCGGCTCCCAGTCCCAGCTGCCGGGCGCCGCCAGGCTCTCGCTGTCGAGGTAATCCTTGAAGGACGAGAGCTCGGCGGGGTCGATGCCGTAGACATGGTCGGCCTCGGGGAAGATGCCGGCACGGACCTCCGTCGTGTAGCGGCCGACGCCCTCGACCATCGCCTCGTGAACCTCGGCGTAGCGCTTGACGAATTTCGGCGTCCGGCCGGTGGTGATCCCGAGCAGGTCGTGGAAGACCAGCACCTGGCCGGCGGTCGCGGCCCCGGCGCCGATCCCGATCACCGGCACCTCCAGGCGCTCGACAATCGCCTCGGTGATCGCCGCCGGGACTGCCTCGAAGACGATCGCGAAGCAACCGACCGATTGCAGCGCGAGCGCGTCCTCGCAGAGTTTGATCGCGCCCTTCAGGTCCTTGCCCTGGGTCTTGTAGCCGCCGAGGGCGGTGGCGGTCTGCGGCGTCAGTCCGACGTGGCCCATCACCGGGATCCCGGCGCGGACGATCGCCCGCGCCCGCTCGACCGAGGTCCCCCCCGCCTCGAGCTTGATCACCTGGCAGCCGGTCTCCTTGACCAGGCGCTGGGCGTTCTGGACCGCGAGCTCGTTGCTGGCCTCGTAGCTGCCCATCGGCATGTCACCGACCATCAGCGGCGTGCTGAGGCCACGGCGGACGGCCTTGCCGAGCATCACCATCTCGTCCATCGAGACCGGCTCGGTGCCCGGATAGCCGAGCACGACCATCGCCGCGGTATCGCCGACGAGGACGATGTCGACGCACGCCTCCTCGGCAACCCGGGCCGAGGGATAGTCGTAGGCGGTGACCATCACGATCGGTTCGCCGGCGGCCTTCATCTCGGCCAGGCGCGGCAGCGTCACCGGCCTGCGCTCCGAGCCTTGGTCCCGACCGACTTCGACCTTGAAATCCTTCATGAAAGAAGCACCTCCGGATTGCTGTCGACGGCGACGGCACGGTTGGCGTCATCGACGTGGACGACGACCGGCGAGTAGGCCTCGAGGTCGCTCTCCTCGTAGGCGGCGAACGAGGCGACGATGACCCTGTGGCCGGGCCTGGTCAGGTGGGCGGCGGCGCCGTTGACCTGAATCGTCCCCGAGCCGGGCTCGCCGTCGATGAGGTAGGTGACGAAACGGGCGCCGTTTTCGATGTCCCAGACGTGGACCTGCTCGTTGGTGAGCAGGTCGGCGCTGGCCATCAGCTCGGTGTCGATCGTGATGCTGCCGATGTAGTCGACGTCGCAATCGGTCACCGTCGCCCGGTGGATCTTGGACTTCAGCATCTGCCTCTGCATCGTTCTCCTATTTACTCGCTCAGACTTCAATTTGTGAATTTCGCGCTCATGGCCCGATCAGGACGTTGTCGATCAGCCGCGCGCCGCCCACCTGGGCGGCGACTGCGACCAGGACCTGCCGACCGCTGATCTCCTCGACCGACTCGAGGGTCTCCGCGTCGCGGGCCTCGAGGTACTCGGGGTCGATCCCCGCAAGCTTCAGCTCATTCATCCCGGCCTCGATCGCGGCGGCCAGCGACCCATCCCGGGCCTCCCGCTCGACCGCGCCGAGCGCCCTCGAGAGGGCGGTCGCGCGCGCGCGGTCGGCCGGCTCCAAGTAGACGTTGCGCGAGCTCAGGGCGAGGCCGTCCGGCTCGCGCACGGTCGGCAGCGCCTCGATCCGCACCGGGAAGTCGAGATCACGCACCATCCGCCGAATAACGGCCACCTGCTGGGCATCCTTCTGGCCGAAGTAGGCGACGTCAGGGGCGACCGAGTTGAAGAGCTTGGCGACAACAGTGGTGACGCCGTGGAAGTGGCCCGGGCCGCGCCGGGAAGGGTCGCCGCAGAGGACCTCGGTCAGCCCCTCAACCTCGACCGAGGTCGCGAACCCCTCGGGATAGACCTCCTTGACGGTGGGCGCGTAGACGAGGTCGACGCCGGTCTCGCCCGCGAGGGCGAGGTCGCGGGCCTCGTCGCGCGGGTAGCGGTCGAGGTCCTCGCCCGGCCCGAACTGGGTCGGGTTGACGAACAGGCTCATGACGACGACGTCGCACTCGGCGCGGGCGGCGCGCAGCAGCGCGAGGTGGCCGTTGTGCAGGTAGCCCATCGTCGGCACCAGGCCGATCGAGCGACCGGCGGCGCGGGCGTCGGCGAGCGCGTCGCGAAGCGCGCCCTTGCTGCGGGCGACGGCGACGCCGGTCTCTGCGCGTACGGGAGTGCTGATCGTGAGGTTCATCTGGTCCATGCCCTTCGGGTCACGGCCTGTTCGAACGGATTATAGGTGCCGAGGGACACGGCAATGTGACAAACACCCGCCGGCGGCCGCCTCGATACACGGCCTCAGCCAGGCAGTGGCACCGTGTCGATCCCCCGTGCCGGGGCGCCTGCGGCGATCGTTCCCGGGGGGAGGTCCGTGGTGACCACCGAGTCGGCGCCGATCACGCAGCGTTCGCCGATCGTGACCCCGCTGGTGACCACGCAATTGACGCCGAACCAGCAGTTGGCGCCGATCCTCACCGGCCCCTTGCTGGTGAAGCCCTGCCAGGGAATGGGGGTGTCGGGATCGTCGAAGCGGTGGGAGGCGTCGCCGACGAAGCAGCCGTTGGCGAACATCACATGGTCGCCGACCTCGATCAGCTCGAAAGCGGCGAACATCGTGTTGCGGTTGAGGAAGCATTCGGAGCCGATCTCGATCCGGGCCTCGGGGGCGAGCGTCAGCCAGCAGCCGGGCTCCAGCAGCGTCCCCTCTCCGATCGTCAGCCGGCCCTCGTCGAGGGCCTCGAGCAGCTCGCCCTCGACCGGCATCCGGATGAAGAACCCGCCTCGCGCCGCGTGGCGATGGATCCGCAGGCGCCTCCAGGGGCGCCTGTTGCGCTCATACCAGCGCCGCTTCGCCCACCACAGGCGCCAGCCCCGTTGCTCGCTCATCGGCCACAGCTTCCCAGACCGGCACGCATAGACTGGTCCCATGGCAAAGCTACGAGGGGGCATAGATCTCGGCGGTACGAAGATTCAGACCGCGATCGTCAACAACGCCGGCAAGGTGCTCGGCGAGGCCCGCCAACCGACGCCGACCGCGGGTGGGCCCGCCGACGTTGCCGAGGCAATGGCGACGACGCTGCGAGAAGCGGCGGATGCCGCGGGCGTCGAGCCGTCCAAGCTGGCGGGCGTCGGCGTCGGCTCGCCGGGCGACGCCGACGAGAAGACCGGCGTCGTCTCGGGCGCGCGAAACCTGCCCGGCTGGAAAGGGAGCTTCCCGCTCGGCGCGACCCTCTCCGATGCCCTCGGGACGAAGGTCAGGGTCGGCAACGACGTCCAGGTCGCGACCGAAGCCGAGTTCCAGCTCGGCGCGGCGCGCGAGTTCTCGAGCCTGCTCGGCGTCTTCTGGGGCACCGGGGTCGGCGGCGGCCTGGTCCTCGACGGGAAGCCGTGGCTGGGCCGCGGCGCCGCCGGCGAGATCGGCCACGTGGTCGTCAAGCGCGGCGGCGCGAAGTGCCCGTGTGGGCGCAAGGGCTGTATGGAGGCCTACGCGGGCCGCGGGGCGATGGAAGCCGAGGCCAAACGCCAGCACTCCGAGGGAGTCAAGACCGACATCTTCAAGCTGATGGAGAAACACGGGAAAGATCGCCTCACGAGCGGAGTCTGGGAGCGCGCCCTGGACGATGGCGACGACCTCACCGAAAAGCTGATCGAACGCGCGATCGAGGCGCTCGGGACCGGGATCGCGTCGGCGGTCAACCTGATCGACACCGAGGCTGTGGTGCTCGGCGGCGGGCTCGGAATTCGCTTCGGAGCGAGAATGATGGACCCGCTGACGAAGGAGATGGCGAAGCACCTCTTCGTCGATGAACGCCCGCCGGCGGTCCGCGTCGCGACGCTCGGTGACCTCGGCGGGGCGATCGGGGCCTCGCTGCTGGTGTCACGTTAGCCGCCCCCGGACGCGGAAGCGAGGGCCAGTCCATCTCTGCTTCTTCTGGCCCTCGCGAGAGCAGAGGAGGCGGCGACTGATTCAGACCCGGCCGGCCGCCTGGCGCTGCTGGCGGGCGATCGCGTCGACGATCACCGCCAGCAGGAGGACGCCGCCGGTGACCATGAACTTGACCGCCGAGGAGAGCGCAAGCAGGTCCATCCCGTTGGAGATCGACCCGATGACGAGCGCGCCGACAAGTGCCGTCCAGACGGCGCCACGCCCGCCGAAGAGGCTGGTGCCGGCGATGACCGGGCCCGCAATCGCGAGCAGCAGCAGTTCGCTCCCACCGGAGTTCTGATTGACGGCGAGCAGCCGCGAGGCGGCCATGATGCCGCCGATCGCCGCCATCGTCCCCGACATCGCGAAGACAATGATTCGGATTTTTTCGATCCCGATACCGGCGCGCCTCGCAGCCTCCACGTTGCCGCCGACCGCGAAGACGTGGCGACCGAAACGGGTTTTCTTGGCGAGGTATTCCATCCCCACCACGAAGCCGACCAGGATCAGCAAGGCGAGCGGCACGCCGCGGTCGGAGTTGAGGACGGCGACGACGACGATCGTCGCCACAGCCACCAGGGCGAAGCGTATTGCGAGCGTGATCATGCCCTCGCTTTCCAGATCGGCGGCCAGTCGCCTCCGGTGTCCCAAGAGGGTCAACGCGCCGTAGGCGACGATCACGATCGCCGCCATGATCCAGCCGACCGTGTCGGAGTAAAAGGTGTTGGCGAGGCCGGTGATCGCGGGATCGGTCAGGTTGATCGACCCCGTGGACCCGAGCACCTGTAACAGGGCTCCCTGCCAAGCGAGCAGGCCCGCCAAGGTCACCACAAAGGAGGGAACGCCGAAACGGCTGAAGAGGAATCCCTGAAGGGCGCCGATCGACATGCCCACGACGATGCCCGCGGCGATCGCAAGGTAGGGGTTCCAGCCGTGCTGGGCGTTCAGGACCGCCATGCAGGCAGCCGCCAGGCCGCTGACCGCCCCGACCGAGAGGTCGATCTCGCCGAGCAGCAGCACGAAGACGATTCCGATCGAGATCAGGCCGACGGCTGTGATCTGGAGCATCAGGTTGGTGAGGTTCTCGGCCGAGAGGAAGCGATCGTTCTGGGACTGGAAGATGATCCAGATCACCGCCAGGCCGATCACGACCCGTAGCGAGGCGAGGTCGCCCTGGATGAAGCGCCGGAGCGTCTCCCTGGTCGTCGCTTTGACCGCGCCGACTTCGGCCTCGGAGCTCGGTGCCCCGCCTGCTGCTGCGCTCACTCCCCCTCCTCCTCGCTGGTCGCCTCCGTCGGCTTGTCTCCACCGTTCCCCCCGAGGCCGGTGATCGCCGAGACGACATGCTCCTCGGTGGTCTGCTCGGCTTGGAAGTCGCCCGCGATCTTGCCGAGGCGAAGGACCACGATCCGGTCGGCGACATGGAATACGTTGGCGAGGTTGTGGCTGATCACGACAACTCCGAGGTCGCGCTCGCGCAGGCGTTCGATCAGCTCGAGCACCTGTCTAGTCTGCGGGACACCGAGGGCGGCTGTCGGCTCGTCGAGCAGTACCACCTTCGGCACACCGAGGAGAGAGCGAGCCACAGCGACCTGCTGCCGCTGGCCCCCGGAAAGGGTGCCGACCTCGCTGCGGAGGCTCGGGATCGTCACTGCCAGGCCCGAGAAGAGCTCCCCGGCGCGATGCTCCATGGTCGCCTCGTCCAACTGGAGCGTCGCGTGGCCGAGGCCGGAAGAGATTTCCTCCCGCCCGAGGAAGAGGTTCGCGACCACGTCGAGGTTGTCGCAGAGCGCCAGGTCCTGGTAGACGGTGGCGATGCCGAGCGCCGTAGCATCCTGCGGCCGATGGATCGAGATCGGTTTCCCGTCGAACCGCATGCCGCCCGAATCGATCGAGTGGATCCCCGCTATGGCCTTGACGAGGGTCGACTTGCCGGCGCCGTTGTCGCCGACCAGGCCGACCACCTCTCCGGCGTGGACCTCGAAGTCGACCCGGTCCAGAGCCTGGACCGGGCCGAAGCGCTTGCTTGCGCCCTCGACTTCGAGCAGAGCGCCGTTCGAGGTCATCTACTACGTCGATTGCCTATGAGATCCCCAGTTCCTTGCAGTCGGAGGCGTATGAGCCCGTGCAGAGTTCTTCCGGGGTGATGAATTCGTCCTTGATCACCGTGTCCTTGACGTTGTCCTTGGTCACCGCCACCGGTTCGAGCAGCACGGAGGGAACATCGGTCTTGCCGTTGTTGATCTTTTCGGTGATTTCGACCGTCGGTTCTTCGCCTTCCGCCAGGGCGACGGCGATTTCGGCGGCGGCCTTGGTCTCGAGGTCCGTTGCCTTGTAGACGGTCATGTACTGCTGCCCGGCGATGATCCGCTGCACTCCGGGGACCGTCGCGTCCTGGCCGGTGCTGGGCTTTTCGGCCGGGTTGATCCCGGCGCTCTTCATCGCTGCGATCGAGCCGGCGGCCATTTCGTCGTTTGCCCCGTAGACGCCTTCGAACCCGTTCTTCCCGAGAGCTGTGATCGCCTGCTGCATCTCGTTCTGGGCATTTGTCGCCGACCATTCGGGCGTGTCGTACTCCTTCGCGATCTCCACGCCAGCTTCATCGAAGCCGGTATGCGCGCCTTTTTTGAAGAGAGCGGCATTGCTGTCGGCGGGGTCGCCATTGATCATCACGATCGGGCCCTTCGCCGCGCCATCTTCTTTCAGTTTTTCCGAGAGCGATTCGGCCTGCAGTTCACCGACATGTTCGTTGTCGAACGAGACGTACCAGTCGACTTCGGCGTTTTCGATCAGCCGGTCATAGGAGAGGACCGGAACGTTCTGCGCTTTCGCCTTTTCGACGATCGCGGCCGCCGATTTGGCATCGACCGGGTCCAGAACGAGCACTTCGGCGCCCTGCGTCAGGGCCGCTTCCGCCTGGCTCTGCTGTTTGGAGGCGTCCTCATTTGCGTTGTTGTAGAGAACTTCGCAGTCTTCGCATTCCGCTTCGACGTTTTCTTCGAATTCGGGGCGGTCGTGCGCTTCATAGCGCGGCGTTTCGTTCTCGGGAAGGAGGAGTGCGATCTTCGGACCGCCACCTCCGCTGCTTCCGCAACCGACCGCGACAAGGCCGACGAGTAACAGTAGACCGGTAAACAAGAGAGAAGCACGCCTCAACCCGAGAGTGGACATCTATGGATCTCCTTTCGAATGTTCCTGCCCCTGTGCTCACCGTACCCCGCGCGGAGCCATTTATGCAACCCGTGGCAACGACTATGCAGCCACGGGTTCCCGGCCTTTGCGGGATGCTCGCCTCGGGCTCGCCGGCTCGACCAGGTCGGCGAGGAAGGCCCCGGTGTAGGAGGACTCGGTCGCGGCGACCTCCTCCGGTGTCCCCGTCGCCACCACCTCTCCCCCCTCCTCGCCGCCCTCGGGGCCGAGGTCGATGAGGCGATCGGCGGTCTTGATCACGTCGAGGTTGTGCTCGATCACCACGACGCTGTTGCCGGCGTCGACCAGCCGCCCGAGGACGTCGAGCAGGCGCTGGACGTCGGCGAAGTGCAGACCCGTGGTCGGCTCGTCGAGGATGTAGAGGGTGTCGCCGGTGGCCACTTTCGAGAGCTCGGTGGCGAGCTTCACCCGCTGGGCCTCGCCGCCGGAGAGGGTCGTCGCAGGCTGCCCGAGGCGGATGTAGTCGAGGCCGACATCGTGCAGGGTCCGGAGCCGGCGGGCGATCTTCGGCACGTTTTCGAAGAACACGACGGCCTCCTCGACCGACATCTCGAGGACGTCGGCGATGCTCTTGCCCTTGAACCGCACCTCGAGCGTCTCGCGGTTGTAGCGCTTGCCGTGGCACTGCTCGCAGGGCACATAGACGTCGGGCAGGAAGTGCATCTCGATCTTGATCTGACCGTCGCCGCGGCAGACCTCGCAGCGGCCGCCCTTGACGTTGAAGCTGAACCGGCCCGGTTTGTACCCCCGCGCCCGTGCCTCCTGGGTCTGGGCAAAGAGCTGGCGGATGTGGTCGAAGACGCCGGTGTAGGTGGCCGGGTTCGAGCGCGGCGTGCGCCCGATCGGCGACTGGTCGATGCTGATGATCTTGTCGATCTGGCTGAGCCCGTCGACGCCGTCGTGGGCTCCCGGCCGGAGCTTGGCCTGGTGGAGGCGATTCGCAACCGAGTGGTGCAGGGTCTCGTTGACCAGCGTCGACTTGCCGGACCCCGAGACGCCGGTGACGCAGCAGAAGACCCCGAGCGGCACCGCGACGTCGATCCCCTTCAGGTTGTGTTCGCGGGCATTGCGGACGAGCAGCGCCCCGCGCGGCTCGCGCCGCTCCTCGGGCACCTCGATCCGGCGCTTGCCTGAGAGGTACTGGCCGGTCAGCGAGGAGGCCGTCCGCGCGACCTCGTCCGGCGTCCCCTCGGCGATCACGTGGCCGCCGTGCTCGCCGGCGCCGGGCCCGAGGTCGACGAGGTGGTCGGCGGCGAGCATCGTGCCCTCGTCGTGCTCGACGACGATCACGGTGTTGCCGAGGTCGCGGAGCCTGTCGAGGGTCGCGATCAGCTTCGCGTTGTCGCGCTGATGAAGGCCGATCGAGGGCTCGTCGAGCACATACATGACGCCCACCAGGCTCGAGCCGATCTGGGTCGCGAGCCGGATTCGCTGGGCCTCCCCCCCGGACAGGGTCCGCGCCGAGCGCGACAGCGAGAGGTAGCCGATCCCGACGTTCTCGAGGAACGCCAGACGTTCGGAGATCTCGCGCACGATCAGGCGCGCGATCGCACGCTCGGTCTCGGTCAGCTCCAGCCCCCGGATCCACTTCCCGGCCGCCGACGCGGAGAGCGCGCTGTACTCGGCGATGCTGAGGCCACCGATCTTGACCGCGAGGCTCTCGGGCCGCAGCCGGGCGCCGCCGCAGTCAGGGCAGGGCTGCTCCGCCATGTAGCTCTCGATCCGCTCGCGGTTGGTCTCCGAGTCGGTCTCTTCGTAGCGGCGCTGCAGCTGGTTGACGATTCCCTCGAAGCGGACCTTGTAGGAGCGACGGCGGCCGAAGCGGTTGGTGTAGGTGACCTGGTGGCGTTCGCCCCCGGTCCCGTTGAGGAAGATCTCGCGCTCCGCTTTTTTCAGCTTCGACCAGGGCTTGGTGATGTCGACACCGTGGTCATCGGCGACGGCGGCGATCAGCCGCCGCCAGTAGGCGGTGACGCCGCGGTTCCATGGCTGCAGCGCGCCCTCCTCGAGCGAGAGCGTCGGGTCGGGCACGACCAATTCGGGGTCGATCACCCGCTGGAAGCCGAGCCCGTGGCAGCGCTCGCAGGCGCCGTGCGGCGAGTTGAACGAGAAGATCCGCGGCTCCAGCTCCGGGATCGAGGTGCCGCAATTGAGGCAGGCGAACTGCTCGGAAAAGATCAGGTTCGCCCCCTCCTCGCCGACCAGCTCGACTTCAACCAAGCCGGCGGCGAGCCGAGCCGCGGCCTCGACCGACTCCGAGAGCCGGCGGCGCAGATCCGGTTTCATCACCAGGCGGTCGACGACGACCGAGATGTCGTGTTTGAACTTCTTGTCGAGGACGATCTCCTCGTCGAGGCGGCGCAGCTCGCCATTCACCATCGCCCGCGAGTAGCCCTCGAGTCGGAGCTGCTCGAGCAGCTTCCCGTATTCGCCTTTGCGCCCACGCACGACCGGCGCCAGGACCATGAACTTCCTGCCCTCCTCGAGGATCATCAGCCGATCGACGATCTGCTCCTGGGTCTGGCCGGTGATCTCGGCCCCGCACTCGGGGCAGTGGGGGATGCCGATCCGGGCCCAGAGCAGACGCAGATAGTCGTGGACCTCGGTCACCGTCCCGACGGTCGAACGGGGGTTGCGCGAGGTCGTCTTCTGGTCGATCGAGATCGCCGGCGAGAGCCCTTCGATCGAGTCGACGTCGGGCTTCTCCATCAACCCCAGGAACTGGCGCGCGTACGAGGACAGCGACTCGACGTAGCGGCGCTGGCCCTCGGCATAGATCGTGTCGAAGGCGAGGCTTGACTTGCCCGAGCCCGAGAGCCCGGTGATCACGATCAGCGCGTCGCGCGGCAGCTCGACGTCGATGTCCCGGAGGTTGTGCTCGCGGGCACCGGAGATCACGATTCGCTCTGAGGCGGGCACCAGAACGATTCTACGCAGGCGAACAGATGTTCCCGTTGGGGACGCCCCCTCCCCGGGGGGAGCAAAACCCACCGCGAACGCACTTTGTAGGCCTATGCACGACAAAGTGCGTTCGCACGGCCCGTTGGCGGTCCTGGCGACGCGACAGCACGGCTGCAGCTTGGCTGTGTTGGGATCTATGGCGGGACGCGCCGCAGCGGATCGACGTCACGGTGCCGACGCGCGGCCCTGCCCGGACTTCGATCCATGTCCATCATGCACCGGCGATCGAGGATGAGGACCGAGTCGTCCGAACGGGTATTCCCGTCACCGCTCTCCCCCGGACCCTGCTCGATCTGGCCCAGGTGGCGCCGCGCCGGCTTCCGCGTGCAATCGAGCGCTCGGAGCAGATCGGGGTCTTCGACCTCTCTGAGGTCGACCGTTTGTTGAAGCGCTGTGCCCGCCACTCGGGGTGCCGCAGGCTCGCTCGCGCCATTGCCGAGTACAGGAGCCTCGATTCACGCGCTCTGGGCTGGAGCGTCGATTCGTGACCCTGGTACGCGAGGCGGGCCTGCCGCCTCCGTCAATCAACCTCAACGTCGCCGGTTTCGAGATCGACGGGCGCAGCTCCTCGCAGACAGGCGTCGCGAGCGGGGCGATCTCAGTAGAGGGCCGTCGCCAAACGACGGCGGTACTCGCGCGCCGCGGGGTCGGCCTGGTCGCCCTCGCTGAGGATGCCGATCGCGGCGCGGCGCAGGTCCTCCCGGGTCTCGCCCTCGGCGTCGCCGATCGCCTCGAGCAGGCCGTCGAGAGCCGCCTCACGGTCTCCGTTGTCGAGCGCCTCGAACGCGTCCACAGCCACCCCCGCCCTGGCCAGGCGGATCCTCGCCGCCACTCCTTCGGCGGCGAAATCGCCCTGGTGGGGCTCGAGCGCGGCCAGCGCTTCGTCCTCGGCGCCCCGCTCGAGGCGGGCCCGCGCGAGCGCGACGGCGATGTCGGCGCGGCGGGGCTCGAGCTCCGACGCCTCTCGCAGGGAAAGCTCATCGCCGGCGGCCAAGAGCTCATCGGCCCGCGACGGGACCAGCGAGTCGAAGAACTCTTCGACCTTCGCCTTCGGCACCGCGCCGACGAATTCCGAAGCGACGTCGCCGTCGCGGAAGGCCTTCACCGCCGGTATCCCCTGCACCCGGTAGCGAGCGGAGATCGCCTGATTCGCGTCGACGTCGACCTTCGCGAGGACGACCCTGTCACCTCGCGCCGCCTCGGCCGCCTCGAGCGCCGGGGTCAGGGTCCGGCATGGCCCGCACCACTCGGCCCAGAAGTCGACCACCACCGGGACCGCCCGCGAGCGCTCGATCACCTCGCGCTCGAAGGTCGCTTCGCTGACGTCGATCGCCATGTCCCCAGGTTAAAAGACGAGCGCCGCGACCCATTGGCCGCGGCGCTCGTCGATCGCGTCAGGCGAATCTGTCTACGCCTGTGCGGGGTCCACCTCCGGCTCGGTTCCGAGCCTCGGCAGCCACCGCAGCGAGGAGGGCAGGTACCAGTTGCGGTCGCCGAGCAGCGCCATTGACGCCGGCAGCAGGATCGCCCGCACGATCGTCGCGTCGATCAGGACCGCGACCGCGAGCCCCACGCCCATCTCTTTCATGTCGATGATGGTGAGGGTCGCGAAGATCGAGAAGACCGCGACCATCACCAGCGCCGCGCTCGTCACCGTCCCCGCGGTGCTCGAGATTCCCTCGCGGACCGCGTCGTCGCTGCTCATTCCCCTGTCGATTCCCTCGCGGACCCGGCTCAGGATCAGCACGTGGTAGTCCATCGAGAGGCCGAACAGGATCACGAACAGGAACATCGGCACCCAGGAGCTGACGCCCCCGTTGGAGTGGAAGCCGAGCAGGCCCTCGCCCAGCCCGTCCTGGAAGACGAGCACCAGGACCCCGTAGGCGGCGCCGACGGAGAGCAGGTTGAGGACGATCGCCTTGATCGGCACCACCAGCGACCGGAAGGTGACCAGCAGCAACAGGAAGGCGAATCCGAGGACGAAGGCGATCACGAGCGGCAGCCGCTGGGCCAACTGCTCGTTGAAATCCTTCGACTCGGCCGCTGCGCCGGTCACGTTCACTTCGGCGCCGGGGGCGTCGGCGAACGCATTCGGGACGATCTGGTCGCGGATCCGCTCCATCGCCGCCGTCGCGGTGCCGTCGCTCGAGCTGCCAACGGTCGGAACCTCGATCGAGGCGACGGTGCCGTCGGCGCTGGTCTGCACCGTCACCGGGCCGTTGACGACCCGGTCCTCACGGGCGTTCCGCTTGAGGTCGCCGATCGCCGCCGCCACCGGACCGGAGGTGACATCGCCGGCCTTGACGACGACCGTCGAGCCGGCCGCTTCGTCCGGGAATGCCTTGGTGATGTGGTCGTAGGTGCGCACGATCGGGATGTCGCGCGGCATGTCGTCGGGGCCGCTGACGATCGTCTGCAGGCCGAGCGCGGGTACCGAGAGGGCGACGAGAACGCCGCCCGCGGCGATCACTGAGACGACCGGGTGCCGCATCACCCCGTCGACCACCGACGACCAGACCGAGCGGCCACCGCGGCGGCCGACGATCCTGTGCAGGAACGGGATCCTGCCCTTCTCGACGCGATCGCCGAGGGCCGAGAGGACGGCGGGCAGGACCGTGATTGAGGCGAACAGCGCGACCGCAACGACGGTCATCGTCGCGACCGCGAACGAGATGAAGGTCGGGTCGCCGCTGAGCAGCATCCCGGCCATCGCCGCGATCACCGTCACCCCGGAGACGAGGACGGCCCGACCCGACGTCGCCGCCGCGGCGGCCAGGGCCGCCTCCTCCGACCTGCCGGCCCGCCGCTCGGCGCGCTCGCGCCGCAGGTAGAACAACGAGTAGTCGACGCCGACCGCGAGCCCGACGAGGACGACGACGGCGGAGACGTTGGGATCCATCGGGACGAGCTGGCTCGGCAATGCCAGCAGGCCGGTTGTGGCGAGCACCGCCGAGAACGCCAGCAGCAGCGGCACGAGAGCCGCCACGAGGGCGCCGAAGGCGAGCACGAGGATGATCAGGGTGACCGGCAGCGAGGTCGTTCCGGCCTTGCTGAGGTCGTCGCTGAAGACCGCTTCCAGTGCCTTGTTGGCGCTGGCGTCGCCCAGCTCCTCGATCCGCATGTCCGGATGGCGCCGCTGGGCGGCGGCGACCGCGGCGAGGCTGGCGTCGACCTTGGCTTCAGCCACTTCGTCGTCTTTCGGGAGTTGGAATTCGACCAGAGCGGAGTGCCCGTCGGCGGACACCTGGCCGCCGCCAGACCGCGGCGAGCTGACCTTGCTCACGGCCGGGACGGCGGAGACGCTGCGTGTCACATCGGCGATCGCGGCCTGGAAGCCGGGGGCGTCGACGCTGCGGTCGCGACTCTGAATGAGGACGCTCTCACCGTTCGAAGTCAGGTTCGACCGTTCGAGTGCGACCTCGGCGCGGCCGGCCTCGCCGGAGACCGCTTCGGCGTCGGTCAACTGCTTCTGGCCCACGGTGGCGCCGATCACGAGCGAGACAACCACGAAGGCCAGCCACCCGAAGATGGCCGTCTTGCGATGGGTCGCGCTCCATTCGGCGGCGCGGGCTGCGATGTTCGTCCTGGGCTGCATGGGGTTCCTTTCGGGAGGGGTTGAATGCGACGAGCCCAGACTCCCAGCGCGGGAATCCCACTCCAATGCGGCTGGCAGGCGTCTCGAGGGGCGGTATCCCCGCCGGCAATGGTGGGGTTAGCCGTACCCTCGGACCCCCTGCGATGCAGGACAATCGAGGCATGCCCACCTCAGTCCTCATAGTCGACGACCACCCGAGCTTCAGGCTCAGCGCGCGGCGGATGCTGGAGGCCTCCGGCTATTCCGTGGCGGGCGAGGCCGAGACCGGCGCCGCCGCCCTAGCCGCAGTCCGAGAGCTGAGGCCTGACCTGGTCCTGCTCGACGTCCAGCTTCCCGACATCGACGGCTTCGAGGTCGCGATGCGCCTCGATGCTGCGGGCGACTGTCCGGCGATCGTCCTCACCTCGAGCCGGGAGATCTCGGACTTCGGGGCCGCGGTCGCCGAAAGCCCGGCCCGCGGCTTCGTCACCAAGGGCGAGCTGAGCGGTGAGAGACTCGCGGCGTTGACCGGATGACCAGCCTGCGCCGCGCCCTGATCGCACTCGCGTTCCTCGCCTTCGCCTCCGGAGTCGGTTCGGTGGCGTTGATTCTGACCAGCGACCATGAAAGTTCGCGCGGACTGGCCGCGTCGCTGACTCTGGTCGCGGGCTGGGGCTTCACCGGGGCAGGGCTCTTCGCCTGGGACCGGCGGCCGGGGAACAAGACGGGGCCGTTGATGATGGCGATCGGGTTCACCTGGTTCCTGCGGGCCCTGGGGGCGTCGGACAACAGCGTCGTCTTCACGATCGGAGCCGCCTGCTTCACGGTCCCCTTCGCGATCCTCATCCACCTGCTGGTCTCGTTCCCCTCCGGCCGGCTGAGGACGAGCACCCAACGGGCGCTCGTGGGGGTCGCCTACTTCATCACCACCGTCATGCAGGTCGCCTGGATCCTGTTCGCCGACCCCGAGAAGGAAGGCTGCGAAGGCTGCCCGGAAAACGCAGCGATGATCGGCCACGCCGGCGTCGGTGAAGCGATCAGCACGGTACAGGGGCTGATCGCGATCCCGCTGATTGCCGCGACCGTGGTGGTGCTCTACCGGCGCTGGCGCCACAGCCCATCCAGCGAGCGGCGGGCCCTGACCCCGGTCCTCGCCACCGGGGGGCTCGCGTTCGTCTTCCTCTTGAGCCAGGTGACCGTCGGTCAGATCGGGATCTCCGACGAGGCCGAACTCGTGGCGTTCGTAGCCGCGATTGCCGTCTTCGCCTGCCTCCCCTTTGCCTTCCTGCTCGGGCTGCTTCGCTCCCGCATCGGCCGTGACGAGGAGATTCGCAGCGCCCTGACCGCTGAGAACGCTCAGCTCACGTCCGAACTGCAGGCGACGGTCGAGGAGCTGCGCGCATCCCGGGCCCGCATCGTCGAGGCCGGCTATGCCGAGCGCCGCCGCGTCGAGCGCGACCTCCACGACGGCGCGCAACAGCGCCTGGTCGCTCTGATGATGAACCTGCGGCTGGCCCGCGGCAGGCTCGACTCCGACCCGGCCGCAACCGCAGAGTTGCTCGACGAGGCACTCGAGGAGCTCGCGGCGGCCACCTCGGAGCTGCGCGAGCTCGCCCGCGGCATCCACCCGGCGGTGCTCAGCGACCGTGGGCTGGAGGCGGCGATCGGGAGCCTCGCCGATCGCTCGCCGGTTCCGGTGGAGATTCTCGAGACCCCGAGCGAACGCCTGCCGGAATCGGTCGAGTCGGCGAGCTATTTCGTGATCGCCGAGGCCCTGACCAACATCGCACGCTACGCCGGGGCCGACAGCGCGACCGTACGAGTGGCACGGATGGACGGGGTGGTCGAGGTCGAGGTGCGCGACGACGGCATCGGTGGTGCCGACCCGGATGCGGGGACCGGTTTGCGGGGCCTCGCCGACAGGGTTGCGGCGCTCGAAGGGCAGTTCGAGGTATCCGGCGAGACCGACGACGGCACGACTGTGCGCGCGAGGATCCCTTGCGGGTAGTCCTCGCCGACGATTCGACCCTGCTGCGCGAGGGCTTGGTGCGGCTCCTCGAGGAGGCCGAGCTGGAGGTCGTCGGCCAGTCGAGCGACGCCGAGGACCTGCTGCGGAAGGTCCGCGCCCACAAGCCCGATGTCGCGATCGTCGACGTGCGGATGCCTCCGACCCACACCGACGAGGGGCTCAGGGCTGCGCGCGAGATCCGCGCCGAGCTGCCCGAGGTCGGCGTTCTCGTGCTGTCCCAGTACGTCGAGATCGCCTACGCGCGCGAGCTCCTTGCCGAGAGTGCCGAGGGGCTCGGCTACCTGCTCAAGGACCGAGTCTCGGACGTCGGCGCCCTCACCGACGCCGTCCGCCGGGTCGGAGCCGGTGGATCGGCCCTCGACCCTGAGGTCGTCTCCAAGATGCTCGGCCGCAGGCGCGTCGACGACCCCCTCGACGAGCTGACGCCGCGTGAGCGCGAGGTGCTAGGCCTGATGGCGGAGGGCCGCTCCAACGCCGCGATCGCCGCCGAGCTGGTGGTGACCGAGCGTGCGGTCGAGAAGCACGTGACCGGCATCTTCTCCAAGCTCGACCTCACCGCCAGCAGCGAGGACCACCGACGGGTGCTTGCCGTACTGCGCTTCCTCGACCAACCCACCGGATAGAGCAGCGAACTGCTCAACCGGCGAGCGCGAGCTTCTCGTCGATGACCATGCGCTGCTCCTCGAGGGACCGGCCGCAGGATGCGGGCTCGGTGCCCTCGATGCGAACGACGGCTCCGTCGCACAGTCGGATCCGCATCCGACTCGGAAAGGTCATCCGAAGCGCCTCCACGTCGAGCTCATCGATGCCGGCGGCGGTGGGACCTCTCAGCCGTGCCCGCAGCGATTGAGCGAGCGCGCGGCGAAGGCGGGGCTCGGCGCGGACGGCACTCAGCAGCGCCGGCCCTGGATTGGCCCCGTCCATGTTGATGTCGCCGAGGCGGCGACGTATCCGCAGAAGGTCACGCAATCCCACGTCGTCCGCGGAAGCGCCGGCTTCGAGCGTGCCGAGCAGGGTCTGCGCGGTGAGCGCCGGGTCGTGACGGAGGCTCACCCTCGCGGCGAGATCTCGAATTTCACCCTCATGCTCCCGCAGCCAGGAGGGGTCCAGCTCGGTGGGAGTCAGCCGGCCGGCGAGCAGGGCGATCGCGGTGCTCAACCGCGCCGAGAAGTTGACCCTCACCGGTGAGAGATCGGGGCCATCCCCAAGCGACTCCATCTCACAGGTGAGCCAGCCCGCCTCGACCTTGATCTCGGCCACCGCTTCTGCCTCCACCTCGGCCGCGCACGCCGCCTCGGCGATCGACTGCAGGTAGGCACAGCCCGGCAGGCGCTTGAAGGCGAGGGTGTCGGTCAGCCAGACGCGGCCGAGCCCGCCGAACATCGCCGGTCGGGGTGCGAATGAGAGATTGGCGAGAACCCCGCGTGGGTGCTCGATCACGTCGATGGCGCCGGTCACGCCATCGGCAGCGAGCAGCGCCGCCCGGGCTCCCGCAGCCGCCGGCTCCGCCGCGGTCAGCAGCTTGCTGCCGGGCCCCATGAATCCCGGCCACATCCCGTACGGAGGCTGGTAGAGGGCGATCGCCAGAGCATGGGCCGTGCGACCGGCATCGAGACCGATTCCAACGGACGCGGCCACGGCGGCGGAAGCACAGTGGATCGCCGCCCAGAACTGACCGTTGTGAGGGCCCAGGAAGAGGGCCGCGCCGAGCCGCCCCGCGACCTCGTTGGCGGCGACTCGGGCGAGCAGCGCTCGGTCCGGGCCGTCCGAGAAGGCGGCAGCGGCGGGCACGGCGGAGTGGCCGGTGTGCCCCATGAACAGATAGTCGTCCCAGTCGTGGGCGATCGACGCCGCGGCCGAGCGGTAGACCTGTCCGACGGGGCCGTCCGGGGCAACAGCGGCAAACGGAGCAGCTGCCGCTTCGCCGGCGGCTCGCCCGGCGGCGATGCTCTGCTCCTGTAGCTCGGCCCGCTCGCGAACGCTCGGAGGAAGGTCGCCGATCGCCAGGGTGGTGGCCCAACCGGCGATCTCCTCGCAGATCGTCACAACCCGATCGTCCCACGACCGGGCGCTAGGTCCCGGCCCGCATCCCGTCGAGGTCGCGGCGGAGCTCCTTCAGCTCGTCGCGGATCCTCGCCGCCTCCTCGAAGCGGAGGTCGTCGGCGGCGGCCAGCATCTCCTCCTCGAGGGCGACGATCGTCCGCTCTAGCTCCTCCGGGTCCTTGAATTCACCCGACCGCTTGCCGCGGCGTTTGCGCGGCGCCCGGTCCTCCATCGCCAGGAACTCGGACATCTCCGAAATTCCTTTGCGGACCGTCTCCGGGGTGATCCCGTGCTCCTCGTTGTAGGCGAGCTGGATCGCGCGACGGCGGTCGGTCTCGCGGATCGCCGCCGCCATCGCGTCGGTCTCGCGGTCGGCGTACATCAGCACCGTCCCGTTGACGTTGCGGGCGGCGCGGCCGATCGTCTGGACGAGGCTCGTCTCGCCGCGCAGGAAGCCCTCCTTGTCGGCATCGAGGATCGCGACCAGGGAGACCTCGGGAAGGTCGAGGCCCTCGCGCAGCAGGTTGACCCCGACCAGCACGTCGTATTCCCCGAGCCTCAGGTCGCGGATGATCTGGATCCGCTCCAGGGTGTCGATTTCGGAGTGCAGGTATCGGACCCGGATCCCGTACTCGAGCAGGTACGCGGTCAGGTCCTCGGCCATCTTCTTGGTCAGCGTCGTGACCAGGACCCGGTCGCCCGCGTCGGCCCGCGCCCTGATCTCGTTCATCAGGTCGTCGATCTGGTTCTTCGTCTCGCGGACGTCGATCTCAGGGTCGATGATCCCGGTCGGTCGGACGATCTGCTCGACGACCCGGCCCGACTCGGCTTTCTCGAACGGGCCGGGGGTCGCCGAGACCATCACCAGCTGGTCGACCCGCTCGAGGAACTCGTCGAACTTTAGCGGCCGGTTGTCGATCGCCGACGGCAAGCGGAATCCGTAGTCGATCAGCGTCTGCTTGCGCGAGCGGTCCCCCTCGAACATCCCGCCGAGCTGGGGGATCGTCTGGTGGGACTCGTCGACGAAGACGACGAAATCATCGGGGAAGTAGTCGATCAGGGTGTGCGGGGGGCTGCCCTCCGGCCGGCCGTCGAGGATCCGCGAGTAGTTCTCGATCCCCGAGGTGAACCCGAGCTCCTTCAGCATCTCGATGTCGTAGGCGGTCCGCTGGCGCAGCCGGTGCGCCTCGAGCTGCTTGCCCTCGGCCTCCAGTTCGGTCGTGCGGGCAGCGAGTTCGGCGCGGATCTCCTCGACCGCGCGCTCGAGGGTCTCGTCCCTGGTCACGTAATGCGACGCCGGCCAGACCGAGACGTGGTCGATCTCGTCGAGGATCTCGCCGGTCAGCGGGTCGAAGTGCTGGACCCCCTCGATCTCGTCGCCGAAGAGGGCGATCCGGTAGGCAGACTCGGCATAGGAGGGCATGATCTCCAGCACCTCGCCCCGCACCCGAAAGGTGCCGCGCCCGAGAGCCGAGTCGTTGCGCTGGTATTGCATTTTCACCAGCTTCCGCAGCACCTCGTCGCGGTCGATCACCTCACCGACTTTGAACAGCTGCATTTTTTCGTTGTAGACCTGGGGCGAGCCAATCCCGTAGATGCACGACACCGAGGCGACGATGATCACGTCGCGGCGGGCGAAGAGGGCCGCGGTGGCGGCGTGGCGGAGACGGTCGATCTCGTCGTTGATCGAGGAGTCCTTCTCGATGTAGAGGTCCTGCGCGGGGACATAGGCCTCCGGCTGGTAGTAGTCGTAATAGGAGACGAAGTACTCGACCGCGTTATCGGGGAAGAACTCGCGGAACTCGTTGCAGAGCTGGGCCGCGAGCGTCTTGTTGTGGGCGATCACCAGCGACGGTCGTTGCACCGCCTCGATAGTCGCCGCCATCGTGAAGGTCTTGCCGGTCCCGGTTGCGCCGAGGAGGGTCTGGAAACGGTCGCCGGCGCCGAGGCCCTCGGCGAGCCCGGCGATTGCCGCCGGCTGGTCGGCGGTCGGGGTGTAGGCGGGGTTGAGCCTGAACTCGGGCACGGAATGACGATAGCGAGCGCCCCTGGCGGCCTCCCGTGGTGCCTTTCTCTCGAATGAGGGCAACAAGGCACCACAGGTGGTCTGTTGGCAGACTTCCAACCGATGACGTTCTCCCAGAAGGCGCTGGCGGGATTCTTCACGTTCGCGGGGACGATGCACTTCGTGATCCCGCGCAGCTACCGGGCAATGATGCCGCCCTCCCTCCCCTACCACCGTGAGGCGGTGATCGTCAGCGGCCTGGCCGAGATCGCCGGCGGAGCCGCGGTCGTCCCGCGCCGGACCCGCCGCTTCGCGCGCTGGTGGCTGCTCGCGCTGCTGGCCTTGGTCTTCCCGGCCAACGTCCACATGGCCGTCAACCCCGAGCAGGTCCGCGGCCTCGACCTCGACAAAGTCCCTCGCTGGGCGCTCTGGGCCCGGCTGCCGCTCCAGCCCCTCTGCATGCTCTGGGTCTGGCGCGCGACTCGCGGCTAGGGCAGGAATTCTTCGAGCAGGTTCTGGGCGGGGCCGAGTAGCCCTTCGGCGCTGTCGAGGAGCGAGCCGGCGTTGTTGATCAGTTCGATCGCCTGGTTGAGGGGGATGCTGCGGACGGTCGCCCGGATCGGATCCGCCACCAACGGGCTCAGGGCCCCGGCTTCTTCGGCGTCATCGACGGCACGCAGCAGGCCGGCCCGGATCGCCCTTGCGAGTTCCGGGTCGGAGATCCCGTGGCTCTCTTTGAACTGCTCGCGCGAGTCTGGGGTGGCCAGCGCCTGGGCGAGTTCCTCGCGGCTGACCCCGAGCTGGCAGGCCGCGCCGTCGAGGGCCGAGAGCGTGAACTGCTCGGTGATCTGTTCGAGGCCATCCGGTTCGCGCCATGGCCGGTGCTTGCAGGGGTCCTGCGTCTTCGCAGGCGCGTAGGAGGCACCTCCGGCGGCGAGGTAGACCCCGACCAGGACCAGCGAGACGGCGAGCGCCACCCCGACCATCATCTGACCACGTTTCTCGCCACTCATAGAACACCCGCTTCGCGCTCCGCTCGCTTCGCACAGAGACAGAGATGGATGCTTGCTCGCTCCGCGCTCATAGATCCACTCTACGAGCGAAGGCGATCGGGACCAGCGCAAGCATGCCGAGCAGGGCGGCGATGCCGAACGAGGGACTGAAGGCGTGGGTGGCGGCGCGGTCGAGCTGGTCCTGAAGTTCGCTCTTCAACTGCAGGACCTCGAGCCGGTCTTCGGGGTCTTCGGGCAGCGGTTCGAAGGCGGGGCCGATCGTCGGCACTTTGCCCTTCTCCCCTTCGAGCTGGTCCTCGATTCGCTGCGCGAGATCGAGCTTCAGCAATGGGCTGACCTTGGAGTCGAGGACGACGGCGGTGCCGGCGTCGATCGCGTCCTGGCGCTGGTCGGCGATGTCGGAGGTGAAGACCGGGGTCAGGATCACGAGCCCGATCGCGACGCCGGCGTGGCGAGCGGAGATCGTCCAACCGCCGTGGATCGCCTGCGGCGAGCGGCCCTGCAGCGCGGTCTCGGTCAGCGCCGAGAGGACCAGGGCGAGGCCGACGCCGACCAGGATCTGAGGTGGGACCGTGAGCGCAACCTCCGCCTTCGGCAGCAGCGCGAGCCCGCCGAGGCCGCCGGTGACTAGGATCGCCCCGGCCACGGCGCGGGCGCGCGAGCTCGGAACCGACGGCTCGAGCCGGGAGCCGAAGAAGGCGGCGAGCGGCATCACCGAGACCACGATCGCCGCCCCGATCGGGGTCAGTCTCCAGCCCTCGATCAGCAGCAGCACCAGCAGGAACAGGGCGGCCGCGATCGCTGCCGAGATCATCGCCAGGGCGATGTTGGCGAGAACGTGCGGGCGGCCGGTCTCGCGGAGCTCGGACTCGATAACCCCGGTCGCCGCCTCGTGCCGGGCGACGGCGAGGATCGGGATCCCGGCCAGGAGCGCCACCGGCACCTGCAGAAGGAAGATCGACTGCCAGGAGACAAGCTCGGTCAGGAGACCGCCGACCGCCGGCCCCAGCGCGGCCCCGGTTGCACCGGCGATCGCCCAGATCGAGACCGCCCGCCGTTCGGATCCCACCGAGGCCGGCAGCAGCTCCAGCACCGCGGTGACCGCGAGGGCTCCGCCGAGGGCCTGAACGCAGCGGGCCGCGATCAACGTGCTCAGCTCTGACGAGGCGGCGCAGGCAAGACAGGCGCCGGCGAAAACCGCCAACCCGATCGCGGCGGCCCGGCCGGGGCCGACACGACGGGCGATATGGGCGGCGGGCACGGCGGCCAGCGCCATCACCAGGTTGAAGGAGACAAGGACCCAGGTGACGCCGGCGACGCTCGTCCCGATTTCGCGGTAGATCGCCGGCAGGGCCAGAACGACCACCGAGGAGTCGGCCAGGACAAGGCCGACCGCGACGGCGAGGGCCGTCACACCAGGGCGCCGCGCGTCACTCAACGCAGATCCTCGCCCTTGCTCGCTCCGCGCATCAATACCCCAACTCCTGGGCGTATTCCCGTCGGTAGTCCTGCCGCTTGTCGAGAACCTCTTCGACGTAGTCGCGGGTTTCGTCGAAGGGGATGTCATCGAGGGTCAAGGCGCTGCCCCCCCATTCGTCGACCGCGGACGGCCCCGCGTGGTAGGCGGCCAGCGCCGAGACCTCGCTGCCGTCGAATCGGTTGAGGAGGTAGGCCAAGTAGAAGGTCCCGTAGCGGATATTGATTTCGGGATCGGAGAGGTCGTTGAGATTGAAGGTCGTGCCACCGCTCAGGCGCTCGATTTCGTGGGCGGTGGTCGGCGTGATCTGCATCAGTCCCCGCGCCCCCGCACGGGACGTCTGGTCGCGGAATCGGGACTCAGCGTAGATGACGCCGGCGATCAGCGAGGCGTCGACGTCCTTGTCGGCGGCCTGCTGGCGGATGATGTCCTCGTGGCGGAGCGGGAGGGTCAGCTCCTTGATCACGTGGTTGAACACGCCGGAGACCCCGAGCACGATCGCCACCAGGGCGACAACGCCGGTGCCGCCCGCGACGAGCAGGCGTCGCCGCCGCCTCGCCCTGCGCTTCATCCCTGAAGCTTGGCGACCAGGGTGGACAGCTCGCGCTCGAGATCCTCGATCGTGCCGTTGTTCCTGACGACGTGCTCGGCGCGGGCGGCCTTCTCGTCCTGATCGAGCTGGCGCGCCTCGCGCTCGCCGACAAGCGCGTGTCCGCGGGCTTCGGCGCGAGCGCGGCGGAGCGGGTCGGCGGCGACCACGGCGACAGTGGTGTCGAAGACCCCGTCCATCCCCGACTCGAAGAGGAGCGGAACCTCGACGACCGCGACGTCGACCTCGGTGGGGAGCGACGCCAGCCAACCCCCGATCCGCTCCCCCACCAGTGGGTGGATCTGCGCCTCGAGCCAGGAGAGCTCCTCCGGCCGGGCGAAGACGATCTCTCCGATGCTGGCGCGGTCGACGACGCCATCGGGGGCGATCTCCCTGCCCCAACGCTCGGTCAGCCTGGCGAGCAGCGGTTCGGAGTCGAGCAACTCGTGGACGACCGCGTCGCTGGAGATCGTCGCGGCCCCGAGCCGCTCGAACGCGGCCAGAGCCTCCGACTTGCCGGCGGCGATGCCGCCGGTGAGGCCGATCTTCAGCGGCCCCGCCACCGCCGCAGCTCAGTCCTGCTCGGAGTCGCCCTCGGGCTCGGAGTCACCCTGATCGGTCTCAGGCGACTCTCCGCCTTCGCCATCAACCGCCGACTCCTCCGCTTCGACTCCGGGGTCGGCGGGCGGCTCCTCGTCCGCCACGACTGCCTCGGCGACCGGCTCCTCGGCGGGTGCCTCGGCGGCCACCTCCACCTCTCCGCCTTCGCCATCAGCCGCTCCTCCGCTTCGTGTCCGGGGTCGGCGGGCGCCTCGGCGGGGGTCTCCTCCTCCGCGACAGGCTCCTCGGCGGGGGTGTCATCGGACTGGGCGGTGATACCTGCGTCCTGAAGCTGTTCACCGAGGTCGCCCATCGGCATGTTCTCGCCCTCGACCCGCTTGATGCTGAGCGAGAGGCGGCGGCGCTCTTCATCGATCTCGAGAATCTTGACGTTGAGGACCGTTCCCGGCTCGACCACCTCGCTCGGGTTCTCGACGTGGTGGTCGGCGAGCTCGGAGATGTGGACGAGGCCCTCGACGCCGGGCAGGATCTCGACGAAGGCGCCGAACGCGACCACCTTGGTCACGGTCCCCTCGAGGACGTCTCCCGAGCGATGGGTGCTGATCACCCGCTGCCACGGGTCCTCCTGGGTCTGCTTGAGGCCGAGCGAGATCCGCTGCCGGTCGCGGTCGATGTCGAGGACTTTGATCCGGACGGTGTCGCCGATCGCGACCACCTCGGAGGGGTGGTTGACGTGGCTCCAGGAGAGCTCGGAGATGTGGATCAGGCCGTCGATGCCGTCGAGGTCGACGAAGGCGCCGAAGTCGACGATGTTGGAGATCTTCCCCTCGACGACCTGGCCGGGCTGGAGGCGCCCGAGGATCTGCTCGCGGACCTCCTTGCGCTCTTCCTCGAGGACCGCGCGCCGCGAGAGCACGACGTTGTTTCGGCTCCTGTTCAGCTCGATCACTTTGCACTCGAGTTTCTGACCGAGGAACTCGTCGAGGTTGTGGACGCGGCGGATGTCGACCAGCGACGCGGGCAGGAACCCACGGACCCCGAGATCGAGGATCAGGCCGCCCTTGACGACCTCGATGACACTGCCCTCCACCGGCTCGCCGGACTCGGCCGCGGCCTCGATCCGACGCCATGCCTTCTCGAAGCGGGCGCGCTTCTTGGAGAGCACGAGGCGGCCCTCGGCGTCCTCCTTGGTGAGGACGAGCGCGTCGACCTCTTCGCCGAGCTCGACCTCGCCCGCTGGATCGACCGACTTGCGGATCGAGAGCTCGGTAGACGGGATGACGCCCTCGGCCTTGTAGCCGATGTCGACCAGGACCTCGTCCTTGTCGATCCGGACGACCTTGCCCTTGACGACATCGCCCTCGTCGAAGGCGACCATCGTCGCGGCGTAGTTGGGCACGATTTTGCCGTCGATTTCGAGCAGCAAGCCGTTCGAGCCCTCGACGGGTGTCCCGGTGGGGGCAGGGGCGGTCAGTGTGTCAGTGGCGGACACAGGCCCGCATGATGGCAGAAACATTCCGACCACCTCCTCCGCTCGGGGCCGGGGGTGCCGGGCTAGATACGCTGCGAACATGCCAGTACGCGCGACAAAGCGCGGGGACGAGCGGACCCCGCTCGACGGAGTCCACGACGTCCTGATCTGCGGAGCCAGCTTCGCCGGTCTCGTGCTCGCGCGGGAGCTGGCCGGAAGCGGCGCCTCGGTGATGGTGGTCGACCGCTACGAGATCGGCGAGCGCCAGACCTCGGCCTGCGGGATCCCGACCGATTGGCTGCGGGCCACGGGCCTGCTCGAGGCCGAGCGCCAGCGCTTCGACTCGCTGCTTATCCACACCCCGCATGGAACGCGGGACTACCGCCTCCCCTGGAGCTTCTCGACCTTCGACTACCGCCAGCTCTGTGAGCTGATCTGGGAGGGCTGCGACGCCCGCTTCGAGACGGCAAAGGTGAACGGACGAGCGCAGCCCGCCGGCGAGGACGGGGCGATCGCGGTCGAGACCGACCGCGGCGTCCTCACCTCCCGCCTCGTCATCGACGCGCTCGGCTGGCGGCGCGTCCTCGCCAGCGGCGACGGTTACCAGCCGCCCGACGCCCCTCTCTCACGTGGGCTCGAGGTCCACCCCGGGGGCCGGGGCGAGGAGATGGAGATCTGGATCGACCGCCGCTATGTGCCTGCCGGGTACGGCTGGTCGTTTCCCGCCGGCGAGGAGGTCAGGGTCGGGGTCGGCTCCTTCGACCCCCGGTTCCACATCCGCGACACGACCGAGCTCCTGGCCGAGGACCTCGGCCGCGACCGCGTCCGCTACCAGGGCAACTGGATTCCTCACAAGCTGCGCCCCGCGACCGAGGGCGGTGTCTTCTTCGTCGGCGACTCGGCCGGCCACTGCCTGCCGCTCACCGCGGAGGGGATCAGGACGGCGTTCTATTTTGCGATCGCCCTCGGCGCCGAGCTGCGCGGAGTGCTCGACGGGCGCCAGACCCGCGAGGAGGCCGCCGCCCGCTACGCCGCGTTCAACGACTCCCACGAGTGGACGTTCCGCTGGATGCTCCGGGTCCAGCGCATCGTGCCGCGAATCCCGCCACGGCTGCTGGGGCCGATGATCAGGCTGCTGGGCTCGCGGCGCTTCGTCGACTGGTCGTTCGGCCACTACCTGAATATCGCCCCGCCGGGGTTCGCGGCCGGCTCAGCGCACGATGAGCACGGTCCCGGCGATCAGCAGGGCGACGCCGACGATGCGCTCGGGCGAGAGCGCGACCTCGTCGAGGCCAAATAGGCCGAGCCGATCGATCGCGACCGACGCCGTGAGCTGACCCGCGACGGTCGCGGCGGCGACACCCCCGGCGCCGATCGCCGTCACCGCGATCAATGCGTTGGCGACGTAGACCGCGCCGAGCAACCCGCCGAGCAGGTAGTACCAGCTGACGTCCCCCACCGAGGTGAGGCCGCCGGCCTTGCCGCTGAGGACGACGATCGCTGCCAGGGCGATCGTCCCGACACCGAACGAGACCAGGGCGGCCGGCAGGCTGCCGGTCTCCTTCCCCAACCCGGCGTTGATCGGCGCCTGGAGGGCGATCAGGCCGCCGGCGCCGGCGGTGAGCAGAACCGCGACGCCCCTATCCACGGCAAATGAACCTTTTCGGCGTCCGCTCCGTGATCTTGTGTGAGAACGCGTGTTGCATGGATGGGTCACGCCTGCACGTGACCGCCCCAGGCTGTCATATCCGCTGCTCCAAGTGCCGATCAACGAGTAGATGCCACCACCACCGACAGAAGTATTCGCCTCGCGCCTCTTTCTGGGGCCGGCGCTGCGCGCGCAGCCCGACCGCCGCCTGGTGACGCTGGTCCGCGAAGGCTACGAGGCCGCCTTCGAGGAGATCGTCCGCCGCTACGGCAGGCCGCTGACCCGCTACGCGGCTGGAATCGTCGGCTCGCGCTCGGAAGACGTCACCCAGGATGCCTTCTCCAAGGCCCTCCAGGCGCTCCGCCGCGACGAGTCCGAGATCGAGCTGCGGCCATGGCTCTACCGGATCGTCCGCAACACCGCCCTCAACGACCTCCGCGACCGGCCCGCGGCCACGGCGGAGCTCGCCGAGGCGATCGTGGGAGGCCGTGCCCCTGCCGAGGTCGTCGAGGAGCGAGAGGAGCTCTCGGATCTGATCCACCGCCTGCGGGCACTTCCCGAGCCGCAAAGGGCGGCGATCGTGATGAGGGAGCTGGAAGGCCTGGGCCACGACGAGATCGCGGCGGCGCTCGGGCTTTCCGGAGGGGCGACCAGGCAGGCGATCTACCGCGCCCGCCAGGCGCTCCGCGACGGCGTCGGGATCCTCGTGCCGGTTCCGCTTCTTAAGGCGCTTCTTGACGGATTCGGCCCCCGGGCGGCCGAATCCGCCGCCGGGGCCTCGGGGGTCGGAGGGGCCGCCGGGGCCGGTGTCGCGCTGAAGGCGACTGCCGCGACGGTGCTGGTCGCGGGCGCCGTCGGGGCAGGCGTCACGATCAAGGGCCCGCGACACGAGGAAACCCCCGTGCCGAGACCGGCCGCTCATGCGATCGCCGCACGAACGCCGGGAGCAGATGGGGGCACCGGGACAGGACAAACGCCGAAATTCGCCTCGAGGTCTCTTGGAGGCACAGCGAGCGGCGCGCTGGGCTCCGGAGCGGGGCAACAGGAGAACTCGCGATCATTGCCCGGCCGCTCCGACGGCGACGGCCCGGCTTCACCCGGGCCCTCGGCGCATCGACCCGCCCCGAGTGGTCGCGGGCCCGGCGGCCGCGGGGGCACAGGCCTGCAGCCCGCCGGCGGAGGCGGAAACGAGGGACTCCACCCTGCCGCCGGCAGCATCGAGAATGAGGGGGAGGGTCACCACGACTCGGGTTCGGACCATGAGCAGCAATTGGAGAGCTCGGCCGGCGACGGTGGAGAGTCCTCCGGCCACGGTGGGGAGTCTTCCGGCGACGGGGGGACGGGGGGCGAGACCGGAGGAGACGAGCATTCCGGCGGCGAGGGAACCGAATCGAACGATGCCGAGGACAGCCCGACGACCGACGGTGAGCATGTCGACGGCTCAGGCGACGGCGACTCATCCAGCGAAGTAGTCGATCCGTCCACCGATGCCGTCGAAAGCCCGCAAAGCCCGTGATCTTCTGCATCACGGCGGGTTGAGGTCCCAGATGCCATCGACACGGAGGAATCCAATGACACGCATTAACGGCCTCAAGGTTTTCCTGATCGCCGCTATGGGGGCGCTGGCGATGCTGGCCCTTCCGGCCGTGGCCGGCGCGAAGGACCGCAATCACGACCGCATCCCCGATCGCTGGGAGAAGCGCCACAACCTCTCGCTGCACAGGAGTCAGGCGGGACGCGATCAGGACCGGGACCAACTTCGCAACCGGGCGGAGTTCCTTGCGGGAGACAACCCGCGCGACGCCGACACCGACAACGACGGGGTCATGGACGGCAACGAGAACGCCGGGACGATCCAGTCGTTCGACCGGGAAAAGGGCAAGCTGACCATCGCACTGTTCGGCGGCGACACGATCAGCGGGCTGGTCACGGAAGGCACCGAGATCGAGTGCAACCACTCCGGCGCCACCACCTCCAGCGACGGCCAACAGGCCGGCGAGGACGACGGTGAAGAGGCCGGCGACCACGAGGGCGAACAGGTCGGCGACCACGAGGGCGAAGAAACCGGCGACGATGGTGAAGAGGCCGGCGACCACGAGGGCGAACAGGTCGGCGACGACGACGGTGAAGAGGCCGGCGACGACCCGGGCGAGAACTCCGGCGGCGAGCACAGCGACTCGCATGACGGTGGCGGCGATACCGGCGGCAACTGCACCGCTGCCGACCTCACCGAAGGCACCGTCGTGAAGGAGGCCGAGCTGCACCTCTCCAACGGCCAGGCGGTCTTCGAGAAGATCGAGCTGGGCGGGTAGCCTTAGCGCCCGTGGCGGGCGCGCAGGAAACCCTCGCAGCAGACCCCCTTACGACAACCGCGGTCGCGATCACAGGTCGCGACCGCGGTCCGGTCTCGCTTTCCGCCTGCGCGCGGGCCTTCGCTCGCTTCAGCTCGCCGCGCGTCCTCGCAGCATTCTTCGCCGCCTTTCTCGCAGCGCGAGTCGTCGTCGGAGGCTGGAGCTGGCGGGACCTTGCGGTCGCCGCCGGCCTCGTCGCCGCTCAACCATTCACCGAGTGGTTGATCCACGTCTTCCTGCTGCACTCCAGGCCCCGCCGCGTCGGGCGCTTCACGATCGATCTGCCGACGGCGCGCATGCACCGCTGGCACCACCGGTTCCCCACAGTCCTCGAGGGGGTGCTGATCCCCGGCTCCCTGATCGCCGGCTTCCTCGTCCCGGTGACCGTCTCGATGTGGCTGCTCTCATGGCCGCTGGCGCTCACCGGCGGCAGCCACGTCGGGCTCTGGCTGACCCTGCTGATAGTCAGCTGCGTCCTCGTCGCCACCTATGAGTGGAGTCACTTCCTGATCCACACCCCCTATCAGCCGAAGAGCCGCTACTACCGGAATATCTGGCGCTCGCACCGCCTCCACCACTTCAAGAACGAGCGCTTCTGGTTCGGAGTCAGCTCCGATGCCGCCGACCGGGTGCTCGGCACGAGCCCCGAGCAGGGCAGCGTGCCGAAGTCGGAGACGGTGAAGACCCTGGGTGTGGGCGGCTGAGCCCCGCCCTCACTTCGCCTCGAGCCAGTCCTTACCGACGCCGATGTCGACCTCGAGCGCCGGGTTGAGCTGGTACGCGGCGCACATCTCGCGCCGCACCAGCTCGACCGCGTCGTCCATCTCCCCCGGCGGGCCCTCGAACAGGAGCTCGTCGTGGATCTGGAGGACGAGGCGGGTCTTCCCCCCCCACTCCCTCAAGGCCCGCTGACAGCGGACCATCGCGGCCTTGATGATGTCGGCGGCGGTCCCCTGGATCACGGTGTTGACCGCAAGCCGCTCGCCCAGCCTGCGGGTGTTGGGGTTGCTGGAGCGAAGCTCTGGGATCGGCCGGCGACGGCCCATCAGGGTGCGGACGTAGCCCTCCTCCTGCGCGCGCTCGACCACCTCATCGCGGAAGGCGCGGACCGCCGGGAACCGCTCGAGGTAGCGGGCGACGAACTCCTCCCCCTCGTTGCGGGGGATGTTGAGGCGGTCGGCGAGGCCGAAGCCGGTCAGCCCGTAGACGATCCCGAAGTTGACCATCTTCGCCTTCGAGCGCTGACCGACGTCGACCTCATCGCGGTCGATCCCGAAGACCTCCGCCGCGGTCGCGGCGTGGACGTCTTCGCCCGCCGCGAAGATCTCCTTCAGGACCCCCTCGTCGGCGACGTGGGCGAGGACCCGGAGCTCGACCTGGCTGTAGTCGGCCGAGAGCAGGCGGGCACCGCGCTCGGCGACGAAGCAGGCGCGGACCGGGCGGCCGATCTCGGTCCGGATCGGGATGTTCTGAAGGTTGGGGTTGGTGCTCGATAGGCGGCCGGTCGTCGTCGAGGCCTGATTGAACGTCGTGTGGACGCGGCCGGTGTCGGGGTCGATCAGCTCCGGCAGCGAGTCGAGGTAGGTGCTCTTCAGCTTGCTCAGCTCGCGCCAGCTCTCGATCTTCTCGACGATCGGGTGCTCGTCGCGGATCTGGGCGAGCACCCGGGCGTCGGTCGAGAAGCCGGTTTTTCCCCTGCGTTTGCGGCTCAGCCCCAGCTTCTCGAAGAGGATACGGCCGACCTGCTGCGGCGAGCCGATCGTGAACTCCTCCTCGGCAAGCCCGAAGATCTCGCGTTCCAGCGTCTCGATCCGCTCGCCGAAGCCGGCCCCGACCTCGGCCAGCCGCTCGGCGTCGAGCTTCAGCCCCTCCCGCTCCATCGCGGCGAGGACGTGGACCAGCGGCAGCTCGATCTCGCGCAGCAGGGGCGCCAGCTCGAGCTCCTGGATGCGGGGCCGCTGGGCATCGGCAAGGGCGGCGAGGAGGCGCGCCTCCTCGGCGGGGTCGAGGCCGGCTTCCGGCTCCTCGCCCAGCGCGAGCTGGCCGTCGTCGGATTCACCGCCATCTTTCCCCGCCCCCTCGGCGAGGCCGATGCCCGCGTCGGCGGCGAGCTCGGCCAACTCGTAGGTGCGCCGCTGTGGCTCGAGCAGGTAGGCGGCGAGCATCGTGTCGTGATCGAGCTCGAGCTCGACCCCCTCGCGCGCGGCGGCGGCGAGGAGGCCGTGCCGACCACCTCCGAGAGACTTCAGGTCGTGCCCGGTGATCGGGCGGTCGCCGAGCGCGACGGCGAGCCCGTCGAGGGTCGAGGAGCCAGCGACGATCCTGTCGCCCTGCGCGGCGGCCCAGCGGTCGCCGTCGATCGCAATCGCCGCTCCGCCCTCGCGCAGATCCTCGGGCGTGCCCTCGACGACCTCGACCTCGAGCTCGGTCTCGACGCTGCGGCCGGGAACGGCGTCGTCGTCGGGAAGGCCCTCCTCGAGCCTTTCCATCACCGCCCGCAGCTCGAACTCACGCATGAACTCGCGCAGGGTGCTGCGGTCAGGGCTGACGCCCATCACCTCGCCGAAAT
This sequence comes from uncultured Solirubrobacterales bacterium, assembly GCA_963697805.1. Lineage (GTDB taxonomy): Bacteria > Actinomycetota > Thermoleophilia > Solirubrobacterales > 70-9 > VRUE01. The sequence goes on from CAVOPB010000001.1 coordinate 156,403, forward strand.
CGATGCCCGTCTCGACGTCGAACTGCAGGGTCGCCAGCTGTTTCGAGACCCGCGCGTCCTCGGCGTGCTCGACCAGGTTCTGCTTGCGTTTCGCCCCGGAGACCTTCTCGACGTTGGCGAGGACCTCCTCGAGCGAGCCGAACTCCCGCAGCAGCTGGGCGCCCGTCTTCTCGCCGATCCCGGGGACGCCGGGGATGTTGTCGGAGGTGTCGCCTTTGAGGCCGATCAGGTCGGTGACCAGCTCGGGCGAGACGCCGTAGCGCTCGATCACGCCGTCGCGGTCGTAGACCTTGGTCTCGGTGACGCCGCGAGAGGTGGTCATCACCCGGATCCCGTCGCCGACAAGCTGGTAGACGTCACGGTCGCCGGAGACGACCATCACCGGGATCCCCTCCTCCTGCGCCCGCCGCGCCAGCGTCCCGATCACGTCGTCGGCCTCGTAGCCCTCGACCCTGACGTTGGTGTAGCCGAAGGCCTCGATCAGGGGCAGCAGGTGCGGCCACTGCTCGCGCAGCAGATCGGGACGCGGCGGCCGCTGGGCCTTGTAGGGCTCATACGTCTTCTCCCGCCCCGACATCCCCGCGTCCCAGGCGGCGATCAGACCCGCCGGCTTGTGCTCGACGACGATTTTCCCCAGCATCGAGGCGAGCCCGTAGATCGCGTTCGTCGGCCTGCCGTCCGCGGTCGCGATCGACTCCGGCAGCGCGAAGAACGCGCGGTAGGCGAGCGAGTTCCCGTCGAGGAGGAAGAGCTCGTTGCCGTTCTTCGCCGCGTCGTCGGCCATCACCGTCAACTCTATGAGGCGCGGCAGAGCACCTCCTCGTTCAGGGGGCGCGGAATGGGTGTGCGGGGTTCAGCAGGGTTCGTTCCAGCGATGCCCGCGTGGCGGCGCCGGTACGGCCTCTACGCCCCGGCAGAGGGGACGATTGTCGTCCACGAGGGATCACGAAGCCCGAGCCGCGACCGCGAATCTGATTCGATGCTCCGAATGGCCGTCAGCGCTCAATACAGCGTCACGATCCGGGTAGAGCTCGACGCGCGGCAGGAGCCGCTCGGGAAACTGACAGCTGTGATCGCCGAGGCAGGGGGTCAGCTCCAGGGAGTCGATCTGGTTCCGGGCGCCGGCGGCGAGGGAAAAAGGGTGCGCGAGTTCACGATCGACGCCCGCGACCGCGAGCACTGGGAGCGGATCCTGCGGGCGATCGGGTCGACCCGCGGCGCCAAGGTCCTCGACTACGTCGATCGCACGATGCAGATGCACCGCGGCGGCAAGATCTCGGTCGAGAACAAGTACCCGTTGAAGACGCGCGACGACCTCTCGATGGCCTACACACCCGGCGTGGCGCGGGTCTGCGAGGACATCCACGCCGACCGCTCGAAGGCGTTCGAGTACACGATCAAGAAGAACACCGTCGCCGTCGTCTCCGACGGCAGCGCGGTCCTCGGCCTCGGCAACATCGGGCCCGAGGCGGCGATGCCGGTGATGGAGGGCAAGGCGATGCTGTTCAAGGAGTTCGCCGGCGTCGACGCCTTCCCGATCTGCCTCGACACTCAGGACGCCGGCGAGATCATCAAGGCGGTCGAACTGATCGCGCCGACCTTCGGCGGCATCAACCTCGAGGACATTTCCGCGCCGCGCTGTTTCGAGATCGAGGACCGACTGAAGGAGTCCATAGATATTCCCGTGTTTCATGACGATCAGCACGGGACCGCGGTGGTGACGATGGCGGCGCTCTTCAACGCGCTTAAGATCACCGGCAAGCCGATCGAGGAGCTGCGGGTGCTGGTGGTTGGGCTCGGCGCCGCGGGGGTAGCGGTGACCAAGATGATGCTCGCCTCGGGGGTAACCCACATCGTCGGCTGCGACCGCCAGGGCGCGCTCTCTACCAGCCGCGAGGACTACCAGTCCGGCACGATGACCGAGATCAAGCGCTGGTACGCGGAGAACTCGAATCCCGACCAGATCAGCGGCCAGCCCGACGAGGTGATCGAGGGGATGGATCTGTTCGTCGGCCTCTCCGGGCCGGGGATCATCAAGCCGGAGTCACTGGAGAAGATGAACGACGACGCGATCGTCTTCGCGATGGCCAACCCGAACCCCGAGGTGATGCCCGAGGACGCTGCGCCCTACACGCGGATCATGGCCACCGGGCGCTCCGACTATCCGAACCAGATCAACAACGTCCTCGCCTTCCCGGGAATCTTCCGCGGCGCTCTGGACGCCGGAGCCCCTGGGATCACCGAGGAGATGAAGCTCGCGGCCGCGAAGGGGATCGCGATGGCCGTCACCGAGGAGGATCTCTCCGAGGACTACATCATCCCCAGCGTCTTCAACCGCGAAGTCGCCCCGCAGGTGGCGAAGGCTGTCGTCGAGGAGGCCAAGCGGGAGGGCATCGCCCGCTTCAGCGAGGAGACCGGGACCTTTTCCACGGTGGAGACGACGCCGAACCCGTGAAGGTTCTCGTCACCGGAGCCAGCGGCTTCATCGGGTCGGCGCTGTGCGACTCACTGCTGGCACGGGGCGACACCGTGGTCGGCCTCACCCGCGACCCTCGCCGGGCGCGGAGCACCAACCCGACGGTCATCTGGCATAGCTGGGAGCCGATGCTCGAACGCCCGGCGGCGGAGGCCTTCGACGGTGTCGACGCGGTCGTCAATCTGGTCGGCGAGAAGATCAACCAGCGCTGGACCGAGGAGTCCAAACAGCGAATCCTGGAGAGCCGCCGGACCGCCACCCACAACCTGATCGGCACGATCACCGGTCTCGAGCAAAAGCCCTCGGTCCTCGCCAACCAGGCGGCGATCGGGTTCTACGGGGACCGCGGCGACGCGATCGTCGACGAGTCCTCGGATCCGGGAGAGGGCTACGACTCCGAGGTCGTGCGCGAGTGGGAAAAGGCGGCCCGCGAGGTCGAGCCGACCGGCGTCCGGCTCGTCATCGTCCGCACCGGCCACGTCCTCGACGCCGACGATGGCTTCCTCGGCGCCCTCCTCCCCCCGTTCAGGCTCGGCGTCGGCGGGCCGCTCGCCGGCGGCGGCCAGTACGTGTCCTGGATCCACATCGCCGACGAGATCGGGATCCTGACCTGGGCGATCGATAACCGGGAGGTGAGCGGCGTGATCAACTCGACCGCACCCAACCCGGTGACCAACCGCGAGTTCTCGCACGCGCTCGGCCGTGCGCTCAACCGCCCGGCGGCCATGCCCGTCCCCGGCCTGGTCCTCGATCTCAAATTCGGCCGCGAGTTCGGCCAGGTGCTGCGCGGAGGACAGCGTGTCTTCCCGCGCCGTGCCCTCGATCTCGGCTACGAGTTCCGCTTCTCCGACGTCGACGCGGCGCTCGAGGACCTGCTCTAGGCCCCGCCCGAGAGTTCTTCGTCAACCACTTCGCGCAGGTTCCCCGCGTCGCCGGCGGCTTCGATCGCGTTGAGGATCTTTGCCATGGCCGGACCGCCGGACATCCCCGACACCTGGGCGATCCCGGCCGCTTCGAGGATCGTGCTCGAGAACCTGGTCGCCTGCGGGCTCGTCTCGCCGATGTAGCCGACCGTGGTCGAGTCTTCGGTCGCCCGGCGCGCGTTGGCGCCGACGCCGGCGAGCGTCCATTTCCCGCCGTCGGCGGCGCTGTCGATACAGAGCACCTGCACCTGCACCTGCACCTGCCCTGCGCCGGCGCCGTGGCGCTCCAGCTCCCGCCTCGCGCCTCCGCACTGGGCCCTGCCCGCTCCACCTTCAGGCCCGCTCAACGGCCCACTCACGTAAACCGCAACCGTCGCACCCATATCCACCCCTTCCCCCGCCCCACATCCGAGGATTCCAACTATCGAGGCCGCAGCTCCCACGAGGAGTACTGATTTGGCTCGGGGCCGGGGGGGGCGGTGGTCCCCCCTTCGGAACTTGTGAGCCAGGCAGGCAAGCACCCTTTCCAACGGACTGACGCGGGTTCCGCGGGGGGGTCCCCCGCCCCACCCCGACCTACCCAAAGAAGACCTCAGCCTCCTCGTAGAGCTCCTTCGGAACGGTCTTGAGCTCAGCGGTGGCCTCAGTGAGCGGCGCCAGCTCGATATCGGTCCCCCGAAGCGCGGTCATCATCCCCCACTCGCCGTCGTTCGCGGCATCGATCGCGTGCAGGCCGAAACGGGTCGCCAGCACCCGGTCGAAGCCGGTCGGGGTGCCGCCGCGCTGAACGTGGCCGAGGACGGTCGCGCGAGTCTCCTTGCCGGTGCGCCTCTCGATCTCGCCCTCGAGCCAGTGGGCGATGCCGCCGAGGCGGACGTGGCCGAAGGCATCGAGCTTCTCCTCATCGGCCTCGGGCATCCCGCCGACCGGCGCCGCGCCCTCCGAGACGACGACGATCGGCGCGAAGCGGGCCTCGAGGCGGCGCCCGACCAGCTCGCAGACGCGATCGAGGTCGAACGGCTGCTCGGGGATCAGAATCACGTTGGCGCCTCCGGCGAGCCCGGCGTGGAAGGCGATCCAGCCGGCGTGGCGGCCCATCACCTCGACAATCAGGACACGGTGGTGGCTGTCGGCGGTGGTGTGGAGTCGGTCGATCGCCTCCATCGCGATGTTGACCGCGGTGTCGAAGCCGAAGGTGTAGTCGGTCGCGCTGAGGTCGTTGTCGATCGTCTTCGGGACGCCGATGATCGGCACTCCGTACTCGGTGTGAAGGCGCGAGGCGGCCCCCAGCGTGTCCTCGCCGCCGATCGCGATCAGGCCCGCGACGCCATCGCGCTCGAGGTTCTCGACGAGCCGCGCGGCGTCACCATCCTGCTTGAACGGATTGGTCCGAGAGGAGCCGAGGATCGTCCCCCCGCGGGGGAGGATTCCCCGCACCTCCGGCACACCGAGCGGGCCGCTCTCGGCGTTCAGCGGCCCATGCCAGCCGTCGCGGTAGCCGACGAACTCGTGGCCCTGGAATTCGACCCCCTTGCGGACGATCGCCCGGATCACGGCGTTGAGGCCGGGGCAGTCGCCACCGCCTGTGAACACGCCGATCCGCATGCCGGGGAGGTTAGCGGCGCGCTATTCGGGCTTCGGTGCCGCGATCCGGATGATCGCGCCGATCAGGAGGACCGTGAAGAAGATCAGGCCCGCTACCGGGCCGCCCTGGCCGATCGAGTAGGAGCATGTCGCCGCCGCGAGCGCCAGAAAGATTGTCACGACCATTCCCATTGCGGCGTGCAGCTTATCCGCCCAATGCGACGCGCGTCTCGCGCAGGAACTCGCCGACGGCCTCGGCCGCCTCCGCCGCCGAGGAGGCCTCGGCAGCGGCGCGAACGAGGCGGCTGCCGATGATCACGCCGTCGGCCTGTTCGCCGACTTTCGCCGCCTGGGCAGGGGTGCCGATCCCGAACCCGACCGCGACCGGGACCTCGGAATCGGCCTTCGCCGCCGCGATCAGATCGGCCAGTCCGCCGGGAAGCTGGTCCCGCTCGCCGGTCGTCCCGACGGTCGAGACGACGTAGACGAAGCCCCTGGCGGCGGCGCAGATCTGCGCCCTCCGCTTGGGAGAGGTGGTCGGGGCCAACAGCGGGATCAGGTTGAGGCCAGCGCCGGCCAGCGCCTCGCGCGTGCGGTCCCCCTCACCGAGCGGCAGATCGGGCACGATCGCCCCCGCCGCGCCAGCGCCCGCGGCGCGGCGGGCGAACTCCTCGGCCCCACCCTTGGCGAGGACCATGTTCGCGTAGGCCATCAGCACCACCGGGACCCGCTTGGCGACCGACTCGCAGACCTCCAGCGCGGACTCCATGCTCGCCCCGGCGGCCAGGGCGGCGGTGGCCGCGGCGTGGATCGTCGGGCCGTCGGCGAGCGGGTCCGAGAAGGGAATGCCGAGCTCGATCAGGTCGGCGCCGTTCTCGGCGTAGGAGGCGGCGACCGCGAGCGAGGACTCGTGGTCGGGAAAGCCGGCCATCATGTAGGGCATCAGGGCGGCACGACCCTCCGCCCGGGCGACGTCGAAGGCCGCCGCGATCGACTCACCCACCTGTCAGCGCCACCACCTCGGCCAGGTCCTTGTCGCCGCGGCCCGAGAGACAGAGGACGTCGTAGCCCTCGCCGCCACCGTTCTCGATCAGCCAGGCGATCGCATGTGCGGACTCGAGCGCCGGAATGATCCCCTCGAGCCGCGACAGCTCGCCGAACGCCGCCAGCGCCGCCTCGTCGGTCACCGCCTCGTAGGTGGCGCGACCGGTGTCGCGCAGGTGCGCGTGCTCGGGGCCGACGCCAGGGTAGTCAAGGCCGGCCGAGACCGAGTGCGCCTCGAGGATCTGGCCCTCCTCGTCGGAAATCACCGAAGAGAGCGAACCGTGCAGGACCCCGGTGCGCCCGGCGCCGAGCGAGGCCCCGTGGCGTCCGCTCTCGATCCCCTCGCCGGCTGCCTCGACCCCGACCAGCCCGACCTCGGCATCGGCGATGAAGGGGGTGAAGATCCCGATCGAGTTTGAGCCGCCGCCGACGCAGGCGATCACCCGCGCCGGCAGGGCGCCCTCGGCCTCGAGGGCCTGGGCCCGCGCCTCGTCGCCGATCACCCGCTGCAGGTCGCGGACCAGGGCCGGGAACGGCGCCGGGCCGACCGCCGAGCCGATCACGTAGTGGGTCGTCTCGACGTTGGCCACCCAGTCGCGGATCGCGGCGCTAACTGCCTCCTTGAGGGTGCGGGCGCCGGCCTCCACCGGGGCAACCTCGGCCCCGAGCAGCCGCATCCGCGCGACGTTCGGCGCCTGGCGCCGGATGTCCTCGGTGCCCATGTAGACGACGCACTCGAGCCCGAGCAGGGCGCAGGCCGTCGCGGTCGCGACCCCGTGCTGGCCGGCGCCGGTCTCGGCGATGATCCGCGGCTTGCCCATTCGCTGGGCGAGCAGCACCTGGCCGACGGCATTGTTGACCTTGTGGGCGCCGGTGTGGGCGAGGTCCTCGCGCTTCAGGTAGACGCGCCGCCCAACCCGCTCGGAGAGCCGTTCGGCGCGATAGAGGGGCGTCGGGCGCCCGATGAAGTCGCGATGCAGGCTGCGCAGGCGTTGCTGGAAGTCCTCGTCCTCGCGCGCCTCGGTCCAGGCCTCGCTGAGCTCATCGAGCGCTGCGATCAGGGTCTCGGGGACGTACCGGCCCCCGTAGGCGCCAAACCTCTCGTCGACCCGGGTCATGGGCCGGGGACGCTAGCCGGTTGCGCAGCCTCGAAGAAGGCGGTCATCGCGGCGTGGTCCTTGCGGCCGGGCTCGGCCTCGACGCCGCTGGCGACGTCGACCGCGTATGGGTGCGTGACGGCGATCGCCTCGGCGACGTTCTCGGGCCGCAGGCCGCCGGCGACGATCGCCGGCACTTCGGAGCGATGCTCCCGCAGCAGGCCCCAGTCGAAGCTCTCGCCGCTGCCACCCCACAGGCCCTTGCCGCGGCGATCGAAGAGGTGGAAGTCTGTGCGGAGCGCCTCGGCGGCGTGGATGTCGGCGGCGCTGGCGACGTGGATCGCCTTGATCACCTTGACCCCCGTCCGCCGCGCCGTCTCGGCGCAGAACGACGGGCCCTCTTCGCCGTTCAGTTGGACCATCGTCAGCCCGGCATCCTCGACGGCGGCCGCGACCTCGTCGAGCTCGGGATTGACGAAGACGCCGACGACCTCACACTTGCGGCGGAACGCGGCGGAGATCGCGACCGCTTCGGCCGGCTCGCAGAACCGCGGGCTCTCGCGGTAGTGGATCAGCCCGAGCGCCCACGCACCGAGCCTGACCCCCTCGGCCGCATCGTCGAGATTGGTGATGCCGCAGAACTTGACTCTCACAAACTGAGAGTACGGGGCGCGGCTAGTGGGCGGGTGATTCGGCCGCTTCGACCGAGGAGGGCCTGACGCCGAGCGTCACCGTGACCGTCTTCGTCGAGTCGCCGCGGACGAGCTTGACTTCGATCGTTTCGCCGGGCTTGGCGGAGTTGACGATGTTGACGACGTCTTCCATTCCCGTGACCTTCTTGCCCTCGATTTCGGTGATGATGTCGCCGCCGAGCCGCAGTTCGGCGCCTTCGATCGTCGCCGAGGTGTCGCCGCCGCGGATGCCGGCGTTGTCGGCGGGGCCGCCGCCGACGACTTCGGAGACGAGCACCCCCTCGTCGACCGGCAGCTTCAGGGCGCTGACCAGCTCCGGGGTGAGGCTGCCGCCGCTGATCCCGAGATAGGCGTGCTTGACTTCGCCGTGCTCCTCGAGCTGGCGGACGACTTCGCGGGCGGTGTTGATCGGCACCGCGAACCCGATCCCCACGTTGCCGTCGTTACCGGTGTTCTGGATCTGGGAATTGATTCCGATCACCTGGCCTTCCTCGTCGATAAGGGGGCCGCCGGAGTTGCCGGGGTTGATCGCGGCGTCGGTCTGGATCACATGCGAGATCGAGAAGCCGTTCGGAGCTTCGATCTGGCGCTGCAGGGCGGAGACGATGCCGCTGGTGACGGTGCGGTCGAGCCCGAACGGGTTGCCGATCGCGACAACGGGATCGCCGACTTCGACCTTCGAGGAGTCGCCGAGGGCGAGCGGGTGCAGTTCGTCTTCGGCGGCGTCGACCTTGATCAGGGCGACGTCGGTCGCCGGGTCGGCGCCGACGACTTCGGCCGTGTAGGTCTTGTCGGACGCGCCGAGCCGGACTTCGATCTTGTTGGCGCCTTCGACGACGTGGGCGTTGGTGACGATGTGGCCCTCGGTGTCGATCAGGAAGCCGGATCCGGTCGCGACGCCGCCACCCTGTTCTTCGGGCACGCCGAACGGGCTGAGTTCCTGGTGGGGACTCTGCTGGGCGCTGATGAAGGCGACACCCTGGCCGTCGCGGCGGTAGATCTGGTTGATCAGATTGCCGTCGCCTTCTTCGGAGCCGCGATCGGCGATCGGGGCCGAGAGGGCGGCGACTTCACTGCTCGGGGTCGCGCTGTCCGCATTGACCCAGCCGGCCGCGATCGCGAGCCAGAAGAAGAGGGCGACGGTGACGCCGCCGAGAAGGGCCGAGCCGAACGGGGTGCGGATGATTCGTTTTGCGGTGGTCACGGTTTGGAATCGTGAGGGCAGCCGCTGAGATCAGTCTTAAAGCGCCCGAAAAATCTCCTAAAGATGCGAGGGCCTAGGGCAGGTGGTGCTCGCGAGTGGCTTCGTCGAGCCCGGTCAGCTCCCGTGTCAGCGCTTCGGGATCGCTCGAGCGCATCAGGGCCTCGCCGATCAGGACGGCGTCGACCCCGATCCGCTCGAGCTCCTCGAGCTCGTCGCCTCCGGTGATCCCGCTCTCGGCGACGACCGTCTTCCCGGCCGGCACGTCCGGCATCAGCTCGTAGGTGGTCCTCGTGTCGACGACCCCGGAGTCGAGGTCGCGGTTGTTGATGCCGATCACGTCGGCATCGAATTGCAGCGCCCGCTCGAGCTCGGCGCTGTCGTGAACCTCGACCAGGCAGTCGAGGTCGAGGCCGCGCGCCTCATCGTGGATCGAGCGCAGCTCGTCGTCGCCTAAGGCGCGGACGATCAGCAGCACCGCGTCGGCCCCGTGGACAGCCGCCTCGTAGAGCTGGTAGGGATCGATGAGGAAGTCCTTGCGGAGGATCGGCAGGTCGCAGGCCTCGCGGGCGGCGCGCAGATCCTCGAGCGAGCCGCCGAAGCTCCCCTCCTCGGTCAGGATCGAGAGCGCGGCGGCGCCGCCGCGCTCGTAGGCCCCGACCTGCTCGGCAAGATCGGCCGCGGCGGCGATCTCGCCGGCGCTGGGCGAACGCCGCTTGAACTCTGCGATCAGCGAGAGGCCCGGTCGGACCAGGGCCTCGCTGAAGGGCCGGTCGCGGCCACGGTCGGGAAGCCTCGACTCGAGGTCGGCCTGAGGAGTCTCCCGCCGACGCTGGTCCACCCCGTCCCGCGCTGCGGAGATGAGCTGCTCGATCATTCCCACTTGAAGGAGAACAGCCTAGTTGTTCGACTGGCCGAGACCGGCGGTGGTCGCAACCAGCCGCTCGAGCAGGGCGGCGGCCTGGCCGTCGTCGATCGCCGTCGCCGCTTTCTCAACCCCCTGGGCGAGGCTCGACGCGAGGCCGCCGACGTAGATCGCGGCGCCGGCGTTGAGCACGACCAGGTCACGCCGCGGCCCCTGCTCGCCATCGAGGACTGCCTGGGTCCCGGCGGCATTCTCCTCCGGGGTGCCGCCGGCAACCTCGTCGAGGTCGGCCGTTGCGAGCCCGAACTCGCCCGGCTCGACGAACCACTCCTCGGTGCGGCCGTCGGCGACCTCGATCACCCTCGTCCGGGCGGTGATCGAGAGCTCGTCGACTCCGTCCTCAGCGGTGACGACCAGCGCCCGCTCACTCCCGAGCCCGACCAAGGCCTCGGCGATCGTCTCCTGGTAGTGGCGGTCGGAGACGCCGAGCAGCTGGCGCTGGGCCCCGGCGGGATTGGTCAGCGGCCCGAGGAAGTTGAAGATCGTCCGTACCCCGAGCGCCTTGCGGGCGGGGATCACGTGGGCCATCGCGGCGTGGTGGCGGGGGGCGAACATGAACCCGAACCCGACCTCGTCGACGCAGCGCCCGACCTGCTCGGGGGTGAGCTCGATCTCGACCCCGAGCGCTTCGAGCAGGTCGGCGGAGCCGCAGCGGCTCGTGCTCGAACGGTTGCCGTGCTTGGCGACCCCGCAGCCCGCCCCGGCCGCAACCAGCGCCGCCGTGGTCGAGACGTTGAAGGTTGAGGGCCCGCCGCCGGTGCCGGCGGTGTCGACGAGGTCCTCGCGCAAGGTCGAGACCGGTGCCGCGAGCGAGCGCATCGTCCGCGCCAGGCCGACCAGCTCGGGGACGGTCTCGCCCTTGGCCCGCAGCGCGATCAAGAACGCAGCGGTCTGGACCTCGCTGCTCCGCCCCTCCATGATCTCGGCGAGAACGGCGGCGGCGTGGTCGGCGGTCAGGTGATCGCCCGCGCAGACCGCGTCGATCGCCCTCGTCAGTACCTCGTTGACGCTCAACCCGCATCCCCGTTCGGTCGGAGGAAGTTCTCGAGCAGCAGCTTGCCCTGCGGCGTCAGCACCGACTCAGGATGGAACTGGACGCCCTCGGCGGGCAGCTCCCGGTGCCTCGCCCCCATCACGACGTCGCCGAGGTGGGCGCTGAGCTCGAGCTCGTCCGGCAGGTCGGGGTCGGCGACCAGCGAGTGGTATCGGCCGGCGACGAGCGGGCTCGGCACGCCCTCGTAGATAGCGCGCCCGTCGTGCTCGATCTCGGCGTCCTTGCCGTGGATCGGCTCACCCTGCACCGTGCGGCCGCCGAACGCCTCGACCAGCGACTGGTGGCCGAGGCAGACCCCGAGGACCGGGGTCCTCGCCTCGGCGAAGGCGCGGATCGCCTCGACCGAGATCCCCGCCTCGGCCGGAGTGCATGGCCCTGGGGAGACGACGAGCCGGTCGGCGCCGCGTTCGAGCAGCTCCGCCACCTCGGCGCGGTCATTGCGGACGACTTCCACCTCGGCGCCGAGCTCGCCCAGGTACTGGACGAGATTGTAGGTGAAGCTGTCGTAGTTGTCGATTACCAGCACATTCATTGCAAGCCCACCTTAGGTCGCGACAGACCCGCGCATGGCAGACGCGGGAGCGAGCGAGCAAGGCCTCCGGTGTTGATGAGTGCGAGCGAGCAGGAGCAGAGCACATGCGCGGAATTATTCATGGCCAGTCCGGCTGGTTGCAGGCGAGCTCGACGGCGCGGAAGACCGCTTTCGCCTTGTTGACCGACTCGATGTACTCGTAGGCCGGCTTCGCGTCGGCGACGGTCCCGCCGCCGGCCTGGACGTGGATCTGCCCGTCCTTGGCGACGACGGTGCGGATGTGGATCGCGGTGTCGAGGTCGCCATTCCATGACAGGTAGCCGATCGCGCCGCCGTAGCCGCAGCGCTTGACCGGCTCGAGCTCGTCGATGATCTGCATCGCGCGGACCTTGGGGGCGCCCGAGAGCGTGCCGGCGGGCAGCGCCGAGCGCAGCACGTCCATCGCGTCGATCCCCTCGCGCAGCGTCCCCGAGACCTGGCTGACGATGTGGAGGACGTGCGAGTAGGTCTCGACGATCATCAGCTCGTCGACGCTGACCGAGCCGTACTCGCAGACCCGGCCGAGGTCGTTGCGCCCGAGGTCGACCAGCATCACGTGCTCGGCCCGCTCCTTGGGGTCGTTGACGAGCCGCTCGGCGAGGCGGCGGTCCTCCTCCTCATCACCGCCGCGCGGGTAGGTGCCGGCGATCGGCCGGGTCTCGACCCTGCGGCCGGTGACCTTCACCAGCGGCTCCGGCGAGGCGCCCGCGATCTGGAAGTCGCCGAACTCGAGGAAGTACATGTAGGGGGATGGGTTGACGGCCCGAAGCCCGCGGTAGACCGAGAAGGCTTCGACCGGAGCCGGAGCCGAGAACCGCTGCGAGGGCACGACCTGGAACGCGTCGCCGGCGTGGACGTACTCGACGATCCGCTCGACCGCGGCTTCGAACTCCTCGCGCTCCATGTTCGAGGTGAAACGGGGCGGCTCGGCGACGGTGGGTTGCTCCGGGACGGGTGTCGCGCCGCGCAGGCGCCGCCGCGCCTCGGCGATCGTCGCCGCGGCGCGCTCGTAGGCGGCATCGACCCCGCCGTCCTCATCGACGAAGGCGCAGGCGATGATCGTCAGCTCGTGGCGGAGATGGTCGAAGACGACCAGCAGGTCGGTGATCATCAGTGCCATGTCTGGCAGCCCGAGCGGGTCCGGGTTCGGCTCGGCAAGCGGCTCGACGGTGCGGACCAGGTCGTAGCCGAAGAACCCGACCGCCCCGCCCGCGAACGGCGGCAGGCCCTCGACCGGGGCGGGTCGGTAGCGGCCGAGGTGTTCGGCCGCGGCCGCGTAGGGATCGGGCGCCTCGTGGCTCTCGCCGCTCTCGTCCGTGAGGACACCGTCTGCCCAGCGCAGGACCGAGCGCGGCCCGATCCCGACGAACGAGTAGCGACCGACCTGGCCCTGCTCGGCCGACTCGAGCAGGAAGCAGGGGGCTCCCTCGGGCTCGCCGGCGCGGAGCTTGAGGAAAGCCGAGACCGGGGTCTCGCAGTCGTCGACGAAGGTCGCCCGGACCGGGATGACGTTCCCCTCCGCGGCGAGAGCCCGCGCCTCCTCAAGGCCCGGCTCGAGCCGCAGGTCAGACTCAGCCACGACGGCCATTCAGCACCTCCATCACCGCACGCTGTGAGACCTCGCGCGAGGCGAGCAGCACGCTCAGGTGGTAGAGGAGGTCGGCCGCCTCCTCGGCGACCCGCTCGTCGGACTCCTCGCGCGCCGCGCGGACCACCTCCTCGGCCTCCTCGGCGACCTTCTCGCCGATCAGCGTCGGATCATCGAGCAGCTGCACGGTGTAGCTGCCCTCCGGCCGCTCGGCGGCCCGACTGCGCAGCGTGCGCTCGAGCGCCGCCAGCGCCTCGTGCGGCGGCGGCTCCGGGTCGCTGTCGATCGCGCGGTGAAAACAGGAGCGCTCGCCGGTGTGGCAGGCGGGGCCGCTCGGCTCGACGAGGGCGACGATCGCATCGCCGTCGCAGTCGTAGCGAAGCTGGTGGAGCCGCAGCACGTTTCCCGAGGTTTCCCCCTTGCGCCAGATCTCCTCCCGCGAGCGGCTGTAGAAATGGAGCTCGCCGGTCTCGAGCGTCAGCCGCAGGGACTCCTCGTTCGCGTAGGCGAGCGTCAGAACCTCGCCGCTGGCGAAGTCCTGCGCCACGCATGGCACCAGGCCCTTCTCGTCGAACTTCAACTCGTCGAACATCAGGCAATCGTAAAGGCGCACCTCATCGCCCGGCCCTGGACTCCAGGCCGTCGTAGACGAGGGAGAGGATTTCGCCGAACAGCCCGGGCCCGACCGAGCCGGGGTCGACCAGCGCCTCGCAGGCCAATCCCTCGGCGAGCGCGATGAATGCGGTGGCGAGCTCGCGGGCGGGGACTTCGAGCTGCACGCCGGTCGTCGCGTGGCGCTCCTCGAGGGTGCTTGTGAGCGCCTCGCGGAGGGCCTCCTGGCGGCGCCTGTAGCGGCGGGCCAGCTTTCGGTCCCGGGTTGCGGCCGCCCAGTATTCCTGCAGCAGCATCAGCGTCTCGCGCTCGCCGCTGATCAGCCGTGCGAGCCCGGCGCTGACGTCCGCGGCCGTCGGCCGGTCGGCCGGGGCGGTTCGGGTGATCTCCATCAGGGCACGGGCCGGCCGGTCGACCCGCTCCTCGAGGAGGGTCTGGAACAGATCCTCCTTGCTCTTGAAGTTCCAGTAGAAGGTGCCCTTCGAGAGCCCCGCCGCCGCGACCACCTCCTCCACGGTCGCGGACCGGTAGCCCTTCGACGCGAAGACAGCTGCCGCGGCATCGAGGAGCCGCGTCCGTGAGTCGGCCGGACCCGCCGAAGCCGGGGGCCGACCCCTACCGCGCCGTGGCGGGGAGGCCCGTTCAGGAGCCATGTGCCGATTCCGATTCGAGTCTGATATAGACCATGCGGTCTATTATGCCTTCTCGAGTGGATCACGAGGCGATCGTGATCGGCGCCGGAGTCGCCGGCCTCTCCGCCGCCGTCGAGCTCGGCCGCCGTGGAGTAGGCGCCGTGGTCCTCGACCGGGCCGATCAGGTCGGCTCGAGCTGGGCCGGGCGCTATGACGGGCTGCGGCTCAACACCTTCCGCTCGCTCTCCTCCCCCCTTCACAGTCGCATTCCCCGCAGCGCCGGACGCTGGCCGACCCGCCAGGCGCTGGTCGATCACCTGAAGGAATACGCGGACCGCAAGCGGGTCGAGATCGAGTTCGGCGTCGCCGTCCGCCGAATCGAGCGGAGACCCGGCGGCTATGAGCTGCAAACCACCGGCGGGCCGCGATCGGCGCGGTTCGTCGTGGTCGCGACCGGGTATGACCAGGCGCCCTCGATGCCCGAGTGGCCGGGGGCCGCCGCGTTCGAGGGCGAGCTGATCCACGCCCGCGAGTACCGCAACCCAGACCCATTCGCCGGTTGCGACGCACTCGTCGTCGGCGCTGGCAACACCGGGACCGAGATCGCCGTTCAGCTGCAGGGCCTCGCCGACCGCGTCCGGATCGCGGTGAGGACGCCGCCCAACCTGGTGCCGCTCGAACTCTTCGGCGTCCCCATCACCCACCTGGCCCGGCTTTCCGAGATGGTGCCCGACCAGATCGTCGACCTGGTCGGTCGCGGAATCCAGCGGATCGCCTTCGGTGATCTGACTCCCTACGGCCTGCCGCGGGCGCCCGACGGGATCGGGACCGAGCTCCGGGTCAAGGGATTGGGCCCGGTCGCCGACCGCGGCATCGTAGACGCGCTCAGGTCCGGCCGGATCGAGTTGGTTCCGGCCGTCGAGGGCTTCGACGGGGCAGACGTCGTGCTGGCCGGCGGCCGGCGGATCCGGCCTGGCGTCGTGATCGCCGCGACCGGGTATCGGATGGGCCTCGAGTCGCTCGTCGGCCATCTCGGGGTCCTGGATCCGTCGGGCCGCCCGACCCGCAGGCGCGGTGAGGCGCACCCGGCGGCGCCCGGCCTCCACTTCAACGGGTGCTGGCTGCCCCTGTCAGGGGAGCTGCCCGCGATGAGGCGGACCACTCGCACGATCGGCAGGGAGATCACTCGATCCCGAGGCGGTCGAGGAGGTCCTCGTCACGGCGCCAGCGGCGGCGGACGCTGACCCGCAGGTCGAGATGGACCTTGGCGCCGAGCTCGGCCTCGAGCGAGCGGCGCGCGGCGGCGCCGATCTCCCCCACCTTCGAGCCCTCCCTTCCGATCAGGATCCCCTTCTGGGACTCGGTCTCGACCCAGATCTCGGCCTTGACCGTGACCAGACCGTCGGGGCGCTCCGAGACCTCTCCGACCGAGACCTCGACCGAGTGCGGGACCTCATCCCGGGTCCGGTTCAGGACCTGCTCGCGGATCAGCTCCGCCAGCAGCAGCTCGCTCGACTGATCGCTGTGCTCCTGCGGTGGGTACATGTAGGGCCCCTCCGGCACCAGCTCGCCGAGCCGCTCGACGAGCTCATCGAGCCCCTCCCCACTGCGGGCGCTGACCGGGAACACCTCGTCTACGCCCTCGAGCTCTGCCGCCTCGGCGAGGACCGGCACGAGCTGGTTCGGCCCCGTCCGATCGGCCTTGTTCACCGCGCAGATCGTGTGGGTGTCGGTGCCGGCCCCGAGCAGTGTCCGGGCGATGAAGCGGTCGCCCGGGCCGACGCCCTCCTCGCCGTTGACGACGAGCAGCGCGACATCGGACTCGGCCAGCTCGCGCTCGACCCGGTGCTGCATCCGCTCGGTGAGAACGTCGCGCGGCCGCTGCACCCCGGGCAGATCGACGAGGACCAGCTGCCGTTCGGCCTCGGTGTCGGTGGCGATGCCGCGGATCGCCCGGCGGGTCGTCTGCGGCCGCACCGAGACGATCACGACGTGGCTGCCGACGATCGCGTTGACCAGGGTCGACTTGCCGACGTTCGGCCGGCCGGCGAGCCCAATAAAGCCGGAACGGGTCACCGCAGCTTCCCCATAACCTCGGCCTGCAGCTCCATCATCTGACCCTTATCGGCCTCGTGGTCGAAGCCGCAGAGGTGGAGGACGCCGTGGACGGCGGCCTCGACGACGTCGGAGCAGTGCTCGGGGCAGATCGCCACGTCCCCGAGCTCACGGGGGCCGGCGATCGGCCCCGGACCGTCGAGCGGGAAGGCGAGGACGTCGGTCGGGGAGTTCCTACCCCGGTGCTCGCGGTTGAGCTCCCGGATCCGCTCGGCGTCGACGATCTCGATCGCCAGATGACCGTCCTCGACGCCGGCTGCGCTGAGGGCCGCGGCGACCGGGTCGCGCAGGTCGGCGGGGACGTCGCTCAGATCAATCGTCATCCCCGCTCGGCGTGCTGCTCGTAGGCGGCGACGATCCGCTGGACCAGTTTGTGGCGGACCACGTCCTCGCCCCCGAAGCGGACGAAGGAGATGTCCTGGACCTCGTTGAGGATGTCCCGGACGACGATCAGCCCTGAGCGCTGGTCACTCGGCAGGTCGATCTGGGTGATGTCCCCGGTAACGACCATCCGCGAGTTGAACCCGAGCCGGGTGAGGAACATCTTCATCTGCTCCGGGCTCGTGTTCTGCGCCTCGTCGAGGATCACGAACGAGTCGTTGAGGGTGTTGTGGGTGACGAGGAAGTCATCGGTCACGTAGAGGGAGTCGGCCGCTGCGACCTGGATGCAGACGGTCTCTGTTTCCCCGGCCAGCTCGATCGCGTGTACGAAGCGCATCGGCCGACCACCCCCATGCTCGCGGTACCGATCGCGCTTCCGCCGCAGGCGGAACGGTTCGATCCCGGCCGGCAGGCGAATGTCCATCACGAACGCGTCTGCGCGATGGTGAACGGGGCGCCCGGCCGCCATGCCGGGCGGCCGGCCGGCTGCCTGCCGCCGCCGCGAATGGGCAACCCCGCCCAATGACCGCACGAGGAAGGTGACGTGATCGTGCAGGTGTTCTGAGCAGGTCGAATACTGGATCCGAGATGTCCGACCGCTCTGGACCACCGGCCCGCCGTCGCTGTCCAGCAGGCCCTGGAGCAAGGCTATCCTGGTCGATGAGTCGTTGTTCAGGTAGACGTCGGGAACGAACTTCGTCCGCGAGCTCGTGCCGTCGAGGCCGAGCTCCCTGAGTACGGCGGTGACCGGATTGGCGACGATGACGCCTCCTCTGCCCCCACTTTCGTTACGCAGGGTGTAGTCGAACCCCGCCTTGGGACGTACTTCGATCCCATCGAGAGCCCTCTCGAGAGCAACGGCCAGCTCGCCGTCCGCCGTCGAGAAGCTCGGGGTCGTTTCGCAGGTCAGGCATCCGTCGCCGAGGAGGAGACCGAGCGCATACGGGTCCATCGGAACCTCGCGCTGCGGAAACTCAGCCGGCGCGCTCAGTACCGGCAGCTCGAATCGATGCTGATGGGCGGCCCGCAGGCGACCCGTCATCTCCTGGGTCTGCAGGACCCGCCCGGGCTTTCCACGACGGCGGTCGGAAGCTGTGAAGACGTGCCACAGGTGCTCGGCGCAGCAAAGGGTCTCGGCGCCATCCTGCGCCCGCAGGCGATAAACCTCCTTGCGTCCCTGCGGGTAGACGCCGAGCACCGGCGTCGGATGTCCGCTCGACCCGATCACCAGGTCTCCCACTCGCAGATCACCGACCGGCCGGAAGCCATCGGGTGTGAGCACCTTGCTGAAGAGCGGCTGCGCCCGACCTCGCATAAAAGCAAGCGGCGCGACCTCGATCACGCCGCGCTCGAAGTAGCCGTTGACGCGGTCGGGGTCGAGCATGTCGTAGAGCGCGTCGAACAGGGGCCGCAGATAGGGGTCGACCTTGGCCTGGATGTCGCCGGGCAGGAACCCGAGCCTCTCCCCGGCCTCGACCGCGGGGCGGGTGAGGATGATCCGCTGGACCTTGCGTTCGGCGAGCGCGGCCGCCGCCATCGCCACCGCGAGGAAGGTCTTGCCGGTGCCGGCGGGGCCGATCCCGAAGGTGATCGTGTGGCGCCGGATCGAGTCGACATAGCGTTTCTGGTTGAGCGTCTTCGGCGCGACCCGGGTGTTGCGGTGGCGCCAGACGACGTCCTCGAGGATCTGCGCGGGGCTCTCGTGGGCGTCGAGGGCGCCGGTGACGGCTTCGATCGTCCCCGGCGCGACCTCGTGGCCCTGCTCGATCAGCTCGACCAGCTCGTCGACGACGGTCGCCGCCGTCTGGACGTCAGCCGAGTCACCGTCGAGGGTGAGGACGTTGCCGCGGAGGTGGAAGTCGACGTCGCCGAGGTGCCCGCGCAGCGCCCGCAGCACCGCGTCCTCGGAGCCGGCGAGCTCGGCGGCGACGGTGTTGTCGAGAGTCAGCTGTTTACGCGCCAAGGTGCCTGACCGCGTGGCCGTGTGTGCTTCGGGGACGGCCCGTCATCCGAGTGTGCAGGGTCACGTGGTCAGGCACCTAGTTTCTCTCGCACCGCGGAGCTGATCCGCTTGCCGTCGGCGCGGCCGCCGACCTTCGGCATCAGGGCACCCATCACCTGCCCCATCTGGCGCTGCTCGGTGGCACCGGTCTCGGCGATCGCCGCCTCGACCAGCTCGGCCAGCTCCTCGTCCGAGAGCTGCTCGGGCAGGTAGGCCTCGATCAGCCCGGCCTCGAAGCTCTCGGCCTCGGCCTGCTCGTCCCGGCCAGCATCGCGGAAGGCCTGCTCCGCCTCGAGCCGCTTCTTGCGCTCGCGCTGCAGCACCGCGACCTCATCGCCCTTGCCGAGCTTCGCGTCCTGCTGCAACGAGTCGACGATCATCCGCAGGGCCGCGGCGCGCTCGCGCTCGCCGGCTTTCATCGCCGTGCGGACGTCCGCCTGGGCCTGCTCGAGAGCGCTCATTCCACTGAAGGGTAGTCGGCGCCAGGAACGTCGATTCTCTCGACGTCACCGAGCGGCATCTGCAGGAACCGGGTCCCGAGCTCCCGGAACGACTCGACATCGCCGCTGCAAAGGAACCGGTAGGAGCCCTCGCGGTCGCGGTCGCGGGCGGCGCCGGCCGACTCGAGGGTGCGCTGGACCGCCGCGGCGACCGCGTGGCCGCCGCTGACGAGGCGCACATCGCGGCCGAGGATCCGCTGCAGCATCGGCGCCACCAGCGGGTAATGGGTGCAACCGAGGATCAGGGTGTCGACGTCTGCGCGGCGCAGCGGCGCGCAGTAGGCACGCGCCATCTCCATCACCTCCTCGTCGAACGGCGAGCCGTCCTGGATGAAGGGGGCCAGGTCGGGGGCCTCGACCTCGGTCACCTCCAACGCCCGACCCTCGGCCTCGAGCGCGCGCCGGTAGGCGCCGCTCTCGACCGTGTTCGGCGTCGCCAGCACCCCGACCCTGGCGCTGGCGGTGATCGCCGCCGCGATCTCGGCCTGCGGCTCGACGACCGGGACCACCTCCACCCCGCGCGCGGCCGCGACCTCGCGGGCGACGTCCTCGCCGATCGCGGTCGCGGTGTTGCAGGCGATCACCAGCAGCTTCGCGCCATCGTCAAGGAGCATCTCGGCGATCCGGCGGATCCGTTCCCGCAGCATCTCGGTGTCACGGGTGCCGTAGGGGAACATCGCGGTGTCGCCGAGGTAGACGAAGTCCTCCTCGGGGAGCGACACGAGGCACTCGTGGAGCACGGTCAACCCGCCGACTCCGGAGTCGAACATCGCTATCGGCAGCGAGGCGGTCTGGCTCAGAGGAACGGTTTGTACGTCATGAAGAAGACCGTGACGATCACGATCACGCCGGCCAGGGTCCCGATTTTTCCGATCCTGCCGCTTACGGCCATGAACTCATCGCTGAGCTCGTCGCCCGACTTCAGGTCGCGTTCGGCGAGCTCCTTCGCCTTCCGGGTCTGCGGCTGGAAGAAGCCGTGCTGGAGGCCGAAGAGGAAGATGATCGCGAGGAACCCGACGACGATGAAGGCCTTCCCCGCATCCCAGTCGCCGGACGAAAGCAGATAGAGGCCGGCGAGGAGCAGCACGATCATCCCCGGATTGACCAGGTAGCGGTCGCATTTCTGGACCCCGGCGAGGATCGCCGGCGTCGCCCTTGGGTACTGCGGCGCGACCGAGAAGAAGAGCGCGTAGCCGAAGGTGGGGCCGAACGCCAGCACGACAGCGAGGATGTGGAGGAAGAGGCCGATCTTGTAGCCCGAGTCCCCGTACGTCGCCAGCGCCATCGCCGAGAACATACCCCCTATGGGCGACGGAGCAGGAGCGCGGCCCAATCGCCGTCGAGGCGCCGCTCCGCCTCTACTAGGCCAGAGGCGCCGAACGCGCGGGCGATCTCATCGAGCTCGGCGGGCAGGAGGCCCGAGCAAACCATCCTGTCGGGAACCGGGGGAGGACTCGGCGGAGCAACAGCGGGGAGGCTCCGGCGAGCCCTCCCCCGGTCCCGAGAGAGCTGGGTGGCAACGTCCCTGAGGACCGAGGCGGTGAGGTTGGCGACGGTCGTGAGGGCGAGTGGCGGCAGGCTCTCGCGAAGGTTCTGGTGCTCGAGGCGGACGTCGACGTGGTTGGCGGTGGCGTTGGCAGTGGCTGCCTCGATCGATGGCGCCTCGTGGTCGTAGCCGCTGACTGGGCCCCAGCCCAGCTTCGCGGCGGCGATCGCGAGCAGGCCGGAGCCGGTCCCGAGGTCGGTCAGCGGCCCCTCGGCCTCGCCCGACTCGGCGAGCTCCAGCAGCAGCTCGAGGCAGAGACGGGTCGTCGGGTGAGCGCCGGTGCCGAAGGCGCGGCCGGGGTCGATGACGACGTCGATCGTGCCTGGGCGCGGCTCCTCCCAGGACGGGCGCAGCCAGAGCCGCTCACCGACGAGGATCGGGCGGTGGAAGTCCTGCCAGCGGTCGGCCCAGTCGTCCGGTACCTCGGTCGAGACGACCTCGACCAGGCCCTCACCGGCGGCGGCCTCGATCTCCCCGAGCTCAGGCAGCTCGCCCTCGCCGCCGTAGATCGCGTACTCGACGTAACCGGGCCCCCGCTCCTCCTCGACGCCGTTCGGGGCCAGCACCATCAGCTCGGCGAGGACGACCTCGGCCTGCTCAGGACGACACCTGACTGCAAGTCGAATCAAGCCGCCCCTTACTGGAAGGCTCTGCGGACGCGTGAGAAGAAGCTCTCGCCCTCGCCCGAACGGATGTTGTGCGGCCCGAGGGTGCCGGCGAGCTTCTCGGCCAACTCGCGCTGCTCGTCGCTGAGGTCGGTCGGGACGATCACCCGGATCGCGATCACGAGGTCGCCGGGCGGGCCTCCGCCCGAACCGGGTAGGCCGTGGCCGCGAAGCGCGAACTGGGTCCCCGGCTGAACCCCCGCGGGAAGCTCGATCTCCCGCTCCCCCTCGTGGCTCGGGACGGTCACGGTCGTTCCCAGCATCGCCTCGACCGAGGAGATCTCGATGCTGTGGACCAGGTCCTGGCCGCGCATCGGCCCGCGGCGGACCTCGAACCCGAAGCCACGCCCGAAGAACGCCTGGAAGATGTCCTCGACCGAGGCGAACCCGCCGCCCGGCGGGAAGCCGCCCGAGCGCAGGCCCTCGTGTCCGTAGGCGTCGTAGACGCGGCGCTGCTCAGGATCGGAGAGGACCTCGTAGGCCTCGGCGGCGGCCTTGAACTTCTCCTCGGCCTCGGGGTCGTGGTCGTTGACGTCGGGGTGGAGCTCGCGGGCGAGGCCACGGAAGGCGCGCTTCACCTCGGCTTCGTCGGCGTCGCGTCCGACCCCCAGCACGTCGTAGTAGTCGTGAGCCATTCCGTCTCGCCTAGTTGTCGAAAACCGTCTCGCAGTATCGCGAGAGCTCGCGAGCCGCGCTGCGGACCGAGGAGATTGCGGTCGCGTAGTCCATCCGCAGCGGCCCGACGACCCCGACCGAGCCGAGGTTGCGGTGGGCGAGGCCGTAGTTGGCGCCGACGACGCTGACGCTACGGAGCTCCGGCTGTGGGTTCTCGTCGCCGATCCAGAGGTACACGGAGCGCTCCTCGAGCGCCGAGCGCAGCATCCCGAGCATGCCGGCCCGCCGCTCCAGCGCGGTCATCAGCTCGTCCGCCCGCGGCAAGTCCTCGAGGTGGGCCTCGGAGAGCAGCCGCGAGGCGCCGTCGACATAGAGGGTGTCGACGTCCTCGGCCTCGAGCGCGGTGAAAGCGCTGCTGAGGGTGCCGACGAACTCGGCCTCGATCGGGTCGAGCTCGTCGCGGGCGAGGCGGTCGGCGATCATCCGCGACCCGACGCCCATCCCGGAGAGAACCTCGTTCAGGTAGCTCGAGGCCCACTCCACCAGGCCCGGGTCGAGGGGCTCTTCGAAGTCGAAGACGCGCTTGGCAATTGCGCCGGTCGAGGCGATCGCGATCGCGACGACCCGGGTCGGCTGCAGGCGCAGGACCTCGACCCGGTGGATCGTCGCGGCGAGGCTCGGCGGCGGCGCGGTGACGAGCGCCATCAGGTCGGTGACGTCGGCCAGCGCGGCCGTCGTCTCCCGCAGCGCCTCGTCGATCTCCCGGCGAAGCTGCGAGAGCCGCAGCTCGCCCGCGGCCCGTTCCGGCGAGGCATCCGACTCGATCAGCGAGTCGACGTAGTGGCGGTAGCCGGAGTCGGTCGGGACCCGCCCGGCGGAGGTGTGCGGATGGGTCAGATACCCGGCCACCTCGAGCGCTGCCAGCTCGGCCCGCACCGTCGACGGCCCCCACTCGACACCCCTCGACTCGGCGAGTGCCTTCGACGCCACCGGCCGACCGGAGGCCAGATACGCGTCGACCGAGAGACCGAGAATCAGCTGTTGCCTATTCGTCAGCACGTTCAGATCTTAGAAGTCCCCCAGCGCGGCCTGGGAGGAGGGGTCGGTTGCCGATCTCGAGCGCGGCGCTACCGGCGCAGCCGGATAGCGCGAGAGAGGGGCAACCGACCCCTCCTCCACCCCCGCTAAACCTGGACTTCCGCCTCGGCGTTGCGGATCGTCTGGTTGTCGCCCTGGGCGGCGACGGTGTCGATCACGACCCTGTCGCCATCGACCGACTTGACCGTCCCGGTGACGACGATCTCGGTCTCGGGCGCGCCCATCCCGCGGAACTGGACCGAGAGCCGTTTCAGCGCCCTCGGGTCGCCGCCGGCAGCGGCGGCGTTGGCACGGGCGACGAGCCCCATCATGTAGAGGCCGTGGAGGATGGTGTCCGGGAGGCCGACGTTCGTCGCGAATTCGCGGTCGATGTGGATCGGGTTGAAATCTCCGGAGGCGCCGGCGTAGCGGTGCGGCAGGTACTTGTCGGGGGTGACCCGCAGCTCCGGGATCTGGTCGCCGACCTTCAGCTCTGTCACCTCATACCCCCCTGACGATGTTGGTCCAGGTCCCGCGCACGACCTGGTCGCCGTTCTGGTTGACCGAGTTCGTCTCGAAGACGTAGAAGCCCTTGCCGTCTTTCTCGAAGATCTCCAGGCATTTGGCACTGGTGGTGATCTCGTCACCGACGACCGCCGGCTCGTCCCACTCGAACTCCTGGCTGCCGTGGACCATCGCCGCGAAGTTCATCGCGACCTCAGGGTCGAACATCGCCGGGCCGAGCGCCGGGGCCGCGTAGACGACGACGAACATCGGCGGCGCGACGACGTCGCGGAAGCCGGCGGCCTTCGCCGCCTCGCGGTCGAAGTGGACGGGGTTGTCGATCCCGATCACCCGCGCGTACTCGCCGATCTTCTCCTTGCCCACCTCGCAACTGGTGGCGGGCCATTCCTTCCCCACCGCATCGGTCTTTATCGCCATCGCGGCGGCATCCTACTCATCGATCTCGAGGACGGCGAGAAACGCCTCCTGCGGGACCTCGACGCGGCCGACCTGCTTCATCCGTTTCTTGCCCGCTTTCTGCTTCTTCAGCAACTTCTGCTTGCGGGTGACGTCACCGCCGTAGAGCTTCGCGGTGACGTCCTTGCGCAGCGCCTTGACCGTCTCACGAGCAAGGATCCGCGAACCGACGGCGGCCTGGACCGGGATGTCGAAGAGCTGGCGCGGGATCGTCTTCCGCAGCCGCTCGACCAGCTTCTTTCCCTGCTCGTAGGCGAAGTCGCGGTGGACGATGATCGAGAGCGCGTCAACCTTGTCGCCGGCCAGCAGGATGTCGACTTTGACCAGGTCGGAGGGCCGGTTGCCGATCGGCTCGTAGTCGAGCGAGGCGTAGCCGCGGGTCGATGACTTCAGCAGGTCGAAGAAGTCGAGGACGATCTCGGCCAGCGGCAGGTCGTAGCGGATCTGGACCCGCTGCGGGCTCAGGTAGTGCATGTCGACGTGGGTGCCGCGGCGCGCCTGGCAGAGCTCCATCACCGCCCCGACGTACTCGGACGGACAGATGATCGTCGCCCGGATGTAGGGCTCCTCGATCTCCTCGATCGAGCCCGGGTCCGGCAGCTGGGTCGGGCTGTGGACCTCGACCGTCTCGCCGCCGATCATGTGGACCTCGTAGCGGACGTTGGGGGTCGTCGCCAGCAGGTCGAGGTCGTACTCGCGCTCGAGCCTCTCGCGGACGATCTCCATGTGCAGCAGGCCGAGGAATCCGCAGCGGAACCCGAAGCCGAGCGCATCGGAGGTCTCGGGCTCGTAGGAGAGCGCGGCGTCGTTGAGGGCGAGCTTGTCGAGCGCGTCGCGGAGGTCTTCGTAGCGGTCGGTGTCGATCGGGAACAGGCCGCAGAAGACCATCGGCCGGACCTCGCGGTAGCCCTCGAGCGGCTCGGCCGCCTGGCGGTCACGGGCGGTCAGCGTGTCGCCGACCCTGAGCTTGGCGACGTCCTTGATGCCGGTGATCAGGTAGCCGACGTCGCCGGCCTCCATCCCCCCACTCCCGTCATCGCCGGGCGGAAGAAGCCGAGGTCGTCGATGTCGGCCTCGGTCCCGTTCTGCATCGCGAGGATCCGCTCGCCCTTGCGGAAGGACCCGTCGACCATCCGCACATATGCGACGACCCCGCGGTACTGGTCGAATTCGGAGTCGAAGATCAGCGCCCGCGGCGGTGCCGCGAGGTCGCCCCCGGGGGGCGGGATCCGGGCGACGATCGCCTCGAGCACATCGGCGACTCCCTCCCCGGTCTTGGCCGAGATCGGGATCGCGTCGCCGACGGCGCCCCCGAGCAGGTCGGCGATCTCTTCCGCGACCCGCTCCGGCTCGGCCCCGGGGAGATCGACCTTGTTGATCACCGGGATCAGCTCGAGGCCGTTCTCGATCGCGAGGTAGGTGTTGGCGACGGTCTGCGCCTCGACCCCCTGGGCCGCATCGACCACCAGCAGCGCCCCCTCGCAGGCCGCGAGCGAGCGCGAGACCTCGTAGGAGAAGTCGACGTGGCCGGGCGTGTCGATCAGGTGCAGGTGATAGGCCTGCCCGTCGGAGGCCCGGTACTCGACCCGCACCGCCTGGGCCTTGATCGTGATCCCGCGCTCGCGCTCCAGGTCCATCGAGTCGAGCATCTGGGCACGCATTTTCTTCGGGTCGACGGCGCCGGTGATCTCGAGGATCCGGTCGGCGAGCGTCGACTTGCCGTGGTCGATGTGGGCGATGATCGAGAAGTTGCGGATCTGGTCCATCGGCGTGCGGAGTATGGCGAAGACGACTCCGCCGCCTGCTCCGCTTCGCGTCCGCGGGCGGCGGCACTCCGTCACATCAGCGCCGCTCGCAAAGAATCAGATCGCGATGCTCGCTATTCGGTTCTACGAGGCTGCAAACACCCGGATGGATCGAGCGGGCCGGTGAGCCTGAAGACGATCGTCGGCGGCTCGCGGAGGATGACGTGGGCGTTCGGGCCTTCGGTCCAGCGGGCGGACGCGGGATAGGGCGGCAGGCCCGGTTCGATGCGGTCGCGGCTGGCAATGACGTATTCGTATTCGCCCTCGTCGATGAGGCGGCGCCACTCCCGGCAGCTGCTCGGGGCGACGAACCCCCCGTCTGGCTCGTGGCGGCCGACGAACTCGACTTGGTTCGAGAGATCGGTTCCGTACAGCGGGTACTGGCGGGTGCTGGTCGTCGCGATCCGCTCGCCGGAGACGGACCTCGCGGCGGCGAAGACGGCGTTCAGGCCGGGGGCGGCGAACGTCGGGTCCGCGTAGCGGTTCTTCAGGTAGTGGCGCTGGACCGGGTAACCAATCGCCACCGCGAGAACCACTGCGGCCAGGCCGACCGTGGGCCAAACCCACGCCCGGCTCCTGACCGAACCAGCGATGCGGTCGAGGTTGGAACCGCTATGCGGCTCCAACCTCGACCGCATGAGAGGAGCCAGGCGCTCCTGGATTGACGGCGTCAGCGGGAGCAGGGCCATGCCGAGGATCAGGGCCGGGGCGAGATAGCGGAGACCGGATTCGAAGCCGCGGGGCATGCCGTCGGGGCCCGAGGCGGAGGTTGGGGCGACGAGCCAGGCGAGCGCAGCCGCCAGGCCGACGGCGCCGGCGACCCGCACAAGAGGGGTCGAGCGCGGCCCGAGGGCAAGCAGGAGCCCGGCGAGGGCGGCCGCTGCCAGCAGGGGCCAGAGCACCGTGAGGCCGTGGTGGAGGCCCGGCAGCAGCCAGTCCGACCAGACCGAGCCGTCGGTCAGATAGCCGAGGACGCTGTGACCTTCGCGGCCACCGAGGGCCTGGTCGGGCCCGGGCAGAGTGACCGGCCCGAGATCGGTGAACCACGGCAACGGGTTGCCGGTGTGGGCGAGGTTCCGCAGGTACCAGTAACCGCCTCCGGCGAGCGCGGCGAGGCCGCCGAGCCCGAACGAGCGCAGGCGGGCGCCCCCCGGCGCGGCCACTGTGATCCCGACCACGAGCACGAAGGCCGGGAGGAGGTAGTTGAGCTTGGTCCCGGCGGCGAGCCCCGCCGCGAGGCCGGAGATGAGGAGCGCCCCGTCCGGCAGGCGCCGGCCGCCACTCGAGGAGCTCGAGGCCGCGTTGAGCATCACCGCGACGGCGGCGAGCAGGAAGAAGATCGCGACGATGTCGTTGCGCGCCTCCCCCGCCTGGTCGGCGAGCAGCGGCGCCCTCAGGATCAGAGCGCCGAGGAACACAGAAAAGAGGCCGACACTGTGGGGGCGGCCTATTCCCCAGAGCGCGAACAGGCAGCCCATGAACCAGCCGAGGTTGAGGAGCGGCGAGAGGAGGTCGCGGTCGAAGGCGAGCATCCCGACCGCGTGGAAGATTTCGGCGTTGGCCGGATAGAACCAGGCGAGGAACTGGGGCGCGATGTAGTGGAGGCCCCAGGTGTTTCCGCTCTGGTGGAAGCCCGCCGCGAACGGGCCGTGGTACCAGGTCGAGTCAAAACCGGTCATGCCGGCCGAGAGCGATTCGCGGACGCCTGGGATGAAGTCGAGCGCTGCGATCAGGCCGATGAGGCCTGCGATCAGCGCTTGAAGGTCGAGGCCCCGGGCCGCGGGGCCTGTCCCGGGGGAAGGGGGGTTCTGCGGGCCGAGCTGTCCTCGACCCCCCTTCCCCCGTGCCACCCGCGGCAGGAGCCTCCACATAGAGACGCCGATGGCCGCGACGGCGGCCAGATATGGGAGCGGTTCGAAGAGCCCGACCGTTCCGAGAAGCTCGGCGATCCAGATCAGGAGGGCGAGGGAGAGGACGGAGGTGGCGAGGTGAGCGGGGGCCCCGGTGAACTCGGGGAGCAGGCGGTGGCGGAGAGCGGTTGCGCCGAGCCAGGCGGCGGTGGCCAGGAGGGCGAGAGCGGCGATGCCGAGCAGGTAGGCGCCGAGGTCGAGCATCGACCGCCTAGCCCCTGCGCAGCAGCCGCATCACCTGCGTCAGCTCAGCGATCCGGAGGAGCTTCGCGGCGCCGACGTAGACGAGGCCGCCGAGCGCCAGCCCGCTGCCGAGCGAGACGATCTGGCCGAGGAGGCCGCGTCCCAGCGCCCCGTCGAGCACGTCCCAGACGCCGAAGCTGACCGCCGCCAGCGCCGCCGAGGCGACGACGATCCGCATCGCGGCGTCGGCAAGGCGGCCCAACTCGAGCCCGTGCAGCAGCCCGCGCAGGATCACCATCTGGGCGAGGACACTGGCCGCGGTCGCCAGCGCGGTGGCGGCGACGATGCCGCCGACGCCGAGGTGGTACAGCGCCAGCGCGGCGATCGCCGTGACCGCGAGGTTGGCGGTGGCGATTGCCGTCGGCACCCAGGGCCGCTGGAGGCTGAAGAAGGTCCTGGTCAGGAGCAGGAAGAGGCCATTGGTCGGCAGCGAGAAGGCGAACCAGAAGAGCGCCGTCGCAACCAGCGTCGTCTGCTCCGGGGTGAACTCGCCGCGCTGGTAGACGAGGCGGATCATCGGTTCGGAGAGGACCAGGATCGCGGCGGCGGCGGGGACCAGGATGAAGAGGATCTGGCGCATCCCGTTCGCCATCGTCGCCCGCAGGTCATCGGTCGCGCCGCGGGCCGCGAACCGGGCCAGGGTCGGGAACAGGACCGTCGCGATCGCGACCGAGAAGATGCCCTGCGGCAGCTGGTAGATCCGGAACGCCTTGTCGATCGCGGCCGGCGCCTCGTCGCTGACAAGGCTGCCGAAGAGGCTGTTGATGATCAGGTTGAAGTTGATCAGCCCGAGGCTGATCGTCACCGGAAGCATCAGCAGCAGGACCCGGCGGACGTCGGGATTGCGCCATTCGAAGCTCCAGCGGAACCTGAAGGGCGTGTGGCGGAGGTCCCAGACGGGGATCATCAACTGGACCAGGGTGCCGATGAGGATCCCGATCGCGTAGGCGTAGATCCGGTCCTGCCCCTCGAATTTCGGGACGAGGACGATCAGGGCCAGGATGATCGTCAGGTTCCAGAACAGCGGCGAGATCGCGAAGGCGCCGAAGCGGTCGTAGCTGTTGAGGATCCCGACCACGACGCCGCTGACCCCGAGCAGGATCAGGATCGGGAACAGGATCTGGGAGAGGGTGACGGTGAGGTCGAGGATCTCCCCCGAGAACCCGGGTGCGACGAGGGGCATAATCACCGGTGCCAGCAGCACGAAGACTGCGGTGATCGAGCCGAGCACGAGGGTCACGAGCAGCAGCAGGGTCGAGGCCATGCGGAAGGCCTCGCGGTAGTTCCCCTTCTCCAGCTGCTCGGTGAAGATCGGGACGAAGGCCGGCTGCAGCGCCGCGTCCGCGAACAGGGCACGGACGAGGTTCGGGACCTGGAAGGCGATTGTGAAGGCCGACATCGGGCCGTTGACGCCGTAGTAGCCGGCGGCGACTATCTCACGGACGAGGCCGACGATCCGCGAGGCCGCGGTCGCAACCGAGAAGAACGCGGTCGAGCGGGCGATCCGCCCGGCCTGGCGCCCGGGCGAGGGGTCAGAGCTCGGTTCCTCGCCCGGCTCGAATGCCTCGGCGGCGCGCACGGCGGCATCGGAGGCGACATCGGCGTCCTCGCGATCCGGGGTGTCAGCTGACTCGGGCCTCTCCAAGCTACTTTGCTCTCAGTCGCTATAGTCGGCGGCCGCCCGGAGCCGGCCTGGCGCCGCTTCAGGCACACGACTCATGGCCAACATAGCCTCACAGAAGAAGCGGATCCTACGCAGCAGCCGGGAGCGAACCGAGAACCGGCTGCTGACGAGCACCGTCAAGACCCACTTCCGCCGCCTCGAGAGCGCGGTCGAGGGCGGCGATGCCGAGGCGATCAAGGCCGAGCACCGCGAGCTCGTTTCCCGGATCGACAAGGCCGTCCAGAAGGGCGCCCTGCACCGCAACACGGGCGCCCGCAAGAAGTCCCGCGCAGCCCGCGTCGCCGC
Source organism: uncultured Solirubrobacterales bacterium (assembly GCA_963697805.1). GTDB lineage: Bacteria > Actinomycetota > Thermoleophilia > Solirubrobacterales > 70-9 > VRUE01. Next base: position 186,611 of record CAVOPB010000001.1, read on the forward strand.
CGGCAAGTAGTCAGACCGCCGAGCCCGCGGCCGCTCGCCGCAACGCCAGGGTGAGCGCCAGCTCGTCGCCGTAGTCGGCACCGCCGCGGCACCAGACCTCGAGGTCGGCGAGGGCGATCGTCGCGTCGCGGAGGTCGTCAACGCTTGCCGCATTCAGTCGGCGGACGAGCTGCTTCGCGGCGTAGGGGTGCATGCCGAGGCCCGCCTCGACCTGCTTGGCCGGGATCCCCTCGGCGAGCTGGGCGGCAGCGGCGCACGCCTTGCGCAGGCGCGACGCCAGCCCGTAGATCAGCCCGGTGACGTTCTCCCCCTGGGAGATGAGCCGCTCGGCGATCGCCAGCGCCTTCTCCGGGTCGCGTTCGAGCAGCGTGTCCGAGAGCGCCCAGACAGCGGCCTCGGAGGTGTCGGAGACCATGGCGTCGAGGTCGGCCGCGGTCACCTCGCCGCCCTCGCCTGCCCAGAGGGCGAGGCGCTCGAGCTCGTTGTGGAGGCGGAGGGAGCCGGTCCCCATCCGGTCGACCAGCAGCCGCGCCGCGGCCGGCTCGAGCCGGAAGCCGAGGCGCTGGGCCTCGGCGACGAGCGCCCGTGGCATGTCCCGCGCCCGCGGCTCCTCGAACTCGTGGAGCTCGCCTCCGGCGGCCTTGACGGCCTTGGCGAGTTTCGCCGGCGGCTTCGCGCGGGCGATAAGGACGACGGTGAGGTCGGGCGGGAGATCGGCGAGGGCGGCCGCGACCGCGTCGAGTTGCCGATCGCGCCAGCGCTCGACGCCGTCGGCCAGCAGATAGCGGCGTGACTCGGTCAGCGACATCGCCGGAATCGCCGTCAGGAGCGCCTCGTGATCGGGGGCGCCGATGCCCTCGCGCGCCTCGAATGTCTCCAGCGCCGCCGCCCCGCCCTCGCACTCGGCCCGAGCGCGCAGCCGCGCCCGGGTCGCCTCGATCTTGGCCATGTCGGTACCCCCGATCAGGTAGAGCGATCCCATCTCCGAGGTCATGGGTCCAGTGTATGGAAGGGAGGAGCGTCCCCCGGCCGGACTCGCTCGCTTCGCTCGCTCTGAGTATCCGCCCGTCCGGAGGACGCCCCTCCCTCCCCCGAGCCCGAGCCGATGTCCAGGGTGATGGTGCCTTCGAGATCGGTGCGCAGGGTGCGGACATGGTGCGAGATGAGGGTCGCGAGGGTCGATTGGGTCGGGTGACCGTAGGGGTTGTCATCGCCGACCGAGATCACCGCCAGCCGCGGGCGGGTGCGATCGAGCAGGTCGGCGAGACCGGCGTCCTCGCTGCCGTGGTGGGCGACCTTGAGGACGTCGATCGGCCCTGGGTCGAGCGGAACCGACCCGGCCTCCGCGTCGGCGGTCAGCAGCATCGAGAAGTCGTGCCAGCGGGCGACCGCGACCACCGCCAATTGGTTCGGGTCCTCGGCGGCGGCCGCTCCCCCGAGAAGCTCCGGCGGCGGCCAGATGACTTCCAGCCGCAGGGCACCCGATCGAATCACCGATCCCGACGCGACCCTGGCGGTTATCGCCCCCGCCGTGCGGGCGAGGGCGAGCGTTCCGCGCCCAAGGACCGAATAGAGGACGCGTTCGACCGGCACGGTGGCCAGGACCTCGTCCTCGGCGCCATCGTGGTCGGATTGGTCGTGGGTGAGGATCAGCGCGCCGAGGCGCGAGACGCCGGCGGCGCCGAGCTCGGCCCCGATCCCGTCACCCGCGGGCCCGGTGTCGACGAGGACCGGCCGGGACCCGGCGGGCTGGAGCAGGATCGAGTCGCCCTGGCCGACGTCGAGCACCGAGATCCGCAGGCCCGAAATCGGAGCGGCATGTCCCGTCCCACCTCCGGTCCCGATCGCGATCCAGACCAGCGCCGCGGCGGCAAGAATGACGAGCGCCACCCGCGGCCGCGCACGGATTCTGCAAGGAGACCTCAGCTCGCGCCGCCGCCGCAGCGCCGCGATCCTGCGACGGCGGCCAAGCCGTTGGATCAGGACCGCGCCAAGCGCGATTGCGGCGTAGGAGGCGACGAGCCCACCGATGCCGATCTGAACCTCGAGGTACGCCCAGCTCGGGCGGCCGCACCAGGCGGCCACCTGGGCGATGTAGGCAAGCAGCGGCGCGGCAAGGGCATTGATCGGCTCCACCGGCACACCGGGCACCTGACCCGCGGCGGCGGCGAGCATCCCAAGCCACATCGCGGGTGCGACGGCCGGCAGCGCGAGGAGGTTGGCGAACAGGGTCGTGGTCGAGATCGCACCGAAGCGATAGGCGATCAGTGGCGCGGTGGCCAGCGTCGCCGCGATCGTCAGCGCCGCGCCCTCGGCGAGCGCGCCGGACGCCCCCCTCGACCCGATCCGCGCCGCGATCGCCCTCCGCAGTGGGGCCGCCAGCAGCAGGATCCCGACGACCGCGGCAAAGCTCAGCTGCCAACCGACGTCAGCCGCGATCCGGGGCTCGATCGCGACGGTCACGATCGCCGCCACCGCCAGCCCGTAGAGGCGCGAGGAGCGGCGGCCGGCGAGGGTCGCGAGTACCGTGAGGGCGCCCATCACGGCGGCGCGCTGGATCGAGGGACCGGCGCCGGTCAGCGGCACGTAGACGGCGATCAACGCAAGGACCCAGATGAGCCGCGAGCGGAGAGGGATTCCCAGCGCACCGAGGACCGGCATCGCAAGCAGTGCGAGCAGGGCAACGTTCTGACCCGAGACCGCTAGCAGGTGGCTGAGGCCCGAGTGGCGGAAGTCTTCGACGGTTCGCGAATCGATCCGATCGTCCTGGCCGAGGACGAAGCCACGGGCGAGCTCCGCCTCGCGCTCCGGCATCCCCTCCCCCAGCGCCGCCTCGGCTCGGGTGCCGATCTCCCCGGTGTGGGCAAGGGCCAGGGCCAACACAACGGCGACGCCGATCAGGACGAGCAGAGACGGCGGGCGACTCCCCACCGGCTCAGGGTTGGAGGCGGGCCCGCAGCGACTCCATCGTCGCCGGCCCGATCCCGCTTACGTCATCGAGCTGCTCGACCGAGGCGAGGCCTCCGTGCTGGTCGCGGTATTCGACGATGTCCTGCGCCGTCACCGGCCCGATGCCGTCGATCGTTTCGAGCTGTTCGACGGTCGCCCCGCCGAGGCCAATCGGCCCGCTCGCGGCCGCCGGCCCCGCCGCGGCGGCTCCCGCGACCTCGGTCGGCACCACCACCTGCTGTCCGTCGGAGAGGCGGGCGGCGCGGTTGATCGCCCCCAGCACCGCCCCCGCCGAAGCTCCGCCGGCGCGCTTCACCGCGTCGACGACCCGCGCTCCGGCCGGCATCCGGTAGACGCCGGGCCGCCGCACCGCGCCGGCGACGTCGACGACGATGTCGCCACCACCACCCTCGACGCTGAAGTTCTCACCGCCCCCGGCCGCGGCGGCGACCCCGGACCCCGCGGCCCCGGAGCCGCCGTCGACCCTGATCGCGCGGGCGCCCACGAGCAGCAGGGCGACGGCGACGGCGCCGTAGACGATCAGCTGGGAGCGGCTCAGCTCGGGCACCGCCCAAGCTTCCGCCTCAGCGCCTCGCGGGTGGCGCGCTCACTCGAAAGATTCGGCTACAGGTCTTCGTCGTCGTCGTAGCCGGCGACTTCGGCGAGCTCGTTCTCGTAGAGCTCCTGCACCGAGACCGGAGGCGAGGCGGCGGTCACGTAAACCAGGTCCTCCTCGCCGTCGTTCTCGATGCCGTGGTCGGTTGCGGGAGGTATCAGGACCAGGTCCCCCACTCCCACCCTCTCGCGGTCGCCGGCCACCATCATCGTCCCCGAGCCGCTGACGACGACGTAGATCTGCTCGGCGTTCTCGTGTGAGTGTGAATTCTGGCGGGCGCCCGGCGGGACCTCGACCCATGTGGCGACGAGATTGCGGGAACCCAGTTCGCCGGCATCCATGAGGATGTGCGAACGGAGTCGATGGCGCTCCTGAACCGGTGCCTCTGAGAGCCGCCTGACAAGCACGCGAGCTTTCTACCAGAAATCAGCGCCCGGGCCGCGTCGCTGTCAGCGCACGACCAGGTTGACCAGCTTCCCAGGCACGACTATCTCCTTGACTATTTCCCTGCCGTCGAGGTGGCGGCGGACCTTCTCGCTCTCCCGCGCGAGCGCCAGGAGCTCGGACTCGGGTGCATCGGCGGATGCCTCGATCCGGTCGCGGAGTTTGCCGTTGACCTGGACGACCAAGGTCACCGTGTCACTGGCGAGGAGTGCGGGGTCGGCCTCCGGCCAGGCCTGCTCCCATACCCGGCCTCCCTGTAGCCGCTCCCAGACCTCGGACCCGAGGTGCGGAGCAAAGGGGAAGATCAGCGAGGCCGCCGTGGCGGTGGCGAAGCGGACGGTGGCGACCCCGGCCGGATCGGCGTAGAGCCCGTCCTTGACCCGGTAGGCGTCGTTGACCAGCTCCATCACCGCCGCGATCGCCGTGTTGAACTGGAAGCCGCGCTGGAAGTCGCGGGTCGCCTTGTCGATCGCCCAGTGGGCCTTTGCGAGCAACTCGCGGGCATCGCCCTCGGCGCCCGGATCGATCTCGCCGGCAGTCAAGCCCTCGACCTCCTCGCAGAGGCGCCAGAGCCGGGCCAGGAAGCGGTTGACCCCCTCGACACCCTCGTCGGACCAGTCGCCGCCACGCTCCGGCGGCCCCATGAAGCAGATGTAGGTGCGGGTGGTGTCGGCGCCATAGCGCTCGACGTACTCGGCGGGGCTGACCGTGTTGCCGCGCGACTTCGACATCTTCGCCCCGTCGCGGGTGATCATCCCCTGCGCGAAGAGGTTCGCGAACGGCTCCTGGATGTCGACCTGGCCCATGTCCGCGAGCGCCTTGGTGAAGAAGCGCGCGTACATCAGGTGCAGGATCGCGTGCTCGACCCCGCCGATGTACTGGTCGACCGCGAGCCAGTGATCGGCGACCTCCCGGTCCCACGCCGCCTCGGCGTTGTGGGGATCGAGGTAGCGGATGAAGTACCAGGAGGAGTCGACGAAGGTGTCCATGGTGTCGGTCTCGCGCCGAGCCGGGCCGTGGCAGCTCGGGCACTCGGTCGCGACCCAGTCCTCGGCCGCGGCGAGCGGGCTGCGCCCCTGCGGCGCGTAGTCCTCGACCTCGGGGAGCTCGACCGGCAGCTGGTCGTCGGGGACGGCGACGATTCCACACTCGTCGCAGTAGACGATCGGGATCGGGGCCCCCCAGTAGCGCTGGCGCGAGACGAGCCAGTCGCGAAGCCGATAGTTGATCGCGGGCCGGCCGCGCTCCTCGCCGGCGAGCCAGGCGACGATCTCCTCATAGGCGTCCCGATTCCCCTTGCCGTCAAAGCGGCCCGACCCGGTCATCGCGCCGTCACCGGGAAAGGGCAGGCCGTCATCGTCGCGCGCCGTCTCCTCGTCGACCCCCTCGATCACCCGCCGGATCGGGAGGTCGAAGGCGCGGGCGAACTCGTAGTCGCGGGGGTCGTGGGCGGGCACCGCCATGATCGCCCCGGTCCCGTACTCCATCAGCACGTAGTCGGCGACAAACATCGGGATCTCCTCGCCGTTGACCGGGTTAACGACGGTGCGGTCGAGCGGGACGCCGGTCTTGTCGCGATCCTCGGCGCCGCGCTCCTCAGCCGACTCGCGGGCGATGCGGTTGACGTACTCGCGGACGGAATCCTCGGCCGGAGTTCCGGCCACCAGCCGCTCGAGGTCGGGGTGCTCGGGGGCGAGGACGAAGAAGGTGGCGCCGAAGAGGGTGTCGGGACGGGTGGTGAAGACCGGGAAGTCGAGGTCGAGCTCCCTTTCCTGACAACGGAAGACGACCTCCGCTCCCTCCGAGCGGCCGATCCAGTTGCGCTGCATCGTCACCACGTGCTCGGGCCAGGATTCGATCCGGTCGAAGTCGGCGAGCAGCCGGTCGGCGTACTCGGTGATCCGGAAGAACCACTGCTCGAGCTTGCGCTGAACGACCAGGGTCCCGCAGCGCTCGCAGCGGCCATCGACGACCTGCTCGTTGGCGAGGACGGTCGCGTCCTTCGGGCACCACTGGACCGGCGCCTCGGTCCGGTAGGCGAGGTCGCGCTCGAACAGGCGCAGGAAGATCCACTGCGTCCAGCGGTAGTACTCGGGCGTGTGGGTTCCGAGCTCCCGCGACCAGTCGATCGAGATCCCCCACTCGCGGAACTGGCGGCGAAACGAGGCGATCGAGCGCTCGGTCGCCTTGCGCGGCGGCTCCCCGGTCTTGATCGCGTTGTTCTCGGCCGGCAGCCCGAATGCGTCGTAGCCCATCGGGTGGATCACCTCGTAGCCGTGGCGGCGGCGGAAATGGGCGATCGCGTCGCCGACCGCGTAGCACTTGAGGTGTCCGACGTGCGGCTCGCCGGATGGATAGGGAAGCATCTCCAGCACGTAGGACTTCGGCTTCGAGGAGTCGAACCCGGGCTCGCCTGGATTGGCCACCTCCCAGGTCCGCTCGTCAGCCCAGACCTGCTGCCACTTCGCCTCGATCCTCTTCGGCTCGTAACCGCTCACCCGGGGGATCCTATGGAGAAGCAATCAGCGAGCATCACGATCTGGTTCTCTGCGAGCGGCGCCGATATGGCGCATTGCCGTCGCCCCCGGACGCGAAGCGGAGGGGCGGCGGATTATTCAGACGACCGGGGATACGGCTTCGAGGATGTGGGGCCAGACGTAGACCTCGACCGTCGCCGAGAGGATCAGGACCGGAATCGCGATCAGGACGGTGATCATGGTTGCGGCGAGCAGCTGGTTCCACTCACCGCGGCGGCTGGCGATCAGCCAGGCGGCGAGCGGCAGGAACAGCGCCGCCAGCTCCGGCACCGCGTGCGGCAGGACGGTGAGGATCAGGGTCAGGTGGGAGACGTCGAACTGGTAGGAGATCGTCGAGCACTGGAAGCCGAGGAAGAAAGCCTGGGTGCAGAGCGAGAACAGGGTGACGGCACAGACGAAGAGGATCGCGAACTCGGCGGCCTTGACGTGGACCCAGTGGGAGAACCCGGTCCGCTGCTCGGCCGCGATCGGCATCGAGGCGCCGGCGATGAAGCCGGCGAGGCAGGCGAACCCGTGCAGCGCGAGGACCAGCGAGTTGCGCCAGAGGATCGGCAGCAGGTCGGTCGGCTTCGAGGGCTCCGTCAGGCTCGAGATGTGGACGGGGGTGAGGTCCGGGGTCAGCTGCCCGGCGACGAACCAGACCGCGACCAACAGACAGAGGGCGATCGAAACGCCGAGCGCCACCCAGCTGCGGAGTACGGCCCAGCGCCCCTCGCGCCATGCCTCGAGGGTGTCGCGGGTGTCCTGCATCCCATGCGAGAAGACATGCCCATTTGCCGCGTTCACCCCTCCCTCATCGGCAGCTGGCTGCCGCGCTTGAGGTGGGCGCGGATCAGTGCTCGGCCACGGTCGGGCCCCGCAGCGCCTGGTAGAGGCCCCAGAGCGAGACGCCCGCCCAGAAGATCTCCAGCATCAGGAACCCCCAGAGGCCTTCGACCAATGCCAGCACGGCGAGGATCCCCGAGCCGACGATGTTGAGCACCAGGTAGATCCGCGAGTGCTGGCTCATCGCGCCGAACTGCGCCGACCCGTAGGCGACGAGGATAAACAGAGCACCGACGACCTGAACCAGCTGGCCCATGGACTGAGGCTAGTGGCTACTCGTCGAGCTCGCGGGGGACGATCCCGATCCGCAGCTCGCGGCCGCCGCGGTCGACGCGGAGCTCGAGCTCGCGCCCGATCCGCTCGCCGACCATCAGTCGCTGGAGGTCGCCGACGTCGACAAGGGCCTCGCCGTCGATCCCGACGATCAGGTCGCCCGGGCGGAGGCCGGCCTCGGTGGCCGGGCTGTCATCTACGACCTCGACGATCTCGATCCCCTGGTCCTGGCCGACCTCGGCGGCGAGTCGCGGCGGCAGCGGCCGCGAGCCGCCGGCGACGCCGATGTAGGCGCGGCGGACCCGGCCCTCGCCGATCAGTTCGGAGACGATCCGCCGCGTCGCGGCGTTGATCGGGACGGCGAGGCCGAGGCCGACCCCGGCGACGGCGGTATTGATCCCAATCACCCGGGCCAGGCCGTCGCCGAGGGCGCCGCCGGAGTTGCCGGGGTTGAGCGCGGCGTCGGTCTGGATCACGTTCTCGATCAGGCGGGTGGCGGAGCGCGATCGGGTCGGCAGGGAGCGACCGAGCGCCGAGACGACGCCGGCGGTGACCGAGCCGCTGAACCCATTCGGGCTACCAATCGCGACGACCAGCTGGCCGACCCGGAGCTGCTCAGCGTCGCCCAGGGCCGCCGGAGTCAGGTCGCGCCCGTCGGCGCGCAGGACGGCGAGGTCTGAGAGCGCGTCGGCGCCGATCATCTCGAAACTGAAGTCGCGGCCATCGGGGAACGACGCGGTCCCATTCCCGTCGGTCTCGGCGACGACGTGGGCGGCACTCAGCATGAAACCGTCGGAGCTGATCGCCACGCCGCTGCCGGCACCGACCCTGCGGCGGCCGCGGGCGGTGCGACGAGAGACCGCAAGATGAGCCACGGACGGGCCGAGCCGTTCGGCGACCGACGAGACAGTCCTTGAGTAGGCGTCGAACGCCTCGGAGTCGGGAAGCCGCTCCCCCTGCGGTGTCGAATCGAACGCGGATTCCGAATCTGAAGTTGAGTCAATCAGACGAAGATTTGCCATCCCCACTGACGTTAGCAACGAGCCGCCGCCGGCCCTTCAGTCGAGGCTCGAGAGCGCAGTCGCGACCGCGAAGCCGAGCGTGGTCACGAGTCCGGCGACGCGGCCCGACTTCCTCGTCGCCTCGGGGATCATCGAATCGATCAGCATCACCAGGAGGGCGCCGGCGGCGAAGCCGTCGATAGCCGCCCGCAGCTCGCCCGAGGTGACGTCGGCGATCCCGTAGCCGATGACCGTCTGCAAGGCGCAGATCGCAGCGACGACGCACCAGAGGGTGATGACGCGGCGGCGGGCGATGCCGGACTCGTCCATCTCGGTCGCCGAGCCGATCGCCTCAGGCAGATTCGAGACGAAGATCGCGACCAGCAGGCCGAGCCCGACCCCTTCCCCGGCGGCGAGGCCGATCCCGAGGACGAGCTGCTCGGGAATGCCGTCGAGAAAGGCACCGAGGGCAAGCGCCGTCCCCGGGTCGTCGGCCTGGGCTCGGGCCTTCGGGCCGTGGCCGGCGGAGGCGCGCCTGTCGATCAGGCCGTCGAGGGCGAAGAAGGCGAAGGCGCCGAGCCCGAGGCCGAGCGCGGTCGAGCTGAGGCTCCCCTCCTCGATTCCCTGAGCGGCGAGCTCGAAGCTGATCGCGCTGATCAGCGCCCCGGCCCCGAAGGCGAGCACCAGCCCGACCTGGCGGTCGGGCCAGCGGCGGGCATAGGCCAGCAGGGCGCCCATGACCAAGGAGGATGCGGCCAGCGCCCCCCAGCCGAGCGCGGCGCCCACTCAGGTCACCGACGGTGAAGGTGGTGGGCCGACTCGCACGTACGGCGTACCTCTGCGGCGGACGAGAATCATCTCACCGGCCGCAGCGCGCTCCATGTAGTAGCCGAATTGATTGCGGAACTCATGAGCGCCGACCTCGGGTCGCGCACAACCGTCGGTCTGATCAGTGGAGCTGGAGGGACTCGAACCCTCGGCCTTTCGGATGCCATCCGAACGCTCTTCCAGCTGAGCTACAGCCCCGAGCTCGAAATCGCTCGCGAAGTTTACCGCGGCCCTCTGGTTGTTTCTGGGGCGCGTCGTCCGTAGGTGCACGGAATATTTCCCGGCGACCATGGAGGCCGGGAGCAGGTAGGTGCGATCGAGCTCTCCGCAGAACGCTGCCAGGGCATCGATCTCATCGAGCTGATAGGTGGCCCTGACGAAACCACGCCGGCTGGTTCGGCATCTACTCGTTCGAACGCGGATCACATCTCCGTCGTAGTTCGCCCACTTGCACTGCACGCGCATCAGCTGCCCGCCGATTCCAAGCGCCAAGTCGTAGCGCTCATGCTCGGTCAGCGGTTTCAGAACCGAAAGGCCCAGGTCCGCCGCCTCCTTCGCGATTGCCAGCTCAGCGACATTGCCCTTCTGATTGGGGTTCACGAACGTATGTTCGCTCGACCGGTGTGACTGATCAAGGCGAGATTGCCACGAAACTGTGGCGCGGGCAAGCCCGTAGACCACGGACGGCCGGCAGCTAGGCGGCCTGCTGGCCGGAGCCCTGGTCCTCGTCGACATCGAGGATCAGGCTGTCGTCGGCGGTACGCCGGACCTTGAACTCCATCGGCGCGCTCTCTTCGAGCTCGCGGAGCAGCTCGATCGGTTGGTCGAGGTTCATCGAGAGCGTCGCGCGCCCCTCGGAGAAGCGCTCGACCGATATGTCGGCGGCGCCGAGGCGGCTGATCGCGTCCTCGATCCCGACAAGCTGTGAGAAGTCGCCGAGCGGCCCTATCTCGAGCCGGAGGTGGCCCTCGAAGAGGTCGGGGCCGGCCTCGACCGGCGCGGCGCCGTTCTGGGCGGTGGACGTTTGGGCCTCGGCGTTGACGTCGGCCAGCTCTTGGGCCCGGCGGCCGACCTCAACCGCCTCGCGCAGCGCTTTCATCCGGATCCTCGTCGCCTGGCCGCGGGCCTGGGAGTGGATCTCGTCGATGTGGGACGCGACCGACTCGAGCGACTCGATGCTCCGCTCGTGGCGCTCGTTCGCCTCCTGCAGCTTCTCACCGAGTGCCCGGATCTCGCGCTCGCGCTCGAGCACCATCTCCGAGAGATCCGCCGCCTCACTCTCGGAGCGGGCCGCCTCCTCGGTCGCCTCGCGCCAGCGCTCCAACGCATCCGCGGCCTTCTTCTGAAGGTTCGCGATCCGCTCTTCCCGGTCCACAATCGCCGCGTCCACATCGCTGCGGCGATAACCGAAAAGAGCCCTCTTGAAGCTGCCCATGCGCGGCACCGTAGGGGCCTCCTCGGACGTCATTTCGCACCACCCCGACAGAAGGCGAACGTGCGTTCGAACGCGGCCTCCTCAGGCGCTCGCGGCAGACGGAGCCTGATGCTCGCCGAACTCGAGCTCGAGCCGCGGCGCCTCGTGCCAGAGGTCCTCGAGCGCGTAGCGCTCGCGCGCCTCGGCAGTGAACACGTGCATCACGGAGTCGAGGTAGTCGAGGACGATCCAGCCTGCCGCCCCATCCCCCTCGACGCCGCCCGGTAGCAGTCCCATCTCGTTCTTCAGCCGCAGCCGCACCTCGTCGACGACGGCGCGGGCCTGGCGCTCGTTGCGGGCCGTGCAGATCACGAGGTAGTCGGTGTAGGAGGCGAGGCTCCGCATGTCGAGGGCGACGATCTCGGTCGTGCCTTTGGAGTCGGCGATCCCGCCCAGCTGCCGGGCCAGTGCCTCGGAGTCGAACTCGCCCGCGCGCTCGGCGCTCACCTGTAGACCCCCTTCTCCTCGATGAATCGGGCCACCGGCTCCGGCACCAGGTAGCGCAGCGGCCTACCCGCTGCCGCCCGCTCGCGCACCACCGAGGAGGAGACGCCGAACTCGGGCATCTCCAGCATCGTCGCCCGGTCCGAGACGCCGAGACTGCGCATCACCGCGGCGACGTCGGCGTCCGAGACGCCGGCCCGGCGGGCGACCGCGAGTCGCGCCAGCTCGACCACCCGCTCGGGCTCGCGCCAGCTCTCAAGGCCGACGGCGGCGTCCGCACCCATCACGAACACCAGCTCCGTGTCGCCTTTCTCGTTACCAAGTTGCTCCAAAGTCTCATACGTGTAGGACGGCCCCTCGCGTTCGGCCTCGAGCGTCGAGACGCTGAATCGCGAGTCGTCGGCGGCGGCCAGCCTCGTCATCGCCAGCCGCTGCTCGCGACCGGGGTCGTCGGCGATCCGCTTATGTGGAGCCTCGCCGGTCGGCATCAGGATCACCTCGCTGAGCCCGAGCTGCCAGAGCGCCTCCTGAGCCAGCGCCAGGTGCCCGAGGTGCGGCGGGTTGAACGCCGAGCCGAGGATCCCGATGCCGGCCTCCGACGTGTTACCCACGCACCTGGCCGTCGCCGCGGACGACGTACTTGTATGTGGTCAGCTCCCGCAGGCCGATCGGCCCCCGAGCGTGGAGCTTCTGGGTCGAGTTGCCGATCTCGGCCCCCATTCCGAATTCGAAGCCGTCGGTGAAGCGGGTCGAGGCGTTGGTGTAGACGACCGCGGCATCGATCTCGTCGCTGAACCGCTCAGCGGCCTCCTCGGAGCGCGTCACGATCGCCTCTGAGTGGCGGGTCCCGAACCGGTTCACGTGCTCGATCGCCTCCTCGAGCGAGTCGACGACCCCGACCGCGATCTTCAGGTCGAGGAACTCGGTGCCCCAATCGGCCTCCGCGGCCTCCCCGACCTCGACCTCGCCGGCGGCGGCCATCGCCCGCTCGTCGCCGACCAGCTTGACGCCGGCCTCGCGAAGCTCGGCGAGAGCGCCGGGGAGGAAATCGGAAGCGACTGCCGCGTCGACCAGCAGCGTCTCGGCCGCGTTGCAGACGCCCGGCCGCTGGACCTTCGCGTTGACGACGATCCTCCGCGCCATCTCGAGGTCGGCATCGGAATGGACATAGACGTGGCAGTTGCCGGCGGCGGCATAGATGACCGGCACCGTCGCGACATCCTTCAACGCCGCCTTCAGGCCTTCGCCCCCGCGTGGGATCAGGAGATCGATCAGCTCGTCCTGCGTCGCGAGCTCAGCCAGGTCCTCGTGGCCGCCCCCGGCGAGCAGCACGACCGCGTCCTCGGGCAACCCGGCCTCGATCAGCGCCTCGCGGGCGATCGCGGCCAGCGCCCCGTTGGTTCGCACGGCGTAGTGGGAACCGCGGAGTACGATCGCGTTGCCGCTCTTGATCGTCAGCGCCGCGCAATCGATCGTCACGTTCGGCCGCGCCTCGTAGACGACGGCGACGACACCCAGCGGCACCCGCAGCTTCTTCAGCGCGAGGTCGCCGGCGACCGTTTTCGATTCGAGCTCCTCGCCGACCGCGTCGGGCAGCGCCGCGATCGCGCGCACGCCCTCGGCCATCGCCTCGACCCGCGCCTCGGTCAGGGTCAGCCGGTCGCGGAGCGCCGGTGTCAGCCCCGCCGCGCGCTCGTCGGCGAGGTCGGCCGCGTTCGCCTCGAGCACCTCGGAGACCCGCTCCCCGAGCAGCCGCGCCGTCGCCTCCAGCGCCGCGTCCTTCGCCGCGCTCTTCGCACTCGCCAACACCCTTGAGGCCGTCCGAGCGGCTTCGCAGCTCTCTGCAACGGAGATCGTCGTAGTTGCCATCCCGGCTAAGGGTAACTGGCGGGGTTTGGGTGCCTCTCTCGAAGCGCGGCGCTACCGGCGTAGCCGGACAGCGCGAGAGGGAGGCACCCAAACCCCGCCTCCTTCCCTTATTAGAGGAGCACGAACCGATCCCGATGAATCGCCTCGTCGGCAGCATGCGGGAGCTGCTCGCGCACCGCGTCGCTCTTCAGCCCCACAATCTGCCCCAGCTCACGCGACGAGTAGTCGACGATGCCCTTGCCGAGCACCGAGCCGTCGATCGTGACCTCGACCGCGTCGCCGGCCTCAAAATCGCCCTCGACGGCGGTGATCCCGACCGGCAGCAGGCTCGAGCCGCGCTCGCGAAGCACCCGCGCCGCTCCCTCGTCGACCATCACCCTCCCCCGCGCCGGCTTCGCGTACTTGAGCCAGAGCTTGAAGCTCGACGACCTTCCGGCCTGGGCGGCGAACCGGGTGCCGACCGCCTCCCCTCCGGCGGCGCTTGCCAGTGCTCCGGGGCGGGTGCCGTCGCAGATCACGCTGGGAATCCCGGCCTCGCTCGCCATCTCCGCCGCCGCCACCTTGCTCCGCATCCCGCCCGAACCGAACGCGGAGGTGCGGTCACCGATCTCCATCCCCTCGAGCTCGGAGAACTCGCCGACCTCGGCGATCCGGACGGCATCGGAGTCGGCGCCGGGATCGGCGCTGTGGAGTCCTTCGACATTGGAGAGCAGGATCAGGAGCCGGGCGTCGAGCAGGATCGCCACCTGGGCCGCGAGGAAATCGTTGTCACCGAAGCTGATCTCGTCGGTCGCCGTCGTGTCGTTCTCGTTGACGACCGGGACCACGCCCCAATCGATCAGCCGCCGCAGGGTCTGGCGCGCGTTCAGGTAGTTGGTGCGGGCGGCGATGTCGGCGGCGGTTAGCAGAACCTGCGCGGCGTGCATCCCGCGCCCCGAGAGCCGTGCCTCGTAGGCGCGGAAGAGATCGCCCTGGCCGACCGCGGAGGCGGCCTGCAGCTCGTCCATCGCCCGCGGCCGCGCCGCCAGCTCGAGCAGCCGGATCCCGCGCGCGATCGCGCCCGAGGTAACAAGCACGACACGCTCGCCACCTTGCTCGAGCGTCGCGACCTGCTCGCAGACCGAGTCGAGGACATCGACGCGCAGCTCGCCGTCATCGGCGGCGACGATCGAGGAACCGAGCTTGACGAGCAGAGTCATCGTCTCTCGGCGCCGATGGCGGCAGCGCTCTCGACCCCGGGCGTCAGCGCCACGGTCAGGGCGAGCACGATCGCCCGGATCGCCTCCGGCGAGCCCGACTCACACTCATCGAGCAGCCCGGTCAGCGACGGCTGCGAGTCATCGCCCGCCGGCTCGTCACCGATCGCGAGCCTGGCGACCTCCAGCAGCAGTGTGGGGTCGCCCCCGCCGTAGAGGCAACCTCCGATCCCGGAGAGCACCCCGGCGACCCTGCCCTCGCTCGGCCTCAACGTCACCCCTGCGGGCGTGCCGGGCACGGGCCCGGTGTCGACCGCCTCCTCCCCCGCGAGCAGATTCTCGAGCTGGCCCCCCATCACCAGGCCGACCTCCTCGTCGGAGAGGCCGGAGAAACGGGCGCAGCGGAGAGTGATCGTGAGCAGCAGCTCGACGTCCATCAGCGGCGCGTCGCTTCCGTAGAGGATCCTCCCCGACGGCACGAGGGCGAAGAGGGCAAGGAGGTCGGCCGGCACCAGCCACGCCGTGTCGAAGAACAGGTTCGGGTACTCGGGGACGAGCTCCGCGAGCCAGGCGAGGTCGGAGACGCCGGCGTGGGCGAGAATCATCGGGCAATCGGGGTGGCCCGCGGCCAGCGTCGTGAGGGACTCACCGAAGGACCCGACACCGACCCCGGCGTGGATCAATACCGGCACCCGCGCCTCGGCGGCGACGCCGAAGAGCTCAGTAACGCCCGGATGGTCGAGGCGGAAGTCCTCGGCCCGCGGATGCAGCTTGAAGCCGCGGGCGCCGTCGGCCAGTGCCTCGGCGGCGTCTGCCGCCGAGCTGACGCGCGGATCGATGCGGGCGAACGGGATGAGCCGATCGGGATGGAGCCGGCTCTCCTCGATCACCCGCTCGTTCTCCGCCGCGTACCCCGTGTCGACGCAGAGAGGGAAGATCACCGAGCGGCCGCCGATCTCCTCGAGCTCGGTGACGTGCTCCTCGGCGGTTCGCGATGTTCCGTCGATGTCGACACCGGTGTGCGCGTGGGCGTCGAAGGGGCGGATCGCCCCGGCGCCGAGCCGCTCGCGCTCGCCGCGGATGACGGTCTCGACGCTCGCTCCGGATTTCATGCCGGAGAGACTAGTGGCGCATCAGGGATGCAGCTCGAACTCGTGCTCACCGACGCGGACGTCGTCGCCGGGCTCGAAGCCCGCGGCACGAAGGGCCGCGATCACCCCGATCTCGTTCAGGCGCTGCTCGAGATAGGCGAGCGCCTCTTCGTTGCGGAGATCGTGGCGCTCGAACAGCAGCTCGACACCGCGCCCGAGGACCCTGAAGCCGCCGTCGTCCTCGCGCTCGACGGTGTAGCCGCCCTCGCCGACCGGGCGGTAGACACGATGCTCGGCCTCGAACTCGGCCGCCCCGGCATTGCCCTCGGGCCGCGCGGGCGCCTCCCCCGGGAGCTCGGCGAGGATCCGATGGCGGAGCTCGTCGAGGCCCTCACCGGTCGCCGATGAAACCGCCATCACCCCGATCGCACGGTCTCCGGCCAGCTCGGCCCACTCGGTGAGCGCCGTCTCGACCTCCTCCTCGGGAATCAGGTCGCGCTTGGAGAGGACGATCAGCTCCGGCAGCGAGTCGAGACCGCCGCCGTGGGAGGCCAGCTCGCCGCGAACCGCGGCATGGTTGGCGACCGGGTCGCCCTCCAGCGGCGCCAGATCGACGAGGTGGACGAGCATCGCGCAGCGCTCGACGTGGGCGAGGAACTCGTGGCCCAGGCCGGCGCCCTCCGATGCGCCCTCGATCAGCCCGGGGATGTCGGCGAGGACCGCCTGGCGGTCCTCGTCTTCGATCGTTCCGAGGACGGGGTCGATGGTGGTGAACGGGTAGTCCGCCACCTTCGGGTCGGCCCGGGTCAGCCGTCCCAGGAGCGAGGACTTGCCGGCGTTCGGGAGCCCGATCAGCCCGGCGTCGGCGAGCAGCTTCAGCCGCAGCTCGATCCAACCCTGCTGCCCAGCGGTCCCGCGCTCGGCGAATCGTGGAGCCTGCCTGGTGGAGGTCGCGAAGCGCCGGTTGCCGTGCCCCCCGCGGCCCCCGTGGGCGACCACCGCGCGCTGGCCGGGCTCGACGAGGTCGACCCGGCTGCCGTCGACCGCTTCGGCCTGGGTTCCGGCCGGAACCGCGATCTCGCGGTCCTCGCCGCGGGCGCCGTGCCGGTTCGAGCCCTCGCCGTGGCCGCCGCGCCCGGCTCGGAAGTGCTTGCTCCCGCGCAGCGAGCCGAGGTCGCGCCGCGAGGCATCGCAGACCAGGACCACGTCGCCGCCATGACCTCCGTCGCCCCCATCGGGGCCGCCGCGCGGCACGTGGGCCTCGCGGCGGAAGCTGACCGAGCCGTTGCCGCCGGCACCGGCCTCGACCCAGATCTTCGCGCGATCGTTCATCGCGACACAGTCTGTCGATTGCACGTGCGATGCGGGGCTGTGCGACAGTTCGGCCGTGATCGAGCTGCGACCACGTGCGGTCACGATCTGGGCCCTGGCGGCGCTGCTGTCGCTGATGCTCTGCGGGCGGGCCGAGGCCGGAGACGGCGCCGCCTCAATGGCCAGGGCCCTCGGGCCCGGGGTCGACGTCGCCGCCCAGTCAGAGGCCGGCGCCGGGATCACCTTCATCGGCTCCGAGCCCGGCGCGTCGATCCCGCTCAGGCCCGGCGCTCCGCGGGCGGCCGCGCTCGAAGCGGGCGAGCGCTTCGGCAAGCGGTTCGGGCTCGGGGCGGATGCCGAGCTCAGCGTCAGCGGGCTCGAACGCCTCCGCGACGGGCGCTCCGCGGCCCACCTCCAGCAGGCGATCGACGGCGTCCCGGTCCTCGGAGGCGAACTCGCGGTCGGCCTCGACGCCGGCGGCGACCTGCTCTCGATCGGCGGCGAGCTCGAGCCCGACGGTGGAATCGACACGGCGCCCGCGGTCGGCGCCGCAGCCGCGGCGACCACGGCGACCGCCGCCGTCGCGAAGAACACCGGCCTCACCACCTCCGAACTTCAGGCCTCGGGCCCCGTGCTCTCGATCTACGACCCACGACTCCTCGGTGGCCCGGGCCTCGACCTTCCGCGGGCGGTCTGGCGGCTCGAGGTCCGCAATGACGGCAGCCCGGTCACCGTCCGCGACCTGGTCCTGGTCGACGCCGACCTCGGCAACGTCGCCCTCGCCTTCAGCGAGATCGAGGCAGACAAGAGCCGGATCGTCTGCAACGCGAAATCCAAACCCGAACTCGTCCCCTGCACCGAAGAAGGAGCCGAACTCGTCGAGGAAGATGTCGAAGAAGGCGGGATCGTTTCCACATTCCCCGACGCCAATGCCGCCTACTACCTGACGGGCGACCTCTACGACTTTTACAAAGACAACTTCGGTCGCGACAGCATCAACGGCGCCGGGATGCCGCTGATCTCGACCGTCAGCTATTGCGAACCCGAAGAATGCCCGTTCGAAAACGCGTTCTGGGACGGCGAACAGATGGTCTACGGCGACGGCCTCGTCACCGACGACATCACCGGCCACGAGCTCACCCACGGCGTCAACGCCTCGGAGTCGAACCTCTTCTACTACTACCAATCGGGCGCCCTTGACGAGGGGATCGCCGACATCTTCGGCGAGCTCTTCGACCTCAGCCTGCCGACCTTCCCCGGCTCGACCCATGAAGACAAACCGGAAGATCGCTGGAAGATGGGTGAGGACTCGAGCCTCGGCGCGATCCGCAACCTCTCGGATCCCCCCGAATTCGGACAGCCGGACAGGACCGGGTCAGGAGAATGGTTCTTCGACTCCGACACCGATTTCGAAACCGGCGACAACGGCGGCGTCCACGAGAACAGCGGGGTCGGCGGCAAGGCCGCGTTCCTGATCACCGACGGCGCGACCTTCAACGGCGAGACGGTGACCGGGCTCGGGATCGAGAAGGCGCTCCAGATCCACTACGACGTCGTTGCCGACAAGCTCACCTCGGCGAGCGACTACCAGGATTACGGCAACGACCTCAACCAGGCCTGCTCCGATCTGGTCGGCGAGCACGGAATCACCGCCGGGGACTGCGAACAGGTGCAGAAGGCAGTGATCGCGACCGAAATGGAGAAACCGCCCGTCGAAGCCACTCCCGCCTCCGCGAACGTCTGCGCCCCCGGACAGACGGCGATCCCGGCGTTCTCCGACAACCTCGAGACCCCGCCGCCGAACGGCAACTGGAGGTTCGTCCCGGCCACGGCCGAGAACCAATTCTTCTTCTCCCAGGAAACGGCCGAACTCGGATTCGACGCGACCTATGCGACGAGCGGCACCGGAAACATCTGGGGATTCGATGCGGGGGAAGCCACCGACTCCGCGATCGCGATGACGAAAAGCATCACCGTCCCGAGCGGCGGCTTCCTGTACTTCAATCACGCCCACGGCTTCGAGACCGGCAAAGGCAACGACTATGACGGCGGGGTGATCGAATACACCACGAGCCCGACTGAACCAGGGGCAACCTGGAAAGACGCCGGGAGCCTGATCGAGGCCGGCGACGACTACTCGGGAACGATCTTCACCAAATCGGGCAATCCCCTCGGCGGACGGGCGGCATTCGTCGGCGACAGCGCCGGATATGGCTCCACCCGGCTCGACCTCTCCTCGCTGGCCGGCCAGCAGGTCAGGTTCCGGTTCCGGCTCGGGACCGACGAAGCGCAGGAAGACTACGGCTGGTTCATCGACGACGTCGAGATCTATCACTGCGGCGGCGGCGGCGAAACCGGACCCCAGCCACCGCCATCTCCGCCAACCACAGCGAGCGCGGCTCCCGCCAATCAGGGCCCGTCGTCCAGCAGCGGTTGTGCCGCCGCCCACGCGGCGCTGATCAGAGCGCAGGCGAAGGTGGCGAGGTTGCGGCACAGGCTGCTGACGATGCGGCCGCCGACCGACGCGGCGAGGAGCGCCGTCCGCAAGGCGGCGGCGAACGTTCGCAAGAAGCGCAGCGCGGCGCGCCGGGCCTGCGGGCGCTAGGACTCCGCCCTGGCGGCAATCGACGGCGTGGTTCGTTAAGAGCGCAGAGGGTCAATAAGGAACCGCGCCGAGGAACCGCGCCGAGGAACCGCGCCGCGGGTGGTGCGGAGGCGATGGGTGGGGCCCTGGGAGGGAGAGGGGCGGTGCCCCTACCCGTGCAGCGGCGTCCTGTTTTTCGCCAACACTCTCAGCAAGAGACGTGAACTCAGCGGGCGAAAAACCCAGCAAGCGGAGGGGCACGGCCCCGCTCCCCACCTCTAGTCCTGCAGGACCGAGATCGTGCGGCCGCGACGCGAGGGCCGGAACTCGACCTTGCCCTCACGGGTCGCGAAGATCGTGTGGTCGCGACCGAGGCCCGTGCCCTCGCCGGGGCGGAACCGGGTCCCGCGCTGGCGGACGATGATCTCCCCGCCGGTCACCTTCTGGCCGGCGAAGACCTTGACCCCGAGCATCTTCGGGTTCGAGTCGCGGCCGTTGCGGCTTGAGCCAAGTCCTTTCTTGTGCGCCATCAGTCGTCCTTTTTAGCAGCCGGTTTTTTCGCGGCGGGTTTTTTCGGAGCTTTCTCTTTTTTCTCCGCCGGTTTTTTCTCCGCCGGTTTCCTGGTCAGCAGTTTCAGCTCGGTCACCTCGAGCCGGGTCAGCTCCGAGCGGTGACCCGCGCGTCTGCGGTAGCCCTTCTTCGGCTTGTATTTGAAGATCTTGATCTTCGGGCCACGCAGGTGCTCGGCGACGGTCGCCTCGACCTTCACCTTCTCGAGCTCCTTCGGCTCGGCGATGATCTCCTTGTCGCGGAACAGGACCGGACGCAGGGCGACCTTCTCGCCCTGCGCAGCGCTGAGGCGGTCGACGAGCACGGAGGTGCCCTTCTCGACCCGGTACTGCTTGCCACCGCTCTCTATGACCGCGTACGTGCTCATCATTCCTTGCCGCTCTGGGTGGAGCGCGACCGACCTTGACCGCCACTGCGGCCACGACGGCTACTGCGCGAGGCGGAGGATTCTAGCTGGGAGCCGTTTCCGTCGTCTCCGTCGCCTCCAGCCCCGTTCGACAGGGCCGACTCGGGGATCGAGGCGACCGCCGCCGATCTCGCGACCTCCTCGATCCGAACCAGCTTGCGCTCACCGACGAAGCGGCCACCACCGCTGACGCTGATGATGTAGGAGTCGATCCGCGCGACCGCGTCGTCCGCGTTGTACATGTGCGGCTCCTCGATCTTGACCAGGACCTCCTCGCCGACCTTGAACGGCAGCGCCCGGTCCTCGATCTCGGCGACCGTGCCCGACTCGACCAGTTTGAAGGTGTCGATCGGGAGCGCGTCACCGCCCTCGAAGTGGAACTGCTTCCCGGTCTCCTCCTCGAGTTCAGCGAGGCCGCTGTCGCGGCTCATCAGCTCGGCGGCGACCTTCGGGTTGACCCGCAGCAGGAACGCCTCGCCGTCCTCGGACCCGATCTCCCGCATCTTCCGCAGGCCTTCGAGCGCGACTGTCTCGGCCGAGAGCACGACCCCCTCGCCGTGACAGGTCGGACAGGGAGCGGTGAGGATCTCGCGGACACCGTCGGTGATGTTCTGGCGGGTCATCTCGACCAGCCCGAGCGGAGACACCTCGACGACATAGCTCTTCGACTTGTCGGCGTCGAGCGCTTTGCGCAACGTCTTCAGGACTTTGTCGCGGTTTTTCGCCCGCGCCATGTCGATGAAGTCGATGACGATGATGCCGCCGATGTCGCGCAGCCGCAGCTGCCGGACACACTCCTCGGCAGCCTCGGTGTTGACCCGGGTGATCGTCTCCTCGAGGCCGCCTTTGCCGCGGCCGGTGAAGCTGCCGCTGTTGACGTCGATCACCGTCAGCGCCTCGGCGTAGTCGATCACCAGATAGCCGCCGGAGGGCAGGTCGACGCGGCGGTCGAGCGTCGACTCGATCTCCTTGTCGACACCCCATTTCTCCAGCAGCGGCTTGGGCGCCTCGTAGAGCTCGACCTTCTCGACCAGCTCCGGCGCGGTCCGCTGGAAGAAGCCGGTAACCCGTTCGAACTGCTTCGGCGAGTCGATGATTGCCGCTTCGAAGTCGCTGAGGAAGACGTCGCGAAGGACCCGGACCGGTAGGTCGGCCTCCTGGAAGACGAGGCCGGGGGCCTTGGTCTGCTCGGTGCGGCGCTGCAGCACCTCGTTGAGTTTGTGCAGGTACCCGATCTCGCGGACGAAGTCGGATTTTTTCGCCCCGTGGGCGGCGGTGCGGACGATCAGCCCGCCCGGGCCCTTGTAGGTGCGGTCGACCATCCGCCGCAGGCGGTCGCGCTCGGATTCGCTCAGCCGCCGGCTGACGCCGACGCCACCGCCCTGCGGGGCGTAGACGAGGTAGCGGCCGGCGATCGAGACGTTCATCGAGAGCCGGGCGCCCTTGGACTTCAGCGGGTCCTTGACGACCTGGACCATGATCTCCTGGCCGGATTTGAGCAGCTCGCTGATCCGGCGGCCGCTGCCGCGGCCCCGCCTCGGCGCCTGCTCACCGCTCGGGAGGACGATCTCGTCAACGTGGAGGAACCCGTTGCGCTCGAGGCCGATGTCGACGAAGGCGGCCTCCATGCCGGGCAGGACGTTGTCGACCTTGCCCTTGTAGATGTTGCCGACGATCGAACGCCGGCCGCGGCGCTCTATGTAGAGCTCCGCAACGTCGCGTTTGCCGCCTTTTGTCTTCGACTCGAGGACGGCGACACGTGTCTCGCCGCGATCGGCGGACACCAGAATTGTTTTTTTCATTCGTTAGCTCAGTTCAGTAGGTACGCATCGCCGGGCTCCCACTGGGGTCACCAGGCGAACCTGCCTTTCTGACTGAGGCGCGCTTGCACGTGAATGCTCTGCAGCACTCCCACCGCGAGAAAAGTCGCGACCACGGAGGAACCCCCGTAGCTCAATAGTGGCAGGGGGATGCCCGTGATCGGCATGATCCCGAGATTCATCCCCACATTGACGAAGACCTGGAAGAGGAGCATGGCGGCGATTCCGCCGGCCACGAGAATCCCATACGAGTTCTTCGAGAGTGTCACGATCCGCAGCGCCCGCCAGAACAGCAGGGCGTATAGGGATAGGACCAACGCGGCGCCTGCAAACCCGTAGCGCTCACCGATCACCGCAAAGATGAAGTCGGTGTGCCGCTCGGGAACGAAGTCGAGCCGCGTCTGTGTTGCGCTGTCGCCGCGGCCGGTCTCCTGACCGGAGCCGATGGCGATCCGCGCCTGATTCTGCTGGTAGCCCGCATCGCTTGGGTCCTTGGAGGGGTTGACGAACTGCGTCAACCGCTCCTTCTGGTACCCCTTGAGGATCGGCACCCCGACCATCGGGGCGGCGAAGAGGACGACGGCGATGAGTGCCACCAGCACGCCGGTGATAGCCGCGAGGTGCGTCCAGCGGACGCCCCCCACGTACATCACGGCGAGGGTGATCACCCCGAACACCAACGAGGTGCCGAGGTCCGGCTGCACGAATACGAGCGCAGCCGGGGCGAGGCCGAGACAGAGGTAGCGCACGGTGCGCTGCCACGGCGAGCCCCGCCGGGCGCCATCGATGACGAATCCGGCAAGCGCAAGCACTAGCAGGAGCTTGCCGAGCTCCGATGGCTGGAAACTGAAGAAGGGAAGGTCGAACGAACGCCGCGAGCCGCGGGCGGCGAAGCCGAAGACGAGGACGAGCGAGACGCTGGCGCAGAGCAGCGTGTAGATCCCGACCCGGAGCTCGCGGAAGCGCGAGTAGTCGATCCTCGAGAGCAGGTACATCCCGATCACCCCGAAGATCGCATAGAGCGTCTGGCGGTCGGTGAAGTATCCGGGGCTGCCGGGCACGTCATGCGATGTCGCGTGGTCGAGGGTGTAGATCGAGACCACCGCAAGCGCGATCGCCGAGAACCCGAGGGCGGCGTCCATGTAGGGCAGGCCGAGGCGCTCGGCGATTCCGGGCCGCACGGCGAACGGCTCGGGGCGGGTGCGGCGGGCGCGTGTCGCATACATCATCCTTCTTCGCCGCCTTCGCTTTCGGAGCCTTCTTCAGACCCTCCCGAGAGCTCCTTCGCGAAATACGCTTCCAGGATCCGCCTTGCTGCGGGCGCCGCCGCTTCGGCGCCGAACCCGCCTTCCTCCATCGTCACGAAGGTGACGATACGCGGATCCGGATAGGGGGCGAGGACTCCATACCAGGACTGGTCTTCATACGGGGGCCGCTGCGCGGTCCCGGTCTTGCCCGCGACGGGGATCGGGAAGCTGCCGAAGACGTCGAACGAGGTGCCGCCGCCATTCTGGGCCGCATCGTGGAGCCCTTCGAGGATGTCTTCGCGATATTCGGCGTCAATCTGGACGTGGCGACGGGGCCCGGGGTCGAATTCCTTCAGCACCCGGCCCGCCGCGTCATCGATCTGGAGCCCGACGTGCGGGGTGACGACCGTCCCGCCGTTCGCGATCGCCGCGTAGGCGCCCGCCATCTGCAGCGGGTTGGTCTGGAGGTCACCCTGTCCGGTCGCGAGCTGGACGTTGTCGCCGGCGGACCACGGCCGTTCGGTTTCGCCTTCCTTGTAGAGCTGGTTGCGCCACGGCTGGGAGGGCAGCAGCCCATCCGCCGCGCCGGGCAGGTCGATTCCGGTAGGCCGGCCGATGCCGAGGGCGTGCGCCCAGTGCTGCAGCTGGCCGTCATCCCACATCCGCAGGCCAAGCGTGTAGAAGAAGACGTCCGAGGACACTTCGAGCGCCGAGACCAGGCTGACCGAGCCGTTGGCCGCTTCGCCGGCATTTGTGAAGACCTGTTCGCCGACGGTCAGCTGGCCGGGGTCGTAGATCACTTCTTCGGGAGTCACGTTGCCGCTTTCGAGCGCCGCGATCGCGGTGATCGGCTTGAACGTCGACCCGGTCGGATAGAGGCCGGCGATCGCGCGGTCGGTCAGCGGGGCCAGGATTTCGTCGTTGTAGAGGTCGTCGACCTGGGCCTGGGTCATCGGTTTCGTGAAGACCGAGGGTTCGAAGGTCGGGTAGGACCCCATCGCGATGATTTCGCCGGTGTGGACGTCCATCGTGATGAACCCGCCGCGCAGCCCGAACGACGCCATCGCCGCTTCGCCGGCTTCCTGGACCGAGTCGTTGATCGAGAGTTTCAGGTTGTCGCCGGGGACCGGCGGCTGCGAGAGGAGCTGCCCACCCGGCGTCGGCTGCCCGAACGCGTCGACCTGGATTTTCGTCAGGCCCGCCGTGCCCCGCAGATAGCGGTCGTAGGTGTCCTCGACGCCGTCCTGGCCGACGATGTCGCCGGGCTCGAGTCCCTTGTACCGAGGTTCGGAGAGCTGTTCCTTGGTGACCTCGCCGGTCTGGCCGAGGATGTGGGCGGCCAGCGTCCCGTTCGGATAGTTGCGGACGAAGACGCGTTGCACGCTGACCCCCGGGAACAGGCGCTGGTTCTCTTCGAGGTAGTAGACGAGGTAGTGGCCGACGTCGCGACGGACCGTGACCGGCGCCCCGGGGGACGCCACCGCGCCTTCATGGATCAATTCCCGGACCCGGTCGGGCTTTGAATGGGTCAGCTCGGCGAGCTGGTTGATCTCCCGCAGCCTCCTATCTTCTTCGGGGGGCAGCTTGTTGGGGTCGACCTGGAGCGCGAGGCTGGTCCTGTTGTCGACCATCACCTTGCCGGTGCGGTCGAGGATCGATCCGCGCGGAGCGCTGACCCGGAACTCGCGGGTCCGGTTGTTCCTCGCCTCCGCCAGGTATTCGTTGCCGTTGAGGACCTGCAGGAACCAGAGCCGGAAGAAGAGGACCACGAAGAGGGCCAGGGCGACGCCGCCGAACAGCGCCAACCGCAGCGCCAGGCGGTTGTTCATCGGCGGGCCGCGTTCCTCGGAGCGCAGGTACATCTGCTCAGGCCCCCAGGAAGGTCGGCTGGCGGCGGCGCTCGACCCGCGGCTCGTCGACCAGCGCCGAGCGCAGGGCGAATCGCATCCCGTAGTAGAGCGGCCAGCCGAGGAAGAAGGCGTAGATGCTCTTCAGCAGGGTGTCGCGTAGGACCAGGGCGCTGATCGGGGCGTCGATGCCAAGAGTGATTTCGATCAGCGCGAACCCGACCTCGGCGGCCAGCGTCAGCCCCATGCAGAGCAGCGGCGGAACCAGCGCGCTGTGGATCTCGAAGCGTTCGCGGAAGAGTCCGGCGACGTAGCCGATGCCGAGCAGCACCAGCGAGGTCACTCCGAGCGTCCCCGCCACCAGGCAGTCGACGAGGAAGCCGATCGAGAACCCGGTGACGGCGCCGGTCATGCTCCCCCCGAGCAGGCCGAGGACGACGACGAACGCCGGCAGGATGTCGGGGCTTGTATTGAGGAAGGTCACGCGGGAGAAGAAGGAGAGCTGGAGCAGCACGATCAGGATCGCGATCGCGACGAGGCGGGCGAGGATCTTCGGGGTCACGATCACTGGCGGGGCCCCCCGGTCAGCACCTGCACGAGGTCCAGGTTTGCGAGATCCGCGAATGGTCGCACGTGGACCTGTTGGCTAGCCTCCTGCTCGACAACCGAGGCCTTGACGACGTCGCCGACCGGTATCCCGGGCGGGAACAGCGATGCCAGGCCCTGGGCGCGCCAGCCGGAGGTGACGACGGTCTGGCCGACCCCCACGGTCTTGGTCGAGTTGATGAAGTCGAGGACAAGGTCCTCGGGGTCGCCGACGGAGGGCCTGATGACGCCCTGGACGCCGTCGGGGAGAACCTTCGCCGAGACCGCGCTCGTGTGGTCGGTGATCAGGTTCACGTCGGAGGAATTCGGCTGGACCGCTGATATCTCGCCGACCAGCCCGTCACCGCTGATCACCGGGTCATCGACGACGACCCCGTCGCCGCTGCCGAGGTCGATCGTCACCGACGAGTGCCAGACCGTCGGCGAGCGGGCGATCACCCTGCCGGTCACCGGGTTGAATGCGGATGTGGCGATCACCGGGTCGCGGTCGAGCTGGAGCAGCTTCCGCAGCTGCGCGTTTTCCTGGAGCGCCTCCTGCCCGGCCACCGCCTGGACTCGGACCGTCGCCAGTTCGTCCTTGAGGCGGCCGTTTTCGCCGCGCGCGTTGAAGGTCTTGTCGAACCACCCGACCAGGTCGCGGGCGGGCTTCAGCGCCCTGTCGGCGACCCCCTCGAGCGGGCTGAAGACCGTGCTGACGCCGTCCTGGATACTGCCCGAGCCCTGACCGTAGGAGATCGTCAGAAGCAGGAACGAGCCGAGAATCAGGAGCGTCAGTACCGCCCTACGGCGGCGAACTTGCTTGCGATACACGAAGTGGCCCTAAGTCCGTTGATTGCGGGCGACCGCTAGGCATAGCGTGCCGCACCCGAGTTCATCTTGCTGGCGCGGTGGATCGCCTCGAACTCCTCCAACGAGATGCCGGAGCCGACCGCCACGCACGTCAGCGGTGACTCTGCCAGCTGGCATGGCATCTGGCACTCGTCACGAAGGCGTTGTTCGAGTCCTTGCAGGAGGGCGCCGCCCCCCGCCAGGGTGATTCCCCTGTCCATGATGTCGCCGGCGAGCTCCGGCGGCGTGCGGTCGAGGGTGTCCTTGACCGCGTCGAGGATGTGGCTGATCGGCTCGTCGAGCGCCTCGCGGACCTCGGCCGAGCCGAGGGTGATCGTTTTCGGCAGCCCCGAGACCAGGTCGCGACCGCGGATCTCGACCTCGACCTCCTCCGGCAGCGGCGAGGCCGAGCCCGCCTCGAGCTTGACCTCCTCCGCCGTCTGGGTTCCGATCGCCAGTTTGTATTGCTGTTTGCAGTGGGCGACGATCGCCTCATCGAGCTCGTCGCCACCGACACGGATCGACTGCGAGACGACGATCCCACCGAGCGAGATCACCGCGACCTCGGTGGTGCCGCCGCCGACGTCGACGATCAGCGAGCCAGTCGGCTCGGCCACCGGCAGGCCGGCGCCGATCGCGGCCGCCATCGGCTCCTCGATCAGAAATGCCTTGCGCGCCCCCGCCGAGAGGCAGGCCTCCTCGACCGCCCGCTTCTCGACACCGGTGACGCCGGATGGGACGCAGACGACGACGCGCGGATGCGCGAAGCGGTTGGAGTGGACGCGCTTGATGAAGTGCCTGAGCATCTGCTCTGTCACGTCGAAGTCGGCGATCACCCCGTCCTTCAGCGGCCGGATCGCGGTGATCGTCCCGGGCGTGCGGCCCAGCATCCGCTTCGCTTCGACCCCGACCGCGTGGACCTGGCCGTTGCGCGAGTCGATCGCCACCACCGACGGCTCGGAGAGCACGATGCCGCGCCCACGCACATAGACGAGCGTGTTTGCCGTGCCGAGGTCGACGGCCATGTCGCGGCCGCCAAGACCGGTGAGATTGCTGAAGAAGCCCATGCGGTGATGGTGAAGCTTCGACCATCATCCCAGATGCGGGATAAATGCCCTGCAACTCAGGGCGAGCGAAACAATTCCGGCGCGAGCTCGAACAGCAGGCCGACCGGCAGGCCGACCACATTCGAGACGCTTCCCTCGATCCGGGCCACCAGGGTCGACCCGAGGGTCTGGATCGCGTACCCGCCCGAACGGCCGCGCCACTCCCCGAACTCGACGTAGCGCTCCTTCTCGGCCTCCGCGAGCGCCCGGAACTCGACCGTCGTCCGCTCGAGGCCCGATCTCTCCTCGCCATCGGCGAGCACGACGAGCCCGCTGACGACCTCATGAGGGTGCCCGGAGAGCAGGTCCAGGTAACGGCGGGCCTCGTCGGCGTCCGCGGGTTTGCCGAGCGCCCGTCCATCGATGACGACGTCGGTGTCGCAGGCGATCACCAGACCCGCGGCCCCGATCGCGGCGGCCTTGCGGCGGGCGTTCTCGACGACCTCCTCGTCGGGCTCGCCGCCGCTCAGCTCCTCGACCCCGGGGACGATCACCTCGAACCGGACCCCGAGCTTCTCGAGGATCTCCCGCCGCTGCAGGGAGCCGGATGCGAGCGTGACCCTCAGGACAGCTCTGGGAACCAGATCCCGATCTCGCGCTCGGCCGACTCGTCGGAGTCGGAGCCGTGGACCATGTTGAAGGTCACCTCGAGCGCGAAGTCGCCACGGATCGAGCCGGGAGCCGCCTCCACCGGGTTGGTGGCGCCGATCATCTGGCGCGCGGCCGGAACCGCTTCGGATCCCTCGAGGACCATCGTCACCAGCGGCCCGCCGGTGATGAAGGAGACGAGCTCGCCGAAGAACGGCTTCTCGGCGTGCTCGGCGTAGTGGACGTTGGCGATCTCCTCGTCGGCCTGCATCAACTTCAGAGCCTTGATCCGCAGTCCCTTGCGCTCGAAGCGGGCGATCACCTCGCCGGTCAGGGCGCGCTCGAAGGCGTCAGGCTTGACGAGGATCAGGGTCCGGCTCACGTTCTGGGCTCCTTTGGGGTCGTTGTTGGGCTGGCGGCCCCTGGCTGGCGCCGGCCGCGGGCTCCGCCGCGGCGGGGGCTTTATTCCGGCGTGGCGCGGCCTGGCGTTTGGAGCCGGACGCGCCGGCCGCGCGTTTGGCGGGCCGCTCGCGTGAGCGGACCGGCGTCTCGCAGTAGGGGCAGAGCGACCAGCGGGGATCGACCGGCTTGCCGCAGCTCGTGCAGGGGTTCTTGAGCCGGCGCTGGCAGCGGGGGCAGCGCAGGTAGCTGCGCTCGATCGGGAATTCACATTGCGGACAGGAGCTCTCCTCCAGTTGGCGGACCCGCAGCTCGGCGGCTTTGATCTCGAGCTCGCGCTCGTGGGCGTCCTCGAGGAACTCGGGCGGACGAAGGATCGCGTAGACAGCGGTGCCGATGTAGGGAATGAACGAGGCGACCGTCGCGCAGGCGACAAGGAACGGGTCGGAGACGCGGCGGCGGGCGTCGAGGAAGGTGAACACGATCAGCGCCAGCCAGACGACGACCAGCATCAGGATGAGCAGGTTCACGACCAGGTTGAGGCCGTCGTTGCTGATGCCGAAGATCGCTGTCGTCATGGTCTGGGGCTCGCCGGAGGGGGCGGTGAGTCTACTTCGCCGCTGATGCCGCTAAACCTGTCCAAAATCAGAGAAAGAGCCTGCCGAAGAGGAATCCGAGGCCGAAAAAGATCAGGATCACGGCCGCGACCACGGCCGCGACCAGAGCCATCATCGAGAGCAGTTCGCTGCCGGCGCTCTTAGAGCTCATGCCGAATCACCCCCGGAATCGTCGCACGTTCGAGACGCACCCGACAACAACGACCAACGGAATGCCAGCGCAGCTTCGTGCGGTCGAGGTTAGGACCGCTATGCGGTCCTAACCTCGACCGCTTCACCATTTGGTCCGGGAGTCGAGCCTTCCGTCGACGAATCTGAGCTCCCAGGGACCGTAAGAGAGAATCCTGAAGGTCGTCGGCTCCGATCCCGGTTCGTACTGAAGCGACCGGCTTTCGGGTTGGCCGAGCACCGTTTCGGCGGCGGCCATCGTCACTCCGGGGTGCAGCCGGCGAACCCGGGCGTCGGTCGCCGGCGAGGAGCGGCGTTGATCGAATGCGAATCGCTTTTGCGCCATTTCGAATCCCTGCTCCGTGAAGACCAGCTGCCAGAGGCCATATTGAAAGAGCACCTCTTCGTCGACGACAGTTTCCGAAAGCGGCTGACCGAGCCGCGATTCGACCGTGGTACTTGAGATCCCGGGCCCGAGCGACATGACCTCCCGATCCAGAGCCCGGCCGGTTGGAGCCTGGGGTAGTTCGCCATCGCCGCCGCAGCCTGTTGGGGCGAGGGCGATGACGACCATGCCGAGCGCGATCGTGAGGCGGGACCTCACCGCCCTGACGGCCCCTCGGGATTGGCGATAGCGGCCCGGGCCGGCGCCAGCAGGTAATGCGAGCCGGTGACGAGGAGGATGCCGTCGGCCGACGCCGCTGCGAGCTCGCGCGCCCGCGACAGGGCGTCGGCGAAGCGCGGCTCGGCCTCGGCCTCGAGGCCCTCGGCAAGGCAGATCCGCGCGAGGTCCCCGGCGCGGTGCGCGGCGGCCCCCGGCCGGCCCTGGGAGCGCAGGGTCTCGACCGGTATCTCGGAGCAGACGACCCGCTCGAGCACCGGGGCCAGGGCGGCGATCGCGCCGGCGGCGTCCTTGTCGGCGAGCATCGCCAGGCAGGCGGTGACCGGCCCGCCGCCCGCAACCTCGGGGATCGCCTCGGCCAGCGCCACGGCGGCGTCGACGTTATGGGCCGCGTCCAGGTAGGTGAGCGGCGCCTCCCCGACCCGCTCGAGCCTGCCGGGCACCGTCAGCCCCGCAGCGACCGCGGCGACGAGCTTCGGGTCCAGCGGTCCGTGGAACGCCTCGGCTACGGCGCAGGCGAGGGCGAAGTTGCGGCGCTGGAACTGGCCCCGAGCCCCGAGCCTGATCCCCTTACCGGGGTCCTCGGGGGCGATGACCACCTCGGCGCCGCGTCCGGCGGCGGTCCGCTCGGCCAGATCGCGCACCGCCTCGGAGACCCGCCCGAGGACCAGCGTCGAGTGATCGCGGAGCACGGCAAGCTTCTCGGCGGCGATCTCCTCCTCGGTCTCACCGAGCCACTCGGTGTGGTCGAGGCCGACCGAGGTCAGGGCGGTCACCCGCGAGGGGATCGTGTTGGTCGCGTCGAGCCTCCCCCCCAGCCCGGCCTCGATCACCCCGACGCCGACCCTGGCCGCGGCGAGGGCGACGAACCCGGCCGCGGTCGCGACCTCGAACTGGGTCACCGCTTCCCCGCTGCTGCGAGCGACGACCTCGGCCGCCTCGGCAGCGCGACTGACCGCGGCCGCGAACTCGGCCGGTCCGATCTCGGCGCCGCGGATCACGATCCGCTCCGACCAGCGGTCGAGATGCGGCGAGACCATCGCGCCGGCGGCGACGCCATGGGCTTCGAGCAACGCCGCGGTCATCCTCGTCACCGAGGACTTGCCGTTGGTGCCGACCACATGGATCGAGGCGAAGCGATGCTGGGGCATCCCCAGCAGCGCGTTCAGACGGTGCATCCGCTCGAGCCCGAGCCTCCACCCGATCGGCTCGAGCGAGTCGAGGTAGGCCTCGGGGCCCTCCGCGGTTATTCGGACAGCTCCTCCAGCTCGGCGCTGTAGCGGTCGAGCTTCTCGCGCTCCTCCTCGACCACCTCGGGCGGGGCGTTGGCGACGAAGCGCTCGTTGGCGAGTTTGCCCTCCGCCCGGCCGACCTCGCCGCGGAGCTCCTCGCGTCGCGCCTCGACCCTGGCGCCCACCGCCTCGGCGTCGATCTGATCCGATGCCAGGACCCTGACCGGGCCGACTGAGGCGACCGGCTCACCGCCGTCCACTCCGAAGTCGAAGCGGGCGAGGCGGCCGACGAACTCCTGCGGCTCGACCCCCTCGGCGCGGGCTGGCAGCACCGTCGCCGCCGGTGCCTCGACTAGGTCGCGCCAGGCGCGCAGGCGGCGTGTCAACTCGATCCCGGCCCTGACCTCGGCCTCCGCCTCGGCGTCGATCAACGACCCGTCGGCCTCGGGGAACCGGTGGACCGCGAGGTGGCCACGGCGGGCCGGGTGGTATGCCCAGATCTCCTCGGTGACGAACGGCATCATCGGGTGCAGCAGGGCGAGGATCCGCTCCAGGGCCCAGAGCATGTTCGCCGAGGCCTCCTCCTCGCCGTCATAGAGACGCGGCTTGACCATCTCCAGATACCAATCGCAGAGCTCCGACCAGAAGAACGAGTAGGCGCCCTGGGCCGCGTGGGCGAAGTCGTAGGACTCGAGCATCGCGGTGACCGAGGCGATCGTCCGCTCCAGCCGCGACAGGATCCAGCGGTCCTCCGGCGTCACAGGGTTCGGCGTCCCACCACCGACCCCAGCAGGGACTTGGCCCTGCCGGGCCTTTGTTTCCGGCTGATTTTGCCCAGAATTGACATTCAGCAAAATCAGCCGGCTCGCGTTCCAGAGCTTGTTGGCGAGGTCGGCCCCCTGCTGGACCTTGGCATCGGAGAAGCGGACGTCCTGGGTCGAGGACATTGCCAGCAGCCCGAAGCGGAGCGCGTCGGCTCCGTGGCGGTCGATCTCCTCCAGCGGGTCGATCCCCGTCCCGAGGCTCTTCGACATCCGCCGCCCGTCGCGGGCCTGGATCACCGAGTGGACGTAGACATCGCGGAACGGGATGTCGCCGGGGACCTCGATCCCCATCATGATCATCCGCGCGACCCAGAGGAAGAGGATCTCGCGCGCGGTGGTGAGGAAGCTGGTGGGGTAGAAGGCCTGGAGCTCGGGGGTGTCGTCGGGCCAGCCGAGGGTCGCGAATGGCCAGATCGCCGAGCTGAACCAGGTATCGAGGACGTCCTCCTCCTGGCGCAGCTCGCCACCGCAAGCGCCGCAGCGCTCGGGCGGCTCCTCGGCGGCCCAGGTCTCCGCGCAGGAGTCGCAGTACCAGACGGGGATCCGGTGACCCCACCAGAGCTGGCGCGAGATGCACCAGGGCCGGATCTCCCGCATCCAGTCGAGGTAGACCCGCTTCCACTGCGAGGGGGCAATCCGCACCTCGTCGCGCTCGACGGCCTCGATGGCCGGCGCCGCGAGCTCGTCCATCCGGCAGAACCACTGCAGTGAGATCAGCGGCTCGATCCTCTCCCCGGAGCGGTGCGAGAACGGGACCGAGTGGAGGTAGGGCTCCTCGGCACGGACCAGGCCCTCCTCTCTCAGCGAGGCGAGAACCGCCGCCTGGGCCTCGGCGACGGTGAGCCCGGCGAAGCGCTCACCCGCCTCCTCGGTCATCCGGCCGTCGGGGCCGATCACGCCGATCTCCTCGAGGTCGTGGGCGCGGCCGATCTCGAAGTCGTTGACGTCGTGCCCGGGGGTAATCTTCAGCGCCCCGGTTCCGAACTCGGGGTCGACGTGGTCGTCGGCGATGATCGGCAGCCGCCGCCCGACCAGAGGCAGCACGCAATGGCCGCCGACAAGGTCCGCGTAGCGCTCGTCGTCGGGGTTCACGGCGACGGCGGTGTCGGCGAGCATCGTCTCGGGACGGACCGTGGCGACGGTCAGCACCCGGTCTGAGCCCTCGACCGGGTAGTCGATCGAGTAGAGGACGTCCTCGACCTCGCGGTTCTCGACCTCGAGGTCGGAGATCGCCGAGTGGGTACCGGGGTCCCAGTTGACCATGTAGTTGTCGCGGTAGATGTAGCCCTTGTCGAAGAGCTGCTTGAAGACCCGGTAGACGGCGCGGACATAGTCGGAGTCGAGGGTGAACCGCTCGCGTTCGTAGTCGCAGGAGGCGCCGAGGCGCTTGTACTGCTCGACGATCTGGGCCCCGTACTCCTCCTTCCAGGCCCAGACCCGCTCGACGAACGCCTCGCGGCCCAGCTCCTGGCGCGAGGTCCCCTCGGCGCGGAGCATTTTCTCGACCACCGCCTGGGTCGCGATCCCGGCGTGGTCGGTGCCGAGGATCCAGAGGGTGTTGCGACCCCGCATCCGATTCATCCGCACCAGCGCGTCCTGCATCGAGCCGTTCAGCGCGTGGCCCATGTGGAGGGCGCCGGTCACGTTCGGCGGCGGGATCGCAACCGAGAAGTTCTCCTCCGGCACGCCCTCGGCCTCGGGGTGGAAGTAGCCGCCCTCCATCCACTCGGCGAAAAGGCGCCGCTCGACCTCGGCCGGCTCGTACCGGGTCCTCTCCTCGAGCTGCTCTCTACGCGCGTCCGCCACCGGACGGCGAGTTTAGTTCTAGGCGGTTTCCTCGCTCAGCTCATCGTCATCGGCCTTGCCGATGTCCTGGTGAGCGGCCTCGGTCACCAGGGTCGGGCGCCGGCCCTGCGCGATCGTCTCTTTGGTGACGACGCACTTGGTGACGTCGCGACGGGATGGGAGCTCGAACTGGACGTCGAGCAGCGTCTCCTCGAGGATCGAGCGCAGGCCGCGGGCGCCGGTCTCGCGCTCCAGCGCCTTGTTGGCGATCGCCTCGAGGCTGTCCTCGGCGAAGACGAGCTCGATGTCGTCGAACTCGAAGAAGCGCTGGAACTGACGGGTGAGGGCGTGCTTGGGCTCGGTCAGGATTGTGATCAGGTCGTCGCGGGTGAGCTGGTGGATCGCCGCGACGACGGGGAGCCGGCCGATGAACTCGGGGATCAGCCCGTATTCGATCAGGTCCTCGGGAAGCACCTGCTCGAACCACTCGCCGGTGTCGCTGAAGTCGGGGGATTCGATCGCGGCGCCGAACCCGACCCCGCGCTGGTCGACCCGCCGCTCGATCACCTTGTCGAGCTCGGCAAACGAACCGCCGCAGACGAAGAGGATGTTCGTCGTGTCGATCGTCAGGAACTCCTGGTGGGGGTGCTTGCGCCCGCCCTGCGGGGGCACCGACGCGGTCGTCCCCTCGAGGATCTTGAGCAGCGCCTGCTGAACCCCTTCGCCGGAAACGTCGCGGGTGATCGACGGGTTGTCGGCTTTGCGCGCGATCTTGTCGATCTCGTCGATGTAGATGATCCCCGTTTCGGCTTTCTTGACGTCGTAGTCGGAGGCCTGGATCAGCTTCAGGAGAATGTTCTCGACGTCCTCGCCGACGTACCCGGCCTCGGTCAGCGCAGTCGCGTCGGCGATCGCGAACGGGACGTTGAGGATCCGGGCCAGGGTCTGGGCGAGCAGCGTCTTGCCGCAGCCGGTCGGGCCAAGCAGGAGGATGTTCGACTTCTGCAGCTCGACGTCGGAGTCCTCGTCCTGCGCCATCTGGATCCGCTTGTAGTGGTTGTAGACGGCGACCGAGAGCGCCCGCTTCGCCGCCTCCTGGCCGACCACGTACTCCTGCAGGACCTCGTGGATCTCACGCGGTTTGGGCAGGTTCTCGAGCTCGACCGTCGCCGGGGGCGAGAGCTCCTCGTCGATGATCTCGTTGCAGAGGTCGATGCACTCGTCGCAGATGTAGACGCCCGGGCCGGCGATCAGCTTCTTGACCTGGCGCTGCGACTTCCCGCAGAAGCTGCAGAGGAGTTGCTCGTTTGAGTCTGTCGGGCGTGCCAGCGGGATCTCCTCCTTGCGGGGACGGTAGGTCTCTACCGGTTCGCGGCCCAAGAAGCTTAAAGGGACCAGCGATCCGGCCTGTCGTTTGCAGGGTTTACGTCACCCCCGCCGCCGTCCCTCCCCGTGAGCGCAAACGCCCAGGCTGCCCTAGTGTGGAGGCGATGATCCGGATCGAACCGATCAGGCCCGAGCAGTTCGAGACCCTGCTGCCGATGATCGCCGATTACCAGCGCTTCTACGAGGTCGAGGACATCGACGAGGAGCGCAACCGGGATTTCTTCGCGCGCTTCATCGACCCCAGCGACGACGGAACCCTGATCGCCGCCACCGAACAGGGCCGGCTGGTCGGTTACGCGTGTCTCTACTGGCACCAGAGCTCGCTCTCCGCGACGGAGACGGTGCTGATGAACGATCTCTACGTCGACGAGGCGGCCCGCGGCAAGGGCGCCGGCCGGGCGCTGATCGAGGCAGCCGCGGAGATCGCCCGCGACCGCGGCGCGCACAGCCTCGAGTGGTCGACGGCGCCCGACAACCACACCGCCCAGCGCCTCTATGACTCGACCGGCGCTGCCCGCAGCGAATGGGTCGAGTACGAGCTGCCGGTCGAGTGAGCGTCGATTTCGAGGAGCGGCAACCGGTCGATCCGCAGGTCATGGCCCTCTACGCGGATTTCATCGTCGAGGCGGACACCGAGCTCGGGCTGGACGTGGTCGAGGCCGAGTTGGAGGCCGGGCCGCCGCGGGACCTGACGGCGCCGCACGGGGTGATGCTGCTCGCCGTCCGCGACAGTGAGGCGGCCGCAATCGGCGGCGTTCGCCACCTCGACTCCGAGGTCGCCGAGATCAAGAGCATGTACGTGGCTCCCGCGCATCGTGGCTCCGGCCTCGCGTCGGCGCTGCTGCGTAGGCTCGAGGCGATCGCCCGCGACCGGGGCTGCCTCGCGACCCGACTCGACACCTCCGACTACCTGACCCCGGCGGTCGCCCTCTACCGCTCGGCGGGCTACCGCGAGGTGCCCGACTACAACGGCAACCCGAAAGCGAATCTCTGGTTCGAACGTCGGTCAAACGTCCAGAATTGATCGAGCCGCCTTAATCAATTCCGAGCGGGACCGATACCGGCTTTCGACGACAAACGGAGGTGGGTAATGTCGAAGGCAGCAGCGGAAGAGTTGGTACTGAATGCGGTTCAGCCGCGGATGCGTCTCGGTGAGCGGCTCGTGAGTTTGGTCCGTCTCGATTCGGGACCCTGGCTGTATCTGGCCCTCCTGCTGCTGGCGACGGCCTTCGCCCTCTTCATCAACCACGCGCAGGACTTCGCCCTGATGTCGGCCCTGGTCGCGGCGCTCTGCGCCCTCCGGGTCAAGAGCTACGCGATGGTGCTGACCGACGAGGCTCTCTATGTCGTCCATCTGCGCGGCAAGGCGGTCGGCGGCGTCGAGGTGATCCGCCCGCTGGTCGCGGTCGGTTTCGAGCGCAACCTGATGCGGATCGAGCTCGACGGCAGGCCCTTCTGGCTGCGCCCCATGTACCTCGGCGAGGAGGCCGACAACTTCGAGCGCCGCCTCCGCGCGGCATCGACCGGCATCGCCATCGCCTTCTGAGCCCCAGCCCAGTGCTGGAGCGCCGGCTCCGGGTCGACCGGACGGCCGTGGACATGGATCTCGAAGTGGAGGTGACAACCGACCGTGCGGGCGTTCCCCGTCTCCCCCACAGTCCCGACGCGCTCGCCGGCCCAGACCCGCCCGCCGCGGCCCACCCGCGCCGGACGGCGCAGATGGGCGTAGAAGTAGCTGCGCTGCTCGCCCTCGCCGTGGATCAGTAGGTAGTTGCCGTAGAGGACCGGGTCGAAGCCACGCCGCAGCACGCGGCCGCCCCGAACCGCGACCAGCCCCGCCCCGCACGGCGCGACGATGTCGAACCCTTCGTGGGTCCGGCCGCCTGTCCGCGGCGCCCCGAATTCCCCGATCGCGCCCCGCGTCCAGTGCGGTCCCAACACCGGGAAGACGTGGTCGCGGTAGGCGACGCCTCCTGTCCGCAGCGGTCGCGCTTCCGCTGGTGCCGTGGCGGCGAGCAGGATCAGGGCCGCCAGCGCACCGAGGAACCGCGCTCCGCTCAGGGCTCGACCCTGAACGAGCGCTTCGCCGGAGTGGCGTCCACCGTGCCTGTTGACGAGACAGCCCGGACCCTGAACGTGTGCTTGCCGACGGCGAGACCCCGGTAGGTCTTCGGCGATCCGCAGGCCTTGATCGGATTCCCGTCGAGCCTGCATTCGAACCTCGCGGCCGCGGGTTCGGCCTTGAACCTGAACGTGGCCCGGTGGGCATCGATCATCCCCTTCGGGCCCTTGGTGAT
Organism: uncultured Solirubrobacterales bacterium; assembly: GCA_963697805.1. Classification (GTDB taxonomy): domain Bacteria; phylum Actinomycetota; class Thermoleophilia; order Solirubrobacterales; family 70-9; genus VRUE01. The sequence goes on from CAVOPB010000001.1 coordinate 224,401, forward strand.
CTTCGTGTTCGGGGCCCCGCCGGAGGTCGCCGAGCAGGGGGGCGCCGTCGCGGCCGAGCTCGGACACCCGTCCTGCGTCTCGTCGCCGAACCCGTCACGGTCGGCGTCGGGCTCGATCGTCGCGTTAATCTCGAGTTCGCGGGCGCGGGCAGTCACGTTCTGGCCACGTTCTTCGCCATCGCCGAGAGGCGGGAGCCATGCGTCGAATTGTGCCCCCACCACCGCCCCCCCGAACACGTGCGGCGAGTCCACCGTCAGATCGAGGAAGTCGACCCCGATCTCATCGCCCTCCTTGACCGGCACCCGCGCGGGAAAGGAATAGATCCCTGCCGTCTCCGGCAGGGTCTCGAGCGGGCCCGACCCGGCGCCGGTGACTCCGTGGATCACCCGCAACCGTGTCGTGATGTCAGCGAGATTCGCCGCTGTCCTCAGGCTCCAATCGACGATCACACCGGTGATACCCGCCCGCACCCCGCCGGGGGCATGGCTGGCGCTCGGCAGCGCCGAGAGTCCGAACGTGCAGGAAATCGGGCCGGGCAGCAGACAGGATTTGTCGTCGGGTTCTGCCGCGAGGTTGCTGCCCGAGACAATCGCCGCCCCCGCCGGCGCGGCCCCGAGCAGCGCTGCGATCAGCAGTCCCGCCGTCACCACCAGCACAGCGCTCGCCGATCGGATCATCGCGATCCGATCCTAGTTGCTCAGTGGTGCTCGATCACGCGGTCGACGAGGTTGTACTCCTTCGCCTCCTCCGCGCTCATGAAGTAATCGCGATCGGTGTCGTTCGTGACCTTCTCGAACGGCTGCCCGGTGTGTTTGGCGAGGATCTCGTCGAGGCGGCGGCGGACGTCGATGATCTCTTTCGCGTGGATCTCGATGTCGGTCGCCTGGCCTTCGAATCCGGATGACACCTGGTGGATCAGGATCTTCGAGTTGGGCAGCGACATCCGTTTGCCCGCGGCGCCACCGGCCAGCAGCAGCGCGCCCATGCTCATCGCGATCCCGACGCAGATCGTCTGCACGTCGGGCTTGATGAACTGCATCGTGTCGTAGATCGCGAGACCGGCATAGACCGAGCCGCCGGGCGAGTTGACGTAGAGGCTGATGTCCTTGTCGGGATCCTCCGACTCCAGGTGCAGGAGCTGGGCGACGATCAGGTTGGCGATGTCCTCGGTCACCGGCGTCCCCAGGAAGACGATCCGCTCGCCGAGGAGGCGGGAGTAGATGTCGAACGCGCGCTCGCCGCGAGAGGTCTGCTCGACGACCATCGGTACCAGTGGGCTCATGCTCGGCACTCTATAGAAGGCGACCGGCGGCCTATCGTGCTCAAACAGATGGATCGCGCTTTGCTCGCTGTGCGAAGAACCAGAGATGCACGCTTGCTCGCTCCGCGCTCAGTCTGAGCCGGGGGTCCAGAGCGATCCCGCCGCCTCGCGCTCCTTCTCCGGGGTCCAGATTTTCTCGCGCGCCTCGGCCTGCTCGAGCGGGATCGGCTTCGCGCTCTCGGCGACGACGTCGATCGCCTTGCGAAAGCGGATGTCCTCGCCGATCATCGCGTCGCGGCCCTTCTCGCGGAGCCGTTTGAGCAGCTTCTCCGGCGTCGTCCGTTCGTGTTCGGCGGGGTGGGCGAGGGCCTCGAGAAGCTCCTCCTCGCTCGCCTCGATCTCCTCGGCCTCGACGATCGCGGCGAGGACCGCCTCGCGCCGCAGCTCCTGAGCGGCGTCCGGCTTCGATTCCTCGATCACCTCGTCGCGCGTTTTGCCCTGCATCTGCAGGTAGGAATCGGGGCTCATGCCGCGGCCAGCGAGCTGACGTTCGACCCGGCCCCACCGTTCCGCGGCGCGGTCGGCGACCAGCTCGTCGGGAAGCTCGACCGTCGCCTGCTCGGCCGCGGCGTCGATCGCGGCGACCCGGAAATCCTGCTCGATCCGCGAATCGACGACCTCGGTCAGTTTCTCGCGGATGTCGGCCCGGAGTTCCTCGAGCGTGTCGAACTCCGACGCCTCGGAGGCGAACTCGTCGTCGAGCTCGGGCAGCACCTTTTCGCGGACCTCCTTCACCTCGACCTTGAAGACCGCGTCCTTGCCGGCGAGCTGCTCGGCCTGGTAGTCGTCGGGGAAGCTGACCTCGACCTCGCGCGCCTCGCCCGGGCTCGCGCCCTCGAGCTGGGCCTCGAACCCCTCGATCAGCTGACCACCGCCGAGCTCGAGCAGGTAGTCGTCGGCCTTGCCGCCCTCGAAGGCCTTCCCGTCGACCAGGCCCTCGAAGTCGATCAGCAGGACATCGCCGTTTGCGGCGGCGCGCTGCACCGGCTCGAGCTTCGCGAAGCCGCCCTGGATCCGCTCGATCTCACGCTCGACCATCTCCTCGGGCGCCTGCGGCTCGGCCCGGCCGACCTCCAGTTCCCTGTACTCGCCGAGCGTGGCCCCCGGGCGCACCCCGATCTCGAATCTGAACGACAGCGGCTCCCCCTCGTCCTGGGGGGCCGAGACGATCTCGATGTTCGGGTCGCCGATCGGGCTGAGGTCGGCGTCGAACAGCGCCTCCTCATACCACTCGGGCAGCGACTCCCGGATCGCCTCCTCGAAGACGGCGCCGAAGCCGACGCGCTGGATCACGAGCGACGGCGGCGCTTTCCCTTTGCGGAAGCCCGGCAGCCGCATCTCACGTGCGAGGCTGCGGGCGGCGCGCTGGATGCCGCGACCGACGTCCTCGGCTGGGACCTCGACCTCGACCCGAACCCGCGAGGCGGGGAGCTCTGTGACCGTCGTCTGCATCCGGTCTGACCCTACCGAGGGCTCGTCCTCATCGCTGCGTGCGGCGGTCGAGCAACCCCCGCCGGAGTGCGATCGCGAAATCGACCGCGAACGCGAGGCCGCGCCCGATCGGGCCGGTCACGAGCCAGGCCCTGAACCTAGGCATCGGAATCCCGATGGCCGGCCAGCAGCCGCTGCTCGAGCAGCGCGCCGTGGCCGGCGGCGACCGCCCGCTGGGCGCGGCGCTCGTCGAGCTCGACGCCCTGCGCTTCGGCCAGCTCGATCAGGCGCTGCTTCTCCTCCCCCTCGCGGGCGAGCTCGAAGAAGGTCCATGCCAGGACCCCGAGGGCGAGGAACGTGCCCTCGACCATCATCAGTGCCCCCGCGGTGCTCTGATCGGCGAGCGCCGAGATCCCCCAGTAGCGCTCCCCCGGCGCGTAGATCGGGTAGAGCACCGACCCGGACCACATCAGGACGTTGCCGAGGATCGCGCCGGTGAAGCGGACCGCGATCACGTAGGTGACCTTCCAGCCGGCGCCGAACCAGGCCGGCTTCGGCAGCGGCCCGAACACCGGCATCCACATCAGGCACCCGAAGAAGAGGAACGTCGTGTGCTCGAGGGCGTGGACCGGGGCCGCCCCGTAGGCGTCCTGGTAGATCGAGGGCAGGTGCCAGAAGAAGAGGTTGAGGGCCCAGAGCGGCAGCGCCACGGCCGGGTGAGCGAGGACCTGAAGACGATTGAAGAGCCGGATCGCAAGGACCGGCTGCAGGAGCGAGCGGGTCAGGCCGAAGACCAGCAGCAGGGTCGCGATGTCGCCGATCAGAAGGTGCTCGCCCATGTGGGCGATGACGAGCTCCTCTGAGATGTGCCCGATCGGGCTGAACAGCGCGATCGCGATCACGGCGAGGCCGGAGCCGAAGCAGATCTGGCGCCAGGCCGGGACCGGCCTTCCGTCCCAGGAGAGGACCATCGCCCGGTGCCAGTAGAGGACCCCGGCGACGGTTATCGGGATCACCTCGATCGGGACGAAGGCCCCGGCGACGTGAGCAGACGGCACGATCACGGTTTCAGCGTAGCGGCGCGGTTTTCGGCGACGCTGCCCGCGGCCGTTGGTAGCTTGCGGCTGTGACCGCGGAGCGAGCAAGTGAGCGCTGTCGATAGCCGCTTCCCACCAATTGGCAGCTACGGATTCCTCTCCGATTGCCACACGGGCGCCCTGGTCTCCTATGACGGCGCTGTCGAGTGGCTCTGCCTTCCCCGCTTCGACTCGCCGAGCACCTTCGGTGCGATGCTCGATCGCGGCGCCGGCCACTTCAAGATCAGCCCGCGCGGGGTCGTGGTCCCGATCAGCCGCCGATACGAGCCCGGCACCCTGGTGATCGAGACGACCTGGGTCACCGACACCGGCTGGGTCGTGACCCACGACGCGCTGACGATCGGCGACTGGGCCGAACAGGGACCCGGCACCCGGCCGCGGACCGAGCACGAGGCCGACCACTCGCTGCTGCGGCTGATGACCTGCATCGACGGTGAGGTCGAGATGGAGATGGAGTGCACACCGTGCTTCAGCTACGGGTCCGAGCCCGCCGAGTGGAGCGGCGGCGACCTCGGTGAGGCGCTCGCCAGCGGGAGCGAGGGCGCGATGCTGCGCCTGACGAGCGACATGGAGATCTCGATCGATGGGCCGGCCGCAATCGCGACGATGCGGCTGCGCGAGGACGAGACAGGGTTCTGCGCCGTGACCTGGGGCGACGGCGACCTCGGCGGGCCCCGCAGCGCTCCGGAGGCGCTCGAGCGGCTCGACTCGACCGAAGAGTTCTGGCGCCAGTGGCTTCGAGCCGGAGACTTCCCCGACCACCCCTGGCGCATCCACCTGCAGCGCTCGGCGCTGGTCCTGAAGGGCCTCACCTACAGTCCGAGCGGTGCGATCGTCGCGGCGCCGACGACCTCGCTGCCCGAGACTCCCGGCGGGGAACGGAACTGGGACTACCGCTACACCTGGATCCGCGACTCGACCTTCAGCCTCTGGGCGCTGCACACGCTCGGCTTCGACGACGAGGCGCGCGCGTTCATGAAATTCGTGCTCGAGGTCTGCCGCAAGGACCCGAACCTGCAGATCATGTACGGGATCGGCGGCGAGAAGGACCTTGCCGAGAGCACTCTCGACCACCTCGACGGCTACGGCGGGGCGCGCCCGGTGCGGATCGGGAACGGCGCCTACGACCAGCACCAGCACGACGTCTGGGGCGCGCTGCTCGACTCGATCTACCTGCACGAAAAAGCGCTGCGGGGGACCGGCACCCCGGCCGATCGCAAACTGATCGGCGAACAGGTTGAGGCCGCGATCGCCGCCTGGCCCGATCCCGACCAGGGCATCTGGGAGGCCCGCGGCGAGCCCCGTCACTACGTCTCCTCGAAGCTGATGATCTGGGTGGCGGTCGACCGTGGCGCGCGGCTGGCGGCGGCGGTCGGGCGCGAGGACATGGCGGCGAGGTGGAGGGAGATCGCCGACGAGGTTCACGCTGAGATCCTCGAGCGCGGAGTCCGCGACGGCGTCTTCCGCCAGCACTACGAGACCGATGCCCTCGACGCCTCGACGCTGCTGGTCCCACTGCTCCGCTTCCTCCCGCCCGACGACCCCCGGGTGCGAGCCACCGTCGAGGCGATCAGCAGGGACCTGACAAAGGACGGGCTCGTCCTCCGCTACGTGGTCGACGAGACCGACGACGGCCTCTCGGGCGAGGAGGGGACCTTCCTGATCTGCTCCTTCTGGCTGGTCTCGGCCCTGTCGGAGATCGGCGAGGCGGCGCGGGCGCGGGCGCTCTGCGAACGACTGCTGGAGTCGGCGGGCTGGCTCGACCTCTTCGCCGAGGAGCTCGACGCCAGGAGCGGGCGCCACCTCGGCAACTTCCCGCAGGCGTTCACCCACCTGGCGCTGATCAATGCCGTTTCCCACGTGATCGCCGACGAGCAGCGCACGGACGGCGGGCCGACCGCCGTATTCAGCGAGATGGGAGGGGTCAGGGAGGGTGTCTAGGCAGGCGCGGTCCTGGGTAAGTGTCCCCCGTGAGCACGGAACCGGCACTCGGAAACCGGGCCCTCAGGGACCCATTGCCCTCCCGCGTCATGGTCCTGGTCACCGAGGCGCTGCCCGAGGGCGAGCTGCTCGACGAGCTCGACCGGCGGCTTCCCCGCGAGCCCGCCGGCGTGATCCTCGTCGCTCCGGTGCTCGAGGTCGGCCGCTCGGACGATGTCGATGCCACGATCCGCGAGGCCAGGAACCGCCTCGAGCGATCCCAGGAGATGCTCGAAGGCCACGGGATCTCGGCTCTCGGACAGGTCGGCGTCAGCGATCCCGTGGCCGCCGCCGCCGAAGCGCTGCGCCGGTTCCCGGCCGAGCTCGTCCTGATCGTCGGCGACCCCTACGCGGCGGGCCTGCTCGAACGGGCGCGCGTGCTCCTCGACCTGCCGATCGAGCCGGTTGCGACCGGACGGGCGCAGTCGGAGCCGATCCCAGCCACGGTCGGCAACGCGAGGGCCGGCTTCGCCGGCAGCCCCGCCCAGGGATTGGACTGGCTGCCGCGCTTCAGCGCCGGAGATCGACTCGCGATCGCCTTCGCGGTGCTCATGGCGATGTTCGGGATCGCCGCGCTGGTGATCGCCCTGATCAGCCTGTTCCAGTGAGGTGGCGGCTCAGGAAGTCAGCCTCGGCGGCGATGCTGCGCCCCGCGTAGAGGTCGAAGTGGCCGCCCTCGAACGTCTCGAGCTCTCCTTCTGGGAGGCGCCACACGAGCGCGGCGGCAGGCCCGGGCGGGCAGAGGAGGTCTTCCGAGCCCGCCACCACGAGCACCGGGCAGCGGACGTCGGCGGCGATCCGGTGCGGGTGCGGGGTCCGTAAGCGCGGGCGCAGGACGACCCGGTTCTCCCAGACGACCCCGCCGTCGAGCTCGGCCCGGTCGCCGGAGGCCTCGATCCGCGCCTGCGCAGGGAGCATCGAGCGCTCGCCAGCGGCCGCGTCCTCGCGGACGAGGATCGCCGTCTCGCCGGGCTTCCCGGCGACCGCCACCCCCCGCGGATCACGGCCGAAGAGCATCCGGACCCGGTCGGCGGATGCCGAGGCGGCGAGGCGAAGGACCGGCGTACCGGCTGAGCTCTGCGTCTCGCGCCCGGGGACGAATGGGGTCAGGCAGACGACGGCCCGCAGATCGCGATCGCGACGGGCCGCGTCCAGCGCCTGGGCGCAGCTCGCCGATCCGCCCCAGAGCGCGATCCGCTCGGGGTCGATCTCCTCGCTGTCACGCGCCAGCTCGATCGCGGCCGCGAGGTCCTCGGCGAGCATCCGGATGTCGTAGAGCTGGCGCGGCTCGCCCCCGCTGGCGCCGAACCCGCGGCAGTCGAACTGGAGCGCCGCGACTCCGGACTCGGCGAAGGCGCGACCCCGCTCCGCATAGCAGCGCAACTGGCGCAGCCCGGCGGTCGAGTGGAGCATTACGACGCAGGGATGGGGAGCGGCGCCCGGCGGCAGGTGAAGCCAACCGGCGCAGCGCTCCCCGCCGGAGCGAAACTCGACCTCGGCGATCGTGCCGACGTCGCTCATCGATAGAGGCCGCCCTGGAGGAGGTCCACGTTGGCCTCCACCCAGCGCTCGAGGTTCTCGCCGTCGAGGAGAGATCCGCCGAGCACCTCGTCCTCGAGCAGCGCCCGAAAGCCGAGCGGGGCCCAGATCAGGAAGAAGTGCTGGAGGGTCGCCCAGAACCGATCGGCGCCCTCGCGCAGCGCCCCCTCGTCCGCCATTCGGTCGATCTCGGCGCGACCGGCTGAGATCATCAGCCCGAACAGCCGCGCGGCGCCCGGTGTCACCTCGACCAGGGCGCGGCCCAGATAGGCGCAGACATCGGGGCGCTCCCGCATCACCGACGCGGTCTGCTCCGCACGGCGGCGCAGGAGCTCGGCCGCTGGGACCTGCTCGGCGGTGGTGTAGGCGTCGCCGAACGCACGCAGTGCGGCCTCGTCGACCGCCGCGACCAACCCCTCCTTGCCGTCGAAGTGATGGACGATCAGCGCCGGCGAGACCTCGGCGTCACGAGCGACCTCACGCAGCGAGGTGGCGTCGATCCCGCGCTCGCCGAACAGGCTCATCGCCCTGAGGACGATCTCTTCGCGGGTCGACCTGGTGCCGCAGGCTGAACGCATGTTCAGCCGCCCACTGTACAACTGTTCAGGTAGCCGCGCTGCCCTCGTCGGCCTCGAACAGCCGGCCGGCGCGGATCCGCGCCGCCATGTCGTTCGATTCCTCGCGATAGGCCCTGCCGTCCTCGAACTCGATCACCGGGTACTTGCGCTGCTTGGAGATCTGCTCGAGGTCGTTGCGCTTGCCCGGGGAAAGCGGGCCCTTCACCAGCTCGTACTCGATGCCCTCCTCGTCGAGCGCCTTCTGCACTTTCCAGCAGGGATGCGCGCCGATCTTCACCCAGGTCAGCGAACAGCGATGAAGTTTGACCGCCATTGGCCGACCCTAACCGATCTCGACCGGCTCGCCGATTGGAAGCCAGCGGACGCTGTCGCGGATCGGCTGCGGGGCGCCGGCGAACTCGGACTCGATCGCGTTGCGTCCCTGGCGGAAGTGTTTCCAGCCCTCGTAGTGGATCGGAATCGTGACCCGCGGCCGCAGTTCACCGCACAGCTCGACCGCCTGCGCCGCGGTCAGCGTGTAGTGGATCGGCCCCGAGAGGGGGAACCGGACGCCACCGAGATGGATCAGGGCGATGTCGACGTCGAGCCGATCTGAAACCTCGCGGACGCCGTCGTAGAGGACGGTGTCGCCTGAGATCCAGAGCACGCCGCCCTCCTGGCCCTCCCAGGCCAGCGCGAAGCCGACGACCTCGCCGACGATCGGGTGGCTGAGCGGCGGCCCGTGGCGGCAGGGGGTGGCCGTCACCTCGATCGCAGGCCGCCCATCGGCCTCGAGGCGGGTCCTGTCCCAGGCCGCGAGCCCGCGCGAGTTGCCCCCGAGGCGCTTCGCGCCGGGGACCGTGGTGACGACGGTCTCGGCGCTCGGCAGCAGCTCTCGCCCGGCCTTGTCGAGATTGTCCTCGTGATGGTCGTGGCTGAGCAGCACCGCGTCGATCCGCCCCAGGTCGGCGGCGGCGATCGCCGGGCCGGTGAGCTTCTTCGATCCGATCCCCAGGCCGAATTTGTAGCTGCCGCCAGCGGGGTCGAAGGTCGGGTCGGTGAGGAGCCTCCAGCCGCCGATCTCGAGCAGCACGGTGGGCCCCCCTATATGGGTGACGCGGACGTCGCTCATCTCTCCCATCGGCCGGGGAGATTAGTCGAGATCCCTTGCGCTTCACGCGATCGGCGCTACGGTCATCGCGTGCGATCGAGTCTCCTGATCGCGATCGTGTCGATCGTCCTGCTGGTCCCCCCGTCCACCTGGGCGTCGGCGGCGACGCACAGCGCGAAGGCGGCCTGCAAGGGAACGAAGGTCGCGGTCAACGTCGGCAAGAAAAGGAGCTGCCAGCCATTCGCCAGGGTCTTCCCCAAACCGAAGGCGACCGATCTTCGGCTCGCCTATCTCCGGCAGGCGTTGAAGTTCGACCCCGCCAAGGCGGTGAAGGGCAAGAAGCGCAAGCGCGCTCGCACCCTCCAGCGCGGATTCGGGGCCGCCGGGAAGCGGGCCCAGAAGAAGATCCTCGCCCTGCTCCCGAAGGCGCTTGCGTTCTTTGACCGCAAGCGAGGCAGCGCCAGCTCATCCGCCCTATACGGGGGTCCTGCGCTGGCCTCCGCCAACTGCGGCGTCGGCCAGGCGGGAGCGAGAGGCTCACTGGGAGGCTCTTCGACGGTCGGCATGCTCGGCGACAACGGCCTGTTCATCGAAACTGACGCCGGCCGAGGTCTCAGGATCCGGGTGACCTTCTTCTCCTGCGGCGGCGTCGACCGCTTCCGGGTGCCCGAGTGCCCGACTGCCGCCGGCGACGTCGAGGCACCCGCCGCCAGCGGGGATTTTTCGGCGACGATCGAAGTTTGGGAAGGCAACCAGCTCAAATCCCGCAACAGCAGCAGGTTCGAAGACCAGTCCAAGGCTCTCGGCAAGCTCGGCCCCGACGGCAAGCTCAGGTACGTCGATGTCGAGCACAATCAGGTGGTCCTGGTCGTGGCCAGCGGCGGAATCGTGATCCGCAGTGAGGCCGCCCGCAAAGTGCGGATCGACATGCCCGGCGGCAAATTCAATTCCGACAGCGCCACGGTCCTCTACTCGGGCGACTGGTTCGGCGCGAATCTCGGGGCCGACGGCTTCGCCAGATCGGCCAAAGCGGCGATCGACAGCTACAAGCAGGCCGAGCCGCGCTGGAGCAGTTTCGATCGCAAACCGTACTGTGCCCAGGCCGTCTTCTCGCCGGCCGCCGACACGATCAAAGCGAAAAGGGGAGAGAGCAAACAGCTCTCGATCTACGCGAAGGCGCAGGCGGACGGCGGCCGGGCGATCGGCGCCCGGTGGACCCTCGTCGGCCTCACGAACGCGGAATTTTCACCCGTCGCGTCGCAGGACGCCTCGCCGACCGTCCAATACACGGTGAGCAAAACCCCGCAAGCAGATCAGGTCAAGGTCACGGCCAGATTCACCTCGACCGCCGGGGTCGGTGAAGACAGCTGGAAACAGCCGATCGAAGGGGCGTTGCCGGAAAAGTTCGCGCTGACCTTCTCCGGCTCAGCCTCCTACGATTCGACGGAAGTCGGCACCGGGGGCGGCACCGCGAACTGGAGCGGGAATGCGGAAATGCGGGAAATTCCCAGCCCCTACCCGCCGGGAACATTTCCCTACCAGCTCGCGATGTACAAACTTGCCTCGGGCTCGATCACGTACTCCTACTCCGGGGCGTTCGGCGACGAATGCTCAGCGACCGCGTCCGGTTCCATCGACCTCGCCCTGCAGCCCGACCTCGTCGGCGGAGCCGTCCTCTCGATCTTCGACAAAGCGCCACGCGAATACAGCATCTTCCTCGGCATGCCCTTGACGAAAGAAGCGGAGGTCCCCGGGACCCTCGGGCCCTGTGAAGACCCCGAAGACGAAAAATCGATCGACTTCTCGCCCGGAATCGGAGCTCCATTGCTCGTCAACGCGCCACTCCCCGGTGGCCCGGTGAGCGAGAGCTGGGCGTTCTCCGGCCAGGGCACGTCGGACCTGCCGGGCTCGCCGGAGCAGCACTGGCAGTGGAACGCGAGCCCGATCTCGCCCTGAGGAACGGGACTACGATGTCGTCGTCCGGCGCTCGTGCGAGATCGAGTAGGCGCGTGGGCGGAAGCGCAGGACCGGGTCGTCGGAGAGCTCGATGCCGTCGGTGATCCGGGTCGGGTCGCACACGTAATCGTCGCCCTCATCGCTGGGCCCGGTCACCTCGAGGACACCGACGACGACGCGGTCCCGATCCTCGGGCCAGGCTGACGACGGGTCATGCGGGTCGTCACCCGGCCCGGCGACCTGCACCTCCAACCCGAAGCGGACGGGCCCGTCGGCGAGGCGCGCCTCGAGCTCCTCGCGGAGGTAGTCGCGGCCGCGGCGCTTGGCCTCCCCACGCTCCAGGGGCGGCAGGTCGATGGTCGGCCGCCACGCATAGCGGACGAAGCGCTCGCCGCCCTCCGCGTCGAGCCATTTGAAGGCGTGAAGGGCGTAGTAGTCGATGGCGGCGAAGCTGGGGGGCGGCTTCAGCGCAGCGAGGTTGACCCTGAGGGCGCCGATCGCACTCGGATGGCGGGCGAGGAAGAGCGGCATCTTCAGGGCCGATGAGGCGCTGGGCTTCGAGAGGCGGATGAACTCGACGAACGGCTCGGGGTCCTTGAACGGAAACCGCGGCAGCGTCTGCGACGAAATGTCGGTGCGCGAGCGGTCGGCGAGGTGGAAGCTGACCGCGAGGCCGCGGACGTCGGGGGCGTAGTCGGGCTCGTTCGGATCGCCGCCGCCGTTCGAGAACCGCACGGTCGCGGCGATCGGCTCGCCCTGCATGTGCTCGGCCCTGGTCAGGCCCCCCGCCTCCGGGGTCGCGGTGAAGGTCGCGGCATAGTTGCTGCCCTTCGCGTGGAGTGCGCGGCGGTGCGCGTGGACGCCGAATCGCTCGTCGATCGCGGCGATCGCGTGGTCAGGCGACGTCATCGGGTCAGCCTATCCAGGTACGGTACCCCGATGGATCAGGATCGAGCCAGAGAGCTGCTCGCGCGGGAGCGCACCGAGATCGAGGAGGAGCTTGCCTCGATCGCGCGCGAAGGGCCCGAGGAGGGCGACGACCGCGTCGATCCCGGCGACAAGGACTCAGAGGGCCTCTACCAGGATGAGTTCGACGCGGGCCGGATCCAGGACCTGAACGCGAGGCTGGATGCCGTCGAGCGCGCGGAGGCGCGGCTCGAGGCCGGGACCTACGGCCTCTCGACGATCAGCGGCGAGCCGATCCCCGACGCACGCCTCGAAGCGCAGCCGACGGCAGAGCTGACGGTCGAGGAGGAGGAAAGGCGACCACGGGCCGAGTAGCGGCCGGGTCCTACTGTTCGTAGCCCTCGACGACGTCGGGGCCGCGGGGCGAGGTGTCGTCGGCGTCGAGCCCAAACTCCTCGTGCCCCTTGCGCTGGCGCAGGAGGTCCCAGCAGGTGTCGAGTTCGATCTTCAGCTCCTCGAGGCGGGCATGACGGCCCGGGTCGGGTCCCAGGTCGACACCGGCATCCGCCAGTTCCTTCTCCTCCGCAAGGAGCTCCTGGATCCGATTCTGGATGGTGCTGTCGTCCACGCCGCTCACGATAGCGCCGCACGCACGAGGTTGCGCGGGCTGAACATGCGCAGCGGGCTGGCTTCCCTGGCCGTGACCGACTCGAGCGCCTTGTAAAGCTCGGGGTCGCGGGTGGCGGCGCGGTAGAAGAAGCGCTCGAGCGGGTTCAGCGGACGGCCGCTGGAGAAGTCGCAGATCTGGAGGTGGTGGGACACAAGCCGTCGCAGGTGGGAGCGCCGGTAGCGTTGCAGCCCGCGGTCGAGACCGGCGCTGTCGGCGAGCACGGCGCCCGCCGTCTCATCGACGAGCCACTCGGCGCTCTGGAAGGCCCATCCACACCCAATGCCAAAGAACGGGTCGCCGCAGAGCGCGGCATCACCGACGAACGCTATTCCCGGCCTCGCCGCCGGCCTGATCGCGTTGTTGAGCTCGAGCTTGCCGATCAGCTTCGACTCCCTGTTTGCCGACGACAGGTCGGGCGCGTCGGGCAACGATCGGACCATCCGCAGGTACGACCCGTCGCGATCGGCACGGAAGTCTCCGGCCCGGTCCCGGTGCGGCCCGACCATGACCACGGTCAGGCCATCCTCCATCGGGAAGGTGTAGGCGACGTCCGGCTCGAGTATCCAGGTACGCGAGCGGGTGATCCCCGGTTCGAGACCGCTCCAGTAGGACCAGTAGAAGAAGCGCGCGTTGGGCCTGACCCGGGCCGGCACCCTCGCGAGGCGGGCCATCCCCGAGTCGCGCCCGTCAGCGGCGACGACCAGCCGCGCGTCGATCTCGCGCGTCGTTCCTTCGGTTTCTTGAACGGTTACCCCGGAGGGCCGGTCGCCGCCGCGCAATCCGGTCGCGGCCCAACCGCCGAGCAGGTCGACCCCCGGCGTCTCGGCGGCAAGCCGGCGGAGCATGGGATCGAGACTGCGTCTGGTGATGCTGTAGCCGTACGGGTTGTCATCCCCGGCGACCAGCCAACCACCGTGCCTGGTCCAGAGGTCGAAGCTGTTGTGGATCGCACCCCGTTGATCGAGGAGCGGTGCGAGGCCCAGGCGTTGGATCGTCGGCGTCGCCGACGGCTGGATGAAGTGGGTACACACCGTTTTGTAGGCGTCGGGGTCGGGCTTGCGCTCGATCAGCGCGACGCGGGCGCCACGCTGTGCGAAGAGCCGAGCGGCGGTGCTGCCGGCGATGCTGGCGCCGACGACCGCGACGTCGTAGCGCTCGGCGCTCACCGACGGCTGAGACGGACCTGCAGACGCTGGAGGGCGGCGGTCGCGCGCTCGGCTCGGCTGCCCACGGCCGGCAGGATGCCGAGCTGGCGGACGAGGTCGTTGAGGTCGTAGAAGGCGCGGTACCGAGCGATCCGGCCTCCCTCCATCGTCCAGAGGTCGACACCGTCGACGTGGAAGCGGGCCCCGGTCGGGGCGAAGCCCGGCGGGTCGATGTGGCCCCGCATCGTCCCCTCCATGCTCCAGGCCCATGAGGCCCGGTCTCCCTCGACCGAGAGGTGCGGCGGATCGGGTTCGGTGAAGTGGAGGTCCGGGAAGGCGCGAAAGCTCGTCCGCATGAACTCCTGGACCGCGGGGACCCCGACCGCCGGCTCCGCCAGTGCCGGATCGGCCCAGACGATGTCCTCGGTGACCAGCTGGGCGATCAGATCGGTGTCGCACCCGTTCCAGGCAGCGAGGTAGCGCTGCGTGAAGGCCGCGAGATCGAGCGCGCTGTCGGTCCCAAGCGTCGCGATCTGGCGAGGTTATTCAAGCCCCGCGGGCTCTGCAACCGGGGGTGTCATCAGCGCCACCGGAACCGCCAGTCCGGCCGAGCGCCGCAGGGTCGCGATGCGGCGACGGGGCTGGACAGCGTCGCGGACCTCGCCCGCGCGGTCGCCGAGCATCTCGACAGCGGCATCGAGATCGGGGGCGACGAGCGCCAGCCCCCAGAAGAAGGCCGGGTGGTCCCCGCCGGCCTTCTCGATCGCCTCATCCGGCTCCTGGACCACCTCGAGGATCACCTCACCGAGGCGGAAGAAGGCCTGCCGGGGAGCGCCCGCCGGAGTCGGCTCGTCGCGGATCCGGCGCAGGTCGAGGCCGGCCGCCTCCAGGGCGGCGACGGTGCGGCCGAGGTCGGGTGTGATCGCGACGACGTGGTCGATCGCCGTCACCCCGTTCGGGTGGGCGGGGGTGCCGACCGGTGGCGGCCCCTCCGAGCGGGTGGTCGGCAGACCGTCGAGCTCGGTCGACTCGATTCCGCGCAGCGACCAACCGGCCAGACCGCTTCCGGCGGCGCCGGCGGCGAGACGGACCCGGGTCTCACCGATTACGCAGAGGTCGCCGTCGACGGCGAACCCGAGCGCCGCCCAGGCGTCGGGAGTGTCGACGACGGTCAGCTCGTCGAGGGTCGCGGTCACGCGCACACGCTAGCCGGGAGCCACCCCCGACTGCAGAGCCTCGAGAACCTGATCCGCTAGCTCGGACCCGTCCTCGGCCCGCAGCGGCGTCGCCCCCACCCGGCCGTGAAGGGGAACCCCGTCGATGTCTCCCGATTGGTCCCGCCAATTTGTCCGTTTCGGAGCAATTTGGCTTGAGCTGTAGGACAATCTGGGTATGGCTCTAAGCGTGGTCCGGGGAGAAAGACAGGGGAAGGCACGGTTCCGCCGCGCCCCCTCGATCGGGCGGACGGTCGAGGCATTGAGGGCGATTCGCGGCCGCCGTCAGGCAGTCATCGGCGCTGCAGACCTCACCATCGCCCGCGGCCCCAAACGGACCGGCTAGCTCAAACGTTCCCGGCCATCTCCTCGAGGGTGCGGCCGCTGAGAACCGACTTCCGACCTTCGGCGACCACGTCGGAGCCCGGGCGGGCATCGTCGTCGCGGCGCTTGATCAGGAGCCACTGCGGCTTCTCACCGGGACGGGTCCGCTGGAGGGCGAAGCCGCCACGGAGCTTCTCGCCGTGGAGGACGAAGACCGCATGGCCCCGGTCGAGCGCCTCCGGCCAGGCGACCCGTCCGCCCTGCTCATAGGAGCCCCGGTCCCAGACGATCACGTGACCCCCTCCGGCCGCGCCCTCGAAATCGTTGTGGGAGATCTCGTGGTCCTCGACCTCGACCGCCAGGCGTTTGACGGCCGGGTCCATCGACGGCCCCTTCGGGACCGCCCAGGAGCGCATCACGCCGTCGAGCTCGAGCCGCAGGTCGAAATGGTGAGCGGTCGCGGCATGCTCCTGGACGACGAAGACGCCGGCGCGGACGCCGCGGATCGCGAACTGCTCGTGGCCCTCGGCCTTGACCCGATCCACCTCGACCGACTCGACTGCCGCTGCGGGTGGTCCCGTCGCAAGAAACCCCAGTAGCTCGTCGACCGCCGGCTCGGCGCCCTCGGCGTGGACGAGAACGCTGCCGTCATCGCCGTTGCGCACCCAGCCCATCACACCCAGATCTCGAGCTCGCCTGAGCGCCGCTTCGCGAAAGCCGACTTCCTGGACGGCCCCGCGGATTGCGGCGCGCACCGCGATCGTGTCCGGCCTAGGCGGCGAAGCGGGCCTCGGCCCGGGCCCGGCGCTTGTCGGCCTCGACCTCGCGGTCCTTCGGCGGGGCCGAGGTCACCAGTCGATCGAGGAGCTCAGCCGAGATCTCGGCGACGGCGGCGACGGCCGCCTCGAACGCCTCGGCGTTCGCCTTCGAGGGCTTGTTGAAGCCGCTGATCTTGCGCACGAACTGCAGCGCGGCGGCGTCGATCTCCTCCTCGTTGGCCGGCGGGTCGAAGTTGTAGAGGGTTCTGATGTTTCTGCACATGCCCCGATCCTAGGTCAGAGCAACGCCTGCTGGCGGGTCGACCAGCGGGGATCGGGCTCGAGGCCCTCCGTCCCCCGTCGCTCGAGATCGAGAAGCGCCTGCTTGCGTTGAAGGCCGCCGCCATATCCGGTCAGCGAGCCGTCGGCGCCGATCACCCGATGGCAGGGGACGACGATCGGGGTCGGGGTGCGACCGACCGCCGCGCCGACGAGGCGGGCGCGCTTGTAGGGCTCGAGGCCGCGCGGATAGGCGCCCGGGTCGATCCGCCCGGCAAGCTCGCCGTAGCTGGTCGTCTGCCCGTACGGGATCTCCAGCAGGAGGCCCCAGACGATCCTCTCCAGCGAGCCGCCGCAGAGGTCGAGCTCAAGGTCAAAGGCGATCAGGCCGCCGGCGAAGTACCGGTCTAGCCGGTCGGTCACCGCCGGAAGACGGGCCCGCGCGGCCTCATCGAGCCGCGGGGAGCGCCCGGGGAAGAGAACGCCGCGCAGACCGGCGGGGCCCGCGATCAGGGTCAGCGGCCCCAGTGGGCTCTCGTAGACGGTCCAGCCAGAGCTCGTCATCTCCATAACCTTAAGAACGCCGCCAGCGGCATCCGTGTGAGATCGAGCCGCCCGCCTGAACCTCGGTCCCGGTTGGCACGTACACCCTGCCGCAGTCCAAACCCGACCGAGGGAGGCACAGATGAAGAAGGGCTACCTGGCGATCCTCGCCTTCGCTGTGCTCGGCGCGCTGGTGGTCGCCGGCTGCGGCAGCAGCAACGACACCACAGGCGAATCGTCCAGCGGCGGGGGCAGCGCGGCCACATACGGGGGCGGCGCCTACGGCAGCGGCGAATCCTCGAGCACGACCACGAGCGAAGAAGGCGCCTCGACCGGCGCCGGCGAAACGACCTTCGTCTCGACCGGCATGGCCGGCGATCTCGGTCAGGTCATCGTCGACTCCGAAGGGATGACGCTCTACGACTTCCACAAGGACAAGGGGACGACGTCCGCCTGTTACGGGGCCTGCGAAAGCGCCTGGCCTCCGCTGACCACATCCGGGAAAGCGCAGGCGAAGGGCGGCGCCCAGTCATCGATGCTCAGTACCACCGAACGCAAAGACGGGACGATGCAGGTGACCTACAACGGCCACCCGCTCTACACGTTCGTCGAGGACAAGAAGACCGGCGAAGCGAAGGGCAATGACTTCAGCGCCTTCGGCGCCCAGTGGTACGCGCTGATGCCGAACGGCGAAGAGCCGGCCGACTAGGTGCTCAGCCGCTCAGCTTCTTCTTCAGGGTCACCTTCACCGTCTGGTTTGCCGCGCTGCCCCCGAGCGGCGCGAAGCCGACGGTGGCCTTGACCTTGGCCTTGCCCTTTTTCGCGAGCGTCTTCTTCGCCTTGCCCTTGGCCTTGATCGTGACCTTTACGGTCCCGGGCGAGGCGGGTGACCGTTTCCGGCTCTGCTTTGCGACCTTCTTCCCGGAGAGCGTCACGGTGCCGGCTCCAGGCACCTGGACCGAGAGGGTCGCGGTTCCCTTCTTGGCATTGGCCTTCGCCTTGCCGAGCTTGAAGACCGCAACGGGAGCGCTGGTCTGCAAGGTCGAGCCGGCATGGTTGGTCGCCGTGCCCTGACAGGCGTAGCTGCCGACCTTGGAGGCCTTGAGCGAGGTCGTCGTGGCACCGGCAATCGGCTGCCCGTCCTTTAGCCACTGCGTCGAGGTGCTCTGAGGGACCCGATAGAGGAACGACTCGAGCAGGTCCGACGCCCAGGTCGCCGGCGCACAGGTGAGCGTCGAGCCCGGTTTAGAGGCGCCGCCGACCTGTGGCATCGTACCGGGGGCCGGGGCTTTCAACAGGACCGGAAACGCCGGAAAGTCGGGCGTGAGGGGCGTCGTGTCGAGGTCGGCGCCGCCGCTGCCGCTGAGGCTGGCGAAGGAAATCTTGCCGGGTTCTTCGTTCGCCCAGTAGATGCGACCGGCCGGCGGATCGATCGCGATCCCGAAGGGTTCTTCGGTCGTCGCGCCGGCGGTGTTGAGATTGCCGCCCCCGGTGCCGTTCAGATTGGCGTAGGAGATCGACTGGCCGTCGTAGTTACCCCAGTAGATCCGCCCGGCGGCAGCGTCAATCGCGACGCCGCTCGGTTCTTCCGTCGTCGCGCCGGCGGTGTTCAGATCCGCGCCCCCGGTGCCGTTCAGGTTGGCGTAGGAGATCGCCCCGCTTTCATTCGACCAGTACACCCTGCCCGCAGCGGGGTCGATCGCGATCCCGAATGGTTCGTCCACCGTTGCCCCGGCGGTGTTGATGTCGCCGCCGCCGGTCCCGTTGAGGTTGGCGTAGGAGATCTTGTCTTCCCCGTTGGCGTTGGCCCAGTAGACCCTGCCGCCGGCGGGATCGATCGCGAGGCCCAGCAGGAAGCTGGAGGGGCCCATTGTCGCCCCGGCGGTGTTCAGCTCACCGCCACCGCCACCGCTCAGGTTCGCGAAGAGGACCTTCGGGGGCGCTGCGTTGACCCAATAGATCTTTCCCGCGGCCGAATCGATCGCGAGGCCGTTGACCAGGTCGGCACTCGCTCCGGTGACGTCGAGATTTCCACCGCCCCCACCGGCGAGGTTGGCGAAGCCGATCTTCCCGCTTCCGAATTCACCCCAGTAGACGGTGTCGGCGGCCCGCGCGAACGAGGCGGTCGCGAGCAGTACGAGCGCGGCAACGGACAGGCAGATGGCGAGGAGACGAATCTTGGCTGAGGAGAGATGGCTCATGCCGGGAAATCTACCGCCGATACCGGGCGGGCGGGGACTGCGTCAGACTTGTCGCGATGAGCGTCGAGACCGCAGAGGCGCCGGCGGCCGCACCGATGGCGACGGTCCCCGACGATCACGTAATCGTCCTCTTCGGGGCGACCGGCGACCTCGCGCGGCGAAAGCTGCTCCCCGGGATGTTCCATCTCGCCGAGGCGGGCCTGATGCCCGAGCGCTTCATCGTCATCGGCGTCTCCCGGGCGGCCATGGACGGCGGTGAGTTCACCGCCCTCGCGCGCGAGGCGGTCGATGAGTGCGGTCACGGCCCGGTGTCGGACGAGTCGTGGGAGCGATTCGCCGCCTCGCTGCGGTTCGCGGCGATCGGCGATGGCTTCGAGACCCTGGTCGAGGAGATCCGCGGCGCCGAGGAGGAGGTCGGCGGCGAGCCGAGCCTGCTCCACTACCTCTCGCTGCCGCCCAGTGCGCATGCCGAGGTGATCGAGAGCCTGCGCGAGGCGGGGCTGACCGCCGGGCGGACGCGGATCATCCTCGAGAAGCCGTTCGGGACCGATCTCGCCTCGGCCCGATCGCTGGACAGGGTGCTGCATGGCGCCTTCGAGGAGCAGCAGGTATTCCGCATCGACCACTACCTCGGCCGGGACGCGGTCCAGAACCTCCTCGCGATGCGGTTCGCCAACGGCATGTACGAGCCGGTGTGGAACCGGAACCACATCAGTCACGTTCAGATCGACGTGCCGGAGACGCTCGGGATCGGCATGCGCGCGGCCTTCTACGAGCAGACCGGCGCCTTTCGCGACATGGTCGTCACGCACCTGTTCCAGGTGCTCGGCTTCGTCGCGATGGAGCCGCCGAACTCGCTGGGCTCGAAGCAGCTGATGGCGGAGCGCCAGAAGGTTTTCGACGCGATGATGCCGCTCGACCCAAGCCAGGTGGTCCGCGGCCAGTACATCGGCTACCGCGACGAAGAGGGTGTCGATCCCGACTCCGATACCGAGACCTACGTCGCGCTGACGGCATTCGTCGACAACTGGCGTTGGGCGGGCGTGCCGTTCCACCTGCGGTCGGGGAAGCGCCTCGCGCAGTCGCGCCATGTGCTGACTGTCTCCTTCAGCAGACCACCGCGGCGGATGTTCCCGATCGACACCAGGCACTTCGCCGACTCGTTCGGCTGCGATCACCTCACCTTCGAGCTCGGCGACCCCGGCAGCGTCTCGGCGAGCTTTCTCGCCAAGCTTCCAGGGCCGACTCTGCGGCTCGGCCAAGCCCACATGCACTTCAGCTACGGCGACGGCTTTGGCGGCCCCGAGCAGTCGCTCGACGGCTACGAGCGCCTGATCCACGACGTCATGGTCGGCCACCGCACCTTCTTCACCACATCGGACGGGATCGAGCGCCTCTGGGAGGTGGCCGAGCCCCTCCTTCGCGACCCGCCCGCGGTGGAGCCATACGAGCAGGGCTCCTGGGGCCCGGAGGCGGCCCACTCGTTGATCGCCCCGAACCACTGGCACTTGCCGAGTGGGCACATCTAGGCAGGTTGAGTTTCCCCACAGCTTGCCGTGACGGCGGCATCAGGGGTCTGCCACTGGATCGCTGCGGCGTATATCGGATTACACATCGGGCCGGCTCTCGTACTTTCGAGCGATGGCAGAGACGACAGAGGCAAACAGCGAGTCGTTTACCTCGCCAAGCGCAGCGGCGCCCATCCTGGTCGGATTCGACGGCGCCGAGGGTGGTCGGGACGCGCTCGAGCTCGCCCGTGTCCTCAGCACGATTCGGGGCAGTAGCACCGTTATCGCGAGCCCGGATGCCGAGCATCTCTCCGAGGAAGCGCGGGATGTACTCGGCGAGTCGCTGGCCGAGATTCGCGTCATCGGCGTCCTCTCCCCTGCCCCGATGCTTGTCCAGTGCGCGGAACGCGAGGGTGCCGGCTCGCTGGTGGTCGGCTCCCCCCGCCACGGCCGGGTTGGCCGGGCGCTCCTGGGCAGTACCGCCGAGCAGGTCCTCCACAGGGCCCCGTGCGAGGTGATCGTCGCTCCCCGCGGCTACGCCTCCGAAACCCACCATGAGTTGGCGAAGGTCGCGGTCGCCGTCGACGGCACTCCCGTTTCAGAGGCCGCACTGACGCGGGGTGAAGAACTGGCACGCGAGGCCGGAGCGACGCTCGAGGTCCTGGTCGCCTCCGACCTGGTCGTCGCCGACGTCGAGGCCGAACAATCCGATGTCCTGGAGGCGGCGATCAGTTCAATCGACCCGGCACTGTCTCCGACCGGCAGAAGGGTCGACTCGGGCCGGAGGCCGGTCGCGCGCACAATCGCCGACGCGCTGGCCGAGGCCTGTAAGTCCGCGGTCGATCTCCTCGTCGTCGGGTCACCGCGCCAACGTGATCGCTTCTTCCCCGGCTCGGTGACCAAACACCTGATATCCGAGGCGCCCTGTCCGGTCCTCGTGGTTCCACACCCGAAGCAGTGAGGGAGGCACGTCCGCATGGGCTCAGAGGAAACACACATGCCGATGCCAGGGGTCGACGAAGCGCAAGATGAGCCAATCTCCGGCCGCGAGACGTTCGCCGACCGGAGTGACGCCGGGCGGCAGCTGGCGGCACGACTGAAACCACTGGCCGAGGAGAGGCCCGTGATCGTTGCCCTACCCCGTGGTGGTATCCCGGTCGCAAGGGAGATTGCCGACGCGCTGGGTGCGCCCCTGGAAATCCTCGCTGTGCGCAAGCTCGGCACCCCTCACAACCCCGAGTACGGGATCGGCGCGATCGCCGAGGACGGCACCTGCGTCATCGACAGCGAGGCGGTTGGAGTGCTGCAGATCCGGAACGGTGAACTGGACGCGATCGTGGCCCGCGAGACGGCGGAGTTGGCACGTCGCATCAAGGCCTACCGCGGCGATCGCCTGCCGCTGGAACTCGAGGGCCGCACCGTCATCGTCGTCGACGACGGTGTCGCCACCGGGGTGACCGACACGGCAGCGCTGCTGGCGGTGCGCCACCAGGGCCCACGGCGGATCGTCCTCGCGGTGCCGGTCTGCTCGCCCGATGCACTGGAACGGCTGCGCGACGTGACCGATGAGATCGTCTGCCTCCAGGTGCCCCTCATGCTGCACGGAGTCGGCCAGTCCTACCGTGACTTCTCCCAGGTCTCCGACGAGGAGGTGCTCGATGCTCTTCAGTCCCGAGCAGACCCTGCTTCGTGAGGCGCAGCCCCTGAACGGTGCCGAGGACGACTACGACGGGCTCCTCGACCTGATCGGCGATGCCAGCGTGGTCATGCTCGGCGAGGCTTCCCACGGCACCCACGAGTTCTACCGCGAGCGCGTCCGCATCACCCGCCGCCTGATCGAGGAGCTGGGATTCGTCGGGGTGGCGGTCGAGGCCGACTGGCCCGATGCATACCGAGTGAACCGCCACGTTCGCGGCGCGGCCGAGGACGCTGACGCCGAGGAGGCACTGCGCGGCTTTCGCCGCTTCCCGACCTGGATGTGGCGCAACGCCGAGGTGCTCGACTTCGTCGGCTGGTTGCGCGCGCACAACGAACGTGCGGGCTTCGGCCGCGGCACCGGCTTCTTCGGCCTCGACCTCTACAGCCTCTACTCCTCGGTCGACGAGGTGGTCGCCTACCTGCGGCGGATCGATCCGGCGGCGGCCAAGCGGGCCAGCGAACGCTATGCCTGCTTCGAGCGCCTCGGAGGCGAGCAGAACTACGGGCGCGCCGTCAGCCTCGGGGTGAGTGAGTCCTGTCGCCGGGGGGTGGTCACCCAGCTGCGTGACCTTCAGCGGCTCGGGAACGCATACCTGCGCCGCGACGGCATCGCCGCCGAGGACGAGCAGTTCTACGCCGAGCAGAACGCGCGTCTGGTCGCCAGCGCCGAGGAGTACTACCGGGCGATGGTCAGCGATCCGGCCTCCTCCTGGAACCTGCGCGACCGCCACATGGCCGACACGCTCGAGCGCCTCCTCCAACACCTGGGCCGCCACGGGGAACGGCCGCGGATCGTCGTCTGGGAGCACAATTCCCATATCGGTGACGCGCGGATGACCGAGATGGGGAACCGCGGCGAGCTGAACGTCGGCCAGCTCGCGCGCCAGCGTTGGTCCGACGACGTCGTACTCGTCGGGTTCACCACCTACTCGGGGACGGTGACCGCCGCCTCCGGCTGGGACGCCCCGGCCGAGCGCAAGCAGGTGCGCCCGGCGCTGCCCGGCAGCTTCGAGGCCATCTTTCACAACCTCGGAGAGCCGCGCTTCTTCCTTGACCTGCTGTCCGGCGACGCGGCACAGGCGCTGATCGAGCCGTGCTTGGAGCGCGCGATCGGCGTGATCTACAGGCCCGAGACCGAGCGACAGAGCCACTACTTCTACGCCCACCTTGGCGGTCAATTCGACGCGGTCGTCCACATCGACGAGACTCGGGCGGTGGAGCCGCTGGAGCGCACGGCCGGCTGGGAAGCCGGCGAGCCCCCCGAGACATACCCGAGCGCACTTTGAGGCAGACGGCGCAGCGGGCATGAACAGCATCCGGGTCGGCCGCCTTGCCGGCATCCCGATCGGGGTGCAGCCCCTGTGGATCCTGATCGTCGGCTTGATCACATGGTCGCTCGGGGCTGTCTACTACCCCGACCAGGTGGACGGCATCGCTCCCCTCGCGGCCTACGGCCTGGGCCTGCTGAGCGCCCTGCTGCTCTTCGCCAGCATCCTCTTGCATGAGCTCGGCCACTCACTGGTGGCTCGGCGCAACGGAGTCGAAATCGAGGAGATCGACCTCTGGCTGCTGGGCGGGGTGGCACGGATGGCCGGCTACCCGAAGACGGCGGGTGCGGAGCTGCGCTTCGCGATCGCCGGCCCGGCGGTGACGGTTGCAATAGCGGCCAGCTTTTCCGCGATTGCCGTAGCGCTGCCCGCCTCGGCTCCCGCGGCGCTGCGGGCGATAATCGAGTATCAGGCGTTCGTCAATCTGGCGATCCTCGGCTTCAATCTCCTCCCCGCCTTTCCTCTCGACGGTGGTCGCGTCGCCCGGGCTCTGATCTGGTGGCGAACCGGCGACATCACCAGGGCGACTGAAATCGCCTCCTCGATTGGCCGGGGCTTCGGCTACGCCATGGTCGCTCTCGGCCTTCTCGGCGCAGTCGCGGGCGCCTTCGGCGGCATCTGGTTGGCGGCGATCGGCTTCTTCGTGATCGTCGCCGCCCGCGCCGAGGAGAGCGGCCTGCGCGTCCGGGTTGCCTTGACGGGCCGCGAGGCGGGTCGGCTCATGTCTTCGCCCGCCGTCACGATTCCGGCCGGCGCCAGTATCGAGGCGGTCGAGCAGTACTTGGTCCGCTATGGCTACTCGGCGTTCCCGGTCATGGACGGTACTCACCCCGCCGGCCTGCTCGATCGTCGGGCAGTGGGACGGGTGCCTGCGGCCAGGCGCGCCGAAACCACAGCGGGCGAAATCGCAATCGACGATCCATCTCTGGTGATCGACGAGCATCTCGATGTTGCCGAGCTTCTGGAGCGCCCCGCATTTCAGCGCGTCGGACGGGCAATCGTCCTCGCCCCGGGAGGGGAGGTGGGCATAGTCTCGATCTCCGACGTCAATCAGGTCATGCGAGCCCTTGACCTCGCCGCAGCGGCCACATGATCGACACACACAATCCAATGCGAAACCAATAGGAGGAGGTTCCGATGGCTGACGAGAGACTGAAAATCGAATTGTCGAAAGCGGACGCCGAGGTACTGCTGGGAGTGCTGTCGTCCGAGCGCTACAACGCGGAGGTCGAGGCGGTCTGTGATGCCGTCCGCAGGCAAATCGACGAGAGGCTGGCCGAGATGGGGTGATTGGGCGCGTCACATCGGCTCACGTACCAGAGAACGCCGGTGCAGCCGGGGTCAGCGAGCCTCCTTGCGAAGCTCGGATGCAATCGCCCCGGTCAGTATCGAGCTCTCCCCCCTGCCCTGCGCTCCCATGCCTTGAGAATCTCCGTCGCGACCAGCGGCACGGTGGCCAGAGCAAGGGCGGCGGCGAACTGGCCGGGGCTGAGCGGAACGGTTGAGAAGGCCTCGCGCAGCGGCGGCAGCGCCAGCGCGGCCGCCGCGATCAGGGCGGAGATCACCACCGCCGCGTTCAACGACCGGTTTGCGCTCGCGCGGAGGAAGAGGCCGTCGCTGCGGACTGCATAGACGTAACCGAGCTGGGCGAAGACAACGGTGGTGAAGGCCATCGTCTGGGCCGTCGCGGTCCCATCGGCATCGCCGATCAGGAAGGCGACGAAGGCGGCCGTGCCGGTGGCGATACCGCCCACCGCCAACCGCCAGCGGAGGGGGCCGAGCATGTCTTCGGCGGGATCGCGCGGCGGTCGGCGCATGGTCTCGCGGTCCGCCGGATCGACCCCGAGGGCGACCGCCGGCAGGCCGTCCGTGAGCAGGTTGACCAACAGGATCTGGGCGACGGTCAAAGGGGCGCCCAGCCCCGGCAGTACGGCGAGCGCAAAGAGCAGCACCTCGCCTGCGTTGGCTGCAAGCAGGAAGTTGACGAAGTGGACGATGTTGGCGTAGATCCGGCGTCCTCCCTCGACCGCCGCGACCAGCGTCGGGAAGCTGTTGTCCGTGAGGACCAGCTCGGCGGCGTCGATCGCCGCGTCGCTTCCGCCCCGGCCCATCGCCACGCCGATGTCCGCTGCCGCCAAGGCGAGCGCGTCGTTGACGCCATCGCCGGTCATCGCCACCACTTGACCGTCCTCCTGAAGCGCGGCGACCACCCGCGACTTGTGCTCGGGCCCGACGCGGGCGAGCACGTCGATCTCGCCGATCCGCTCGCGCAGCTCGGCGTCATCGATCCGGTCGAGCTCTGCGCCGGTGACGACAAAGGGTCGGGACCCTGAAGCGATCCCGCATGCGCGGGCGACCGCTATGGCGGTGTTGGGATGGTCGCCGGTGATCATGATCGTGCGGATGCCGGCGAGGCGGGCGATTTCGACGCTCTTGCGAGCACCCTCACGAACCGGGTCGACCAGCCCGATCAGACCGAGCGGTTCGAGCTCCTCCTCGGGGTTGACCCGCTCCGGAATGTGGCGTCGCCGGGCCACCATCAGCACGCGGTTCCCGTCGCTTGCCCAATTCCGCGCCTCCCGCTCCAGCCCGTCCACCGGCAAAGGCTCGGCGAGTCGCGGGAAGAGCACCTCCGGCGCGCCCTTCACATAGGCGATCCGACCCTCGTCACCGTCGGCGACAACAACGCTCATCATCTTGCGCTCGGAATCGAACGGCTCGCCGCCGACGACCCTCTTGCCCCGCAACAGCTCGGCCCGTCGCAAGTCCCTCTCATTGGCCGCCGCGACGATCGCGGCCTCGCTTGGATCGTGGCTGTCCTCTGAGGCGATCACGGCTCCACGCAGCAGCTCGTCCTCGCTGGCGCCGTCGGCCGCCAGTAGTCGCGCCACCGTCATGCGGTTGGTGGTCAGGGTGCCCGTCTTGTCGGTGCAGATCACTGTCGTCGAGCCGAGGGTCTCGACGGCTCGCAGGCGGCGGACGATCGCCCCGCGCTCGGCGAGCCGGCGCATCCCCAGGGCGAGGGTGATCGTGACGACGGCGACCAGCCCCTCGGGGACCGCGGCCACCGCCAGCGCGATGCCGACCTCGAGGCTCGCCCCCAGGGATTCGCCATGCGCCCACGAGAGCGTGGCCAAGGCGAGGCAGATCACGATCGCCGCCCTGAGCAGCTGGCCGGCGAGACGGTCGAGCCGCCGCTCAAGCGGCGTGGCCGGAGGCTGTCGTAGGACCCCGGCCGCGATCCTCCCCAGCTCGGTGCCGGTCCCGGTCGCCGTGACGAGGACGCGGGCGCGGCCCCGCGTCACGGTAGTCCCGCAGAGCACGGCGGTCGACCGCTCAGAGAGGATCGCCTCCGCCGGAGCGGGCGGTTCGGCTCGCTTGCCGACCGGCGCCGACTCCCCCGTCATCGAGGACTCATCCATCTCCAGCCTCGTCGCCTCAAGCAACCGTCCGTCGGCGGGGACGCGGTCACCCGCAGCAAGCAGAACGACGTCGCCGGGCACCAGCCCAGCGGCATGGATCTCCTCGATCGAGCCTTCGCGGATGATGACGGCGTGCGGCGAGAGCAGGGTTCGCACTGCCCGCGCCGCCCGCTCCGCACGCCCCTCCTGGACGACGCCCAGGGCGGCGTTGAGAACCACGATCGCCGCGATCACGGCAGTGTCGATCCACTCGCCGAGCAGCGCGGACACGGCTGCGGCCGCGAGCAAAAGCAGGACGAGCGCGTCGCGAAACTGAGCGGCGACCAGCGCCATTGCGCTTGTCGGCTCCTGCTCGGGAAGCGAGTTGGACCCATAGCGGGCCTGCCTTTCCGCGGCAACCACGGCAGCGAGGCCGCGGGCGGCATCGGTGCCGAACCGCGCCACCGCATCCTTCGCGGAGACAGCGTGGATAGGGTCGGGTCGAGTCGATTGTCTCAACGCCGGCAGGACGAGCATCGGGGACAATCCGCTTCAATCCTTCGGCTTTCCACCGATGCCGATTGAACCAGTCCCTTCTACCTTGTGCCCATGTCCGAGCCGAGCATCATCGAGCGCAACGTAGAGAAGGCTCACATCTGGCTGGACGAAGTCGCCGGGCAGTTGGGCACCGACGATCACCGCCAGGCCTACAAGGTCCTGCGCGCCTACCTCCATGCGCTGCGCGATCGCCTCACCGTCGACGAGTCGGCCCAGCTCGCGGCCCAGCTTCCCGACCTAATCCGAGGCATCTACTACGAGGGCTGGAAGCCCAGCGTGACCCCGGTCAAATACCACGGATTCACCGATTTCCTCGACCGCGTGGCGGCCGATGCCGAACTCGACGGTGAGACCGCTGCCTCCTACGCCGTTGGCGCGGCGGCCGAAGTCCTACGTCGTCATGTCTCTGCAGGCGAGCTCGATGACGTCCGCGCGCAGCTACCCGAGGACCTGCTTCCGATCCTGGGTTGAGCGGCGGGATGCCGAGCCGTGCGCAGTCAGGGAGGGCCGTTGGGAGAAACGTCGACACGACGCTCTCGATGCGCTCGACACAAATCCATCGGCCTCCCCCGAAGGGATCGCCGCCATTCGACGACGTCCTGTGTGCCGTCGACGGCAGTCGCGGAAGCAGCGTCGCGGTTCAACAGGCAATCGCCCTCTGCAACTCGGGCGCGACCCTTCACCTAATCGCCGTTTGCCATGAACTCCGTTCGGGGCGTCATGTCCAGGTCGATCTGAGCGAAAGTCGAGCGCGCGAGGCCCTCGATAAGGCCACATACGCTGCTCGGCATGTCGGCGTCGAGGCATCCGTCGAGCTACTGCATGGAGCGCCGACGAGCGACCTGCTGCTTGCCGAGGCCGCCGAGCACGACCTGCTCGTAGTCGGCTGTCATGGCGGCTCGCGACTCGGGGGCATCATGCTCGGCAGCACTGCAACCCAGGTCGCCCACCGCGCCGAGCGTCCCGCACTGATCGCGCGGCGTACTATCGACGGCAGCGATTTCCCGCAGAGCCTCCTCTTGGCTACCGATGGCTCACCAGGCTCATGGGCGGCAGCGAGGATTGCCACTCGCCTCTCACAGGTTCATGGCTCCGAGCTTCGCCTCGTATACGTCCCGGACGGGACGCATCCTGAGCGCTATCGCGAGGTCTTAAAGCAGCTAACGGTGATCGAGAAGGCCACAGGGCTCTCTACGACGATGGTCAATAACCCTGGCCATGTCGCCGAGCGAATCGGCGAGGCGGCGCGGGCCGCCCAGTCCTCGTTGATCGTCATCGGGCGGCGTGGCGTGGCCGGACTCAAAGCCCTTGGTAGCGTCAGCGAGCGAGTGGTGCATCGCGCATCGTGCTCCGTGCTTGCGGTCCCGGCGGGGACCGGCACCGGCGAGGTTGAGGGTCAATAGCGAGAGAACCAAGCCGCGGCCAGCTCGGCGACCCGCTCCAGCGCTCCCGCCTCTTCAAACAGGTGGGTGGCGCCGGGGACGATGGCGACCTCGTGCTCGCAGCGAAGCAACCTCGCCGCCTGCTCGTTTAGCTCCAACACCTGCCAGTCGGCGCCGCCAACGATCAGCAGGGTCGGCGAAGCGACATCTTCGAGGCTCTCGGCCGCGAGGTCGGGACGCCCCCCGCGAGAGACCACCGCTCTTATCTCGTCGCCGAGATCAGCCGCAGCGCGGAGCGCCGCGGCCGCGCCGGTGGAGGCGCCAAAGTAGGAGATCGGCAGCCGCTTCAACTCCTCCTCGCCTTTCGCCCAGGCGGTGACAGCCAGCAGGCGTTCGGCGAGTAGGACGATGTCGAATACATTGGCTCGGTCGAGTTCCTCCTCGGTGGTGAGTAGATCGAAGAGCAGCGTGGCGAAGCCGGCCTCGTTCAGCGCCTCGGCGACTTGGCGATTACGGGGACTGAGCCGGCTGGAGCCGCTGCCGTGGGCGAACATCACCAGGCCGGCCGCGGGCTCGGGCAGACGCAGGTCGCCTGCCAGCCCCAGGCCCGGAGCAAGCTCGATCTCGACCGCGTGCGCGGTCGGCGGCGGATCCGCTGGGGCCGGGGAATCCGCTGAGGCCGCAGCCTGACCGAGCACGCGGGCCGCCTCCAACAGCTCGATCACCTCCTCGTCCCCGACTTGCCCGAAGTCGATATAGAACTGACCGATGCCGAAGAAGCCGTGAGGCTGCTCGAGGCAGACGACCTCGTCGAACTCGCCACCGAGGCGCTCCTCTGTTCCCGGTGGAGCAACCGGTACGGCGAGTATCACTCTGGCGGCGCCACGGAATTTCAGCGCCCGTCCGGCGGCGACGGCGGTGCCACCCGTGGCGATTCCGTCGTCGACCAGAATCACGGTGCGCCCCTCGACTGGGTGGGGCTCCTCGTTGTCGCGGTAGAGCCGCTGCCGTCGCTCCAGCTCCGCCGACTCCTGAGCCACGATGGCGTCCAGCTCCTCGTCGGAAACTCCGATCAGCTCGACGTCTGCCCGGCGGATCAAGCGGACGCCGCCCTCGGCGATCGCGCCAATTCCGTACTCGGGGTTGAACGGCGCTCCGAGCTTGCGCACGAGCAGGATGTCGAGTGGGGCGATGAGAGCCTTCGCGACCTCGAAGCCGACCGGGACGCCGCCGCGCGGCAGAGCAACTACAAGTGGCTCCTCCTCACCGAAGGGCTCCAACGCCTCGGCGAGACGACGCCCAGCCTCTTTGCGATCCATGAAGAGGGCGAGACGATTGGGCATTTGGACCAACTTAGGAGGTGTAGGCCGCCGCCACAAGCGCCTGCTCGATGAGAGGGCCTACCGAGAGGACCCGCACGGGCTCCGAGACGTGCCTGGCAGAAGGGATGCTGTTCGTGACGTAGAGACCAGCAACGAGAGGAAGCAGCTCTTCCCATCGCTCTCCGGTGAAGAGTCCGTGAGTCACCATCACAGTCACGTCTTCCACGTCTCTCTGCTTCAGCTCGTGACAGCAGGAGACGAGCGTACCGCCGGTGTCGAGGATGTCGTCGACGACAACCGCCCGGCGCCCGAGCTCGCCGACCAGCTCGCGGTGGACGACTCCCGTTGCGGTCCGCTCCTTTCTCAGATAGACGATTGGCTTGGCAATTCCGACCGCCTCCACCAGCGCCCGGCTGCGCTCAATCGCACCCTCGTCGGGGGCAACGATCGTGGCGTCGAGGAGCCCTGAACGCTCCAGCTCGGCGGCGAACAGCTCGGCTGGTGAGAGCGAGGTGACGGGCATCTGCAACAACTCGGCGGCGCGGCGGCTGTGGATGTCAATCGTGACCAACTCGTCCACGCCGCTGGCACGCAGGATCTCCCCCACCCAAGCGATCCCCAACCCCTTTCCCGGCTCCTCCTTGTCCTGGCGCGCATAGGCGAGGTAGGGCAGCAGCGCGACGACCCGAGCTGCGCCCCGGCGCTTCAGGGTGTCCGCCGCCAGCGCAAGGGCGAGCATCTGCCCGTCGGGTGGCGCAATCGAGCCAAGAACGACGCCGCACGCCCCATCTACGTCGCCTTCGACCGCAACCCAAAGCTCCTGGTTGGCGAACCGCTCGACCGCGAGGCTCCCACTCTCACCTGAAATCGCGGGTGGCAGCAACGCCTCAAAGCCGGGCAGAGCGAAGCGAACCAGGTGAGAGTGGGCGGTGGCGTATGGCTTTCCCATGGTGTCGCAGACTCGGGCGACGGCGCCGTGCAGAACCCCGTCGTACGGGAGTGCTATCGGTACTCGGCCGCGAGGCGAGGCGCAGTTTGACCCCTTTGCCCGTGGTGGCACGCTACCTACAGGGTGCAGACCGATCTCACTGACGGTAGGTCTCCTCAGTCGAGGACGAAGCTCACCTTGAGGTCCACCCGATAGCCGTTGACGGCGCTGTCCGCCACCAGCACCTTCTGCTCCTTGACCCAGGCGCCCTTGATGTTGTGGACAGTCTCCGATGCTTTCGCGATCCCCTGACTGATCGCATCCTCAAAGCTGCTGTCCGACGTTGCGGTGATCTCGATGATCTTTGCCACTGCCATGCTCGACCTCCTAGCCGATTGTTTGCCGTCTGTCGATTCTCTGTTTAGAGGGCGGCCGAGTCATCGGGGTAATCCCCTGCACCTCAGTACGGCTTTCCACCGATGACAGTCGGGGCGACGGCACCTAGGTTCGACATCTCCGGGAGCTACGTCCCATCCCAAGAGACGAAGAGGGAGCAATGAGCGAGACCAAGAGCAGGTCGCCATCGACGAACAAGCTTCTGGTGGGCTTCGACGGGAGCGACGGGGGCCGCGATGCGCTGGCTCTCGCGAAGGCCCTCGCTTCAGAGTCGGGAGCGAGCACGCTGGTCGTCACCGTTCTTCCCTACGGCCAGTTCCCGATCGGTTTCGAAGAGCTGGAGGACGATGCCGCCGCCAAGGCCGAGCCGATCCTCGAAGAGGCCCGCGAGTCCCTCGCCGGCCTTAAGGTCGAGACGCGCGCTTTCGGCGGCGGTTCGCCTGCATGGGTGATAACCCACCTCGCCGAAGAGGAGGACATCGACACCATCGTGGTTGGCTCCCCCCACCGCGGCGCATTCGGCCGAGCGCTTATCGGCAGCACCGCCGAGAGCCTCCTCCACGGCGCTCCCGGTGCGGTGGTGACCGCCCCTCGGGGATATGGAGCCGAAACCCACGCTCCCCTCCGACTGATCGCCGTCGCCTACGACGGCACCCCGGAATCCAAGCTGGCGCTGCACCGAGCCGAGGCAATCGCACAGGAGACCGGCGCGGCGATCCGGGTGCTGACCGTCGTCTGCCCCCCGGTAGCGCTTCCCGGCGTCGTCGGCTACACGCCTGCACTCCCGCCCGAGCCTGAGAAGATCCTTGAGGAGGCAACCAATGCTCTCGACTCGAATCTCGCAGTGGACGGGCGGTGTCTGAGTGGGTCGGTTGCCACCACGCTGGCGGAAGCATGCGACGACGGCGTCGACCTGATGCTCGCCGGCTCCCGCCGATACGGCCCGGTGATGCGGGTCCTGCTGGGCTCGGTCTCAACCGAACTGATCCACAAGGCGCCTTGTCCGGTGATGGTCGTCCCGCGGCCGTAGGGCCGAGCCACCTTCATCGAGCTAGCTGTCCTTCCTCTCCGACGGGTTCCCAAAGTGTTCAACGAAGACATCCGAGCCCGGGAAGACCTCGGACTCGTGTCCGTCCTCCCAGCGCACGAGGTAGG
This sequence comes from uncultured Solirubrobacterales bacterium, assembly GCA_963697805.1. Taxonomy (GTDB): domain Bacteria; phylum Actinomycetota; class Thermoleophilia; order Solirubrobacterales; family 70-9; genus VRUE01. The sequence continues at coordinate 257,110 of CAVOPB010000001.1, forward strand.
GCGGCGCCCCATCGTCGCCGAGCACCTTCACGATCTCGCCGTCGCGCGGCAGCTCCCCTTGGTGGTGCCCTCGAACCACCAGGCGGTCACCTGGCCGTGCGCGCAACGGCGAATTACCAGCCGAAGCCATCATTTGCTCCTTTCCGTCTCTGGATCCTAATCGTCGCATCGCGCCGAACAGCCCCTACGCTCCAGAGACCTTGCCCCTCGAGCCTCCCGAGATGCTGGCCGCCGAGCGCGCCGTCGATCTCGGCGCCGACCTGCTGCGTCGCGGCCGAACCCACCTCGGCTCGCTGATCCCCAAGGGGGAGCGCGACTACGCCACCGCGGTTGACCTCGAGATCGAGATGACGATCAAGCGCGTCCTCGCCGAGGCCACGCCGACGATTCCCTTCCTCGGCGAGGAGGAAGGCGGCACCGGGGTCGAGGCGCCGCGCCTCTGGGTGCTCGACCCGATCGACGGCACCGTCAACTTCAGCAAGGGGAGCCCGCTGTGCGGGATCTCCCTGGCCCTGGTCGAGCAGGGCCGCCCCAGCTTCGGCATCGTCGACCTGCCACTGCTGGGAGAGCGCTACCTCGCCGCGACCGGCAGCGGCGCCTTCCTCAACGGCCGCCGCATTTCCGTCGCCGGCAGCGACGATCTACGGCAGGCTGTGATCGGCTTCGCCGACTTCGCGGTTGGCTCCCATGCCGACGCCGAGAACCGGATCCACCGCGAGCTGATGCGCCGGCTCGCCCGTGAGAGCCTGCGCGTGCGCGTCCACGGCTCCGCCTGTCTCGACCTCGCCTGGCTGGCCGCCGGCCGGTTGAACGCCACGGTGATGCTCTCGAACCTGCCATGGGACGTGGCGGCCGGGGCGCTTCTGGTGCGGGAGGCCGGCGGTGAGGCCTACGACCACGACGGCTCGGCCTACTCCTCGCGCTCGCTCTTCACCCTGGCCTCGGTGCCCGGCATCGCCGCAGAGCTGCTGGCAATCGTCAAGGACGCGATCGAGACCGTCGCCTCCTCCTGGCCACAACCGAGCGGCTAGGACGGCGGGGCCTCGCGGAGGCGGACCTGGCCGAGCAGGCGGTCGATCTCCTTCGCGTGGCCGCTACCGAGGCCGTGGCGTGTGACGTTGAGCGCCCCCGCCGCGGCCGCCATCCGCAGCGATTCCTCAACCCCCAGCCCGGCGGCGAGCCCGACTCCCAGAGCCGCGAACATCGAGTCGCCGGCGCCGCGCGAGTCGACCTCGGTGAAGCGCGGGCCGCTGACTTCGAGGAGGCGGTCGGAGACAAGGGCCAGCGCCGCATCTGAGCCCCTGGAGACGAGGACGCTCTCGGCGCCATCGCGATGCAGCCGTCGGATCGCCGGCTCGAGGTCGACGCGCTCCTCACCACGCGCGAGGCCCTCTGCCAGTACCTCCTCGTCGCTCAGCTTGAGCACATCGAGGCCGCCCGACAGCGCCGCCCGCAACGGCTCGCCGGTGAGATCGGCAAGGACGCGGCGACCATTGGACCGCAGGTCGGCGGCCAGGCGGGTATAGGTCTCGGCCGGAAGCACGCGGTCATGCTGTGGACCCGTCAGCAGCATCGCGTCGCTGGCCAGCCCCGCGGTCGCCGCGACGCCGTACAGCTCGTCGAGCTCGTGACGGCCCAGCCCGGGGCTCGCGGTCTCGACGATCGGCCGGCGCTCCCCGCTGCGGCGGTCGTGCAGGTAGGCGGCGTTGGCCCCGCCGATCCGGACCGCCAACACCTCGATTCCCTCGACGTCGAGCAGGGCGCGAAGGACGTCTCCCGACTCGCCGCCAAGCGGCACGCAGAGGGAGACGCCGGCCCCAAGGCTGGCCGCAAGACGGGCGACCCAGAAGCCCTGGCCGCCCGCATGGAAGTGAACTTCGCCGCCGTTGGGAGCGCTCTCGACCGTAACCGTGAGGATCGGCGAGGGGGCGAACACCGCGACCGAGCAGTCCTGAAAGCCCAACGTCACGGGACCCGCCAAATCGCGCTCAATCCCTCTTCTCCTCCTTCTCTTCCTTGTGCTCACCCGAGATCGTGAGGATATCTCCCTCGAACTCGCGCAACTCGGAGAATTCAGTCAACTCGGCCGCCATTGAAGCCTCCTGGTTCGAAGTGTGTCCTCTACCAACGAAGCTAGGCCGATCGGGCGCGATTTCCATCGGGGGAATGCCGAACTTCGATGCGGGGGGATACCCCGATGGCAGGACGGCCGCGACCTCGGAAGATGGCCTTAAGGAAACAAGTCGAGGGAGAGGGATGAGTCAGTCAGTCAAATGTCCGCGTTGCCGCCGGCGCGGAGAGCGGAATCTGAAGGCGCCGGGTCGAGAGCAGGGCCGTTGTCCCAAATGCGGCATCGAGATGGTGCTTTCCCCCGGGCCGAACGAGCACGAAGTCCGCAGGTACCTCTACGGGCGCCGTCTTCAGCGTCTAGCCACCGCAACCCACACTCACAGGAGGGCCGGCCCATGACGATCCGCGACGTAGTCGAAAGACACGGCCACTTCGCCCACGGCGGCAATCCCGACGACACCGCCGAGACCTGGGCGGAATCCGGCTTCGAGGCAGACGAGGTCGACGAGTGGCTGCTCGCCCGCTGCTTCGATCCCAGCTCCGCCCGCGATCTGGCCGATGCCGGCGTGACTCCTGACATGGCGCGCATGAAGACCTCCGCGGGCGCCGCGGACTACGTCGACACGGTCGGCTTCAAGGTCTCCGACGGCGACATCGAGGTCGAAGAGGCCCGCGACCTGGCCGGGGTCCACTAGCGATGGCGCTGCTGGAGATAGACCAGGACGAGCTGCGTCTGCTCGACGGCATGGATGGCGACGGTGGCTGGGTATTGAGCGTCTTCCTGCGCCTCGACCTGCCCGAGGTGCCGACCCGCCGGGCGCGCGGGGTCGAACTCGACTCGCGCCTGACCGAGGCGGAGGAGCGGCTGCGTGGCGAGGCCGGAGAGGATGCTCCGCTGGCGGTGCTGCAGTCCTGTCTGGAGCGCGTCCGCACCCACCTCGACGAAGCTGTGGTCGATGATCAAGCCGTGCACGGCGTCGGCTTTTTCTGCGCTGAGAGCGGCGATCCTCGCGCCTACGCGTTGCGTCGGGCGCCCGACTTCGACGTGGCCGCCGCCTTCCGCCGCGGGCCGGCGCTCGAGCCGCTGATCGAGGCGATGCCCGGGCCAGTCTGGGGCGTGGCGCTCGTGAGCAAGGAGCAGGGCCGGGTCTTCCGCGGCTCCGACCTCGGCCTCGCCGCGGTGGGAGCGGTCGACGACGAGGTCCATCGCCGCCACTCGCAGGGCGGCTGGTCCCAGGCCCGCTACCAGCGGGGGATTGAGAAGGAAACGGCCGACCACGTCCGCCGCGTCTGCGATCTCCTCTTCGCCCTTCATCAACGCCAGGCCTTCGACCGGATCCTCATCCTCGGTGCGCCGGAGATGTGGCCTGTGGTCGAGGCGAACCTGCATCCCTACCTGCGCGAGCGCCTCGGCGGGCACCTCGCGATCGACTTCGAGAACGCCTCCGCGGAGGAGGTACTGAAGCGCGTCCGCGAGGTGATGGCCGAAGAGCGCCAGGACCGTGAGCGCAGTGCGGTCGAGCGCCTGGAGCAGGGGTTGGGTAGAGGCGACCGCGCCGTCGCCGGCCCCGACGAGGTCGCGGCCGCGATCGCGGACGGCCGGGTCGAGACCCTGCTGGTGGGCAGCGGCAGCCGCGACGAGCAGGTCGAGAAAGCGGTCGAAGGAGCGCTGGCGCAGGGGGCCGAGGTCCTCGTGATCGAGGGCGAGGTTCTCGACCCCTACGACCACATCTCCGCCCTGCTGCGCTACTGAGGACCGCCGAACGTGCCTGGGCCGGGCCTATGGGAACGCAGTAGGCTCATGGCCAGCTCAGCTGCATTTGGAGAACCACCTGTGTCAGCAAGCATTCGACGTCGAAATGATCTGCGGTTGCTCGGGACCGCCACTCTCGTGCTGTTCCTGTTTGCAGCGCTGCCCGCCGGCGGCTTGGCCGACACGCCCACGGCTCGCGAGAATCTGAAGCGACACCGAGCCAGAAAGCACAAGAAGAAGAGGCGGTTGGGCGTGCGGCTCGGGGGCCCTCAAGGGAAGATTGCGACGAAGTCTGTCCAAGACGTCTTCCGCGTCCAGCGCCAAACGCCGGCATTTGTGTCGCGTGTCGGCAAGGTGCTGGTGGCGCGTCGCGAGATCGTCGTCGAGGTCACGCCCGATGCCACCACGGGGCAGGTCAATCGCATGCTCACGTCGGTACGAGGCGGAGTCGTGGCGGCGGTCAACGGTGCCAGGCTTCTACTGGTCGGCATCCCCGATCCGGGGAGGGTCCGCACGCTGAAGCGGACAGTCGGGCGCGTCTCGCGGATGCAGGGCGTGGCGTCGGCGCAGATGAGCGTGATGGCGCAACCCGACGATGTCCCTCAGCGGATTTTGGCGCCGCCCTCGGGGTCTCAGCGGAAAGCGCTCAGCCACCTGCTCGCCAGCGGCATTGCCGCGGCCTGGAACGCTCGCGGTGCGGCCTCATCGACGGCGGCTCCGACCGTGGTGATCGGGGACGATTTCGGCAACGGGCCGTTGTCGCACCATGTGAACGCCGCCTACGACAGCGGCAGAATCGATCGGCCGCGGCAGGGACTGCCGGGTCACGACCACGGCTACCACGTGACCGGAATCGTGTTCGGCGACTTCGCCAATGACGGCACCCCGGCGGGGCTGGTGACCGGGGTCTTCCCGCTGCGGGGTCAGCTCGTGCCGGTCGATGCCCTCAACGATTCCTCATTGACCGCCGATGCGCTCAAGTTCACCCAGGCGATCGACGCGGTCCACGGAAGGGTCGTCCTCAATACGAGCCTGGGCTTCAACGCCGGCCTCGATGACGACAGCATGCGCCCGCTGGCGGTGGAGTGGATCGACCTCGTGCGCGAAAAGGGCCTCGAGGGGCGGGTGTTTCACGCGACCTCGGCCGGAAACAACGGCGCCGGCGGCGGGCTGGCACGGGCGGGCAGCGTCTGGTCCGCGGCCGGCATCCGCGACGACCTGCACGACAAAAACGGCGCTCCCGTTCCTCGCCTTCAGAACACGGTCTCGGTGGAGAACGTGCGGGAGACAGCGGATGCCTCGGGTCTCACCTGCCTCAATCCGACATCGAATTCAGGCGGGTCCGTCGCCGCCCCAGGCAAGGACGTGTACTCCTTTGACAGGCGCGGCAGGCCGCTGAACCTGACCGGCACCAGCCAGGCCAGCCCGGTGATCGCGGGCGTCGCGACGTATCTGTGGTCGATCGCTCCCGACCTGACCCCGCAGCAGGTGAAGACCGCGATCATCGCCAACCCCGCGCCTCCCGCCGCGGGTTGCGCGCGGCCGGCCGCTCCCGCGCTGAACGCCTACCGCGCCGTCCTCTCCCTCGACCAGCCCGGCCCACCGAGCCCTGCCTCCTCGCCGGTGCGGATGGCGATCCTCGACGTGAATCACGACCACCGCTTCACCGAGGCCGACCTGCAATCCTTCGTCGGGCAGGTCAAGCGGTCCAGAACGGCGAAACTCGACTGGTCTCGTTTCGACCTGAACGGCGACGGGTCCACCGGCGGCCCGAGGACGACGGCGTTCGACCTCGACCGCACCGGCTCGCAGCGAGCCGGCCCAAGCCTCCTCGGTGACGTCACGCTGGCGGGCGCGACGTTCCACGAGACGAGCGCCTCCGATGAGGACGTGCTCTGCTACTACACCTACTCCGCCCTCTACACGGGGGACGCCAAACGGCGCGAACAGCTGCTCGACCCCAAAACGGAGTGCGGGATTCCCTCCGACCCGGCCCAGGTCGATGAAAACTGCACCGAGACCACGGCGTTCGGCCAGCCGGCGACGATCATGGGCACATCGGGCGATGACGAACTCCACGGAACGGCGGGGAACGACGTGATCGTCGGCGGCGCCGGCAAGGACAGCATCGAGGGCCTCGAAGGCAACGACCGCATCTGCGGCGGCTCGGGAGACGATCAGATCCGAGGGGGCCTTGAACGTGCCGAGAGCGATGAAATAGAACCGGGCGTGCGCATCAACAGCGGCAACGATCTGATCGACGGCGGGGATGGCACCGACCGGGTCCACGGCACCGGCGGCGACGACAGGGTCTTCGGCGGGCCCGGCGACGAAGATGCCGTGCTGGGCGGCAGCCCGGGGAGCGATTTCATGGATGGCGGCCCGGGCATCGAAGACTCCTGCTTCCGTGCCGAGATTCCAATCGACCCGCCCGGCGCCGATTCGTTCGGAGCGGGCTGCGAGAACGTCTTCAACTTCTAGAAGCTGCCGCCGGTCGACGCCTGGCCCTACACCTCGATCAACGAGCCCATGATCACCGCGCGATCGCGGGGCAGGCCGAAGTACTCGGCCGCGTCGGCGGTGATGTGTGAGGTGGCGACGAACAGGCGCTTGCGCCAGCGGGTCATGCCGGGTGCATCGCCCGGCCGGAGATCGATCGTCGAGAGGAAGAAGGAGGCTTCATCGATCTCGATCGGGCACTCCAGGCCCGCCTCGGGAGCGAGGCGCAACGCCGCCGGGACATCGGGCTGTTCCATGTAGCCGAAGTGAGCGCTGACGTGAGAGATGCCGTCGTCGCGATAGCCGAGGTCATCGACCACGAGCCGATCCCTATCGGCGACGTGGGGCACCGGCTGTGTCTCGATCGAGAGGATCACGACGTGCTCATGGAGGATCTGGTTGTGCTCGACGTTTGCCCGCATCGCCAGCGGCGTCGTCGTCTTGTTGCGATTGAGGAAGACGGCCGTCCCGGGCGTTCGGCGCAACGGCGGCTGGCGCTCGTGCAACTGGTCGACGAAGCTGCGCAGCGAGCCCTCCTCTCGCTCACGCCGTTCGGTGACCAGTTCGCGACCCCGCTGCCAGGTTGTGAGCACTGTGAAGACGACCACTGCGATGAGCAGCGGCAGCCATGCGCCATGCGCAATCTTGGTTGCGTTCGCGGCGAGGAAAAGGAAGTCGACGGTGAGAAAGGCGCCGGCGCCGGCGACGACCAGCCAGAGCGGTTTTCCCCACTGGTGGCGGACGATGTAGAAGAAGAGCAGGGTCGTGATCGTGATCGTGCCTGTCACCGCCATGCCAAACGCGAAGGCGAGCGCGGCGGAGGTCTCGAAGGCGAAGACGAGGGTCAGCACCGAAACCATCAGCAGCCAGTTGATCCAGGGCACGTAGATCTGGCCGGCCGTCTCGCTCGAGGTATGCGTGATTCGCAGGCGTGGTAGGTAGCCGAGCTGCACCGCCTGGTGGGCGACCGAGAAGGCGCCGGTGACCACCGCCTGGGAGGCGATCACCGTCGCCGCGGTGGCGAGGAAGACCATCGGCAGGCGGCCCCACCCCGGCACCGCAAGGAAGAAGATGCCGCTTGCATCGGTCCCCGGGTCGTTCAACAGCAGCGCACCCTGTCCCATGTAGCTGAGGATGCAGGCCGGGAAGACGAGCATCAACCAGGCGCGCGTGATCGGCGCCCGGCCGAAGTGCCCCATGTCGGCGTAGAGCGCCTCCGCGCCGGTGATCGCCAATACGACAGCGGCCAACGAGAAGAACGCGGTCGAGAAATGGCCGGTGAGGAAGCCGAGTGCATAGCTCGGAGAGAGCGCCTTGAGGATCTCGGGGTTGGTCGAGATCGCGGCGATGCCGCAGGCGCCGATGACCGAGAACCAGACCACCATCACCGGCCCGAACATGCGGCCCACCGCAGCGGTGCCGAGGCGCTGGGTGGCGAAGAGCACGACGATGATCGCTGCCGTGATCGGCACGATCAGGTGCTCAAGTGAAGGCTGGACGATTTTCAGCCCTTCGACGGCCGAGAGCACAGAGATCGCCGGCGTGATCATGCTGTCGCCGAAGAACAGCGAGGCGCCGAAGATGCCGAGCGCCGCAAGCGCGAGCTGCGTCCGCCGCCCGCCGGGAAGGCCTCCGCGCCGGATCAGGGTGATCAGCGCCATGATGCCGCCCTCCCCTTCGTTGTCGGCGCGCATCACGAGCAGCACGTACTTGAGCGTGACGATGATCGTCACCGACCAGAAGATCAGCGAGATGATGCCGAAGATGCTCTCGGTGTCGGCGCCTACGGGGTGCGGATCGCTCGGGTTGAAGACAGTCTGGATCGTGTAGAGCGGGCTGGTGCCGATGTCGCCGAAGACGACGCCCAGGGCGCCGACGACGAGCGCCGCCTGGGCGGGGGTGCGCATCTTTGCGCTACGGGTGTCGGCGTCCCTGCTCAGTCGGCATCGGGTCCCGGTCGGGGCGGCCGCACCGTACACCCGATCACCGGCAGGCGGGCAGGTTCAAACACTCGCGGGAGGGGCAGTCGCGGCCGGGCCGGCGTCGCTAGCTCGGATTGAGCAGGGCGGGTGGGACGCGCCCCAGCTGTTTGCGCGAGGTGATCTCGAGTTTGGCGAAAACCTTGTGCAGGTGGTACTGCACCGTGCGTGGGCTGATGAAGAGTTGAGTGCCGATCTGGGGGTTGGACAGCCCGTCGCGGGCGAGGCGAGCGATCTGGGCCTCCTGGGGCGTGAGGACGTGGACGGTGTCGGCGGCGCGCTTGCGCACGGTCTCGCCGGTCGCCAGGAGCTCGCGACGGGCGCGCTCAGCGAATGCCTCGATACCCATGTCACTGAGCATCCGATGGGCGGAGCGCAACTGCTCGCGTCCATCCACGCGGCGACCCTGGCGACGCAGCCACTCGCCATACACGAGGCGGGCGCGGGCGAGGTCGACAGCGATCCGGCATTCCTCGAGCCGCTCGATCGCCTCGCGGTAAAGGGCGTCGGCGGCCTCGTCGTCGCTCAACAACGCCCGCGAGCGCGCCCGGACGCCGAGCGCCCAGCTGGTGCCCACGGCGACCGTCCGTTCCTCGAGCTCTTGGAGGGCGGCGGCGGCCGCCTCGGCGGCTTCACTGCGCGCGGCCGCCTCGACCTGCTCGGCCAGCGCCCAGGGGTAGAGACCGAGATCCTCGTATTCGCACGCCCGCCGGGCGGCGTCCAAGCCCACCTCGTAGCGGCCGAGGCCGTTGGAGAGCAGCGCGGTAGCGTACTCGGCCAAGCCGATTGCCCTGCCCTCGCCGGCCTCAGTCGCGGAGCGCACACTGCGCTCGATCGTCTCGATCGCCGGCGCCTCCTCCCCGCGCCAGGCGGCGAGCAGCACCGAGGGGTAGGTGAGGGGCGTGCTCCCGGTCGACTCGGCGATCGATTCGGCCTCTTCGATCAACGCCGCGGCGGCGCCGAGTTCTCCGGCGTGGAGGTGGACGACTGCAAGATTGCTCAGCGCCGTGGGCAGCACGGTCAGCGCGCCGGCCTCCCGAGCCATGGTGGCCGCCCGACCGGCGAGCTCGTGCCAGGTTGCGTCGTCCCAGAGATCGGGTGCGAGCGGCTCAGGCGCGACGGGACACGAGAGCCAGAGCCAGCGTCTGTCCTCCTCGCTGGGCTCGGCCTCCCGCCGGAATGCCTCCAGCGCTCGCCTCAGCGGCGTCACCCCCGCCGCGTATCCATCGGTGAATCGCGTCGCGAGGCCGTCGAGGAGGAGGTCCAGGGCACCTGGCGGCGGCGGCGGCGGCGGCGCGGCGGCGGCGGCTTCCGCCACCTCGCGCACCCCGACACCGTCGCTCAGACGACCGGCGGAGCCCGCCGCTCGAAGCGCTTCGAGATGGGTCTCACGCGCCAGTCCGGCGTCGAGCGGTTCGAGGCGCTTGGCTGCGTCGAGCAGGGCGGCCGGAGCCTCGGTCCCGCGGGTGCGGGTGAAGACGATCTGAGCGCGCAGCCGCTCTAGCTGCGCGCGCTGCAGCCCGTCGAGGGGGGCGGCGTCCGCGATCGCCACGAGCTCGAGCGCCGATTCCGGCGCGGCGGCGTCGAACTTTGCCTGAGCCGCCGCGAGCGCCCGCCCGCCACGCCGGGCGTCGTCTGGGGTCAACTCGGTCGCCCGTGTCAGGAACGCGGCCGCGGCCGCGGCGCCGCCGCGGCGCCGGGCCCGGCTCGCCGAGCGCTCCAGCTCATCTGCGATTGCCTCGTCGAGCCCGGTCGCCGCATTGGCGCGGTGCCAGGCGAGCCGGTCGGGGTCGGCGTCGGGGTCGGTGGCCTCGGCAAGCGCGCCGTGAACCTCCTGTCGCTGGGGGAGCGATGCCGCAGCGTAGACAGCCGCGCGCACGAGTGGATGGGGGAATCGCACCCTGGTGTCGAACTCGATCAGCTCCTTGGCCTCGGCCGGCGCAGCCGCGTCGGGTCCGAGTCCGAGCCGATCGGCGGCGCGCCACAGCAGCGTCACGTTCCCGAGCGGGTCGGCCGCCGCTGTCAGAAGCAGTTGTCGGGTATCGAGTGGGAGCGTCGCCAGCTGCCGCAGAACGCTCTGCTCGATGCGTTCCGCGATCGGCGCCGAGCTCGGAGGCCCGAACCCGCCCGCAAGCTCCTCCGGCGTCAGTGCCCGTGGCAGCTCCAGCAGGCCCAGTGGATTGCCGCAAGTCTCGGCCAGGATCCGATCCCTCACCCGGCCGTCGATGCGCCCTGGAATCGCCGACGCGAGCAGCGCCCGGGCATCGTCGTCGCCGAGGCCGGCGAGCCGCATTTCCGGCAGGCCGGTGAGCTCGTCGACTCCGCTCGGCTCGCGTGCCGCGAAGACCAGGCCGATCGACTCGGCCTGCAGACGGCGGGCGACGAAGGCGAGCGCCTGCGCGGAGGAGGAGTCCAGCCATTGGGCGCCGTCGACAGCGCAGACCAACGGGCGCTTTTCCGCGACATCGGACAGCAGGCCAAGCACCGCCAGGCCGACGAGGAAGCGGTCGGGCGGCGGTCCCTCCGCGAGACCGAAGGCGGTGCCGAGCGCGTCACGCTGGGGGCCCGGCAGCCTCTGCAGGTTCTCGGCGATCGGCGCGCACAGCTGGTGCAGGCCGGCGAACGGCAGCTCCATCTCGGATTCCACACCGACCGAGCGTAGGACCCGCAGATCCGCGACCGAGCCGATCGCGTCGTCCAGCAGGGCGGTCTTGCCGACCCCGGGCTCGCCGCGGATTACGAGTGCGCCGCTCTCCCCGTTGCGAATCGCCTCGAACAACTGGACGAGAACCACGCCCTCGGCCCCGCGGCCTATCAGGGTGGTTTGGCTGGCCATCGGCCTCGGCCAAGAAGGTACCGACTGGCCACCAAGGCTGGCGTCCTGGCCGATGCGAGCCGGGCCCCCGTTCGGGGACGCTCGTTCCATGACCCGCCCCCGACGAAGAGAGGTCTGACCCGATGAAGGTCGTCGTCATCGGCGGCACCGGGCTGGTCGGCTCGAAGGTCGTCGCCAACCTGCGGGCGAAGGGCAAGGATGCCGTGGCGGCCTCACCCGACTCCGGCGTCAACACGATCACCGGAGAAGGCCTGGCGGAGGCACTCGCAGGCGCCGAGGTGGTCGTCGACGCGTCGAACGCCCCCGCCTGGGACGACGATGCGGTGCTCGACTTCTTCCAGACCTCGTCCCGCAGCCTCCTCGATGCGGCGGCAACGGCCGGCGTCAAGCACTACGTCGCATTCTCGATCGTCGGCGCCGACCGCCTCCCGGACAGCGGCTACCTCCGCGCGAAGGTGGCCCAGGAGAAATTGGTGAAAGAAGGGTCGGTTCCCTACACGATCGCTCGCGCAACCCAGTTCTTCGAGTTCGTCGGCCGGATCGCCGACTCGAACACCAAGGGCGCCACGGTCCTCATGCCCCCGGTTTTGTTCCAGCCGGCGGCCGTCGCAGATATCGCCGCCGCGGTGGCTGACATCGCGGTGGGCGAGCCGGCGAACGGGGTTGTCGAGGTCGCCGGGCCCGAGCCGCTTCGCTTCGACCAGGTAATCGACAGCTTCCTCACCTCCAAGGGAGACGCCCGCCGGGTGATCGCCGACCCCCACGCCCGCTACTTCGGGACCGAGCTCAACACCGACTCGCTGACACCGGAGAACGGCGCCCGGCTCACCCCGACTCATTTCGACGATTGGCTCGCGCGCCAATAGCGCGGGCTCAAACCAACCGAAAGGACCCCATGAAACCCACGGTCATCCTCGTCCACGGCGCCTTCGCAGAGTCGGCGAGTTGGGATGGTGTCATCGACCCGCTGCTCAGCGCCGGCCATCCGGTGATCGCGGCCGCAAACCCGCTGCGCAGTCTCGCGTCCGACGCCGCAGCGGTCAGCGACGTGGTCCGCACCGTGGACGGGCCTGTCGTCCTCGCCGCTCACTCCTATGGCGGCATGGTGATCTCCAACGTCGCCGCCGACGCCGGCGAGATCGTCGGACTCGTCTACGCCTGCGGCTTCGCGCCGGATTCCGGCGAGGACGCCATCGGCCTGTCCGAAAAGTTCCCCGGCAGCACGCTCGGCGAAGCGCTGGCGCCGATCCCGCGTCAGGACGGAACCACCGACCTCGCGATAGTCGGGGATCGCTTCCACGCGCAGTTCTGCGCTGACGTCGACGCGTCGGTCGCAGCCCGGATGGCTGTCACCCAGCGGCCGGCCACCCAAGAGGCGCTATCGGAGCCCTGCGGCGAGAGCCCGCTGTGGAAGGAGATCCCGTCCTCATTCCTGATCGGCAGCGAGGACCGCAACATCCCCGCCGAGCTGCAGCGCTTCATGGCCGAGCGGGCCGGGGCCAAGCGCACGATCGAAATCCCCGGCGCGTCGCATGCGATCTCCGTCTCGCAGCCCGAGGCGACCGCGGATCTGATCCTCGAGGCCGCGGCGATACCCGCGGCCGCCTGACCAAACCTGGAGGTCAACCATGCACGAGATTGAGGTCCGCAGCGTCAGCGAGGAAGAGGTGTCCTACGGGGTCGCGGAGCTCTGGGCCGCCGGTCAGCCCATCGCCTACACGATCTACATCGATGGCGACCTGATGCTCCGAATCCCGCCCAACAGGGACGGCGACCCCGTGATGATCCCCGTGCGCAGCCTTACGACCGCCCTCGCCGAGATCGGCCGGCGCCTCGCCTGAGCCCGAGTCGGCGAACCGAACATAGGACTTCGGGTTTACCCCGATTCGGCGTCGCCTTCTCGGCGCTAGGTTCACCTCTATGGCTGAGCAGCTCAGCATGCTCGACACGATGTTCCTCGAGCTCGAGCAGTTCGACGACGCCGCCCACATGCACATCGGCGCGGCGCTCATCTTCGACCCGCTGCCCGGGGGCGGGACGCCGGACATTGGCGAGGTCCGCGACCACCTGCGCGAGCGGGTGGAGATGCTTCCGCGCTTCACCCAGCGGCTCTCCGCCCCGCACGCGGGCCCGCTGAAATGGCTGACCTGGGAGCCGGCCGAAGGGTACGACCTCAATGCTCACGTTCATCGCGCGACGCTGCCGGCGCCGGGCGGCGCGGCCGAGTTGCACGAGTGGCTCGGGGACTTCTGGTCGCACCGCCTGGACCGCCACCGGCCACTCTGGGAGATGACGCTGCTCGACGGGCTCGAGGACGGGCGCTGGGCGCTGGTCACCAAGACGCACCACTGCCTCGTGGATGGCGTCGGCTCGGTCGACATCGGGACCGTCCTGCTCGATTCCTCCCCACAGCCCGCGCCCCCCCACCCGCAGTCCTCGCCCGGCGATGGCGAGGTCGAAGAGCAGGGCAATGGCCGATTCTGGCTCTCTCCCGGCCTGGTGGTGCGCGGGGCGCGGGCCGGCGTCGGTGCGGCGCGGCACCCTCGCGAATCTTTCGATCGCGCGCGAGCGGCGCTGGAGTTGATCGCGCGCGAGGAGGTGATCGGGGCGCCGCGGTCGAGCTTGAATGGGCCGATGAGCGGCACACGGCTGTTTGCCACTGTGAAATTCGACCTGGCCGACATCAAGGAGACGAAAGAGCGCCTTGGTGGCACGGTCAACGACGTCGTGCTGGCGCTCTGCGCCGGGGGCCTGCGACACCTGTTTCTCGCGCGCGGTGAGGCGCTATCGGAAGGCGAACTGCGGGCCCAGGTACCGGTGAACATCCGCTCGGAGGACAAGGAGCACGCGCTCGGCAATGAGCTGACCTCCCTGTTCGTCGAGCTGCCGGTGACCGAGGGGGACCCGATCGCGCGCCACCGCCGAGTCGTCGAGCGGGCCGACCAGCTCAAGGCCGGTTCGCAACGCGCCGGGGGCAAGACGATCGTCGACATCGCCGACATGGGGCCGCCGCTCGCCGGCGCCCTGCTCGCACGGTCGATGTTCGGCAGCACCCGGATGTTCAACCTGACGATCACAAACGTGCGCGCGTCCCAGGAGCGGTTGTACGCGCTCGGCGCACCCCTGGTCGAGGTCATTCCCCTCGTGCCACTGTTCGCCGGCCACACGATCGGCATCGCGGTCGTCACCTACGCCGGCCAGATGGTCTTCGGCCTCAATGCCGACCGCATGGCAGCGCCGGACGTGGGGATCCTGGCCGAGGGCATCGAGCGCTCCTTCGCCGAGCTGCGCGCACCTTGACAGTTCTGTCCGGTGATCGGAGTTTCGCTCGGTTTAGCCCCGTTTCAGCTTGCGCGACTTCTCCCGGTTGCCGTAGATATCGACGCTGAAGAACCGGACCTGGCTGAGCTTTCGAGCCGGGATTTTCAGGACGCCGTGGTGGAGCTTGGCGGCCCGTTTGCCGATCGTCACGATCGTGCTCTGCACACCGGTCTTGTCGTGGGCGGAGAAGCGGACCACGACCGTGTTGCCGGATCGCTTCAGCTTCGCGCTGGTTCGAGGCGGGTGGGTGTCCGGGTTGTGGGGGGCCAGCGTTCTCTTCCCCTGCTTCACCGCGATCTTGTTGTTGAGCGTTACCTTCAAGGGGCCCTTGGCCGGACCGTAGAGGGCTGCGCGGCGGACCTTGCCACGATCGACGTCGGTCGTCTCGAGGGCAAACGTCCCACCCTTGACGCGGAGGTTCACCGGGCTGGCGACATCGGCGGCAAGCTGGGTGCGGCCGTGAGAGGTGACCGCGCCCACGAGACCGCGTTTGACCGCACGCGGGAGTGACACGAAGTGGCCCTTGCCCGGGCCCCGCAGCGGCGCGACCTCAATCGCAGCTGAGGCCGAGGCGCCGGCACCCGACCCCGGTGCCAGCGGCGCGACGTCGACGATCCGGTACTGGGTTTCGCAGACCTGGCCCGACTGGGTGACGGTCACCGCCTGTTCGTTCGGGATCAGGCTCTCGCGCCCGAGATTGCCGTTGCGGCTCAACCCGTAGGCGATCAACCCGGCTCCCAGCAGGCCCTGCACGGCGTCGTCGGTGAGGCAGGAGACGTCGTTGACGACGAAGGTGTCCACGTCGTCGTTGCGCCTGACCCGGATACCGTGGCTCGGGAAGAGGTCCGTCTCGTAGTCCAGCGTCAGCCGCTCACCGGAGGTGAAGAACCCCTCCAGGGTCGAGTCGATCGCGGGTGCCCCTGGGACCAGTGGGTTGCTGCTGGAGATGAACAGCTCGAAGCTCGTGTCCGAGGTCTTCTGGCCGCCGGCGGCTTTGGTTGCCGTCCTTGATATCGAGCACTTGTGGGTGCCGAAGCCAAGCGTGTCGTAGATGAGGTTGTTGTAAGTCGTCCCGACGCTGTGGGGGAAGTCCGACACTTTGAAATTCGCGATCTTGCCGTCGATCAGGTCGAAGTTGGCCACCGGACGCACCCGGAATCCGCCCGCATCGAGGGTTCCGCTGAAGCCCTGTTCGTCATAGCCGGCGTGCCCGTCGCCATGGAACGAGGAGGTGACCAGGGTGGCGAATTCCTGGGCGGTCCCGTCCGGCTCGAAGCAGTCGGGGCCGTGGGGTAGCAGGTACGGCGTGGGGACGGGAGGGAAGCCCGACACCTCCCGCTTCGGGATCCATGCCTTCAGCTCGACGGTGTAATGCGCGACTTTCGGCTGCCAGCTCAAACCGTAAAATTCTTCAGGGGAGTTACTGGTCAGGTTTGCCAAAGGGCCGCCCGCGAGCGGCTCCACGAACACGTCTGCTCCTTTGGTAAAGGCGATTCGGGACCCGTCGGGCGACCAGGTCGGCGTTCCCGGGGGGTCGACGGGGCTCGAGTTCGAGTTCGGCAGCGACGTTACGGGTCCGCCGCCCGCGTTTACGAGGAGCACACCCCATTCGGCTTCGTTGACCCGGCCGGTGAAGGCGATACGGCTGCCGTCCGGCGACCAGTCGGGCGACCGCACACCGTTGACCGATGTGAGCCGCTTCTGGTTGCTGCCGTCCGGAGCAATAGTGAACAGCTCGTTCACGGTAATGAACTCCCCGGGATCGTTGGGATCGGGGTCCAGCGTGTTGGCCTGGAACGCGACCAGGTCGCCCGAGGGCGACCACGAGAGGTCAGCTTCGGGCTCGCCTGCCGGGACGGTCCTCACCGGCCTGTAGCCGAGCCCGTCCACCCCAACCACGGAGAAGGAACTGGTGCTGTCGTTCATCTCTTCGAACATGATCCGATCGCCGGTCGGGGACCACGAGGGGGAGTTGACGGTGCCGGGACGGGTGATCACCGGGGAGCGATGCGAGCCATCGGCATCCATCACTTCGATCGTCGACCCCGTACTGAACGCGATCCTCTTTCCGTCTGGCGACCAAGCCGGATCCATCTCGTTCGCTTCAGAGGTTTCGACCAGCGGCGCGAGCCCGCTCCCGTCCGGCTCCATGAGGAATATGTCGAAGGGGTGGACGGGAATGTTACGGTTGCCCACCACCGCGATCTTGCCGTTTCCCCCCGGAAACGTCGCGTCTGCGCTCACCGGCAGAGCAGCCAACCCTACAACCAAGAGCGCAGCGACAACCGCTGCTGGACGGGACACTCTCTCAATCTAGCCCTGCTGTCGGGACCGGTCAAGCAGGGCGATGGGGGCAAACGACGGAAACGGCCATCGCTGAAAGCGGCTGATGGGATTCGAACCCACGACCTTCTGCATGGCAAGCGGTTGGGGGAGAGCCGCGGGAACCGCCGGATTCGGCAGCCTAGAGCCGTTCTGTGCACCCAACTGCAAACCGCGAGCTGCGGTCGGGTTACCGTGGATTACCGGGGACTAGGGTGGATTCGGGCACAGGATCGGGGTCTGTGCCCATTGCCTAGGCCAATCGCGGACGGGAGGCTTGCACCGTGGTGATCCAGCTCCATACAGCCGAACCGAAATTCCTTTGGTTCGGCTGTATACCTACGCGATCCTCCTCGTCGATCAGGTCGATGTAGCGCATCCCTACTGCTTCTGCTTGTCCCTGCCGGGCCCGCCGAGAAGCTTGTCCGTGCCAGGACCGCCGAGCAGCACGTCCTTGCCCAGGCCGCCGATCAGGGCGTCGTTGCCCTGGCCCCCGATCAGCCTGTCCCGGCCGGCTCCGCCACATACGATGTCGTTTCCCCTGAGTCCACGGATCACATCGTTGCCGCCCAGGCCCGCGATCACGTCCCGCCGCTTCGTCCCCTTTATCCGGTCGCGCCGCGCTGTCCCGAGGATCGTGGCGGTCTTGCCCCCGCACGTCACCCGTTTCGCCGTCTGGATCGGCTTCTGGCTGATCGGTTCTGCAGCTGCAAGGGGTTCGCTGAGCGTCGAGCGTCGATCAAAGGGCAGTTCAGGCAGTTTGACAAAGCTTTCCGAGGACCGTTCGTAGAGCTTGAATTCCGGTGCTAAGACTTCTTCTTCTCGGATGAGCGATACGTAGGCACCGTCTGGGCTGATCTCGCAGTAGCGGTTTTCGTTTTCGGGGTCGTTCAATTTCGGAGTTTCAAGCTTTGAGAATTTGGTGCCGCTCCTCTGAAACAGGAAGATGTCTTTGCTTTTTGAGAGTTTTTCCGGCTTCCTCTCGACCCCGATCAGCGTCCCATCGCCATTGATGCAGGGATGCTCCTCGTCGACGCTTTCGCCTTTCGGCTCGTCGGGGAATTCCGGCACCTGTTCTTTTGTCGCCAAGTCCTGCATGAACACGTCAGAGTCGCTGTCGCCGGTGGTGAAGCAGGCCGTTTCCGCATTGTCGAAGCAGGTGTTGACCATGAAATTGCCGTCGCCGCTGAACCGCGGTTGGCGCAACACGTTGGTCGGTTCGCTCGGGGTCGCGTCGCCCAGGCCCACGTCGACGTACTGCCCGGTCGATGAATCGAAAACATAGGTGGGCGGGTTGCTGTTCTTGTCGTAGCCAACCAGCCCGGTGTCGCTGACGGTCAGATTTATCGTGCCGCCTTTGCCGACGACGATGTTCGGCAGCGGCACCTCCTGGTTGCTCGATCTGTCGAGCAGGTGTAGTTTGCCTTCGGCGTCGTTGAAAGCGATGTAGCGGCCGTTTGCCGATGTCGCCCAGCCGAGCTGTGAGGCTTTGCCTTCCGGAACAGGCACCGGCGGTGGAGGCGAGACATTCGCGCCGGCCTCAGCGTCGTACAGCTGGAAGTGCGCTTGTTGGTCGACGTAGGAGATGATCGGCTTGCGCGCCGAGGCCGGCGGGGCCAATCCCAGCATGGCCCCGAGCGCCACTGAAAGGGCCACGCCGAGACCGGACCTGTAGCGAGTCATTCCGGTTCGATACTAACGCCGGTCGTCAAGCCCTTCGACCTGTTCCTCCTCCGAACGCACGACCCGGGCGCTGCCACGTTCTCCTCCACGTAATCAGGCGAGGAGGTTCCGCGAACCAGCCACAATCGGGCATAGTCGGGCGCAGAGGCCGCTTGCGACGGCCGCCGCGACCGAGCATCGACGCTGCCCAGCCACGAAAAAGCCCCGCCGGAGCGGGGCTTTCGTGAAAGCGGCTGATGGGATTCGAACCCACGACCTTCTGCATGGCAAGCAGACGCTCTAGCCAGCTGAGCTACAGCCGCGCGGAGGGGGATTCTAGCTTTGTGGCGCGGTTTCCTGCGTCGGGCTCTGGCAGCCTCCGGGCCGGCTGGGGCCGCCGGAGCGGTTTCCCTGCCCATTTCTGCCCATTCGAGAGCCAGATCGCACGCCGCCAGCTTCGATGGGGACATGGCCGTGTTGCACCGTTAGACGGCCAGCAGAACGCTCAGAGGCCCATCAGGATTCAGCTCGGAATGTGACTCCGTCAAAGACCAGCCCCTGTTCTTTGTTGGTCCCGAGGACCTTGCCGCTGAATTCGATACCTTCGAGGTTGAGGTTGCCGCCGAAGATGAACCCCTCTGCTTCGGTGACCTGTTCGAAGATCACGGTCTTGCCGGACGCCGGGCGAAAGCCGGGCGAGAGGGTGAAGACGAAGCCAGGTGGGGTTTTGCCGGTTTCTGCGGCGCCCTGTAGGTGAACGATGCCCTCACGGTCCTTATAGAAGCCGACAGGGTTGAGGCTGAACGGACCAGTCGATCCGATGTTATGAGCTCCGTTTTCGAACGGTGGCTCCCCCGGGGCTCCGACCAGATGGACGGCCTCCAGCGGCGCCAGCGAGTTCGCCAGATTGGCGGTCGGCACGGTCCCGAGTTTCGCGAGATTAATCTGGGTCCCGGTGATCGTGCCGGGCTTGATCTTCGCGCCCGTCACCGCCTTGTTCTTGATTTTCGCGGTCGTAACCGCATTCTTCTTCAACTGCTTCGAACCGACCGAGTTCTTGCCGAGGGTGAAGGCCAGAGCGTTGTCCCCGAGGGCCAGAACAATGGCGATCAGCGCCAGGATGTGAGCGGAGCCAATGCGGTGTCTCATTTCAATCCTCCGATCTCACGATTCGGCGCGGAAGGTGATTCCGTCGAGGTAGCAGAAAGACGTCGTGCAAAACACCGAAAAAGGTTCGTTGAATGCCGTCTCAATAGGCCCTTGCACAACAACCGCCTGTTCTCCGGACGCGAGAGCCAGCGGGAACTCCAGAAAGTTTTTCCCTGGGCGATAGCCAGCGGGCAGCTGGAAGGCGGTGTTTCCGATTTTTTTACAGCTCTCAAAGACGCCCTCAAAGTGGACAACGCCCACCTGGTCCTTGTAGAAAGTGACGGGCGCTCCCGCTGTATCGTCGCAGCCGTTTTGGAACTGCGGCTCCCCGGGTGTCCCAACTTGATGCCAGGCTTCTGCGGGGGCGACCGAATCGGCAACGCTTGCCCTACTCGCAGCGCCCGCCTTGTCCGCCGTCGGCACGGTGCCGAGGGTCGAGGCATTGATCTGGGAACCGGTCAGCGCCCCCTTCTTCACTTTGGCCGCAGTGATTGCTTCGTTCTTCACTTTCGCAGTGACGACCGCGTTCTTCTTGAGCTGCTTCGTGCCGACTGTGTTCTTGCCAAGGTGACCAGCGGCATATGCCCCACCGCCGAGCAACAGGAAGAAGCACAGCGTTGACATCACGTTGGCGTAGGTCAGTCTCTGGCGCATCTAAACCTCCTAGGGTTGAGGCTTCCTAGCCTTGCCCCCCGACAAGCCGAGGCTCCGCATCGACCGTATCCCTGTCCTTGGGCCGAGTCAAGACGGCAAGAGGTAGCCCCCGCAACCTTCCGGTAATGAGGACACCCGCTGGGGAGTCCGGGGTCTATGGGCCAACCCTACGTCATTACGGAATTTCCCCAGCCAAGGCCAGGCGGCCTACTTGACGGCTCATGCCGCGATGGCCATAGTCCCTCTGGTTGGGAATTGGCCTAGTGAGGAGAACGGAGACAAGATGAGGCTGCGTGGCGCAATCGTCGCGATCGTCTCGATTCTCGCGTTGGCACTCACAGCGACTCCCGGCCAGGCGTCCACGGTGACAATAGGGAGCCCGCTTTCCGCGAAAATATTCGGCGCTCTGGTTTTTTCCTCTAAGCAGACCATCGTTCAAACCGCTCTGACTGAGCCTGGCGCGCTGGTTGCATCGCCGGTCAACGGGGCAATAGTCCGTTGGCGCATAGCTGGAGCCTCGGCCGGTCCCTGGTCGCTGCGCGTGGTGCGTCCGGCTGGCGGTGGCACCTACACGGGTGCCGGGACGAGCGAAGCGAAGCCAGGCGGCCCGGGAACGCTGACGTATACGACCAGCCTGCCGGTCAAGGCTGGCGACCTGATCGGCATTGAAAATTCGGCCTCAGGCGATTCAATCCCCTACGCTCCCATACCGACCGTACCGAGCGCAAACATGGTGTATTGGAGTCCACCGCTTGCGGATGGTGGCCCGCCGAGCGCACCTGCCCCCGGCTACCCAGAATGGGAGCTTCCCTACAACGCGGACATTCAGCCGGTACCTGCCATCAGCGGGATCAATGTCGCCTCGGGCTCGATCTCGGGCGGCACCTCGGTCGTGGTTACGGGCCTCGACTTCACTGGCGCTACCGCGGTCAAATTCGGTGACGCTTCGGCGGCCGGCTACGCGGTCAACTCCGACACGCAGATCACCGCCGCCTCCCCAAGAATCTCGGCTCCCGGAGCCGTCGATATCTCAATCACAACACCAGCGGGGGTAACTCCCGCGGTCGCCGCCGACAGGTTCACCTACATCGCCTGCGTGGTGCCCAGGCTCAAAGGCAAGAAGCTGAAGACCGACCGCAAGAAGCTCAGGAAGGCCCACTGCAAGCTCGACAAGGTCCGGGGTAAGAAGGGCAAAGGCACCAAGGTGAAGACGCAGAAACCCAAGCCGGGCACGGTGCTAGCGCCGGGTAGCAAAGTAAATGTGAAGGTTGGTTAGTCAATTGAGGATGGGGACGAAGTGGCGCGTTACTGCTCTGGGAGCTAGGAGCTGGGTCTATATGAATATATCCAGCGACGCAGGGCCTCCGCCCCTCCCCTCCCCCCCTCACGGCTTTCGGGTTCGGCTTTCGATTCCGCTGTGATTGCAGCTCGACCTCGACCACCCTCAACAAGACAAGAGAAGCAGTGAGCCGAAGGTCCAGAGGGGTTCGGGATTCTGCAAGGTCGTAGGCTCGTCAGGCAGGCGTACTGTCCACCCTTCAACGCTAGTCCTGTAGCCACATGCGGTAAGCCGTAGCTACAGGCCACCAAGCCTCGTCCCCATTCACGTCCCTAAACGCCTGAGGATTCAGGCCCAATCCGCTCGGGGCTACATACCTCCGCCGCCCGCCCGAAAGGCTCGTACCTTCCACAGCCTGCGTCCCTCTTCGATCTGGCTCTCCGGGAAGACCGCCAGAAGCTTCGAAGGTCGAAGGCGGCGGCGATGCACTACATGTACGAGCCGACCTGTCTGGCCCCCCTTGAGCTCGTGCTTCGGCTTGCCCCCAACGGATCTGGCTCAATCCGACGCTAGCCTCGATTGGGGCGCCAGGTCAATTCGAAAGGAGCGTTTAGGGGAGAAAGGGGAGCGTCAATAGCTGATCAGGTACTTCGACAAGGAATGTTGGAGAGCGAGCGCTGAGGCACCTCAGTCTTCCCTTCCTCACTTTCCTGATCCTCGGCTCTACCTTCGCGTAGTAATAGGAGCCGATGTTACGGGCCGATCACTGTGATGCTAAAGGCGCAGTCTCCTTCCGGATCGTTCACCTCCACGGACCCACTTATGTTCACAACGTCGTCGTTGGGGGCAACGGCGGTGAAGTCCCATCCCACGATTTCGTCAACAGCGGATTGAACACGACCCAGAGTGAATAAAGGACCGCCAATGGTAGGTTCACTTACGAAGCTGGCCCCTCTCCAGCCCGAGACGGAGTAAAAGAGAGGTTCAGCAAACGGCGCGACCAAAAAGAACATTCCCTATGTCTTCTGCCCCGACTTCGTCCACCCGGCATGTGCCGACGATTCTGAACTCCCCGGCGATCAGTTCCGGGATTTCGGGACCAAGACCGTCTCCAGGATTTGGATCGTTCAGCACGATTCGGGCCGGAGTCTGCACCTCGCCCGCAGGGGCGAAGTCACTTGCGTTGAGGCCATCCAAGGTGTCCGCGTTGGCGGCGTGAGCGGCGTTGGCGGTGGTTTCCGCATTGGCGGCGGTGTCCGCCTTAGCGGCGTGGGTTGCGTTGGGCACCGTACCCAGAGTGGAGGAGTTGATCTGCGCGCCCGTCAGCGAGCCATTCTGGATTTTGGCGGCGGTGACTGCCTGGTCCATGATTTTCGCGGTGGTGACCGAGTTCTTCTTGAGTTGTTTGGGCCCAACAGAATTCTTGCCGAGCTGGTTTGCCGCAAAGGCAGATGCGCCACCGACAGCAATGATCAGGGCCAGGGTGGCGACGACGTTGGCGTAGCTGAGTTGGTGACAGACGGGACACGGCCTTCGCTATGAGCCTACCGCCAATAAAGAGCCTAGTAAAGGCGCGTTAGGTGCTGAAACGTAGCGGCGGCCTTTGTTCTAAGCCCTTCTAGGGCTGCAACACCTTTAGACGGGCATTCCCCGCGTATGTGCTTTCCATGCCCCCATACGGCCCCCTGAGGGGCCTCTTGCAGTGCCCGGAGGTAGTTCTACTCGGGTAGAAGACGACCGTTTGTTCTGGGAAGATATTTCTGGGGTAGGTTCAGCCTTCGGCGCGGAAGCTGATTCCGTTGAGCACGACTTCATCCCCAGCGCCGATGATCGCGCCGCCCCCCACAATGGACACACGCCCCACCTTTTGTTCGCCACAGGGTCCGCAACCAACGACCACGTCGAAGCGTTGCGCGTCCGGTCGGAAACCCGGTGGAAGCGTGAAGATCGGTCCGTAGCCGCTGTTGTTGTAGGCGACCCCCCTTAGATAAACGATTCCTTCGTGATCTTTGAAGAACGCCAATGTGGGTGCGTTGCTGTTTTCGCCTGGGTTTTGCCAACCAGCTTCTAGGGGAGGCTCGCCAGGTGCTCCGACTTCATGCCAGGCTTCCGGAGCGGCAATCGTGCTTGCCGTCTGAGCTGTCCGAGCCGTTTCGGAGTTCTGAGCGCTGGGAACGGTGCCGAGCGTCGAGGCATTGATCTGCGTCCCCGTCAGCGCCCCTTTCTTGACCTTGGCCGCCGTGATCGCTTCCTTTTTCACTTTCGCGGTCGTAACCGCGTTGTTCTTCAACTGCTTCGGCCCAACCGTGTTCTTGCCCACCTGGCTCGCCGCGTAGGCCGCACCGCCTCCAAGCAACAAGAACAAGCACAGCGTCGAGACGACATTCGAGTAGGTCAGCTGGCCGCTCAGTCGTCTCACCATCGCCACCCTTCGGGTTGTTGTTCGCTCGAGCCGACCATAGACTTTGTCAGGGGCAAGAACAAGGTAGAGGCCATTGAGGGGAAAGCCGACGGCAGTTCAGGATTCCGCGCGGAAGGTGATCCCATCGAAGCGCACACTTGCTCCCGAATTCAACTCAAGGTTGATCTGCCCATCCTGGAAGGTCAGCACATCGGTACCGGCGATGGCAAGAGGCTGCGCTTCTGGGTTGCAGGTGCCACAGATGGCCGTGACCCCGAGTATCGATTCCTTTGCCGGCCGATAGCCCGGTGGGAGCTGGAAAACGGTTCCCCCACTACCGCTACCCAGCGCTTCACCTTTGAGGTGAACGATACCTTCGCGGTCCTTGTAGAAGGCCACATTCGAGTGAGCCTCGGGGACATTGTTATGCCATTCACTCTGAAAGTTCGGCTCTCCCGGTGCGCCTACTTCATGCCAGGCTTCGGATGGGGCGACGGCGTTTGCCGTTTGTGCCGTCTGAGCGTTCTGAGCATTCGGGACGGTGCCAAGCGTCGAGAGGTCGATCTGATTGCCGGTCAATGTGCCAGCTTTGATCTGAGCGCCAGTCAGGGAGCCGTTTTTGACCTTGGCGGCAGTGACCGCCTCGTTCTTGATTTTCGCGGAGGTGACTGCGTTCTTCTTCAACTGCTTCGGCCCAACCGTGTTCTTGCCAAGGTGGCCAGCGGCGTACGCGCTTCCCCCCAGGGCGACGAATAGGGCGAGGTAGGCGACCACGGTTGCGTGGCTCGTCGCCCAAGCTTCATTCGCTTTCGCATCTTGACCCCCATTGAGTTCGTGGCTTCGGCCGTGCCCCCCAGCGGGATATGGCCCACCCCGAAGCTAGCCTCGATTGGGCGTCAGGTCAATTCGAAGGCCCGTTAGCTGGGCTGAGGATATTCGGGGTAGGAGTCCCAGGGGCATTACCTGTCACGCCTCCTCGACGCCGACTACCTCGCATCCGGTTGGTAGGACCGCCATTGCCTGACCCCTTGCATCGGATTCGTCGTCTGACACAAAAAGCATGACGATCCGCTCAGGTGATTCCGGCTGGTCGTCAACCAAGTCCCGAAGGGTGGGCCCTGGTGCGTCTTTCGCTGGAATCGTTGTGGGCGCTGGCTCAGTCATCCTCGGCTGGTGCCACGGCTTCTTCCTGCTGCGCCTTCGTGTCTTAGTACTCCTCGACCATGAGCTGGTGGCGATCCTCAGAGCCGGCCGGGGCCTTCTGACGGGCCTCCAACTGCTCGCCGTACTCCTTGACCAAATCGGGTACGTCCCCCGTCGCGGAAGCCGCGTGGTAGTCGTCGGCTATCGCCTTGAACTCGGCTGACGTGATCGGCCGACCTAGACGGTTTTGGAGCCTGTGGAACTGGGCTTCCATCGCATTGACCCATTCGCTCAGGGAGCGACCCCGGCCTAAACGGTAATGGGACTCGGAAGGCCGGTATTCGTCGTTAGCTCGCCATCTTCGGGGGGCCTTAGTGCCCCGCCTTCTTCCCGTTCGAGTGCAGCGGGAAGAAGGAGCCGCCGAAGGCCTTGATGCCGGTGCCGGTATCTTCACCGGGCTTTTTGTCTTCGATGAAGGTGTACAGCGGCCGACCGGCGTAGGTGACCTGGGTCGTGTCGTTGGAACGCTTCATCGTCCCCAGCATCGAGGACTCGACGCCATTCTTCGCTCTCGGCTTGCCCTTGGTGATGAGTGGCGGCCACGCTTGCGCGCAGGCGCCCGTGCACTTCGACACGCCGCTGCCTTTCACGTCCTTCGAGAAGTAGTAGAGCGTCATCCCTTTCGCGTTGACGAGCACCTTGCCGACACCCCCGGCGCTGCCGAGCGAGACCGTCGTCCCGGTGGCCGACGACGTGGCTTGCGTGCTGTCGACGGGCACCGAGATTCCTCCGGTACGGGCGCTGGCGCGGGTGATACCCGAACTGTTGTCGCCCCAGCCGGCGGCGACGAGGGCGAAGGCAGCCAAGGCTAGGACGGCTGCGGTAAGGGGTGGGAAGCGCATAGGAAGCTCCTGTTCTGACGGCGACACCGCCGGTTGCGGCTACCTCTGGGCTAGGTTACGCGCAATCCTCACTTGCTGGAGCCCAGTGGCTCATACCCCCGCGCCCGAGCCCCCGAGAACCCGAGGCCGCAGGCGGGGTAGACCTCAAGGCCGCCGCCATCGACGAGCGCGATTGCTGGACCACTGCCCGAAGGGAAACTTCAGGTGCTGCAGCAGGCCCGGGAATAAGAGATATGGCTGCGCCTGATCGGAGGAGCCGCGATAGTCCGGAAGTTCCCTGCCCGCTATCCCCTATCCCCGTCAACTGTGGGGGTGTTCGGTTTCAAACCCTTCATCGCCTTTCCCCGCAGCAGTTGAGGACGTGAGGGCCTAGAGGCATTCTCACCCGTGCGGGCAAGCCATTGGGCAGGGAACCGATCTCCCTGCCCAAATCCCGTCTGATCACGTCGTATCCGATTAGACGCTTTAGAAGTCGGTCTCTCGACAAACCGCTCTAGAAAGCCGTAGAGCGCACTAACCGGCGTCTCCCCGCAAACGCATGGCAAGCAGACGCTCTAGCCAGCTGAGCTACAGCCGCGCGGAGGGGGATTCTAGCTTTGCCGCGCGGTTTCCTGCGTCGGGCTCCCGAAGCCTCGCCGGCCGTCCCGGGTCGCTTGCGCGGTTTCTCTGCCCAATCCTGCCCATCGGAGGGCCAGATTGAAGGCCGCAGGTGCGCCTCCCGTCAGGCGCTCGCGCCACTTCGGATTGGCCCGGCGAGCTATTTCAGCGCCGCCAGCGGCGTGCCGCTGTCACCCCGGCTGATACCCCTATTCCCAAATCCGGTTGAAACCGATCGTTCGGGTGGCGCACGTTGGCACGATGTGGCACAGTGGCAGCGAGAACTAGCAGGCGGCGGCAGATGAAGATACTGATCGTTGGGACCGGCCTGATCGGGACTGTCTATGGTTCCCAGCTCGGAGCCGCCGGGGACGATGTATCGGTGCTGGCGCACGGCGCGCGGACCGATGAAATAGCCCATGAGGGTCTGCGCGCACGCGACGTGTTGGCCGACGCGGTCGTGGTCTCGCCGGTGGCGGTTGTCGACCAAGCCGACGAGGACATTTTCGATCTCGTTCTCGTCGCCCTGCGCCGGGAGACTCTCCAGTCTGCGACCGCTCAGCTCGCCAAGCTTTCGGCTTGCCCGCTCGTGCTGTTTTTCGGCAACATCCCTGGTGGCCGTGCCGGGCTCCCAGCCGATGTTCCCGGCCCAGTTGCCCTGGGATTCCCGGGGGTTGGTGGCGTCGTCAAAGCCGGTCTTGCGGAATACGTGCGCATCACTCAACAACCAACGACGCTCGACCAAAACCCCGACCCGCGCCTGGGCCAGCTTCAGCGAGGGCTCGGCGCTCGCGGGTTCCCGGTGCGGCGCGTTCCCGACCTGTCGGGCTGGCTGGCCTACCACGCTGTCTTCATCGCCTGTGTTTCCGCTGCCTTGTACCGCTGCCAGACCGACCCACGGCGCTTGGCCCACGACCGCAGAGAACTCCGGCTCGATGTGCAGGGCGATCACCGAGGGATTCCAGGTACTGCGGACGCAGGGCATTGTTGGACTCCCGCTCAACCTGGCGCTTCTGCATGCACGCCCGATGCAGTCTGTGGCTGTTCGTTACTGGGCGCATTACATGCGCTCACCGATGGGCGAGTTCGCGTTTGCCGCGCATTGCCGACACGCCGAGCCCGAGATGCGAGCGTTGGCCCACGACGTTCTCGCCCGTCTTCCCGATGACGGACAAGGCGCACTTCGTCAGCTGCTCGCGGCGGCCTCTCAACCGAACCAAAGCCCTCCAAGCGCAAGCTCCGCAGGCTGACGCTCCGTTTACACCGGTTCGGTAGCAATCATCGCTACAGCTGCCCTCTCACTTTTCAGCCCTTTTCTGCTGGCAGCTCTGGCCGGTTCGCGTGTTGGGCAGGGAACGGCTCTCCCTGCCTCAATCCCGTCTAATCGGGTCGTATCCGATTGAACGCCGTTGAGCCGCCCTCTCGCCAAACCGCTCTAGCAAGCCGAAGGGCTGCGTTAACCGTCCTCCCCGCGAACGCATGGCAAGCAGACGCTCTAGCCAGCTGAGCTACAGCCGCACGGAGGGGGATTCTAGCTTTGCCGCGCGGTTTCCTGCGTCGGGCTCCGCAAGGAATGGCAGGAAGACCCAAATAAGCTCCCGGCGGAGACCAAGATCGAGGGAGAACCCTGATCGCAGCAAAGATGCTGACTTTGGTGCGTTCCTTGGTCCTCGCGGCCGAGGGGTGCGGGTTCATCAGCCTCGCCGAGGACTTCGCCTCGGCGACTCGTGACCGGCTCACGGCGCCAGGCAGGCGACTTCCACCATCACAGTCGCGTCGGTTCCCGTATCGTTGCCGGCCGTGACGTGGATCCCCGATGGCTGGCCAGTCGTGGCGTCGTACAGCCAGTAGAACTCGCTCAGCCACAGCTCCTGGTCGTCGGTTCCACCGACCCCTACCCAATCGACGCCGGCGCCGAGCGCCATCTCGTCGTTGAAGCAGAGGACCTCTTTGAAATTGGTTTCGTAGTTGCCGTTCTCGGCGGTCCCCCCGCCTGGGACGACCACGGTGCCGCTGCGTTTCGTGATCGTGCCGAAGCTGGAGGCGGTCACTGAATCGTCTGCGATGCTCTGGGCGGTGGTTGCGGCGAGCGCGCTCGGCACCTGGCCGAGGCTGCCCTCGACGATGTCGCTGCCGCTCAGCGTGTCGTTCGTGACCTGGGCCGTGCCGATCGCGTTCTGGGCGATCGTCGGATTCGGATAGGTGCCGGCGAGGCCGCCACCCGCTGGCGCGCCATTGAACTGCGCATCGCCACCGGCAGGGCCCTGTGGCCCTCTGGGGCCGGGGGCCTTGCTCGCCTCCTGCACAAGCCTCAAAGCTTCCTTCGAGCGCTTATCGGCCTTCTTTGCGATCTTGAGCGCCTTTGCCGCCGAGTTGACAGCGGAAGTGGCCCCCTCCAACGCCTGGGCTGGTGCACCGACGGCCACCAACAGCGCGACCGAACCGATCGCAATCCCGTAGCGCTGTGAGCGCAGCTCGGCCCATAGACGAGTCAGCCTCATGTGCCCTCACTCCTCCGGCGCCAGTTGCAGGTCCTGGCCAAACCGACGAGCGCCGTTCGCGCCGACCGGCGGCTCCACCATACATTCGGACGACTCCCCACGCGAGGGCATGCGCCCTGGGGCATTCCGTCTATCGAGTCGACATCGTGATGCAAACGGCCATTTCGGCACACGAATCCAATCGATCACTTCGAACCGGTTGAAGTTCGCTTCTCCCAATCCTGCATCACGGTGAGCCGGCGGCCCTCTTCTTCGGCAGCTTGATCGTGAACGCCTGGACCTTGATCTTGGCCGTGCCGCCGCTGGGGGTGAATGTAAAGCGCACCTTGATCTTGAGCTTCCCCTTCTTCTTCAGGCTCTTCTTCGCGGATGCAGTCAGCTTCAACCTCAGCGAGTTCGACCCCTTGCTCACCGACTGAGTCAGCTTCTTGATCAGCTTGGGCTGCTTCTTGCTTGCGCTCGCGTCGCTGGTCGGAGCCTGACCCGGGAGAGCCTGTTCGACAACTACGTTTCCGGCGCTGTCGAATGTGATCTTGACCAAGATCACCGCACAGACGCCGGCGCAGGAGACGCGGGGGACGATCGTGAAGTCATTGCTGGGCGGCGGCGATACGTTCGCCTCGCCACCGGGCGGAGGAAGTTCTTCGCCACCCGGTCCAAGCGAATCGATCGCCACGCCGCAGGGACCGTTCCCCGCTTCGATGATGAAGTTCAGGTCGGCGCCGCTCCCGTCGATGTTTGCCCGACCGATCGTGCCCGGGTTGACGGAGTTGGCCCAGTAGATGTGGCGGGGGCCCACGGCGAGACTGCAAGGCTTCCCGGTGCCGGTGATGAAGTTCTGGTCGGGGCTGGTGCCGTTGAGGTTGGCTCGGCCAATGGTCCCAGTTTCGGAATTCGCCCAGTAGATGTGCGAGCCGTCGACGGCGACTCCGGCCGCGCCCGACGCGCCTGTGATGAAGGTCTGGTTGGCGTTGTTGCCTTCGAGGTCGGCCCGGCCGATCGTGGTGCCTGTCCCGCTTTCCCAATTGGCCCAGTAGACGTGGGAGCCGTCGACGGCGACTCCCAATGGCCTACCCGCCGTGGTGATGAAGTTCTGGGTGGCACCCAGTCCGTTGAGGTCGGAACGGCCGATCGTCGTGCTGCCAACGCCGGTGTTGTCCCAATAGAGATGCGCACTGTCGACGGCGATGCCGCAGGAGTACGTGGCGGGGACAAATGTCTGGTTCACCCCGCCGCCATCAATGTCGGCCCGCCCATTGAACAGAGCACCGCTGTTTGTCCAGTAGAGGAATCCGCTCCCCGCCGCCTCCCCGCAGACCGCGTTGCCTCCCGTGACGAAGCTGCGGTCGACGCCGGTTCCATCCTGGTTCGCCCGGCCGACGGCAGTGTCCTGATCGAAGTAGACGTACGCGTCGGTACGGGGACAGAAGGCGGCAAACAGCGCACCTGCCATGGCGATGATGAGGCAGGCTTGACGATTGCCTCCAATCGGAGCTCCAGCCCCTGTCCCGAGACCCCTCACCGTTTGAGAGCTTGACACCGGCCACCCGCGCGTCAACCCCACTATTGGGCAGGGGACCGATCTCCCTGCCCAAATCCCGTCGAATCCCGTCGTATCCGATTGACTCCATCGAAGTCGACTTCTCGACAAATCGCTCTAGAAAGCCAGAGGAAGCACGGATCGGCGCTTCCCTGTAAACGCATGGCAAGTAGACGCTCTAGCCAGCTGAGCTACAGCCGCGTATGTGGAGCTATCGGCCTTCTGGGGCCGAATGCTCGTTTCCGATGAGACTTCCCATATCGGAGACCAGGAGACTCAGAACTGGATTTGTGTCAAAACTGTGCCCAAACGAGTGCCGCATCGAATTGCTCACGATACTGGCCCGTCAGCATCTCGCGCCTTTTCGCTGCCCGCTGGTAGACGCGGAGCCCAAAGCGGCCTCCCCGTGCCCCATCTGTTCCGCGATGTAGATCAGCCTTGCTGACCGGGTCGATGCCAAGGTCCGCGAACTTCTTACCGGCTCACCTATTGCGTGTCGCGGGCGACCGCTGATGGACACCGGTTCGGCCGGGCAGGAGGCTCACCGACCTCAGGATTCGGCGCGGAAGGTGATGCCGTTGAGGAAGCAGGTCGATGCGCCGCATTTCACCGCGCCAGAAAAAGACGGAGCAGAGTCAATTGTTGGGAGACTACGGTCACCGCACCTGCACCCGGCGGTCCATACTGCAGACCAGTCCCGGGGCGATACCCCGCAGGCAACTGGAAAACGGTGTCTCCGTTTTCGCTACAGCCTTCGTAGCGTCCCTCAAGGTGGACGACGCCCTCATGGTCCTTGTAGACCTGACGGTCTGTTCCCCGGGGTCGTTGTTATTGCAGCCATGCTGGAACTGTGGCTCGCCGGGCGCCCCGACTTCATGCCAAGGCTCAGGAAGAGCGATGCTTGCTGCCGTCCTTGCGGTCTCGGCTTCGTCAGCCGCCTGAGCCCTCGGCACGGTACCGAGCGTCGAAGCGTCGATCTGCGCTCCAGTCAGTCAGCATGCCCTTCTTGACCTTGGCGCCCGTGACCGCTTCTCTTTTGAGTTTCGGGGTCGTTACGGCGTTCTCTTTCAGCTGCTTGCTGCCAACGGAGTTCTTGCCAAGATGGCTGGCAGCGTAGGCAGCTCCTCCGGTAAGCAGCAGGAACAAACAGAGCGTCGAGACGACGGTCGAATAGCTCAACTTCGGGCGCATCGCAGCCTCCTCCAGCTAGCCGGCATCGACTGGACGAGACGCCTTCGATCCTATGCCCTGTAGCGCGGCTGGGTCAATATGGAGGGACGAAACCCGCGCGGCTTTGCTCACCCAATCGGTGAGCAGATGACGACAACCTCATCGAAGTCAAATGTGGAGCTTTCCCGGAAACCCTGGACGGTGATCGCTCCGAACCAGCCGTTGGCTGGTCCCTCCTGGTGCTCACCTTGGCCGACAAAACCACCTGGACGCCGACCGTCGAAGGTCGGCGTGGACGCCGAGACTTTGTCGTAACGGGTGTTGGCGGGGTCTACTCCACCCCCAGTCGCCTGATATCCCGTCGGGCAGGAGACTTCCTTGGAGGTCGATTCACTGCTTCCTTCCCCGAGTTTGAACGACTTGATCTCAGTTACCGTGCCTCTGAGATAGCGGGCGTCGCTTTCGAGTTTTGTGTAAGCGGTCACCGGGAGAAGTGCAGATATCCCGCTCGGCTTCAGATCGGAGGCCGAAATGGAACCCTTTTTGACTTTCTCTCCAGTGACCGAATTAGGCTTCAGTTGTTTGGAGCCAACCGAATTTTTCGGGAGGCTGAGGGTTGCGTAGGCGGTGCCGCCGAGTAAGAGGAAGAGGCACAGCGTCGAGACGACGTTGGCATAGGTGAGTCTGCTGCGCAGTCGGCTCATCTGAAATCCCTTCTGAGCGATATCGGGAGGATGGAGAGCAGCGTTGCAGGCGCGCTATTCGAGTGCAAGCCGGCTTTTGAGTCCTGTGGGGTCGTCGACAGATGTTGGACGGGGGGCTAGCGTTGAGCGCTGTAGTCGCCATGAGCGGTTAAGCGCCGATCCCGTCCCCGACCCGAGGAGATGTCGATGCTGAGTGTCCGCCCGAGGCTCAGCTACGCGAACGTGATCTCCACGCTCTGTCTCTTTCTGCTGCTCGGGGGTGGTGCCTACGCGTTGGCGGGAGCACAGAACGCAACCACGGTCTTCGCCTGCGTGGAGAAGCAGAATGGCGCCGTACGCTTGGTCCAGGCCAAGGCCCACTGTCACCGGGGCGAGCGGCGGAGGAGCTGGAGCCAGCAGGGTCCAACCGGCGCGGCGGGGCCGGCAGGCGCACCGGGCAAGTCATTCGACGCCAACGCAACCCTGCCACCCGGTCAGACGCTCGCCGGGCCATGGGCGCTTGCGGCCTCTGGTCCCTCGGGCTCCGCAGAGACCCAGGTCCAATTCTTTCCCAGGTTGTCAGCGACCATTCCTGCGCTTCAGGTCGAATTCCAGTTGACAAGCGGCCCCTTCGATAGCGCCTGTCCGGGCGTTGGTCGGGCCGCGGCTGGGTTCTTCTGCGTCTACGAGGATGCCGGCTTCGGCATGAAATTCGCAACCGCCTCCAGCGTCGAAGGGGTTGCGGATCGTGGGATGACGATCACTTACACCGTCCTCAGCGCGAATGCAAGCGCGTACGGCAGTTGGGCATTGACGGCCCCTTGAGGAATCGGCCCCGGCGTTTCAGCCGTCTCGTAGCGTGAAGTCGAAAGGGATCTCGCCCGAGGCCGGATCGATGCGGTACTTGTCGGGGGCGTCGCGGTCATAGGGACGGGTGGGGAAGTTCAGCACCCGGCAGGGCGCCTCGCCGACGTTCTGGTCGGCATGCCAGACGCCGGGCGGGATGCGCAGGAAACCCGGCGCCTCGTCGGCAAAGGTGAACTCGGCGAAGTCCTGGAAGGTCGGGGAGTCGGGGCGCCCGTCGTAGAGCACAACCCTCAGCCGCCCGGCCAGCGCGACGTAGCGGTCGGTCTGACGCTTGTGCATCCCCCAGCCCTTGATCCGCCCCGGCGCGACCGTGAACGCGTACGCGTAGACGACCGGCTCCCCCCAGAACGGATCGTCAAAGTTGACCGCCTCCATCAGCGTCCCACGGTGGTCAGCATGCACGACAGCGGGGGCGGCCACCACACCCTCGAGCTTGGGGCGCAACCGCCCCGCCGCCCCAACGGTGGGGACGTCGCGCACACCGCCGGGAACGACCTCAGGGTCCTGGCCTGGAGCCTCCGCTTGGGATGAGTGCGGGTCTGCGGGCACCATCGCCATGCTATGAAGTCCGCGTGTCGGTGGAGTTCACGGTCGGTATTCCCACCCACAACCGCCGCGAGACGGTGCTGCTGGCGCTGGCCAGTGCGCTTGAGCAGAGACGTCCGCCGACGCGGGTCCTTGTCGTGGCCGACGGTTGCACGGATGGCACCCAAGAGGCGGTTCTAGCGCTCGGCGACGATCGCGTCGAAATCCTTGACCGGCCGAAGGGGCTCGGCGCCGGCTATGCGCACCGCAACGAGGTGCTCGAGCGAGCAGGAGAGGGCATCGTCGCCTGGCTGGCAGACGACGACCTCTGGCTGCCCGACCATCTCGAGCGGGCGGGCGAGCTGTTCGACGCCGACGCGGCCGGGATCGTGAACTCGATGGCGTGCCTCGTGCGCGAGGACGGGAAGCTCGAGCCATTCGGCACCCACTGGCGCGCACCGACCTACCGCGACAGGTTCCTCGGCGTCGAAAACCGCGCTCCCTCAAGCGCGGTGAGCCATCAGGCACGGGCGGCACTTGCCGCCGGCGGCTGGCCGACCGACCTCGAGCGGGCGGGCGACTGGGATCTCTGGCGGCGGATGGTTCGCGCCGGAGCACACAGCGAAATGGTGGTGGCGCCGACAGTGCTGTTCTTCAGCGCCTGGGGTCGAAAGCAGAGCTGGAGCGACCGCGTCGCCCAGAACGCCGGGTTCCTGGCCCGCATGCGCGACCCGGGGGAGCTCGCGCGGCTGCGCGGGGAGATGGCGTTCGCCTGCTCCGCCGCCGCCCACGCGGACAGCACCGCGCTGGTCGAAGCATACGAACGCGAGGCGGAGTGGGACCGCGAGCTCTCCGGGGTCAGAGCGGAGCGCGACCGCCTCGCCAGCCAGTTGGAGACCATCACGTCGGGCACGTGGTGGCGCATGCGCCGGCCGTTCGAGCCGGCGCTGCGGATGAGAAGGCGACTGCGCGGGCGAGGTTGACGGTCCGCAGGTCTTTGGCTGAAGGCCACTCCCTGCCCTATCCTCGTTCGGTGAATCGCATATGCGGCTCGATCGTCATTGCTGGATTGCTTCTGCTGGGGGTTCTGTCGGCTGGCGCTTCGGCATCGACGACGATAGGCAGCAACCTCGCGAATCCGGCCAATGGCGAGGGGTGCGGGTTCGGCACCTTCGTGGCCATGGAACGTTTTTGCCAAGTCGTTCAGGCGTCCCAGGCCACAGATGTCGCGCCCGGCGGGCTGACAGCCCCCTCCGACGGAGTAATCATCAGGTGGCGAATGAAGACGCGAACCACCAATGCTGACGTCACGCAGATCAAGGTCGGTCTGCGCCTGTTCAAGGGGAACACGCGTGGCGCGAGCGGGGGCCTTTTCAAGTTTCCGCTCGACGAACCGGGCATCCACAGCTACGACTCTCGCCTGCCGATCAAGGCCGGCGAGCGCATCGGGCTCGACAGCTACACGACCACGAATGACGAAGACGGCGGAGGCCTTCCGGTCACCTACTCAGGCCCTAGCGCGGGCATCTTCGACGAGTACTCATCTGCAACCGGGAATGATCCTCCGAACCAATCGATCTCGGATCACGAGCTATTGCTGCAGGCTGAAATCGAGCCCGATGTCGACCACGACGGCTTTGGCGACGAAACGCAGGACCTTTGCCCGACAGACGCAGGTACCCAGAATCCCTGCGCCAATCGGACAAGCCCCAGGGCCACCGTCTCATACGCGAATGTGCAGGACCTGATCAAGCAACGGACGGTCAAGGTCCGGCTCACGTCCAACGAAAGCGGGACTGGATTCGCCAACGGAAAGCTCAAAGTGGCAGGCAGCCACCGTGTCTTCACCTTGATCTCGACGGAGGTGCCCGTCGTTGCGCACAAACCGGTGACCCTTCGGCTCAGGCTGTCGAAGCGTGCGCTGAAGACGACCAAGCAAGCCCTTCGGAAGCACACGAGGGTGAGGGCCAATGTGACGGCCTTTGCCAAGAACGCTGCCGGGAATGTCAGCGCCATCTCTCAACTGACCGTACGGGCGAAGCCCCAGGACCAGGGGAGGAGCAGCTGAATGAGCAGAATTCGGAGCAAGCGGCCGTCACCGGCCATGATCGTCGCCCTAATTGCGTTGGTGGGGGCGTTGACCGGCACCGCGGTGGCGACGACCTCGAAGCTGAGCGGTCCCGAGGCCAAGCAGGTCGGGAAGATCGCCGGCAAGACCGCCGACAAGCGGATCTCGAAGCGCGCCCCGAAACTGACCGTCGCCCGCGCTCACGTCGCTGACAACGCGACGAGCCTCGGTGGAGTCGCGGCCAGCTCCTACACGCGCCAATCCGACTTGACGCCGGCGACCGTTTCGGGCCTCGCCCTGCACGCCGGCTGGATTCCGATTGGCGGGGGGGCCGGCGCCGGACCCCCGCGGGCGTACCGCGACCAACTCGGGGTCGTCCATCTGGCCGGCCTGGTCGGCCGGGAAAGCGGCAGCGACAACGTCGCCCTGACCCTGCCGAGCGATCTGCGGCCCGCCTACACGCTCGAGTTCCCCGCCGTCTGCGACATACCTGGGGCGATCTTCAATCCGGTTCCGGGCATCCTTTTCATCTACCCCGACGGCGGCATCCACCCGATCACGACGGCCGGCTCTGACTGCTACGAGAGACTTTCGCTTGACGGGATCGCCTTCCGGGTCGGTGGCTAGCCTCCGTTTGCGGAGTGTCAGAGGCTTGCGACAGCCTCGTCGATCGGCGTCTTGCCCGCCAGGAGCTCGAAGGTCTTGCCGATCGTGTTGTCGGCGCGGAGGACGGCGGCAAGAGTGGCGGCTACATCGGCACGTGGAATCTCGCGTAGCTCGAAATCGTCACCGATCGTGACCAGGCCCTTGGGCGGATCATCGGTCAGTCTCCCCGGTCTGACGATCGTGTAGTCGAGACCGCTCGATTCCAGCGCTCTGTCGGCCCCGGCCTTCGCCCGCAGGTACTCGCCGAAGACGTCGCCACCCTCGGCGGGCGGGTCATCGGCACCCATCGAGCTGACAATCACGTAGCGCCGAATCCCCGTCTCCTTGGCCGCCTCGACCAGCTTCACCGCGCCATCGAGGTCCATCGTCCGCTTGCGCTCAGCGCCGCTGCCGGGCCCGGCGCCGGCAGCGAAGACGACGGCCTCGGCGCCGCGGACCGCGGCCGCGACGTCGTCCTCGCCCTCAAGGTCGCAGACGGCGGGCCCGACGCCGGCCGCGCGCAGATCGTCAGCCTGGGCGGGGTCGCGGATCAGGCCGCAAACCCTGTCACCCCGCTCGGCGAGCATCGCGCCAAGGAGGAGGCCGATCCTGCCATGCCCTCCCGCAATCGCGACGTCCATCGCTAACCAGTGGTCGCGGCGACAGGCGTGCAGATTGCCGTGATCGTCATGGTGGTGTTGGTCGCGCCGGAGAATCCTGTCGCGGACCAGCCCGCGCGATCCGCCGTCGGGCCACTGTCGTTCACGTAGCCTTCTTTCTCGTCGCTGACGATCGCGCCGCCTCCGATGACCTTCGTCCCGGCGGGACAGGCCACGCTCCCGGTGGTCCCCCCTATGGCGTTCTGCACCAGGGACACCGCCGTTGTCGCGTACTGAACCGCCGCCAACCCGCTGGCGTTGACCCCGGTGAGACTGCTCCCGACCACCTGTTTCCCCGTCAGCGAGCCCGCCTTGACCTGCGCGCCGGTCAGTGATCCGGGCTTGATTCTGTTGCCGGGAATCGACTTGGGCTTGATCTGCTTTCCGTTGATCTTGCTCGCCGCATAGACGGAGCCGCCGAGCGCCACGAACAGGGCAAGGATGGCGATCGCGTTCGAGAACGTGAGCATTCTTCTGATCCGGGACATGCGCATCTCCTATCGAGCGGGTTGCTGTGAGGTTTCAGGGTCGGCCCCTCCGAGACTGCGGACAAGTGTGATGCTGGCCAACAGCGTCCAGAGGATGAAGAGGAGGAAGCCGATGAAGAACCCGAGCACACCGTCGGCCGCGAATGCGCCGTGATCTGTGAATACGGCGCTGATGCCCAGTCCATTGAAGAGGGCCGTCACGATCCCGAGCCAGCCCAGCCAGGCCGGAAGGGCGCCGGAGCGCAGGATGCTGAGGCCGTTCCCAAAGAAAAAGACGGCGGCGGCCGGCGCGCCGACGGCGGGGACCAGCAGTGACGCGTCCCACAGCGCCCTCGTCAGATCAGGGTCGCTCTGGAGCGGATGCAGCGTCGCGGTCGCCGCGAATGCGCCCCCGATCATCAGGGTGGCGACCGCGATCAGCCCACCTCCCCAGGCGAGGTTGGCGAGGGCGTAGCGTCCGGCCGCGACCTCGACCCGGGAGAGGAAGTCGCGCAGGGTGCCGATGAACCAGATAAAGAGGAAGCCCGCAGCGGCGAAAATGAGCTGGACCGCGTGCAGCGCGTTGTGGTGGTCGACCACGTAGTTGAGGACTTCGGAGGGCGCCGCGTCGGCGTCGGGCGGCTGGGGCGTGACGGCGAATCCGATTATGACGACGAGGACGAACAGGATCCCCGTCATCGCGCCGTAGCGCGCAGAGGCGTCATTCATGTGATCTCCCTTCGATGGCCGGGACTGGTACCGAGCCTGCGCCAGCCTAACTCGCTCCGAGTCGTGGACGGTTTGGATTAACCAATTTTGGGTATTGCTGGCCCCAGGCGATCTTGGAGGGAAGCCGATGAGAATCTGGTTGAGCGCCGCAGTCGCGGCAAGCGTCCTCGTGTTGGCGATGGCGGGCGTCGCGTCCGCATCGAGCTCCAACGGCCACCATGGCAAGCCGCACCTGCCACCGATCGACACATCCGACGCCGCCAACTGCGACTTCATCGCCGAACCCGGCAATGCACTCTGCCTGCTGCCGTTCCCCGATGACTACTACACGCGGCCCGACGGCACCAGTCCGACCGGGCGACGCGTCGACCTCACCACCGAAGGGATGCCGGCCAACGCGCTTGGGGTCCACATCAACGCCACCCCCTATAACGCAGCCGACGGTTTCAGCCCTGGCGCGACGATCCTGCTCAAGGTGCCGGGAATCGACACCACGGCCGACGTCCGCGCGACCGGCGCGGTCCCGATCAATCACCTGCGCCAGTACCGGGCGCGAAACGCGCCGGTCGTCGTCATCGACGCGACGACCGGGAGGCGCTGGCCGATCTGGGTCGAGATCGACTCCAACGCCACCGACCCCGCAAAGGTGGCGCTCGAGATCCACCCGGCGGTCAACTTCGACTCCCGCCACCGCTACATCGTCGCCATCCGCGACCTCCGCAATGCCGCCGGCGACCGGATCGAGGCGCCCGCGGCGTTCCGCTATTACCGCGACGACGTCCCCTCCAGGCAGCCGGAGATCAACGCCCGCCGCAAGCACTTCAAGGACATCTTCAAGCCCCTACGCCGGGCCGGGATCGACCAGCGCGACCTCTACCTCGCCTGGGACTTCACGGTCGCCAGCGACCAGAACAACGCCGGCCGCGAGCTGTCGATGCGAGATGACGCCTTCGCCCAGCTCGGCGATACCGACCTCTCCGACCTGACAGCGCAGGGCAGCTCGCCGACGTTCGAAGTCACCGGCGTCGAAGAAGAACCGAACCCAGGCCAGATCGCCCGGCGCGTGAAAGGCAATGTGATGGTGCCGTGCTACCTGTTCCCGAACTGCGGGCCCGGCGGCACTATGCAGCTCGACTCCAACGGCGCGCCGATCCAGAACGGAGTCTGGTCCGCCAACTTCGATTGCATCATCCCCGCCTCGGTGGCCAGCGGACCGGCCGGGGCCGGTCGCCTGTCGCTGTACGGCCACGGCCTGTTCGGCACGGCGAGCGAGGTCGCCTCAGGCCCGCAGCGCGAGCTCGCCCAGGCGCACGGCATCGTCTTCTGCGCGACCGATGAGATCGGAATGTCACAGTCGGACCTCCCGGTCGCGATCGGCGCCCTGCAGGAGCTCTCGCGCTTCCCGGCACTGCCCGATCGCCTCCAGCAGGGCCTGCTCGACGAGATGTTCCTCGGGCGAGCGATGATCAGCGCCGGTGGGTTCACGACCGATGCGGCCTTCCATCAGGACGGAACCCTGGGCAGCGGCTCGGTCCTCGACACCAGCAGCCTCTTCTACAACGGCAACAGCCAGGGCGGGATCATGGGCGGCGCCCTGACCGCGGTCACGCCGGACTTCACCCGGGCATCACTGGGCGTGCCGGCGATGAACTACTCGGTCCTGCTGCCGCGCTCGGTCGACTTCGACCCCTTCGCGGCGATCCTCTATCCGTCCTACGCGGACGAACTCTCGCGGCCGCTGGCTCTCGACCTGATCCAGATGCTCTGGGACCGCGGTGACCCGAGCGGCTACGCGCACCGGATGACCGATGACCCACTGCCGGACACCCCCGCCCACCAGGTATTGCTGAATGTCGCCTTCGGCGACCACCAGGTGACCGACTACCAGGCGGACGTCGAGGCGCGCACGATCGGGGCCCGTGCCCACCGGCCCGTCCTCTTCGACGGCCGCTGGCCTGACACCAACCTTCTCTGGCGGGTGCCGGCGATCCGCCACTACCCCTACACGGGCTCGGCCGCCTACTACTGGGACACCGGCCCGATCCGCGAAGAACCGGCGGGCACCGTGGTCGGGACCGATCCGCCACCCTACGAAAACGTCCCCAACCGCAGCGGCGCCGACCCTCATGGCGCGCCACGGGCGACCCCGGCCGAGCAGCAGCTCGTCTCGGACTTCTTCGAAGGGGCGATCCAGGAAAGCGACAACTGCGGCGGCGGCCCCTGCTTCGCGATCGGGTTCAGCGGGCCGTAGCCCGCTGAACCCGGCGCGCCGGACCGTAGGCTGCCGAAGCGCGCAGCAGCGCCCGGAGCCCGCGGTCGAGGTTAGAACCGCATACCGGGTCTAACCTCGACCGCTAACCCAGGTCGGAGAGCAGGTCCTGGAGATCGAGCGGGGCGGTGTACATCACCAGCTCACCGTCCTCCTTGCGCCAGTCCTCGCGCGGGCGGTCCCAGTAGAGCTCGAGGCCGTTGCCGTCGGGGTCGTCGAGGTAGAGCGCCTCGCTGACACCGTGGTCGGAGGCGCCGCCGAGGCGGATTCCAGCCTCGCTGAGCCGGCGCAGGGCATCGGCGAGGGCACGGCGGGTCGGGTAGCGGATCGCGGCGTGGAAGAGGCCGGTGGTGCCGGGAGGCGGCGGCGAGCCGCCGCGCGACTGCCAGGTGTTGAGGCCGATGTGGTGGTGGTAGCCGCCGGCCGAGACGAAGGCGGCCTCGTCGCCGATCCGCTGTTGCAGCTCGAAACCGAGGACGCCGCAGTAGAACTCGAGGGCACGGTCGAGGTCGGCCACCTTGAGGTGGACGTGGCCGATGTCGACGCCTGAGTCGATCGGCTCTGGAGCGCGCGGCTCGCGATCCTCAGCCATCGAGCGCCTCGTTGACCAGCCGGTCGGCCTCGGCATTGCTCTCGCGGCGGACGTGACGGATCGACCAACCCTTTAGCGGCGCCAGTGCTCGCTTGACCTCGCCGTGGAGCTCGCGCAGGCTCGCGTCCTTGACCTTGTACTCGCCCTTGACCTGGCGCACGACCAGCTCCGAATCGCCGATCAGCTCGAGCTCGCTCGCGCCCAGCGCCCGCGCCCGCTCGATTCCGAGCAGCAGCGCCCTGTACTCGGCGACGTTGTTGGTGGCGCTGCCGATCCGCTCACCAACCTCCTCGAGAACGCCGCCGTCGGCGTCCTGGACGACGACCCCGACCGCGGCCGGCCCGGGGTTCCCCCTGGCGCCGCCGTCGACGTTGACCACCATCTTCGCCAAGGCTCAGACGACCGGCTCGCGGGACGGAGCCCCGAGCGAGATCCGGCCGCCCTCCCCGGCGGACGCGTTCCACTGCCGCGCGGAGGCTTCGAGCTGGTCGATCTCGGTCCCCCGGTCGATCTGGAACACCTGGCGCAGGTCGTCGCCGAGGTCAACTCCCCACTGGTACCAGCAGAGATCCCAGGCGAGGGTGATCCGGACCTCGCTCGGGGATCCGGCCGCGGCCCCGACCGAGACCGACGGGCGGCCGAGGGTTCGCATCAGGCCGCCGACCGTGCGTGCGGCATCGCTGCCGTTGAACCGCAGCGCCGCCCGCTCGAGGCGGCTCGCGGGAGATTCGGAGACCTCGGGCGCGGGACGGCGTCCGACGTTCGCCCCGGCCGCGGCCGGGTCGACCCAGTCGAGTCGCCGGGCGCGCTCGCGGCAGAGGTCGCAGACGAGCTTCGGGCCCTCCTTCGGGCTCATGAAGGTTCGGGTGCGCTCCCCTGCCAGGATCGTGCGCCGGCAGATGGCGCATAGCTGGGCGTCGCCGCTCACCCCTCCAAAGCTAGCAGCGGCAACCGCGCCCTAGGCCGCGGCGCCGGCGCTCTCACGACTTGCTGCAACGACCCTGTCAGCAAGGTGGGCCGGGACCTCGTCATAGCGCTCGAAGTCCATCGTGAAGTCGGCGCGGCCGCCGCTGATCGAGCGCAGGTCCGGGGCGTAATCGAGGACCTCGGCCATCGGCACCTCGGCCTTGACCTCGGTCATCGCCCCGGCCGGCTCCATCCCGAGCGGGTGGCCGCGGCGGGAGTTGAGGTCGCCGATGATGTCGCCGACGGCGTCCTCCGGGCAGCTGACGGTGAGCCTGACGATCGGCTCGAGCAGAACCGGCGAGGCCTCATCCATCGCCTGGCGGAAGGCCATCGAGCCGGCGATCTTGAACGCCATCTCGGAGGAGTCGACGTCGTGATGTTTGCCATCGACCAGGGTCACCCGCACCCCCTTGACCGGATAGCCGGCGACGGTCCCGTGTTCCATCGCCTCGACCACCCCCTTCTCGACCGCGGGGATGAAGCTCCCGGGGATCGAGGCGCCCTTGATCTTGTTGACGAACTCGAGGCCGACGCCTTCCTCCGCGGGCTCGATCTCGATCTTGCAGTCGGCGAACTGGCCCCTGCCGCCAGACTGCTTCTTGTAGCGGGCGTGGGCGGCGGCCGAGTCGTGAATCGTCTCCTGGTATGGAACCCGCGGCGGATGGAGCTCGATCTCGGCCCCGAAGCGGCGCTTCATCCGCTCGACCAGGACCTCGACGTGGACCTGGGTGAGGCCGGCGACGATCTGCTCACCGGTCTGCGCGTCGCGGTGGACGTCGAGGGTCGGGTCCTCCTCGCTCAGCCGGCGGACCGCGGCGGCGGCCTTCTCCTCGTCGCCCTTCGAGCGCGGCTCATAGGCGAAGGCCATCACCGGCGCAGGCAGGTCGAGCGGCGGGAAGGAGATCTGCTCCTGGCTCGCGGTGAGGACGTCGCCGGCCTGGGTCTCCTTCAGCTTGGCGACGGCACCGATGTCGCCGGCGCCGAGCTCGGTGGCCGGGGTCAGGTCCTTGCCAAGCGGTTGGCCGAGCTGGCCGACCCGCTCCTTCTGATGGCGGGTCGAGTTGACGATCTGCGAGTCGGAGGAGAGCGTCCCGCGGCAGACGCGGAAGAGGTTGATCCTCCCCGTGTAGGGGTCGGCGAGGGTCTTGAAGACGTAGGCGACAAGCGAGCCCTCCTCGTCGGGCTCGATCTCGAGATTTGCGCCGTCGGCGCCGACCGCGCCGACCGCACCCCGCATCGCCGGCGACGGCAGGTCCTCGACCAGGGCGCTGAGGAGGCGCCCGGTGCCGAGGTTGCGGGTCGCGACTCCGCAGGTGACGGGGAAGATCCGGCCCTCCGTGACGCCCTGCTTGAGGACGCCGACGATCTCCTCGTGGTCGATCTCCTCGCCGTCGAGATAGCGCTCCATCAGCTCGTCGGAGTTCTCGGCGACCTCGTCCATCAGTTTCTCGCGGTATTCCTCGGCCTGGGCCCGGAGCTCCTCGGGGATCTCGGCCTCGGAGGCGTTGTCGCGGCCGGTTCCCTCGCTGACGAATGCCCTCATGTCGATCAGGTCGACGACGCCGCGGACGTCGTGTTCGGTCCCGATCGGGATCTCGGTCGCGACGACGTGGGCGCCGAAGGAGCGCTTCAGCGAGTCGAGGGCGGCGAAGAAGTCGGCGCGCTCGCGATCGAGCATGTTGACGAAGACGAGCCGAGCGAGGCCCTCGTCGTCAGCGCGGCGCCAGAGCCGCTCGGTGTGGACCTCGACCCCCATCGCGGCGTTGATCACGACGACCGCCGCATCGGCGATCCGCAACGCGGCGACGGCGTCGGCGACGAAGCTCGGCTCGCCGGGGGTGTCGATCAGGTTGATCTTGCGGCCTTCGTGCTCGAAGGTCGCGACCGAGGCGTCAATCGACATCTGGCGCTCCTGCTCGTCGGGCTCGTGATCGGAGACCGTGGTGCCGTCGGCGACCGTTCCGAGCCGGTTCGCCGCACCGGCCTCGAACAGCATCGCCTCGTGCAGGCTCGTCTTGCCGCTGCCCCGGTGCCCGATCAGGGCGACATTGCGAATCCGGTCTGCGGCCTTATGAGGCACGCATGGGAACCTACACCGGCTGCAGAGCCGACTTCAACCGCATTACCGCCTTGGTGTGCAGCTGCGAGACCCGCGACTCGGTCACCCCGAGCACCTCACCGATCTCGCGCAGGGTCAGGCCCTCGTAGTAGTAGAGGGCGACAACCAGCTGCTCACGCTCGGGCAGTGAGGCGACCGCCTCGGTCAGGCGGTC
The DNA here is from genome assembly GCA_963697805.1 of uncultured Solirubrobacterales bacterium. Lineage (GTDB taxonomy): Bacteria > Actinomycetota > Thermoleophilia > Solirubrobacterales > 70-9 > VRUE01. The sequence continues at coordinate 301,631 of CAVOPB010000001.1, forward strand.
CTTGATCTCGTTGCTGGCGAGCGACTCCTGGGGGTCGTCGGCACGCGGGTCGGAGATCGTGTCGAGCAGCGAGACCTTGTCGCCGGAGGAGTCGGAGACGGTCCAGAGCTCGTCGAGCGCGTAGACCGAGGAGTTGGCGATTTCCAGCAACGATGACTGCAGCATCTCCTCGCTGATGTTCAGCTGGTGGGCGAGCTCGGTCTCGGTCGGCGCCCGCTGCAGTTCGTGCTCGAGCTTGTTCTGGGCGGCCTCGATTTCGCGGGCCCGGGCCCGGACCGAGCGCGGCACCCAATCGAGCGAACGCAGCTCGTCGATGATCGCGCCGCGGATCCGGGTCATCGCGAAGGTCTCGAACTTGATCCCGCGCTCGGGCTCAAAGCGCTCGATCGCGCCAATCAGGCCGAGGAGGCCGTAGGAGATGAGGTCGGCATCATCGACGTGGGACGGAAGGCCGGCACCGAGGCGTCCGGCGACGAATTTGACCATCGGCGAATAGGCGACGACGAGGCGCTCGCGGGCGCTCTGGTCGTTCTCCTCCTTGTAGCGGCGCCACAGGTCGCGCAGCTCCACCTCTTTCACGCCCGTATCCATGGCCTCCGCTCGATTCTATGGCCGATCTTCAAACCGACTACGCCCGGGGATGGGTTGCAAGGTAAGCATCTCGCAGACGAGCAGCGTCAACGCGAGTGTAGACCTGGGTCGTCGATATGGACGCATGACCTAATAACTCTTGGATAGTGCGCAGGTCGGCGCCGCCTTCGAGCAGGTGCGTCGCGAAGCTGTGACGAAGCGAATGGGGCGAGACGCCACCGGCCAGCGCAGCCTCGCGGACCCAGAGGCCGAGCCGCCTGGTGACGTCGGAGTTGGAGAGCCGGCGACCACTCTTGGAGAGGAACAGGGCGCGCTCGCCGCCGTCGGAGGCGAGCGCCGGGCGGCCGCGCTCGAGGTAGCGGGTCAGGGCATGCTGGGCGGGCTCGCCGACCGGCAGCAACCGCTCCTTCGAGCCCTTGCCGAGGACGCGCAACTGCTCGGTCTCGAAGTCGAAGGCGCCGAGGTCGAGCATCACTATCTCCTCGCAGCGCAACCCGCAGGAGTAGGCGAGCTCGAGCATCGACCGGTCGCGGAGCTCGAGCGGGGTCGCCGCCGGGATCCGCTCCAGCAGCGTCCGCACCTGCTCGCCGCTCATCACCTGGGGCAGCTTCTGATCGCGCTTCGGGCTGGAGACGAGGTCGGCCGGGTTCTGGCCGATCCGCTCGGTGCGGACGAGGTGGTCGAAGAGGCCGCGGATCGCGGCGAGCTTGCGGGCCACCGTCGCCGGCGCCGCGCCGCTTTGGGAGAGGCCCGCGGCGTAGCGACGGACATCGCGGTGGCGGACCGCATCGGGCTCGAGCCCCATTCCCCGCGCCCAGGCGGAGAACTGCCCGAGGTCGACCCCGTATGCCCGGCGGGTGCGCTCGGCGACGCCCCGGGCCCGCCCGTCGCGATCGAAGCCGCTGAGAGCCTCGTCCCAGTCCATTTGGTCAGTTTCGCCGCGAGGCGGGCCGCGCCTGCGTCAGCCGATGTAGATCGGTGTCCCGACTTCGACCTGGTCGTAGAGTTCGATCACGTCGGGGATCGACATCCTCACGCAGCCATGCGAGGCGGCGGAGCCGAGCGACCAGCTCTCTTCGGTCCCGTGGATTCCGGCGCCTTCGAAGATCCCCAACCAGCGGGCCTTAATCGGATTTTCGGGCCCGGGCGGGATGTCCTGGCCGGCGAGGCTCCCGGCCCATGACGATTCCGGCACGTGCCAGGTCGGTTCTTCTTCCTTTTCCTGGATCGCGTAGAGGCCTTCCGGCGTTTCGAGGCCTTCCATGCCGACCGCGACGGTGTAGGTATTGGCCAGCTTCAGGTGCTTCCAGAGCCGCAGCGTGAAGGTCGAGCGGTCGAGGGTGAGGTAGCTCGGATACTTGGCCGCGACTTCATCGCCCAGCACTTCCGGCTTCACCGAGTGGGTGCGGGCGGCGATCGTGTGATCGGCGTTGGCGTTGAGGACGGCGTCGTCCAGCTGTTTGGTGAGGAGGTCGTCGCGCAGCTTGCGCCCATAGACCGCGGAGGCGACGGTGAGCCCTTCGCCACTCGCGTCGACGGTCGCGTCCTGCGCCGCCCGGTTGACGTCGCCGGCGACCCTGCGGACGAACCTGTTGACCGCGGGCCGCGAGTAGGTGACCTCGGCCGAGACCTGCTTGTCGACTTCGCCGCCGGTGATGTATCGGACGACGCGCCCCGGGAGCCCGCCTTCGCGGCTGGCGTCGAGCGCGTCTTCGACCGCTGCTTCGAGGTCGGCGTGCACCTTGAGGCGCTTGCCGGGCAAACGCCAGCTGTCGCCTTCGTAGCCGACCTTGAGCGAGTGTTTCAGCGGCGCCAGGAGCTTGCGGCGGACGCGTTGTTCGGCTTCGGAGGCGTTGAGGCCGCCGACGTCGACGCCCCCGATCGTCACCCCGTCGGCGATCTTCTCGTCCTGGGAACGGTCGTACGCGTAGGCGATCGCACACAGCCCCAGTACGAAGACTGCGGTGACGATCCCGATTTTGGTCTTCCGTCCCAACTCGCTCGACTCCAGGCTCGGCGCTGCAAAACACCCGACCACGAAAGTGTAGGCAGGGCCATCTTCGGGCGCAGGGGACCGGTTCCCTGCAATTACGGCTGCGACGATCCGTGTTTGCCGAAGGATATGTTTGCCGGGTGACGCTCTCGAAGGACTCGGTCCGCAAAGAGATCTGGCAGGCGATGGAACGCGAGGGGGTTTCGCGCTTTCCCGGGGCCGAGGGCAGGATCCCGAACTTCGCCGGGGCGCGGATGGCGGCCGAGAAGCTCGCCGGCCACCGGCTCTGGAAGCGGGCCCAGGCGATCAAGGCCAACCCGGACTCACCGCAGACCCACGCCCGGCGCCGTGCGCTCGAGGAAGGCAAGACGGTGATCATGGCGGTGCCGCGCCTGCGCGACCCACACCCGTTCAGGGTGCTGGAACCGAAACGGCTCTCGAAGGAGGCGCTGAAGGAGGCGGCGACGATCAAGGGCGCGCTGAAGCACGGGCGGGTGGTCGCGCTCGACGACCTGCCGGCGATCGACTTCGTCCTCTGCGGCTCGGTCGGGGTCAACCTCAGCGGGGCGCGGGTCGGCAAAGGCGGCGGCTACTCGGACCTCGAGTACGGGATCCTGATCGACGCCGGCAAGATCGACGCCCACACGATCGTCGCCACCACCGTGCACCCGATGCAGATCGTCCGCCGGCACCTGATGATGACCGCGCACGACCTGCCGGTCGACATGATCGCGACGCCCCGGGCCGTGATCGAGGTCGACAGCCAGTACGACCGACCCCGGGGAATCCTCTGGGACCACCTCCAGCCACCGCAGATCCGCGAGATCCCGGTTCTGGAACGGATGGGCTACGCCTGATCCCCCACGGCGAGTTTGCAACCACCGTCGCCTAGCGGCGGTCAACGCCAACTCGGCAGGGTTGGGGACCGGGGGGCGGCAGCTCGGAGGCGGCGATGCGGGCCGCGATCGTCTCGTCGTCGAGGTCAATCTCGAGCCTGCCGGCCGCGAGGTCGGATCGACGTTAGGGTCAAAGCATGGCCGGTCCGTGGATCGAACTGGAATTGGGAATGCGATCCCCCGACGATGCCGGGCAGGACCGAGCGGCGGGAATCGTCGCGAGACTCCGTGAGCAAGGCACGAGCGTCCGCGGGGACGGGCCGCCCTGGCACACGGACGTCGAAACCGATGACCTCGCAGTGGCCCTGCGATCCTTCGGCGCCGACCTCGGGTCAATCGACGAGGGCTGGGAAGAGATCCTGACCATCGGCCCGGCCAGGGGCTGACCCTCCACGCCGGACGGCGGGGCTTCTCGTTCGCCGGTATCTCAGGACGTGATGGCGCCGGCCGCGGCCGAGCTGACGGTGGCCGCGTACTTCGACATCACGCCGGTCCCGAACGGGGAGGGCGGCGACTCGTAGGCGGCGATGCGCGCCGCGATCGTCTCGTCGTCGAGGTCGATATCGAGGCTGCGAGCGTCGATGTCGACGCTGATCGTGTCGCCCTCGGCGATCGCGGCGATCGGGCCGCCCTTGGCCGCCTCGGGCGCGACGTGGCCGATCATCAGCCCGCGGGTCGCCCCGGAGAAGCGGCCGTCGGTCACCATCGCGACGCTCTCGCCGAGCCCCTCGCCGACAATCGCCGCGGTGACCTGGAGCATCTCGCGCATCCCGGGCCCGCCGGCCGGGCCCTCGTTGCGGATGACGACGATGTCGCCGGGGTTGATCTTCTGCTCCTTGACCGCGCGGAAGCATTCCTCCTCGGACTCGAACACTCTGGCGGGCCCGGTCTGCTGGGTGCGCTCGGTCCCGGCGAGCTTGACGACCGCCCCTTCGGGGGCGAGGTTGCCCTTGAGGATCGCCAGCCCCCCTTCGGCCTTGAGCGGATCGTCGATCGGACGCACGACCTCCTGGCCCGGCGCCTCGGTCGCCGCCGCGGCGACCTCGCCGATCGTCTGGCCGGTCACGGTCAGGGCGTCGGCGTGGAGGGCGCCGGCCTCGGCCAGTCGGCTGAGCAGCACCGGCACACCGCCGGCGGCGTAGAGGTCGGTGGCGACGAACCGACCCCCCGGCTTGAGATCGGCGAGGAGGGGCGTGGCGCGGGAGATGCGCTCGAAGTCGTCGATCGAGAGCTCGATGCCGAGCTCGTGGGCGAGCGCGATCAGGTGGAGGACGCCGTTGGTCGACCCGCCGGATGCGCAGACGCAGGCGATCGCGTTCTCGAGCGAGTCGCGGGTGATGATCCTGCTCGGGCGGATGTCATCCACGAGGACCCTCATCACGAGCTCGCCGATCCGCTCGGCGACGTTTCCCTTCTCATCGTCTTCGGCCGGGACCATCGCCGACCCCCCGGCGCTGACCCCGAGCGCCTCGAAGGCGCAGGCCATCGTGTTGGCGGTGAACTGGCCGCCGCAGGCGCCGGCGCCGGGGCTGGCGACGCCCTCGAGCTCGTTCAGTTCCTCATCGGTCATGTCACCGCTGTTGTGGGCGCCGATCGCCTCGAAGATGTCGAGGATCGTGACGTCGTGCCCGTGCCAGTGGCCGGGCGCGATCGAGCCGCCGTAGAGCACGACGGAGGGAACGTCGAGGCGGGCGAGCGCCATCGCGCAGCCCGGGATCGTCTTGTCGCAGGCGCAGAGGGCGACGATCGCGTCGAACTGGTAGCCGCGGGCCATCAGCTCGATCGAGTCGGCGATCACCTCGCGGCTGACGAGCGAGGCCTTCATCCCCTGGGTCCCCATCGTGACCCCGTCGGAGACGGCGACGGTGTTGAACTCCATCGGGGTGCCGCCGGCGGCGCGGACCCCCTCTTTGACGTGCTCGGCGAGGCCGCGGAGATGGAAGTTGCACGGCATCGCCTCGGTCCAGGTGTTGGCGATCCCGATCGTCGGCCGGCTGAGCGCCTCGTCGTCGAACCCGATTCCCTTCATGTAGGCGCGTGAGTGGGCGCGGTCGGGGCCGTCGAAGACGACGCTCGAGCGTGGGCGGGGCAGGCTGGTCGCTGTGTTGCCGTTCGAGCTCATTGGGTGCAAATCTACTGACGAGGCCCAGGCGCCAGCGAGGCAAGGACGCAGGGGCCCGACATAGCGCCTCTATTCGGGCGACCGAGGACGCCGCCTCGCGGCGTCTGGGTCCGCAGATCGAAAACGTCGACCGGTCCCGGCCCTGCTCCGATGCCCCGCAACCCGGCGGCGATCGCTTCCGAGGCTACCTCGCGGGCGCGTCGTGCGGCCTCGAGCGGTGTCTCGCCGAGCGCAAGCCCGGCGGCGAGCGCCGAGGAGTGGGTGCAGCCGGAGCCATGGGAGGCGCCATCGGGGTGGCGCTCGCCGACGATCTCGACGGGCTCGGTGCCGTCGAGGAAGACGTCGACCACCTGGTCGCTGTGACCGCCGGTGACGACTACCGCGTCGGGGCCCAGGGCCAGCATCGCGCGCGCCAGGTCCGCTTGGGCAACCTCCTCCCCCGCCCCGGCCAGCGCCCGAGCCTCGGGGATGTTCGGGGTGGCGACCGTCGTCCGTGGCAGCAGCAGGCTGGTCAGGGCCTCGCGTGCGTCGTCGTCGAGCAGGACGGCGCCGCTCTCGGCGACCATCACCGGATCGACCACCACCGGCGCCGCGCCGACCAGGTCGAGCGCCTCGACGACCGCGGCGACCGTCTCGGCGCTGCCGAGCATCCCGACCTTGACCGCGTCGACGCCGATGTCCTCGGCGACCGATCGCACCTGGGCGACGATCATGGCGGGCGAGACGGCCTCGATGGCGCTGACCCCAACCGTGTTCTGCGCCGTGATCGCCGTGATCGCCGTCATCCCGTGCACGCCGCAGCGCGCGAACGCCTTCAGATCGGCCTGGATGCCGGCGCCGCCGCCCGAGTCCGATCCGGCGATCGAGAGGACGGTCGGGATCGGTCTGGCGGCCATCAGGCTAATCTCGCGCTTCGCTCGCTGCGCGAGAAATCAGATATGCACGCTTGCTCGCTCCGCACTCGTGGGAGCCTAGTCAGGCGCCGTCTGGGTGGTCCGCAGGTAGACGCCGACGAGCGAGCATGAGACGTAGCCCATCGACTCGAGGGTGGCGAGTGCCGCAGCCGCGTCGGGGCCCGAGAAATCGAGAGCGGCGGCGATCCCGTCGCAGGTCTCCTCCCCCCTCTCGACCGCCTCGAGGACCCCCTGCAGCGCGGGCTCGAGCGGGGGACCGGAGCGCTCCAGCGTCCGCGCTCCGGGTCCCAACATCGCGTCGAGCACGTCCTGGGCGTCGCGGACGACACAGGCGCCGCCGGCAAGGAGATTGTTCGGCCCGGCCGAGAGCCGGGAGCCCACCGGACCCGGCACGGCGCCGAGGTCGCGGCCGAGATCCTGGGCGAGGTCGGCGGTGATCAGGGAGCCCGATCGTTCCGCCGCCTCGACGACGACGGTCATACCCGCCAGGGCGGCCATGATCCGGTTGCGGGCCGGAAACGTCCAACGCCAGGCGCCGGTCCCCGGCGGCAGCTCGGAGAGAACGAGGCCGAGCTCGCCGATCCGCCGCCAGAGCGACCGGTGAGCGGCCGGATAGGAGATGTCGGCGCCACAGCCAAGAACGGCGACCGTCATCCCCGGGGCCTCGAGCGCGCCCCGGTGCGCACAGGCATCGATCCCGAAAGCGAGGCCGCTGACGACCACCTGACCGGACGCCGCCAGCTCGCGGGCGAGCTCCCGAGCGACCTCGCGGCCGTAGGAGCTCGCACGGCGGGACCCGACCACCGTCACCGCCGCCTCGGGCTCAAGCCGGGCGAGCAGCGCCGGGTCGCCGCGGCCGATCAGGGCCCAGGGGGCGTCCGCGGCATCGCCGAGCCCGACCGGGAAGAGCGGGTCGTGGCGACAGCAGGCCCAGCACTGCGCGCCGAGCAGGTCGGCTCGGATCCTGCTCTCCGTGATCCCCTCGACGCCCTCGAGCATGCGGTCCGCCACCTGCGGCGCCACGACCGCGACGAGGTCCTGGTTGGAGAGGCGCAGCAACTCGGGCGAGCGCGAGCCCGGCGCGCCGGTCGCGATCTTCTCGATGTATGGCGCGAGCTGGGCCAGAAGCCAGGACCGGCGCAGGCACTCAGGGCACGCCTCCGGGCTGCGCTCACTCACGGTCGCGCCTTCGCAGCTGCAGGGCCTGCGCCATCTGGTTGGTCCCGATCTCCCCCTCGCCGGCGAGGTCGGCGACCGTGCGCGCCAGACGCAGCACCCTGTCGTGGGCCCGGCCGCTGAGGCGCCGCCTGGAGTAGGCCTCAGCCAGCAGCGCCGTCGCGTCGTCCGCGACCTCGCACTCGCGAGCCTCGGCCGGGGTCATCTCGGCGTTGCTGCGGCCGGGGCCGAGGCGCCGTTCCTGCCGCTCGCGGGCGGCGACGACTCGCCCGCGCACCGGCTCCGAGCCCTCTCCCTCCTCGCCGGCGATCTCGGCCGCGCTCGGCTGCCGGACCGAGGCGAGGATGTCGATCCTGTCCGCGAGCGCGCCGCTGAGCCGGCCCTGGTAGCGCTGAGTGTCGAGCGGCGGGCAGGTGCAGTCCGGGTCGGCCTCGCCACGGCCGCAGGGGCATGGATTGGCAGCCGCGACCAGCATGAACCGGCACGGCAGGCGCCGGGCGCCGCCGGTCCGGGCGATCGTGACCCAGCCGGACTCCAGGGGCGCCCTCAGCGCCTCCAGGGTGTCGCGCCGGAACTCGCAGAGCTCGTCGAGGAAGAGGACGCCGCGATGGGCCATCGTCGCCTCGCCGGGGCCGGGCGGGTTGCCGCCGCCGACCAGCCCCGCCGGGCTGATCGTGTGATGGGGCGCCCGAAAGGGCCTGCCTCCCAGAGGCCCGCCGTCGAGCCTGCCGCAGGCGCTGGCGATCCGCGCCACCTCGAGCGCCTCGAGCGCCGCCAGCGGCGGCAGGATCGAGGGCAGCCGGGCAGCCGCCAGTGACTTGCCGGCGCCCGGCGGGCCGACGACGAGCAGGCTGTGACCGCCCGCCGCGGCGACCTCGAGGGCGTAACGCAGATGGCGCTGGCCGCGCAGGTCGGCGAGGTCGGGCGCGCTCGATGCGGAGTCGGAGTGGAGCGGCAGCGGCGGCGGCCGCTCGGCGATCTCCGCCCCCGCGGCCAACCCTGCGAGCTGGCCGAGGCTCTCGATCGGAATCACCTCGATGCCGTCGACCAGCGCCGCCTCGGAGCCGTTGGCGGCGGGGACGACGATCGAGTCCTCCCCCGCCTCGCGGGCCGCCTCGGCGACGGCGAGGGCGCCGTGGACGGGCCGGACCGAGCCGTCGAGAGCGAGCTCGCCGACCATCGCCAGCCGCCGCGGCTCGGACCAGCTCAACTGGCCCGAGGCGGTCAGGAGCGCCGCCGCCATCGGCAGGTCGAGGCCGGGCCCGGCCTTGCGGACACTCGCCGGAGCGAGGTTGGCGACGATCCGCCGCAGCGGGAACTCGAAACCGCAGTTCGTGATCGCCGCCCGCACCCGCTCACGTGCCTCTCTGACGGCGGCGTCCGGAAGGCCGACCACGGAGAAGGCGGGAAGGCCCCGCCGCACGTCGACCTCGACCCGGACGGGGCGGGCCGAGATCCCGTCCAGCGTGAATGTCCGCGAGGTGGCGAGCATCGGGGCGAGCCTGTCGGTCATCGACGCGCGGGTGGCGCGTCGATCTCAAGAAGTCCGCAGACCCTCTGTGCCGTAACGGCGACTGCCCGCCAACCGTCCCACTGCCCTTGCGTTCTGCGCGCCACCCGTGCGCGCCGCGCCCCTAGCGTCGGCGCCGATGACCATCGCCCGCCAGCGGATCGGACGCCGCGCCGAGGACCTGGTGGCGGCGCGGCTCGTGGCCGCCGGCTGGCGGATCGTCGAGCGCAACGCCCGGACCCGGGTCGGCGAGATCGACATCGTCGCCCTCGAGGGCCGGACCCTCGTCTTCGTCGAGGTCAAGGCCGGGCTGGCGGGCTCCGACCTCGGGCCGGAGCGACCGGTGCTCGCCGTCGGCCCCCGCAAGCAACTGCGGATCCGCCGAGTGGCGGTCGCCTGGATCGCGACCCGCCGGCAGGCCCCCGCCTACGGGGAGATCCGCTTCGACGTCGTCGGCGTCAGCTTCGACCGCGCCGGGACCAACCTCGCGGTCGAGCACATCCGCAACGCCTTCTAGCTCAGGTCGAGAGCTCGAGCTGGCTGTAGGCGACCGACTGGAACGAGCGGCGGTGAAGCGGCGAGATCCCGATCCGCTCGATCGCGGCCCGATGCTCGGACGTCGAGTAGCCGACGTGCTCGTCGAATCCCCAACCGGGGTGCTGCTCGGCGATCCCGTGCATGTATCGGTCCCGGGTCACCTTGGCGAGCACCGATGCGGCCGCGATCGCGGCGCTGGTCCCATCCCCTTCGACGACCGCCCGGTGCGGGACGGCGCACCTGCGCAGCGAGAAGCCGTCGACGAGGCAGGTCGCCTCATCGTCCGGCCGCAGCCTCTCGAGCGCGCTCGAGAGTGCCTCGAGGTTCGTCACGTGCAGGCCGCGGTCGTCGATGCCGCGCACGCAGCGGATCACGATCGAGGCCCGCGCCGCGGCCCGCAGCACCGCCGGGTAGATCTCCTCACGGCGCTCTACGTCCATCTGCTTCGAGTCGTGGAGGCCGGCCAGCGAGAGCCGGTCCGAGCGCGACAGCGAGCCGTAGTCGATCAGCACCGCGGCGGCGACCAACGGCCCGGCCAGGCAGCCGCGCCCGGCCTCATCGGCCCCGGCGACGAGGCGGCTGCCGAGGGCGCGATCGAAGGTGAAGAGGCGCTGGGTCCGCGCCAGCATCCGGCGGCGCGTGCGGGAGCTGCCAGAGCGCTTAGAGGATTCCGACCCGGTCGGGTGGCCAGTAGGTGGCGAAGGCCTTGCCGATGATCCACTTGCGGGGGACGGGCCCCCAGAATCGGCTGTCGTCGCTCGCCCCACGGTTGTCGCCCATCATGAAGTAATGATCCGGCGGAATCACGATCGTATCCGGCAAATTGCAGGCTCCGCCGCCTCCGCAGGGGATCGTGTAGGGCTCATCGGTCTTCTCTTCACCGTTGACGACCGGGTGCCCGTCCCTGATGCTCAATCGATCTCCCGGCCCGGCCACCACCCGCTTGATGAAGTTCTGGCTCGAGCGAGCCTCCGTCGGCGTGTCGCAGGCCTGGCGCGGCGAATGAGGGGCTCCGCACTGGACGCCCTGATCGGCCCCGGCCGGCGGATGGAAGACGACGATGTCGCCGATGCTGGGATCGGTGAAGTGGTAGAGGAAGCGGTTGACCAGGACCCGCTGGCCGACGTCCAGCGTCGGCTCCATCGATTCCGAGGGGATCTGGTACGGCTTGACGATGAACGCCTGAAGCAGCAGTGCGAGGCCGAGCGCCATCGCGACGATGACGACGAGCTCGATCAGCCCGCCGGCGGTGCTTTCAGGCTTGGGGATGCGCGGGTTCAGGCCGAGCCCTTGTCGGAGTCGTCGGATTGCTCGCCCTCGCCGTCATCGGTCGAGTCCTCCGCGGGGGCCTGCTCCTCCTCGGCCTCCGTCTCGGTCTCGGTCTCACTCGACTCCGGCTCCTCGGCCTCCAACGTCTCCGAGTCCGACGCCGCAGCCTCGACGGCGGCGTCCGACTCTGCCTCATCCTCTGCGGGGGCCTCAGCCTCCGCATCAACCTCGCCCGAATCGGCCGCCTCGGTGGTCTCCTCAGCGGTCTCCTCCGTGCCCTCCGGGGCCTCGCCGTGCTCGGCGGCCTCGGCCTCCTCGACCGTTACGCCCTCGGCATCGACCGCCTCCGGCTCCTCGGCCGCGGTCGGGGTCGAGATCATCTCCTCGTCGATGCCCCAGCGCCGCTCGGCGACCCTGGCCGCCTTGCCGATCCGCCCACGCAGGTAGTAGAGCTTCGCCCGGCGGACGTCGCCGCGCGCCGCGATCTCGAGTTTCTCGATCTTCGGCGAGTGCAGGGGGAATGTCCGCTCCACGCCGACGCCGAACGACTGCTTGCGGACGGTGAACGTCTCACGCGCGCCCGAGCCCTGGCGCTTGAGGACGATCCCCTCGAAGACCTGGGTTCGGCGGCGGTTGCCCTCGACGACCTGGAAATGGACGCGCACGCGATCGCCCGGCTCGAAGGAGGGGATCCCCTGCCGCTGCTGGCGTCGCTCGATGCTGTCGATAACACTGCTCATGGCTGTCTGCGGGCGCTCCGTAAAAAAGCCGCCGGAGCCCATGGGGGCGCCGCGCGGTTGCGGAATCGTACCTACTCCGGGCCCCGGTCGAACTCTTCGGCCCGGATCCGGCTCTGCTCGGCCCGCCAGCTGCTCACCTTGCCGTGGTCGCCGGAGACGAGCACGTCCGGGACCTGCCAGCCCCGATAGTTCGGTGGCCGCGTGTAGTGCGGGTACTCAGGTGCCCCCTCGAGGATCATGCTGAAGGACTCCTCGACGGCGCTCTGCTCATGCCCCAGCGCCCCCGGCAGCTTGCGCATCACGACGTCGGCGACGACCATCGCGGGCAGCTCGCCACCGGCGAGGACGTAACGACCGATCGAGACCTCCTCGTCGGCGAGGTGCTCGTGGACGCGCTCGTCGAAGCCCTCGTAGCGACCGCAGAGCAGCGCCACGTGCGGCTCCTGGGTGAGGCGATCGGCGGTCTCGTCGTCCAGCACCCGGCCGGTCGGCGATAGCAGCACGATCCGCGGCCGGCCGCCGTCCGGGTAGGCAGCCTCGAGGGCGGCATCGACCACATCGACCCGCAGCACCATCCCCGCCCCGCCGCCGTAGGGAGCGTCGTCGACCTGGCCCGCGCTCAGTGGCGTCGTGTCGCGATAGTTGAAGAGCCGCAGCTCGTTCCCCTTGCCGAGGGCGTTCTGGACCGAGCGCTGCGACCGGAACCAGTCGAACGCCTCCGGGAACAGGGTGAAGATGTCGAGCTTCAATCGAGGATTTCGACGATAACTCGTCGGTCGATCCTCACCGCGGCGGCCTTCGCGATCGTCCTGATCGCGTTCGCGACCCGGCCGCCTTTGCCGATCACACGGCCGAGGTCGTCCTCGGCGACGGAGATCTCGTAGACCAGGTCGCCTTCCTCCTCGAGCTCCTCGACGACAACCGCCTCGGGATCCTCGACGAGTGCCCTGACGAGGAACTCGAGAAGCTCGGTCATAACACCGCTTCGCGCTTGGCTCGCGGCGCGAGGAAACAGACTGCGACGCTTGCTCGCTCCGCGCTCATCTAACTGCCGGAGGCGGCGATGCCCTTGGTGCGCAGCAGGGTCGCCACCGTCTCGGAAGGCTGGGCGCCGTGCTCGAGCCAGTGACGGGCGCGCTCCTCGTCGAACTCGATCGTCGAGGGCTCGGTCTGCGGGTTGTAGCGGCCGATCGTCTCGATCGTCCGACCGTCACGCGGCGAGCGTTTGTCGGCGACGACGATCCGCCATACCGGGTTCTTCTTCGAACCCACCCTTCTGAGTCTGATTCTCACTGCCATTGGACTGCGGCAGGTTAGCGCCTTCGGATCTTCGGGCGTGGGGCGCCGCCGCCCATCTGGGCCAGCTGCTCCGGGCTCGGCATGTTCCCGGAGACCATCTGGCGCATCAGTTTTCGCATCTGCTCGAACTGTTTCAGCAGCTGCTTCACATGCTGGACACGGACGCCGGAGCCGCTTGCGATCCGCTTGCGCCGCGAGCCGTTGATTACCGAGGGGTTGACCCGCTCTTCCGGCGTCATCGAGAGGATGATCGCCTCGACCCGGTCGAGCTCGCCCTCGTCGACCTCGGCATTCTTCAGCTGTTTCATCGCCCCCATCCCCGGCAGCATCCCGATCAGGCCGCTCAGCGGCCCCATCTTCCGCACCTGCCGCATCTGCTGGAGGAAGTCTTCGAGGGTGAAGCGGTCGCTTTCCAGCTTCTTCTGCAGGTCTTCGGCCTCGCGCTCGTCGACCTGCTCCTCGGCTTTCTCGATCAGGCTGAGGACGTCTCCCATGCCGAGGATCCGCGACGCCATCCGGTCGGGGTGGAAGGCCTCGAACGCCTCGAGCTTCTCGCCGGTGGAAGCGAACAGGATCGGCTTGCCGGTCACCGCCTTGACCGAGAGCGCGGCGCCACCGCGGGCGTCGCCGTCGAGCTTTGTCATTACGACCCCGTCGAACTCGGCCGCCTCGGCGAAGGATTCCGCGACCGCGACGGCGTCCTGGCCGGTCATCGCGTCGACCACGAGGAGGACGTCATGCGGCTTCGTGCGCTTGCGAATCTTCGCCAGCTCGGCCATCAGCTCCTCATCGATGTGGAGGCGGCCGGCGGTGTCGACGATGAGGACGTCGCGACGGTCCTCGCGGGCCCGATCGAGCGCCCAGGCGGCGATCTCGACCGGGTCGGCATCGGTCCCCTGCTCGTAGACGTGGGCCCCCGCGCGGGCGCCGACAGTGACCAGCTGCTCGACCGCAGCCGGGCGGTAGACGTCACAGGCGGCCAGCGCCACGTCCTTGCCGCCCTTGGCGAGGTACTGGGCGAGCTTGGCGCAGGCGGTCGTCTTCCCCGAGCCCTGCAGGCCGGCCATCAGGATCACCGTCGGGCCGGTGGAGGAGAGGGCGAGCTCGCGCCCGGAGCCGCCCATCAGCTCGGTCAGCTCCTCGTTGACGATCTTGACCACCTGCTGGCCGGGGTCGAGGCTCTCCATCACCTCGCTGCCGAGGCAGCGCTCCTTCAGCTCCTTGGTGAAGGCTTTGACGACCTTGAAGTTGACGTCGGCCTCGAGCAGGGCGAGGCGGATCTCGCGCATCGCGGCATCGACGTCGCCCTCGCTGAGCTTGCCGCGCGAGCGGACATCGGAGAGCGTCGCCTGGAGGCGGTCTGAGAGTTGGTCGAACACGGCAAACCAGCTTAGGGACTACTCGGCAAGCAGCGCCTCGGCAAAATCGGTGGGGTCGAACGGGCGCAGGTCCTCGAGCTTCTCGCCGGTCCCGATCAGTTTGACCGGGATCTCGAGCTCGCTGGCGATCGCGAGGACGATTCCCCCCTTGGCGGTCCCGTCGAGCTTGGTGAGGACGACGCCGTCGACCTCGGCCGCTTCGGAGAAGACCTTCGCCTGGCGCAGGCCGTTCTGGCCGGTCGTCGCGTCGATCGAGATCAGCGTCTCGTGCGGGGCGCCGGGAAGCTGCTTACCGATCACCCGCCGCACCTTTGCCAGCTCATCCATCAGATTGCCCTGGGTGTGGAGGCGGCCGGCGGTGTCGACGATGACGACGTCGGCGCCGCGGGCACGCGCCGCCTCGACCGCGTCGTAGGCGACCGCCCCGGGGTCGCCGCCGGGCTCGGAGCGGACCAGCTCGGCCCCGGCGCGGTCGGCCCACTCGGCGAGCTGCTCGGCGGCGGCGGCGCGGTAGGTGTCGGCGGCGGCGAGGATGACCGAGAGGCCGAACTCGCCCGTCAGGTGCGAGGCGATCTTGCCGATCGTCGTCGTCTTGCCGGTCCCGTTGACCCCGACCATCAGCAGCACCGCCGGCTCGGCTCCGAGCGCGAGCGGCGCCCGGCCGGTCGAGGCGACCTCGGCGACGATCTCGATCAGCCGCCGCTGGACCGACTCGCCATCGGCGGGGACAGCGCCGCTCTCGACCTCCTGCTCGAGCCGCTCGACGATCGCCGCCGTGGTCGGGGCGCCGACGTCGGCGAGGATCAGCGCCTCCTCGAGCCGCTCCCAGGTCTCCTCGTCGATCCGGTCGAAGAGGCTGGCCGAGATCTCCTCGGTGAGCGCCCGGCGGCTGCTCGAGAGGCTCTCACGCAGGCGGCGGAAGACGCCGCGTCGCCCCTCCTCGGTCTCAGGCTCCGAGGTGCTGGCGGTCTCCCTCGACCCCAGATCGACTATCTCGTCCCAGCCCGTTGCCATCGCTGCGGGAGGCTATCTGGGCGGCCTCGAAGAGCTCCTGCACCGCGTCGTCGACGTAGGAGGAGATCGCCTCGAGGTCGTCGATCGAGTCGCGGTCGGCGATCAGCCCGAAGAACATCTGGCCGTTGTAGCTGAAGATCGCGATCGCGAGGGCGTGGCCGCGGGCCAGGAACCCGACCGGGTAGACCCCGATCAGCTCGCGGCCGAGGACGTAGAAGGGCATCTGCGGGCCGGGGAAGTTGGTGACCAGCAGGTTGAAGAGCCGGGTCGAGAAGTTGATCGCCGCGGTCGGGCGCAGCAGCACCGGCGGCGCGAACTCGCGGAACCAGTCGTTGAGGTTCCAGATCGCTTCGGCGCCGAGCGGCTGCTTGGAGGCCTTCAGCTCCTCCATCGCATGGTTGACCTTGCGCAGCCGCTCGACCGGGTCCCCGATCCCGACTGGCAGCGGGCCCCGCATCGCGGTCAGCATGTTGCCGAGCTCGCCGTGCTCGTTCTCGGCCCGGACCGAGACCGGCACCAGGGCCCTCATTTCGAGCCCGTCGACCTCGACGTCGCGGCTCTGTAGCCAGCGCCGGATCGCCCCGGCGGCCACAGCCAGGGAGACGTCGTTGACCGTCCCACCCAGGCTGTTCTTGATCTGTTTGAACTGGTCGAGGCTGCACTGGGTCCAGGAGAAGCCGCGGTGGGGGCCGATTTCAACGTTGAGCGGAACCTTCGGGGCCGGCTTGGTCAGCGCCCAGCTGACCTCGTAAATCCCGGCGATCCCATCGCGCGCGCGTGTCACGGCTCGCTTCGGGGCGGCGATCGCGGCGGCGATCCAGCGCAGGCCGCGGCCGATTGTCGTCACCAGGCCGCCGACCGCGCGGGCGACCAGCCCCAGCTGCGAGGGGGCTCGGTGCGGCTCCCAGGGCATTTCTTCCCGGGCGACCTCGAATTTCGGCTCGACGTCGAAAAGGAGGACGCCGATGTCGACGGCCGAGATCCCGTCGGCGAGCGAGTGGTGGGTCTTGTAGACGATCGCGAAACGCTCGTCCTCGAACCCGTCGACCAGCCACAACTCCCAGAGTGGCTTCGAACGGTCGAGGGCCGGCGAGAGACAACGCCCGACCAGCTCGTGGAACTGGGCATCGGTCCCGGGCTCGGGCAGGGTGACGTGGCGGACGTGCTCGGTGACGTCGAACTCGGGGAAATCGACCCAGAACGGGCGCCCGAGCTGCATCGGCGGGAACACGACCCGCTGGCGGAAGCGCGGCAGCAGGTGAAGGCGACTGCGGATGTGGGCGTTGAAATCCTCGAAGCTCGGGGCCGTGCCCTCGCAGACCATGATCGCGCCGAGCGCCATGTGGCCGTTCTGCCTCTCGTTGTCCAGGAACGACGTGTCGAACGACGTCAACCTGTCCATATGGCCCTGGGTCATGACTGCCTCCTCTACCTGGCCCAGGGTTCAGCGTACCGCAGAGTCTCCGATTGAACGTGAGCTTTTTGTTGCTTCAGGCCGCCTCGGCCTTGCCCCGCTCCGCCGAGGAGGCGGCCGCGGGCGAGGTGAACCCCTCCTCGGGCTCGTCCTCGGCGATCCCCGCGAACGGTGGCGGCCCGCCGGCGGACTCGGCGGAGTCGACGCCGGCCTCGCTTTCGCGGGGCAGCCGGCGTGAGACGACTCTGGTGACTCCGTCGTCGGCCATCGTCACTCCGTAGAGGACATCCGCCGCGTCCATCGTCCGTTTCTGGTGGGTGACGATCACGAACTGAGCCCGATCGGAGAAGCGCCGGATCAGCTGCAGGAAGCGGTCGATATTGGCGTCATCGAGGGCGGCCTCGACCTCGTCGAGGATGTAGAACGGACAGGGGCGGGCGAGGAACACGGCGAATACGAAGGCCAGCGCCACCAGCGACTTCTCGCCGCCGGAGAGCAGCGAGAGCTTGCGCGTCGACTTGCCGGCCGGGGTCACCTCGATCTCGACCCCGAGCTCCTCGCGCTCCTCCTCGGCCTCCTCGTCCTCGCCCTCGGTCTCCGCGGCGGCCGCGGGCTCGGCGACGGACCGGAGGCTTACCCGGCGCAGGATGCCGCGCCCGCCCGGGAAGAGGTGCTCGACCATCTCGCCGAAGTTCCGCGCGGTCGCCTCGAAGGTCTCCTCGAAAGCTCGCTCGATCTCGGCGTCGACCTCGCGGATCAGGCCTTCCAGCTCGCGCATCCCGCGCTCGGTGTCCTCGCGCTGGGCCTGCAGCGACTCGACGTGCTCGCGCGCCTCCTCGTACTCGCGCTCGGCGAGTGGATTGACGGGCCCGATCTGTGCCCGCCGGCGCTCCAGCCGCTCCATCCGGCGGTCGATGTCGAGCCGCTCGGAGTCGCTGAGCGGCTCCTCCGCGGGGCCGACCTCCTCACCAAGTCGGGCTCCGATCTCGGCCAGCTCCTTCGCCGCGTCCGCCCGCCGATCGCCGAGCTGGGTCGCCTCG
The DNA here is from genome assembly GCA_963697805.1 of uncultured Solirubrobacterales bacterium. Classification (GTDB taxonomy): domain Bacteria; phylum Actinomycetota; class Thermoleophilia; order Solirubrobacterales; family 70-9; genus VRUE01. Next base: position 319,525 of record CAVOPB010000001.1, read on the forward strand.
ACCTCGGCGCTGGTCAACCTGTCCGAGGCCGCCTTCATCTCGACCTGGAGCTCGGACTCCTGGCGCGAACAGGCCCGCATTTCCTCGGCGATCTCGTCGCCGTCACCGCCATCGCCGACGACCAGGGTCTCGATCCGCTCGACCCGGGCCCGGATCCCGGCCTCCGTCGCGGATGCCGCCGCGGCCGCAGCCGCGATCTCGGCCAGCAACCGCTCGCCGGCCTCGACCCTCGCCCGCAGTGCTTCACGGTGCCGCTCTCCGAGCATGCTCTCGGCACGGCGGGCGTGGCGCACCGCGCGCTCGGCGCCGCCTCGAACCGCCCCGAGCGCCGCTTCGCGCTCGCGCTCGGGGGAATCGGTCGAGCGAGCCCGTTCCAGTCCCTCGACGGCGCTGGTCAGACCGGCGTCGACCTCCCCCAGCTCCTCCTCGAGCCGGCGGCCACGCTCGCCCGGGGCCCGGCCGCCCTCGTCGACGTCGAGGGTCAGGGGCCCGAACTCGGCCCGCAGGGCCTCCAGCCGCCGCTCGAGCTCGGCATTGCGGTCGGCGAGCCCAGCGGCGCGGACCGCGATCCGCTGCTGCTCGCCCCGGAGCTTGGTCAGGGTCCCCCAGGCCTGGGTCCGCTCGCGGTCGCGGGCGGCGAAGCGCTCCTCGGCGGCGCGACGGCGCTCGCTGACCTCCGCGAGCCTCTTTTCGACGCCATCGCGGGCCGCGCGGGCCTCCTCGGCGGCGCTCTGCGCGACCTTCGCCCGGTCGGCGCCGAACCGGAGGTCCTCGCCGACGAGCCGAGCCCGCAGCTCGAGCTCCTCGCGTTCGATCCTCGCTCCCAGCTCGGCGGCCTGAGCCTGGCGCTTCAGCGGCCTCAGCCTGGCCCGTGCCTCACGCTCGAGATCGAGCGCGCGGTCGAGGTTGTCGCGCGCCGAGCGCAGCTTCAGCTCGGCCCGGCGGCGGCGCTTGCGGTGCTTGCCGAGGCCCGCCGCCTCCTCGACCAGGAGGCGCCGCTCGCGCGGCTTCGAGTGGACGATCGACTCGACCCGGCCCTGACTGATCACCGAGTGCATCTCGCGCCCGAGGTTTGTGTCGGAGAGGACCTCGACGACGTCGACGAGGCGGCAGCGCGCTCCGTTCAGCCGGTAGGTCCCGTCACCGGCGCGGTCGAGCCGGCGCTGGATCGCGATCTCGGAGAGCTCGGAGGCGGCTCGGCCCTCGGAGTTGTCGATCGTCACCTCGACCTCGGCGGCGCGACGTTGGCCGACGCCCTTGCCGCCGGCCGAGATCACGTCCTGCATCGAGGCGCCGCGGATCGCCCCTGGGCTCTGCTCGCCGAGCGCCCACAGCACGGCGTCGGTGATGTTCGACTTGCCCGATCCGTTCGGGCCGACGATCACGCTGACGCCAGGGGAGAACTCGAGCCTGGTCCGCTCGGGGAACGACTTGAATCCCTTCATCTCGATCGATCTCAGATACATGACCCGTCCTCTGCCAACGGTAAGGCTCGCGCCTCAATCGGACGCGACGCCCGACCCTTCGTCGCCGAGCTTCTCGAGCGCCTGCTCGGCTGCGACCTGCTCGGCCGCCTTCTTGCTGCGCCCGCTGCCGGTCCCGATCCTCTCAGACTCGACCACGGCGGCGACCTCGAAGGTGCGCGCGTGCGCCGGCCCCGATTCGGCGATGACCTCGTAGGTGACCTGCGCGCGGTTGCGGGCGAGGTGCTCCTGCAGCGCCGACTTGAAGTCGACCCTGGTCTCGACCGCGTGCTCGACCCGCGACGCGAACGCCTCCTTCACGGCGCTCGCGACACGGTCGAAGCCGAAGGCGATGAAGCAGGCGCCGATCAGGGCCTCGGTGACCTCGGGCAACGGCCGCGATCCGCTGAGCAGGATCTCGGCCGGAATCGCCTCCTCGAGCTCGGGCTCTGCGCGCTCGAGCATCTCCGGGACGCCGAGCTCGCGGCCGACCTCGGCACAGGAGACCCCGCTGACCGCCTGGTTGTGGATCTTGGTCAGGCCGCCGGCGTCGATCTCGGGGAAGCGCTCGTAGAGGTCGGCGGCGACGGCGAGCGCGAGGACGCTGTCCCCGAGGTAGGCGAGGCGCTCGTAGGAGTCGACCCGCTCCTCGGTCCAGGAGGAATGGGTCAGGGCCAGACTTCGGAGCTCCTCCGGCAGCGCCGGAATCAGTTCCGCCAATGTGCTCCGTTGTCGCTCACGCGCACTCATCATCACCGGCTATCTTGCGCGCTCGCTCCAACGTCCGCCATTGGCGGGTGGTCTACCCCCCGGACCCAGAACAAAATCAAGCCGGGGCGCGCTCCAACACGAACGCGACGGCGTCGCCGACGGTGTCGATCCGGGCCGCGTCCTGCTCGGAGACCTTGATCCCGTAGCGGTCCTCGAGCTCCATCACGAGCTCGTAGAGGTCGAGCGAGTCGGCGTCGAGGTCCTGCTTGAAGCGGGTGGCCTCGGTGATCGCAGCGGCGTCGACCTCGAGCTCCTCGGCGAGGTGCTCGCGAACCAGTTTCAGCACATCGTCGCGTTCCATCGGGCAAACCCTAGATGAGTGGTTCCAGGGCGCGGTGTGACTGGTGGCGAGCCCGGCCAAGCAGATCAAGGACGCAGGGCGCAGCCTTTGCCGGTGGGCAAATGCAAGCCCGAGGACGAAGAGATGCGCAGTCTGCCAGGCACGCCAGCCAGGCGTGCCTGGTCGTGGAACTACTCATCTATCGGACCGGCAGGGTCGGGCGAACGGCGGCCGGCGAGCGAGCCGCGGGTGGCTCCCCCCTCCTCCAGCAGAGCCGCGGTACGTGGGATCGCATCGACCTCGACGCTGCGGGCCGCGAGCCGGACCGCGTTGGCGATTCCGTCGGCGCCGGCGCTGCCGTGGGCGACGACGGCGATCGAGCGCAGGCCCAGCAGGATCGCGCCCCCGGTCGAGTCGGGGTGGAGCCGGCGGCGGACGCCGCCCAGTGCCGGGCGCATCAGCAGGCCCCCCGCCGCAGCGAGCGGATTCGAGCGGGCGGCATCGCGGATCGCTCCGGCGACGCTGCGCGCCGTCCCCTCCATCAGCTTCAGCGCGACGTTGCCGGTGAAGCCGTCGGTGACCACGACGTCGGCCGCGCCGGCAGGGATGTCGCCGCCCTCGACGTTGCCGCGGAAGTCGATGCCGCCGGCCTCGGTGAGGAAGGAATGGGCCTCGACCACCTCCTCCCTCCCCTTTCCCGACTCCGCGCCGACCGAGAGGAGGGCGACCCGCGGCCGCTCGACGCCGAGCACGGCGGCGCTGAAGGCGGCGCCGAGAAAGGCGAACTGGACCAGATGCTGGGCGCGGACCTCGGTGTTCGCGCCGACGTCGAGAAACAGGACCGGCCCGCCGGGGACTGGGAGCTGGGCTGCGAGCGCCGGGCGCTGGACGCCCTTCAGCCGGCGCAGGCCGAAGGTCGCGGCGGCCATCGCCGCTCCGGTAGAGCCGGCGCTGACGAGCGCCGACGAGCGCCCCTCGGCGACATCGGCGGCGGCCCGGACGACGGAGGCCTCGGGCCTGGCGCGGACGGAGGGGACCGGGTCGTCGCGGTTCGAGATCCACTCCGCGCTGGCGACGACCTCGATCCCCTCGACGCCATCGAGGCCGAGCTCGGCGGCCGGCCCGAAGACCCGCAGGGCGATCCCGTCGGCGGCCGCCTGCCTGGCGCCCTCGGCGAGGACGGCGTAACCCTGCTCGGCCCCGTGGCCATCGAGGGCCACGGTCACCGGATTCCCATCTCGCGCTTCGCTCACCTCGCGAAGAACCAGACTGCGACGCTCGCTCGCTCCGCGCTCGCGGGCATCTACTCCTCGGTGTCGGCGGGGGCAGTCGCGGGCTCGTGGGTGACCGTCATGTCGATCACCTCACGGCCCTTGTACGTACCGCAAATCGGGCAGACCCGGTGCGGTAGGCGCGGGCTGTGGCAGCGAGGACAGCGGTTGAGGGTCGCTTCGCCGGCCTTGTGGTTGGCCCGGCGCTTGTCGCGGCGGGCACTGGAAGTTCTCTTCTTCGGGACAGCCATGAGTCGGGGGATGGTAGCGAGGAATCGGGCTCAGCCGTAGGTGGCGCGGATCACCGCAAGGCCGTCGCCCTGCCAGGCGAGCTCGCCCTCGGACCACTCGAGCGTCCGCTCGAGGTCCTCGCCCTCGATCAGGTCGCCGATCACGAGCGATCGCGAGTGCTCCCGCACCCGCCGAAACAGGTTCTGCCTCTGCTCGTCGGAGAGCTCGCCGATCGAGAGAACCGAGATGACCAGGTCCCAGGGCCCGTCGGGCAGCGGGTCCTCCATCCGCGCGAGCTGGACGTCATCGTAGGTCTGCCGGGCGCGGAAGACCATGTCGGGGCTGGAGTCGAGGCCGACGACCCAGGAGTCGGGGTAGGCCTCGATCAGCCGCCGCGTCGTCTCGCCGGTGCCCATCCCGAGCTCGAGCACCCGCTCGGGGGGGAACGGAATCGCGGCCACCGCCTGCTCCTGCAGCTCGTCGTAGCGCGGGACCTTGGAGCGGATTCGCTCCAGGTACTCGTCCGGTGTCCAGTCGAATTGACCCATCTCTTAACCTCGTTGAAGGTGCCCCATCGTACGAACATCGACCTCCCGAGCCTCTCGCTCTCGTTTGGAGACGGAGCCCGGCTCGAGCTCCCGATCGAGCTCGAGCCGCTCGAGCTCGGCGGCCAGACCTACACGGTCTCCGAGCCCGTCGCGGCGCGCCTCGACATCTCGCGACCGGCCAATGCCTACGCGTTCAGGCTCCGCTTCCCGCTGCGGGTCGAGGGCCCCTGCATGCGCTGCCTCGAGCCGGCGCGGGTCGAGACCGAGGTCGACGCCCGCGAGGTCGACCAGGCCGACACCGAGGACGAGGAGCTGCGCAGCCCCTACGTCGTCGACGACGTGCTCGACGCCGGCCGCTGGGCGCATGACGCCGCGGTCCTGGCGATTCCCGCGCGGGTGCTGTGCCGAGCGGACTGCGCCGGCCTCTGCCCCGTCTGCGGCGAGTCTTTGAACGATGCCGACCCCGCTGACCACGAGCACGACAGCGGCACCGACCCGCGCTGGGACAAGCTCAACGAGCTGAAGCTCGACTAGGCGCCCCCGCGCGGAGGCGGCGTTTTCTTAGCCCTGCTGCTCGTCGAGCTCGGCCACCGGTTCTTCGTCGCGGCCGGCGAGCCGGTCGCGGCCGCGCTGAACGGCCGCGAGGAACTTCTGGAGATTGACCTCGAGGGTGTTGAGGATCTCGTCGGCGTAGTCCTCGGCGCCGAGCCGGATCTCACGCTCGCGGGTGCGGGCGTCCTCGACGATCTCGTCGGCCGCGCGCTCGGCCTGCTTGGTGACCTCCTCGTCGGAGATCAGCCGCGCCTGCTGCTCACGAGCCTCGCGCACGATCCGCTCGGCCTCGCGTTTCGCCTCGGCGAGCATCTCCTGACGCTCCTTGACGATCCAGCGTGCCTGCTTGATCTCCTCGGGGATCGTCGCCCGCATCTGATCGAGGAGGTCATAGATCTCCTCGCGATCCACGCGCACCTGATCCGTCAGGGGGACGGGACGGGCGTTGTGGACGACGTCGTCCAGCTTGTCTATGAGGACCAGTACGTCCATCAGTCGGCCGTAAGCCTACGCGTCGGAGGCCTTTTCGGTGAAGAAGCGGTTATTTCCACGGGTTTTTGCAAGCTCTCGCCCATGCGATGCTTGTCGGCAGAGCCTACCTATCGCCCAGGCGGTCCGCCATCGCGGCGGCGACGGGGCCGGGTACGAGGTCGGATACGTCGCCGCCGAAGGTCGCCATTTCCTTCACCCCGGTCGAGGAAAGGAAGCTGTAGTGGGGCGAGGCGATCACGTACATGCTCTCGATCCCGGGGTCGAGCATGCGGTTCAGCTGCGCCATCTCGAACTCGTACTCGAAGTCGGAGATCGCCCGCAGCCCCTTGACGATCGCCCGCGCCTCGAGTTCGCGCGCGAACTCGACCAGCAGGTTGGAGAAGATCCGCGCCTCGACGTTCGGCAGCGACTCGGTCGCCTCTTCGATGAATGCCTTCCGCTCCTCTGCGGTGAACAGGGTCTTTTCCTTGCGGACCGGGTTGTTGACGACACCAACGACGACCCGTTCGAAGACGGCGGAGGTGCGGGTGATGATGTCGAGATGGCCGTTGGTGACCGGGTCGTAGCTGCCAGGGCAGACGACCGTCCCGTGTCCGTCACTCATTTGTTCCTCTCGGCGTAGAAGGCGACATCGGCAGCCCCGTAGCGGCGCTGGCGGACCTGCTCGAGCGAGGACAGCCGCAGCGGCCGGCGGGCGCCGCTCTCGACGACAACCCGACCTCCATCGGCTAGGAGGCGCGGCAGATGGGTATCGATTTCCTGCCCCACGCGGTCGGCGAGTCTATAGGGGGCATCGACGAAGATGAGGTCGAAGCGCCCTCCCTCCCTCTCCTGATCGCGTTCGTCGAGCCAGCGTCGGGCGTCGCCCCGGACCAGCGTCGTCCGCTCGCCGAGGCCGAGCCGCTCGACGTTGCCGAGCGCCGGGCGGGTGTCGCGATCGACGAGCACCGCCCGCTCCGCCCCACGCGAGAGCGCCTCGATCGCGAGGGCGCCGGTTCCGCAGTAGAGGTCGAGGACCTGGGTGCCGCCGATGTCGCCGAGAGCCGAGAAAATCGCCTCGCGCACCCGGTCCGAGGTCGGCCGCACCTTCCATCCCCGCGGCGCGACCAGGGTCCTGCCTCCCAGCTCTCCTGCGATGACCCTCATAACAGTCGCGCCTTGCTCACTTCGCAAAAGGAATCAGATATGGATTGCTCGCGAGCGGCGGCGCTCCATTCACAGTGCGACCTGCTCCGTGATCCCAACCCCGAACCGGCGCCCGGCGGCGTCGAGGAGCGGGCCGAGATCGGGAGCGGCGAGCGAGCCGTGGCGGTGGAGCAGCGCCAGGACCTCCTCGCGGGCCTCGATCAGAAGCGGCGTCTGCTCGGGGAGCTCGGCGACCGCGAACCTGGGCAGGCCGTGCTGGCGCGTCCCCAGCACCTCGCCCTCGCCGCGGAGGCTGAGGTCGACCTCGGCGAGCTTGAACCCATCGCGCTCACCGGCGACAGCGGCGAGGCGGCGCCGGGCGAGGCCGCCGACCTTCTCGGCAAAGAGCAGGCAGTGGGACGAGTGCTCGCCGCGGCCGACCCGTCCTCGCAGCTGGTGGAGCTGTGAGATCCCGTAGCGCTCGGCGCCCTCGATCACCATCACCGAGGCGTTCGGGACATCGATCCCGACCTCGATCACGGTCGTGGCGACGAGGACGTCGAGCGCACCGGAGGCGAAGGCCTCCATCGCCCCGGCCTTCTCGGCCGAGCGCATCTGGCCGTGGAGGACGCCGAGCCTGAACTCGGTGAGCTCGGTCCGCGCCAGGCGCTCGGCCTCCACCTCGGCCGCCTTGCCCTGCAGCTTCTCGGACTCCGAGACCAGCGGGCAGACGACGAACGCCTGCCGGCCGGCGCGCAGCTGCTCGCGGATGAACTCGTAGGCCGCCGGCCGCTCGTCCTCCTCGACGAGTCGGGTCTCGACCGGGCGGCGTCCAGCCGGGAGCTCGCGCAGAGCGGTGGTGTCGAGGTCCCCATAGGCGGTCAGCGAGAGGGTGCGCGGAATCGGCGTCGCCGTCATGTGGAGGACGTGGGGGGCCATCCCCTCGACCCCCTTCGAGTCGAGCGCCCGCCGCTGCTCGACCCCGAATCTGTGCTGCTCGTCGACGACACAGACGCCGAGCCGGGCCAGCTCGACGGCGGGGTCGATCAGCGCGTGGGTGCCGACGGCGATCCCGAGCTCGCCGGTCGCGAGCCGCTCCAGCGCCTCGCGGCGGCGCGGCGCCGGGGTCGCGCCGGTCAGCAGCGCGAACGGCAGCGGCTCGTTGGCGAGAAGGCGGTCGAGGGTCGTCGCGTGCTGCTCGGCGAGGGTCTCGGTCGGCGCCATCAGGAGAGCCTGGAACCCGCCTTCCAGCGCCCGCAGCATCGCGTAGAGGGCGACGACCGTCTTGCCCGAGCCGACCTCCCCCATCAGCAGGCGCTGCATCGGCTCCCCCGACTCGAGGTCGGCGTCAATCTCGGTGAACGCCGCCCGCTGGTCGGCGGTCGGCGTGAACGGGAGCGACTCGACCCAGCGCCCGACCATCTCCCCGGGGCGGCCGAAACGAGGTGCAGGCCGGGCCGAACGGCGGGTTCGCTTCCGCGTCGCCAGGATCGCCTGGTAGAGGAACAGCTCCTCGAAGGCGAGGCGCTCCCCTGCCGCCTCCACGTCCTCCTCCCCCTCCGGGAAGTGGGCGGCCGTGACGGCGTCGGCGACCCCCGCCAGCCCGCGCCGCGCCCGCAGCTCGGCCGGCAGCGACTCGATCTCGTTGCCGGCGAGGTCGATCGCCTGCTCGACCCACTGCCGGATCCGCTGCGCCTTCAACCGTTCGGTCGCCGGGTGGATCGGGACGAGGCCCTCCTCGGCGCCCGCCTCCTCGGCGAGGAACTCGTACTCGTTGACCCGCAGGCCGCGTTTGTCACGGGAGCCGCTCAGCAGGAGCCGGGCGCCGGGCTCGAGCTTCGTCGCCACCCAGGGCTGGTTGAACCAGGTTGCCCGCAGCGACCCGGAGTCGTCGCCGACCTTGACCGAGGTGATCGAGAGGCCACGGCGGCGGAACGGACGCGGGGTGTTGCCCTGGACTTCGACCTCGACCGTCCCCTGACCACCGGGCTCGAGGTCGGCGACGGGCACGACGGTCCGGTCACGGTGGGTGTGGGGAAAGCGAAGGAGGAGGTCGCCGACGGTGGCGATCCCGGCTTCCCGCGCCGCGTCGGCCAACTTCGGCCCGACACCCCGCAGAGAGCCCAGCGAGACCTCGAGAGCACTCGGGCGGGGCCAGTGAACCGGTGCCTCCCGCAACTGGGCGGGGGTCAGTTCCGAGGCGCCGCCGAAGGCCCTCACGCTGGAGCTACTGGGCGGCGAGCAACCACCACCAACTCGGCTGGCCGCCCTCGAGGGTCTCGATCTCGAACCCGTCGGGGACGTGGATATCGATCTCGGCGAGCGGGATCGGGGCCTCCGCGCCGGCAAGGACGGTCACGACCTCCGCCCCGTCCCCGAGGATCTCGATCGTCCTCGCGAGGGTCGAGCCGGTCCCGCCCCAGGCGACGATCTCCTCGCCGGCGAACCCGACGGCGTCGCCCTGGCGAAAGCGACCCTGCACATCGTCGCGAGCGGCCGGCGCAATTCCTCCGGTCGTGATCGCGACCAGCGCCTCGCCGAGCCGCTCGGCGTTCTCCGCCGCGCCGCCCTCGGGGTCGAGCTCGACCAGCGCCAGCAGGCTCGCGAGCTGGGAGGTCGCCGGGACCACCGTCGCCGGCTTCTCCGACATCTCGCAGGCGCTCTCGGCGGCCATGATCACGTTCGAGGAGCTCGGCAGGACGATCACCTCCTCGGCGCCGACCTCGTGGATGCCGGCGAGGAGCTCGAAGGTCGACGGGTTGAGCGTCTCGCCGCCGGGGACGACGTGGGCGCCGAGCTCGGCGAACAGCCGCTCGACCCCCTCGCCGGCGGCGACCGCGAGCGCCCCACTGCGGCCGACCGCAAGGCGGGCGTCGCGTTCGGCGATCTGCTCGCGCATGTCGGCGACGTCGAGGTTCGCCACCTCTCCCGCCTCCTCGAAGAGCGCCACAGCGGCCTCGGGGTCGTCGGTGTGAACGTGGACCTTCATCGTCACCTCGTCGCCGACGACGAGGACCGAGTCCCCGAGGCCCTCGAGGCGCGGCAGCAGCTCCCGGCGCTGCAGGCCGGACCCGGAGACGATGAAGTTCGTGCAGTAGCGGAACCGGCTGTCGACGTGATGGGGACGGCTGAGCCGCGGCGGCTCGCGGTGGGACACCTCGGGCACCCGCTCGACATCCCCGCGCAGGCCGGCGACCACCCCGGCGAGGATCAGGACGAGGCCGTAGCCACCGGCATCGACGACACCGGACTCCCTCAGCACCTCGAGCTGCTCGGGGGTTCGCTCGACAGCCCGCTGGCCATCTTCGACGGCTCGCTCGAGGATCCCGGCGAGCACCTCGTCCTGCATCTCTTCGCTGACGCCCTTGTCGAGGCGCTGTTTCTCCACCTCCAGGCGCGCCAGCTGGCGCGCGATCGAGTGCGCCATCTCGCGGAAGACGGTAAGCATCGTCCCCTCCGCCGGATCGCGGACCGAGTCGTAGGCGGCGTCGGCGGCGCTGGCGAAGGCGGAGGCGACGAGGACCGGGTCGATCAGCTCCCCCGGACGGCTGGCAAGCTCCTCGGCGGCGCCGCGGACGATCTGGCTGAGGATCACCCCGGAGTTCCCGCGCGCCCCGAGCAGGGCCGCCCTGGCCAGCGCCTGGACCAGCTCGGCGCGCCCGACCTCGTCGACCTCCTGGCCGTCGAGGTGGTCCAGCTCCTCCATCACGGCCCGCATCGTCCGCGCCATGTTGTCGCCAGTGTCGCCGTCGGCGACCGGGAAGACGTTGAGGTCGTTGACCTCCTGGCGACGCTTATCCAGCGATGCGTAGGCAGCGGTGACGACGCGCCTGAAGCGCGCGATCGAGGGATCCGACATCGGCAGGGAATCTAGCCGTCGGCAACGACGGGCGGGCCGCTCAGGGCCGTCAGCGGGAGTTACGCGGCCTTGACGACCTTGTTGGCCTTGAGGCAGCGGGTGCAGACGTAGGCGCGGACCTTGCGATCGCCCTCGACGATCCGGACCTTCTGGAGGTTGGGATCGAAGCGGCGCCGGGTGGCGACCATCGAGTGGCTTCGGGAGTTGCCGAACGCAGGTCCCTTACCGCAGCTGTGACATACCTTGGCCATCGGGTCGTGGATGGTAGCGGGAGCGGCTCGGGTCAGGCCCCGAGCTGGCGCTGCAGCAGCGCCATCCGCGCCGCGGTCAGGGCCGCGTTGCGTCCCTGGTCGCGCTTACCCCCGCCCGCCCGGGCGAGCGCCTGCTCCATCGTGTCGCAGGTGATGACCCCGAACGCGCAGGGCACCCCGGTCTCCAGCTGGACGTCCTGGATACCGCGCGCGGCCTCGGCGCAGACGAAGTCGTAATGGTCGGTCTCGCCTCGAATCACGACCCCGAGGCAGGCGACGCCGGTATAGGTTCCGGTCTGCGCCAGCTGCTTGGCGGCAAAGGGCAGCTCGTAGGCGCCCGGGACCGAGTAGTGGGTGACGTTGCTGATCGGGATGCCGGCCAGCGCGAAGCCGGCATCGGCGCCCTCCATCAGGCGGTTGGCGAGATCCTCGTAGAAGCGGCCGGTGAGGACGCCGAAGCGGAGGCCCGCCAGCTGCGCCTTCTCGTCATCGCTGAAAGTTTCGAGGAAGGCGCCGGCCTCATCCATCACAAATGCCTCGCGCTTCGTTCACTCGCGCCCATCGCAACCGGAGATCACGCTCATTCACTCCGCGCTCGGTGCCGCGTCCGCCGCGGGCGGGTTGGCGGTGTCGCGCTCCTCCTCGTCGTGGAGCATCTCCTCGTCGAGGGCGAGGCCCTGGTGGTGGAGGATGTGGCCCATCTTGTCGCGCTTGGCGCGCAGGTAGCCCTCGTTGAAGGCGTTGGGGGCGGCCTCGATCGGGACCTGCTCGGTGACCGAGAGGCCATAGCCCTCGAGGCCGACGATCTTTTTCGGGTTGTTGGTGAGGATCCGGATGCTGCTGAGGCCGAGGTCGCCGAGAATCTGGGCGCCGATCCCGTAGTCGCGCAAATCGGCGGGCAGCCCCAGCTTGAGGTTGGCCTCGACGGTGTCGGCCCCCTCCTCCTGCAGCTTGTAGGCGCGGAGCTTGTTGAGGAGCCCGATCCCCCGCCCCTCCTGGGAGAGGTAGAGGAGGACGCCCCGACCCTCCCTCTCGATCATCGAGAGCGCCGCCGCGAGCTGCTCACCGCAGTCGCAGCGCATGCTGTGGAAGACGTCACCGGTGAGGCACTCGCTGTGGACGCGGACGAGGACGTCCTCGGCTCCGTCGATCTCTCCCTTGACCATCGCGACGTGGTGTTTGTCGTCGACGAGCGACCGGTAGCCGACCGCGGTGAAGTCTCCGAACGCCGTCGGCAGCGCGGTCGAGACGACCCGCTCGACGAGCTTCTCGGTCCGCCGCCGGTAGGCGATCAGGTCGGCGATCGTGATCATCTTCAGGCCGTGGCGCTCGGCGTATGGGATGAGGTCTGGGACGCGGGCCATCGTGCCGTCGTCGTTCATCACCTCGCAGATCACCCCGGCCGGGGTGAGCCCGGCTAGGCGGGCGAGGTCGACGCTCGCCTCGGTGTGACCGGTCCGCTCGAGGACGCCACCGTCTTTCGCCCGCAGCGGGAACATGTGGCCGGGAACGACGATGTCGCGTGGGCCTGAGTTGGGGTCGATCGCGACCTGGACGGTGTGGGCGCGGTCGTGGGCGGAGATGCCGGTGCTGACCCCGCCGGCGGCCTCGATTGTGACCGTGAAGGCGGTCTGCAGCGGCGCCTCGTTCTTGGCCGCCATCAGGTTGAGGCCGAGGCGTTCGCAGCGTTCCGCGGTCAGGGTCAGGCAGATCAGTCCGCGCGCCTCCTTGGCCATGAAGTTGATCGCCTCCGGCGTCGCGAACTGGGCGGCCATCACCAGGTCGCCCTCGTTCTCGCGGCCCTCGTCGTCGCAGACGACGACCATCCGGCCGGCGCGGACCTCCTCGATCGCCTCCTCGATCGTCGCGAACGCATCGTGGCCCACCGCCGCCGCCTCCTGATCTGTCTTCGCCTCGGTCATATTGCTCACGACTTCTCCTTTCCAGCAGATGGTGACACTTGCCGCTCGACGTACTTGGCAATGACGTCACACTCGATATTGACCCGGGCCCCGATAGCGAGCTCGGCGAGGTTCGTCCGCTCCAACGTCTCGGGGATCAGCGAGACATCGACCCAGTCCTGCCCCAGAGCCGCGACGGTCAGGCTGACCCCGTTCAGCGTCACCGACCCCTGGGCGACGACGTAGCGCATCAGCTCCGGGCCGAGCTTCACCCGCAGCCGCCGCGCGAAACCATCCTCCTCGACCGCCGCTACCTCACCGACACCGTCCCCGTGGCCCTGGACGATGTGACCTCCGAGCCGATCGGAGGCCCTCATCGCGAGCTCGAGGTTGACCCTCGCCCCACCCTCGAGCCCGCTGAGGGCGGTCACATCGAGGGTCTGGTTCATCGCCTCGACCTCGAACCCGACGTCATTGACCGTGGTCGCGGTGAGGCAGATCCCGTCGACGGCGACCGAGTCGCCCTCGGCGATCTCGGCGACAAGGCCGGTGGAGATGTGAATACGGGCCCCGTCGCCGCTGCGGTCGATGTCCTCGACCTGGCCGACGTCCTGGATCAGGCCGGTGAACACGTCACCACTCCCGGAACCGGGTCGAGATGAGCACGTCCTCGCCGATGGGCTCGGCCTCCGCTGACAATGCTGCCAGGCGGGCGGGTCCTGTCGCCGCAGGGGACCCCCTACCCCCTCCGGTAGCTGAAGCGCGCGCGGGTCCTGTCACAGGTGAAGGGGGGGCGCTGCGGGCGAGGTCGTCCTCGACCCCCCCTTCACCTGCGCCACCCGCGCGGGAAACCGCGCCGAGCAGGATCGGGGCAATGAAGGTCCGGGCCTGGTCGATGGCGCCGGCGGTCACGAAAGCAGAGGCAAGGGTTCGGCCGCCCTCGAGGAAGAGGGATGTGATGCCGCGGCGGCCGAGGTCCGAGATGGCGGATTGGATCCGATCGGCGGAGGTCACTCCGCCCGCGACCAGGACCTCGGCCCCAGCCGTCCTCAGCGCCTGGAGGCGGGATGGGTCGGCATCCTCGTCCACGACAATGAGGGCCGGCGCGACGTCGAGGGTGGCAAGGATCTGCGAGTCGAGGGGCGTTCGGGCAGCGGAGTCGAAGATGACGCGGAGCGGCTGGCGCGGGCTCTCCCCGTGGCGCGCGGTAAGCAGCGGGTCGTCGGCGAGCACGGTGCCGATGCCGACCGCGATCGCGTCCGATTCGGCCCGCCAGCGATGGACCAGCTCGCGGCTGCGCTCGCCCGAGATCCAGGGCGAGGCTCCGGGCGCGGTCGTGGTCGCGCCGTCGATCGACATCGCCAACTTCAGCGTCACCAGCGGCAGCCCGGTCCGGGCGTGCTTGCGGAACGGCTGGTTGAGGAGTCGCGCGGCGCTGGCCTCCGGCCCCGCCGCGAACTCGACCTCGACGCCTCCGTCGCGGAGGATGCCGGGACCCCGGCCCGCCGCCTTCTCGGTCGGGTCCTCGGAGCCGATCACGACCCGGGCAACCCCCGCCTCGAGGATCGCGTCGGTGCAGGGTGGCTGGCGGCCTTGGTGGGCGCAGGGCTCGAGGGTCACGTACATCGTCGCTCCGGAGGGGTCCTCGCCGCGAGACCGGCAGTCCTCGAGCGCCGCCCGCTCGGCGTGCAGCTCACCGAGCACCGCGTGGAAGCCTTCGCCGATCACCGCCCCGTCGCGGACGATCACGGTGCCGACCATCGGGTTCGGGCTGACCCGGCCACGCCCTCCCTCGGCGAGCTCGAGGGCCCGCTCGAGGTGTGCCCGATCCGTGGCTGTCAGCTGTGCGTTCATTTGACCGATTGACTAGTCAATCAACTGCATTCTAACCGGGCGTCGACGGCGCCTCCGGGTACCCTGACCGGCCAGCGTGAAGCTCATCATCCAGATCCCCTGCCTCGACGAGGAGGCCACCCTGCCGGCGACGATCGGCGATCTGCCACGCGAGGTCGACGGCTTCGACTCGGTCGAGCTGCTGGTCGTCGACGACGGCTCGACCGATCGCACGGTCGACGTCGCGCGCGAGCAGGGCGTCGAGCACATCGTCCGCCTGACCAACAACAAGGGGCTCGCGGCGGCGTTCCAGGCGGGCCTCGACGCCAGCCTCAAGCTCGGCGCTGACGTGATCGTCAACACCGACGCCGACAACCAGTACCGCGGGGCCGACGTCGTGAAGCTGGTCGCGCCGATCCTCGCCGGCGAGGCCGACATGGTCGTCGGCGACCGGCGGGTGGGTCAGATCGAGCATTTCTCCGGCAGCAAGAGGGCTCTACAACGGCTCGGGAGCTGGGTCGTGAGGAGGCTCTCGGGCACCGAGGTGACCGACACCACCTCCGGCTTCCGCGCCTATAACCGCGAGGCCGCGCTCGGCCTACTCGTCGTCGACAACTTCACCTACACGCTCGAGAGCGTGATCCAGGCCGGGAAGATGCTGGTCGCGGTCGACCAGGTTGAGGTCGAGACGAACCCGCAGACCCGGGAGTCGCGGCTGTTCGGCTCAACCGGGTCCTACGTGCGGCGCAACGGGCTCTCGATCCTCCGCATCTATGCCCGCTACGAGCCGATGCGGGTGTTCGTCACCGCCAGCATCGTCGTCGCGATCCTCGCCCTCGCGGCCTGGATGCCGTTCCTGATCGACTGGATCTTCAACGGCGACAACAGCGGCCACATCCAGTCGCTGATCCTCGGCGCCGTCCTCTTCATCGCAGCCGTGCAGCTGTTCGCTCTCGGCGTGATCGGCGACCTCCTGGCAGGGCAGCGGGTGATGACGCAGCGGGTCTACGAGCGGGTGCGCCGGGTCGAGCTGGCGCTCGGGGTCGAGCCCTCCCACTACGAGCCCGGCGCGCGCGAGCGTTGACCGGCCGCCGGCCCAAGATCCTCAGCAAACTGCGCGGCTCCTCGGGGTCCGCCTCGTCGGACTACGGCAGGACCGCCAGCTTCCTCGCGGTCGGCGTCGGCCTCACCGGGGTGATCACCTACGTCTACTTCTTCATCGCCTCGCACGTCCTCTCGAAGTCCGACTACGGCGAGATCACGGTGCTCTGGTCGGCGGTGTTCATCACCGTCTCGACCCTCTACCGGCCGGTGGACCAGCTCCTCTCGCGCCACATCTCCGAACACCTGGCGAAGGGCGAACCGGTGCGGGAGCCGGTCCTGGTCGCGACCAAAATCCAGCTCGGGCTCGCGGCGACCTTCGCGGTCGTAACCCTGGCCCTGCGCGGGCCGATCCAGGACGGGCTCCTCAACGGCAACGAAACCCTCTACTGGATCTACCTCTCCGCCGTCCTCTTCTACGCCGCCAGCTACTTCGCCCGCGGCTACCTCGCCGGATACCGCCGCTTCGGGCTGTTCACGGCGCTGATCCTCTCCGAGTCGTGCTTCAGGACCGTGTTCGCGGTGCTCGTCGCGGTCAGCATCCTCGAAGGCCAGTCGGCGGTCGCGATCGGAATCGTCGCCGCCCCGGCCCTCAGCCTGATGGTCGTCCCCGCCGCGTTCGCCCGCAAAGCGCGGAAGCAACCCGGCATGCCCGGACGCGAAGCGGAGGACATGCCGGAATCGCCCGACGACGGTCGCAATCTGTCATCTCCGGAGTCGGGCGATGGTGACGGCCAGTTCTCGATGGCGCGCGGGACCGGCTTTGCGGCCTCGGTGCTGGTGATCATGTTCAGCGAACAGATCATGCTCAACGCCGGCCCGCTCATCGTCCGCGCCTTCGAGGGCGCCGCGGCGGCGGGCTTCATCTTCAACGTGCTGATGATCGCGCGGGCGCCGCTGCAGCTCTTCCAGGCGGTCTCGACCAGCATCCTTCCCCACCTCACGAGCCTCCACGCAAGCGAGGACCCGGACAACAGGGCCGAGTTTCACAGCACGGTGCGGATGGTGATCTCGGCAATCGCAGCCTTCACTGCCCTCGTCGCCCTGGTCGTCCTCATCGCCGGGCCGGAGCTGATGCAGCTCGCGTTCAGCAACAAGTTCACCTACGACCGCGGGGGACTCCTGCTGGTCACCCTCGGCATGGGCCTCTACCTCTCCTCGGTGACGGTCAACCAGGCGTGCGTCGCGCAGGGCCAGGTGCGTCGCGCATCGGCGCGCTGGATCGGTTGCGCGGCGTTCTTCATCGGCTGGTGCGTGCTGCCACTGATCTCGGAAGAGTTCCGGCGGGTCGAGATCGGGTTCGCGCTGACCGCCGGCCTGCTGCTGACGTCGCTCTTCGTCATCTACCGCAGGCCTCACGAGCGAGCGGAGGACATCCCGCTGGCGGGCTCGACCGAGGAGTTGGAGACCCGCCTGGCGGCCGCCGAAGAGGGCGCGTAGTGCATGAGCGCGATGATGGGGGAGCATGACGCCGAGCTGATCCTCGTCGCCGGCGCCCTCCTGGCCGCCGGCATCGTCGGGGCGCTCCTCGCCGACCGGATCAGGATCCCCGGCCTGCTGTTGTTCCTCGGCCTCGGGATGCTCGCCGGCTCGGAGGGGATCGGCGGGATCGATTTCAACGACGCCGAGCTCGCCCGCACGCTGGGAACGATCGCCCTCGTCCTGATCCTGTTCGAGGGAGGCCTGACCGCCGGTTGGTCGGAGATCCGTCCCGTGCTCGGAACCGCTGCCTCTCTGGCGACCGTCGGCACCGTCATCACCGCGGTTGTTACAGGCCTCGCGGCGAAGTGGATCTTCGGTTTCGGGACCCTCGAAGGAATGCTGGCGGGGGCGGCCGTCGCCGCCACCGACTCGGCCGCGATCTTCGCCGTCCTGCGCCGATCGACGCTCGAGAAGCGGCTCGCCCGCGCGCTCGAGGGCGAGTCCGGGATGAACGATCCGGTCGCGCTGCTGCTCGTGATCGGGTTCATCGAATGGATCCAGGTGCCAGGTTTCGGGATCGCCGACATGATCGGCCTCGAGGCGCTCAAACTCAGCATCGGGATCGTCGTCGGCGTCGCCCTCGGCCGCGTCTCGGTCGCCGCCTTCAGCCGCGTCCGCTTCCCCACCGACGGGATCTATCCGGTCGCGACGATCGCGATCGCGGCCCTCGCCTACGGAATCGCCGAGGTCGCCCACGGCTCCGGCCTGCTGGCCACCTATCTCACCGCCCTCGCCCTCGGCGGCGCCCGGATCCCGGCCCGGAGGACGATCGTCGCCTTTCACGAGGGCCTCGGCTGGGTCGCCCAGATCAGCCTCTTCATCCTGCTCGGGCTGCTGGTCTTCCCGAGCACGCTCGGCGACGTCGCCTGGGAAGCGCTGGCGCTCTCCGCCGTCCTGATCCTCGTCGCGCGGCCCCTGGGGGCCTTCGTCGCGACGCTCTTCACGTCCCTCAACATCCGCGAGCGGGCGATGCTCGGCTGGGCCGGGCTGCGCGGGGCGACCCCGATCTGGCTCGCGACCTTCCCGGTGGTCGCCGGCGTCGCCGAGTCGGGCCAGGTGTTCGCGATCGTCTTCTTCGTCGTCGTCACCTCGACCCTGATCCAGGGGGCTACCTTCGAGCCGATTGCGATCCGCCTCGGCCTCACCACCGACGAGCCGGCACTGCCGCGCCGCCTGCTCGAGTCGGGGCGGATCCGCGGCATGGGCGGCGACGTGATCGCCTACAGGCTGCGCCCGGGCTCCGCCGCGTCGGGCCACCTGGTGCGCGAGCTCGGGCTGCCCCGCGAAGCGCTGCTCAACGTGATCGTCCGCGACGGTCACGCGATCCCACCGCGCGGATCGACCGAGGTCCGCGATGGCGACGAGCTCCACATACTCGTCCGCCAGGAGCTGCGCGACGAGGTCGAGGCGCTGACGAAGCGCTGGCAGGACGGCCCGATCGGCAAGCCCGCCCCGCCGCTGATGCCGCCCCGCGGCGCGCCGCAGATCTTCTCGGTCGGCCCCCCCAACCAGGTCGACGACCCCTGCGCGCCGAGCCGGGTTGCCGGCATCCCGGTGGTGGCGATCCTGCGCAGTCGCCGCGACCGCTCCAGCGCCCTGGTCAACCTCGCCGATGGCCGCTACGCGGTGACATCCGAGGAGGTGGTCGCGATCGGCGGCCGTCAGGCGGTCGCCCGCTGGTGCGAGCGGCGCGCCGAGCGCAGCGGCAACGACCCGGCCGAGCGGGCCTGGTGGCAGGAGCTGATCGGCGCCCTGATCGCGCGAGGCTGAGAATCACATTCCGCCCAGGGCTCCCTGAAACAATTCCGCCCAGGGCTCCCTTCTGTCGCCCTATGCGGGGTGGCGGCGAATCTCGCCCGACCGACAGCGCAGAGAATCAGAGATGGATGCGCATCGGATCGGGCTGCGAACGAGGTGATCAGACGACGGCGGCGGCGATCGGGGTGTCTAGGCGGCGCCGGCGGCGGCGGCGATCGCGGTGTAGGCGGCGGCGGGGTCATCGGAGCCGAAGACGGCCGAACCGGCGACGAACAGCGAGGCACCCGCCTCGGCCACGGTGCCGGCGGTCGCGGTGTCAATGCCGCCGTCGACCTCGATCTTGGCGTCGCCGACCACCTGCTTCAGCCGCGAGACCTTCTCGGGAGAGCCCGGGATGAACGCCTGCCCTCCCCAGCCCGGATTGACCGTCATGCAGAGGACGATGTCGGCGACCCCGCGCAGCTCGGCGACCCCCTCGGCGGGGGTGCTCGGCGTCAGCGCGACCCCGGCCAGGCAGCCGAGCTCGCGGATCGCGGTCAGGGTCCGGTTTGCATGTGGCGTCGCCTCGAGGTGGAAGGTGATCGAGTCGGCACCCGCCTCGGCGAACGCCTCGATATGTCGATCGGGCTCGGCGATCATCAGGTGGACGTCGAGTGCGGCGCCGGCGTCGTGGACCTGGTCGGCGATCGAGGAGGCGACCAGCGGGCCGATCGTGATCGGCGGAACGAAGCGGCCGTCCATCACGTCGAAGTGGATCACCCGCGCGCCCGCGTCGAGCACCTCTGAGATCTGGGAGCCGAGCTTCGAGAAGTTAGCGGACAGGATCGACGGCGCCACCCGACGCTCCCCGACCAGACCCGCCATCCGCTCGCTCATCGCCAATCCACCCTCAGACGTGCCTCAGCATCGAATCGCCGCAGGTCTGGCATTTCATGTCCTCAGTGCTGCTCATCCGCGCGATCGTCTGGTGCTCGCCGCAGTTGGGGCACTGCGAGACCAGCTCGAAGCGGCGCAGACAGTACACGCAGCGGAAGCGGCCGGGCAGCTGCGTCGGCCGCAGCCAGGGCTCGCCGCACCCTGGGCAGGCCGCCCGCCGCAGCGCCGACTCGTTGGACTCGGAATCGCTCATCCCCTAATCATCGCGCCTCAGGCGGCTGATGAAGAAACCGGTCGTGCGATCCCGATCCGGGCGGACCTGCAGGCAGCGGGGGTCGTGGGACGAGGCGAGCGCGGAGGCGAGTGCTCCGAGGTCCTCGAGCGCCAGCGGCGGCGCGTCGCCACGCGAGCAGGCGTCGAGCAGCGCCGCGACCCGGTCCTCGTTCTCGCGACGCGAGATTGTGCAGGTCGCGTAGACCAGCGTCCCGCCAGGGCGCAGGGCCTCGGCGGCGCGGACGAGGATCCGGCTCTGGATCTCGGTCATCCGATCGATCCCCCGCTCGCTCTTGCGCCAGCGCGCATCCGGTCGCGACGCCAGCGCGCCGAGATCCGAGCACGGCGCGTCGACCAGGACCCGGTCGAACTGGGCCGGCAATCCGCCGGCCGCGGCGTCGGTCTCGATGACGGAGACGTTGCGAAGGCCGAGCCGCCCAGCCTGGGCAGCCACCTCCGCCGCCCGCTCGGGGTCGATCTCGACCGAGAACGCCTCACCACGGTCCCCGACTCGGGCGGCGATCTGCCCGGTCTTGATCCCGGGCCCGGCGCAGAGGTCGAGCACGTGCTCGCCCGGCTGCGGGTCGAGCGCCTCGACCACGCCGGCGGAGCCACGGCTCTGCGGTGTCAGCTCCCCCGAGCCGATCCGCGCCTGCGCCCCCTCCCCCATCCTTCCGTCGAGGACGAGCAGCTCGGGAGCGGCGAGCGGCCACTCGCCGGCGGCGGAGGCGACCTCGACGCCTTCGGCATGAAGGTCAGAGACGACCGTCTCGATTTGAGCGCCGAGCGAGCGAGCATCCATATCTGACTCGTTGCGCTGCGAGCGAGGCGCGAATTTTTTGTTGACACGGAGGGCGACCTCGGCCGGCTCGTTGCAGGCGGCGAGCAGCGACCGGGCGTCGGCGGGCCCGAGCTCCTCCCACCACATCCGGGCCAGCCAGAGTGGCGCCGAGTGAGCGACCGCTGCACGCTCCGGGGTCGAGTCATCCCCAAGCAGGTCGGAGGACAGCTCGGCGCGCTCCCGCGCCGCCCGCCGCAGGACTGCATTGACGAGGCCGGTGGCATGGGCGGCTCCGGCGGCCCTCACCGACTCGACGGCCTGATCGACGGCGGCGTGGTCGGGAGTGGAATCGCCAAAGAGGAGCTCGTAGAGGCCCAGCCGCAGGGCAGCCAGGACCGGTGGGTCGAGGCGCTGGGGCGGCCGGCTCGAGAGCCGCGCGATCGCCGCGTCGGTGGTCGCCCGCCGCTGCACCGCGCCGTAGGCGAGGCGCTGGGATTGGGCGCGCTCCCTGCCGCTCAACCCGTTGGCGTCGGCGGCGGCGCGAAAGGCGCGCTCGGTGAAGGCTCCGTCCTCGAAGGTCTCCCTCACCACCTCGAGCGCGACCGCCCGCGCCTCGGTGATCACAGTCTCGGCAGCTGGTGGCCGCGGAGGAAGGCTTCGGCCGCGATCGGCTTGCCGCCCTCGGATTGGACCACCTCGAGCCGCAGGGTCCCCTGGCCGCAACCGAGCAGCAGCGCCCCCCACTCGGCGCGGAGGGCACCCTTGCGGACCGCCGTGTCGACCGGGCGCGCCCGGCGCACCCCCAGTCGCTTCCCCTCCGCGGTCTCGAGGTAGGCGCCGACGTGGGGCGTCAGGGCGCGAATCCTTCTCGCCAGCTCGATCGCGGGCCGCGCCGGGTCGAGGCGGCGCTCGGCGGGGTCGATCTTCTCCGCGTAGGTCGCCTCCTCCTCGTCCTGCTCCTCGAAGCTCAGCTCGCCGGACTCGAGCAGGTCGAGGCTCCTGACCAGCAGCCCCGAGCCGACCTCCTGCAGCCGGCCGGAGAGCACCTCGAAGTCGTCGTCGGCGCCGATCGCGACCTCCTCGCGGAGGGCGACCGGGCCGGAGTCGAGCCCCTCCGTCAACCTCATCACACTGACACCGGTCCGCTCGTCCCCGGCCATGATCGCCCGCTCGATCGGCGCCGCACCCCGCCAGCGCGGCAGCAGCGACGGGTGGACGTTGATCAGCGGCAGCTCGCTCAGCAGCGGCTCTCGGATCAACTGGCCGAAGGCGCAGACGACGACCGCATCCGGGCGTGCCGACCGCAGCCGCTCGAGCTCGGGCTCGGCGTTGACGTCGGCGGCCTGGGCGAGCTCGATCCCGAGCTCGCCTGCGGCCGCGGCGGCGGGCGGCGGCAGCTCCTGCCTGCCACGGCCGCGTCGGCTGTCGGGCGGGGTGATGACGAGCGCCGGCCGGTGCCGAGTCTCGGCAAGCCCCCGAAGAACCGCCGCCGCGAACTCAGAGGTCCCGAGAAAGGCGGTCCTCACGCGTCGGTTCGGGGCTCGCGATGGGAGGACGTCTGCTCCTCCTCGTTCCCCTCCTCGCCAGAGGGGCTGTAGCTGCCGCCTTCGCGCAGCGCCCGCAGCGCGGCCTTGCGCTGGTCGCGCGGGGCCCGATCGAGGATCAGGACCCCGTCGAGATGGTCGATCTCGTGCTGGAGGATCCGCGCCTCGAGCCCGGATGCCTCGAGCGTGACCGGCTCACCGTCGACGTCGAGGCCGGTGAGCCTCGCGTGGAGCGCGCGCTCGACGTCCATCGCGACCCCGGGGAGGCTGAGGCATCCCTCCTCGGCGACCACGACATCGTCGGACACCCACTCGATGGTCGGATTGACCAGAGCCGTCGGCTCGGGCTCGCGGCCGGCCTGGAAGACCAGCAGCCGCCTGAGGATGCCGACCTGGGTCGCGGCGAGGCCGACGCCGAGACCGTCGCGCATGATCCCGATCATCCGCTCGACCTCGGCCCTCAGCTCGGGGCCGAACTCGGCCACCTCTGACGCCCTGCTCTTGAGGACGGGGTCTCCGAACTTCACCACCTGCGCGAGCGCCGCTTCGCGGCGCTGCAGGAGCTCCTCTTCGATCCTCTCGCGCTCGGCCTGCTCGGGGCCGACGGCCTGCTCATCACTCACGAAACAAGTGTATGGATCGGATCTGAGTGCTGGGCGCATCAGATCGGCCGCAGCGCAAAGGATGTCGCGTGGTTCCTTTTTCCCCTATGCACTCAGCGCGGAACCGCAGGATGGGGTCGCCTCGAACAGGGTACGCGCGTGGTTCCTCTTGGACGCTGGATGGGAATAAGGAACCACGCAGCAGGGGAGCGCTATTGCGGATCGACGTCGACGCCGATCGCGACCTCGCGCAGGCCGCGATCGGCCGCGAGACCCTCGACCGCATCGCGCACCGCGACGATCGTCCGCTCGCGATCCTCGGCCTTTGTCAGCAGCCGGCGCCGGTGGCGGCCACGGACTCTGAACATCGGCGCCGGGCCGAGCAGGTCGGTCCCGTCGGGGATCGTCTCGGCGAGGCGCTCCGCCAGCCGTCTCGCCGCCTCCTCGAGCCGCGGCTCGGACTCCGAGCGAAGCACGACCCGGACCAGGCTCGAGAACGGCGGGTAGCGAAGCGCGCGGCGGCGCTCGACCTCGATCCCGAGAAACCCGGCGGCATCGTGCCGCGCGGCATGGGCGACGCTGGGAGCGCCCGGCGCGAGCGTCTGGACGATGACCCTCCCCCCCGCCGCGCCCCGCCCGCTGCGGCCGGCGAGCTGGGTGATCATCGCGAAGGTCCGCTCGGCGGCGCGGAAATCGGGGAAGCGAAGAGTCGCGTCGGCGTCGACGATCGCGCTCAGGGTCACCTCCGGGAAGTCATGTCCCTTGGCGACCATCTGGGTGCCGACCAAGACCGCGCTCTCCGCCTCGCCGAAGGCAGCCAGGATCCGGGCATGGGCACCGCGGCCGGCGGCGACATCCGAGTCGAGCCGGAAAACCGGCATCGGGTCGAGGCTGCGCGAGAGCAGCGCCTCGAGCTGCTCGGTCCCGGCGCCCGCCTGCGAGAGCGTGGTCGAGCCGCAATCGGGACAGGCCGAGGGAAGCGGCTCCGAGTGCGCGCAGTGATGGCAGACGAGGCGTCCGGCACCGCGGTGGACAATCGCCGAGACGTCACAGTTGGGGCAGCCCCAGTGACGGCCGCAGGAGCGGCAGTTGAGCCAGGGCGCGAAGCCACGGCGGTTGACCATCACGATCGCCTTCTCGCCGCGCCTGCGCACCTCCTCCAGCGCCTCCCAGGTCGAGGGGTGAAGCGGCCCCGAGCGGGGATCGGTTCCGCGCATGTCGACCACGGCGACCGGCGGCATCGGCCGCCCGTCGACCCGCCGCGGCAACTCGAGCCGCGGCAACTCGAGCCAGCTCTCCGGGCGCGGGGTCGCCGTGCCCGCGGCGAGGACGGCGCCGCAATCGGCAGCCCGCCGGCGGGCGACGGCCCGAGCATCGTAGGAGGGGTCCCCCTCCTGCTTGTAGGAGGGATCGTGCTCCTCGTCGATGACGATCAGAGCGAGGTCGCGGACCGGCGCGAACACCGCCGAGCGCGGCCCGACGCAGACGCTCGCCTCGCCGTGGCGGAGGCGCAGCCACTCGTCGCGGCGCTCGCCGGGCGTCAGCGCCGAGTGCAGGACCGCGATCCGGTCACCGAGGCGGGCCCGGAACCGCGCCACCGCCTGCGGGGCGAGGCCGATCTCGGGGACGAGGACGATCGCCCCCCTCCCCCTCGCCAGCGCCGCCTCTACCGCGGCGAGGTAGACCTCGGTCTTGCCCGACCCCGTGACCCCGTGCAGGAGCAGCTCACGCGGCGCCTCCACCTCTCCGTCGAGGGCGGCGACGATCGAGTCGACCGCCCGGCTCTGCTCGGCGAGGAGCGGCGGCGGCGATGCGGCCGCGGTGCCGACCCGCAGGTGTCCGGGACGGCGGCGGACGGTGGAGCTGCGGGTGACGATCAGGCCGCGCTGCTCGAGGCGGCGCAGCACCTGGCGGTCGGCGCCGACGGCGGCGTCGAGCTCGCGGGAGGACATCTCGCCCGCCCGCAGCGCCTCGAGCGCCGCCCGCTGGCGGGCGCCGAGCCGCCCCCCTGCGGCCAGCGCCTCCTCGCCGGCCGCCGCGATCTCGGCCCGCAGCTCGGTCCGGGCCCGGACGCCGGGGCGATCGGGGCCGGTCCCGGGCGGGAGCACCAGCTGCAGCCCCCGCGAGGGAGTCGAGCAGTACTCGCGGGCGACCCAGAGCCCCAGCGCGACGAGCTCGGGTGTGGCCCCCGACTCGAGCGCCTCGAGCGGCTCGGCGAGCCGCTCCGGCGGCAGCTCCGAGCGCTCGGCGAGGCCGACCACGACCCCGAGGGCACGCCGCCGGCCGAACGGGACGCGAACGATGGCGCCGACGTCGAGCCCCGCCATCGCCTCCGGCAGGCGGTAGTCGAACGGGCCCCGCAGGGAGCGGGCGGTTGTCAGCGGCTCGACCTTGGCGATCGCCATCCCTCTCACGGTATGGAGGCTCGCGGACGCCCACCGCCGAGGATATGCTCGTGAGCGTGAGTGAGCAAGCGTGCATATCTGATTCGTCGCGCCGCGAGCGAACGCGAACCTGGGGTGGGTGACCGATGGCGGTCAAGCTCCATCCCGGCGAGCAGCTGATCTTCCAGGGTCACCCCTCCTGGCGCGCCATCCTCGGCTTCTACCTCAAAGGCGTCGTGGTCGCCGTGATCATTGCGGTGATCGCGAAGATCGCCGGCGCCGGCAGCGGCACCGTCTTTCTGATCGTCCTCGTCATCCTCGCCATCACGGTCCTGGCCGGATTCCTCAAACGGGTCTCGACCACGTACACGATCACCGACCGCCGCCTCAACATCAAGCGCGGAATCATCTCCCGCGAGGTCCAGGAGACCCGACTCGAGCGAGTCCAGAACGTCAACTTCCAGCAGTCGGTCTACCAGCGGGCGATGCAGATCGGCGACGTCGACTTCGACACCGCCGCAACCGACGACTACAACTTCGTCTTCGCCGGGGTCGCCGACCCCGAAGAGGTGGTGCACCGGGTCGACCAGGCGACCGGTGTCGCCTCGGCCGGCGAACACGGCCTCGGCGAGGCCCAGCCGCCGGCCGGCCCATCGGCCCCTTGAGCTTGCGCTAGCCGCCGGATAGCGGCGGTAGACGCAAACTCGGCGCTCGAACTCGGCGCTGTGTGTGGGGCTTGGCCCTAGGCCGGGGCGCCGGCAGAGTCGCCGGCAGCGCTGCGCAGGGCGTCGACCCGGTCGGTCGCCTCCCAGGTGAAGGCGTCCCCGGCGCGGCCGAAGTGGCCGTAGGCAGCGGTCTGGTGATAGATCGGGCGGTGCAGGTTGAGGTACTGGCGGAAGGCACCGGGCCGGAGGTCGAACTCGTGTTCGACCAAGCGCGAGATCTCCGCGTCGGGCAGCTTGCCGGTGCCGAAGGTCTCGACCATCAGCGAGATCGGCTGGGCGACGCCGATAGCGTAGGCGACCTGCACCTCGCAGCGCTGCGCGAGGCCGGCGGCGACGATGTTCTTCGCTACGTAGCGGGACGCGTATGCGGCGGAGCGGTCGACCTTGGAGGGATCCTTGCCGGAGAAGGCGCCGCCTCCGTGGCGGGCCATCCCGCCGTAGGTGTCGACGATGATCTTTCGGCCGGTGAGGCCGGCGTCGCCGACCGGCCCCCCGATCACGAACTTCCCGGTCGGATTGACGAGGAAGCTCTGCAGAAGCTCGGCGGCGTCGAATAGCCCTGGGGCCTCGGCGCCGAGCACGGGCATCACCACCTGCTCCCAGAGGTCGGGCTTGATCTGCGACTCGGAGTCGACCCCGTCGGCGTGCTGGGTCGAGATCAGGAGCTTCTCGACCCGGACCGGCCTGCCGTCGGCGTAGCGGACCGTGACCTGCGTCTTGCCATCCGGCCCGAGGTAATCGAGGCTCCCGTCCTTGCG
Source organism: uncultured Solirubrobacterales bacterium (assembly GCA_963697805.1). Taxonomy (GTDB): domain Bacteria; phylum Actinomycetota; class Thermoleophilia; order Solirubrobacterales; family 70-9; genus VRUE01. Next base: position 346,386 of record CAVOPB010000001.1, read on the forward strand.
GACCGCGGCGAGCCGTTCGGCCAGCCGGTGCGCGATGTGGACCGGCATCGGCATCAACGCCTCGGTCTCGTCGGTCGCGTACCCGAACATCATCCCCTGGTCGCCGGCCCCGGCGACGAGGAGCTCGTCACCGGCTCCCTCGACCCGGGTCTCGTAGGCCTGGTCGACCCCCTGGGCGATGTCGGGCGACTGCTTGTCGAGCGAAACCAGGACCGAGATGTGGTCGCAGTTGTAGCCGTAGTCGCCGTGGTCGTAGCCGATCTCGCGGATCGTCTCGCGGACGATCTCGGGGACGTCGACGTGGACATCGGTGGAGATCTCGCCGGAGACGACGGCCATCCCGGTGTTGACGAGGGTCTCGCAGGCGACCCTGCCCTGGGGATCGCCCGCCATCACGGCGTCGAGCACCGCGTCGGAGATCGCGTCGCAGACCTTGTCCGGATGGCCCTCGGTGACTGACTCGGAGGTGAAGAGGTACTCGCCCTCGGCGAGCGGCTGTGTCTCGATCATTGGGGAAGCGTACCGGTGAGGGCGTTGCCGAGCAGGGCCAGGACGCAGGGAGCGTTGCGTGCTCTGCACGCGAGCGACCGAGGACGCAGCAATGCGAAGGGCAACGCCCTCACCGGCGGCGCGTATGTGGCACGAAGTCGATCACCAGCGGCACCCCCTCGAGGCCGTAGGTCTCCCGCAACCTGTTCTCGAGGTGGTAGGCCCAGTCGCGGATGATTAGGCGCCGATCGTTGACCTGGATCGCGATCCGCGGCGGACGCTCCCCGACCTGGGCCGCGTAGTAGAGCCGCAGCCGGCGGCCGCGGCGGGAGGGCGGCGGCGTCTTCGCGACGACGTCGTTGACGAACCGGTTGAGCTCCGGGGTGGGGATCCGCTCGGCCGCCCTGTCGGCGAGCTCGAGCGCCTTCGGCAGCAGGTTGGCGACATTCCGCCCACGGGTCGCCGAGCAGGTCACGACCGCGGGCCGCAGCCGCAGCTTGCGCTCGACCCGGGCGCGGGCGTCGTCGATGTCGGTGGCGGTGACGTCCCACTTATTGAGAACCAGGAGCGTCGCGCAGCCCGCCCGCATCGCCAACTCGGCGACGCGCAGGTCCTCGGCCGTGACCCCCTCGGAGGCGTCGCAGACGACGATCGCCACGTCGGCGCGCTCGACGGCCCGCTCGGACCGGAGCTGGGCGTAGTAGTCGACCGTCCCCGCCAGCTTCGAGCGCCGCCGCAGGCCGGCGGTGTCGACGAGGATCACGCGCCGGCCCCCGACCTCGAGCTCGGTGTCGATCGCATCGCGGGTCGTCCCCGCCCGCTCGGAGACGATCGTCCGCTCGGAGCCGAGGAAGGCGTTGACGAGCGAGGACTTGCCCGCGTTCGGGCGCCCGACCACGGCGACCCTGACCGCATCGTCGCCCGGACCCTGTGCGGGCCGGTCGCCGAGCAGCTCGACGACACGGTCGAGCAGGTCGCCGGTGCCGAGCCCGTGGCTGGCGGAGACGGCAAATGGCTCGCCGAGGCCGAGTGAGTGGAATTCGGCGGTCAGGTGCTCGTCGCCCGGCCGGTCGACCTTGTTGACGACGACGAGGGTCGGCCGCTCGCTCCCGCGCAGCTCGGAGGCGACCTCGGCGTCGCCGGCGCGTATCCCGGCGGTCCCGTCGACGACGAGGAGGACCACATCGGCCTCGGCGATCCCGAGCCGGGCCTGGCGGCGGATGTCCTCGGCGAGCTCGCTCTCGTCGGCGATGTCGAGCCCGCCGGTGTCGAGCAGGTCGAAGGCGACGCCGTTCCACTCGCAGGGGACGCGCTTGCGGTCTCGGGTGACGCCGGCCTCGCGATGGGTGACTGCCTCGCGGCCGCCGGCGAGGCGGTTGACCAGGGTGCTCTTGCCGACGTTGGGGAAGCCGACGACGGCGACCGTCGGGACGCTCATTGAAAATCCTCGCGCTTCGCTCGCTGCGCAAGAAGCCAGATATGGATGCTTGCTCGCTCCGCGCTCACGGTAGCCCCCGCTCCTGCGCCAGCGCGACGACCCGGGCGACAACCTCGCCGAGCGCCAGGCCCGTGGTGTCGATCTCGACCGCGTCAGCAGCCGCGCGCAGAGCGCTGTGCCGGCGGCCCTCGTCGCGCGCGTCGCGCTCGCGCTGCGCCGCCAGGACGGCGGATTCGCTCTCCCCGGTCTGCGCGGCGCGGCGCCGGGCCCGCTCCTCGGCCGAGGCCGTGAGGTAGACCTTGAGCGGCGAGTCGGGGCTGACGACGGTGCCGATGTCGCGACCCTCGGCGACGTAGCGCCCGGACTCGATCAGCTGGCGCTGGCGGGCCACCATCGCCTCCCTGACGCGCGGGTGGACCGATACCCGCGAGGCCGCGGCGCTCGTCGCCGGCTCACGGATCGCGGCGCTGACGTCGCGCCCGTCGAGGGTGACGCGGCTGCCCGCGAGCTCGATCTCGAGCGAGCCGGCCAGGTCGCCCATCGCCTCGCCGTCGTCGAGGTCGACCCCGCCCTCGATCGCCGCCAGGGCGACGCACCTGTACATCGCCCCGGAGTCGAGATAGGTGAAGTCAAGCGCGTCGGCCACGCCCTTTGCGACGCTTGACTTTCCGGCCCCGGCGGGGCCGTCGATCGCGATCACCATCGTGCGGCAGGGTAGAGGCGCGGCTTACCGGTCGGGATCAGGAGTCCCCGCCGCGGCGCAGCCCCGGGGTCGCCGAGGTGCGGCTCGGATCGCGGTCGGGGTGGTCGCGCTCGTTGAAGCGGCGCAGTCCCTCGAGGATCTCCGGAGTGGCGAGGAGCCGGTTGAAGCACTCGGCCTCGATCCGCAACCCCTCCTCGAGCGGCCGCCCCCAGCCGCGCTCGGCGGCCTCGAGGTCGGTCCTGATCGCGGGTTGGGGCAGCTCGGCGATCTCCTCGGCGAGCGCGAGTGCCCGCTCGAGGCAGGTGCCGCTCGGGACGACCTCGTTGACGAGGCCGATCTCACGCGCCTCGGCGGCGTCGATCACGCGGCCGGTGACGATCAGCTCCATCGCCCGCCGCCAGCCGACGATCCGCGGCAGCCGCTGGGTGCCGCCGTCCGCGAGCCCGATGTTCCAGCGGCGGCAGGTGACGCCGAAGCTGGCATGCTCGTCGGCGACCGCGAGGTGGCACCAGCAGACCCACTCGAGGCCTCCGGCGTAGGCGACCCCGTTGACCGCGGCGATCGTCGGCTTGTGAAGATCGGTCCAGCGCGACGGGCCGAGGATCCCGTCCCGCTCTCCCCGAGCATGGGCCTCGAGCTCCTCGGGGTCGAGCGGGACAACCGGCTCGCCGTCCTCGAAGCTCTTGAGGTCGCCGCCGGCGCTGAAGGCGCGATCGCCGGCGCCGGTCAGGACCGCGACCAGCGCCCCGTCATCGTCGCGAAAGCGCGTCCAGGCGTCGACGAGCTCGCGGTGCGTCTGGGCGCCGATCGCGTTCATCCGCTGCGGACGGTCGATCGTGATCACCGCGATCGGCCCCCGGCGCTCGTATCGAATCTGCTCGTAGTCCATCACGCCTCCCATCCCTATCCGTTTTCACCCCGCGCCGGAGAGTGCGTCGAGGTCGGCCTCGAAACCGGGGTAGCTGATCGCCGCCGCGTCCATGCCCTCGACCTCGACTCCATCCGTCGAGGCGAGCCCGGCGACGGCGCCCATCATCGCGATCCGGTGATCGCCGTGGGAGTCGACCGCGCCCCCGCGCAGGCCACCGCTACCCCGCACCACCATCCCGTCCTCGCTCGCCTCGACGTCGCCGCCGAGAGCCGTCAGCGCCTCACAGACGGTCGCGATCCTGTCGCTCTCCTTGCGGCGGAGCTCCTCGGCATCGCGGATCGTCGTCTCCCCCTCCGCGAAGCAGGCGGCGAGCGCGACCAGCGGCAGCTCGTCGATCGCGCGCGGCACCTCGGCGCCGCCGATCTCGGTCGCCCGCAGCTCGGCGTTGGAGACCCGCAGCGAGCCGCTCGGTTCGCCGGTCAGATCGGCGTCCTCGATCTCGACCGCAGCTCCCATCCTGCCGAGGATCTCGAGCAGTCCGGTCCGGGTCGGGTTGAGCCCGACTCCCGACAGCGTCAGCTCGCTGCCGGGCACGATCGAGGCCGCGACGATGAAGAAGGCGGCGGCCGAGATGTCACCGGGGACCTCGATCTCACCCGGGTCGAGCCCAGCGGCGGGGCGGATCGTGACGACGTCCCCATCGCGGCCGACCTCGGCGCCGGCGGCGGCCAGCATCCGCTCGCTGTGGTCGCGGCTCGGGACCGGCTCGATGACGCGGGTCTCACCCTCGGCGAGCAGGCCGGCCAGGAGCAGGCACGACTTGACCTGGGCGCTCGCCACCGGCAGCTCGTATGTGATCCCCCGCAGCGGTGCCCCCTCGATCCTCAGCGGCGGCAGGCGCTCCTCGCGACAGCTCAAACGGGCCCCCATCCGCCGCAACGGGTCGACGACCCGGTCGACCGGCCGGCACCTGATCGAGTCGTCGCCGTCGAGGGTCCATTGACCCCGCTCCTGCCCGGCGAGCCAGCCCGGCAGCAGGCGCAGCAGGGTGCCCGCGTTGCCGACGTCGACGTCGGCGGGCACGGCCCCGCGGAGGCCGACGCCCTGGATGCGGATCCGGGGGTCGATCGCGGATGGGGAGACGCCCTCGACCTCGGCGCCGAGGCTGGCGATCGCAGCGAGAGTCGAACGAGTGTCCGCCGAGTCGAGGTAGTTGGCGATCCTCGTCTGCCCATCGGCCATCGCGCCGATCAGCGCCGCGCGATGGGAGATCGACTTGTCGGGCGGCGCCCGCAACGACCCCCGCAGCGGACCCGAGGGGTCGAAGCGGGCCATCAATAGCGTTCCTCCACGCCGACGACCGTCGCGGTGTGACCGAGGCCACGCACCAGCTCGAGCGCGCGATCGGCCTGCTCGTCCCCCGCGACCCAGAGCGAGACCGCCCCGGACCGCATGTCCGGCGCCGGGTGGAGGGCCATGTCCTCGATGTTGACCCCGGCATCGCCGAGGGCAAGCGCGAGCTCGGCGACGGTTCCCGGCCTGTTTGCCACGACCACCCGCAGCTCGGCCAGGCGCCCGGCCGCCGACTCGGCCTCCTGCAGGCGGCGGCGCTCGGTCGCCGCGGCGCTGTGCCAGGCGGCGAGCGCGTCGGGGTCGCCGCCGCGGATCAGCTCGGCGGCGTCGCGCAGCCGACTCGCCGTGTTCTCGATCGCCGCCGCGACGGCGTCGCGGTTGCTGCTGAAGATGTCGCCCCAGATCGCCGGGTTCGACCCCGCGACCCTGGTCGCGTCGCGGAAGCTCGGGCCGACCTCCGGCATCCGCTCCGAGTCCCGGGTCAGCTCCGCCGCGGCCTGGGAGACGAGGACGTTGGCGACCACATGAGGAAGGTGACTGACGGTCGCCATCAGCCGGTCGTGAGCATCGGCGCCGATCGCCTGCGGTCGGGCTCCGAGGTCGGCGACGACCCGCTGCAGGGCGTCGTAGAGGAGCCCGCTCGAACGCTCGGTCGGGGTCAGGTACCAGCGAGCCCCGTCGAAGAGATCGGCGCGGGCGTTCTCAACCCCGGCCGTCTCGGCCCCCGCCAGCGGATGGCCGCCGATGAACCGCTCGTCATCGCCGAGCGCGGCGACCAGATCGCGCTTGGTCGAGCCGACGTCGGTGACCACGGTCTCGGGGCCGGAGGCCTCGAGGGCAGCCCGCGCCAGCGCCGGCAGCGCGGCCACCGGCGCCGCGCAGAAGACCGCATCTGCCCCGGCGCATGCCTGGGCGACGCTGTCGGAGCCGCGATCAACGGCACCGAGCTCGACCGCGCGCGCGAGCGTCGCCGGATCGGGGTCGAACCCGACCACCTCGACGCCGGAGCGCTCCCGGGCGGCGAGCCCGACCGAGCCCCCGATCAGGCCGACGCCGAGGACGGCGAGTGTCATTCTGTGCGCCGGCTCCGCACCGAGGCGGCCAGGCTGTCGAGCAGCGAGACCGTCGTCTCCCAGTCGATGCAGGCGTCGGTGATCGACTGGCCGTAGGTCAGCGGCTCGCCGCCCTCGAGGTCCTGGCGGCCCTCGACCAGGAACGACTCCAGCATCACGCCGACGATCGCGCCGTTGCCGGCCGCGACCTGAGCACCGATCTCCTCGGCCGCCGTCACCTGCCTGGCCGGCTCCTTGCCGCTGTTGTCGTGGGAGGCGTCGACGACGAGGCGCTCCGGCAGGCCGGCGGCGCGCAGCAGCTCGAGCGCACTCTCGACACCCTCGGGATCGCTGTTGGGGGCGCCGCGACCGCCGCGCAGGATCACGTGGCCGTCGGGATTGCCCCTGGTGTGGAGGATCGCCGGCGTGCCGCTGTCATCGATGCCGGCGAACGCGTGCGGCACCGCCGCCGCGCGGACGGCGTCGACAGCGACCTGGACGTTGCCGTCGGTCCGGTTCTTGAACCCGATCGGCATCGAGAGGCCGGACCCGAGCTGGCGGTGGGTCTGGCTCTCGGTCGTACGGGCGCCGATCGCGCCCCAGGCGACGGTGTCGGAGATGTACTGCGGCGTGATCGGGTCGAGGAACTCGCACCCGATCGGCAGGCCGAGGTCGAGCACCTGCAGTAGTAGCGTCCTCGCCTTGCGCAGGCCGGAGTTGACGTCGTAAGAGCCGTCGAGGTGGGGGTCGTTGATCAGCCCCTTCCAGCCCGTCGTCGTCCTCGGCTTCTCGAAGTAGACCCGCATCGCGATCAGGAGGTCGCCGGCGTGCCCGCGCGCGGCCTCGGCGAGCCTGCCCGCGTACTCGAGCGCCGCGTCCGGGTCGTGGACGCTGCAGGGCCCGACCACGACGAGGAGGCGATCGTCCTCGCGGGCGAGGATCCGCTCGACCGCACCCCTGCCCACGACCACGACCTTTTCGCGCTCCTCGCCGAGCGGCAGGTCACCGAGCAGCCCGGCGGGTGAGACCAGCTCGACGATCCGGTCGATCCGCTGGTCGCGGACCCGATCCCGGGCCTCCGTCTGCATTCCGATCATCATCTTGCCGCCACCTTTCTCCACAACTTTCAAACCTTACTTTCGATGCGGCCGCCGTCTGAGCGCAGGCGGACGCGCGAACAACGGGAACCGGCGCCCAGCCAAGTTCAGACCCGCGGGCCGGACGCCTAGCTAAATCGCCAGTAATAGGAGAGGGCGGCAGGGACGAGCGCAGCGCGGTCGGCGCAGGATTCGCAGGTGGTGTCGATGCCGCTCCTGATCACGCCTGCTGACTTTGTAGCAGGTGAGGCCTGGTTAGTCGAGCAGCTCGCCGAGGGCTGCGAGGAAGCGGTCGTTCTCCGACCGGGTGCCGTAGCTGACCCGGATGTGGCCGGGGCTGCCGAGCGGGGTGCCGGGACGGACCGCGATCTGGCGCTCGGCGAGGGCGGCGACGAGCTCACCCTCGTCGATCTCCCCAAGGTCGACCCAGGAGAAATTCGTCTGCGTGTCGGCGCTCGCCAGGCCGAGCTCGCCCAGCCCCTCCTCGACATGGAGGCGCTCGACCACGGTCGACTCGACCCGGCGCAGGGCGTCGTCGGAGTGCAGGATCGCCTCCGCCCCGGCGGCTTGGGCGAGCGCGTTGACGCTGAAGGGCTGGCGCACGGCGTCGATGGCGGCGCGGAAGTTCGCCGATCCGATCGCGAACCCGACCCGCAGGCCGGCGAGGCCGTAGCACTTGCTGAAGGTACGGAGGACGACGAGGTTCGGGAACTCGTCGAGCAGGTCGATCGTCGCGTCCGGGTCATCGTTGGTCTGGAACTCGATGTAGGCCTCGTCGAGCACCACCGTGACCCGGTCGGGGATCCGCTCGCAGAAGGCTGCGATCTCGGCCGCCGGCAGGTGGGTCGCGGTCGGGTTGTTGGGGTTGCAGACGATCAGCAGCTGGGTCGCGGCGGTGACCTCGCTCGCCATCGTGTCGAGGTCGTGGAGCTCGCCATCCCCCAGCGGCACCCGGATCTCGCGCGCCCCCGAGAGCGCCGGCAGGTAGGGGTACATCGAGAACGACGGCCACGAGTAGACGATCTCCGCGCCGGGCTCGCAGAGCGCGTCGGCGGCGGCGAGGAGGATCTCGCAGGACCCGTTGCCGACCGCGATCCGCCCCGGCTCGGTCTCGTAGCGCTCGGCGATCCGATTCCGCAGCAGGGTCGCGTCGGGGTCCGGGTAGCGATTCATCGCCTCGGCGGCCCCGCGGATCGCCTCGACCACCTTCGGGTGCGGCGGGAAGGGCGACTCGTTCGAGGCCAGCTGCGCGATCCCGGCGGCCGCGATCGACTCCGGCGCGTGGCCGGTCGGGACGCCGGCCTGGTAGCCCGGCATGCGGGCGAGCTTCTCGGCGAAGGTGATCGTCATCAGGGTTCCATTGTGCCGAAGGGGGCCGTGGACGGCTACTGGGCGGCGTGGAGGTCCGAGCGCAGCGCCTGGGTCTCACCGAGGTAGACGTGCGCGGGGGTGTGGCCGGCGGCGGCGTAGTGGTGGACCAGCGCCCTGATCACCCGCGGCATCGACCCGGGCACGGGGATCTCGCGGCAGCAGAGGAGGGCCACCGAGTCAAGGCCGGCGGCGCGGGCGGCGACGGCGGGGAACTCGGCGTCGAGGTCGTCGGTGACGGTGAAGATGCAGCTCACCATCGCCTCCGGGTCAAGCTCGTTGCGGGCGATCAGCTCCCGCATCAGCTCTCCAGTCGCCGCGAGGATCGCGTCCACCTCGTTGGCATCGGCCTGGACCGCGCCGCGGACCGCGTAAAGGCGTTGTTCCCCGCTGGCAACCACGGCGGGCATCTTCCCAAAGCCGGTACCGTCGCCACATGGCGGTCCACTCGACCGAGCTGCGCCTCGCGACCCGGGGCGATGCCGACATCGTCGACATCAGCGCCGAGACGCAGGCGGCTGTCGCCGCCGCCGGGGCCGAGGAGGGTCAGGTGCTCGCCTTCGTCCGCGGGTCGACGGCGGCGATCACGACGATGGAGTTCGAGCCGGGAGGCGTCACCGATCTGCGCGAGATGCTCGAGCGCCTGATCCCGACCGATCGCGAGTACGCCCACAACCGGCTGAACCACGACTCCAACTCGCACGCCCACCAGCGGGCGACGATGATCGGGCCTTCGGAGACGATCCCGATTCTCGGCGGCAGCCTCGCGCTCGGCATCTGGCAGCAGCTGGTCCTGATCGACTTCGACGACCGCCCGCGCGAGCGGACGGTCGTGATCCAGATCAGCGCCTGAGCGGTCGAGGTTAGGGCCGCTATGCGGCCCTAACCTCGACCGCTTCCCTGGCCGGCCGCGCCGAGGGCACCGATCTCCTCGGCCGAGAGGCGGCGGGAGGCGCCCTCGGCGAGGTCGCCGAGCTCGAGCGGCCCGAACCGAACGCGGCGCAGGGCAACGACCTCGTTGCCGATCGCCTGCGCCATCCGCCGCAGCTGGCGGTTGCGGCCCTCGCGGAGAACGATTTCGACCTCGCGCTCGCCGATCCGGTCGACCTCGGCCGGGGCGGTCATCCCGTCCTCGAGCTCGACGCCGCTCGCCAGCCGCCGCAGGTCGGCCTCGGAGGGTGGGCGCCGCAGCCGCAGCCGGTAGGCCTTCTCGACTTCGAAGCTGGGATGGGTGAGCCGGTTGGCGAGCTCGCCGTCGTTGGTCAGCAACAGCAGGCCGGTCGAGTCGACGTCTAGGCGGCCGACCGGATAGAGGCGGGCGCCGGAGGCGACCAGCGCGACGACCGCACGTCTCGACCCCGGCTCCCGCGCGGTCGAGACGACCCCGATCGGCTTGTTCACCGCCCAGACCTCGCGCGGCTCGGCCGCGACCGGCCTGCCATCGACACGGACCTCGTCCCCCTCCCCCACGTCCCGCGCCGGATCGGTCACCACCTCCCCGCCGACAGTCACCCTGCCCCGACGGATGATCTCCTCCGCCTTCCTCCTCGAGGTCACCCCAGCATGAGCAAGATGCTTGGCGAGTCGCACCGGGTCAGGCGAAGCGGGCGAGGGTATGCAGGGGGGCTGGGTCGCGGCCCCCTTCCACCACCATCACTCGCTGCGCTGTTCCCCGGCCTTCAGAAGCCGTTCGCGCAACTCCCGCTCGTCCTCCGGTGTCGGGTCAAAACGCGAGGGGTCCGGGAGCTGGTCGAGCCCGGAGAGTCCGAAGAGCCGCTCGAACAGCTCGGTCGTCGTGAAGATCGTTGCCCCGAAACGGGACCGTCCCGACTCCTCGATCAGCCCGCGCTCGGCCAGCGTCTGGACCGCCGACTCCGAGGAGACGCCGCGGATCCGGGCGACCTCGGGGCGCGAGACCGGCTGCAGGTAGGCGACGATCGCGAGCGTCTCGGCCTGGGCCTGGGTCAGCGGCGGTGTCCGCGGCTTCGCCAGCAGGAGACGTGCGGCATCCTCGCTCGCCGGGTCGCTGGCGAGGGTCAGGCCGCCGGCGACCTCGCGCAGGACGATCCCGCGACGGCCCTCGGCGAGATCCTCGCGGAGCAGTTCGATCGCCTCGCCGACCTGTCCCTCGGTCGCCTCGGTCGCCTCGGCCAGATCGGCGGCCGAGACCGGCTGCGGCGAGAGGAACAGCAGCGCCTCGATCGTGCGGGCGAGGTCGCTCATGCTCCGACCTCCACCCTGCGGATCTCGATCGGGCCGAGCGGCTTGCCCTGCTTCCAGGTCACCTCGCCCTTGCGGTAGAGCTCGAGCAGGGCGAACAGGGTCACCGCCTGGGTCAGGCGGTCCTCCCCCCCGAACTGGTCGTCGAAGTCGATGCTCGCCTTACCGGCGAGGGCGTCGCGAAGGGCCCGCAGGCGGCGCTCGAGCGAGACGGTCGGCCGGATGTGGCTGATGTCGAGCGGCGGCGGGGTCGTCAACAGGTCGCCCAGGGCGGTTCCGAGCCGCTCGGGGTCGTAGACGGCGGTCGCGGCGTCGATCGCGACGCGCCTCAGCTCCGGCGGCAGGGGCGCCGAGCGGTAGAGGTAGGACCGCTCCGACTCGAACCGTTGACTCAGCATTTCCGAGGCCTCGCGGTAGCGGCGGTACTCGAGCAGCCGCGCGAGCAGCTCCTCGATCGCCTCCTCAGGCCCGAGCTCCTCGAGCTCATCCTCGGCGCCCGGAAGCAGCAGCCGCGACTTCAGCTCGAGCAGGGCGGCGATCAGGACCAGGAACTCGGTCGCGACCTCGAGCTCGAGCTCCCCCTGGCTCTCGAGGTGCTCGATGTAGGCGACGACGACCTCGGCCAGTTCGACCTCGAGCAGGTCGATCTCCTCGCGCAGCACAATCGCCATCAACAGGTCGAACGGCCCGGCGAAAACATCCAGCTCCAGGTCCAGATCGACAACCGTCACGAAATCAACCGTACCGTCAACGAGAGACGCCCAACCCGCCCGGCTCCGACCGCGGGAGCGACCGAGCGTCGAACTCTGGGTCTTCGCGAGGGAGCGAGAGCCGAGGAGCCGGGCGGAATGGTTACCCGGGCCCGATCCCCATACGGTCGCGGACCTCGGCGACGACCGGCGCGGCGATCGCCCGAGCTCGCTCGGCGCCGCTCGCGAGGATGGCATCGAGCGCGCCCTCGTCGGGTCGGAGCTCGGCATAGCGCTCGCGCACCGGGGCCAACAGCTCGACGACGGCCTCGGCGACGGCCTTCTTGAAGTCACCGTAGCCGGCTCCCTCGAACTCGACCTCGATCGCCTCCGGGCCGACCCCGCGGGCGACGGCGAGGATGTCGATCAGGTTGGTCACTCCCGGCTTGTCGGGGGCGCGGACCACCTCTCGCCCGGAGTCGGTGACGGCGCTGCCGAGCTTCTTGCGGATCACGTCGGGCTCGTCGAGCACATAGACCCTCCCCTGCTCCGAGCCGGCGGTGGTCGACATCTTCCGCTCCGGCTCCTGCAGGTCCATGATCCGCGCCCCGACCTCGGGGATCAGCAGCTCCGGAACGACCAGGGTCTCGCCGAAGCGCTCGTTGAAGCGGCGGGCGATCTCCCGCATCAGCTCGACGTGCTGGCGCTGGTCGTCGCCGACCGGGACCTCGGTAGCCCGGTAGGCGAGCACGTCGGCTGCCATCAGCACCGGGTAGTAGAACAACGCCGCCGAGGCGAGCTCGCGTTGTTTCGCCGACTTTTCCTTGAACTGATGCATCCGGTTGAGGTCGCCGTGGGCAGTGACCGCCGAGAGCAGCCAGGTCAGCTCGGTGTGCTCGCGGACGTCGGACTGGCGGAAGAGGATGCAGCGCTCGGGGTCGAGCCCGGCGGCGAGCAGGATCGCGGTCGTGTCGTAGAGCCGCTCGCGCAGTTCGGGCGGGTCGAACGTGACCGAGAGAGCGTGCAGGTCGACGATGCAGTAGAGCGCCGGGTCCCCGTGCTCCTGGCCCTCGACGTACTGGCGGATCGCGCCGATGTAGTTGCCGAGGTGCTTGCGGCCGGTCGGCTGGATGCCCGAGAAGACGATTGGGGTCACACGGCGTGACTCTATGCGGGGCCGGGGGCGGGCGCTTGGTCGAGGGGACGATCCCGGTGGCCCTCGCCGCAGGCGGCGTCGTGGCCGCACTCGCCCGCCGCAGCGCTGCCGCGGGTAGCCACGACCTCGACCCGACGCCGCGGGTTTTCGATCCCGAGGCCGGCGACGACGCCGCCGATGACCATCAGGATTCCCCCGATCAGGATCCCGAGGTGGAAGGCCGAGGTCGAGGCGTCGACGGACGCCGAGCGGACCCGATCGGCCTCGGCGACGGCCAGGTCAGCGGTCGCCGGAACCCCGAGCGGCTGTTCCTTGGCTTCGGAAACCGCCTTGGCGGCGGCGGATGAGAGCGGTTGCGGGCCGAGATTGGACTCGACCATCGAACCGAAGCTGGCCGAGATCACCGCGCCGAGGACGGCGATCGCGAGCAGCCCGGCGACGCGCGAGACGCCGTTGTTGACTCCGGAGGCGATCCCGACGTGGCGTTCCTCGACCGAATCGAGGACGGTCGCGGTGAGCGGAGCGACCGTCGCCGAGAGGCCGAGGCCGAAAACGATCAGCGCCGGCAGGACGTCGGCGACGTAGTTCGGGTCCGACCCGACCCGCAGGAGCAGGATCAGCCCGATGCCGCCGAGGATCGGGCCGACGCACATCGGCACCCGGGGACCCACCCCCGAGGCGATCCTGCCGAAGCGAGGCGAGAGAAAGAACATGATGATCGAGATCGGCGTCGTCGCCAGCCCGGCCTCGAGCGGCGAGTAGCCGGCGACCTGCTGGAGAAAGAGGGCGACGAAAAAGAGGCCCCCGATCAGGCCGGCGTAGGTGGAGAGCGTCGTCAGATTCGCCACCCAGAAGTTCCGGATCCGGAACAGGGCCAGGTCCAGCATCGGGTGGCGGGCGCGGGCCTCGCGGAGAATGAAGAGGGCGAAGCAGACGATCCCGCCGACCATCGGCACCCAGACAAGGGGATCGCCCCAGCCGTGGGAGGGCTGTTCGATCAGGGCGAAGACCGGGCCGCCGAGACCTGCCGCCGAGAGGGCGATCCCGGCCCAGTCGATTCCCATGTACGCATTGGGATCGCGGCTCTCGCGCACCGAGTGCAGCGTGAGCCCGATCGTGAAGACGATCAGGGGCAGGTTGACCCAGAAGATCGCCCGCCAGGAAAGAGCTTCGATCAGCGCCCCGCCGCCGGCGGGGCCGAGCACGGTCGCGATCCCGGTCCATGCCGTCCAGGTCCCGACCGCCTTCCCGCGCGCCTCGCCCTCGAAGGTGGATGCGACGATCGCCAGCGAGCCCGGCACCAGCAGCGCGCCGGCGACCCCCTGCAGGGCGCGGGCGCCGATCAACATCCCGGTGCTGGGCGCGATTGCGCACAGCGCCGAGGTCACACCGAAGGACGCCAGCCCGATCACGAAGATCCGCCGCCGCCCGAACTGGTCCCCCAGCGAGCCGCCGACCAGCAGCAGCGCGACGAGCGTCAGCGCGTAGGCCTCGACGACCCATTGCTGGCCGGAGAGGCCGGCGTCGAGGTCTTCACCGATCGAAGGGAGGGCGACGTTGACGACCGTGGCATCGAGGAAGACCACGGTCGAGCCGAGGATCGTCGCGATCAGCGTCAGCAGCTGTTGGCGGCTCACCGCAACACTTCGCGCTTCGCTCGCGGCGCGAAGAACCAGATTGCCACACTTGCTCGCTCCGCACTCACCGATCCGAGTCTAGGGGGCGGCCCCACACGGCCCCCGGGGCGTCACTCGGCCGCCTCGCGCAGCTGCTGGGAGGGGGTGAAGAAGTTTCGGTAGGCGAGGGCAGTCGCCAGCAGCGCGGCGATCGCGACGCTGCCGAGCAGCGAGTAGAGGAGGATCAGTTGCAGCCGCACCGCGTCGGTCGGGTTGGCGCCGGCGAGCAGCATCCCGACCATCGTCCCGGGGAAGAAGATCAGCCCGGTGGTCTTGGTCGAGTCGACGAGCGTGATCATCCCCGAGCGGAGCGAGCGCCTGACGATCGGCAGCGCCGCTTCGTGGGCGGTGGCGCCGAGCGCCAGCGTCGCCTCGATCCGGGCGCGGCCGGCGCTGACCTCGTCGCCGAGCCTGTTCAGGGCAACCGCCGAGGCCGTCATCGAGTTGCCGATCACCATCCCGCCGACCGGGACCAGGTACCGGGGCGTCGGTTCGAAGATGCCGAGGGCGACGACCAGGCCCAGCGTCGTCGCGGCGGCGATCGAGAGCGTGATCAGGAGCGGCCAGAAGGCGTTGGGGACGTTCTTCGCCCGGCTGCGCGCGGTCAACGCACCGAACAGCACCATCACCGCCAGCAGCGCCACAACCAGCCAGATCGAGTCGACGTCGAAGATCAGCTTGATCGCGTAGCCGACGAGGGTGAGCTGGATGATCGAGCGGACCGTGGCGACGACGATGTCGCGCTCGAGGTCGGCCCGCTGCCAACGGGAGATCGCCGCCGCGATTGCGACCAGGACCAGCGAGGCGGCGACCTGCCAGAGCTCGACGTGGATCGAGCTGCTCACCGGGTCGCCTCCGACGGGACCACCCGTCCCTCTTCGATGCGAATCGTCCTGTCGCTCATCCGGCTCGCCTGCTCGGGGTCGTGGGTGACAAGGACCAGCGAGATCCCGAGCTCCCCCCGTAGCCCCGAGAGCGTCGACTCGATCGCGTCGCGGGCATCGGGGTCGAGCGCCGAGGTCGGCTCGTCGAGGAGGAGCACCTCGGGCTGCTGGGCGAGCGCCCGCGCCAGCATCGTCCGCTGCTGCTCGCCGACCGAGAGCCTGGTGACGTCGCGGTCGGCGAACTCGGGGTCGAGGCCGGCGAGGCGCAGGCAGCGGACCGGGTCAGGTGCTTTCTCGGCAAGCCTGGCCGCGTAGCGGATGTTCGACTGGACGGTCCCGTCCAGCAACGCCGGCAGCTGCGGGACGAGCGAGACCTCGCGCCGGAGCCGGAGCGGGTCGCGGGCGGCGATCGGCTCGCCGCGGTAGGAGATCGTGCCCCGGTCGGGGTCGGCGAGCCGGTTCAGGAGCCGCAGCAACGTCGACTTGCCGCTGCCCGACGGGCCGACGACCGCGGTGGCGCCAACCGGGACCTCGGCGTCGAACCCCTCGAGGACGGTGCGCCCGCAGCGGGCCAGGCAGACATCTCGAAGCTCGAACAGCACCGCGCGATCTTCCCACCGGGGGGCGCAAGAACGTTCCCGGCTCCATGCGTCGGGGCTCGACTGCGTTAGGAGACTGGAACAATCCGGGTAGGTGATCTGCTGATGGCGAGAGCAATCTGGAGCGGTTCGATCAGCTTCGGGCTCCTGAACGTGCCCGTGAAGCTCTACAGCGCGGTCGCGCGCCGCGGCATCTCGCTGCGCGAGCTGCGCGAGTCCGACGGTGCCCGGATCCGACATCGCCGGGTCGCCGAAGGGACCGACGAGGAGGTCCCCTACGAGAAGATCGTCAAGGCGTTCGAGATCACTCCGGACCGCTACGTGCCGCTGACCAAGGACGAGATGGCCGCCCTCGCCCCGCAGAAGACGCGGGCGATCGAGGTCCAGGACTTCGTCGACCTCGAGCAGATCGACCCGATCTACTTCGACAGCCCGTACTAC
Source organism: uncultured Solirubrobacterales bacterium (assembly GCA_963697805.1). Classification (GTDB taxonomy): domain Bacteria; phylum Actinomycetota; class Thermoleophilia; order Solirubrobacterales; family 70-9; genus VRUE01. Next base: position 362,422 of record CAVOPB010000001.1, read on the forward strand.
CTCGGGCCCGCCGATGGCGCCGAGAAGGCCTACTCGCTGCTCGCGAAGGCGATGGAGGAATCCGGCAAGGTCGCGATCGCCCGTTTCGTCTTCCGCAACAAGGAGCACCTCGCGGCGCTGCGGCCCAATGACGGGGTCCTGACCCTGACGACGATGCGGTTCGCCGACGAGGTGGTCCCGCCTGGCGAGCTCGACGACGTCCTGCCGACGAAACAGCCGAAGGTCGCAAAGCGCGAGGTCGAGATGGCCGAGCAGCTGATCGACTCGCTGACCCGCGACTTCGACCCCGGCCTCTACCGCGACGAGTACCGCGAGGAACTGCTGGCCCTGATCGAACGCAAGGCCGAAGGCAAGGACGTCCTCGCCGGCGCCTCCGCCGAGGAGCCGAAGGCGACGAAGGCACCGGACCTGATGGCCGCGCTCGAGGAGAGCATCGCCGCCGTCAAGGGCAAGACCGACGGCAAGGCGGCGAAACCGAAACGCAAGAAGGCCGCGAAGGCCGCGCCGAAGAAACGCTCGCCCGCCAAGGCGAAATCCTCGAAGTAGGCCGTGCCGAAGGACACCCACGTCGAGGTCGACGGGCGTGAGCTGAAGCTCACCAACCTCGACAAGGTCCTCTACCCGAAGGCCGGCTTCACCAAGGGCGAGGTCGTCGATTACTACGCGCGGGTCGGGAAGGCGATGGTCCCGCACCTGAACGGCCGGGCGGTCACCCTGCGCCGCTTTCCCGAAGGCGTCGATGACCTCGACTCCGCGTTCTTCGAGAAGCGCTGCCCGAAACACCGGCCGAAATGGGTCAAGACCGCCTCGGTCCGTGCCGGCCCCAACGCCGGGAAGATCGACTTCTGTGTCTGCGACAGCCTCCCGACCCTGGTCTGGATGGCGCAGCTCGCGGCGATCGAGCTGCACCCGTCGTTGTCGCGCTCGCGGGCGCCGAACCGGCCCACCGTGCTGGCCTTCGACCTCGACCCCGGCCCCCCCGCCGACGTCGTCGAGTGCTGCCGGGTCGCGCTCCGCCTGCGGGCGCTGTTCGACCATTTCGGGATCGCCGCCTTCCCCAAGACGTCCGGCTCGAAGGGCCTCCAGGTCTACGTCCCGCTGAACCGGAAGGACGTCAGCTACGAGGAGACGAAACCGTTCGCGAAAGCGATCGCCCAACTGCTCGAAAAGGAGACTCCCGACGAGGTGGTCTCGAAGATGAAAAAGGTCGACCGCCGAGGCAAGGTCTTCGTCGACTGGTCGCAGAACCATCGCAGCAAGACGACGGTCTCGGTCTACTCGATGCGCGCCCGCGAACGGCCGACCGTCTCAACGCCGGTCAGCTGGGACGAGGTCGAGCACGCCGCCGAGAACGACGACGCCGGCTCGCTCGTCTTCGAGACCGGGGCGGTGCTGGAGCGGATCGAGCAGCTGGGCGACCTGTTCGCCCCGGTCCTCGAGCTCGAGCAATCCCTGCCCGAGCTCTGAACAAGGCGCCGCTTCCTCCGCTCCCGGGCGGGCGCGCACATGATCACTGGGAATCTCGCGCCCGCCCTCCCGCGTCCGGGAGCGACTTGGTCAGCAGCCCGGCGCCTATGCGACCCGGCCGGGTTGCATCACCTCGGGGTCGTGGCCGGGGAGGACCGTCAACCCCTCTTCGCGGAGGCCGCGGAGCCGCTCGGCGGAGCGGGCCTGGGCGTCGAAGTCGGCGGCGAAGGCAGGGAAGCGGGGGTCGTCGAAGACGTCGGCAAAGTGGGCGACGTCGGCCCCGATCACGATCTCGCCCACTCGGACCGATTGGTGCCCAGTGCTGTGGCCGGGAGTGCTCAACAGCTCGATCGAGCCGTCGCCGAGGAGGTCGTGATCGCCGTCGACGAGGACCACCTCCCTTTCCTGCCCGGCGTAGTCGCGGGTCTGGAAGAAGTTGAGCTCGACCCCGGCGTCGTCGTGGCCGGCCTCCCATTCGGCCCGCTGGATCACGATCGGGACGTTGTCCGGGACCAGCGAGAGGGCGCCCGCGTGATCGAAGTGGAGGTGGGTGAGGACGACCCGAGTCACCGAGTCGAGATCCACCTGTTCGGCGATCGAGCGCTCCTGCTCGAGTGCGAAGAACGCCAGGGCCCCCGGCCCGTAGTGGGCGCCGACGTCCGCGGCCGCGGAGGGGTGCAGGCCGGTGTCGATCAGGATCCGCTCCGAGTCGGTCTCGACCAGGTAAGCGGACACCGGGACCCGTACCGGCCGTTCGCGATCCTCTTCCCCCTGGCGCCAGAGGCCGGCAGCGGCGGTCATCCAGCCGACGTTCAGCAGCTCGACCTTCACCTCAGAGCGGCTGCCTGACGACGGGCTTGCGGGTCGCCTTGACCTCGTCGAGGCGGCGGACCGGGGTCGAGTACGGGGCCTGCTTGGCGACGTCCGGGTCGCCCTCGGCCTCGGCGAGAATCCTCTCGATCGCCTCGGCGAAGCCATCGAGGCTCTCCTTGGTCTCGGTCTCGGTCGGCTCGACCATCAGCGCCTCCTCGACCAGGAGCGGGAAGTACACCGTCGGCGGGTGGAACCCGAAGTCGAGCAGGCGCTTGGCGAGGTCGAGGGTGGCGATCCCGAGCTCGCGCTTCATCGGTCGCCCGGAGAGGACGAACTCGTGCATGCAGTGGCGGTCGAAGGCGACCGGCAGGTGCTTCCCGGCCCGGCCCTCGGCCAACCGCGCCTTCAGGTAGTTGGCGTTCAGGACCGCGGTCTCGGAGGCCTCGGCGAGACCATCGGCGCCGAGGCTGAGGATGTAGGCGTAGGAGCGGACGAAGACGCCGAAGTTCCCCTGGAACCCGCGCAGCCGCCCGATCGACCGCGGCCGGTCGAGGTCGAGGTCGAAGTGGGGCCCGCTGCCGTTCTCACCCTCGCGCCTGACCACCTGGGGCCGCGGCAGGAACGGCTCGATCCGATCCGAGACGGCGATCGGGCCGGCGCCCGGGCCGCCGCCGCCGTGGGGCTGGCTGAAGGACTTGTGGAGGTTGACGTGGACGATGTCAAACCCCATGTCGCCGGGGCGCGAGTGGCCCATCACGGCGTTGAGGTTGGCCCCGTCGTAGTAGAGCGTCCCCCCCGCCTCGTGGATCAGCGCCGCGATCTCGGCGATGTTCTCATCGAAGACGCCGAGGGTGTTGGGATTGGTCAGCATCAGGCAGGCGACGTCGTCGGAGACCTTGGCCCGCAGGTCGTCCATGTCGACCCCGCCGCTCTCGTTGGTAGCGACCTTGACCGCCTCATAGCCGGCCATCGTCACCGAGGCCGGATTCGTCCCATGCGAGGTGTCGGGGGCCAGCACCTTGGTCCGCTCTTCGCCGCGATCGGCATGGAAGGCGCGGGTCAGCAACAGCCCGGCGAGCTCGCCATGGGAGCCGGCCGAGGGCTGGAGGCTGACGTGGGGCAGGCCGCAGATCTCACCGAGTGACTCCTGCAGAAGCCACATCAGCTCGAGGGCGCCCTGGGCGCGGCTGGGGTCCTGGGCCGGGTGCAGCCGGGCGTGTCCGGGCAGGGCGGCGACCCGCTCGTTGAGGCGCGGGTTGTGCTTCATCGTGCACGAGCCGAGCGGATAGAAGCCGGTGTCGAGGTCGAAGTTCCGCCGCGAGAGGCGGTTGTAGTGGCGGACGATCTCCGGCTCGGAGACCTCGGGCAGCCGCGGCGGCTCCTCGCGCAGGAGCTTGGCCGGGATCAGGTCCTCGAGCGGAGCCTCCGGGACTTCGGGCTCGGGCAGGACCGCGGCGCGCCGGCCCGGCTTCGAGCGCTCGAAGATCGTCAGCACGGCTTCGTCCTGCTGGTTCATACCACCACCGCCTCGGCGGAGATGGCCGCGCCGAGGGCGCCGGCGAGGGCGTCGATCTGGGCGCGGGTGCGGCGCTCGGTGATCGCGACGAGCAGCCCGTCCTCGTGCTCGGGGTAGTCGCGCCCGAGCGGGTACCCGGCGGCGATCCCGCGTTCGGCGCAGCGGTCGAGCACGCGGTCGACCGGCGCGCCGAGTCGGACCGCGAACTCGCGCGCGACCGGCGCCTCGTGCAGCGGCTCGACGCCGTCGACCGCGGCCAGGCGCTCGCGGGCATAGGCGGTGCGGCGGACGAGCAACTCCCCCAGTTCGCGGTATCCCTCGCGGCCGAGCCAGGCAAGGTGGACCATCGCTGCCACGGCGTTGAGGGCCTGGGCGGTGCAGATGTTGTGGGTCGCTTTCTCGCGGCGGATGTGCTGCTCGCGGGTCTGCAGCGCGAGGACGAACCCGCGGCGGCCGTCGACGTCATCGGTCTCCCCCGCGATCCGGCCCGGCATTCGCCGAATCAAGTCATCGGTGCCGCAGAAGAACCCGAACGAGGGTCCGCCGAAGTCGAGCCGGTTGCCGAGCGGCTGCCCCTCGCCGAGGGCGATATCGGCTCCGCACTCGCCCGGCGGGCGGAGGACGCCGAGCGTCATCGGGTCGGTCGCGACGACCAGCAGGGCGCCGTGCTCCCTGGCGGCCGCGCCGAGCGCCTCGACGTCCTCGATCGCGCCGAGGAAGTTGGGGCTCTGGAGGATCACGGCGGCCGTCTCGTCGTCGACGGCCTCGGCCAGTGCCGCGGGGTCGGTGAGGCCGCCTTCGAGGCCGACCTCGACGACTTCGGAACCGTACCCGCGCGAGTAGGTCGCGAGGGTCTCGCGGCTGTGCGGGTGGACGCCGCGCGAGACGACGAAGCGGCGGCGCCCGGTCGCCCCCATCGCCAGGTAGCCGGCCGAGGCGACCGAGGATGGGCCCTCGTAGAGGCCGGCGTTGGAGACCGGCAGCCCGGTCAGCTCCGACATCGCGGTCTGGAACTCGAACATCACCTGGAGACCGCCCTGCGATATCTCCGGTTGGTAGGGCGTGTACGGAGTGAGGAACTCGGAGCGCTGGGTGATCGCGTCGACGATCGCCGGGACGTAGTGGTCGTACATCCCGGCGCCGATGAAGCAGGCCTCCGACTCGGCATCGGCGTTGCGGGCGGCGAGCGCCGAGAGCCGCTCGTGGACGTCGGCCTCGCTCTTTCCCCCGGGAAGCGCAAGCTGCCGGTCGAGGCGGAGCGGCTCGGGGACCTGGTCGAAAAGATCGTCGACCGACTCGACGCCGATCGCAGCCAGCATCTCGGCGCGGTCGTCGGGCGTTACGGACGTGTAACGACTCACGTCTACAGGCTACGAGAAGAGACAAGTCCACAAATTTCGCGCTTCGCTCGCTGCGCGAAAATCAGATATGGACGCTTGCTCACTCCGCGCTCATCAGCAACTTGCGGTAATCGGCCGCGCTCAGCAGCGACTCGGCCTCGGCGAGGTCGGTGAGCCTCACCTTCACCAGCCAGCCCTCGCCGTAGGGGTCCTCGTTGACCTTCTCGGGGGCGTCCTCGAGGGCATCGTTGACCGCGATCACCTCTCCCGAGAGCGGCGCGATCACATCCGAGACCGCCTTCACCGACTCGACCTCCGAGTAGGAGGAGTCCTTGGCGAGCGTCGCGCCGACATCGGGCGGGTCGTAGAACACGACCTCGCCGAGCGAGTCCTGCGCGTACCAGGTGATGCCGAAGGTGGCCTCCTCGCCCTCGACCCGCGCCCAGTCGTGCTCGGGGTGGTACAGAAGCCCGTCGGGGTAGCTCGCGTCGGCCAAGGTCACTTCTCCTTCCGGTAGAGGGGCTTGGACGCTATCCGGGCCGGGCGCCGCTTGCCGCGCACGTCGATCTCCACCTCGGTCCCCGGCTCGGCGAGGTCGGGCCGAACGTAGCCCATCCCGATCCCGATCTCCAGCGACGGCGAGAAGCTGCCCGAGGTCACGATCCCGGCCTCCCCGCCGTCGGCGAGGATCGGGTTGCCCTGGCGCGGGATCCCGGGGCCCTCGATCCGAAACGGCGCCAGCTTCTCGGCCGGCCCGTCGACGCGGGCGCGGGCGACCGCCTCGGAGCCGACGAACCCGGTCGACTCGACGCAGCACCACCCGAGGCCGGCTTCGATCGGGTTGCGATCGGGGGTCAGGTCGTTGCCGTGGAGGTGGAAGCAGACCTCGAGCCGCAGCGTGTCGCGGGCGCCCAGGCCGCAGGGAACGACCCCGGCGTCGAGTAGCTCGACCCAGACCGGCGGCGCAAACTCGGGATCGATCAGGAGCTCGACCCCGTCCTCACCGGTGTATCCGGTCCCGCAGGCCAGCGCCGGCCTGCCGCCGATCCGAACCGCGGCGGCATGCATCCGCGGCGGCAGCTCGATCCCGAGCGTCGTGGCGGCGATCGAGCGCGCGTGCGGGCCCTGGACCGCCAGCATCGCGTAGCGGTCGGCGACGTCACGGACGGCGACGTCGAAGTCGCGGCTCCAGCGCCCGAGCCAGGCGAGGTCGGAGTCGTGGTTGGCCGAGTTGGTGACGATCAGGTAGCGGTCGCCGCCGAGTCGGTAGGTGAAGAGGTCGTCGAGGACACCGCCCTCCTCGTCGCAGAGGCAGGAGTACTGGGCACCGCCAACGGCGATCGCGGCGACGTCGTTGGAGAGAACCCGTTGCAGGAAGGCGAGCGCGCCCGGGCCCTCGACCTCCGCCTCCCCCATGTGCGAGACATCGAACATCCCGGCGTGGGTGCGAACCGCGGTGTGCTCCTCGATGATTCCCTCGTACTGCACCGGCATCTCCCAGCCGGCGAAGGGCACGAGCTTGGCGCCGCCCTCGCGATGGCGGTCGTACAGAGGAGTGCGCTTGAGGTTCTCGACCACCACGGTCGCAGGCTATCTTGGACCGGTGAGAGGGTGAGCCATCAGCGATGAGCAACCCCGCGTCGAACTGGCAACCGAGTCTGGACGAGCTCCGGGCGGTGCACGCAGCCTCCTCGGAGACGGTCAAGGAGACGCCAGTCTTCAGCCTCGGCGAGCTCTCGCGGCGTCACGGAGGCAGGGTCGTCGTCAAGGCCGAGAACATGCAGCGGACGGGGTCCTTCAAGCTGCGGGGCTCACTCGCGAAATTGGCCGGCAGGGACGCCGGCAACTGTGCCGGGGTGGTGGCCGGCAGCGCCGGCAACCACGGGCAGGCGCTGGCCTACGCGGCTCGTGCCCGCGGGATTCCCTGCACGGTCTTCATGCCCCAGGACGCGGCGATCTCGAAGGTCAACGCGGTGAGCGCATTCGGCGCCGAGGTCGTTCTCGAGGGAGCCGCGATCGACGAATGCCTGGAGGCGGCCCGGCGGCTCGCCGACACTGACGGGCTGCTGTTCGTCCACCCCTTCGACGACCTCGAGGTGATCGGCGGCCAGGCCGGAGTCGGGCTCGAGCTGCGTGAGCAGGTCCCGGACCTGGCGAAGGTCGTCGTCCCGGTCGGCGGCGGCGGGCTGATCAGTGGCATCGGCGCCGCGATGGCCGCGAGCGGCGGCGGGGTGGAGATCGTCGGCGTCCAGGCCGCGGGCTGCGCCGCCTTCGGCCCGTCGATCCGCAGCGGCGTGCCGCAGGAGGTCGCGACGCCGTCGACGATCGCCGACGGGATCGCGGTCAAGCGGCCCGGAGAACTGACGCTCGAGCTGGTCAGGCGCTGGGTCGATCGCGTCGTCGTCGTCGACGACGACGCGATCGCGGAGGCGATGGTCTTCCTCGTCGAGTACGGGAAGCTCGTCACCGAGGGCGCCGGCGCCGTCGGGGTCGCGGCGCTGCTGACCGGAGCGGTCGAGCCGGCGCGCGCGGGGACCACGGCGCTGGTCCTATCCGGCGGGAACGTCGACGCGCACGTCCTGGCCGAGGTGATCAACCGCCACCAGACCGGGATCGGGCGCAGGACCAGGCTCTTCTCGAAGATCAGCGACCGACCGGGTGGCCTGGTCGATTTCCTTCAGATCATCGCCCGCGCCGGCGGCAACGTCCTCGACGTCACCCATGTCCGCGACGGCGTCGCCCTGCACGTGCGGGAGACCGGGGTCGAGGTCCTGGTCGAAAGCCGCAGCCAGTGCGACAGCGACGACCTGATCTCCCGGCTGGCCGATTCCGGCTACGAGGTGGAGGAACTGGGACCGCGCTGAGCGGCGCCGCCGGGAGCTATTCCTGGAGGAAGCCGGGGACGTCGATGTCGTCGTCGGAGACCCGCAGTTTGCGGATGTCGGTGTCATCGGCGGAAATCCGCGGCCGGCTCTCGTAGCGGCGGCGGACCCGCTGCGGCGATCGAGCGAGGAGCTCGAAGCCCTCGAACCCGGTCGCGATCACGGTGACGCGAACCTCGTCGCGCATCGACTGGTCGACGACCGAGCCGAAGATGATGTTGGCGTTGTCGTCGGCCTCGGCCTGGACGAGCTGGGCGGCCTCGTTGACCTCGAACAGGCCGAGGTCCTCGGGGCCGGTGATGTTGAGCAGCATTCCGGTCGCGCCTTTGATCGACTCCTCGATCAGCGGCGAGGTGATCGCGGCCTTGGCGGCGTCGATAGCCCGCGCCTCGCCGGAAGCCGAGCCGACCCCCATCAGGGCCGAGCCGGCATCGCGCATGATCGTGCGGACGTCGGCGAAGTCGAGGTTGATCAGTCCGGGGATGGTGATCAGGTCGGTGATGCCCTGGACGCCCTGGCGGAGGATGTCGTCCGCCTGACGGAAGGCCTCGAGCACACTGGTGCGGCGCTCGACGGCCTGCAGCAGCTTCTCGTTCGGGACGATGATCAGGGTGTCGACGTTGTTGCGAAGTTTCTCGATCCCCTCGAGCGCCTGCTGCATCCGCCGTTTGCCCTCGAACTCGAACGGCTTCGTCACCGCGCCGACGGTGAGGGCGCCGATCTCTTCCTTGGCGATCTCGGCGATTACAGGTGCCGACCCGGTCCCGGTCCCTCCGCCCTCCCCGGCGGTGACGAAGACCATGTCGGCGCCCTTCAGCGCCTCCTTGATCTCGTCGCGGCTCTCGGCCGCCGCGCCCGCCCCGACCTCGGGGTTGCCCCCGGCCCCGAGGCCGCGCGTCAACTCCTGGCCGATCGATAGCTTGATGTCGGCGTCGCAGGCCTGCAGGGCCTGGGCGTCGGTGTTGACCGCGATGAACTCGACGCCGCGAATCCCGGCGTCGACCATCCGGCTGACGGCATTGGTTCCACCGCCGCCGGCTCCGACGACCTTGATCACCGCAAGGTATGTGGATTCCATCTCCCGATTTTCTCCGTGTCCAGCCCAGGGCGGGCCGGCTATGCCCCAGTCCTCGGCAGGACTGGAAATTGAGTTGAGCCTTTGTTCCGTCCGAGGCTTCAGCGAGGCTTAAGGGTTCTGGCTTTGCCTGAACCTCGGAAATTGCGCTCAACGTAGGGCATACTCGGCCCTCTGTCAAACCGGCGGGAAGCATCCTGCAGTGAAATGTCTAAAGCACTGCTTGAGGGTTTCCCCAGTCTGAGCCTACGGTCGAGGGTTTATTCGACGGGCGGCAATATGTGCCCAGAGCCGTTCACGGCGGGCCTCTGCGGCGCCTGCACGTCGACATAATCGAGCGCTTCCGTGGTCGGGTCGGCGAGCACCGCGGCGGCGGCACGCCACTTCCGCGATGCCTCGGTCGCGTCGCCGAAACGCAGTTCGATGCCCGAACTGAGCTCGACGCTCACCCCCTGTTCGCCGTAGGAGGTGCTGGCGAGGTAGGGCCGGAGCCCGGCCGGCGCGGCGGCGAGAACCCGCACCTGCTGGAGCAGCGGACCCTCGACGTGGCCGCTCTTCGGCGGCTCCAAGGCGGGCAGGAGCGGCAGCGACCCTTCTTCGGGTGCGGGCATCGAGGTCAGGACCCGCCCCGAGGAGTCGACGCCGACGGCGCTCGAGCCGACACCGATCGCGGCGACCGGCGCCGGAACCGTGACGGTCGGCACGACCGTCCTGTCACGGAGGACGAGCATGTACAGGACGACGGCCGCGACGAGCACGGCGAGGACCGGGAGCGCGACCCGCCTCACAGATCCCAGCCCTCGGGCATCTCGACATCCCCCAGGAGCTGGACCTCGGGCTCGAGCACGACCCCGAACCGGTCGTGGACCCGGCGGCGGCCGGCCGCCATCAGCTCGAGCACGTCAGCCGTCGTCGCCTCGCCGGTGTTCTCGACGAAGTTCGCGTGCTTGGCGGAGAACCGCGCCCCGCCCGAACGCAGGTCCTGGCATCCCGCCGCCTCGAGCAGCTGCCCGGCGGTGCGACCCTCCGCCCGCGGGTCCTCGGGGTTCTTGAAGGTCGAGCCGAAGGTCTTGATCCCCGCAGGCTGGGCCTCGTGGCGACGCTCGCGCATCGCCGCCATCGTCGACCTGACCTGCTCGGGGCCGGCGGCGACCAGCGCGAAGCCCGCCGCCGCGACGACCTCGGCCGGCCCGAGATTCGAGCGGCGGTAGGCGAAGCCGAGGTCCTCAGGCCGGCGCCGCTCGCGGCCGCCGGGTGCGCAGACATCGACCCACTCGAGGACCTCGGCCAGCTGGCCACCGTAGGCGTTGGCGTTCATCCTCACCGCGCCGCCGACCGTGCCGGGGATGTTGACCCCGAACTCGAGGCCCGAAAGGCCCCAGCCGGCCGCCCTCGTCGCCACCGAGGGCAGCCTCGCGCCGCCGCCCGCGCGGAGGCGCTCGCCATCGCGCTCGACGGTCCCCAGCCCGGCCCCGAGCTTGATCGCCAGGCCGCGGAATCCGTCATCGGCGATCAGCATGTTCGAGCCTGAGCCGAGGACACCGATCGGCAGGCCCTCGCTGGCGGCCCACGCCACCAGCTCGGCGAGTGAGTCCTCGTCGTCGGGTCGGGCGAACCAATCGGCGTCACCGCCGGTGCGGACCGTCGTCAGCCGGGCAAGCGGATAGCCGCGCTCGACCCCCTCCGGCGGTGGGCTCATCGAACAGCTCCGTCCGCGACCAGGTCCTCGGCGAGGAGGTTGATGTCGCCGGCGCCGATCGTCACCAGAACCCGGCCGGGGCCGAGGGCCGGGCCGAGCGCTGCCGCCGCCTGGCCCCGGTCGGGCGTCCAGAGGACCCTCCTGCCCCCCATCCGGTCGGCGGCGGCGCGGGCGACGTCGAGGCCGCTGACACCCGCCAGATCCCCGACCGGCTCCTCGCGCGCCGGGTAGACGTCGAGAACCGCGACCTCGTCGGCGAGGGCGAGCGCGGCGCCGAACTGCTCGGCGAACGCCTTCGTCCGCGAGTAGAGATGGGGCTGGAATGCGACCACCAGCCGGTCGGGCTCGAGTTCGCGCAGCGCCGCCAGCGCCGCCCGGACCTCGGTCGGGTGGTGGGCGTAGTCGTCGTATATGCGGGCGCCCTGGTGCTCGCCCTTCAGCTCGAGTCGACGGCGCACGCCGGGGAATTCGGCCAGGGCGGTCGCCCCCGTGTCGGTGTCCTCGCCGGCGAGCCCGACCGCGGCCAGCGCCGCGCGGGCGTTGCGCCGGTTGTGACGGCCGGGGATGGTGAGAGCGAGCTCCGTCGGGCCGGGCCTGCCCGCGTCGAACTCGACGACCTCGGTGCCACCCGTCGCGAGGCCCTCGAGGCCCCCGCCGGCCGGCACGACCAGACCCCGTGCAGGGGCCGCGAAGCGTGCGAAGGCAGCTCGCAGCTCGGCGACCGACCCCCAGTGGGAGTGATGGTCCATCTCGACGTTGGTGACGACCGCGACCTCCGGCCGCAGCTCGAGAAAGCTGGCGTCGCTCTCGTCGGCCTCGGCGACGACCCATTCCCCGGCTCCCCAACCGGCGTTCGCGGTTGAGCCGCCGGGGCCGAGGCTAGGCACCTCGCCGCCGATGAAGAACGCCGGGTCCGCCCCGGCGCCACGGAGTGCCCAGGTCGCCATCGCCGCGGTCGTCGTCTTCCCGTGCGTCCCCGCGACCGCCAGCAGTCGCTTCTCGGCGCAGAGTTCGGCCAGGAGCTCTCCGCGGTGGCGGATCATGAGGCCGCGCTCACGCGCGAGGACGAGCTCAGGGTTGTCGTCTCCGATCGCCGTCGAGACGATGACCTCGGCGCCGTCGGGCAGGTTCGCGGCATCGTGGCCGACCCGCGGCTCGATGCCCTCGGCGCGCAGCCGCTCCAGATAGGAGGAGTCGGCGCGGTCACTGCCGCCGACGCCGGCCCCGAGCTCGCTGCAGACGAGCGCCAGGCCACTCATCCCGGCCCCGCCGATCCCGATGAAGTGCAGCCGTCGTCCGCTCCAGTCGCTCATGACGTCAATTTCGCGCTCAGGACCTCGTCGGCGATTCGCCGCGCGGCGTCGGGCATCGCCAGCCCCTTCGAGGCGGTCGCCATCGCCGCCAGCGCACCCTCGTCGGCGAGGAGCCCGTTGACCTCCTCGAGCAGCCGCTCGGGGCGGAGCTCGGCGTCGATGATCACCAGCGCCGCCCCGGCGCGCTCCATCCAGGCCGCGTTCGTCGCCTGGTGCCCGGCCGCGGCGTGCGGGTAGGGGACGAGAATCGCCGGCCGGCCGGCCGCCGTCACCTCGAAGATCGAGCCGCCGGCGCGGCCGAGAACGAGGTCGCTGGCGGCGAGCGCATCGCCGAGATCCGGCTCATAGTCGAGCAGGACGTAGCGGTCGTTGTGCGGGGCCGTGGCCAGGCGCGGCTTCAGCTCGGTGTAGTCGCGGCGCCCGGCGACGTGGACGACGTGGAAGTCGCGCCCATCGCGCTCCGCGAAGGCGGCCACGGCGCACTCGTTGATCGAGCGGGCGCCCTGGCTGCCGCCGACCACCAGCAGGCAGCGGGACGAGCCGGGGATGCCGAACCGCTCCCGAGCCGCAGCGCGATCAGCGGCGAGCACGGCGCTGGGGACGGGACGGCCGGTGAGGACGTAGCGGTCGCCGTCGCGGCCCTCGATCGGGAAGGAGAGGCAGACGCGCCGCGCCCGGCCCGCGAGCAGCCGGTTGGCGAGGCCAAGGTGGCTGTCGGCCTCGGTCAGGACCAGGGGCGTCCCCGAAACCGCGGCGGCGAGCCCGGCCGGCCCGGCGACGAACCCACCGGCGCCGAGGACCACATCGGCACCGCGGCGGCGGATCGCACCGCGGGCCGCACCGACCGCGAACATCGCCTCGAGCGCCGCCGCGGCGGCCTTCAGCGGGTTCCCGCGGTCGATCCCACGCACCTTGATGAAGTCGATCTCGTATCCGGCCGCCGGCACCAGCTCGGCCTCGATCCGTTCGCGGGTACCGAGGAAGGTGACCTCGGCGCCGCTATCCCGAAGCTCGGCGGCGACCGCCATGGCCGGCACGACGTGTCCTGCCGTTCCGCCGGCCGCCACCACCACCTTTGCGAGCTCTGCCACTGCCGGACCCACTCCTTCCACGCGCGGGTTTGCGCCCGCCTTCGACGACGCGGAGTTTGCCAGCGCCGGCGGTCCCCCCGCGGGCGACGTTGAGGATCAGACCGACCGCGAAGAGGGAGGCGAGCAGGCTGCTGTTCCCGTAGGAGACGAACGGCAGCGGGACGCCTGTCAGCGGCGCCAGCCCCATTACGGCGAACAGGTTCACCGTCGCCTGGACGAGGATCAGCGAGGTGAGGCCGGCGACGAGGACCTTGCCGTAGACGTCCTTCGCTTTTTTCGCCGTCTGCAGCCCGGCGTACCCGAGCATCGAGAACAGTCCTACGACGCCGACGATTCCGACCAAGCCGAGCTCCTCGCCGATCACCGCGGTGATCATGTCGGTGTGGGCCTCCGGCAGATAGAAGGCCTTCTGGACGCCGTTGCCGATCCCGACGCCGAACAGGCCGCCGGAACCGAGCGCGATCTTCGCCTGCGCAGCCTGGAACCCGGCCCCGGTCGAGTCTGCGCCGGGGTTGAGGAAGGCGGTCAGCCGCGCCATCCGGTAGGGCTCGATCAGGGTCATCAGGAGCGCGAAGAACCCGAGCACCAGCGCGATCATCGCCAGGTCCCGGATCCGCGCCCCGGCCGCGACCAGGGTCGCGGCGGAGGCGAAGGCGATCACCAGCGTCGTCCCGAGGTCGGGCTCGGCGACGATCAACAGCGCCGAGGTCCCGACCACGAGCAGGAACGGCATCATCCCCTCGATCGAGCGGACCCGTTTCGGCTTGCGGGCGAAGAGATCGGCGCCGTAGAGGATCAGCGCCACCTTGGCCAGCTCGGAGGGCTGAATCTGCATGAACCCGGAGCCGATCCAACGGCTCGAGCCGTTGACGTTGGTGCCGGCGACCAGGACCGCGAAGAGGAGGACGAAGGAGAGCGCCAGCAGCGCCGGGGTCAGCCGGCGGACGTACTCGAGGCCGTGGCGGGCGGCGAGATGCATGATCAGCAGCCCGAGCGCACCGAACATCGCGGTCCGCTTCAGGTAATAGACGCTGTCGGAGAGGCCGCCGTCGCTGAGGACGCGGGTCGTCGAGCTCGCCGAGAAGACCATCACCGCGCCGAACGCCAGCAGGCAGAGGGTCGCGGTCAGCAGCATGTTGTACTCGGTGGGGAGGCTTGCGGCCCGCGCGCGCTTCTTTTTTCGCTTCTTCCTGGCGGCGGCGGTCCTGCCTGGCCAGCGCAGGGAGAGGGCTCGGGCACTCACGCGAGCTCCCCGACAATCTCGCGGAAACGATCCCCACGCCGCTCGAAGTTCTCGAAGGCGTCGAAGCTCGCGCAGGCGGGCGAGAGCAGGACGACCTCCCCGGGGCGCGCCGCGGCGGCAGCGGTGCGGACGGCGTCGTCGAGGCCGGCGCAGCGGTGCAGCGGGACGCCCGCCTCAACGACCCCGGCGAGCTCGGCCGCGAGCCGGTCGGAGGTCGCGCCGATCAGGTAGCAGGCGACGCAGGTGTCGATCAGCGGCTCCGCCAGCGGGGCGAACGGCTCGCCCTTGTCGCTGCCGCCGAGGATCGCATGAACGCCGCCGTCGAAGGCCCGCAGGCCGACCACTGCCGAGGCGACGTTGGTCGCCTTCGAGTCGTTGACGAAGCGCACGCCCCCGACCTCGGCGACGGGCTCGAGCCGGTGCGGGATGCCGGCGAAGCTCCGCAGCCCCTCGCGGACCGCCTCGCGGTCGAGCCCCATCGCCAGTGCGGCGGCGGCGGCGGCCATCGCGTTCGAGGCGTTGTGCTCGCCGAGCAGCCCGAGCTCCTCGGCCCGCAGCAGCGGCTCGCCGTCGTAGAAGATCGTGCCCCCGGCGAGGGCCACCTCGCAATCGGGGCCGGCGCCATGGCAGAAGGCGATCCGGCGACCGCAGCCGCCGAGGTCGGTCCCCGCGAGGGCGGGATCGTCGGCGTTGTAGATCGCGATGTCGTCGTTGCCCTGGTTGGCGAAGATCCGCAGCTTCGCCGCCAGGTATGAGTCGAGGTCGGCGTGGCGGTCGAGGTGGTCGGGAGCGAGGTTGAGGAAGACCGCGCACTCGGGCGCGAAGTGGTCGGTGTCCTCGAGCTGGAAGCTCGAGGCCTCGCAGACGATGGTCGCGTTCGGGTCGACCGTGCCGGCCAGAGAGGCGAGCGGCGTGCCGACATTGCCGGCGACCGCGACCGGCTCACCGGCGCTGCGGTAGACGTGTCCGAGCAGCTCGACCGTCGTCGTCTTGCCGTTGGTCCCGGTGACCGCCAGGAACCGATTCGGGATCGCCCTCCAGGCGAGCTCGAGCTCGCCGAGGACCTCGATTCCGCGCTCGCGCGCCGCGGCGATCACCGCCGCCCCCGCGGGAACCCCCGGGCTCTTGACCACCGTCCGCGCACCATCGAGCTTGCCGATCCCATCCGTATCCAGGACGACTTCGACGCCGGCATCGCGAAGCCCTGCCGCGCCATCCGGATTCGCGCGATCCACCCCGACGACGGTCTCACCGCGCCCCGCCAGCAGGCGCGCCGCGGCCTGCCCCGAGCGGGCGAGGCCGACGACCAGGAACGGGCCCTCAGGGAGAGGCGGGCGGAGCTTCACTCCGACTATCTTCGCGGCGCCGGCCGCCTCACCTGTCGTCAGGCGGGTGTCTTCGGGCGCACCGCGAAGTCACGGATTGCCGCCGCCAGCTCGAGCGGCTGGTCGATCGGGATCAGCGTGTAGCTGTCGGCGATCTCGACCAGGTGGGCGTCGGGAAAGTCGGCGGCGAGCTTGCGGCCGTGCTCGTTCGGCATCATCGCCCCCTATCGCCGCGGAGCTCTGACTCGGTAGAGGACGTGCGGGCGCAGCGGGTGCCCGGGCGGGATCTGCGGATTGTCGAAGTCGTCCTCGGGGTCGCGGCTCATCCCGATCCGCTCCATCACCGCCCGCGAGCGCACGTTGCCGACGCTCGTGAACGAGACGATCTCCCCGAGGCCGGCGCGCTGGAAGCCGAACTCGAGCGCCGCCCGGCCGGCCTCGGTCGCGTAGCCATTGCCCCAGGCCGTCCTGGCCAGCCGCCAACCGACCTCGACCGCCGGGGTGAAGTGGGCCTCGAAGACGGGAACCGCGAGGCCGGTGAAGCCGACGAGCTCGCCACTCGAGCGCACCTCGAGCGCCCAGAGGCCGTGGCCGTCCCGATCGAAGGCCGCCTCGATCGCGTCGATCAGTTCGTCGCTCTGGGCCCGGGTCAGGGCGACCGGGAAGTGCTCCATCACCGCCGGGTCGGCGTTGATCGCGGCGAACGGCTCGCGGTCCCCCTCGCGCCAGCGGCGCATCCTCAGCCGCGCCGTCAGGAGCTCAGGCTCAGCGACCAATCGACTGCTGGTACAGGGTGAACCCGATCCCCGAGCAGACCGCGGCGATGATCCAGAAGCGGAGCATGATCTTGGTCTCCGACCAGGCCATCATCTCGAAGTGATGGTGAAGCGGGGCCATCAGCAGGATCCGGCGCCTGAACGTCTTGAAGGCGAACACCTGGGCGGCGACCGAGAGTGCCTCGATCACGAAGATGCCGCCGATGATGATCAGCAGCACCTCGGTCTGGGTCATCACCGCCAGCGCGCCGATCGCCCCGCCGAGCCCGAGCGAGCCGGTGTCTCCCATGAATATCGAGGCCGGGAACGCGTTGAACCAGAGGAACCCGACGCAGGCCCCGACCAGGCAGGCGGAGAGCAGGGCCAGGTTCTGCTGCTCGTTGGTGATGAAGCAGATCGCGGTGAACGCGAGGAGGACGATCGCGCAGCAGCCGGCGGCGAGGCCGTCGAGGCCGTCGGTGAGGTTGACCCCGTTCGAGGTCCCGGCGATGACGAGGAAGACGAGGACGAAGTAGAGGACCGGGCCGAGGTCGAGACTGGCGTCGCCGATCCGGAAGAAGAGCGTCGGCTCGAGGCCGACCTCGTGGCGGGCGACCCACCAGAGGCCGAAGGCGAGGAAGAGCTGGAAGAGAAGCTTGTAGCGGGCGGAGAGACCGAGCGAGCGGCGTTTGACGATCTTCGTGAAATCATCGGCGAAACCGAGCGCGGCGCACCCGATCGCGACCCCGAACACGGCCATGCTCTGGGCGTCGCGGTCGGAGAGGACGAGGTAGGGGACGCAGATCGAGGCGAAGACGATCAGCCCCCCCATCGTCGGCGTCCCGGCCTTCGTGTGGTGCTCCTGGGGCCCGTCCTCGCGGATGTGCTGTCCGAACTCCTTGACCCGCAGGTATTCGATGAATTTCGGCCCGAGGAAGATGCAGATCAGCATCGCCGCCATGCCGGCAATCAGAACCTCACCCATCGAGCAGCTCCTCGAGGGTCTCGGCGACGGCCTCGAGGCCGGCCGACCGCGATCCCTTGACCAGGACGGTGTCGCCCGGCTCGAGCTGCGCGGCGAGCAGTTCGGCCGCCTCCTCGGGAGTGCCGACCAGCTCGTCCGGGTCGTAGGCGCGGGCCGGCTCGGCGACCCCGATAAGGGTGTCGACTCCCGCGGCCCGCGCGTGCTCGCCGAGCTCGTGGTGGTGGGCGGCGGCCTCCTCACCGAGCTCGCCCATCTCACCGAGCACGGCGATCCGGCGGCCGCCATCGAAGGTCGCGAGATGGTCGAGCGCCGCTCGCATCGACAGCGGGTTGGCGTTGTAGCAGTCGTTCACGAGGACGATCCCGCCGCCGAGCTCGAGGCGCTCGCCGCGGTAGCTGGAGAAGCCTATGCTCGCAGCGCCATCGGCCATCTCAGCGAGCGATACGCCGAGCGCGACGCCGACACCGACCGCCGCCAAAGCATTGGTCAGGTTGTGGCTCTCGGTGAACGGGAAGTGGAAGGTCTGACGCTCCGCCGGGGTCGAGATCACCGCTTCGGTCACCCCGTCCCCGACCCGGCTCTCGACGGCCTCGACGTCGCCGCCGGCGCCGAAACGCAGGAGGCTCGGGGCGCCCGCGAGATGGGGCTCGAGCTCGCCGCCGTCGACGGGGACAATCGCGACGCCGTCGCTCGGGAGCGCCGCCAGCAGCTCCGCCTTTGCCGCCGCGACGGCCGCGACCGAGCCGAGGAGCTCGATGTGGACCGGGCCGACGTTGGTGATCACCCCGACCTCCGGGTCGGCGATCGCCGCGAGCTCGGCGATCTGGCCGTGGCCCCTCATCGCCATCTCCAGCACCAGGAACTCGGTGCCCATGGGCGCCTCCAGCACCGTGAGCGGCAGGCCGATCTCGGTGTTGAGATTCTCGCGGTTGGCATGCACCGCGCCGGGCAGGAGGGCCCGGGTGATGTCCTTGACCGAGGTCTTCCCGACCGAGCCGGTGATCCCCACCACCCGCGCCCCCAGCGCCCGGCGCCAGGCCGTGGCGAGTGTCTGCAGCGCCGCCAGCGGGTCCTCGACCGCGAGCACCCAGCCGCCCGCCAGGCCCGCGGAGCGGCCGGGGGCGACGACCGCGCCCCAGGCGCCGGCCTCGAGCGCGGCGCTCGCGAACTCGCCGCCGTCCACGTTCTCGCCCCGCAGCCCGAAGAAGAGGTCCCCCTCTCCCGCCGCTTTGGAGTCGACCACCGCCCGCGCCGGCGACCCATCGACCCCGGTCGCGACGACCTCGGCTCCGATCGCCGCCGCGATCTCCTGCCCGCTCAGGTTCAAAGTTTCCGCAGCTCCTCGCGCGCGACGTCGCGGTCGTCGAAGGGGACCCTGCGGCCATCCTCGAATTCCTGGCCCTGCTCGTGCCCCTTGCCGGCGACGACAACGGTGTCACCCGGCTCCGCCCGCGACAGCGCGAGGGCGATCGCCGCGCGTCGGTCGGGCTCGGCCTCGACCCCGTCGCGATCCTCGATCCCGGCAAGTATTTCCTCGACGATCGCCTCCGGCACCTCGGAGCGCGGGTTGTCGGAGGTGACGATCGTCAGGTCCGATTGCGCGGCGGCGGCCCGGCCCATCAGCGGTCGCTTGTCGCGGTCGCGGTCGCCCCCGGCGCCGAACACCGAGATCACCCTGCCGCCGGTCAGCCTCCGAGCCGCCGCCAGCACGTTCTCGAGCGAGTCCGGGGTGTGGGCGTAGTCGACGAGCACCGTGAACGGCTGCCCCTCCTCGATCGGCTCGAACCGCCCGGGCGGCGCGCCGGCCCCCGCGAGCGCCTCGGCGATGGCGTCGCCGTCGACCCCCATCGTGCTCGCCGCCGCGAACGCCGCCAGCGCATTGGAGACATTGAAATGGCCCGGCAGCCGGGTCCGGACCTCCACGTCCCCGACCTTGAACCGGGCGCCGGTGGCGTCGAAGGTCGCGTCGCGGGCGGAGAAATCGGCCTCGGCGCCGTCGGCCGAGAAGGTCAGTGCGTCGAAGTCCTCGGCGAGGCGGCGGCCGTAGGGATCGTCGACGTTGACGATCCCGTGGTCGGGCCCGATCTCGAACAGCATCCGCTTCGCCCGGAAGTAGTCCTCCATGTCGGTGTGGAAATCGAGGTGGTCCTGGGTCAGGTTGGTGAACAGCGCCACCTCGAATTGGACCGCATCGGCGCGGTGCAGCGCCAGCGCGTGGGAGGAGACCTCCATCGAGCAGGCCCGATCGCCGCCATCGAGCATTCGCCTGAAGGTCGCCTGCAGGTCGATCGCCTCCGGCGTCGTCCGCTCGACCTCCTCCTCGACCCCGCCGACGACCTGCTTCACCGTGCCAAGCAGCCCGCACCGGACCCCGGCCGCCTCGAGCACCTCGCGGATCAGGAATGCGGTCGTCGTCTTGCCGTTGGTCCCGGTCACGCCGACGACCCGGAGCTCGCGGGTCGGATCGCCCCAGAAGCGGGCGGCGAGCGGCGCCATCGCCGCCCGGGCGTCGGCGACCACGACCTGCGGTACCGCCAGCTCGAGCTCGCGCTCGACGACCAGCGCCGCCGCCCCGGCCTCGACCGCGCCCGGCGCGAAGTCATGGCCGTCCGTCCTGCCTCCCGGGACGCAGAAGAACAGCGTCCCGGGGCCGACCCGGCGGCTGTCGTAGGCGAGACCCACGACCTCCACACCGGGTTCGCCGACGACACGGGCATCGAGCCCTCTGATCAGCTCAGCGAGTTCCAACCTGGCCGATTCTAGGCTCGGCCACGGGCGTCCTATTCAGGCGGGACGCCGAGGTACGGGAGGGCGAATTCGGCGATCTTGCCGAAGGCCGGGGCGGCGACCGAGCCGCCGTAGATTTCGCCCTGCGGCTGATCGACGATCACGGCGACCAGCAGCTGCGGGTCCTGGGCCGGGGCGAAGCCGATGAAGGAGGCGACGTATTTCGTCTTCGAGTAGGTCCCGTTTTCGGCGACCTGGGCGGTTCCCGTCTTGCCGGCGAGGGAGTAGCCGGGGACGCTGACCTCGGATGCGGTGCCGCCGGCCGCCAGCACGCCCTCGAGCATTTCCCGGACCTGCGCGGCGACCTCGGGTGCGATCACCCGATGTCCCTTGGGCTCGTGGACGGGTTCGCTGCCGACGTCCTTGATCAGCTGAGGTCGTTTGAGGATGCCGCCGTTGGCGATCGCCGAGTACCCCGCCATCATCTGGATCGGCGTCACCGAGAGGCCCTGTCCCATCGGCAGGTTGCCCATCGTCGAGCCGGAGTATTCATCGAGCGCCGGGACCAGGCCCTGCTCCTCGCCGGGGAACTGGATCCCGGTCGTCCGGCCGAAGCCGAAGCGGTTGATCCAGCGGCTGAATTTTTCGCTGCCGACCTCGAGGCCGATCGTGACCGCGCCCACGTTCGAGGACTGGGCGAGGATTTCGGCGACCGAGAGCGTCACCGTGCCACGTTCCTCGGCGTCTTCGATCGTGCGATCGGCGACCTGCAGAGCCGGCGGCAGGGTGAAGGAGCTGGTCGGCGTCACGAGGCCTTCTTCGAGGGCGGCCGAGACGGTGAACGCCTTGAAGGTCGAGCCCGGCTCATAGGTGAAACCGGTTGCCCGGTTCAGGAGGTATTCCGGGTCGACTTCGGAGAGGTCGGTCGGGTCGATCGGAGGCCAATTCGCCATCGCCAGGATCTGCGAGCTGCGCGGGTTCATCACGATCGCGGTCGCGCCCTTCGGCGACCAGAGTTCACCGACTTCGCCGAGCGCTTCTTCGGTCGCCTTCTCGATCGCCGGGTCGAGGGTGGTGCGGATGTTCTCCCCGTCTTCGGCTTCCTTGACGGTGTCGAGGCGGATCGGCTCGCCGAGCGCGTCCTTGACCACCCGGCGTTCGCCGTCGCTGCCCTGCAGCGCGCCTTCCTCTCCCAGCTCGAGCCCGGTCAGGCCCTCGCCTTCGGAGCCGACGGCGCCGATCGCCTGGCCCGCCATCTCGCCCTGCGGGTAGTTGCGCCTACTCGCCGGGAGCTGGCCGATCCCGGGCAGTTCCAGCCGTTCGACCCGCGCCGCCGTGGGCAGATCGACCTGCTTGGCGACGTAGGAGAACCCCGATTCTTCGGTCAGGCTTTCGAGCACCTCGTCTCTGTTCGTCTTCAGGACGCGCGCAAGCTCAGTCGCTGTCTTCACCGGGTTCTTCACCTGGTAGGGCGTCGCGTAGATCGTGGCCGCGTCCTCGGAGACCGCGAGCGGGTTGCCGTAGCGGTCGAGCAGGCTCCCCCGCAGGCCGGGGACGGTGACCACTTCGGTCTGCTGGTAGGTCGCTTCGGAGGCGAGCTGGGCTCCCTGCACGCCCTGCAGCCATGCGGCACGGCCGATCACGACCACGAAGCAGAGAAGGAACCCGGCGAAGAGGAGCCCGATCCTGCGCTCGATCGTCCGCATCGCGCGCCTAGTAGCCGGTTCCCGCGGCGGCCAGGCGTTGAGCGGCGATCCTGACGTCGTCAGGGCGGGGTTCGATGTAGCCGACGTCCTCGGCGGTCGTGGCGCTGAGGCCGAGCGCGGCGGCGTCGCTGCGGACCCGTTCGGTCGCCGAGCGCTGGGCGTCGCGGTTGCGGAGGATCGAGTTCTCGCGGTCGAGGGCCTGGATGTTCTGGTCGATCTGGCCGGAGGAAGCGGCGAAGCTGAGGGTGATCACGTTGAGGGCGACGATCCCGGCGAGGAGGACGCCGAGGACGCCGATCCAGGCGCGGCCGCGGGTCATCTGCACCACCAGGCCCGAGTCGGGGAGGCGCCCGACGGCGGTGGCGGTTCCGACCGCGATCGGGATCAGCTGCCCGCCGGGGCGCCGGGTCGGCGCCGGGCTCTTGCGCGCGGGGGCGCGCCGGGCCGGTGCCGCCTTCGCGCGCGGGGGCGCGACGCGGGCCGGCCGCCTCGCTGTCGCAGCCTCCATCAGGCCACCTCCGCCGGGGTCGGGGCGATCTTCGTCGCCACCCGCAGGTGGGCCGATTTCGCGCGTGGGTTGGCGGCGACCTCCTCGGGGCCGGGAGAGACGGCGCGACGGGTCAGGAGCTCGGCTTCGGGCTCGCGGCCGCAGACGCAGACCGGGAGCTCCGGTGGGCAGACGCAGCCCCGGGCTCGATTGGCGAGGAACCGCTTGACCCGCCGGTCCTCGAGCGAGTGGAAGGAGATCCCGGCGAAGCGGCCGCCCTCGGCCAACATCCGCCAGGCGGTCGGCAGCGCCTCGTCGATCGAGTCGAGCTCGCCGTTGACCGCGATCCGCAGTGCCTGAAACGTCCGCTTGGCGGGATGGCCGCCGCCGAACCGGGCCGAGGCGGGAATGCCCGCCTTGACCGCGGCGACGAGGTCACCGGTCGTCCGCAGGGGGCGGCGCCGGACGATCTCGCGCGCGATGCCACCCGCGTAGCGCTCCTCGCCGAAGCGCCGCAGCGCAAGCGCGATCCGCGACTCGGGCCACTCGTTGACGAGGTCGGCGGCGCTGAACTCCTGGCGGGTGTCCATCCGCATGTCGAGCGGCGCGTCATAGGAGTAGGAGAAGCCCCGCTCGCGGGCATCGACCTGCATCGAGGACATTCCTAGGTCCATGTAGACCATCTCTGGTCGGATGCCTTCGCCGTGCAGGGCGTGAAGCCCTGCAGCGAATTCGGTCCCGATAAACCTGCATTTGCAGGGAACCTCTGCTGCGAACCGCTCGAAACGGGACTCCGCCGCGGGATCGCGATCGATCGCGATCAGGGTGCCGTCGACGCCGAGCTTTTCGGCGATCAGCCGCGCGTGACCACCGGCGCCGAAGGTGCAGTCGACCGCGGTCTGCCCCGGCGCCGGGGCCAGGAGCGAGGTCAGCTCGGCTGCGAGGACAGGATCGTGTTCAACGGGCATCAGCTGATGGTCAACAATGGCATCGCCCATGCTCCGCTCGCGGAGGCCAGAATTCGATGCTCGCTCCGCATGGGCTCGCATTTGACCCGAAGGTGGCATTCACTCAGGCCTCTCGTTTGAGGCGAGGCCCTCGGCGATTTCGGCGGCGGAGGAGTCGAGCTCCTCCTCCTGCTTCGCCCAGGCCTCCGCGTTCCAGATCTCCAGATACTCGCCGGCGCCGATCACGACGCAGGGGCCGTCGAGCTTGGCGTGCTCGATCAGCGGCTTCGGGACCCTGATCCGCCCCGCCGAGTCGAGGGTCTCGTCGAAGGAGCCGCCGTGGAAACGGCGGCGCAGACTGCGCGCGTCCTTGCCGAACGGGCTGTGTGGGGCGAGGAAGCGGTCGGAGAGCTGCTCGAACTCGCTGGTCGGATACACCCAGACGCAGGGGTCGAAGCCCTTGGAGAGAACGATGCCGTCAGCGAGGGGCGAGCGGAACCGCGAAGGGACCGTAAGGCGATCCTTGGCGTCGAGGCTGTGCTCGTAGAGACCGCGAAAAGCCATTCCCCGTGGGTTCCTTTCTGCGACCTGGAAAAGAGTTAGGGCCGGAGTGATGAGGTGGGAGGAGCCTCACCACCCCGGCCCTTGGGCTTCAACTCGAGCGCCACAGTAACCCACTTCCCCCCACTTTGCAACACGCCCCGGACGGAACGCCCCAAATCGCAAGGTCCGTTGCATCGACTAGATTCGCGGCCGTGAGCGCCCCCGAGGTTCCCGACGCCCAGGTGGACGACGCCAACGACCTGCGGGGCCCCTACTTCGGGCTGCTGATCCGCAAGCCGCTGACCCTGGGCCTGCTCGCCGCCTTCGCGATCGCGGCCGGGGTCGCCGGCCTCGCCCTCGTCGGCCCGCTCGTCGGCGCCGCCGGGCTCGGCGCCGCCCTCGTCGTCGGCCTCCTCGTCGTCTTCGGGATCGCCGACTCGCGCTCCGAAGACGCCTTCTTCGACCAGTACGCCGCCGCCAGACAGATGGCCGTCGAAGACGGCAGGCGGATGCTGCCGGCGGAGACGCCGCTCTTGAACAAGGGGGACGACCGCTACGCGTCACGGCTGCTCGAAGGCCCGCTCGGACAGGGCGTGACCGGCGTCCTCGCCCTCTACACCTACGAGGAAAAGAGCTCCGACGGGCAGGGCGGCCAGGACACCAACAGCTACCACTACACGGTCGGGATCGCCGAGGTCCCCGAGTGCCTCCACCTCGCCCCGGAGCTCTACTGCCGTCGCCGCTTCGGCCTCCACGCCCTGGAGGGCCTCGAGGACGTCTTTCGCTCGAAAAAACGGGTCGAGTTCGAGAGCGCGGAGCTGACCGACCGCTACGAGATCTTCGCCAATCCCGATCTCCAGGACTTCAACTGGCTGCGCCAGCTCTTCTCCCCCAGCTTCATCGTCTGGCTCGCCGAGTCGGCCCCGGAGAAGTTCGCCTTCGAGCTCGTCGGCGGCCACCTCTGCTGTTACGTCAACGGCCACGAGAAGAGCGCCGCCCGGCTCGACGCGATGCGCGCCGCGACCGCCACGGTCGCCACCCGGCTGCGCGAGGAGTCGACCGAGTAACGCCACCCCCTGCCCGTCGCCCTCGCCGTCGCCTCCCCGAGTTTGCGTCTACCTCCGCCATGCGGGGGTAAACGCAAACTCGGCGCTCAGAAGCCCGCGAGGAGGATGTCGGCGTTGGCGATCAGCGCCGCGGCGATCATCAGCAGCACCGAGGGCACCAGGACGAGGGCGACGACGAGTTGGATCTTCGGAGCGGCGCGGGCCGCGGCCTCCTCGACATGTCGCCGCTGGTCGCGGCGCAACGCTGTGGCCTGGCGGTTGAGTTGATCGGCCAGGGGAGCGCCCAATCGCCGCGATCGGTCGATCGCGGCGCTGAGCGTGGCGAGCTCGCCCCCTGGCACCCGATCTCTCAGGCTGGCGAGGGCCGTCGAGAGCGGCTCGCCGCATCCGAGCTCGCTGACGACCATCCGCAGCTCGTCGGCCAGTGGGCCACCGCCCGAGCGGGCGATCTCAGCGAATCCGACGGCGACGCTCCGCCCCGACGTCGAGCCGACCGCCAATAGGTCGAGCGCGTCGGGCAGCGCGCCGAGGAGGGAGCGGCGACGGCGGCGCGCACGGCGCTCGAGCAGGGCATCGGGGACGAGAAAGCCGGCGGCGGGAAGGCCGACCGCGACGAGGATCGAAAGCCGGCCGGGGGCCGCGGGGGCCGCCAGCCAGCCTGCGATCGCGCCAAGCGCGGCGGCGGCGAGCTTCGCGAGCAGCACCGTCGCGACCGGCACACGGGCGTCCAGCCCGGCCCGTGATAGACGGGCGGGAATCCCGAGCTCGAGCGCCGCCCGGCCGATGCTGCGGGGGGTCGCCTGGTCCAGGAGGGAGTCGAGGGGCCCTGATCGCGAAGCGGCGAGCTCGCGTCCGGCGGCGAGGACGAGGAGCACGGAACAGACCGCGAGCAGGATCGCGAATGTCATCGCCTAGGCGGGGATCCGGGCCAGACGACGGATCGCGACGAACCCGATGAGCTGCAGGGCCGCCGCCAGGACCAGGAACACCGCCGCCACCGGCTGGCCGAGGAGCCTGCCGAGGAATCCCGGCGCCAGGAGCTCAGCGAAGAGCGCCGCCCCGCTCGGCATCGCCACCACGAGGAGGCCCGTGAAGCGGGCCTGGGCGGTGGCGGTCCTCGCGTCCTCGGCCGCCCGATCGCGATCGGCGGCTCCGCTGGCGAAACGTCGGAGGAGGCCGGCGAGGTCGCCGCCCGCGAGCCGCTGGCTGAGGACCGCAGCGGCGAACGCGTCGACCCTCGCCGAGCGCATCCGCGCTCGCCATGCCCCGACCGCCTCGGCCGTCGGTGCGCCGAGTTCCAGCTCGGCCCGCAGCCTGGCCAGCTCGACCGCGGCCGGGCCGTCGAGAGAGGCTTCCGCGGCGCAGAGTGAGGCGCGCAATGAGCGCCCCGCGCTGAGCGAATCGGCGAGCGCGATACCGATGTCGGGCAGCGCCCGCTCGACCGCGACCCGGTAGCGGGCCCGCCGCCTGGCGACCGTCGTGGTGACCAGGATCGGGCCGGCGACAGCGAGCGGCAGCGCCACCGCCGGACCGGCGATGAACCAGCCGCCGAGCAGGGCGGCGAGGGCTCCCAATAGCGCCAGACGGCGGCGCTCGAGCGGATTCGGCGCATATCCCTCGCGACCGGCAAGCCGCAGCGGCTCGAGCGCCGCCCGGAGCCAGTCGGCCGCCGCCGGGCTGGCGCGGAGTCCTTCCCGCCCGGCGAGGGCGAGCAGACCGCCGGCCGCCGCGCCGGCGAGGAGCAGTACGGGGGCCGGCCCGCTCACGCCACGTCGGAGATCTCAACGACCCGACGGGCGCCGTCGGGGTCGCGCTGGAGCTGGACTACGTGATCGATTCCGCGCCGCGCCTGGTTGGCGATCGCGTCGTGGGGCAGCCCGACGCCCGCCATCAGCGCCAGCGTCTCGATTCGGGAGATCGCGTCAGCCGGCGAGTTCGCGTGGACGGTCGAGAGGGCGCCGTCGTGGCCGGTGTTCAGCGCCGTCAGCAGGTCGAGGGCCTCGGGGCCGCGGACCTCTCCGATCACGATCCGGTCCGGGCGCATCCGCAGCGCGTTGCGGAGGAGGTCGCGGATCGTCACCTCTCCCCTCCCCTCAACGCCAGCGGGCCGGCTCTCGAGGCGCACAACGTGAGGCTGCTGGAGCCGGAGCTCGGCCGCGTCCTCGATCGTGACGACCCGCTCGGTGGCCCCGATGAAGCTCGAGAGCGCGTTCAGCAGGGTCGTCTTGCCGGAGCCCGTGCCGCCGCTGACGATGACGCTTCGACGCTCCGACACCGCCGCCGCGAGCGACTCCAGCTGCTCCGCCGTCAGCGTCCCCGACTCGACGAGCTCCCGGGGGCCCGGTCGCCGCACTCCGAAGCGGCGAATGGAGAGGATTGGTCCGTCGACCGCGAGCGGCGGGATCACGACATTGACGCGCGACCCATCGGCGAGCCTGGCATCGACCATCGGGCTCAGCTCGTCGACCCGCCGCCCGAGCGGCGCCAGGATCCGCTCAATCGCGTCGCGAAGCTCCTCCTCGTCGGCGAACCGAGCTCCGGCCGGCTCGATCCGCCCGCGGCGCTCGACAAAGACGGTCTCGGCGCCGTTGACCATCACCTCCTCGACCGCGGGGTCGCTGAGGAGCTCCTCGAGCGGGCCGAGGCCCACGGTATCCCGGAGGATCCCAGCGACCACGGCGTCGCGATCGGCGGCGCCGAGCAGGGCCGCCTCCCGATCGACCAGCGCTCGCACCTCGGGCTCGAGCTCCTCCGAGGGGTTCGTGCCGCGGGAGGCCTCCGCGCGTCTCCGCTCGATCAGCCGGGCTCGCAGGGCGGCGGCCAGCTGCTCGCGGTGGCGCTCGCGCGACCTCAACGGCCGCCCGCCGGCAGCAGCGTTACTCGTCGGGCGAAGCTCTCGGCGGCGATCAGCCGCAGGGCCTGGCGCCTGGTCAGACCAAGCGTTGCCGTTGCCGCATCCCCCGTCTCTGAGCCTTCGAGGACCGGGTTCAGCGCCAGCAGCGGCACCCGCCGAGCCGCCACGTACGTGCGACCCGTCCCGGCGCCGGTCGGTTCGGTGGTGACGATCACGTCCATCTTCGCGCCGGCGGGCCTTGCGCCCCCGAGGAGCAGGGCGTCGGAACCGCTGACCGCGATCTCGACCGGGCCCCGCCCGCGGCCGAGGGTCGGGCCCGCCGAAGCGCCGCCCCCCGGGGTGCGCAGCTGCGCAGCCTGCAGATAGGCCCCCGCGCTCAGCGGGGCGGCAGCCACCAGGCCGGACGCTTCGGCCGGCGCCGCGAGCGCGCCCGGCGGCACGAACCGCTCCGGCACCCGGCGTACGGACAGAGCGCCGCGCGCCTCAGCGGAATCCAACCGCGTCCCGGAAGGCAGCGCCGAGCCGAGGAGGACCACCGGCCGCAGGGGCCCGTAGCCCCGGGCGACACTCGACCCGTAACCCTCCGCGATCGCCGCCGCCGCGCCGGCTGCCGCGATTGCCAACAGCGCGAAGGCGAGGGCTCGGCCGCGCCTGCTCATGCCCCACGGGGCGCCACCGGCAACTCGAGAGTCGCAACCGAGCCCTGGTCCGAGCGGCGCAGGTCGAAGCTGCCGTGATGAGCGGCGGCGACCTGCCGGACCACGGAGAGCCCGTGGCCGCGACGCGCTCGCCCGGTCAGCCGCGCCAGAACCTCCGCGGGCGAGCCTCGCCGCGATAGCGGCCGGTCGGCGCGACCGGAGTCGGTTACCGTGATCGCGATCCGGCCTCCCCGTTCCCGGGCACCGACCTCGACCATCGGCCCGCCGTGCTCGATCGCGTTGACGATCAGGTTGTCGAGCGCCTGCGAGAGCCGGACCGGGTCTCCGAGGAGGACCACGGCGCTCACCTCGGCGAGCCCGAGCTCGCCGCCGGTCATGCGAGCGCGCGCCCGCCAGCGCCCGACCGCAGACTCGAGCAACGGGCGCACCGGGACTGGCTCCGCAACCCTCTCGGGGCCCGAGCCGTTTATCTCCTCGTCGAGTCGGTCGAGGGCCGCCGATACGAGGAAGAGCGAGCTCTCGACTCCCCCGGCAGCGGGCTGGCCCGGTTCGACCGAGAGGACGAGGGCTTGGAGAGGCCGGCGCAGCTCATGAAGCGCCTCGTTCAGCGCTTCGCGGCGGGGCGCTCCCAAGAGCCTCATCGCGCTATCCGTCCACCAGCCGGTAGCCGACACCCCAGCAGTTGACGACGTAGCGGCCGTGCTCGGGGTCGAGCTTGCGGCGGAGCCTGCTGGCGTGCGAGTCGAGCGTCCTGGTCCGGGCAGGCGTTCGGTAACCCCACACCTCGCCGAGCAGGTCGGCCTTCGTGTGAACCCGGTGTGGGTCGGCGGCGAGCACCCGCAGCAGTGAGAACTCCTTGTTGGAGAGAGCGACCTCACGATCGCCGACCCAGGCCTTGCGACGCGCCGGGTCGACGACGATGTCGCCGACCCGGCGCGGGCCTTCGCGGTGGCCGGACTGGCGACGCAGCACCGCGGCGAGCCGTGCCCGCAACTCCGGATAGTGAAACGGCTTGACGACGTAGTCGTCGGCGCCGACCTCGAAGCCACGGACCCGATCGGCGTCGGCACCGCGCCCGGTCAGGACGATCACCGGGAGCAGCGGGTCGAAGCGGGAGGCGACTCCGTCGGATTCCCGGATCTCACGCAGGACGTCGAGCCCTGAGGCATCGGGCAGGGCGAGGTCGAGGAGCAGGAGGTCGGGCTGCTTGTAGTGACAGAGCCGCAGGGCGTCGGACGCGCTCGGCGCGGGCATCACGTCAAAGCGGTCGGCGGTGAGGTGGTCGCAGAGGAGCTCGAGGGTCGGCTCGTCGTCCTCGCAGACGACGACGGTGGCGATCTCTTCTCTCTCGGGAAGCATCGCCCGCTCAAGGGGACGGCTCCGAGGACTCTCCCCCCTGCGGGCTCGGACTGGGAACCTCGAGGACAGCCGCCGCCGTCCGATCCGCGACAACTCGATTCGGTGGCACGGCCAGGCGGATCGAGGTCGGCTGTCCCCGGGCGTCGAGGAAGTAGAGATCGAGGTCGAATCGCATCCCGAATGTGTGGACGCAGCGACAGCCCGGGATCAGCAGCCCGGGCCCCGCCCGCTCGCGCCGAAGGAGCACCAGGCCGAGCAGGCGGGAAGCCGGCCCGCGGGCGACAGCGACCTTGCAACCGAGCACCTCGACCCGCCTCAATCCATGAAACCTGGTCGCCATTCGTCCATTTGCCATCAGAACTGGAAGGGCGGGTTACCCGGAATTCATCCCCACCCGGGTTGATGGGTTCTGTGGAGCCGAATCGGCACCGATAGCGAACCCATGGCACACATGCGACACGCCGACCGCGAGGCCGGTTTCACCCTGATCGAGCTGCTGGTGGTGATGCTGATCCTCGGCGTCCTCGCCGCGATCGCGCTGCCGCTGTTCATCAGCCAGAAGGACCGCGCCTACGACGCCGAGGCGAAGTCGACGGCGCACTCCGCCGAGCTGGCGATGGAGGCCTGCGCCACCGACCACAACAGCTACGACCCGGCCGAGTGCGACGCCGAAGGCCTGCACGCGATCGAGCCGACCCTCCCCACCGGTCTCGAAAGCCCGTTGGCGGTCAGCCCCGAAGGCGACGGCTACAGGATCGACGTCGAATCGGCGATCACCGAAAACGTCTTCTCGATCGTCCGCCTCCCCGGCGGCGCCAGCCTCTACCCCTGCACGGTCACCGGCAGCGAGCACGGCGGCTGCGAGGTTGCCGAAGGCAACGTCGGGATCTGGAGACGCTGACCCCTCGCTCGCGGTCAGGGGCTCGATTAGCCTCTGACGATGCCCTCGGGTGGCAACGTCGTTGTCTTCGGGCCGAGCCCGATGCTCTCGGTCACGATCGAGGCGGTCCCGGTCGAGGCGGTCGACGACATCCACCTTCACGCCGCCGGGCAGGGCGTCTGGGTGGCGCGGATGGCGGCCACGCTCGGCGCCGACGCGCTCCTCTGCGCCTACATAGGCGGCGAGACCGGCACGGTCCTGCGCCCGCTTCTCGGGCAGCTGCCGATCGAGCTGCGGCTGGTCGAGACCGGTGGCTCGAGCGGCTGCTACCTGCACGATCGCCGCAGCGGGCACCGCGAGCCCCTCGCGCATGAGCCCTGGGCCGGCGCTCACCCGCCACGAGGTCGACGACCTCTTTTCGGTCACCTGTGCGGCGGCGCTCGAGGCCGACGTCCTCGCCGTCTGCGGAGCGTTCCCCGCCGAAGCGATGCCGACAGAGGTCTACGGCAACCTCGTAGCCGACGTTCGCACCAACGGGACCCCCGTGATCGTCGACCTCTCACCGCCCCGACTCGACAGCGCCCTCGAGGGCAAGCCGGAGCTGGCCAAGATCAACGACTGGGAGCTGGCGCGATACATCTCCGGACCGGTCGACACGCCGGAGCGGATGCGAGCCGGTGCCGAGCGCCTGCTCGAGGCCGGCGCCGGAGCCGTGATCATCACCCGCGCCGAGGAGCCGGCGCTGGTCGTGCGCGACGGTCGCGCCTGGGAGCTGGTCCCGCCGCGATTCGAGCGCGGGTCGCGAGAGGGCTGCGGCGACTCGATGATGGGCGCCCTCGCAGCCTGCATGGCGGCGGGCCGCGAGTGGGAGGAGACACTACGGACCGGCGCAGCGGCCGGCGCCGCGAACTTCCTCCGCAACGGCCTCGGCAGCGCCGACGGATCCGTTGTCTCCGACCTGGCGCGGCGGGTCGAGCTGCGCGCGCTGGACTAGAGCGTGACCGGGTAGGGAACCTCGAGCGCGGCTCCCTCGACGATCGCGTGCGGGGCCGTCTCCGCGATCCACTCGATATGAGGGGCCAGGCGCTCGACGCCCCAAAGCCGCTCGAGGGCGGGGCTCAGCGCCACCGGCCTGCCGTGGGCCGAGGAATGGGAGTCGCTGGAGAGAACGTGGACCAGCCCCAGCCGGGCCATCGCCAGCATCCCCTCCGCCATCTGCTCCCGCAGGAGATAGTCGGCCGTCATCTGGATCAGCGCCCCGCGATCGACGAGCCGAGCGAGGCGCTCGAACATGTCGGCGGCGACGTGGCGCTCGGGGTGAGCGATCAGCGCCCGGCGCCCTCGCGCCGACAGCTCCTCGACCCGCCGCTCGAGGCTGTCGCCGAGCGGCCCCGGGGCGGGCTCGAGCAGCACCCAGCGCCCGGCGCCGAGGGTCACCCGCGCCAGGTCCTCCTCGTCGAGGCCCTCGACCGCCGTCTCGGCGACCTCGCCGCCCTGGAGCACGACGATCGGGACATTCTCCTCGACAAGGCGCCGGTTAACCGCCTCCAACCGCCCTTCCAGCTCCGCGATCCGGACGTCGTGGTCGTGGCGGATATGCGGGGTGGCGCAGATCGCCTCGACCCCGTCGGCCACGCCCTGGCGCGCCATCCCGACGCTATCGGCGAGATCAGCCGCCCCGTCGTCGATCGCGGGGAGGATGTGGCAATGGAGGTCGATCACTGTGCAAACCCTCGTTCAGGCGTCGTCTTGCGGAGGCGCAGGGATACGATGACCGGCATGATCCACCACCTGCCTCCGCTGGGCTTGCGGAGGGGGAATGGGCTTCAACTTGAATAGGAAGACGACCCGCAGAGGGAATTACGAGTCGGGCTCCGACTACGTGCTCGAGTATGGCGAGCTCCGCTTCGCCTTCAATGAGGACGACTTCGGGCAGCGCGTCGAGCAGGCCGCGGTCAAACTCGGCTTCGTCGCACAGGGCCTCTCGGGCGAGGAGCTCAACGATCTCCTCGACCTCGCGGTCAATGGCGAGATCGACGAGCCCAGCTCGCGCCTGGGCGAGCACATCAACGAGAACTGGGAGGACCTGGTCGGTCCCGCCAACCGCAGCCTCGTGCACTGGCTCCGCCGCCTCGTCTTCCGCGGCGCCTGGCTCGACCAGCGGGTCAAGGAGGGTGAGCTCGACGTCGTCTTCGACGAGCGCACCCAGACCTTCGGCTACGTCCAGCCGGACCGCAGCTCGGAGCTGATCGAGCTCTCCAAAGAGCCCTCCTGGCGCCGCATCGCCTACCGCGGCTAGCCAAATCCCATCAAGTTCACCCTCCTATGGGTGGAAAACTTGATTCGGGATTGGGTTGCGGAGGAGCGGCGCAGTCAGGCGCTGCGCTCGACCGCGGCGACAACGGTCAGTGAGCCGCTGCCGCCGACGTCCTGGCCGGCGTCGAACAGCTCCTTTGCCTCGTTGGCGGCCTTGAAGGCCTCGGCGAAGCGACTGAGGGAGTCGATCAGCACGATCACGTCCTCGCCCGCCTCGGCGCGGCGGGTCGCCTGGGCGACGGCGTCGCCGACGTGGCGGGCCTGGCCCGCAGAGACGATCTCGACCGCCGGCGCGTCGCGCTTCCACTCGGCTAGCTCGTCGGGGCTGGGGTCGACCAGAAGCGCGATCGGGTCGGGACCGTTCGATGCCCCGGAGAGATCCGCGGCGACTTCGCGAAGCAGCGTCGTGCAGGCCTCGCGGCTCTCGCCATAGACGAGGGTCCTGCCGCCGCTGGCGGGCAGCAGCAGATCCTTGACGCTGACGTCCTTGCGGCGCCGTCCCCAGCGACGACGGCGGCGTTTGCGGCTGGGGCGGTCGGGCGCGGCGACCACGGGCTCCGAGGAGGGCGGCGGTTGCGGAGCCGCCGGTTTGTCCGGCCGCTGCTCGCGACGCTGCCCGCCTCGATCGCCGCGCTGGTCCCGTTGACGGGGTTGGCGCGGTTTCCGCGGTTTGCGCTGCCGGTCTCGTTGCGGCCCACCCGAGCCACCGCGGGATCCGGATTTCCGGCTCGACCCGCCGCCGGAATCGCCGCCCGCCAGGCGATCGACCAACTCGCCCTTGCTCAACATCCGGTAGCCCTCGACGCCCTGCTCCGCGGCCAGCGCGTGCAGCTCGGCAAGCGGCTTTGACTCCAGCTCCGCTCTCGTCATCGGCCGCAGGTTAGTTCAGCCGGCCGTAGCGAGGCGCTTGCTGGTCAGCTCACTCAACCATTCGCCGAACTCGGGGCGGCTCTCCCAGTCGGCGCGGAACTTCTCCGCGCCGGCATCGGTGAGCGGGTGGTCGAGCATCTGGCGCAGGATTTTCGCCGGCGTCGTCGCGATCTCGCACCCGATCCGCGCCGCGGCGACGATGTGCTCGGGGTGGCGGATCGAGGCGGCGATGATCTCCGAGGTCATCCCGCCGGCTCGGAGCGTGTCCGCGATCTCCTCGAGCACCGTCGCCGAGTCGATCGAGATGTCATCGAGGCGACCCATGAAGCAGGAGACGTACGTGGCGCCCGCGGCCGCCGCGAGCAGGGCCTGGTTGGGCGAGAAGACGAGCGTCATGTTGACCGAGATCCCTTCGTCGGTCAGCGCCCTCGTCACCTCGAGGCCCTCCCTGTTGAAGGGGACCTTGACGACGATGTGCTCGTGCAGCTCGCTCAGCGCGCGACCCTCGGCGAGCATTCCCTGGACATCCTGGGAGAGGACCTCGGCCGAGGTCGGGCCACCGACCAGGTCGCAGATCCGCTGGATGCTCTCTCCGGGGTCGCCGTCCTCCTTGGCGAGCAAAGACGGGTTCGTGGTTGCGCCGGAGAGGACGCCCCAGGCGGCGATCTCCTCTACCTCGGCGACGTTTCCGGTGTCGATGAAGAGTCTCATGTCGCCAGGTTAGTGCAGGCCACAGATGGGCCGGTGGGGAGAGTCGTCGCGATGGACCTGAAACTGGAGCTGATCCCGGTTCCGGTCTCCGAGGTCGCGGACTTCCCCTGGACACGCAGCCGGACCTCTAGCCCGCCTGGTCGATCCCGGCCTCGGCCGCGGCGTCCGGCCAGGCCTCGGCCTCGCTCTTCACCCGGCGCCGTGACCAGCCCAGCTCCGCGCCCATCGCCTCGGCGACCGGGCGGGCGTCGGCGGCCGTGCGCAGCTGCGGCGCCGCGAGCAGCCCGAGCCGCGTCCGGCGCAGAAGGACGTCGGCGACCGAGCGGGCCTGCTCGCGCCGTGCGGCGATCACGGCCTCGGCAAGGAGGTCGGGGCGGCCATCGACGATCGGCGCCGCCAGCTTCGGGTCCTCCCAGGCGACGTCGAGGACCGCCCTCGCGGCGTGCCCGTAGCGGAAGGCGAGCTGTGCGACCGAGTCCTCTCCGACTCCCTCCGGCGCCTCGAGGTCCTCGACCCGAGCCTCCATCCCGAGCGGTATCTCGGCCGTGTGGCATGGCGCCTCGCGGCCCTCGCGGTCGACGATTCGGTCGACAACCTGCTTCGCCATCCGCCGCCAGGTGGTGAGCTTGCCGCCGGTGATCGTCAGCAGTCCCGACGACGTCTCGTAGAGCTCGGCCCGGCGCGAGATGTCGACCGACTTCTTCGGGTCGCCCGATGAGATCAGGGGACGGACCCCGGCGTAGGCGCCGACCAGATCGGAGCGGCCGAGCTCGGTGCCGAAGAAGGCGTTGACCGCGTCGAGCAGGTACTCGACGTCATCGCCGCCAGGCCGCGGATGGTCGATGTCGCCGTCGAAGTCGTTGTCGGTCGTCCCGACGAGCGTTCGCCCGTACCAGGGCAGGGCGAAGATCGCCCGCCCCTCGCCGGCGGGGACGATGCAGGCCGCCGACCCGGTCGAGAGGTCGGCGCGGTCGAGTAACAGGTGGGTGCCGCGGCTCGGCTTGATCCGCGGCACGTCCTCCTCCTCGACCACCTCCTCGGGCCGCAGGAGGTCGGCCCAGACTCCGGTCGCGTTGACCACGTTGTCGGCGGCGACCTCGATTCGCTCCCCCGACTCGGCCTCGACGAAGGCGACGCCGCTTGCTTTCCCCTTCTCCGAGATCAGGTCGGTCACCTCGGCCCCGTTCAGCATCACCGCGCCGAACCGCTCGGCCTCGCCGAGGATCGTGAGGACGAGGCGGACGTCGTCGGTCTGGCAGTCGTAGAAGAGATAGGCGTCGTTGGGGTCGCGCGGCTCGAGCGCGGGAACCATCTCGAGCAGCTCCTCGCGGTCGATGGTCCGATGGCGGTCGGGTGACCAGGAGAACTCCTCGTCCTCCTCCTTCGAGGAGCGCATCTCGCGACGACTGCGACCGACCCGAGTCGTCGCCATCACGTCGTACATGTTGAGGCCGAGCCCGATTCTGCGGTCGCGGCGGTCCTCGCCCAACGACGGGACCAGGAACGGCGTCGGGTAGACGAGGTGGGGCGCGAGCTGGACCATCAGCTGACGCTCGAGCAGCGCCTCGCGAACAAGCCCGAGGTCGAGGTTCTGGAGATAGCGGAGGCCGCCGTGGACCATCTTCGAGGACCGGCTCGAGGTCCCGACCGCGTAGTCGCCGCGCTCGAGCAGCGCGACCGAGTAGCCGCGGGAGGCGGCGTCGAGCGCGACGCCGGCACCGGTGATCCCACCGCCGATCACGACGACCTCGAAGCGCTGCCCGGCGATCGCCTCGACCGCGTCGGCGCGCGAGATCATCGAGGGACTCCGCGCTCCGCCATCAAGGTAGGAACTCCGTCACCTGGTCGACGGGCGACCTCGGCGGCGGCGCTTTCTCCTGGCGCGCCTCCCCGAGGTGAAGAAGGCCGACGAAGCGCTCGCCCTCACCGAGGCCGACAGCCCGCCGCCCGGCCTCGCTGCGCAGGACCGCGGGCGTCCGCCAGTAGCCGGCGAGCCCCCGGGCGTGGGCGGCCAGGAGGACGATGTAGGAGGCGACCGCGGTCGCGTGCAGGTCCTCCTCGTCCTGGACGGGGTCGCCCTCGAGAACGGCGGAGACGACGACCAGCGTCGGGGCGCGATCGAGCTTAGCGGCGTCCTCGGGCCCGGCGGCCTCCTTCAGGACGGCGAGGGACTTCGGCCCGACAACGCGGAAGCGCCAGGGCGCGGTCAGATGGTGATTCGGAGCCCACCGCGCCAGCTCGAGCAGCGCCTCCAGCTCCCCACGATCGAGCGACTCCTCCCCGAAAGCCTTGTGGGTGCGGCGAGTGCGAATCGCCGTCTCGACGTCCATCTCCCTACCAGCCGAAGCGACGACCGAAGAAGAGCACGCTGCCGAGGGCGAGGCCGCCGGTTCCGAGGCCGACCCCGATCGGGGCCAGCGGCTTCGGTGCGGGGGGCGGGCTCTTGGCTTCGAACTTCGGCAGCGGCGGCGATTCCGGTTCAGCACCCTCGGTCGTGGTCGGCGTCACCGGGATCGGCGGGCCGGGGGTCGTGGCCGGCGGGGTCAGCGGCGGCGAGCCGCCGGAGCCCGACCCAGATCCCGATCCACTACCGCCCGAGGGCGGGGTCAGCGCTTCCGGGATCGACGGCGCCCCGGGTGTCGTCGGGACGATCGGCGTCGATGAGCCTTCTTCGGAGTTGGTCGGGGCGGGCTTCGGCTTCGGCGCGCGGGGCGGTATCGGCGAGATCGGGAACGACATGCCGGCGACGGCCGGCAGCGCCTGGGCGGTGACCCAGACCGGGGTCTGATTGCTCGACGAGGAGTAATTGAAATGGCCGTCGGAGTCCTGGCGCGCGAGCAGGTAGCTGACCGCCGACTTGCCGCCGTTGGTGATCGAGGCGGGATCGGTTCCGATCGCGAGCATCCCCTGGGCCGCCCACGCCGTCGACTGGGAATTGGCGGGGCCGGCGCCGCTCAGCGGCGAATCCGCCGCTCGAGAGCTGCGCCGCTTTGAGGAACGAGAGCCCGCGTTGGGAGAGCTTCGAGCTGCGCAGCGCCTGCATTGCCGCGCCGGTGTTGTCGGCGGTGCTCGGCTTGCCCCGTTCGTCGCCCCAGCCGCCGTCGTCGTTCTGGGTGTCCCCCAGCCACGAAAGCGATTTGTCGAGCCCACCGGTGTCGCCGGCCGCCCGCAGGGCGAGCACCGCGTAGGCGGTCGTGGCCGGCCACCCTTCCCAGGAGCCGTTGCTGCCGCGGCGATTGGCGAGAGTGCTGACCAGGTCGCGGCCGGCGAAGGAGTGGGCATCGACCCCGGCGCCCTCGAGGGCGAGGATCGTGCGGGCATAGTCGCCGCTGCTTTCGATTTCGCCAAGGGTCGAGCGCAGAAAGTCGACGGGCGTGCTGCCGGCCTTGGAGATGTCGAGCGGGTTGCGGCCGGTGGCCTCGAGCCCGAGCATCGCCCAGCTCGTGATCGAGGCGCTCGAGCTGCTGCCGGGACTGCTGCCCCAACCACCGTCGCTGTTCTGGACCGAGACCAGCCAGTCGGCCGCTCCGGCCGCGCCGGTCGCGCCCTGTGCCTGGGTGGGAAGCGCGGTGACCACAAGCAGCGCCACCAGCAGGGACCCGACCAGCGCCGGGGTGCGGGCCCGCCACTCGAACCGCTCGCGGAAGCGGACCAGCATCCGCAGCATCGCCGGACCGGCGACCAGCGCAAAGACGACGTTGCCGACCGCGTGGGCGAGGTCGAACGGGAGCGCGCGCGACTCCAGCGCCAGGAATCGCTGCATCGAGAGCTCGCCGCCATAGGTAGCCATCAACGAGAAGTTTAGGAGCGCCCCGTAGGCAACCCCCGCAAGACCGCATGCGGCGGCCAGCTTGCAGCGGCCGATCGGGCGCCGAGACAGGGCCAGGATCGCGCCGTAGATGCCGCAGAGCCCCCATCCCGCCATCTGCCAGGGCGTCCATGGCCCCTGCCCGAACCAGAGGTTCGAAACGAGCGCGGTGAGGCCGCCGACGGCGAATCCGGGAGCCGGCCCGAGCGCATAGCCGGCGAGGATCACGATGTCGGTGGTCGGCTTGACATTGGGGAAGGCGGCGAACGCGATCCGGCCCGCGATCGCCAGCGCGGCCAGCGCGGCGACGAGTGCGACGACCTGGGACGGCGGCCGCGAGCGCTCATACCAGGCGAACCCGGCCAGGAGGACGCCGCCGAGGATCAGGAAGCTGGCCAGCTCCCAGCTCATCGACTCGGCCCTTCGCTGCCAAGCTGAGCGGCCCCCTGCTCGGGAGTGACGACGCCGGGCAGGTCGAGGATCCGCGCCACCTCGGTCGCGAAGTACCAGCCGCCCGAGAGGACATCGCCGCAATCGGCATCGGCGATCGCGACCCCGTCCCCGAGGAGGACGACGCGGTCAGCGAAGCCGACCGCGAACTCGACGTCGTGGGTGGCGACGACCACCCCGGCGCCGGCGGCGGCGAGCCGGGAGATCAGATCGGCGAGGTCCCCCTTGCGGGCTCGGTCCATGCCCCGGGTCGGCTCGTCGAGCACGACCAGCCCGGGCATGGTGCCGCGGTCCATCCGCCCGGCGAGCACGATCGCCAGCGCCAGCCGCTGCCGCTCGCCGCCCGAGAGGTCCCGCGGGTCCGCGTCGACGGCGTCCTCGAGACCGACGACCCGGAGGGCCTCCAGCCCCTCCTCGCCCGGCAGCTCGTCGCCGAC
The DNA here is from genome assembly GCA_963697805.1 of uncultured Solirubrobacterales bacterium. Classification (GTDB taxonomy): domain Bacteria; phylum Actinomycetota; class Thermoleophilia; order Solirubrobacterales; family 70-9; genus VRUE01. Next base: position 401,747 of record CAVOPB010000001.1, read on the forward strand.
CCGCTCGCGGACCAGATAATCGCCCGGGCTCTGGGTCAGCAGCGCCACCCCACCGGGAACCTCAACCCTGCCCTTCGCCACGGCCTCGAGCCCCGCCACCGCCCGCAGCAACGTGCTCTTCCCGGCCCCGTTTCGCCCCATCAGCGCCACCCGCTCCCCACGCTCGACCCGCAGGTCGATTCCCTTCAGGACTTCGCGCCTCTCCTTATTGTCGCCGAGATCCACCCACAGGTTCCTGAGCTCGAGGGCGGGCGGGTCCTGTCGCGGGGACAGGGGGGGCGCTGCGGGCGGGGACGTCCTCGACCCCCCCTGTCCCCCCGCCACCCGCCCGAGCTGCGGCCGCGAGGGAGCAGCGGAGAGGGTGCGACGGGCGTCTCGGACCCCAACGGGGGGCGGCTCGATCCCGGCGAGGGAGAACATGCGGGCGGCCGGCGTCTCGAGCGCGGGGTCTGAGTCCTGGGCCCAGCCGAGGAAAGCACGGGGCGCGCCATCGAAGGCGACCCGGCCGGCGTCCATCGCGATGACCCTGTCGGCGGCCGCGAGACAGCGCTCGAGGCGGTGCTCGGCGAGCACGATCGTCACCCCCCACTCCTCATTCAGCCGCCGCAGCAGCCAGATCAGCTCGTCGCCGGCGACCGGGTCGAGCTGGGAGGTCGGCTCGTCGAGCAGGACCATCGCCGGGCGGGTGACGAGGGCGGCGGCCAGGGCCACCCGCTGCAACTCCCCACCCGAGAGGGTGTCGACGGTCCTGTCCAGGAGCTGGGGGATCGCGAGCGCGAGCGCCACCTCCTCGACCGCCCGCGCGCGGGCCGCCGGGGCCTCTCCGCGAAGCTCGAGCGGCAGCTCGACCTCGGCGGCGACGGTCGTCGAGACGACCTGGGTCTCGGGATCCTGGGCGACGTAGCCGACCGACGCGGCGAGCTCGCCCGGCCCGGCGGCGATCGCATCGAGGCCGCCGACCTCGATCCGACCGGCGATCTCACCGCCGTGAAAGTGCGGGACCAGACCGCAGGCCGCACGCAGCAGGGTCGTCTTTCCGCAGCCGGAGCGCCCGGCGAGAACGACCAGCTCGCCGGCGGCAATCTGCAACGAGACGTCCCCGAGGGCGGCCCGGCCGGCGTTCGGGTAGCTGTAGCCGACGCCGTCCAGGGAAAGCGCCGGCGCGGCACGGGTCGGCGTCACGAGGTCAGCCACGGCGCACCCACGGGGCCAGCCCCGAGAGGGCGATCAGCGCCGCCAGGCTCCAGGTGGCGGCGTCGCTGTCGAGGCCGATCGTCGGATAGGCGTGGAACCCTCCGGCGCCGGCGAGCTGGCCGGCGATCGCGAGCGCCAGCAGCGCGCCGGCGACGGCGAAGAAGCGCGGGTCATGGCGGGAGCGACCGCGGCCAACAGCGGTCCGCGGCGACCCGAGGCCGTAGCCGCGCAGCTCAAGGGTCGCGGCGACATCGACAGCGCGATCGAGCGAGCCGGCGAGCAGCCGCCGCGCGAGCTGCGCCTTTCCGACCGGTGCCGCGGCACGCCCGCGCAGCTGCGCCGCGTCGCGGAGGCGGGCGGCATCGGCGGCCGCGACCGGGACGAGCCGCGACACCAGCGTCGCGGTCAGCGCCGAGCGGCCGGCTACCGGACGCAGCGCCCGCAGGACCCGGTCCGGGTCCACGCAGGCCGAGTAGACAGCGAACGCGACGAGGACGACGAGCGCGCGCAGGGCGAGGATCAGGCCCTCGGCGATCGCCTCGGCGGTGACGTCGACGCGGCCGAGTACCGGCCAATCGCCGAGCCGGGCGAGAACCGTCTCACCGCTGCTGACGACGATCGCGTTGACCGCGACGATCAGGATCCCGAGCGTCAGCCCCATCCAGAGTGCCGCCCGCACCGCGCCCGACGCCCCGGCCAGGATCCCGGCGCTCACCGCCGCCACCCCCACCGCGGCGAGGACGATCGGGCTCGAGTAGAGAAACGCGACGACCACGAGCGACCCGAGGTAGGCGACCGCGGCGAGCGGCGAGGCCGACTGCAGCGGGCCGGGCCGCGGGGTGTACGCGAAGGGCGACCGGATCACGATCCCACCGGTAACGGCGACTCCGCGCCGCCCTCGGTCGCGACGGCGTAGCGGTCCCGCAACGAGGCCTCATCGAGCAGGCCGGCGGCCGCGGCGACCCCCTTCGCGCTGGCCCCGGTGACGATCCAGGTCGGCGGGCCGCCGCCGCGCCGAGTCGCGGCGAGGAGGCCCGCCGAGGGCCCGAAGCGTTTCGCCGCCTGCCCCCGTCGATCGAGACCGACCAGGGCCCGACCGCCGCCGGTCGCCTCGAATCGGGCGTAGACGCCGCTGCCCTCCGGTCCGGACTCGAGCTGCGAGGCGGCCGCATCGGACTCGAGCCGGGCCCAGGGCCCGACCAGGACCCGGATCGGGCTCGGGCCGTCGTTTGTGGCGTCGAGCGTCGCCCCCACGGCCCGCAGCCTCGCTTCCACCACGGCGCAGGCGCCGCCGCCGCCGCGGCATTCGACGACGGTCGGGTGCTCGTGGCCCTCGTAGCCGCCGACGAAGGGGTGTGGCCAGGACCCGACGACGGCAGGGACCGAGATCGCCGCCGACCAGTCCCTGTAGTCCCACCAGATCTCCTCGCCGCCGTGGAGCTGGACGTCGGCGGCCCCGACACTCGACTCGACCCCGTTGACGTAGAAGAACCAGTCGAGCGAGCGGCCACCGCCGTAGTCACCCTCGAGACTGTCGATCGATTGCACGAAGCCACCTCCATAGCGGGTCGTGATCCCGGCGTTTCGTTCGAGGACCCGCATCACGGTGTCCGATTCGGCCACGTCGTCGGTGGCGGTCGCGACCACATGCTGGGCCCCGAAGTCACGCGTCACGGTGACGCCGACCTGGCCCAGGTCGTCTCCTGGGCCGAGACCGCAGCCGGCGACCGCGAGCGCCGTCACCAGCAGCGCGATCGCGATCGCCTGGCTGCCGTGCCTCACGCCATCAGCCCTTGGGGCACGTCCCGAGCATGCAGACGGCCGCCCCGTTGGAGGGTATGTCCTTGCCGTGGCTGGCGACGAGGGTCGTCGGCGCGGTCAGGACGACCGTCGCCCTCCCGTCGGCCGCGGTCGGCCCGGTCGCTCCCGGAACCGTGGCCCCGGCCGCCGGCCTGCGCTTGCCCCTGTCGTTGTAGGAGTAGACCTGGACCTCGAACGGCACCCCCGGCGTCGCTTCGGCCGGCGCTTCCAGCCTCAGCTCGTTCGGGTACGGGAACGGCGCCAGCGCCCAGAGCACCTCGTCGCCCTGCCTCAGCTTCACCGAGTCGCCGCCGAGTTCGGGGTTCCTGTGATTGACCTTCAGGTACCAGGACTTCTTGGCGGAGCTGCTGGAGCCGCCGACACCGCATATCCCGAGGCCGAATTCGGAGAGGAAGGCGTCGGTCACCAGCAGTGGCCGCAGCGATGCGGTCGACCTTGCCCCCTGGGCGAGCAGGCCGAGCGCGGTCGCGCCCCTGACGGTGACCGGCCTGCCGCTGCCTCCGGTCCCCTTGCCGAGGCAGGTCGCCTTCGGGCTCGTCGGGACCTTGGTGGTCGCGGTCTGGAGCGTCTCTTCGGCGAGCGCCCTGCCGCCGGCGCCGACCACACGCAGGTCTGCGCTGACTCCCTTCGCCGTCGCAACCGCGACGATCGAGAACAGCATGGTGATGGCGAGCGCGCATGCCGCGGCAAGCCGGGGTAGAACGATTCTTGGCATCTAAGCCACCCTTTCCACGAGGGTTGTCATGGCTGGCCGTGGACAGGTCTCCTGGCTCCCGGGGCCGGTCAGCCGCACCTTCCCGAGGGATCTGTGTCGCCCTCAGTGGCCGGCGTCTCGCGCCAGCGGCTTTCTTCACCCGGTCACAGTGGCGGGACCGCGCCGGTCTTTCACCGGACTTCCCTTGACCACAGGCCGTATCGCGGCGCAGTCTACCCGCGGGGCGCGCCGGACGTTCGTCCAACCGACTGGAGCGGGCAACCGGGCGGCTCTACGCTCGGATGCGAGGACGACTTCGACCCTCGGAGGTGTCCCATGAAGGTGTCCTGGCGGCCATCACCGGCATTTCTCGTCTCCGTGCTGGCGCTCGTCCTCGCCCTCGGCGGGACCGTCTACGCGGCAAAGAAGCTCAACGGCCGCTCGATCGTTGTCAAGTCGATACCGGGGAACAGGCTGAAGCTGCACACCGTCCCCGCCAATCGGCTCAAGCCCGGGGTCCTCGGCCGGCAGTTCACCGGGCCGCTGACCGGCGCCGACATCGACGAGGCGAGCCTCGGCCCGGTCCCGAACGCCGTCCACGCCGACACTGCGGATTCCGCCCGGACCGCGGTCGACGCCGAGACCGCGCTCAACGCCGTCAACGCGGTCGACGCCCAGACCGTCAACGGCTTCGGCGCCGGCTGTGGGCCCGGCACCCAGGCCTTCGCCGGCGCCTGCTGGGAGGCCTCGGCCAGCGCTGTCCTCACCGCTCCCGCCGCCGCGGCCGAATGCGCGGCCCGCGGCGGGGCGCTGCCCGAGGCCCTGCAGCTGGCGGCGTTCGCGGCCGAGGAAGGGGTGAAAATCGACGAAGGGGGTGAGTGGTCGAGCGATATTTCGACCGTGAGTGGTTCAAACGTCTACAGCGCCGTGACCGTTTCAAGGCAAAGTGAGATCAACGTCTCCGTATCCACCAACACCCGCGCCTACCGCTGTGTGATCCCGCTCGTCAACTGATCGAACAGATCGATCCGAAGCGACGTGCCGGGGGTTAGGTACCCATAGTGGCCCCCAACAACCGGCACGTCCGCAGCGCTGCTCGTACGCCCGTCGAGATCCGGGGGAGCGGACGTCTATCCTCACTATCGATGCGACCCGGCCCGCCCAGTGCCAAGTTGCGCGTCGCGGGCCCCCTGGTGGCGCTCGCGCTGGTCGCCGCGTTCGTTCTCGCCGTGCCGTCGCTGGCCGCCGCATCCCCGTCTCGCGTCCACCCGAAGGGGCCGCCCAGGCCCGGTGAAGTGGCGCGCGCCCGCGCCTACTGGACCCCGGCGCGGATGCGGGCGACGCCGCCGCTCGACGGCCCGTCGTCGCTGGCCGGCCTCGCCGAAGCGAGCTTCGCCCCGGTCCCCGAACCGAGCGTGCCTCCGTTCACGGTCAACGGCCGGCTCTTCGTCCGCCAGGGCGACGAGCAGGGCTTCTGCTCGGCGACCGCGATCAACTCACCGAGCCGAAAGCTGATCCTCACCGCCGCCCATTGCCTCAACTCCGGCCCGAGCGGCCTGCTCGGCGGCACGACCTGGTCGCGGCTGGTCGTCTTCGTCCCCGCCTACACCGACGGCCTGGCGCCGTTCGGCGCCTTCGTCGCCCACCGCAACGCGGTCCACGTGCCGAAACAGTGGATCAAGCTCGGCAACCCCAATTTCGACATCGGCGCCGCCCAGGTCGAGCCCAACGCCGAAGGCGTCAACGTCGCCGACGCGGTCGGTGGCGGCGCCTCGATCGCCCTCGACCTCGGCCGCAAACAGCAGTTCCAGACTTTCGGCTATCCGGGCAAGGTCCGCCGCATGCAGGGGTGCAGCTCGCCCTATGTCGGCGACGACAGCACCACCTACCGGATCCCGGGCCCGCCGACGATCGCGATCCGCTGCCACTGGGCGCCGGGGGCGAGCGGCGGCGGCTGGCTGATCGAAGAAGGCAGGACGATCAACGGCCTGACCAGCTACGCAAAGCGCCGCGACAACCACCACACCTTCGGGCCCTACTTCAGCAAGACCAACGTCGGCGCCCTCGTCGCCGGCCTCTAGGCCAGCTGGTCGCGGTAGAAGCGGTAGTCGCTGCGCTCGGGACGCAGGTTCGACGCCAGCGCCAGGTGATGGCGAGCGCGATCGGTCTGGCCGGTCTTCGCCAGCGACCGGCCGAGGCAGAAGTGGGCGAAGTCGTCGACCTGGTGGGAGTCGACGACCGCCTCGAACTCGACCGCGGCGGCGGCGAACCGGCCGAGGCGGAAGTAGGCGCGGCCGAGGGCCTCGCGGATCGAGGACTTCTCGGGAGCCCGCCGCGCGGCGGCCTCGAGCGGCACCGCGGCCTGCTCGAAATCGGCCTCCTCGAGCAGCTCGATTCCACGCCTGTAGAGGGTGAGGACGGAGTCGCGATCGGCGTCTTGGCTCATCGTCCCAGTGTAGGGAGGCCGTCCAGCGTCCTAGCGGACCAATCGGCCGACCGCCGCCATCAGCTCCTCGACCCGCTCCTCGGGGTCGGCGGGAACCGAGTCGCCCTTGCCGAGCATGCAGTGGTGGGCGTGGTCGTCGAGCAGGCCCAGCGCCACCCGGTCGAGCGCCGCACGCACCGCCGCGATCTGGGTCAGGACGTCGATGCAGTAGCGGTCCTCCTCGACCATCCCGGTGATCCCCCGCACCTGGCCTTCGAGCCTCGCCAGGCGCCGGAGCAGGTCGTCCTTGCTGGCCGTGTAGCCGCGGCTCGGAGTCGGAGTCGGCATCGCGGAGGGATGATACCCCCTCCGGGTATCGGGTCAGGGCCTGGGCGGAAGGCGCTTGGCGTAGAAGACGCGCTCGAAGCCGTTGTCTCTGCGGCGCTCGACCTCGACGTAGCCGAGCCGGGTGTAGATCCGCTGGTTTCGCAGCATCACGACGTGGGTGAAGAGCCGCAGCTCCTCGACCCCACGGTCCCTGGCCTGCGCCTCGGCGAAGGCGAGCAGGGCGCGGCCGACGCCCACCCCTTGGCGGCGCGGCTCGACCGCGACGTTCTCGATCTCGAGATGGCCGCCCTCGAGGGCCAGCACGATCAGACCGGCGATCCCGGACTCGTCCTCGGCGACGAACAGCTTCCGCTCGCGGACGGCTTCGGAGTAGTCGGCGTCCATCGGCGCCGGGCGCCCGCCAACCTCCTCGACGTAGCCCTCATAGGCGCGCGCGACGATCTCGGCGACGGCCTCGGCGTCGGCCTCCTCGCCGGGACGGATCCGCAGACCGCTCATCCGGCCTCCACGATGGAACTACCCGTGCCGGACCTTGCCCCGGCCCTCGTCGAGGCCGCGCTGACCCTCCCTGAACGCCGCCCTCAGCGAGTCGGCCGTCCACTCGATCGCGCGGAGGCTGCCGCGAGCCCGGAAGGCGCGCATCGTCTCGAGGTGAAAGGGAAGCGAGACGAACCGCCGCAGCGCCGCCTCGTCCTCCCAGGCCGAGAGCGACCCACCGCGCCCCCGGAAGAGCTGCCAGTAGGTGGTGACCCCGATCGCGCCCTCGAGCTCGGTGATTTCCCGTCGCAGCCGCTCGGCGGCCCGGTAGATCCGCGGCACGTCGCGCAGGGTGTGGGGGGTGAACTCGGTGTAGCTGATCAGTAACGGGCCGTCGGATTCGGCCGCTGGGCCGCGCTTCCAGCTTGTCCGCACCCGGAGGTCGGAGAGGGAGTCGCCGAGGGCGGCGCTAGGCAGGTATGGGCAGAGAGTGGTCGAGCTCATAGAGCGACTCCAGGGCATCGCGCACGTCCTTCACCCGCTCCTCTCCGATCCGCTCGGCCCACTCGCGCTCGATCTCGGCGAAGATCTCCAGCGCGGCCTCCTTGGCCTCGATCCCGCGCTTGGTCAGTCGGATGATCTTCGCCCTGCCGTCGGCCGGGTCCGGGATCCGCTCGACGTAGCCCCTGACCTCGAGGTCGCAGACGAACTCGCCGACCGCCTGCTTGCTGTGCCCCGCCAGATCGGCGAGCTCGGTGAGCCGTGTCCCCGCTGGGTCGACCCAGCGGAAGACGCAGCCGTGTGCATGGCGGATGTCGGGGAAGCCGCGCTCGGCGAGGCGATTGTGCAGGTCCTCGTATCCGACCGCCTTCGCGTTCTCGAGCAGCGCCGGCAGTGGAATCCACTCATCTGTCCGTTTGTCCGTGCTCATCCGTGATCCCTCTCACGCAGTTTCTGCCAATTTGACCCGTCAAGCAACTTGACCATCTGCTACGGTCGCCTTATCAACTTGCCTTACAAGGCTACCTTACGGATTGTACTCCCCAGCTAGGAGGGCTTCGATGGATCGAAAATGGTGGACTCTGATCACGGTCTCGGTGGCGACCTTCATGCTGCTGCTCGACATCACCGTCGTCAACACCGCGTTGCCGGCGATCGAGGAGGACCTGAACGCCAGCTTCACCGACCTTCAGTGGGTGATCGACGCCTACACCCTCTCGCTGGCCGCCCTGGTCCTGACCGCCGGCTCGCTGGCCGACCGGCTCGGACGCCGGCGCCTCTTCGGGATCGGCCTCGGAATCTTCACCCTCGCCTCGCTGGCGGCGGGGCTGGCGACGAGCCCGACGATGCTGAATATCGACCGCGCGGTGCAGGGCGTCGGCGGCGCGATCATGTTCGCCGTCTCGCTGGCATTGATCGCGCAGGAGTTCGCGGCCGGTCGGGAGCGGGCGATGGCGATGGCCACCTACGGCGCGACGATCGGCGTCGCGGTCGCGATCGGCCCACTCGTCGGCGGCGCGCTGACCGACGGCCTCGGTTGGCAGTCGGTGTTCCTGCTCAACGTCCCGATCGGGATCGCGGCGGTGGCGGCGACCTTCACGAAGCTGCGCGAGAGCCGGGACCCGAACGCGACCAGGATCGACTGGGCTGGTCTTGGCACGTTCAGCACCGCGCTGTTCCTGCTGGTGCTGGCGCTTCTGCGCGGCAACCAGGAGGGCTGGGGTAGCGAGCTGATCCTCGGCCTGTTCGGCGGCGCCGCGCTGCTGCTGGGCGCCTTCATCGCGATCGAGAGCCGCGTCAGCGAGCCGATGCTGCCGCTGCGCCTCTTCCGCAGCCGCGCCTTCACCGGCGTCCAGCTGGCGGCCTTCGCCGTCTCGGGCTCGATGTTCGCCCTGTTCCTCTACCTGACCCTCTACCTGCAGAACTACCTCGGCTACTCGCCGCTGCAGGCCGGCATCCGGTACCTGCCGATCACGGTCGCGGCGTTCGTCGTCGCGCCCGTCGCCGGGGTCCTGCTGGGCCGCCTCCAGGCGCGGGTGCTGCTCGCCGGCGGTCTGGCGCTCGCCGGCGTGGGACTGCTCCTGATGTCGGGGATCGACGCCGGCGCCGAGTGGACGACGCTGCTGCTCGGGTTCATCGTCGCCGGCGTCGGGGTCGGCCTCCTGAATCCGGTGATCGCCGATGTCGCCCTGAGCGTCGTCCCGAAAGAGCAGAGCGGGATGGCCTCGGGGATCAACGACACGTTCAGGCAGGTAGGGATCTCAGTTGGGATCGCCACCTGGGGCGCCCTGTTCCTCGGCCGCGGCGCCGACAAGGTCTCAGAACTCGCCGCCGGGACCCGCGCCGCCGAAGGCGATCACCCGCGCCAGCTGATCGAAGCGGCCTCATCGGGCAACCTCAGCCAGGCGCTCAATTCGGTTCCCGAGGGGGCGCGTGAAACCGTCGCCCACGCCGCCCGCGAGGGTTTCCTGGCGGGGATGAACGAGATCCTCCTGCTCGGGGCGCTTCTCTCGATCGCCGGCTCGGCGCTGGCTCTGCTGCTCGTCCGCGAGGGCGAGATCGAGCGCGAGAAGGTTCTCGAGGAGGGCGACGCCGGCGAGAGCCGCCTGGCCCTCGGAGGCGCGGGAGCCTAACCGCCCGTCCGCTTCCGTGGCCTTCCCGGGCCTGCCCCGGGGAGGCCATTCGGCGGGTGCGTACACCCTGAACAGGGCCTTGGCCACGGGCCCCTTCAGGCCGGTGCTGCCGATCGCCCGGATCCTGATCCGGTGCCATCCCGGGCCGACGCGATAGCGCTTCGGCGAGCGGCAGCGCTTCACCGGCCGGCCGTCGAGCCTGCAGACGAAGCCCCGGACCGGCGCGTGATTCTTCGCGAAGAAGCGGAATCGGGCGCTCGCCTTCCCGTGGCGGGCGATCAGGATGCCCCGAGGCCCGCTGGCGATCGTCACCCGCGGCCGCCTCGGCCCCTTTCGCGGCGGCCGCCGCCTCTTCGGGGTCGCGATCGGGTCGGCATCGAACGGGTCGGTGCTGGTCAGGACCTGGCCGTCGTTGGCGGCGACCCCGCAGAGGGTGACCGAGGGGCAGGAGACGCCGAAGAAGTGGTTGGCCTTGGTCCCGTCGACACCCGGAAACGGGAGCACGTTGGTGAATGTCCAGGCGCCGGTCCCCCCGGTCGGGTCGGTCGAGGTGAGAACGTCGCCGTTGTTGTCGACGACGACACAGTGCGTCGCCGAGACGCAGGCGGCGCCGGTGATCTGCACCGAGCCGCCTCCCGCGACCGTCTTCCAGCTCGGCGGGGCGCCCAACGGGTTGGCCGAAGTGATCAGGTTGCCGCCGGTGTTGCCCGACACACAGAGCGGCCCGAAGCATGAGACGCCGAACAGATTCCCGTTCCCGACGGCCGGCACCACCTGGGCCCACGAGGCGGGACCGCTGGTCGGGCTCGTCGAGGCGAGGATCAGACCTTCGTTGCCGACGGCGACGCAGAACGACGGCGACGCGCATGAGACGCCCCGTAGTTCGAGCGACGGAGCCAACTGGGTCGTCGCCCAGGCGGCGCTGCCTCCGGTCGGGTTCGTCGAGGTGATGATCTTGCCGCCCCCGGCCGCGGCGACGCAGAGCGCCGTCGTCGGACAGGAGACCGCGTAGATGTGGGTGTTGGGACCGCCGCCGTCGATGTCGGCGACGGCCCACGCCGTCGCTTCCCCGGTCGGTTCGGTCGCGGTGTAGATGTCGCCTTCGAACGTCCCGGCGACGCAGAGGCTCGACGACGGGCACGAGACCCCCCTCACCTGACGGAAGGCGATCGATTGTTTGGGCCCGGTCGGGATCGCGCCCTTCCCCGCGTAGACGACCTGCCAGGTCGGTGCGCTGCTGCCCGGGTTGATCGAGGAGGCGACGGTGTTGTTGCCCCCGACCGCGACGCAGAGCTGGGCCGAGGGGCACGAGATGCCGAAGATGCCGACCTTCGCCGCCTCACCCGGCAGCTGGGCGGTCCTCCATTCGGAGCCCGCCGCCGCCGGCACCATGGTCACGCACAGGGCAAGTGCGCCCAGCGCGCCGATCATCGTTCGCATCGTCCCCCGCCTTTCCCGCATACTCGCCCCCACAAACCGATCGAGCCGGAAACGGTATCGGCGCCGGCACCGGTCAGGAAGTCCTGAACGTTCTCGATCGATCCACGGTCCCTTGACGGCCCCAGGCCCTTCTGCTGGGATGAGCAGATGCGCCGTCCCGGGTTCGGCTGCATCGCGTTGGCGCTGCTCTCGCTGCTGCTGCTTATCCCTGCGTCCGCCAGCGGGGCGAAAGCGAAAGTCTTCCGCGCGGGCCTCGACACCATCTACGAAGGCAGCGACAGCGTCGACCACGTCGCCATCAGCGTCACCGCGGCGGAACCACCCAAATGGCTTTTCAAACGGGTGGCCGAAGGGGCGCTGATGACGGCCGAACCGGAATGCACCGACGCCCTCGCCGAAGGAACCGAAATCCTGTGCGCCATTTCAGGGAGTGTGAAATTCACTCTCAAGGGGGGCAACGACCAGGTCATCGGCGGAGACGATGGCCACACCTTGTCGATCGACGCGGGCTCGGGTGAGGATGAACTGACGATCTGCTGCGCCGCCCAGAACATCCTCGAAGGTGGAGAAGGCGACGACACGATCAACGTCGGTGGCGCGATCAACCGCGACACGATCGACGGCGGCTCCGGAAACGACCTCATCGTCGGCCCCAAGGGCCCCGATCGGATCAACGGCGGGCCGGGGACCGACACCGTCCTCTACCAGAACCCCCCCGGTGACTCATTCACGGTGACCCTCGACGACATCGAAAACGACGGGCTCTCGAGTGCCGAAGACGTCCACTCCGACATCGAGAACCTGACCGGCGGCCAGGAGAGGGACCACTTCGTCGGCTCGGCCGCGGCCAACGTCCTCCAAGGCCACCAGGGAAACGATGAAATCGACGGTGGGCCGGGCCAGGACACGCTCGAAGGAGGCGAGGACGAAGACAGGATCCTCGCCCGCGACGGTGAGCCCGACAGCGTGGACTGCGGGTTCGGGCAGGACACCGCGATGGTCGACGTCGCCGACACCGTCAGCGGGTGCGAGGTCGTCTACTACCCCGACCTCGACTTCGACAGCGCGGGCGCGAACGTCGATTGCAATGACCACGACGCCTCGATCCGTCCCGGCGCGACCGACGTCCCCGGCGACGGCGTCGACCAGGACTGTTCCGGCGCCGACACGCCGCTGATCGCGACGGCCCCGGCCCGGCCGCCATCAGGATCGCTGTCGGGGAGCAGGAAGGCCAAGATCCGCCAGGGCTCCGGCTCTACCTCGTTCCGCTGCCGGGCCCCGGCGGGCGACACCTGCTCGGTCAAGGGCAGCCTGTTCCAGAAGGGGAAGGGCGCGAAGATCGGCTCGGTGTCCGGAAGGGTCGGCGGCGGCAAGACTGGCCCCCTCAAGGTCCACCTCAATGGCACCGGCCGTCAGCTGCTCGAGGAAAGCGGGAAGCTGAGCGCGACCATCAGGGCGACGGTGGCCAATGAGGCCGGTGCCTCCTCACCGTTCAAATCGACGATCCAGCTCAAGCCCTCACCGAAGCCCAAACAGGCGTAGCCACGACCGACTCGCGACCGATCGTCCTGATTGCCCGCCGCATCCCCGCCGCCGGGGCCGAGCGGATCGCCGATCGCTGCGAGGTGCGCGAGGGCGGCCTCGGGGCGACACAGGGAGAGATCCTCGAGCTCGCCGCCGGCGTCGAGGCGATCGTCGCCGACCCGACCGTCGCCGTCGGGGTCGAGCTGCTCGACGCCGCCGGGCCGGCTCTGCGCCTGGTCGCGAACTTCGCGGTCGGCTACGACAACATCGACCTCGACGCCTGCCGCAAACGGGGTGTGATCGCGACGAACACCCCGGACGTCCTCACCGACGCCACCGCCGAGCTGGCCCTGGCCCTGACCCTTGCCGCGGCGCGCGGCCTACCGGCCGCCGAGCGAACGCTGCGGGCCGGGGAATGGACCGGCTTCGACACCACCGGCGACCTCGGCATCGAGCTCAGCGGGGCGACGTTCGGGATCGTCGGCATGGGCAGGATCGGCAGGCGCTACGCCGAGCTGGTGAGCCCGATGGCCGACTCGATCATCTACACGTCCCGCACCTCGAAGCCGGACGCGGAGTCGGTCCTCGGGGCCCAGCGCGCCGACCTCGATCGACTGCTCCTCGACTCCGACGTGGTCAGCATCCACGCCGTCGCGAGCGCCGAGACCGCGGGGTTGATCGGCGCCGCCGAGCTCGAGCGGATGAGGCCCGACGCGATCCTGGTCAACACCGCGCGGGGCTCGCTGGTCGACTCAGAGGCCCTCGCAGCGGCCCTCGCCAGGGGCGAGATCGGCGCCGCCGGCCTCGACGTCTTCGAGCGCGAGCCCGAGGTGCCGAGGGCGCTCCTGGATGGGCCCAATTGCGTCCTCCTCCCCCACGTTGGCTCGGCGACGATCACAGCTCGGGACGCGATGGCGAACCTGGTCGCCGACTCGGTGCTCGCGGCCCTTGACGGCCGCCAGCCGGTGCACCGAATCGCCTAGCATTGAGAGCGTGCTCTTCGGCAAGGAACACGTCGACCGCTACCGGGCGACCGACGGCGAGGAGGGACACGACTGGGAGAAGGGGTCGAGCACGCTGCTGCTGACGACGAAGGGCCGGAAATCCGGCGAGCCGCGGACGACACCGCTGATCTACGCCCCCTACGGCGACGACGCCTACATGATCGTCGCCTCGAAAGGCGGCTCCGACGCACCGCCCGCGTGGTACCTGAACCTCTCCGACGATCCCGACGTCGAGGTCCAGATCTGGGGCGACCGCTTCAAGGCCCACGCCCGAACGGCCAGCTCGGAGGAGAAGCCGGAGATGTGGCGGACGATGGTCGCCGAGTGGCCCGACTACGACGCCTACCAGCGCAACACCGAGCGCGAGATTCCGGTCGTGGTCCTCGAGCGCGCGTAGCCGGAACCACAGCTCCGGACGCCGCCGCGAGCTTCTCGATGGCCAATGAATGACGTGATCGGCACAATCGGCGAAGGGCTCGAACAGGCCCTTCTGATGGCCTACGAGGTCTGGTGGGCGCTGGTCCTCGGCTTCGCGATCTCGGCGATCGTCCAGGCCTGGATCCCCCGACACCGGATCGAAGCCGCGCTCTCAGGCGGTGGGCCAGGCTCGGTGGCGAGGGCCACGGGTCTGGGCGCGGCCTCCTCCTCGTGCTCCTACGCGGCGATCTCGATCGCCAAGTCCCTGTTTCAGAAGGGCGCCTCGGCGGCGTCGATCCTCGCCTTCCAGTTCGCCTCGACCAACCTGGTCTGGGAGCTCGGACTGGTCCTCTGGGTCCTGATCGGTTGGCAGTTCACCCTCGGCGAGTACATCGGCGGGATCGTGATGATCGTCCTGATGGCGGCAACGCTGCGGATGTTCGTCAGCCCGCGGCTCGAGGAGCGTGCACGGCTTCACGCACAAGAGGCGGAGGCGGGCCATCAACATCACGCCTCGGAAACGGGTCAGATCGGTTGGCGCGAGCGGATGACCTCATATGAGGCCTGGTCGGAGGTCGCTCACAACTTCCGCGGCGATTGGAGGATGTTGTGGAAGGAGATCACGATCGGTTTCCTGCTCGCGGGGTTCATCGGTCTGCTCGGTGACGACTTCTTCAACGGCCTGTTCCTGAAGGACGCGCCGCCGCCGCTCGTCACGATCGAGAACGTGATCGTCGGTCCGATCATCGCCGTGCTGAGCTTCGTCTGCTCGGTCGGCAACGTCCCTCTGGCGGCCGTCCTCTGGTCCGGCGGGATCAGCTTTGGCGGCGTGATGGCCTTCATCTTCGCCGACCTGATCGTGATCCCGATCCTCGCCGCCTATCGCAAGTACTACGGCTGGTCGTTCACGATCCGGATCACCGCGCTGATGTTCGGGACGATGGTGGTTGCGGCGCTGGTGGTCGACGGCCTATTCAGCGCCCTCGATCTGATTCCGACCGGCCCGCGACCAACCCGCGCTGACATCTTCGGATCGGTCGAGCTCGACTACAAGCTGGTCCTCAACGTCATCGGACTGATCGTCTTCACGAGCCTGTTCTGGCTGACGACGCGACCGAGCTCCCTCAGGAACCCAGGATCTTCGCCTTCTGGGCGGCGAACTCCTCCTCGGTGAGGATGCCCTGCGCTTTCAGCTCACCCAACTCCTTGAGTTGGTCGATCGCGGACTTTTCGGGCTGGGCCGGAGCCGCCGGAGCCGGAGCAGCCTGCTGCTGCTGCTGTTCTTCCTGCGCCTGCCAGCGCTCTCCCTGGCGCCGCGAGACACGATTGCTCACCGATGTCGCGGTTCCGGCGATCACGGCCGTCCGCGCAACTCCACGAATCAATCCGGGCATGGTTACTCCTCCTTCTAGGACGTCTCCTCGACCGCATCGAGCGCGGCGAGGATCGACTGAATGGGTATGCGTCCGCTGGCCACCAACTGGCCCCCGGAGCGACGGACTGCAGCCGCAAACGGTGCCGCCCAAAGGTTCTCGTAGAGGAGCAGTGCCGCCGAGGTCCCGGGCTCGAGGGCCGCGGCCGCCTCGGTTGTGTCGTCGTCGGAGAGAAGCCCCGAGGACGCTCCTTCGAACGCCGCGAACTCCTCAACCTCGCCGCCGACATCGGAAATCTCCATGCGAGCGACCGAGCCGTCCTCACCCTTCACGATCACCGCGAGATCGATCACCCGGATCAGGCCCCGCTCCACCAGGTCGATCAAGTACGGGGCAACCTCTCCGTTCGGTTGGCGTCCCGGCCACTCGACCAGTAGGTAATCGACCGGCCCCATCTCATCGATCTCAGCTGTTCCCATCTCGGTTCCTTTCGACCTGATTTTTCGCCCGTCGGTCCCTCCTGCGACCCCTGGTGTCGCCTGGCGGCCGGCTCAGCCTTTCACAAGTGGAGCGGGCTCAACCGACGGCGTCGGCCCAGTCGCGCAGCCGGTCCGAGAACTGCGGGGTCCCCGCTCCCACCTCGACGACCTCGTCCGCCGGGACGTTCGCCTTTCGCGCTGCGGCCAGGATCGCGTCCGGAGACGGGGCCTCGTAGAGGCAGTAGGTGCGCCGTCGGTCGGCGCTCAGGAATGAGAACAGCCAGCGGACCCCCTCGTCGCTGTTGACCTCCTCGATCAATTGGACATCGTCGTCCGTGAGGTCGAGTTGATCGGCAAAACCCCGCTCGATCATGTACAGGGGCATCGACTGATCCTAGCGGGGTTGGGCTCATCCCTCGGCAAGTCCGTGGCGGTGCGCGTAGGACGCGGCCTCGGTGCGGTTCGAGCTCCCGGTCTTCCGCAGGATGCTGCGAATGTGGTTGGCCGCCGTGTGCTCGCTGATCGACAGCTCCTCCCCGATGTCGCGGTTGCTGAGTCCCCTGGCGACCAACTCCAGTACCTGGGCCTCGCGCGGTGAGAGCCCGTCGGGAAGGCCGGTGCCCTGGGCAGGGACGCCGAGCGAGTGGACCCTGCCGAGCAGGCCCCGCATGCCCGTCTGCTCGGCCAGGGTCGCTGCCTCGCCGAGCAGTGCCTCCGCTCGTCCGCGGGCGGCGACCCCCTGTCCGAGCAGAAGGCGCCCGTACTCGTACGCCGTGTGGGCCACCCAGGTCGAGACTCCCATCCGTCTGTTCTCCGCAATCGCCCGCTCGAAGTGGCTCTCCGCGAGCTCGGACTCGCCCAGCGTCGCGGCGAGCATCCCCAGGTACCGATCGGCGCTCCCGTAGCAGGCGACCAGGTGGCCGATCATCACCGTGCTGCCCTCCAGCGACTTCAACTCGGGATAGACCAGCGCCGCCGTCGTCTCGTCGCCCAGAGCGGCGCAGGCGTCGGTCATGTAGGCGAGCGTCCCGAGCCACAGCGACGCCCGGAATTGATCGAGGCCCTCGGCCGCCAGGCGCGAGAGCTCTCGCCTCGCCTCGCGCTCCATTCCCAGCTCAGCCAGTACCGCGACGAGGCCGGGACGCCAGGGTCCCTTGCGATCGGGCTGGGCGGCCAAGATCCTGACCGCGGGCGCGAGCTCCGCCAGCCGCCCCTGCTCACGGCGAACGCCGAACATCTGGATCCCATATGTGCCCGATGCGTCACGTCCGGTCAGCAGCAGGCCCCAATCGCGCGAGCGTGCCGCCATTGTCTCGGCGCCGGCGAGGTTGCCGTCGCAGAGGGCGATGGCGGAGCCGTAGTGCTCGGCAATGTGGTGCATGAAGGGCTGCGCCGTCCTCTC
Organism: uncultured Solirubrobacterales bacterium; assembly: GCA_963697805.1. Classification (GTDB taxonomy): domain Bacteria; phylum Actinomycetota; class Thermoleophilia; order Solirubrobacterales; family 70-9; genus VRUE01. Next base: position 418,978 of record CAVOPB010000001.1, read on the forward strand.
GGCCATCTCACGCAGATCGGCGACCTCAACGCGGGCGGACTCGAGGTCGCCGATGGCGACGAAGCTCGGCACCCGCCAGGCCATCGCCTCGGTCTGGACCTCGGCGTCTTCCAGCTCCTCTCCCAGCATCCTCGCCTCCGTCAGCATCGACAGGATCTCCTCCATCGGGGTCGTGCCGCGCGCCCAGTAGGAGCCCGCGAGCAGTTTCGCAAGCCCCGCCTTGTCCTCCCGCTGCCTCGCCAGCGCGACCGCGCTTTCGCGCACGATCGCCCCGCGCGCCCGCTCCCCCTGGAAGTCGAGCGCCCGGGCGAGGCCGGTCAGCAGGCTGACCCGCAGCTCGCCGTTCCCCTCTCCGACCGCGCCCAGCGCCTCTTCGAGGAGAGCGGACGTGTCCTCGTCCGCGAGCCCTGGACGCCAACAGGCCTCCTCATGGCCGATCGCCGCCCGCGCCAGCAGCTCCGGGCTGTCCAGCGCCCGCGCGATCTCGGCCGCCGCGGCAAAGGCCCCCAGCGCATCGGTCGCCTTGCCGGCCCGATGGCTGACAGAGCCGAGCTCGATCAGGGCGTCTGCCCGCTCCGGCTCGCCCTTGATCCCGATTCCGATCGCGACACTCAACCGCGCCGCGGCATCGTCGAAGGCCAGAGCCGCGCTCGCTGCGCCCGCCGCACGCAGGTTGTGCTCGATCGCCCGCTCAGCCCCCCCGAACGGGGCGGCCGCGCCGAAGTGATGTGCGAGGTCCGCAAGCGCACGGTCGGAGACCGCGTCGCCACTCTCGAGGGCCTCGCCGATGAGGAGGTGGAGCTCCGCCCGCCGCATTCGCGAAAGCCGGTCGTAGAGCGCTCGCCTGACGATCTCGTGGGTGAAGCGACAGGCCAACCGCTGCGTGGGGAGCTCCTCGATCATGCCGCTGCCGACCGCCTCCTCGAGGGCGGCCAGAAACTCGGGCTCGGTGAGGTCGGCGGCACGGCGAACGGGCTCCAGCTCGAACTCCGATCCCGCCACGGCAGCAAGCTCGAGCAGGTCGGCGGTCTTCGGAGACAGCCGTGAGAGCCGCTGGTTGACCACCTCGCGGACGCCTTCGGGCGCGCCGAGCTCCGACAGCGGCCGAGTCACCAGCACCCGGCCACCGCCGACCTCGACCGTCCCCGTCTCGAGAAGGGCGCGCCAGAGCTCGCAGACGAGGAAGGCGTTTCCCTCGGTGAGATCGTGGATCGTGCCCGCGAGCTCGCGCAGCTCGGGGCCCGGTTCGCTCCCCGCGGCACGACTGACCAGGTCCGAGACCTCCATCCCGGAGAGTCCCGTGAGGCGCATCCGCACGACGTCCTCGGAACGGCGCAGGTCGGCCAAGGTCTCCGAGAGGCTGCCCGGCTGCACGTCGGCATCGGTGTCGCGAAATGTCGCCAGGAGCAGGAGACGTGCGCTCCAGGCGGAGCGCGCCAGATGCCGCAGAAGGAGAAGGGTCGGGGCATCCGCCCAGTGCCCGTCCTCGAGCACGAGCAGGATCGGCCTGCCACGACTGACGTTCGCAAGCAGGTCGGCCACCGCGGTGTGAAGGCGATGGCGCTCGGTATCGGGGTCCGCCTGCACCGGCTCCGGCAACTCTCCGACGAGCGCGGGCAGATCGGGCAGCAGTCGGGTCAGTTCGCCGCCCCCTGCGCCCAGCGCAATTCGCAGCTCCTCGACGTCGAGTACCCGAGTGAGCCGATCGAGCGCCTCGACGAACGGCCCATACGGCGTTCTCACCACCGCGTCACAGGCCCCGTAGAGGACGAGCGCTCCTTCCTCAGCCGCCTGTGCCGCGAACTCGCGCGCGAGGCGGCTCTTCCCGGCGCCAGGCTCGCCGGCGATGAGTGCGACGCGGCGCCCCTCCCCCTCTGCTCGCGGCATCAGGGTCCTGAGCTTCTCCAGCTCGGCCTCGCGCCCGACGAACGGCGAGCTCGTGGTCGGGCGAAGCGAGCCCGGAAGACCCGGGGTCTCGACGGTCATGGGAAGACGATAGTCAGTCTTGACCATGCCCGGTGAGGATCGATGTTCCTCGAATTGGGTCAGATCAGGTCATGACAGGGCAACCGGCGCGACCTACTCTCGGCGAAGACGACCTGTGACGACCCCTAGGAGGAACGTGTGAGCACCCCCGACGCCCTGAAGCAGACTGCCCAAACCGAGATGTCCGGATTCCAGGGAGGGCTGACCGCCCCCGAGGACCCCGGCTACGAGGAGGCCCGCAGCGTCTACAACGCGATGATCGACCGGCGCCCGGCCCTGATCGCGACCTGCACCGACGCCGACGACGTCGCCAAGGTGGTCTCGCTCGCCGCTGCACACGATCTCGCCCTCGCGGTGCGCGGCGGTGGCCACAACGGCGCCGGGCTGGGAACGGTCGAGGACGGCGTCGTCCTCGACCTTTCGGGCCTGAAGGCGATCGACGTCGATCCCGGGGCACGGACGGTGGGCGTCGGCGGCGGCGCCACCTGGGGCGAAGTCGACGCGGCGACCAACGAGCACGGGCTTGCGACGCCCAGCGGAATCATCTCGACCACGGGCGTCGGTGGTCTCACGCTCGGAGGCGGGATGGGCCATCTGACCCGCAAGTGCGGCCTCACGATCGACAATCTGATCGAGGCCGAGGTGGTGCTGGCCAACGGCGAGCGGGTTCGCGCCGCCGCTGATGAGAACCCCGACCTCTACTGGGCGATCCGTGGCGGCGGCGGCAACTTCGGCGTCGTCACCTCCTTCCTCTTCCGCCTGCACGAGGTCGGCACCGTGGTCGGCGGCCCGACCTTCTGGCCGGTCGAGGCGGGCGCCGAGGTCCTGTCCGCCTACCGCGAGTTCATCCCGAACGCCCCGCGCGAGCTGAACGGCTTCTTTGCCTACACCTCGGTACCACCGGCGCCGCCGTTCCCGGAGGAGCTCCACACGCGGAAGGTCTGCGGAGTGGTCTGGTGCTACGTGGGTGACCCGGACGACGCCGCCGGGGCAATGGCCCCGCTCCTGGAGGCCGCGCCAGCGCCCCTCATGCACGGCGTCCAGCCGATGCCCCACTCGGCGCTACAGGGTGCCTTCGACGGCATCTACCCGAAGGGTGACCAGTGGTACTGGCGCGCCGACTTCGTCAAGGAGATCCCCGACGAGGCCGTCGAGGCCCACGCAAAGTTCGGCCCCGAGATGCCGACGATGCAGTCGACCATGCACCTGTACCCGATCGACGGGGCGGCCCACGACGTGGGACCGACCGACACACCCTGGGGCTATCGCGACGCGGTCTGGGGCTCGGTCTTCGCCGGCGTCGCTCCCGATGCCGCCGAAGCCGACGACATCCGCAGCTGGTCCATCGACTACTTCGAAGCGCTCCACCCGTTCTCCGCCGGCGGCGCTTACGTGAACATGATGATGGACGAGGGCCAGGAGCGGGTGCGGGCCAGCTACGGCGACAACTACGACCGCCTGGCGCAGATCAAGTCCACCTACGACCCCGGCAACCTCTTCCGGGTGAACCAGAACATCCAGCCGCAGGCGTAGACAGCGAATTGCGAATTTCGTATGTCTAACTTTCGACTTCGCGATAGTGGTCGCGCCAGATCGCACGGTGGACACCGAGATGGCGCGGCAGATGTTTCAGACCAGGGAGGTACGGGATGCAGATGAAGGCCAGGCTGAGGATGCCCATTAGGACGAAGACCAGCGCGTCGGCGTTGGGAGATTCCTTGAAAGGTTCGACCTGGTACCAGAAGGTGTAGAGCCAAAGCCACACCTGACCGGGATAACTGCCGGTCTCGTTCATCATCCCCCACTGCGTCCCGAGCAGATGCTGACCTTCCGCCCGTTCCTCGAAGTAGCCGCCGGCCGAGAGGAAGAGCAGCGGCTTGGTGTAGTTGGTCTCGTAGAAGCGGTGATTTCCCGCCACCAGGGCACCGTCGAGACCGCCGCTCTGGGCCAGCGCCAGCAGCGCCGCCATCATCGGCGCCACCGGCCCATAATTCCCGGCCGGAAGGATCGGGACGCCGCGGACGATCCGGGCCTTGGGCAGCGCCGCTTCGTATGCCGCTGCCCACGCTTCCTGGAGCTTGGCCGGAGCCGCCTGGTAGACGGCGAGCGCGGATTTGAGCCGCGGGTCGGCCGGTATCTCGTTCAACGGTTCGATCACGTAGTCGCTCGCCGTTTCGATCGGGATCTTGACGCCGGCCGCTTCCTGCAGGGAGACCGGCCCGATCTTTTGAGCCGAGCCCGAGGTGCTGTTGTACGGGGGGCCGTAGGTGGCCACCTCGCTGGTTCGATTGAGCTCGGTCACCGCGGTCGCCAGGAAGTCCGCCGGGTCGGCCTTCGACCAGCTCTGGATCGTCGTCGGCTGATCGTCGGGGGACGAGAAGAGAATCGTCAGCGCCACCGCGAGTGCGGCGATCACCGCGAGTGCGATGACCAGCTCTTTGATCAGGTCGTAGCGGACGAACGGACCCGGCCACGGGGCGAAGTCGTCGGGCACTGCTGGAGGCGGAACCGAGCTCGTCACGAGGGCGACCTCCCGCTTGAGCCGGCATCCACCGCGGAGGTCGCAGGGGGCTTGCTTCGCGCCGGATAGGGAGGCACGACTCCGAGCCGACGGACGAGGAGCACGTGGGCGACTATCAACGCCACCACGACGACGGGCAACAGGATCACGTGGAAGGTGTACATCTGGCCGAAGTCGACGACGTTGAAGAACGAACCGATGCCGACGGAGTTGAGTCCGTCCTTGCCCTCGCTGGCAATCCACTGTGAGTCGAAGTTTTGCTGCGAGAGGTAACCGGTGAACGCCGCCCCGATCGCAACCAGGAAGGTGATCGCACCGGTAGCCCAGGTCCGTCCCCTACCGCCTCGCCATGCCCCCATGAAGAATTTCCCCCAGAGGTGCACAACCATGACGAAGAAGAAGAGCTCCACCGCCCAGAGGTGGATGCTGTTGAAGAACCGCCCGATCCCGGTCACGTGCCACCATTCCGGCCCCTTGAGCCCGAGGATCACCCCTGAGCCAACGACGACGACCAGGGCGGCAATCGAGGCCACCCCGAAGACGTATATCCAGGAGGAGACATAGGACGGCTGCCGATCGGGGAGGAGCTTCTCGGGCGGCATTGCCGCAACCGCCCGCTCGCGAACCCAGGTGGTCCACATCTGGGACTCCTCGGTAGAAGGCGCTCCGCCCTCGGCATCCGTCATCGCTCGCGCAGCCGCTTCGGGAATGGGATCAGGATCGCCGCGACGAAGACCGCGATCATCAGCAGGATCACGATCAGATTCGGCACCGACATCTGAAAGAAATGCCAGTGCACGTAGTGCGCCGGATTGCTGAGATCGAAAAGCGCGGCCGCCGGGAGCGAGCTCATAGACCGACGCTAGCCTGGGCCCCCGAGCGGCGGCATCCGTAGACAGCCACACTCGACCGCCTGTTCCGAGGTTCGGCGCTCGCCCCGACCCACCCGCTCAGAGGCGCCTGGCGCCGAGCGGCCCGACGGTCTCGACGTGGCCGTCGTCGTGAACAAGTAGGCCGCCACGCTCGGCAAGCACGGCGCGGCCGCCGGCAGGTCCGGATAGCAGGGCCGCCTTGGCAAGGGTCTCGGCTTCAACGGCCGTGTCACCGAGCGCGGAGACCCCGACCAGTCCGGTCCAGGCGGGCTCGCCGGTGGACGGGTCGAGCAGGTGGTGCCGGTAGCGCCCGTCGTCTCCTTGCCAGATCCGAACATTCAGGCCGGAGGTCGAGACGCCTCCGGAGCCAAGTCTAAGCGCGTAGACGCGCTCCCCCGTCAACGGGTGCTCGACGAAGACGTCATATGGGTTGACCAGCGCGGCGGCGCCACCGATCCGGGCGTCGCCGCCGCAATCAACGGCAAACCGTGGGTAGCCCCGCAGCCGCGCGGCGATCAGGTCTGCCGCAAGGCCCTTGCCAATGCCGCCGGTGTCGATTCGGACGCCCGGGGGGCGTGAGATCGTCCCGGCCTCGTCGTCGACCTCGAGCTGACACCAGGATGACTCGGCCCTGGGACGCGCCGGGCGACGGGGTGGCGCCGACGCGAGGGCGGTGGGAAGCGGCGCCCCGGGTCCAGTTAGGGAGCCGACGTAGCCGGCCGACTCGATCTCCCCGAGCAGAGTCGGGTCGACCAGGCCGTCGCTGCGACGGGCGGCTGCGATTCCTGCCTTGACGGCCGCTCGCATGAGCTCGGAGGCCGGAACGACTGGCCGAGGATCGGCGTTCAGCGCACAGAGCTCACTCTCGGGCTTGAAGCGCGACAGCGCCGCCTCGAAATCGGCCACGTACTGCCGTTCCCGATCGGCGGTCCGCGCAGCCGCCGGCATGGCACCGTCCGCCTCACCGATCATCAGCCTGACCTGAGATCCCATCGCGTCGAATAGGACATCGTGTTCGTCCACTGTTTCGAGAGCCTCCTCACCCGCGCCTGCGGCTAAGCCCCAAGCAGGCCACGGTGAATTGCGGATGTCGACTGGCTGTCTCGACGTTACGGTTTCGGCATCTTGACCGACCGGAGCACAATCGCGGAGGCGTGCGCCCGGTGAACGACGGGGTAATCATCGTCGGTGGCGGCCTCGCTGCCCAACGCTGCTGCGAGACCCTGCGTACCCGAGGGTTCGAGGGCAAGATCCGCATTGTCGCCGACGAGGGGAGGCCGCCTTACGATCGCCCCCCGCTGTCGAAGGCCGTCCTGGCCGGCGAGCGCAGCCCCGACAGGCTCGCCTTTCGCTCGGATGCTTGGTACGCCGATCACGATGTCGACCTTCTCCTGGGGGACCGGGCGGTCGCCCTCGACGCCGGTGTCAAGACCGTGACGCTCGAGTCCGGCGCAATCCTCGGGTATGACAAGGCTGTCGTCGCCACCGGCAGCCGTCCACGAAGACTTCCCGGCACCGAGTCGTTCGCCAACACTCATCTTCTGCGTACGGCTGAGGACGCTGTCCGGCTTCGGGACGCCCTCCGGCCCGAAACCCGCCTGATCGTCGTCGGTGCCGGCTTCATCGGACTCGAGGTGGCGGCAACCGCGCGTCGGCTCGGCGTCCACGTGACCGTCCTCGAGGCCGCCCCCTCCGCGCTGGGGCGCGTATTGATGCCGGAGCTGGCCGACTGGTTCGTCGACCTTCATCGCGCCGAAGGCGTCCGAGTCCTCTTCTCCGCCCACGTCTCCCGCTTCGGCGAGGCGCGCGGTGACGTCGAGTGGGTCCAACTGACCGACGGCAGTCGCTTCTACTGCGAGGCACTGGTCTTGGGGATCGGGATCGAACCGGCCACGGAGTGGCTGGAGGGAAGCGGGCTCGAGACCGACGGCGTCCGGGTTGACGTCTGCGGCCGGACCAGCGCGGCCGACGTCTTCGCCGCCGGCGACGCCGCCCGGGTTTATAACCCCTTGAGCGGTGAGCATGAGCGCAGCGAGCACTGGGAGGCGGCGGCTCGGCAGGGCACGCAGGTCGCGCGGGCCATCCTCGGGCTCGATCCGCTGCCACCGGCGCTGCCCTCCTTCTGGACCGACCAGTTTGGCCACCGCATTCAGCTGGTCGGAGACGCCAGTGATGGCGACGAGGTGACGATCCGCGGCGACACCGCCGCCCCCGAATTCACCGCCCTGGTCAGCCGCGCCGGAGTTCCCGTCGCCGGGCTGACCGTGAACCAACCGCGGTCGATCCCTGCCCTGCGCCAGCAGATCGGGGCGGCGACCGCACCCGAGGAGAGGACCCGAAGTGAGATACCTACCGCAGGTTGACGAGAACGCCTGCGCGGCGCACGGCGATTGCGTCGAGATCGCGCCCGACGTGTTCGAGTTGGACGACACAGCGCGCGTGATCGGCACCGGGCCGCCAGACCTGATCCTGCAAGCCGCGGAAGCGTGCCCTTCCGTCGCGATCACCGTGATCGACCAGGACTCCGGCGAGCAGGTGTACCCGTAGAGGCCCCGTGACGAGCCGGCTCACAACGATCCTCCTTCTGCTTGGGCTGGTCGCAGCGGTCTTTGCCGGCTGCGGCGGCGACACGCGCCGCGGTGAGGCCGAGCGGACGGAAGCATCGACCCGGCCCAGTGCCGCAGAGACGCCGGAATCCTCCCAGCCGCCCTCGGGGGAGCCGCCGCAGGTGGCGAATGTCACCGATCCGGTTCGCCGCGCCTACGTCAGGCGGGTCGACGCGGTCTGCCGGCGAATCGACCCCGAGCGCGCGAATGAGCAGGAGAAGGTCGGAACCGCCACCGGACCGGGCGAGGCCGTAAGGGCCTACGAGGGCAGCATCAGCCTCGGCTGGCGGGAGCTGCGAGAGATCGAAGCGATCGCTGAGCCGCCGGGCGAGACGAAGCTACTGAGAGCGAACGTCATCGATCCGATCAGGGGCCAGCTCGCACTGAAAGCACAGATCCGCGACGCGCTCGCCGCCGCCGACGTCCCAGTGCTGCGTCGCCTGCGCAGCGAACTCGACAACTCGATTCGGGCGCTGGCCGGCTTCGCTCGGGGCTACGGCTTCGGCGTCTGCGGAGAGGAGTGAAAGACGTGCCCGACAAACCGGCCCCTAAACGCCGGCGCTCCCCCAGCCCGCTTGCCGTGATCACGGCTGCCCTCGGCCTTTTCTTCGTGGTCTTGACCCTGCTCGCGATTCAGGTGCGAAGCGGTCGGGATCCCGCTCTCGGTCCGGGGCTGGTGTCGCCGGCCGCGAAGACCCAGCCCGCGACCGGCAAGGGGGGCGCGGCGGCGGCGCAGGAAGAAGCTGCCGCGATCGTCACCCGTACGTCTCCGGTTCCGCCACCATGAGCACTGGCGCCCGGGGCCTCGCCGTGGACGAGCGGGGGCCGAGCCTGAAGACCAGGGTCGCGGCGGTAGCCATCTTGCTGTTGCTGGCGGGACTGGCCGCGTATGCGATGTTCTCAGGTCCGACGATTGCGCAGTTACCTAGCAGCGGCGCGGCAAAGGCGCCACCGAGCAAGGTCGCCCCGCCAGCAGACGAGCAGTTCCCGGAGGGACGAGAGGGTGGCAGCAGTGACTGAGCCGGACCCCGGCAAGTATCCGTGGTGGCTGGCCTCTCGGTCAGCGGCGATCGTCGCCTTCGTCCTGATCACCACCGCGGTGATCTTGGGCCTACTGATGGCTTCGAGGGTGATCCGTAGGCCGGGACTGAAGCGCACCTTGGTGAAAGTCCACGAGCAGGTCGCACTTGCGGCGCTGGTCGCGATCGGCGCTCACGGCGTCCTCCTGCTCGGCGACTCCTGGCTGAAACCCGGGGTCACCGGAATCGCCATCCCCTTCACGCTCGAATACCGACCGGTGTGGACGGGGATGGGCATAGTCGCCGGCTACCTTGCCCTGTTGCTTGGACCCAGCTTCTACTGGCGGCGACGGATCGGCGCAAGGCGCTGGCGCCAAATCCACCGCGCAACTGTCGTCGTTTTCGTTCTCGCGGTCGCACACTCACTCGGATCGGGTACCGATGGTGCCAGCGCCTGGTTCCGGGTGATGGTCCTGGGCAGCGCGGCAATCGTGCTCGCGCTTGTGGTCCTCCGTTACGCCCGCCGCGCACCACACGGATCCAAGTCGCCGCCGCCGGTCTCCCCCACGACCATGGACGCTCCTAGGGCCGCAGCGTAGGGCTCCTCGGTCACTCCCTCGAGCTGCCGTCGAGCTTTGGCTGCTCTTTGCTTTGGTTTGGAGTCGACTTTGCGCTTCTCTCCTTAGCCTCCCTGAAGTTCAAAGAATCACCCATGGCAATTTCGGACACCATCCGCACCACCCCGATCACCACCAAGGCGGACCGCCGCGACCAGCGCGTTCGCCTGATCGAGGAGTCGGTCCTACTGGTCCGCGGCGACTGGCCCGCGGTTGCAACCGGGCTATGTGAATCGGTCAACCGAGCCGCAGGGCTCGTTTTCCCAAAGCCAAGGGCACTGGACGAAGCGATCCGCCAGACGTGCCGCGAGTCGCTGCGCTTGGTCGAGCACCTCTACGGGGTCGAGGCCGCGGTGGAGGTCCAGCGCTTGGCGGCGGTCGGCCCGGGCCCGAACCGGCGGAGGCGTCGGCGAGGCCCGAGACCGGCTGATCAGTCGATCGCGATCAGCACTGCCGTCGGAAGCCCGAGGGCGATTCCCGCCAACGCGGAGTGCGGTGCTGGCCGCGGTCGAACTCTCGAGAAAGCGGCCCTCCACCAGAGTGCGGTCGACGGTTGAGCGGCGATAGCTGCCGTAGGCGATCATCACGCGGTCTGGGCGATACGGTCACGATGAAATCAATGTCCGCAACCGTATGGAAAGGAACCCATGTCCGATAGGCCGGTATTCCTCTACGCAGCCATCTACGACGACACTGCCGAGGCCGAGGCCGACTACGAGGTCGTGTTCGACCTTCACGCGGCGGGTGCGATCGGGACCTTCGACTCCGCCGTGATTCGCAGGGAAGAGGACGGCAAGGTCCGTGTCACCAAGACCGAGAAGCCGACCCAGCACGGTGCCTGGACCGGGGCCGCGGTCGGAGCACTGGTCGGGGTCATTTTCCCACCGGCGATCATCGGCAGCGCAATCGTCGGCGCCGGCGCCGGTGGCCTCGCCGGACACCTGACTGGTGGGATCTCACGCGGGGACCTGAAGGACCTCGGGGCAGAGCTCGAAGCCGGCAGCGCCGCGGTGATCGTGTTCGGCGAGTCGAAGCTGCAGGAGCAGCTCGAAAAGACACTGAGCCGCGCCGAAAAGCTGATCGAGAAGGAAATCGACGCCGATGCCGAGGAGCTGCGGCGCGAGATCGATGCGGCGGCCAAGGACTCGAACTAGCGAGAAGGGCGGGGCTCTGCGGCCCCGGGGTCCTCGCGATCACCCACGAGCGGGCCGGGCTCGACCACTTCTACGAAGTGCGCGAGCTGCGCGACGGCAAGATCGAACCCCGCTTTCGGGACCAAGAATTGGCTTTGTGAGGCGGTAGACTCGGGTTGTGCAAAGGATCGCCGCGGCGTGTGTCGTCTGCCTCTCGGTGGTTTCGTTGTCTGGGATCGCTCAGGGGAAGGGTTCTACGTTTCTGCCGGCGCCCGGCTACCCGAACAGCAAGCTGGCGATCAAGCTCGCCGGCAAGCCGAGGGCAGGCAACGTCATCAAGCTGGTGATCACGGGGTCGAACGCACCGTTCGAAATCGGCGGAGCCGGCAGCGGCAGCTATCTCTCGTATCAGCTCGATGCGTTCGCGCAAAACGCCAAGGTGATTCCGAAGTGCCCGCGCTCATTCGCCGCGGAGCTCCAGAACGAGGTCAACCTCGGCATCACCAGAATCGCGCAGGGGCTGAACGAGGGGTTCTATGGCCCGTTCCGGATCCCGATCCGGCTCCGGACCAGCCGCAGCGTGCGGCACATCGTCATCTGTGCGTACAGCCGCCTGGTCGACGACGACGCCGTGGTCTCGGCGCTCGACTTCAAGCTCCGCCGCTGACCTCGCCTTTTAAGTCTGAGAAACCGCTACGGGGATTCGAACCCCGGTTTCCGGACTGAGGATTTTCTCTGGGAGCGGGTTTGCTGTCGATTGGAGTCTCTGAATTCAAGGATTTTCGACTGAGTTCGATCTCGATCGGTGGAATCTGGGACATTTCGGGACACGCTTTCCGGGCAGGGTGGAAGCAATCACTGCTAGGCCCATTAGTCTTGATCGATGCCACCGAAGGCGGCGACGATCGAGCGCAGCGAGCTCGATGAGCTGTTCGCAGCCCTGCGGGTTCGCGGTTTCGAGCTGATCGGACCGACGGTTCGGGATGGGGCGATCGTCTACGACGAGATCACCGGCAGCGAGGACCTCCCCGTGGGCTGGACGGACGAGCAGGACGGCGGCACCTACCGACTTCAGCGCCGCGACGATGACGCGCTCTTCGGCTACGCCGTCGGCCCGCAGTCCTGGAAGCGCTTCCTACACCCCCCGGAGCTGAAACTTTGGCGAGCGCACCGGGACGCCGAGGGCGAGATCGAGTTCTCTGAGGAGGCCGACTCGCCGCCGTCATACGCCTTCATCGGCGTCCGCTCCTGCGAGCTGCACGCGATCGCGATCCAGGACAAGGTGCTGATGGAGGGGGAGTACCCCGACCCCTTCTATCGGGCCAGGCGAGAGGGGGCCTTCATCGTCGCCGTCAACTGCACCGTGGCCGGGGGCACATGCTTCTGCGTCTCGATGGAGACCGGGCCGCGGGCCGAGGCGGGGTTCGACCTGGCGCTCACTGAGGTGATCGAGGACGGCCGGCACTGCTTCGTCTGCGAAGCGGGCAGCGCGCGGGGGGAGGAGCTGATGGCCGAGCTGCCGAGCTCACCGGTCGAGCCCGCTGAGGCCGAGGCCGCCGAGGCCGGTATCCGCCGCGCCGCCGCCGAGCAGGGCAGATCGATGGAAACGGCGGGTATCAAAGAGCTCCTGTACGAGAACTATGAGCATCCCCGCTGGGACGAGGTCTCCGAGCGCTGCCTCACCTGCGGCAATTGCACGATGGTCTGCCCGACCTGTTTCTGCACGACGGTCGAGGACACCGGCGATCTCGCCACTGAGAACGCCGAGCGCACCCGGGTCTGGGACTCCTGCTTCACGATGGACTTCTCCCACCTGCACGGCGGCAGCGTCCGCTCCTCCTCGCGCTCGCGCTACCGGCAGTGGATGACCCACAAGCTGGCGACCTGGATAGACCAGTTTGGGACCTCCGGCTGCGTCGGTTGTGGGCGCTGCATCACCTGGTGCCCGGTGGCGATCGACATAACCGAGGAGGTCGCGGCCATCCGGGCAACCGACGGCCTCGGCGCGGACGATCGCGGAACGACGGATGGAGACGGCGATGGCCCCGATGCAGACGATTGACCAGATAGTCGCCGGGATGCCGACGTTCGCGGGACTCGACCCCGGCGATCTGGAGCTGATCGCCGGCTGCGGCGTCAACCGGGTCTTCGAGGCCGGCGAGCACCTCGCCGACGAGGGAGACCCGGCGAACAGCTTCTATGTGATCAGGCACGGCCGTGTCGCACTCGAAATCGCCGCTCCCGGCAAGGGGGGCCTGATGATCTCCACCCTCGGTGAGGGAAAGGTCGTCGGCTGGTCCTGGCTCTTTCCGCCATACCGCTGGAGCTTCGACGTCCGGGCTCTGGAGCTGACCCGCACCATCGCCTTCGATGGCGCCTGCCTGCGGGGCAAGTGCGAGGACGACCCGCGCCTCGGCTACCAGTTGATGCAGCGCTTCGCGGCTGTGATGCTCGACCGCCTGCAGGAGACCCGACTGCAGCTACTGGACGTATATGGCCAATCTGTCCCGGGGTGAGGCACGCCCAGAGACCGGCCCGATGACACCCCGGGCCTTCCGGGTTGCCGCCCGCCGCCAGGAGACCGAGGACACTTGGACCCTCGCCCTCGAGCCCGCCGACGGCGCCCCGGCGCCCTCCTTCCACCCCGGCCAGTTCAACATGCTCTACGCCTTCGGCGTCGGAGAGGTGCCGATCTCGATCAGCGGCGCCGGAGTCGAGGAAGGGACGATCGAGCACACCGTTCGAGCCGTCGGCCCGGTCAGCGCCGCGATCTGCCGCGCCCGACCCGGCGAGCAGCTCGGCCTGCGCGGTCCGTTCGGCAGCTCCTGGCCGCTGGAGGGCGCGGCGGGCCGTGACGTCGTGGTGGTCGCCGGCGGAATCGGCCTCGCCCCGCTGCGACCGGCTCTGCTCCAGGCGCTCTCGCTGCGCGAGGAGCACAGGGGAGTGGTTCTGCTCTGTGGCGGGCGGAGCCCCAGCCAGCTTCTGTTCCGCTCCGAGTTGGAGGCCTGGCAAACGGACCCGCGGCTGGAGGTGGCGGTGACCGTCGACAGCGCCGAGGCCGGCTGGCTGGGTCACGTGGGCGTGGTGACGACATTGATCGACGGCGCACCCTTCGACCCAAAGCGGGCGCTCGCCTTTGTCGTCGGCCCCGAGGTCATGATGAGGTTCACGGTCGAAGCGCTGCTTGCGCGCGGAATGGCCGCCGCCGACATACACATCTCGATCGAGCGCAACATGAAGTGCGCTATCACCCACTGTGGGCGCTGCCAGTTCGGGCCGACCTTCGCCTGCCGTGAGGGCCCGGTGATGAGCTATGGCGCCATCGAGCCCTTCTTCAGGGTCAGGGAGCTCTGATGGCCGCCACACGCCGACGCCCGAAGCTTGCAGTTTGGAAGTTCGCCTCGTGCGACGGCTGTCAGCTCAGCGTGCTGGACCTCGAGGACGATCTGTTGATGCTCCCGGAGGCGATCGAGATCGCCTATTTCCTCGAGGCCTCGCGGGCCACGGTCGATGGGCCCTACGACCTCTCGCTCGTCGAGGGCTCGGTGACGACTCCGGCGGACGCCGAGCGAATCCAGCAGGTTCGCCGCGCGTCGCGGCGGCTTGTCACAATCGGTGCCTGCGCCACGGCGGGCGGAATTCAGGCGTTGCGCAACTTCGCCGACGTCAGCGATTTCGTCTCCACCGTCTACGCCAACCCGTCGTACATCTCCACCCTGGAGAAGTCGACGCCGATCTCGGCGTCGGTCCCTGTCGACTTCGAGCTGCATGGATGCCCGATCAACAAGCATCAGCTGCTGGAGGTGATCGCGGCATTCCTCGCCGAGCGGCGTCCCGCGATCCCCTCCTACAGCGTCTGCATCGAGTGCAAGCGCCGCGGCAACGTCTGCGTGATGGTCGCCGACGGAACTCCATGTCTCGGACCTGTCACCCACGCCGGCTGCGGTGCCCTCTGCCCAGCCCACGACCGCGGCTGCTACGGCTGCTTCGGCCCGATGGAGACGCCGAACACCTCCTCGCTCTCGGCCTGGATGCGCAACCTCGGCTCCGAAACTCCGGACCTGATCCGCGCCTACCGCAGCTTCAACGCGAATGCGCCGGCCTTCCGCGCCGCCGGCGAAGCCGGCGAACGCGAGGCCTCCCCTTGAGCGAGGGCAACGGCCGCACCCGCCGTATCGAAACCGGCGCCCTTGCTCGGGTCGAGGGCGAGGGGGCGATGTACGTGCGGCTGCGCGGCGAAGAGGTGGTCGACGTCGAGCTGCGGATCTTCGAGCCGCCGCGCTTCTTCGAGGCCCTGCTGCGCGGTCGGGCACTCGAGGAGGCGCCCGACATCACCGCGCGGATCTGCGGTATCTGCCCCGTCGCCTACCAGACGAGCGCCTGCCAGGCAATGGAGGACGCGCTCGGCATCGAGGTCGAGGGCCAGCTCCGCAATCTCCGTCGTCTCATCTACTGCGGCGAGTGGATCGAGAGCCATTGCCTGCACCTCTTCATGCTGCACGCTCCCGACTTCCTCGGCTATGAGAGCGGCTTCGCGATGGCACGCGACCACCGCGAGGTGGTCGAAAGGGGGCTGCGCGCGAAGAAGACCGGCAACCGCCTGATCGCCGCCGTCGGCGGCCGCGAGGTGCACCCGATCAACGTCCGCGTCGGTGGCTTCTACCGAGCCCCGGAGCGGCGCGATCTGGAGCCGCTGCGCCCGGACCTGGAGCGCTGCCGGGAAGAGGCCCTGGAGACCGTGCGCTGGGTGGCCGGCCTGGACTTTCCTGAGCTGGAGCGCGACTACGAGCTGGTATCGCTGCGCTCGCCACTCGGGAGCGATTACCCGATCGACCGGGGCAGCATCGTCTCCTCGCGGGGGATCGAGATCGAGCCCGCGGGGTTCGACGAGACCTTCGAGGAGGAGCAGGTGCCGCACTCGACAGCCTTGCACTCGCGGGTTCGGGGACGCGGCGCCTACCTCGCCGGCCCGCTGGCGCGCTACGAGCTCAATCGCGAGCGGCTTTCGCCGCTCGCGGTGGGGGCGGCTCGCGACGCCGGGCTCGGCGATGGCTGCCGCAACCCGTTCCGCAGCATCGTCGTGCGGGCGGTCGAGATCCTCTACGCCTTCGACGAGGCCCTCCGGCTGCTAGATGCCTACGAGCGCCCCGACGCCCCAGCGGTCGAGTACGAGCCCCGTGCCGCCATCGGCCACGGCGTCTCCGAGGCGCCGCGGGGCCTCCTCTATCACCGCTATGAGATCGGTGACGACGGGACCATCGTCTCCGCCCGCATCGTGCCGCCCACCTCTCAGAACCAGCGCTCGATCGAGGAGGATCTGCGGGAGTTCGTCGCGGCCAACACATCGCTGCCCGACGACGAGCTCCGTCACCGCTGCGAGCAGACGATCCGCAACTACGATCCCTGCATCTCCTGCTCGACCCACTTCCTTCGGCTCGAGGTCGACCGAGGGTGACCTCGGCCGAGCGCCTTCTCATCGGCATCGGCAATCCCCTGCGCGGCGACGACGTGGCGGGGCTGCTGGTGGCGAGGTCGGCGCGCGAGCGGCTCGATGACGAGGTCGAGGTGCTGGAGATGGAGGGCGAGCCGATCGACCTGATCGAAGCATGGCTGGGCGCCGAGCACGTCCTCGTCGCCGACGCCGTCGCCTCCGGCGGCAGGCCGGGGGAAGTCCACCGGGTCGATGCAGCAGCCCGGCCCCTGCCGGCCCGGCTCGCCGGCTCCTCCACTCACGCGCTGGGGCTCGCCGAGGCGATCGAGCTGGCCAGGGCGCTCGGCCGGTTGCCACAGCGATTGGTTGTCTTCGGGATCGAGGCGGCGAGCTTCGAGGCCGGCGCTGAATGCGCTCCGGTGGTGCTGGCCGCCGTGCAGCGGGTCGCCGCGGCCGTGCAGGACGAGCTGGACATCAGCTGAGTAGCGGCTCCAGGTACTCAACCTATCGGTGACGCCGGCCCATCACATCCGCTTCGCGGAGGCCGAGCACCTGAAAGGGGGACCGCCTTACCGCAGAGCGGAAGTGCGACCCCCCTCAGCTATCTCTGAGCGGCTTCCCCTGGTCACAGACCTCGCTACCGATAGCTGCGCCTTAGCCAGCCATTGCCGCTTGGGCCTCGGCCAGTTTCGCCCGAAGCGTGTCAACTCCCTCCTTGAACTCAAGCAACGGGCGCACCTCCCAGGTGGCCAGCCCGAACAGCGGGTAGTCCGTGATCAGGTCCAGGACCTCGCGATGGGACTCGGCGTTCGCGACGCTGAAGCCGCCGCCCTCCAGGAACCCGAAGATGCAGTCGAAGGTGTCGTCGTCGACCTTCTCCTCGAGCCAGGCTATCGCCGCGTCGAACTGCTCCGGCGTTGGAGGCATCGGACCGGGTGTCGCGCTAACGAAATATTTCATCTCAACTCCTCCAGGTATCGGGATACCTGCCTGCTTGCAGTCTCCCACCGCGCCCGCACTGGTCAAGTGGCAATTGCTAAAGACGGCGACAGCAGGGGCGGCCTAGCGGCTGGAAAGCTCCACCACCAAGGGAGGAAGTGCGACCTGAGGGAAATTGGTGGACACCTGGGAGCCAGAGCACTCCTATGTTGCTCTGTCCGCGACCGGTGCGAGCCTTGGGGCATGGTCCTTTCCCTAGCGCGCATGTTCGCTCGCTGGCTGGGAGCGATCAAATACGCCGCCAAGGAGGAGAGCTTCGTCGCCGTTTTCGGTGCTGCGGCCGCTCTCATTCTCAGCGGGACGGTCGTCTACTCGCTCGGTGAGGGCTGGAATGTGGTGGACGGGTTCTACTTCGCCGTCTGCACCCTGACCACGTCTAGCATTGCCGATCCGAGCCTCACGCTCACCAGCGAGTGGCTGAAAATCTTCACCGCCTTCTACATCTTGACCGGCATCGGAATCCTGGTCGAGGGAGCGCGCCAGCTCGGCATCGGCTTCGTGACGCTGCGCCAAGAGGGCAAAGAGGCCGTTCACGCCCGTCTCCACAAAGAAGATCCGTCAGAGATACAGCCGCCGGAGTAGAGGGCCATGCGCTCCCAACGGGTCTTTAGCGACCGGAAATCCTGACCGTCAGCGGCGGAGGCGCGACCTGAGCGAAATTGGTGGACGCCTGAAAGGGACTCAGCGCGAAAGACAAGAGCCACCGACGCTTGCGCGCGTTTGGCTCTGCTGCTGAGTACCGCTACGGGGATTCGAACCCCGGTTCCGGACTGAGAATTGGCTCTGGGAGCGGGATTGCGGTCGATCCAGGTCCGTTGAGCGTAAGTAGGTTCCGCTGAGCTCTATCTGGATCGGTGGAATCGAGGACATAGTTCGGGACACGCTATTCAGGCGCCCTGACTGAAGGCGATACCGTTTGACGATGGCCGCATCGGTTGACTTCACCATCTCTTTCGACAGCCCCGACGAGGAGGGCTGGATCGTCGCCCGCGTTCTCGAGGTTCCCGGTGCGATGAGCCAAGGCCGCACGCGAGAGGAAGCGAAAGAGAACGTCCTGGATGCGCTGCGCACGGTGCTGACGCCCGACGAGGAGCTAGCGGGAGAAGCCTCCGAGTCTGACCGCGAGCACCTTCGTTTCGTGCCCGCCGGGTGAAGCGGCGAGACCTCGAACGTCACCTTCGGGCCCACGGTTGCCGCGAGATCGGTGGCTCAAAGCACGCGAAGTGGCGCGGCCCGCAAGATGAGGTGGCCGCGTTGCCGCGCCACAAGGAGATCGGCCCCGGACTGGTGCGCGCGATATGCCGTCAGCTTGGAGTCCCGTCCCCTCCGAATCCAAACTGACGCAAGAGGAAGTACCGCTACGGGGATTCGAACCCCGGTTTCCGGACTGAGAATCCGGCGTCCTAGTCCCCTAGACGATAGCGGCGTGGATCGGGCATTCTAGCGAGCGGCGAGTCGGTAGATTGCCTGCTCCCGCGGCTGTGGCGGAACTGGTAGACGCGCACGGTTCAGGTCCGTGTGGGCGAGAGCCCGTGAAGGTTCGACTCCTTTCAGCCGCATCCTGGGAACCGTCGCCGCGGTGAGTTTGCGTCGACCGTCGCGACACGGCGGTGGACGCAAACTCGGCAGGTCAGGCGGGCTCGCCGACCGCGTCGGAGGCCTGAGACCGGGTCGCGGTCCCCGCAATCTCCTCGACGAACTCGGGCCAGAGCTGGCGCGGCAGGTCGTGGCCCATGCCCTCGAACATCCGCAGCCGGGCGCCCGGGATCGCCGCCGCCGTGGCCCGGCCTCCGGCTGGCCGGACCAGCCGGTCGGCGGTGCCGTGAAGCACGGTCACGGGCAGCTGCAGGCCGTGCAGCGCCCGGGTCCGACCCCCGGAGGCCGTGACCGCGTACATCTGGCGCAGCACGCCGGCGGGGTTGTGGGAGCGGTCCCACAGGTGCCCCGCCAGCTCCGCCAGCCGCCGCGGGTCGCCCGGGTACCCGGGCGACCCGATCACCTCGAAGGTCCGGGCGACGCGCCGGATGTAGTCCTCGCGGCTGCGCGGGTAGTCGGCGAAAAGGATCGGCAGTGTCCGCCAGTGGGGCCAGCCGAGCCTGCGGTTGCCGGTGTTCGACATCATCGAGACCAACGAGCGGACCCTCTCCGGCCACTCGATCGCCATCGTCTGGGCGATCATGCCGCCCATCGAGGCGCCGAGGACGTGCGAGGACTCGATTCCGAGATGGTCCATCAGGCCGAAGGCGTCCTTGGCCATGTCGGAAAGCAGGTAGGGAGCGCGGTCGCGACGGCCCCGCATCATGTCGACGCGGTTCGGCATCCCGGCGGCGTCGATCATCGTCGAGTGGCCGATGTCGCGGTTGTCGAACCGCACCACCCGGAAGCCGCGCTCGGCGAGCATCGCGCAGAACTCCTCGTCCCAGGCGAGCATCTGGGTGCCTAGGCCCATGATCAGCAGGAGCGGCTCGCCACCGGGGTCGCCGACCTCCTGGTAGGCGAGCTCGATTCCGTTCGCGGGCGCGAGGCGCTCCTCGCTCAGCGCGGTCATTTGACGATGGTAACGATCCAAGATCGCCCGACCGGGGAGTTGGTGGAGACCAGCGGCTAAGTTGCCTCGATGCGTACGGCGATCGTCTCCGACCTGCACCTCGGCAGCGCGTTCGGCGAGGACGTCGCCCGTGACGCGGCCGTGAGGCGACGGTTGCTGGAGGAGATCTCCAGCGCCGACCGCCTGATCCTGCTCGGTGACGTCCTCGAGCTGCGCGAAAAGCCGCTCCCCGCGACACTCGAGTCAGCACGCCCATTCTTCGAAGAGGTCGGTGAGGTGATGGCCGGCCGCCGGATCGTCCTGGTTCCCGGCAATCACGACCACCGCCTCGCCGAGCCGCTGCTCGAGGAGATGGCGCTCGATGGCCGGCCGCTGGGCCTTGAGCATCACTCGGCCCCCATCGCGGAGGCCGCGCCGAAGATCGCCGGCTGGCTCGGGGACGCCGAGCTCGACCTCGCCTACCCCGGGATCTGGCTGCGGGACGACGTCTACGCGACCCACGGCCACTACATGGACTGTCACATGAGCCTGCCCCGCCTCGAGTGCATCGCGGCGGCGGTCGTGATGAGGATCTTCGGGTCGGTCCCGAACCCGGCGACCCCGTTCGACTACGAGCGGGTGCTTCGTCCCGTCTACGGTTTCTCGTACTCGCTCGCCCAGTCAGAACTGGCGGAGCGGGCGACCAGGCCATCGGAGCGGGCCTGGAAGACGATCTCCCGACGCAACCGGGCGAAGGGCCGTGGCCGGCGGGCCCTGTTCGGCGCAGCGGTCGGGGCAGGCGTGCCGGCGACGGTGTGGGGCATCAACCGCCTTCTGCACTCGGAATTCGACCCCGTCCTCTCGGCGTCGGCGATCGCCGCCAGCGGCATCGACGCGGCGACCGAGCTCGGCGAGCGACTCGGGATCGGCTCCGGCCATCTGATCACCGGCCATACCCACCGCGGTGGGCCCTACCAGGGCGACGGCGAGTGGGGTCGGCCGGGTGGTGGGCGCCTCCACAACACCGGCAGCTGGGTCTTCGCCTCCGCCTTCCACCACCCCGGCACCCCACCGGGCCCGTACTGGCCGGGGACCGTCACCTGGATCGAGGACGACCGGGAGCCGCGGCGGGTCGGCCTCCTCGCCGACATGTCACGCGAAGAGCTGGCCGAGGTGGTGCGCCGCCAGCGCTCGCGCAGGGACCCCTAGGCCGCGAGCCAATCGGCGATGATTCCGCCGATCTCGGCGCCGGCGTCCTCCTGGAGGTAGTGGCCCGCGTTCTCGATCTTCCTCGGTGCCGGGAAGTTGAGCTGGCTCGAGACCCGTTCACCGACCGAGAACGGGAGCGCCGGGTCGGAGTCGGCCCAGAGGAGCAGGGCGGACCGGTCGTCGTCGCGCAGCGCTTCGGCGACTCGTTTCCCCTCCGCCGCGCCGGGTGCATCGGGCTCGGTCGGAAGGATCAGCGGAAATGCCCGCGCGCCGGCCTTCGACTCCGGGCTCGGGTACGGGGCCTCGTAGGCGGCGATCACCTCCTCGCCCGGGTCCTGCTTGCATGCGGCGCGGATCAGGAATCCGACCGGCAGGTCCTCGCTGTTGCGCACGAACTCGCGAAATTTCAGCCAGTTGTCGCTCATCCGCTGGCGACCGGTGAAGGGTCCGGTGTCCATCATCACGATCCGCGAGAAGCGATCGGGATGCTCGACCGCCAGCCGCAGGCCGATCGGCCCGCCCCAGTCGTGGACGACCGCCGTAGCGTCGCGCACATCGAGCTCCTCGAGCAGTGCCGCCATCAGGTCGACGTGGCGGTCGTACGTGTACCAGGAGATGTCGGTCGGCTTGTCGGAACGGCCGAATCCGGCGTAGTCGGGGGCGATGCAGCGATAGCCGGCGTCGCGGACCGGCGGGATCACCTTTCGCCAGAGATAGGACCAGGTCGGCTCGCCGTGGAAGAAGACGACCTGCTCCCCCTCCCCCTCATCGAGGTGGGCGAGGCGGAGCCCGTCGACCTCGTGGTAGCCGGACTCGAACGGAAAGTCGGGCAGCCCCTCGAGGGCCTCATCGGGCGTCCGCACCACGTCCTCGCCGCTCATCGCTGCGGAGTCTATTTGCCTCCGGCGGGCGAATAGCCGTCCTTCGGGTCAAGAATCTCCGCTATTTCGATCAGCTTTGTCTGCTACCCTGCCCGACCGCTTGAGAACTAAGTCAGTCAAGAAAGTAAACCTGTCAAGAAAGGACAGAATGTTGCCAAAGGAAAAGGCCCGCACCCGGACGCGGCACCCCATCGTCAACATCGGCCTTCTCACCGCCCTCCTCGCGCTCCTCTCAGCGCTCGCCGTCGCCGGTTGTGGAAGCGGCGATGACACGACTTCCGGATCTACCTCCGGATCAAGCTCCGGCTCGGGCGGCAACATCGACGTGGTCGGCTACTCCACCCCGGAATCCGTCTACCAGGAATCCCTCGAGCCGGCCTTCGAAAAGACCCCTGAGGGCAGCGGCGTCAGCTTCAGCAATTCGTTCGGCGCCTCCGGCGACCAGAGCCGCGCGGTCGCGGCGGGTCAGCCCGCCTCAGTCGTCCACTTCGCCCAGGCGGGCGACATGGAACGACTGGTCGAAGAAGGCCAGGTCGACGCCAACTGGGACAAGCAGCCCTACGGCGGCATCGCCCAGGACTCGGTCGTCGTGATCACCGTCCGCAAGGGCAACCCCAATGGCATCAAGACCCTTGACGACGTGCTCAGCAAGGACGTCGACGTGGTCACCCCCAACCCGTTCAGCTCCGGCGCCGCGCGCTGGAACATCATGGCCGTCTACGGCACGCTGATCAATGAGGGCAAATCTGCCGACCAGGCGCTCGAAGGCGTCAAGACGCTGCTCGAAAAGGCGGTCGCCCAGCCCGGCAGCGCCCGTGACGCGCTCGCCGCCTTCACCAGCGGCCAGGGCGATGTCCTGCTCGGCTACGAGAACGAGGCGATCAAGGCCGTCAACGAAGGCGAAGACGTCGAATACGTCGTCCCGCCCTCGACGATCCTGATCGAAACCCCGATCGCGGTTACCAAGGAGGCGACCGAGCCCGTGGCTCAGGACTTCCTCAAGTTCATCTGGTCGGACGCCGGCCAGGAAATCTGGGCTGAAAGCGGCTACCGGCCTGTCAACCCGAAACTGGTCGACGCGAAGGAGTTCCCGACCCCCCCCAAGCTGTTCAAGATCAGCCAGTTCGGTGGCTGGGGCAAGGTCAACGACGACTTCTTCGACGAAGAAACCGGCTCGGTCGCGAAGATTGAGGGTGAACTCGGAATCTCCACCTCAGGCTAAATGGAGGCGCACCCGGCAACAGCAGCTTCAGTTCCGGGACCAGGGGGACGAAGTCGAGTTCGCCTCCCGGGTCTTGGTCTCGGCCTCGGCACCGGCACGGTGGTGCTCTACCTGAGCGTCATCGTGCTGCTGCCGCTGGCGGCGGTCGTCAGCGAAGCCTTCTCCGGCGGCTGGAGCACCTTCTGGGACCAGGTCACCTCGCCCCTCGCAAAGAAGAGCCTGGAGCTGACCGTGATCTGCTCCCTGATCGTCGTCATCCTCAACGCGATCTTCGGGACGATCCTCGCCTGGCTCCTGGTCCGTGACCGATTCCCGGGCAAGAGCCTGGTCAACGCGGTCATCGACCTCCCGTTCGCGCTGCCGACGATTGTCGCCAGCCTGACGCTGGTCGCGCTCTACGGCAACGACAGCCCGGTCGGGATCCACCTCTTCGGCACACGCGCCGCCGTCGTCGTCGCCCTGATGTTCGTCACCCTCCCCTTCGTCGTCCGCGCGGTGCAGCCGCTGCTGCTCGAGATGGACCGCGAGATGGAGGCCGCTGCTGCCTCGCTCGGGGCGGGCAACTTCACGATCTTCCGCCGCATCATCTTCCCCAACCTCCTGCCCGGGCTCGCGGCGGGAGTCGCGCTCGCGTTCGCGCGGGCGCTGGGCGAGTTCGGCTCCGTCCTCATCTTCGCCGGCGGCCTGCCCAACACGATGGTCTCGTCGGTCTTCATCCGCCAGCAGATCGAGTCCGGCAACGATGTCGGCGCCTCCGCGGTCTCGGTGATCCTGCTGACCGCCTCGCTGCTGCTGCTCGGCGCCGTCTCGCTGATCCAACGCTGGGCCGCCCGCCACGGCCGGGGCGAGGTCGAGGTGGGCTCGACGATCATGCCCAACGCCGGCGGCGGAGGTGGCGCATGAGCTCCACGACGACCAGCCGATGGGGCCTGCGCATCGCCGGCCTCGGCTACCTGACGATGCTGCTGTTGATTCCGCTGGGGATGATCTTCTACAAGACGTTCGAAGACGGGATCAGCCCGCCGCTCGACGCCATCACCTCGCCCGACGGCCTCCACGCGCTGAAACTGACCCTGCTGATGGTCGTCATCGCGGTGCCGCTGAACACGATCTTCGGCGTCGCCTGCGCGCTGCTATTGGTGCGACACAAATCGAAGGCGAACCCCTTCATCGACGCGGTCATCAACCTGCCCTTCGCCGTTTCCCCGGTCGTGATCGGCCTCTCTCTCTTCCTCCTCTACGGGACCGACGGCTGGCTCGGGCCGACCCTCTCCGACGCGGGCATCAAGGTCCTCTTCTCGGTCCCGGGAATGGTCCTCGCCAGCATCTTCGTCTCGGTTCCGTTCGTCGTCCGCGAGACGGTGCCGGTGCTGCAGGAGATCGGGACCGACCAGGAGATGGCCGCGTCCACACTCGGCGCCAACGGCTGGCAGACCTTCTGGCGGATCACCCTGCCGTCGATCCGCTGGGGCGTCGCCTACGGGGTCGTCCTGACCACCGCCCGCGTGCTCGGTGAGTTCGGCGCGGTGACGATCGTCTCCGGCTCGATCAGCGGCCAGACCCAGACCCTGCCGCTCTTCGTCGAGAAGCAGTACGCGAACTTCAACCTCCCTGGCGCCTACGGCGCCTCCCTGGTGCTGGCACTGCTGGCACTGCTGACGCTGTTGGGCATGAACCTACTCAAACGAAAGGAGGACGCCTGATGGGAATCTCAGTCGAGGGAGCGAACAAGCGCTTCGGTGACTTTCAGGCGCTCGACGATGTATCCATAGACGTTCCTGACGGGTCGTTGACGGCCCTGCTGGGCCCCAGTGGCAGCGGCAAGTCGACGCTGCTTAGGGCGATCGCCGGGCTCGAGGATCTCGATTCCGGTCTGGTCACGATCAACGGCGAGGACGCGACCGGCAAGCCGGCGCAGAAGCGGGGCGTCGGCTTTGTCTTCCAGCACTACGCCGCCTTCAAGCACATGACGGTGTTCGACAACGTCGCCTTCGGCCTCAAGATCCGCAAGTGGAAGAAGCCCGAGATCTCCAACCGGGTACACGAGCTGCTGCAGCTGGTCCAGCTCGACGGCCTCGCCGGCCGCACTCCGTCCCAGCTCTCCGGCGGCCAGCGCCAGCGCATGGCCCTGGCCCGGGCGCTTGCCGTGCAGCCGCAGGTGCTGCTGCTCGACGAGCCCTTCGGCGCCCTTGACGCCAAGGTCCGCAAAGACCTGCGGACCTGGTTGCGCCGCCTCCACGACGAGATGCACGTGACGACGATCTTCGTCACCCACGACCAGGAGGAGGCGATGGACGTCGCCGAGCAACTGGTTGTGATGAACGAAGGCCGGGTCGAGCAATCGGGGACGGCCGACGATCTCTACGACCACCCTGCCAACGAGTTCGTGATGAGCTTCGTCGGCGAGGTGAACCGTCTCGGCGAGACCTTCGTCCGCCCGCACGACATGGAGGTCGTGCTCGAAGCCGACGAGCGGACCGAGGAGGCGATGGTGCAGCGGATCGTCGCCCTCGGCTTCGAGATCCGGGTCGAGTTCACGCTCGCCAACGGATCCGAGGTCTGGGCCCAGCTGACCCGCGCCGAGCTCCAGAAATTGGAACTGCGCGAGAAGCAGATCGTCTATCTGCGGCCCGGCCAGACAAAGAACTTCAGCGGTAACACGCCGTCACCCAGCGATCCCGGGGCCTCGACTCCCCAGGATGCAGAGGGTGGCGGCGACGCAGAGGTCTCTGCAGCCGCCTGAAGAGGCGACGGGGTGGGGCGCCCTTTTTGCCAGGTGGCGCCCCGCCCCATCTCGCCGTTCAGGTTAACCGGCGCTCGAACGTCTTTTCCAGCGCCCCCTGATCTTCCTCACCGGCCAACGTCTTGTCGAGCCGCACGATCGCGCTGCGACCGTCGAGCCGCACGGTGCCCACCTGATTGTCGAAAAAGGGGCCCTCGAGCATGCGCCAGCCGATCCCCGGGTCCGGTGCCCCGGAGAGGCGCGACAGAGCGCGGGCGACCGCGCGGAAGGGCCGCGAGAACCCTGCTCGCACCACCCGCCGCTCCTTGCGGTCGAGCGGATTGCGATAGGGGGAGCAAACCGCCTGGACCACCCTGCTGCTGACCCCCGCCTCGGGATCGAACTCGACATCGCTGAGGTAGGCGTGGTGAACGTCGCCGGAGAGGACGACGATCGAGGCCGGAGCCGGCCCGCGCCGGCCGGAGCCGACCTCTTCGATCAACTCGCGCAGCCGCTGAAAGGAGAACTGGAAGGCCGCCCAGTGATCGAAGTCGACGGCGCGGCGCAGGCGCTCGCTCTGGCGCGCGACCAGCCCGCCCCAGGCTCCGTCGCAGAGCCTCTCATTCCAGGCCTCGAGGTGGTGGAAACCGGGCGAGAGCAGGAAGGGGACGGTCGTCCCGATCAGGAGGTGGTCGAACTCCCCCTCGGCGTGCTCGACGATCCACTCCCAGACCTCGTCGTCGCACATCGACCGGCGATCCTCGGTCAGGACCCGGCCGGCGCGCGAGTCGACGAACAGCACACGCACGCCGCCTATGTCGCGGTGGAAGCTCCAGCGGAACCCGGATGCGGTGGTGTCGATCTCTTCCGCCCACTCGCGGAGGACGTCGGTCGCATCGGGATTCCCCCGTACCCGCGCGTAGAGCTCGCTCTCGCCGAGGTCCCGTGGCGAGAGGTTGCCGATGAACTGGTAGATCCAGTAGGTCATGATGCCGCCGACCGCGCGCTCGTGCCACCACCCCTTGCGGTCCATCTCCTCGCGCCAGGAGCGGGAGATGTTCCAGTCGTCGCTCATGTCGTGGTCGTCCCACGCCATCGAGGTCGAGACGGTCGAGAACAGCCACCGGATCAGCGGGTCCTCCCAGGACTCCCGGTAGAGCCAGGTGTACTCCTCGAAGTCGACCACCTCCTCGCCCGGGGGCTCGGAGGTGTCGCGGCGAGCCCTGATCCGCTCGCGGGTCCGGGGCGAGCCCTCGTCGACGTACACCTGATCGCCAAGCAGGAACAGCAGCTCCGGCCAGTCGTCGCGGTCATCGGCCGCCATCTGCTCGGCAAGCACATGGAGCGCGTCGAGCTCGTGGCCGTTCTCGTCCTCGTCCTTGCTCAGCGTGTAGGGGCGCTCGTGCGGGAACGCCACCCGGCACGAGCCGAAGCAGATGTCGAGCGGCTCGCCCGGGTCGAGGGTGCGAATCACGCTCGGGGGAAGCTCGCTGCCCCGTGGTGGCCAGCGCCACTGGCCGTCGAGCGTGACGTCGTACTCGTAGAACCCTCCGGGCTCGAGGCCCTCTATCTGAACCAGGGCGT
Organism: uncultured Solirubrobacterales bacterium; assembly: GCA_963697805.1. GTDB lineage: Bacteria > Actinomycetota > Thermoleophilia > Solirubrobacterales > 70-9 > VRUE01. The sequence continues at coordinate 446,307 of CAVOPB010000001.1, forward strand.
AATGGTGGCCGGCGACGGTGAAGGTCCGCTCACGCCTGCCGAGGATCCTCACCTCGCAGGGCCCGCTCGTCTCGACCCAGATCGTCGCCTCCGTCTCAGAGACGTAGCGGAGCAGCGGCCCGAGGACAAGATTCGGCACGGGAACCCTCTTCCCTGTTCGACGGATTGCTATTCTTGACTTAATCTGTAAACAAAGCAGAAAAGGAGGAGAACGATGAGCTCGAAGGACGGCACGACCTTCACGTCCCGCGGAAGGCTCACCGGCCTGATCCGGGACGAGATCCCGGCCGGGACGGGACAGAACCGCGCCAGCCGCGCCGATGCAGGCTCGGGGGACTCATTCGACGAGGCCCTCTACTACCGGGCGCGCCTGATCCTCGGCGACACCCTGCGCCGCCCAGGGCGCTGATGGACCATCTCGACGAGGAGTTGCCTACCGAGGAGCTGAGCCGGCTCCCCCACTCGACCGAACGCGAGCGGCCACGTAAGGAGCGACCCGGCCCGGAGGACCCGATCAAGAGCGCCACGGTATTGAGCGCCCTAGGGGAGCGCCCGCAGGAAGGCCGCGATCGAGGGCCCGAAGTAGGGCGAGTAGAGGAGGTCGGGCCGGTTCGCGTATCCGTAGCTCGTGACCCCGTTGACGTAGGTGTCTTCCAGCAGCCAGCCGCCTCCGCTGGAGCCCGCCGCCATGTCGCAGGCGCTGAAGAGCGTCGGCGGGCCCGTGAGCGGGAAGGTCAGCGGGTCGCTGCCGAGGCCGTGGGCACGGCAGCTGCGCATTTCTTCCCCCTTCAGTGCCGCGGCCGGGTAGCCGTAGATCTCGAAGCCGGCCGAGCGCGATTTCGAGGTCGCGAAGCCGCGTCCTCCGACGACATCGGTCAGGGCACCGAGCTGACTGGGCGCGACCTTCAGTGCGGCGACGTCGAAGTCGGGGTTTTCCCCCTGGCGCCACTTGGGTGTCACGTAGACCGAGGTGACATCGAAGGTGCCGAACGGGCGGACGCCGTGGTCATAGGCGGGGACGAAGGCGATCCGGCTCGCCGCCTCCCCTTCGAGCACCACGCAGTGGCCGGCGGTGAGGACGATCGAGCGGCTCGGGGTGTTGACCGCGGTGCCCGAGCACGTGTAGCTGCCCTCCTTCGGGTCCACGCCGAAGATTTTCCCGTTCATGCGGGTGGTTTCCTCACTCGAATCGAGGACCCGGAGGCTCGAAGCTGAGGCGGCCGGGCCGCGTCGCGGCGCACGGCCGGGGACCGTGAGCGGGGCCCTTGCGGCGGGCGTCTTGCTCCCCCCGACCTCGATCACACGGGTCGCCGAGGCAGCGCTCGGAAGCGCCATCGACAGCGCGCCGACGAGCAACACCGGCATCACCCTCCCGATCAGCGTTCCCTTACAGCAACCCATCGCCGGGGAATACTGCCAAAAGTTGGAAAAGGTTCGCTAAAAGCGACCTCGAATAGCGTCATCAACGCTTCCCAAATGCTCACGAAAGGGTTACGCATGAACGATGACAGTGGTCTGATCAGCGGCTGGTGGGTATTCGCCGGCGTGCTGCTCTTGGTCGCCGGCGTCCTCAACATCATCTATGGCATCGCCGCGATCGGGGACTCGAAGTTCTTCACCGAAAACGCCACCTACATCCTCAGCGGGCTCCACACCTGGGGCTGGATCCTCTTGATCGTCGGCGTGCTCGAGCTGGTCGCCGCCTTCTCGCTCTTCTCGGGCGGAGAATTCGGCCGCTGGTTCGGAATCTTCGTCGCCTCGCTGAACGCGATCGGCTCGCTGCTGGCGATCCCGGCCCGCCCGTTCTGGTCGCTGGCGCTGTTCGCCCTCGCGATCATCATCATCTACAAGCTGGCCGAGGGGCCCGAAGGCGCGCCCAACGCCTAGTCAGGGACCGGCAACACGCTGTGGCCGAAGGCCCCGGGAATCCGGGGCCTTCGTCGCGTCCGGGGCCCCGACGGCGTCCGTGCCCATCGCGTCGACCGACCAGGGCGCTGACGCGCGCGGCTCGTAGAGCACGTCGACGCCGGCCATCCGGTCCTGCCAGCCGCGCCTGCGGGAGTCGAAGATGATCCCGAGATAGCCGATGCCGAAGGTCAGCGCCCCGAGCCCGAGGCCAACCAGGCGGCGGATCGATCTGCGCGCCGGTAAGCCCTGGCCCGCGACCGCGAGCCTGATCCCGAGGAATCGCATGCCGAGCGTCTGGCCGGCGAGCGACCAGAACGCGACCAGGTAACTGCCGCCGAGGACCAGCCAGGCGGTGGTCCCGAACACGAGTGCAATCTCCGAGACGCCGTTGCCGCCGGTGAAGGCGGAGACGACCAGCGCCGCGATCGCCGCCAACCCGGAGAACCCGAGGTTGACGATCAGCACGTCGAGGCCGAACGCGAGCGCCCTTGTCAGGACGCCGGCTCGGTCGGTCGGCTCGGTCCGCTGGGGGCGGAAGAAGATCCTCCTCACGATCCGCTCGAGGACGGTATCGATGTTCCTGGTCGCGTCGCCGATCGTGTGGCCGATGTCTTCGATGAAGCCGACGCTCTGGGCGCTGATCGCGGCCCGGATCTCGGGTGCCTCGGCGATGCGCTCGACCAGTCTCTGGGTCTCATCGCTCGCCAGCAGACGCAGCCAGACTTCGTCGACGAGCTCGCTGTCGAGGGCGTCGATCAGGGCCCTCTTCACGGCATCGCTCTCGAGGGCGCCGTTAACCGCCTCCTCGACGACCGGCCCTTTCAGGACCCTGACCAGCGCTCGTTCGACGGCCTCGCTCTCGACCGCCGCGACCATCGCCTCCTCGGCGGCGACCTGCACGGCGCGGTCGACGCCGGTCGCTTTGCCGACCTCGCGGACGCCGCGGACACCGGCGCCGAGCAACCGCACCGAGAGCGGCAGCGGCCGTCCGTCCGGGCCCTCGTCGCGGTAGCCGTTGGTGCTGTCCTCACTCATTGCGCCGAGTATCCCAGGTGTTCGAGCAGGCGGTCGACGAACGCGGTCTGGGCCTCGATCAGCTTCTCCCTCGCCGCCTCGGGGCCGAACCACTCCGCCTGGTCGACCTCCGGGAACTCCTGCTCCTTGCCTGAATGCGGCGGCCACTCGAGGCGGAAGGTGTTGCTGTCGAGTGCCGCCGGGTCGAAGTCACCCTCGGCGGCCCAGGCGTGGACGACCTTGCCTCCCTTCTGGCGCACCGAGCCGAGGTCGACCATCTCCTCGAGCTCAACCTCAGGCGCGGAGCCCAGCTCCTCCCTCATCTCCCGCAGGGCACAGGAGCGCAGTTCCTCTTCGTCCTCAGAGCCTCCCTTGGGGATCGACCAGGCGCCGAGGTCGCGCTGCGCCCAGAACGGCCCGCCCGGGTGGATCAGCAGCACCTCGGGCGCGTCGCCGACGCGGTAGAGGAGGATTCCGGCGCTGACCTTCGGCTTGCGGGCGATCCATTCACGATAGGCCACCCACGATCAGATCCGGCCGGCCTCGAGCAGGCGGGCGAGGAACCGCCTCGTCTCCTCGCGCTCCGGTTCGGTCAGCACCCGGTCGGGGGGACCCGACTCAACGATCCTGCCGTCGTGGAGAAAGGCGACCTCGTCGGCGACCTCATGGGCGAAACCCATCTCGTGGGTGGCGATCACCATCGTCATCCCCTCCACCTTGAGGTCGCGGACAGCAGCCAGAACCTCGCCGACGAGCTCCGGGTCGAGGGCGCTCGTCACCTCATCGAGGAGCAGCGCGCGGGGCCGGCCGGCGAAGGCTCGCGCGATCGCGACGCGCTGCTGCTGGCCGCCGGAGAGGTCGTCGGGCCGGTCGTCCTCGCGGCCCTCGAGCCCGAATCGGTGCAGCAGGGCCCGGCCGTGGTCCTCGGCCTCCCGGCGCGAGGAGCCCTGGGCCCGCATCTCGCCGAGCACCACGTTCTGCAGCACGGTCAGGTGCGGGAAGAGGTTGAAGGCCTGGAAGACGAGCCCGAGCCTCCTCCTCACCGGCACCGGCTCGACCGCGGGGTCGGTGATCACCTCGCCGTCGAGGAAGACGTCGCCGTCGTCGATCTCCTCGAGCAGGTCGATGCACCGCAGCAGGGTCGACTTGCCCGACCCGGAGGCGCCGATCAGGGCGACCGCCTGGTGCTCGCTGACGTTCAGGTCCACGCCCCGCAGCACCTCGCGGGGCCCGAACGCCTTGGTCACGCCGCGGACCTCGAGAACCGGTGCCCCGGTGCTCACCTCTTGACCCCCCCGCTCTCGCCCCCGCCCATCCGATCGACCACACGGGCCAGCGGCACGGTGATCGCCAGGTAGAGCAGCGCGGCGGCGATCAGCGGCGTGTAGTTGAAGTTCTCGCCCTGGATGATCTGGGCGATCCGGAACGCCTCCTGGGGGCCGAGGATCGAGATCAGGACGACGTCCTTCTGGAGGGCGAGGAAGTCGTTGAGGAGCGGCGGCGCGACCCGGCGCACCGCCTGCGGCAGGATCACGTGGCGCAGCGCCTGCGCCTCTGTCAGCCCGACGGCCAGCGCCGCGTCGCGCTGACCGCGGTGGACCGAGCGGATGCCTGCCCGGTAGACCTCGGCGACGTAGGCGCTGTAGGAGAGCCCGAGCGCGATCCCGCCGAGGACGATGGGTTCGGTGGGAAGGCCGGTCAGCTGCAGGGCCGGGACCCCGAACCCGACCAGATAAACGAGGAGCAGGGTCGGAACCCCCCTGAAGAGGTCGGTGTAAACGGTCGCCAGCAGCCGGATCGGGAACAGCGCCGGGCCGGCACTGGTGCGCAGCAGCGCGATGACGAGGCCGACGATCAGCACCGCGATCTCGACGATGACGAACAGCTTCACGTCGAGCCAGAACCCCTTCAGGACTTCAGGAAAGGAGTTCTTGAATTCGGACCACGAGAAGAAGGTTTCCCTCACCGCGGGCCAGCCGGGGCTGGTCAGGATCCAGACCGCGAGGCCGCCGAGGACGATGATGCTGGAGACGGCGGCGATCGCCTGGCCCCGTCTCTGCTTGCGGCGTTTGGCAGCCTGCCTCGCGAGGCGGCGGTCGCTGATGACGGCAGTCCCGGTCAACCGCGGCCATTCTGACCCCGGCCGGGGACGGCGAACTCAGCTGAGTTCGGGGGCGCCGGCTGCTTTGCTCATCCAGCGCTGGGTGATTTCTTCGAGTTCACCCGATTCTTCGAGCTCTTCGACCGCCTGCGAGATGCACGAGGTGAGTTCGGAGTCCTTTTCGAGCAGGGCGCCCCACTGGTCGCCGCCGGGGACGCTGAACTGGCCGACCACCTTCGAGTTCGGAACCTGGACCGCGGTCAGGTAGAGCGCGGTCGGGAGGTCGACGACGACTGCGTCGATCTGTTCGTTCTTGAGCGCGGTGACGACATCGTTGGAGCTGTTGAAGACCTGCGGCTGCTCGCTCGGTTCGATCTTTTCTTCGACGCCGTCGAGGCTGGTGGTGCCGATCTGGACGCCGATCTTCGCCGACTGGAGGTCGGCGAGCGATGTCGCGTCGGCGGCTTCTGAGTCCTTCAGCGCGACCACAGCCTGGTTCGCCGTGTAGTAGGGCGCCGAGAAGTCGGCGGCCTTTTCGCGCGTCGGCGTGATCGAGATCTGGTTGACGTCGAAGTCGAAGTCCTTCGGGCCCGGCGCGTAGGAGGAGTTGAAGGGGACTACGGTCCAGTCGACATCGGCTTTCGCGAAGCCGAGGTTGGCGGCGACCGCATAGGCGACGGCGCTCTCGAAGCCTTCGCCGTTGGTTGGGTCGTCGTCTTCGAAGTAGGGCGGGTAGGCGGGCTTGTCGGTGGCGACGGTCAGTTTCCCTTCCGTCTTCGTCGCCAGTTCACCGGGGTCGCAGTTCGACGCGGTCGCTCCGGTCGAGTCGGTGTCGGAGCTGCCGCAGCCGGCGACGAGCGCGAGCAGCAGAAGGACGAGGCACGTGACTGAGAGCTTCTTCATCGGCACCGAAGGCGACGATCCTATTCCAAACGCGGGCAGGAGGTTTCCCCTAGCGCCTGCGAAGGAACGCCGCCGAGCGCCGGAGCGGCTCCGCGAACCTCCAGGACCGCGAGCCTTCGATCATGCGGATCTGACCCTCCGCGGCGTCGGCGCGATCGCGCGCCGCCTGCACCTCTTCCCACATCTGCGCGATTTCGGCTTCGAGGCTGTCGACGCGGATCGAGGCGCGTGCCTCGAGCCGCACCAACCGGGCCAGGGTCTCGAGTACGTCATCGGACGCCGCCGAGACGCTCGCATCGTCGAGCAGGCGAACAATCGACTCTCCGTGGTCATTCGCGGAGTGGTGTTTGCGAACCAGATCGAAGCCGAAGGCGCCGAGCTCGGGACTGTAGGCGGCGAAATCGGCCCGCATCCGATCGGTGTCGATCACCGCATCGGTGGCGGCGCCGGCGAAGCCGTCCGCCTCGAGGTCCGGATAGGTCTCGGGAGTGACCCAGCCATCGCCCCCCGCGTGGTCCCAGACATATGCGGCTCGGCCCATCGCCATCGCCTCGAGCACGGAGCGCCCGTAGCCGACGACGATGTCGGCATCCGCCATCTCGGCCTGGGGCTCGAGGGTCGGCGTGCCGGACGCTCCGAGTCTGACCAGCTCGAGGCCGAGATCTCCGCATATCCCCTCGAGCATTCGCAGCGGCGAACCCTTGAGGTAGTTGCTGAGCAGGAGCACTCGGCGGGCGCGGCTGCGGGCCGCCCCCCGCGGGCGGAACCTTTCGATGTCGATCGGCTGGCGCAACCGCACGATCTCCGGATGCGAGGCGAGCGCGGCGACCCGGCGCCCGACGCGGTCGTTGAGGACGACGACCGGCGGGGGCGGAGTCAGCCGGTCGGGCGGGTGCTCGGAGGCGGAGAAGCCGTGGATCGTGAATACCTGCCGCGGCCCCGGCCGACGGCCGGCGAGCAGGTAGGCGCTTTCCGCATCCTGGGCCAGAACGGCGTCGACGCCGTCGAGCGCAGTGAGGTCGCCGACCCTCAACCGCACGCCTCGCGAGGCAGCCAGGTCCCGTCCGTGGGGGCTTGCCTCGCCTGCGTGGACGGTCACGGTGTGGCCGAGGCGCTCAAGCTGCTCGGCTACGGTCACCGAGTACGTCTCGGTGCCGCCGAGCATGAAGCGGGAGAGTGTGATCAGGACATGCATGGCTCAGAGAGTTCCGGCGGTATCTTCATTGCTCTAAGTCTCCCCCACAGATGAACTCCGAGGATCGCAACCGACTGCTGCGCCGTGCGTGGGAGTTCTCCCCGCTCGAAGAGCAGGTGAACGCCCTTTCGGATATCGCCCAGAGGATCGGTCCCGCCCCCCACGACTCGAACTCGGCGCCGACAGATCTTCCACCCGAGCTGAGGGCACTCGCCGACGAGACGCGGCGGGACTGTCTGGCGAGCGGCGGAGGCGCGACCACCTTTCCGGGGGAGGTCCTACTGCGGCATGCGCCCGATGCCCTGCGGGTCCTTTCGCGGCAACTTCCGAATCGCTGCGTCCTCGTTTCCGGCACGAACGGGAAGACCACCACGGCCTCGATGATCGCCGCGATCCTGCGGGAGGCCGGCCGCAGGGTGACCCACAATCGGGCCGGGGCCAACATGCCTTCGGGCATTGCGACCGCCCTTCTCGAAGAGCCGGGTGAGATCGGAGTCTTCGAGGTCGATGAGGCGTGGCTGCCGATCGTGGCAGCGGAGCTCTCTCCGGGAGTGATCGTGATCGGAAACCTGTTCCGGGATCGACTCGACGGGTACGGGGAGCTCGACGCCCTGTCCGCGGCCTGGCGCGTGATGGCGTCCGACCGGCTTCGGGCCCGGCTGGTCCTCAACGCCGACGACTCGGTCCTCGCCGGCCTCGGTGCGAAGCACAGCGCATCTTTCTTCGGAGTCGAGGATTGCGCTCTGGGCCTGTCGGGGACCGAGCACGCGGTCGACTCGGTCCGCTGTTCGACCTGCGATCAGCCGCTCCGGTTCGAGATCCGGTTGTTGAGTCACCTGGGGCACCACCATTGCGATGCCTGCGGCGCCGCCAGGCCGGACCCCGACGTCACCGCCGACGGGATCCAATTCGATGGGATTCTGGGGTCCAGCTTCTCGATCGACGGGGGGTCGGGACAATTCGACATACGCCTTGGGCTACCCGGTTTGTACAACGTCTACGACGCGCTGGCGGCGGCCGCCGCGGCCCTCGCGCTCGGGGTCGAGAAAGCTGCGATCTCACGTGCGCTCGCGGAGTTCACCCCGGTGTTCGGCAGAGGCGAGCACCTTCGGGCCGGCACCACGGACCTCGTCGTCCTGCTGATGAAGAACCCGGCGGGCGCGAACGAGCTGCTGCGAACGCTCAGCAGAGACCCCGCTCCGAGCATCGACCTCCTGATCGCGCTGAACGACGGCCAGGCGGACGGCCGTGACGTCTCCTGGATCTGGGATGCCGACTTCGAGGCACTTCAGGACCGGGTCGGTCACGTCGTCTGCAGCGGCAGCCGGGCCGCAGAGCTGGCCTTGCGGCTCAAATACGCGGGATGGCCCATCTCGCGGATAGCAGTCGACGGCGGGATCGCCGGCGCGCTCGACCGAGGGATCGCCGAAGCCGGCGACCGATTGATCGTCCTTCCAACCTATTCAGCGCTACTCGAGCTTCAATCCGAGTTCGCGCTTCGAGGTCTCTCCTGCCCCTACTGGTCCAGCCCGCCGGTCAGCCTCGGCGACCCGGTGTAGCGCCTCACGATCGTCAGCCTTGCCGTTGTGGATCGACTCGACGACGTTGCCGCGGCCGAGGACCGAGACGACGTCGCCGGGCCGGGCGCCGCGAATCGCATTCGCGAGGGCCTCCTCACGGTCCGGGATCACATCGAGCTCGGCGCCCCGGGCCTGGCTTGCGCCCGCGACCATGCCTTCGAGCGGTTCCAGCGGCGGGTTGCGACGAAAGCTGCCGACGGTGAGAACCAATCGGTCCGACAGCGTCCTCGCGACGCGGCCGAGGGCGCGACGTTGATCGGGGTCGGGGGATCCCAACACGCCGAGCACCACGTGCAGGCGAGCGCTCGAATCCATTCCAGCTCTCACCGCGGTGAGAAACTGCTCAACCGCCGCCGGCGAGGAGGCGGTGTCAAGGATCAAGTCGGCCGGATGGTCGCAATCGACGTGCTCGAAACGAGCCCGGGCCCCGGGGTGGGCGGCCAGCACCTCCGTCAGGACCGAGCGCTCGACGTCCAGGGAATCGGCGAGGGCGACGATGGCGGCCACGTTGCGGGCGTTGTAGTAGCCGGGGAGCCTGGTCTCGAGGGAAAGGCTTCCGCTGGGCGTCTCGAGCTCCAGCACCGCGCTCCTCAGGTCCCAGCTGGCGTCCGTGATCCGATACATCGCCTCCGGGCCGAGGCCGACCCTGATCGCCCGCCCTCGGGCCCGTTCGACTTCGTCAGCGAGCCCGTGACCGAACGCGTCGATGGTGTCGACGACGGCCAGGCGCACGGCGACACCGTCCCTGATGAAGAGACTCCGCTTGACCTCGCCGTAGCGGCGCATCGTTCCATGCCGCGGGAGATGGTCGTGGCTGAGATTGGTGAAGACGGCGACCTCGGGCATCAGCGCGGTGCAGCCCTCGAGCTGGAAGCTCGAGATCTCACAGACGATCAGGTCGGGTTCGACGTCGGGGTCGCCGGTAACCGCCGAAAGCGGTGGGGCGATGTCGGCGTTTCCAGCCAGCTTGGTATCGAAACCCGACGCCTTGAGGACGGCAGTCGCAAGGCTCGACGTCGTCGTCTTTCCGTTGGTGCCGGTCACGGCGATCATCGGCGCGGTGCCGAGGCGCCAGCCAAGCTCGACCTCATCGAGGACCTCGATCTCCCTCTCCCTCGCCCGCTGGATCAGCGGAGCATCGGTGGGAACGCCGGGGCTCTTGATCAGAGTGCGCGGCCGCGGCGGTAGCTCGAGCAGGTCCTCCTGAGCGCCGAGGTGGACGCGCACACCCACGGCATCGAGGGCGCGACGGACTCGTTTCGGGACCCCAGGTGGGTGGCGATCGGAAGCGAGAACCTGCTGGCTTCCCTCGAGGCGGCGGAGCGCCTCGGCCGCGGACTGGCCGGCCTCACCGAGGCCGGCAACCAGGTATGGGCCTTCCGGGACCCGCGGGCGCGGATTGGCCCGGAGTCCCTGAGGACTCTTCGACGCCTGCATCGACCGACCACGCTATCGCGCTGACGCCAGGGCGAAGGGACTTCCCTCCGAGTCGCGGCAGATGGACCAGCGCTCACCCGGGTGGATGACCGACCCGCCGAGCTCGCCGACGCGTTCGAGAGCGGTTGCCATGTCCTCGACCGTGAAGTAGGGAAGCGAGCCGGTGTCCCCGGGCCCGGTGCCGCGTCTGTGCAGACCAAACCGCAGGCCGCCCTCGTCGGCTTCCCAGCCCTCCCCCGCATCGGCCCCCCGCGGTGCCAGCTCGATCCCGAGCAGCCCGCGCCAGAAGCGAAGGGCACGCTCAGGGTCATCGGCGGGGAACTCGATCAGGTGACTCATGCAGGTGGCACGACGACCTGCTTGACCTCCGCCATGTATCGGCCGGCGATCTCCGACGCCTCCTCCGAGGCGCTCCCATGTTCGCGAGCATCCATGTAGGCCGCGTACCAGTCCCACCAGTCGTGCGGTGGGGCGACCGCCTCGAACGCACCGTGATGCTCGGCCGTCTCGTGCAGTAGCTCTGCTCGCGAAGCGATGTCCATCGTCAAACCTCCGATTCGATCTCACCGTGGAGCGCCTTCAGCGCGGCGACGTATATCTCCGAGAAGGTCGGGAACGGCTGGATCGTGTCGGCCAGGACGTCGAGTGGGACTTGGGCGCGAATCGCGAGCGTTGCCTGCTGCAGCCACTCGCCCGCCTCGGGGCCGAGCGCATAGGCGCCCGTCAGCCGCTCGCCGTCGCTGAGGAGCGTCAGGAAGCCATTGTGCTCGGTATATGCGCGTGTGTAGGTCGCGGTCTTGGGCACCTCCGATATCGGGACCATGGCGCTGAAGCGGCCGGCGGCGGCGCCCACCGCCGCGGCCTGGGGGTCCGTGTAGACGACCCGCGGAACGGCCTCGTAGTTGGCCTTTCGCGGCTCGCCGAGGATGTTCGCGGCGACCACGTCGCCCTGGTACTTGCCGACATGGGTCAGGGGCCAGAGGCCGTTCACATCGCCGATCGCCCACAGGCCCTCGGCAGCGCGCAGGTGCGCGTCGACCGGGACCCCGCGTGGGTCCGGCTCGACGCCGACCGTGTCGAGGCCGAGCCCGCGCACCCGCGGACGCCGACCGGTCGCGACGAGCAGCCGGTCGCCGCGCAGCTCGCGCCCGTCATCGAGCTCGAGCACGTAGTCCTCGCCATCGCGTCGGGCGGCGGTCGCATTCGCGGAGAGGACGAGCTCGATTCCCTCGCGGCGAAGAGCCACGCCGAGGGCCTCGCCGAGCGGCGCCGGCTCCCGCCCGAGCACGTGCTCGGCCATGTCGATGATCGCCGTCTCGCCGCCGAGGCGGCGAACGGCCTGCGCCATCTCCACCCCGACCGGCCCGCCACCCAGGATCAGCAGGCGCCTGGGAATCGCCTTCATCGAGGTTGCCTCGCGATTGGTCCAGACGTCGTCGAGATCGGACAGGCCCGGAATCGGCGGCACGATCGGATCGGCGCCGTTCGCGAGGACGACGTGGTCTGCGGAGTGCCGGACGCCGTCGACCTCGACCACGCCCGGGCCGGCGAGTTGCCCGGTGCCACGCAGGAGGGCGATGTTGTTGTCGGCCAACCAACGCTCCTGCCCGGCGTCGGAGTAGTCGGAGACCATGAAGTCGCGCCAGGCAAGCGCCGCCTCGACATCGACCTCGGCGCTGGCGGCGGCCTCGCGCGCGCCATGGACCGCCTCGCCGGGCCGCAGCAGTGTCTTCGACGGAATGCAGGCCCAGTACGAGCACTCGCCGCCCACGAGCTCACGCTCGACGACGGCGACGCGGAGGCCGCCCTCGGCCAGAGCGCCGGCGCAGTGCTCGCCGGGCGAGCCGCCGCCGAGCACGATCACGTCGTAGTCGTTATTCAAGCGGCCCCCTTCAGCGGCCAGGAAGCCGAGTCTTGATCTCCTGCAGCAGCCAGCCGTTGCCATCCGGATCGCTGAAGGCGGCAAACGAGCCGTAGTCGGCGTGCTCGGGGGCCGGCCCGTTCATGCGTCCCTCGGTACCGGCGTGATGGAAGATCCCGGTCACGTCGTGGAACAGCTCGCTCACCTCGACGCCGCGCGCGATCAGGTCAGCGCGCGCCGCGTCGATGTCGTAGACAGAGAGCTGCATGCCCTCCGACGTTCCGGGCGGCGCTGAGGTGACACCCTCGCCCACGATGATTGAGCAGCCGGAGCCGGGGGGCGTCAACTGCACCACTCTGTAGCCGTCTTCGACGGCGAGGTCGGCGTCGAGCCGCCACCCCAACCCCTCGTAGAAGGCCTTCGCTCGATCGACATCCGACACCGGCACGACTACGACCTCGAGCTTGACCTCCCCGGCCTCCACAGGGGGGGTGCCCGCCGCGCTATCGCTGCTCAAATCGACACCGCCGAACTCAGGCCGGCGGGTTTTCGGCGAACTGCGGCGCGTCGCCCCCGATCTCGTCCCAGGGAGCTTTGAATGCGACCTGGAGGTGGAAGCTCGGATCGAGCTTGAGATCGCGCATCAGCCCGGCGGCGACGAAGTATTTCTCGCCGAGGTCGTCGTAGAGGCTGGATCCGCAATTGCTGCAGAAATGGCGGGGTGCGAACTCACTCTCGTAGCGCTTGACCATGTCCTCGCCCTTGGTGAACCTGAGGTTCTCCGGGGCGACGACCACCCCCGCCAGGCTCGAACCCGTCCACCGCTGGCAGCGAGTGCAGTGGCAAAGACCCATCGACTCGGGATCTTGGAGCTCGTACTCGATACCGCCGCACAGACAAGATCCGTTGAGCGTTTCAGTCATCACGACCCCCTTGGGGTTGGCGTTGATCGACTCGTGGCTACGCTACCACCGCTACTGCGCAGCGCGGCGGGCCAGCTCTGCCTCGCTCGGCGACTCCGGGACGAAGGAGCCGTACTTGATCTCGGCTCCGGTTCGATAGGTGGCGATAACAACCCCGGTGGTGGAGACCTGCGATCCCGCGAGCTCCACGCCTCCGGGCACCGCGCCGCCGTCGAACAGGCGCTTTCCTCTGCCGAGCACGAGCGGGAAGGTCCAGATGCGGAGCTCGTCGATCAGCCGGTGCTCGAGCAGTGTCTGGATCAGGTTCGCGCTGCCGTGAACCTGCAGCTCGGGGCCGTCCTCCTCCTTCAGCGCGGCGACCCCCTCGGGAACCTCGCCCTCGATCAACCTCGAGTTCTCCCACTCGAGCGCTGCCAGCGTTGTCGAGGCGACGTGCTTGGTCGCTGTACGGCCAGTGGGCCGCGAAGATCTCATAGGTCCTGCGGTTACGCTCGGCTGAGGGCGGGATCGCGACGCCGGCCATCCTGTATCCATTTACGGATGCAAGAGATCGAGCGAAAGTTCCTCCTCGACCGGGTTCCCCCGGGGCTCGAGGAACATCAATCCAGTCGCATCTCTCAGGGGTATCTGGCAATCGAGAGGTGCATCGAGGTCCGTCTGCGCCGGCTCGACGATGAACGGCTGCTCACCGCCAAGAAGGGGAGCGGTGAGACTCGCGAGGAGGTCGAGGTCCCGCTCGATTCGAGCGCATTCGACGAGCTCTGGAAGCTGACCGAGTCCAGGCGCGTCGCGAAGCGCCGCTTCCTCGTGCCGCTGGAGGACGGACATCAGGCTGAGGTCGACGTCTACGCCGGTGATCTCGAGGGGCTCCTCATCGCCGAGGTCGAGTTCTCCTCGGAGGAGGAGAGCCACCGCTTCCGACCGCCGGCCTGGTTCGGGCGCGAGCTGACCGGCGATCATCGCTATTCCAACCAGGAGCTCGCCCTGCACGGGCGGCCGGCGGAATCCCCGCGGCAAGGTGATGCATAGGACGCCCTGCGGCGGGAAAAGGGAGAGTATGGCCGTTGTGACGAAGGAGGCTGTGGGAAAAGCGCTGAAGGATCGACCGGCCCAGCTCACGGTTGGCGCGGCGGCCGCCGCGAGGGAGGGTCTCGCCGTGCGGCGCAATGGCCACGACGGTTCTCTGGACAGGGCCTACAGGTTGAAGTCCGAGGAGAGCCCGTCCGCGGGGATGAGGCGCATCGTCAACGGACGCATCGACAAGGCCGCCGAACGACTGGCCGATGCGCAGGTCGCGGAGGACCCCACCTCCTGCGTGCATGGCGCCAGGAAGGACCTGAAGAAGCTGCGTTCGGCGCTGAGGCTCCTACGACAGGAGCTCGGGGACGAACGCTATCGAGCGGAGAACAGTGTCTACCGAGAGGCGGGCCGGCTGCTTTCTGCCAGCCGCGACGCCGAGGTGAAGGTCGAGACACTTGAAGACATCTGCGAGCGCTTCCAGGGAACCCTCCCCTCTGACGCAGCGGACGAATGGCTCGAGGTGCTGGGCGAAGAGCGCGACCTGGCAGTTGAGTCGACCCGTCACGGTGAGTCGGCCGCCCTCCGGGAAGCGCTGGAGCTGGTCGAGAACGGTCGCGAACGAGTGGACTCATGGCCCCTCGAGGCAGAGTCCTGGGAGCTGGTCGGGCCAGGCATCGAGCGCGCCTACCGGCGGGGCCGCAAGCGGATGCGCCGCGCCGCCGCCGAGCCGAGCACGGCCAACGTCCACGAGTGGCGCAAGCGAGCCAAGGATCTCTGGTACCAGCTGAGGATCCTCGAAGTTGCGACTCCCAAGGACCTCTCCGATCGGATCGACGTTGCCGACCGCCTGGCCGATGCGCTGGGCGATCACCATGACCTCGCGGTGCTTCGCGACGACCTCCTCGTCCGCGACCTGCCGACGGTGAGAAGGGCAGCGCTGGCCGCGGCGATCGGCCAGCGCCAGGAGGAGCTGGCGAACGCGGCGTTCGACCTGGGCGATCAGCTGTACCGGGAGAAGCCGAAGCGATTTGGCAAGAAGATGCGCCGCGGCTGGCGCGATGCTCGAGGTTAGGCTTCCGTCGTGGCGGAGACCTTCTACGAGACCCTCGCACTGGCGGCGTTCGCCCTGCTCGGGTTGTGGTGGGTGGTCGTCGCCGACCGGCGTCGCGAATGGTCGGTGCTGCCGTACCGACGTCGCCAGGCCTACTCGGTCTCGCTCTACTTCACTCTCACCGGGATCATGAGCCCGGTGTCATTGATCTCTGCGGACCATCCGGCACTCTGGAGGCTCGCCTTCGGTGCCGCCGGGGTGATCGGGGCGGCCGAGGTGGTGCTCTCACTCCTCCGCGCGAGCAGCGAGCCGACTCGCGAACGGCGCGCCCAGCAGCTCCTGGCGCTCACCCTGCCCTTCTACGTCCTGATCGTCGCGATAGCCGTCCATCCCTCCCTCGCATCCGACGTCGGCATCGACCTGAAACCCCTCGAGACCGAGGCGGTTGTCGTGTCGCTGCTGCTCTTCCTCGGCATCAACTATGGGTGGCTGCTCTTCATGGAGCCACCTCACTCGCTGGATCGAGAGGAGAGATAGAGCGCCGATTCAGGCGCCGAGCTCGAGGCGCTTGAGACGAGCCGGGTCCGCGAGGACGTCGATGGCGACAATCTTGCCGCCGGCGACGGTGAAGGCCATCACCGCGAACGGACGGGCCCTGGGAACGACGAGTACGCCGGCGACGCCGTTGACGAGGACTGGTCGGACGAACGGCGAGAGTTTGGCGAAGGTCAACGCGCGGCTGGCGACCTCGGTGGCGCCGCGAATCACCTCGTTGATCGACGGGCGAGCCTCGCCGCCGTCGGAGCGGAGGACGATTTCCGGGTGGAGGACCTCGACCAGCGCGTCGAAGTCGCCCTCGCGAGAGGCCCCGAAGAAGGCGTCGACGACAACCCTCTGACGCTCGAGGTCGACGTCGGGCTCCGTCGGTTCGGCCTCGACCCGCTTGCGGGCGCGGCTGGCGGCCTTCCTCGCGGCCACCGGCGAGCGGTCGAGCAGGTCGCCGACCTGCTCGAAGGGGACCGAGAAGGTGTCGTGCAGGACGAAGGCGACGCGCTCCTCCGGGCTGAGGGTCTCGAGTACGCCGAGCATCGCGAGGCCGACTGAGTCGGCAGCCAGGGCCTCGTGCTCGGGGTCGCCGCCCTCGACCGGGCTGACGATCGGGTCGGGGACGTGGGGGCCGAGCGGCTCCTCGCGCCGAGCCTGACGAGCGCGCAGCAAGTCGAGGCAGAGCCGCGCGACCACGGTCGTCAGCCAGCTCGGCAGGTTCTCGATCTCCTCCGAGTCGCTTCGAGCCAACCGCAACCAGGCCTCCTGCACCGCCTCGTCGGCTTCGCCACTGGCCCCGAGCATGCGGAAGGCGACCCCCCGGAGGCGACCGCGGTTCTGCTCGAACCGCACTGCCAGATCCTGCTGCTCCGTCGCTGTCACATCTCTGCCCTCGGCTGCGTCACACATATGAGACGCAGAACACGGCCGACCCAGATGCGGCTACCCGGACTGAAAGGAAGGCAACCATGGCAAGAGAGAAGAAGATCGCCGTCGCCGGCGCGACCGGCCGCCTCGGCCACCACGCGGTCGACATCCTGCGCGAGCGCGGGCACGAGGTGGTGCCGATCTCGCGCGGGGTCGGGGTCAACGTGATCTCCGGCGAGGGCCTCGGCACGGCCCTCGAGGGAGTCGACCTGATCATCGATGCCGCAACCGGCCCCACGCCCGAAGGGGCAGCCGAGTTCTTCGCGACCTCGGCGCGCAATCTGCAGCAGGCCGGCGCCGAGCACGGCGTCGAGGCCATCCTCGTCGTCTCGATCATCGGCACCGACCATTTCGACAGCGGCTACAACGCCGCCAAGGTGATCCAGGAGCAAGCGCACCTCGAGGGTCCCGTACCCGCCCGCGTCCTGCGCGCCGCCCAGTTCCACGAGTTCGTCGCGGAATTGGTCGAGTGGACTCGCCAGGGAGATGTCAGCTACGTGCCCGAGATGCGCACCCAGCTCGTCGCCGCCCGCAGTGTCGCCGAGGCGCTGGCCGACCTCATCGACGGGACGGACTCCGCACCCCGCGGCAATCCGATCGCCGAAGTGGCCGGGCCCCGCGAGGAGAGGCTGGTCGAGGTGGCGAGCCTCCTCGCCGCCCAGAACGGCAACGGTCCGCGCATCGAAGCCGGGGAGTGGCCTGAGGACCCGGAAGGCCTCTACCCCGCGGGCGCCCTCCTCCCGGGCCCGGTGGCCAAGCTCGCCGGCCCCACCTACGAGGAGTGGCTCAACCAGTAGCGCCTGGCACTCGACCGGCTTTTACCTGGTACCCAGATTGCGGCTTCGCCGCTTCGGCATCGGGGTTCAAATACGGTTCCGTCCCGGACCCGGCTCCACGAGGATGTGGCTATGGAAGACGCACTTGCTCCCGAGTTTCCCGGCGCAGCAGATGGGATGGCCACCGGACGGAAGCCGCTGATCGAGCTGGAAGGCGTCGCCCGCCGCTACGACATGGGCGAGGTGACCGTTACCGCCCTCGAGGATGTGGACTTGCAAATCGAGCGCGGTGAGTTCGTCGTCGTCCTCGGCCCCTCGGGGAGTGGCAAGACGACGCTTCTGAACATGATCGGCGCTCTCGACTCGCCAACCGAGGGAACGATCCGAATCCGCGGCGAGGACATCACAGGCGCATCGCGGGCGGATCTGTTCGCCTTCCGCCGCCGGACCGTCAGCTTCATCTTCCAAACCTTCAACCTCTTCCCGGCGCTGACGGCACTGGAGAACGTCGAGTTCGGCGCCAACATGAGCGGCCACGGCAAGGCCCGCGAGGTCGCCACGGAGACACTCGACCGCGTCGGGCTGGGATCCCGCGGCGAGCACTTCCCGCACGAGCTCTCCGGCGGCGAGCAGCAGCGGGTTGCCATCGCCCGTGCGCTCGCGACCCGCAACCCGATCCTGCTGGCGGACGAGCCTACCGGTGAGCTCGATTTCCGTACCGGCGTGCAGATCCTTGGTTTGCTGCACGATCAGACCCATACGGATGAGACGGCGGTTCTGGTCGTCACCCACAATCGCGAGATTGCTCGCGTCGCCCACCGGGTGATCGCGCTATCCAGCGGCCGGATCGTCTCCGACGGGCCAAACCCTGGCGGCCCTGCCGCCATCGCCGACCTGAGCTGGTGAGGATGGAACGGCTCGGGCTCTGGCTGCGGTGGTCGCTCCGCGATCTGCGCGGGCGCCGGGGCCTGGTTGTGGCGATCGGGCTTGTGTTGGCGATCGGCACCGGCGTCTACGCCGGCCTCGGCAGCCTGGAGTCCTGGCGCGTCGCCTCCAACGACGCCAGTTTCGAAGCCCTGCGCGCCCACGACCTCGAGTTCTCGCTGACCGAGGGGACGAGCGCTCCGGTCGGGTCGTTGTCGCGGCTGGTCCGCGGGATCCCGGCCGCCGGCAAGGTGGAGGCGACCGAGGAGCGCCTGCGCATCCCGACCCAGGTTGAGGTGCCGCGCCCGGGCACGGAACCGCTGCTGGTTCCGGCCGAAGTCGTCGGCGCGCCGCTCGGGCCTCGCGGGCCGGCGATCGACGGCATCTACGCCGAGTCGGGACGCGCCCTGAGTGCAAGCGACGAACGCCGCTCGGTCGCTGTGCTCGAGCGTGGCTTCGCCGCCTACCACGACCTTCCGCCAGAGGGCGTGCTGAGCCTCCCCGGGGACCAACGCCTCCGCTACGTCGGCGTCGGCGGCTCGCCCGAGTACTTCCTGGTCACCCGCCCCGGCGGCGGAGCTTTTGGCGGCGCCGAGGCTCAGTTCGCCGTCATCTTCACCTCGCTGGGGACGACGCAGAAGATCGCAGGTGGCCCACCGATGGTCAACGACGCCGTGATGCGACTGCGCGACGTGGCCAGCACCGCCGCCGTGCGCCACCAGCTGGAGAACGCTTTCGCCGGCGCCGGCCTCAGCGGCGAAGTGACGAAGCTGACCGATGACCCCGGCTACCGCGTCCTTTACAAGGACGCCAGCGGCGACCAGCAGATGTTCGACATCTTCGCCATCCTGATCCTCGCCGGCGCCGCTCTCGCCGCCTTCAACCTGGCAACCAGGATCGTCGAGGCGCAGCGGCGCGAGATCGGGATCGGGATGGCCCTCGGGGTTCCGCCGCGCGAGCTGGCGATACGGCCGTTGCTGCTGGGCGTGCAAATCGCGGTTGCAGGGACGCTGCTCGGCCTCGCCCTGGGCCTGATGATGGGAGAGATCTTCCGCGGCGTCCTCGAAGACCTGCTGCCGCTGCCGGAGATGCGTACGCCTTTTGAATTCGACGTCTTTGCCCGCGCCGCCCTGATCGGACTGGTGCTGCCGATCATCGGCACCGCGGTCCCGGTGTGGCGCGGCCTGCGGCTGACCCCGGTCGAAGCGGTCCGAGTCGGCTTCCGCTCGGCCCGTGGCAGCGGCGTCGCGGCGTTGGCCAGGCACCTGCGGCTGCCTGGGTCAAGTGTCGTCGCACAGATGCCCCTGCGAAACGCTCTGCGTGCCCCGCGCCGCACCCTGCTGACGGTACTCGGGATCGGCGCGGTGCTGAGCGTCCTGGTCGCCTTCATGGGAATGATCGACTCCTTCGTCGCGACCGTCGATCGCAGCGAAGCCGAGGTCACTCACGGCAACCCGAATCGCGTCGTTGTCTCGCTCGACGGCTTCCGCAGCACCCGCACGGCGACGCGGATCGTCGCGAGGGCACCCGGTGTCGCCGACTCCGAACCGCAGCTTACCCTGCCGGCGGAGCTCTCGGCCCCCGGGGTCGATGGCTTCGGGGGCTCGGTCACGTCGCTCGACTTCGGGAGCCCGATCTGGGCGCCGACGATCGCCTCGGGTGCAGTGCCCGCACCGGGCCACCCCGAAATCGTGATCTCCGAAGAGGCGGCGAGCGACCTCGGCGTAGGGGTCGGCGACCGGATCACGATCTCCTACCCGCGCCGCCAGGATTCCGGCTACACCGACGCGAGCGCCCGGGTGCGGGTGAGTGGCCTGCACCCCGACCCGTTCCGCACCTTCGCCTACATGGGTCCCTCGCTTGCCGCGCTTGCAGGACTCCCAGATGCCGCCAACAAGGTCTCGGTCACCCCGGAGCCGGGGGTTTCCGAGGGCCAAATCGCGCGAGCGCTCTTTCACGTCCCCGCGGTCTCCTCGGTCGAACGGGCGAGCACAACGACGCAATTCGTGCGCGAGCGCGTCGACGACTTCATCGGCGTGCTGCGGGTGATCGAGGGGTTTGCGCTGGCGCTGGCGCTACTGATCGCCTTCAACTCTTCGGCTATCAGCATCGATGAGCGCCGCCGCGAGAACGCCACCATGCTCGCCTTTGGCGTCACCGGCACCAGGGCCATGATGCTGGCTGTATTCGAGAGCCTGATTGCCGGTGTGCTCGGCACCCTCGTCGGTCTAGGCGGCGGCTTCCTCGTCGTCAGCTGGGTCGTCGACCGTACGCTTCCCGAAACCCTTCCCGACCTCGGCCTTGTGATCGAGCTCACGCCAACGTCGCTGCTGATCGCCGCTGCGGTCGGGGTCGCCTCCGTGGCCCTGGCACCGCTGCTGAGCGCCCGCCGGATCCAGCGCATGGATGTGCCCTCAACGCTTCGAGTCATGGAGTGAACCGGCGACCGCTCGGCCCCGAGCGGCGGACAAGGGTTCTCTGTCCGTCCCCAGAGTCGCTACGTATTCGGTCCGGGGTCGACGTCGAAGCTGAACATCATCCCGCTCTCATGGTGCTCGGCGATATGGCAGTGCGCCATCCAGCGTCCGGGGTTGCTGACGTCCAGCAGGATGTCCACCGTCTCCCCGCCCGGAATGAGAACCGTGTCCTTCCAGGCCAGGTTGGGCTCGACGACTCCGTCGCGACTCAGAATCAGGAAGCGACCCGCCCCGTGGATGTGGAATGGATGGTGCATCGGGTGGTCTCCCGCCATTTCGTTGAGGAGGCGGATCTTGACCTGGTCTCCGACCCGAAAGCGCCAGTCGATCTCCGCGTTCTCTGCGCCGGTCTCGCGATCGATCAGCTTCCATCGCATATTCGCCGGGGTCGTCATCCGGTTGACATCGACCATGTCGTCCTCCCACTCGATGCCGCCCGTCGAGCCGTGTCCGTGGGCTTCCCCCGCTTCGGCAACGAGCTCCGACGGCAACAGCTTCATGCCGCACTCCGGGCAATGGCCGGGCTCCTCCGTCTGGACCTCTGGGTGCATCGGACAGGTGTAGGTGACCGGACCCTCTCCCTCCCCCGCCTCCATTTCCATCTCGGCTAGGAAAGCAAGCGTCTTGTCGGGCTCGGCCTCCAGGTAGGGGGAAATTCTCTCCCGCTCAAGTGACATGTCAGGGTTGGTGCGAAGGGCGGCGAATTGCTCCTCAAGCGCCGGAGTGGCCCGATCTTCGCCAACCCGGATCGTGGCCAGCGAATAGACCCGGTCCAGCGTCTGGTGCTCCAGCGTCAGCTCGCCCGCCTCGTCAAAAAGAACGTCGAGGATTGATCGCTCCGAGGGCGCCAGGATCACCGTGTCGACGAGCTTCTCCTGCTCGACCCGACCACTGTCGGCTCCGATCAACTTCATTCGGGCGCCGGGTAGGGCGACCTTGAACACCCGGGTATTGGCGGTATTGGTCAGGTAGAGCCGAACGACTTCGCCCCGCTGGACGCTCAACGAGAGATCCGTCTCGCCACCCACCAGCATCACGTCGCCGAAGCGACCCATCGCCGAGTGCGTCGTCTCCGCGCGGCTGAAGGGCGCGACCCTGCCGTCCTCCAGCAGGATGTCGTCGAGCGTGATGACGATCTCGCGATTGACCTGAGGCCAGTAGTCGGCCTCGGCCGGCTCGACCAGGACGTTCCCGTAGAGGCCCATCTCCTTGCCGTAGTCCTCGCGGATGTGGGGGTGGTACCAATACAGGCCCGGGTCCGGAAACGCGACCCGGGCCGTGAAACGCTCGCCAATCTGCATCGGCGGCTGCGTTTCATGTGTCCCGTCGTAACGGTTGTCGAGCCGCAGGCCGTGCCAGTGCACGGTGGCCTCGGTGTCGCCCTGGTTCTCGATATCGACGACGATCTCCGACCCCTCGCGCACTTTCAGTGTCGGCCCAGGAACCGAGCCGTTGTATCCGAGCATCCTCACCCTGGCGTCACCGACCTGCTTGGCGATCGGGCCTATTCGCAGCTCGAAATGCTCGCCATCCGCGACCTCGACCACCTCGGATGGAATCGCCGCGGCAAGGCCTTTCAAATCAGTCGGAAAGTGTTCGGCGTTCTTACTCATGTCCCTGATCGAACGTCTGGGCAGGGATCGAGTTCTGGGCGAATCGCTCGGGGTGTTGCGCGAAGGTCCCTGCGCAGGTCAGACTGCAGAAGTAGTAGGCCTTGTCCTCGAACTCCAATCGCCCGGCCGCGTGTTGAGAGTTGACCGCCATCTGGCAAACGGGATCGATCACGAGAGGGTCGGCCTCCTCCCCCTCTCGGATGGCGGCAAACAGCTCGACCGGCTCCATCACGTTGCGCAATTCATGGCGCCCGCGCGACTCGTAGAAGACCCCCTCCAGGCTGGGGGCCAGGGCCGCCGTGTGGCCCGTCAGGAGAACCTCGCCTCCGCTTGCGACGCCGGAGACTCGCGCGGCGAGATTCACGGTTCCGCCGAAGTAATCGCCATCACGCCTCAAGGCGGGGCCGTGATGCAGTCCGACCCGCACGGCCGGGGCGCCGTGCCCGTGGATCAGATCGTTGGTGATCAGCAGGCCCAGGAGGATGGCCTCGGCCGGGTCGTCCACCCGCAGCATCAGGGCATCGCCGATCGTCTTGACATGAGCAGCCCCCTGTGGCAGCTCGGCGTCTACCGCGGCGCAGAAGTCGGCGACCAGATCTGCCGCCTCCTCGTCGCCGTGGGCCTCAGTCAGCGCGGTGAAGCCGGCGATATCGGCAAAGAGGAATGTTGCCGTGACCTTGCCTTGGTCCGAGGTCCCGGGCATTCCTAGAAGCTACCGGCTTGACGTTATGTCAGCGACGGGCCACCTGGGCGAAGCGGCGCAGCGCCAGCTTGGGCTCGCCGTCGAGGCCGAGCAGGCCGGCCGAATCACAGAAGTCGCACGGGGTACTGGCGGCCGGAATGTCCTGCCAGGTGAACCAATAGGCGGCCCGTAGGTTCCAGCGCCGGCGGTTTGCGAGCAGGATTTCCCAGGCGCTCTTCAGGTATTTCGCCTGCACCGCCGGGCCCCTCTCAAACTTGTCACCGCCCGCGGCCCGGGTTTGGGAGCCCCAGCCGAACTCGGTGATGTAGAGCCCCTTGTGCCCCTCGCCGCGGCGTCTCATCACCGCTCGCAGCGCGCTGATGTCATTGGCCATCAGGCTCGGGTCGGCGGCGTATGGGTGAAGGGCGACTCCATCGAAGAGGCCCTTGATGCCCCGGTGGCGGTAGAGGCGGCTGAGGAAGATCGTCGCGTCGAGGGATGGCTTGACCCTCGGCGTGGCGTAGAGGCCGCCGAGGACGATCTGGGCGCCAGGATCGACTGAGCGGATCGCAGGCGCCGAGCCACGCAGCAGAGCGGCGTAGCCGCGGACCGAAGCCTCGGCGAAGCGGTGATCGTTCTCCTCGTTCCAGATCTGCCAGGTCCGAATCGGATCCTGGCGCAGCTCCGGATGAAGCTTCCAGAAGGTCCCGGATGGGCCATAGCGCGCGACAAGAGCCCGCAGGAACCTCGACCAGGCCCGGCGCTGAGCGAGGTTGTGCACCGGCATCTGCAGCGCCGAGCACCGAGCCGCTGTAAAGCCACAACGAGTTGCGCGCGGCGTCCGCGCCACCCAGGAGGGTGAGCCCCAGATGACCGGCAGGCGCTCGAAGCCGTAGCGCGAGGTCGATATCAGGAAGGCATCGGTAGCCGCCCAGTCAAAGACGCCCGGCGCAGGCTCAGACTGAGCCCAATAGATGAGAAAGCGCAGCGAGCCGACCCCTGTCCTCCGCATCAGGCGCAGGTCGTCGCGGTGCAGCGGGGTCTGCGGGGAGATCCCGGTGTAGGCCGAAGGCCCGCCGGTCCTCGGAGTGGCCTCACCGGAGGCTGAATGCTGAATAGCGCCGAGCACCAGGGCACCTAGAACAACTCCGCTGAGAAAGCGCCGCTTCCGCATTCCCTGCACTTGTTCGCAGGATAACGAGCGTGCCGCCTCTCGAAATCCAACTTTTCCCAATAGGCGACTTGGGGCCTGCCTGAGAGATTCCTGAGCTCGTCCAACCTCCGGAAGGAATTGAATGAACCGGCTGCCCAACAAACTCACCTATGCCAACGTCATCTCGACCCTGGCGCTGATCTTCGCGGTCGGCGGCGCAACGGCTTTCGCGGCATCCAACGCCGGCTCCTCGACGCCGGCCAAGCTGAAGCTCTGCGCAGCCAGGAAGGGCGGCAACCTGCGGCTGCTCTCCGGCAGCGGGTCGTGCAAGGCGAGCGAGCAGGCGCTGACCGTAGACAGCCGGGGAACGAAGGGCGCCGCAGGGCCGGCTGGTACCCCTGGCGAGCGCGGCCCAGCTGGGCTCACGACGAGCCTGGCCAGTCCCGACGG
This sequence comes from uncultured Solirubrobacterales bacterium, assembly GCA_963697805.1. Taxonomy (GTDB): domain Bacteria; phylum Actinomycetota; class Thermoleophilia; order Solirubrobacterales; family 70-9; genus VRUE01. Next base: position 470,848 of record CAVOPB010000001.1, read on the forward strand.
GCGCTTCACCGTCGTTGCCACCAACGCCGGGATCGTCCTGGCCGGCCCAAACGGCTCGGTCACCGTTGACGGAAAGGAGATCCACTCCAACGGCGACCTCAGGATCGCCTCCCCGCAGAAGCTCACGCTCTCGAATGGCACCGCGCTGGACATCACCTCGGGCATCACCACCTCTTTCACGACCGGGGCGAGCTTCACGCAGACCGTGGGCGGAGCCTACGACCAGTCCGTCGGCGCGGGGTACAGCCAGTCGATCGGCGGCAGCTACACCCAGGCCGTCGCCAGTGGGTACAACCAGGTCATCGGCGGCGCCTATGACCAGTCCGTCGACAAGGAATACGCGGAGATCATCGGCGGGAGCTATGAACAGTCCGTCGAAGGGGCCTTCAAACAGCGGGTCGACGAAACCTACGAGGCGGAGAGTGGTGGCGCGGCCGTGCTGTCGGGCTCCACCCTGGGCCTTGGTGGTAATTCGTCGTGCCCCGCGGCCGCACGGGTCGGCAGCGAAGTGAACGGCTTCCTGCGGGTCGCCGCCCCAGGCAGCTCGTCGAAGGTCTTCGTCTGTTGATCGCAGCACCCTCGACGCGGCCGCTACGGCCATAGTCTTTGAGCGGCCATGCTGCGGACCGCTTCCTCTCGGGCTCTCGTGACCGCGATTGCGGGGGTCATCGGCTATGACCTGCTGCAGCGCCGCCGCGCGGTCCTTCGCAACTTCCCGATCGTCGGACATCTTCGTTACGCACTTGAGGCATTCGGGCCCGAGCTGCGCCAGTACATGGTCACCTCCAACAACGAGGGGGGCCGTTCTCCCGCGATCAGAGACGCTGGATCGCCTCCTCCTCCGAGGGCAAGCCAAGCGTGTTCGGATTCGGGACCGACGATGAGATGGAGGCCGTCGAGAGCCTGCTCATCATCAAGCACTCGCCGTTCCCGCCCCCCGGAGCACTCGGGGCGGGTCCCGAGTACAGCGTCCCCGCCGCCAAGGTGCTCGGCGGCGCCCACAGGCGCCGGCACGCCTTCCGGCCGGCCTCGCTCGTCAACCTCTCTGGCATGAGCTACGGCTCGCTCTCGCCGGTCGCGATCGAGGCGCTTAACCGCGGCGCGGCCATCGCGGGTTGCCTGCAGAACACCGGGGAGGGAGGGATCGCGGCGGCACATCGCCACGGTGGCGAGCTGGTCTTCCAGATCGGCACCGGCTACTTTGGTTGCCGCGACGCCGATGGGCGCTTCAGCCTCGAGCGGCTGCGGGAGCGGGTTGAGGGAGCGCCGGTACGGGCGATCGAGGTCAAGCTTTCCCAGGGGGCGAAGCCCGGACTCGGAGGGCTACTCCCCGCGGTCAAGGTCACCCCCGAGATCGCCGAGTGCCGCGGCGTCCCGGTCGGCGTCGACTGCGTCAGCCCGCCAGCGCACTCGGAGTTCTCCGACGTGGACGGCCTGATCGAGTTCGTCGAGGCGATCGCCGCCGAGACGGGGCTGCCGGTCGGGATCAAGTCCGCGGTCGGCGAGGATGAGTTCTGGCAGGTGCTGGCCGCGCGCATGGCGAGCAGCGAGGGCGGGCCCGACTTCGTCACCATCGACGGTGGCGAGGGGGGCACCGGCGCCGCGCCACTCTCGTTCTCCGACCACGTGGCGCTGCCGTTCAAGCTCGGCTTCTCCCGCATCTACGGCACCTTCGCGCGGGAGGGGCTGGCCGAGGACGTGGTCTTCGTCGGCTCGGGGCGGCTCGGCTTCCCGGACTCGGCACTCTTCGCCTTCGCCCTCGGCTGCGACATGATCAACGTGGGTCGCGAGGCGATGATGGCGATCGGCTGCATCCAGGCCCAGCGCTGCCACACCGGCCGCTGCCCGACTGGGGTGGGGACGCAGTCGCGCTGGCTCATGCACGGGCTCGACCCGGAGCTGAAGTCGAGCCGCGCCGCCAACCACTTGGTCGCGTTTCGCGCCGAGCTACTCGCCCTGGCACACTCCTGCGGCGTGGCCCACCCCGCGCTCGTCACCCCCGAACACATCGAAATCGTATCCGAGCGCTATGGTCCGCGCAGCTCGCCAAAGACTTTGACTACGCGCCGGATTGGCCGTTGCTGTCAGCCGCCAGGCGTCGTGAGATTGAGGCCGCACTTGCTCCCGCCGTGGCGGAGGGGCTGGTCTAGTGCTCGGCGGCCTTCTCGCGAGCTTGGCCCTTTTCCTCGAGGCTCATCGCGCCGGGGTGGCCGTCTCCCGGCCAGGGGCTGAGGATCAGTAGCAGGCGCGAGTCGGATCGCGCCGCGACCGTGTGGCGCTCAGTCGGTTCGAACTCGAGGAGGTGGCCCGGTCCTCCCGACACGCGCTCCCCGCTCGGCATCGAGATCTCGATCTTCCCTTCGATGACGATGATTCGTGCCCGCTCGTGCACCTCGTGCTCCTGCAGCTCCTCCCCGGCTGGAAGGTGCAGCAAGATCAATCGCGCGTCCTCCCCGGAGGAGAGGATCTCCGGTTGGTGCGGTTCGACCCCCACCGTCCTCAAGTCCCAACATTGCATCTCCACGCTCCTTCGTCATGACCTGGTCCTCGCGGGGGATTATCCACGCCGCATCCACGCGAAGGCGGGAGCGACCCCGTACGTCAGCCGCCCCCTTCGCGCAGGCAGAGCCACGCGGCGTCCGCGAGCATCTCAATCTCCGCCTCGGAGGGTGGCCCCTCGAAGGCCCCGAGGAGCCAAGCCCGTATCCACTCTTGCGCCGGGCCGAGCCACAGCGCCAGGCTTTGCGCTGCGGTCAGCGGCCGCAACACACCGTAATGCGCGTGCGGCCGCCACCATGCGCGAACGGCGGCGGCGAAGCGCTCGTTGCCTTCCTTGAGCTCGGCTTCAGCGGCCTCGAGTACCGCAGGCTCGCTGATCGTTGCCAAGAAGCGTGCCATTCCCGGGTTCCCTGCGCGTCCCGTGCCACCCTGGCGGAGGGAGTGCGCGGCTTCCGCTCGGTCGCTGGCTCAACCTCGTTGCGTCAGCTCCGCTCCCCCAGGCGCCGCTCGCTCTAGCCCGCCGTCTCGGTCCGCTTCGTGGGGGAGCATGATCTCCGCTGCCTCACCGGGTGTGATGTCCGGGTACAGGGCCCTGATGACTCCGATCGCGACCGCCCCGCCGATCAGCTGAGCGGCGATGAAAGCAGGCACCGACGCCGGGGCGATCCCGGCGAAGGTGTCCGAGAACATGCGGCCGATGTCGATTGCCGGGTTGGCGAAGCTGGTCGAGCTGGTGAAGAAGTAGGCGGCGCCGATGTAGGCGCCGACGGCGGCCGGTGCGAGGTTGCCGCGGCGGGTTCGCGCCAGCGAGAAGATCACGAGGACCAGACCGAGGGTGGCGATGATCTCGGCGAATAGGTGCGCCGGGGAGGCGCGGTGGTGAGTGGAGACCGAGATCGCCGTCAGGGAGAACATCATGTTGGCGGTGATCGCCCCGGCTATGCAGCCACAGACCTGGGCCGGAATGTAGGCGAGGGCGTGGCGCCAGGCAAGGCCACGAAAGCCGGCATCGACCAGGGAGACGACGGGGTTGAAGTGGGCGCCCGAGACCGGGCCGAACATGAGGATGAAGGTGAAGAGGCCGGCGGCGGTCGCGGTCGCGTTCTCGAGGAGCTGAAGGCCCGTGTCGCCAGGGGAGAGCTGCTGGGCGGCGATCCCCGATCCCACCACCGCAGCGGCGAGGAAGGCAGAGCCGAGAAACTCCGCAAGGAGGCGTCTGGGCAGTGGTGCCTCGGTCATCCTTGTGGCGTCAACTCCTTGCAGACCTCTGCCTGCAGGCACTCGCGGGTGCGACGCTGGGCGATGGCCTGGATATGGCCACGAACCGGGACATCGTCGTAGTGAAAGAGGACCGCGTCGGCGCAGGCCCTTATCTCAGCGTCCGAGCGCTGAGCGCCGAACTCCTCGCTCAGCGCGGGCAGCATCTGCATGAGGCGGAGCCGGTGCGCGGTGGGGTCGGTGCGGATCGCCTCGAGCCGCGTGGAGATGAGTTCGCAGACGCGACCCTCGATCTCATCGCGAATTGGTCGCAACTGCTCGAGCGGCAGGCCGGCAGCGTCCGGTATGTCCCAGTCCTCGACGGTCGTCGGCACGTAGGGACAGGCATCGCCGCAGCCCATCGTTACCGCCCAGTCGGCGTGCAGCTGCGTCTCGCGCAGCAGCTTCCGGGGTCGGCGGCCCGAAAGGTCGATTCCCACCTCGGCCATTGCTTCGATGACGCCGGGCCACAATCGCGCCGCTGGCTCAGAGCCCGCCGACTCGGCCCTCACATCGTCGGGGCCGTGGTGCTCGAAGAAGGCCTGGGCCATCTGCGAGCGGCCGGCGTTGTGATTGCAGACGAACAGCACGTACCTCATCCGCCCTGGGCCTCCTTTTTCACGCGGCCACCAGCAGCTTCTCGGCGAACTCGCTCGGCAGGCCGGCGGCCGCGACTTCGCGTGAGGCGAAGTCGGCGTCGTAGTCGAAGCGCTCGATCCGGGCCCCCACCCCGGCGTCGCCCGCCTCCAGGACGGCAAATGCCCCGCGTGGGTCACCGTCCTTTGGCTTGCCGACCGAGCCGCAGTTGACGAAGAGGACATCCCCGTAGGTTTCGATCCACGGTTTGTGGGTGTGGCCGAACACGAGCACGTCGCAGTCGGCGCCGGCGGCTATCCGCTCGAAGGTGTGGGCGGGCTTCTCCTCGAACAGGTACTCGTTGACCTTGCGCGGAGAACCATGAACGAGCCGCACGCGCTTGCCGTCCAGCTCGAAGCGTAGGTCGAACGGCAGCCCCCCCATGAAGTCCTTTGCGGGCTGCTCGGTGTGCGCAAGGGTCCAGGCGATGGAGAGCTGGCCGAGCTCCCGGTCATGCTCGGTGACGTAGGCGCAGCCGCAGTCCTCTTCCTCGCGAGCGATCGCGTAGTCGTAGTTGCCGTAGATCGTCGGGATTCCGCGCTCCTCGATCGCCCCGCAGACCTCGTTCGGCCAGGGGCCGTAACCGACCAGATCACCCCCGCAGTAGGTCGCGTCGGGTTCTAGCTCGTCGATCCGCGCCAAGGCCGCCGTCAAAGCCGGCAGATTGCCGTGAATGTCGGTGATGATCGCGACGCTCCTCACGGGCGGGATCCTAAGCATTGACAAATGTGATTTCAATAGATATATGTAAATAGATGAGTGTCGATCTGGAGTTCACGCCTAAGACCAAGCGTCCGGCTGGCGAACCCTGTTGCGAGCCGGTCGTCTACCCCGACGTGGAGCGCGAGCATGCCGAGCGCATGGCGACGATCGCCAAGGCGCTAGGGGACCCAATTCGCCTGCAACTCGTGGACGTGCTGCGAAAGCACGCCGGCAAGGTCTGCGTCTGCGAGCTGGTGCCCCTGTTTGACCTCTCGCAACCCACCGTCTCCCACCACCTGAAGAAACTGCGTGAAGCCGGCATCGTCGGCTCCGAGCGGCGGGGGCTTTGGGCCTATTACTACGTGATCCCCGAGTCCCTGGAGGAGTTCTCCGCATGGCTGAGCTGACCCAAACTCCCGACGACGCCGCGACCTGCTGCGCTCCCGAGCAGCAGGCCAACTGCTGCGAGCCCTCCGAGAAGGCCAACTGCTGCGAGCCCGAGTCGTCGAGCTGCGGCTGCTCGGCTGGGCAGAAAGTGGACGAGGGAATCCGCGAGGCGGTCCGGTCTCGATATGCGGCCGCGGCCGAAAGCGTCGCGCGCGAGGGCGACGCTTCGTGCTGCGGGACCGGCACCGTGCTCAACGACCCGGAAGCCCAGATCTTCGGCGTCGGCCTCTATGACGAGGGCGAGCGGGGTGAGCTTCCCGACACGGCGACGATGGCTTCGCTTGGCTGCGGCAACCCCACCGCCGTCGCCGAGCTGGGCGCCGGCGAAACCGTTCTCGACCTCGGTTCGGGCGGCGGCATCGATGTGCTGCTCTCGGCCAAGCGGGTCGGCCCGACCGGCAGGGCGTACGGCCTCGACATGACCGATGAGATGCTGGCCTTGGCCCGCGAGAACCAGCGCAAGGCCGGCGTCGAGAATGTCGAGTGGCTGCGCGGCGAGATCGAGGCAATTCCCCTCCCCACCGAGTCGGTCGACGTGGTGATCTCCAACTGCGTAATCAACCTCTCCGCGGACAAGCCACGGGTGCTGGCCGAGGCGGCGCGGGTCCTGAAACCGGGTGGGCGCCTCGCGGTCTCCGACGTGATCGCCGACGAGGACATGGACGAGGCGACGCGGGCCGACATGGCGCATTGGACCGGCTGCATCGCCGGAGCGCTGACCCGTCGCGAGTTCGAGCAGGCGCTCACGGACGCCGGCTTCGAGGATCTCGAAATCACCGAGACTCACCGGGTCCACAACAGCGCCGGTTCAGCGATCATCCGGGCCCACCAGCCGGGTGGCTGAGCGTGACCACGGTCCACCTCTTTGCCCCCCAAGAGCTCTATCGCCACTGGGAGAAGGGCCAGTGGAGCCCGTTCGAGATCGACCTGGCCGCCGACGCCGAACAGTGGCGGGCGATGGACGGTGAGGACCGCAGTCTGGTCTTCTGGGTGCTCTCTTCGCTGATCGTCGCCGAGGAGCGGATTACGACCAAGTTCTCCGGCCTCGTCGGCGCCTACGGCAGTGAGGAGGAGGCGACCTTCCTTGCCACCCAGCAGGTCGATGAGGCCCGCCACATGCAGTTCTACGCGCGCTTTCAGGACGAGGTGGTGGCCGACCCGGCGGTGATCGCCGCCCACGTCGAGCGCGCCCGCGAGCAGATCTCACCTGCCTTCCGGGCAATCTTCGACGTCGCTCTGGTCGAGGCGCACGAACAGCTCGTCGCCGACCCCGGCGACGCGGAGGCAAAGGTCCGCTTCGTCACTCTCTATCACCAGATCCTCGAGGGGACGCTCGGGCTGACCTCGTACAACTTCGTCTCTGACTACCTCAAGCGGGAGAACCTGCTCGCCGGTTTCGTGGAGGGCTACTCGAAGATCCACCACGATGAGCAGCGGCATATCGGCTACGGCACCTGGTTCCTGCGTGAGGCGGTCCGCGACTACCCGGAGCAGGCCGAGACCGTCCGGCAAACGCTCCGCGACTTGCTGCCTGCCGTGACGCAGGCGCTGACGCCGCCAGACCGTGAAGGCACTGACTGGGACGCCCTGGGGGCCAGTGCTGATGACATCCGCGACTTCGCCATCGGCGGCCTCAGCCGTCGGCTCAAGCTGATCGGCGTCCCCTTGGAATCGCTATAGGCGATTCAGCGCTGCCCCCGAAGCGAGATGAGGCCCTAGAAGTCTCTGCCGAGCCGATATGCCTCCTCCAAGTAGGCCCGCCGACCGTCTTCGCCGGCTGCCAGCACCGCATAGAAGTAGACGTGCTCAGCGCGCTTGACTCCGGCCATCTCGAGGCCCCAATCGCAGAGGACCGTGTCCATGGCCTGGCGCCAGCCCCTGTCGTACTCCTCCTTGGTGAAGAAGGTCGGCGTGATGATGAGGCCCTTCTCCTGAGTCAGAAGCGGCACCCGTCCGTCCAAGTCGCCTTTCCAGCCCTCTGGTTCCAAGGTGTAGGCGAACCCATATGCGAAGACCCGCTCAAACCAGCCCTTGAGCCGAGCCGGGAAGCCCATCCAGAACACCGGGGCGACGAAGATCAGCCCCTCGGCCTCAGCGACCAGTTCCTGCTGTTCCACGACGTCCTTGGGCTTGTGTTCTCCGATCGCCTGGACGACTTCACTGAGGCTCTTGTCGCGCAACCAGCGCCTAGCTAGCCAGCGGCGGATCGGCCCCCCGGCCATTTCGACGACCGCTTCGCCAGGATTCATTTCTTCCAGGAGCTCCGTTGGGACGGACTCGTGGGCGAACTGAACGCCGTCCTCGGGCCGAAAGACTGGGTCGAAATCGATCTCATCGAGGTCGTTCAGCTTGTAGTCGTGCCCGCCATCCGCGAGCCCTCTGGTGACCTGCTCGAGAATGGCGTGGGTGAAGGAAGCGGGGTTGTGATGCGCGTAGACGACCAGCACCTTCATCGGATCACCTCCGGAGAATCCTTCGGAAACGATTTCCCACGGCGTAGTCTCGCTTAGAAGTGGCTGTAGTGCTGGCGTATGTAGACGCTGTGCCGGGTCGCCTCTACCCGGGCTGGTACCGATGCTGGAGGAGGTGGCGCGGCGCGGCCATCGCGTTGCGGTTCTCTGTGGCAAGAACGGCGTCGACCGGCTGCGCACCCTTGGTCTTGCTGCCGATCCGCTCGCAATGCAACCAAGGGTTGGATAAATGGTAGAACCATTGGTAACATGGCGTAGTGTCTGCGAATCGAAGCCGGAGAAGCCCGACGCGACGCGAGCGGCGCAGCCAGCGCGAACAAGCGATCATCATGGCGGCACGCACGCTTCTAGACGAGCGCGGCTGGCGCGAGGCGCCGGTCGCGAAGATCGCCCGTGCCGCCGGCATGCACAAACCGGACGTCTATCGCACCTTCGACTCCAAGGAGGAGATCTTCGTCTCGACGCTCGCCGATTACCTCGCCGAGCTCGAGGGCCGCAGCGCCGCGGCGCGAGAACCCAAAGCCCCGGCAGCCGCCCTTCAGCAAGCATGTCTGCGCTACGTTGAGTTCTGCCTCGAGTACCCCGCCTTCATGGACTGCGCGTTGTCACTTATGCAGCGGCCGGCCGACGAGTTGCGCGAGCAAGTCTCCGACGCGGTGTGGGTTCGCCTCGGCCAGGCGCTGGCCGCCTTCGTGGGGCGGCTTGAGCGGATTCTCGCCGCCGGCGCCGAGCGGGGAGTGTTCGCGATCGAGGACCCCGCCTTCACGGCCAACCAGCTCTATACGCAGATGCTCGGTTCGATGCAGCTGGCGCGCATCGGCGCCGGAGTAAGCGAGGTGGCCCCCGGAGTCGCAGCGACCTTCGAGCTCAAGCCCGAGCGCGTCCGCGATGCCTGTGTCGGGAATGTGCTGGCCGTGGCGCGAAACGCCGCGGGGGCTTCGGCGTGAGCGCGATGGAGGTCAAGACCGAAACGCTCCACGGCCGCTCGGTGAGCTACGCGGAGGCCGGCGAGGGACCGGCCCTGCTGCTGATCCACGGCATGGGAGGGAACTTCGAAAACTGGCAGGAGGTGATCGGGCCGCTGGCGCGTAATCACACCGTGATCGCCCCTGACCTTCCCGGGCACGGCGAGTCGGCGCCGGGCGGCGGTGACTACTCCATCGGGGCGCTCGCCGCGGGACTGCGTGATCTGCTCCTCGCGCTCGACCACCAGCGCGTCACGCTCGTCGGGCACTCGCTCGGCGGCGGAATCGCGATGCAGTTCGCCTACCAGTTCCCGGAGATGGTCGAGCGCCTGGTGCTGGTCTCAAGCGGCGGCCTCGGCCGCGAGGTGAGCCCGATCCTGCGCGCCGCGACGCTCCCCGGCGCCGAGCTCTTCATCTCGGCGACCGCCGGGGTCGGAGGGCGGGTCGGATCCGCGCTCGCGGGCGGCCTGGGGGCGATCGGCCTGCGACCGAACGCCGACATTGCCGAGGTCGCGCGAGGCTATGCCTCCTTGGCCGACCCCAAGCGCCGCGCCGCATTCCTCGCAACGGTGCGCTCGGTAATCGGCACCGGTGGCCAACGGGTCGACGCCAGCGATCGCCTCTATCTGGCCGAGGCCGTGCCGGTGCTGATCGTCTGGGGCGCCCGTGATCCGATCATCCCGGCTCACCACGGCGAGCACGCTCACCGCAACATCCCGGGCAGCCGGCTCGAGATCTTCGAGGGAGTGGGTCACCTGCCCCAACTCGAGGCGCCGTCGCGTTTCGTCGTCGTGCTCGAGCGGTTCCTGGCCGAGACCGAGCCGGCGCGGTTCGACCCCGAGGACTGGCAGGCCCGGTTTCAGGCCGCTAGGGCCGCGTCTTAGGGCGAAGGGGTGGAGAAGATCGCCAGCCAGTTCCGCTACGAGGGACACCGGATCGAGTTCGACTCATACGGCGAGGGCGAGCGCGTCCTGGTCCTCATCCACGGCCTGTTGATGAACCGCCGTATGTTCGAGCGGCTGGGGCCGGCCCTGGCTGAGCGCGGCAACCGGGTGATCTGCGTCGACCTCCTCGGCCACGGGCGCTCCGATCGCCCCGAGGACCTGCGCCTCTACTCGATGCCGCTGTTCGCCCGCCAGGTGGTGGCGCTGCTCGACGACCTGGAGCTGGATTCCGCCGTTGTTGGTGGCACCTCGCTCGGAGCCAACGTCGCCCTGGAGCTGGCGAAAGGCGACCCCGAGCGGGTCAGCGGCCTGTTCATCGAGATGCCGGTGCTCGACAACGCGCTGGCCGCGGTCGCGGCCACCTTCGCCCCGGTCCTGCTCGGCCTGCGAGCGGGGAGGCCGGCCTTCGAGGTCATCTCCCGCCTCACCTCGGCCATCCCCCGCACCAACTACCTGATCGATATCGGGCTCGACTGGGTCCGCCAGCGCCCCGGCCCTTCAGGCGCGGTGCTGGAGGGGCTGCTGTTGGGCGAGACCGCGCCGCACCGGGAGGAGCGGCTGAAGATCACCCAGCCGACGCTGATCGTCGGCCACCCGCGCGATCCGCTGCACCCGTTCAGCGACTCGGGGATGCTTGCTGAGGAGCTGGTGAACGGGAGGCTGGTCGAGGCGAACTCGATCCTCGAGTGGCGGCTCAGCCCGAAGCGGCTGAACTCGGAGCTGGCGGCATTTCTCAAGGAAATCTGGGCGCCGCGCGCTGTTACGGTAGGCGACTAGGAACCCCCGTTCCGACTGATTCAGCGCCGGCTCCTCTCAAAGTGGGAACCCGCTTCCGAGGCGGGCTTTCGGTCATCGGGGAGGCCGGATTTGAACCGGCGACCGCTCGGCCCCCAGCCGCAGGACACGATCGGCACATGCGTCCCGACGCGTCCTGTGCGTCCCTTTTGTCCCCGGCTATGGACAATCTGGACGCATTGGACATAGCAGTCGGTACCAAAGCGGTACCACGACGCCCATTTTGATGAGCTTCGGGGCCTAGAGGGCCTGGCTTCAGGCGGATCAATGTGAACCGCCGGTTTTTACCAGCGGTTCTCCAAGGTCCTCGCCGACGAAATCCACGAGCATCACGTTGTCGGGAAGGTCGTCCGGATCGTCAACCCAGAGCCGAGCCGAGACGAGTGGCGAACCGGGGGGCGGATCAATCCATCGATAGGGGTCCCTCAACGTTGGCGTGCAGGAACTGGGTGACAAACGGGTTGACAGAATCGAAGAGCTCCTCCCTCGGCCCCGATTCGACGATCCTGCCCTTCCAGAGTACAGCGAGGAAGTCGGGGACCCGGCGCGCGGTGTTGAGGTCGTGGCTGATGATCAGGTAGCAGCCGCTGTGCTCCGCGTGCACCTCCCGGATCAGTTCGCAGAGCAGCGCGGTGCGGACCGGGTCGAGGCCCGAGTCGGGCTCGTCGAACAGCACGATCGCCGGTTCGAGCACGAGCGCCCGGGCGAAGCCGGCCCGCTTGCGCATCCCGCCGGAGAGCTCATTGGGCATCTTGTAGGTGGCCTCCGAGAGGCCGACCTCTTTCAGCCGCCGGGTGACTACCTCTCCGATCTCCTCCTCGCCTTTGTCGGTGTGCTGACGCAGCGGGAAGGCGGTGTTGTCGTAGATGTTCATCGAGCCGAACAGGGCGCCGTCCTGGAACAGCAGGCCGAACTTTTTGCGCATCTCGAAGAGTTCGTCGTCGGTCATGTTCGGGACCGATTCGCCGTGGACGAGGACGTCCCCGGAGTCCGGGTAGAGCAGCCCGACGATGTGCTTGATCAGCACGCTCTTGCCGGTGCCCGAGGGCCCGAGGACCATCGACACCTGGTTCTCGGGCAGCCCGAGGTTGAGGCCGTTTAGGATCCTCGCCCGCGCGAACTGCTTGACCAGGTCGATGACCTCGATCGCGTCTTCGCCGCCGTGGCCGCGCCTGCGGCCGCTGTGGCTGCTGTAAGGGTCGGGGTCGGCCGGGTTGACGCCCGGGATCACGAAGTCGCGCCCCATCGTCGCCCCGTCCTCGGCGACGTAAGGGCCCCTGGCGCCGCCCTCAAGCTCGGGCTCGGGCTTTGGCTTGGACTCGGACCCGCCTCCACTGCGATCAGGCTGATGCCGGAACCGATCTGCCGCTGTCATTTCATGTTCCCCTAACGTCGGAAAAGTCCTTTCCTTTGCCGTACTCCAGCTTAGCTCTGCCACCCGGTGGCGGGCGGTGCCGCTCTACGTCCCTCAGACAATTCGAATCCCTGTGTGGCGCGCTCCGAATCCTCTGGTAACCGCCGGGTTCGGCGGGCCGCCATGGCGGGCACTCGCCGAGGAGGCCAACCGCGTGCGCTAGATGTAGTTCCTCACCACGTTGTTCATCCGGGCCTCCTTGAAGGCTGGGGGTGTCTAGACACCCAGCAACAAGGAGGACACCGGATGAAGCTCCACGCTAACGCCCGCACCTGCCCGAACTCTCGCAAGCTCCTGGTCAGGCGGATCGAAGAGAAGAACTGGTCGCTGATGGCGGCGGCCGAGGCCGCCGGCATCAGCGAGCGAAGCGCCGCCAAGTGGCTAGCCCGCTGGCGGGCCGAGGGCGAGGCCGGCCTGCTTGACCGCAGCTCCGCGCCGAGGAGGCGCCCGACGCAGCTGCCTGCCGACCGCGTCAGGGCGATCGAGGCCCTGCGGAGGCTGCGGATGACTGCAGCGGAGATCGCCGAGGTCCTGGACATGGCGCTCTCGACCGTCTCGAGGTGGCTGCAGAAGATCGGCCTCGGCAAGCGCAGCCGCCTCGAGCCACCCGAGCCGCCCAACCGCTACGAGCGCTCCCGGCCGGGCGAGTTGATCCACGTCGACGTCAAGAAGCTGGGGCGCATCCTGCGGCCCGGTCACCGCGTCACAGGCAACCGCCGCGATCGCTTCACCGATGCCCGCGGCTACGGGGTCGCCGGCTGGGAGTTTGTCCACGTCTGCGTCGATGACGCCACCCGCCTGGCCTTCGTCGAGGTGCTCGCAGACGAGCGCGGCGAGACGGCCGCCGGCTTCCTGCGCCGGGCGGCGGCGTGGTTTGCCTCGATGGGCGTCACGGTCGAGCGGGTGATGAGCGACAACGGCTCCTGCTACCGCTCCCACGTGCACGCGAGGGCCTGTCGCGAGCTCGGGATCCGCCACCTGCGAACCCGGCCCTACCGGCCGCGGACAAACGGCAAGGCCGAGCGCTTCATCCAGACGCTCACCAACCGCTGGGCCTACGGCGCCATCTACGCCAACTCAGCCGAGCGGACCGCAGCGCTTCCCGGCTGGCTGACCCACTACAACTTCAGCCGACGACACGGCTCTCTCGGCCACAGGGCGCCCGCGGCTCGGCTCGCCGAGTTGGAACAACGTCCTGAGTAGCTACAGCTAGATCAGACGGCTAGATCAGGGAGTCTCGGTGACGGGGCCCTGCAGTCCCGCTTTCCGTGATTGGGCTCCCGCTTTCGCGTGAAGCGGAAGGCGGGGCGCCGCATCTCGCCAGGCGGGTCTTAGCGGCTGGCGTGGTCTACGAGCAAGGGCGGCAGCGCCAACTTGCCCGAAATGGGGCGGTAATCCTGGGAGCACGCACTAACTAAGCGGTGATCGATGAGTCGATCCGCAGCGGCGGCAGCATCGCAAGCTGGCTAAACCCGACGGTGGACAAAGGTCAACCGCTGCGCCGCTGGAGCCTTGGCGCTAGGCGGGCTATGACCAGAACTCGTCCCAAGCATAGAGGTCCTCAAAGTGCTCCCGACCGTCAATGATCCGGCCGTCCTTGAGCTCGAAGACGATGCAGTTGCCAACATCCAGGTGCTTGCCGTCTCGCTCCCCGGTGCTGGTCTGAACGCCGACCACGCGGCCGTCGTCATCTTCAAGCATGTGCCGCAATTCGGCCCGGAAGGTCCCTCCTGTGTCCTGCCCCAGCCGACCGAAGAAGGCAAAGGTCGCCTCGCGGTCCTCGCGGTCGCCAGAAAAGGAGCCTCGCCCCGGCGTGTGCCACGAGGCGCTCTCATCGAAGAGCTCAGTGAGCGTCTCCATGTCGGCCGTGTTGAAGGCCTCGTAGGCGCGGCGGACGATCGCCGCGTTTTCTCCTGTTGCCATCGGTCTTTCCTCTCGTTGCTATCAGTACAAGCCGCGACGTTACTCCCTTCCGGTTCCATGCTTGGTTGGCCAGCTATCTCACTCTCCTCAGGAGTCTGTTGTCTAGCGGCCGGAAATTTCCACAAGCAAGGGCGGTAGCGCCAGCCCTCTGGAAATGAGGTGGTACTCCTGGGAGTTAGGTTGCTATTCGCAGCGGGAGGAGCGCAAAGGCCTGGCTAAACCTGACGGTTGACAAGAGTGAAGCTGCAGCCCCGACTCAGCACGGCACGGCGCATCGTGATCGGCGTAGCATCGTTCGCTCGGCCCCCAGCCGGCCGACATTTCTGTGGACACTCTGGACGCATTGGTCATAGCAGTCAGGACCAACAGCGGTACCCGAGCCCCATGCAGCGCATGAGAGTCTGCTGGCTCAGCGCGCCGCACCAGTTGCCACAGGGATTCAAGATCAGAAGGGCGAGACCGGCGCTGCGCCTCCCCTGAACGAGCAGACGACCGCCCCCAACGCCGGTTCCTATCCCGCGAGTTCGGCGGTGATCTCGCGAACGATCGCGACCAGAAGCTCGACGTCGGCCGGGCCGGTGCGCCAGTTGACGATGGCCGGTCGCAACGCGACCTGACCGTCGAAGGTGGTCGAGCCGACGAAGACGCGGCCATCGGCCAGGAGCCGCTCGGCCAGGTCGGAATTCAGCGAGTCCAGTTGCACCTCCGGCACTCCTGGTGGGTGGGCCCGGAAGCAGACGATGTTGAGGGGCACCTCCGCGAGCCGCTCCAGCTCCGGAGCCGCGTCGATCAGCTCGGCGAGGTGGGCGGCGATATCGAGGTGGCGCTCAACCATCTCCCGATAGCCCGAGCGCCCGTAGGCCCGCAGCGTCGCCCAGACCGGCAAGGCCCGCGCGCGCCGAGAGTTCTCCGGAGAGAGGAAACCGAAGGAGGGTTGCGGGTCATCGGCGGAGGGCAAGTAAGGCGCGCCGACGTTGAGGGCGTGCGGCAGCCGCTCAGGCTCGCGCACAAAGGCGAACCCGCAGTCGTAGGGGACGTTGAGCCACTTGTGGCCGTCGCAAGTGACCGAATCCGCCTGCTCGACGCCGTTGGTCAGCGCGCGCGTTCGCTCGGAGAGGCGGGAGAAGAGACCAAAGGCCCCATCCACGTGCAGCCAGGCGTCGTGTTCCTTGGCCAGCGCGGCCATCTCGTCGATCGGATCGAACTCCCCTGCGTTCACCTCACCCGCGTTCGCGATGACGATCGCTGGAACCTCCGCTCCCCGCAGCTCCCGCTCGAGGGCCCCGAGGTCGAGGCGGCCGACCGAGTCGGATGTCAGACGGGCGACGCGCCCCTGTCCGAGGCCCAGCATGCCGACCGCCTGCACTGCGCTGGGATGCACGAAGCCGCTGCTGAGGATCTTCAGCGGCGGCGCATCGGAGAGTCCCTCGCCGTCAATGTCGACCCCGACCCTTTCGCCGAACCAGCCGCGGGCAGCAGTCAAACCGACGAAGTTCGCCATCGTCGCCCCGGTGGTGAGTACGCCTCCGAAGTCGCGCGGCAGCTCGAAGAGCTGTACGAGCCAGTCGATCGCGACCTGCTCGAGGCGGGCGGCAAACGGGGATGAGGCCCGGCCAAAGGCGACCTGGTCATAGCTGGAGGTAAGCCAATCTGCCGCCAGAGCCGCCGGCGTCCCTCCCCCGATGACGAAATGGAAGAACCGGGGGCCGCTCGACCGGGTCGCCGATTGCGTCGCCCTCTCGATCAACTCTTGCAGCGCCGTGAGCGTGCCATCGCCGCCCTCGGGCATCGGATCGCTCCACCCACGGATCGCGCCCTCGGCGCCGGGAGGCAGGGCGGGCTCCTCGTCGAGGCGCTCGAGATAGGCATGGGCAGCGGCGGCGGCGGCCTGGAGTGCCGATCCGACCTCAGCGCGCTCCGCGAGTGGATCGCTCACGCCGCGAGCCTATTCCTCCGGCCCACGGGGGACATTGGCTCGGCTCTTACGAGCGTGGGATGCGCACAAGAAAACCGCTTCCCCAACGGGCTTCCGGGAAATCGGGGAGGCCGGATTTGAACCGGCGACCGCTCGGCCCCCAGCCGGAGGACACCATTGCCATATGCGTCCGGACGCGTCCCCTGCGTCCCCTGCGTCCCCGGCTCGGGACGCATGGGACATATCGGATGATGCGTCCGGTACCAAGTTGGTACCACGCCCGTCCCCCAGACGAGGCGAACCGGCTGGGGCTAGGCAGCGGTTGACCAAAATGGGTCGCTGCCGCAGCCCGCTCGGCCGCCTTGGACTCAAGCCCCCGAAACGGGCGGATCTTCCCTGTGATGCCGGGCGTGTCTGGCGTCGCTCTTCTCTTGGCGCAACTTCACGAAGCCGACGCCGAGTTGGCGAGCCACCTCCACCAGGATTCCGATGCCGGTCAAAATGTAGATGGCCGTAAAGACTTTGAGTGCCTCGCTGGTGAGCGTGAGGTTCGGATCAGCAATGCTCGACGTGGTCAGCGTGCAGACGGCGAAGTAGAAACCGTCGATCACGTTCCAGCCTTCGCCGAGCGAGTAGACGACCGTCCCCGTGATCACCAGGGCGATCGCGGCCGCGAAAACGGCGGCGAAGCTCTCTTCTTTGGCGGCGTATCGAATCGCACCGATCATGCGACGAAACATGCGCGCAACGGAGACCAGCATGCTGCAAGGCTCACAACAGCCGCGGACGGATCAGCCCGAGCTCAATCGCGCGCTGTGCCTCGCGACGATTCCACCAGCAGTCGAGGCAGTAGCGCCACCTGGTTAAACCCGACGGTTGACAAAAGATCAGACCGAGCCACGAACCTGAGCAGCGGGCTCACGACCCAGCCAGGAATCACGTGTTCTCACACGACTCGGTCGGCGCGGCTATGATCGATTGCGTGAAGGCACGGTGTCATCGATGAAGGCACCTCTCCGAACGACGTTGGTCGCCTGGATGGCTCTGGCGGCGGTGGCGGCGGCGGTGGTGGTAACCGGGTGCGGCAGTAGCAGCAAGCCCGAATACTGCTCTAATGTGAGCGAACTCGAAGGGTCCGTCGAAGAACTCAAGGGGGGGATTCATCTCGAAAGCGGCGCTCTCCCCACCCTGGAAGCGGACCTGACGAAAGTGCAGAGCAACGCGGACGCAGTCGTGACCTCGGCGAAGGAAGATTTCCCGAGCGAGACCAGCGCGCTGGAATCCTCCGTCTCGAGCCTATCCGACACGATCAACAAGCTGCCCCCGTCCCCGACGGCCCAGGAACTGGCACCGGTCGCGCTGAACATCAGCAGCGTCCAGACTGCTTCGAACGAATTCTCAAGCGCCACCGAATCGGCCTGCGAATAGGCCACTGATCCCACTTGCGTCAGTCCTCGGTTCTCGTTGACTAACCGGAAGCGACGCCTAAGACTTCGTTTCGCGGGCAGGATCAGGCTGGGGTCGTGACCCTGAGCGGCGGTAGGCGATAGGCCTGGTTAAACCCGACGGTTGACAAAGCCCCACCGCTGCCTGTCGAGCCGGGCCCGGAGCCCGCAAGCGGGGGAGGGCTATGCTCGACTCTCTATCCGAAGATCTACGGAAGGGACCCAGCCATGGGTGCTCAGGAGAACAAGCAGGCAACCCAGGATGCCTATAAGGCGTTCGCCAGCGGCGACGCTGAGGGTGCGATGAAGAATATGGACGACTCCGTCGAGTGGACGGTGCGAGGCGACAACGCGTTGAGCGGGACCTACCACGGCAAACAGGAGGTCGGCGAGATGTGGGGGAAGCTCGGGACCAAAGAATTCCGCTCAGAGCCGCACGACTTCATCGCCGAGGAGGACAAGGTCGTAGTTCTGACTACCGTCACCATGGAGGGCGAGACAGACGAGAGTGCCGATGTCCTCACCTACAACGCCGACGGCAAGCTCGTCGCCTTCGACACGCTCGTCGACGAGACGGTAAGCAACCGGGTGTTCGCAAAATAGACGTCTAGGCGATCCGAACGCCCCGGTAGTCGACAGGCCGTCGGGGCGTTTGTCGTTCTAGGCCATGACGTTGTGTGTCACGGCCTGGCTGCGCGTCGTCGGCTGACGACCGATTAAAGGGTCAACTGGGGGTTCAAGAGCTCAACTCCCTACGAACCTTCGATTCCCCTCGTGGGACTAAGTCTGGTACCACGGGCGGCCTAGCCCGCGTCGCCGACCTCCCGCCGAGAAGCGAAGCCCGCATCGGAGGCGGGCTTCCGGTTAGTCGGGGAGGCCGGATTTGAACCGGCGACCGCTCGGCCCCCAGCCGCAGGACGCGACTGCAATATGCGTCCCGACGCGTCCCATGCGTCCCTGCGTCCCCGTCTCGGGACGCATCGGACAGATCGGACGATGCGTCCGGTACCAAAGCGGTACCAAGCCCCGGTGGTGACCGCTGCAAGAGCGGACACTGCCCTAGCGACCTGCGCGCGCCAACGAGCACTCCGACCCGCGGGCCGCTAGCCTTGCCGCCATGGACCGAACAGCTCTGATTGTCGTGGATGTGCAGAGGGGCTTCGACGATGCCGGGTTCTGGGGCCCCCGGAACAACTCCGCCTGCGAGGAGAACGTGAGAGCGCTGATCGCCGCATGGCGCGGCAGCAACCAGCCAATCGTGTTCGTGCGGCATCACTGGGACGAGGACGGCTCACCGCTGCGATCCGACGAGGCAGGCAGCGAGTTCAAGGACGTGGTCGAGGGCCAACCGGACCTGCTGGTCACCAAGACCGTCAATTCAGCTTTCCATGGCACGCCCGATCTGCACGCCTGGCTGCGGAAGGACGAGATCGACAAGATCGTTGTCTGCGGCATCACGACGAACCACTGCTGCGAGACGACCGCGCGGGTGGGCGCCAACCTCGGCTTCGAGATGAGCTTCGCGATTGACGCGACGCACACTTTCGACCTCGACGACCATGAGGGGGGCACGATCGCCGCCGACGAGCTCGCTCGGGTCACGGCGGCGAACCTCGATCCGGAGTTCGGCCGGGTACTGAGCACCGACGCCGCAATCGCCGAGCTCAACGCAACTGGGTCAACCCGATGATCACGTGGATCGCCGCCTCCCGCCGGAGAACTGATCAGGAGAGGCTCGAGAGTACGGCTGCGACGGCATAGCCGAGCACAGCGATCACCCCGGCGACATCGCCGAGGGGCCTGTTGCGCGAATCACATCCGGGTACCGACGAAGAGCATCGCCGCGTAGCGCGTCGCCCGGGCCGGCCGACCTCCCACGCATGCTTATCCCATGCTATTCGTGCTTCTTTCGCTGTGGGAACTCGACCAATCGTTTAGCCGGAGGAGCGGGGTAGGCTCAACGCAGGCCACTCGCCGCCTCAGCGCGGCAATCGACCCCCCACCGAAAGGCCCGTCCACGATGAGTCAAGCCGGATTCTCCCCAGCGCCCCTCGCCCGCCTCGCCCTCGTCGCCCTATTGGCGATCGCGGCCCTCCCCCTGGCCTCTCCCGCGGCGCGCGCCGTCGCGGCTGGCCCACCGCACTGCAAGACGTCGGGATTGGTGATCTGGTCCAACAACGGGGCCGGCGGCGGCACCACAGGGAGCGTCTTTTACAAGATCAAGTTCACCAACCTCTCCGGCCACGCCTGCACCCTGAGGGGCTTCCCGCGGGTCGCCGCGGTCAACCTCACTGGCAAACGGATCGGCGCCCCGGCGCAGCAAGAAGCCGGCCAGAAACCGAAAACGGTGAAACTGGCGAACGGCGCGACGGCGAGCGCCTCGCTGCGGATCGTCGACGCCGGCAACTTCTCGCCCTCGGCCTGCCACCCGGTGACCGCTGCCGGCCTGCGGGTCACGCCCCCTGGTCAGAGCAAATCGAAGCTGGTGCCGCTGCCATTCGCCACCTGCGCTCGCGCCGCGCAGCACACGCTCTCGGTAGCTGTCGTGCGCTAGGAAGGGGCCGGTCGCGCTTCCGAAGCGGGCTTCCGGTTAGTCGGGGAGGCCGGATTTGAACCGGCGACCGCTCGGCCCCCAGCCGGCGGACAGGTCTGTCAGATTCGTCCCGACGCGTCCCATGTGTCCCTCCCGTCCCCGGCCGTGGACAAACTGGACGTATCGGACATAGCAGTCGGTACCAAAGTGGTACCACGCCGGGTCTGGTGCGAATCAGGAACGGAATTCGAATCCGCGACCTTCGGGCTTGAGCTTGCAGGAGGGAGACGGATAGGCAGCGCTCTCGGCACTCGCGCTCCAGCGCTTCCGGATTCCAGAACGAAGCGTCCACGACGTGAGCCTGCTGGCAGCAATGTGAATCCGGATTCACTATCTTCCTGTTCGTCCGTGCTGAAGTTGCGCGAACTCTGCAAGAGCTACCCGATGGGCGCCGACGTCGTCGAGGTCCTGCGTGGAGTTTCGACGAAGATCCGAGCCGGCAAGCTGGTCGCGATCGTGGGCCCCTCGGGGAGCGGCAAGAGCACCCTGCTGAACCTGATTGGGACCCTGGATACGCCGAGCAGCGGCCAGCTTCTCTTCGACGGCCAGGAGATCGGCAGCCTCAGCCCAAAGCGTGGTCGCAATCGCCGCCGCGACGGCGCTCGTCGTCGGGATCGCCGCAACGGTTGGAGCGCTCGCTTCGGCCCGCGGCTCGATCGCCGAGCAGCTCGGCCGCTCTCCGCAAGCGGGAGCGACGGTCACTTCGACGATCTCGTTGCGCCCGGCGCTGGCGCTGCTGGCCGGCGGGGCGGCCTGTCTGGCCATGGGGCTGGTGGTCGCCGAGTCGGGCCTCTATCCCATCGCCGCCGTGACGATCCTGATTGGCCTCGCCCTGACGACGCCGGGTGTCGTCGGCCTGGTCGCGATCGTCCTCGGCCGTCACGAGCACGGCGGCTCGAAGGTGATTCTTGTGGCCCGCGGGGCCGTCGAGGCCAACCCCCGCCGGGCGGCCTCGCGGCCGCGATCATGGCGCTGGGCGTCGCTGCGGTCGTCCCGCCACAGCTCGCCGAGCAGAGCCTGATCAAGCGGACAGAGCAGCTCAACAGGTCGATTCGTCCTGGAGCCCAACAGCTGCTGGCTGCCGACGACGCCTTCGCAAGCGTTCCGATCGCAACCCCCTTCGCCCGGCGGGGGCTGCGCGATAAGACGACCGTCGCCCGGCCGACGGCGTTCGCCTTCGTCCCTACAAGGGGCGAAAGATCGAGGTGCGGGCCTTCGTACCGAGTACGCGCGGCGGCATCATCCGCGTGGGGCCGGCCGGACTGCCCCGGCAGCTGCCGATCCTCCGCAAGCACCCCGACGACATCCTGATCTCACGGGTGATGGCCGCGGGTCTCGATCTCAACATCGGCGACTCGATCGAGCTGCCCACCGCGGTCGGGCCACAAAAGCTGAAGATCCAGGGCACGGTTGAGGATTTCGCCTGGCCCTCGGGGACTGTCTACATGGACATACGGCGCTACCGCGAGCTGTACCGGAGCGCAGCCATCAACGTGCTCGCGGTCGACCGTCGCCGCCGCCTCGACATCGGCAGCCTGAAGGACCTGAAGCCGCTCCACGCGGAGACCGGGGTCGAATTCTCTAACCAGATCGAGGAGCAAATGAACAAGAGCACGAAGGGGCTCTTCGCGATGCGGATCCTGACCCTGATTGCGGCCCTAGTCGCGGTTGGGGGCATCATCGCCACCTCGGTCTTCGCGCGGCGGCGCGAGTGGGCGGTGCTGCGTGCGATGGGAATCGGCGGGTTGTCCTCCGAGGCCAGGTCTAGTGCAGGCCGCCCAAAGTTGACTCAGCCTGCTTTTCCGGCGGCCCACCTGCCCGCGGGCGCCCCGAGACCACTCTGAGAATGGCTCTACCCGTCGGACTCGTACTTGAACGAGATGCCCAGCCGGACTCGGTAGTTCTTGATGGTGCCGTTCTCGATCGAGACGTCCTCGCGCACGACCTCGGCGATGCGCAGGTCGCGCACTGTCTTAGCCGCAGTCTCCACAGCATTGCGTGCCGCGGCCTCCCAGGACTCGCTGCTTACGCCAATCACCTCGGTGACTCGATATACACCCTCAGCCATCGCAACCGCCTCTCATCGACGTTGGAGGCTCGACTTCTAGCACGACTGGATTGGCGCTCGCAAACCAAACCCGGTACCACGCAACCCAAGGGAAGGTTCAGCACCGGCTCCTCTCAAAGTGGAAACCCGCTTCCGAAGCGGGCTTCCGGGAATTGGGGAGGCCGGATTTGAACCGGGCGACCAGCTCGGCCCGCAGCCGGCCAACATCTGGCGTCGATGCATCCCTGGGCGTCCCCCACGTCCCTATCGTCCCCGGGCGCGAACATCTTGGAAGGATTGGAGATAGCGGTCCGTACCAAAGCGGTACCACACCGCCCTCCTCGGTCCCAGATCGCGGAAGAGGACCCGGGCTAGCCAAAGTAGCCCTGCGCTGCGACGCGCTCGATCGTCTCGGGGTCATAGAGCGGCAGCTCGCCGGTGCGCTCGAGCTGGTCGACATAGGCCTCCATCGCCCGAATCGCCTCCGGTGCCGTGATCCTGGACATGAACTGTGAGGCCTCGAGCCGCAGGCCATCGGTGAGCGGCAGCGAGCCGCCCTCGTAGATCGCCCGCTTGGCGGCTGCGATCGCCGCCTTCGGCCGTGCGCCGAGGCGCCGCCCTTCGGCGATCGCCGTTTCCAACAGCTCGTCGGGCGGGATGACACGATCGACCAGCCCGAGATCCGCCGCCTCGTTCGGGCGCATTGGGGTCCCGTCAAGAACGATCTTCAGCGCCTGGGCGCTGCCCAGCAGGCGGACGAGGCGCTGCGTGCCGCCTCCGCCGGGCGGGAAGGCCAGGAAGATCTCCGGCTGACCGATGCCGTGATCGCCGGCTGCCATCAGCCGCAGATCGCAGGCCAACGCAAGCTCGGAGCCGCCGCCCTGCGCGGAGCCATTGATCGCAGCGACGAAGACGGCGCCGCAGCGGTTCATCCGCAGAAACACCTCCTGGAAGTGCTCGACTTCAATGAGACCTGCGAGCGGCGTCCTTTCGAGACCCCGGTCGGCCCCGCGGATCCGCCGGGCGGCGCCGACCGTGCGCAGTGCAGTGCTGACCACCCCTGCCCCGACCGCGGGGCTGGCGCTGGCACCGGCGAGGAGCTCTGCGACGTCGTAGTGGGCGACGAAGCGCTCCGGGTGCGAACCGGTGAGGACGACCGCGTCGACACCGTCGTCGCCCTCCGCCCGCGTGACCAACCGCTCGAGCGCCTCCACCGACCCGCGGTCCATCAGCCCATGAGGTGGATTGTCGAAGGTGCCGATCAGGACCGTCCCGCGCTGCTCGACGTTGATCGTGCCCATGCTGCTCCTTCCTCGCGCGTTGTCTCCGTCATCCTATGGCTCGATAGACGCGAGCTCAGACAGCCACGGGTCCTCGTTGCGCGAAGACGTCGAAGCGCTATCGCAGCTTCGGCGCCTCACAACCACCCCGGGAGAGCGCGAGTCTGCTGAGTGGGTCGCCGGTCGCTTGAAGGTGCTGAGAGCCGAGGATGTTCGCATCGTGCCCTTCCGTGGACAGTCAAGCTGGGTGTGGGCGCATGGCGCGCACATGCTCGCGGGACTTGCGGCGAGCTGGGTGCGTGGTCGCACTGGCCGCCTGCTCGGAATTCTCGTCGCGGTGTCGTATGAGCTCGACGTCAGCGTTCGAAACCACTGGCTTCGCCGATTGCTGCCCGGGCGCCCGGGTTACTCGGTCGAGGCGCGCATCCCCAGCGAGGGCCCTGCTTGGCACACGCTGGTCCTGGTCGCCCATCACGATGCGGCTCGGACCGGGCTGATCTGGCACCCGATGGCGAACGCCGCAAATCGGCGTCGCTCAGCGCGCAGCGGCCGAACGTTCCCTTCCCATGCCGCACCGCTCATCGGTCTTGCGGCGGCGGCGACCGGATCCGGGTACCTGCGAGTGCCCGCCCGCCTGCTCCTCGCGATCAGCACACTGCTCTCTGGCCAGGCGGCGCTCAGTCCAATTGTGTCGGGTGCCAACGACAACGCGACGGGTGTCGCGGCAGTGCTCGAACTGGCCCGACGCCTGAAGGAAAGGCCGCTGCCAGGAGTTGACGTGGTGATCGTCTCGCCCGGCGGGGAGGAGGCCGGCTCGGTGGGGATGCGAGCATGGATGCGCGGGCCGGGCAGGTCGCTGGGCCGGCGATCGACGCTCGTGGTGAATCTCGACGCGATCGGCTCGGGGGGGCATCTGGTCGTCTGTCGTCGAGAGGGGCTGACCGGCTGGTTCCGGAGTGGTGACGTCGACCTTGCCCAACAGGGGGCACGAGTCGCCGGTGTGGGCGCGCCACGCGTGGTGACTTTCCCAAACGTGACCGATGCGTTCGTCGCGCGCCACGCGGGATTGCGCGCGGTTTCGATCCTCTCCTACGACTACGGCTGGATTAGCAACCTGCACCTGCCCAGCGACGTCGCGGCGAACGTCGGCTGGTCGACGGTAGATCAGGCAATCGCGCTGACCGAAGGCACGGTCGAGGCCTGGATGGCCACCGATAGACGGGACTGACGGTCTTTGTGGCTTTGGATGCGTGTCCTGCTGGATCGGGGAGGCCGAATTTGAACCGGCGACCGCTCGGCCCCCAGCCGGCGGACGCGACCGCCATATGCGTCCCGACGGGTCCCATGCGTCTATTGCGTCCGCGGCCGTGGACGATCTGGACAGATCGGACGATGCGTCCGGTACCAAGTTGGTACCACGCCCATCCCCAGGCAAGGCGAACCGGCTGGGGCCAGGCAGCGGTTGACCAAGATCAGACCGCGGCCCCGCCGCGAGGCGGGGCCGCTCGGTCGATCGCTGCGCTGCCCTTAGCGGTGATGATGCTTCTTCTCGCAATCCCTCCGCTGCTTGCCGTGCAGTTTCTTGCAGTGGTCGTTCCTGTGATTACCGCTGTGATCGGGGCTCGCCTGGGCGAGGCCGGCCCCGCCGATAGCGAGAACGGAGCTCACGCCCATCAGGGCGAGGAACTTTGAGAGTCGACTGGACATGGGTCCTCCATCTGTTGGGAACTTCGGGGGGTTTGTTGACCATGAAAGGCCAGCGTGGCGACGACCGTGACCAAGAGCCGCCAAAGTCCAGCCCAAGCCGAGGGAAAGGTTCGGTAAACAAGAGCCAGCCGCTGTCCCCTTGAATGCCGATCTCTGAGGCCTAATTCAGAAAGGGCGTCGCAACAGTGAGCGCGAGCAGCACCGGCGCGGCGCGGAGATGCGAACCCTTGGAGCGAGGCAGCCGGTTCAACGAGAGAAGCACAGTACTCGCCCCCAACGGATCGTTCACGGCACCACGCCACATGTGGAAGGGTCAGCGCCCGGCCGCTCTCGACGTGGAAGTCCGCTCCCGAAGGAGAGGATCTCCGGTTGGTGCGGTTCGACACCGACCGTCCTCAAGTCCCAACTTTGCGTCTCCACGCTCCTTCGTCATGACCCGGTCCTTGCAGAAAATTATCCATGCCGGTGACAGACCGCGATCTTGGGCCGTCGGAGGTGGATCGACCAGGTCCGCCGCGGTCTCTCCGTCGGACCAGGTGACGTCAACGCCGGGCTCATATACGCAGCGCGACCTCGGCGATCGCCAAGATCGGGACTGCGACGGAGAGAGCCCGGAGGGCACCGTCGAGTGGCGCCGAGAGGCTCTGGGCGTCGAGGCGCCGGGTCGTCCCGTCGGCGAGCCGTTGCTCTCCGCTCACGGCAACCGCCCGGCGTCGAAGCTGCCGGACCGGCGTCGACAGCCGGCGCTGCGCGACGCTGAGCCAGAAGCATGCGAGCACGGCGGCGGTCGCGGCAATCGCCTCTCGCGGCGAAGACAGGGCCAGGGCGTTCGACCACCAGCCGGTCAGCGCCGGGAAGGCACCCCAGGACGCGGCGAACCAGAAATCGGTATGGAAGTGGCCGCCGAACAGCTCCAGGTTGTAGGCGAGGGCCAGAAAGATTCCGGCCGCGACCAGGGGCGCCAGCGTCGCCGAGACGGCGAAGATCCCGGCGACGCCGATCACCAGCGCTCCGCCGAGGCCGAAGGCGGCCAGGGCCAGTAGCGCTCGTCCGGAGAGGTGCGTGCCGAGCGGGCGCCCTTGCAGCTCGTCGAGGGAGTGG
This sequence comes from uncultured Solirubrobacterales bacterium, assembly GCA_963697805.1. GTDB lineage: Bacteria > Actinomycetota > Thermoleophilia > Solirubrobacterales > 70-9 > VRUE01. The sequence goes on from CAVOPB010000001.1 coordinate 496,989, forward strand.
GCGCCGATCCCGACCGCGAGGAAGAACGCGGCGATCGCGGCGGCGAGGCGACCGGCGTGGATCTGAGGCGCCGCCGCGGCGCCGATCGCCACGTAGCTGACGTGCCAGAGGGTGTACGGAGGGTGCAGGAGGGTGACGAGATCGCGCCAGCCGCCCGGGCGCAGCGCGTAGAAGGCGGGGCGCTGCTTGGCCTCAGCCGCCAACCGTGCCCCAGATGACGACACCACCGCCGAGACTCATACGCCGAGCGGTGATCCGTGAGATCCCGGCTTCCTCCCACATGTCGAGTTGGCACCTCAGCGGATAGCTCGCGTAGAAGCCCTCGATGCTCGGGCCGAGGAACCGGCCGACCTCATACCACTGCCGGGAGACGAGCCGGCCCAGGGCCGGCAGCCCAAGCCGCGTGTAGAGCCGCCACAGCCAAAAGGCGACGGCGCCGGGAACGCAGAACTCCAGGCTGGCCATCCGACCGCCGGGTTTCACCACCCGTGCCAGCTCACGCAGCGTCGCCGCCGGGTCATCGACGTAACGAAGCAGATAGGTGAAGGTCAGATGGTCGAACTCGGCGTCGGCGAACGGCAGCGCCTCCGCTTCCCCTTCGACCAGCTCGACCCGCTTAGCCAGCGCGGGATCGGACGCGAGCTTGGCCCGGGCCCGGCCCAGCATCGGGGGGCTCTGGTCCAACCCCACAACCCGGCAGTGGTAGCGCGCGACCAGCTCCCGGGCGACCAAGCCGGTCCCGGTGGCGACGTCCAGTACGCGATCCTCGGGGGCCGCCCTAAGCTCCGCGACCATCGCTCGCCGCCAGCGGGAGTCCTGGAAAAAGCTCAGCGCAGCGCCCACCTCATCGTAGTGCGCCGGCAGCTCTTCGAACAGCTTGAGCGCATGCCGCTTGCGTGGAGACGGGATCGATGCCACGACTGACAGCGTCTCAGAACCGCGAGTGAGATCCAAGGCGCTGCTGATGAACGAATCGACGGCTCGAGGCTAGGTCATGAGAGCGCTGGATCTAGGCCGTCCTGGCAGCGCTTCAATCGAGTGTGAGCAGGTTGCTGAGAAATTCGACGGGTACAAGAGTCAATTGAAGAGGATCAGGAGCGCCGTCGCCAGACCCAGAAGGACCCCGGCGCCGGCAAGGAAAAGCCGAACGGGGTCGCGGGTGCGAGAACGGGTCGAGCCCTCAAATGCTTCATCAACCGCCCGGGCCCTTTTAGTCCCGTAGGCGATCATCGCGATCCCGTAGAACGCAAACCCCATTCCGATCACCGTGTAGGCCCAGCGACTGCCGGAGCCCGCCAGATCGGGCAGGAACCTTCCCACGGCGAGCGCCACGGCGATCGCGGTCAGGCCGGTTCGCCACCAAGCGAGCTGGGTCCGCTCGCTCGCCATGATTGTCTGACGATCCGAATCGGTCAGGACCCTGGTATTGCTGGGCTTCGAGGCCATGCCGCTTCTCCTTGGTCTTGCAGCATTGGGCCTCCCGAACACTAAACAGGGCAAGAGGGTAGGCCGGCTGCTCGTCTTCGATCAGACCGGCGCCGCGCGCCAAGGCGACCGCCCGGCATTCGAAGCGCCCGCATGGCCGTGTCCACGTCGGTCAGGCCCGCGCCGCCCCTCGGTCCGCCTGACGCGAGCGCTAGAAAGTTCAGCGCTGGCCCTCTCGGAGTGGAGGCTTGAGAGGCGGGCTTCCGCTCTATCGGGGAGGCCGGATTGAACACCGGCGACCGCTCGGCCCCCAGCTGGCGGACAAGGTTGCTCCATGCGTCCCACCGCGCCCCTGACGTCCCATCTGTCCCGGGTTTGGACAATGTGGACGCATCGGACATAGCAGTCCGTACCAAGCGGTACCACGCCAGGCGTTGGGGTGCCGCCAATCCGAAAGGCTCGACCGCGATGTCACGACAACTCATGATTCCTGCCGCAGACACTCGGCTCTACGCCGTCGACGCCCCGGGCGACACGCCGGCCTAGGTGGACTGGTGCGCCCCGAGCGCTTGGGTGATCTCCGCGATTGCCGCGCTCTCCGCGTCGCCGGCCGACTGATCGCCCTTCTCTGTCTTGGCCCCCGCGACTCGGTTCGCGAGCGAGATGACGAAACGCCGGTAGTCCTCGACCTCCTCCGGCGTCGCCTTCTGCTCAAGCACCCCGATCGCATCCCGAACCCGCTGCAGACCGTGCTCTTTCAACTCCTCTGCAGAGTGAGCCCTGGTGTGGTCCATCTCGGGCTTGCTCGAGACGAGCTCGTCAAGGAGCGCGGAGTCGCCATGCTCCTTACGGGCCTCGGTGTAGGCCTTCGCCATCGCAAAGGTCTCCCGGAAGGTCCCGCCCCGCTCGGCAGTCGAAACGATCATCCCCGCGCTCGTCGGCCCCTCCGCAATAGCATCCCACTCCTCTGCGGTGAAATCTGCTTTCCCGGTCATCGGCATCCCTATCTCGCGGATCGTTGCTGTCGGGTTCAGCGTAGTCGAGCGGACGCTCGAAACCTCTCCCAGGGGATCGACTTCCCCGCATAGCGAAGCAAATTGCCGACTCTTTTGGCTGGCACCACCGGCGGGTGAGCCGCGCCTCAGGCGCGCTAGGAAGGCCGAGATCTCACTTCCGAAGCGGGCTTTCGGCTAATCGGGGAGGCCGGATTTGAACCGGCGACCGCTCGGCCCCCAGCCGGAGGACACGACTGCCATATGCGTCCGGACGCGTCCCATGCGTCCCCTCCGTCCCCGGCTCTGGACGCATGGGACATATCGGAAGATGCGTCCGGTACCAAAGCGGTACCACGCCATGGTCACGGGCTCGATCCCGGGCTGCCCGCCTGCCCCGCACAATCCCAGCTCGGCACGGATGTCAGCGGGCGGCTCGCTCAGGAGGCTGCTCCCGCCTCGAAGCCCCACCAGCGCCGTCTCTCGACGTAGGCAGGCGGGAGCGTGACGTTCAGCTGCCCCGCGAGCGCGAGCCGTCCAGGCCGCTCGAACCAGCACACATCAAGTCTTCTCTTCCTCCTCCGTAGGGACACCCGTCGAGGGATCGGTTTCGCCCGAGTCGATCTCGTGCGCAAGCTTCTGCCGTGCGCGCCGGCTCCCCGTGTCGAGGACACCTGACCCTGCAGCTCGTGAGATCGGGGTACCGCCGCGGCCGCGCAGCACCGCGGCACAGCAGACTGCGATCAACGCCCCGGCGATCGGGCCGACCAGGTAGACCCAATAGCTGGTGAAGTCGCCGCTGACCAGCGCCGGGCCGAAGGAACGAGCTGGGTTCATCGAGACACCGCTCACTGGCGCAGCCCAGAGGCCTGCCAGGGCGATGTAGCCACCGACGCCGAGCGCAGCGATCGCGCCCACGTTCTGCGCCGCCGAAGCCGTGCCGAGGATCACGCTGACCAGGCCGGCGGTCAGCACCGTCTCCATCAGCAGGGCCTGCCAATCGTGGTACCCGGCACCTGGCAGCGTCGCCCCGAGGTGCTCGACGTTGCCGAAGACCGCCAGCAGGAAGAGGCAGGCGAGGGTTGCTCCGATCAACTGGATGGTGATGTAGCCGGGCAGGCGTTTCCACGGGAAGTCGCCGCGCAAAGCGAAGGCTAGGGAGACGGCCGGATTCAGATGTGCTCCGGAGACGGCGCCCATGAAGAGGATGATCGCCATGACCATGAGGCCTGGGGCGACGACGGCGGCCGCGAGGCTGATCTGTCCCTTGGCGTGGAGCAGGCCGCCTCCGGCCGCGACCAAGACCAGGAAGAACGTCCCCAGCAACTCGGAGAAGAGACGCCGCCACTCGAGCCTTGGATCGTCGAAGTCCTTGCGATCCCCGAACTCGAGCGCGAGTAGATGACGCGTGCGGGGTCCGAGCGGTATGCCCGCGAGGTCGACGTCGGTGGACCCGTCTTTTCGCTCGTCCTCGATGTCGTCCTTATCGACCATTCGACTGCCTCAGAACGTCGGCCTCCAGGCGCTGCAGCTCGACGCGGAGCGCTGGAAGGAAGGCCGATCCGGGCCTTACCGATTCGATCATCTCCACCGACTCGCGGTAGTGGGCCGCCATGCTCGAGATGCTAGTTCCCAAAATGCGCTCCTCGAGACCATCGCTAACAATCTCGATACCCCGGCGCAGCCCGAGAATGTCGGAGAGCTTGTCGGCGGCGTAGACCGTCACAGCCCATCCTCCCGCCGCTGCAACCTGGTTTCGCAAACCTGCCTTCCGCTGGTCGAAGGACGCGATTCTGGGGTCCTCGCTCAGGATGAGGACGAGCGAGCAGATCCTCGCTCCAATCTCATCTCCCAACTCCTCTCGCTGAGCGTACCCCGCTCGACGGCGTCGTGCAGTAGCCCCACGGCCACGAGCTCGTCATCAAAGCCGGCCTCATGAAGCAGTTCCGCGACCTCGAGGACGTGATCGAGGAAGTGGCGCCCGTCGGTGGCCCGGCGCTGTGATCCGTGGGCCCTCTCGGCCAGCGAATACGCCTCGACGAGGAGCGGGGAGTCTTGGACCCATCCTGGTGGATCCGATCTCCGAAGGCCCGCTATGGCAAACGAGCTAGTGCGATTGCTACTAGCCACCTTCCGAGTATCCACGAATTCCCTGCTTTCGTCACATTTCTTTAACCAAGGCGACGCCGACGTTCGTCGGCGGAAGGCCGCCCTTCTCGACTTCGCTCGGATTAGGTGCGAAGATCGACGTCCGAGAGGGGACCACCTCCTCGGCGACGGACAATCGTGGCCATTCCTCAGGCGCCCACCAAATCCCAACATGTGGACCTTGATGCCGCAGCAGAGGAGAGCGCGGCCGCAGGAAGGGCAGCCCGCCAGGGCGCCCCTCGCTCCAGTCACGGCGAGTGGGAGCCGGCGAAGGGCCGGAAAGATCCCGTCAAGCTGCTCGAGAACCAAGACAAGAGCCGCGTCCCCGAGCTTGTGCCGATCCGCTACGGGCGGATGCTGGCCTCGCCTTTCACCTTCTTTCGCGGCGCGGCGGCGATCATGGCGATGGACCTTGCGAAGACCCCCCAGTCCGGGTTGCGAGTACAGGCATGCGGTGATGCCCACCTTTCCAACTTCGGCGTCTTCGCCGCCCCCGATCGGCGCCTGGTCGTGGACGTCAATGACTTCGACGAGACTCTCCCCGGGCCCTGGGAGTGGGATCTAAAGCGCCTCGCGGCGAGCTTCGAGATCGCCGGGCGCGATCGCGAATTCACCCCGAAGGAGACTCGCTCCGCCGTTCTCAGCGCGGCACGCGAATATCGCGAGGCGATGCGGGGGTTTGCGGATATGGGGAATCTCGAAGTCTGGTACGCGCGACTTGACGTCGACGCCCTGCTCGCCGAAGTGGCCGAGGTCGCCGACCGCAAGCAGATGAAGGCGGCCGAAAAGAACGTCGCAAAGGCACACAAGAAGAACAGCCTCAAGGCCTTCGATCGGCTCGTCCACGAGGTTGACGGCGAGCCGCGGATCATCAGCGATCCACCGCTGCTCGTCCCGGCCCGTGAGCTCGTCTCCGACGATCAGCGCCACGAGCTCGAAGAGCGGATCAAACAGATGCTCGGCCGCTACCGCGAGAGCCTCAAGGGAGACCGTCGCCACCTCTTCGACAGCTACCGGTTCGTCGAGATGGCCCGCAAGGTGGTCGGGGTCGGCAGCGTCGGCACCCGCGCCTGGGTGCTCTTGATGATGGGCCGCGGCGGGCATGACCCGCTCTTCCTGCAGGCCAAGGAAGCCGAGGCCTCGGTGCTCGAGCCCTACGCCGGGGCGAGCGAGTTCGGCAACCACGGCGAGCGGGTGGTCGAGGGCCAGTGGCTGATGCAGGCATCAAGCGACATCCTCCTCGGCTGGCTCCCGGCGTTCGGGATGGACGGGAAGGAACGGGACTTCTACGTGCGCCAGCTCTGGGACGGCAAGCGATCGGTCGAAATCGAGACCCTGCCGCCGAAGGGGCTGGAGATCTACGGGCGGGTCTGCGGCTGGACTCTGGCCCGGGCCCACGCCCGATCCGGGGATCGGATCGCAATCGCCTCCTATCTCGGTAAGGGCGAGAGCTTCGATCAGGCGATCGCCGAGTTCTCCGAGCGCTATGCGGATCAGAACGAGCTCGACTACGGCGCCGTTGCTGACGCGGCCGAGTCGGGCCGCATCGAGGTGGAGACGGACCTCGACTAACGGCTGACGTGGGCCCGCCCGCGCTATGCCCATCGATCTAGGCCACCGCCGGATCTCACGCCGGGGAGAAGCCGTTGGTACCAAGCCCGGTCCGACGAAGTGACGGTCGAGATCCGGTCGACAGAGCTGAGACCACGTAGCCCGCCTCCGAAGCGGGCTTCCGGCTAAGAGCCGGAATCGGGCCGGCCGAGCATCCCCACAGCCCGGTCCCGGCGGCATACCGCTCGCTCGGCTGCCAAGAGGGCGATTGCCTGGCGAGGTTGCGGGCCCAGGCGCGGGCCGCCGGCTGGCTCGGACATGAGTTGACGCTATGGCGCGCCGATGCTTTCGGCATCCGTGAAAACCCGAACTCGGGGCGCAGCTTGCTCCCGATGGCGCCCTCTCGACCATTGCGAACCGACCAACCCCGAGTCCGAGATCAACCGGGCAAGAAAGCGCTGCAAATCGAAAGGTCAAATCCGGGGCCCGATTCGTCTCTCGCTACCATCCGCGGATAGTCGAGCGAATGGCCGCGTAGCAGCGCCCAGAACCCGGAAGGCACAGCTGCAATAGCACTGCGGTCCGCGCAGGTCGGTGGGGTGAAATCAGGGTGCAAGGCGCTCGATCCGCCAGCCGTTCGCAGGCTCGTGCGTGTAGAGGAAGCGGTCGTGTAGGCGTGCTCTCTGACCCTGCCAAAACTCGACCGTCTCGTGCCGCATCAAGAAGCCACCCCAGTGCTCCGGGCGAGGAATGTCCTCCTCGCCTTTCCAGCGTTCCTCGATCCCCCTCAGGCTCTCCTCAAGGGCGGCTCGCCCGGGCAGCGGCCGGCTCTGCGGCGAGGCCCAGGTGCCGAGGCGGCTCTGGCGGGGCCTGGTCGCGAAGTAGGCGTCGGAGTCCACGGCCGGCAGCCGCTCGAGTGAACCGCGGACGCGGATCTGGCGGTCGTGCTCGCGCCAGTAGATGACCAGGGCCGCGCGTGAGTCGGCAGCGATCTGGACCGCCTTGGTGCTCTCGTAGTTGGTGAAAAAGCGAAAGCCGTCGGGACCGTGGCCTTTGAGCAGGACCATTCGCGCGTCGGGGGCGCCATCGGGCCCGACCGTAGCCAGAGTCATCGCCTCCGCCAGCGGCACTTCCCGCTCGGCCGGCTGGTACCAGCGATCGAACTGCTCGACCGGATCGGCCGCGAGGTCAGCACGACACAGAATCGGGTGCTCGTGTCGCGTCGGCTCGCTCATTACGTCGCAGAGCCTACGAGCCAGACCCGGCGCCCGGACGGGAAACGCCTCCGATGTGCGGTGGCCGTACACGCTGCGACCTGGGCAGTCAGTCAAGCGACGGACGTAGTCAGTCGCCGCCGAACATTCGCCGGATGGCGCGCACCATTCGGCCCAGCCATGGCAGAACCGGGAGCTGCCCGGGTTCTCGAGTCCCGACCGGCCGGATGAGGGTTAGTGCCGAGTCGGTCGGCTTGCCTCCGGCGTCGACGGCGCTGACGTAGACGTCGTAGTGCTGCGCGGGCTTCAGTTCGACGGTCGTGGCGATCGTCCCCGCGAGCGCCGTGTCCACCACGAAGGTGAATGTTCGTGGCTGGATAGTGTCGTCCTCGGAGTTCACCGTGACGACGAGTCGATTCGGCTTCAATCCGCGATGGCTCCGGAGGTCATAGGACAGATGGAGATATCCGTTCTGGCGTGAAACCCGGACCGACGGCGCAGGGGTCGGGGCGCTTCGCTTGACCGAGCGAGCGTGCTCGAGGAGGAGCGCCGGGTGCTCCCACTGGTCGTGCCGACACGGGGCTGTGGGGCTGGGCTGGTCGAGCCCCGGGACTCGCGCGGTGGTGCCTCCCCAGACTCCGGGCCACGCCATCCAACCAGGCTCGTCGTCGTTGACCATCTCGAGCGCGAGGTGAGGGGTCTTCCGCTTTCCGTCGGCAAGGTCGTACCAAGCCTCGGTCTCGTGGTAGCCGGCATGGAAGTAAGAGGCATGCGAACCGCGGGCCACATAGACCACGGCTGTGTCAGGTTGCCCCTCGAGCTTCTCAACCACATCCCAGGGAGCGACCTCGGCCCACCGATGCTGCGCGTAGACGGCGAGGTCGGGCAGGTCGCGTCCCTCGTCCATGCGGAACTCGACCATCTCCCAGTCGCCCTCGTGAAGCCCGAATCCCCCTGCCAGGTTGTAGTCGTTGAAGAAGTAGAAGAACCAGTACTGAAGCCAGAGGCGTCCCCGATCCTCCCTGGCCCTCCCGTACATCCGATTGGCATAGGTCCGATCTCGTCGAAGAGCCACGTACTGGGCACGGTAGTCGCGTCGCGAACAGCCGATGACATCGGTGAGCTGGACCGCCTCCCCACTGGGGTAGCGCGAGGGACCCAGGAAGGCGAGGTCAAGTTGAGCCTGGCCGCTGCCGGGCTTTGCTGCCGCCAACAGGTCGCCGGGCCGCCCATCCCTGGCTTCGCGGCGTAGGGCGTTCGCCGGGGTGTCCGTCCACATCGCTGCCGAGTCGGCGAAGAAGGCCTCATTCGAGTCATAGCGCAGCTGCGGCTGAAATCGCTGCAAGAGCTCAGGCGCACTCGTCATATCACCAAGCCCGGGTCAAGTCTCTGCCTCGGTCTTCCCCCACCCCAGAAGGTCGTCAGGACGCGCAGCGAGTTGCCCGAGCAGATCAGCTCGCCGTCCTCGTCGCCATAGCGTTGCCGCAACGCTCGCTCGAGACCTGCCATGTCTCGCATGTCCTCGAGCCCGGCGAGCGTCGGCTTGATGAACCCATCGAGGTCAGAGCCGATCGCGGTGTGCCGATGTGAACCGGTCACCTCGCGGATCCGATCGATATGGCGACAGAGGACCTCGAACGATCGCTCGAATCGTCGGCGCTTTCCGACCCTGAATCCCGAACGGCGAGGCTCGGGAGCGGGGAGCCCGTCGTTCAGCTGGTGCTGGGCAAAGATCAATCCGACCACTCCGTTCCGCTCTGCGATCCTTCGAAGCGTCTCGGCCTCGAGCATGTATTCCTGCGCTCCAAAGCGGTACCCCGCGTGGGTGGCCAACACCGGCACCGACATGTCAGGGTCGAGCCGGTCGAGCAAGGAGAAGGTGTCCTCCAGCGAACGCTCACTCATGTGTGAAACATCGACCAAGACGCGCTCCCTCACCATTGCCTCGATCGCCGCTCGCCCGAGATTCGAAAGCCCCTCCTCCGGCTGCGGCAGCCAGTGGCGGTACTCCGCGTCGGTCATGAAGGGCAGTGCCGGGGCGTCGGTTGCAACTCCCCGCCAGATCAGATGCGCGAGGGTAATGTACGCCACACCCAGCCCGGCGAGCCGGTGTACCGCGGCTTCGACCTCCCTTGGATCTGATCCCAGATGGAAGCCGCCCTCGACGCAATGAACAAGTGCCAGCCTGCCGGCGCGCTGGACCTCATTCAACTCGCCTGGATTGTGTGCGATGAGGGCGTCATCCCCTTGCCGATCCGCTATGTGGCTCTCGACCACCTCGAGCTGGTCCTCGATCGATTCGAGGTGGCCCGGGCGGGGTTGCGCCCCATCCACCACGTCGACCTCGTCAAAGAATGAGTAGAGAACGGATAGCACGACCCCCACGCCCCCGGCGCGCATGTAGCTCACCCGCACGCGGGGGCCCGAGAAGGGCGAGCGGTAGTTGGCGAAGAGACTCGCGAGCCCGAGGAGGAGCGCGCGCAGCCGATCTCGCAGGCGCCGACGCTCCTTGCCCGACCGGAGAAGCCGTAGTAGCCTCACTCGCGCGCGGGGAACGAGATGCATGGGATAGTGCGCGTGCAGGTCGACGATCAAGGGTGCGCGTCGAATCTACACCCAGCCATGATCCCTCCAGCCCGCGCTCTCTCCTCTACTCGACCCCCCGAATCGTCCAGAAGTCCCCCGACAGGCTGGGTTGGAGAAGGTATGGGTAGGGCAGCGTGAAGTAGCCGTCCATGCCCCAGTCGCTGCCCCAGGAGTTGCGAACGATGAACCACTGTTTCGGCTCGTCGTAGCCGACCGTCATGACGGCGTGGCCGCCGAGGAGAGCCTCGTTCGCTTTCGGGATCGGTGCATGGCCCGTTTTGGCCACCTGGGCGCTCTCGAAGCTCTCGTAGACGGCGAAGCCGAAGACGAACGGGAACCCCGAGGCCAGGCAGCCCTTGAGCTGGCTCAGGGCCTGGGTGAGCCGCAGGTATTGGATCGCCTGGTGCTCTTTGCCCTCGGCGTAGGCGGGTTTCGGTGGTTTGGCGTCGAATTTTCCGATTTTGTAGGGCCAGGTCGGGTCCTCCCTGCACGCGCCGCGTTTGGCGACGGTCTTGATGCCGTCGCGAATCTGGGCGCCGCTGTCCGAGTGGACCGTGCCCTCCATCACCCGCTCGTTGTAGTAGATGAATAGCCTCGAGGGTGTGAACGCCTCCTCTTTCTGCTTCATCTGGTCGAACTCCAGGGCGGCGCCGATCGCGTTCGCGGTGCAGCTGCCGAGCTGTCCCTGGTCGTAGACAGGCGGGCACTTTTTACGCATGTCCACCCTTTTGGGAAGTTTCGCGACGGCCTCAACCGGGGCTCCGTACAGCAGATCCCGCCCGTCAGGGAGATCCGGGAGCCATCCGTAGCCCTTGATCTTGCGTGGCATGTGACCACCTCCTGAGGTCTGTCCTATCGGGGAGCGCCTTCGGTGACCGGTAGTCGGCGCCCCGTCCTCAGCGAGGCTTCCAGCAGCAGTGCGCCGCTGTCAAGCGCCATAGGCACCTGTATGAGTCCACGGCCGACCGTCGCGCTCATTTCAAGGCGCGGATGGCCTCCGCAGCTTCTTGCGCCAGTGGAACGGCTTTCAGGGCTTCCTCTTTGGTCATGTGCGCCGCGTAGACCTGCCCCTTGGCCGCCTCTTCCCTTTGAGCTTGGATGGCGTTTTTCGTCTGGTCGGTGCCGATCTTTACGCCCAGGTATGCGCCAACGATTGAGCCGACGACGCCGGTTGTCGAACCGGCGACCGTCGCAGCAGTTTGGCTGTCTGCGATCAACGCCCCCGCGGCAATTCCAGCGATCGCCAGCAGGCCGGCCACCACCGCGACCAGGCCACCAATTTCCTTGACGTGTTGGGACCAGCCCCTCTTGGCCACCTCCACGTCCTTCGGTTCCTGCGTTTCTCCGGCGTTCCCTTGCATCCTTTGCACCTCCTGACTCGCCACCGGCCCCGTTGGGGCGTGCATACCTAACCGTCGCAACAATTTGCCTGGAGTGTCAGGGGCCTCAACGAAAGATGGAGTCCCCTGATTGACGGGAATCTCCACGTCAGTTAGCTTTGATCGAACGGGTCGTTTACCCCCATTTAGGAAGGACACGATGTTGCTCACGGTCCCCGACTTCGCCTCCGTGGCTGGCGTGCCCCGGCTCACGGACATCCACGACAGCAACCTCGCTGAGATCTTGTGCCCCCGCTCTCGTGGCCACCATCAGTAGCTCAAACGACGGCCTGACCTTCGCCGCACATCGCGGAGAGGGGGCGGCGCTTCTGGCCTTCGACGTCAAGCAGTCTCTTCACGAGAACCTTGCCGGCTTCGCCGTGCGCTACCGCTCTCCCGAAGGCAAAGAGTTCACGATCAACAACCGCCTAACCTTCGCCGATCCGGTCACCGCGGACACCAGCCCGGCCGAGCGCCGGGCGATTGTCACACCTACCGATAAGGCCCCGATTCAAAAGTTCCATTGGGTCCACCCCCCTCGCCGCGTTCCGCCCGGCGAGTTCGTCTATACCGCCACCGCGATGTTGTTCGCCAGCGGCTCCGAGGACCAGCTCGAACCCGGCCCCGAAACCAGCCTCGGCATCGACCTCAGGGAGGACGCCCACGCGAACTTCGAGCTCGGCTTCACCCGGGGTGAGCTCTCCTCTCAGGCCTATGCGGAGCTCTTCGACAACGCACCCCTGTACCCGGACCCCCAGACCTTCGATTTCCCCAGTGACAAATACGTCGACCAGTGGCGCTGGCTGGGCTTTCAGGCCCGCGAGCTCGTCTACCGCCTGCTCGAGGAGGCCGTCAACGACAGCGGCTCAAGACTCGACGTTCTCGCCTTCGACCTCGACGAGCCCGACTTGATCCGACAGCTCGAGCGCCTCGGCTCGAGAGTTCGGACTTTCCTCGACGACTCCGAGAGCCACGTCCATCATGCGGGCAGCTCCGACCCGCCGGAGGTCGGAGCCAAGGAGGCGCTTCTTCACTCCGCCGGCACCGACAAAGTCAAGACCGGCCACTTCGGCTCCCTCGCCCACGACAAGATCTTCATCCTCACCCGCCGCGACGGGACCCAGAAGGTGCTCTCGGGGTCCGCCAACTTCTCGGTCCGCGGCCTGTGCGCGCAGTCGAATTCGGTGTTCGTCTTCGAGGGCGGCGCCCCCGCCGAGCTCTACTCCTCGGTGTTCGAGGCGGCCTGGGAGAACCCATCGCACTTCCGCTCCGGTGATCTCGCCAAGGAGTGGTTCGAGCTCTCCGGCCAGGGCCTGCCCGAGGGCGCGGTGAGCTTCGCGCCTCACAGCGATCCCGGGATCTCTCTGGACCGCGTCGCGGACGCGATCGACGGAGCCGAAAACTCGCTGCTGTTCGCGATCATGGACATCGGGGGCGCGTCGGGCCCTGTCATGGAGCGGATCGAGAAGCTCCGCGACCGCAAGGACCTCTACGCGTTCGGGACCACCCAGAGACTGACCGGAGAGCTCAAAGCCACGACTCCGACCGACCCCGACTCCCCGTTCATACCGTTCGACTATTTGCGCTCCAAGGCGCCCGAGCCGTTCCGGACCGAGTACAGCGGCGGCAGCGGGATAACGATCCATCACAAGTTTGTCGTCTGCGACTTCAACGGAAAGCGCCCCCTGGTCTACGCCGGCTCCTCGAACCTCGCCGAAGGCGGCGAGTCGGACAATGGCGACAACCTGGTGGAGTTCTCCGACCCGACGGTGGTCTCGAGCTACGCGGTGGAGGCGATCAAGCTGATCGACCATTACCGCTTTCGCGCCGTCCAGCACCGCGCGACCGAGTCCGAGCCGCTGCGCCTCAAGACGCGCTCGGAAAAATGGGCGGCGGACTACTTCGACCCCGACTCGCCGCGGTGCCTGGAGCGCGAGCTGTTTGTCCGCTGAGCGTAGGGAGTATCAGGAGTACCGCCCCATTTCGGTCAGTCTCACCCTGCCGCTGCTCAGATTCGTAAGCCCCGCCCGATTTCCAGGCCGCTGCTACTGAATGACCTTCAGATCTGCGGGTCGCATCGAGTCAACGTGCCGTCCCAGCCTCTCATTCGCCGTAGCCTTCTTCGTAGCCTTCTTCGCGCGCTATGTTCCACCTCAAGATCACGCGAAGTGGGAGTAACCGGCCATGGGTGAGCAGCTCGGCATGCTGGTCTTGATCGAGAACGAATGGGTTGACACCGGAGAGTTCCAGGTGTGAGTCCGAGGAAGCCAATAGAGATCCCGACCGAACGGCCGCGCAGCATCGCGGACCTCGAGTTCGAACGCAAGCCGATGGTTCGCTGGCTCAGCCCGCGTGTCCTCGTCGACGCGGGACTCCGCGTCGTCGTCTCCAGCCTCTTCGGCCAGTACTCCGACAAGCGTGAGTTCCAGGCGGCCCTGGACCCGACCCCCGGCCCGCCGCTTTCCTACGGAGCGACCGACGAACAGGACGGGGCCCTTTGGCTCGACTTCGTCGCCGACCTCGGCGACGGCTTCAACTCGACCTACGCGGTGGCCTGCCTGCTCGGGCGGCCGCGCCTCGAGTTCGCCGGGGGCGGTGATCTCGCCGAGCGGCACCAGCCCGCCGCACGCGATGGGCTTCCGCGTGGACGCGCGCTCATCATGGGCGGCGACGAGGTCTATCCCACCCCGAGCCGGGAAGAATACGAGAACCGCTTTCGCGGTCCGTACACAGCAGCCTTTCCGTCGACCGGCGCCAGCGGACCGGACCTCCTCGCCATACCGGGCAACCACGACTGGTACGACGGTCTGACCAATTTCCTGCGGTTCTTCTGTGCCCGGCGAGAAATCGGTGCCTGGAGGACTCGGCAGCGACGGAGCTACTTCGCCGTACAGCTCCCGCACCGCTGGTGGCTGCTGGCGATCGACATCCAGCTCGACACCTTCATCGACGAACCGCAGCTCGCGTACTTCAGGCGGATCGATCTAAAGCAGGGCGATCGGATCATTCTCGTGACCGGAAAGCCGAGCTGGGTGAAGGTCAAGCCCGACGCCGTGCCCGACGCCCACAAGAACCTCGAATACTTCGTGGAGAAGGTCGTGCGGGAGGCCGGCGCAGAGGTTCGCGTGACTCTTACCGGCGACCTCCATCACTACTGCCGCTACCAGTCGGACGACGGCAGTCATGACCTGGTCACGGCTGGCGGCGGCGGCGCGTACTTGTATCCGACGCACACCATGCCATTGGAGCTCGATCTGCCCGAGGGGCGGTACGAGCAGCAGGTCTGCTACCCGAGCCCCGAGGACTCCGAGAGGCTCACGAAGGGCGCGCGGGGGCTGTTTCGGTTCGCTCCGGGGCTGTGCGCGGCGATCGCCGGCCTCTACGCGACCTTCGCCGCGTCGCTCTTTGCGGCAATCGAGATCGGGCCCGGCTGGTCCGTCGCCTCCGCGGCAATCGGGGTCATCATGCTGCTGTCGCTGGTCACCTACGCCGACGCGGAGACCAAGGCCGGGAAGTGGCAGCTCGGGACGCTCCACTGCATCGCCCATGTCTCGACCGCCGCCCTCGTGGCCGTGGTTGCAGCGGTAGACGCGGATGGGGACTGGCTCGTCGTGCCCGTGGCCGCTGCCGCTGCAGTCGTCGGATACTTCGGCGGCGGGCTGATATTCGGTGAGTACCTGATCCGCTCGCACCGGCGTGCACCCAAACACGCCAACGAGGTGCTCGCATGCCAGGGCATCCCCGACCACAAGAACTTCCTGCGGCTGCGACTCGACCAGGAGGGGCTGACGATCTACCCGATCGGCATCCGCCGTGTACCGCGCCAATGGGAGGCGGCCCCCGACGCCGGCGCAGAGGAGCCATGGCTACGCCCCGTCGATCGGCCACTCGAGGTGGAGCTGATCGAGCCCCCGATCCACGTTCCTACGGAACGGATCTGAAAAGTCAGCTAGTAAACAAATAGTTGAGCGGCGGGTTGCACTCGGGAGCCCACCAAGCTATTTGTATGCCATGGGGACGCCCGAAACGAACCCCAGCGAGCACTTCGACGTGGTGATCGTCGGCTCGGGTTTCGGGGGGGCGGTCACAGCATTCCGGCTGGCCGAGGCCGGACAGCGCGTGCTGGTGCTCGAGCGCGGAAAGCCGTATCCGCCTGGATCCTTTCCACGCAGCCCGCGTGGGCTGAGCAGAAATTTCTGGGACCCAAGCGAGGGACTGCACGGGATGTTCGACCTGTGGTCGTTCGACGGCCTCGAGTCGATCGTGAGCAGCGGACTCGGCGGCGGCTCACTGATCTACGCAAACGTCCTGATCCGCAAGGACCCGAAATGGTTTGTCCGCGAGGAGCCGGGGGCCGGCTACGAGTACTGGCCCATCATCTACGAGGACCTCGAGCCGCACTACGAGTGTGCCGAGGCGATGCTCGGAGCGACGCCGTACCCGTTCGACCAGCCGCCGTACGACGCCACGCCGAAGACGATCGCCTATCAGTCCGCGGCAAAAGAGCTCGGGCGCGAGTGGTTCCTGCCCAACCTGGCGGTCACCTTCGCGCCGGGGCCGGATCGAGAGCCGATCCCGGGCGAGCCCATACGCGAGCCGCGGCCGAACATCCATGGCCGCAGCCGCCAGACCTGTCGCCTCGTCGGCGAGTGCGACGTCGGATGCAACTTCGGGGCCAAGAACTCCCTCGACTACACGTATCTGACCGCCGCCTGGCACGCCGACGCGGACATCCGCACCCGCTGCGAGGTGCGGGGCTTCGAGCCCCGCGACGGCGGCGGCTACGCGATCCACTACGTGGGGCACGACCCCGAGCGTGAGGGTGAGCCGACCGACACGGCGAGCCTGCCGCGCACGACCGTCACCGCCAACCGGCTGGTGCTGTCGGCCGGGACGCTCGGCTCCACGTACCTGCTGCTGCGCAACCGTGCCGCCTTCCCCGGCCTAAGCGCCACGCTCGGGACGCACTTCTCGGGCAACGGCGACTTGCTGACCTTCGCCGTCCGCTGCACGCAGACCGACGAGGCTGGGGAGCGCGAGCCGCGGGTCATCGACCCCGGATACGGGCCGGTGATCACGAGTGCGATTCGAGTCCCCGACGAGCTCGACGGGGAGCACGGGCGAGGGTTCTACCTCGAGGATGCGGGCTTTCCGGAGTTCGGCAACTGGTTGCTGCAGGGAGTCGACTCGCCCGGGGTCATCGCCCGCATGGCGCCGAGCATCATCGCCCGTCTGGTCCGCCGTTATCTTCACCGCGACCGCGATACCTCGCTCAGCGCCGAGATCTCCTCGCTGTTCGGAGACTCCGGGCTGTCCGCGGGGGTGCTGCCCCTGCTCGGGATGGGGCGCGACATCCCCGACGGCCGCATGTCGCTGGACGACGGCCGCCTCCAGGTCGACTGGCGCAAGCATGGCCGCTCCGCGGAGTACTTCGACCGTGTGCGCGAAGTCTCCCAGCAGGTCTCGGACCAACTCGGTGCCAGGTTCATGGACGATCCCCTCTGGTACCTGAACCGGGTGATCACGGTGCATCCGGTGGGCGGCTGCCCAATGGGCCGCAACAGGGAGGAGGGCGTCGTCGACTCGAACGGCGAGGTGTTCGGCTATCCCGGCTTCCACATCGCCGACGGGTCGGTCATGCCTGGCCCGGTGGGCCCCAATCCCAGCCTGACGATCGCAGCCACGGCGGATCGTTCAGCAACAGCCATCCTCGAGGGACGCACCACCGATCTCACGCGTCCGGCCCGGCCGCGAAAACCGGCGCCGGCGCCCGCCGACCCCCCCGCACCGGTCGAGGGGCACCGCGGGGTCTCGGTCGCCTTCACCGAGGAGATGAAGGGATTCGTGAGCTTCGGCGAGAAGGACTTCCAGCGGGGACACGACGATGGCAAGCGCAGCGGAACCCGCTTCATGTTCCACTTGACGATCACCGCGGACGACCTCGACCGCTTTATCGCCGAGCGAGACCATCTTGCCCAAGCGGACGGCTACGTGCACTGCGAGGCGCTCGGCGGGGAGCGTCGGGTCGAACGAGGGGTCTTCAACCTGTTCGTGAACCTCGACGGGGACGAGCGGGACAAGCGCATGCTCTATCGCCTCCACTTCGCTGACGAAGAGGGTCATCCACTGACGATGACCGGGTTCAAGGTCATCAAGGACGACGCCGGCATCGACAACGTGTGGTCAGACACCTCGACGCTCTTCACGCGCGTGCTGGCGGGGCACGTGGAGCCTGCTGAGGACGAATCCGCCGAGGTCATCGCCTCCGGCGTCCTCCACATCGAGCCGCTCGACTTCGCGAAGCAGATGACGACGTTCGACACCGAGCCCGACGGGCGGGCCGATGCCGTTGCCCGGTTCGGTGCGCTGTTCGCCGGCAACCTCTGGGAGGTCTACGGCGGCGGTGCAGAGGACGAGGGGTGAGGGCGGACGGTCACCACGAGGAAGTCGTCTCGTTCACCGCGGGTGACGGGCTCGAGTGCAACCTGATCCACGTCACGGGGAAGTACGCGCCCGCGAAGGGCCCGGTCCTCCTCGTCCACGGCGCTGGTGTGCGCGCCAACATCTACCGTGCACCCACCCGACGCACCCTCGTCGACGTTCTCGTCGAAGAGGGCTACGACGTCTGGCTCGAGAACTGGCGGGCCAGCATCGACATTCCGCACAATAAGTGGACGCTTGATCAGGCGGCAGTTCTCGATCACCCGCAGGCGGTGCGGAAAGTCGTCGACGAGACGGGCGTCGACGAAATCCAGGCGGTGATCCACTGCCAGGGTTCGACGAGCTTCACGATGTCCGTTGTCGCGGGGCTCGTGCCGGAGGTCAAGACCATCGTCGCGAACGCGGTCACTCTCCACCCGGTGGTGCCGCGTTTCGCCAAGGCGAAGCTTCGGTTCGCAATCCCGCCGGCAGCCCGAGTCCTCGGTTACCTCAACCCCCAGTGGGGGGTGACCGGCGCGCCTTGGGTGTTCCCGAAGCTGCTGCACGCATTCGTCTTGGCCACGCACCATGAGTGCGACAACCAGGTCTGCCGGCTGGCGAGCTTCACCTACGGTGTCGGTTTCCCGACGCTGTGGCGCCACGAGAACCTGAACCCGGGGACGCACGAGTGGCTCAAGCACGAGTTTGGGGAGGTGCCGCTGACGTTCTTCAAGCAGATGCTCACCTGCGTCAAAGCGGGGCACCTGGTCTCGGTGGATGGCCGTCCGGAGCTGCCCCAGGACTTCGTCGCCGGCCCGCCACAGACCGATGCGCGCTTCTCGTTCCTGGCCGGCGAGCTCAACAACTGCTTCCTCCCGGAGAGCCAGCACCGCACCCACGAGTGGTTCGAGCGTCACGCGCCAGGGCGCCACACCATGCACTCCTTCCCCGGCTACGGCCACCTCGATATCTTCATGGGTCAGCGAGCGGACGAAGATGTCTTTCCGGTCATCGTCAGCGAGCTAGAGAAAGGGACTGTCCAGTGAAGATCCCGAAGCGCCTCGAGCAGCAGGCCGGGCGCCACGCACTCGTCGACGGCATCCGCTTCGCCCTCCCGGTGAACTCCGAAGACACGCCCTCCCTCATGGCGATCTTCCCGATAGACGTTCGCAAGGCGGCCGAGCTGATCCAGGGCAACGAGGTGCACCCCTTTCGGCTCTGGGGAGACCGCGGCGCGCTCGTCATTACGGTCGTGAACTACAAAATAACCGACATCGGACGCTACGTGGAGTTCTCGATCGCGATTGCCTGCACGCACGCTGAACGCCCGGCTCCCCGGCTCGTGCCCGCCCTCTTCACCCGGCACTACGGGACCGGCCAGTATGTGGTCGACCTGCCGGTCAGCACCGAAATCTCGGTCAAGGGCGGCAAGGGCATTTGGGGAATGCCCAAGCACCAGGCCAATCTGGACTTCGTGATCTCGAAGCGGACCGTGTCGAGCCAGTATGACCTCGACGGTCAGCTCGGGGTGCGGATCGAGATCGACCGGCCGCGCTTCGCGGGCCTGCCGGTCGGTGCCGCGGCCGTGAACTACTGCGCCTTCCGCGGCATGCTCATGAAGTCCTACGTCTACTTCCGGGGGAAGGCAGGCTTCAACTTCCCGTTCACCCGCTCCGGGCGACTGGTCATCGGCGACCACCCGCGGGTCGCGCCGTTGAAGGGACTGGACATTGCCGAGCGGCCGCTCGTCACGGCGTGGTTCCCGCAGACGGCTGGGGTGCTCGACGACCACTTCGAGTCCTGGTTCCTCCACTACGACCAGCCGCCTGCCGATATCCCCGAGGGGCTTGAGAGTGTGGTCGCCCTCGACCAGAGCCAGGAGTGGCTACGTCCGCCGAAGGACCCGGCGCTCGACCAGGAAGGTGCTTAGTACGTCTCGCCGGTGCCACGATGAATGAGACCGCGAACATAATCGTCGCAGGGCTGATGCTGCTGTTCGCATCGATGTACCTGGGCACCGGTTGGTCGCTCGTGTTCTTCTCGTTCCCGCTGGCGCCGCGGCTCACTCCAGAGACGTATGAGCTGCCGTTCATCGAGCCGGTCAAGCACGCCACCCAATTCTTCACCTACATGACGATCGCGATGTTGATCGCCGCGGTGGCCCTGATCTTCGGCGAGGCAGACAGCAAGTACGTGTGGGCTCCGGTCGCCTACCTTGCAGGCGTGATCGCCGCCACGGCGCTCACCTTCCTATTCATCTTCCCGTACAACAAGGAGCTCATGGACGGTGTCACCGATCAGGACCGCCTCCGAATGCTGCTCGGAAAGTGGATGCGGCTGAACGTGGTCCGCACCTCGCTCTGGACGGTTCAGTGGCTCGCCATCGCGCTCTACTTCGTGCTGAAGGCGGCCTGAGTGTCGGACTCGTTCATCCGCCGCGCTTTGATCGCGATCTCGGCGCTGACCGTCGTCTCGGGCGCCGTGCAGGCGCTCGCCCCGCGGCGGCTGCTGCGCTCGCTCATGGCCGAGGACGACGCGACCGCGCGCCACTTCTTCGGGACGATCGGCATGTTCATGGTTGTCGTGGGGGGCGGGCTCTTGAACGCGCTGCTGCGCCCGGGGCGGGATCCGGTGATCCTCTTCTGGGCGGCGCTCCAGAAGATCGGCGCCTTCGTCGCCGTGGCGCTCGGGGTCAGACGGCGGATCTTCTCGCCAATCGCCCTCGGCGTCGCGTTCTTCGACCTCCTCTCGGGGCTACTCGCGGCCGAGTACTGGCGGCGGATCCGGTGAGTCGCGGGCGCGAGGCGCCGCCGCACACTCCTTCCCTTGCTTCGGACCCATCCGACGACGGCGCGCCACGCCGGTCGCTGATCCTCGCAGGAGGGGGCATGCGCGTCGCCTGGCAGGCCGGCGTCCTCTGCGCGCTGGAGGAGGCGGGCCTCGGGTTCGCGCATGCGGACGGGGCATCCGGCGGGACGATCAACTTGGCGATGCTCATGTCGGGCCGCTCGCCGCGGGAGATGGCCGAACGGTGGCGGACGCTCCGGGTACGTAACTTCGCCGCTCCGCTGCCCCTGCGCGACTACCTGCGGGCCCCGCACTTGCGCGGATTCGGCGGCGCTGGTGGGATCGAGCGCCGTGTGTTCCCGCACCTGGGCGTCGACGTCGAGGCGATCCGCGCCGCGCAGGGGATCGAAGGCACGTTCAACGTCTGCAATCACGCGACGAAGACCAACGAGGCAATCGAGCATCGCAACGTCGACCTGGGCGCGCTCGTCGCAGGCATCTCGTTGCCCGTGCTGATGCCCGCGGTGCAGCGGGCCGGGGCACCCTATCTCGACGCCGTGTGGATCAAGGATGCGAACCTCATCGAGGCAGTCAAGCGCGGGGCGGAGGAGCTGTGGATCCTCTGGTGCATCGGAAACACGCCGGCCTACCGCGACGGTCCGTTCTTGCAGTACGTGCACATGATCGAGCAGAGCGCAAACGGTGTGCTGTTCGAGGAGCTCGACCGCATCAGCGAGCTGAACGAGGCGATCGACGCCGGTCACTCGCCCTACGGACAGAGGCAGCCGGTGATCGCCCACGTGGTCAAACCACGGCATCCGATCCCACTCGACCCCGACTTCTTCATGGGACGGATCGACGCCGCCACCCTGATTGCAATGGGTTACGACGATGCTCACCGCTACCTTGACGTTGCGGACCGCGAGCGCGGTGTCCCGCTGACGCCCGCAGCGACGAAAATGGAGGAACCCGGCGTCCGAATCTCGTGGCGCGAGCGCCACGTGGGCTCGCTGGGGCGAACCGAACTGGCCGCCGAAGTTCCCGACGCCACAGCCTTCCTAGCCGGGCCCCGGCGGGAGGCCCGGCTCGTCGGCCGGGTGAGGGCGCCGGCCGTCGGCGAGGCCCTGCTGCACGACGGCCGCGTGACGCTCGATGGTGGCGCGCTCGTCTATGAAGCGACGCTCGACGCGGGCGGACGTGAGGTGCGGCTGCGGGCTTGGCGAGCGACCGGCCCCGGCGAGTCGCTCGGCAAGCGCCTGAGCTCGCTGCGGCGCATGCACGTCGAGCTACGCGAGGGCAGCGACGATGCTCTCCTCGGCGCGGGAGTGCTGGACTCGGATGGCGGCGGTGGCACGGCACCTATACCGCTCCCGATCGTGACCAATGCCCCGTCGACCTGGCGACGACTCGCAACCGCCGCCGCCTTCGAGCGGATCATGGGCACCGAGCTCATCACGGGCTCAACTGTACCCAAGGGCGATCTCCATCAGACATTTGCCGGTTAGAAGCTAGCCGCCGCTTTCGTCACGATCCGCACGGTAGGCGCAGTGAAAGGGCGGAGTTTCGCAATACCCAAGCAGCTACGGGCAATCTCCAGCTCGGTGAGTGCCCGAGCCGCGCTGACCCTCGTCTTCCAATCCGGCGCGCCGCTCGCGGTCGTTGCGGTCAGCGCAGCTTCGAGCGTCGCGGGAGTGGCTGACCGGTGCGAGCTTGGCGACGTTCCATCGCGACCTGATGAACGAGTTGCCGGTCTGGAGGCCGATGCCCTCCGACACAACATGGCGGCGGGAGAGCACGCCCGTTCAGGTCGAACAAACGATTAGATCACTTGTCCAATCAGGGGCCGAAGTCTACGGTCGGCTCTAGCCGGAGGGCTTGGTGTCCCCCGACCCCGAACCACGTAGCGCGCGGTCCCCGCGCCAGGGGTTCCCGGCAAGGGATCGCCGCTCCCGAGAGGAGGAGCGATGACCAGTTCGGAAGCGGAGCGATCCCGCGCTGAGATCCGTCCGACCAAGGAGCGGGTCGAGCTTGACCTGCTGGCGCGCCCCGACGTCACCGGGGTCGACATCAACTACAAGACGACAAAGGGAAGAATGACCGACCGCATGGCGATCGTTGTGTCGGTGAAGAAAAAGAAGTCAAAAAGCTCATTGAAGGCCGACGAACTCATCCCCAAGGAGATCGACGGCATCCCGACCGACGTGATCGAGGAGGAGATCGTCCTCCATCGCCCGGCGCTGGCCGAGGTCGAAACGCAGATCGACAAATCAACGTACGCGACGCTGGAGGGCGGGATCAGCATGGGCCCATGCCGGTCCGTCTACCTGGAACCGCCCGACGTCCCGACCGCCGGCTATTACATCTTCGTCGGCACCCTCGGTGTCTTCGTGCGCGATCGAACGAGCCACGACGTGATGGCGCTCACGAACTTCCACGTCGCCTGCATCGACACCGGCTGGAAAGTCGGGGACACGATGACCCAGCCCGGGCGCGTGGACGGGGGTAGCTGTCCGGCCGGACAATTCGGAACGCTGCAGCGAGCTGTCCTCAGCGGACATGTGGACGGCGCGGTTGTCGGCCTTGACGCCGGCAAGTCATGGAAATGCGCGATCGCCGAAATCGGCAGCGTGCAGGGCAAGATGGCGGCGTCGGTCGGGATGGCCGTGCGCAAGCGAGGCCGGACGACCGAACTGACCTACGGCAAAGTCACCTCTGTGGACTACTCGACGTCGATCGACTACGGCGACGGCCTCGGCACCCACGTCCTCAAAGAACAGATCCGGGTCGATGTCGACACGGCGAAAAGCACGCAGTTTGGCGACCACGGCGACTCCGGATCGGCGGTCGTGGAGGGAGGCAACCACGTTGTCGGTCTCCACTTCGCCGGCAACAAATCCGGCACCATGGGTGTCGCGAACCCGATCCAGTCGGTCCTCGACGAGCTGAACGTCGACCTCTGCTCGGGTTTCTCGATCGTTACGACCCCGATCGTCTGCCGCCCGCTCGTAACGAGACCGGTGTTCTGCAACGTGCTCACGCGGCCCCAGGTCTGTGCTGTGGTGAGCCAGCCGTGGGTCTGCGGATTTGAACCGCTGCAGACGCGGGCTTGCGGAGATCCCCCGTTCGAACGCTTCCCACCACGCGAAATCGGACCTTTCAACCCGCGCGACATCGGGCCCTTCAACCCGCGCGACCTGTACGGAACTCCGGGAGCCGATCAGGCAGACGACCTGTACTGGCAGGGCTACGCGGCGGCCCTGGAGGCGGTAAAGGAGGCAGAGGAAGAGGCAAAGCGGGAGTGACGGCGTCGTGACCGCGCCGAGCGCCCCGGCATCGCCGGGGCGCGTGCTCGCGGGACTCGTGCGCGCGGGCTTGGTCGGAGCCTCGGCGGCGTGCGACGGAAACGTTGGATTGCATGAGGAATCGCGATCCAACCCGGTCCACCTCGTTGTGGTGTCGGAGATCCCGAAGCTCGCGGTGAAGCAGCCGGGGCCGGGGCCGGACGCCCCGGCCTTGGTGGAGGCGGAGATGGCCACATACAGATGGCTGGCCGCAGCGCCGCGGATCGGGTCTCTCGCGCCGAGCCCGACCACCGTCCCGGATCACGAAGGCTGGCTCGTGCTGGAAGCCCCCGAGGGCGCCCGCACGGTTCACGAGCTGTGGGGGACGCTCGGTGAGGATCTTGCTGTGGTCGCCGCCGAGCTGGGCAAGACGCTCGCCTCGCTCCACCTCGCCGGTGCGGGGGCCGTGCGGCCGGCGGCACTGCCGGTTGCTCGGAGACCATGGGTCTTCGATCTGCCCGCGGGAGGGTCCCCCGACTTCGCGGCGGCACATGAGGGGCCGCGCCGAGTGGTGACCGAGCTGCGCGAACGGGCCGACCTGATGGCGCTCGTGGAGGAGGCCGGCAACGCCTGGTCGGCGCGGGCGCCGATCCACGGCGACATCAAGTGGGACAACGTGCTCGCCCGCCGCGAGCCGGGCGGCGCCTGGCGGCTCTGGCTGATCGACTGGGAGCTGGCCGGGTGGGGCGATCCGGGCTGGGACGTCGCGGGGCTCGCCGAGACGATCGTGACGACCCAGTTGCTCGCCGGAGGGGCATCCGACGCCGCGGCGGTGGCGCCGCTCTGCCGGGCCGCCGTTGCCGCCCACTCCGACGCGATCGGGCCGGTCCGGCAGACGAGCACGGACCGGCTCGCCTGCTTCGTCGCGGCGCGATTCGCGCAGGCGGTTGTGCAGCTGGCGGCGATGGCGACGCATGGTGAGGTCCCCCAGGTCACCGGGGCGCTCCTCGACCTGGCCGCCGCGATAGCTGTCGACCGGACGGCGTGGGCGCGCACCTTCCTCCCCCCCGGGCGGTGATCCGGTGGGCGGAGTCCCCGACAGTTCCGCCGACGCTTTCCGAGTCGCGATCGCGACTGCGGAATCGGCCCTCGGGGCGGGCAGTAGGCCGGACGAGCTCCGCGAGCACCTGTACGGAGCTTGGTATGCGGCGCCGATCGAGGACTGCCGCGTTCCCGTTGACCTCCCTTCCGACCTCGCCGCGGTGCTGCGGGCCGCACATGCCGGAAGTGAGGTGTGGGAGGGGGGCTGGGTCGCTGAGGAGGTCGGGCCGTCCGCCCAGGTTGTTGCGCGTCGTGGCGAGGAGCGACGCACACTGGAGCGTTGCGAGCACGTGGCGCTCGCTCGTCCTGGCCTCTCCCCCTCGCCCGGCGACAACCTCCTTGCCCCGGCGCGACGGGATTCCCTCGACAGCCATGGCTGGTGGTGCACGCACTCCCCGGAGTGGAGGCTCGAGGCTCCCGCGCAGGCGCTGGTGCGCCTCTACTGGAACATCGGCCCCGGCGATGTGGCGGCTCTGGTCCGCGCCCTCTCGGCCCTGCTGATCAGCGCCGCGACGCCCTGGATGCTCAAGTGTGCCGTCGATCGCAGGGCCTACTCTCGTGCCGACGCTGCCGTCCTCTACTTGCCCCGGGAGGGGGTCGAGGAGCTGCGCGACGGCTTGGATCGGATCGCCGGCGCCTTGGATGATCGCTTCCGCAGTGGCGCGCCGCCGCTCGCCCTGCGTGCCCGCCGGGGGCTGGCCGTGTGCGACGACCCGGGCACGGGCGAGAGCTTCGGCCAGCACCGCTCTCGGCTGATCGCCGAAGGAGTTCTGAGGGCCCGATCCCGCGGCGCCGCGAATCACGCCGACACGGCCCTGGATGCGGTCGCCGAGCGCCTCCGCGAGGAGGGCGTGCCGGTCGAGCGCCCCTACGTCGCCGACCCCTCCCGGAGGCTGCCGTGGGAGTGACGGAGGCCACGCCTGTCGGCACCCTGCTGGACCTCGCGGACGACATCGCCGACGCGCTGGCCGAGACCGCGATCGTCGCCGATCATCGATGCACATGGATGCACGGCGACGTGGAGGCGTCGGACGTGGGCCGGCGCCTTGTTCACCGAACCGGCGACCCCGCGGTCTACCATGGCGACGCAGGCATCGCCTGGGCACTGGCGCATGCAGGAGACGCGCTCGGCCGCGCCGATCTCTGCGAGCTCGCGCAGTACGGCGCCTCGGGAGCGCTGCGGCGGGCGAGCGCCCGAGTCGGCCGCGGACTTCACGACGGCCTGAGCGGCGTTGCGATCGCCACGCTGCAAGCCGGGACGGCATTGTCGGACACCGCCCTGGTAGGAGGTGGGCTTGAGCTGCTGGATGAGGCGACCGCTGCTCCGTTGCCGTCCCAGGAGGTGATCGGGGGAAACGCCGGTGCGCTCGTCGCGCTGATGGCCGCCTATGACGAGACAGAGGAGGATTGGTTGCTGGAGCGGGGGACGATGCTCGGGCAGGCGATCTTGGAGGCAGCCGATGGGCACCCCTGGGGATGGTCATGGGCGAGTGGGCGTCCCGGCGAGCCCGGCCTCTGCGGCCTGGCCCACGGAGCGGGAGGCATTGCCTGGGCCCTCGGCGAGCTCGAGGCCCGGGCCGGTGGGGCGGCGCTCGAGAAGGCCGTCCGCGAGGCTCTGCGCTACGAGCGCAGCTGGTTCGACCGCCGGCGCAGCAACTGGCCCGACTTGCGGGCAGGAACCGGTCGTGCAAGCGGTCAGCCCGCGTTTCCGACTTGGTGGTGTCACGGCTCCGTCGGTGCCGGCCTGGTGCGACTGCGCCTTCACGAGCTGGGACGGGAGGAACCGATCCTGCTCGCGGAGGCGGCCGCCGCCCTCCAGTCCAGCGTAGCCACCGCCACGGGATCGACCGCAGCCGGTCGTCCGCCCGACCACGGACTCACCATGTGCCATGGGATCGGCGGCACGCTCGAACTGCTGCTCACTGCGCATTCGGTGCTGGGCGAAGAGGAGCATCTGACTGCCGCTCGCTGGTTGCTCGATCGGGTCGTGGCAATGCTCGGCGACGACGTGGAGCGCTGGCCGGACGGAGTGGGCGGCCCGGGAGGGGATCCCAGCCTGATGACCGGGTTGGCCGGCACCATGATCCTGCTCCTGAGGGCGGGCGCAGCGCCGATGCCGAGTGTGGGCCTGTTCCCCTGTCGTCGGGAGACCTTGGGATGATGGTTGATAAGGAAGTGCGACCTCGTTTCTCCCCCGAGACTCCACCTCTCGCCAAGCGCGACGCTGTTCGCAAGGTCGGCGTCGGGTTACGCGAGCGGCTGAGTGAAAGCCTCGACACGGCGGGCAAGGCGCTGGTGGCCATCGGTGGCGCCGGGATCTTCTTCTTCGCTGCCGGTTACTTCGTCGAGTGGCAGAAGTTCAAGCGCGGGGGTCTGCCACCTGACGAGATCCTGCCACTCATCCCGAAGGCACAAGTCGCCGCCGCCGGGGTCCGTGAGCTGGTGATCTCTATCTTCTTCGGCGCGCTGGTGATTGCCGTGCTCGGATGGGGGGGTGTGCGTATCGCCCGCTGGGCTACTCGCGAACCAGACAGCTCCTCCAGGCTCCGCCGCCTGGCGGCCAAGGGACTTGCTCAGGAGGCGGTTGCTCCGTCCGTAGGGTTTGGAGCGCTGATCTTCTTGTTCGTCCCCTTGGACTGGGCCGGAGTAGTCGTCGCGGTTGTTCTGACGCTCCTTCTCTATTACTCACTGCGGCTTATCGCGGCGTATCTGAGGCAGCTGGCCCAAGACGAGAACACCTCCTTCCCGCTCTGGAGATTGCTGATTGCTGCCGGTATCGCGGCGGTCGTGCTCAGCGGAGCTCGGCAGCGTGAGTTCCCGGAAGTGCGACCTCACGCCCTGGTCATCCTGACGAACCAGCGCAAAATCAAGGGCAGCTACGTCTCCAGCGATTCGAACTCGGTCTTGATCCGGTTCCGCAAGTTACATCAACAGCCACAGCTGCTGGTCCTCAAGCGCGAGAACGTCGAGGAACTGCTGCTGGAAAAGGGGATCTACATCTTCCCCGCGGCGAAATCCCTCTTTGGCTCGATCTTTCAGACCGACTTCTCTTGCATCGCGCCGGAGTGTCGCGCCGGCGATTCGCGCGTCGGGATCTCATCACTGTTCTGAAGGCCTACCGGGCGCATCAAAGGCACGAGCCACTTCGCATGTAGGCGCTCCTGGCGGTGGGAGTTGGCGATAAACGCGGTTAGGGTCCGACCGAGTCCGAACCGACCGAAAGCAATTGCCAGGCCCCGGTTTCCGGGGCCTTTCTCCATAGCGGGGGCCCGATTCGTCTCTGCTACCACCCGCGGATTGTCGAGCGAACGACCCTCGCCGCCTAATCTACGAATGGCGGCGTCGGCCGAAGGAGCCCAGCTTTCCGCGCCGGCTTCCAGTGAGTCGGGGAGGCCGGATTTGAACCGGCGACCGCTCGGCCCCCAGCCGGCGGACACGACTGCCATATGCGTCCGGACGCGTCCCATGCGTCCCCTCCGTCCCCGGCTCTGGACGCATCGGACAGATCGGACGATGCGTCCGGTACCAAAGTGGTACCACGACGCCCATCCCCCAGACGAGGCGACCGGCTGGGGCGGGCAGCGGTTGACAAAAGTGGATCAGAGCCGCACTCGCGGTCGGATGGCCACACGATGAGCGACCGCTACCCTGAATAGGAGGGTCCGTTCGCGGCTAGCGCGGATGAGAGACCTGATATGAGGACGGAACCGATCCGACACACGCGTTCGCCATCCGTTTCCGAAGGGGGTAGATCTGGTGAAAGCGGAGCGGCTTCCTGTCCAACGGCCTCCCTCTGTGCGGGTCGCAACGGTCGATGACGCCAAGGCTGCACAGCGCGATCGGCCCAATGCTCTGAGGGTCGCCCCGCTGAATCACATCATCTGCACCGTCTGCGGTCGGACGCTGATGACGGGCGAGCGTGCTCAGAGACACGCCCGCAATGGCCACGAGGCGGAAGTCGTCTGCGAGCTGTGTCAGCGGCAGCGCGGCCGTCGCGGCTCGACCCGCGGGAGCTAGGCTCAGGCCGACACAGGGAGTGCGTTCAGCTGCGCAGGACCGGCGGGTCCCACCGGTGCTTTCTGGGGTACTCCGCTGTAGCTCGATCCCCGTCGCTTGGCGCGAAAGCTACTGGAGCTTGTGGTACGCAGCCAGATCGAACCACTCGACGCGGCTTGGCGGATCTTCGACGCCGGCTTCTTTCAGGGCTTGCCCGAGCCGCTCAGCCATGAAGCGTTCTTGGTCCTCCTGCGAGGCCCAGACCTCGGAGACGATCCAGCCGCCCGGCTTGACTCCGCCACTGTGAAAAAACAGGCCTGCCGGCCAGTCCCCCTCACCGCTTGCCACATCGATTCCAAGGTGCTCGGTGACCCTTTCATAGCCCTCAACGTCGCCGGCGAACTCCATGATCAGGATCTTTGCCACCTTGTCCCTTCATCGCTTGCATATCAAGACGAAGCTGCCACAGCGAACGGAGCGCGTCAAGAGTGAATCACGCAGAGCAGCGCAGAAGGCGGCCGCCCCCGAAGCATGGGCTGCTGGACCGCGGCTTCGTCCCATTCCCCGATGTCGACTTCGGCAGCGAGCAGCAATCTCGCGGTGATCCAAGGCGAATCTGGCCCATTTTTCCGCGTGGAGACCCCATCAGACCGGTGCAGCTTCCGTCGCGAGAACCTCGCGCAGCACCGTTACCCACTGGACGAAGTGGCGGTCGGCGA
Organism: uncultured Solirubrobacterales bacterium; assembly: GCA_963697805.1. Lineage (GTDB taxonomy): Bacteria > Actinomycetota > Thermoleophilia > Solirubrobacterales > 70-9 > VRUE01. Next base: position 526,588 of record CAVOPB010000001.1, read on the forward strand.
GGAAGCGCTGGCGGACGTGCTCGCGGCCGGCCGATGCCATCGCCTGCGCTCGAGTGGGGTCGTCGAGCAGCTCGTCGATCGCCGCGCCGAAGGCGCGCAGATCGGTGGGATCGTCGATCAAAAGTCCCGTGCGGTGGTCCTCTATCTGATCTCTGTGGCCGCCAACCCGAGTCGCCACCACAGGCCTTGCCTTCCAGAGCCCCTCGGTGACGCCCAGGCCGAAGCCCTCCTGCACGCTCTTCTTGACCACGACCCCCGCCTTTCGTTGCAGGGCGTTCACCATCAACGCATTTTCGTCGAGGTCCACCATTGGCAGAGCGACGACGTCGACGCGGCGACGCTGGGGGGCGCTCATGTCCCGCCAGGCCGCGTGGGTCGCCTGCAAGACCGTCCGAGCACCCGGGTCGTCGGCGATGGCGCTGGTTGCCGGCCCGGCGACGATCAGGCGGGCTCGGGGATGGCGTACATGCTCTGCAAAGCCCCGCACGATGCCGACGGGGTCCTTCAGCCAGTCCCAGCGGGCCAGCGCAACCACGAGGCGCTCGCCATCGAGTCGGGGAGCAGCCTCCTCGCGCATCACGCGACAGCGACGCCGCACCTCGACCACTCTGCCATTGAGCAGAGGCACGCGAGTCACCCCAACCGGTCGTCTCGCCCGCGCCAGTCCGCAACGTTGGAGGATGGCTTCGGCGTCGGCTGGAACGAGGGGCTGGTTCTTCGCCGATAGAGGATCGATCGCCGGCGGCAGCACGATCGAGCGCAGCCCTTCCAGCGAGGGCGGTATGTAGTGGCGTCTCGCGAAGACAAAGGCGTCGGCGGCTTCGATGAAGGGCAGCAGGAACTCCCAGGCCACCTCGACGGCCCCCGGGCTGCCGTCGTCGGGACCGACATGCGATCGCCAGACCACGAGCGCGCCGCGCTGCTTCATCTCCTCGACGAGGCCCGCGGTCTGCGGATCCTCGAGGATCACAACGTCGCCTTCGCTGACAAGCGAGCGTGCTTTGCTCGCCACAGAGTGGGTCACCCATTCGTATATCGCCCTATCCCGAGCACCGGGTGGTTGCTCTGGCACACCGTGCAGCAGACTGTGGAGGCGCTTGGTGAAGCGAAAGTAGGCGGAGGGGGCGGTGAGGACCAGCCAGCGGGTGTCGATCCCGCTGCCCAGCCAGTAGGGCAGCAGCGTCCTGTGCATTTCGGCGACACCACCACCCTGCGAGGTCGAGTTGATCCACCAGATGGTGCGACCGGCGAACGCAGCCCTCGCTTCTTCGCGGGCAATCCGCAGCCGCTCTCGGGCATTCGGGCGCAGCTGATCGTTCAGGGCGTCGAACGAGTGGGGCCGAAGGAGAACCTCACGCAGGTCAACCGGACGCCCGCTCAAGACCTGTCACCCCCACGCGGCCATCGAGCGGGCCATCCAGCTACTCGGGTTTGGACTCGACCAAGATCTCCTGTTTCTCAGCGCCCTTCGGGGCCGAGCATCGCTGAGGTCGCGGAATGCTTGGTCGAGTCGATGACGCAGCTCGGCGAAATCCGAGAACGGCCGCCACTCGGTCAGCTCAGTTGCCATAGAAGCGTCCTTCTAGGAGCGGACTGTCAATCCAATGAGAGTAGGCGCCTCCTCGTGTATTCGCGAGGGGGAAAAACCGCACACGAAACGTGGGGATTTTGCGGATGACCGAGGAGGCGAGATAAGGAGAATTCGAGGGCGAATCAGTATTCCTCGGGGATCTGCCCGTCGGGGCGAACGCGACGATTGGGATTCCGAAAATGGAAAGGAACATCAATGGCTTCGGCTAGTGATTCGACGAGGCGGGCACGACCAGGCGACCGCCTGGTGGTCCGCGGGCACCATCAAGGAGAACAACAGCGTGACGGCGAGATCGTGAAGGTGCTCGGCCACGATGGAGCGCCGCCCTACCTTGTGCGCTGGGAGGACGGCCACGAGTCGGAGGTCTTCCCTGGTTCGGACATCTACATTCAGCACTTTGGGGATTCGCCTCAGCAATAGGGACGGTCCGGCCCGCCGATAGGGCGGTCGATGCAAGGTGGACCCTTCGCGTGCGCGAAGTGGAGAAGCCAAAGGAAGGTAGACCCCTTTATGGCCGACGAGACGATCACCTTGACGATTTCGATGTCCGACGCAGAGGTGTTGCTGGGCGTCCTTCGAGGGGCGTGCAGGCGTGCGTGCACAGGCGCAAAATCCAGATCCCGAAAGGTTCTCATTTGCAGAGATTCTGACGGGGTTGGCGACGGCCGATACCACGCCCGATTCGTTTCTCGCTACCACCCGCGGATCGTGGGGCTCAGTCTAGGTGGCTGGAGCACCTGGGGACGCGGGGACGCGAGGGGACGCATTACACCGGCTCCAGGCTGGGTTTGATGGATCGGGGAGGCCGGATTTGAACCGGCGACCGCTCGGCCCCCAGCCGGAGGACGCGACCGCCATATGCGTCCGGACGCGTCCCTTGCGTCCCATGCGTCCCCGCCTCGGGACGCAACGGACAGATCGGACGATGCGTCCGGTACCAAGTTGGTACCACGCCCATCCCCCAGACGAGGCGAACCGCCTGGGGCCAGGCAAAGCGGTTGACCAGGTCGACCTACACCTCGCAGACGGGGATGGTGGGGGCGTCGCGGCGGGCCTTCTCGGTCGCGGTCTCAAGCTCCCCGAGCGCCGTGTAGGTGACGTGGTCAGGGTCGAGGTCGAGGGCGGCGGCGTCCTCGGGATCGAGGCGTTCGATCAGGTCCTTGGAGGCGAGCGCGCGGCCGCCGCCGGCGCAGGCTTCGATCCGGGCGGCTTCGTTTACCTCGTCGCCGAGCGCAGTGACCTCCGAGCGCCCGGCCGTGGAGATGTTGCCGACGTAGAGGTTCGAGCCCCAGTGCAGGCCAAAGCGTAGGACCACGTCCTCGGGCTGGAGCTCGCTGCGGGCGGCAACCTCCGAGACCGCCTCCCTGAGCGCGCGGGCGGCTTCAATGCAGCCACTCGCGGCGGCGGATTCCGACCCGGCCGTCTCAGCCAGAAAGAAGGCCACGACCCCGTCGCCGACATGGCGGCCGACGAGGCCACCGGCGTCGATCACGCAGAGATCCGCCGCTCGTGCAAGGCGACGGATAAGCGCGAAGTAGCTGGCCGTGGAGAGACGGCGCGCCAGCGGGGAGGAGCCTTCGAGGTCGGCGAAGAGGATCGCCGCCGGGCGTCGTTCTGCCGTGGCGACGCCCATCATTCGCTCGAAGTGGCCAAGGTCCCCGATCGTGGCCAGCGCCCCAAGCGTCGCCATCCCCACCGCCGTCATCGACTGATTCATGATCCCGACGAACTGCCCCCTCGCCTCGTGGATGCGCAGCGCCAGTTGCCTGGCATCGAATGGAGCCCGGCCACCGATGCCCGAGCCGGAAACCACGTAGGAGAGCGTCGTCGATCTCTCGTCTGGCGAGAGCTCGTCGATGATGTCGCGGAGCCGCAGGTCCACTTTCTCACGTAGTTCCTCCCGGCCGCCCGGCGCATCGGCGAGGGCCCACGGAGCCAGCGCGGAGAAGATCCCACGCACGGTGTCGAGGCTCCAACCCCCGCCTGGCCAGCCGAGCATGGCGTCTGTGTATTCAGGACCGAAGAAATAGACGCCGAGCGGAACCGGCAGCATCTCCACCAAGGTGCCGTTGGAGAGGCGGAAGTCGTCGGTCATGTAGACGAGCCGGTACTCGCGATCGAAGACCTGGCCCCAGGCGCCGATTCGATTGAGGGCGCTCGCCAACTCGGCCAGCGCCGGTTGCTCCGGCAGCGGGCAGGTTTCCTGGCTGCTGACGAGCATGTCCCGACCCTAATGCCGAAGGCCGCTTCAAGGCCACGCGGCGGACCATCCACCCGCAGGCCTTCAGTCAATCGGGAGGCCGGATTTGAACCGGCGACCGCTCGGCCCCCAGCCGGAGGACGCGGGTGCCGTATGCGTCCGGACGCGTCCCATGCGTCGTCCCCATCGTCCTCGACATGGGGACGCATCGGATGGATCGGACGATGCATCCGGTACCAAAGCGGTACCCCAACGCCCGGCTTAAGGGTTGCCGGAGCTTGGGCTACCGGGCTAGCCTTGAAGCTTGAACGGCGGGCAGATGATGCTATCCCGACCCGGACTGGAAGACGCGCTGAATCAGGGACTCGAGCGAGTCGCCGCGCCTGGTGCGGCCGCGGCTCTTGTCAGCGAGAGAGGTTCGGAATGGGAGGGCGTCAAGGGGCTCGCGAAGCCCTCTTCAGCCGCACCTGTCGATTCGAAGACCTCGTTCCTTTGGTTTTCGATGACGAAGATCGCGACGGCGACGGCGGTGATGCAGCTGGTCGATGCCCAAGCGGTCGGGCTCGACTCGGCGGCACGCGAGTTTCTGCCGGATCTCGACAGGCTCGATCCGAGGATCACCGTCCGCCAGCTCCTTAATCACAGCTCCGGCATATCCAACCCGCCACCCCTGCGCTGGATCCACCCGGCCGACCTTCCGGGCCCTGAGCCACGGGAGATGCTCGTCAGACTTCTCGCGCGCTACGGGAAGCCGCGGTTCGAGCCCGGCGACCACTCCGCATACTCGAACATTGGTTACCTCGTCCTCGGGGAGCTGATCAGCGAGGTCTCACTGATCCCCTATCAGCGCTATGTGATCGAGCGAGTGCTGGAGCCAATCGGCGCAATGTCGACTGGCTTTAGCTTCGAGGTGGAGCACGAAAGCGAGGGGGCTCACCCCCGCCGTGATCCGATGCTGCCGTTCCTGCGGCTGTTGATTCCGCGCTGGGCACTTGGGTCGGCGCAGGGCAAGTGGCGTCTGTTCAAGCCCTTCTATCTCGACGGGTCCGCATACGGGGGACTCGTCGGGCCGGTCGGAGATGCCGCCCTGCTGGCTGCGGCGCATCTCGCCGGCGGGGCGCTGGGGGGGCGTCGGATCCTTTCGCCCGAAAGCACAGCGGAGATGCAGAGGGTCTCCACCGAGGGCAAGAAATTCGACCTTGGCCTTGGTTGGTTTCGCACCCACCGCGACTCCAAGCGTCGCCGCACCCACATCGAGCATCTGGGCGGTGGTGGTGGCTATGGCGCTGTGATGCGCCTTTATCCGAAGCGCGGCCTCGGCGTGGTGGCAATGGCCAACGTCTCCTCCGGGCACTTCCACCATGATGCCTTTCTGCGGCCAATCGAAGAAAGTTAGGAGTGTGCGAGAGGAGATACCAGCGACTCGTCTCCGGCGACGCCGCCTCGAGACTTCGGGTTGATCATGTTGGGGTAGCCGCTCGAGACTGATCGATTGATCGAAAGCCCGCTCTGGGATATCGGGGAGGCCGGATTTAACCGGCGACCGCTCGGCCCCCAGCCGGAGGACAGGTCTGTCAGATGCGTCCCTATGCGTCCCCCGCGTCCCTCCTGTCCCCCGATCTGGACTCATCGGACATATCGGACGATGCATCCGGTACCAAAGCGGTACCAAGCCGCGGTCTCGGTGCAGATCGGGGGCCCGATTCGTCTCTCGCTACCACCCGCGGATAGTTGAACGGATACGCACGAATCTAGACTGAGGGGCAGGAGTAGCCTGGCCCTATGAGCGGGTGGCGGCAGGCGCGCGCGATCGCCTTGCTTCCCGGCAACGTGACGATCGTTGTGCCGGCGGTGATCCTGGTCCTTACCTCAGGGCCGGAACTGGGCTGGGGGCTTGGTGGATTGCCCGGCGCGCTGGTCGTGGCAGTCGGGATCGCGCTGATCGTCGTTGGCTTCTCCCTCTGGCTCTGGACAGTGCGACTGTTCAGCCGGATCGGCAAAGGGACGCTTGCCGCCTGGGACCCGACCAGCAGGCTCGTTGTCGAGGGCCCCTACAGCCGCGCGCGAAACCCGATGATCACCGCGGTGGTGGTCCTGCTCGTGGGCGAGGCGCTCCTCCTCGGCTCACCGTGGGTGCTGGTCTGGGCGGGGGTTTTCCTGGCGATCAACTTCATCTACTTCCTTCGCTTCGAGGAGCCGAGCCTGGAACGCCGCTTTGGCGAGCAGTACCGCGCCTACAAGCGCGCCGTGCCGCGCTGGATCCCGCGGCTCGATCCTTGGCGACCGGACTGAGCGGGTGATCAGGCATGGTGGCTCAGTGGTCGCGACGAGCGATACCGGGCTCGATTCGTCTCCCGCTGCCACCCGCGGATAGCCGAGCTGATGCGCGTGGACTAGACGAAGCCACGATCCCTTCCTTCAGGCGCCTTCCTTCAGACGATCGAGAAGACGGGTGAGTACGATCGCTCCGATGGCCACCGTGCAGGGCGTGCAGGGACCGATCGAGGCCGAGCAGCTCGGGCTGACGCTGATCCACGAGCACTTCTTCTCCTCCGACGAGGCGGTGACGGCGCAGTGGCCGCACGTGCGCGACCGCGAGACCGAGCACCGGCTGGCGGTCGAGTCGGCGGAAGCCGACCTTGCAGGTCCTGATCAGGGGGGAACCCGGTTCCGCCCCGACCCAGTCCGAACCGGCCAAAGAAATGCCTGCAAATCGATAGGTCGAATCCGGGGCCCGATTCGTCTCTCGCTACCACTAGCGGATCGTCGAGCATTTCCCAAACTACCCCGAGCGGGGTAGTTTCGTCCTTGTCCAATTCTGCACAAGGCGGATTGGGCCGAAAAAATGGTGCTCTTAGCGAACGGCTCCCGGAGTCCTACCTAATTGTCGGTTGACGCCCACCGCCCCGATGCCTAGCTTGCCCCCTTCGCCGACCGCATCCCGGGAGGGAGGCGGGAGGTGGAGGAGTTTCGTCTCAACCAAGCCGTGGCCCGGCCACCGGCCCGGCGCACCAGAGAGCCCCCGTAGAGACCCGAATGGAGGAGTCCCAGTGGACGCTGCTTCGATTGCCCCTGCCTCGACGACCACTGCCGCCATGCATGTCCCACAGCACATGCAGGCGCTCGCCCGCGCCAACCGCGTGCGGCTTGCGAGGGCAGAGCTGAAGCGCGCGATCGCGCGAGGCGATGTCGAGGTTGCGGAGGTGATCAGGGAGTCCCCCTGGGAGACCGAGAGCATGACCCTGGCGGAGCTGTTGACCAGCCAGCGCCGCTGGGGTCGCACCCGTGCCCGCAAGGTCCTGCTCGACCTCGACCTCAGCGAGAACAAGCGCCTCGGCACGCTCACTCCACGCCAGCGCGCGCTGCTCGCGTCCGCCCTCGCGACGAGATCCGCCGATCGCGAACCGATCCTCATCTAGACCCCCGGTCCGCCGGCCTTGAACGGGAGGCCACCCGAAGCCCGCCGGAAGGCGTGGTGCCCAACTCCCGATAACCGTTATGTATCTCCGAGGCCACGGGAGCGATTCCCGTGGATTCCTCAGGATCCCTGAACATCTCGGTAGCTCTGCCGGTCGAGGGAAGCAGGGACGCCGGGGACGCGGGGCCGAGCCGCAGGCCGTCCTCGTCCGCCTCCCGGCCCTCCCCGGCTCCCGCCGCCCGCGGCGCCGGCTCGACCCGAGCAGCTCACACCAGAAGCGAGGGCGCGCTCCAGGTCGTCGGCGGGGAACTCGATCAGAGGCGTCGGCATGTGACTTAGCGCCCACGCCGGACCGGTTTCGGTACCAAAACCGGTACCACGCCACCCAAGGGAAAGTTCAGCGCCGGCTCCTCTCAAAGTGGGAACTCGCTTTCGAAGCGAGCTTCCGGCTAATCGGGGAGGCCGGATTTGAACCGGCGACCGCTCGGCCCCCAGCCGGAGAACACGGGTGCCATATGCATCCGGACGCGTCCCATGCGTCCCATGTGTCCCCGGCCCGGGACACATCGGACACCAAGGACGATGCGTCCGGTACCAAGTTGGTACCACGATGCTCCAGCGTGTTGAGCCATGAAACGGGAGGTGTCCGCTAGCGGAGGGCGATCACCTTCGAGTTCTTGGCCCGGCAGGCCGACCAGGACCTGACACGCGCGTAGTAGGTGCCCCGCCTGGCGTTCCTTCGAATGGAGTAGCTGCCCTTCCTGGTCGTCTTTGCCCCGACAACCATCTGGTCCGGGCCCTTGCGACGGCGCAGCACGACGACCGATCGGTGATTGGCGCAGACGGGGTCGATCGATTTCAGCCTGCCGCTGAATCGGTGCCCACTCCTCTGGTAGGAGAAGGACAGCGCAGCCGAGCTGCGCCCGTTCAGCAGCACCGAGACGCTCCTCTGAGCAGCAGTGCCGACGACGAGATCGGGGCGAGGGTCGCCGTTGAGGTCGCCGATCGCGATCGACCCAGGTTCGGCGCCGACTGCGAAGTCCTTCGGCTTGCCGAAGGAGCCGGCGCCGTTGCCGAGCAGGACCGAGACGTTGCCCGCGCTCTGGTTGGTCACCGCGAGGTCGGGAAAGGCGTCGCCGTTGAGCTTGCCGATCGCCACCGAGTTGGGCCCGTCGCCGGCGGCGAAGTTCTGCGCCGGGCCGAAGCTCCCATCACCGTTGCCGAGCAGGACCGAGGCCGCGTTGGAGCTGAAGTTGGCTACCGCGAGGTCGGGCTTACGGTCGCCGTTGAGATCGCCGATCGCAAGCGAGATGGCGTCGCCGCCGATGCCGTAGCTGTATTCCCGACCGAAGCTCCCATCGCCATTGCCGAGCAGGACGTGGACGCCCCCTCCTGTGTACTCGGGGGAGTCGATCGCGAGGTCGGGCTTGCTGTCGGCGTTGAGATCGCCGATCGCAAGCGAGAGGGCTTCGAAGCCGGCGCTGTATTCGGTCGCCGGGCCGAAGCTCCCATCCCCATTGCCGGGCAGGACCGAGACGGCTTCCGGTTTGCCGAAGGCACTCCCGCGGATGAACACGAGGTCGGGTTTGCCGTCGCCGTTGAAATCGCCGATCCCAATCGCGCGCGCGAAAAGAGCGCCGGTGTCGAACAGCTGCGGCTTGCCGAAGCCACCGTTGCCGTTGCCGAGCAGCACCGAGACGCCGCCGGAGCCCAACTCCGGGGGGCTGCCGGGGTGGGTGACCGCGAGGTCGGGATTGCCGTCGCCGTTGAGGTCGCCGATCGCAACTCCGGAGGAGGGGGTGCCGGGGCCGGTAAGCCTCGGCTTGCCGAAGCCACCGTTGCCGTTGCCGAGCAGCACAGCGACGCCGACACTGGCCACCGCGAGGTCGGAGTTGCCATCGCCATTGAGATCCCCGACCGCCATCGAGTAGCCCTTCAGTTCGGTGGGGAAGCTCTTCGCCTTGGCGAAGAAGCCGAGCGCGGGGGCTGGAAGCAGGCCGGCGAGGATGCTGACCAGGGCAATTGCCAGGCACCAGCTCTGAGACCGCGATGTCCTTCTCGTGGTCACGGGGTTAGCCGGGTCTCCGCAGTATGCGGTGCGGGGCATATGGCTAATACAGTCGTGTTCATCGGAGGATTGGCTGACCCGCTAGCCAATGGTGATGACCTTTGAGTTCTCTGCGCGGCAGGCCGACCATGAGCTCGCATGCGCGTAGTAGGCGCCCTGCTTGGCGTTTCTTCGAATCGAGTAGGTCCCCGACTTGCTGGTGGTCGCGGCGCCGACCTTCTGGTCGCGCCCGGGTCGGCGACGCAGCACCTTCACCCTCTGGCTCCTTATGCAAACGGGGTCCCAGGAGCTCAGCGTGCCGGTGAACCTGTGGCTGGTCGGTCGGTGGGAGAGCGTCAGCGTGCGCCGCCCGGGACCGCCGTTCAGCAGCACCGAGACGTTGTTGGAGCCGTGCTTGGCGACCGCGAGGTCGGGATAGGAGCCGGCATTGAGATTGCCGATCGCCACCGACAGGGGCTGGGAGAGCCCGGACCCGACCCGGAGATGTTTCGGCGCGGCGAAGGTGCCGCCGCCGATTCCGATCAGTATCGAGACATGTCCGAAACCGGACCCCGCAGTGGCGTTACCGACAGCAAGATCAGGCTTGCCGTCGCGGTTGAGGTCGCCGATCGCGACCGAGTAGGGGTGGAAGCCCGCGGCGAAATTCCTCGCCGCTCTGAAGTTGCCGGCGCCGTTTCCGAGCAATATCGAGACCGTGCTGGGCTGCTGGTTTAAGGAGCCGGAGTTGGCGACCGCGAGGTCGGGCTTGCCGTCGCCGTTGAGGTCGCCGATCGCAACCGACGTCGGACCAAGGCCGACGGCGAAGTCCATCGCCGCGCCGAAGGTAGCGTCGCCGTTGCCGAGCAGGACCGAGACAACATAGGTCGGGCGGGTTACCGCGAGGTCGGGATTGCCGTCGCCGTTGAGATCGCCGATCGCCACTGAGGTCGGACCGGTGCCGAGGGAGAAGTACCTCGCCGCCCCGAAGGTGCCGTCGCCGTTGCCGAGCAGGACCGAGACGTTGTTGGAGCCGGAGTTGGCGACCGCGAGGTCGGGCTTGCCGTCGCCGTTGAGGTCGCCGATCGCGACCGAGTCGGGGTAGCGGCCGACGGCGAAGTTCGTGGCCGCTCCGAAGCTGCCGGCGCCGTTGCCGAGCAGGACCGAGACATTGCCGGAGCCGGAGTTGCTGGAACCGGAGTTCGTGACCGCGAGGTCGGGATTGCCGTCGACGTTGAAGTCGCCGATCGCAACCGACGTCGGACCGACGCCAACGGCGAAGTTCCTCTGCTTGCCGAAGGAGCCGGCGCCGTTGCCGAGCAGGACCGAGACCCGGTCCCGCACGGAGCCGGAGTTGGCGACCGCGAGGTCGCGCTTGCCGTCGCCGTTGAGGTCGCCGATCGCCACCGAGGCTGGTTCGGCGCCGACGGCGTAGTTCTTCGCCTTGCCAAAGGAGCCGAGTGCCTGGACGGCGAAGCCGCCAAGGCCGACGCTGACGCAGAACGCGACAAGCAGCAGCTTGTGCCGGCTGTAAACCGAAATAGCGCCCGTCTTCATTCGGTTCACAAGCTAGGACGCCAAGAGCCCCCCGCCATCCGGGGAAAGCCACAGCAGATCACGGTGCTCCGCCGATGACCAGAGCTGGCAAGAATCCGAGTGCCCGCCTCCGAAGCGGGCTTCCCGCTTATCGGGGAGGCCGGATTTGAACCGGCGACCGCTCGGCCCCCAGCCGGAGGACAGCTGGTGTCTATGCGTCCCTGGGCGTCCATAGCGTCTTATGTGTCCCAGAGCCTGGACGATCTGGACGCATTGGACGTAGCAGTCGGTACCAAAGCGGTACCACGCCCCGTCTCGGGTGCGAATCGGGGGCCCGATTCGTCTCTCGCTACCACCCGCGGATCGTCGAGCGAGCTCGTCTCCCCGATTGACGGAGGCCCGCAGACCGTCAGGCCGCCTTGTCAGCTTCCCTTCCGCATGGACCGTACGCATGATCCGGCGCACATCTTGTGCGCAGCCAGCGCGTCAGGAAGTGGTCGGCTGTTCCTCGCCCCCGCGATCGTCGAGCTTACGCGCCGCAGCCTGAATCTTCCCGTCGCGCTCCGCCCGGAGGTCGGACAGCGGATTGAGGATGCCGCGCAGCGTCGACATTACGATCCAGCTGCGAGGCCGGATGATCCGGGGGGCGCGCCGTTCGATCCCCCGCGCGATCGCCTCCCCGGCCACCTGCGGTTGAAGGTACTTTCGCAGCGGCTGGGGTAGCGCCTCCCACACCGAGAGAGCGACGGGATCCTCGACGATTGAGCGACGCGTCATCTCGGTCGCGATAAATCCGAAATAGGCGACGCTGGCGCTGGCTCCGTGCTGCACCAGCTCCACCCTTAGAGCCCGCCCGAGCTGCTCGACGCCAGCCTTGCTCATTGCGTAGGGCGTTCCGCCTGCCCCGTTGGTGAACGCATAGATTGAGGCGACCACGACGACGTGCCCCCTCCTCTCAATGATCTGCGGCAATGCGGCCTCGACGGTCCTCGCCACGCCCATCAGGTCCACATCGATCACGCGGTCGAAAACCTCTGTCGTCATCGCCCGAAACGTCGCGGGCGTTGGAGCAATGCCGGCGTTGGCCACGACGACGTCGAGGCCGCCGAACCGCTCAACGGTGGTGGCGACGGCCTGCTGCAAGGCCCCCCGGTCGGTGACGTCTGCTGCCAGGCCGATCGCGCGCGTGTCGTGGAGCTTCGCTGCGGCGGCCTCCGCCGCCTCGGCCTCGAGGTCGACGAGCACCACTGAAGCGCCGCGCGAGACGAGAGCACGGGCGGTCTCGTAACCGATTCCTCGCGCCGCGCCTGTGACCAGCGCGACCTTATTCCTCAGGTCATAGCGCGACACAGCGCGAGTCTAACCCGCTTGATGAACGACGAGCACATGATCTGGCCCTTTGACGATCGCGGGCCGCCTGGTCGCGAGGACGTCTGGGAGATCGACGAGTCCAAGCGCGAGGTAGTGAAGGTCGACCCGGCCGAAAGAAGTTACTGACCCCGGAGGAGGGGGCCCGGCTGCTCGAGCCCTTCATTAAGCCGTTACCGGCGTTCGGCTCGTTGGCCGGCTGAACGAGCGCCGTCAGGCTGGGATCGCGGTACCCCGTGCGCTTCGGCAGCTTCCAAAGCCGGCTCTCGGTTATCCGGGAGACAGGATTTGAACCTGCGACCGCTCGGCCCCCAGCCGGAGGACACGACCACCATATGCGTCCCGCCGCGTCCCATGCGTCCCATTCGTCCCCGGCTCGGGACGCATGGGACAAATCGGACGATGCGTCCGGTACCAAGTTGGTACCAAGCCAGGGGTCGGGTTGCAGATCGGGGCCCGATTCGTCTCTCGCTACCACCCGCGGATCATGGAGAGGGTCGCCCTCGGCGATTGACTTGGGCCCAGCTGTCGCTTTCACGCGTTTGCGAGAGCGAGCGACGACTCGCGCAAACTTCTGCCCCTCGTCCGATTCAGGAGCGTGAGTGGCGTCCGTCAACGCGCTCGCAACCACGCGAAAGCGGGAGCAAGAGTCTCCGCGAGCCTTCTGGGTCGGCCACCCCGTCGAATCGGGCCAGCGCGCCGGCGAGCACCCTCTGAGCAGCGCCCTCGGCTGGGAGCTCAGCGGCCCGATGCTGTCCGGATTAGCTTTCCACTGATGCCAACTGTGGTCCTCACCGGTGCCACGCGCGGGATCGGCCACGCGGCCGCGATCGAGCTGGCTGCCCGCGGCGCCGAGCTGGGCGTCGTCGGCCGCGATGCAGCGCGCGTGCGGGTAACTGCGGAGGAGGCGCGCACCTCCGGCGGCGACGCGCCGGTGCACGAGCACGTGGCGGACCTTGCACGGATGGACGAGGTGCGCCGGCTCGCCGCCGAGCTGCTGGAGACCTACCCGCGCATCGACGTGCTCGCGAACAACGCGGGCGCCATGTTCACCTCGCGCCATGTGACGCACGACGGCTTCGAGCAGACCTTCGCCCTCAACCACCTCGCCCCGTTCCTGCTCACGAACCTGCTCCTCGAGCGGCTCACGGCCTCGCGCGCGCGCGTGGTGACCACGGCGAGCGATGCCCATAAGGGCGGCCTGCTCGACCTCGACGACCTTCAGTCCGAGCGCGGTCGCTTCCGCCCCGGACGCGTCTACGGCACGACCAAGCTCTGCAACATCCTCTTCACCCGCGAGCTGCAGCGCCGCAACCCCGCCATCGTGGCCAACTGCTTCCACCCCGGCGTGATTCGCACCGGATTCGGCAAGAACGACGGCGCGCTGGCGCGGATCAGTCTCACCCTCGCCGGGCCGTTCCTGCGCTCGCCAGAGCGCGGCGCCAGCTCCCTGGTGTGGCTCGCGCTCGATCCCGCCGGGGGCGAGCTTCGCGGCCAGTACGTCGAGAAGCAGCGGCCGGTGCAGCCGAGCGCGCAGGCGCAGGACGACCGCCTCGCCGCCGAGCTGTGGGAGCGCTCAGAGGAGCTGTCCGCGCCGGCGCGCGCGGCGTGATCCCGGTGCTCGGCTTTGGGCCGGGACGCCACATCCTGAGCCGGCTCCCGCTTCGCGCGAAAGGGAAGAGCGACAACTCAGGGGGCCAGGCGAGCGGAGGGGGTGGGATTCGAACCCACGAGCGCCTTGCGACGCCAACGGTTTTCGAGATCTCCGTGTGAAATCGCCGGTTTCCAGGGCCTTTCGCGGAACATGATCTGCGAGCGCTTCGGGAGTGCGATACCGGCTAGCCCGCCAGGCGATACTGGTGCGGTGACCGATCGTAATGTGCTCGGTGGCGAGCTTGAGCCGTGTGGCACCGACCCCCTCACCGGCTTCTATCGTGACGGGTGCTGTCGTACCGGTCCGGAGGACCGGGGGAGCCACACGATCTGCGCGGTGGTCACGTCCGCGTTCCTCGAGCACCAGCGTCGTATCGGCAACGACCTGATCACCCCCATGCCTCAGTACCACTTCCCTGGGCTCGCGGCCGGCGACCGCTGGTGCGTGACCGCGGTGAACTGGCTGCGGTCGCACGAGGACGGCGCGGCCGCCTACGTAGTGCTGGCGTCCACCCATGAACGGGCGCTTGAGGTCGTTTCTCTCGCCGCGCTCCAGGAACACACCGTCGACGTCCCCCCGGATCCGGGACCTTTCGGGGGCTAGGTCGCTGTCGCGAATCAACGGTGCCGCCTGCTCGTCGTCCAGGCCGGGAGCGCGGGCGACATCCGCCGACGCGCTCGCAACCACGCGAAGGCAGAAGCGCGGTGCTGGCCCGTCAGGACTTCTTCTCCTCGTCCAGAGCGACAGGGTGGCTCGGCGCATCTCGCGCTTTCGCCCCCGCGGAAGCGGATGCGCGTCATCGCCGAGCGCGTCAGGTGACGCCAGTTGACCCGCTACAGGCGTGCCTCGAGGATCATGTTGAATGGCGGCTACACGCTGCGCTCTTGGTGACGTTTGCTCACGGCCGCAAGCCTCTAATGGATTGGTCCGTAGCGTAGGCTGTGATCGAGAGATTGAGGCAAGAGAAGCCGGGGTCTGCGTGGTGTCCGCATGTCCGACTGCGCAGCAAATGCCGCCAAGCGGAACCGAGGTCGAGCGTCAGGTCTCCGTAAACCAGATTCCCGTGCGTGCCACCTTGGGCGCCTCCTGGCCGATCGCACGCGTGAGCAGCCACAGGTCCCCCAGAGCCGGGTGGAGCATCGGCTTCCCGCTGGTCATCAGGCCGACCGACAGCGCGCGCTCGGGGTCGGCCCAGCCGAGCAGGTTGGTGAAGCCGAGGTGGCCGAATGCCTCCTCGGTGTCGGGACCGAACAGGCTGACCGCCCTAGCGCCCAACATGAACCCACTGGCGTGGCGCAGGGGAGCCACCAAGGAGAAGTCGATCTCGCGAAACGCCCGCTCGGATGTGGCGCGGCGGATCGTGCGCGGCTCGAGGATGCGCACGCCGTCGAGCTCGCCACCGGCGCCCAACAACTCGAAGAAGCGCGACAGCTCGTTGGCGGTTGTGACGATATTGCCGGACGGAACGATGCCGGTAAGGAAACGCGGGTCGTTGGAGCGGACGGTGATCTCATCCGGCGGGAGGCCCAGCGCACGCTCGAGCACGGTGGACAGCGGCGGCAGCGCCGGCGGGCCGGTGGGGTAGCTCACGGCGACACGCTCGACGTCCTTCGGGCTGACGCCGTAGTTGCCCCAGCGAAAGCCGAGCGGGTCGAGGATCTCCTGCCCCAGCACGGCGCGAATGTCCCTGCCGGTCACCCGCTGCACGATCTCCGCGATGATGAAGCCGCCCGACATCGCGTGGTAGGAGAGCAGCTTCCCGGGGCGCGAGCGGGGTTTGGCCGCGCACAGCGTCTCCAGCTGGAACTCCCGGTCGCCGAAGCGGTCCAGATCGAACGCGTCGGCCGGCAGGTTCGGCACCCCCGCGCGGTGGGAGAGCAGATGCTCGATGGTGATGGCCTCCTTGCCGTGGGCAGCGTACTCGGGGATGTACTCGCACACACGGTCGTCTACGTGCAGCAGCCCGCGCTCGTCGAGCAGGTGGGCCACGACGGCGGTCATCGCCTTGGATGCGGAGAAGATGACGAACGGCGTCTCGGGCGTGGCCAATGTGCGCGCCGCGTCGTGTCGGTCAGACGGCCCGTTGCCGCACGCATGACCAATCGCGCGGTCGAGCACGACCTGACCGTGGCGACGCACGCAGAGAGCGATCGCCGGATAGAAGCCACTGCGGTACAGGCGCTCCACTCCGGCCCAGATCCGCTCGATGCCGGTGGCCGCCATGCCCAGCGCATCGATGTCGGCCACCTCGTCAGAGCGCGTGCTGACCGCCCCGAGGTCGCGGGGCACCCGAATGCGCCGCAACGGGTCGGGCACCAGAGGAAGGCGCGGGATCGGCGGGATCGGGATTGCCTCTAGCGAGATCACAGACGCCACGCTATGGGCATGGGTCCTTTAGCTCGGCGCGGACGTCGGCGTCCGTCCGTGCGCGCCGCGCGGCGTCGCGGATCTCGAACACGGCTGTGGCCCAGTCGCCGAGCTCGCGCGTGACGTTGCGCACCGCGCCGACGACGATCCCCGACGCTGATCGGCGAGCCCACCACCCGGTTGGTCTGGGTCTCGATCACCGAGACTCTGGATGAAAAGTAATTCGTGACATAGGCGTCTTGGGCGAAGGCACCGGGGGCCAGCGTCACCAGAAGCAGTGCCGCGAGCCCCGAGACCTGGGAGAAGCCTCGGCCGAGATGGTCCCCTCCGAGTAGTGCTTTGCGCACGCCGGGGAGTGTATGGCTGGTCCAGGTGCATCGGGCCGACTGCTCCTTTGCTCGCAAAGGAGGAGCGAGCGCGAAGCAAGACTTCGCTCCTGCGTGTCGTCCAACCGGGTGTTTTGCGGCCCGATCAACAGACGCTCGCAGTCGTCCCTCGGGCGTCTCGCTGGCTACGCGGCGCGCGCCTCCTTTCCGCGCATTGCAGGTCGCTCAGCGCCGACTGCAAGAAGCTCGTGCGACCAAGCGAAGCATCCGCCGGCATCGACTCGAGCAGCTCGACGAGCGCGACGCGCAATGGGGCACGGAAGGCCCCAGAACCCTGATGGCGCAGTGCTTGATAGAAGCTGTCAGTCAGGCCGGCAGGCCGCGGGCGAGCCGCCTGCTGTTCTCGATGGGCGCAAGCCACGGCTGAGCCGAGCCGCACCAAACCTCAAGGGTGGGCGACAGCCACGAGGGGTCGTTGAGCGTTCCCGCCTTGATGACCGCGAGCTCCGGCTGGTCGGCCAACAGCGTGACGACGGGCGAACCGCACTTCGAGCAGAACTGGCGCTGACGTTCCTCGCCGGAATCGGCCCCCAAGGTCACATACGTGGCGAGCGTGTCGCCCCCGACATGGAGCGTTGCGCGCGGGACGACGACGAAGATCGAGAAGGCCGAGCCTGTCTGGCGCTGGCAGTCCTTGCAGTGGCAGACGACCGTCACCAGGGGCTCGCCGTCGCAGCGGTAGGTCAGGCGTCCGCACAGGCAACGCCCGTCGAGTAGGCCGGACATCACGCTGCTCAGGCTATCGACACTTCCACCGCGAAGATTGAGACCGCTCCTGCTTCGTCGCGGCCATGGAGAAGCACTCGCCGACTGATAACGCTCCCCGCTCGGACGAGGGCCAAGCGCTTCGCACCGGCTCGGCGACGGGCGAACGGGCTGCTTCTCCATCGCGGTACACCGCGCCGGCGCGCCCCGCAGAGCTGTGGTCGGCGTTGCTGAGCTGGCCTACGGCGTCGTAGCAATCACCGATGGAAGCACGGGTATGTGCGGATGACGGGCTCCGCCTGAGGAAATAGCCTGATCGCATGGAGAGAAGCAAGCTCAACCTCCCCGGCAGCGACCGTGGGTCAGACGGAGAGGCAGCGAAGCCGGTGAAGGAGCCGTCCTCGATGAGGGAGCCCTCCGCGCCCGACCGGAAGGACCTGCGCGGAGTGCTTATTGTCCTCGCGGTTCTTGTTCTCACGGTCATCGTGTCGCTTGTCGTCAACAAGGACAAGAATCTCTTCGTAGTCGGATACATCGTGGCGATTGTGTATGTGATGCGCAGACCCCGGCGCGAAAACCGATCTTGGTCAGAGGTCGGAGTGAAGCCCGCCACGGACTAAGGACTGCTCGCTTCTTGGCGGCGCTCTTCCTGCGCTCCCTGGTCCTGTGAACGCGATACAAAATGCGACCCTCAACGACGCCCTCCTCATCCTCCTCGAGCGCCACAGGGAGCGCATTCCCTCCCTCTTCGACACGGCCGCGAATCTGCGTCGCAAGTGCCCGAAGCTCGTCCGGATTTTCCGCGTACCGCTCAAATAAAGCCAGCTCCCGGCCGGTCGCTCCAGCACCGAGTCCAACACGACCGTCTGCTGTGTAGTCGGAATCAACTGCCTTGAAGTTTTGGAGCTTCATGAACACGCCGTTCACATTTCGAAAGCGCTCGGGGTCGGGTCGTTCAATCGGCAACGGCAATACCCGCAGCACCTGGCTCAATTCAGCTATTGCCGGGTGGGTCTTCGACTGTCTGGCACGCGGCTCGTGAAAGTAGAGATCGAGCGCAAGCACAAGCTCGTCGTACTCCCACGGAGGATTCCTTGGGCGCGAGGCCGGTCTTGGGTAGTCACGAGAGACCGACTCCGCAAGGTCATCTGAGCCGTCCATTCGGGCGAGACTAGCTGCCAACGACGGGCCCGGCACGAAAGCTGCTCGAGGTTTCTGCGTCCTCGCCGTCGCAGAGCCTCCCGATCGTCGCTGGTACCAAACTCGGTACCAGGCAGCCCCAGGGAACGGTCAGCGCCAGCTCCCCTCAAATCGGAAACCCGCTTCCGAAGCGGGCTTCCGATGATCGGGGAGGCCGGATTTGAACCGGCGACCGCTCGGCCCCCAGCCGGAGGACATCTGGTGTCGATACGTCCCTGGGCGTCCGTGGCGTCCAATGTGTCCCCGGCCGCGGACAATCTGGACGCATCGGACATAGCAGTCGGTACCAAAGTGGTACCACGACCATCCTTCAGACGAGGCGAACCGGCTGGGGCCAGGCAGCGGGTGACCAAAGCCAGACTGCAGCCCCCGACCATGCACAGCTGTGAACGCTAAGCAGCAGGGGTCCTCCCGTCGGCCGGGGGCAGTGGACGACAGGAAGGACCCAGATGCTTTGGTTTGATCGGGTTGTGGCCGCGGATGCGTTCGGCGAGCGTCTCTCGAGATCGTGCCCTAACCCACCGTCGCGCAGATCGCGTAGACCCTAAGGTCGATCGAGGTGTCGATCGACGTCGAATTGTTGAACAGCTGCACGGACCACCCGCTCCCGGCTCCGTCGGGGCCGTTCAGCGAGACGATGACCTGCCGCTGTTGCCCGTTTTGCGATTCATTAGTCCCGAGGTCAGAGCCTCCGCCGATCGCTTGCTTACCGGAGGGACAACTCACGGTCTTGACTTCGCTCAGGCCGCGTTGGCCACCGCTGTTTACGATGAATACTTCTTTGAAGGTCTGACTGACGACTTCGTAGCCACTAAGTCCTGGAGAGCCGGGCGCACCAGGCGCGCCAGTGCTTCCCGTTGCTCCCTTTGGGCCCTTTGGAAGCTGACCGATTACCTTGCAGGTCACCTTCTTGCCGGACGTGACCTTGCTCGGGCACTTGACCTTGGCCTTCTTGGACTTGGAGTCGGTGGCTCTCACGGCGGCCATCGCGACCGCAGTCACGCTAACGGCGGCGATGAGAATTGCTATTCCAACCGCCGCGGTGCGACGGGGTGGTTCAATCGATCTGTGCATCGTTATCTCCTTAGATTTGCTCGGTCCCCTCAATCAGAGACGGTAGCCAATTGCCCCGGGCCGACGACGAACGCCAGGCACGCCAGTTTTAGGACCGTCAGCGACGGTAGGCGAAAGCCCTGGGCCGGCAAGGTCCTTTCCCGGGGACGTGCCCGAAATCTCCGCCCGCCTCGCTCTTCGAATCGCTCTACAAGTCCCCCTGGAAAGCGGTTTCGGCCTCTACGTCCCCTGGGTCTGGCGCCGGGCCTTCGGCCTCCCCGGGCCGGGAGTGAAGAGCGTCAGCTGCTGAAGGGTCGTCTCCAGCTCTACCCGATTGCAGGGCTTTTCGTTTCGGGGAGGCCGGATTTGAACCGGCGACCGCTCGGCCCCAAGCCGGCGGACAACCCGTGTCTATGCGACCCGGGCGCCCCTATCCTCTCCGGGCCTTCGGGTGGATCGCGAGCGTGAACTCCCAGATCGCGATCCCCAGCAAGTTCAGCCCGACGCAGAGGACGGCTGGCGAGTAGGCGGCCGAAGCGGCACCCGCTCGAACAGACTGGGAATCCCGAATGACAAGGTTCGGGTTTTCCCCGATGGCGTGCCTCGGCAGCGGTGCCAAGCTCGTCGGGAGGTCGACCGGTCAGCAGACAACCAGGAGGTTCAGATGCCTACCGCAGCCGAGAAACGTCAAGCTCCCTCGAAGAAAGTCACCCCAAAGAAAGTCAAAATCGCCAAAGCCGAGCAGTCCCCAGTCAAGAAAACCACGGAGCTGTCCGAGCGGGTGCTTAAGCAGGTGGAGCACAGCCAGAAAGGTGCGATTGAGGCAGTGCGCCATTTCATGGAGTCCGTCGATAAGGCACTGCCACCGCACGGCAAAAACCCGTCCAGGCGGCAGGATGTCATTGACTCTGCGCTTGAGATGTCGGAGAAGCTGGTCAAGACGCAGTACGACTTCCTTCAAAGTGTCGTGCACAGCGCCGGCGAGACGCTCGGGGCAACGGGCAGCAAGAAAAAGTAGGCGAAGCTCCCACCAACCCCCTTCACCATCTCCGACGGTTCTCGCCGCGGCCGGGATACTGCGAAGCCTCGGCCTGCCGGCCGCCGATGCAGCGGAGATCGCGAAGCGCCCGTTGCCCCCGCTTCGGAGAGCCGGGTGATCGAGCTCGAGCAGCCGGTGCTGTTCGTCAACCCGAAGTCGGGTGGCGGCAGGGCCTCCCGCGCCCGCGTGGCCGAGCTGGCCCGGGAGCGCGGGATCGAGGTCGTCGAGCTGACCCTCGGCCAGGACCTGCGAGCGCTGGGCGACGAAGCCGTGGTGAGGGGCGCGGATGCGCTGGGGATGGCCGGCGGCGACGGCTCGCTTGGGGTCGTCGCGGCCGCTGCCGAGGCACACGGGCTGCCGTTCGTCTGCATTCCCAGCGGGACGCGTAACCACTTCGCCCGCGATCTGGGCGTCGATCCAGACGATCCTGCTGGTGCGCTCGACGCGTTCAACGATGGGGTCGAATGTCGGATCGACGTCGCGACGGTGAACGGGCGCCTGTTTCTGAACTGCGTATCGCTGGGCATCTACGCCGAGGCGGTCTGGCAAGCCGCGTACCGCGATGCGAAGCTCCGTACCCTGCTGGAGACCGCGCACGAGGTCCTGGGCCCAAGCGGCGAGGTGCCCGAGCTGCGCCTCGTCGACGACTTGGGCGCGGAGCACCGCCAGTCCGCGGTCGTGCTCGTCTCGAACAATCTCTATGCGCTGGGGCGGCCGACGAGACACGGCGCCCGTCCGCGGCTCGACGGCGGGCGGCTCGGAGTAATCGTCATCGACGCGCCAGCGGGCGCAGCGCCTCCGTCGGGGCGGGCGTGGAGCGCGACCTCGCTGGAGGTGGGCGCCCCGGCAACGGTCCACGCCGGCCTCGACGGCGAGGCGGTCGAGCTCGCCCCACCGTTGAATTTCGGGGTCCGGCCCGGAGCGCTACGGGTCAGGACGCCCCGCCGCGACAGCGCCCGAGCGCGGCCATGGCGGAGGGCGCCAGGGCACTTCCGGTAACGGACCGGCGAAGGGGTCAAGGGGGTAGGCCTCTAACGCCGGGTTGGGGCCCACGCCACGTCATCGTTAGGAGGGGGTGGCGGGTGGCGGATGGGTCGAAGCCTCCTCTCGCACCTCTTGCATGGTCCAGCCGAGGGCGATGACGGCGATCCCGTTGAGGATGAAGCCGATGCCAACCAGAATCGCGAGGGTCGCGAAGCCGATCTCCGGCGTGGAGACGATGACGATCCCCGCCAGGATCTCCACCAGGCCGGCGACCGCTAGCCAGAAGCGGTGCGCGGCCTCCTCGAAGGCGGTGACAAAGCGGATCACGCCAATCGTGATCAACCAGAGCCCGATCAGCAGCGCCACCGCGGCGACGCCGGCGATCGGGTGGCGGATCAGCAGCACGCCGACGATCGCGGTGATCACACCGAACAGCGCGACCAGGCCGCGGTTCGTAGTGCCGCGAAAAAAGGAGCTGGCGATCTCGAGGATCCCGTCGACCAACATGAAGATGCCCACGATCACCGCCAGCGTCGCGAGGCTTTCGCCGGGCTTGAAGAGGACGATCACCCCCGCCGTAATGCTCAGCACGCCGACCAGCACCAACAGCCACCACCCCCAGGTGGCCTCTCTGACCCCCGTCCGAAACGCGGACTCTTGCATCGCAGTACCTCCTTGTCGACCGGGTAGAGGACAGCCTCTCTCATTCTCGAGCCCATTGCCACCGTTTCTTGCGCGCTAGAGCCGTGAGGGCAGACAGCCGGATCCGCCCCCTGAGTCATGCGGTCAACTACGGATGCGCCGGTTCGGGTCGAAGCGGAAGCTCGAAAGGTCCACGCGACGGAGGATTTTCGTCGAGTTCACCTCCGCGTCTCGCGAAGGTCGTGGAATAAATGAAGGCCATTTTCGAGGAGGTTGATGTGTCCGTATCAGATCAACTCACCAAGCTGGCGACTCGGGCGAAGGAAGCAGAAGACCACGCGGAAGCCGCGAAAGCCAGGGACAAGGCGGCTCTCGAGCAGGAAGTCAAGGTGGCCGGTGAATCAGCCCAAGCTCAGGCCCAGAGGTTGCGCGAGTCGGCAGACGCGGGCAAGGACAGCGTCTCCAACTGGTGGAAAGACGCACAGAACAACTGGAACCAGCACGTCGCCACCGTGCAAGCGAACATGGAGCACAAAAAAGCTGAGGTCGACCTGACCAAAGCGCAGCACCATGCCGACCACGCCGAAGTAGATGCCGGGTTCGCCATCGAATACGCCTATGCGGCGATCGATGAGGCCGAGTACGCGGTGTTGGATGCCTTCCTTGCAAGGAAGGAGGCTGACGAGCTCGCAACAAGCGCCTGAGGCGGGTGCAGGCGCGCGGCTCGCCGCCTGCTAGGAAGCCCGCTTCGGAAGCGGGCTTCCTAGCTATCGGGGCGACTGGTGAACCGGCGACCGCTCGGCCCCCAGCCGGAGAACACGAGTGCCATATGCGTCCCGCCGCGTCCCTTGTGTCCCTCCCGTCCCCCGCCCTGGACTCATGGGACGGATCGGACGATTCATCCGGTACCAAGTTGGTACCACCAGAGGATGAGGGCGGCTCGGCCCCTACGGAGTGGGTTGCATCCCTTCAAGCGAGGTGGGCGCAGATGCTGGCGACGTGGCGCTGGTCGGTGCCGCAGCATCCGCCGACCACGCGCAGGGCCGGGAGGCGCGACTCGAGTGCGGCGTATTCAGCGCCGAGCTCTCCCGGGTCGCCGCTGTCGAGCTCTTGGGCTTCGTCGAGTTCCGCGTGGCTGCGGCGCGAAGCGTTGGCGCGGACGCCGCCGATTCGGCCCAGCCAGGCTCCTTCCCCGGCCAGATCGGCAGCGAAGTGGGTCGGGTGGGCGCAGTTGATCATCTGGTAGAGCGCCGCTCCGCCGGTCTCGGCATCGAGGCGTTCGACCGCCTCGCGCAGCGGTTCGCCGCTCGGCAGCCGCCCGTCGGTCTCGACCGTGAAGGAGACCGAGACCGGCAGCCCAGCCGCGGCGGCGGCGCGCACGATCCCGGCCGCCTCCTCGACGTAGGTCATCGTCAAGCCGCTGACCATGTCGACGCCCTCAGCGGCGAAAACGGCGACCTGCTTGGCGTGGTACTCCTCGGCTTCGGCGGCGGACAGGAACGACTCGGGGCTGTAGCCGTCCCCCTCGGGACCGATCATGCCGGTGATCGAGACCGGCACCTCCCCGGCCGCCCGCTCGCAGACTTCCCGAGCGAAAGCGACCGCCTCGCGGTTGAGGTCGGCGATGTCGGCTGGCGAGTACCCGAGCGCGGCGCCCCACTTCTCGCTGGCCCTCCAGGTCGGAGGGTCAAAGGTGTAGCCGGTGCCGTACTCGGCGGCGATCGCCAGGAAGCCCTCGTAGTAGCGGCGCAGGCCGGCGCGACCGGCCTCATCGCGCAGCAGCGTGAAGGAGGCGAATTCCGGCAGCTCGAAACCCTCCTCGAAGATCATCACGGTCTCCAAGCCGCCGTCACCAATGAACAGTTGCGAGCCGTCGGGAAGTCCCATCAGTACGGCCATGGTCCGCGACGTCGTGTCCGCTGTCAACAGCCTGCATGCCAGCGGGATGGGTGACGCTGACTGCCGGAGCCGTTCGCGCCCGACTGGGGGAGCAGTAGGCACGACTACATGCAGCGTGGAGAAGCCCAGCGCTCGGAAGGCGCCTCGTCGATATCGGGGAGACAGGATTTGAACCTGCGACCGCTCGGCCCCCAGCCGGCGGACAGGTCTGTCAGATGCGTCCCTACGCGTCCATGCGTCCCATCTGTCCCCCGATCTGGACTCATCGGACAGATCGGACGATGCGTCCGGTACCAAAGCGGTACCACGGCGGGTCGTTCAAAGGCCCCGATGCTCCGCCCGCCCGCGCCGTGGCGGCCAGGGGAAGAAGGCGCTGGTGCGGGCGACGTAGTCCGCGTAGCCCTCGCGCCGCTTGGTCAACGAGCGCTCGAGCAGCGCGGCACCGCTGACCCTGATGAGCAGGACTGACATCACGACTGGCCCCACCACGGTCCACCAGGCGCTGCCGGTGGAGAGCGCGACCAGCCAGATCCCCCACCAGACGCAGAAGTCGCCGAAGTAGTTCGGGTGTCGCGTGTAGCGCCAAAGGCCGCGGTCCATCACCCTCCCCCGGTTCGCGGGGTCGCTCTTGAACCGCGCCAACTGCTCGTCGCCGACCGCCTCGAAGGCGAAGCCGACGAGCCAGACCGCGGTCCCAATCCAGTCAAGCGTGCCGAGCCCTCCCGGCGTCGGATCGTTCATCGCCACCTGCACCGGTAGCGAGACGACCCACATCAGCGCCCCCTGCAGCCAGAAGACGATGAACAAGCTACGCAGCGGCCAGCGCTCCCCGTGGCGGCGGCGCATCGCCGCATAGCGGTAGTCCTCCCCCTTGCCGATGTTGCGGCGGGCGAGGTATGCGGTCAGGCGCAGGCCCCAAATCGTCACCAGCAGCGCCAGGAGAAGCCGCCGATCAGCGCTGCCGTCGCCGAAGACGTAGGCGGCCCAGCCTAAGATCACAAAGCCGCTGCCCCAGAAGACATCGACGATCGAGGTGTCCTTCAGCGCGACGCTGACCGCCCAGAGCGCCGTGACGAGGACGAGCACGAGACCCCCCTCGACTGCCAGCAGGCCCGCGGTGCTCACGCTGCCGGCTGCTTTCCGGCTGCTGCAAACTGTTCCTCGAGCCAGTCGTCGACGCCCTGCCAGAGGTCGTAGAGCCAGTCGACGCGCGCGGCTGCCTCCTCGGGCACCGTGGAGCGCGCCACCCGCGTCACGCGAACCCGAACCACGAGCCGGACGAGGCCACCGCGCCAGATGTCCGAGATCAGCCGTAGCCCGTCGAAGCCGTGGTGGGCGATGACGACGACGTCGGCGTCCGGCGCGCCCTCGAGCAGCGCTCCGACGCCGCCGAGCCGGGGTGGCAGCAGGTGTTTGAGTCGCTTGGCCCGGGAGGCCAGAGGCGAATCGCGCTCCGCGATGCGCTGAATTGCACGGGCGCGCCGCTCCGGCGTGAAGCGGGTGCCCTCCGGGTAGATCAGCACGCCCTCCTCTGTCTCGAGGCCGTGGGCGAGTGCGCGCACCCGCTCCACCTCCTGAGCCTCGCCGGTCCCGCGGCGAACGAAGTAGTTCGGCAGTCGTCGCCCGGCGACATCGAGGCAGGGATCTGCGAGCAGCTCTCGCTTGAGCACGTAGCGCAGGCGGATGCGATGCGGACGGGCGATGAGGTTGGCCGGCAGCAGGTTGTCGACGATGCTCGCATGGCGGATCAGCACGATCACGGGCCCCGGCGCGACGGCGTCGTCCCCCGCCACCTCGAACCGCACGCCGAACAGCGCCCGCACTGCCCGGAACAGAGCGCCGGCCCACAGCTGCTGCAAACGCCAGGTCATGTCGGCCAACCACGCTCGACGGCGGCCCCCCAGGCTCGCGATCCACACCGCCCCCAGCGCGGTGAGACCCCCGACCTCGGCTGCGAGGTACACCCACAGGAACAGGACGAGCCGCGCGGCGGTAGGCGGAACGCCAAAGGCGACCCGGCGCACCCCATCGATCAATAGGCCTGTGACGAGCAGCACGGGCAGGATTGCAGTGACCAGCACGACGCCCAGCGCGAACGGCGGGATCGTCCGCAACCGCCGCCGCGCGGTCTCCGCCCGGGTCTCGTCGACGCCACCCCGGTACACCACGCCATTCTGTCAGGGTCGCCGCTTGACCTGGATCAAGCAAGCGCGCCCGGACAGGATTCGAACCCAGCGGAGCGTGGGTCGGTGAGGGGGCGCGCTGACCCCGGCCGAGCACCTTCGCATTGCATGGGACGGTGCGGGCCGCCTTTGCGGCCCGCACCGTCGCCCATTCGGTGCTGCTGGCGGAGACTCGGCCGTCAGCCCTTACGGGATCAGAACCCGGTTGATGACGTGGATCACGCCGTTGGACGCGTCCACATTGGCTTTCTGGACGCTCGCGTTGTTGATTTTCACCGTCTGTCCCCTCACCTTGACCTTCAGGGAGGCGCCGTTCAGCGTCTTGATCGAGCTTCGCTTTACCACCCTCTCGGCCCGCAGCTCGCCCTTGGCCACGTGGTAGAGGAGCACGGCTTTGAGCTTTTCGGGATTCGCTCCCAGCGCGTCAAGCGTCTTCTTCGGAACCTTCGCAAAGGCGGCGTCGGTCGGCGCGAAGACGGTGAACTTGCCTCCGGTCGCCAGGGTTTCGGCAAGACCGGCCTGCTCGAGCAGGGAGACCAGGGTCTTGAAGCTGCCGGCGGCGATCGCCGTCTCGACGATGTTCTTCTCGCGGGACTCGGACTTGGTAGCGCTTCCGGCCGCGGCGGCGCCGCTCATCACAGAGGCGGCCAACACCCCGAGCGCCAGTAGGCCGGCAACGCCTCGGAACCTCATTGACTTCTTCATTTTGAATTCCCTTCTGTCTTAGAACCTTTTACATACCTTCGACAAGGTCTGAACAGAAGCTACCGGCCGGCCAGTGCGTTGTCAAGGGTGGGTTAAATCTCTGTCCAATGTTGCCGTATAGTGGTGCTATGGAACGACGACTGCGGATCGGTGAGCTCGCCGCTAGAACGCAGGTGACTCCCGACGTCCTACGCGCCTGGGAGCGGCGCTACGACCTGCTCCAGCCGGACCGCTCCAAGGGCGGCTACCGCCTCTACTCATCGGTGGACGAGGAGCGCGTGCGGGCGATGGTGAGACACCTCGAAGCCGGCATTCCGGCCGGAGAGGCGGCGCGCCTCGTGCTCGAGGGGGGCGAGCCGCCCGACGCCGAGGCCCCCTGGCTTCCAGCTTTGTCCGCCGAGCTACGCCGCGCGCTCGATCACTTCGATGACGCCGGTACTCAGGCTGCCCTCGACACACTGATCGCGAGGTTGAGCTTTGAGGCGGTCGCCCGTGACGTGATCCTTCCGTATCTGCGGGATCTCGGGGAGCGTTGGCGGCGAGGGGAAGCGTCGGTGGCCCAGGAGCACTTCGCCAGCATTGTTCTCCGTGGGCGCCTTCTGGCGCTCGCCCGCGGCTGGGATCGCGGCATTGGGCCGCGTGCGCTGCTCGCCTGTACGCCGGGAGAGCGGCACGACCTCGGCCTGCTCGTGTTCGGGCTGGCGCTGCGCCAGCATGGCTGGCGAATCACGTTTCTTGGAGCCGACACGCCTGTCGACACGCTGACGTCGGCCGCGCACGACCTCTCCACCGCCGCCGTCGTCCTGATCGCGCTGACGACCGAGAGGCTGGAGCCGCTTCGCGAGCCGCTGACGCAGCTCGCGCGGAGCACGCGCCTGCTGATCGGGGGCGCCGGCGCGCGGAAGGACTTCGCGGCGGATGTTGGAGCCGAGCTGTTGCAGGGTGATCCACTCGCGGCTGCGGCAGTCCTCGCGGTCGGGGTGCGTGAACCGGCGTCGGGATAAGGGGCCTATGGGAACTTCTTGCTGACCGCGGGCTCCCTGGATGCGCGCTTTGGGGGCTCGCCGCAAAACTCGACAACGAAGTTGTCGGTGGGCGCGCAGCCCAGAGACGCCTGGCTGTTGGCTCGGCGGCCTTCCCGGGGGATTCTCAGCGCGCTCGACAGGATTCGAACCTGTGACCTTCGGTTTCGTAGACCGACGCTGGCAAGATCTTCCGGACTCATGAGGCGGACTCGGTACCAAGACCGGTACCGCGAATCCTCTTAGTGGCTCAATCAGGCGCCGAAAGGCAGAAACCCGCTTCCAAAGCGGGCTTTCTGGCTATCGGGGAGGCCGGATTTGAACCGGCGACCGCTCGGCCCCCAGCCGCAGGACACGACTGCCATATGCGTCCCTATGGGTCCCATGCGTCCCTCCTGTCCCCCGCCCTGGACTCATGGGACGGATCGGACGATTCATCCGGTACCAAGTTGGTACCACGTCCGGGTCTCGATGCGAATCGCGGGCGGGATTCGAATCCGCGACCTTTGGGTTATGAGATCGCGCCCGCCTCTTGCGCTCGGTTGTCCCATGCCTGCGGGGCTGTAGGTGGCTGGTCTGAGTTGGTCCAGGCCGCCCTCAAGTTGGTGCCCGAATTGTGCCGCTTCCCGCCACGCCAAGGAAAGACTCAGGGGAGCGGCCCCACTTCTTCGGCGGCCGGGGTCGACTAAAACGGTCGCTTGCAGGGCGACAAGGGCCAGACCTCATCGAGGCTCCACGGCTGCCGCTGGCCGTGACGGTGCATCATCGTCTCCCTGGCCGCCTTCTCCGCGTCTCTGCAGTCGCCGCACATCCAATCGCAGTCGTCGCAGACGGCGACCCAACCCTGTGACTGATGCTCGGCCTTCCGGCGTTGTGCATTGGGTGCGAGGGTACCCCGGTATCCAACCCCGCAAATGCGCTCGGACAGATCTAAAAATGACGATTGTGCCGCTATTAGGCCTAGAAATGACGATGCGCCGCTATCCCTCCGGCCTTACGCTCGCGGCTCAATGCTGGAGCCGACGATCCGCATCGACACCGAGCAGCGCAACCTGCTCTACCGCTTCCTCGATCTCTACGCAGAGGCCATCGAAACTTTCGACGATCCCGAGCGAGCCCAGGTCGGCCGCGCCGTGCTCGAAGCCCTCGGCCCCGAGATCGACGGCGACCAGGCGCTTTACGAACTTCCGACCTCGCCAGAAATCCGCGCCTTCCTGACCGAGGTTCGCGATTGCGAATGGGAAACAATCGACTGCGGTGAATCGACCGACCCGGAGCGGTCCGCGGACGTGCTGGCTACCGCTGAGCGGCTCCTACTGGACTTCGAGCTAGACGGCTCGGCCCTCTTTCTGTGACCCGAGTAATAGAGCGGATCTAAGCCGCCTCGGAAGACGACGATCGCGGCGAAACGCCGCGATGAGTTGCTTCTCGGCGGGACGGCTTCATTCGCTGGATCGCCGCTAGACGGGCTCATGCATGGGAGCAGCGCAGACCAGCGACTCTCCGCGTTGAGTTGCTCGATTCCCTGCTCCTCGTCCTGAGCGCAAGCGAGCTGTGCGTCTGCGGAGACGCTTGCCCGATTCTCCTACTCCTCGGTGACGGCTACCTGCCCGGTCGTCAGGTGGGCTTGTGCGCCAAGAAAAGGTAGCGGTTGAGACTGAGGAAAGCGGCGATGCGGCCAGCGCGAACGGGCTTCCCTCCGAATCCCGGCAAACCGCCCAGCGCTCACCCGGGTGGACGATCGAGCCACCCAGCTCGTGGACGCGCTCGAGCGCCGTGGCCATGTCGTCGACCGTGAAGTAGGGAGGGGAGCCGGTGTCGCCCGGGCCCCGTGCCACGCTCGTGCACGCCAAGCCGCAGGCCTTCCTCGTCGCCTCCCAGCCCTCCCCCGGCTCGGGGCCCCCGCGGCGCCAGCTCGACCCCGAGCAGCCCGCGCCAGAAGTCCAGGGGCGCTCCGGGTCGTCGGCGGGGACCTCGATCAGCGGCGCCGACATGCGATTTAGCCCGCGCCAGAAAGCCCGCTCGGTACCAAAGCTGGTACCACGCTACCCAGGGGAAGGTCCAGGGCCAGCTCCTCTCAAAGTGGAAACCCGCTTCCGAAGCGGGCTTCCGGGATATCGGGGAGGCCGGATTTGAACCGGCGACCGCTCGGCCCCCAGCCGAGTGCGCTACCAGACTGCGCCACTCCCCGTGGCTGGGCCCATTCTGACGGATTGACGAGGGAGGCACCGGGCGGGGCTGCTTCCGGCAAAATGGCTCCCGCGCGCGGCGGTAGCTCAACGGTAGAGCCTCAGCCTTCCAAGCTGATGACGCGGGTTCGATTCCCGTCCGCCGCTCTCGACGAAAGCTGTTCAGGTCGGCATTCTTGATGTCGATGCGGAGGTGGATGCGCAGACTTTTCGGAATTCGGTCCCTCACTGCCCTCTTCACCGCCCTGGCGATCGTGGGCCTGGTCGCCTGTGGCGGGGGCGGCGGTGAAAGGAGCGAGGAAGACGCTGTCGCGACCGGCACGAATCTCGTCGACTGGCCGACCTTCGGCCGGGTCACCGAGCGGACCCACTACCTCCGGCCAGCACCAGCGGAGCCCTCGATCCGCCGCTGAAGCAGGCGTGGTCGATCAACACCCATGGCCTGATCGAGTTCCCGCCGGCCCTCGCCAACGGAATCGCCTACGTCGTCAACAAGTTCGGCAACCTGCGGGCGGTCCGCCTCCGCGACCACACGAAAGCCTGGGAACGAACTCGAGACCCGAAGAACAGGGGCAAGCCGACCGACGTCACCGCGCCCGTCTACTACCAGGGGCGGGTCTACATCGCCTTCATCGACGGAGAATTGCTCGCCCTCGACGCGGAGACCGGCAAACCGGATTGGAAGCGACAGTTGCCCGGCCACCTCGAATCGTCGCCAATGGCCGCGGAAGGCCGCCTATACATCGGCTCGGATTCGACCGACGTGATCGCCCTCAACGCGACCGACGGCAGGGTGCTGTGGAAGTTCAACTCGCCGGGCGCGATCAAAGCCAGCCCGAGCTTCCACGACGGCCATGTTTTCGTCGCCGACTACCAGGGGGCGATGTTCGCCCTCGACACGAGCGGCAAGCTGCTCTGGCGCACCAACACGACGAAGGTCAAGCCGTTCGGACGCGGTGGCTTCTACTCGTCCCCGGCGGTCGACTTCGGCCGCGTCTACGCGGCCCGCGACGACGGCACCGTCTACGCCTTTGACGAAAAGTCCGGCAGGGTCGACTGGTTCTTCAAGACCGACAACTTCGTCTATGGGTCGCCGGCGACGGCCGAGGTCCCCGGAACGCCGCCCTCGGTCTACATCGGCTCCTACGACGAGCACTTCTACGCGCTTGACGCGACCAGCGGGAAGGTGCGCTGGAAGTACGACGTCGGCGGTCCAGTGCCAGGGACCGCGACGGTGATCGGCCACACCGTCTACACCTCGAGCTTCAAGACCCGCGATTCGATCGGGCTCGACGTCCGCGACGGCAATCGGACATTCGAGCTCGACCAGGCCGGATACACCCCCGTCGTCTCCGACGGCCGCCGCCTCTACCTGATCGGCTACTACGTGTTGATCGGTCTGTTGCCGAAGCGCGGCTGACTCACCAGGTGTCGACGAAGCGCCGGCCGGGCTCCGTTGCCGGGGCATGCGCCGCGGCCGCGGCGAGGGTCGACGCGATCAGCGAGCGCGTCTCGGCCGGGTCGATCACGTCGTCGAGCTCGAACAGGGTCGCGGCGTTGAGGGCGCGCGCGTTCTGCTCCGCCGCCGCGGTCAGGTCGCGGACCCGCTGCTCGCGCTCGGCCTCGTCGGCGATCGCCTCGAGCTCCCTGCGCATCGCCAGCCGCACCGCCCCTTCGAGGCCCATCGGGCCGAGGTGGGCCGAGGGCCAGGCGACGGTCAGCAGCGGCTCGTGCAGGCTGCCGCCGACCATCGCCTGGGCGCCGAGCCCGTAGCCGCGGCGCAGGACCACCGCGATCAGCGGCACCCTCAGGGCCGCACCGGCGACCAGCAGCCGCGAGGCATGCCGGACCAGCGCGGTCGCCTCGGCCTCGGGCCCGACCATGATCCCCGGCGTGTCGACGAGCGAGACGACGGGCAGGCCGAAGGCGTCGCAGAGCTGGAGGAATCGGGCCGCCTTGTCGGCACCGTCGCTGGTGATCGCGCCGGCCATGTGGCGGGTGTCGTTGGCGATCACGCCGACCGGCCGTCCCTCGACCCGGGCCAGCGCGGTGACCATCTCGGGCGCGAAGCGCTCGCGCAGGAAGATCGACCGAGCCCTCGTCGGCGATCGTCTCGATGATCGGCGCGACGTCGTAGGCGCGGCGCTCGCGCTCGGGGACCAGCTCGCGGAGCCGCTCCTGGTCCGGCTCGGCGCCCGGCCGGGGTTGCGCCCTGGAAGAAGGCGAGCAGCTGCTTGGTCACCGCGGTCGCCTCCGCCTCGTCGGCGACGGCGACATCGACCACCCCGTTGGCGGCCTGCATCTCGATCGGCCCGATCTCGTCGGCGTCGACGACGCCGAGCCCGCCGCCCTCGATCATCGCCGGGCCACCCATCCCGAGCGAGATGTTCTCGGTCGCGACGATCAGGTCCGCGCAGCCGGCGATCACCGCGTTGCCGGCGAAGCAGCGGCCGGCGACGACCGCGATCCGCGGCACCAGGCCCGAAAGCCCCGCCCAGAGCGCGAAGGCGCGGACGTCGAGGGCGGAGACGACGGGGTAGTCGGTGTCGCCGGGGCGGCCCCCGCCCGCCCTCGGCGAAGAAGACGGTCGGCAGCCGCATCCGCTCGATCAGCTCGAACAGCCGGTCCTTCTTGCGGTGGCCGAGGGCGCCCTGGGTGCCGGCGAGGACGGTGTAGTCGTAGGTCAGCACGGCGCAGGCCGCCCTCTCGCCGAAGAGCTCGCCGTTGACGCGCGCCGTCCCGGCGAGCAGCCCGTCGCCGGGGGTGCGCTCGATCAGCTCCTCGACGGTCGCGCCTGCCGCGCTGCGCCGCGATCGCGAAGCGGCCGTACTCGACGAAGGAGCCGGGATCGACGAGGTCGTCGATGTTCTCGCGCGCGGTGCGCCCGCCGGCCTCGTGGCGGCGCTCGACCGCCTCGGGCCGCGCCGCGTCCTCGGTCAGCGCCCGGCGCGCCAGCAGCGCGTCGAGATCGTCACGCCGACGGTCCTCACTGGTCCCTTCGCCAGGCAAGCGGGGGAGCCGGGATTCGAACCCGGATTCACGGTTTTGGAGACCGTGCGCATAGCCGTTAACTCACTCCCCCGGGCCACCGCAGGGCCGAATGGTAGTCGGGTGGCCTAGGCCGTTTCAGGCCGCGCACTCGGGGTAAGCTCGTTTGGCAAATTGGCGTCGGCCCGAATCCCTGCGGCTTTCACCGGATCCCCGGTTCCCGCTTGGGTGAGAAGACCAACCGCAAGTAGCGGCGAGGCGTTCGGGTCGGCGACCAACCTCAAACTCGAACCGGGCCGCCCGCTCAGGTCTTGCGCTCGAGATCGGCGACCTCATCGGCCTTCTCGTCCGCCCGCTCCTGGGCGCGATCCAGCTCCTCCTTCTTCTCGCCCTTGCGCTCCTCTCGCTTGCCTTGACGGCGCAGCGATGGATCGTCGGCGATGTCCCCGGCGGCCTGCTTGGCCTTGCCGGTGATCTTGTCGAATATGCCCATGTTCCTCCTTCGTTCCGGGATGAAGGAGGGGACTACCCGCAGTTGCGCCCGCCGGAAACTTCGGGCCGGGCTACTTCTTCGTTTTGCCTTTTTTCTTCGCCGCGACCTTGAACGTCGTGACCTTGGTCGAGACGTTGCCCGCCGCATCGCGGGCGGTCATCGTCAGCCGATAGGTGCCGGGGCTCAGCTTCTTCGGGATCGAGACCTGGTTGGCACCGGCGTTACCGGGACCGCCGAAGGTTCCGCCAACCGGGGTGAACCGCGTGCAGGCCTTCTTGCCCTTGTTGCTGTTCGTCTCCTTGACGCATTTCTTTCCCGCCTTGCGGCCCTTCGACTTCTTCTCGATCTTCAGCTGCACCGTCGCGGCCTCGGTGAGGCTGTAGGAGATCTTCCCGTTCGTGACCTTGAGGCCGCTGACTCCGGGGGGCGCCGTGTCGCATGGGCCCGCGGTTGTGGCCTGGCTCGGGCACTGGTCCTGGGTCTCGTCCCCGAACCCGTCGTTGTCGGCGTCGGGCTCGATCGTGGCCTGGACCTGGAGTTCGTTCTGGGCTTCGGTCGAGCCCCTCTGGCCGGCCCCTTCTTCGAGCTTCGGTTCGAACATGTAGCTGCGCTTGTCGCCGTTCGAGTTGTAGATGATCCCGATCGATTTGGTGATGTCGACGGCGAGCTGCTGGCCCGCTTTGACCGGCAACCTGGCGGCGACCTCCCTGATCGGTGATTCGCCGCCTTCTTCGGGCGCAATCGTCAGTTCCGGCCCTGTCCCGGCCGATGTGGCGAGAGCGCTCTCGAGATTGTTCGGGTCGGGCAGCGTGAGGTTCGCCACCCGGAAGATGATGTGCCCGGTTTCTTCGTCGGCGTAGGCGTTGGTCCTGAACTTGGTGATCACGCCGGAGACCGGTGCGCCCCCCGAGTACGGGTCCCCTTCCGGGGGACTCGAGTGGATCCGGGCGACGATCGAGCAGGTTGCGTTGCAGCTGGCTTCCGTCGGTTCGTTTTTGAGCTGACTGCCGAAGATCGTCGCCGCCTGACCGACGGCCGGAAGCAGAAGCAGCACGACCACCGCCCCGCTCAATGACAGTGCCGTCAGGCGCCTACTCGTCTTGGACATTCAGACTCCTCTCGGAAATTCGATTTGCTCAGCCCTGGACGATCGTGAAGGTCGGCCCGTCGCGGGAAGCCTTGTTACCGGCGGCGTCACGGGCGCCGACGACGACCCTATAGCTGCCCAGCGACAGCTTGCGCGTCTTCGTCAGCAGTCCCTGGAACTTGACCTTGTTCTGGCCGGCCTTGGCGTTGAGGTTGATGCTGCCCGCGTTGACGGAGCGGGTGCATGCCGGACGCGTCCTGTTGGCGCTCGTCTGCTTGACGCAGTTCTTGCCCGACTTCCGCCCCGGCGTCTGCCGCTGGAAGGTGAGGGTTCCGCGCGCTGCCTCGCTCAACTTGAAGGAGATCGTCGTCCCGACCGGCGCCTTCGAGATCTTCGCCAGGGCGTTGCCGCGCCGCCACCTCTTGGCCGAGACCTTCACGGCAGAGATCGTCGGCGGGGTGTGGTCGCCGGCCTGGGGGTTGCCGACCTTGATCGTGACGGTGGCCGGCACGGCTTCGGAGGTCCCGTCGGAGCCCGTATAGCTGAAAGCGTCAGTCCCCTGGAAGTCTTTGTTCGGCGTGTAGATCACTTTCCCGTTCGAGAGGCCTCCGATTGCCCCATGAGAAGGCCCCGCCACGATTTCGAGCGCGTCGGATTCAAGGGGGGTCGGAGTCGGCGGTTCTTTGCCAAATCCGAAGTCGGGGTCGGTACAGGAGAGGGCGATCGTCGTGAACTGGTTGACCCCGATCTGCGCCGTCTTTGCATCGCATTTCGGCGAAAAGTTTGTCGCCCAATCGGAATTGCCGTCGAAGTGTTTCGCGACATTGAACGCGGTAAGCGGTAGAGGGTTCATCCCGTTGGGATCGCGGGTCATCAGATCTCCCGCCGAGAACGCGCCGAAGCTGTACAGGATCTTCGTCCCGTCAGGCGACCAGACACAATTCAGCTCGGTCACGCCCGCGGTGGCCGCCAATTTCGACACGCCGCTGCTCCCGTCGAGGCGGTAGGTGTAGATGTCGCCGGAGGTCGAATCTTGGTGCCCGCGCAGGAAACAGATCCGGCCGCCGTCCGGTGAAAGCGCGACCTGCCAATCGTCATTTTCTTTCCCCGGTTCGGCGATCACGGCTTTTTCTTCCCCTTCGGGAGTTACCGGGCTCTTCATGTAGATGTCCCGTTCTTCGACCGAGCTGAAACGGTTGTAGTAGAGCGTGTTCCCGTCCGGGCTCCAGACCGGTCGTTCCTCCGTGAAGCCGGCAGTGTTGGTGATGTCGATTTCTTCGGAGCCGGGCGCGACGCCCTTTACCCAAAGATCGCCTTTTGAGCCGTAGGCGATCTCTGTTCCGTCGGGAGACCAGGATGGACGATCCTGTTTTTCGGCCGGCGGCACGAATTGTGTATCCGAGCCCGTCCTCAGGTCCAGGATCCGCAATTCAAACGGGCCGGAAAACGGGGGTCCGGCCGCATAGACGATTCGCGAATGATCGGGCGACCAATTTGGGTGGCGGTGCTGGACGCCTTTGGCGCCGAAGGTCACCTGCGCCGGTATTCCGCTCGGATAATCCACCACCCAGATCCGGGCGCTGTTGTCTTCGCCGTCTTTCGGTTCGCCATCGTCGCTGTTGGCGCGGCCGCTCGCGAACGCGATCTTCCCGTTCGGCCCGGGAATGAATGTCGCCCAGCTGACGGCCGGAACCGAGGCAAGTACCAGCGCTGTGAGGGCGCTGATGAGGACGAGGCGACGCATTGAGGCGATTCACGCTACATGAGATTCGGACAATCGCAATGTGAGATTGGACTCGAAAACGGAATGCCAATACCCAAAATCCGAACTGCATGCCTCAATCAGCAGTTCGAGCCCCTTGCGGCGCGGCGGCGGAGGAGGGCGAGGCCGACGACAATCGCGATCGCTGCGGCAACGATGACCCCGGGCGGGCCGCCAATGGCCGACCCGACGACGGCGCCGAGCACGGCCGGGATTGCGGCGCAGCACAGCAGCCCGACCACTCCCAGGCCGGCAAGCGCGCTGAGACCGGCGACTCCGCGCCGGCCGCTCACGCCTGCGCTCCGACGAAGGCCGCGGCGAGACCGTCGGCGATCATTTCGGAGCCCTCAGGTGCCTCGATCGCAAGCTCCAGCTCCGATCCCCGCTCCTCCAGGGTGAGGCTGAGGAACGGGCAGCACTCCCGCTCGGCCCGGACGATCTCCTCCAGCTGCGCCCTCACATGCGGTTCGGGCCTGAAGCGCAGCAGTTGGCGGCCACCGTTCTCCTCGCGGGCGACCAGTGCGGCGCGACCCACCACCGCCGCGGCGGCAAGGCGGGCCTCGAGTCCAGCTCCATCGAGCGAGCAGGCAATCGGTTCTTCGGTCATGGCTCGGTCCTCCGGGTCGGGTGCGCCGCTAGTGTTGAACCTCAACCCAGGTTCAGGTCAAGGAGGAGCTGATGACGGAGGCAGAGCTCAGCATCGGTGAGGTCGCGGAGCGGGCCGGCGTCAGCGTTTCCGCGATCCGGTTCTATGAGCGAGAGGGGCTCATCCCCCGCCCCGAGAGGGTCAGCGGCCAGCGCCGCTTCGACGAGGGGACCGTGCAACGACTCGGGATCATCGACATCGCCAAGCAGGCCGGTTTCTCGCTCGATGAGGTGCGGACCCTGCTCACGGCCACCGACCGGGGGGCGCCGGCGCACGAACAGCTGCGGTCTCTCGCCGCTGAGAAGCTCCCTGAGGTCGAGGCGCTGATTCAGCGAGCCGAGACGATGCGCGGTTGGCTCATCGCGGCGGGTACCTGTGAGTGCGATTCGCTCGAGGGCTGCGCGCTGTTCACGGCTGCTTGAAGGCTTCGAGCGTGACGCTTGCGGAGCACCCGCTCTGGGTGTGCCCTTCCGGCCCGGTCGCCGAGAGGCTCGCCCCTGCCACGTCGACGATCATCTCGCCGCTCGTGGCCCCGAGGTGACCATGAACCGTCTGCGGCAGGATCAGGTGGATGGTGGTGGTGGGGTATTCCTGTTCGAACTCGCGGGTGTAGTGGCCGGAGAAATTGCCACTCGGGTCGAGACCGATGTCTTGGCGATAGTCGAACCCCGTCACCCAGAGGTTTTCTTTCGGTGCGCCGTCGTAGGTGGTGCATTTCAGAGCCATCTGCGCGTTCGAGCTGAAGTGGCCGATGTTGCCGCCCTGGACGAGGAAGTCGGTGAATAGCCCGCCGACGGCGGCGTGCCAGCTTCCGTCGGCCGCGGTGTAGGCCGAAGCCCCGGTCGGCGCGGTCCCCGGGGCCGGCGCAGGCAGGGGCGTCGGCGCCGGAGGGCCTTTGACCTTCCCGGAGCCGCCAGGGGGGCTGAGTTTCAAGCTCGCCCCTTTCGAGAACGGCGCCACCGCACCGTTGCCGTCGAAGGAGATCGTGAACGGGACCTTGCTGTTGAACAGCCCCGCCGGCAGCTGACCCTGAACCTTGGCTCTGCACAGGGCGCCATGGGGCGCCAGCACCCCGGTCCAATGCGGCGCTTATTGATGCCCCTTGACCGCCTTGGAGACCTCGACCTTCCCCTTGCACGCGCTTGCTGCGGGCGTGTGAGCCGGGGGCGCGAAGGTCACCTCGACGACGAAGTGCACGGTGTCCCCCTTGACCTTCGCCGACGTCACCCTGCTGCTGGGACGAACGGTCGCGGGTGAGCCTGCGATTGCGGCGGCCGGCCATGCCACCACCAGCACCGCGGTGATTCCCCCAACGAGACGAACGGCACGAATTGACATCGCTCCACGGAACCTAACCGCTCCATCACCCGTAATTGGGGGCCTGGCCGAATTGACTGCTGAAAATGCGGGCGGAGGGACTTGAACCCCCACGGGCCGAAGCCCACCAGGACCTAAACCTGGCGCGTATACCAATTCCGCCACGCCCGCGAAACGTGCCTCTGTGGCTTAACGCGCGGCCAACGCCGCATCGTCGCTCTCAGATTCTATGATCGACCCGTGGCTGTAGGAGAGGCGAGGCCGGGGTATGAGCTCTGGCACCCAAATCGGGAAAAACCCGAGGTCGTGACGACCAAATTCATCGTCGCGCTCCTGATGCTGGCCACGGCCGCCCTCTGCGCCCTGATCGCGATCTCGGGCTGGTCGATTCTTACCGGCGGCGGGGGCATGGGCACCGTCTGCCTGATCTACGCCGCGCTCTACCTCCTGTTCGGCATCCGCGCGCTCCAATGGAGCCGGGGGGTGCTGCCGGTCGGCGCCGCGCTCTCGATGATCCTCGCGATCTTCTGTGCGGTCGGGGCCAACAGTTGGTTCGCGCGCGACAAGGCCGGCTTCGAGGACGCCCTCCTCCCGGTCACGCTGATCGGCCTGCTGGTGATCATCCTGCTGCTCCTCCAGATCGTCCTGATCGCTGCCAGCTTCTACGGGTTCAGCCAGGACTGGCACGTCGAGGAGGAGCGCCCGATCGGCTCCGGCGAAGACTATGGAGCCGGCGCCCCGCCTGAGAACGGCGGCACCCCGCAGCCTGCCTGACCCCGATCGCCTCAGACTGCAAGAAGTCTGTGCCAAGACTGTAAGAAGTCGCAGCACAAGGCCTGATTCCGGCCTTGTGCGACCGGAGCGGGTCGTAGCTTCAAGCGTAAGATGATCGGGCCGGCGGCGGTGTCCAAACTGGCAAAGGAGGCGGTCTCAAAAGCCGCTGCCCGCAAGGGCTTGTGGGTTCGAGTCCCACCCGCCGCATCGTCGAGATGAAGCCCCACTCACAGGTCGAGCGGGCGCTCGAACTCGCGGATGCAGGGATGAACAACTGCGAGATCGGTCGCGAGATCGGGGTCAACCGAAGAACCGTCAGCGATTGGGTCCGAGGGTGCTCGAGAATCCGCAAACGCCCCGATGAGTACAAGGGCGGAAGGCGACCAGTGGGTGCAACCTGCCCTCGTTGCTCGGGGGAAACAGAATTCGTGCCCGGCCTGACGAAGTATTCGTACGCCTACCTCCTTGGGCTCTACCTGGGCGACGGGCTGATCTCGACCCATCCAAGGGACGTCCATCGGCTCCGGATCTTTCTGGACCGGAAATATTCGCTGATCATCCGCGAGTGCGAAGCGGCCATGAGCATCGTCATCGCCACCAGCAGGGTCGGCGTCTATTTGCGCAGGAACGAGAACGTGTCCGAGGTCAGCTCGTATTCCAAGCACTGGCCTCATCTCTTCCCCCAGCATGGCCCCGGTCTGAAGCACAACCGCCGGATCTCCCTCGAGCCCTGGCAGCAGCTGATCGTCGACCAGTATCCCGGCCGCCTGCTCCGGGGGTTGATCCACTCCGACGGTTGCCGCGTGA
This sequence comes from uncultured Solirubrobacterales bacterium, assembly GCA_963697805.1. GTDB lineage: Bacteria > Actinomycetota > Thermoleophilia > Solirubrobacterales > 70-9 > VRUE01. Next base: position 566,647 of record CAVOPB010000001.1, read on the forward strand.
CCAACCGGATCAGCCATCCGAAGAGGACATACGCGTATCCACGCTACTTCTTCTCGAACAAATCGCTGGACATCCAGCGGATCTTCTGCGATGCCTGCGATCAGCTCGATATCGCCTGGCGCCAGGACGGACCGTGGAACATCTCCGTCGCGCGCCGTGAGGCTGTGGGCTCATGGATCGCCACGTTGGGCCGAAGCGCTGACCGAACTAGACTCGCCCGCGGGATGAGGATCCACCACATCAACTGCGGGACGTCGTGCCCCCGCGGGGCACGCCTGCTGAACGGCGAGGGCGGATTCTTCGAGCCCGCGCGTATGGTCTGCCACTGCCTCCTGATCGAGGCGAACGATGGCCTTGTCCTCGTCGACACCGGCTACGGGATTGAGGACGCCCGCAACCCCCGCCAGCTCGGGCCGGCCGCGAAGCTGACCGGGGCCCGGCCGCGACTCGACGAAGCGGCCCTGACCCGGGTCGAGGAGCTCGGCTTCGCCGCCGCCGACGTTCGTCACATCGTCGTCACCCACCTCGATCCCGACCACTCCGGCGGCCTCCCGGACTTCCCCGACGCCGAGGTCCACGTCTTCGAGCCGGAGCTGGCGGCGGCGCTCAATCCGAGTTTCCGCGAACGCGCCCGCTACCTCGAGCCGCACTGGAGCCACGATCCGAACTGGGTCGAGCACACCGTTGACGGCGACGAGTGGAAGGGGTTCGAGAGTGTGCGGGTCCTGCCCCACCTCGATGCCGAGGTCCTGCTCGTCCCGCTACAGGGGCACACCAGCGGCCAGACCGGGGTCGCGATCGACGAAGGAGACGGCTGGCTTCTGCACTGCGCCGACGCCTACTTCCACCACGACCAGATCGCGACGAATCCCTCGTGCCCGCCGATGCTGAGCCTGTTCCAGACGATCACCGCGGTCGACAACGGGCGCCGCAGGTCCAATGGCGAACGGCTGCGGGAGCTCGCCACATCCGAGGGAGAAAACGTGCGCCTGATCTGCTCGCACGACCCGCACGAGCTCGACCGCGAACAGGCGCGCAGCGAAGCCGCCGCGACGGCCAGGTGAGCACAACCGAGCCGGAGAAGCTCTGGGACCCCCCCGTGGCCCTGCGCGAGCGGGCGCGGATGACCGAATTCATCGCCTGGCTCGAGGCCGAGCGCGGCCTCGAGCTCGACGGCTATGACGAGCTTTGGCGCTGGTCGGTCGAGGACCTCGACGGCCTCTGGTCGGCGATCTGGGAGTTCTTCGACGTCCAGGCCGACGGCGACCCGTCGCCGGTGCTGGGCAGCCGGGAGATGCCAGGCGCCGAGTGGTTCGCCGGCACCCGGCTCAACTACGCCGAGCATGTCTTCGCCGGCAAGGACGACGCCGAGACCGCGATCCTCCACGCTTCCGAGCTTCGCGACCTCGGCGAGCTGAGCTGGGGCGAGCTCCGCGAGCGGGTCGCCGCGACCGCCGCCGGCCTCAGGGGGCTGGGCATCGAGCCGGGCGACCGCGTCGTCGCCTATATGCCGAACATCCCAGAGGCGATCGTCGCCTTCCTCGCGGCCGCCAGCATCGGCGCCACCTGGTCGAGCTGCTCGCCCGACTTCGGCCCGGCGAGCGTCATCGACCGCTTCGCCCAGATCGAGCCCAAGGTCCTGTTCGCGGTCGACGGCTACCGCTACGGGGGCCGCGACTTCGACCGCCGCGAGGTCCTCGCCGAGCTGCAGGCCGCGATGCCGAGCCTGGAGCGGACCGTCGTCCTGCCCTACCTCGACCACGACGCCGACCTCGGCGGGCTGGAGCGGGCGATGCGCTGGGACGAGCTGCTCGCCTCCGGCGCGGGCGCCGATCTCGATTTCGAGCGCGTCCCCTTCTCCCACCCGCTCTGGGTCCTCTACTCCTCCGGCACCACCGGCCTGCCGAAGGCGATCGTCCATGGCCACGGCGGGATCCTGCTCGAGCACCTGAAGAAGCTCCACCTCCACGTCGACGCCCACCCCGGCGACCGGCTCTTCTGGTTCACGACGACCGGCTGGATGATGTGGAACTTCCTCGTCTCCGGCCTCCTCACCCGCGCCGCGATCGTCCTCTACGACGGCAACCCGGGCCATCCCGACATGGGCGTCCTCTGGGACCTCGCCGAGCAAGCGGGAATCACGATGTTCGGCACCAGCGCCGCCTACATCGCCGCCTGCATGAAGGACGGGGTCGTACCCGGCGAGGGCCGCGACCTCGGGCGCCTCGGCGCGGTCGGATCGACCGGGTCCCCCCTCTCCCCCGAGGGCTTCGACTGGGTCTACGAGCAGCTCGGCGCCGACACCTGGCTGTTCTCGACCAGCGGCGGCACCGACCTCTGCACCGCCTTCGTCGGCGGCGTGCCGCTGCTGCCGGTCTACCGCGGCGAGCTCCAGGCGCGAGCGCTGGGCGCAGCGGTCGAGGCCTGGGACGAGGACGGCAACTCCGTCATCGGCGAGGTCGGCGAGCTGGTCGTCACCAAGCCGATGCCCTCGATGCCGGTCTTTTTCTGGGGCGATTCCGACGGCAGCCGCTACCGCGCCAGCTACTTCGAGCTCTACCCGGGGGTCTGGCGCCACGGCGACTGGATCGAGATCACCCCGCGGGGGACGGCGATCATCTACGGCCGCTCCGACTCGACGATCAACCGCGGTGGAATCCGGATGGGCACGAGCGAGATCTACCGCGCGGTGCTCGGGCTCGATGACGTCCTCGACGCGCTCGTCGTCGACGTCCCCCGCTCGGGAACCGACGGCTGGATGCCCCTCTTCGTCGTCCTCCGCGAGGGGGCCGAGCTCGACGACGACCTCCGGGCCGAGATCGCCCGGCGGATCCGGGAGAGCTGCTCCCCGCGCCACGTCCCCGATCAGGTTTTCGAAATCTCCGAGGTGCCGCGCACCCTCAGCAACAAGGTGCTCGAGGTGCCGGTCAAGCGGATCCTGATGGGTACCCCGGTGGAGCAGGCGGCGAGCCGCGACTCGCTCGCCAACCCGGCCGCTCTCGACTGGTTCGTCGAGCTGGCGGGACAAATCGACGCGCCCACCTAGCCCTTCAGGGGGTGCGGCGGCGCAGAGTGGCGGCGCCGAGCGCCAGCAGCAGCCACGTTGCGGCGGCGATCACCACCACGTCCAGGACGCCGCGCGACCCGAGCGACCCCATCGTGGTGACCCGCTCAAGCGCATCGAAGGCGTAGGTGAGCGGCATCAGGGCCGATGCGACCTGGAGGATGCCGACCATCGTGTCGCGGGCCACGAACAGTCCGCAGAGCAGCAGCTGCGGGAAAACGATCGCCGGCATGAACTGCACCGCCTGGAACTCGGTCCGCGCAAAGGCGCTGACGAACAGCCCCAGCGACATCCCAAGCAGCGCGTTGCCGACCGCGAGCACCACCACCAGGGCGGCCGAACCGGCGACGTCGAGGCCGAGCAGGCCGAAGGCCACGGTGCTGGTCACCAACGCCTGCACGACCGCGATCAGCGCAAATGCGATCGCGTACCCGAACAGCAGATCGAGCTTGGCCAGCGGAAGCGACATCAGGCGCTCCAGCGTCCCGGTGGTCCGCTCGCGCAGCATCGTGATCGAGGTGACCACGAACATCGTGGTGAACGGGAACAGCCCGACCAGCGGGCCGCCGACGTGCTGGAAGGCCTCGGGATCCTGGTGGAACGCTCCCTTCAACAGGGTGAGCAGGAATGGCGGCACACCCAGCAGGAGCGCAATCGTGCGCGGATCGCGCCGCAGCTGCGTCAGCACCCGCAGTGCCGTCGCCCAGGTGACGCGGGCGCTCACGCCGGCCCGCGCTCCTCGATCAGCGCCAGGAAGGCCTCGTCGAGTCGGCTGCGCCCCGTCCGCTCCCGCAGCCGCTGGGGCGATTCGGCGGCGAGGAACTCGCCCTCCCGCATCAGCAGCAGCTGATCGCAATGCTCGGCCTCCTCCATCACGTGACTGGAGACGAGCAGGGTCACGCCCCGCGCGGCGAGCGCGCGGAAGGTCGACCAGAGATCGCGGCGAAGAATCGGGTCGAGCCCGACCGTCGGCTCGTCGAGGATCAGCACGTCGGGCTCGCCGAGCAGCGCGGTCGCCAGCGAGACCCTGGCGCTCTCCCCACCCGAGAGGCTGGAGACGACCTGATCGGTCTGGCCACCGAGCGCGACCGTCTCGATCACCTCGCCGATCCGCTGCTGAGGAGCACCGATCACCCGCGCGAAATAGCGGAGGTTCTCCCGCACGCTGAGGTCCCCGTACACCGACGGCGCCTGGGTCACGTAGCCGACCCGCGCCCGCAGCCCGACCGAACCGGCAGGGGCCCCGAGCACCTCGATCCGCCCCAACTCGACGATCTGCACACCGACGATCGCCCGCATCAGAGTCGTCTTGCCGCAGCCGCTCGGCCCGAGCAGTCCGGTCACCTGGCCCGGCGCAACCGAGAAGGTCAGCCCGTGGAGGACCGGCCTGCCACCGCGGCTGACGCGAAGGCCGTCAACGTCGATCGCGGGCGCGGGCTCCACGGACCCTCAGACCATGCAATCAGGCCGGCGTCACCGGGTTGCGCCGCTCGGCGAAGGAGCGGTTCTTGGTCGCCGCGGCCTCGAAGCGGCGGATCAGCTCGGCCCGGAGGTCGGCCGGCTCGACGACCGCGTCGACGACCAGCTCCGACGCGAGATGGAGGATGTCGATGTCGGCCGCGTACTCCTCGCGTTTGGAGGCGACGAAGGCCTCCCGCTCGGACTCGTCGGAGATCGCCTGGATCTGGTTGTAGAAGACGGCGTTGATCGCCGCCTCCGGGCCCATCACCGCGATCGAGGCGCTCGGCAGGGCGATGCAGCAATCGGGCTCGAATGCCGGCCCGGCCATCGCGTAGAGGCCGGCGCCGTAGGCCTTGCGGACGATCACCGAGAGCTTCGGCACCGTCGCTTCGGAGACGGCGCTGATCATCTTCGCCCCGTGGCGGATGATCCCCTGGCGCTCGACCGCGGTCCCGATCATGAAGCCGGGCACGTCAGCGAGGAACAGCAGCGGCACGTTGAAGGCGTTGCAGGTCTGGATGAAGCGCGCCGCCTTGTCGGCCGAGTCGACGAACAGCACCCCGCCTTTCTGGCGCGGCTGGTTGGCGACGACCCCGACGACCCTTCCGTCGAGCCGCCCGTAGCCGACGATCAACTCCTTCGCCCAGCGCCTATGAACTTCGAGGAAGGAGTCGTCGTCGAGGAGGGCGTCGAGGACCGCGGTCATGTCGAAAGCCTGGTTCTCGTCGGCGGGCAGGATCTCGGCGATCGGCGTATCGGAGGCCGGCGCGGCCGCGGCGATCGCCGGCGGGGCCTGGCGCCAGTTCGCCGGCATGAACGAGAGGTAGCGCTTGGCGAGGTCGATCGCCTCCTCGTCGGAGGCGACGAGGAAATGGCCGCAGCCGGAGACCGACGTGTGCATCCTCGCCCCGCCCATCTCCTCCAGCGTCACCTTCTCGCCGATCACCATCTCCGCCATCCGCGGCGACCCCAGGTACATCGAGGCGTTGCCGTCGCGCATGATCACGACGTCGCAGAAGGCCGGGATGTAGGCGCCGCCGGCGGCGCTCGGCCCGAACAGCAGGCAGACCTGGGGAACCTGGCCGGAGAGGCGGACCTCGTTGTGAAAGATGCGGCCGGCGCCGCGCCGGCCCGGGAACATCTGGACCTGGTCGGTGATCCGCGCCCCGGCCGAGTCGACGAGGTAGACCATCGGCACCTGCAGGCTCAGCGCCCGCTCCTGGATGCGGAGGATCTTCTCGACCGTCTTCGGGCCCCACGACCCGGCCTTGACCGTCGGGTCATTCGCCATCAGCGCCACCCGGCGCCCGTCGATCGTCGCCGTGCCGGTGACGACGCCGTCGGCGCCGAGGTCCTCCTGGTCCCAATTCGCGAGCAAAGCCTCCTCGGCGAACGAGCCCGGGTCGACCAGCCGCTCGACCCGCTCACGGACCGGGAGCTTGCCCTGCTCCTCGGTCTTCTCGTGGTGGCGCTGCGGACCGCCGGAGAGGGCGGCCTCGAGGGCGGGTCGGATATCGGTCACGGCTCGCGACCTAGCTGCCGGCGGCGGCGAGACGGCGGCCCATCTCCTCGCCCAGCGCCATCAAGCCGCTAGCCGGGCGGACCATCACCATCATTTCCTTGATCAGCCCGTCCTCGCCGAAGCGCAGCACGTCGACCCCCTGCAGGTCTTTGTCGCCCACCCGCGCCTCGAAGACGAGGACCGCGGTCTCACCGGTCTCGACCTGGTCGACGTAGCGGAAGTCCTCGAAGACCTCGACGACATTGCTGAGGACCATCCCGAGCGCCTCGATCCCTTCGTAGGGCTTGAAGACGGCGGGGCTGCGGAATACGACGTCAGGCGAGAAGAGCTCAGCCCCGGCGGAGAAGTCCTTCGACTCGGCGGCACGGCGGAAGGCATCGCTCTTCATCGGCACATGACCCTACTCGGTCCCGGCCCACTCGACCGGCCCGGCGCGCAGAACGTGACTTCCGAGTGGGCGCCCGAGCGTCTCCTGGGCCGCACGCGAGGCCTCGATCAGGCACGGCAGGTCGATTCCGGTCTCGATCCCCATCTCGTCCAGCATCGATACCAGGTCCTCGGTCGCGATGTTCCCGGTCGACCCCGGCGGCACCGGGCAGCCGCCGAGCTCGCCGAAGCTCGACTCGAATGACCCGACTCCCTCCTCGAGCGCCGCGAGGGCGTTGGCGAGGCCCTGCCCGCGGGTGTTGTGGAAGTGGGCGGTCAGCTCGACGCCTGCCAGGCGCTCGCGGGAGGCGGCGAAGAACTCGTGCGCCTGGCGCGGGTTCGCCATCCCGGTCGTGTCTCCGAAACCGATCTCCTCGCAGCCGGCGGCGGCGAGGCGCTCGGCGATCAAAAAGACCCTCTCCGGCGGCACATCGCCCTCATACGGGCAGCCGAAAGAGACCGAGATCACCCCCTCGCACCGAAGCCCCGCCTCGGTGGCGGTCGCGAGGGTCCGCTCCAGACCCGCCAACGACTCCTCGATCGTGCGGTTGACGTTGCGCTGGTTGTGGGTCTCCGAGGCGGAGACGAAGACGTTGATCTCGTCGAAGCGATCGCGCATCGCGAGCGCCCGCTCGAGGCCGCGCTCGTTCGGGATCAGGACCGAGAACGAGACACCCTCGCGGCGCCGGACCGCGGCCAGGACCTCCTCGGCGTCGGCGAGCTGCGGGATCACCTCCGGCCGCACGAACGAGGTCACCTCGATTCGCCCCAGGCCCGACTCGGAGAGGAGGTCGATCAGCCTCACCTTGTCGGCGGTCGGGATCTCCTCGGGCTCGTTCTGGAACCCGTCGCGCGGGCCCACCTCGCGGATCCGCACGCTGCTCGGAAGCTCGGCCATGGACGAAGGGTAGGCGGCGGCCGGCCTCAGCCGAGCTGGCCGACGGCGATCACGCGCCGCTCATGGGTGCCGACGCCGATCGTCCGGTCGCCCTCGGTCACCTCGACGTCGAAGCGGAGCTTGCGGTCTTCGATCACCTCGCGCAGGACGGTGCGCACCCTGCAGGTCGATCCCTCCGCCGCCGTCGCGACGTGCTTGATGCAGACTTCGAAGCCGACCGTCGCGCTGCCGGTGGGCAGGTAGGCGAGCGCCAGCGAGGCGGAGCTGCCCTCCATCATCGCGATCATCCCGGGGGTCGAGAGGACGCTGGACCCGATCGTGCCGCCGACATCGGTCAGCAGCCGGTCGGCGACGACAAACTCATCTGACCGCTCCACCCCTGCCTCGAGCGCCATCTCGTCACACCATCCCGAGGCCGCCGCTGACGCCGAGCGTCTCGCCGGTCACGTAGGTCGCGTCGTCGGAGGCGAGGAAGGCGACCGCCGCCGCGACCTCCTCCGGCTGGCCGAGCCGCTTCAGCTGCGTCGACTGTTTCATCGTCTCGATCACTCTCTCGCCGATCTCCCCGAACTCCTTCGCCCCCATCAGCAGCGGCGTCTCGATCGGCCCCGGGGCGATCGAGTTGGCGGTGATCCCGTAGCGGGCGCTCTCGCGGCCGATCGCCTTCATGAACGCGATCACGCCGCCCTTCGCCGCCGAGTAGACCGCCGAGCCCTTCGAGCCGACGCGGCCCGCCTCCGAGGAGATGCTGACGATTCGACCGTATCCCGCCTCCTGCATCGGCCCGAGCGCCGCGTGGGTGCAGTTGAGCACTCCGCCGAGGTTGATCGCGATCAGCCGCTGCCACTGCTCCGGGGTCGTGTAGGTGAAGAATCCGAACTCGTCGGTTCCGGCGTTGTTGACGAGGATGTCGGGGGTGCCGATGGCCTCGACCGCAGCCTGCGCCGCCTCGAGCTCGGTGACGTCGAGCTCGATCGGGTGGCCGCTGATCTCTCCCGCGACCCGCTCAGCGCCCTCGAGGTTGATGTCGCCGACCCAAACCTCGGCGCCCTCGGCGGCGAGCCGTGCGGCGATCGCGGCGCCGATCCCACTGGCGCCCCCCGTAACCAATGCCTTCCTGCCCTCGAGCCTCAAGGACTCCCCAATCTCGCGCTTTGCTCCCTCACGAAGAACCAGACTATGACGTTCAGTCGCTCCGCGCTCCCGCAATAAACTCTCCGCTCTGAGCGAGCCAATCCCGATAATCGGCGGCACCGGGGCGCTCGGCGCGGGCCTGGCGCTGCGCTGGGCCCAGGCCGGGCTGGCGACCGTGATCGGCTCGCGCGCCGCGGAGCGCGGCGAGGAGGCCGCGGCCCGGATCCGGGAGCGCGTCCCGGGCGCCGAGGTCGAGGGACTGGTCAACGCGGAGGCCGCGCGCCGAGGCGAGATCGTCTTCCTCACGGTTCCGTTCCGCGCCCAGTCGGAGAACCTCAACAACCTTCGCGGAGTGCTTGAGCCCGGACAGATCCTGGTCGACTGCACGGTGCCGCTTGCGGCCGCGGTCGGCGGCAAGGCCACGCGCACGCTTGGCGTCTGGCAGGGGTCGGCCGCGGAGCAGGCTCAGGAGATGGTCCCCGGCGGTGTGACCGTGGTCTCGGCACTGCACACGGTGTCCGGCCCGACCCTCGCCGACCTCGATACCGAGATCGACGAGGACATACCGATCTGCGGCGACCGCAAGGCCGACAAGGCGCGGGTCGCCCGCCTGATCGAGGCGATCCCCGGCCTGCGCCCGGTCAACGCCGGCGCGCTCGAGATGTCGCGGATCGTCGAGCAGCTGACCCCGCTGCTGATCTCGATCAACATCCGCTACAAGACCCACGCCGGGGTCCGCATCACCGGGCTTCCCGACAGGGACCATTGGGCATAGGAGCGCTGTGAGGGTCGCCCTGCTCGCGGGCGGGACCGGCGGCGCGAAACTCGGCGCCGGCCTCCAGGAGGAGATCGGAGCCGAGCTCTCGGTGATCGCCAACACCGGCGACGACACCGAGATCCTCGGCGTCCACGTCTCACCCGATCCGGACCTCGTGACCTACTGGCTGAGCGGCGAAATCGACGCCGAGCGCGGCTGGGGCATCCGCGATGACACCTTCACGGTCTTCGAGCGGCTCACCCGGCTCGGCGCCCCCGACTGGTTCGGCCTCACCGACCGTGACCTCGCCACCTGCCTCTATCGCCGCCAGTTCATCGACGAGGGCGGGACCCAGACCGCGGCCCAGGCGCAGATCGCCGCCGCGCTGGGGGTCGAGGCAAAGGTGCTGCCGATGAGCAACGACCCGGTGCGGACCAAGGTGCTGACCGCCGCCGGGCGCTGGGACCTGCAGGAGTACCTGATCATCCACCGCGGCCAGCCGGAGGTCACCGGGGTCGAGCTCGAGGGGATTACCGAGGCCGAGCCCAGCCCCGAGGCGGCGGCCGCCCTCGACGACACGGAGGCGATCGTGATCGGCCCCTCCAACCCGGTGATCAGCATCGGCCCGATCCTCGCGGTGCCGGGGATGCGGGAGGCGATCGCCGCATCCGGCGTCCCTGTCATCGCCGTCAGCCCATACGTCGCCGGGGAGGTCGTCAAAGGCCCGACCGAGCGCTTCATGGACGCGATCGGCCGGCCCTCGACCGCCGCCGGAGTCGCCTCGCTCTACGCCGGGCTGATCGACGCGATGGTCGTCGATGAGGCCGATCCGGACCCGCCACCGGGCGAGATCCGCACCCAGGCGGCGCCGACGCTGATGGACAGCGCCGCCGCCCGGGCTCGGCTGGCGCGCATCGTGCTCGACCTTGCCGCTAGCTTGAGCGAAGGTTGAAGGCGACGGCGGTACTCCCGGTGAAGGTGTTCGCCGAGGCGAAGCGGCGACTCGCCTCCGGCATCGAGGACGAGCAGCGGCTGACCCTGGTCGCCGCGATGCTCGCCGACGTGCTCGAGGCGATCGCGTCGGCGCGGATGATCGAGCGGATCGTGGTCGTCAGCGACGAGCCCGGCGCGTCCGCGCCGGCGGCGGAGGCGGGCGCCGAGCTGATCCCCGACACTCCCGGCGCCGGGCACTCGGAGGCGACCCTCGCCGGAATCGACCGCGCGCTCGAGGGAGGAGCGGAGTGCGTGGTGCTCCTCCCCGGCGACTGCCCCCTGCTCGACCCGCGCGAGCTCGACCGGCTCCTCACCGGCGTGCCCGAGCGATACGTGGCGATCGTCCCCGACCGCCACGGGACCGGCACCAACGCCCTCGTCCTCGCCCCACCCGGGTCGATCCGCCCCGCCTTCGGCGAGGGCAGCCGCGACCGCCACGTCGCCGCTGCCCGCGAGGCCGGGATCCCGTTCGCGGTCGAGGAGGTCCCGTCGCTCGGCCTCGACCTCGACACGCCGGCCGACGTCGTCGCGCTGACCCGCGAGCTCGCGTCGCGCCCGGGCCGCGCCCGCCGCACCGCGAAGGTCCTCGGCATATGAGCTCGCTCGAGGTCTTCCCGGTCGAGGGCCTGCCCGAGTTCGAGAAGGGGATGGCGGTCGGCGAGGAGATCGCCGGCCGCGCCGAGCTCGACAACGGCGACGTGGTCGTCATCTCCCAGAAGATCGTCTCCAAGGCCGAGGGACGGGTGCTCCGGCTGTCCTCGGCGATCCCGGGCGCCGAGGCGCGGCGACTGGCCGCGGTCCTCGGCAAGGACCCGGCGCTGGTCGAGCTGATCCTCACCGAGAGCCGCCGCGTCCTGCGGGCCGAGCGCGGTGTCCTGATCGTCGAGACCCGCCACGGCCTCGTCTGCGCCAACGCCGGCGTCGACACCTCGAACCTTCCCGAGCCGGGCATGGTGGCGCTGCTGCCCGAGGACCCCGACGCCTCGGCGCGGCGGATCCGCGCCGAGATCGAGGCGTCGGCCGGGAGGCGCGTGGGGGTCGTCATCGCCGACAGCTTCGGCCGCGCCTGGCGCCTCGGCCAGGCAGAGGTCGCGATCGGCTGCGCCGGCCTCCGGCCGCTCGACGACTGGCGCGGCCGTGAGGACGCCGGCGGACGCACCCTCGAGGCGACCCAGATCGCGGTGGCCGACGAGGCGGCCGCGGCAGCCGACCTCGTCCGCGACAAGTCGAGCCGCGTCCCGGCGACGGTCATCCGCGGGCTCGGGCGTTTCGTGACCGAGGAGGACGGCCCCGGCGCCCTCGCGCTGCGGCGCCCCGCCGAGGAGGACCTGTTCCGCTAGGCCTCACGGATCAAGTTGACCATCCATCCCATGGTCAACTTGATGGGCTGGCTCAGATCAGGCAATTGAGAGCACGGCGGCGCCGCGCAGCGCGCCGCTGCGGATCGACTCGAGCGCCTCGTTCGCGCCGCTCAGAGGGTGGACCTCGATATCGGTCTCGATCGGCAGATCGTCGGCGAGGGCGAAGAACTCCTCGCCGTCGCGACGGGTCAGGTTGGCGACCGAGCCGAGCGACCTCTCGCCCCAGAGGATCTCGTAGGGAAACGCCGGGATGTCGCTCATGTGGATGCCGGCGCTGATGACCCGCGCCCCCTTGGCGCTGACCCGGAGCGCCGCCGGCATCAGGGCTCCGACCGGGGCGAAGACGATCGCGCCATCGAGTTCCTCCGGCGGCGACTCCGTCGAGGGGCCGGCCCACTCGGCGCCGAGGCTCCGCGCGAACTCCTGGCCCTCGTCATCGCCCTCGCGGGTGAAGGCGAAGACCCGCCGGCCCTGGTGGGCCGCGATCTGGCAGAGGATGTGTGCCGAGGCGCCGAAGCCGTAGAAGCCGACGCGCTCGGCGTCGCCGATCAGGCGCAGAGCGCGGTACCCGATCAGACCCGCGCAGAGCAGTGGCGCCGCCTTCGCATCGACGTAGCCACTCGGGATCGGCAGGCAGTAGCGCTCGTCGGCCACCGCCAGCTCGGCGTAGCCACCGTCGATGTCATAGCCGGTGAAGCGGGCCCGGTCACAGAGGTTCTCGCGACCGCTGCGGCAGTAGCGACACTCGCCGCAGGTCCAGCCGAGCCAGGGGACGCCGACACGCTCGCCGACGGCGAACCGCTCCGCCCCCTCGCCGACGGCCGCGACCTCGCCGACGATCTGGTGGCCCAGCACCAGAGGGAGCTTCGGCTCGCTCAGGTCTCCGTCGACGATGTGGAGGTCGGTGCGGCAGACGCCGCAGGCCGAGACCGAGATCAGGATCTGTCCAGCCCCCGGCTCCGGCGCCGGAAGCTCGGCGGGCCGGAGGGGCTCGCGCTGCCGCTCCAGGACCATCGCCCTCATCGGCTCGATCTCAGGGTTCGACCGATTCCAGGCTGGCGGCGTCGAGGCGAATTTCGGACGTCCCCTGGACCCGGGTCGGGTCGCGCAGGAGTCCGACTTCGATCTGGGCGGAGGTGCTGCCCGGCGCGATCAGGCTGACCCCGTCGCGCGCGTCGACCAGTTCGCCGTCGAGGGAGAGGGTGTAGAAGCCGTCGCCTGCGCTCGAGGCCCTGAAGCTGATCACGACGTCGTGCCAGGTTCGTTCGCTGAACGGCGCCAGGAACCGGTCGCCACCCATCGCGTCTCCGCTCGCCCAGAGGCCCCGGCCGGAATTCAGCGGATCCGCCATCCCTTCCTGCCAGAGCTGGAGGCCGAGGGTGCGGGTGTCGCTGGCGTCGCTCATGAACTGGACGAGGACGTTGTCGGCCCCGGGCTCCCCGTAGACCATCGACTGGACATAGAACGAAAAGCTGAAGGTGTATTCGTCGCCCTCGTGGATCTGGACCGCGCCTTCGCTGCCGCCGTCGCCGCCGACGATCAGCAGCGAGCGGGACTGTTCGCCGGTCAGCCGGAACACGCTCGCGCTGCTGCCGTCGCGGACGACGCCGCGGACGACCCTGGGCGGGATGTTCCCGGCCGGCGCCGTGCTCCATCCATCGAGGCCGTTCTCGAAGTTGGCGACCAGCTTCATCTTCTCCGGCGCCGGCGCCGCGGGAGCCGCGGGCGGAGCCGAGACCAGCACCGGCTCGGCCGGAGCTTCAGGAGCTTCCGGCGCGGGAGCGACGGGCGCCGGCGTGATCGGGCCGGTCGTTCCGGCGGGGCGTGCGGCGGAGATCCCGATGCGCGGGGCCGGTCCGCTCTTCGCGACGACCGCGACGGGCCTGCTCGCCATCACCGCGACGCCGATCGGCGCCGGGACGGCCTGGGCCAGGGCCACCTGCCGGCCGGGAGCGACGGGGACGGAGTCACCGAGGTCGACCCCGATGCCGGGGGCGAGGGTCAGGTCAGGCGCAAGGCTCTCCTCGTCCCAGGGATGGAGGCTGAGAAGCGCGGCCGCCGCCAGGGCAGCGAGCAGCGCCAGGAGTGAAAAAACCGCCAGTCCCGGAAAACCTCCCCTTGCTACCGAAGAATGAGTAGCGATGCGGGAACAATAGGCGCTCAGTAAGTCTCGATCAAGTCGTAGAGCGTCGTTCTTTGCGCCGGGGTGCGGCCGGCGGCGCGCGCGGCGCCGATCAGCTGCTCGGGATCGAGCCGGACCCCGTGCTGGGAGCCGGCCATCCGGGAGATGTTCTCCTCCATCAGGGTTCCGCCGAGGTCGTTGACCCCCCAGCGCAGCGACTCGGTCGCGGCCTCGATCCCCATCTTCACCCAGCTCGCCTGCAGGTTGGGGATCGTCTTCCCCAGCGCCAGCCTGAACGCCGCCGTGTGCTTGAGGTTCTCGGCCCTGGAGATCTCCTCGATGCCGTGGGTGCGGCCGAGCATCGTGTTGAACGGGATGAAGCTGAGCGGGACGAACTCGGTGATCCCACCGGTCCGCTCCTGCAGCGCCCGCACCACCCGCATGTGGCGGGCCAGCTCGCGCGGCTCCTCGATGTGGCCGAACATCACCGTCGAGGTCGAGCGCAGCCCGGCCCGGTGGGAGGCTTCGATGATCTCGACCCAGCGCTCGACCGGCAGCTTGTTCGGCGATATCCGCTGCCTGACGCCGTCGTCGAGGACCTCGGCCGCGGTCCCCGGGGTCGAGCCGAGCCCGCACTCGAGCAGGTACTCGAAGACCTCGTCCGGGCTCCTGCCCGAGCGCTCGCACATGTAGTGGACCTCCATCGGCGAGTAGGCGTGGAGGTGCAGCTCGGGCGCGACCTCCTTGGCGAGGCGCAGCCACCGGCCGTACTCCTCGAGGGTGAGGTCGGGATGGATCCCACCCTGCATGCAGAGCTCGGTGGCGCCGTACTCGACCGCCTCGCGGATCCGGGCGGCGAAGTCCTCCTCCGAGACCTCATAGGCGTCGGGGGAGCGCCGGCCCTGGCCGAACCCGCAGAAGGCGCAACCGACGACGCAGATGTTGGTGAAGTTGATGTTGCGGTTGACGACGAACGTCACCCGCTCGCCGGCCAGCTCGGCGCGCAGCTCGTCGGCGGCGGCACGCATCTCCTCGATCACCTCCGGCCGGGTCTCGGCGAACAGCGCGGTCAGCTCGTCCTCGCTCAGCTCCTCGCCCTCCCGGCCCCTCGCGATCGCCCGGCTCGCCAGCCCCGGGTCGATCGACTCGTCCCGCCTGCGGCCGGATCCCCGCCGCGGGATGAAGCTCCAGTACTTCAGCTTGATCACGTCGAGGACCCCCTGCTCCATCCAATCGGGGTCCATGTACTGCGGATAGACGCAGAGCCGCTCGGTCAGCGCATAGCCCCGCGGCGCCAACTCCTTCCGCACCTGGTGCGGCGAAGGAAACGCATGCTCCGGCGAGATGTGGTCCCCATTCGCCGACAGGCCCCCAAGGTCCGTCGCCCCCGCATCGACCAACTCGGCCCATGCATCTGACAGATTCGGAGGGACCTGGATTCCCACCTCCGGCATCAACCTCCGGCACTCCTGGATCAATCGCTTGATGTCCCCGATCGAAATCGGGTTCGCCCAGGTCGGCAACTCCGCCGATGGTGGCTCCGCCGATGGGGGTGGCGGGGATTCCCCTGCAGGGAACTCGCGAAGCGACCTCACCTGTGTCCCGGGCTCACTGTGATGCGGAGCCCCGGCGGGGGGATCCCCGTCGCCCCCCCACCGCTTGCGCGAAGCCTCATCGGCGATCTCGGCAACCTCACGCCCGTAGTACCGCGGATGGGGAACGAAGTTCTGCAGGATCACCTCCTGGATGTGCCCATGACGATCGTGGGCCGCGGCCAGCGCTTCGAGCGATTCGATCCGCTCCTGCTCGGTCTCTCCAATGCCCACCAGGATTCCGGAGGTGAATGGGATGTTGAGCTCCCCCGCCATCTCGATCGTCGCCAGGCGCCGCGCCGGGTGCTTGGTCGGGGAACCGGCATGAACGGTCTCCATCAGCCGCTCGGAGACCGACTCGAGCATCAGCCCCTGCGAGGCGGTCACCTCCCGCAGCCGGGCGAGGTCATCGCGCCCGAGGACGCCGATGTTGGTGTGCGGCAGGATGCCGCGCTCGAGCGCCCGCTCGCAGGCCCAGACGACGTAGGAGGTGAAGTCGGCGTGCCCCCACTCGGCCAGGCGCGCCGCCACCTCCGGGTTCACCTCGGGACGCTCGCCCGTCAGGACCAGCAGCTCCTTGGCGTTTCGCCGCACCGCCTCCTCGAGCCGGCGCTCGACCTCATCCGGGGGATGAATATGGGCGCGCCGCGTCGCGAACGCGCAGTACTTGCAGTAGCACTGGCAGGTGCGCGAGAGGGAGAGCGTGTAGTTCCGAGAGAAGGTGACCCGGCGCACCCCCATCACGCTACTGCAAGCCCGCCGGGCCCGATCGGGCCCGACGGCTATCGCAGGGTCTGCAGGGTCAGTCGGCGCTCGCCGGTTTCGACGACGCGCCGGAGCTCGATACCGGAGACTTTTTCACCGGCTCGGGCGACTCGGTCGGCGGAGCGCCGCCGGCCTCGAGCACGAACCTGAACACGGCGGCTGCCAGCAGCGAGCCGACGACCGGGCCGAGGATGTACAGCCACCAGGAGCTATCGAGTGCCGAGCCCGCGAGCGCAGGGCCAAACCAGCGGGCGGGGTTGAAGGAGCCGCCGGTGAGCGGGCCGCCGACCATGACGATGAAGCCAAGGGTCGTACCGATCGCCAGCGGCGCCCACTCCTTGAAGCTCTTTTTCGAGTAGACGGCGGCGAGGACCACCAGGACCAGGCAGAACGTTCCGATCCCCTCGACGATGAATCCGGCGAAATTGCCGGCCAGCAACCCACTGACATGTGGGGTCCCCCAATCCGTGGCCCGACCCTCGTCCAGGAGCAGCCCCTTGGTCGCAAAGGCCCCGGCGATAGCGCCGATCAGCTGAGCCAGGATGTAGATGAGCGCGTCGATCGGGTTGATCCGTTTGATCGCCGCCGCCGCCAACGTCACGGCCGGGTTGAAATGGCCGCCGCTGACGACGCCGAACATCACGATCAGCCCGAACAGGAGAAACGCGTGGACGAGACCTACGACGGCGAAGTCCGATCCGAACTGCGCCTGACTTCCGGTGGCCACGAACAGCGTCACGACGCTCGTGATGAAGAACACCAGAAGGAAAGTGCCGATCAACTCGGCGAGATATGCCGCAAGTCCTCGTTCCTGCACTAGATAACCCCTCCTCTTTCCCTTGATCCAAAGTGGGTTTTGCGGGCGGCAGTCTAACCGGATTCGACAAACGACTAGGTTTCCCCGCGAAATGAGATGGGCTGTCGCGCTGCTGGCGGCCGTCCTCACGTTCGCCGGCGCCGCCGGCTGCGGGGGCGGCGCTGAACCGGGCGCGCCGAACGGCGCGGCGCTTGTGCTCGATTTCACGCCCAACGCCGTCCATTCCGGGATCTATGCCGCGCAGCGACAGGGCTACTACGACGACGCGGGGGTCGACCTCCAGGTGCGCGAGCCCGGGGACCCCGGCGTGGTGCCGAAACTCCTCGCCGCCGGCCGCGTCGATTTCGCGATCCTCGACATCCACGATCTCGGGATCGCCCGCGAGCAGGGCCTCGACATCGTCGGCACGATGGCGATCGTCCAGCGCCCGCTGGCGGCGTTGATCGCGCCCAGCAGTGGCCCCGTGCGGCGCCCGCGCGACCTCGAGGGGCGCACCGTCGGGGTGACCGGGCTGCCCTCCGACGAAGCGGTCGTCGACTCCGAGGTCCGCGCCGACGGCGGCGACCCGGACCTGGTCCACCGGGTCACGATCGGGTTCAACGCCGTCTCCGCGCTCGCCGCCGGCAGGGTCGACGCCGCGACCGGGTTCTGGAATGCTGAGGCGGTCGCCCTCGCGCGGCGCGGCGTCCCCAACCGCGTCTTCAAGGTCAACCGCTACGGGGCGCCCCCCTACCCCGAGCTGATCCTCACCGCCTCGCGCCGGACGATCGAGGAGGATCCTGGACTCGTCGACGCGATGGTCGCAGCGACCACCCGCGGTTATCGGTTCGCGTTCGAGCACCCGGCCGAGGCCCTCGACGACCTGCTCGCATCGGTCCCGTCACTGGACCGCGGCGATCAGGCGGCGCAGCTCCGGGTCCTGCGCCCCGATCTCGAGCCCGCCCCGCTCGACCCGGCGGTGCTGGGCGAATGGGCCGCCTGGGACCTCGAACACGGGCTCCTCGAACACCCGCTCGACATCAACACGGCGTTCAGGCTTCCGGGCTGAGCACCGACGCCGCCAGCTCCGGCAGCTCGCGGACCATCCGCGAGCGCGGAACGATCACCAGCACCCCGGCCGCCTCCGCCTCGCGCCGGGTCTCGACCTCGACGTGCGAGTAGTAGCCGATCACCGGCACCCCGGTTGCGACAAGAGCCCCGGCGTCCTCGGTGTCGAGGTCGGCGACCACGAGGTCCGCCTCCTCGGTGTGGGCCTCGGCCAGCGACCAGGACAGGGAGACGTCGTGGCCGGCGGCGCTCAGCATCGCCTCGACCTTACTGCCGAGCAGGAGGTCGGACGCGACGGCGACGACCTTCGCCATCGCTAGATCGCGCGGCGCTGGCGGAACTCCTCGCGCACGCTCTCCGGCCGCCCCCACATCTGGACAATCTCGGAGCGGCCCTCGCGGACCTCGCGGACGGCGAGCTCGCCGGCGACCCCGGCCTCGTCGAGGCGCTCGAGTACACCGAGGACGGACTGTGCCGCGGCGGCGTGCCCGAAGTCCTTCGCGACCAGCAGGCGCCAGTCCCAGTCGGACTCCGAGTAGGGCTGCGCGTTCACCTGGCTGAGGGCGACAGCGGTATCGACGTAGGCGCTCTCATCCTCGATCCGCAGGTCGAGCTCGAGGTCGGTCCAGTCCGACGGAAGCCCGTCGAGCACCTGTTGGAAATCCGCGGCCAATCCCACGCGGAGAGCGTAGATGATCAGAGGGCGAGATCGGCGAGCAGGAAGACGTTGAAGCCGATGATCACCGCGGCGAACAGAGCGCATATCGCGCTCAACCAGGGCGGGCTCGCCAGTGACCCCATCATCTCGCGGTCGCGGGCGATCAGCAGCAGCGGCACCAGCGCGAAGGGGATGCCGAAGGAGAGCACCACCTGGCTCAGGACCAGGGCGTCGGTCGGGTTGAACCCGAGCGCCAGGACCAGCAGCGCCGGCGCGAGGGTGATCGCGCGGCGCACGAAGATCGGGATCCGGCGGCGGATGAACCCCTGCATCACGACCTGGCCGGCCATCGTCCCGACCGAGGAGGAGGCGAACCCGGAGGCCACCAGCGCGACCCCGAATATCGTCGCGGCCCGGCTCGAGACGAGGTCCTGAAAGCCTTCGTAGGCGCCTTCGATCGAGTCGATCCCGGTCAGGCCGCCCTCGTGGAAGAGGGCGGCGGCGACGATCATCATCGAGAGGTTGACCACCCCGGCGATCGAGAGGGCGATCACGACGTCGATCTTCTCGAAGCGCAGAATCTTCCGTTTCTCCTCATCGTCGCGGCCGACGATCCGCCGCTGGGTCAGCGCCGAGTGCAGGTAGATGACATGGGGCATCACGGTGGCGCCGACGATCCCGGTCGCCAACAGCAGGCTTTCCGTGCCCGAGAGGCCCGGGAGGACCATGTGCCGCGCGACTTCTCCCCCATCGGGGTTCGCGTTGAAGAGCTCGACGACGAAGGAGGCGACGACGACGCCGACGAGGGCTGTGATCCCGGCCTCGAGCCGGCGCAGCCCCAGCCGCTGGAGGGCGAGGATCGCGAACGCCCCGGCGCCGGCGAGCAGGCCGGCCGGGAACAGCGGGATCCCGAAGATCAGGTTGAGGCCGAGGGCGGCGCCGACGACCTCGGCGATGTCACATGCCATCGCGACTATCTCGGCCTGGATCCAGAGCCCGATCGAGGTCCGCCGCGAGTAGCGCTCGCGACAGAGCTCGGCGAGGTTGCGCCCGGTCGCGATCCCGAGCTTCGCCGACTGGGTCTGGACCAGCATCGCGACCAGGTTCGCCGCGAGCACCACCCAGAGCAGCAGGTAGCCGAACTTGGCGCCGCCGGCGATGTTGGTCGCGAAGTTCCCGGGGTCGATGTAGGCGACGGCGGCGATGAAGGCCGGGCCGAGAAATGGCCAGACCCTGCCCAGCCCCTTGGTCTCTCCGGAAAGCGTCCGGCGGGCAGCCTCGGCGACAGCCGCCTCACCCGGCAGCACGTCCTCGACGGTCGGCTCGACTACAGGGGGTGGCGGCGGCTTCATCGTCCGCGCGCCTCTCCCGGCGGGGGCCGCAGGTCGGGCCCGGGGATCGGGGTGCCGTGGGGGTCGTGGCTCGGCTCGCCGAGCTTCTCCGCGATCAGGAGCTCGAGCTCCTCGGAGATGTAGTGCTCGAGGACCTCGGCCTCCTCGTGGACCCTGTCGTCGGGCATCCCCAGGGCCTCCGAGAGGTAGGCCTCGATCAGGCGGTGGTGGCGGATCACCTCAAGCGCGACCTTTTCGCCTGCCTCGGTGAGGACGACCCCTTTGTAGAGGGTGTGCTCGACCAGGCTCATCTCGTCGAGTCGCTTCAGCATCGCGGTCGCGGTCGCGGGGGTAACGCCGATGCGGTCGGCGAGCTCGCCGGTCAGCACCGGGCCCTCGCGCTCCCGCGAGAGCGTGTAGATCGCCTTCGCGTAGTCCTCGATCGCCTCGGTGTTGGGGGATCGGCGCGAGCGCGGGCCTGTCGGTTTTTGATGCATCGAAAACAAGTTTTGACGAGTCTAAACAACCCGATGGCGGAGCGTTCGTAGAATCGGAGGAGATGGCTGATGCGACGACACTCGAGCTCGACGCCCAGTACCGGCAACTGCGTGAGGAGTGCGGGCTTCTCGATCGTTCCGGGCGCGGGAAGATCCTCGTCTCCGGCCCCGATGCGGCCGAGTACCTGCAGGGGCAGCTCACCAACGATGTCGAGGCGCTGGCCGCCGAGGAGGGCTGCTACGCGGCGCT
Organism: uncultured Solirubrobacterales bacterium; assembly: GCA_963697805.1. GTDB lineage: Bacteria > Actinomycetota > Thermoleophilia > Solirubrobacterales > 70-9 > VRUE01. The sequence continues at coordinate 587,342 of CAVOPB010000001.1, forward strand.
CCTCGACCGCAAGGGCCACCTGCAGTCCGATATGCGCGTCCTCAAGCTCGCGAACGGCGCCCAGCTATGGCTCGACCTCGAGCCCGATCCCACACCCAACGTCCTCTCCCACCTGCGGACCTACAGCATCGGTCGTGAGGTCGAGATCGAGGACGTGGGCGAGGAGTGGGCGATCCTCTCCCTGATCGGGCCGCGCGCCGCCGAGCTCGGTGGCTTCGAAGGCCTCGGGCCCGAGCACGCTCAGCGCTTCCGGCAGTGGGAGGGGACCGACGTCCTCGGCGTCGCGAGCCCGCTTGGCGTCGACCTCCTCGTACGCGCCGGGGGTGCGACCGCCGTCCGCGACCTCGCCCTCGCCGCCGGCGCCGTCGAGGTCGCCGAGGACGCGGCCGAGATCGTCCGGATCGAGTCCGGGACGCCGCGGTTCGGCGCTGAGATGAGCGCCGAGACGATGCCGGCCGAGGCCGGGATCGTCGATGCCGCGATCAGCTTCACCAAGGGCTGTTACATCGGCCAGGAGCCCGTCGCCCGCCTCCACTACAAGGGCCGGCCGAACCGACATCTGCGGGGGCTCGAGCTGAGCGCTCCCGCCGAGGCCGGCGCCGAGCTGCGGCTGGGTGAGAAGCCGGTCGGGGCGATCGGCAGTTCCTGCCTCTCCCCCGCCCGCGGGCCGATCGCCCTCGCGATAGTCCGCCGCGAGGCCGAGCCCGGGACCGAGCTCGCTGTAGGTGAAGATGGCGTTACGGCGCGCGTTGTCGACTTGCCGTTCGGCTAGATTCCGCCGCGATGGGTCGTTGGAGAGGCAGAGGGACGCTCGGGTGCGCCCTGCTCGCGATCGTCGCGCTCGGCGCCGCCGGCTGCGGCGTCGAAGAACATGCCAATGAGCCACGCCCCGCGCCCTCGGCGCGGGTGAGCGTCGTCGTCACCGACACCAGCGTGTCGATTCAACCGAAGCAGGTCGGGGTCGGTCCCGAACCGGCGAGCCAGATTCCGCAGAACCGCGACGTCAGCCAGCCGCGGACCCACTCGGACAGGCCCCTCGACGTGGTCATGGTCGCGGCCAACCTCACCGACAGGGGCGCCAAGCTCATCGTCCGGGGCTCCGGCACCCACGTCACCTCCGGCCCACTGGTCGCGAACGGCAACGCCTCGTTCGACACGTCGCTCAAGGCCGGCACCTACACGATCGCGGCCGCCGGCATCCCCAGCGCGAAGCCGACCCGGCTCACCGTCGGCAACTACCGCACCTCCTCAGAGAACGACGTTCTCCTGCCTTAACCGCGGCCGTCGTCTGACGAGACCTGCATTTACCACGCAATACGGGGCAAATGCAGGTCTCGTCCCAGATTGATCGTGGCGTCTGACCCCCGCGTCACCATGGGCCGGTGACACTCGTACTCGCATTCGCAATCGTCGTTCTCGTCGCGGCCCTCGTCTATGCGCTCGTCGCCCGTCGCGAGCAGCCCGAGGGGGAGCGAGACCTCGGACCGGAGATCCAGGCGGCGACCTCGAAGGCCGTCGAGGACCTGCTGCGGGTGAATCAGGAGGCCCGCAAGGTCGACGCGAAGGCGGCCGAGGCCGCGCTCGACACGCGCCAGGCGGAGATCAAGGCTCTCACCGAGAGGATCGCGAAGGGCCAGGAGAAGATCGAAGCCGAGGTCCGCCGGCGCGGCGAGATCGACCTCCAGACCAAGTCGATGATCGAGCAGCTCGGCCAGACGGTCGGCAACCTCAACTCGGAGACGGCGGGGCTGAAGAAGGCGCTGCGGCAGCCGCAGACCCGTGGCCAATGGGGAGAGCTTCAACTCCGGCGCTGCGTCGAGATCGCCGGGATGACCGAGCACGTCGATTTCGAGCTGCAGGAGACCCTTCAGACCGAGGACGGCCGACTGCGGCCCGACGCCCGGTTCGTGCTGCCGGAGGGGCGGAGCTTCGTCGCCGATTCGAAGGTGCCTCTCGAAGCGTTCCTCGACGCTCAGGAGGCCGAGGACGAGACCGAGCGGAAGCTTCAACTCGATCGACATGCCCGACAGGCGCGTGAGCACGTACGCGCCCTCAGCTCGAAGGATTACCAGGGCCAGTTCAGGGCCGCAGAGATGCCGGACCTGGTCATCTGCTTCGTCCCGAACGAGCCCGCGCTGCACGCTGCGTTCGGCGCCGATCCCGACCTCTTCGACTATGCGCTCGACCGCAACGTTCTCCTTGTCAGCCCGACCTCGCTGATCGGCCTCCTGCGGACGATGGAGCTCGGCTGGCGCCAGGAGCGGATGGTCGCCGAGGCAGCTGAGATCGCCGAGGCCGCCGGAACCCTGCACGCGCGCTTCTCGAAATTCCTGGGCGACTTCGAGAAGGTCGGCAAAGGGCTCGCCACGGCGGCCGGCGCCTACGACGCCGCGATCGGCTCGATGGAGAAGCGCCTGCTGCCGCAGTTGCGAAAGGTCGAGGGCCTCGGGGTGGGCTCGGGCAAGGAAATCGAAGCCCCCGAGCCGATCGAGATCACGGTCCGCGCGATCTCGGCGCCGGAGCTGCGCGAAGCACCACCCGAGAGCGACGCCGCCTGAGGCGCGGCGTCGAGCTCCTCTGATCTAGGATTCCGCCGGTCAGTCTTTGAGCCGAGCGCAGCGAGCATCGCAATCTGATTCTCTGCGAGCGGAGCGAGGCGAAATTCATGAACTCAACCCTCGGAGGAGCCGGTTTGGCAGTCGATACGAGCGCAGTCGCGAATTTGGACGTGGAGCCCGGGACACTGCCGGAGACGATGGCGGCGTGGGTGATCCGCCAGGACCGCGAGGGCGAGCCGACCGACGCCTTCCAACTCGAGCAGATCGAGGTTCCGGAGCCGGGTGCGTTCGAGGTGATCGTCCGCGTGATGGCCGCCGGGGTCAACTTCAACAACGTCTGGGCGGCACTCGGCAAACCGGTCTCGGTCTTCGGCTACGGCGACCATCCCGAGTACGGCCACCACATCGGTGGATCGGACGCCTCCGGGGTCGTCTGGAAGGTCGGCGAGGGCGTGACCCGCTGGAAGCCCGGGGACGAGGTCGTGATCCACTGCAACCAGGCCTCCTATGAGGACGTCGAGGTCCATGGCCTCGACCCGCTCGCCGCGCCGAGCCAGAAGATCTGGGGGTACGAGACGACCTGGGGCTCCTTCGCCCAGTTCACCAAGGTCCAGGCCCAGCAGCTCCTCCCCCGCCCCCAGAACCTCTCCTGGGTCGACTCCTCGGCCTACGGGCTCACCTACTTCACCGCCTACCGGATGCTGATCGACCAGTGCAAGCTGCAACCCGGCCACAACGTCCTGATCTGGGGCGCCGCCGGCGGCCTCGGGGTGTTCGCGACCCAGCTCTGCAAGGCGGCCGGCGCCAACGCGGTCGGGGTCGTCTCCTCGGCCGAGAAGGGCGAGCTTGTCAAGCAGCTCGGCGCCGTCGACTACATCGACCGCAATGAGTTCGGCGAGATGATGCGGACCGACGAGAACCTCGCCGACCCAGCCGCCGACAAGGAGCGCTTTAAGGCCTCGCGCGCCTTCGCGAAGCGGGTCAAGGAGATCCTCGGCGACGCGCCCGACATCGTCTTCGAGCACGTCGGCCGCGCGACCTTCCCGACCTCGGTGTTCGTCGTCAAGCCGTTCGGCAAGGTCGTGATCTGCGGCGCCACCTCGGGCTTCCAGCTCGACTTCGACGTCCGCTACCTGTGGATGCGCCAGAAGCAGATCATCGGCTCGCACTTCGCCAACGCCTACGAGTGCATGCGGGCCAACCAGCTGATGGCCGAGGGCAAGATCAGGCCTGTCCTCTGGCAGACGATGGGCTTCGACGGTGTCCCGCAGGCCCACCAGCTTCTGCACGAAAACAAGCACCTCGGCAAGATCTCGATCCTGGTCGGGGCCGAGTCCGAGGACGACGGCCGCAACGAGGACGGCCCGGGCGCGATCCGGGCGGAGGTGGGAGCATGAGCGCGGTGCGGGCGAACGAGGAGAGGAGTTCCTGATGGCCGAGGTCTGCACGCTCGATTGGCACATAGCCCCGTTCCGGGCCGACCGCTGGCTCGACCTCTGGGAGCCGGCGGCGGCGAAGATGCCCGCCTACGGCGCCAGCAGCTGGTCGCTGACCCGCTCGATCGACGACCCGCTCGCGTTCCGGCAGGAGTCGATCTGGGAGAGCCGCGCCGACTTCGAACGCTACTGGTACTCGGAGGAGATCGAGACGGCCCGGGCGAGCATCATCGACATGCACGACCTGCCCCTGCTGCCGAGCTGGAGCACGGTGGTCTACAGCGAGTAGCTGGACAGAGCTGTCGCCAGCTGAATCGAGCGGGCGATAGATCGGCGCTCCCGGTAACCGGGTCGAGCGCGAAGACCCTGAACGCGTGCCGCCCCGGGTTCAGGTGCTTGTAGACACGGGGTGACCGGCAGGACACGAAGTCACCCTTGTCGAGCTTGCACCGAAAGCGGAGGCCACCCCGGTCCGCGGAGAATCGAAATGCCACCGTCGTCAGCGCGGTCCTCTTGGCCGGGTGCCCGACCAGCCTGGTGCTCGGCGCCGCCGCCGGCAGCGACGGCGGCGGTTCGCCCCGATTCCCCGCCAGGTCGGCGGCATAGCTCGCGACGTAGGCGTCGGTGGAGCCGTCGGCGACGATTTCGTGCACCCGCTCGCCGCCATCCGACCAGCCGCTCCAGGAGACTTCCCTGCCGTCGACTGTGGCGGTGCTCGGCGCCGCGAGGGTCAGGTGCGAGCCGTCGATCACGGTCAGTGGGAATGGCGCCGCGGCGGACACCTGTCCGGCGCTGAGTTCGATCCCGGGCGGGTCCGATTCGATCGCGAGCTGCCGCGCGCGGGCGTCGATCGAGACGGTCCTGGTCGCCGTGAGGCCCTCGGAGTCGGTCGCCGTCAGGGTCAGTTCGATGTGTGACGGATAGTCGTGCTCGGGGGCGGTGAACGAGCCTTCGTCGACGCCCGGGAAGATCCGCAGCGGGTGAGCATGACATGCATCGGGGCAGTGGTAGAGGCGCGCCCGCCAATAGAGCGCTGTGTCTTCCAGGGCGCCGTCCTCGTCGTCGGCGGCCGACCCTTCGAAATCGATCCGCTGTCCCACCCCCCAGGTCAGGCCGGCCGTCGGCTCGGTGATCTCCGGCCGCGGCGGCGTGTCCCCGGGGAAGACGGTCACCCGGTCGATGCCGCTCTTGCCGGTGCGGTCGGTGACGCGTACGGCAACCGTCAGGCCGCCACCGTCATCGTCTTCGAGCATCTCGGTCAGTTTCCCGTTCGCGCCGCCGCTGGTCTCGAAGACGCCGTCTTCATCGAGGTCCCAGGCGAAGGTGAGTTCTTCTTCCTGTGGATCGGTCGATCCGCTGGCGTCGAGGTGGACTTCCAGCGGCTCGTCTTCTCCCCAGAGGGGATCGGCGGCCAGGTGGGCGACCGGGGCATCGGGGTCGTAGCTGATTCGGTGGATCGTCCCGGCCTCGGTTGAGCCGTAGAGCTTCACGTAGTAGAGGTCCCCACCGGGGCCAATCGTCAGGTCGACGCCGGGATAGATGCCGGCTTCGATGCTGAAGTCGGTGGTCGTGGTCGGATCGGGGCGGCCATCTTGGCCGGGGAACATCACGAAGATGCAGCCGCGGACCGAGTCAGCGAAGAAGAGGGCCCCGTCGTAGGCGGCGGGATAGTCCCCACCCTCATAGAAGGTGATCCCCGACAGCGCCGAACCGAGGTCGGTGCGGCAACCATCTTCGGGGGCGACGGGACTGCCGTGCCGATAGAGGAAGAACGGCGGCGAGGAGCCGCCGGGGCCCTCGTCGAGGCTCTCACAGATGGGTAGTTCGAGGCTCGAGTAGTTCGGCGTGGGCCCGAGGCCTTCGAAGCAGGGCCAGCCGGAGTTGTAGGGCTGGCCGGGGACCCCGGGGAGGTGGTCGATCTCCTCGAAGTCGTTCCAGCCGACGTTGGCCAGATAGACGTCGCCGCCTTCGGGGTCGATCGCGAACCGGAAAGGGTTGCGGAACCCGTAGCCGACGATGCGCCGGGCGTTGGGGTCGGAGCTGGCGGACAGGGGGTTGTCGGGCAGGCCGGCGCCGGTGTCGGGATCGATGCGGATCAGGGTCCCGTCGAGACCGACGGGATCACCGCCGGTGCGCAGGTCCTGGGCACGCAGGGCGCCGCCCTCCTCGGGCGGGTCGCCGCACGGGTTCGGCGGGGTCCCAAGCTGGCCGTAGTCGGCGGTGTTGAAGCTGGCGCCGTCGCCGCCGCTCGCGTAGAGCGCCCCGTCGGCGCCGAACTCGAGGTTGTCGGAGGAATGGCTCGAGAACTGCTGACACCATTCCTCGACCAGCGGTTTCTCGGCGACCGCATGGTCGACCGCAGCGTCCGCGGTCAGCCGCAGCAGGCGCCCGCTCACCAGGCAGGTGTCGGCGCCTTTTGGTTCGGGGCAGGGATCTCCTTCGGTGCCCGCCGTGCCCCAGCGGGGCGCGGGGGCCGGGTCGCCGAGGATGTGGTCGTAGGTGTAGAGGACGTAGACGTAGGGGCGATCCGGGAAGTCGGGGTCGACGGCGAGGCCGGCCAAGCCCCGGTCCCCTTGGTCGTAAACGTCGCCGCGAAGGTCGGCGAACACGGTCGGGGTCTGGTCCTCGATGCCGTCATAGACCAGCACCTGGCCGGTCTTCAGGGCGACGAAGACGTGGCCGTCCGCGGCGAAGTCGATCGCCGTCGGTTCGGTTACCTCGGAGAGGACGACGCTGTCGCGGAACCCGCTCGGCATCTGCGCCGCCGGCGCCGAGGACGAGGCAACCGCCAGGATGGCAACGGCGATCAATCCCCCGAACAGCGCCTTCGCCGACCGCCTCACTGCTATGACCGCTCCAGCGGTGCCATCGTCAGGCCGGCCGAGTCGAGCTGGGCCCAGTAGTGCTCGGCGGTCTCGCGAGGGCCGGTCCAGACAATCGCCTGGCCGGAGTTGTGGATCTGCTCGGCAATCGCGTGTCCCTGGTCCAGGGTCGTGTTCGGGAGGACGCCGGCGAGCGTCCGGGCGACGTGGTCGAAGGTGTTGTGGTTGTCGTTGCGGACGATCACCCGCCACTCACCGCCCAGCCCCGAGCCCGGGCCGGCCTGACGCGGCCGCTCGATCGTGGTCGTCGACACTGGCCGAATTATGGCGTGACTATTCGAACGGGTTCGGGACACGGACGACGACGTCATCGAAGCTCCCGATCAGGCCCTTTGCCGACTTCGCCGCCCCGAGCGAGATCGAGGATGCGCGGCCCTGAAGTTCGCCGGCCCCGTCTTCGGTCACGTCGGCGACGAGTTCGCGGCCGACGAAGGCGAGCAGGTGGCAGGAGCCCTTGTCGGGGCCGCTGGTGACGTTGAAGGCGCGCAGCCGCAGTTCGTTCGGTTCGTTGATCCCCTTGATCGCGTCGACGCCCTTGGCGATCTCGAGGTACCTGATGCTCCCGTCGGGAAGGGTCCGGCGGAGCTGGGCCTTGCGCTGCAGCGGGTACACCGCGAGCTGGTAGTGGGCGCCCTGTTCCCCCGCTCGGAGGTCGACTGCGACAAATGCCTTCTTGCGCAGCGCCTTCGGCGTCCCGCTGAGGAGGCGCGCCGTCGCCGCGATCTCGAGGTCGCGCCCGATCACCGGCGTCCGGTAGGAGCATTCGCTGGTCCGCTTGCCGAGGGTGATCCGCAGGGCGTCTTCGGAGCCGCCGCGACTGCAGCTTTCGCCGTTCAGCTTTTTGAGCTGTTCGCGCTGGGCGTCGTTCCCCATCGCGTTCTGGTAGACGCCGACCGGGGCCGCCATCGCGGCCGTGGTCGCACCCAGCGCGCCCGCGAGCACGGCCAAAACCGCTGCTTTCTGGCAAAAACCCATCGTCGGAGCCTAAACACAGCCCCTGGGAAAAGATGCGCGGCGTGACCGATGAACGCAGTATTTCTGCGCCGCGCAAATATCATTGGGAACGATGTCCGAACACCGCCTGCCAGAGCCCGATCGCCCGTGGGTCATGCGCACCTACGCAGGCCATTCCGACGCCCGGCGCTCGAACGAGCTCTACCGACGCAACCTAGAAAAGGGCCAGACCGGCCTCTCGGTCGCATTCGACCTCCCGACCCAGACCGGCTACGACCCCGACCACGTCCTCGCCCGCGGCGAGGTCGGCAAGGTCGGCGTCTCGATCGCCAACAAGGGCGACATGCACGCCCTGTTCGACGGCATCCCGCTCGACGAGATGAACACCTCGATGACGATCAACGCGACAGCCGCCTGGCTGCTGGCCCTCTACATCACGGTCGCCGAGGAGAACGGGGTCGACCGCTCCGAGCTCAAGGGCACGACCCAGAACGACATCATCAAGGAGTACCTATCGCGCGGCACCTACGCCTTCCCACCCGAGCCCTCGATGCGGCTGATCGCCGACATGGTCGCCTTCACAGTCAATGAGGTCCCGAGTTGGAATCCGACCAACATCTGCAGCTACCACCTTCAGGAGGCTGGGGCGACGCCGGTCCAGGAGATCGCCTACGCGCTCTCGACCGGGATCGCCGTCCTCGATGAGGTCAGAGCGCGAGGCGAGGTCGCCGAGGCCGACTTCCCGAAGGTGTTCGGCCGGATCTCGTTCTTCGTCAACGCCGGCATCAGGCTGATCGAGGAGATCGCCAAGCTGCGCGCGATGGGCCGGCTCTGGAACGAGATCGGCCGCGAGCGCTACGGGGTGACCGACGAGAAGATGCTGCGGTTCCGCTACGGCGTCCAGGTCAACAGCCTCGGCCTGACCGAGGCCCAGCCGGAGAACAACATCCAGCGGATCGTGCTCGAGGCCCTCGCCGTGACCCTCAGCCGCGACGCGCGCGCCCGGGCGATTCAGCTCCCGGCCTGGAACGAGGCGATGGGCCTCCCCCGCCCCTGGGACCAGCAGTGGAGCCTGCGAATCCAGCAGGTCCTGGCGAACGAGACCGACCTGCTCGAGTACCCCGACATCTTCGAGGGCTCGACCGTGATGGAGGGCCTGGTCGAGGAGCTGACCAAGGGCGCCCGGGCCGAGATGGCGGTCGTCGAGGAGCATGGTGGCGCGGTCGCCGCGGTCCCCTACATGAAGGCGCGCCTGGTCGAGTCGCACCGCGAGCGGGTCGGACGGATCGAGTCCGGCGAGCTGAAGGTGATCGGGCAGAACAGCTTCACCGAGACCGAGGACTCGCCGCTGACCGCCGGCGCCGACGGCGGCATCCTCACCCCTGACCCCGAGGTCGAGCGCGAGCGCGTCGAGGCGCTCGAGGCCTGGAAGTCCGAGCGCGACGAGGACGCCGTCCAGGCGGCGCTGGGGGAGCTGGCCCGTGTAGCCGCCGCCGAGGAGGAGAACGTGATGCCGGCGACGATCGAGGCGGCCAAGGCCGGCGCCACCACCGGCGAGTGGGCGGCGGCGCTGCGCGAGACCTTCGGCGCCTACCGCGCCCCGACCGGCGTCGACGGCGCCGCGCCGGCGGCCGACCGCGACCAGCTGGCCGAGATCCGCGGCCGCGTCGACGAGGTCTCGGCCGAGCTCGGGCACAGGGTCAAGATCCTGGTCGGCAAGCCGGGCCTGGATGGCCACTCCAATGGGTCTGAGCAGATCGCGCTCCGCGCACGCGACGCCGGGATGGAGGTCATCTACCAGGGAATCCGCCTCACCCCGGAGGAGATCGCCGAGTCCGCGCTCCAGGAGGACGTCGACGTCGTCGGCCTCTCGATCCTCTCCGGCTCACACCTCGAGCTGATCCCCGAGGTCGTCCGCCGTCTCCGCGACGAGGGCGCCGACGTTCCTGTCGTCGTCGGCGGGATCATCCCCCCGGCCGACGCCGAGCGCCTCCGCGAGGCCGGTGTCGACGGCGTCTACACGCCGAAGGACTTCGACATCAACCGGATCATGGGCGAGATCGTCGACCTCGTCCACCGCCGCGCCGCCTCCGGCGCCGCCGCCTGAGCAACCCCCCAGCCAAATCTCATCAAGTTGACCAGGTATTCCACCGTCAACTTGATGGTTTGAGGGTGGGGTTGGGTCTGGAGGCAGACCGGTCTGCGGCCCGACGGTCTGCGGCCCGACGGTCTGCGGCCCGACGGTCTGCGGCCCGCAGAAGCGCGTTCCGCACCAGTCCCAGGAACGGGTCGGGATTTGCCTCGAGCATTCCGTAGGTGGTCCGCAGCACCTCATAGCCCGCTGCGGTCAGAGCCACGGTGTTTGCGTGATCGCGCTCGAACGACAGGCGATCGCGGTGGAACGTGTAGCTGTCGGTTTCGACGACCAACCGCTCTGAAGGCCACAGAAAGTCGACGAGGAGCCCCTCGACCAAGACATTCACCTGCGGGTGCGGCAGGCCTGCGTCACGGCAGAGCGCCAGGAAGTCAACCTCCAGTGGCGAGCGCACGTCACGTGCGCGTGGGTCCGCAGCCCTGGCCACGTCCCTCAGCCGCCCGACGCCCGGTCGCCCCTTCCCTTCGGCCATGACCCGGTCCAGAGCACCCCAACTCAATCGGCCGCTCCTGTCGGCAGCGACGACGACCCGTTCGATCTGGCGGCGGTCGAGCCCGGCGGCGGCGTCGAGCAGGGTCCTCTCGAGTGTGGTCACCCTGATGCCTTCCTCCGTCGTGACATCGGGCCCGCCGAGGCGTCCCTGATGGAGGCGAATACCCTGTCGAGGCGTTCCACCGGATTCCCTGGTGACCTCGATTCTGCCCCTGGAACCCCGTAGGCCCCAGAGGTGGGCGGCGCTCGAGTGAGAGAGGGCGGCGCCATCACCGCAGGCGAGGACAGCGGCCATCCACCGCTCGCGCAGATCATGCCTGCGGTGCCCCACGGCGTAGACACCGCGGTGCAGAACGACGAGGCGTCCGCTGCCCACTCGGTCGTCGATGAGGCCGGCACCAAGACCGGCGCTCAGCAATTGCCGCCTCGCAACCACTCCGTGCTGGCGCTCGGCCAGCTCACGGGTGAGGCGCGTTGCCTCCCGACCCGAGATCAGCTCCGAGCCGACCGCGACTCCCCGCCCATCAAGTTGACCAGGCGTTTCCCGGTGAACTTGATGCTCTCCACTTGACTCGCCGCTTGTGGGGTTGAGGTCGGACAGGGCGCCGACCCAGCCTTCCGCGAGGCGATGTACACGGGGCGCGCAGAATCAGCCCCAACCGCAACGGTGTGCATTGCGCGACAATGAGAAGGATGAGCGAGTTGAACGGGGATCGCTCGGCCTGGTTGCGCTGCTATCGCTGCTGGTCCCAGAACCTCGAGATCCAGATCCACTATGACGCGATCCGCCGCGTCGACCCCGAGTCCGGGATCCCGGCCGAGGGCATCGACGAGGTCCAGGAAGCCGTCGTCCAATGCCTCGACTGCATGCACGACCAGCCCCATCTGACCCTGCAGGACGACCGGGTCGTCCCGATCGAGGATCGCTGGGAGCGGATGGTCGCCGGCACCCCGTGGGTCGCCTCCTGCACGGTCACCGTCGACCAGGAACGGGTTGAGAGCTGCGCTGGGCCGGAGGCGGCTGAATTCCTCACCTACGGCGCCTTCGGTGAGGCCGGGATTCGCGAGTTCTTCGCCCACGTCCGCTTCCACAAGCACGACGAGGAGCGGATCGTCGTCCACATGCTGGTCGAGCTCTACGCCCGCTCGGCCGAGGAGGCGACGGAGGTGCTCGAAGCCGCCGCCCACGGGCCGCTCGAGATCACCTCGCTGGCCGAGGAGTCGCGCCCGCCGGCGCACGCCTCAGACGAAGCGCACTGACGATCGAACATTCGTCGAATTGAACCTAGGGGCTCCCGTGTCCGCAATCACAGTTGCCGTAATCACCCGGACGGATACTGAGGTCGAGGTAATCGGGATGGAAACTGAGGTCGATTGGTTTTTGGGTATGGGTTTCGCCCAGATACCACTCGATTGGCCACCGAAGTCTAGAAATGGGTATGGAGAATCCTCCTGTTCCAGCGTATCTTCGAATCGAGTCCCATCAAACTCCGTCGGCCCCCATCAACGGCCTGATTGCGACGGAGAAATCCCTGGTCACAGCCTCGGTGGTGGGCGATTTCGGTCCGGTGCAACAAATCGCACCCAGAGCCGTTCTTATAGACACCGGAGCGCCGATCAGGACTGCCTGACGGATTGACAAACATGGAGAGCTCAACAGCCAACCACCCAGAAGCTGCGGCCCCGATGGGCCGGGTCCCGACCCATGAGATGAACGGCGCCGACAGCCCGGCAAATCGGGCGAAACAGCGTGGCTCCGTGCTGGCGCGGATGCTCTACATGGGCGACTCGGCCGCGGCTTTGTGCGCCGCCGGCGTCGCCGTGATCGCGCTCGGCCTCCAGACCTACCAGGGCCTGGCTTTCGTCCTCTGTACGACCGCGCTCTGGCCTCTCGCCGCCTTCAGCATCGGCCTCTACCGCGGCGACCAGCTCGCCTCATGGGCGTCCGCCGTCACCGAGATCCCGAGGGGCTTCGTCGCCATCCTCCTCATCACCTGGCCCCTGTTCGGGACCGCCATGGCGCTGGGCGTGGGCGCCGAGATGATGCTGACCTTCCTCACTGTCGCTGGAATCGCTGCTTTCACCGGGATCGCCCGCGCGATCGTCCGCTCCGGCCTCCACCGCGATCCCGAACTGCGCCAGCGGACCCTGATCCTCGGCTCCGGCGTCGTTGCCGGCCAGGTCGTCGCCAAACTCAACAACAACGCACAGTTCGGCCTTGTCCCGGTCGGGATGATCGACGACGAGGTCCACGAGGTCGGCAGCCCCAACCTGCCGTGGCTGGGCCGATTCGATGACCTCGCCGAGGTGATCGCCCTGCAGCAGATCGACCGAGTGATCATCGCCTTCTCGCTCGCCAGCCACGAGCAGTTGCTGGAGGCGATCCGCGCATGTCGGGACGCCGGCGTTTCGGTCGACGTCGTCCCGCGCCTGTTCGAGTTCCTCGATGGCGTCCGCGCCCTGGACCAGGTCGGCGGACTGCCCCTCCTCTCGATCGGCGCCCCGGTCCTGACCTCGGCCTCGATGGCCGCCAAGCGCGTCCTCGACGTGGTCGGCTCGGCGCTCTTGATCACCGTGCTCTCGCCCCTGATGATCGCGATCGCATTCGCGATCAAGCTCGAGTCGCGGGGGCCGATCTTCTTCCGCCAGCCGCGTGCCGGCCGCGGGAACTCGAGCTTTCAGATGATCAAGTTCCGCTCGATGTACGTCGATGCCGAAGAGCGCAAGAAGGAAATGGTGGAGCTCAACGAAGCTTCGGACGGGGTCATGTTCAAGATCCGCAAGGACCCGCGGATGACCCGCGTCGGTCGGATCATCCGGCGCACCTCCTTCGACGAGCTCCCGCAGCTCTTCAACGTCCTTAAGGGTGAGATGAGCCTGGTCGGGCCCCGGCCTCTGATCTTCCCCGAGACCGCGGCGCTGGAGGAGAACTGGCATCTGCGCCGGCTCGAGCTGCGACCGGGTCTGACCGGCCCCTGGCAGGTCTACGGCCGTTCCCAGAATCCGTTCCAGGAGATGGTCCGCTTCGACTACCAGTACGTCGCCGGCTGGTCGCTCGCGCGCGACATCGAGATCCTCCTCGCCACCCTCCCGGCGGTCCTGTCGGGACGTGGCGCCTACTAGCGGCTCCCGACTCGCGCTAGCCCACGACTACCTGCTTGTGATGCGGGGGGCCGAGCGCACCTTCGCCGAGATCGCGGCCTGCTGGCACGATGCCCCGATCTACACGCTGCTCTACGACGCCGACGCGGTCGCCTCCGGCTTCGCCGGTCGCGAGGTGCACACCTCCTACCTGCAGCGGCTCGGAACCCGCCAGCGCGGGTTCCGCTACCTGCTGCCGTTCTTCCCCCGCGCCGTCGAGCGCCTCCCGGTGGGTGGCCACGATCCGATCGTCTCGAGCAGCAGCGCCTTCGCGCTGGGAATCCGGCCGGCCCCAGGAGCTCTCCACGTCTGCTACTGCCACAGCCCCTTCCGCTACGCCTGGTTCGAGCGCGACAGGGCGCTCGCGGAGGCGCCGCGGATCACGAGGCCGCTGCTTGACCGGACCCTGGAGCGGATTCGCGACTGGGACCGGGAGGCAGCGTCCAGGGTCACCCGCTTCGTCGCCAACTCGGCCATCACCCAGGCACGGATCGAGGAGATCTACGGGGTCGAGTCGGAGATCGTCCACCCGCCCGTCGAGGTCGAGCGATTCTCGATTGCCGAGCCCGAGGACTACGTCCTCTTCGTCGGCCAGATCGTGCCGCACAAGCGGGTCGAGGTGGCAATCGAGGCAGCCCGGCTGGCGGGCCGCCCGATCAAGGTCGTCGGCGATGGGCCCGACCTTCCGCGCCTCCGCGAGTCGCACCCCGAGAAGGAGGTCGAGTTCCTCGGCAGCGTCAGCGATGATCGCCTTTCCGATCTCTATGCTCGCTGCGTGGCGCTCGCGGTGCCAAACGTCGAGGAGTTCGGGATCGCGGCCGTCGAGGCCCAGGCCGCTGGGCGTCCAGTCGTCGCTGTCGCCAGGGGTGGCGCAACCGAGACCGTGATCGACGGCCGCACCGGGGTCCTGGTCGGAGGTGAGGACGCCGCCGCCCTCGCCGAGCCCCTGCGAGACGAGGACTTCGGCCGCTTCAACCCGGAGGCGATCAGAGCGCACGCGCAGGAGTTCAGCGCGGCGGCATTCCGCGACCGCTTCAAGACACTCGTCGGCCGCTACGTGAAAGAGCACGAGGCAGAAGGTTGAGCGGGTCCGTCCTGGTCACCGGCGGCGCCGGTTACATCGGCGCCGCGGTCGTCGAATCCCTGCTCGAGGAAGGGCGGGAGGTGCGCGTTCTCGACTCCCTCCTGCACGGGCAGGAGGACATCGCAAACGCGCTCGCCGGCCGCGGAGCGGAGGTCCGGATCGGTGACATCGGCGACACAGGCCTCCGCCGCAGCGTCGCAACCGGGGTCGATGCGGTGGTCCACCTGGCGGCGATCGTCGGCGACCCGGCCTGTGCGCGCGATCCGGAGCTGGCCCGGGTCACCAACGTCGAGGCGACGAAGGGGCTCGTCGAAGATGCCGAGGGTGCCGGCGTCGGTCACCTGATCTTCGCCTCGACCTGCTCCAACTACGGGCGGATGGCGGATCCTGAGGTTCCCGTCGACGAGGATGCCCCACTGGCGCCGGTCTCCCTCTACGCGGAACAGAAGGTCGAGATCGAGAAGATGCTCCTCGCCGATGGCTCGGGCTCGCTCCGCTCCACCTGCCTGCGTTTCGCCACCGTCTACGGAGTCGGGCCGCGGATGCGGTTCGACCTCACCGTCAACGAGTTCACCCGTGAACTCTGGGCAGATCGCGACCTCGAGGTCTTCGGCGAGCAATTCTGGCGCCCCTACGTCCACGTCCGCGACGCCGCAAGGGGAATCGTGATGGCCCTCAACGCCGGCCCAGAGGAGGTCGGCAACGATGTCTTCAACGTCGGCGACAGCGACGAGAACTACCGCAAGCTCGACCTGGTCGAGATCATCACCGCCGAGATCTCGAGCGGCAGGGTCAGCTACGTCCACCGCGATGAGGACCCGCGCGACTACAAGGTCGCCTTCGAGAAGGTCCGCGAGCGGCTCGGCTTCGAGCCGCGGATGCGGGTTCCCGATGGCGTGCGCGAGATCGCGGCCGGGCTCGAGGCCGGCGCCTTCAAGGACCCGTTCGCCGGGCGCTACAGCAACACCCCATAGCCGCCCGCAAGACCTTCTGCAGCGCGATGTTCTGATCGAACATCCGTCCAGTCCGACCCGAGATTCCCGCCCAGCCGACGGATCGCCCGATGACCGGTCGGGATGGAGTTTCGCCTTTCGTCATCAGTCGCAATTCTCGCGATCGCCCTCGCCGCCGCACCGGCCTTCTTCGCAGCTCCGGCGGGAGCCGCCACGCGCGTCGCTCAGGCGAGCGCGGTGGGCACCGGTCAGCGGGGAATCGCGGCGACCTGCAGGTTCAGGGCGATGCGGACAACTCGTCTGATCGACGAGCCGAAGCGCAGGGCGGCCCGCAGCCGGTCAATCCGCCGTGCCTGCCTCTCGAGGCTGCGCCGGTCGCGGAACCGGGCACGCGCCAGGCAGGCCGCGGTCACGCCGAACCCGGCGCCGCTCGCGGTCGGGATCGACGGCCACTACTCGGGCTGGACCGAAGAAGAGGTCGAGGACAGGGAGGCCCTCAACGCCCCGGTCACCCGCCATGAGTGGGACCTCGACAACCCCGTCAGCTCCGAGGAACAGCAGATGCTCGCCGCCGCGACCGAAATCCACACCCGCGTCCTCGCGCTGCTCGGCGGCAACGACATCGGCGACGCGACCCACTACCGCAACTTCGTCGTCGAATTCATCCGCTACTGGGGGCCCGGCGGGACGTTCTGGGCCAATCACCCCGAACTCGACGAATCGCGCTACGCGATCACCTCGATCGAGCTGGGAAATGAGCCCTATTTCGGGACGATGACCGCGACCGACTACGCCGACACGGTTCGGCCGACCCTGGAAGCGGTCGCCCAACTCGGGGTGCCGGTCAAGGTGATCCTCCCCAGCTACATCTACGGGCAGAACACCTCCTGGATCGACACCCTCTATGCCCGCATCCCGAACCTGAACTCGCTCTTCTACGCCTTCGCCGACCACCCCTACTGGTACGGCCACGACCCGGCGGAAGAGGGGGGCAACGGGCCGTTCGAGCGGATCGAAACCCTGCGCGCCCGGATGGCCTACCACGGCGCCGGGTCGAAGCCGATCGACATCACCGAGTACGGCGAGTCGACCGCTGCCTGCGGCGAAGAGTGCGTCAGCGAGGCGGTCCAGGCCCAGCACCTGCAGGAGATGCTGAACGCCGTCGTCAACCGCAGGGACTGGGGGATCGAGATGTTCCTCGTCTTCCAGCTCCGCGACCGCGGGACCGAGAGCACGGATCGCGAGGAGCAGTTCGGCCTTCTGCGTGAGGACGACACGCCGAAGCCCGCCTACTCGATCCTCCGCGGCGCGATGCAGCAGTACCGCGGCTGAGCGATCCGACACGGCGCGGCACTCCATCCGTCCCCCCATCCGGGAAGACTAGGCGCGATGCGAACCATCGTGGCGACATCATTCACGCCCACGCTCGACTCGGGACGGGCGCGACGTACCTACGGGATCGTCCGGGCACTCGCTGCCGGCGGCCCGGTGGACCTCGTCTACGGGGCGTTCGGCGCCGAACAGCCGGACGACGCCTACCGCACCCTCCCGGCCCTCTCCGTCCACCGGGTCGAGAGGCCGACGAGGCTCGAGCGCGCGCCCGCCTACCTGAGGGCGAGGCTCGGCGGCGTGCCAAAGGACTTCGCGCGCGGGATCTGGCCCGGAGTCCCCGCGATCGTCGAGCAGCTCGCTGGAAGCGAGGACCGGGTCATCGCCGACGGGCCGGTCGTCGCGGCGGCGCTCCTGCCCCTTGCCGGGCGGCGGCCGATCACCTACAGCGCCCACAACCTCGAGTCCTCGTTCCGCCACGGGCTCGAGGACGTGAGCGCCTCTCCACGGGCTCTGAGGCGCTTCGAGCGGCTCCTGCTCGAGCGTTACGCTGAGTCTTGGATGGTCTCCCCGGTCGACATGGAGGGGGCGGCGGCGCTCGCTCCAACGGCCAGGCTCCACCTCGTTCCCAACGTCGTCGATGTCGCGGCGATTGAGCCGGTGCCCCAGCGCGAAGGCGAGCCGGTGGTCCTCTTCGTCGCCGATCAGACCTACGAGCCGAACCGCAAAGCGATGCGGTTCCTGGTCGAGGAGGCGATGCCGAGCCTCTGGGAGCGGGCACCGGAGGTGCGCCTGATCGTCGCCGGCAAGGGGAGCGACCGCGCCGCGGCCCCCGATACGCGAATCGAGATCCGCGGCTTCGTGCCCGACCTCGGCGCTCTGTACGAGGCCGCCGGCTGTGTCGCGGTGCCGCTGTTGAAGGGAGGGGGCTCGCCGCTGAAGTTCGTCGAGGCGCTCGCGTATCGGGTGCCGGTAGCCGCCACGCCGCTCGCCGCCGCCGGCCTCGAGGTCCACGCGGGCGAGCACTACGCCGAGGGGGCGCCGGACGGCCCGGCATTCGCCGCCGCCCTGCTCGAGGCGCTCGACCCGGCCCGTGGCAACCGGCTGGCGCTCGCTGGACGCGCCCTGGCGGAGGCCGAGTACTCGATCGAGGCGCTCGAGCGGCGCCTGGCGCCTTGAAAATCGTCTCGGTGATGAGCGGCGCCGCGCCGGGCGGGGCCGAGTTCGCCGCGGTCGAGCTGCTCGACGCGCTGGCGGCGCGCGGCCACGAGGTCGTGATGCTCAGCGACAGCCCCTCGATCGGCCGTGACACGCGGGTTGTGGTGCACCCGCTGGAGCTCGGGCCGAAGCTCTCGGCGCGAACCTGGCCCCGCCTCGCGCTGGGCTGGCCGGCGCTTCGGCGGCGCCTGGGCCGCGCCCTCGAGGCGGAGCTGCCCTACGACGTGCTCCTGCTCCACTACAAGAAGGAGCAGCTGCTGGCGCCGCGTCTCCCGGCCCGGCTCCGCCCCCGAGTCGCCTGGGCCGAGTGGGGGCCGGTGCCGAGGCAGATGCGGTCGGGACCGGGCCGCCGGCTCTACGCCGCGGCGTCGCGAGGCGTCAGCACGGTGTTGGCGGTCTCGGAGGGAACGCGGCTCTCCGTCATCGACGCCGGCGTCGACCCGGACAAGGTGACGTTCCTGCCCAACGCCATGCGAACCGACGAGATTCGCTTCAGCGCCGAGGGCCGCGATCGGATCCGCGCCGAGTTGGGCATCCCCGCCGAGGCCTTCACGGTCGGGTGCATCTCCCGCTTCCACCCCAAGAAGCGGAACGACGTCGTGATCGACGCCGTGCGGATGCTCGGCGACGACGCCCACCTGATCCTCGCCGGCAGCGGTGAGACCGAGGCGAGCCTGCGTGAGCGGGCACTCCCCCTCGGCCCGCGAGCCCACTTCCTCCCGACACCCGGCGCCGAGGTCGGCGATGTGCTCTCCGCTTTCGACGTCTCGGTGTTCTGCCCCAGCCCGGCCGAGGGCCAGCCCCGCGCGGTGATCCTCGGGATGCTGGCCGAACGGCCGTGCGTCAGCACCGGCGCCGTGGGCGTGGTCGGTTTGATCGAGGACGACTTCGGCGCGATCGTCTCGCCCGAGAACGACCCCGTCGCACTGGCCGAGGTCCTCCGCCGCTACGACGGCGATCCCGAGCGGGTCCGCCGCGAGGGGGCCCTGGCGGCCAGATCGGCGATCGACCAGTTCGCGGCGGCGACCGCCGCCGAGCGTGCCGAGCGGCTGCTCGCCCCCCCGGGCGGTGAGAGCCGGTGAGCGCGCGACTCCGAGCTCTTTTCGTCGACGAGGGGGTGCTCGGCCATCGCACCCTCACCGCCCAGCTCCGCGCCGCCCTCGCCGATGACCCCAAGGTCGATGCGATCTTCGAGACCGTCCCGGCCCCTGGCCGGCCCGCGAGGCTCTTCCTGCGCCGTGCCGAGGCGGCCGGCGACGCCGACCTGTTCGAGTTGCGCTGGCGGCTGCGCTGGTCGCGCCGGGCTCGGCGGATCCTCAAGCGGCACGCCCGGACAGCCGACGTTGCGTTCGTCAACACCCAGGCCTCCGCCCTGCTCAGCCGCGGGCCGATGCGCCGGATCCCCACGGTTCTCTCGGTCGACGCGACCGTGAGGCAGTTCACCGCGCTCGAGTACGCCCGTCCGCGCGACCGCTGGTCGCCCCGCCAGGACCGGATCCTCGCCCGACTCGAGCGGCGGGCGATGGAGGGCGCGGCGGCGATCGTCGCCTGGACCGACTGGAACGCCGACGCGATCAGCCGCGAGCACCCCGACCTCAGCACCCCGGTGGTGACCCTCCATCCCGGTGTCGATGCCGCCTGGTGGGGGAAGGCCGCGACCGCACGCCCCCGCCGCGACGCCGGCCCGATCAGCCTCCTCTTCGTCGGCAACGACGTCGAGCGCAAGGGGCTGGGGCTGCTGATCGAGGCCCTCGAGCGATCCGGCCTCGATGCCGTCCTCGACGTCGTCACCGGCGACGAGGTCAGCGAGGGCGCAGGGGTCCGCGTTCACCATGGCGTCGAGTCCGGAACCGAGCGCCTGCGCGACCTCTACGCCGAAGCCGACGCCTTCGTCCTGCCGACCAGGGCCGACGCGGTGCCGTGGTCGGTCCTCGAGGCGATGGCGGCCGGGCTGCCGGTGGTCGCCTCGCGCGTCGGGGCGATCGCGGAGTTGGTCGGCGACGCGGGACTCACGGTCGAGCCCGGCGACGCCGAGGAGCTCGCCGCGGCGCTCGCCCGCCTCGCCGACTCCGAGTTGCGCGCGCGGCTTGGCGAGCGGGCGCTCGCACGGGTCCGCGAGCGCTACGACGGCGCCGTGCAGATCCCCCGGCTGGTCGAGACCCTGCGCGATGCCGCCGAGTCCGGCGGGGCTGCGGGCGGGCACCGGATGCGGCGACGGACCGTCGTCGCGATCGGCGCCGGCGCCGCGGGGGCGGCCCTCCTCGCCCCCTACGTCTCCCTCGTTCCCGGCGACGAGTTCGAGCAACTCGTCGCTGACCGGCTCGGGATCGGGACCGAACTCGCCACCCAGCTCCTCGAACGGGCCAGGATCGAATATGGCGAGGCCGGCTATGACGCCAGGGCAGCAGCCTTCTCCCTGGCCGTTCGCGACCCGGCGGCGCTGGTCCTCCCCGACGGTCTGCGCGAGCACGCCATCTCCTCCCTTCTCGAGCCGATGCTGTCGACCCCCGCGGCGAGCCTCGGCTACGCGATCACCGGAGTCGACCCCGGTGGGGTCGCCCCCTGCGCCGGCCTGATCCGGGGTCGATGAGGTCGGTCGAGGCCGACATCGCGATCGTCGGGTCCGGTGTCTGCGGACTGCTCGCCGCCTGGCAGCCGCTGCAGGCCGGCCTGCGGGTGGCGATGCTCGAGCGTGGCGCGCTCAAGTCCCACGCCGAACAGCTCGCCGAGGGCGACTGGGAGGCCGACGTGCCCGGCGCCAGGCACAACGTCGAAACCGCTCCCGGCACCCGCCCCTACCCGTGGAGCTACGTCTACGGAGTCGGCGGCTCGACCCTGCACTGGTCGGGGTCGGCGCCGCGCTTCTCGGCGACCGACTTCAGGATGCGCTCCAGCTACGGGGTGATGGCGGACTGGCCGATCTCACTCGAGGACCTCCTCCCCTACTACCGCCGCGCCGAGCAGGCGCTCTCGATCTCGGGCGCGCCGCCGGACGGCAGCGGCGGGCCGGGGACGCCTCTGCCCGGCGCCCGAGCGCTACCCGCGTTCGGGCTCAGCCCGATGGATCGGGCAATCGGCCCCCACCTCGAGCCCTTCGGACCGTTGCCGCAGGCACGCCCCTCCCAGGCACTGCAGGGACGCCCCGCCTGCTGCGCCTCGGCGACCTGCGAACTCTGCCCTGTCGATTCCCGCTTCTCTCCGCTCAACGGACTGAGAGCCGTGCTCGAGCACGGCGGCCTCGACCTCCGCACCGAGACCGTCGCGGCCCGCCTCCGCACCGACCCCGCCGGCAGCCGGGTCGAGGGGATCGAGGCGATCGATCCCTCTGGCGAGGAGATCCTGGTCAGGGCCGATCGCTACGTGCTCGCCGCCAACGGCTTCGAAAACCCGGCGATCCTGCTGCGCTCGGACCTCGAGCGGCCGGCGCTCGGCCGCTACCTGTTCGACCACGCCCACACGACGGTCACCGTCGACCTGCGCCACCCGATCGAACCCGGCCACGGGAACTCGCTCTCGACCGGCCTCTCCGCGGCCTTCCGCGAGGGATCGTTTCGATCCCGCAGCTCGGGGGCGATCCTGATCCCCTACAACCCGGGCTCCTCGCTGGCCGACCTGCTGACGCCCGCCGTCCTCGCCGGCGAGTCGGGCCAGAACGCGAGGGACGGGGCGCTCGCCTCCTGGAACCGGCGACTGCCCCTCGACATGCTGACCGAGGACGTGCCGCAGCCGCAGCGGCGTGTGACCCTCGGCTCCGACCGCGACTCCTTCGGCCTGCCGTCGATCCGGGTCGCCTACCCGCCGCCGACCAATTACGAGCTGGCCGGCATCAGGCGCGCGGTCGCGGGGGTACGCCGCGGCCTCGCCCCCCTCGGTGTGCGGGCGATCGCAACCGAAGCCGGGCCGCGAGGGGGCCATATCCTCGGCACCTGCAGGATGGCCGTCGACGGGGATGGCGTGGTCGACGCCGAGATGCGTCACCTCGACCTCGAGAACCTCCACGTCGCCGGTGGCTCCGCCTTCCCGACCTACAGCCCGGTCCACCCGACGCTGACGATCGCGGCGCTCGCGCTCCGACTGGGCGACTCGCTCGCCGGGTAGGGCGCCTCACAGTCCTGATCAGGACTGGGCCTGGCGCACCGCCCGCAGCGCGCGAATCTCCTCGACGCTGATGGCGCGGCTCAACAGCGCCAGCGCCGGGTAGCTGAGGACGGCCGCCGCGATCAGGACCTCGGCCGGCGCGCCCAGCGCCCGCAGCCCGAGCAGCAGCAGGGTCATCGCGGCGGTCGCCACCGCCGCCCGCCAGATCCGGCCGGTCTGCGGCCGGAACTGCAGCTCCCTCAGCACCGCCCGCCAGCCGAGGCCGACGACCAGCAGCTCGGTCGCGAGGGTGGTCCAGGCAGCGGCGATGAACCCGTAGCGGGGCAGCAGGGCGAGGTTGAGCCCGACGTTGAAGATGAGGCCGAATAGCGCATACAGCAGGTAGCGGCGCTGCAGCCCGAGGACGACGACCATGTTCCCCGAGAGGTAGCCGAAGCAGATCACGACGAAGGCGCCCATCAGGATCGGGAGCGCCGGGGCCGCCGCCGAGAATTCCGAGCCGAAGATCAGGTTGATCGCCGGCCCAGCCGCCGCGAGCGAGAAACCGAAGGCTGGAAACGAGACGACCGCCAGATATCCGGCCGTCGTCTGCAGCAGCTCCCGCACCCGGGCCGGGTCGGCGGGGTGAGCGGCCGAGATCAGCGGCAGCAGGGTGAGGCTGACGGTGAGCGGCAGGAAGTGAGCCTGCTCGAGGATCCGGTAGACGGCGGCATACTGGCCGGCCTCTTCGGCGCCGACCAACTCGAAGACGAGGATCTGGTCGATCCGCGCGTAGGCGAGAACCAGGAGGCCGGCGGTCGCCAGCGGCAGGCCGACCATCGCCAGGGGCCGGATCAACTCCAATGACCGGGCCAGAACCACGGGGCCGGCACGAAGACCGACGACCACCTGCAGGACCATGGTCGCGAGCGCGGAGAGGACGAAGGCAATCGCGAGCGGGACCAAACCGCCGCCCGTGGAGGCGATCACGATCGCCGCTGCCCCCCAGACGATCGAGGAGAAGGTGATGACGGCGACGTTGACGTCGTTGCGGAGCCGGATCTGGAGCAGGATGCGGATCGTTTCCGGGCCCGCCGTCAGGATCGTCAGCGACGTCAGCAGGCCGGCCGCCGCCATATCGCCGTTGTCCGCAACAAGCAGCACGGCGACGATCGAAACCAGAGTCGCCGGCAAGGAGACCAGGGCGCGCAGGGTCATCGTCGCCCCCACCCACTCCGCCTCGCGCTCCGGCTCGGCGGTCGCCCTGCGAACTCCCACCTGCTCGATCCCGAGGTTGGCGAGATAGGCCGCCATCTGGACGACGACAAGGGCACTGGACCATTCGCCGAACCCGGAGTCGCCGAGCCCCCGGGCGACGACCGCGGTGACGACGATCCCGAGGACGAGATTGAATGCGCGCCCGAAGAGCTGCCGCACGATGTCTCGGGTGGCGCGGGAACGAGTGCTCTCGGCCGCCATCGGCGGCGACTGTACAGACGGGGGCCGCTGCGATACTGCGCGCCTTGCCTGCGACCCTGACCGCATGCGTGATCGCCCGCGATGAGCAGAAGCGGCTTCCGGAGTGCCTCGAGAGCCTCTCCTTCTGTGACCAGGTGGTCGTCGTCGACGGCGGATCGAGCGACGACACGGTCGAAATCGCCCGCGGCGCGGGCGCGATCGTGATCGAGAACCCATGGCCCGGCTTCGGGGCGCAGCGGAACGTTGCGATCGACCACGCGAGCGGAGACTGGGTGCTCGAGGTCGACGCGGATGAGCGGGTCAGCGCTCCGCTGGCGGCCGCGATCCGGACCTTCCTCGCCGATCCGCCCGCCGACGTGCGGATGGCGGCGATCCCCCGGCGCGAAATCTTCCTCGGCCGCCCGCTCGGGCCGTCGAGCCGATACCCGCGATACCAGCACCGCCTATTTCGTCGCGGCGCGTTCCGTCACGACGAGGCGCGGAGCGTCCACGAGGGCCTCTGGCCCGACGGCCCGACCGCGCCGCTGAGCGGAGATCTCGATCACCTGCTCGCCTCCTCGTGGAGGGAGGCGCTGCACGACACCCGTGCCTACGCCAGGCTGGAAGCGGAGCAGCGGGCGCCCGTCGGCCCGGCGGAAGCCGGTTTTGGGATCGTCGTCCGACCGGCCCTGAAGCTGGCCTTCCGGGTCCTCCTCTACGGCGCCTGGCGCGATGGCTGGCGCGGATTGGTCAAGGTCGCCCTGGAGTGCTGGGGCGACTCGCTGGCGACGGCGCACAGGCTCCGCGGCGGCGGCGGGGCCGCGGGCGGATTCGGCCAGGAGGCCCCGCGCCTCGGACCGGTCCGCCTGGTCGGGCTCGCGACCAACGCTAAGGGCTCCGCCATGCTTCGACGCTGGCTCGGAGAAGCCGGCGAGGCGGGAGCCGACGTGGCGCTGATCTCCCTCAGCCCGGCCACGATCGGTGCGGTGGTCCGCGCCCTCGACGCCGAGGATCAGGTGCGGCCGATCGACGCGATCGTCCCCGCCGGGCCGCGCGAGCGGCTGCTGCTGAGGTTTGCGCCCCGGGCCCTGCGTGGAGTCGTTTCGCCGATCGACCCGGGCACCCCCGCGGCGGAAGCGAGCGCGACCGTGCAGGGGATGACGCGCGGCCCTGACGCGTGAGGACGCTGTCTATCCTGTGAGGCCGTTGCGTCACGCTGGAGCGGGCGCGCCATGGACGGATTCAAGTCGGTCCGTGCCTAGTCGATGATGAGTCCTATCCCGTGAACCGAACCGGAAATCTCCGCCTGATCTGGTCCAGTAAATGGTGGCTGCTGCTTTTCGCGGTGGCCGCTGCCGTCGTCGTCTTCCTCATTTCCGGCACGCGGGAAGACAAGTACGAAGGCCGCGCCCTGGGTCAGATCGTCTCCACCAGCCAGGCCTCGGGGGAAATCCTCAGCGAAGAACAGCTGCTCAGCATCTCGAGCGTCTACAAGGAGCTCGCCGACACCGCCTCGGTCCGGGATATCGCTCACGAAGACCCGAAGGTCAAGGGCCACGAGCAGGAATTCGACGACAGCGTCGACGTCGAACCTGAAGAAAAGGTCGGGTTGATGCTGTTCAGCGCCCTGACCAACGACCCGGCCAGGTCAGCGGACTTCGCCAACGCCTACGCGAACGCCTTCACCACCTACCTCGAAGAGCTGCAGGTCGAACAGCGCACCGAGACGCTGCGCCCGATCCAGGCTCGGATCAAGGAGATCAACGAAGAACTGACCAGCGTCGGCGGCACCGAAGCGGCCGGCCTCCAGGTCGAACTTCAGGCGCTCCAGGACCGCTCCGCAACCGAGACGGCGACGCCCGGGGACTCGATGCGCGTCGTCGAGCAGGCGGTTCCGCCGAGCGACCCCGCGACGCCAAAGCCGAAACGCGATGCCCTGATCGCCTTCATCATCGCCCTCGTCCTGGGCGGGTGCTCGATCTTCCTCCGCGACCTCTTCTTTGACCGCTACGGCTCCGCCGAAGAGGCATCCAGGGACCTCGGGCTGCCGCTGATCGGGGAGATCCCGAAGGGCCGCGGCACCCCGGCGCTGGAGGCCTTCCGCAGCCTCCGCACGGCGATGATGCTGGCGCTGGAGCAGACGGTCCGCGGAAAATATGACGAGCCCTCGGACTCCGATGGGTCCTCGGTGTTGATCACCGGCGCCGAGTCCGGCTGCGGCAAGAGCTACATCGCCGCCAACTTCTCCCGCACGCTGGCCGGCGAAGGGCGCCGGGTCGTCGCGGTCGACGCCGATCTCCGCCGGCCGACCCAGCACGAGATCTTCGGCGTCCCCCTCTCCCCCGGCCTCAGCGACATACTCGTCCAGGAGCAGTCCCCCCACGTCTCCGAGCTCACCGTCAGCGTCCCGCTGCCGCCGGGAAGCGCCGGGGCGCACGGCGAGCTCCGGGTCCTGCCCGCCGGTGAACACACCGGTGACTCGGTCGAGTGGCTCTCCTCGGACCGGATGGAATCTCTTGTCGAGGAGCTGCGACAAGTCAACGACACGGTCGTGTTCGACAGCCCGCCCACCCTGATCGTCGTCGACCCCGTCGTCCTCGCCCGCTACGCCGACGGCGTTCTCTTCGTCGTCGACTCGCGCCGCACCCGGCGCCGCGAGGCCCGCCGCGCGGTCGAGGCGCTGCGCGCGATCGGCGCCCCGATCCTCGGCTTCGCCTACAACCGCTCAGAGTCGCGGCAATCGCGCTACGACGCCTACCGGCCGCGTGAGCTGCGGCGCCAGCCATGGCGGCCGAAGGAGACCAAGGTCTGAGCCGGCCCTCGATGGCCCTTCCCCCGCTGGGTACCGCGGCAGCGGTGGCTGGGGGCGGAGCGGTGCTGGGAGTGCTGCTTGCGGTGGCTGATCCAGACCACCGGCCCGCTCGCGGCGGTGGCGGTGGCGGTCGCGCTGCTCGGCGTCGTCCTGCTCCGATTCCCCGAGGTCTCTCTGGGCCTGCTGCTGATCGGCACCGGCCTGATCGAGGTCGAAAACCCGGGGATCATCCCGCCGGTCAACTCCTTCTACGACGTGGTCGGGGCGAACCTCACGGGGCAGGACCTGCTGCTGGTGCTGGGGATCGCCGGGGTTCTGCTCCGCTTCGTCACCGAGAGCGAGCGGCCGCGGCTGCCCGAACCGTTCACCGCTTCACTCGCCCTGCTCACCTTCGCCGTCGCCGGCGGCGTCGTCGCCGGCCATTTCGCGACCCCCGCCGTCTCCCACGGCGAGCTCTTCCATCGCGCGCTCACCGCCCTGTACCTGGTCGGGGTCCCATTCCTGGCGGTCAATGTGCTCCAGGACACCCGCGCGCTGAAGGTCTTCGCCGGGATCGCGGCCGCGCTCGCGACGTTCAAGGGCGTCTCCGGTCTCTACACGGCGATCGGCGGCACCGGAGTCGCCGTCGAAGAAGAGGCGATCTCATATCTCAATCCGGTCCCCAATCTGCTGATGCTGCTGCTCATCCTCGGAGTGGCCGCCGCGCTGGTGCGACGGGTCAAGCTGCCCGTATGGATGTACGGGGCGGCGCCGATCGCGCTGCTCGCGCTGGTCCTCTCCTACCGCCGCTCGTTTTGGATCGCCGCCACCCTCACCATCATCCTCGTCGCGATCATCGCCAGCCGGCGGCGGGGGCGCGCGGTCGCGATCCTGATCGCCGCTCTGGTGGCGATCTCACTCGCGGCCGTCACCCTGGTCGGCTCCTCGGATCCCTCCGGGGAGAGCCCGCTGGTGACGCGGGCGAAGACGATCACCCCGGGCGGGCTCGGCTCCAACCGCGGCGACCGCTACCGGATGGACGAGCGAAAGAGCGTGATCGCGACGATCGCAGAACACCCCGTGACCGGGGTCGGACTTGGGGTTCCCTGGAAAGTTCACTACCCGCTCGCCGAAGACCACGACCGCCGCTACGCCCACGTGGCGACGCTCTGGTACTGGCTCAGCATGGGCCTGCTGGGGCTCTTCGCCTATCTGGCTCTGTTCGCCACCGGGCTCTGGGCGGCCTTCAGCGTCTGGCGGCGCCACCATGACGCCCAGGTGCGGATCGCGGCACTGGCCGCCTTCGGGGGGCTGCTCGGAATGTTGGTCGTCGAACTGACCGCGACATTCACCGGGGTCGAGCCCCGCAGCTCGCTGATCATCGGCGGGCTGCTCGGCTGGGTCGCCGCTGCCTGGGCCGACATCGGGGAGCCCAAGCCGCTGCGTGGCTGAGCGAATGCGGATTGCGATCGACGCCAACGTGCTCGGCGGCAGCTGGGGCGGGATTCCGAAGTACCTCGACCGGATCGCGACCGAGCTGATCGCCGGCGGCGACCGAGTCGATCTCCTCGCCAACACGCGGCGGCTCACCCACACGATCCCCGGAGCCAACGAGGTCGGGGTCCGGGTGAAGGGGACTCCGATCTGGCGCGAGGCGTTCCTGCCCGCCTGGCTGGCGAGGCGGAGGCCGGACGTCCTCTGGGCGCCCGAGAGCCGGCTTCCCCGGTTCTGCCCGGTCCCCGCGGTGATCACGATTCACGACCTCGCCTCGCTCCACCTCGAGTCGGTGAAGCCGGACGAGCACCGGCGCCTGTTCCGCGACGCGGTGGCCCGCTCGGCGCGCAGGGCCGATCGGGTGATCGCCGTCTCGGAGGCAACTGCCCGCGACGTCGAGGAGCACTACGGGATCGGTTCGCCGACCGTCAGGGTCGTGCCCAACGGCGTCGACGAGGGGTTCTCGCCCGAGGGCCGCGATGCGTCGATCGACGTCGTCAGGGAACGCTGGGGCCTGGAGGGCGCGTTCGTCCTCCACGTCGGCTCGCTGGAGCCGCGCAAGGGCCTCGACGTCCTGATCGACGCCGCCGAGCTCGCCAGGCGAGACGGCGCCGAGTGGACCCTGGTGCTGGCCGGCTCGCGCGGCTTCGAAGGAGAGCGAATCGCCGCGGCCGCCGAGCGCAGCGGCGCCTGCGTCCTGCTCGGGCAGGTCAGCGACGGCGAGCTGCTCGACCTGATGCGGGCGGCCGGCGCCTACGCATCGCCGGCGCTCTACGAGGGCTTTGGGATCGCGCCGCTGGAGGCGATGGCAAGCGGCACGCCGGCGGTGGTGGCCGCCGACTCGGGCGGGTTGGTGGAGGTCAGCGGGCCCGCCGCGATCGTCGTCTCGGAGCGATCGGCGCCGGCCTGGCGCGAGGCGCTCGAGCGGGCGCTGGAGCGGCCCACAGACCTGATCGAGCGCGGGCTCCGGCACGGAGCTCAGTTCCGCTGGTCGAAGGTGGCGGCCGCGACCAGGGCGGTCCTCGAGGAGGCTGCCGAGCGATCAGGCCGGCACTGAGCGCGGCTCCGGTAGCGCGGCCTCGATCTCCTCGATCCGGGCCTCCCAGGAGTGCGAGGAGGCCGCGCGCGAGCGATCGGCGCGGCGCTCGGGGCTGTCCGCCGCCAGCTCCCGCTCCGCCGCCTCGACAAGCTCGCTCGCATCGCTGATCACGTCGACCCCCTCGACGCCCTGCAACGCCGGTAGGGGCGTGCTGAGGACCGGCAGCCCGGCGGCGAGATACTCGTAGACCTTCATCGGGAAGACGCTGCGGGTGAGGTCGTTGATCTCGTAGGGGATCAGGCCGGCGTCGGTCCCCCGCAGGACGCCGGGAAGGGCGGCGGCCTCACGCGCCCCGAGCAGATGGATGTTCGGGGCGCTGGTGAGGGCGGTGAGATCGCCGCCGGGGTCCCCGGCCCCGCGCGGCCCGACGAGGACGATGCTCCACCCCGGCCGCAGCGCCGCCGCATCCGCCAGCAGGCGGAGGTCGAGCTTGGTCGCGACGACCGCGCCCTGGAACACGAGGCGAGGGCGGGGCAGGGAGTCGACCGCGGCGTCGACCGGGCCCGGCTCGAGCGCGGTCGCGAAGTGCTCGGTGTCGGCCACGTTCGGCGCGTAGAGGACGTTGTCGGACAGGCGCCGCATCCGCTCGGCGAGCGCCGGGGCGCTGGCCAACACGAGGTCGGCGCGGCGGGCGAAACGCTCCTCCGCCGCCCTGAAGCTGCCGGCGTCGACCCCCTTCTGGGCGGCGAGGTCGTCGACGCAGTGATAGACGACCAGCTCGGGGTCGAGCGCCTCGAGCAGCGCCTCGGCCTGCGGCGCGTAGGCCCACAGGATCGGGCGTTGCATGCCCAGTCCGCGAGCTGCTCGGCTGACCTGACGGCGAAGTAGCCGCCGGTTCAGCGATCGCGCCCCGGAACTGCTGTGGAAGGGCAGCACCAGCGGCGAGAGGACGTGAAGGTCGTCGAGCGCGCGGGGGCCGCTCAGGCCGGCCCGCAGACGCCGCCAGACGCGACCGAGGTCGCGCGAGGCGAGCTGGGGGCGCCGGAGGCCGAGCGACTCGACGAAGAGGACCTCGTTGTGCGCCGCGAGGCGACGCATCAGGTGGTGCTGATTGATCGGCAGCTCGGTCGCCCAGTCGGCGGTGCCGAGGCAGACGATCTCGCGCCCCTGGAGCCTCACTCGGGCAGCAACCGGTCCCGCATCCGCTCGAACTCGTCCACCGCCGTCTCATAGTCGTCGTGGCGGCCGATGTCGAGCCAGTAGTCCTCGCTCCGGCGCGCCCTGACGACCTCGCCGGCCGCAAGCAGCCGCAGGACCAGGTCGGGGAAGTCGAGACGCTCGTTCGCCTCGATCAGCTCGAGCGCCCGCGGCGCGAAGGCGTAGACGCCCATGCTGACCTCGTAGTCGTAGGTCGGCTTCTCGATGTAGCCGGTCAGCCGCTCATCGTCCATCGGGTCGCCGAACTCGAGCACCCCGAGCGAGACCTGCACCTCGCGGCGGTGGGCGGCGATGCTCGCGGCGGCGTCGGAAGCCCGGTGCTGGTCGAGGAACTCGCCGTAGGCGAGGTCGGTGAGCACATCACCGTTCATCACCAGAAAGTCCTCGTCGAGGCCGTCGAGCAGGCGCAGGGCGCCGACGGTGCCGAGCGGCTCCTCCTCGCGGAAGTAATCGATCGGGATCCCGAAGCGCTCGCCATCGCCGAAGAAGGCCTCGATCAACTCGGCGAGGTGGCCGGTGACGATCGTCAGCCGCTCGAAGCCGTGCGAACTCAGCTGGCGCACGATGACGTCGAGGATCGGCCTGTCCCCGATCGGCATCAGGGGCTTCGGCAGAACCGTCGTGTAGGGCCGCAGGCGCATCCCGAGGCCCCCGGCCAGTACCACTGCGCGCTTCACGGCTCGCAGCCTACCCGTGGTGCGGGATGATGCCGCCGGTGACGCCCGACGAGCGACGCAGCGCCGCCCTCCTGCTCTGGCCGAGCCGGCCGGGGTCCCTCGACGATCGGGCCTTCGCCGCCGCTGCCGAGCCCTTCCGCCATTGGCGCGGACCGCTGCCCACCAGGCTCGCCCAGGCGCTCGCTTTCAAGCGGGGGCGGGCCGGGTGGCGTCGAAGTGTGGTCGAGCCCCTGCTCGCGGCGCGCCGGGCCGCCCTCGGCGATGCCGCCGGCGGCGAGCCGCGGGTCCTGCTCAGGGTCGACGAGTTCCCCCACGCGCGGGCGTTCGACGCCTCCGGGAAGTTCGGGACCGACCGTTTCCGGCGCTTCCACTCGGTCCTCGCCGAGGCGGGGGTGCCCTACCTGCTGGCGATCAGCCCGCGGGTCTCGCGTGAGTACCTCGACCCCGGGGTCGAGGAGTCGAGGCCGATCGACGATGCCGAGATCGCTGTCCTGCGCGAGCTGGCGAGCGAAGGCGTGGTCTTCGGCCTCCATGGCCTCGACCACCGCACCCGCCACTCCTCCCCGCGGCGTCATTCCGAGCTCACCGGCCTCGCCCCCGCCGACGCCGCCGCGCGGATCGACGCCGCCCGCCAGACCTTCACGGATCTGGGCCTCGAGACACCCGTCTTCGTCGCGCCCTTCAACCGCTTCGACGCCGACCAGTACGACCTGCTCGCCGAGCGCTTCGACGTCGTCTGCGGCGGCCCGGAGAGCATCCGCCTGCTCGGCTTCAGCCCGAGCCCGGCCTGGCGCGGGGAGGCCGTATACCTCCCCTCCTACCCGCCGCTCTACGGGCGAGCGGCGGAGGTCGCCGCGGAGGTCGAGCGCCTGCGTGCGGAGCGAGCGGCCCTGTGGGCGCCGGTAACCCTGCACTGGGGCTGGGAGATGGAGGATGACCTCGCCGACCTGCGGCGGCTTGTCTCCCTACTCGGCGCCGACGCCGCCGATTGGCACGACTTCTTCGCCGCGGTCGCCACCAGCCGCGCCGCCGCCTAGATACGAGCTCGTTGGCTCGGCTGTTCTGGAGTCAGGGCCCGAGCAATGCGGCCGGCACCACGCCAATGCCGTCGGACCGGCGGTAAGCCGTCGTTCCGGTGGTGATTACGATCGCGTCGAGGAGTTCATCACCGATCGTCTCTCTGAGCCAATTTAGGTGCCGTAGATCGTTGTCCCGCGGTACGGAAGCGAGCTTGATCTCGAAAGCGACTACGCGGTCATCGTCACGCTGAACGATGAGATCGACCTCGTGCCTTCCAGAGTGCAGCCGCAGGTGCTTGACTCGAGCCTCGGCGGCTTGGGCATAGACGCGGACACTCAGGATCATGAGGCCCTCGAAGAGCGCCCCGAGAAAAGTGCCGTCCCGCGGCACCGGGGGACCGATGTCCTTGCCCTGAAGGAGCGCTGACTTGCTTGCACCGACCAGCCGAGCGGCGAGAGCCGGATCAACTATCTGATGCTTCTCGGACACGGCTA
The DNA here is from genome assembly GCA_963697805.1 of uncultured Solirubrobacterales bacterium. Classification (GTDB taxonomy): domain Bacteria; phylum Actinomycetota; class Thermoleophilia; order Solirubrobacterales; family 70-9; genus VRUE01. The sequence goes on from CAVOPB010000001.1 coordinate 619,812, forward strand.
GACGGGAGAGATGGCTTCGAGTCGGCACCCAACCCTCTACAGGATCGACAAACCAAAGCCGCTCGAGGACATTCCGATAGGGAACCAGGGCCTTCCGGGTCGGCTTCTCCCCCTCGCCACTCGTGGCGGCTGCCCGGATCTTCTCAAACGTCGTTGTCGTAGAAGTGGCGGCTGCGTAGGCCCCCATCCAGCGCCTCAGAGCCGCTGGGTTGCGTAGCTCGTGACCGAGCTCCTCAAACTCTCGATCGACGATTCGAGCAACATAGGTGTCGAGCTGGGCACGTAGCGCTCGGCCTGAGAGTCCACGAAGGCCAGGGAATCCGGAGGCGAGAATCTCGTCGACATAGCGATCAAGCGTCACCTCGGTCTCCCCCTCCAAGGCGGGGCGATTGCCCTCCAAGAGCTCCGCGAGACTGACGCTAACTGGTTCCTCGAGCCGCTCAGCCAGCGAGAGGGGCCGCATTCGTAGCGTCGGGATGCGGGCGGCTCCGGAGTGCGTGCCACCTCCGTCGGGGGATACGGACCCTGTGAGCAAGTAGGTGCCCGCCTCTGCCCCTCGATCCACGGCCCTTCGGACGAGGTCCCAGGTCTCGGGCATCCGCTGCCACTCGTCAATCAGCACTGGGGGCTGTTCATCCAACAAACGCTTCGGATCTGCTTGGGCCAGACTCAGACGTGCCGGGTCGTCGAGCTCGTAGACAGTCCGAGCACGGCGCGAGGCGAGAGCGGTCTTCCCCACCGCTTTTGCGCCCTCGATGGCGACAGCGGGCAGGGACAAAAACAACTCGTCCAACTCTGCTTCGAGTATGCGTGGGCGGTACTCCATGGCTCTAGGTACTTGATTCGACAAGCACTAGGATACAGATTCGACAGTAGTTAGGGAACAGATTCGACAACCTTTGGGATACAGTTTCGACGGGAACTCTGGCTCCCCAAAGCGGCCATCGCGCTGGAGAATGGCGATCGCTAACAGCAGCCCTCACCGCTGCTGGCAAGCGAATGGCGGACCCGTCTTCCCTCCTGACCATCGTCATCGTCGACGACATGCAGTGACCGGCGATGACGACCTCTCACCTCATCGCCGGCGCTTCGGCGATCGCCTCGCCGAGGGCGCCAACCACCCGGTCGAGCCGCTCATCGCCGAGGTGCGGGTAGAGCGGCAGGCTCAGCTGGGTGCTGGCGACGCGCTCGCAGCGGGGCAGGCTCTGCTCACCGCGACCATAGGCGGTGAACTGGTTGATCGACGGGTAGAGGACGCTGGTCTGGACCCCGTGGCGTTCACTCAGGAGCCGGCGGACCTGGTCGCGCAGCTCGGCGTCCTCGAGCATCACCGGCATCACGTAGCAGGAGCTCGCACCCACCTGGTCGTCGCCGTAGGGCACGACGATTCCCTCGACGCCGGCGAGCAGCTCCCGATAGCGGCGGCTGAGACGACGGCGCTCCTCGATGTCGGCACCGAGGTCGGGGAGCCGGGCCGAGAGCAGAGCCGCGCGGGGCTCGTCGAGGCGGTAGTTGTAGCCGACGTCGACGACGTCGTAGCCCATCGCGTGGCCGCGATGGCGGTCCCAGGTGCCGGATGTCATCGCGTGCGAGCGGAGGCTCCGGGCGAGCTCGGCGACACCGGCGTCGTCGGTCGCCAACAGCCCCCCCTCGCCGCAGGAGAGGATCTTGTTGGAGAAGAAGCTGAAGGTCCCGGCGAGGCCATGGGTGCCGAGCTTGCGCTCGGAGCCCGGCAGGGTGGCGTCGGGGCTGTGTGCCGCGTCCTCGATCAGCGCCAGGCCCCGTTTCTCGCAGATCGCCCCCAGAGCCTCCAGCGGAGCTGCGTAGCCGCCGTAGTGGACGGCGCATATGGCCTTGGTGCGGTCGGTGACCCGAGCCTCAACGTCGACGGGGTCGATCCCGAGGTCCTCCTGTCCCGCGACCTCCGCCAGCACCGGGGTGCCACCGCAGTAGCGGACCGCGGCGGCGGAGGCGATGAAGGTGATGCCCGGGACGATGACCTCGTCCCCGGGCCCGATCCCCGCGGCCAGGTAGGCGAGGTGGAGCGCCGCCGTGCAGCTGCTCGTCGCCACCGCGTGCTCGACCCCGAGATGGGCGCCGAACTCGGCCTCGAACGCCTCGATTCGGGGGCCCATCGTCAACCAGCCCGAGCGCAGGGTCTCGGCGACCGCCTCGACCTGGGACTCTGAAAGCTGAACGTCGAAGACCGGGATGCGCTCGATCTCTTCGGGGGTCATCGTCCCGCCTGATTCAAGCAGCGGCCGGCCAACCCTGCCCGCGCGGGCGGGTGCCGAGCGCTCCGCCATACTTTTCCGCAGGTGAAAGGCAGTGGGCTCAAGCTGGTCGCGGCGATTGCGATCGCGATGACGGTCGTGTTCGTGGTCGGCGTCCTCGCCGCTGTCCACGCGATCAACCTGCCGGGCAACCTGCGTCAGTCGCTGGGCCTGGCCACGAAGACGCCCAACCCGCCCTGCCGCATCGGCCTCTACCGCGAAGACCCGAAGTCACCCCCCGCCCCCTCCGGCCAATGGCGGTTCGAACCGGAAACGCCGCGGACCCAGATCGAGGCGAGCGCGATCGCGATCGGCCCCGTGATCTACGTCACCGGGGGCAGTGCGCCCGGCAACCTGCGCCGGGTCACCGCATTCGACACCCGAACGAGTAAATGGAGTGACCCGACCTCGCTTCCGACGGGCCTCAACCACAGCCAGGTGGCCACCCACGACGGCAACCTCTACCTGGCGGGCGGCTACCTCGAAGGCGAAGAACCGACCGCGAACGTTTGGCAGTACGACCCGCGGACCGACCGCTGGTCCCAGCTGCCGGACCTGCTGCAGCCAAGCGCCGCCGGGGCCGTGGTGGCGATCGGCGAAAAGCTCTACGTCGCCTCCGGCGCACCCCAGACGTTCGATGTCAGTGGACCGATCGTCCCCTACAGCGCCCTTCAGATCTACGACTTCAAGACCGGGGAATGGTCATATGGCGCGCCGATCCCGCACCCGCGCCACCACGTCGGCGCGGCGGCACTGGGGGGCAAGCTCTACGTGGTCGGCGGACGCGGAGTGGTCGGAGGCCCGACCGAAAATGACCGCTCGCTCGACACCTTCGAACGCTATGACCCCGCCGGCAACAGCTGGGAGAGCCTCCCCCCGATCCCGCTTGGCGCCGCCTCGATCGGCCTGGTCGCGATCGACGGCACGCTGGTCTCGGTCGGCGGCGACAATCAGAGCCACTGGGAAGAAGGCGGAGGCTGGGTGACGCCCAGCGCCTGGTCCTTCAACCCGCAGAGCAACCGCTGGACCCGCCTCCCAAATATGCACTTCGAACGACGCGGCAGCGGCGTCGCCGCGACCGAAGGCCGCATCTACGCGCTCGGCGGCAGCTACTGCCCCGGCCTGAAGCCGAACGGCCCGATCGGGACCCACACGGTCGAGTCGCTGCCCGCCTCCGCGGTGATCCGCGCCGAACGGGCACAGCAATCGAACTGAGGCTCAGGGAACCTGCTGAACGCTGTCCTTGGATAGGCGCAGCGCTTCGCCGGCCACCGGGCTGAAGACCTCGATCTGGACGTTTCCCGGATAGGCCATGTGGATGTTGTTGGGCGATTCGGTGTCGAGCAGGATCACGGCGCCGTCGTCGCTGCTGGCGATTTCGTCGCCCTGCCGGCGGGCGGTTTTTTCCAGCGCGCTGGGCGCGTCCTCGAGCGGATAGGAGGCGACGGTGAGGTATTCGCCCCGGGCGCCCGCATCGGTGCCGGAGGGCACATAGCGCACGAAGACCCTGCCGTTGTCGGTTTCCGTCAGCTCGTATTCGGTGTTTTCGATTTCGCCGACCCAGTAGACCGCGTGATCGGCCCCATCGGCGAAACCTTCGAGCTCGGAGCTGCTCACGATCTGCGGCTCCCCGGGCGTGAGCGAGACCTGCGTCGTCGCCACCGCCGAGCACCATCACCACCAGCACCACGGTGAGCGCGGCCGCGAGGACCGCGAGGACAACCTGTAGGCGACGGCTCTGCATCGGGGCGTAACCGTATACGGCGGCCGATGCGGATACTCTTGCGCCCAGTCACGGGCGTCTTCCGCCCAGGTACCGCCCAGAAAAACAGAGCCCAAGGAGGCAGGCCGGATGCAGTCAGAGAGTTCTCGCGGAGTGAGCAGATGAGCGACAACCGCGGCCAACTCCGCCTCGTGGCCGTCTTGATCGCCCTGCCGCTGATCGCGATCGCGATCTGGGCGATCGGAGGCTGTGGTGGAGGCGGCGACAACAGCTCCTCCGAATCGACGGTCTCGGCCGAGATCGTCGACGCCGAAGCCCTCAAGGAACGATCCGAAGACGAGGAAATGCCGATCTACTGGGCCGGCGAACAGGCGGGGACGGAACTCGAACTCAGCGTGCCGGAAGAAGGCCGGACCTACGTCCGCTACCTGACCGGGAACGCCGAAGCCGGCGATCCGCAGCCGAATTTCCTCACCGTCGGCACCTACGCGTTCGCCGAACCGGTCCCGGCGCTCGAAGAACTCGCCGAAAAACCGGGCGGCGTCCAGCGCAGCGTCCCGGGTGGCGGCATCGCCTACTTCAACCGAAACGGGCCGAACAGCGTCTACCTCGCCTATCCGGGCCAGGAAGTTCAGATCGAGGTCTTCGACCCGGATCCGAAGCGGGCGAAGGAACTCGCGACCTCGGGCGAGATCGTCCCGATCAAGTAGGCCGCGGTCCCCAGCGGACGCCGTGGAACAATCGCGGCGATGAAGCTGCTCGTGTTCATCCCGGCCTGGAACGAGGAGGGCTCGATCTCGGCGGTGATCGCCGACGTCCGCGAGCACCTGCCGGAGGCCGACGTGCTGGTGGTCGATGACGGCTCGACCGACTCGACCGTGGCCCTCGCGCGAAAGGCCGGCGCCAAGGTCGCCTCCCTCCCCTTCAACGAAGGCGTGGGGGCCGCCCACCAGACGGGGTACATGCTCGCTCTGCGCGCCAACTACGCCATCTGCGGGCATCTCGACGGGGACGGCCAGCACCCGGCCCGCGAGTTGGCCCGGCTCGTCGCCGCCGTCGAGGCCGGTGAGGCCGACCTGATCGTCGGCTCGCGCTTCGGGGCCGAGAGCAGCTATCAGGCCTCGTTCTTCCGGCGGGTCGGCCAACGGCTCTTCGGCTCGATCGTGTCCCTCTTCACGCGCCAGCAGTTCACCGATACCACCAGTGGGATGCGGGCCCTGAACCGGCGTGCCCTCTCGATGTTCGCCCAGCGCTACTCATCGGAGTACGCCGAGGTCGAGTCGCTTCAGCAGGCCGTCCGTGGCGGGCTCCGGGTCGAGGAGCTGCCGGTGGAAATGAGGTCGCGCAGCCATGGCGTCTCCTTCCTCACGCCCGCCCGATCGGTGATCTACATCGTCCACACGTTGATCGTGCTGTTCGTCGGCCAGATCCGCTCCAGGGCAACCATTCCCGACGCCGAATGAACGCTGCCGCGGCCTCAACCGCCGAACCGGTCTACCAGCTGACGACCCAGACGCGGATCATCGCGGTGATCCTCGCCGTCCTCTTCATGGTCTTCATCGTCGAGCTGATCCGGCGCGACAAACTTCTGGAGCGCTACAGCATCGTCTGGTTCGCGGCGGGAGCGGTGATGATCGTCGGAGCGCTTGTCCCGCAGCCGCTCCAGCTGCTCGCGAACGTCCTTGGCGTCCGCGACATCACCATCGCCCTGTTCTCCCTCGTCCTCATCGTGCTGCTGGCGCTGGCGCTCAACTTCAGCGTCATCGCCTCGCGCCACACCAAACAGATCACCCGCCTGGCGCAGGAGCGCGCGGTCGAGACCCTCAGAGAGCCCGACTGGGCCGACGTTCTCGACGAGCGCGAGCGGGACTGAGCGGGGCCAGAAGCAGATCCGGCCGCCCGATGGGCGGCCGGATCGAAATGCGGAACTGAGTCCCGCCTAGTTGTAGTTCCTCACCACGTTGTTCATCCGGGCCTCCTTGAAGGCTGGGGGTGTCTAGACACCCAGCAACAAGGAGGACACCGGATGAAGCTCCACGCTAACGCCCGCACCTGCCCGAACTCTCGCAAGCTCCTGGTCAGGCGGATCGAAGAGAAGAACTGGTCGCTGATGGCGGCGGCCGAGGCCGCCGGCATCAGCGAGCGAAGCGCCGCCAAGTGGCTAGCCCGCTGGCGGGCCGAGGGCGAGGCCGGCCTGCTTGACCGCAGCTCCGCGCCGAGGAGGCGCCCGACGCAGCTGCCTGCCGACCGCGTCAGGGCGATCGAGGCCCTGCGGAGGCTGCGGATGACTGCAGCGGAGATCGCCGAGGTCCTGGACATGGCGCTCTCGACCGTCTCGAGGTGGCTGCAGAAGATCGGCCTCGGCAAGCGCAGCCGCCTCGAGCCACCCGAGCCGCCCAACCGCTACGAGCGCTCCCGGCCGGGCGAGTTGATCCACGTCGACGTCAAGAAGCTGGGGCGCATCCTGCGGCCCGGTCACCGCGTCACAGGCAACCGCCGCGATCGCTTCACCGATGCCCGCGGCTACCGGGTCGCCGGCTGGGAGTTTGTCCACGTCTGCGTCGATGACGCCACCCGCCTGGCCTTCGTCGAGGTGCTCGCAGACGAGCGCGGCGAGACGGCCGCCGGCTTCCTGCGCCGGGCGGCGGCGTGGTTTGCCTCGATGGGCGTCACGGTCGAGCGGGTGATGAGCGACAACGGCTCCTGCTACCGCTCCCACGTGCACGCGAGGGCCTGTCGCGAGCTCGGGATCCGCCACCTGCGAACCCGGCCCTACCGGCCGCGGACAAACGGCAAGGCCGAGCGCTTCATCCAGACGCTCACCAACCGCTGGGCCTACGGCGCCATCTACGCCAACTCAGCCGAGCGGACCGCAGCGCTTCCCGGCTGGCTGACCCACTACAACTTCAGCCGACGACACGGCTCTCTCGGCCGCAGGGCGCCCGCGGCTCGGCTCGCCGAGTTGGAACAACGTCCTGAGTAGCGATCAGGGCTGAGCCGGGCCGAAAGAAATCCGGCCGCCTCGATGGGCGGCCGGATCCCCTGATGCGGACTACAGCCCCGCCTAGTTGAGCGGAATCACGGAAATCGTTCGATTTGGTAAGCCGTCGCGTTCCCGCCAGTGCAGCCAGTCGATCTGTATTGCAGCGTGAATGTGTTCGAACCAGCGGTGAGATTCGTGATCACCGTCGAGGTGCTCGCCTGAACACCGGCTCCTTCGCGGACTACGGCCCTAGCGTCTGACGCCGCCTGAGCCGTAGCTCCCGATACCGCGAAGCTGAGGAAGCCTCGCAGTGCAATTGGTATCGACGAGGCCAGTCACGATCACCAGTGCCCGGGTCCCGGTGGTGATGGTCACAGACACATCGCCACCAACATCTGGCGGGTTCGCATAGGTGGCGTCATTGTCGGACGCCGCCGTCGCGCTGGTCGCTGACTGCGGTAGCGGGAGGCTGCCCGTCGCACCGGTTGCGCCCGTCGCACCGGTCCCGGTTGCGCCCGTTGCACCGGTAGCGCCTGCGCTGCCGGTTGCGCCGGTCGGTCCTGTCGGGCCGGAGGGCCCCGTCGGTCCAGCCGGTCCTGTCGGACCGGTCGCGCCAGCCGCGCCCGCTTCCCCGGTGGCTCCGGCATCACCAGTCGCGCCGGTTTCACCCGTGACGCCCTGTTCACCGGTCGGCCCCGCCGGACCGGAGGGTCCGGTGGCACCTGTTTCGCCCGTAGCCCCGGATTCACCGGCGGCTCCGGTCGGGCCAGTGTCGCCGGTTGCTCCGGTTTCGCCCGTCGCTCCGTTTTCGCCTGTTGCTCCGGTCGCACCTGCTTCGCCGGTGGCGCCGGTTTCGCCCGTCGCTCCAGTTTCGCCGGTCGGGCCCTGCGGTCCAGTCGGGCCGACTTCACCCGTGGCTCCTGCTTCACCGGTCGCACCAGCTGCGCCGGCTTCGCCGGTGGCGCCGGTTTCGCCAGTCGGGCCAGCTTCACCCGTGGCGCCCGCCGCACCGGCTTCGCCAGTCGGGCCAGAAGGTCCAGTCGGGCCGGCTTCACCCGTGGCTCCAGCTTCACCGGTCGCACCAGCTGCGCCGGCTTCCCCGGTGGCACCGGTTTCGCCAGTTGCCCCGGTCGCACCTGCTTCGCCGGTGGCTCCAGTTTCGCCCGTCGCTCCGGTTTCGCCGGTCGGGCCCTGCGGTCCGGTCGGGCCGGTTTCGCCAGGCGATCCCGGTTCTCCAGTAGCTCCGGTTTCGCCGGTCGCACCAGGTTCGCCGGCTTCGCCTTTTTCACCCGTAGCGCCGGTTTCGCCGGTCGGCCCGGCCGCGCCCGCTTCGCCGGTAGCGCCTGCCGCACCAGCTTCGCCGGTAGCGCCGGTCGGGCCTGAAGGTCCGGTCGGGCCGGCGGCTCCGGCTTCACCAGTGGCACCCGTAGCGCCGGTCGGTCCGGTCGTACCCGATGACCCTCCAGCGGGTCCCGTGGGGCCCGTCGGCCCGGCCGCTCCAGGCGTGCCGGGAGTCCCGGTAGTACCTGTCGCGCCCGTTGCTCCGTTTGTGCCGTTGGTCCCGTTGGTCCCGATTGGTTCCGTTGGTTCCGTTGGTTCCGGCCACGCCGGTTGCCCCGGTTTTCCCGGTAGCGCCAGTGGCCCCAGCGGCTCCCGGAGCGCCATCTGCTCCATTGGTTCCAGGAGTGCCCGCCACCCCTTGCGGGCCCTGAATGCCCTGCGGACCCTGATCGCCCTTGGCGCCCTTATCCGCCCTTGGCGCCCTTAGGTCCCTGCTGTGGAGCGCCAGTCGCGAAAGTGACCAGTTTCTCGCCCTTCTTGCAGTTCTTCCCAGCCCCAAGGAAGCGCATCTTGCCCTTGTTGGGCTTCTTCTTCTTCACGCATACGTTCGCGCTTCCCTGCGCGGCGTTGGCAGAGCTCGAGAACAGAACGCCAAAGAGCACCACGCTCGCGGCCAGCGCGAGGGCTAGCCACCGCAGCCGTGGCACGGCGGTCGAAATCGAGAGGCTGAAGCTCATCGGCTGGAGCTCTCCTTTGATCTGGGACAGGGACCGATCCTGGCGGCGCGACGCTAACAGACGAAATCGGACATTAACTAGGACTTGAATTCCCCTTTCTGGGCTAGACCGTCGAAACTTCCCGGAAAGTGGGCCCTTGCCGTCGTCCCACTGAAGCGAGAGGCCCTGGACAGGTCCCGAAAACAGATCCGGCCGCCCTTGGGCGGCCGGATCGAATGAAGAACTGCTTGGGTCAGCGAGCCTGGTGAGCTAGAGGCCGCCGCCACTGGCACGGGCATACGACGACGTCACGGTGGCGGTGCGTTCGTGGTCGGGTTGCTGTTCGGCACCGACCGGACATTCACCGTTTCTCCAGGGTTCAGCACGATGGTGGTGGGAGCCGGTCGGTGTCGGTACAAGTCAGTGGCACCGGTACCGGCGATCGTGCAAGTAATCCCGCTTGCGATCCCGTTGCACCATGAGGGTGAATGCGTAGTTCGTTCGCCGCTACCGGGATCGCCGCTGATGGTCACCGTGAAGGCCGGACATCGTGCCGCCGCATGCCGCCGTCACGTTTCCATTCGTCGTCGTTGTGCTCGGGGTGGTCTGCGCGAGCAGGAGAAGTAAGTTGTCGCGCCGGTACTCAAGGGTCCGGCGCGTTGGTGCCACCGGTAAGCTGACAGAGTTCCTCCGCAGGCGTTCGCACCGGTCGCACCGGTCGCACCGGTCGTGCCGGTCAGCGCCGGTCGCACCAGTTGGCCGGCCACCCAGTCGGGCCGGCTGGGCCAGTCGCACCAGTTGCACCGGTCGCGCCCGTGGCGCCGGTAGGGCCAGCTGGCCCCGTTGGACCGGTAGCACCAGCTTGCCCTGTGCCACCCGCGAACCCGGTTGATCCGGTTGCACCCGTAGCGCCCTGCTGACCAGTCGGCCCGGCCGGACCCGAAGGCCCGGTGGCGCCGTCGCTCCAGTTGCGCCGGTCTCGCCTTTGTCGCCGGTAGGGCCGTGGCGCCCGTGGCTCCAGTTTCACCGGTTGCGCCTTTAGTCGCCGGTTGCTCCCGTGGCTCCCGTTTCGCCGGTCGGGCCCCGGTGGTCGCCCGGTCGCCCGGTTGCGCCAGTCGCCCCGGTATCGCCGGTGGCGCCAGTTGCTCCGGTCGCTCCGGTGTCGCCCGGTCGCGCCGGTTGCTCCGGTGTCGCCGGTCGCGCCGCGTCGGCCCGTCGTGCCCGGTCGCGCCTTTGCGCCGGTCGCGCCGGTGTCGCCCGTTGCGCCGGTTGCTCCGGTGGCGCCGTTGTCGCCGGTGGCGCCTGTCGCCGGTTGCGCCGGTATCGCCGGTCGCGCCTGTGTCGCCGGTGGCGCCCGTTGTCGCCGGTCGGACCCTGGGGCCCGGTCGGGCCGGTTGCGCCAGTGGCTCCGGTCTCGCCTGTGTCGCCGGTTGCGCCTGTCGCTCCGGTTTCGCCCGTTGCGCCGGTCGCGCCTGTGTCGCCGGTTGCGCCGGTGGCTCCGGTTGCGCCGGTGGCCCCCGTGTCCCGGTCGGGCCCTGGGTCCGGTCGGGCCGGTGGCGCCGGTTGCTCCGGTGTCTCCGGTCGCGCCGGTGTCGCCGGTTGCGCCGGTCGCTCCGGTGTCGCCGGTTGCGCCGGTTCTCCGGTGGCGCCGGTTGCGCCGGGCGCCGGTCGCGCCGTCGCGCCGGTATCGCCGTTGCGCCGGTTGCGCCGGTTGCTCCGGTATCGCCGGTTGCGCCAGTGTCGCCTGGTCGCGCGGCTGGCGCCGGTTGCGCCGGTTTCGCCAGTGGCGCCGGTCGCCCGGTGGCGCCGGTTGCGCCGGTGGCGCCGTTGTCGCCGGTCGGGCCGCCGGTGGTCCCGGTCGGCGCCGGTTTCGCCGGTGGCGTCCGGTCGCGCCTTGGGCGCCGGTCGCGCCGGTCGGCTCCGTTTCGCCGGTCGCGCCCGTTGTCGCCGGTCGCTCCGGTTGCGCCGTGTCGCCGGTCGCGCCGGTGGCTCCGGTCGTCGCCAGTCGCGCCGGTTGCGCCGGTGTCGCCAGTTGCGCCGGTCGCGCCGGTTGTCGCCGGTGGCGCCCGGTGTCGCCGGTCGGGCCCTGGGGCCCGGTCGGGCCGGTGGCGCCGGTCGCGCCTGTTGCGCCCGTGGCGCCGGTGGCTCCGGTGTCGCCCGTGCGCCGTTGTCTCCGGTCGCGCCGTTGTCGCCGGTCGCGCCAGTGGCGCCGGTTGCGCCAGTCGCCCCGGTTGTCACCGGTGGGGCCCGCGGTCCGGTCGCGCCGTGGCGCCGGTTGCGGCCGGTCTCGCCGGTGTCGCCGGTCGCGCCAATGCTCCGGTCGCGCCGGTGGCGCCGGTCGCGCCGGTGTCGCCGGTGGCTCCGGTTGTCGCCGGTTGCGCCCGTGGCGCCGGTCGCGCCGGTGTCGCCGGTCGCGCCGGTCGCTCCGGTATCGCCGGTGGCGCCCGTTGTCGCCGGTCGGGCCTGGGGTCCGGTCGGGCCGGTTGCGCCGGTCGCCTTGTCGCCGGTTGCGCCGTCGCTCCGGTCTGTCGCCGGTGGCGCCGGTGTCGCCGGTCGCGCCCTGTCGCCGGTCGCGCCGGTCGCTCCGGTTTCGCCGTTGGCGCCGGTGGCTGCCGGTGGCTCCGGTGTCGCCGGTCGGGGCCCTGGGGTCCGGTCGGGCCGTGGCGCCGGTTGCACCGGTGGCCCCGGTCGCGCCTTTGTCGCCCGTGGCGCCGGTCGCTCCTGTGTCGCCCTGACCGCCAGTTGCTCCCGTTTCGCCGGTTGTCGCCCGTGGCGCCGGTCGCGCCGGTGTCGCCGTTGTCGCCGGTCGCGCCGGTGGCTCCGGCTTCGCCCTGACCGCCAGTCGCTCCCGTGGCGCCTGTTGTCGCCGGTGGCTCCGGTTTCGCCGGTCGGGCCCTGGGGTCCGGTCGGGCCGGTGGCGCCGGTGGCTCCCGTGTCGCCTTGGTCGCCCGTTTCGCCAGTCGCGCCGATTTCGCCTTTGTCGCCGGTCGCTCCGGTGGCGCCAGCTTCGCCCTGAGGGCCAGTCGCGCCGATTTCGCCTTGTCGCCGGTCGCGCCGGTGGCTCCAGCTTCGCCCTGATCCGCCAGTCGCGCCGGTTTCGCCTTTGTCGCCCGTTGCGCCGGTCGCTCCGGTTTCGCCGGTCGGACCCTGAAGTCCAGTCGGGCCGGTGGCGCCGGTTTCGCCGGTGGCTCCCGTTACGCTGGTCGCCGGTTGCGCCAGTGGCCCCCGTATCGCCGGTGGCGCCCGTAGCGCCGTTTTCGCCGGTCGCTCCCGTTTCCCCGGTCGGGCCCTGGGGTCCGGTCGGGCCGGTGGCGCCGGTTTCGCCAGTCGCTCCAGTGTCGCCTGTGGCGCCTGTTGCTCCAGTCGCTCCCGTTTCGCCCTGACCGCCAGTCGCTCCTGTTTCGCCTTTATCGCCAGTTGCGCCGTAGCTCCGTTTTCGCCGGTCGCTCCAGTCTCGCCAGTCGGACCCTGGGGGCCGGTAGGACCGGTGGCTCCCGTTGCCTGGTCGCCGGTTGCGCCAGTCGCTCCAGTGTCGCCGGTCGCCGTTGCGCCCGTCGCGCCGGCTTCACCTTGATCGCCGGTTGCCCCGGTCGCGCCCTGATCTCCGGTCGCCCCGGTTCCACCGGTGGCTCCGGTTGAGCCAGCGGCTCCTGTGACTAGACCCGTGGCGCCCGTGGGCCCAGTCGGGCCGGAGGCCCTGGAGCTCCGGGGGCGCAGGGCCCGGTGCGCCAGTGGCTCCGTTGGTTCCGTTGGTCCCGTTTGTCCCCGCAGCACCGGTGGGCCCAGTCGCTCCGGCGGCACCGGTCACGCCCTGCGCACCCTGGGCGCCGGTCGGGCCGGTGGCGCCATGCGCTCCATTCGCGCCGTTGGCTCCTACGGGGCCAGGCATGCCCTGCGGACCCTGGATTCCCTGTGGGCCCTGAGCCCCTTTTGCCCCTGGGCCCGCGGACCCTGCTGCGGCGTTCCGGTGTGAAGGTGACCCGCCTCCAACCCCTTCTGCAATGCCGATTCGCCCCGACGAAGCGCATCGTGCCCTTGTTGGGTTGGTGCTTTTTTACGCAGACGTTCGAAGTTCCGCTTGACGCGTTGGCTGAGGGTGAGAAGAGGAGCCCGGTCAGCGCCAGGCTGACGATCAACCCGAGGACAAGCCAGCGTAGCCGTGGCACGGCGGTCGAAATCGGGGGCAAGACTCATCGGATTGGAGTCTCGTAAAGGGCGAAAAAGCGCACTAGATCCAGGAAATCCCTGAGAATCGAATGAACATACAGGACGATCATCCGCCGGGCTGCCGATTGGGTGCCAAATTTGGCCAACTTCGCGATGAATCTCAAATTTCGGGGAGGCGAGCGGGAGATTCAGAGGGAGCGGCCCGGCTGCCAATTCCGTGGTCTTCCTACTCGCCGGGCTCCCGCCGCGGAACCAGCACCAGCCGCTTGAACTCGGCGACAAGGACCCCGTCCTGGTTCAGGACCCGCGTGTGGACCTTGACGATGCCGCGGTCGGGCTTCGATTTCGAGGGCTTCACGTCGAGCACCTCGGTCTCGCAGAAGAGGGTGTCGCCATGAAAGACCGGGTTCGGGTGGCTCAGTTCTTCAGTGGCCAGGTTGGCGATCGCCTTCCCAGAGACGTCTGAAACCGACATCCCGAGGGCAAGCGAGTAGACGAGCGGCCCGACGACGACGTTGCGGCCCTGCTGGGACTCCTTCGCGTAGACGTCGTTGATATGGAGCGGGTGGTGATTCATCGTGATCAGGCAGAAGAGGTGGTCGTCCGCCTCGGTCACGGTCTTCGCCGGCCAGTGCTTGTAGACGGCGCCGACCTCGAACTCCTCGAGGTAGCGGCCGTAGCTATGGGCGCCCGACGCCTCGCGCTCTGCCTGGTCGGTCGTCAACTCGTAGTTCTGCTCGCTCATCGCTTCTGAAGTCTCCTCTCTTGGAACGGCCGGGGAGACTAGCCGGTGGTGCAAAGACGGACCGGGCCGCTTCCGGTAAGCCCAAGCCGCCATGGACGCGTCGATCGGTCCTCGGGGATGTAGAGCGAGATGGGAGTGCGTGGTGCGAGTGGCCCGAAATGCACGGGCAAGCCTTCGGAATATCTGCCGAGGGACAGTTCGACATCAGGGAAACCCCTATTTTCGACCGAGAATCCCCCGTGCAGGAGGGTGATGCCGGTTTCGCCATCAGCGGATGCCTCCAGGGATTGGCAGGCCACTATCCGCTCTTCTGGTCGCGGGGGCGCGACCTCGAGTCCGAGCGCCTGGGCCATCTTCAGGTCTGCCGCTGCCCGCTCAGGCTCAGGGCGAACCGCGAGCTCCGCCTCACTGAATGCTGGGGACCCGTGCGCCCCGATGGCAGCGAGATAGGCGTGGGTCGGAACTTCGACGCTCGGTGGAAAGACCACAGGAAATTGAGGATCGACACTTGAGCCGGCAATCTCGACCGCGGCAAGGTTCGAGCGTAGAGAGTTCGCGTATGGAATCCAGCGTTCGTCGTGTTCCCGCAGAAGTAGCGAAACGCCGCCCACCACCGCGGCAACGGTGATCACTCCAGCGCCAAAGACAGCCGCCCTTGGAATGCGCAGGCCGCGCGACCAGCTCACCCGCGATCAGCAGCAAGAAGATCGCGGATGGATATTGATATCGGCTGGACGTCGGTGGGCGGCTCACATCGCGATTGATCCCTGCCAATGCCCAAAAGGTGATGCCGATTGCTAGCGCAACGGCAAGACCCACAGAGATCTTCTTGTCCTTGTAGACCCTCACGATGAGCAGGAGCAGGCCGAATGCGAGCAGCACATGGCCCCAGATCAGATGCGGCTGCTCCGGCTCGCTGCCGTCCCCGGTGGCGAGACCAAGCAAGGAGACGATTCCCGGCCGATGCCGCATCGAAGACGTAGCCCAGGGCTATTGCGGATGTTGCTGCCGCTCAATGATTTTCGGCCTGGTGGCCCCACCCAAGCCACCAGAGCCATAGAGCAGGATCGGCGCGAGCACAACGATAGAGGTCGCCGCCCGAAGCCCCGCCCAAGGAGCAAGCTTCACCACGGCTCCGGCTACAAAGGCAATGCCGATGCTGGCGAACGCGATAGATACGATAAGCAATGCGCAGGCGATCCACATCACCGAAGTGCATCGTCTCGATCGAGGGCGATCAGTGCCCCCAGGCCCAGCGAGAACCGAAGCGAAGTAGCCGAGCTGAAATGCAAACAGAAGGTCTTCGAAAGCCGCGCCGAGGAACAGGATCAGAACCGCGGCGAACAGAGGCCAGCCAGCTCCCCATACCGCCTACGGAGGAAGAAGAAGAGCGCGATCGGACGCTACCGAGGAAAGCGCCAATCGCGACCAAGTAGTACGGGGTCGCCGACCCCATGCCGAAGATTTCGCGCATCAGCCTGAAGACGAAGACCCACGCCGACGACGAGATTGCCGTGGTACGGAGCTGAGAAAGGTTCCCGCACTCCACCCGTGCCTCTTCACGAGGAAGAGCCAGTCGTCGGCGACAAACGTCAGCTGCGAATCCAGCCTGATGAGCAGGACGCCCGACGTGACAACGGCCACCGCCAGCAATAGGACCGGCAGCCGCTCCCAAAACGGCGAGCCCTCGGAGAACCGCATCGTCGGCGCCCCCTCCACGATTCTCGCGATCCTCCCATACCGGCGGGCCCCGGAGCTCAGAATCCGCGCCCTGAGCGTCTAGGTTGAGCGTCAGTGACGCAATCCGCTGGCGATCCGAGGACGGATGACGTCCTGACCTCCCCCGAGGCCGGCGGACGGGTCATTCGCGGGAGCGCAGTGCGGGTCGCGGCAAACGTCGCCGGCACCGTGCTCGGGCTGGGAACCGCCACCCTCCTCCTGCGCCACCTCGGGGTCGATGACTCCGGCCGCTACGTGACGGTCCTCTCGCTCGTCGGCATCGCTGTCGCCGTGGTCGATACCGGGCTCAACGTGACGGCGAGCAACCAGCTCGCCCTGCGCGCGCCGGCAGATCGGCGGCCGTTGGTCGCCAACATCCTCGCCCAGCGCCTGCTGGCGATGCCGATCGCTCTGGGCGCCATCGTCGCCTTCGCCGCCCTCGCCGACTACCCGGCGGAGATGGTCGCGGGCACCGCTCTGGCCGGGCTCGGCGTGTTCATGGTGGCGGCTGCCAACGCCCTGCTGCTGCCGCTTGCGGTCGAACTGCGCAATGCGGGCCTCGCGTTCGTCGACTTCCTCCGCCAGGCGGTCACCCTGGTCGGGGTTGCGCTCCTGGTTGTCCTCGGCGCAGCGTTGACGCCGTTCTTCGCGCTGCAGATCGTCGTCGGGCTCGCGGTGGTTGCGGTTACTCCGATGCTCGTCGGGATCGGCGGAATCGTCCGCCCTCGGTTCGATCGCGACGATCAGAGGACGCTCTTCAACCGGGCGCTGCCGATCGCGATCGCGCTGGCCCTGGGACAGGTCTACTTCCGGCTGGTGATCATCTTCATGTCGCTGACCTCCTCGGCCGAGCAGACCGGCTACTTCGGCGGTTCGCTGCGAGCGATGGAAGCGATGATCGTGATCCCGTACCTGGTGGCCGGGGTCGCGCTACCGATGTTGACCGCGGCAGCGAGAGACGACAGGGATCGCCTGCGCTATGCGGTCGCGGGGCTCGGTGAGGGAGCGGTGATCGCCGGGGCGCTGGCGATCCTCGTCGTCTTCCCGCTCGCCGAGCCGGTGATGGAAATCATCGGCGGAGCTGCATTCGGGCCCTCGGGCGACGTCCTGCAGATACAGGTCGCGGCTCTGATGTTCATCGCCCTCAGTCAGATCTGGACGGTCACGCTGATCGCCCTGGGTCAGCAGCGCCAACTCATCCTCACCAACGGTGTCGCGCTACTCGGCCTCGCCGTATTCGCCGCGGTGCTCGTCCCAGCCTTCGATGCGGAGGGCGGGGCCGCCGCCACGGTGCTGGGAGATGCCCTCCTCGCCAGCCTGATCTATTGGAGGCTCCATCGGGACACCGGCAGGGTGATGGTCGGCGGCAGGTTCCTGGCCAAGGTCGCCGCGGCCGCCGCCATCGCCTGCATTCCCATCCTGGTGGGCCTGCCCGCCCTGGCCGCCGCGGTCCTCGCGGCAGCCCTCTTCGTCGGTGTCGGCTGGTCGATCGGGATGGTGCCGAAGGAGCTGCGCGACCAGGTGACGGCGATCCGCGGCATCAGAGACAGGGGCGATCCCGACCAGAGCTAGCCCCGACTGCGCCGTGAGCCCCAGGCGAGCCATGAGAGCCCGAACCGGGTCAGCCTCCCACCCTCCTGGAAATGGCGCGTGCGGTTGTCGGCTACCAGCAGGTTCTCCTGCTCGCCGCTGCGGAACGTTTCGCTCTGCATCCACCGCTCAGGTGGATATCCGACCCCATCGCGGCCGACGACCAGAGTTTCCAGGCCGCGGTCCCTGACCTGGCGGGTGAGGGACCGCTTGCCTCCCTCGAGCGCGACGGCCTCGAGCTTGCTCAGGCCCCGAGGCCAATCGAGTGAGAGCAGCAGCTCGCGCTCCAGAGCGAACGCGTTCGTCCGTAGATGAGGGTTTGGGAACGGCTCATGCCCGGGTCGCAGCCGGCGCAGCGGTCCGGGACGCACCGCGTTCGGGCTCTCATAGGAGCCGGTGGCGCCGACCATTCCCACCCCCGGGGCGACCAGCGCCTTCTCGAGATTTGCCAGCCATCCGTCGGCGAGGATGACGCTGACCGTGTTGAGGAAGCAGTAGCGCTCCGCAACGACCCGGTCCGCCGCTTCGCGATAGTGATCGAGGTCCATCCCGAGCCCAAGGTTCACCTCGTCATGCTCGAGGTCGGCGAAGGCGCGCCGCCATGGATCGCGGTCTTCATCGGGTCCGGCCAGGAGCAGGGCAAGCCGGTGCGGCGTCCTTGCGGGGTGCTCCCTATACGAGGCCAGGAAATCGCTCGGCGACCCCGACGCCGTATGGGGTCCAGGCCAGATAGACAACGCACATTCCCCTGGTTTTGGCCACCGTCCTAGGTCTCCGACCGCCGCATCACGACATAACAGCAATCGCCACCACCAACCCTGTCACCGAGGAACACGAGCGGGAGCAAAGGAAGGCTGAGAGCGTAGGAAAGCCAGAGCTTCCACCCCGGGGTCCAGTGACCGGCGATCAGGAAGTGAAGGCTGTAGGCAGTGGAGATCGCGGTCGAGCTCGTTCCGATCGCTCGCACCTCGAGGTCCAGCTGTTTCGCCAGGTTGCCGAGGGCTCGGGGTGAGAAGTGCTGTTGGTGGCGGGGAAGGTCCAGGCCAAACCAACGATTCCGAAACAGCAGGCGTCTCTGCCAGCAGGCCCAATTCGGCACTTCGATGACCAGCGAACCATCCGGCGCAAGCAGCGAACGGGCGCGTCGGAGGGCGCTGATCGGATCAGGTATGTGCTCCAGCGAGTGCTGGAAGGTGATGGCCTGGAAGAACTCCGCCGGCCACGGTTGGTCATCCACCGTGCCGTGATGGACCTCCGCTCCTCTTCGCGAGGTGGCGTCGATCGCCGCGCGGCTGGGGTCGATCCCATGGGTCGTCCAGCCTCTACCCGCGAAATGCCCCAGCAGCCCTCCGCTGCCGCAGCCGACGTCAAGTATTCGCCCCACCGGGCTGCCGACATCCTTGAATGGGTGGCTTCGATAGCGGCGATCGGCACTTCGCCGCCGGTACCTATCCCTGAGGCGGTGTAGGGCGTTTCCACTTCGCTCATCTGAGTGTTCGTAGAAATCCTCGTAGTACTCGTCGGGGTAGTAGCGGCCCAGCGAGGCTTGGTCGAGCTGGGGCACCGTCAGCCCAAATTCGCATGCGGCGCATTCCACGACCGTGAATGGCCCCTCTCCGGTCACGAGCCGATCAAGCGCCTTCACGTGCGTCGGCTCGAGGGCGCTGCCGCAGATCGGGCAATCTGAGCCCGCACCCGACGAGTCTCTGTAGGGTTCCGCCCGTCCGCCCACCAAGTCGATTCCATCACCAATTGCTCCAATCGTGTCGCTGATCGTCTCGTGGGTTCTCTTCCCGCTCGTCCTGGCGGCGATCGGCGTCGGATTGGGCGCGCTCGTCGAGCGCGCGGGTGGAGACAGGCTGAGCGATGCTCTGCTGCTCCCGCTGGGCCTGGCGGCGGCAATCGTCATCGCCGGCACCCTGAACGCCTTCTCCGCGACCGAATCGTGGGCGGTGCCGGTGGTGACGGTGGCGGCGCTCGCGGGGCTCGTACTTGCGTGGAAAGGGCAGCAGTGGCCGGGCGCCTGGCCACTGATCGTGGCCGTGGGGGCGCTCCTCGCCTATGGAGCTCCGGTGATCCTCTCCGGTCAGGCGACCTTCGCGGGGTACGTGAAGCTCGACGACACGGCCTACTGGTTCAACGTCGTCGACCACCTGTTCGGGCAATCGAACTCGGCGATCGACGCGATCCCGTCCACCTACTCGCTCACCGACCTCGGCCAGAACTACCCGCGGGGCTCGTTCATCCTTCCCGGGATCGGGCGGACCCTGGTGGGGGCGGACATCGCCTGGGTCTTCCAGCCCTTCCTGGCGTTCTGCGGCGCGGCCGTCGGCCTCTGTGTCTATGCCCTGATCGAGCCGTTGGTCTCCTCCGTCCGAGTCCGGACACTGGTCGCCTTCCTCTCCTCCCAATCGGCCCTCCTCTACGGCTACAGCCTCTGGGGCGGCGTGAAGGAGCTGGCATCGGCGTTCCTGCTCGTGCTGATGGTCGCGCTCGCCGCCGCCGTGATCGCCAGGCGGCCGACAAGCGTCAGGGGCTTCATCCCGCTCGGGGTCGCGGCCGGGGCCCTGATCCAGACACTCGGCATCGGTGCCGCGGCCTGGGTCGGCCTCACCCTGGGGGCCGTCGCGGTCTTCTGGCTGGTCTCCGAATGGAACCGTGAAGAGCTGGGAAAAAGAATCGCCTGGATCGTGGCGCTCGGAGTGGTCACCGCCGCCTGCATGGTGCCGGTCTGGCTGGTCCTCAGCGAATTCCTCTCCACCGACTCCGGCCTCTTCTCGAGCGGCCAGTCCGAACAGACCAAACTCGGAAACCTGATCGAGCCGCTGAGCGGCTTCCAATTGGCGGGGATCTGGCCGGTGGGCGACTTCAGGCTCTCGCCACCCGATCTGCCGACCATTCTCCTGATCGGACTGGTTCTGATCGCAGCCATCGGCGCGCTCTGGGTCAGCCTCCGTCGGCGTGTCTATGGACTGGCGCTGTACCTCGCGGTGGGGCTGGGCGGCTGCGCCTCCATCTACCTGCTCGGCGCCACCCCCTGGGTGATCGCGAAGACGCTGGCGATCTCCGCCCCGGCGCTGCTGGCGGCCGGGCTGACCGGCGCGGCGATGCTGTGGAGCAGGCGCCGGGCCGGAGTCGTGCTGGTCGTGGCGCTCGCATTCGGGGTGCTCTGGTCCAACGCCCTCGCCTACAGGGACGTCCTGCTCGCCCCGCGAGAGCGGCTGTCTGAGCTGCAGAAGATCGGCGAGCGCCTCGACGGGAGGGCCCCGACCCTTCTCAACCAGTACGAGATCTACGGCAACGCGCACTTCCTCCGCAAGGGCGCACCGGTCGGCCCCGCCGAATACCGCCCGGCCACGCTCGCTCTGCGGGACGGAGCCGTGTTGACCAAGTCCGCCTGGGCCGACCTCGATTCGCTTCCCCTCGAGACGATCGAGGAATACCCGTCGATCGTCACCCCGAACTCGCCCTCGGAAAGCCAACCGCCCTCCAACTACCGGCGCGTCTGGGAAGGCGACTACTACAGCCTCTGGCAACGCGACCCGATTCCATTCACAACGGTCCTCGAGCATGTTCCGTTCGGGGAATCGAGACAGCTTCCCTACTGCGGAAACACCCAGACGGGCGAATCGAAGTCGCTCTGCTCGGTCAATCCGATCGCGGTTCCGGCCTGCTCGAAAATCGAAGAGATCGCCGATCGCGCGGCGGCCAAGGGTGGAAACCTCGTTGCCAGCATCCGTCCCGCGCCGATCGTCGCGCGCGGAGACGAAACGCTTTGGCCAGGCCCCTGGTACCACGATCCCGCCGGCCACACGATCACCGCGACGACGCCCGGGGACGTCAACGCCAAGATCGTGGTCGACAGCCCGCAGCGCTATGAACTGTGGCTCGGGGGAACGTTCACACGCGGCTTCGAGGTCAGTGTCGATGGCAAGTCGCTCGGAAGCGTCGAGAACGAGCCGGCCTCGATCGGGGGATATGCGCCGGTGGGCCGGGTCTTTCTGACCGCGGGGGTCCACGATTTCATCCTGCGCTACCCGGGGTCCGACCTGACGCCGGGCAGCGGCAACAACGCGTCCACGCAGCTGCAGACGATCGCCCTCGCGAAGGAACTGCCGCGGCCCCAGCGGGTGACC
The DNA here is from genome assembly GCA_963697805.1 of uncultured Solirubrobacterales bacterium. Classification (GTDB taxonomy): domain Bacteria; phylum Actinomycetota; class Thermoleophilia; order Solirubrobacterales; family 70-9; genus VRUE01. The sequence continues at coordinate 641,145 of CAVOPB010000001.1, forward strand.
GTCTCCCCGGACCAGGCTCGTGAGCTCTGCGGGCGACCGCTCGACTGGGTCGAGATCGTCGTCGGCTGAAGCCTCAGCTGCCCAGCAGCCTGCGCACAATCCGCCAGTAGCCCCGCAGGAGCAGGCGGACGGGAGCAGAGCGCGCCGCGGCCGGGATGAACTGGGAGTCAAGGTCGGGGGTCAACCACGAGGCGAACTCGGCGGCGGTGATGGTCCGGGTCGCCTGGAGCTCGCGCCGCTCGCGCCGCAGCCGCGGCAGCCAGCGGATGACGTCGCCATAGGCCCTCAGCTTTTGGCGGCCCCAGCCCCCGCCGAGTGCGGCCACCATGAGCGCCAACTCGGTCGCGATCAGGGCTGGGGCGAGAAGGAAAAGGAGGCGAGACGGGTAGTTGCGGATCAGGACGGCCCAGCGGTTGCGCTCGAGCCAGCGCCACTTGTGGTCGCGGGCGCCGAACTCGTACTCGTGGTCGACCAGTGCTGACGGCTCGATACCGATCGCGCCTCCGGCCATCCGCAGCCGCAGGGAGAGATCGACGTCCTCGCAGTAGAGGAAGAACGGAGCGGGAAAGCCACCGAGGACCTCCCAGGTCCGACGGGGAATCGCCAGGCAGGCCCCGGAGAGGGTGGGAACCTCGCGGGCGGGCGGCGCCGCCTCGATCGGCCGGCCATGGGCGCCGGCCCAGACGATGCCGGTGAAGTGGATCGGGTTGCCGGCCGAGTTGATTCGGGCGCCACCATCGTCGGCGACAAGGCCCTGCCAGGCGGCCCAACCTCTCTCCTCCTGCCAGGGACGGCGGATCGCGTCGCCCCAGCCAGGCATCGGCATCGCGTCGGGATTGAGGATGACAAGGAGGTCGCCGGTCGCCTCGGCGCCGCCGATGTTGCAGCCAACCGCAAAGCCGGCGTTACAGCCCACCCGCACGACGCGCGCCGATGGAAACAGCTCGGCGACGAGGGCGGGGGACCCGTCGGAGGAGTCGTTGTCGATGACGATCAGCTCGTCCCCGTCGCTCAACTCGGCACTCACCGCCGGCAGGGTCCTTCTCAGCTCCCGGCCGTTGTTCCAGGAGACGATCAGGACGGAGAGAGTGGGACGCACGGCCCCCGCTAGTGAACTTTGCGCAGCCGGGTTCGCTGCTCCTGCTTTTCCACCACCTGCCCGATCAGCTTTTTCACATTGGAGTCGCCGACGACCTTGATGTGGCCGGTCTCCCAGGCCTTGCGGTAGCTCTTGATCGTGCCCGCCTCGGCCAGCTCGTTGAACTGGGCTCGGTCGATCTCGACCAGGATCCGCTCATCCTGGGCGAGGTCCTTGGTGATCTTCGGCCCGGGCACCTCGACCCGGTAGAGCTGGATGTCGCCGCGTCCCTTCAGTTCCAGCCCGAAGACGAGTTTCAGTTTCTGCAGCGCCGGGACCTCCTGTTGGAACCGCTCGACTGCGGCCCGTATCTGATCGGGGGTCGACGCCATCGCCTAGATCTTGTGCCGCTGGAGCATCTTCTTGCCGATCACCATGCGCTGGATCTCCGAGGTCCCCTCGCCGATCAGCAGCAGCGGCGCGTCGCGGTAGAGGCGCTCGATCTCGTACTCCTTCGAGTAGCCGTAGCCGCCATGGATCCGGAAGCTTTCCTCGACGCAGAACTTGCCTGTCTCCGAGGCGAGGAGCTTCGCCATCCCCGCCTCGAGGTCCGAGCGCTCGCCCGCGTCCTTCATCCGAGCGGCCTTGCGGGTGAGGAGCCGCGCCGCCTCGACCTGCGTCGCCATGTCGGCGATCTTGAACTGAATCGCCTGATGCTGGGCGATCGGCTTGCCGAAGGTCTTCCGTTCCTGGCTGTAGCGGAGGGCGAGCTCGAGCGCCCGCTGGGCGATGCCGACGCCGCGGGCGGCGACGTTGACGCGGCCGACCTCGAGGGCGTCCATCATCTGGATGAAGCCCTGGCCGATTCCGCTCTCCTCGCCGCCGAGCACGCGCTCGGGTGGGCAGCGGTAGCCGTCGTAGACGAGCTCGGTCGACTCGACGCCCTTGTAGCCCATCTTCTTGATCTTCGGGGGCACGGTGAGGCCGGCGAAGTCGCCCTCGTTGACTTCCTTCCAGGGCTCCTTCTCGGTGATGAAGCAGGTCATCCCCTTGTACGGCGGGTCGGCCTTGGGATCGGTCCGCATCAGGACGAAGACGACGCTCGACCCGAGCCCGTTCGTCACCCACATCTTCTGGCCGTTCAGCTCCCAGGCCCCGTCGTCGCCCTTCGTCGCGGTCGCCTTGATCCCCTGGACGTCGGAGCCGACCTCGGGCTCCGAGAGCGAGAAGGCGGCGCGGATCTCGCCGGTCGCCATCTTCGGCAGGAAGTGGTCCTTCTGCTCATCGGTGCCGAACTTCATCAGCAGGTAGGAGCCGATGAAGTGGGTGTTGACGACGCCGGAGATCGAGATCCAGCCGCGCGAGAGCTCTTCGACGATCATCGAGTAGGTCGTCAGGTCGAGCCCCATCCCGCCGTACTCCTCGGGGATCGTGACCCCGAACAGGCCCAGCTCCTTCATCTGCTCGACGATCGGCTCCGGGAAGGTGTCCTCGTGGTCGTAATGCTCGGCATTGGGGAGGATCTGCTCGTCGACGAACTGGCGCACCATCTCGGTGATGTCGCGCTGGATGTCGGTCTGCTCGGCGTACGCGGCGGTCTCTACGGCCATGGCTCCTGCTCGGGTCGGTTTGCGGTCGAACGCCAAGGATATAGACGGCGCGAGGGCCGCACGCGGAGTCAGCTCCAGGTTGCGCGGTCCGTCGGTGGGCCGCCCCAGACCGGGGGGATGTCCGGCGATTTCTGCAGCTTCTTCAGCCGAGCGGCGAGGCGGTCGGCGCGGGCGCTGAAGTCGCGCAGGCTGTCGTCCTCTTTCGCCGGCGCCGGCCCACCCCGCGGCGCGACCTCGGTGGCCGCCGGGGTCGGCGGGGCGCTCCGCTCCAGCATCGCCGCGCTTGCCTTCTCCGCCAGCTCGGCGGCGCGCTTCGCCTGCTCTGCCGCATCGATCGCGGCGGCGCCCACCGTCATCACGGCCGCCTCCGAGGCGCGGGCAGTCGCCAGCGCCTCGTCGATCCGGGCCACCAGCTCGTTCAACAGCGGCGGCCGAGCGTCCTCGGGCAGGATCCAGTCCCGCGTGCTGTCGCGCTCACCGGCCTCCATCTCCCCCTGAATCTAGGGCGCCGCGAGGCGGCAAACTCCGATCGACGGAACGAACGTCCGCGAACGAGCGCAGCTCGACCCCGCCGGCGACAATCGCCGCTGCAACGTCCCGATCGCAGAGCGTCTGCAGCTCGAGTTCACGCTCGCCCGCGTAGGAGGTCTCCTCGCCGACCCCGCGTCCCGGGTGGCAGCCGAGCTCCGTCCATCCCGCCGGGAGGGCCTCGATCAGGGAGATCAGGTGCTCGACCGATACCCGCTCCGGCGCCGACCTGCCCTCCACCTGTCCGAAGAATCGATGCTCGTAGCGAATCCCGCGCGCCCGCAGCGGCACTCCCAGATCATCGGCGAGGAGCCCTGCTATCGCGCTCACCGGCTCGTTCATGTGGGCATGGTGGTGGGAGTCGAGATGGGTGGGGTCGATCCCCATCAGTACCCGGAATGCATCGAGTTGATCACGGCAGGCCCGATCCAGGGCCTTCTCGTCGCGGCCGACGTCGTCGAGGTCGAGGTGCAGGCCGATCGCCAGGTCCGGGTGACGCCGTGCCTCCTCAGCCGCGGCGCCCGCGCCGGGCCTCAGCGCCATCAGGCTCGCGCTGGTCACGATTCCGTGCTCGTGCGCCTCGAAGACGCCGGCGTTGACGCCGGCCGAGAGCCCCAGGTCATCGGCGTTGACGATCAACGTTAGATTTCCCGGCGGCGATCCGATGGTCGCCCGATGATGACGACCCCTACCCCAGGAGCAGCTTGAGACACCCCAGAGATTTCTTCCAGGCGCAGGCGATCGGCGCCCCCGAGCCGTTGCGCGAGATCCCGGTCAAGCCGTCGCGGATGATCCACTTCCTCGACTTCTCGAACCCGAAGATGGTCGCCAAGGCGTCCGACATCGCCGCCCAGACCGACATCCTGCTCGGCAATCTCGAGGACGCGATCCCGGTCGATCGCAAGGAGGCGGCCCGCCAGGGCCTGATCCAGGCCGCGAAGGAGTCCGACTTCGGCCAGACCTCGCTCTGGACCCGGGTCAACTCGCTCGAGAGCCCCTGGGTCCTCGACGACCTGACCACGCTCGTCACCGAGATCGGCGACCAGCTCGAGGTCGTGATGGTCCCGAAGGTCGAGGGCGACTGGGACATCCACTACGTCGACCGTCTCCTCGCCCAGCTCGAGGCCAAGGCCAAGCTCGAGCGGCCGATCCTGATCCACGCCATCCTCGAGACCGCCCAGGGCGTCGTCAACGTCGAGGAGATCGCCTGCGCCAGCCCCCGGATGCAGGGGATGAGCTTCGGCCCCGCCGACCTCGCCGCCTCGCGGCGGATGAAGACGACCCGGGTCGGCGGCGGCCACCCCGGCTACCGGGTGATGGAGGACCCCGCCGACCCCGACAATCCCGAGGCCGACCGGGTCAGCGCCCAGCAGGACCTCTGGCACTACTCGATCGGCCGCATGGTCGACGCCTGCGCCTCGGCCGGGATCCTGCCGTTCTACGGCCCGTTCGGGGACATCAAGGACACCGCCGGCTGCGAGACCCAGTTCCGCGCCGCCTTCCTGATGGGCTGCGTCGGCGCCTGGTCGCTGCACCCGGCCCAGATCGCGATCGCGAAGAAGGTCTTCAGCCCGCCGCCGGAGGAGGTCAGGTTCGCGAAGAAGGTGCTGGAGGCGATTCCCGACGGCGCCGGCGTCCACATGATCGACGGCAAGATGCAGGACGACGCGACCTGGAAGCAGTGCAAGGTGATGGTCGAGCTCGCCGAACTCCTCGCCAAGAAGGACCCGGAGCTGGCCGAGGCCTACGAGCTCTGAGGTCGCCCATCTTGAGCTGAACTCAGCCGAGGCGGTCTTCGAGCGCCTCGAGCTGGCGGACGATTCCGGCAGGAAGCCGGTCGCCGAACCGGTCGAGATGCTCCTTGACCTGCGGCAGCTGATGCTTGAACAGGCCGGGGTGGACCGAGAGCAGCTCCGAGAGCGCCTCCTCGGAGATCTCGAGGCCGTCGGTGTTGAGCTCGCCGGCGGCGGGCAGCAACCCGATCGGCGACTCGACCGTCTCGCCCTCGCCGTTGCAGCGGCGGAAGACCCACTCGAGCACGCGGCTGTTCTCGCCGAAGCCCGGCCAGATGAACTTGCCGTCCTCGTCTTTGCGGAACCAGTTGACGAGGAAGACCTTCGGCAGCTTCGCTCCCTCGCGCTCGCCGAGCTTCAGCCAGTGGTCGAAGTAGTCGGCCAAGTTGTAGCCGGAGAACGGCAGCATCGCCATCGGGTCGAAGCGGAGACGGCCGACCTCACCGGCGGCGGCGGCGGTCGTCTCGACCGACATCGTCGCGCCGAGGAAGGTGCCGTGCTCCCAGTCGAAGGCCTCCGCGACCAGCGGCACCGCGGTCGCGCGGCGGCCGCCGAAAAGGAAGGCGTCGATCGGAACCCCGGCGGGGTCCTCCCACTCGGGGGCGATGCAGGGGCACTGCGACGCCGGCGTCGTGAAGCGGGCATTGGGATGGGCGGCCGGTTGATCGCTCTCCGGGGTCCACTCCTCACCGCGCCAATCGGTCGCCTTCGCCGGCGGCTCGCCGGTCATCCCCTCCCACCAGATGTCGCCATCCTCGGTCTTCGCGCAGTTGGTGAAGATCGTGTTCCGCTCGATCATCTCCATCGCGTTCGGATTGGTCTTGTGGCCGGTGTTGGGGGCGACCCCGAAGAAGCCGGCCTCGGGATTGACCGCATAGAGCCGGCCGTCGTCGCCGAACTTCATCCAGGCGATGTCGTCACCGATGGTCTCGGCGGTCCAGCCCTCGAGGGTCGGGATCACCATCGCCAGGTTGGTCTTGCCCGATGCCGACGGGAAGGCGCCGGTGACGTACTTGACCTCGCCCTCGGGCGAGGTGAGTTTGAGGATCAGCATGTGCTCGGCCATCCAGCCCTCATCGCGGGCCATCGCCGAGGCGATCCGCAGCGCGAAGCACTTCTTGCCGAGCAGCGCGTTGCCGCCGTAGCCCGACCCGAACGACCAGATTTCACGCGTCTCCGGGTAGTGGACGATGTACTTGTTCTCGGCGTTGCAGGGCCAGGGAACGTCCTCCTGGCCCTCGGCCAGCGGCATCCCCACCGAGTGCACACAGGGCACGAACTCGCCGCTCTCGCCGAGCACGTCGAGCGCGGCCTTGCCCATCCGGGTCATGATCCGCATCGAGGTCGCGACGTAGGCGGAGTCCGTGAGCTGGACGCCGATGTAGGCGGCCGGCGAACCGAGCGGTCCCATCGAAAATGGCACCACGTACATGGTCCGGCCCTTCATGCAGCCGCTGAAGAGGCCATTCAGGGTCTGCCGCATCTCGGCCGGGTCGCGCCAGTTGTTGGTCGGGCCGGCGGCCTCCTCGGTCTCCGAGCAGATGAAGGTCCGGTCCTCGACGCGCGCGACGTCGTCGGGGTCGGAGAGGGAGAGGTAGGAGTTCGGGTGCTTCGCATCGGAGAGGCGCTCGAAGGTGCCCGCGTCGATCAGGGCCCGGGCGAGGGAGTCGTACTCCTCGGCCGATCCGTCGCACCAATGGATGGCGTCGGGCTTGGTCAGATCTGCGATCTCCCCGACCCAGTCGAGGAGCTTTGCGTGCGTGGTCGGCGCTGTGGCCGCGGTGGTTTGGCTCATTTCAGGCACTTTATCCACCAAGGCTCAGCTCAACGTTGCCCGACTTGATTTCGACGACTTCGATGTCGGCGTCCTCGTTCTTGATCCGCAGGACGGCGGTTTCCTGCTTGCCCTTCTGCGGCGTGATCGTGCACTCAAACTCGGCCTTGGCCTTGACCTCGATGTCGGTGGGGCAGTCGACCGACTTGACCTTCTCCCCGCGCGAGGATTCGACGTTGTCCTTCAGCGTTTCCTCGAGCTTGACGTCGTCGACCACGGTCTTGCCGCAGCCGGCGAGGTTGAAGCCGGCAAGGGCGAGCGCCAGAACTGGGACGGCGAGGAATGTGCGGCGGCCGAGATGGGTCATCTACCCCCAATCAACGTAGGTGGGGCGGCAAGTATTCCAGGGCTCAACGATTGAAGAGCGAAAAATTGGGGTTGAGGGATTCGGCCTCACCGTAGGCGCGCACCGATGCGGCGGCCATCCCGCGCTCTGCCTCGATCCGCGACAGCACGAGCCAGTTGCGCCAGTTGGTCGGCTCGCGCTCCGTGGCCGCCGTCGCGGCTTCGGCCGCAGGCCCCAGTTCGCCCATTTCCTCCAGCACCAACGCCTGCTTGGAGCCGCGGGCCGGCGAACCCGCCGGCGACGTTCTGGGCGCTGCGGGCGGCCGCAAGCGCGCCATCGAGGTCCCCTGCACGGGAGTCGGATTCGCTCTCCCGAAGGAGCGAGGTCGACGCGAGCGGAATCGCGATCGCGACGATCGAGACGACCGCGACCACCGCGACCGCCACCCGCAGGGGGACGTTCGGCCCCTTGGATCCGTCCTTCTCAGGATCGGGCGCAACCGCGAGCAGCAGTGAGGCCAGCAACAGCATCGCCACCGGCAGCACCGGGATCTGCCACATCCAGTCGATCGCAGCCGCGACAAAGAATGCGAGGCAGCCGGCCAGGGCAGCCGCACGGAGCGCCCTGTCCTCGGCGTCGGCCAGCAATACGTAGCGGGCGCCGCCGAGCAGGATTGCGAGCACGAAGAGAACCAGGAACGCGAACCCGATGATCCCGACCTCGCCGAGGGTCTGCATGTAGAGCGAGTGAGCGTCGTGGACGGTTTCGTCGCTGTCGCCGTCTCGAGCCCACCAGAATTCGAAGGTGTTCGATCCGGTCCCGATCAGCGGCGCCGTTGCGTTCTCTCGCACGGCGGCGCTCCAGAACTGGTACCGATTCTGGCCGGCGACGCTTCCGAGCCGCTCGGTCCCCTCGCCCGGCCCACCGCCTTCCTTGAATTCGCTCCACCCGTTCGAGGCCCGGCCCGGGATGTCGAACGCCACGAGCGCGACGAGCGCAACCGCGACGACGGCGCCGGCGCCGATCACCGCCCCACGGTGAGAGACCTGGGTCCAGCGGGGCCTTCGATCTTTGAGCAACGCGTATGAGATGGCCGCCTGGGCGAGGCCGACCAGCAGGCAGACGACGAACCCGATCAGCAGTACGTCGTCGCCCTGCTGGTGGGCGGTGGAGTTGGCCAGCCCTTCCTGGAGAGCGTCTCGAGACAGAGTCGCCGCGACCAGGATCGCGCCGCCTGCTCCGGCAACCAGCAGGGTCAGGGCCCTCGGCAGGCGGTCGGAGGTGAACACGAAATAGGCCGTGAGGGCGATCGCCGCGGTTGCGATCCCGCCCCGAGACAGCGTCAGGAAGATGGTCAGCATCAGCGCGGGCAGCGCCGCCGCGGCCAGCGCCCTGACGAGAATCGTCCTGGCGCCGGTCGCGACCTGAAGGACAACCGGAAGGCCGATCGCCACAAGGCCCGCCAGCCCGTTCCAGTAGTTGAGCGGATACGAGAGCCGTTCGCTGTCCTCGAGGAACCTGGCGGTCTGATCGGCAGCGGGGAACCAGGCCGGATGCAGGCGCGAGAGGAGGCCGATCAGGGCAACCAGGGTGATACCGGCCGCGATCGCGGCGAGCAGGTGCCGGGGCCGGCCGCGATCGCGACTGAAGAGGGTCAGCGCGAATACCCCTGCGTAGGTCGCGACGAGGGCCGTTTCGGCGGCCGTCTGCTCGGTGCTCTCGGTCCAGATCAGGCTGAGACCGGTCCAGAGGGCAAATGCGGCGAGCAGGCCGAGGGTGGCCCAGGCGAGCGTGCCGAGCCGGGTCCGGGGAAGGGCGCCGACCAGCGCTCCGAGCAGGAGAACCCACCAGATCGCGATCCCGATCTGGTCGTGCACCAGGGGGTCGTATCCCCCGCCCTTCAGCCCGAGATAGGCAAGGAGGCCGAAGCCCAGCAGCCAGGTCCAGGCGACGTCCCAGTCGATCCGCCGGGCATATTCCTGCGCCGCTGTCTTGGAGCGAATCGATGTTGCGTTCATCTGGTTCTATCCATGAACCCCACAGGGTTCGCCTGTCACCCTGTCAGGCCCCTCCAGCTCGCCGGATTTGACCATGAAAGCACTCAGAACGGGACTCTTGGGCACCGCGACAGCTGTCGCGATCTTTGCATTCCCGTCCGTCAGCAATGCCGAATACTTCATCCCCCCCGGCAACTCGGCGGTAAATCAGTACACCGAGAGCGTCCCGACGGCGGGCGGCCACCGGGACGTGCAGAAGGACGGGAAGTCGAAGTCGACTCCCGCCAAGGTCCTCGGCACGAAGAACGCGAAGCGACTGCAGGAGCAGGGTGAGCAGGGCCGGAAGGCGGCCGAGGTCGCGGCCGCGACCGCGCCGAGCCCGGTCGTCACGGAATCCACCGAATCTGAACAGGAAGACGTCGCGGCAGGGGGGGCCGGCGGCAATGGCAGCGGTGGAGGCGGTCGGGCTGGTGGGGTCGCGGCGGGCCAACGAGCAAACCCGGTCGAGCGGACCGGCGTCGGTAACGGAGTTGCCGAGGGCCGCGGAGGATCGACCGAAGTGAGCGGGTCCTCCGGCCTCGGCGAGGTCCTCGGACAGGCAACCGGCTCCTCCTCGGGGCAGATGGGCCTGCTGCTGCCGCTGCTCCTGATCGCCGCACTCGTCTGGGCGGTCCTGGCATTCCGCAAGCAGCGGAGCAGCACGGCTCCCTGAGCCGGGGGATGCCGATCATGACCAGTCCTGAGGAGATTTCGCTGCGCGGCGCCGCAATCCGGCTCGCCCCGGTGCTGCTGCTGGTCGCGACCATGCTCGCGATGGTGACGGGTACCCAGCGCGCCGAGGCCCGCCCGCTGTGGACGGGGATCACCAACATCCAGAGCAACGAACAGCTGGCGTTTGACCGAACCAAGTCCGCCGGGTCCCGATTCGTGCGGATCCCGCTGCTCTGGAACCAGGCGGCCCCCGCAAGCAAACCTGCCAGCTGGAACCCCTCCGACCCCGCCGACCCCAACTACCGCTGGGCCGACAACGACATCAATGTGCAGCGAGCCACCGCGGCCGGCCTGGTCCCCGTACTGCAGATCGTCAGCGCCCCGAATTGGGCCCAGCGCTGCCAAACCCCCCCGGTCCTCCCCGATGCCGAATGCGACCCGGACCCGACGGCGCTGGCGCAATTCGCGACCGCAGCCGCCCGCCGCTACAGCGGCAAGTTCCCCGGGCTGCCCCGCGTGAAGTACTGGCAGGCGCTGAACGAGCCCAATCTCAGCCTCTTCTTCTTCCCCCAGTTCAACACCGCCGGGAAGGCGCTCTCGGCGCGCCTCTACAAGTCGTTGGTCAATGCCTTCTACGACGCCGTCAAGGCCGTCGACAGGTCGAACCTCGTCGTCGCCGCCGGCCTGGGACCGATCGCCGTCCCGAAGTGGACGATCGGCCCGATCCGATTCACCCGCGAACTGCTCTGCATGCAGGGCCGCGAGACATTCCACCCCGCCCCCGGCAAGTGCGCCCCCGTGCGTTTCGACATCTTTGCGATCCAGCCCTACACGACAGGCGGCCCGACCCATGTCGGTGGGATCAACGACGTTCAGCTCGGCGGCCTCGGCAGGCTGAAATCACTGCTGGTCGCCGCCGACAAGGCCCACCGAATCAAGGGCGTCTACAAGCACACCCCACTCTGGGTAACCGAGTTCTCCTGGGACACGCAGCCGCCCGATCCCGGTGGCCTACCGATGGAAATCGCGACCAGATGGGTCTCCGAGGCTCTCCACGAAGCGTGGAAGGCGGGCGTCAGCGCCTTCTTCTGGTTCAGCCTCCGCGACGACGAACGCACCATGTACAGCCCTCCCTACAGCGCGACGCTCGAGTCCGGTCTCTATTTCCGCGGTGTGGCGCTGGAGCAGGATCGCCCGAAGGAGATCCTCGGTTCCTTCCGCTTCCCGTTTGTCGCCTACCCGCGCAAGCTGGGGCTCGAAGTTTGGGGCCGGACCCCGACCAGCAGCGCCGGCAAGGTCCGGATCGAGGCCTGGACAGGATCGACCTGGCGCAAGCTGATGACCGTGACGGCGGACAAGACCGGCGTCTTCACCGGCACCTCGAAGAGCCGTTACGGGCAGGACCGGGAGGGCCTGGTCCGGGCCGTCTATGCCGGGGACGGGAGTCCCCCGTTCGCGATGCGCGGGTTCCCGGACCGCACGCAGCCGCCCTTCGGCTGAGTTCCGCCGCAGCGCATCAAGTTGACCATCCATTGGGTGGTCAACTTGATGGGATTTCGGTGCGGCAGCGCGTCGGGTAGGGTTCCCCGCCGCCATGCGCTTCTTCGAGTACGAGGCACGTAGGATCGTCGAGCTGGCGGGGATTCCCGTCACCAGCTACGGCTTCTGCAGGACGCCGGACGAGGCCCGCGAGGCCGCGGAGAAGATCGGTGGGCCGGTCGTGGTCAAGTCGCAGGTGCTGAGCGGCGGCCGGATGAAGGCGGGCGGCGTCCAGTTTGCCGACACCCCCGAGGAGGCGGCCGAGCATGCCAAGGCGATACTCGAGCTCGAGATCGGCGGCCAGCTCCCGCGCGGGGTCCTCGTCGACCCGAAGGCCGAGGTCAAACAGGAGTACTACGCCGGGGTCGTCTGGGACGGGACCGCGAAGCGACCGCTGATGCTGTTCAGCGACATGGGCGGGATCGACATCGAGGAGGTCGCCGAGACCCACCCCGACCACGTCGGCCGCGGCCACGTCTCCAACCTGCTGCCGATCTCCGACTTCGAGGCCAAGCAGGTGGTCGCCGCGACAGGGGTCACCGGCTCGCAGCTGAACCGCGCCACCCCGGTCCTCGCCCGCCTCGCCCGCCTCTTCCGCGACAACGACATGACCCTCGCCGAGATCAACCCGCTGGCCGAGCTCACCGACGGCAGCTTCGTCGCGCTCGACGCCCACATGGAGATGGAGAACGAGGCGGTCGGACGCCAGAAAGTACTGCTGCGCCAAGGCGGGCTGGAGATCGCCGAGGACGACACCCGCGAGACCTACGAGCCCTCGGAGTTCGAGCGCAACGTCGCCGCGATCGACGCCGCCGACCACCGCGGCGTGATCCAGGGCAAGGACCACGGCTTCGAGGGCAACCTCGGCCTCGTGATCGGCGCCGGCGGCGGCTCGCTGACCCTCACCGACGCGGTCCGCAGCCAGGGCGGCAAGCCCGCCAACTACTCGGAGATCGGCGGCAACCCCTCGGTCGCGAAGGCCTGCGGCCTCGCCACGGAGGTCCTTGAAAAGGACGGCGTCGAGAAGATCGCGGTGATGATGTCGATCGTCTCCAACACCCGGGTCGACATCGTCGCCCGCGGCGTGATCAAGGCCTGCCTCGAGTTGGGCAAGGACCCCGGCGAGACGATCGCGATCTTCCGCATCCCCGGGGCCTGGGAGGAGGAGGGCTTCAAGATCCTCGACCGCTACGGGGTCGAGTACTGCGATCGCTCGGTCTCGATGTGGGAGGCGGCGGGCCGCGCCGTCGCCAAGATCCAGGGGGAGGCCGCGGCCGCATGAGCATCCTGCTGAGCAAGGAGACGACCTTCATCGTCCAGGGCATCACCGGGCGCGAGGCGGTCAATCTGACCAGGGAGTGCCTCGACTACGGCTCGAAGGTGGTCGGCGGCGTCACCCCCGGCCGCAAGGGCCGCGAGGTCCACGGAGTGCCGGTCTTCGACACCGTCGCCCAGGCGGTCGAGCACCACGGCTCTCCGGTCGACGGCTCGGTCGTCACCGTCCCCCCCGCCTTCACCAAGGACGCCGTGCTCGAGGCGATCGAGAACGGGATCAAGCTGATCGTCATCGTCACCGAGCGGATCCCGCGCCGCGACGTCGCCCAGATGGTCGAGCTGGCGGAGATGCGCGGGGCGCGGATCATCGGCCCCAACTGCCTTGGCCTGATCGTCCCCGAGGTCTGCAAGATGGGCGGGATCGGCGGCCCGGCCAAAGACGCGGCCAAGGCCTACGCCCCCGGCCCGGTCGGGGTGATGAGCCGCTCGGGCGGGATGACGACGGAGATCTCCTCTTCGCTGACCCAGGCCGGGCTCGGCGTCTCGACCGCGATCTCGATCGGCGGCGACGCGATCATCGGCTCTGCCTACGCCGAGCTGATGCCCTACTTCGAGGCCGACGAGCAGACCCAGGCGATCGTCATCTACACCGAGCCGGGCGGCCGGATGGAGGCCCAGCTCGCCGAGTGGGTCGCCGAGAACGACTCGCGGCTCCCGATCGTCGCCTTCATGGCGGGCAAGTTCATGGACGACGAGGAGATGAAGGGGATGAGCTTCGGCCACGCGGGCACGATCGTCGAGGGCAAGGAGGACACCGCGACCGAGAAGATCGCCCGGCTTGAAGCGGCCGGAATCCGGGTCGTCGAGCGGATCGACGAGATCCCCGACGCGGTCAAGGAGAAACTGGGGGTGACTGCCTGATGGCCGAGACGCTGAACAAGGTCTTCATCGACGTCGAGGTCGACGACTCCGTCGCCGCCGACGCCGAGCTGGCGACCAAGCTCGAGGAAGTCTGCCCGGTCGACATCTTCAAGAACGCCTCCGGCAGGGTCGAGATCGTCGAAAAGAACCTCGACGAGTGCGTCCTCTGCAACCTCTGCGTTGACGCGGCGCCGGAGGGCACCGTCCGCGTCGTGAAGCTCTACGAGCAGTAGCTAGGCGGGCGCCGCCACCGCGGCGGCCATTGCCTCGGCGCGCAGCCTCTCCGGCAGCTCGATCATCGCGCGCAGGGCCTCGAGCGCGGCGCGATCGCCCTCGACCCGGACGTCGGTGACGGCCTCGTCGCCGGCGACGAGGAACGTGATCACGTCGCGCGGCGATCCCTCGAGGGTGAGGTCGGGCTCGTGGGCCTCGCCGCGCTCGGCGGTGACCGCGCCATCGGCGATCCGCAGCATGAATGGCCGCCCCTCGCTGACGAGCTGGACGGTCATCGCGGCGTCCCCGGGTGGCAGCAGGATCACGCGCAGAGAGTTAGGCAGCCACGAGGCTTCGAGCGCTGAGACTTCCTCGACCTGGAAGAAGTTCAGCCCCCAACGTCCTAGGGCGAGGAGGGGGCCGTCGAGCTCGCGCCCGAGCTCGGTCAGCTCGTAGACGGTGGCAGACGCCGGCGGGCCCAGTTCGCGGCGACGGACGATCCCGTCGGCCTCGAGGTCGCGGAGTCTCCGGGTGAGGACGTCGGTCGGGGCGCCGCCGACGCCGCGGGCGAGATCGGAGAAGCGCTGGGGGCCGAGCAGCAGCTCGCGGACGATCAGCAGCGACCAGCGCTCACCGATGCGGTCGAGGGCGCCGGCCATGCTGCATGCCTGGTCATATCTGCGGCGGCTCATATATCCGGCCTGAGTCTAACAAGGTGTGATTTGCTTCACAAAGCGTCCACTTTGGATTCTGGTACGCTCGCCGCGCGTGTCCCGAGTCGCCGACCTCACCTGGAAGCATCCGAAGGCGGTGCTCGGCGTGGTCGCCGTCTTCGCCATCCTCGCCGTCGCCATCGGCCACGACGTCGAGAGCCACCTGGAGGCGGCCGGCTTCACCGACAGCTCCTCGGAGAGCGAGCGGGCGACGAAGCTGCTGCGCGAGTCGCTCGGCTACGACCCGAATCCGGCGATCGTCCTTGTCCTGCGTCAGCCCGGCGGCGGCCCGCTCGACCCCTCCGACCCGTTGGTGCGGCACGAAGCGGAGCGGCTCAGCGCCGGGATGGAACGGGTCGACCACATCGGCCACGTCATCAACCCGCTCGCCGAACCCAGAGCCGGGGCTCAGTTGATCGCCCGCGACGGTGAATCGCTGGCGATCACCGGCCACCTCGACACCGAGGACATCGAGAACGCCGGCGGCCTCGCGGCCGAAGGGGTCGAACCGCTGGTCGCCTCGAGCAAGCTCGACGTCGAGATGGGGGGCTTCGCGCCCGGATTCAATGAGACCAACGACCTGACCCGAACCGACCTGACCAAGTCGGAGCTGATCGCGTTCCCGATCCTCGCCCTGTTCCTGCTGTTCGTCTTCCGCGGCGTCATCGCCGCCGCGATCCCGCTCCTGATCGGGGTGATCTCGATCGTCGGCACGCTGATGGTGCTGCGGATCATGGCCAGCGTCACCGACACCTCGCTCTTCGCCCTCAACCTCGCCACCGGGTTGAGCCTCGGCCTGGCGGTCGATTACGCGTTGCTTCTGGTCTCGCGATATCGCGAGGAGATAGGGCGCGGCGGTGCGTCGCGGGAGGCGCACCGCCGCACCGTTCAGACCGCGGGCCGCGCCGCGGTCTTCTCGGGGATGACGGTCGCCGCGGCAATGGCGGCGCTGATCATCATGCCGCAGCGGTTCCTCTACTCGATGGCCGTCGCCGGCGCCTCGGTCGCGGTCCTCTCCTCGGTGATCGCGATCCTGGTCGTCCCCTCCCTGTTGGCTCTGCTCGGGACCCGGATCGACGCCCTCTCGATTCGCCGCGGCCCGGCGGTTTCCGACGAATCCGACGGCTGGTACCGGCTCGCGCGCGGGGTGATGAAGCGCCCGGTTCTCGTCGCCGCCTCGAGCGCCGCCCTGCTGCTGGCCTGCGCGACGCCGCTGCTGTGGACGACGCTGACCGGGCCGAGCGCCGAAGCCGTCCCCCCCGGGCAGCCCTCCTACGACGCCTACAAGTACCTCGAAGCGCACTATCCCCGCAGCGTCACCGAGGCGGTGACGGTCGCCGTCGACGGGCAGGCGAGCCCACCGCAGCTCGCCGCCTACCAGCGTCGGGTCGAAGGCGTCGAAGGGGTCGCGGGCGGGTCGCCGTTCGCCCCGGCCGGGAAGGGCGTCGCCTACGCGAACTTCGCTCTCGAAAACCACGCCCTCAGCGGCGAGGCGCAGGACTCGCTGCACGAAATCCGCGACCTCGGCCCGCCCGGAGCGGCCCAGATCCTCGTCTCGGGCAACACCGCACGGTTCATCGATCAGAAGGAGAGCCTCGCCAAGCACGCGCCGCTGGTGGTCGGGATCATCGCCCTGACGACCCTGATCATCCTCTTCCTGCTGACCGGCTCGGTCCTACTGCCGATCAAGACGCTGGTGATGAACTCACTGACCCTCGGCGCGACGCTCGGAATCCTCGTCGTCGCCTTCCAGGCCGGCCTGCTCGACGGAATACTCGACTACACCGGACCGGAAGCGATCGAGGTGACGAGCCTCGTCTTCCTCTTCGCGGTGCTGTTCGGGCTGGCGACCGACTACGCGGTGCTGGTGATGGCGCGGATCAAGGAACGCCATGACCTCGGCGACAGCAATGAGGAGGCGGTCGCGACCGGAATCGCCCGCACCGGCCGCGTCATCACCGCCGCCGCGGTGGCGATCGCGATCGTCTTCTTCGCGTTCGCGGTCAGCAGCGTTTTCTTCGTCAAACAGATCGCGATCGGGATGGCGGTCGGGGTGCTGATCGACGCGACGATCGTCCGCGCGCTCCTCGTTCCCTCGCTGATGCGTCTGTTCGGCGATTGGAACTGGTGGGCCCCGGCGCCGCTGCGCTGGGTCCATCGTCGCTTCGGCTTCTCCGAGGCCTGAGGCGGCATTTCGAGCGGTGGCGACGGCTCGAGGCGTGGCGACGTCTCGAGGACGAAGGCGGGATAGCCCATCAAGTTGACGGGCGAATGCATGGTCAACTTGATGGCATTTGCCTGAGGTCGTGCGTAGGGGCCCGATCGTCGCCACTCTGAGTGCGATCGATCACATTACCGCCATATAAATTTATAGTCGGGTAACGTGATTGGGGGATGGCAGCCGCCCCGACACCTCGCACCCGGCTCTCGCGTGCCGACCGGATGGAGCAGACCCTCGCGGTCGCCCATGACCTGTTCGCCGCCCGCGGCTTCGCGGCGGTGACGATGGACGACATCGCGGCCGCGGTCGGGGTCACCAAGCCCCTCCTCTACAACTACTTCGGCAACAAGGAGCGGCTCTATGTCGCCTGCATGGAACGCGCGGGCGACGCCCTGTTCGCGACGATCGAAGAAACGGTCCGGCCCAGCGCCAACCCCGGCGACCTGCTGAGCGATGGGCTGCGGGCGTTCTTCGCCTTCCTCGACGCCGACCGCGCCGCCTGGGCGGTTCTCTTCGACGAGAGCCTGCCCCAGAGCGGCGTCGTCGCCGATCGCGTCGCCGACTACCGCGGGCGGGTTCTCGAGCTCGTCGCCGACTCGCTCCTCGCCCAGCTTCCGCCGCGGCGGCGCGACGCGGCCAGCACCGAGGTCGAGGCCCTCTCGACCGCCCTGATGGGCGCTGCCGAGGCGCTCGCCCGGTGGTGGCTGCGCACCGAGGCGGTCTCCGCCCGGGAGGCGGCCGAGCTCCTGATCACGACGATCGAGCCCGGCCTCCGCGCCCGCTCGGCCCCGACCACCAGAGCTTCCAAATCGAAATCGAAAGGTGATCGAAGTTGATCGACAAGCCCCGCAGGGTCGCCGTCCTCGGCGGCAACCGAATTCCCTTCGCCCGCTCGGATTCCGCCTATGCCCACGCGTCCAACCAGGACATGCTCACCGCCGCCCTCGACGGGCTGGTCGACCGCTTCGGCCTCGAGGGCGAGACCCTCGGCGAGGTCGCCGGCGGCGCGGTCCTCAAGCACTCCCACGACCGCGACCTGGCCCGTGAGAGCGTGCTCAACACCCGGCTCGCCGCCGAGACCCCCGCCTACGACGTCCAGCAGGCCTGCGGGACCGGGCTCGAGACGACGATCCTCGTCGCCAACAAGATCGCCCTCGGCCAGATCGACGCCGGCATCGCCTGTGGGGCCGACACCACCTCCGACGCCCCGATCGGCCTCAACGAGCAGCTGCGGGAGACCCTGCTCGAGGCGAACCGCCAGCGCTCGACGGCCGGCAAGCTGAAGGCCCTGACCCGGGTCCGTCCCGGCCACGTCGTGCCCGCGATCCCGCGCAACGAGGAGCCCCGCACCGGCCTCTCGATGGGCGATCACTGCGCGATGATGGCGACGGAATGGGACATCGGCCGGGCCGAGCAGGACCAGCTCGCGGTCGAAAGCCACCACGCCCTGGGGGCCGCCTACGAGCGCGGCTTCCTCGAGGACCTGACGACGCCCTACCTCGGGCTCGAGCGCGACCAAAACCTGCGTCCCGACTCCGACCCCGAGAAGCTGGCGAAGCTGAAGCCGGTATTCGGCGGCGTCGAGGGGACCATGACCGCCGCCAACTCGACCCCGCTCAGCGATGGCGCCTCCGCCGTTCTACTCGCCTCCGAGGTGTGGGCGGCGGCTCACGACCTGCCCGTCCTCGCCTACATCACCGAGGCCCAGACCGCGGCCATCGACCACGTCCACAAGGGCGAAGGACTGCTGATGGCGCCCGCATACGCGATGCCGCGGATGCTCGACCGGGCCGGCCTCGGGCTCGGCGAGTTCGACTACTACGAGATCCACGAGGCGTTCGCCGCCCAGGTCCTCTGCACGCTCAAGGCCTGGGAGGACCCCGAGTTCTGCCGCGAGCGCCTCGACCGCGACGAGCCGCTCGGTTCGATCGACCGCGCCAAGCTCAACGTCAACGGCGGCTCGCTCGCCGCCGGCCACCCGTTCGCCGCGACCGGCGGGCGGATCGTCGCCGGGCTCGCCAAGCAATTGGGCGAAGAAGGCGGCGGACGCGGCCTGATCAGCATCTGCGCCGCCGGCGGCCAGGGCGTCGTCGCGATGCTCGAAGGAGCGGGCAAATGAGCGCGGACCGCTACCAGCAGCTCGTCAACGCCCCGGTCGCCTCGACCATCGCCAAGCAGTTTGGGCTGCCGCAGCCGGTCGAGCTCGACCGTTACAGGCCCGGCGCGCCGGTGATCTCCGGCCAGGTCCTCTCCGGCTCGGCGCCCGAAGGCCGTCTGATCAAGCACGCGCGAGCTGTCCTCGACCAGATCGGAGTCGAACGGGGCGGCGCCGAGGGCAAGGTCAAGGGGCTGGTCTTCGACGCCTCCGGCATCTCCGACTCGACCGAGTTGGTCGAGCTGCAGCGCTTCTTCTACCCGGCGGTCGGTCGCCTCGCGCGCTGCGGCCGGGTCGTCGTCCTCGGCACCGAGCCGAGCGAGGCCGGCTCGACCCGGGCCCGGACCGCCCAGCGCGCCCTCGAGGGGTTCACCCGCTCGCTGGCAAAGGAGATCGGCGGCCGCGGATCGACCGCGCAGCTCGTCCTCGTCTCCCCCGGCGGCGAGGAGGAGCTGGCCTCGACCCTGCGGTTCCTGCTCTCGCTGCGCTCTGCCTACGTCTCGGGCCAGGTCGTCCGGGTCGGCCCGGCGGTCACCGAGACCCCCGAGCTCGACTGGGAGCGCCCGCTCGAGGGCCGGCGGGCGCTGGTCACCGGCGCCTCGCGGGGGATCGGCGCCGCGATCGCCGAGACCCTCGCCCGCGACGGTGCCCACGTGATCGGGCTCGACATCCCACCGGCCGCCGAGGAGCTCCGCAAGCTCACCGACGGGCTGGGCGGAGAGACGATCGACCTCGACATCACCGCCGAGGACGCGCCGGCACGAATCGCCGACGGCGTCGGCGAGGGCATCGACGTCCTCGTCCACAACGCCGGCGTCACTCTCGACCGGACGATCGCGAAGATGCCGGAGGAGCGCTGGTCGAAGTTGATGGAGATCAACCTCTCCAGCGAGGAGCGGATCAACGACACCCTGCTCGATCGCGGCCTGCTCAACCCGAACGGGCGGATCGTCTGCGTCTCCTCAATGTCGGGAATCGCGGGCAACTCGGGCCAGACCAACTACGCGACCTCGAAGGCGGGCGTGATTGGGATGGTCGAAGCGATGGCCCCCGAGCTCGCCGGGCGCGGGGCGACGATCAACGCGGTCGCCCCCGGCTTCATCGAGACCAAGATGACGGCGGCGATGCCGTTCGGCCCGCGCGAAGCAGGCCGCCGGCTCAGCAGCCTCTCCCAGGGCGGTCTGCCGGTCGACGTCGCCGAGACGATCGCCTGGTTCGCGAGCCCGGGCTCGACCGGCGTCAACGGCAATACGGTCCGCGTCTGCGGCCAGAACCTGCTGGGGGCGTAGCGATGCCGACCCGAACGCTCGAGACCCCGCCCAGCATCCTGCCGCTCTATGCCCGGGCCGCGGCACCGATGATCCCCGGCGCCTCGCTGCTCCCCTTCATCCCCGGCGGCGGCGGTGAGATCCCCGAGCTCGACCTCGAGCTGGCGGGAGTCCGAGCCGACGCCGGAGAGGTCGCCGCCTACGCCAGGGTCTGCGGGTTCGCCCTCCGCGACCACCTCCCCCCCACCTACCCGCACATCCTCGCCTTCCCGCTGCAGATGGCGGTGATGGCCGACGGCAGCTTCCCGTTCGGGGCTGTCGGCCTCGTCCACATCGAGAACTCGATCACCCAGCACCGGCGGATCGGGCTCGACGAGGAGCTGCGGCTGACGGTGCGCCCGACCGGGCTCGAGCCGCACCCCCGCGGCCGCACCTTCAGCCTCGTCACCGAGGCCTGGGCCGGGCGCCAGAAGGCCTGGGAGGAGGTCAGCACGATGCTGCGCCGCGGCGGCGGTGACGGATCCGAGGCCAAGGCGCCCGACCGCGATGACGCGGGCACCGAGCTCGAGGTCAGCGCCGAGTGGCGCCTCGGCGGCGATCTCGGCCGCCGCTACGCGGCGGTCTCCGGCGATTGCAACCCGATCCACATGCACGCCTGGACCGCGAAGCCGCTCGGCTTCAAACAGGCGATCGCGCACGGCATGTGGACCGAGGCCCGCTGCCTTGCCGCGGTCGAGAGCCGCCTCCCCGACGCCTTCCGCGTCGATGTGCGGTTCCGCAAGCCGATCTTCCTACCCGGCCGGATCGAGTTCCTGGCCGACGCCGAGAACGAAAAGGAGATCGCCTTTGCGGTGCGTGACGCAAAGCGACAGACCCCCCACCTCGACGGCCGCGTGAAGCGGGTCGAGGCCAAAACCAGAAGCGAGAGGAAGCAGCCCCAGTGAATGAGAACGGCAACAGCGCCAGCGCCGGCGACCGCGGCATGGGAGTCGCCCTGCGAACGCTCAACAAGCTGGCAGGCTCAAGCCTGCTCGACCGGATCGGCATCCGCAAACAGTTCGAGCGGATGGTCTTCACGACGACTAAGGGCGGGTTCCGCTCGGCGACCGCGGCCGCGCGCACCTTCAAGGCCGCGCAGAAGCTCGGCAAACCGGCCCGCCAGAAGACCGGCAGGCCTCGCGACCTGTTCGACCTCGCCCCCGACGACGAGCAGCAGATGTTCCAGGAGGCGGTCCGCGACTTCGCCGGCGAGAAGGTCCGCCCCGCCGCCCAGGAGGCGGACGCCGAGCGGACGACGCCACCGGAGCTTCTGGCGCAGGCCAACGAGCTCGGCGTCAACATGCTCGGCGTCCCCTCCGAGCTCGAAGGCGTGATGGAGGAGCAGTCGGCGGTCGGAAGCGTCCTGATCGGCGAGGCCCTGGCCCACGGCGACATGGGGATCGCCTACGCCACCCTCGCCCCGGGCGCGGTCGCGACCGCGATCGGCCTCTGGGGCACGGCGGACCAGGAGTCGACCTACCTCCCGGCCTTCACCGGCGAGGACACACCCGCCGCCGCACTCGCGATCCTCGAGCCGAAGCCGATCTTCAACCCGCTCGAGCTCGAGACCAGGGCCCGCCGCGACGGCGATGACTGGGTCATCGAGGGAACCAAGTCGCTGCTCGCCCGGGCGAAGGAGTGCGAGCTCTTCATCGTCGCCGCCGAGGCCGAGGGCGTCGGCCCGGCGCTGTTTCTGGTCGAGTCGGGCGGCGAGGGCCTCGCGATCGAGGACGAGCCGGCGATGGGCCTGCGGCCGGCGGCCACCGGCCGCCTGATCCTCGACGGTGCCCGCGTCCCCGCCGGCGCCCTGATGGCCGAGGGCGAGTCCAACGCCTACGCCGAGTGCGTGCAGCGGGCGCGGATCGCCTGGTGCGCGCTTGCGGTCGGGACCTCGCAGGCGGTGCTCGACTACGTCATCCCCTATGTCAACGAGCGGACCGCGTTCGGCGAACCGATCTCCAACCGCCAGGCCGTCGCCTTCACGGTCTCCAACATCGGGATCGAGTCCGACTCGATGCGGCTCGTCACCTATCGCGCCGCGAGCCGGGCCGACCAGGGCAAGGAGTTCGGCCACGAGGCTGCCCTGGCGCGGCGCCTGAGCGCTGCCAAGGGCATGCAGATCGGGTCAGACGGGGTCCAGCTCCTCGGCGGCCACGGCTTCGTCAAGGAGCACCCGGTCGAGCGCTGGTACCGAGATCTCCGCGCAGCGGGCGTGATGGAGGGCGCCCTGCTCGTCTAGCGGCGATCGACTCTTCTAGAGCGAAAGGCAAGCAAGACGATGATCAACCTAGAGACACCGAAGAAGCTCAAGCCCCTGATCAGCCAGGCGCACCAGGTCGCGACCGAGGTGCTGCGGCCGATCTCGCGCAAATACGACGCCGAAGAGCACGCATATCCGAAAGAGCTCGACATGCTCGCCGCCGTCATCGAGGGCGTCAACGAGGGCGGCGAACTCGCCGGCGCCGGCGCCGGCGGGGTCAAACGCGACTCCGAGAACGGCGCCGAGGGGGGAAATCGCAACGGCTCCAACCTGGCGACGGTCCTCAGCATCATGGAGATGTGCTGGGGCGACGTCGGCCTCACGCTCACCCTGCCCAACCAGGGGCTCGGCAACTCGGCGATCGTCTCGGTCGCGAACGAGGAGCAGCTCGAGCGCTACGGCGGCAAATGGGCGGCGATGGCGATCACCGAGCCCGAGGCGGGCTCGGACTCGGCCGCGATCCGCACCACCGCCGAGCTCGACGGCGACGAGTACGTCCTCAACGGCGAGAAGATCTTCGTCACCTCGGGCGACCGGGCCGACCTGATCGTCGTCTGGGCCTCGCTCGACCGCTCGCAGGGACGGGCGGCGATCAAGTCGTTCATCGTCGAGCGCGACAACCCGGGCCTCAAGCTCGACCGGCTCGAGCACAAGCTGGGGATCCGGGCGTCCGACACCGCCAACTTCATCCTCCAGGACTGCCGGGTGCCGAAAGAGGCGCTGCTCGGCAGCCCCGAGATCGACACCAAGCGGGGATTCGGCGGCGTGATGCAGACCTTCGACAACACCCGGCCGTTGGTCGGTGCGATGGCGGTCGGGGTGGCCCGCGCCGCGCTCGAGGAGACGCAGCGGCAGCTGACCGAGGCCGGGGTCGAGATCGACGACGCGGCGCCGGCGCTCTCGCAGTCGGCCGCCGCGGCCCGCTTCGGAGAGTTGGAGGCCGATTACGAGGCGGCGCGGCTGCTGACGATGCAGGCGGCATGGATGGCCGACAACTCGAAGCCGAATTCGCTGCAGGCCTCGATGGCGAAGGCGAAGGCGGGGCGCACCTGCGTCGACGTCACCCTCGGCTGCGTCGAGCTCTGCGGCAGCGTCGGCTACGGCGAGAACGCCTTGCTCGAGAAGTGGGCGCGCGACGCCAAGATCCTCGACCTGTTCGAGGGCACGCAGCAGATACAGCTGCTGATCGTCGCCCGCCAGCTGCTCGGCAAGAACTCCTCCGAACTGCGCTAGCGAGGCGCTTTTCCGAACCCATGGTTTGGAAAAGCGCCTTGAGCCCCCGGGCGCCCTGATATCGACGACAGCTGCGGGTGGCCGGCGAAGTTCGGCAGACTGGCGCCCGTGAACTTCATCGAGGACGTCGTCGAAGCGTTCCCAGCCGCGCGCCGGGCGTTGATCGAGGTCGACGCCGAGGGTGATACCCGCGTCCACCACTTCGGCGAGCTGTTCGCCCGCTCCGCGGGCCTCTCGGGGGCGTTCGCCGCGCGCGGAGTCGGGCGCGGCGACGTCGTGATGACGCTGGTCGGGAGCCGCGTCGAGTGGGTGCTGGCGATGCTCGCCTGCTGGCGGATGGGCGCCGTCGCGCTGCCCTGCAACCCGCAGCTGCGCCGCAAGGACCTCGCGCTGCGGGCGGCCGCCGCCGACCCGAGGCTCGCGGTCGGCGAGGAGCGCTACCTGGGCGAGCTCCCCGACGGGATCCCCTACCTGGACATGGATGACGTCACCCGCGTCCTCGACGAGGACCGCACCCAGGAGACCCCGGCCGCGGCCGCCGACCTGGCGCCAAACGACCCGGCCGCGATCGTCTTCACCTCGGGCACGACCGGCGACCCGCGCGGGGTTGTCTACCCGCAGCGCTATCTCGCCGGCCAACGGGTCCAGGCCGAGCACTGGTTCGGCTCCCGGCCCGGCGAGGTCGCCTGGTGCACGGCGGCTCCCGGCTGGTCGAAGTCGACCCGGAACGCCTTCGTCGCCCCCTGGCTGACCGGCGCCGTCGCCGTCCTCCACGACGGCCGCTTCGACCCCGACGAGCGGCTGCGGCTCTGCGATGAGCTTGGCGTCAACGTCCTCTGCCAGGCGCCGACCGAGTACCGGATGCTCGCCAAGCGGGCCGAGCTGGCGCCGGTCCCCTCGCTGCGGCGACTGGTCTCGGCCGGCGAGCCGATCGAGCCGGAGGCGATCCGCCTCTTCCGCGAGCGGCTCGGCCTCGCGATCGGCGACGGCTACGGGCAGACCGAGACCGGCGCGATCGCCGGAATGGGGCCCGAGGAGGACGATCCCGCCCGCGACGGCTCGATGGGCCGGCCGCTGCCGGGGCTCGAGACCCGCGTCGTCGAGGGCGAGCTGCAGCTGCTGGCCGCGACCTCGGAGACATTCTTCGACCACTACCTCGACGGCGAGCGGTTCGAGGGAGAGTGGTGGGCGACGGGCGACCTGGTCCGAGAGGACGAGGACGGCTACCTCTGGTTCGAGGGGCGCAACGACGACCTGATCCTCTCCTCCGGATACCGGATCGGCCCGTTCGAGGTCGAGTCGGCGCTCGTCTCCCATCCGGCCGTGACCGAGGCGGCAGCGGTCGCCGCCCCGGACCCCGAGCGCGGCTCGGTGGTGCGGGCGATCGTCGTCCTCGGCGCCGGTGATGAGGCCTCCGACGAGCTCGCCCACGAGCTGCAGGAGCACGTCAAAGCGCAGACGGCGCCCTACAAGTACCCGCGGATCGTCGAGTTCGCGGATGAGCTGCCGAAGACGAGCAGCGGCAAGATCAGAAGGGCCGAGCTCCGCCACAGTTAGTCTGCCGGGATGCCGACGATCGACCGAAAACGAATCGCTGAGCTGACCGAGGCCGAGCAGGAGCGCTACCGCAACCGCACCGGAGCCTCGGCCAAGACCTACGAGCGGGCCGTCAAATCGATGCCGAACGGGGTCCCGTCCTCGTTCCAGGTCAACGACCCCTGGCCGGTCTACATCGACCGCGGGCAGGGCAGCCGGGTCTGGGACGTCGACGGCAACGAATATGTCGACTTCCACAACGGTTTCGGGGTGATGTGCATCGGCCACGCCAACCCGACCGTGGGAGACGCGGTCAAGGCCCAGGTCGACGGCGGCACCCACTTCGCCGCCCCCACCGACGGCTCGATCGCCGTTGCCGAGGAGCTTCAGCGGCGCTTCGGATTGCCGCAGTGGCGATTCACGAACTCCGGCACCGAGTCGACGATGGACGCCGTCCACCTCGCTCGCGGCGCGACCGGACGAGACACCCTGCTGAAGATCGAGGGCTCCTACCACGGCCACCACGACGCGGTGATGGTCTCGGTCTACCCACCGCTCGAGGCGCTCGGCGACCGCGACGACCCGATCAGCGTTCCATATGGGGGCGGCATACCGCGGGCGGTCACCGAGCTGACCCGCTCAGTCCCCTTCAACGACGCCGACGCGCTGGCGGCGGTGCTCGACAAGATCGGCGACCAGGTCGCCGGGCTGATCATGGAGCCGGCGATGATGAACATCAACATCATCCCGCCACGCGAGGGCTACCTCGAGCGGGTCCGCGAGCTGACCGCCCAGCACGGGATCAAGCTGATTTTCGACGAGGTCAAGACCGGGTGCACGATCGCCGCCGGCGGCGCGACCGCGCGGTTCGGCGTCAGCCCGGATGTGATCACCCTCGCCAAGGCGAGCTGCGGCGGCTACCCCGGCGGGGCGATCGGGATGACCGAGGAGCTGGCGGCCCTGGTCGCCGACGGGACCGTCAACCAGTACGGGACCTTCAACGGCAACCCGCTGGTGATGGCCGCCGCCGAGGCGACCCTGACCAAGGTGCTGACCGACGATGTCTACGAGCACCTCGAGTCGACCAACCGGCGCCTGCTCGACTCCTGCCAGGAGATCATCGACTCCCACGCCCTCCCCGCCTACACCCAGGGCCTCGGAGCCAAGGGCTGCGTGATCTTCTCCGCGGAGCCGATGTACGAGTACCGCGACTACCTGACGAAGGTCGACGACGAGCTCTCGACGCTCGCCTGGCTCTACCACATGAACCACGGCGTCTTCATGACCCCCGGCGTCGAGGAGGAGTGGACACTCTCGATCGCCCACACCGAAGACGACCTCCAGACCTACCTCGCCGCCTTCGAGGCCTTCGCCCGCGACGTATCCAGCTAGGCGGCGAGCGCCTCGGCGATGTCGACCGGGCGCCCGAGGTGGTAGCCCTGGGCCATGTCGACGCCGTATTCGCGCAGCATCTCCGCGGTCGTGTCGTCCTGGACGAACTCGGCGATCGTCTCCTTGCCCAGCCCGCGGGCGATCTGGACGATCGCCTGGACGGTGAGCTGGTCGGCGTCGCTGCGGGGCATGTCGCGGACGAACTCGCCGTCGATCTTGATCAGGTCGAACGGCAGCCGCTTCAGATGGTGGAAGGGACTGAAGCCGGCGCCGTAATCGTCGATCGCGACCTGGCACCCGAGCTCGGTGAGGCGATCGGTGAACCCGAGCGCGGTGTCATAGTCCTCGACCGGCGTCGTCCTCGTGATCTCGAAGGTGCAGCGCGAGGGGTCGGCGCCCCCTTCGTCGACCTTGCGTTCGATGAATTCGAGGACCGAGAGGTCGGTGATCGAGACGCCGGAGAGGTTGACGTGGAGCGAGACCGGCTGACCCTCGCGCTCGCGCGCCGCCATCAGCTCGAGCGCGCGGGCGACGACCCAGCGGTCGAGCTCCTGGACCATCCCCGACCGCTCCGCCGCCTCGATGAATGACGCGGCCGGGAGCAGGGTGCCGTTCTCGTCGACCATCCTCAGCAGCAACTCGTAGCGCTCGATGCCGCCGTCGGCAAGGCTGCGGATCGGCTGGGTGTGAAGCGAGAGACGGTTGTGGGTGAGGGCGTCACGAATCCGGGCAGTCGTCGTCTTGATCCGATCCGGCGCCCTCTGGGTTTCGCTCGGGTCGCGGAACAGCGCGATCCGGTCGCGTCCACCCTGCTTCGCGGTGTACATCGCCTGGTCGGCGGCGACGAGAACGCCCTCGGAGCTGCCGCGCGGCTTGCGGCCGAACATTGCGATCCCGACGCTGATCGTCACGGCCTCCGCATCCGCAGCCGGCCGTGCGTTCTCCCCCACCTCGGTACGGAGTTTCTCGGCCAGCGTCATCGCTCCGCTGACGTCGGTCTGGGGCATCAGGACGGCGAACTCATCACCCGAGAGTCGGGCGACGATGTCACTGGCCCGGATCCGCTCGCGCATGATCGCCGCCACCTGCCGGATCAGGTTGTCCCCGGACTGGTGGCCGAAAGCGTCGTTGACCAGCTTGAGGCCGTCGATGTCGATGATCATCACCGCGCCCTGGCCGCCATAGCGGGCGCTGAAGGAAACGAATTGGTCGAGTTCGGCACGGAAACGGCGCCGATCGAGGAGGCCGGTCAGGGAGTCGTGGTCGGCGAGGTAACGGAGCTCGGCCTCGGTCCGCTCGGCGCGTTCGAGAGCCGCGACAACCACCTCGCGATCCCCGTTCTCGAGTTTGTCAAGCACGGCCTTGATCGCCGGCTCGCTCGAACCCGGAAGTCGGTCATTCTCCACTGCCCGAAGGTAGTGGCACCCGGGGGGGGCCCATGCCCAATCAAGCCCCTTTGGACGAATGCGTTCAAGTTTTATCCACGCCGCATGGCGAATAGTTAGCCAAGGGGAGCCCCTGGGTAATGTGCCCCCAAATGGCCAACCGCTTGGCGCAGGAGACCAGTCCCTATCTGCTCCAGCACAAGGACAACCCGGTCGACTGGCACCCCTGGGGATCCGAGGCGCTGGGGCTCGCGCGGGAGCTCGACCACCCGATCCTGCTCTCGGTCGGCTACTCGGCCTGCCACTGGTGCCACGTGATGGAGCGGGAGTCGTTCGAGGATCCCGCGACCGCCGCCTACATGAACGAGCACTTCGTCAATGTCAAGGTCGATCGCGAGGAGCGGCCCGACATCGACGCCCTCTACATGGAGGCGGTTCAGGCGATCAGCGGTCAGGGCGGTTGGCCGATGACGGTCTTCTGCGATCCGGAGGGCGTCCCGTTCTACGGCGGCACCTACTTCCCGCCCGACGACAGCCGTGGCATGCCGAGCTTCAGGATGGTGATGAAAGCCGTCCTCGACGCATTCGAGAACCGCCGCGACGAGCTGCGCCTGCAGGCGCCGCGAACCCAGGAGAGGTTGGCCGCGGTCGCCGCGGTCGAGCCATCGGGGGCACCGCCCGACCGGGAGCTCCTCGAACTGGCGCTGGAGGGCCTGCGCGAGCGGGCGGATCGCACCCGCGGCGGGTTCGGCGGGGCGCCGAAGTTCCCCCCCGCCTCCTCGTTGGAGCTGCTTCTGGCGAGGGGCGAGGACGGCCACGTCGAGCTGACCCTCGACGCGATGATGGCCGGTGGGATCTACGATCAGCTCGGCGGCGGCTTCGCCCGCTACTCGGTCGACGGCGCCTGGCAGGTCCCTCACTTCGAGAAGATGCTCTACGACAACGCCCTGCTGGCGGCGGCCTATCTGCATGGCTGGCAGGCGCTCGAGCATGACCGCTACCGGCGCGTCTGCGAGGAGACTCTGGACTGGATGCTGCGCGAGATGCGCGGCCCCGAGGGGGGCTTCTTCTCGGCGCTGGACGCGGACTCCGAGGGCGAGGAGGGCCTCTTCTACGTCTGGAGCCCGGACCAGATCCGCTCGGTCCTCGGGGGCGACGCCGAGGAGGCGATCGAGTTCTACGGGGTCACCGAGGCCGGAAACTTCGAGGGGCGCAATGTCCTCCACCTGCCCGCCGGTGCGTCAGCCGAGCGCAGCGCGTCGCTGATCGAGTCCCGGCAGGCTCTGTTCGAGGCCCGTGCGGATCGGGTTCGGCCGAGCCTCGACGACAAGCGGCTCGCCTCCTGGAACGCCCTTGCGATCGGCGCCCTCGCCGAGGCCGGCGCGGCGCTGGGGCGCTCCGATTACCTGGACGCCGCCCGCTCCTGCGCCGAGTTCGTGCTCGGGACCCTCCGCGACCCCGAGGGCCGGCTGCTCCGCACCTACCGCGACGGCGAGGCCCGGCTGAACGCCTACCTCGAGGACCATGCGTTCCTCCTCGAGGCCCTCATCACCCTCTATGAAGCGAGCTTCGAGCCACGCTGGTACGAGGAGGCGCGGAACCTCGCAGATACGATGATCCGCCGCTTCGGCGACCCCGAGCGAGGGGCGTTCTTCTCGACCTCGGAGGACCACGAGGAGCTGATCGCGCGCCGCAAGGAGATCGGCGACCACCCGATCCCGTCGGGCAACTCGGCCGCCGCCCTCGGGCTGCTGCGCCTCGCCGCGCTCAGCGGCGAGCGCGCCTACGAGGACCAGGCGACGGGAGTGCTGCAGCTCTACGGAAGGATTGCGCAGCGCCAGCCAGACGCCTTCGCGCACCTGCTTCGTGCGCTCGACTTCCACATCGCCCCGGTCAAAGAGGTCGCGCTCGTCGGCGACCGGCTCGAGGCGCTGGCCGCCATCGTCCGTGGCAGCCACCGCCCCCATCTCGTCCTCGCCGGCGGCCCGGAGGGCGCCGAGGCGCCCGAGCTCCTGCAGGAGCGAACCGCGGTCGGCGGTGCCGCGACCGCCTACGTCTGCGAAAACTTTGCCTGCAAAGCACCGGTGACCGATTCCCAGGAATTTGCCGGCGTGATTTGAGAGGATCGACTCCAGTGCGACGCTCACTCCTCACCTTTGCCGCCGGCCGCCGGGCGAAGTGGGTCGTCTTCGGGATCTGGCTGGTCGGGATCTTCATCGCCGCCGGCCCGGCCGAACTCCCGGCGAGGTTCGAAGACGCCGAAAACAACGAGGCGACCTCCTATCTGCCCGGCGACGCCGAGTCGACCCACGCGCTGGCCGCCACCGAAGAGCTGCAGAAGGGCGAACTCGCCCCCGCGGTGATCATCTACCGCAACGAATCCGGGTTGACGGCCGCCGACCGCCAGACGATCTCCAAGGACGTCGAAGAAATGACGAGCAAGCGCTTCCCGGGCGTGATCGCCGACGGGGCGACGGCGGCGGCCGGCGGGAAAAAGGCACCCGACGCCGGAGCGCCGGCGCCGACCCAGGCGAATGGCTGCGGCGGACCGACCACGACGATCCCCGGCCAGCCGGCCGGCTACGCCCCGTTCGTCGGCCCGATCTGCTCCGAAGACGGCAAGGCTGCGATCGTCACCGCCTACATAGACGCCGAAGGCGAGGGCGATGTGATCCTCGACCCGGTCAAGTTCTGGCGCGAAGCGATCTCCGAACCGCCGAGCGGGTTGTCGGCGAAGATCACCGGTGGGGCCGGTTTCTCCGCCGACGGCATCGAAGTCTTCGAAAGCCTGAACGGCACCCTGCTTCTCGCCGCGGTCAGCCTGGTGATCTTCCTGCTGATCGTCATCTACCGCTCGCCGATGTTCTTCCTGATCCCACTGGCGTCGGTCCTCTTTGCCGAGACCCTCTCGCGCTCGGTCGGATACGGGGTCTCCGAGCTCGGCGTCACGGTCAACGGCCAGTCGAGCTCGATCATGTCGGTGCTGGTGCTGGGGGCGGGAACCGACTATGCGCTGCTGCTCGTGGCCCGCTACCGCGAGGAGTTGCACATCGAGACCGACCGCCACCAGGCGATGCGCACCGCCCTGCTCTCCGCCGGCCCGGCGATCGTCGCCTCGGCTGCGACGGTGATCGCGGCGCTGCTCTGCCTGACGTTGGCCAAGGTCAACGGAACCGCCGGCCTCGGCCCGATCGCGGCGATCGGGATCGCCTGCGCCGCGCTCTCGATGCTGACGCTGCTGCCCGCGATGCTGACGATCTTCGGCCGCCGCGCCTTCTGGCCCTTCGTCCCCCACACGCCCGAGACCGCCCCCAGCGCCGACGAACTCTCCGCCCGCGGGCAGGCGGGCTGCGTCGAAGGCACCGGTTTCGGCGCCCTGATGAGGGTGATCGGCGCCTCGCTGCTGGTCCTGGTGCTTCTCCCGCTCGTCCTGATCAACTGGCTCCTGCGTGTGATCAGCCGTGGCCGGATCCCGTCTCTGATCGTCGCCCCGCTCGACCGCGCCGTCTTCAAGCCCTACGAGGTGCGCCGGATTCAGCACGAGGTCGTCGCCGACGCCACCCACGGTTTCTGGAAACGCGTCGGCGACCGGGTGTCGGCCGCCCCCCTGCGGGTCACCGGCGCGGCGCTCGTGATCCTGCTCATCTTCTGCTGCGGCTTCGCGTTCTTCTCGACCGACCTGACCAGCGAAAACGCGTACAAAAACGAAGTCGAATCAGTCGAAGGCCAGAAGCTGCTCAGCAAGAGCTTCCCCTCGGGCGAAACCGCGCAGACCGACATCGTCGTCCGCGACCCGGCCGACGTCCAGGCGGTACGGAGCGCGGTGGCGGAATCCAAGGGCGTCGATTCGGTCTCCGAACCGGTCGCCGAGGGCCCACCCGGCGTACTCGTCCATGCGATTCTCGGCCCGGAACCGTATTCGACCGAAGCCTTCGATTTGGTCGAACCGATCCGCGAAGCGGCTCAATCCGTCGCGCCGAGCACCCTGGTCGGCGGCCCCACCGCGGTCGAATTCGACGTTCGCGACGCGGCGGGCTGGGACTCGATCGCGATCCCGCCGATCATCCTCGTCGTCGTCCTCCTGATCCTGATGCTGCTGCTGCGGGCGGTGGTCGCGCCGCTGGTCCTGATCGGGACCGTGATCCTCAGCTTCCTGGCCTCGCTCGGAGTCGGTTACTTCGTCTTCGACGTGATCTTCGATTACCCGGGGTCCGACCCCTCCCTGCCGCTATTCGCCTTCGTCTTCCTGGTCGCCCTTGGCGTCGACTACAACATCTTCCTGATCTCGCGGGCCCGCGAGGAGACGATCAAACACGGCTCCGAGCAGGGGATCCTGCGCGCGCTGGCGGTCACCGGCGGGGTCATCACCAGCGCCGGGATCGTCCTCGCCGGAACCTTCCTCGTCCTCGCCAGCCTCCCGCTCACCTTCCTGACCGAGATCGGGTTCGTGGTCGCCTTCGGCGTCCTCCTCGATACCTTCCTCGTCCGCAGCATCCTCGTCCCGGCGATCGCGCTCGATCTCGGCGACACCTTCTGGTGGCCCTCCTACCTCAGCCGTCCCAGGAGCGGGACATCGCAGCCGGCCGAGGAGCGCGAGCCGGCGCCCACCTAGCCGCGATCAGAGGACCGGGAGGAAGTTCTCGATCTCGTACGGGGTCACCTGGACCCGGTACTCGTCCCACTCCTGGCGCTTGATCTCGACGAAGCGGCGGAACGTGTGCTCGCCGAGGGTGCGAAGGACGAGCTCGGAGTCGGCGGTGATCTCGATCGCCTCGCCGAGGGTCTCGGGCAGTTGCTCGATCCCGCGCTGTGAGCGCTCCTCCGGCGAGAGGTGGTAGAGGTTCTGCTCCATCGGCTCGGGCAGCTCGTACCCCTTCTCGACCCCCTCGAGACCGGCCTGGAGCATGCCGGCGAAGCAGAGGTAGGGGTTGCAGGCGGGGTCGGGACAGCGCAGCTCGGCCCGGGTCGCCCCCTCCTTGCCCGGGTGGTAGAGCGGCACCCTGATCAGCGCCGAGCGATTCCGCCGCGACCAGGCCAGGTAGACCGGCGCCTCGAAGCCCGGCACCAGGCGCTTGTAGGAGTTGACCCACTGGGCGAAGAGCGAGGAGATCTCGCGTGCGTGCTTGAGCTGACCGGCGATGAATGCCTTCGCGGTCGCCGAGAGGTAGTACTGGTCCTCGGCGTCGAAGAAGGCGTTGCCCCCGTCCTTTCCGAGCGACTGATGGACGTGCATTCCGGACCCGTTCTCGCCGAACAGGGGCTTCGGCATGAAGGTCGCGTGCCAGCCGTACTTCATCGCGTACTCCTTGACGACGATGCGGTACGTCATGCAGTCGTCAGCCATCTCGAGCGCGTTCTTGTAGCGCATGTCGACCTCGTGCTGGGAGGGGCCGACCTCGTGGTGGGTGTACTCGACGTGGATGCCCAATTTCTCGAGCGCGAGGACGGTGTCGCGACGGACGTCGGAGCCGGCGTCGAGGGTGGTCAGGTCGAAGTAGCCGCCCTCATCCAGGACCTCCGGCCTGCCGGCCTCGGGTTTTGCCGAACGAAAGTAGAAGTACTCGAGCTCGGGGCCGATGTTGTAGGCGTCGAAACCGAGATCCTCGGCCCGTTTCATCGCCCGCCGCAGGATCCAACGCGGGTCACCCTCATAGGGGTCGCCGCCGGGAACCCTGATGTCGCAGAACATCCGCGCGACGGCGTTCTCGCCTTCCGGCCGCCAGGGGATCAGGGCGAACGTGGACGGGTCCGGCATCGCGATCATGTCGGACTCCTCGATCGGGTTGAAGCCGGTGATCGAGGAGCCGTCGAAGCCCATACCGCCGTCGAACGCGTCCGTGAGCTCGGCGGCGTTGATCGAGAAGCTCTTGAGCTGACCGAGGACGTCGGTGAACCAGAGGCGCACGAATCGCACATCTCTTTCTTCGACGATCGCCGCCACGTCGGCGGCACTCTTCGGTCTGTCTGCCATCCCGGCCTCCTTGGCTCTCGCCCTCGTTGGAGTCGCAAAGATAGGCGAAGTGAACCGCTGAGGTGCGAAACCGCGTAATCCGGGTAGGAGACGCGTGACCGCGGGGCTTGCGGGAGGCGTCGAAACCCGGTATAACTTACTTCAGGTAAGTAATTGGCCTAAAGTAAAGTAAAGGCAACGTAAAGGCTCTGTAAAGCGAAATTTCGTCAGTCCGAGCCGAAAGCGGAGAACCCACGTGACAGTTAAAACAGCAGTCAGCAGATTCCACATCCACGACGAGTTGACGGCCCCGGACGAGAGCGCTCCCCTGCTCAAGAGCATCCAGGCGGCCGGCGGCGCGGTCACCAAGTTCATCGGCGTCCTCGCCGGCGCCCCGTCGGTGCTTCGTGCCTACACGCGGATGCGCTCAGAGCTTCGCAGCGGCGTCCTCCCTCGCCCGACCCGTGAGCGGATCGCGCTCGCGGTCGCCGAGCACCGCCACGACTACTACAGCATCGCCCAGCACGCCAAATCGGCCAAACGCGCCGGCCTCGGCCTCGATGAGGTCACGAGGGCCCGCAATTTCACCTCCAACGACCCCAAGGAGGCGGCATTGCTCGCCTTCCTCAAGGCCACGCTCGAGGCCGACGGATATCCCCCCCACCACCTCCACGAGGAGGCGCGGGAGATCGGCTGGAGCGACGAGGAGATCCTCGAGGCCGTCGGGCATCTGGCACTGAACGAGTTCCAGAGCCTGATCGCGATCGCGGCGGCGCTGCCGAAGGACCAGGCTACGCCGGCGGTCCTCCCCTCGGCCGCGTAGTCCGAGGCCCGGTCAGGGCATCACCACGGTGGCTGTGTAGAGCAGCCGAGCCGTGGAATAGCGGCAGCCGTAGGTGGCGCGTCTCCCGACGCGCTGCTGCGGTTCGCCCTGGCGGACGGCCGTCGTGTTGGTGCACTTGCCCGGCAGGCGGCTCGCCCGCCAGGCGTTCTTGGTCGAGAGGCCCTGGGCGAAGGCGGGGGCCCAGGTCGGGACGGTGAGGCCGACGATGTCGCCCTTCTGGACCGGAAGCGAGGCGCCGAACTTGACGGTCCGCCCGAGGAACGGGCTGAGGACGCGGACCGAGCCCTGCTTGCGCAGGTTGAAGCGCGGTGGATTCGTTTCCGGGATGCGCCGCAGGATCGCCAGCCGTGCCTGAGGCGGTGTCCCGAAGAAACCGTTGAAGAAGGAGCGCTGGGTGTTGGTCGGCTGCGCGAGGGTCAGCGTCCAATTCTTGATCGTGCCGTCACGCGGGACCTGAAACGGAAGGCTCGTCTGGTCGGTGCTGATCTGAAATCCGGTGACGCTGCCGACCGCCTGGCACGGCGACTCCGGGCAGGAGGGGTCGGGAGTGGTGTTGGTTTGACCGAGGACGACGGTCGTGCTCGAGCTCGTCGCGGCACCGGCGCCGCCGACTGAGGCGACGACCATCACCGCCAGGCACACCATCAGCAGTGTGGCCACCACGCCGCCGCGCTTGGAGAGGTCCGGCATTGACGGAAGAGAGTACCCGCAGAGGCGGCGGTTTCGCCGCCGGTCCCGCTATTCGCCCGCCGGGCGGCCGATCGCGTAATGGACCTGGTTCGCGCCTTCGAAGCCGAGCGCCAGGCGGGCGCCGTTGGTGAGGTCCCAGGAGTTGCCGATCGAGTAGGGACCGCGGTCGATGACCCGGGCAACGATCGAGCGGCCGCGATAGAGGAACTTGACCGCGGTTCCACAGGGGAGCGTCCGGTGGGCGACGCCGATCGTGGCCGGCCGCAGGGTCTGGCCGCAGGCGGTGTGGCGGCCGTAGAGGCCCGGCCCGTACCAGGTGGCGCCGGCCGAGCGCATCGCGGTGAAGACGAAGGCATCTTCGACGAGGGTGCTTTCGCTCGCCGAGCCGCTGTTCGGGAAGGCCGAGGCGCCGCCGGTTATCGCCTGCGCGGGGGCGGCGCCGAGCAGCAGCGCCGAGCCGACCAGGAGCGCCGGGAGCAGGGCGCGCAGCGGCCCGCGGCGCAGCCGAGCCCGTCGTGTCTGATCTTTCCGCCCAAGGCGGTTCCTGCCTACGTTCATCGTCTCTTCCTGACGCTTACGGGGTTAGCTGACGGGCTCGCGCTGAAAGAGCTGCGCTACGCGGCAGATGCCGGCGATTCGCCCCAACCAATCTGGGTCCCCCGTTCTCCGCGATATGTGGGCGGAGATTCAGCGGAAGTTGGCGGCACGTTAGCAAACGCTAAGACGGAATAGGAAAGACCCCTCGCGGGGCCTTTCCGTTAGCGGGCCTGTAAGCCGGATCCTGTCGTGAGCGATCATCTGTCTCCCCGGGGCCCTCGCCCCGGGTGAGCCACCGCAGTGGCCCTGCGGCCCACCTGGACCTCGCCGGGTCGGGTCGACGGTCCTGTTTGGCCTTGCACCTGGCGGGGTTTGCCTGGCCGCCGCGTCACCGCGACGCCGGTGCGCTCTTACCGCACCATTTCACCTTTGCCTGTTCGCGGCTCACGTGTGGCCGCGCCATCGGCCGTGTCATTTCTGTGGCACTTTCCCGCGGGTTTCCCCGGGTGGGCGTTACCCACCGCCATGCCCTTCGGTGTCCGGACTTTCCTCGAGGGGTTTTCTCTCCCCGCGATCGCTCAGCCCGCCCGTCAAGGGTAGCGCCGCTGGTGGAGAGCCGCGAGCGGTGCCTCAGATCTTGCGGAGTACGCCGATGACGCGGCCGAGGACGGTCGCATCTGGCGTCCGGATCGGCTCCATCGCCTCGTTCTCGGGCTGGAGCCGGATGTGGTCGTCCTCCTGGAAGAAGCGCTTGACCGTCGCCTCCTCGCCGATCAGGGCGACGACGATTTCGCCGTCGTCGGCCTCCTCGGCGGGCCGGACAACGGCGTAGTCGCCGTCGAAGATGCCCGCTTCCTTCATGCTTTCGCCGCGGACGCGGAGAATGTAGTCGCCTTCCTCGCCACCGATCACATCGGGAATCTCGATGTACTCCTCGATGTTCTCTTCGGCGACGATCGGCTCACCGGCGGCGACGCTGCCGACCAGCGGGATCCCGTTCTCACCCGGCAGGATCGTCTTCTTGGCGCGGTCGAAGAGGAGCTCGATCGCCCGCGGTTTGGAAGGGTCGCGGCGGAGCAGCCCGATCTTCTCGAGGTTCGCGAGGTGGGCGTGGACCGTGGAGGACGAGTGCAGCCCGACCGCTTTGCCGATCTCGCGGACGGTCGGTGGGTACCCGGTCTTCGCCGCGTAGCGGCGGATGAAGTCGAAAATCTCCTTCTGGCGCTTGGTCAGGTCGAAGTCCATCGGCGCCTCTCACTCACCAAATGCGCCCGCGCATATCTCGGACGTCCGAACACTTGTTCGGAGGCTACCGATTCGATCGGACCTCCGCAACCGGCGGTCGGCGCCGCCCGCCGCCACCCGGCCCGGACTTATCTAGAATCGACCGCCCGCACGCGGCTGTGGCGGAACTGGTAGACGCGCAAGGTTGAGGGCCTTGTGGGTGGAAACACCCGTGATGGTTCGACTCCATTCAGCCGCATGGAAGGAATCAGGCGACCGGACGGTCGCCCTGGGAGAGGAACTCCGTCAGGTAGCGACTGGCGATCTTCCCCTTGTCCGCGCCGTCCCACAGCGGCTCCTCGCTCGCCTTCGAGATTTCCCCGCGGCCCCCGGCCAGGTGGCCGCAGAGGAACAGCGGCTGCGCGCCGGTCCAGAGAACCCCGCGTATGACCGGATCGAGGGGCGCGGCCTCAACCTCGCAGCCGAGCTCGGCGGCGATCGCTTCGGCGACGACGTCTGCCTGCTGGGTCGCGATGCCCCCCTGCTTGACCGGAAAGCTGGTCACGTCCCCGGCGGCATAGGCATGCTCCACCCCTCTGATCCGGCAGTGATCGTCAACGGCGACGAAGCCGTCGGGGTCATGGGGCACACCGGCGATCTGCCGACCTTCGATTCGGGGCATCCCGAGGACGGCGTCGGCCTCGATCGTGGCGCTGGGTGTGACCGTCAGCTGTCCGTCCTCGAACCTGACCGGCGTCGCCCGTGTGATGACCTCGATGTCCCTCTCGGCCAGCAGCTGTCCGACCCTCTCACTCGCCTGGCGGCCGAACATGTCGAGCGGAGCGTCCTCGGGGGTGACGATGGCCAGGCTCGCACCGCTGACGCCGGCCTTCGAAAGCTCACGCTCGGCGAGAAGGGCGAGCTCGTACATCGGCAGGGCCCAGGTGCCCCCGCCCGGCATCGTGAACACCAGCCGGCGCACCCTCTGCTCGAGCAGGTCGCCGACGACATCCCGGACCTTGCTGTCGTCGGCAACGCCCCAGAAGGTCACCGCCCCCGGGACTCCGGCGAGCAGGCGCGAACCGCAGGCGATCAGCAGGTGGTCGTAGTCGATCACCTCACCATCGTGGGTATGGGCTCGCTGACCCTCGCCCTCGATGGACCCGATGCTCCCGAGATGGAAGCTGGCGCCGCAGCGCTCCGCGAGCGGTCCCAGCTGATAGCGCATCACGTGCGAGGAGCCGTAGGGCTCTGCGACCGCAAAGGGCCGGTAGACGAAGTCCTCGCCGGGGGAGTTGATCCGGACATCGACCCGATCGCCCGCCAGCTCCTGCAGGGCGATCGCGGCCTCGAGGCTCGCCACGCCGCCGCCGATGATCAGAACCTTCGAGCTCATTGGCGGAAGTCTGTCGCCCGGGGTGAGGCGTGGCATCCGGGAAAGCCCCACTCGTTGCGTGCGGCCTATTCCCGATATCGGCCAGCGGTGCTCGTCGTAGCTTCCCGGCATGGAGGTTGTCGCCCAGCTCGCAGTCGCGGTTGGAGTTGTATTCGCGGTCAACCTCCTGCCCGCATTCGGTCCGCCGACCTGGGCGATCCTGGTCTTCTTCAGCCTCCAGTTCGATCTGCCCGCCGTGCCGCTGATCCTCTGCGGAGCCCTGGCGGCAGCAGCGGGGCGCTTCCTGCTCGCGTCGGGCTCTCGGCGCCTGCGGCCGCGCCTCTCCGCGGACCGCATCGAGCATATCGGTCGCGCTCAGGCAGCGATCAGCGCGAACCGCCGGCGCGCGACGGCGGGCCTCGGCCTCTTTGCGCTCTCACCCGTGCCCTCCGGGCAGCTCTTCGTCGGGGCGGGGCTCATGACCGTGCCGCTCCTTCCGCTCACCGCCGCGTTCTTTGTCGGACGACTGGTCTCCTACTCGATCTATGTCACTGCCGCGACCATCGCCGAGCGGAACCTGGCGTCGCTGGCGCTGGATTCCCTCACCTCGCCGGTCGGGGTGGCGGTCCAGATCGCGATGTTGATCGGCCTGGCAATCCTGGTCGGCGGCATCAGGCCGGGCGGCCCCCGATTCCCGGCCTTTCCCGGCGCCCCGAGGTCCGGGCGAAAGCGTCAAACTGCATCGGGGCCGCATCATCGGTTCGCTGTGGCTTCACCCGGATGCCGTGCAACCCGGGGATGCCTAGATTCGGACCAGGTCGGTTCCAGATTCAACGGGGGGCTCCGATGGCGCAGATGAGACCGAAGTCGAAGGTGAGCTGAGTTCGTGCGCCTGCTGGTCGGCTACGACGGCAGCGACGGGGGAAATGACGCGCTGGAGCTGGCGCGACTGATCGTTTCGGAGACCGATGGGAATGCCGTGGTCGCCACGGTGCTCTTCACCGATCCGTTGGTGAACATGCTCATGGAGTCGGAGGAGAAAGCTGCGGAGCCGATCTTCGCGAAAGCGCGGGCTGTGCTCGGTGAGCGCATCTCCGACACCCGCGCGTTCGGCGGCGGCTCACCCGGAGCGATCCTGGCCGAGCTCGCCGAGCGCGAGGACTTCGACGCAATCGTCGTCGGCTCGCCACACCGGGGTCCGGTCGGTCGGGTGCTGATCGAAAGCGTCGGCCGAAGCCTTCTCAACGGCTCGCCATCCGACATCGTCGTCGCGCCGAAGGGCTATGCCGCCGAACGCCACGACCCGTTCCGCACGATCGCCGTCGCCTATGACGGGTCGGCGGAGGCCAAGGGGGCGCTGCGCAGCGCCGAAGCGATGGCGCAACACTCCAACGCGATGCTGAGGATCATCACCGTCGTCTCACCGCCGGTGATGATCCCTGGCGCCGTCGGCTACACCCCGTCGCCCGTGCCCCCGGACCCCGACAAGGTGCTGCTCGACGCGGTCGAATCGGTCGACCCCAAGCTTGGCGTCGAACGACGGCGGCTCGACGGCTCACCCGGGGCCGCACTTGTGCGGGAGTGTGAGGAGGGCGTCGACCTCCTCATCCTGGGCTCGCGTGGCTACGGGCCGGTTGCACGAGTGTTGCTCGGCTCGGTGTCCCGCCATGTCGCCCAGGAGGCTCCCTGTCCGGTCTGGGTGGTGCCGCGGCCATGATCCCTCCGGCCGCCGCGAACGCGATCATCGTCTTCGAGCGCCTCGGCCACGAGGACGTCGAGCTTGCCGGGGGCAAGGGCGCGAACCTCGGCGAGCTGACCGCCGCGGGCCTGCCGGTCCCCCCCGGCTTCGTCGTCAGCGCATCGGCCTACGCTGCCTTCCGCGACCACGGCGACCTGCGCTCGCGAATCGAGAAGCGACTGACCGGCGTCGATGTCGAGGACACCGGCGAGCTCGACCGGGCGGCCGAGGAGATTCGCTCGATGGTCGAGAAGGAGCCGGTGCCCGACTGGCTCGAGGAGGCGATCGCCGATGCCTACGTGAGCCTTGGGGACGGCGACCCCGACGTCCCCGTCGCGGTCCGCTCCTCCGCCACCGCGGAGGACACCGAGTCCGCTTCCTTCGCCGGGATGAACGAGACGTTGCTGAACGTTCGTGGAACGGACAGCGTGGTGGAGGCGATCCGCATCTGCTGGTCCTCGCTCTTCGGCGCTCGCACCATCTACTACCGCGCGCAGAAGGGCTTCGCGCAGGTCGACATGGACATCGCCATCGTCGTTCAGCGCCAGATCGGATCCACCCGCGCGGGGGTGATGTTCACGATCGATCCGGCGACCGGAGCGTCCGAGCACCTCGTGATCGAGGGCGCATTCGGCCTTGGCGAGTCGGTCGTATCCGGCTCGGTCTCGCCGGACCGCTACGTGGTCGGCAAGAGCGACCTCTCGATCGAGAGGCGGGAGGTCCGCCGCAAGGAGATCGAGATCGTGGAAGCCGCCGACGGCGGCACCCTGACCCGGCAACTCGAGCCGAGCGAGGCGGAGAGGCCGGTCTTGAGCGACGCTGAGATCGTCTCGATCGCCGAGCTCGGAGTGCGGATTGAGGGCCACTACGGCGCCCCGCAGGACACGGAGTGGGCGATCGACGAGGACGGGAAGGTCTGGATGCTGCAGTCGAGGCCCGTCACCAGCACCGGGAGCATGGACCAGACTGCCCCCGCCCACGACACCGGCATCGAGCTCGTCAGAGGGCTCGGCGCGGCTCCGGGCATGGCGGTCGGCGCGGTTCGGGTGATCCGTGCGCGCGGGGATGCCGGGGAGCTAAACGACGGCGAGATCCTCGTCACCCACATGACCACGCCGGACTGGGTGCCCCTGATGCGCAAAGCGGCCGCGATAGTCACCGACTCCGGGGGAATGACCTGTCACGCGGCGATCGTGTCGCGGGAGCTCGGCATACCCTGCGTGGTCGGAACCGTCGAGGCGACGAGGGCCCTGCACGACGGCGAACTCGTCACCGTCGACGCCGGCAGCGGGGTCGTGACGGAGGGAGCGACGGCGCCAGCGGCGCCGGCGGAGGAGCCCGGCCCGAGTTCCCCCGCATCGCTGCAGCCCGTGCGGACGGACCTGCTCGTCAATCTCTCCGAGCCCTCCCAGCTCGACCGGGTGCGCGACCTCGACGTCGACGGAGTCGGCCTGCTGCGGGCCGAGCTGATGATCGTCGAGGCGCTCGAGGGCGAGCATCCGCGAGCGCTGATGGAGCGCGGCGAAGGCGAGCTGTTCGTTCAGCGAATGGCCGACTCGCTGCGGCGCTTCTCGACTGCCTTCGCCCCGCGGCCGATCACCTATCGGACGATCGACTTCCGCACCAACGAGTTCCGTGGCCTGCGCGGCGGCGAGCGCTTCGAGCCGGAGGAGGCAAACCCGATGATCGGCTACCGCGGCGCGCTGCGCTACACCCGCGAGCCCGATCTGCTCGAACTGGAGCTGAGCGCGATCGACCGCATCTGGGCCGAGGGCCACACAAACCTTCACCTGATGCTGCCGTTCGTCCGCACCCCCGGCGAAGTCGAGTTCTGCCGGACGCTGCTCGAGCGGGTCGGGTTGCTCCAGCGACCCGGCTTCGAGCTGTGGGTGATGGCCGAGGTTCCCTCGGTGCTCTTCCACCTGCCCAGCTACGCGAAGCTCGGCATCGCGGGCATCTCGATCGGCTCCAACGACCTGACCCAGCTCGTGCTCGGCGCCGACCGCGATTCCGAGCTGGTGGCCGAGATCTTCGACGAGCGCGATGCCGCCGTCACCGAGTACATCGAGCGCCTCGTGCACAGCGCGAGGGAGCTCGGCCTCAGGACATCGATCTGCGGCCAGGCGCCCTCGGTCCATCCCGAGTACGCCGAGCTTTTGGTCGGTTGCGGCATCGACGCGATATCGGTCAACATCGACGCCGTCGATCGCGCCCGCAGCCTGATCGCCGCGGCGGAGACGCGCCTGCGCCTGAACCGGGGCGAGGAGGGCTGATGATGCTGCCGTGGAGATGAACGCAACCAGCGATGAGGGAGGAGCAAGATAAAGGCCTACCAGCTGACCGCCTGGCAGTCACCGCCCGAGATGCGCGACGTCCCGGTCCCCGAGCCGGGGCCGGGACAGGTCCTGATCAAGGTCGGCGGCGCCGGGGCCTGTCACTCGGACCTGCACCTGATGGAGTGGCCCGAGGGGACGATGGACTTCGACCTGCCCTTCACCCTCGGCCACGAGAACGCCGGCTGGGTCGAGGCAATCGGCGCCGGCGTCGAAGGGCTCGAGGAGGGCGAGGCGGTCTCCGTCTACGGACCCTGGGGATGCGGGCGCTGCCGCGCCTGCCGACTCTCGGCCGAGAACTACTGCGAGCACCAGGCCGAGATCGGCGCCTTCGGCGGCGGCCTCGGGCTCGACGGCGGCATGGCCGAGTACATGCTCGTCCCACATCCGCGGCTGCTGCTGCCGCTGGGGGACCTCGACCCGCGCGACGCGGCCCCGCTTTCCGACGCGGCCCTCACCCCCTACCACGCGATCAAGCGCTCGCTGCACCTGCTGGTGCCCGGCTCGACCGCGGTCGTGATCGGCGTCGGAGGCCTTGGCCACATGGCGGTGCAGATCCTTCGCGCCCTCACTCCGGCGCGGGTGATCGCCGTCGACACCTCGGCTGAGAAGCTCGCGCTGGCCCGCGAGATCGGGGCCGACGAGGCGGTCGAGGCCGGCGAGGATGCGGCCGCCGAAATCCGGGAGCTGACCGGAGGGCGGGGGGCGGAGCTCGTCCTCGACGACGTCGGCGCCGACGAGACGCTCGCGCTGGCCAGCGAGATAACGCGCTTCGAGGCCCACCTGACCGTGGTCGGCCTCGCCGGCGGCAAGCTCCAGTTCGCCTTCGGCGCCCTGCCGTTCGAGTCGCAATTGACGATCCCCTACTGGGGGACCGCGGTCGAGCAGGGCGAGGTCCTCGACCTCGCCCGGAGCGGCAAGATCCACGCCCACGTCGAGCGCTTCCCGCTCGACCGGGGCGAGGACGCCTATGCCCGGATGCGGGAGGGCACCCTCGAGGGCCGGGCGGTGATCTGCCCGCACGGGTGAGCTGGACCGGGCGGCCGTTCAGGCATAGGGTCGGCCCGAGTGCTGTTCTACAGCCACCCCTCCGGGCTCGAGCACGATCCGCGGGCGCATATGCCGGCCCACCCGGACACTCCCGAGCGGCTGATCGCGATCGAGCGCGCAATCGCCGAGCGCGCGTGGCCGGACATGGAGCGACGCGAAGCCCCCGCGGCAGAGGAGCAGGAGTTGGAGCTGGTCCACCGCCCCGGCCAC
This sequence comes from uncultured Solirubrobacterales bacterium, assembly GCA_963697805.1. GTDB lineage: Bacteria > Actinomycetota > Thermoleophilia > Solirubrobacterales > 70-9 > VRUE01. Next base: position 685,083 of record CAVOPB010000001.1, read on the forward strand.
ATCGAGTCGATCCGCGAGCTCTGCCTGTCGGGCGGCGGCGCAATCGACGCGGACACCTTCGTCGGCGAGGCCTCCTACCGGGCCGCCCTCCACGCCGCCGGGGGAGCCTGCGCGATGACGCGGGCGCTCCTGGTCGGCGAAGGCCGGGCCGGCTTCTGCGCGCTGCGCCCGTCCGGCCACCACGCCGAACCGGGTCGGGCGATGGGATTCTGCCTCTTCAACAACGTCGCGATCGCCGCCGAGCTGGCGGTCCGCGAGCTCGGCGCCGAGCGGGTCATGGTTTTCGACTGGGACGTTCACCACGGCAACGGCACGGCCGAGGCGTTCCGCAGCCGCTCCGACATCCTCTTCATCAGCATCCACCAGGCCGGGATCTACCCCGGCAGCGGCCCCTCGGGCGACTTCGGCTCGGGGCCCGGCGAGGGCTACACGATCAACCTCCCGGTCCCGGCCGGCGCCGATGAGGAGCTCTGGCTCTCCCTCGTCGAGCACATCGTGCTCCCGATCGCCGGCTCCTTCGATCCCGACCTCGTTCTCGTCTCGGCCGGCTTCGACGGCCACCGCGCCGACCCGCTCGCCGATTGCCTGCTCGAGGCGGCCTCCTTCGCGCAGATGACCTGCCATGTGCGCGAACTTGCGGCGCGGCTCGAGGCGCCCCTCGGAGTCGTCCTCGAGGGCGGCTACGAACCCGACGCCCTTGCGGAGTCGGTGGCCGCGACCCTCGCCGCGCTCTGCGGCGAGGGCGAGGCGATCGAGATCGCTCCCGAGTCCGTGCTCACCTCGAGGGCTGCCGCCGGTGTTGCCCGGTACTGGACACTGTGAGGACGGATGGCCCGGCCAGAGTTCGCAGAGATCCCGGCCTACGAGGTGGATCGGTACAGGGATCTCCTCAACGAGGAGTACGACGCGGTCGCCGCGGCGGCCGACCGGGCCCGCGGCCTCTTCGCCGGACGGACGGTCTGGAACGTCAACTCGACCCTCAGCGGCGGCGGGGTCGCCGAGATGCTGCGCGCCCTGCTCCCCTATGTGCGGGGGGCCGGGGTCGACACCCGCTGGGTCGTCCTCCACGAGCAGCCCGAGTTCTTCGAGCTGACCAAGCGCCTGCACAACAACCTGCACGGCGACGGGGGCGACGGCGGCGAGCTGGGCGAGGGCGAGCGCGAGCTGTACGAGGGGGCCCTGGCCGACAGCGCGAGCCACCTCGCGCCGCTGCTGGACGAGAGGGACATCGTCCTCCTCCACGACCCCCAGACGGCGGGCCTGGTCCGAGCGGCGAAGGGATCGGGCGCCACCGTGATCTGGCGCTGTCACATCGGCGCCGATCACCCCGACGAGCTTGTCCGTCGCGCTCGGAGCTTCCTTGCCCCCTACGTCACCGCCGCCGATGCCTACGTCTTCTCGCGCCGGGACTACGTCTGGGACATATTGGATCCTGACCGGGCCTCGGTGATGCCGCCGTCGATCGACCCGCTCTCGCCGAAGAACCAGGAGCTCGATGGCTCGACTGTCGACGGCATCATCGGCGCGATCGGGCTTGGAGAGGATGGCCTGGCGCAGGAGCACGCCTTCGTCCGCGCCGACGGCACTCCGGGGCGGGTCGAGCGCGCCGCCGAGGTCGTCCAGGAGGCCGCGCTTCCCAATCGAGCACGCGTCGTCGCCCAGGTGTCGCGCTGGGACCGGCTCAAGGACCACTCGGGCCTGCTCGAGTGCTTCGCGCGCCACCTGGGCGACGAGGACCTCCACCTCGTCCTCGCCGGCCCCGCGACCTCCGCCGTCTCTGATGACCCCGAGGGCGCCGGCGTCTGGCGTGGAATCGAGGCCGCCTGGCATGACCTCCCGTTCGACGCTCGGCGCCGGGCCCATCTCGTCAGCCTGCCGATGGACGACAACGACGAAAACGCCGCGATGGTCAACGCGCTCCAGCGGCGTGCCGAGATCGTCGTCCAGAAGAGCCTCGCCGAGGGCTTCGGCCTGACCGTCACCGAGGCGATGTGGAAGCGGCGGCCCGTGATCGGGACCCGGGTGGGCGGGATCCAGGACCAGATCGTCGATCGCGAGAGCGGGCTCCTGATCGACGACCCCCGCGATCTCGAAACGCTGGCAGAGGCGATCCGATTCCTCGCCGACGACCGCGGTCGCGCCGCCGAGATCGGCGAGCGGGCGAGGCAGCGGGTCCGAGAGGCCTATCTGGCGCCGGTCAGGCTGGTCGAGTACGTCGAACTTCTCTCCCGCTTCGGCGATCGAGGTCCAGGATGAGCGACGCGACCTACCCCGCCCACCGCGAGGCGGATGTCGTCCTCCACGACGGCTCCACTGTCAGCCTGCGCCCGGTGCGCCCGGACGACGAGGAGCTCCTGGCGGCGCTCTTCGCCGGTCTCGACCCCACCTCACAGGCGTTCCGGTTCTTCTCGGGGGCGGCGGACCCGGCGCGTGCCGCGCACCTGATGGCCGAGGTCGACTACAGAAGCCGTTACGGGCTGATCGCCTTCCGCGGCCAGGACCACCGGCCGGTCGGCCACGGTGTCTACCTGACGGCATCGCCACGTTCCGCGCCGAGGTGATGCCGGCAAACCGCCGGATGATCGAGATGTTCCACGAGAGCGGTTTCCCGGTCGAGATCGAATCGAGCCCGGAGGGACTGAGGGTCGAGTTCCCGACCTCGCTGACACCAGAGGCGGTCGCCCGCTTCGAGGAACGCGACAACCTGATCGAGTCTCCGTTCAAGGGGCCGATCTACCCCGTCAACCCGTCTGCCGACAGCGTCCAGTCGGTGCCGGCCTTCGCGAGCGTGGCCGCGTACCGGAGGACGTCGACCTCGCGGTGATCGCGGTCAGGGCTGAAGCGGTGGCGGAGACCGCGCGCGAATGCGCAGCCAAGGGCGCCAGGAGCCTGGTCGTCCTCTCAGCCGGCTTCACCGAGGTCGGTGAGGAGGGCGGTAAACGGGAACGCGAGCTCCTGGCGGTCTGCCGCGAGGCCGGGATGAGGCTGATCGGCCCCAACTGCCTCGGCCTGATCGACACCAGCGCTGAGGACGGCCTGAACGTCAGCTTCGCCCCCGAGGCGCCGGTCGCCGGCAACGTCGCCTTCGCCACCCAGAGCGGTGCCCTCGGGCTGGCGCTGATCGAGTTCGCCGGGGCGAGGGGCATCGGCGTCTCGACCTTCGCATCGCTCGGCAATCGCGCCGACATGACGGCGACCGACCTGCTCGAGTTCTGGGAGGAGGACGAGAGCACACGCCTCGCCCTCCTCTACATCGAGTCGTTCAGCAACCCCGGTCGGTTCGCGCGGGTCGCGAGGCGGGTCGGCAAGCGCAAGCCGGTCGTCGTCGTCAAGAGCGGGAGTTCGGCGGTCGGCGCCCGCGCCGCGAGCTCCCACACCGGGGCCCGCCCCGACGGCGCCATCGCCGCCGACTCGCGGATCAGGATCGCAAGCGCAGAGCCTCTGCGGCCGTGGCCGCGGACCCAGGCCTGAGTTCCGGCCGGCTCAGGCGTCGATGAGACCGTTGTCGAGCGCGTAGCGGGTCAGCTCCGGCCTGCTGTCGAGTCCGAGCTTCTGCTGGATATGCGAACGGTGGGTCTCCACCGTCCGCACGCTCAGCGAAAGCTGCTCCGCGATCTCGCGGTTGGTGTGCCCGAGGGCCATCAGCCGCAGCACCTCGGTCTCGCGCGGGGACAGCGCGGGCCGCTCCGTATCGTCTTCGTCATGCTCGAGGCCGGCACTGAGCGACGTCGGCAGGTACTGGCGCCCACTGGCGGCATGACGCACAGCCTCGATCAGATCGAGGTGGGCCGCATCCTTGAGCAGATACCCACGGGCCCCGGCCTCGAGCCCGCGCCGGACCAGGCTCAGGTCGCGCTCCATCGTCAGGAGGACGATCTCGGATCCGGGCGCGCGCTCTCTCAGGCCCGCCACCGCATCGACCGAAAGGCCGTCCGGCATGTTCACGTCGAGGATCAGGACCCGTGGCTCCTTGGCGGCGACCGCAGCTTCGGCAGACGCGATGTCGCTGGCCTCGCCCACCACGTCGAGGTCCGGCTGGGCTTCCAGAAGCGCCTTCAGCGCACCGCGGACGACCGCGTGATCGTCGGCCACGACAATTGTGATCGCCTCCTCCCCCTCCGGGCTCGTGCTCGCCATCGGTGCCGCCAGCGTAGCGGGGCGGTCGAGACCTCCGTGTGGTCATGCCCGGATGCCGGAGACCCGAGCCAGGGCCTAGCCTGACGGCATGGATTCGGCGCAGGCGGGGCCTGATGGATCCGCCGTGAACGGTCCCGCGCCTTTCGACCCCAGCGAGCGGATCGACCTTCTCGCTCGCGACCTGCGGACCTCGCTCGACGGCCTCACCGGTCGAGAGGCCGAACGCCGCCTGGTCGTATACGGCCCCAATCGGCTCGAACGCCGCCGAGGCAGAGCCTGGCCGCGGGAGCTGGCACGGCAGTTCACCCACCCGCTGGCGCTGCTGCTCTGGGGGGCGGCGGCCCTGGCGGCGATCGCCGGGATCACTCCGGTGGCGATCGCCGTCGTCGTCGTCATCGTCCTCAATGCCGGATTCGCCTTCGTCCAGGAGCTACAGGCCGAGCGCGCGGTCGAGGCGCTGCAGAGCTACCTGCCGCACACGGCGAAGGTGGTCCGCGACGGCCGGCCCACCGAGATCGACGCCGGACTGATCGTTCCCGGCGACCTGCTCCTGATCGAAGAGGGGGATCGGATCTCGGCCGACGCCCACCTGGTCGAGGGGGCGATCGATGCCGACCTCTCGACCTTGACCGGCGAGTCGGTTCCCGTTGCGCGATCCGCCGACGCCGGTGGCACCGCGACACCGCTCCTGGCGGCGCGGGAGCTCGTCTTCAGCGGGACGAGCTGCACCGGTGGCGAGGCGCGGTCCCTGGTCTTTGCGACCGGGATGGCCACTGAGCTGGGCCGCATCGCGGCCCTGTCGCAGCGGGTCGAGAGGGAGGAGAGCCCGCTTGAACGACAAGTGAGGAGAGTCGCCTGGCTGATCGCGGCGATCGCGGTCCTGATGGGCCTGGCCTTCATCCCGCTCGCCACCCTCGTCGCGGGGCTCTCCGTCTCTGACTCGATCGTGTTCGCGATCGGCCTGATCGTCGGCAACGTGCCCGAGGGGCTGCTGCCGGTGATCACACTCGCCCTCGCCGTGGGAGTCAGGGGCCTGGTGCGGCGGGGAGCGGTGGTCAAGCGACTCAGCGCCGTCGAGACCCTGGGCTCGACCGACGTCGTCTGCACCGACAAGACCGGCACCCTGACCGAGAACCGGATGCGGGTGACCCGGCTTTGGGCCGCGGGCGAGGAGTTCGATCTCGAGCACGGACACCCCCCTTCCCCCCGGGACGCTCCCTTCCTGGGAGAGCTCGCGGCCGCGATGGCAATTTGCAACAACGCCCACCTCGACGACAGCGGCGAGGTGGTCGGGGACCCGACCGAGGCGGCGATGCTCGCGACCGCCCGCTCGCTCGGCGTCGACGTGCGCGCACTGCCCGGACGCCTCGCCGAGTTCCGCTTCGACCCGGTCCTGAAGCGGATGACCACCGTCAATGACGACCACGGCCGGCTCTGGGTGAGCGTCAAGGGAGCGCCCGAGGCGATCCTCGACGCCTGCACGCATGTTGTCTCGCCGGGCGGCACCGCGCTGATGGATTCCGAGCAGATCGCCGAGGTCGACGCTGCGGTGGGAGCCTATGCCGACGCCGGACTGCGCGTGCTTGCGGTCGCCAGGCGCTCGACCGAGACGACTCCGACGATGCGGGAGGACGCGGAGCGAGACCTGACCCTGCTTGGGCTGGTCGCGATGCTCGACCCGCCGCGGCCGGAGGTCGCCGAGGCCGTCGCTCGCTGCCACGAGGCCGGAATCCGGGTCATCGTCATCACCGGGGACCACCCGCGGACCGCCGTCGCGGTCGCCCAGCGGATCGGGATCGCCCGCGGGACCCCACACGTGATCACCGAGGCCGAGCTCGAGGCGATGAGCGAGGAGGAGCTCGACGCGGCGCTGAGAGAGGGGAACGAGCTGGTCTTCGCCCGCAGTACCCCGGAGGCCAAGCTTCGAATCGCGGATGCCCTCCGCGCCGAGGAACACGTGGTCGCGATGACCGGCGACGGAGTCAACGATGCGCCGGCGCTGCGCAGCGCCGACATCGGCGTCGCGATGGGCCGCTCGGGAACCGACGTCGCCCGCGAGGCATCGACGATGGTCCTCACCGACGACAACTTCGCCACGATCGTCGCCGCGGTGGAGGCAGGGCGGCGGATCTACGACAACATCCGCAAGTTCATCTTCTACATCTTCGCCCACGCCACCCCGGAGGTGACCCCCTTCATAGTGTTCGCTGTCGGGGGCGGCTCGATCCCGCTGCCGCTGACCGTGATGCAGCTGCTCGCGTTCGACGTCGGCACCGAGACGCTGCCCGCGCTCGCACTCGGGCAGGAGGCGGCCGAGCCGGGCATCATGCGGCGGCGGCCGCGGCGGCGCTCGGAATCGATCATCCAGCGCTCGATGCTGGTCCGTGCCTGGCTCTTCCTCGGAGTGATCGCCGCGGCCCTCTCGATGGCGGCCTTCTTCTACGTGCTGCTGCGCTCAGGCTGGAGCCCCGGGGACCCCACCGGCGAAGGTTCGCCGCTCCACCACGGCTATCAGCAGGCGACGACGATGACCTTCTTCAGCATGCTCGCCTGTCAGATCGGCACCGCGTTCGCGGCGCGGACCGAGCGCGCCTCGTTGCGCTCTGTGGGCGTCTTCAGCAACCGCCTGCTGCTCTGGGGGATCGCCTTCGAGCTGGCGCTGGCGGCGATCCTGATCTACGTTCCCCTCTTCCAGGGGCTGTTCGGGACCGCCGCCCTGCCCGCGACCGACCTCCTGGTGGTCGTGCCATTTCCCTTCGTCGTCTGGGGGTCGGACGAGCTGCGGCGGTGGTGGCTCAGGCGTACCGAGAAGCGACCCGGTTCTCGACCGCACCGCGGAGTGTCCGACCAACGCTCGTGAGCGGGCCGATGGCCGCGTGCCGACCCGTCGCCTCGACGAATCGCCGCGCCGCATCCTCCTTCGACACGGTCTTCGCAGCGCCGGCGCCACAGATCAGGAGAAGTTGATCGACGTCGAGGCGACGAGCCAGCAACGCAGCGGTCAGATCGGGGTCGACCTCCACCTCGAGCCCCCGCATCGTGCCGTCGGCGGCGATCGTCACCGGGAGGCCTCCCCCGCCGGTGCAGATGACCAGCGCGCCGGAATCGATCAGCATCCGCAAACTTCGCAGCTCGACGATCGCGTTGGGCTCAGGCTGCCCGGAGGGGTCGGCCAGGGCAGCATCCTCGCCGCTGATTACGACCTGGGTGAGGACGGTGACGACGTCCCGCTCGGGCAGCGCATTCTGCAACGCCAGCTCGAGCATGTGACCAACCCGGGGACTGCAATCGTGGGTGATCACGACGTCGTGCTCGGCGGCGACCTCGGCCAATATCCCCGCGGCGGCATCGACGTCCTCTCGCGTGACCCCGGGATCTGCCGTCCCGGATCTCAGGAGATCGTTCTCCCCCAGTGCGATCAGGACTCTCATGCCGACAGGGTCGCGAACTTCGGCCGGTCCTCCATCGGTCCAAAGCCACATCCGGCCATGCGGCATCCCACACCCGGATGCGTGGCAGACTGCTGACGAGGCGACTCGACCATGAAAGGCAAGCAGGAGATAGGCGTTGTCCTGGCCGACGACCACAACGTGATCCGGGCGGGCCTTCGGAACCTGCTCGAAGGAGAGTTTGGTCTGAGGGTCCTCGGCGAGGCCTCGGACACGGGATCGGCGGTCCGGCTGGTCAGGGATCGGAAGCCCGACGTGCTCGTTCTCGACCTGCAGATGCCTGGCGCCGACCCCGCAAGCGACATCGAGGGCCTGCGGGAGAGCGCTCCCGGGACGGCGATAGTCGTGCTGACCATGCAGAACGATGCCCGCAGGGCCCGTGAGCTGCTGCGGGCGGGGGCAGCGGGCTACGTTCTCAAGCAGGCCGCCGAGCGCAACCTGATCGAGGCGATCCGGATCGCAGCCGGCGGCGGCTCCTACATCGACCCCGAGCTGGGTGGCGCCCTCGCCAGGCTCGAGGTCGACCCACTCGAGGGGCTGGGCGACCGTGAGCTCGAGCTGTTGCGGCTGCTCGCGCTCGGTCACACCAACCGTGAGATCGGCGAGCGCCTCTTCCTCAGTGTGCGGGCGATCGAGGTCAACCGGGCCAAGCTCCTGCAGAAGCTCGAAATCGAGTCCCGCCCCGAGCTGGTTCGGTTCGCGATCGCCCATGGGGTGATCGAAGCCGAAGGCTCGACCTAGCCGCCGAGGCTCCGGGGGATCCAGGCCGAGACCCTGGTCCCGCCTTCCGGCTCGGCTCCGATCTCGATCTCGCCGCCCAACATCTCGATTCGCTCGCGCATCCCGGACAGGCCGCGGCTGTTTGCGACGGCGCTCGGGTCGAACCCGCAGCCATCGTCCTCGACGGCGATACGCACCTGATGGTCGACGAGGCGCGCCGAGACGCCGACGCTGCTCGCCGACGCGTGCTTGAGGACGTTGTTGAGGGCCTCCTGAACGAGCCGGTAGACCACCCGCTCCTCCTCGCCGCCGAGCCTTTCGGAAATGTCTATCGCCGAGTCGACTGTGAGGCCCCCGCGAGCCGAGCATTCGTCCGCCAGGGACTGCAGGGCACCGGCGAGGCCGAGGCGCTCCAACGGTGCCGGGCGCAGGTCGTTGATCAGCCGGCTCAGCTCATCGATCTGCCCCTCGAGGCGCTCGACCGTCTCCTCCGCAGCGGCCTCGATCCGGCTCGGCCGATCGTCCGCCTCAGCCTGCAGGGCGGTGGCGAGAGAGATCCGAATCGCCGCCAGGCCCTGCAGCGCATCGTCGTGAAGCTCCTGCGCCCAGCGCTGGCGCTCGCGTTCACCGATCTCGACCTGCTGCTGGAGCCGTTCGGATTCCACCGACTGCGCGGTCGCCACCGCGGTCGCGGCGCTTGTTGCGAACGCCTGCAGCAGGCGGAGATCCTCGTCGTCGAACTCCGCGCCCCCCGCTTCGCGATCGAGCGCGACCAACGCCCCGACCGCGTATCCGCGGAATAGCAGTGGGACGACCAGCGCCGTCTCGGCTCCCATTTTCTCCCTCAGACGTGCCTCCGAGGGAGGGGACCCGCGTTCGAGATGCTGGGCGACCCGCTCCTGCATCGCAGCCTGGAAGACAGGGTCCCCGGTGGGAATCGTGAGGTGCCGGACCTCGTCGCCGACCTCACCCGCCTGCGCGGCGACGATCAGGCGTCCGCCGCGGCGCAACAGGACGAGGAGCGCCCTGGCCTCGACGAGGGCGCGCGCACGCTTGACGATCAGGTCCAGGACCCGTGCGACGTCGGTCTCGCCGCCGACCGCTCGCGCGATGTCAACCGACGTTTCAGCCCGCCGCAGCGCCTGCTCGACCTTGGCCTCGCGTTCGCTCAGGGTCGTGTAGAGGCGGGCATTCTCGATCGCGATGCCCGCCCATGTCGCCAGGGTCATCGCAGCCGCCTCATCGTCCTCGTCGAACTCCTCCCCGCCCATTTTCTCGGTCATATAGAGGTTGCCGTAGGCCTCACCGCGCACGCTGATCGGCACTCCGAGAAAGGTGTGCATCGGGGGGTGGCCGGGGGGGAATCCGAAGGCGTGCGGATGCTCGTTGACGTTGCGGAGCCTCAGCGGGGCGGGCTCGCGGATCAGCTCGCCGAGCACCCCGCGGCCCCGCGGCAGGCTGCCGATCTCCCGTTTTGTCTCCTCGTCGATCCCGAGGTAGATGAAGCGCTCGAGCTCGGTGCGCTCGCGGTCCAGCACCCCGAGCGCCGCGTATTCGGCAAGGCTCAGCTCACGCGCCGCCTCCACCACCGAGCGCAGCACCGCCTCGAGGTCGAGCTCCGACATGAGGGCGGTGCCGACGTCGGTCAGACGCCTGAAGCGCTGCGCCTGACCTTGGTTGTCCGACCGGTCCGCGTGGTCCATCCTCAGAGATCGACTCCTATTCTGGCGGGAAGCGGGAGGAATATCAGGGTCGAGCCTCGAAACCGGTGCGGCATTACCCGGATGGCCCGCTTCCGCACCCGGCGTAGATTCGCTGCAGAGCCATTCGAAAGAAGCACTGTGTACCGCAAGATCCTCGTCGGCTATCAGGAGACAGAACAGGGGCGCGACGCGCTCGCGTTGGGCCGACTGCTGGCACGTGCCACCGGAGCCGAGATGGACATCGCGACCGCCCCCGGCGAGAGCCCGAGCACGCTCGCGCGGCTCGCTCGCAGCACGGATGCTGAACTCCTCGTACTCGGGTCGACGCATCGGGGTCCGATCGGGAAGGTCATCCCAGGGACGACCGTCGAGCGTCTCCTCGGCGAAGCTCCCTGCGCGGTTGCGATCGCCCCCCCGGGCTTCGGCAGGCCCGTCGACGGCGACCTCGGCTGGCGGCCCCTCGGCGGCGGAGACGACGAGGATCCCGGGATCCGCATGATCGGAGTCGGTTTCGACGGCTCGCAGACCGCACTGGAGGCACTCAGGATGGCGGCCGATCTCGCCGTCCCCAACGGGGCGGCCCTGAGGGTCTACGCCGTGGCACCGAAGCCGGTGAGCGCACCAGGCCCGCTCTCTTCGGAGACCCAGGCCCAGCCGGGGAGGGCCGAGAGGCTGCGAGAGCAGTTGCACGAGGCGGTGGCGAGCCTTCCAACGGCAGCACGAGCGCTCCCGATCCTTCTCTGGGGCAATCCCGCGACCGAGCTGATCGAGGCGACCGAGAACGGCGTCGACCTCTTGGTCCTCGGCTCCCGCGGCGGCGGACCGTTCCGACGGGCGGTCTACGGGAGCGTGTCCAACCCGGTGATGCAGACGGCCCGCTGTCCTGTCTTGATTTCCCCGACCGGGGTCACGGCGCCGGCGCCGGCCTCAACCTGACCGGCCTTCTGTGGCGTTGTGTTTCGGATCCCTGCAAAAAACTGGCCAGCCAGCCAGTAGGATGCGCGAGATGGCTGCGAACGGAGATCTGAAGGACGCCCTCTTGATCGAGCGCGAGCACTGGGTCCACGGCCCGCCCCACGAGCTCTTCAAACGGATGCGCGAGGGGTGCCCCGTCCACTGGACGTCGCGGGTGACGGAGTTCCCAGCGGCGAAGGGCTTCTGGTCGGTGACGAGGGCTGACGACGTCCACGCCGTCAGCCGCGACTGGGAGACCTACTCCTCCGAACTGGGAGGGGTGGTGGCGATCGACGAGGTCTTCCCGATCGAGCTGGCGCGGGCGATGTTCATCGGGATGGACCCGCCCAAGCACGACCGGATCAAGGCGCTATTCCAGGCCGGGTTCACCCCGAAGCGGATCGCCGCCCATGAGGACGAGATCCGCGCGATCGTGATCAGAGTGCTCGACCGCCTCGACGGGCGGGAGACCTGCGACCTGGTCACCGATGTCGCCCAGCCGGCCGTTTCGCGAGTGATCGGCAGCTTCATGGGGATCCCCGAGGAGGACGACGCGGCCTGGGCGGAGCTGATGAACATGGCGCTGGCGGCCAGCGACCCCGACTACAGCGAGTCGATCGACAACGTCGAAGAGACGATCCAGGCCGCGATCGAGCAGGTCTTCGCCCGCTGCGGCGCGATGATCGCCGCGCGGCGCGAGAACCCGACCGACGACCTGACCAGCGTCCTCGTTCACGCCGAGATCGATGGCGAGAGGCTCGAGGAGCACGAGATCGTGATGGGGTTCTTCCTCCTCGTCGCGGCCGGCAACGACAGCACCCGGTCGACATACGCGAGCGGGATGCGGGCGCTGCTCGAGGACCGCGTGCAGATGCAGGAGGTGGTCGACGATCCGGCGCTGATCCCGGGCGTGGTCGAGGAGGCGCTGCGGATGTTCCCCGCCTTCGCCCACTTTCGCCGCACCGCGACCGAGGACACGGTGCTGAACGGGCAGGAGATCAAGCAGGGCGAGAAGGTCGTCATGTGGTACGCCTCGTCGAACCGCGACGAGACCCGCTACGAGGACCCTGAAAGCTTCGACATCCACCGCAACCCCGAGCACCAGGCGTTCGGGGCCGGCGGGCGCCACTTCTGCCTCGGCACCGCGCTGGCACGACTCGAGCTGAAGATCCTGCTCGAGGAGACGCTGGCCCGCTACCCGGACATGGAGCTAGCGGGCGAGCCCACCTTCGTCGAGTCGGCCTTCCTCAACCAGCTGAAAACGCTGCCTGTGAGGCTCTCCGCCTAGTCCTCGACGACGTCCATCCGGACGATCAATCCGTCCTCGAACTCGTAGCGGTGCCCGCCGCGAATTGCCGCTCCCAGTAGGCCCGCACCGCGTCACGGCCGTGGACTCGACCGCCCTCCCAGGCGTTGGGCCAGTCGACGTCGGGGTGCATTCGCGCCAGCGCGGCGTCGATGTCGCGCCGGTTGAAGGCGTCGTAGACGCCGCTCAGGATCTGGTCGAAGCCTGCCACTGCTCTGCGTCCTTGTAGCGGAGCGAGCCCGGCGTCGTCAGTTCCTCGCCGGTCTCGAGCAGAGTCTTGAGGCCGGAGAGGATCATCGGCCAGCCGCCATACAGTTCGCTGTTGCCGCCCTCGTTCAGCTGGTCATGGGTCACCGTCAACCGGCATGAGTCCTCGACCGGCTCGATCTCCCAGGTCACCCGCGAGGTCCCTTCGCCCTTCACCTCCTCGCTCCAGAGCGCGACCATGGTCTGGACCAGGCGCCGCGGCGGTTCGACCTCGAGGTTCTCGCCCTCGCTGATCGTGATCCCGGCGCCGGCGTGCCCGGCCTCGTAGTGGGAGCCCGGGGCCCAGTCGGAGTCGATTCCGACCCCGAAGTTGTACCTCTGCCGAATCTCCCCGTCGGTGATCGCCTCCCAGAGGCGCTCCGGCGTGGTCTTGATGTAGATCTCGAACACCTTCTCCATCGTCTACTCCTCGATTTCGCGCTTGAGCCCGGTCAGGGCCGCAGCCCAGGGCTCTGCATATTTGCTCACCCAGCGGTCGTGGATGAGTCGGATCGGGACGGGGTTGAGGAAATGGAGCTTCTCGCGACCACGACGGCGCGTGGTCACCAGGCCCGCCTCCTCCAACACCCTGAGGTGCTTCATGACGCCGAAGCGCGTCATCGGCAGCCCCCGTTCCAGAGAGCTCAGCGACTGCCCGTCCTCCTCGCGGAGCGAGTCGAGCAGGCTGCGCCTGGTCGGGTCTGCCAGAGCCTTGAACACCTCGTCCATCGTTTGAGTATAGGTGACCATTTAGTCACATGTCAACCCAGCGGATAGCGTCCGGCCCCAATGAGGGCGCTGGTCCAGCGGGTGAGCCAGGCGGCGGTCGACGTCGAGGGCGACCGGGTGGCTCAGATCGGCCCCGGGATGCTGGTCCTGCTCGGCGTCCGAGACGGCGACTCGGCCGAGGACGCCGACCGACTCGCCAGGAAGGTCCGGGCGCTGCGGATCTTCGACGACGGCGAGGGCCGGATGAACGAGCCGCTCGGCGACCGCGAGGTGCTCTGCGTCAGCCAGTTCACCCTCTACGGCGACGCCCGTCGGGGCAACCGCCCCAGCTACGTCGATGCCGCCCCGGCGGAGCGGGCCGAGCCGCTCTACGAGCGCTTCTGCGAGTTGCTCGATGCCAGGAAGGGCGTCTTCGGCGCCTGCATGGGGGTGGCGCTTGTCAACGACGGCCCGGTGACGCTGATGCTGGAGAGCTGATGGGCGCCCCCGCGTATGACCGAATGGGGATCGATTACTCCGAGGTCCGTCGTGCCGACCCGCGGATCGAGGCCGCGATCGTCGCCGCGCTGGGTGATGCGAGGAGCATCCTCGATGTCGGCGCCGGCGCCGGGTCCTACGAGCCGAGGGACCGCGAGGTGGTCGCGGTCGAGCCCTCGCCGGTGATGATCGCCCAGCGCCCTGCCGATGCGGCACCGGCGATCGAGGCGGTCGTCGAGGACCTGCCACTCGAGGACGACAGCATCGACGCCGTGATGGGCGTCTTCACGATGCAGCACTGGTCCGACGTCGATCGGGGGCTGGCGGAAGTGAGGAGGGTCGCGCGCGACCGGGTCGTGTTCGTCACGCTCGACATGGACCAGGCGGCGTTGATGTGGCTGGGTGCCGAGTACCTGCCGGAGCTGGTCGAGATCGATCGGCGCGATTTCCCCTCGCTGGAGCAGCTGGCCTCCGCGCTTCCCGGCCTCGAGGTCGAGCCGATCCCGGTGCCGAGCGACTGCGCCGACGGGTTCTGCGTCGGGCTCTGGAGCAGGCCGGAGGCCCACCTCGACCCGCGGGTGCGACGGGCGTCGTCGAGCTGGCACCGGCTGCCGGACGAGGTCGTCGACCGCGCCCTGAGCGAGCTCGCCGCCGACCTGCAGAGCGGCGAGTGGGACCGCCGCCACGGCAACCTGCGCGACCTGCGCGAGCTCGACGTCGGGCTGCGACTTCTCCGCGCCGAGCTCTGAAACGAGTCGAGCCGGGCCCGTGGACCCGGCTCGCATGTCGGCCTCCCGCTCGGGCGCGTCAGGTGCCGCGCGGGTGAGGCGTGTGTCCCCCGATGTGCAGGCTCTCGAGCACTTTCGGGATGTAGAGAAGGCCGGCGACGCCGACGACGACGTAGACGATGTCGGTGAGCGTCCCGCTCCCGAACACATCTGAGATCACGTTCGTGTCGAACAGGCCGACCATCCCCCAGTTGAGAGCACCGAGCACCATGATCACCAGGGCGCCGGGCTCCAATCGTCTGATCATCTCCATCTCTTTCTTCCTTCCTGGGAGATAATGCGGATAGTTACGAACTTACTAACCGCCGCTCGCGCCCCGGTTACGCCCCGCCCTCGATACTGCGGCCGCACGATGGGCGGCGTCGCAATTCGAGAGGCAAGGGCCGGGGACGCCCGTGCGGTCGCCGATCTCTGGACCGAGGCCTACGTGACCCTCGGCGTCGGCGGGCGGGACGACCCCTACACCGAGGCCGACGTCGACGCCACCGCCGCGCGCGGCGAGGTCTTCGTCACCGAGGGGGAGACCGGCATCGTCGGCGTCGTCGCCCTCTTTGGCCCCGAAGCGCCCGGACGCGTCGTCGCGACGGCCGGCGAGGCCGAGCTCTCCCGCCTCGCGGTCGCCCTGGTCGCCCTCTGCGAAAGCCGCGCCCGCGCCGCCGGCTGGTGGGCGATCGCGCTCTGGAGCCGGGCCGGCCAGGTCGAGGCGCACCGCCTCTACGAATCGGTCGGGTATCGCCGCGTCGCCGCGCGCGACTCGGTCGACTCGACCGGGCTGGCGCGGCTCGCCTTCCGCCTCGACCTCGGGTGACTCGGGAAGATGCAGCGATGATCCCCGCCGAGCAGCCGTTGAGCGCCCGCCTCGAGGGCTCGCTGGTGATCCTCGAGCCGCTCAGCGCCGAGCACTCGGAGGGTCTCTGGGCCGCCGCCCAGCCGGCCGAGATCTGGGCCTGGCTGACCAACGTCGGCGCCGGACGGGACCGCTTCGAGCGCTGGATGGGAATGGCCCTCGAGGCCGCCGCCTCCGGCGCCGAGGGCCCGTTCGCGATCCGCAGCCGCACCGACGGCTCGCCCCTGATCGGGAGCAGCCGCTACCTCAACGTGCGGCGGCCCGACCGGGTCGTCGAGATCGGGTGGAGCTGGCTGACGCCGGGTGCCTGGGGGACCGGCGCCAACGTCGAGACGAAACTGCTGATGATGGGCCACGCCTTCGAGACTCTGGGGTGCGTGCGGGTCGAGTTCAAGACCGACTCGCGCAACGAGCGCTCGCGTGGGGCGCTGGCGGCGCTGCCGGCGCAATTTGAGGGCGTGATGCGCAGGCACATGATCGTCCCCGACATCGGCCAGCGCGACTCGGCCTACTACAGCGTCATCGAGGAGGAGTGGCCGGGGGTGCGTGAAAACCTCGAACGGCGCCTCGCCCGCGGAGTAGGCTAGTTGCGATGTACGACTACGTGATCGTCGGCGCGGGGTCGGCCGGCTGTGTGCTCGCCGCGCGGCTCAGCGAGGACCCCGACACCAGCGTGCTGCTTCTCGAGGCGGGGCCGCCGGACGTCAACGACAACATCCACGTCCCCCTCGGCTATCTGAAACTGGCCGGGACCGAGGTCGACTGGCACTACTGGAGCGCACCGGAGCCCGAGTGCGACGAACGCAGTCTGCCCCTGCCCCGCGGCAGGGTGCTGGGCGGCTCCTCGTCGGTCAACGCGATGGTCTACATCCGCGGCAACCATCGCGATTACGACGAATGGGGAGCGCCGGGCTGGTCGTGGGACGACCTCTTCCCCTACTTCCTGCGCGCGGAGGACAACGAGCGCGGCGAGTCCGAGTGGCACGCCGTCGGCGGGCCGCTTCCGGTCAGCGACCAGCGCTCGGGGATCGCGATCCCGCCCGCGTTCGTCGAGGCCGGCGTCGAGGCCGGCCTCGCGCGCAACGAGGACTTCAACGGCGCCGGGCAGGACGGGGTCGGGATGTACCAGGTCACCCAGCGCGGCGGCATGCGCGCGAGCGCCGCCGTCGCCTACCTGCACCCGGCGATGGAGCGGCCGAACCTGACCGTGATGCCGAACAGCCTGGTCCACCGTGTGTTGTTCGATGGCAACCGCGCGGTCGGGGTCGCGGCGGCGCAGCTTGGCGAGGTGACCGAGCACCGGGCCGATCGCGAGGTGGTCCTCTGCGGCGGCGCCTACAACTCGCCGCAGCTGCTGATGCTGTCCGGCGTCGGCCCGGCCGAGCACCTGACGATGCGCGAGGTCGAGGTCCTCCTCGACCAGCCGGCGGTCGGCGCGAACCTCAGCGATCACCCCGCGACGTACGCGGTCTGGACGACGCCGGAGCCGGAGAGCCTCCTGCAGGCGCTTGAGCCCGCGGCGCTCGAGGAGTTCGAAGCCTCCCAGACCGGCCCCTTCGCCTCGAACCTGGCCGAGTCGGGCGGGTTCGCGCGGGTCGGGAGCGGCGCCCCCGCCCCGGACGTCCAATTCCACGTCGCCGGCCTGCAGATCGTCGAAGGTGGCTACGGGGACCCCGAGGCGCACGGCGTCTGGGTCTCCCCCTGCCTGCTGACGCCCGACAGCCGCGGCTCGGTCGCCCTTGCCTCGAACGACCCGACCGCCCACCCCGTGGTCCGCAACCGCTTCTACACCGACCCGTCCGACATGCCGCGGATGGTCGAGGCGCTGCGGCTGATGGAGGAGATCTGCGGCCAGCCGACGTTCCGCTCCTACGCCGCCGAGCGCTACAACACGCCAGACGGCGACTCCGAGGAAGCGCTGCGCAAGCACGCGGCGCGAACCACGTTCCCGATCTACCACCCGGTCGGGACCTGCGCGATCGGGTCGGTCGTCGACGCCGAGCTTCGCGTCCAGGGCCTCGAGGGGATCCGCGTCGTCGACGCCTCGGTGATGCCGACGGTCCCGCGCGGCAACACGAACGCGCCGACGATCGCGGTCGCCGAGCGCGCCTCGGACCTGATCAGGGGCGAGACTCCGCTCCGGGCCGGGGCCGAGGCCGAGCAGCCCGCCGGCGCCTAGAGTTCACCTGCGTGAGTGCGGAGCGAGTAAGGGTGCATATCTGGTTTTTCGCGCCGCGAGCGAAGCACGAGGATTTCTGATGGCGCGGGACTTCTATGCATCGCCGTTCGGGATCGCCTACTCCGCCTACATGGAGCGGCCGCGGGTCGGACGCTGGGTGGCGCGCACGGTCTGGGCGGGCGACACCGGCCCCTACTACGAGAGCATGGGCGCGGTGGCCGAGGTGCCCGAGGGCGGCACGATCGTCGACTGCCCGTGTGGTGCCGGCCCGGCGCTGAGGGCACTCGACCCCGGCCGCGACGTCCGCTACATCGGCGCCGACCTCTCGCCCGCGATGCTGCGGCGGATCCGTAAGCGCGCGGCCGAGCGCGGGCTCGGCGACCTCGAGCTGCACGAAGCCGACGCGACCGACCTGCCGCTCGAATCCGACCTCGCCGACCTCTTCCTCTCCTACTGGGGCCTGCACTGCTTCGCGGAGCCGGCCGCGGCGGTGGCCGAGGCGGCGCGGGTGATGAAGCCTGGCGCCCGCCTGGTCGGCACGTCGTTCCTCCACGGCCGCGACACCCTCAGACAGCGATTGCTGATCCGCCCCGGGCTCGGCGACTTTGGCCCGCTCGGCACCGAGGAGGAGATCCGAGGCTGGCTCGAGGACGCGGGGCTTCGGCCCGTCAACTGGCGGCGCGGCGGATCGATGCTCTACTTCGAGGCCCGGCTGAGCGCCGCCTGAGGCCGGCGAAGGCTCAGGCCCTGGTGCCGAGCGCCTCGTCGATGAAGGGTCCGAGGAGCTCTCGGGCGGCCGCCGCGGTCGCCTCGGTCGACGCGGTCGGAACCGTGATGTAGCTGATCGCCAAACGCACCAGGGATTCGGCCAGCAGCTGGGTCTTGACGACCGGCGCCTGCGGCCAGCCCTCCTGAATCACCGCCGAGAGCCGCGCCGTCGCCCACTGCACGACCGGCATCCCCTGGGTGGTGACGAAGGGCAGCATCCCTCCGGTCCCGTCGTCGCTCAGCATCATCCTCACCAGCGGGTCCTCGCCGGCGGTGCGGAGGAAGGTGTCCAGCGCGGCGCCCACCGCGGCATGAGGATCGTCGAGGTGCTCCCGGACCGCGGCCTCGACGACGTCGAGGAACCGTTCGCCCTCGTGGATCACGAACGCCTGGGCGAACTCGTCGCGGCTGCCGAACTCCTTGTAGAGGGTCTGGCGACTGACGCCGGCCGCGGCTGCCACTTCGGCCATCGTGATCTCCGACCAGGCGCGGTGCTGGAGCTCGTCCCGGGTGGCGCCGAACAGGGTCTCGCGCAGCAGCTGGCGCGCCGCGACGGCGTAGGGCGCTCGCTCGGGTGCCGTGGACATCGCCGCCATCGTTTCAGTCGGCGTCGACGGGCTCGAAATCGACCTTGTCGCGGACGCCGCAGTCGGGACAAGCCCAATCGTCGGGGACCTCCGACCATGGCGTCCCGGGCGGAAAGCCCTCGCGGGGGTGGCCCGCCTCCTCGTCATAGACGTAGCCGCAAGTGGGACACCGGTAGGCGCTCATGCGCGGGTCTCTCCATAGCGGGTGAGGATCCGGCGCTTGGCCCGCGGCTGGATGTTGGCGCGGCTGACTTCGCCCTCGTAGTGGTCGACCAGGATCGGGTCCACCACCCGCCGCCAGAGGGGCGGTATCCAGGCGAGCACGATCATCCCGGCGTACCCGGTCGGCAGCTGCGGGGCCTCGTCGACGTGGCGGAGCGCCTGGTATCGCCGGGTCGGGTTCGCGTGGTGATCGGAATGACGCTGGAGGTGGTAAAGGAGGACGTTGGAGGCGACGTTGTTGCTGTTCCAGCTGTGCTCGGCACGGCAGCGCTCGAGACGGCCGTCCCCCCGGCGCTGGCGCAGGAGGCCGTAGTGCTCGAGGTAGTTGACGACCTCGAGCAGCGAGAACCCGAGCACGGCCTGGAGCAGGAGGTAGGGCAGGACGACGGGGCCGAAGACGACCGTCAGCACCGCGAACAGGCCGACGGTCATCGCCCAGGCGCCGAGGATGTCGTTGCGGAGCGTCCAGTGCGACTTCCCCATCCGGTCGAGGCGGGCGCACTCGATCCCCCACGCGGAGCGCAGGCTACCGGCGACGGTTCGCGGCAGGAACGCCCAGAAGCTCTCCCCCAGCCTCGAACTGGCCGGGTCCTCGGGGGTCGCGACCCGAACGTGATGGCCGCGGTTGTGCTCGATGAAGAAGTGGCCGTAGCCGGTCTGGGCAAGCGCGACGCGGCTGAGCCAGCGCTCGAGGCTGGCGCGCTTGTGCCCGAGCTCATGGGCGGTGTTGATCGCGATCCCCCCGACCACTCCCATTGTCAGCGCCAGGCCGAGGCTCTCCGCGACCGAGAGGTTGCCGCTCGACCACAGCGAGCAGGCGAAGACCAGGCCCGCGTACTGGATCGGGATGAAGACGTAGGTGCACCAGCGGTAGTAGCGGTCCTGTTCGAGCCACTTGATGATGCTGTCGGGGGGGTTGGAGGGGTCCATCCCGACGACGATGTCGAGGAGCGGGAAGACGCCGAAGACGAGGAGAGGGCCGAAGTACCAGAAGCCCCCCCACCCGGTGACCTCCACCGAGGCCCAGGCGATGAACGGGGCGAGGGGAATGATCAGCCCGAGGAGCCACGCATAGCGCTTGGCGTCGCGCCAAGTCGCCGGGTTGAGCTCGATGTCCTCACCGTGGTGATGATGGTGATCGTGATCGTCCTCGTCGAACTGATCGGGTGTGGTCGCCTCCATCGGCCGCCTCCTTGTCAAATTCGTGGTTGACGTCCCTGCAGTTGACACGATAGCGCATTTTGTAAATAGTTGGGACAGGCGACGGAACTGTGTCGTCGGGGTCCCCAATTAGCGAGCATCAAATTCTGATGTTCTGCGAGCGGGTCCCCGAGTGGGCGATTGCCGCCGCCCCCGGACGCGAAGCGGAGGAGGCGGCGGAATACTCAGATCTTGAGCATTACGAGGGTGTTGACCACGAACAGGATCGCGAAGAAGACCGTGGCGCGATCGAGGTTGCGCTCGACCATCGAGCCGCCGCCGAAGGAGCTGCCGCCGCCGCCGATGCCGAAGGCGCCAGAGAGGCCCGCATCTTTGCCCGAATGCAGAAGGATCAGGAAGATGAGGATGACGGCGATGATTACCTGCAGGACTCCGAGGGCGGCGAACATGGGCCGAAAGTCTAGCTATGCGTGATCTTCTCGGGCCTGCTGCCGTTGCCGCCCTCGAGGATCTCGACCGCTTCGGTCCGCAGCTCGGCGTCGAGGATCGCGAAATCCTCGTCTGAGAGCTTGCCCGCCGCGTGGTCGAGCTCGGCGTCGCGGATCTCGCGGTATTTGGCCTCCTTCAGCGCCTCGAGGTCGGTCGCGACCGCCGGCACGCGGCGTGCTCCCCGCGCCGGCCAGATCGCGATCAGAGCGCCGGCCAGCGCGATCAGGCCGCCGATCCACATCCAGGCGACGAGGGGGTTGATGATCACGCGGAAGGTGGCCGGGGCGGCATCGGTCACGTAGCTCTCGGCGAGGCGCTGGGCGATCGCCGCCTGCAGGCTCTTGATCTGGGCGGCTGCGGCCGGCAGCAGCTGTGGCCGCAGCGCCGCGGCCCGCATCAGCCGCGAGACCGCTTTGCACTCGGGCGGTGAGCCCGGGGCGCCGCGGACGCATTCGCGAAAGCCGCGGTCGGAGTCGAGCGCCCGGCGCCGGATCGCGGTGATGTTGGGGGCGACCGAGCTCCAGAAGTCGCCCCAGGCGCCGGCGCGGAGGCCGACCTCGCTGGTCGCCTCACCGTCGAAGAAGCTGCGGATCGTCCCGCCCTGGATCCCGGTCGGGCGGAACCAGCGGCGGCTCGGATTGACGGTGAAGACCTTCCCGTCCTGCTCGACCCGGAGCACGGCGCCGAACCCGAGTGCCTCGTCGCTGACGCTGGCCGTCGGTTTCACGTAGGTGATCCTGCGGCCGTCGATGACCGCGCTCTGCCCCGGCTTCAGGCTGACGTCGCGTTTGGTCTGGAAGCTCGAGGAGGCGGCGATCCCGATCAGGAGCACGACGACGCCGACGTGGACGATGTAGCCGCCGTAGCGGCGACGGTTGCGGGAGACGACGCCGACCAGCGCCGAGGGCATCGAGCCGCCGGCGAGCGCCCTACGGCCCGCGGCACCACGCCAGAACTCCTGCGCGAGCCCGGTCAGGGCGAAGGCCGCGAACATGAACAGCGCCAGCGCCCACGGTTGGCTCCCGGCGGAGGTCGCGAGGATCAGGACGAGGCCGGCCAGCGCGCCGGCCACGACCGGCCAGAGGAAGACCCGCTTCGCCGAGGCCCAGCTGACTCGGCGCCATGCCAGCAGCGGGCCGACCCCGGTGAACAGCACCAGGAAGATCGCCAGCGGGGTCGTGTAGCGATCGAACCAGGGGGCGGCCAGCGAGGACTTCTCGCCGGTGAACAGCTCCGAGATCAGGGGGAAGAAGGTGCCCCAGAAGATCGTCACGACCAGCGCGACGAGCAGCAGGTTGTTGATCAGGAAGACGGCCTCGCGAGAGATCAGGGAGTCGATTCGGCGCTCGGAGCGGAGATCGTCGAGGCGGGAGACGATCAGCGCCGCGGAGCCGATCGCGACGACGGCGATCAGGCCGAGGATGTAGGGGCCGACGGTGCTGTCGCCGAAGGCATGAATCGATTGCAGGACGCCCGAGCGGACGAGGAACGTGCCGAGCAGCGCCAGCGAGAACGTCGCGACGATCAGGCACGCGTTCCAGACCTTCAGCATTCCGCGCCTCTCCTGGACCATGATCGAGTGCAGGAACGCCGTCCCCGCCAGCCATGGCATCAGGGCCGCGTTCTCGACCGGATCCCAGGCCCAGTAACCGCCCCAGCCGAGCTCGGTGTAGGACCAGCGGGCCCCGAGCAGGAGACCGAGCCCGAGGAAGGCCCACGCGATCAACGCGAAGCGACGGGTCGAGCGAATCCAGGCGGCGTCGAGGCGGCGGGTGATCAAGGCGCCGATCGCGAACGCGAACGGAATCGTGAACGCGACGTAGCCGGAGTAGAGCATCGGCGGGTGGATCATCATGCTCGGGTGCTGGAGCAGCGGGTTGAGGCCTTCGCCGTCGATCGGCACCGGGCTGACGGTCGAGAACGGGTTGACGCCGCCGGCGAAGAGCATCAGCCCGGTGAAGAAGGCGGCGATCCCGGCCATCACCGCGGTCGCGTAGGGGACGATCTCGCGCAGCCTGTTGCGGGTCGCGAACAGCGCCACCGAGGCGGCGATCGAGAGCACCCAGGCCCAGAGCAGCAGCGAGCCTTCCTGGCTCGACCACATCGCCGCCAGCTTGTAGAAGGTCGGGGTGTCGATCGAGGAGTGCTGTTGGACGACCTTGAACGAGAAGTCGTCGCGGGCGAATGCGAGCTCGATCAGGACGACGCAGAGGGTCAGCAGCCCGCAGAGCCCGTAGACGGCGCGGCGCGAGAGGTCGACCCAGCGCTGATCTCCGTTGCGGCCGAGCAGGGCCACCACCCCCGCCGCGATCGCTGTGATGAAGGCGAGGGCGAGGGCGGCGCCGCCCAGGCTAGCCGTCATTCGAGCTGTCTTCGGCGGTGAACTTCGACGGGCACTTGGTGACCAGGGTGTCCGGCTCGCCGACGAAGACCCCGCTCTTCTCGACCTCGCCGGTGAGGACGATCTCGCGGCCGCCGCGGAACGGGTCGGGGACGGTGCCGCTGTAGGCGACGGGGATGCTGACGCTGGCGTCGTCGCGGTCGGCAACCCGGAATCGGAGCCCCGAGCCCTCGTGGCGGACCGAGCCGCTCACCACTTTCCCGGTCAGGTCGTAGCTGTTCCCGGGCGCGGCGCCCAGCAGCTGCGACGGCTCCTTCGCCTCGGTCGAGGCGCTGAACGAGGTGTAGACCAGGGCGGCGGCGAGCAGCACCGCGGTGCCGAGGGCGACGAAGAGTCGGATCTTTCGCTTGCGGCTGGGATCCACGGCGCCGAATTATCGCAAGGCCGGCCCGGAGTCAGTACGGTGGCGGCGATGCCAGGCGGCTCCCCCGACGACCCGGTCCTGTTGATCACCGGCGCGAGCAGCGGGATCGGCGCCGCCACCGCACGGGCAGCCGCCGGCAGCCGCCGGCTCGTCCTCGCGGCCCGCCGCGAGGACCAGCTCCAGGATCTCGCCGCTGAGCTCGGCGGCGCGGAGCGCGCGGTCGCGGTCCGCTGCGACGTCACCGAGTGGGACGAGGTCGAGGCGATGGCGGCGGCGGGGATCGAGGCCTTCGGCCGAATCGACGCGGTCTTCGCCAACGCCGGGTTCGGCGCCAAGCGCGGCTTCCTCGAGGAGTCAGTCGAGCACTGGCGCTCGATGGTCCTGACCAACGTCTATGGCGCGGCGCTGACGATCCGCGCCACCCTCCCCCATCTTCTCGAACGCGGCGACGGCCACTTCCTGATCACCAGCTCGGTCGCGGGCCGGCGGGCGCTGCCGGGCTCGCTCTACTCGGCGACGAAGTGGGCGACGACGGCAATGGGAGAGGCGCTGCGCGCCGAGCTGCGACAGATGCACGAGAACCATGCGATCCGGGTGACCCTGATCGAGCCCGGGATGACGGACACGCCGTTCTTCGACAACAGCCCGGGCGAGTCGGCCCTGCGCGACGAGGACATCGCCCGAGCGGTGATCTTCGCGCTCGAGCAGCCGCCCCACGTCGACGTCAACGAGATCCTGATCCGACCCTCCTCGCAGCCGAGCTAGCCGCCGAGCAGCAGGCGGACCAGCCGCCAGTAGCCGCGCAGCGCGATCCGCGCCGGCCGCGAGCGGGCGAAGGCGGGAATGAAGGGCGAGTCGAGGTCGGGCGTCAGCCAGGAGGCGAACTCCGCGGTCGTGACCGAGCGGGTCGCCTGGACCTGGCGCCGCTCGCGCAGCAGCCGAGGCAGCCAGCCGAGGACTTCGAGGATCGCCTCGAGTTTCTGCCGCCCCCAGCCCGCCCCGATCGAGGCCGGGATCAGGGCCAGCTCGGTGACGATCAGGGCCGGCGCGATCAGGGCCAGCAGCGGTGCCGGGTAGACCCTGATCAGGAACGCCCAGCGATTGCGCTCGAGCCAGCGCCACTTGTGCTGACGGGCGCCGAACTCGTACTCGTGGTCGACGACCGCAGCCGGCTCGATCCCGAGCACGCCGCCGGCCAGTCGCAGTCGCAGGCAGAGGTCGACGTCCTCGTGGTAGAGGAAGAAGCGCTCCGCGAACCCGCCCGCCGCTTCCCAGATCGCGCGCGGAATCGCGAGGCAGGCTCCGGACAGATAGGTGACCTCGCCGGCGGGGGGCGCCTCCGAGATCGGGCGGCCGTGCCCCCCGGCCCAGACGATCCCGGTGAAATGGACGGGGTTGCCGGCGGAGTTGATCCGCTCGCCGCCGTGGTCGGCAACCAGTGCCTGCCATGCGACCCAGCCCCGTTCCTCCTCCCACGGACGTCGGATCGCGGCGCCCCAGCCGGGCATCGGCGCGGCGTCCGGGTTGAGGATCACGAGCAGGTCCCCCCGGGCCGACCTGGCTCCCTCGTTGCAGGCTCCGGCAAAGCCGGCGTTGTGGCCGCTGGTGAGGAGGCGCGCGTCGGGCGCGAGCGAGCGGACCAGGTCGCCCGAACCGTCGCCCGAGTTGTTGTCGACGACGATCAGCTCGTCTCCCTCGCCGAGCTCGGCGCTCGCAGCCGGCAGCGTCCGCGTCAACTCCTCGCGGCTGTTCCAGGCGATGATCAGGATCGAGAGCGTCGGTGGCACCGACGTCGGAGGCTAGTTCAAGCCGCTACTTCTTCTTCTTGCCGCAGGGCGTCTTCACCCGCAGGCGCTTGTTGCCGGCCTTCTTGCCGTTCTGGGCGAAGAGCCTGACGACGGCCTTGAGCTTCTTCGGCTTTGCCTTCTTCCCGTTGCCGCAGAGGCTCATGCTGTTGGTCAGGATTCCGCGCTTTCCGCCCCTGACGGTGAGTTCGAACTTCGAGACCGGGACGTCGGGGATCGTGTTGAACGAGTTGCGGATCCGGCCCTTGCTGGTGTCGATCTTGCCGGCGACGTCGATGTCGATCTGGCCGTGGAGGGAGGCGACGAGGTCCGGCAGCAGGTTGTTCGAGGAGCGCAGGCGGACCGGGCCTTCGAGCGGCTTGTCGAGCAGCGGGGTGAAGGCGCGGGCAAAGCCGTAGCGGGAGTTGTCGGGGCAGGCGTTCGCCGCGAACTGGGTCCGGGTGCAGACCTTGGCGATGTTGCTCTGGTCGAGGATCAGGCCCTTCGGCAGGGTGACCACGGCGCGGCTGAGGTTGGCGTCGCCGTCGCGGGCGTTGAGGACCGCCTTCAGCTTCGGGTTCTTCGCCCGCCTCGTCGCACCGAACATCTGCAGCGAGAGCTTGGGCTTGGAGTCGAGGCCCTCGCAGCCGTTCAGCTGATAGGGGACCGAGGCGGGGAAGGCACTGAAGGTGGCCGGGTCGGCCGGATTGGCGCCGCCGCCGCGCAGCGTCGCGCCGACCGCGAATGGCGAGCAGTTGGTCCCGTTGAGGGAGAAGCTCCTGCGGTCGAGGTCGACGTCGACCGAGCTGATGTCGAGCAGGGCGCCGCCGAACACATGCGGGATCGGGTCGGAGACCGCGTGGACCTGTGCCGTTTCGCGGTCGACCATCAGGGCCACCCTCAGCACGACCGAGCCGAGATCGAATGGCCCGGCCGTGGCTGGGGTGACGACCGTCAGCGACAGGGGGGCCCCGGCGTATGGGCCGGCAAGGAAGGCCTTGCCGCCGATTTGAAGCGGCTCGCCGCTGCCGGTGTGGACGGTGGCGCTGCCGACGAAACTCGAGTTGGGGCAGCTGGAGACGGCGGTCTCGTTCCTGCCGCTGTTGGCCGCGGCGGCGGCGAGCGCCGACTCCGGGCAGTACTTGAGGCCGGCCAGCTTTGCGGTCAGGCCGGGCGGCAGGTCGACCGTCGCGCCCTTCAGCTCCTGCTCGCCCGTGGCGCGTGTGATCTGGACCCGGAACGGGCTGAACGCGCCGCCCTTGGGATTGTCGGTCGCCGCCTTGAAGCCCGGTGCAAACGGGCGCGCCGCCATCGTCTCCGCGCAGGCTCCACCGCCGGGCGTCGCGGTGAGGCTGAATTCGTCGGACGGCGTCGCCGGCGGGTCGCCCGACCACGGCGCCAGCGAGGTCGTCGTCGCGTGCGGGCCGCAGGTCGGCGGGCTGGTCAGCGGCGCCCGCGGCCCGTCGTCGAAGTCGAGCTTGAATGCCGTGAACGGCACCTGCGGCAGGCCAGGCAGGGCTGCGCGACCAAGCTTCGAGTCGTCGAACACCGTGGTCAGCTGCCCGTTCTGGGGATTGGCTTTGACGTTGCCGATCAGGCGGGCCGAGATCCCGTAGCGATCGGAGCCGGCGACGACGAAGAGGCGATAGAGCTCGCCCGAGTTGGGATCGGAGCTGCGCGGCTGGCCGACGAAGACGGAGCCCGTCAGTGAGCCGTCGGGCAGCGGTGGGGAGTCGATCGAGACCGAGCCGACCCGCGACTCCGGAGGGCACGCGACCGGGTTCTTGGTGCCCTTGCCGAACTGTTCGTCGCTGCAGGCGAGGAGCCCGTTGGCAGCCGACGGGTCGATCCCCATCCCCGGCGGCAGCGTCACCTCCGCCCGCTGCGTCTGTGAGCTCTCCCGTTCGCCGCCGCCTTTGATGTGAGGCACCTTGACGTCGGTGACGACGCCGGCGGGGGAATCGGTCGCGGGCTGGCCGGGGTCGACTTCGATGGATGGGTCGTAGGGGACGTTCTCGCAGTCGATCGGCTTTTCACCTTCGGGCAGGGGCGATTCGAACTCGGGCTCAGCGCTCTGCGGGAAGACGTAGCCGCCCGATGACAGTTCTTCCTTCGACGCGGCGAGGAGGAACGTGGAATAGACGCCCTCGAAGCCCGTCTGTTCGGGATCGAAGCATGTGGTCGGCGTCGTGATGAACGTCCCGTCTCCGGAGCGGCCGTTGAAGGTGAGACGGTTGGTCAGGATCCGCGCCCCGAGCGGAGGTTCGGGGACTTCGATCGTGAATCCCTCGTGGTAGTCGCCATCCCAGGCGACGTCCGCTTTCAGGTAGACGCTGTTGCCGGCGAGGCTGAGCCCGAACAGGGCGGGTTCGCCGTTTTCGGGGACGAGGTTGTAGACCGGGACTTTCGTCACTCCTTCGACCGGCGGCGTCACGACACCCGCGACCGACAGCGTCACGGCGCTGACCCCCACCTGGGAGAGCGGAGCGTCGGTCGCGCATTCGCCCGGGTTGGCGATGTCTTCGCACTGCGGCATGGCCTGGGGGTTGACGGTCAGCCCGCCCGGGAGGTCGACCCGGACCTTGCCGAGGACGCCGACCGGGGTTTTCATCCCCGGCAGCGGCCCTTCGGTGTACTTGACGGTGAACTGGGTGAACCCCGCCTGGGGATGTCCGGCGGCTTCCTTGAAGAACTGGCCGGGAGTGGCGACCGAGCATTCTGGGATGTCGGTCGTGCAGGTGCCCGCCTGCCAGCCATCGGCGGGCGTGTGCGGGTGGTTCTGCTGGGCGATGATGTCGCCGGTTGCGGCCAGCGCCGTCGAGCCGGGCAGCGCCGCGATCGCGACCAGCACCAGAGCGCCGGCAAGCGCGGCCACGGGCGCGCGCATACGCCGCCCGGTCCCAATGGTTTCCCTGCCTCCGGACATCCTGTCGGAGCAACTATACTTTTTATTCACGATTCTGATCATTATTTTTGGGTAGTAACTTCGCTATGACACAGAATGGAGTCACACTTGACTGGCAGCGCCTGGCCAGGGCCAATACCCACGCCCTGCGGATCTCAATCCTTGAAGTGCTGACGATCGACGGGGGGCGGACCCTCTCGCCCAAGGACCTCAGCGTCGAGCTGCAGGCACCCCTGAGCACCGTCAACTACCACGTAACCGAGCTCGCCAAGGCCGACCTCCTGGAGCTGACCGGGGAAAGGCAGGTGCGGGGTGCGGTCGAGCACTTCTACCGCCCGGCGCCGAATGGCACAGGGCCGAGTCTCGAGGACGTGCCAGGCGGGGTCTCATAGACCGGAACCTCACGCATCCAGGTGCTCTTTCGTTGAGTGAGCATGGAGCGTCAGGACCTCGAGTTCCGATCTCGAGATGACAACTGTGCCGCGTGGCTCTATCCGGCCACGGCGCCGGCGGGTGAAGCCGGCCCCGCCGTGGTCATGGCCCACGGGCTGTCGGGGACCCGACGCGACGGCCTCGGCCCGTTCGCCGAGCGTTTCGCCGCCGCCGGCATCTCGGCGCTCCTCTTCGATCACCGCGGCTTCGGCGACAGCGGCGGCGGTCAGGACCTCTTCTCCCCCCGGCGCCAGCTCGAAGACTGGCGGGCGGCGATCGCCTGCGCCCGCGGCCTGCCGGGAATCGACCCCGAGCGGATCGCGACCTTCGGCTCCTCGATGGGCGGGGGCAACGCGCTGGCGGCGGCGGCCGAGGACCCGCGGATCGCGGCCGCGATCAGTCAGGTCCCGTTCCTCGACCTGATCACCCAGAGCCATCGCTCCGGGCCAAGGGTGACGGCGCGAATGGTCCTCGCGGCGATCCGCGGCGAGCACCTGCCGGCGGTCGGCTCCCCCCGCGACGCGGCCTTCATCAACGCCCCGGCGGCGGAGGCGGGCTGGCGCCATGTCGTCGCGATCGGCGAGGACTCCCGCTGGCGCAACCGTGTCTCCTCGCGATGGCTGCTGGGCCGGCCGTTTCGACCGGCCCGCCACGCCGGCACCCTCCACTGCCCGTGGTTGATCTGCGTCGGCGAGGCCGACCGGGTCGCGAGGCCCGGCCCGGCGATCCGCGCCGCGCGACGCGCACCCCATGGGGAGCTCCGGCTCTACCCCGGCGTCGACCACTTCGACATCTACGACGGCTCGGAGTTCGAGGCCGTCATCGCCGACGAGCTCGACTTCCTCCAACGCCAGCTCTGAAGAAAGCGCCTAGAAGAGCCGCACCCGTTCGCGAGAGAGCAGGAAGCCGTGGCCGTTGCGAAGGTTGCGACAGCGCACGCCGATTTCTTCGCTGGTGCAGCGAAAGCGAGCCTTGCGCACCGATTCCCCGTAGGGGAGGACGGGGCCGGCCCCGAACGCCGAGTCACTGACACAGCCGTAGCTTCCCCGGCCCTTGTCGCCGACGAAGAGCGAGCCGCCGTAGTCGAATTCGCAGCTCTTCGGCTTCTTCGGAAGCGGCCAGGAGTGGTGGATGATGTCGCAGCGGGCGCCCTGCTCAGTCATGATGCAGCCGATGTTGCCGCTGGGGGCTTCGAACCCCTTGAAGGCGGCGGCGTCGGACACGGAGAGGAGGGTCAGCGCCAGCGCCAAAACGCTGGCGAGCAGGAGACCGGCTCGGCGAGCGCTCGATTGTGCTCCGGTCACGGCGAGAGTGTATCCACCATTAAGCAAGCGGACGACGGGTCTCGAACCCGCGACCTCGAGCTTGGGAAGCTCGCGCTCTACCAACTGAGCTACGTCCGCGAACACTGGGGATTCTAGGCCCCGAGGGCGAGGTGGCCACGAGCGGGGCCGAACTAACCTTTGGGGGTGAGCGCCCGCGCCCTGATCGCCTTCCTCGCCGTGCTGGCCGTGATCGGCCTGCTCGGATTCGGGCTGTTGAGCAAGGGCGAGGCGAAGATCGCGATCGGCGATCCCGTCCCCGACAAGGTGCTGCCGAACCTCGAGGGTGGCGGTACGGGCTCGATCGCCGACTACCGGGGCCGCTGGGTGCTGGTCAACCTCTGGGCGTCATGGTGCGGCCCCTGCCGGGCCGAGGCCCCTGAGCTCGAGAGCTACTCGCAGCACCACCCCGGGATGACCGTGCTCGGGATCAACGTCCAGGACAACAGCGAGGACGCCGTCAAGTTCGCCCGCGAGCACAGGCTGACCTACCCCCAGCTGCGATCGGTCGGTGATGACCGCAGCGAAGCGTTCGGATCTACCGGGGTCCCCGAGAACTTCCTCGTCAACCCCTCTGGTCACCTGGCGCTGATCTGGCGCGGCGTCGTCGACGAAGACTTCCTCGAAGAAAGGGTCACGCCGCTGATCGGAGGAGCCGGGTGAGGCGCGCGCTCGTGCTGGCCGCGATGGCGCTGCTCGTCAGTACCGTCCCGGCGCTGGCGGCGACGCCGCAGACCGAACTCCCCGACATCGAAGACGAGGTGATGTGCCCGATCTGCGGAACCCTGCTCGAGCTCGCCCAGTCCCCGCAGGCCGAACGCGAGCGGGCCTACATCTCCGGCCTTATCGCCGAAGGGCGGACGAAGGCCGAAATCAAGGACGAACTGGTCGCCCAGTACGGGGACAGGGTCCTGGCGCTGCCCGAGGGCAGCGGATTCGACCTCTCCGCCTACCTGGTGCCGGCGATCGCCTTCCTTGCGGCGGCGATCGCCCTCGGGATCAGCATCTGGCGCTGGCGAGGACGCTCCCGGCCCCCGGGCGGCGGCGAGAACGCCCCCGACGCGCCCAGCGGCGAGGAGGCCGAGCGGCTCGAGGCCGACCTCGCCCGCTACGACCTCTAGGCCGAACTGGCTCCAAGTTCTCCCGACAACTTTCCGCGACCTACCGCGCGGTTCCTTATTCACGCCGTGGGTCCAAAAGGAACCACGGGCACGCGGCAGGGTTGGCAGATCAGCGGTGTGGTTCCTTCTTCACGCCATGGGTCCAAAAGGAACCACGGGGCGGCGTCGAACCCCAAACCGAACGGGTCGGGCCAACGCCGGGGGTGGCGCGTCTTGGAGTTCGTGCTCTAGGAGATCGCCTCGACGACGCCGTTGACAGCGCCTCGCAGGCGACGCGGGACGCCCGAGGGCGTGCAGCAGGCGAGAACCCTGTCCGCCCGCAAGGCCGCCGCCTCGAGGGAGCCCTCGTCCTCGATCGCGGGCCCGTCGAGGACGACGACGTCGTAGGCGGCGCGAAGTTTTTCGATCGCGTGGCGATAGTCCTCGGAGGCGAACAGGACGGGCCCGAGCCCGGTCGCGCGGCCGGCGACGACGCAGACCAGCGGCGCCGCCGCGAGCGTCGACCCCGGGCCGGCGAGGATCGCCGCCTGGAGGACCTCCGGCGCCTCGGCCTCGTGCGCGAGGTACTCGCCGAATCCGGGCGCGGGGTCGAGCTCGAGCCTCGAAGCGAGACCGGGGTCGGCGAGCTCGCACTCGACCAGCGCGGCCCTGCGCCCGGCGGCCACAGCGGCAGCGGCGAGGCCGACCGCCAGCTCGGACCTCTGCTCGTCCCCCGTCACCAGCACGACCCCGGGGCCGATCTGCGACCACAGCTCCAGCATCGCGTCGAGGCTCTCACGATCGAGCGTCCCGGGCCTTCCGTCCTCGCCCCCGCGCAGCGGTACCCGGGCCAGAAGCGGCGGCCTGGGGGCGCGCCCGAGCATCACATCCGCTCGGGTGCGGAGATGCCGAGCAGCCCGAGCGAGCTGGCGATCGTCCGCATCGTCAGCAGGCACAGCGCCAGCCGCGCGGGCTCGACCCCCTCCCCCTCCGCTCCGACCACCTGGCAGTCACGGTAGAAGGCATGGAAGTCCGCCGCGACCGCGGTCGAGTAGGTGCAGATCCGGTGCGGTGCGCGGCGCTCAGCCGCCTCGCGGACCTCGTCGGGGAATTCCAGCAGCCGCTTGATCAACGCCTTCTCGGCGGGCTCGAGGGCAACCGCCGGCACGACGTCGGCGGAGGCATCGGGCGGCGCCGCGCCCTCGTCCTCGGCCTTGCGGAGGATGCTCGCGATCCGGGCGTGGGCGTACTGGACGTAGTAGACGGGGTTGTCGCTCGACTCGCGCCGGGCGAGCTCGACGTCGAGGTCGACCGTGGTGTCGTGGCTGCGCCAGAGCATGAACCAGCGCGTCGCGTCGACCCCGATCTCGTCGACCAGTTCCTCGAGCGTGACGAACTCGCCGCTGCGCTTCGACATCTGAGCCCGCTCGCCGCCTTCGACGAGGTGGACGAGCTGCATGATCAGCGGCTCGAGCGCGTCGGGGTCGTGCCCGAGCGCGGCGATCACCGCCTTCAGCCGCGGCGCGTACCCGTGGTGGTCGGCGCCGAGCACGTCGATCAGCAGCTCGAACCCACGCTCGAGCTTGTCCCAGTGGTAGGCGACGTCGGCAGCGAGATAGGTCGGCTCGCCGTCGGCGCGGATCAGGACCCGGTCCTTGTCGTCGCCGAAGTCGGTGCTGCGCATCCAGAGGGCGCCGTTGCTCCGGTAGCTGTGGCCCTCCTTCTCGAGCTGGGCCAGCGCCGCCTCGACCTCGCCGCTCGCGTAGAGGTCGCGCTCGGAGAACCAGGTGTCGAAGCTGACGCCGAACCGATCGAGCGTCGTCTCCACTTCCTCGAGGGTCAGCGCGACCGCGCGGCGGCCGAGCGCCTCGGTGTCACCCGGATCGATTCCCTCCTCCTGCAGGCGTGCCGCGAGATGCTCGATGTGAGCGCCGGTGTAGCCGTCCTCGGGGGGATCGGTCCCGCCGATCTGGGCGGCCAGCGAGGCAGCGAAGCGCCCGACCTGGCCACCGCCGTCATTGACGTAGTACTCGCGCTCAACGTCGTGGCCGACCGCCTCGAGGAGGCGGGCGAGGGAGTCGCCGTAGGCGGCATTGCGACCGCCGCCGACGTGGAGCGGCCCGGTCGGATTGGCGGAGACGAACTCGACGA
The DNA here is from genome assembly GCA_963697805.1 of uncultured Solirubrobacterales bacterium. Lineage (GTDB taxonomy): Bacteria > Actinomycetota > Thermoleophilia > Solirubrobacterales > 70-9 > VRUE01. Next base: position 718,304 of record CAVOPB010000001.1, read on the forward strand.
GTACGCGCTGGGGCGAGGTGGTCGGAGCCGGCCCGAGGCTCTCGCCGGCCTCGCCGAGCTGCGCCAGAGCACGCCGGTACCAGGCGTCGGAGAGGAAGAGATTGACGAACCCGGGGCCGGCCACCTCGACCCGGTCGACGCTGCCGCTGGCGGCCAGATCGCGCTCGAGCTCGGCGCAGATCCGAGCGGCAACGTCACGCGGCGCTTCGCCGAGCGGGGCGGCGAGCAGCATCGCCGCATTCGAGCTGTAGTCGCCCAACTCGGGCTTCGGGGGCCGGTCGAGGGAGGGCTCCTGGCCGGTCGCCTCACCATCGCGCAGGGAGCGCGCCGCCTGGTTCACTGCTGAGCGCAGCTCTGCGATCGAGTCGGTCACGGTCACCATCATCATCGTATGAGCCAGGGTAGGGGCCGAGTACCCTGGCCCCCGTGCGCGTCGCGGTGATCGCCGACATACATTCCAACCTGGCCGCGCTCGAGGGCTGCCTGGACTCGATCGCCGACGCGGAGATCGAGGAGATCTGGTGCCTCGGGGACATCGTCGGCTACGGCCCTGAGCCCGACGCCTGCACCAAGCTGATCCGCGAGCGGTGCTCGCTGTGCCTGGCGGGCAACCACGACCTGGCGGTGCTCGGCGCTCTCGACATCGAGTCGTTTTCGGAGACCGCGGCGACGGCCGTCACCTGGACCCAGGGAGTGATCGGCGCCGAGACGCTGGAATACCTGCGCGGGCTGGAGCCCGCGGGGGAGCGCAACGGCATCGACCTCTACCACGCGTCTCCGCGCGACCCGATCTGGGAGTACGTGCTCACCGGCGAGCAGGCCGATGCCTGCCTCGACGCGCAGTCGGAGCGGATCTGCACCATCGGCCACTCGCACGTCGCCCTCTTCTTCACCCGTCACGACGGGGCCCGCGGCCACGTCCGCGGTGCCCAGGCAAGCGCCGGGACTCTGCTCGACATCAAAGAGAGCAGATGGCTGCTCAATCCCGGCAGCGTCGGCCAGCCGCGAGACGGCGATCCGCGGGCTGCCTGGCTCGCGCTCGACACCGAGGCCCACACCGCCCTCTTCCACCGCGTCGACTACGACATCGAGCGCACCGCGGCTTCGATCGCCGCCGCCGACCTGCCGAAACCCCTCGCCGATCGCCTCTTCCTTGGTCATTGACGCCCAGATGCAGGCGTTTTGCTCCATGACCCGTTCTCTAGACTCGCCGGGGTAGTGACTCTGCTGGCCAAAACGAAGATCGTCGCCTCGCTCGGCGCCCTTGCGGTGGCGTCCCTCTCTGCCTGCGGAGGCGAAGACGCGAAGCTGCTCCCCGGGGACACGGCGCGGGAGATCACCGCGAACCTCGACTCGGTCAAGCAGCTCTCCGACGAAGGGGACTGCGTCGGCGCCGAAAGCGCCGCCGCGCAGGTCGGCGAACAGATCGAAACCCTGGAAGGCGTCGACCACAAGCTGAAGGAGGCGCTCCACGATGGCGCCGAACGACTGAGTGAAGTCGTCGACGAATGCGAAGAGGAAAGCGAAGCCGTCGCCCCGGCCGTGATCCCACCTCCCGAAGAAGATGAAGAAGCGGCCGACGAAGCGACTGCCAAGAAGGAAGAAAAGGAACAGGAAAAGGCCGCCAAGCAGCAGGAAAAGGAAGAACGCAAGGAAGAAAAGGGGCCGCCCGTTACGCCGCCCGGGGGAGAACCGAAACCGCCGGCCGAAACGCCGCCGTCAAACGAACCCCCATCCGGTGGGGTCGAACCCGCGAGCCCGGTCGAAAACGAACAGGGTGAACGGTGATGGAGTCCGGGCTCCTATCCGGGCGCTACGAGATCGACGGGCGCCTCGGCTCGGGCGGGATGTCGACCGTCCACCGGGCCACCGATCGCATCCTCGAGCGCACGGTCGCGGTCAAGATCCTGGCCGAGCATCTCTCCGACGACGAGCGGTTCGTCGCCCGCTTCCGGCGCGAGGCGCTGGCGGTGGCGAAACTGATCCACCCCAACATCGTCCAGGTCTACGACACCGGGATCGACCAGGGTCGCCACTACATCGTCATGGAGTTCGTCGAGGGGCGCTCGGGAGCCCAGATCCTGCAGAGCCAGGGACCGCTCGAGCCGAGGTTCGCGGCGGAGATCGGGATCCAGTCCTGCGCCGGCCTCGACTACGCGCACCGTCGCGGGATCATCCATCGCGACGTCAAGCCGGGGAACCTGATGATCGTCGGCGGCCCGCTCGGCGGCGGCGAGATGACCGTGAAACTGACCGACTTCGGGATCGCCCGCGCGATCGAACAGACGCGGATCACCCAGGTCGGCTCGGTGGTCGGCACCGCCGCCTATCTCTCCCCCGAGCAGGTGCGCGGCGAGGAGGCGACGCCGGCGACCGACGTCTACGCGCTCGGCGTCGTCATCTACCAGTTCCTGACCGGACGCCTTCCATACGAGGGCTCGACCCTGGCCGAGCTCGCCGTGCGGCAGCAGAACGAGAGCCCCCTGCCCCCCACCACCTACAACGACGAGGTCCCGGAGCCGCTGGGCGGGGCCGTGCTGCGGGCGCTGGAGGGCGACACGAGCCGGCGCTACGCGAGCGCCGACGAGTTCGCCGGCGGCCTGCGGCTGGGCCTCGAAGGGGAGGACGTGACCCTGCCGCTCGATGAGGGAGCGGCCGCGACCCGGGTCCTCGGCGGAGAGACGGCGACGCGCCGACTCGACGAGACCGGCCGGACCGAGTTCAGGCCGGTCCCGGCGCCGCGCCCCCGCGAGGCGGCGCCCGCCCCGCCCGTGTCCCCGCCACCGCTGGGTCCCGCCAAGCGGAGCGCGTTCTCGCGCTTCGCCAGGTTCGTCCTGGCGCTCGTGGCGCTGGTCCTGATCGCGGCTGCCGTCGCGACCGCGGTGATCCTGGCCACCGACCGCGCCAGCGGCGTCCACGCCACCGAAGTCGCCGGCGACACCGTCGACCGGGTGGTCGAAGAGTTCAAGGAACTGGTCGCGAAGAACACCGAATAGGGCGCGCGGGTCCTGTCATGTGGATGGGGGTGCCGTCCTTGCCTCGCATGGCTGCGGAGGCACCCCCACGCCACATGCCACCCGCGCGTGCCGCCTAAGCGAGCTCCGGAGGAATGCCCAACCCCCTCAGTCGGTCGCTGAATACGGTGATCCTCCGGACATGATGCGGGCTCGGTACTCGGAGTAGGTGGTGGATTCGATGGCCTTGCGGGCGTTGGCCATCAGGTGGTGCAGGAAGGTGAGGTTGTGGAGGCAGAGGAGGCGGACGGCGGTCAGCTCCTCGGCCCGCGAGAGGTAGGAGATGTAGTCGCGGTCGTGGCGGGTGCAGGCGTCGCAGGGGCAGCCGTCGACCAGCGGCTCCCTGCTCCCCTCCCAACCCGATTTGCGGAGGTCGAGGCGGAAGCGCTCGTCGGGATCGGGGACGAGGGCCGTGCCGTGGCGTGCGAGGCGGGTCGGGATTGCGCAATCGAAGACATCGAGGCCAAGGGCGACCCCGGCGAGGAGGTCGTCGACGTCGCCGATCCCGAGCAGGTGCTTGGGAGCCTCGGCCGGCAGCAGCGGCGCGGTCAGCTCGAGAACGCCCCGCATCTCCTCCTTGTCGCGCCCGAGGGTGCCGCCGATCGCGACCCCGTCGACCGCCGAGTCCGACACCGCCTGGGCCGATTCCCGGCGCAGGTCCTCGTGGACGCCGCCCTGGACGATCCCGAACACCGCCTGGCGGTCGGGACCGTCGCGTTCGTGCCACGCGAGGCAGCGTGCGAGCCAGCGATGCGTCCGCTCCATCGAGCGTGCCGTGTACTCGGGGTCGGCGTGGTAGGGCGTGCACTCGTCGAAGACGAGCGCGATGTCGGAGCCGAGCTTGGCCTGGACCTCCATCGAGACCTCGGGGGAGATGAACAGAGAGGACCCGTCCCGATAGGAGCGGAAGGCGACGCCGTCCTCGTCGATCCTGACCACGGAGCCATGCCCGCCGCCCGGCCGGCCGCTGCCCTTGACCTCGTCGGCGACCCCGCCGTGGGCCAGCGAGAAGACCTGAAAGCCACCGGAGTCGGTGATCAGCGCCCGCTCCCAGCCCATGAAGCCGTGGAGGCCGCTGGCGGCGGCGATCCGGTCGGGGCCCGGCGAGACGAACAGGTGGTAGGTGTTGCCGAGGATCAGCTGGTAGCCGATCCCGGCGACCTCGTGGCCGTCCAGCGAGCGGACGGTCCCCTTGGTGGCGAGGGGGATGAACGCCGGCGTCTCAACCGGGCCGTGGGCGGTCTGCAGCACCCCCGCCCGGGCGGCGCCGTCACGGGCCCCGATCTCGAAGCTCAGCCGCTTCGGCTCAAGCCTCATCGAGCAGCGAGCGCCCGCTCATCGCCTCCGGCTGCGGTATCCCGAGCAGCTCCAGGGCGGTCGGGGCGACGTCGGCGAGGACCCCACCCGAGCGCAGCGAGAGACCGCCCTCGGTGACGATCAAGGGGACCGGGTTCAGCGAGTGGGCGGTGTTGGGCGAGCCGTCCGGCTCGAGCATGTGGTCGCAGTTGCCGTGGTCGGCGGTGATGATGCAGGCACCGCCGCTGTCGGTGACGGCGGCTATGACGTCGCCGAGGCAGGCGTCGACGGCCTCGAGCGCGGCGATGGCGGCCGGGATCACGCCGGTGTGGCCGACCATGTCGGGGTTGGCGAAGTTGATGATCCCGAAGCCATACTCACCGCTCGACCAGCCCTCGACGAACGCGGCGGCGGCGGCGCGGGCGCTCATCTCCGGCTTGCGGTCGTAGGTCGGGACGTCGCGCGCGGACTCGACCAGGCAGCGCTCTTCCCCCTCCCACTCCTGCTCGCGGCCGCCGTTGAAGAAGTAGGTGACGTGGGCGTACTTCTCGGTCTCGGCGACGTGGAGCTGGCGCCGGCCGGCCTCGGCGATCACCTCCGCCAGGGTCGTCCGCGGACGCGCCTCGGGGAAGGCGACCGGATACGGCCAGCCCTTGCGGTACTCGGTCATCGTCGTCAGGTCTAGGACCGGGCCGCCGCTGCGCGAGAACTCCTCGAAGTCGGGCTCGGCCAGGGCCCTGGTCATCTGCCGGGCGCGGTCGGGGCGGAAGTTGAGGAAGATCGCGACATCGCCCGGCTCCGCCCCGTCGTAGTCGCCGATCACCGTCGGCTTAACGAACTCGTCGGTCTCGTCGCGCTCGTAGGAGGAGGAGATCGCCTCCGCCGCGCTCTCGGCGCCGAGGCCGCGACCGTGGACGATCGCGTCGTAGGCGAGCTTGGTCCGCTCCCAGCGGGTATCGCGGTCCATTGCGTAGTAACGGCCGGAGACGGTCCCGACCCGGCCGGCCCGGTAGAGCCAGCGCTCGAGCTCCTCGACGTAGCCGGCCCCACCGTGCGGCAGGGTGTCGCGGCCGTCGGTGAAGGCGTGAAATATGACGTCGGGGACGCCCTCCTGGGTCGCCAGCTCGATCGCGGCCTCGATGTGCTCCCAGCCGGAGTGGACCCCGCCGTCGGAGACGAGCCCGAGCAGGTGGAGCCGGCCGCGCGGGCCGCGGCGGGCGCGATCGCAGGCCGCTCGGAGCGCCTCGTTCTCGAAGAAGCTGCCGTCGGCGACCGCGTCGTCGATCCGGGCCAGGTCCTGCTTGACGACCGCGCCGGCGCCGAGGTTGAGATGACCGACCTCGGAGTTGCCCATCTGGCCGTCGGGAAGGCCGACGTCGCGTCCCTGGGCGGAGAGCTGGGTGTGGGGGTACTCGGCCCAGAGCCGGTCGAAGACCGGGGTCTCGGCGAGCGAGATCGCGTTCCCGGGCCCGGGCTCGGCGATGCCCCAGCCGTCGAGGATGACCAGCGCGACCGCGGGGACGGTGACCGCGGCCAACCTACCCCGCCGCCTCGACGATCGCCGCGAATTCATCCGGGTCGAGGCTGGCGCCGCCGACCAGGGCCCCGTCGATGTCGGGCTGGGCCATCAGCTCGGCCGCGTTGGCCGGCTTGACCGAGCCGCCGTAGAGGATCCGCACCCGGTCGGCCTCCGCCCCGGCCTCACGCAGGAGGTCGCGGATGAAGGCGATCGTCTCCTGGGCCTGCTCGGGGGTCGCGGTGCGGCCGGTCCCGATCGCCCAGATCGGCTCGTAGGCGATCGTCACCTCCGCCACCCGGGTCGGGTCGACCGCGGCGAGGTCGGCCCGCAGCTGGCCCTCGAGCACGGCATCGGTCTGGTCCGCGTCGCGCGCCTCCTCGGTCTCGCCGACGCAGAGGATCGGCTCGAGTCCGGCGGCCAGCGCCGCCGGGACCTTGCGGGCGAGCGCCTCGTCGGTCTCGCCGAAGAGCTGGCGCCGCTCGGAGTGGCCGAGCACGACCGCCTCGACCTCGGCCTCGGCCAGCATCGGCGCCGAGACCTCGCCGGTGAACGCCCCGGAGCCCTCCTCGTGCATGTTCTGGGCGGCGACCCGGACGGCGCTTCCGCGCGAGCGCTCGACCACCTCGCGCAGCGCCAGGAACGAGGGGCAGATGACGACGTCGTGCTGGGTGGCGGCGATCCGCGGCAGCAGCGCATCGACGAACTGAGCCGCCTCGGCGACGGTCTTGTGCATCTTCCAATTGGCGGCCAACAGGGGGGTCCGCGTGCTCTCAGGCATCGCGCAGTGCCTCCACCCCGGGCAGCTTCTTTCCCTCCAGCAGCTCCAACGACGCTCCTCCTCCGGTCGAGATCCAATCGATTCGGTCGGCGAGCCCGAACTGGCGCACGGCCGCGACCGAGTCGCCGCCGCCGACCACCGTCATCCCCGGCGCCGCGGCCACTGCCTCGGCGACGGTGCGCGTCGCGGCCGCGAACGGCGCCAGCTCGAACGCCCCCATCGGGCCGTTCCAGAGCACCGTTCCGGCGGAGACAATCGCCTCCGCGTAGGAGGCGGCGGTTCGCGGCCCGACATCGAGGCCCATCCAGCCGTCGGGCACCTCGACACCGTCGCTCTCGCGGCGCTCGGCCTCGGCGTCGAAGCTCCTGGCGAGGACGAGGTCGACGGGAAGCGCGAGCTCGCAATCAGATCCCTCGGCACGCTCGAGCGCCTCGGCGGCGAGCTTCACCCCCTCCTCCTCGACCAGCGAGTCGCCGGTCGCGATCCCCTGGGTGCGGAAGAAGCTGAAGCACATCGCGCCACCGATCAGGATTCGGTCGGCGATCTCGAGGAAGCGGTCGATCACCCCGACCTTGTCGGAGACCTTCGCCCCGCCGAGGATGACGACAAGCGGCCGGGCTGGAGACTCGACGACGGCGGTCAGCTCGGTGACCTCGCGCTCGAGCAGGAGTCCGGCGTAGCCGGGCAGGATGTGGGCGATGCCCTCAGTGCTCGCGTGGGCGCGGTGGGCGGCGCCGAAGGCATCGTTGACGTAGATGCCGGCCAGCGCCGCCAGCGACCGCGCCAGCTCGGGGTCGTTCTCGGTCTCCCCTGGCTCGAAGCGGAGGTTCTCGAGCAACAGCATCTCGCCGGGCCCAAGCGCGGCGGCCCGCTCCTCGACCTCGGCGCCGACTACCCCGGGCGCCTGCTCGACCTCGGCACCGACGAGCTCGGCCAGTCGGGCGCCGACCGGGCGCATCGAGAGCTCCGGGTCGGGGCTGCCTCCCGGCCGTCCCAGATGGGAGGCGAGGATGACCGAGGCGCCGCGCTCCCGCAGCAGCTCGATCGTCGGCAGCGCCGCCTCGATCCGCATGTCATCGGCCACGCGACCGTCCTCGAGTGGGACGTTGAAGTCGACTCGGAGCAACACCCGCTCGCCCGTGACCGGGGCGTCGCGGACACTTGCCTTCGAGAAGCTCACCGTCCCGACGCGTTCAGAGGACCTTGCCCGCCAGGTCGACGCAGCGGTTTGAGTAGCCCCACTCGTTGTCGTACCAGGAGACAACCTTGATCATCCTCCCGTCCCCGATCTCCATCGTCTGCTCGGAGTCGAAGATCGAGGAGTGCGGGTCGCCGACGATGTCGGTCGAGACGATCGGGTCCTCGGTGTAGGAGAGGATGCCCGCCAGCGGGCCCTCGGCCGCCGCCCTCACGGCGGCGTTGACGGTGTCGACGTCGGTCGGCGCGGACGGAGTGAAGACGAGGTCGACGACGGAGCCGGTGATCACCGGCGCCCGCACCGAGATCCCGTTCAGCTTGCCGTTCAACTTCGGCAGGACGAGGCCGACGGCCTTCGCGGCGCCGGTGGTGGTCGGAATCAGGTTGACCGCCGCCGCACGCGCCCTGCGCGGGTCCTTGTGCGGCATGTCCTGGAGGCGCTGGTCGGCCGTGTAGGCGTGGATCGTCGTCATCAGCCCCAGCTCGATCCCGATCGCGTCGTCGATCACCTTCGCCACCGGGGCGAGGCAGTTGGTCGTGCAGGAGGCGTTGGAGATGATGTGGTGGCTCTCGGGGTCGTAGGTGTCGAAGTTGACGCCGAGCGCCACGGTCACGTCGGGGTCCTTGGCGGGGGCAGAGATGATCACCTTCTTCGCGCCCGCCTCGAGGTGCTTGCCCGCTCCATCGCGGCCGGTGAAGAACCCGGTCGACTCGATCACGACATCGACGCCGAGGTCCCCCCAGGGCAGCGCCGCCGGATCGCGCTCGGAGAGGATCTTCAGCTCCTTGCCGTCGATCGAGATCGCCCCGCCTCCAGCCTCGACCTCGCCTGGGAAACGGCCCAGGATCGAGTCGTACTTGAGGAGGTGGGCGATCGTCTCGGTGTCGATCAGATCGTTGACCGCGACGAAGTCGAGGTCCGCGCCCGCCGCATGGGCCGCGCGGTAGACGTTGCGCCCGATGCGCCCGAAGCCGTTGATGCCGACCTTCACTGCCATGGACCAGTCCCTTCTCGAGTCGTTTTCCTGAATACCGATGGTATGGGTCAGTCGGAGCCGACCGTTACCTCGATTTCATACCCGTCTGGATCCTGAAGGAATGCTGAGTATGAGCCGGAGCCGTGGGAGCGGTGCTCGCCGGGTTCACCGGTGCTGGTGCCGCCGGCGGCGACGCCCCCTTCCCACGCCGCCTTGATCGCGACGATCCCGAGCCCGGAGAAGCTGAGTAGCCCGAACCCCGGTTTCGGGGCCCGGTGGGCGGAGACGAAGAAGACCGGTTTCGCGATGCCCCAGCCGATCGTTTCGTCCTCCTCGAAGTGGCGGCGCCAGCCGAGCGGCGCGAGCAACGAGTCATAGAACGCGGCGCTCCGCGGCAGATCCGAGACCTCGAGCAGGACGTGATGAAGCATGAGATCGTGAGGCTATAACGGCGACCGCCGCAGTGCGCGTAGGGCTAGCCGCCGCGCGGTGTCCAGCGGAAATAGCGGATCGCGAGGAGGAGGCCGGCGACCCCCCAGGCCGCCACCACGGCGAGGTGGTGCCAGGGGATTCCGGTTCCGTCGACGTAGATGTCGAAGAAGGCCGCGAAGAAGTGCCGAATCGGGAAGTAATCGGCGAAGTGGAGGACGCCGTCGGGCAGCTCACCGTCGGGGATGAAGACGCCGGAGAGGAAATAGAGCGGCAGCAGCATGGCATTGACGATCGGCGCCGCGGCATCCTGGGAGGGGATCGCCGCGGTGAGCGCGACTCCGAGGCAGCAGAACGAGGCGGCCCCGACCGCGAGCACGACCAGCAGCTCGGGCAGGTGCGACCAGGGGATCGCGACGCCGTAGATGACCCGGCCGATCGCGACGACAATCGCGAACATCAGCAGCGAGAGGACGACCGAGTTGCCGATCCGGCCGGCGATGAAGACCCAGGCCGGCATCGGGGTCCCGCGGCCGCGCTTCAGCCGCCCGTCCTCGCGCGCGATCACGACCGACATCGCGAGCGTCTGCATCGTCGCCGAGATCACCGCGAGGGTGATGATCGCCGGGACGTAGTAGGTCGTCGCCTCGATTCCGCGCTCGTCGGCGATCTTGGCGTCACCGAAGACGACGGCGAAGATCAGCAGGAGGAGGACCGGGAAGAGGACGGTGAAGAAGACCGCAGCCGGATTGCGCCAGAAGACCTTCTGGTCGTAGCGGAGTTGGTGGAGAACGAGCGTCATTCTTGCCGGGTCAGCGCCAGGTAGATGTCCTCGAGGCTGGGGCGCGAGACCTCAAGCCCCTCGAGGTCGAAACCCTCGGCGAGGGCGCGGCCGGTGAGCTCGTTGAGGGCCCCGACCGGGTCGTCGGTCTCGATCGAGAAGTCCTCGCCGTTGCGGCTGTAGGTGATCGTCGTCGCCTGGGCATCGCGGTCGCCGAGATCCTGCGGGGCGCCGCGGGCGACGATCTCGCCGTCGGCGATGATCGCTACCCGGTCGGCGAGGCGCTGTGCCTCGTCCATGTAGTGGGTGGTGAGGAAGACCGTCTTGCCGAGGTCGCGGAGGCCGGCGATCAGCTCCCACGCCTGGCGCCGAGCCTGGGGGTCGAAGCCGGTGGTCGGCTCGTCGAGGAAGAGCAGGTCGGGGTCCCCGATCAGCGCCATCCCGACGTCGAGGCGGCGCTGCTGGCCACCGGAGAGGCTGCCGGCGCGGGCGTCCGCCTTCTCGGCCAGCCCGACGAGGTCGATCGTTTCCTCGATCGGGCGCGGCGCCTCGTAGTAGCCGGCGAAGAGCTCGAGCGACTCGCGCACGGTGAGGTACGGCTCGAGCTTGCAGCTCTGGAGGACGATCCCGATCCGCTCCCGCCAGGCGCGGTCACCGTGGGTGGGGTCCTCGCCGAGGACCGTGACCTCGCCGGAGTCCCGGTCGCGATAGCCCTCGAGGATCTCGACGGTGGTCGTCTTTCCGGCCCCGTTGGGGCCGAGGAAGGCGAAGACCTCGCCGGCGCCGACCTCGATATCGATCCCGCGGACCGCCTCGACGTCGCCGTAGCTCTTGCGCAGGCCGCTTGCGCGGATGACAGGTTCGCCCACGAAGTTGATTCTTACGAGTCGAGCTCGACGTCGCGGTGCTTGACCCGCAGGGTCACGTCGTCGCGGCCCTCGAGATCGCGGCGGATGCGGTCGGCGACGGTGACCGAGCGGTGGCGACCGCCGGTGCACCCGATCGCGATCGTCAGGTGGCTCTTGCCCTCGGCGACGTAGGCGGGGACGAGGAAATCGAGCAGCGGCAGCAGCCGCCCGTAGAACTCCCCGGCCTGGGTCCCGGACTCGACGTACTCCCGCACCTTCTCGTCGAGACCGGTCAGAGGCCGCAGGTCGTCGACATAGTGGGGGTTGGGCAGGAATCGGACGTCGAGGGTGAGGTCCGCGTCGCGTGGCGGGCCGTTCTTGAAGCCGAATGTGAGCAGGGTGAGGGCGAGCTTGCCGCCGCCGCCGCTGCCGAGCAGCTCTTCCGCGATCCGGCCGCGAAGGGCGCCGCTGGTCAGGTCGCTGGTGTCCATCACGACGTCGGCCCGGGCGCGCAGCGGCGAGAGCAGCTCGCGCTCGGCCCGGATCCCCTCGACGATCCTTCCCTCAGGCGCCAGCGGGTGGCGCCGGCGAGTCTCCTTGTAGCGGTCGACCAGGGTCTCCTCGTCGGCCTCGAGGAACAGCACCCGGGGCTTCAGCCCGTCGGCGTCGAGATCGTCGAGGACCTGGATCAGGTCGTCGAAGTAGTCGCCGCCGCGGACGTCGGAGACGACCGCGGCCCGCTCGACCCCGCTGCCGGGGTGGCGGAAGAGCTCGCCGAGGCTGCCGATCATCCGCGGCGGCAGGTTGTCGACGCAGAAGAAGCCGCCGTCCTCGAAGGCGGCGATCGCCTCGGACTTGCCGGCCCCGGAGTGGCCGGTGATGACGACCATCGTCACGTCGGGCTCAGATCTCTCCCCCATCACCACAAATCCTCGCGCTTCGCTCGCTGCGCGCATAGCCAGATTGCGACGCTTGCTCGCTCCGCGCTCATCCGGTTCTGTTCAGCTGCTCGTGGATGTCCCGCGCCACTTTGCCAGGTACCCCGGGCACCGCCTCGAGTTCCTCCCGCGTGGCCGAGATCAACCGCTCGGGCGAGCCGAAATGCTGGAGTAGGGCGCGCTTTCGGGCCTGGCCGACGCCCTTCAGCTCGTCGAGGACCGAGCCCGTCATCGCCCTGTCGCGACGGCCACGGTGGTGTTCGATCGCGAACCGGTGGGCCTCGTCGCGGACCCGCTGCAGCAGCTTCGAGGCCTCGGAGTCGGCGGCGAGGTCGATCGGCAGCGAGCTGCCGGGGACGAACACCTCCTCCTCGCGCTTGGCGAGCGAGGCGACCGTGACCCCGCGCTCGACGAAGGGTTTCAGCGCCCGCATCGCGGCGGCCAGCTGGCCCTTGCCACCGTCGATCACGACCAGCGACGGCAGCGATGCGAAGCTCGAATCCCGTTTGCCGTCGTGCGGCGAGAGATCAGCCTGCTCGAGGTAGCGGTTGACCCGCCGCTCGAGCACCTCTTCCATCGCCGCAAAGTCATTTGCGCGCCGCCTCCTCTGCTCCCGCTCGGTCGCAGGAATCAGATCGTGATGCTCCCTCGCTCCCGCGTCCGGGGGCGGCGCGGTGGTCTGCCCTTCGACGCCCTTCTTGATCCGAAACCGGCGGTAGTCGGACTTCTTCGTCGCGCCGCCCTCGAAGACGACCATCGAGGCGACCGTGTGTTCGGCGCCGAGGTTGGAGATGTCGTACCCCTCGATCCGGATCGGCAGCTCCTCCATCGCCAGGGCCTCGCGCAGATCGGCGAGCGCGTCGACCCGGCGCTGGCGGCGGTGCTCGCGGCGGAGGCGGTCCTGATCGAGAGCGAGGCGGGCGTTTCGCTCGGCGAGCTCGCGCAGCCGCCGCTTGTCGCCGCGCTCCGCGACCCTGACCTCGACCGGCGCCCCGCGCTGCTCGCTGAGCGCCGCGGCGAGCAGCTCGGCCCGGTCGACCAGGTAGGGCCCGACGACGATCGTCCGCGGCATCGCGGGCGAGGCGGAGTAGTACTGGCCGAGGAACTCCTCCGCGACCTCGGCCGGCTCGCGTTCGGCCTGGTTGTCGAGGTAGAAGCTCTGGCGCTCGGCGAGGATGCCGTCGCGGACCTGGAACACCTGGGCGTTGGCGTCGGCGCCCTCGGTCGCGACCCCGATCAGGTCCGCGGTGCCGACCGATCCGCCGGCGATCCGCTGGCGCTCGAACAGCGACCGGATCGCCTTCAGGCGGTCGCGGTGGACGGCCGCCCGCTCGAATTCATGGGATGCCGCGGCGGCGTCCATTTTCGCCTCCTCGTCCGCCTCGACCCGGCGGTAGCGGCCGGAGAGGAAATCGACGATTGCGTCGATGTTGCGGCGGTACTCCTCGCTGCCGATGTAGCCGACGCAGGGCGCGCCACAGCGCTTGATGAAGTAGTCGAGGCAGGGGCTGCCGGAGCGGCGGCCCGGCTCGGCCCCCTCGCAGGTGCGGAACTGGAACAGCTTCCCCAGCAGGTCGAGGGTCTCGCGAACCCGCTTGGCGCTCGAGAAGGGGCCGAAGTAGGCGCGCCCGGGGCGGTGCTTTTCCCGCGTGAAGTAGACCCGCGGGTACTCCTCGTCGAGGCTGACGCAGACGTAGGGGTAGGACTTGTCGTCGCGGAGGCGGATGTTGAAGCGCGGGCGGTGGCGCTTGATGAAGCTCTGCTCGGCGAGCAGGGCCTCGGCCTCGGTCGCGGTGACGAGGAACTCGATCCTCTCGACGCGCGATGTCAGGCGGGTCTCTCCACCGGAGAAGTGGGAGGCGACGCGCTTGCGGATCGATCGCGCCTTGCCGACGTAGAGCAGCTCGTCGCCCTCGTCGTGAAAGAGGTAGACGCCGGGGGAATCGGGCAGCTCGCGGCGCTGCTGCGCGATCCGCTCGGCGCGATCCCGGTTGCCATCTGAGCTCACATCCCAAAGAGTAGGCTCCTGGCCAGCCGGCCAAGACAACGCCCGAGACGGAGAGCGAGATGACGACCCAGACCCTGAGCCCACCGGAGCTGAACACGCTCCAAATCGATATCGACGGGGAGATCGGAACCCTCACCCTCGATCGCCCCGACGCGTTCAACGCGATGAGCCCCGAGATGATCCTCGAGATGACCACCGTCTTCTCGTGGCTCGCGGACCAGGCGCCGCTGCGGGGACTGATCGTCACCGGCTCGGGCAAGGCCTTCTGTGCCGGCGGTGACGTCAACACCTTCAGGGACGGCGTCGAGGACGATTCGATCGACCTCCCGTCGGAGGTGCGCCGCGGGGCCGAGGCCCTGCACACCGCGATCATCGACCTCCGCCGCATCCCCTATCCGGTGATCGCCGCCGTCAACGGCCCCGCCGCCGGCGCCGGGTTCTCGCTGGCGCTCGCCTGCGACACCCGGATCGCATCCACCGCGTCGTTCTTCGCCTGTGCCTACGGCCGCATCGGCGCCTCGCCCGACGGCGGCATGACCTACTTCCTTCCCCGCATCGTCGGCCCCAGCCGGGCGACGGAGATCCTCCTCAACGACCCCAACATGTCGGCCGAGGATGCGCTCTCCGAGCGGATCGTCGCCGAGGTCGTCGAGCCTGAGGAGCTGATGGAGCGGGCGCGGGCGAAGGCGGAGAAGCTCGCCGCGAAGGCACCCCACTACGTGCGGATGGTGAAAGTCCTCTGCGGCCAGAGCATCGAGAACAGCCTCACCGAGCACCTTCAGCTCGAGCGCCACGGGATCGCCGACAGCATGGCCACCGAGGACCTGCGGGCCGGCGTAACCGCCTTCTTCGGGGGCGATACGCCGGTGTTCGAGGGCCGCTGAACCACGGTTTGCCCCGCTACGTATGCGGGTTTAGAGTCTGTATGCCCAGTCCCCGAGGAAAGGTCCCGCCCGATGAACAAGTTCCTCGCCCTGCTAGCCCTCGTTGTCGCGGCCGCCGCGCTGGTCGCCTGCGGAAGCGATAGCGGCACCACCACCGAAACCGAAGCGTCGAGTGGAGCGGCGGCCGGTGAAACCGAAGCGGGCGAAGAAGCCGGGGGCGCCGAAGGCGCAACCGTCGAAATCGAAGCCGACCCGGGCGGCGCCCTCGCCTACGCACAGGAAGAAGTGACGGCCACGGCCGGTGACGTGACGGTGGACTTCAACAACCCGCAGCCGGTCGGCCATGACGTCGACATCGAAGGCTCGGGCGGCGAAAGCCTTGGCAAGACCGAAGTGATCACCGAAGGCTCATCCAGCGTCACGCTGAAAGGCCTGAAACCCGGCAAATACACGTACTTCTGCTCGGTCCCCGGCCACCGCGAAGCCGGGATGGAAGGCACGCTGGTAGTCGAATAGAAGGGGCGCGGCTCAGAGCGCCAGCGCGCCCGCCTCGAGGCGGGCGGTGACGATGTCGGCAGCGACCTCGGGGCTCTCGGCATCGATCTCGACCGCGTTGCGCTCGAGATCGCCGAGGTCGGCGAAGCTCTCCCAGAGCTGCCTGATGACATCGGGGTCGGCGAGGAACGGGCCTTCGCGCTTTTCCGCCCGCTCGGTGCAGAGCGCCAGCGGAGCGCGCAGGACCGCAAAGGCGACCCCGTGGCCCGCCACCTCGAGCGCGTCCCGCAGGGGCTGCAGGAACCAGGCCGGGATCACGATCCCGTCGACGATCGTAAGGTAGCCGGCGTCGGCGTAGCCGGCGGCGGCCGCGGCGACGATCCTCATCACCACCTCGTTCTGCTCCTGCGACTCCGGCTTCCACGGATCGACGTAGCCGGAGTGGATGAAGGCGAAGAAGCGGTCGGCTTCGAGGTGGACCGCCCGAGGCGAGCGTTCGGCGAGGATCCTGGCGGTCGTCGTCTTGCCGACACCAGGTGGGCCGGTGAGGATCAGGACAGGGTTGTCCCGGTCGGCGTCAGCCAGCGGACGCCATCACCCTGGCGACGGAGTCGCCGACGAAGCATGGCTTCTCGTTGCCATCGACCTCGAGGGTGAAGCGGGTCACGACCTCCCACCAGCCGCCACCCTTCTCGTCGATCGAGACGACCTCGGCACGGGCGCGGACCCGGCCGCCGGCCGGGACCGGCGCGGGAAAGCGGATCTTGTTCCAGCCGTAGTTGACGCCGAGGGCGAAGCCGGTCGAGGAGATCAGCTCTTTGCGGAAGCCGTCGACCAGCGAGAGGGTCAGGTTGCCGTGGGCGATCGTCGTCCCGAAGGGGCTCTCGCCCTTGGCGCGCTCGACATCGACGTGGATCCACTGGTCATCGCCGGAGAGCTCGGCGAAGGTGTTGATGTCCTCCTGGGTGACGGTGCGCCAATCGCTGGGGCCGATCTCCTGGCCCAGCACCGCCTGCATCCCCTCGACTCCCTGTACCTCGACGGCCGCCATCGGGGGCGCAGTCTAGTTCAAGGCGGCGACGCCGAACGACCTTCTCATGGCGTCGCGGTCCGGACCCGGTAGATGTGAAAGACCGATTGGGCCTTTCCGTTTTTGAACTTCTTCGCATGGACGAGCTGCCGGACGGCGAGGAGCTTCTTCTGCGGCTTCTGCGCCATCTTCTTCACGGTTCCGGTGAACTGCGGCTTGATCTTCAGTTTCGCCACCTTCCACTTGTTCGGCTTCTGCTTGGCAGAGACCGAGGCGGTCATCGGCTTGCCGTGCTTGCAGTGGCGACGGCCCTTCTTGGTCGTGCAACGGTCCTTTTCGGTCACCGCCGAGGCATTGCCGACGCATTCGGGCTTGAACCGAGGTGCACATTTGAGGCGCAAATAGAGAAACTTGCCTTCGAGGATCGCGGTGTCGAAGTCGGGGGGAACGGGAGGCCCGACTCGGTGCGGGGCGCTCGTCTGGGCAGTCGCGCCCGCCTGATTCGATCCGGTCACACGGCACACGTATTTCCCGGCGCTGGTCGCATTGATCGATGGAGCGGTGGCACCAGCGATGTCTTTGCCTTCGCGGCTCCACTGGTAGGCAAAGGCGCTGGGGGCGCGGTAGAAGAGCGCCGCGAAGATGTCAGCCGACCACGTTCCCTGCGAGCAGGAGAGAGTCGTCCCGACGTCGGAGCCCCCACTGATGGCCGGAAGCCCCGTGCCGGTCGGGGCCTTCTGAACGATTGGGAACGCCGGCCCTGCCGTGGTGGCCCCGGCGGTGGAGACCGAGCCGCCGCCACTCCCGTCCAGCCTCGCGGAGCCGATCGTCTCGTTCGATTCGGAGGCCCCGTTGTTGGCCCAGTAGATGCTCCCGGCTTCGGAATCGATCGCCACGCCCCAGGGTACGTCGACCGGGGCGCCGGTCGTCGGAAGATCACCCCCGCCACTTCCGTCGAGCCTGGCGAACGCGATCCTTCCGCTCAGGTCGCTCCAGAAGATGCGCTGCGAAGTCGCGTCGATCGCGACTCCCGCGGGAATCACCAGGGTCGCGCCGCTCGTGTTGAGATCGCCTCCGCCACCGCTGTTGTCGAGGTTCGCGAAGGAGATCGTCGCGCCGTTGTAGTTGGACCAGTAGACCCGGCCGTGGCCGGTGTCGACGGTGACCCCTGACGGACCTTCGAGCGTCGCCCCTGCCGTGTTCAGGTCGCCCCCGCCCCCACCGTCGAGGCTTGCAAAGCCAATCGAGCCGGGAATGTCGTCGTTCGCCCAAAAGATTCTTCTCGACGACGGGTCGATTGCGAGGCCATCGGGCGCCTGCACCGTTGCGCTACCGGTGTTGAGGTTCCCACCGGGGCTCCCATCCGGGCTGAGGAAGCCGATCGTGTTGGCGCCCTCGTTTGTGTAGTAGATCCGCCCGGTGGCCGAGTCGATCGCCATCCCGGCCGCTTCGGTCGCGCCGTTGAAGATGTTGCCACCGCCGCTGCCGTCGAGGTTCGCAAACGAGATGGCGGAGCCGTCGTCGTTGCCCCAGTAGACCCGGTTGGCCCCCGCGGCGGGAGATGGAACCGATGCCACCACCGCCAGGAGGGCTGAGACCGCCGTCAAGAACCACAGTTTTGGTTCTCGAAGTTCCACCAAAGCGACCATAGTTCGCCCAGATCTGCATGTCCAGACCGGGGCTATGCCACAAGCCGCACTTCGAATGCCGGTAGCAACAGCGCCCCCGAGCCTCCCAGAAGGGCGAGGATGCGGCTGACGTAGGCCTGGGTCTCGGGTATCGAGGGGACACAGCCGCAGTCCTCGACCGCGCCTGGGCCGGCGTTGTAGGCGGCGAGGGCGAGTTGTGGCGAGCCGAACTCGCGCAGCAGATCCGACATCAGGTGGGCCTCGGCGTCGATCGCGGCCACGGCGTCGAAGGGGTCATCGAGCCCGTAGGCGGCCGCGGTCGAGGGGATGAACTGGGCGATCCCCTGGGCCCCGGCGGGCGAGGACGCGAACGGGTCGAAGTTCGACTCCGCCATCAGCTGCGCGGCGAGGAGCGCGGCGGAGACGTTCCAGTGGGAGGCGGCGGTCATCAGCGGCGCCCGGAACCGAGCGGGGACGAAGCTCGGCAGCCCCCCATTCCCGGCGACGATCCCGTCTCCGCCGGGAGCGACCGGGTCGCCCGCCGCGAGCAGGGCGCGGGCGGCCGCGCGTAGCCGTAGTGCTACGGGTTGCGTTGGCGCAGTAGCTTCGTCCGCTTCGTCAAGCCGCGCCAGGCTGAACGACGGCGGTGCAGAACGGGCACCGTTTAGCCGCATCCGGGATCGCGCTTGTGCATTCCGGGCACACTCGCGTTTGGGCCGCAGCGGTGCGGCCCTGGCTGCGTTGGTAAACGATGGCGACGAGGGCGGCGGTAAGCAGAAACGCGATCACGGCTTCGATGGCATCGCCATATTTGAATTCGCTCCCATTGATCGTGAAGGCGTTGAGTTCAAAGTGGGGTTCGCCGATGAACACGGCGATCAACGGCGCGATCAAATCGGCCACGACCGAGAAAATCAAGGTCCACGCCGTCAGAGCCAGCGTCAGACCAAGTGCGACCATCATCAGCTCGCTCCGCGAGATCAAATCCCTCATTCCTTTGAGCATCAGCAGGGATTTGTAGCCGCCAGAGCGGACGATGCCCAGCGTGAGGAAAGCCGTCGTGCT
>CAVOPB010000002.1:0-1191222 GCA_963697805.1 uncultured Solirubrobacterales bacterium
CGACGCTAGCGCCTCCAGCGACTCCGACGGGACGATCGCGTCTTACGACTGGCAGTGGGGTGACGGCAGCGCCGACGCCAGCACGGCCAAGCCGAAGCACACGTTCTCCGGCCCCGGCACCTACCAGGTCGCCCTCTTCGTGCACGACGACAACACCCAGTCCGGCGGGGCCATCCACAATGTCGAGGTGCGCAAGCTCGTGGTGCCGAGGGTCAGCCACGCGACGCTTACCAACGAGACGTTCAGAGTCGGCTCAAAGGCCACCGCCCATACGGCGATGGCATCGAAGACGGCGGTCGGAACGACGTTCAAATTCACGCTCGCGGCACCGGCCAAGGTCAAGGTCGCCTTTTCGCGCCAGGGCCGGCGCGCTGAAGGCCGGCGCGCGCGATCTTCGCCACGGGCCGAAGCGCGATCCCGTTCAGCGGCCGGATCGGCAAGCACCCCCTGAAGCCCGGGAAGTACACGGCGACGCTGACGGCGATCAACGCCAGGGGCAAGGCGAAGCCGGTCACGCTGAAGTTCACCGTCGTCAGCTGATCGACCCTGCGGGCAACGCGGTGCTTTCGGGCACGCGACCGGCGGGGACGCTCCCGCTGCCCCCGCCGTGCGGCGCTTACGCCGCGGTCCACTCCGGGCCCCAGGGGAGGCGCGAAGCAGACGGTCGCATTAGTTCCAGTCGGTAGGCGGGCCGGCGTTCCCATTCACCGCCCCCCATCGCCGCCTGGTAGCCGATACACCGTATCACTCCATTTCCGGCCTGCCAATGGTGGGATCTAGACAGATAGCCTGCAGGGGTGAAGGACACCTCAGTCCCCAAACGGCGGCCCCCGCTCACATCGGAGGCGATCGTCACGTCCGCGATCCGGATCGCGGACGCCGAGGGCCTCGATGCTGTCTCGATCCGCCGCGTCGCGGCGGAGCTCGATGCGCGGCCGATGAGCCTCTACGACCACATCGCAAACAAGGAGGCGCTGCTCTCGTCGATGGCCGATGAGGTCGTGGGGGAGGTGCTGGTCGAGCGCCCCCTGCCCGAGGGCTGGCGGGACGCGCTGAGTGAGATTTCGAGACTGCTCTACAGGACATTGGTCAGCCACCCCTGGCTGGTCTCGGTGTTCAGCACCCAGCCGCGGTTCGGGCCCAGCAGCGAGAGACAGGCCGCGCAGCTCGCTGCGGCGATGTCGGGCCTATCGCTCGAGTCCGCCGACCTCTGGGTCCTGGTGGGAACCGTCAACGACTACGTCCTGGGGCACTCCCTCCGCGCCGTCACCATCGCGAGACCCGAGGATCTCGAGGACGTCATCGCCGAACCGGCGATCGAGGCCGCCCCCGAGCTCGCCTCCCTGCCGGACTACCTTCAGACCCGAGCCTCGCTCGAGCGCTTCGAGGCAGGCCTGAAGGCGGTCCTCGACGGCGTCGAACGACAGATTCTCGACGCCGGCGGGTGAGCGACTGGACTCGCGGAACACAAACGGGCCCGGAGAGAACAGGACAACTCCCTCCGGTGCGCCGTTTGCGCTTGTCCCTTGAGCCACAGGCGCCAGGGGAGGGCCGTCGCTCAAGTGCTGGAACGTTCCAGAACAGCGATCGAAGAACATAGCAGCCTTTCCCCAAGGGCCTCCGACCGTTCCGAAATTCGTCAGGTCGCGGCGGCCCAGCGCCGGGCTTCCTCCGGCCCGAGGTAGGGCGCGAGGACGAACTCGACGAGGTCGGGCAGTTGGGCGGCGAGGTCGGCGTCGCTCAGGACCGAACGGCTGAGCTGGGCGACGACTCCACCGACGAGGGAGTCCTCGGTCGACGCCGGCAGATCGCCGCCGTCGGATCGCTGCCCCCGTCCGGCGGCGAGGTAGGGCAGGGCCGCGGCCAGCCGGTCGCGGCAATGGGCGGTGACCGTGGGGGTCGCGGTGAAGGGCGTGACGAGACAGAACCGGGCGAGGACCGGCTCCGCGTC
The DNA here is from genome assembly GCA_963697805.1 of uncultured Solirubrobacterales bacterium. Taxonomy (GTDB): domain Bacteria; phylum Actinomycetota; class Thermoleophilia; order Solirubrobacterales; family 70-9; genus VRUE01. The sequence continues at coordinate 1,952 of CAVOPB010000002.1, forward strand.
GAAGAACTCGACGGTGACGCGGAGCGCGCCGATGACCCGCTGCGACCAGTCCTCGAGTGGCCCGGCGGCCTCGACGATCAGGGTCGTGAGGTGGTCGGCGACCGCGTCGAAGGCGACGGTGAAGGCCTCGTCCTTGGACTTGAAGTTGGCGTAGAAGACCCGGTTGGCGACGGTCGCCCGCTTGGCTATCTCGGTGATCGCGGTCTGCCCGTAGCCACGCTCGGCGGCGAGTTCGGAGACGGCGGCCAGAAGGCGCTCGCGCTGGGACTCCGCCACCTGCTGCGGCGACAGCCCGTGATGGCCACTGGGGAGCGGACCAAGGTTGGCTCGAGTCGGGGCCTGGCCATCCCCTCCTGAGGGCACGGGCGCAAGGTTATATCCGCGGGCTACCGCCTTCCCGACACCGCAAGTGTCGGCGGCGGGATCTCGAGCTCCTCGGCGGCGGCCTTGGGGCCGACATACGGGAGGACGACGGCGTACATCATCTGCGGCAGCGCCGCCGCGAAGCGATCCGTCTCGATCCATCGGAAGCCGATCCGCATCTGTCGGACCATCCCCCCGTGGAGCGACTGGGCGGTGACCTCGCTGAGCGAAGCCGGGGCGCCGGGGAGCTTGCGGCCATCGTCGAGGAATCGAGCCAGCGTGGCGAAGACGCGCTCGAGTGCCAGCTGGGCGCGTTCGCCCCCATGGACGGATTCGACGACCGTGAAGTGCGCCCGCACGGGGTCTTCCCGCAGGTGGAGGAGCGCGGTGTGGGCAGCGGCGCGGAGGCGGTCCTGCCAACGCCCCTCGGCCTGCTCATAGGTGGCCGTCATCCTGGCGAGAAACTCGTCGGCGCATTCCTCCAGCGTCGCCCCGAAGCAATCGTCGAGGCCCTCGTAGCCGGCCTCGAATGCGTCGCGATCGACGCCGGCACGCTCACACAGCCGATCGATGGTGACGCCGCGATAGCCGCCCTCGTGGCAGAGCTCGATCAGCGCCCGGTGCAGGGCCGGCTCAGCGCCCATGCCCACCCTCCACCAGCGGCGGCGGCATCTCGAGCTCCTCGATCGCCGCCTCTGCGCCGAGATAGGGAAGCACCGCTGTGTACATCGCCTGGGGGATGACCTCGGACTCGAGCAGGCGATTCTCATGTCCGACGGCGAGGTAGAGCTGGTTGAAGAGGCCGCCGGCCACCGACTCGGCGGTCGCGCGGGTGAGGGTCCGGGGGGCGCCGGGCTGGCCTCGGCCTTCGTCGAGGAGGTCGATGATCTCCTCGATCCCTTCGCCCATCAGAATCGAGGTACTGGCAGCCCGGCGGGCTTCGACCACGGTGAAGTGGGTCAGGCGCTCGTCCTCGGAGAGGAAGCGGAGGAGGACGTAGGCGGTGACTCGAAGTCGATCCCGCCAATCCGAGAACTCCCTTCGTGCCTCCTCGGCTTCTCGCCGGTAACGACCGAACTCGGCCGCGTAGGCCTCGTAGAAGCATTCCTCGAGGTCGCGGTGGCGAGCGTCGAATTCGGCCCGATCGATGCCCGCGCGGAAACAGAGCATCGGGACGGTGACGCCATCGAAACCGTGCTCGAAGCAGAGCTCGATCAGTGCCCAGTGGAGGGAATCCCGGCTGGAAGGTTGGTCAACGTTGACAGGCCTGATGCTCACTCCCCGTTCGGAGCTCTATTCAGCTGTATGCCACGTTCCCTGTTCGCGGCGTCGCAAACCCTAGCCGGACGCGGCCACGCGGGAGGCCTCGGACTCGCCGATGTAGGGACGGAGGACCAGCTGGATGTTCTCCGGGATGAGCTCGAGTATCCGGTCGGTCTCTGAGAAGTTCAGGCGCTGGTAGGCGGACCAGAGGACGGCGCCGGCGAGGGTCTCCTCGAGGGTCTCGGGCAATTGCTCGGCCGCGGAGTTGTGGTCGCGGCCGCGAAGGAGGATCGGGACGAAGGCCTTCGCGATCTGGTCATAGCGGGCGAGGATCGCGGGGCCCGCGGTGGGTCCCTCGACCAGCAGCGCGCGAGCGATCAAAGGCTCGGCCAGGATCGCCTTGAAGAAGGTCCGCATTGCGATCGCGACCTGCTCCGGCCACTCGACGGCCGAGGTCTCGAGCGCCGCCCCAACCTGAGCCTCGGTGCCGGCGACGGCCGTGTCGAAGAGGTCGGCGAAGGCCTCTTCCTTGTTGGAGTAATGCTTGTAGAAGGTCTTGAAGCTGACCCTGGCGCGCTTGGTGATGAGTTCTACGCTGACCCCGGAGTAGCCGCGCTTGGCCACCAGCTCGCCGGTGGCGCGGCGGACTCGGCGACGTTGCTCCGCGGCAACCGTTTCCCGGGTGAGTTCGGGGGGCTCCCGCAGTGCGCTGCGGGCGTCCCTTCCGGGCAAGGCGCGCATGGGCGGACAGCATAAGGGGCACGGGGGGCGAACCGCGGGCGCGTTCAGTCCGCTCGCCCGGGAACGTTGCCGATGAAGACCACTGGAGCCGACCTCCAGTGAACCTCCAGCGCCTCGGGCGACGCTGGCCGGGTCAATCACCCCAAGGAGGGATCCGATGCTCACAAGACTCACAACCGCCTGCTGCGTGATCGTTGCCGCCCTGACGGCGCTGGCGCTCGCCGCCCCGGCCGGAGCCGCGACCTACCCGGTCTCCGGGAAGCAGACGGTCGTCAGCGAAAAGAACGGCACCTACAGGATGAACGGCGGCCTGATCGGCAACTGGAAGACGACGTCGTTCAAGGAGATCGCCAAGTCCCCCATCTACAAGGGCAAGGGAACAGAGCAATTCGAGGGCTGCCTCGACACGAACCACAACGGCAACTGTGCCGGTGACCCGTCCGGGTCCCTCTCGTTCAAGTTCCTCTACTGGGGCAAGTTCGGAGCCGGAGACTCGCTGATCTGGGGATCCTGCTGGCACCCGGTGACCAAGGGGACCGGCGACTTCGCCGGAGCCCAGGGCGTCCTCACCATGGTCGACACGCCGACCAAGAAGGGCGTCAGCACCAGCTACACGGGCAACATCACCCTCGGCGGCGGCGCCCACTCGGCGAGCCTTCCACCGGTCCACTGCGGCTAGCTCCTGCGACCGCCGCGCCCTCGCCACCGATGCGGGGCGCGGCGGTGGAGGGTTGAAAAGCCACCGCCGGTAGGTCAGGCTCAACCAGGAGGAATCAATGGATAACGGCGGCGTCAATGTCGGTGCTCAGGTCGCGGGCTACCGCATCGAGGAGCTCGTCGGGCGGGGCGGAATGGGCAACGTCTACCGGGCAACCGACGTGCGCCTCGACCGACCGGTCGCGCTCAAGGTTCTCGCCGACCGCTTGGCCGAGGACGAGGCCTTCGGCGAGCGGCTGCTTCGCGAGTCGCGGCTGGCGGCCAGCCTCGACCACCCCAATGTCGTCCCGATCTATGAGGCCGGCGAGGACCAGGGCCGGCTGTTCATCGCGATGCGCTTCGTCCCCGGCGGCGACCTCAGGAGCCTGCTCCGCCGCGAGGGCGCGCTCGACCCTGCTCGCGCGATCCGGATCTTCTCCCAGATCGCCGAGGCCCTCGACGCCGGCCACCGTCGTGGTCTCGTCCACCGCGACGTCAAGCCCAGCAACGTCCTCCTCGACCGCGACCGGGATCGCGAGCACTGCTACCTCGCCGACTTCGGCCTCACCCAGAGTGCGGCCCACGACGGCCCCGCCGATGGCCAGATGCTGGGGACGGTCGACTACGTCTCGCCGGAGCAGATCCGGGGCGACACCCTCGACGGCCGCGCCGACCAGTACAGCCTCGCCTGCCTGATGTTCGAGTGCCTCACCGGCTCACTCCCGCACGGCCAGCGCTCCGAGGTCGCGGCGCTGTTCGCCCACCTCGAGGAGCCGACCCCCAAGGCAAGCGAGCGCGGCACCGACCTGCCGAGCGCAATCGACCCCGTCCTCGAGCGCGGCATGGCGAAGGATCCCGAGGAGCGATTCGAGACCTGCGCCGGGCTGGTCGACGCCGCCCAGCAGGCGCTCGGACTGGCGCCCGAGCCCGCCGGGGGCAGTCTGCGTCGCTGGCTACCGGCCGCGGTCGGCGTCGCGGCGATCCTCGTCGCGGCCCTGGCAATCGTCATCTCCGGCGGTGGTGGTGGCGCCGAGGCGGCGTCGGCAACCGGGGCCCTGGTCCGGATCGACCCCGCCACCAACCGGATCACGGGCCACACCGCGGTGCCGGGCTATCCGGGACAGCTGGTGCTGACCCCTGGCGGCGTCTGGTCGGCCGACTTCCAGACCGGCGTGCTCTGGCGCTTCCTGCCGGGCGCGGGCGCCCCCGAACGAATCACCTCGACCGGCGAGCCCCGCGACCTGGCGGCGCTCGGCGACCGGGTCTACGTCGGCGCCGATGGGCAGAAGTTCTCCGGCGTGATCTCGACCTACGACGCGGTCACCGCCGTCCGCGGGGACTCGATCGACCTCCTCGCCTGCGCGATGGCATCGGGTGAAGGCGTCGTCTGGGCGGCCGGCTGCCCCTTCGTGCAGAGGCTGAGCACCGACGAGCGCCCGCTGCGGACTCTGCGCCAGCGATTCCTCCCGTTCCGCTCCCCGGCGACTGCGGAGAACAGCCGGGTCCAGTTCCGCGAGCTCGCCGTCGGCGCCGGCTCGCTCTGGGTGCTCGGAGACGCCCTCGACCGCCGGCTCTGGCGCCTCGACGCCCGGACCGGCCGGGTCGAGGCGACGATCCCGCTCGGGTTCCCCCCGACGTCGGTCGCGGTCGCCGACGGGGTGGTCTGGATCACCGACAACCTGCACGACCGGGTGGTGCCGGTCGACGCCACCGAGAACGCCCTGCTGCCGCCGCTGCGGGTCGGCGGCGGGGCCAGCGGAGTCGCCGCCGGGGCCGGCAGCGTCTGGGTGGCGAACACGATTGCAGGGACCATCTCGCGGATCGACCCGCGCAGCCGGCGGGTCGTGGCGACGATCGACGTCGGCGGCCTTCCCAGAGGCGTCGCGGCCGACCGCCGTGCGGTCTGGGTGACCGAGTATGCGAACTGAGGGCCTGCGACGTGCCGCGCTGCTGGCGGGTGTGCTGGCGCTTTCCCTCAGCGCCGTCAGCTGTGGAGGGGGCGGCGGCGACCCGTTCAGGATCGGTGTGATCGCCGATTGCGTCGGGATCAACCGCCCGCTCCACGACGCCGAGCTCTCGGGCGCCGAGCTGCCGCTGATCGAAAAGGGCGCCGAGCTACGCGGGCAGCTCGCGGGCAGCGGTGTCACCGCCACCGAGGTCGCGGGACGCCCCGTCGAACTCGTGCCGGGCTGCACCGAACTCTGGGAACTCAGCGCCCTGACGGCGGAGGCCAGGCGGCTGATCGAGCGCGAGGATGTCGACGCCACCGTCGGCGCCGGCAGCGGCGTCGACGAGATCGCGCTGCGCGACGTCGCCCGGCTCTATCCCGATGTCGTCTTCCTCCCCGTCGCCCATGGCCCTCGCGAGATCACCCTCCAGAACCCGCCGCCGAACCTCTTCCGCTTCAGCGGCGACCACGGCCAAGGCGTCGCCGGGCTCGGGGCCTACGCCTACCGGCGCCTCGGCTGGAGAGACGCGGCGGTGGTGCTGTTCAACTGGGATATGGGTTGGGGGGCCAGGGATGCGTTCGCGAGTGAGTTCTGCGCCCTTGGAGGCCGGATCGGGAACCAGGTCCCTCTCGAATCCTTCACGCCCGCCGACGTGGCCGCGGTTCCGCGCGATGTCGACGGCGTCGCCGTCTTCGTGCCCTCGACCTTCGACCCCGCCGGCTTCATCAACCGGCTTGCGGCGCGCTATGCGAATCCGGCCCGACACATCCTCGTCGGCCCCTCGGTGACCGACGACCCGACCCTGTTGGGGCCGACCAGACGGGCGCTGACGGGAGTCGTCGGCAGCTCCTACGTCAACCCCTCCCTGATGCGGGGCTATCTGGATGCCTACAGGCGGACATTCCCCGGCGCCTCGACTGACGTCGCGGGCAACGAACTCGTCAGCGGCTACAGGGACGCGGTCAGGGCACTGGTGGCGGGTCTGGAAGATGCGGACGGGAACTCGGCGCAGCTGCCTGCCGCCCTGGCCCACCTGCGCATCGACCTCCTCGGCGGGCCGGTGAGGCTGGATCGAAACCGGCAGGCGGTCATCTCGACCACCCTGGTGCGGATCGAGCCCCCGGGCAGCGCGGCCCCGGGGCTCGCACCGGTGCGGACGATCGGCGACGTCGATCAATCGATCGGCGGCCTGCTCGACCCCGCGACGGTGCCGAGCGACCGACCGGCGCGATGCGTCACCCCGCGATCGTCCATGTGAAGCGCGTGTCTCCCGAGCGGGGAGCGAGGCCGCCGGGGCGAAGACCCCGCCGAACCAGGAGCGTGGTCACCCCCGGTGTCGTCGCCAGGGCCGTGCGGGCCCTCCCCAGCCCCTCGCGGCGCCAACGCTCGGTGAGGCCGACGACGACGACGCCCGAACGCCGGGCCTCGGCGACGAGCGCCTCCGGGGTCGGCTCGACGATGACCGGATCGGCCGGAACCCCGAGGGCCCGCTGGAGCGCCAGCGAGGCGCTGGCGAGCATCCGGCTCGCGTCGCGACCGCTGGGGCCGGTGCTCGGCCCCGCGAGGCGCAGCTCCCGATCGAGGGCGCGCGCCAGCCAGGCGCCGAGCTCGACCGCGGCCCAGTCGTGCTCGAACCCCGAGAACGGGACCAGGACCGGTCCCTCGCCCGGCGGCTCGGTCCCGACGAGCGCGGCAACGTCGCAGGGCGCGTCCTCGAGCAGCGACAGAACACGTGGGTCTTCGAGCAGCCGATCGGGGGCGTCGACCAGCAGGAGGTCGACATCCTGCTCGCGGGCGAGTCGCGAGAGATCGCTGCCGGGGGCGATCGACGTGAACGCGCCGGTGCGGACCGCGACGCCATCCTCGGCAAGCGGGACGCTCCGCTCGCGCAGCTGCCTGGTGATCTCGTCGAGCCGGTCGGAGCTCGGCACGGTCGCGGCGAGCACGAGCTCGTGGTCGACCTCCTTCGCGAGCGAGGCGCCGAGAGCGGCAAGCGCGGCGAGGCCGGCGCTCGAGAGGGCTGCCGCCAGCACCGTCCTGCGCGGGTCCTCGGGGGCGGTTGAGGCCCGCCCACTCCCTCCGGGGGCGGCCAGGCTCTGGTCCTGGCGGAGGATGGCCGCCTCGAGGTCCTGCAGCTCGCCGCTCGGCTCGATGCCGAGCTCCTCGACCAGCACCTGGCGCGCATCCCGGAAGGCCGCGAGCGCCTCCGCCTGCCGCCCGGAGCGGTAGAGCGCCAGCATCCGCAACGCTCGCAGGCGCTCGCGAAGCGGGTGCTCGGCGACCAGTACCTCGAGCTCCGCCGCCGCCTCGGCCGCCTGGCCAAGATCGAGCTCGGCCTCGATCCGCCGCTCGAGCGCGGCGAGGCGAAGCTCGTCCAGCCTCGCCGCGATCGGCCGCATCGCGGGAACCTCGGCGAGGTCGGAGAGTGCCGGGCCGCGCCAGAGCGCAAGCGCCTCCGCCAACCGGGCGGAGGATCGGGTCGGATCGCCGGTCTCACGCGCGGCCACCGCCTCCGCGACGAGGCGCTCGAAACGAGTCAGGTCGAGGTCGTCGGCCGCAACCGCCAGCGCATAGCCGTTGCCCCGCGTCGTGATCGCCTCGCGGCCCAGCGCCTTGCGCAGCTGCGAGACGTAGCCCTGGACCAGGTTGGACGCGGTCTCGGGCGGATCGTCGTCCCAGACACCGTCGATCAGCCGCTCGGCCGGGATCGCTCTGTTTGCCTCGGCGAGGAGGAGCGCCAGCAGGACGCGTTGCCGCGGCCCGCCGATCGAGACCGGATCGCCGTCGAGGAGGACCTCGAGCGGCCCGAGGATCCGGAACTCAGTTGCCACGGCGGAACAGGGGCAGGGCGTCCAAGTCCCGCCAACTCTCTCAGGTCACTGCGGGACGCGAAGCCCGTCGAGCGCGAGGCCGAGGATGCGGTCGATCTGATCGGCGTCTGCGGTGCGGATCGCGGCGAAGCCGACGAGCGGCAGCGAGAAACCGCCGCGCCGCGGCGGCGGTGAGCGAAGAGGGCATTCCGACGTCCCTCGGACGAGCAGCTTTCGCCGGGTCGCGGTCTTCGTACCGCTCCGCGGCAGACCGCGCTGAGGGGGCCGCGCTACTTCAGGTTCAGCTTCAGCGTGCCCTTGAATGTCTGCTTGGCGGGCAAGCCGCCGGTGGGCGTGAACGCCAGCGAGACCTTGATCTTCAGCTTGCCCTTTTCATTCAGGACCTTCTTGCCGGCGCCGGTCGGCTTCAGCGGCACCTTGACCTTGCCCGCCGCGGTCGGTTTCAGGGTCGCCGGTTTGACCAGCCCCTTCTTGCCCTTCTTGCTGGCGCTCGCCTTCTTCGACGCCGCTGCGTCGGTGGCTTTCAGCACCCCGGCACCCGGCACGGTGACCGTCAGGGTCCCGGTCCCGTTCGATTTGTTCAGCTTCAGTTTGCCTTTTTTGAAGGCGTTGCTCGGCGGCGTGCTGGCGATCGAGACAGCGTCGACCCCGGTGTTGAAGACGTTGTCGCCGACGGCATTCGCGATCCGCAGTCGGACGGTCTGCCCGGCGAATGGAGTCAGATCGGCGCTGAGCTGAGTCGGAGCCAGCGATTCGGGGTCGCCGTTCTTGCTCGCGAAGAGGGTCGTGAGGATGTCGCTCGGGTTGACGGAATCGATCGGAGCGGTGGGTTTCATTACGTCTACGCGCACCTGCTGGTTGGTCGGTTTGTCTTCTTCTTCGATCGGTTCGATCGGCACGACTTTGAGCTCGCCGACCGAGAGAGTGTCGGGGGTCGGGACATGGATCGGCGCCCGCGAGACGTAGTAGAAGGTCATCGTCAGCTGCTGGCTGTAGTACGGCTCCAGCGCAACGTCTTGGTAGAGGATCGCCGTGTCGGGACCCCTCTCGTCGCTGACGGCGCCCCAGCTCCCCTGGGGCGGTGCAAAGAACGGCGGGAACACCGGCGACAGAAGCGGTTTGGCGATCGGTTCGATCGGTTCGATGATGATGATTTCGCCTTCTTCTTCTTCTTCTTTCTGGATCGGCGGTTTTGTGCCGGTGTAGGCGAACCAGTTACCTCTGGTGCTGCTGTTGGACACCTGCCAACCGCTCAGGTTCCCGGTCTCGAAGTCGCCGTTGACGACCGTCGCCCCCTGGGCGGCGACCGGAATCAGCATTAGCCCGGCGACAAACAGGGCCAGCACCCCAACTCCAAACGAACGTCGACTCATCACCCGAAGAGTCTAGAGCCGAACCAGGTTCTCGGCCCGGATCCCGCGGGTGACGCCGCGGAAGTCGACCACCAGCGGTGCCGTCGCGACCACGTCGCCGTAGTCGAGCTCGGGGTGAGCGGTGACAATCGCGGCCACGTCCGAGGACTCGAGCGCCGCCGGGAGCTCGGACGAGGTGAGCTGGAACTCGGGCAGCTCGGCGACGTGGGGGTCGTGGAAGGAGACCTCGGCGCCGAGCTCGGCGAGGAGCCTGATGATCTGCAGGGCAGGTGATTCGCGGGTGTCGCCGACGCCGGCCTTGTAGGAGACACCGAGGACGAGGACATTCGAGCCGTGGACCGATTTCCCGGCCTCGTTCAGGGCGCGGGCGATCAGGTCGACGCAGTAGGCGGGCTGGGCGCGGTTGACCTTTCCGGCGAGCTCGATGAACTCGGGGTAGAAGTCGTGTTCGCGGGCCTTGAAGGCGAGATAGAAGGGGTCCACCGGGAGGCAGTGGCCGCCCATCCCGGGGCCGGGGTCGAAGCGCATGAAGCCGAACGGCTTCGTCGCGGCGGCGTCGATCACCTCCCAGACGTCGATACCGAGGCGGTCACAGAGCTGCGAGAGCTCGTTGACGAGGGCGATGTTGACCGAGCGGAAGATGTTCTCGAGCAGCTTCGCCAGCTCCGCCGCGTCAGGTGTCGAGAGGACGACGACCTCGTCGCAGATCTCCGAGTAGAGCTCGCGCGCGCGCTCGGCGCAGGCCTCGGTCACCCCGCCGACCAGCTTCGGGGTGGTCCTGATCGTGTGGTCGGTGCGGCCGGGGTCGATCCGCTCCGGCGAGAAGGCAAGGTTGAACTGATCGCCGGCCGACATCCCCGACTCCTCGAGGATCGGCAGCAGGCGCTCGCGGGTCGTGCCGGGGTATGTGGTCGACTCGAGGACCACCAGCTGGCCCTCCCTCAGCACCTTGGAGAGCGCGTTTGAGGCCTCGATCAGGTAGGTCAGGTCGGGTTCGCGCGAGCTCGTCAAGGGCGTCGGGACGCAGACGATGATGGCGTCGCATGGCTCGAGCTCGGCGTACTCGGTCGTCGCCCGCAGCCGCCCGCTGAGCGGCGCCAGGGCATCGTCGGGGATGCCCTCGATGTAGCTGCGCCCGGCGTCAAGCGACTCGATCTTGCGCGGGTCGGTGTCGAGGCCGACGACCTCGTGACCCGCCTCGGCGAAGGCGACCGCGAGGGGGAGGCCGACGTAGCCGATGCCGACGATCCCGATCTTCACGTGAGTCCCCACTCCGCGCTCATCGTCGGGAGTCTAGGCCGCGGCCGGGCCGTTGCAGTGCCCTCCGGACTGCCCTAGGCTGAACGAGATGGATTCTCCCTCCAGGCGGAGCGCGGGTCATGGGCTGCCGGAGGCCTACGCGGTGCGCTCCGAGCGGGAGCGGTTGCGCGAGGCGATGGTCCGCGTCGCGGCGGCGAAAGGCTACGAGGCGGCGACGGTCACCGACGTGATCGAGGTCGCCGGTGTCTCGCTCGAGGCCTTCCACGAAATGTTCGACGGCAAGGAGGACTGCTTCCTCGAGGCCTACGACGCGGTGATCGACGTCCTCATCGCCCACGTCACCAGCGCCTACGAGGCTGCCGGCGGCGAGCCCTGGCCCGACCGGATGACGGCGGCGCTGCGGGCACTGGTCGAACTGCTGGCCGCCGAGTCCGACATCGCCCGGATGGCGATGGTCGAGGTGACCGCGGTGGGCGAGAGCGCGAGGGAGCGCTACCGCGCGGCGCTGACGCGGTTCTCGCGCCTGCTCGAGGAGGGCCGCCAGTACGCGACCGCGGGCGACTCCCTCCCCCCCGACACCGCCCGCTTCGCGATCGGCGGCGCGACCTCGCTGATCTTCGACGAAATCCGCGCCGGCCGCGGGCCGGAGCTGGTCCGGATCCTCCCCGACCTGGTCTTCGCCGTCCTCATGCCCTACCTCGGCCCGGAGGCGGCCGAGGACGAGATGCGTCGCGTCGGCGGCCAGCAGGAGGCCGGCTAGACCCCGTCGCCGCCGCGGCCCTCGCCGGCCGCGAAGCGGGCCGCACCGCGCGCGGCGACCTCGAGGACCTCGCGGCCGATCCGGTGCTCGAGGGCGAGCCCCTGCTCGAGCGGCAGCCCGGCCCCCTCGATCGTCGCGCGGCGGTCGGCCAGCATCGTCTCCTGCGGGAAGGAGGCGATCCGCTCGGCGAGCTCGAGCGCGCGCTCGAGGTGGCGTCCGGGGGCGACGACCTCGTTGACGAGGCCGATCCGCTCGGCCTCCTCGGCATCAACCGGGCGGCCGGTGAGGATCAGCTCCAGCGCCCGCCCCATCCCGACGACCAGCGGCAGGCGCTGGGTCCCGCCGTCGACGAGCGGGACGCCCCAGCGACGCTCGAACAGGCCGAGGGTCGACCCCTGGGTCGCGATCCGGATGTCGCACCAGAGCGCCAGCTCGACGCCGCCCGCCAGGCACCACCCGTCGATCGCGGCGATCGCCGGCTTCGAGGGTGTCACCCGGGTCGAGCCCATCGGCCCCTCGGGGTGGTCGACGTCGAGGTCGAGCGCCTTGAGGTCGGCGCCGGCGCAGAACGCCTGGCCGCCCGCGCCGGTGAGGACGAGAACGCGCGCCTCGGGGTCCGCCTCGAAGTCGTGGAACCCGCGCCGCAGAAGCTCGGCGGTCGCGCCGTCGACCGCGTTGCGGCGCTCGGGCCGATCGATCGTCAGGACGGCGGCAGCGCCGACCCGCTCGTAGCGAACGCTCTCACCCACGGTGAGAAGAGTAGGGAGCGGGCGGGCTAGCTGCGGCGGCTAAGACTCGCGGGGTTCACCACAGCACCCTGCTCCCAGGTCGCGCCCCGGTCGCTGGCTCGGAGGGCAGGCAATCCCAAGCCGCCGCGAAAGCTAGGGACCGGCTCGGACATCCTCCCCGGCCGGTTTCGGGCAACAAAAAACACGACCGGCGGTGACGTTCGAAGCCTGCCCCGCGCGTAGCCTTCGCGCGTAGAAGCTTTTCCCGCCACCTTCGAGATGGTGTCCCACTTGGCTCTGTGGGGCCTCTCTCTCCCGGTCGCAGAGCGAACTTAGCGCGGCCGCAGCGCCGGCGCCAGTCCTGTCAATCGGCAATCCCGCAAACTCCGCAGAAATCAGGGGGTGAGAGGTCGATTCGGAGCATTTGTCCGGACTCCGAAGTACGGTCGCGGGCGGAATGAGCGACGGGTTGGAGGCTTCCCGGCCTCGGCGGGCTCCTGTTCGGCTACGACACCGGTGTCATCGCCGGGGCGCTGCTCTTCATCAAGGACGACTTCGGCCTCAACAGCTTCGAACAGGGCCTGGTCGTCGCGGCGGTCCCGATCGGCGCCTGAGGGCCGCCTCTGGCTACGCTCTCCGAATGCGGATCGACAAGATCATCGAGTCGAAGGCGCCCGTCTTTTCGGTCGAGTTCTTCCCGCCGAAGACCGAGGAGGCGACCGAGCAGCTGTTCGCGACCGCGCACTCGCTGCGCGAGCTGGCGCCCGATTTTGTCTCTGTGACCTACGGTGCCGGCGGCTCGACCCGCGAGGGCACGGTCGAGATCACCAAGCGCCTGAAGGACGAGCTCGGGCTCGAAGCCATGGCGCACCTGAGCTGCGTCGGCGAGACCACCGAGGGCCTCGGGGCGACCCTCGACCGGATCGCCGAGTCGGGGATCGAGAACGTCTTCGCCCTGCGCGGCGACCCGCCGCGGGGTCAGGCCGACTTCGTCCAGCTCGAGGGGGGGCTGGGAAGCGCCGCGGAGCTGGCCGAGTTCATCTCCGCTGGCTGGGACTTCACAATCGGCGGTGCCTGCTTCCCCGAGGTCCATCCCGAGGCGCCCGACCTCCAGACTGACCTCCGCTATCTCAAGACCAAGGTCGACGCGGGCGCCTCGTTCCTGATCACCCAGCTCTTCTTCGATAACCGGGTCTACTTCGACTTCGTCGATGCCGCGCGCCAGGCCGGGATCGACGTCCCGATCCTCGCCGGTGTCATCCCGGTCGCCACCTTCGCCCAGACGAAGCGGATCTGCGACCTCTGCGACGCCTCGATCCCGGCCCGCCTCGAAGAGGCCTTCGAGGCCGCCCGCGGCGACGAGGAGGCCGAGTTCGAGCTCGGTGTCGCCTACGCCTCCCAGCAGTGCGCGGAGCTGTTGCTGGGCGGTGCCCCGGGAATCCACTTCTATGCCCTGAACCGGGCGCCGGCGACCCGGGCGGTGCTCGGCGCGCTGCACGCGGCGCGGCCCTGGGAGCGGGCCGAAGCGGCGGCCGGAGCCGGCTCAGTGCACGACTGATCTAAACTGCCGCCGATCAATCGTGGCTAATCGCAGGGACGAAGAGCGGGAGCGGCTGCGCCAGGTGCGCGAGGAGCGGCAGTCGTCGCGGGCCAAACAGGCCCAGCGCCGGCTGATCCTCGCCTATGTCGGGGCCGGGATCATCGGCCTCGCCGTCGTCGCCGGGATCGTCGTCCTCATCGCCGGCTCCGGCGGCGGAGGCGGAGGCGCGACCGCCGACGCCCACATCGAACAGGGCAGCGGCAGCAGCAACGGGATCGAGCCGGACAACCGCACCGGGACCCCGCCGCCGGCGACCAAGGTGACGAACCTGAAGGTTGCCGCGAAGAAGGCCGAATGCGACCTCCGCCTGCACCTGAAGGACGAGGGTCACACCCACATTCCCCCGGGCTCGCAGACCCCCGATTACGGGACGGACCCGCCGACATCCGGCAACCACGTCGAACCTCCGTATCAGCAGGCGGACGGCGCCTACTCCGAAATGCCGGCCGAAATCGACATGGTCCACTCGCTCGAGCACGGTCGGATGGAGATCCAGTACAGCCCTGACCTGCCCGAAAAACAGCAGCTGGCACTGAAGGGGCTCTACGACACGATGTACGGCGGGGCCCTGTTCTTCCCGAACGACAACATGGACTACGCCGTCGCGGCGACGACCTGGACGAACCTGCTCGGCTGCGACGAATACAAGGGCTCGATCACCGACGACGCGATCCGCGCCTTCGGCGAGGCGACCTGGGGCAAGTACGGCGGCGAGCCCGTCAACGCCTTCGGCCTCGCGGCCGGACCAACTCCGGCCGAACCGAAGCAGTAGCGGCCGCGTTCGCGGGAGTTCCTGCGGAGGGATTCCAGACCGCTACTGCGAGCGGTAAAGCGGGAAGTAGCCGGCGTCGGGCCGGCTGGCGGACAGTTCGGCGTAGGACTGGGGGTCGCAGACGATCTCCGAGGTGTGCCACGGCATCTCGCGGTTCGCGAACCCGCGCTTGAACTCCTCGAGCCGGTCGCCACGGGTGATGCCGCCGCCGAGGTTGAGCGGCATTCCCCGCTCGGCGGCGAGCTCCACCAGCGCCGCGACAACGTTCTTCATCGGTGAGTCGCGCAGGCTCGAGTCGGCGCTCCCGCTCAGGTAATAGTGGAGGAAGCCGTCGCTCTCGACCGTGATCGAGCCTGCTGCGACCCCTCCGTCCGGCCCGTCGGCCAGCGCCAACCAGGCGCGATCCGATTCGAGGATCCGGTCGAAGTAGGCCGCGCCGAAGAAGTAGCGCTGGTCGGCATTGGCGCGGCGCATCGTCTCCTCGTAGGCGCTGAGGAAACCGGCGCGATCCTCGGGGCGGGCCTCCGATCCGGCGATGATCCGCACCTGGTAGCCCTGGCGCCGGTTGCGGTTGATCTGGTTGCGATCGCTGGGCCGGCTCTTCGGCGGCTGCTCGGGGTCGGCGATCTGGACCACGTTGCGCTCTCTCGTCCCAGCCAGTGGCGGATCGCCGAGGGCGTGGCGGAGGAAGGCCGCGACCAGGCCGGTCGGCGTGAAGTCGATCGAGGAGGGATCGAACGGCGCCGGGACGGTGCCTCTGAGCCCGGGGTAGCCATACGGAGATGTCGCGTCGATTTGTTCGGTCCCGGGGATCTCGCGGACGAGGATCGGGGCGGCGAGCTCGCGGCCCTCGGCCTCGATCCGCAGTGTGTGGGTGACCCTCTCGGCGTCGAGGAACGGGCGCGAGCGGAAGAACTCCGCGTCGGCAGCGGCCTCGCCGCGGTCGGCGATCAGCTCGGCGGCTCCGCTCACGGTAGGAGGTCCGCCGCGGCCGCGCGGAACTCGTCCGGGAGCACCCCCCAGACCTCGCAGTCGGCTGCGGCCTCGCGGTCGCGCCGCAGGTGGCCCCGCATCGTCCCCTCGTGGCGCCAGCCGAGGCTCGTCACTACCCGCTTCGCGGCCTCGTTGTGGGCCGGGATGCGACCGTAGACGCGGTGCGCGCCGAACTCGTCGAACGCCTTGGCGATCGTCAACGCCTCGGCTCGGCGGCCGACCCCACGGCCGCGCACTTCGTCGCCGATCAGGGCCCCGAGCTCGGGCGCAGTCTGGCGAAAGAGGCCGTAGAGGGCGGTGAACCCGACCGGCTCGGGGTGGCCCTCGACGACGATCGCGTACTTGCGGTCCTCGCCGCCGTCGTCCATCGCCCTGACTACCCAAGCCGATGCATCCTCGGGCGAGAAGCTGTCGCGCTGCTCCATCAGGGTTTTGGTCGCCGCCGGGTTGTTGAACCAGCGGTGGACGGCGCCGGCGTCGCCGGGCTCGAATCGCCGCAGGCTGACCTCGGGTCGCTCGGGCACGATCGAAACCCTAGACCTCCGCGAGTTTGCGTTTACCCGCGGATAGCGACGGCAACCGCAAACTCGGCGTGCCGTGCTGTCAGTCGGGCGCGAGCCCGTGGCCGGTGATCAGCAGCCAGGCGGTCTTGGCGAGGATCCGCAGGTCGAGCCCCGGGCTGCGCCGTTCGACGTACTCGACGTCGAGCTCGATCCGCTCCTCCCAGGGAATCCCGGCCCGGCCCTGGACCTGGGCCCAACCCGTGATCCCAGGTCGCACCTGATGGCGGCGACGCTGGTGCGGCGTGTAGTCGTCGACCTGGGCGGGAATCGTCGGACGGGGGCCGACGAGCGCCATCTCGCCGCGGACGACGTTGACGAGGTTCGGGATCTCGTCAAGCGAGGTGCGGCGCAGGAACCGGCCGATGCCGGTCACCCGCGGATCGTCGCGGGTGACCACCGTGCCGTACCCGACCGGGTCCGAGCCCTCGACCATCGTCCGCAGCTTCAGCATCTCGAACTCGCTGCCGCCGAGGCCGACTCGCCGCTGGCGGTAGAGGACCGGGCCGCGGCTGCCGAGCTTGATCGCGATCGCGGCCGCGACCAGCAGCGGCGAGAGGATCACCAGGGTGACGCCGGAGACGACGAGGTCGAAGGCGCGCGGCACCGCTATCGCGTCCCCTCCGCCTTCTCCCAGGTCCCCGGCGAGCCGTGGAGGACGCGGTCCCAGAGACCGGCCGCGATCGAGGCGGTTGTGAGGACGTAGTAGCGGGCGACCCGGAACGGCGCCTGCGGCACCACCCAGCCACAGAGGGCTGCGAGGAGGAAGCAGAGCTGGAAGGTCATCGTCAGCGAGTAGACCCAGCCGTCTCCGAGCAGGGCGACGTTGGCGACGAGGGCGACGAGGTGCAGAAAAGGCGTCAGGTAGCGGAGCAGGCGATGGGAGAGAAGCTCGAACCAGTAGAGCGGCGGGTAGCCGCGGGGCGAGATCATCCCTTCGCCGATGACGATGTCCCAGAGCCCGATCATCATCCGCCGTTTGCGGGCGAACTCGCCCTCGATCGTCGGCACCATCTTCTCCTCGGCGGCCGCCTGCGGCGAGTAGCGCGAGCGCAGGCCGCGCTTCGCGAGCAGGAACGGGAACGAGAGATCGTGGCTGCCCGACGGCGGCAGGGCGACGTAGGCGTCGCGGTGGACCGCGTAGATCGCGCCGTTGCCGGCGGTGACCCCGGCCAGTTGCGACTCCATCTCCCGGACCTCCATCTCATAGCGCCAGTAGGCCCCCTCGAGATTGTCGCCCTCGGGCGAGAGGAACCGGACCTGGCCGCAGACGTAGCCGACGGCCGGGTCGGCGAACGGCTCGACAAGCTTGCGCAGCGCGTCCGGGGACCAGACGCTGTTGGCGTCGGAGAAGGCGAGGATCTCGCCCGCGGCCTTCTCGGCGGCGGCGTTCTGGGCGGCAGTCTTGCCGCCGCGCGGGAACTCGAAGACGAGGTCGGCGCCGGCATCGCGCGCCCGCTCGACGGTCTCGTCGTCGGAGCCGTCGGAGGCGACGATCACCTCGAGCAGCTCGCGCGGGTACTCGAGGCCGAGGGCGTTCTCGACCTTGGCCGCGATCACGTCCTCCTCGTCGTGGGCGGCGATGATCAGCGAGACCTTCGGCAGCGGGTCGATCTGCTCGTAGGCCGGCGCGCTGCGGAAGCGGGTGAGGAGGCGGAGCAGGAGCGGGTAGCCGAGGTGGGTGTAGGCGATCAGCAAGGCGCTGACCCAAAAGAGGAGCGCGGCGAGGGTCATCGGCGCTCCTCCAGCAGCTCCTCGTAGAGGGCCAGGGTCCGCGCCGCCGCCGAATCCCACGAATAGGGCCCGGCGGCCGCGGCGGCCGCGGCATCGCCGAGGGCGTTGCGCTGGGACTCGTCGAGGAGGAGCTCCTCGAGCGCCGCCGCCAGAGCCGGCGGGTCCTCGGGCGCGACGAGGCGGGCGGCGCCATGCGCGGCGACCTCAGGGAAGCCGCCGACTTCGCTCAGGACCATCGGCTTGCCGAACGCGAGGCCGGCGTAGAGGACGCCCGACTGCTCGGCGTCGCGATAGGGGAGGACGAGGAGGTCGGCGCGGCGGAGGATCGCCGGGACCTCGGCGTCCTCGACGAAGCGGGTGAGGAAGCGGACCGGGCCGCGGGCCCGGGCGGCCGCGGCCCGCAGCGGCTCGAGGTCCATCCGCGGGTTGCCGACGATCCAGAGCTCGGTGCCCTCGATCTCGGCATAGGCCTCGAGCAGGGTGTCGAGTCCCTTGTAGGGGCGCAGAAGGCCGAAGAAGAGGATCACCGGGGCCTCCGTCTGACCGAGCTCGGGCGGCAGCGGTCGCTCCTCGTCGAGCTCCGTCAGGTAGTCGAAGGCACCGTGGTGGATGACCCGGATCCGCTCCGGGTCGAGCCCGACCTCGTCCCGCAGCCGCTCGGCCCCATGCTCGGAGTGGGCGATGACTGCGTCCATCCGGCCGAAGACACGGCGGGCGGTCGCGACCTGGCGGCCGCTGGGCTGCGGGGGCAGGACGTAGTGGGCCGTCATCACCCGCGGCCGGGCCGGTGGCAGCAGCATCGAGTCGACGGCGGGGACCGTCAGCCACTGGTAGTGGAGGACGTCGGCGGTGGCGCTGCGCCTGAACGCGAGCATGTCGGCGAGATGCTCGCCGATCTTGAAGGCGCGGCGGCCGGGCGCCTCGAGGCCGCGGGCGGAACTGCGCCGGTAGAAGCGCTCCTGCACCGTGTAGCCCTCGGCGGGGGGGACGGGACCGTGGAGAAACCTACTGGTGAGGAGCTCGACCTCGGCCCCACGTCGAGACAGGGCCGCGGCGAGGGCGCGGTCGTAGGGCGGCGTGAAGGCCGAGGGATCGACCAGCTGCACTCGCATCCCTGACGATTATCGTGACCCACGTGGCGCCAAGGCTCTCCTACTGCGTCGTGAACACCGAAGGGCGCGAGTTCCTCCTCGCCTGCCTCGACGCGATCGAGCGCACCCATCCGGCCGGCCTCGAGCGCGAGATCCTCGTTCTCGACAACGCATCGGATGACGGCTCGGCGGCCGCGGTCCGGGCGCGTGGCAGGCGAGATCCGCCTGATCGCGCTCGAGCGGCGCGCCGGCAAGGGGGAGAACGACTCGACCCTGATGCGCGAGGCGCAGGGCGAGTTCTGCCTGCTCCTCAACGAGGACTCCGAGCTGCGGCCCGGGGCGGCGGCGGCCCTGGTCGAGGCGCTCGAGGCCGATCCGGGTGCGGGCGCCGCCGGGGCCCAGCTGCTCGACTCCGACGGCCGCCCGGTCCCCTGCGCCTGGCGCTTCCCCGGGGTAGGGACGGCCGCGGTCGGCGCCCTCTTCCTGCACCGGCTGCTGACCGTGCAGAGCGGGGGCGGGCGGACCAGGATCGTCGACTGGGCGCAGTCGAGCGCGTTGCTGGTCCGGCGCGAGGCGGCGGCGGCGATCGGCTACATGGACCCCGCCTTCTTCGTCTACTACGACGAGTGCGACTTCTGCAGACGGCTCGCCGACGCAGGCCGGCACACGCTCTACGTGCCGGCCGCCGAGGCGGTCCACCACGACCAGCTCTCGACCGACCTCGCCGCGGGCCTCCCCCGGATCGTCGAATTTCACCGCAACCGCGACCTCTACATGCGCAAGCACGGGTCCCGCCTCGGGGCGCTCGCCGTCCGCCTGCTGACCGCCTGGGCCTACGCGCTCCGCGCCGCCGTCGCGACCTTCATCCCCGGCAGCCCGGCCCGGATCTACTGGGCCCACGCTCGCCAGGCCCTGCTCCCGAATCGGGGCCGAAGCCTCAGGGACCTTGCGGGTCGATGACGCCTGTCAGGCAAGGACGCAGGGAGCGTGGCGTGCTCCGCACGCGAGCGACCGAGGACGCCGCCTGACCGGCGTCAGGACCGCGAGTCTTCGTCCATGCGGGCGACCTCGAAAGCCTCGGGGAGTGTCCCCTCGACCGCCGGCTCCTCCCTGCTCGCGGCGGCGATCATCCCGGCCAGCGCGACCGGGTGGCGAAGGTGGCCGAGCCAGCGTCGCTCCTCGTCGGTGAAGAACCCGGCGGCAAGCAGGGTCACCGGATAGGCGAGCCAGACGACGATCCGGCCCAACAGGCCGACCGCGCCCGCGGTCGGCAGCAGCAGCTCCCCGATCGCGACCAGGGCGACCGAGATGACGACCACGCGGATCAGCCTCCCCCATTCGTAGGGGACCGGGAAGAGGCGCTGGGTGAACCGATACATCAGCGCGACGACGACGAGGTAGGAGACGACGAGGGCGATCCCGGCCCCGACGATCTCCAGCGAGGGGACGAGGATCAGATTGAGGGCGACGTTGACCGCAAGCGCCGCCGCGGTCGCAGGGAAGTTGAACTCGGTGCGGCCGGTCCTGCCGAGGATCACCAGCAGGACCATGTAGAGCGCGTAGAGCGTGACCGCGGTCGTGATCAGGCCGATCGCTTCGTAGGAGTCGAAGTATTCCGGTGCGGCGAGGGCGCGGACGATCCAGCGCGAGAAGAGCCACATCCCGATCACGACGAACGCGCAGGCGGTGAGGAACCAGGTCACTACCGCGGCGTAGGTGCGCCGGGCCTCGTCGTCGTCGCGGATCGAGTAGGCGAGCGGCGGCCAGGCCAGCTGGAACCCGCGGACCATGACGTTGACCCCCTGGGCGAACTTGACCGCGAGCGAGTAGAGGCCGGCCTCGGTGAGGCCGGCGGTGCGGACGATGATGATCCGGTCGACGAAGTTGAGCGCGTAGAGCGAGAGCTCGGCCGGCATCGTCGGCAGGCCGAAGCGGAGGAGCCGCCGCAGGAGGACGCCATCGACCCAGAGCGAGAGCCGGCGGCGTTGAATGAAGATCAGGGCGAGGACGACGACCGCGCCGCTGACGTAGCTGCCGAGCAGGAGCCCGCGCGCGCCCTCGCCGCGACCGACGACGAGGACGACGGTGAGGGCGATCGCGGCGAGGACGTTGATGATCGTGACCACGAAGAACGCCTTCGCCCGCTCCTCGAGCCGGAACAGGGTCAGCAGGTACTCGTGCATCGTCGCCACCCAGAGGCCGCCGATCGCGATCCGCGCCAGCTCGGGGGCGGGACGGTCGAGCAGCGCTTCGGAGATCGGCTTGGCGAAGGGCAGCGCGACAAGCGCCGCGACCGTCGCGAGCCAGAACAGGGCGGCGAATGAGGTGGCGACGACCCGCTGCGGGTCCTCGCCGGCCTTGTAGTAGAAGCGGAGGACCGCCTCGATCACGCCGAACCTGACGATGATGCTGGCGGCGACGACGGCGGCGAACAGGACCTCGGCGGCGCCGTAGTCGGCCGGGGTCAGGTAGCGCGTGTAGAGCGGCAGCAGCGCGACCGCGATCAGCTTCGAGACGATGTTGGCCGCCGTGTAGGCGGCGCCGGTCGTCGCTAGGCGGCGGAGGTAGCCCGACACAGATTCAGCCTAGGTAGCGTCGCGGACCGCGACCCTCGCCAGCGAGGCCCCGATCGCGAGCAGCACCCAGGTGATCGGGTCCTCGTAGAAGCCGGCGTAGGCCATCGTGTGGACGAGCAGGGCGACAAAGGTCGCGAGCACCGCCACCCGCCCGACCGGCTGTGCCGCGCGCCCGAACAGGCCCGCGCCCATCGTCCAGAGCGCGCACCCGAGCAGGGCGATGTAGGCGAGAAGGCCGATCACACCCTGCTCGGCGGCGACCGTGACCGGCTCGGTGTGGGAGACCGAGACCGGCGCCTTCGGGGTCGCGATGTGTTCGCGGTAGGCGGCCGGGAACGAGCCGGCCCCATAACCCCAGACCGGGCGCTGGGCGAAGAGGTCGGCGCCCCCGGACACGAGGTTCGCGCGACCACCGGTGTCGACGTTGAGGCGCGACGGGTTGAGGGACGACGAGCCCCCGATGAAGATCACCGCGATCGCGCCGGCGACGATCGCGGCGCCGACCGCGGCGAGGGTCCAGCGCACGCTCCAGCGCAGGGCGGCGAGGATGGCGAGGCCGGCGAGGAGCGCGACGAAGCTCGACTGCGAGAAGGTTGGCACCAGGCCCGCCCAGAGCACCGCGACCAGGGCCGTCAGCTTTGCCAGGTCACGCCTTTCCTTCGCCCAGAGCAGCGCCGACATCGCGATCACGATCGCCAACGCCAGGTAGCGACCGTAGATGTTGGGGTCCCAGAAGATCGAGTTGACGCGGAAGTAGGTGTGGAACTCGTTCGAACGAATCACCTGGTCGTTCCAGAACAGGCTTTCGGTCGCGTACTCGACGCTGCCGACGACGACGAAGGCGACGGCCTCGACGGCGACGACCCAGAGGACGGCCCTCAGCAGCCTCCGATCCCACTCGACGTCGCGGAGCAGCGCGTAGACGAGCGAGAACGGGACGAAGAAGAAGCAGACGTTCTGAATCGATTTCGAGAAGTCGGGCGAGTAGAGGGACTGGAGGGCGTACAGGACGACAACGGCTGCGAGAACTCGGGGCAGCCACGCGGCGGCCTGGCCGGTGGGTCTTTTCGTCGATGCCGGGGCGCTCAGATCCCTGGCGACGGTGGCGAGCACGCCGCCGGCGATCACCACGTAGAGCGGGACGAGGAGGTTGGCGGTGTCGCCGCCAGCGTGGAGCGGAATGCGGAAGGGGAGGACGGCGACGATCGCGAGCGGGATCGCGGCGGGCCAGCGGCGGAAGGCGACCGCCAGGACGGCGCAGGCCGCGATCGCGGCGGCCGCCAGCGCCACGAGCCGGGCCGGGTCTTCACGCAGGTCGGAGATCTCCGGTGAGTTCCACTGGTCGGCGAGGATCAGGAGCGGGAAGCAGAGGACCGCGAACTGCATCGCCGCCGAGCGCCGGGACCCCGCCGGAAGCAGGATCGACGTCGCCGCCGCAGCGGAGACGGCCAGCAGGGCCGCCCCCGCGAGGACGTCGGTCAAGTCGGGCCTCCGGCCCGATCGGGACAGGCCTTTAGAGGGCGCCGGGACGCGCCGTGAAGGTGCATCACGACGCCGGGGACCAGCGTCCGCTCCTGGCCCAGCATCTTCACCCGCAGCTTGTAGCGGCCCGGAGGGGCCACCCCGCCGCCCCGCATCCGGCCGTCCCAGTAGTAGGTGAAGAAGGTGTATCGCCTGAGGTAGACGTCGCGGGCGAGGGTGACGACGAGCTTCCCGCCGGGCTTGACGACCTGGACGTCGGCGTGGTCGGACTGGGTCATCCGGAACCGGATTCGGATTCGGTCGTAGCGGCAGTCGCGATTCGGCGTGAAGGCGCGGACCGGCGGAGCGCCGGGATGTAATCGCGGGACGGCGACGAAGCTGACCCGGTCGAGGACCAGCGGGTCCCGCTTGAGGCGCTGGGACCAGGCGAAGGCGGCGAGGGTGGCGACGACGAGCAGCGCGAAGACGACGCTCGCGAAGCTAACCCGACGACGAGGCATTGTCCTCGCCGACCACGACCGAGACCGGCGCCCCCGCAGACACCGATTCGATTTCCGGGGTCATCGGGCGCACCTGCGAGATGCCGAGCGAGCTCGCGACCCTGTGCGCCTCCGGTGCACTGCCCAGCTCGAACATGACGACGCTGTCGGTGAAGCTCGTGGAGCTGTTGGTCACGGCGCCGAGTGAGTAGCCCTTGCCCTCGACCATGTCCCCGTAGGTCGCGGCCAGGCCCGGCACCGCAGTCCCGTTGAGGACCGTGACTTCGATCTCGGCCGGCTTCAGAGTCCCCGATTGCTTGCCCTGCTTCCCCTTGCCGCCGCCGCCCGCCTCGCCGTCGGACTGGGTCACCGCATAAGCGACGCCGCCGGCGATCAGGACGACGACGACGAACAGCCCGACCAGGTAGCGGGGTTCAGCCAGGCGGCCGCCGAACGAGAGGCTGTCGCGGATCCGTTCGCCCCAAGACATTTCCGGCAGACCATCCTCGCGCCGTTGGCGGCGTTCCTCGCGCAGCTCCGTCGCCTCGCGCTCGGCGGTCCGCGCCTCCTCGAGTTTGCGCAGCTCTTCGGCGCGCTGGGAGGCGACGGTCGAGGTCGCCTCCTTGCGCTCGGCGTCGCGCTCGGGGGCCGAGCCGGCCCACTCGCGCAGCCTGCGGAGGTCCCGGCCCTGGGTGAACGCGAGCATTGCGAGGATGGCGAGGCCGAGGAACGCGACCAGGCCCGCGTAGGCCCCGATTTCCTGGATCAATTCACGCAAGAGGGGGCGAGAGGCTACCCGTCGTGGCCGACTGCCGCCGTGTCATCGGACCCCGCGGTGATCAGGGCGACGACCCGTTCGGCGAGGTTTGCCTCATCGCCGGCCATCACCATGTGCTCGAGCGAGTTGAGGGTGGATTCGACCCAATCGGGGTCGAGGGGAGTCTCCCGCACGGCCCGGTGGATCCGCTTTGCCGCGGTCGGTTGCGGGGTCTCGCCGGAGCCGAACAGCTCCTCATGGAGCTTCTCCCCGGGGCGAGGCTTGGTGAACTCGACCGCGATGTCGGTTTCCGGCTCGTAGCCGGCGAGCCGGATCATGTTGTGGGCGAGATCGACGATCTTCACCGGTTCGCCCATGTCGAGGACGAAGACCTCACCCTTGCCGGCGCCGATGTCCCCGGCGCGGATCACCAGCTGCACGGCCTCCGGGATCGTCATGAAGTAGCGGGTCATCGCCGGGTGGGTGACGGTCACCGGCCCGCCACGCTCGATCTGGCGGCGGAAGAGCGGGACGACGCTGCCCGAGGAGGCGAGCACGTTCCCGAACCTGACCGCGGCGAATCCGGTCCCGGGGTGTTTGTCGGCCGCCGTCTCGATGATCCACTCGGCCATCGCCTTCGAGGCCCCCATCACGGTCTGCGGGTTGACCGCCTTGTCGGTCGAGATCAGGACGAAGCGCTCGACGTTCGAAGCTGCCGCGGTCTCCGCCGTGATCCGGGTCGCGATCGCGTTGTTGCGGATCGCCTCGAGCGGGTTCGCCTCCATCAGCGGCACGTGCTTGTAGGCGGCGGCGTGGAAGACGACGCTCGGTTTGAACCGCTGCATCACCTCCAGCATCCGGTGCGGCTCCTTGCAATCGGCCAGCACCGACTCGACATTGGTGAAGTGGCGCTCCTCGACCATCTCGCGGTCGATCTGGAACAGGTTGTCCTCGGCCTGGTCGAGCATCACCAGCAACCGCGGCTCGACCCGAGCGATCTGGCGGCAGAGCTCGGAGCCGATCGAGCCGCCGGCGCCGGTGACGAGGACGATCCGGTCGCGCAGGTAGGCGCCGACCCGGTCGAGCTCGACGACGATCGGGTCGCGGCCGAGCACGTCCTCCACCTGAACGTCACGGAGCTGCCGGTTGAGCTGGACCCCGCCGCGGAGGAGCTCGAAAACCGTCGGCAGCGTCCGCACCCTGATCCCGCGCTCGCGGGCGGCCGCGACGACCCTGCCCCGCACCAACCCCGGCGCCGAGGGGATCGCTATCACCACTTCGTCGGGCTCGGTCTCGTCGAGGATCCTCTCGATCTGGTCGGTTGTGCCGAGGACCTTCAGCCCCAGCATCCGCATCCCCTGCTTGCGCGGGTCGTCGTCGACGAAGCCGATCGCGGTCGAGCCGAGGTTGGGATTGAGATGGAGCTCGCGGACGACCATCTGACCGCCGGAGCCGGCGCCGATCACAAGCACCTCGTGTTTGGGGACGAGATGGCCGTGGCTCGGCCGCTCGACGATCAGCCGCACCGCGAGGCGGGCGCCGGTGATCAGCAGCAGGGTCAGCATGAAGTCGATCACCGCGACCGAGCGCGGCAGCCCGTCTTCGAACGGTTGCAGGACGGTGAAGAGGACGACGAGGATCGCGCTGGCGGCAGCGACAGCGCGGACGATCATCAGGAAGTCGCCGCCGCTCACATAGCGCCACCACTTCTGGTAGAGGCCGAAGGCGGCGAAGATCGCCAGCTTCCCGAGGACGACGAAGCCGACCGCCTGGGCGAATAGGACCTCGTAGCGGTGCGGCAGCCCCCGCGGGTCGTCGAGGAAACGGAGGCGGAAGGACAGGTAGAAGGCGACCGCCACCAGCACGCCGTCGGCGGCGAGTTGGAGAAGGCGGTTGCGGTAGACAGGGTGATTCAACCGGCGCATCGCGACCCAGCGAGTCTAGTTGCTACCCGGGTCCCTGCCTACAATCCCCGCTCTCCGCATGGTCCCCTTCGCCAGCTTCACAGACTTCTTCCTGAACCCGATCGTCAACGCGGGGACCGACTTCATCAGCAGCACCGGCCTGCCGGCGGTCTTCCTCCTGATGGTGCTCGAGTCCGCCTGCCTTCCGATTCCGAGCGAGGCGATCATGCTGTTCGCCGGGGCGAGCGTCGCCGAAGGCGACCTGACCCTGGTCGGAGTCGTCACCGCCGGGGTGCTGGGGAATCTGGTCGGATCCTGGATCGCCTACGCGGTCGGGTACTACGCCCGCCTCGACCTACTTGAAAAAAACCGCCTGATCCACCTCCCCCCCAGGTATCTGAAATGGGCCGACGACTGGTTCGAGCGCTATGGCGGCGTCACCGTCTTCTTCGCCCGGATGGTGCCGATCGTCCGCACCTTCATCTCGCTCCCGGCGGGGGTCGCGAAAATGCCGTTCTGGCGCTTCACCGGGCTGACCGTGCTCGGTTGCCTCCCCTGGGTCCTGGCGCTGGCCCTGATCGGTCGCGCGGTCGGCGAGAACTGGGAAGAGTGGCGCGAACACCTGCACTACCTCGACTACGCCGTCGTCCTCGCCGCGATCGGGCTGATCGCCTACCTGCTGATCCGGCGCCGGCGTGGCGGCGACGTCGAGCCGGCCCGCTCGAGCGGCACTTGAGCGAGGGGGCCGACGGCCGCATCCCCGCCGGCCGGGCGCTGGCGCTGGGGGTCGTCCAGGGCCCCGCCGAGCTGCTTCCGGTCTCCAGCTCCGCCCACATCGTCCTCGTGCCCTGGCTCGCCGGCTGGGAATGGGAGGAGCTCGACCCCGAGGTCCGCAAGAGCTTCGAGGTTGCCCTCCACGCGGGCGCCGCGCTGGCGCTGCTGATCGGCCAGCGGCGGATGATCGCCGAGGAGATGCGGGGCTTCGACCTGAGGCGGGCGCTGCTCCTCGGTCTCTCCTTCATCCCCGCGGCCTTCGTCGGCTACACGCTGGAGCGACCGATCGAGCAGCGGCTCGGGGGCCCGCGGGCGACGGCGTTCGGGCTCCTCGCCGGCGCCGGCGCGATGCTCGCCGCCGATCAGCGGCCGCAGGAGCGGGGGCGGGGGGACGCGACCGCCGCCGACGGGCTGATCCTCGGCGTGGCGCAGGCGGCGGCGCTGGTGCCCGGCGTCTCGCGCAACGGGATCACGCTCGCCGCCGCCCGCTGGCGCCGCTTCTCACGCGACCAGGCGAACCTCCTTTCGCGGACGATCGCGCTGCCGATCATCGTCGGCGCCACAATCCTCAAGGGGGTGCGGCTGCGACGGCGCGGTGCCTCGCCGGAGCTGCGTCGCTCGATGGCCCTCGGGGTCGCCGCCTCATTCGCATCGACCCTCGCCTCCCAGAGGTTGATCCGATTGGTCGAGCGCGACCGGGCGCTCTGGCCCTACGCCGTCTACCGGGCCGGCCTCGCCGCCGCGGTTCTTGCGAAGCTGGATCGATGAGCGAGGACGCCTACGCAGAGGCCGGGGTCGACCAGGGGGGGGCGGACAGCGCAGTCGCGGCGCTCGTCGGCGCCCTCGAGCGGATCGAGCTCGGCCGGCCGTCGCGGCAGGTTGCGCTGCCGGGCCACTACGCGAGCGTGATCCGGATCGACGACAGGACCGGGATCGCGCTCTCGACCGACGGCGTCGGGACGAAGCTGCTCGTCGCCGAGCAGCTCGGCCGCTTCGACACGGTCGGGATCGATTGCGTCGCGATGAACGTCAACGACGTGATCTGCGTCGGCGCCGAGCCGCTGGCGATGCTCGACTACATCGCGATCGAGCGCGCCGATCCCGAGCTGTGCGAGCAGATCGGCATCGGCCTGGCCCGCGGGGCCGAGCTGGCCGGGGTCGAGATACCCGGCGGCGAGCTCGCCCAGCTCGGCGACATGGTCCGCGGCTTCGACGTCGCCGGCGCCTGCTTCGGCATCGTCGGGCTCGACGCGATCGTCGACGGCTCGGCGGTCGAGCCCGGCGACCCGGTGATCGGGCTGCCCTCGAGCGGGATCCACTCGAACGGATACACGCTGGCCCGCACCGCCCTCGGCGGCCTGGCCCTCGGCGAGGACCCCGATGGCCGACTCGGCCGCCCGCTCGGAGAGGTGCTGCTCGAGCCGACCGCGATCTACGTCCGGCCGGTGGTCGAGCTGCTGCGCTCGGCGGTTGACGTGCGCGGGCTCGCGCACATCACATCGGGCGGTCTCGAGAACCTGCTGCGACTCGCCGCCGAGGTCGGGTATGAGATCGACGAGCCGCTCCCGGTCCCGCCGATCTTCGAGCTGATCGGCGAGCGCGCCGACGTTGGCGATGAGGAGATGCATCGGGTCTTCAACATGGGCTGCGGGTTCTGCTGCGTGGTCGCCGCCTCCGACGAGGCCGCGGCCCTGGACCTCCTGCGCCGGCATCAGCCCGAGGCCAGGCGCATCGGCCGCGCCTCCGGCGCAGTGGGCGAAATCTCCCGCGCCTGAGCGGGAGACGCAGACGCGACAGAGAACCACATCGGGACAGCGTGCCCGACAATGAGCCAACAGAGATGGACGCCCGATCGACAAGCACTCGAATGATCGGAACCGTGCTCTCCGGTCGCTACCGGCTGGAGGCGAAGCTCGGCAGCGGCGGTATGTCGACCGTCTACCTCGCGCGCGACGAGACCCTCGACCGGCCGGTGGCGGTGAAGGTGATGCACCGCGAGATGTCCGAGCAGCCGGACCAGCTCGAGCGGTTCCGCCAGGAGGCCCGCGCCGTCGCCAAGCTCACCAATCCGAACGTCGTCTCTGTGATCGACGCCGGCGAGGACGAGGGGCACCCCTACATCGTCTTCGAGTACGTCAAGGGCGAGACCCTGAAGCAGAGGATCGCTCGCGTCGGCGCACTCGACACCCAGGAGGCGCTGGCCTACGCGATCGAGATCGCCCAGGGCCTCAGCGTCGCCCACGCGCGGCAGATGGTCCACCGCGACATCAAGCCCCAGAACGTCCTGATCGACGAGGAGGGCCGCGCCAAGCTGACCGACTTCGGGATCTCGCGGCAACTCGAACAGGACGGGATGACGGCGACCGGCCGCGTCCTTGGCACCACCGACTACGTCGCCCCCGAGCAGGCGATGGGACGGGGGGTCGACCCCCGCTCAGACATCTACTCGCTCGGGGTCGTCCTCTACGAGATGCTGGTCGGGCAGGTCCCGTTCCACGCCGACAGCCAGGTCGGCGTCGCGATGAAACACGTCAACGAGGACCTGCCGGATGTTCAGCGGCGACGGCCCGAGGTGTCGGCGGCGACGGCCCTGGTGGTCGAGCGATCGACCGCGAAGAACGCCGACGAGCGCTACCAGTCGATCGGCGAGATGATCGACGACCTCGAGACCGCGCTCGAGGTCGAGGCGGCGCGGGCGGGCTCGACGACCGGCGAGGCGACCAGCGTCCTCGACGCCGTGCCGCCGCCGAAGCGCACGCTCTCGAGCCGGGCGCGCTGGTCGTGGGCGGCGATCATCGTGGTGCTGCTGGTCGCCGGCGGTGTGCTGCTGGCGGTTCAGCAGATCTCCGGCGGGCTGTGGGGCGGTGGGGGCGCCAACAAGGGCAAGGGGGCGCCGGTGAAGGTCACCTCGGCGACCGACTACGACCCCGAGGGCGACGGCGAAGAGGTCGGCAGCAAGGTCGAACTCGCCGCAGACGGCGACCCGACCGGGACGGCCTGGGAAACCGAGCACTACGACTCCGACGTCTTCGCCGGGACCAAGACCGGCCCCGACCCCGGGGTCGGGGTCTACGTCACCGTCAACTCGCCGGCGCGACCGAAGACGATGATCGTCCGCACGCCGACTCCGGGCTGGGACGCGCAGGTCTTCGCCGCCGCGGCCGGCCCTCCGTCTGACCTGACCGGGTGGGACGAACCGGTCGGCGACGTCGCCGATGCCTCAAGTACCCAGGAAATCGACCTCAGGGTCCCGCAGCCCTCGACCTACTTCCTGCTCTGGTTCACCAAGGCCTCCGAAGCGCGCGACCAGCCGGGCCGCTACCAGGTCGAGATCAGCGACATCAAACTGCTCGACTGAGCGGCGGTACGATCGGGACGATGAGGCTCGTCCTGTGTGCCCTCGTGAGCTTGGCCCTGCTGGCAGGCGCGGCCGCAGCGCAGGCTGCGCAGCGTTACGCAGCGCCGGGCGCGACCGGCGTCGAGTGCACCCTGCAGGAACCCTGCTCGTTCCCGGATGCGGTCAACGGGGCGTCGGCGAACGACGAGGTGATCGTCAACGCCGGCGAATACACGATCTCGGGGGCGCCGCTCAACGTCGTCTATGGGGGGCTGCAGATACATGGGGACCTCGCGGGGGCGATGCCGAGGGTCGTCGCGGAACTCGGCGGGCTGCCGGCGATCAACATAAACGCCGACGGCAGCAGCCTCAGCTACGTCGAAGTCGTCAACCGCGAGACCGAGGGGGTCGGGGTCCGCTGCGGGAGCACCAGCCGGGTCGAAAGGGTCCGCACGACCGGGATCGGCGAAGGCGCCGCTGGCCTGGTCCAGTTCCAGGGGTGCCTGGTTCGAGACAGCCTCCTGCGGGGCGAAGGAACGAACTCGCTGGGAATGGAGTCGCTGGCCGTGAACCAGGGCGAACCTTCGTCGATCGTCCGCAACGTGACCGCGATCGCAACCGGGGAGAACTCGGCCGGGATCCAGTCTCGCTACAACGATTCCGTCGCTGGTTCGCACATCCTGACCTTGACCAACTCGATCGCCCAGGGCGCCTCCGACCTGCGCACCGAAGACGGCAATGGGCCGGGGCGAATCGTCGTCTCGAATTCGGACTTCGACCTCGTCAAAGAGGAGACCCCCGGCGCGATAACCGGCGCCGGTAACCAGAGCGCGGCGCCGCTGTTCCTCGCCCCCGACGACTACCGCGAGGCTCCCGGCTCGCCGACGATCGACGCCGGGTCGACCGAGGGGATCGGGGCCCTGGACCTGGCCGGCAACCCCCGGGCGCTCGGTGCGGCACCCGACATCGGCGCCTTCGAGTTCGTCCCTCCCCCGGCCGCGGGAGCGCTCACCTCACTGACCTTGTCACCGAAGGCCTTCCGGCCGCGCAAGGGCGGCGGGGCGGTGGTCAGCAAGCGCGGCGCGAAGGGCAAAGCCGGTGGCACGAGCGTGCGCTACACGCTGACCGCCGCGGCGCCCGTCAACTTCACGGTCGAGCGGGCGCTGAAGGGCCGCCGGGTCGGCGGTAAATGCCGCAAGCAGACGGCTGCCGACCGGGGCAAGAAGAAGTGCGTGCGCTACCGGGCGCTCAAGGGCGGCTTCACCCACCAGGGAGCAGCGGGTGAGAACAAATTCGGCTTCTCGGGTCGGATCGGCTCCAGAGCACTGGCGCCCGGGAAGTACCGATTGGTCGGCCGGGCCGGAGTTTCGGTCCGGCGCGCGGTGTTCCGGATTTCGAGATGAGCCGCCGGGTCGCCGCCCACCTGGTTCCAACGGCACTGCTGTTCTCCTTCCTGGTTCCCAGCCACGCCGGCGCCACGATCTACTGCGTCGCCGAACCGTCCTGCCCCCAGGGGGGCCTCGCCGAGGCGACGCTGGAAGAGGCGGTCGAGGCGGCCGATGAAGGCCCGGCGCCCGACACCGTGCGGATCGGGCCGGGCGAATTCACCAGCGGGCCGGTCGGCGCCAACACCGAGATCGACATCGTCGGCGCCGGTCGCGATGCGACCCACATCGTCGCCGGCCCCTCGGTGACCGAAGAACTGCTCTCGGTCGCAAACTCCGGCTCTTCGGTTTCGAACCTCGAGCTGCGCCTGACGAAAAATCACCTGCTCGCCCTGCGGCTGGGCGACGGTGCCGACGTCAGCGATATCTCGATTCGCGCCGCCGGCTCGCTGACGCAAATGGAGGGGATCTTCATCGAAGATGCGGGCACCGAGGCTGCACGGCTGGACATCCGCCTCGGCCCGGACCTGCAGTCTGCGGCGATCAGCGCGGGCGAAGGGGGAATCATCACCGACTCGTTCCTACAGGCCGGCATCGGCCTCGGCGCGGGCGGGGGACTCCCAACCATCGGCAGGCGCCTGCATATCAGGGCAGGGAGCGGACTTCGCCCGTTCGGGGGCTATCTCACCGTTCGGGACTCACTCGTCGAAGCGAACCCGGAAACCCCGTTCTTCTACGGGATCGACGTCAACTCCAGCAACGGCGCCCCTGAGACCCCGGGCGGGCTCGTGGTCGTGAACGTGACCATCATCGGCAACGGGCAACCCGGTTCGGTCGGGGTTCTGGCCGATGGCAACGACGGCAGTGCGGCGGTCAACCTGCTCAACTCGATCGTCGCCAACGTCGGGACCTCGTTTTGGCGATCCGAGGAAGTGGGGGACGATGTCGACCTCACTGCCCGCTACACCAGCTACGACGGATCGAAGACCCTGCTCGCGGGGCCCGGCACAGGGTCGGACGCCTTTTCGAACAACCTCGACAACGCGCCCGACAGCGGCTTCGTCGACCAGGCCGGGGCCGACTACCGGCTGCGACCCGACTCGGTTCTGGTCGACGCCGGCAGTCCCGTGCCACCCACCAGCGAAACGGATTTCCGGGGGCTGCCTCGGGTTCGGGACGGCGATGCCGACGGAAGCAGCCTCGCCGACATCGGCGCCTTCGAGTACCAGCGGGTCCCGCCGAGCCCCGCATTCTCCTTCGCGCCGGTGGCGCCGCTGTTCGGCGACCTCGTCACCTTCGACGGGTCCGAGACCAGCGACGTCGACGGTGACCCGCTCAACTTCGTCTGGAGCCTCGGCGACGGTGGCACCGCGATTGGATCGCCGACATCGCGCAACTACGCGCTGCCAGGCACCTATCAGGCGACGCTGACCGCGACCGACAGCACCGGCCTCAGCGCGGCGGTCACCCACCCGGTCAGCGTCAACCTCCGGAAGGGACGCTGCGCGAACCAACGCAAGGGCACCGGCAAGGCCGACCGGGTGAAGGGTTTCACGGCGGGCGACCGCCTCGACGGCCTCGGTGGCGACGACGTCCTCAGCGGCGGTAAGGGCCAGGACTGCCTATTCGGCCGGGCGGGCGACGACCGACTCAAGGGTGGCGCGGGGCGTGATCGGCTCCAGGGCGGCGGTGGCGCCGACCTTCTCGATGTGCGCGGCGGCGGGCGGGATCGTGCGGACTGCGGCCCAGGCAAACGGGACCGCGTGAGCGCCGACCGTCGCGACAGGTTGCGCCGCTGCGAGCAGGTTGCGATCGCTGCGAATGCCGGGGCTCAGAACTCGTAGGAGCGGGCGCGGGCGTGGCGCTCGAGCGCGAGCTCGACCAGGCGCCGGCAGAGGTCGGGGTAAGAGAGGCCCGCGGCCTCCCAGAGCTTCGCGTAGACGCTGGTCTCGGTGAACCCGGGCATCGTGTTGACCTCGTTGACGAGGATCGCGCCGTCGGGCTCGACGAAGAAGTCGCAGCGGGCCAGGCCCGAGCAGCCACCGAGGCGGAAGGCGGCGATCGCGAGCTCGCGCAGGCGCCGCTGCTGGTCGGAGGAGATCGCGGCCGGAACGACCAGCTCCATCCCCCCCTCGCCGTACTTGCGCTCGTAGTCGTACCACTGGCCGTGCACGTCGAGCTCGCCCGGCGGCGAGGCCTCGACCTCCTCGTTGCCGAGCAGCGAGCACTCGACCTCGCGGCCCTGGGCCGGGGCCTCGACGATCACCCGGGGGTCGTGCCGGCGCGCCTGGGCGACCGCGGCATCGAGCGCGTCGAGGCTCTCGACCCGGCTGATCCCGACGCTCGACCCGAGCCGCGAGGGCTTGACCCAGAGCGGCAGGCCGAGCGCGGCGCAGCGCTCGCGCCACCCCTCCCCCCCCACCGCGACGAAATCGACCTGGGGAAGGCCGCCGTCGGCGAAGAGCCGCTTCAACGTCAGCTTGTCCATGCAGATCGCCGAGGAGAGGACGTCGGAGCCGACGTAGGGGATGTCGAGCCATTCGAGCAGGCCCTGGATGCTCCCGTCCTCGCCGAACGGCCCGTGGAGCGCGGGGAAGGCGACCTCGGCTTCCAGCAGGCCGGCGGCCGGTGTGAGGGCGACGGCCTCCTCACCGCAGGTCCAGGCGCCGTCGCGCGCGATCGTCACCCGCAGCGCCTCGTGGCCGGCGGCCTCGAGCCCGTTGGCCACGGCCTCGCCGGACCGCAGCGAGACGTCGTGCTCGGAGGAGCGGCCGCCGGAGAGGACCGCGACCCTCATTCTTCTGCTTCTTCGGGTTCGACCTGCGAACCGCCGGGGGCCCGCTTGCCGACGACCAGGTTCACGGTGGCGCCGGGTTGGACTTCGGAGCCCGGCGGCGGAAATTGATCGGTGACGCGGCCGACCTGCGAGGGGACCTCGGTCTGCTGTTCCTGCACCGCCGGGTTGAGGCCCGCTTCACGGAGGATTTCGACTGCTTCGGGCCTTTCCTTGCCGATCACGTTCGGGATCTTCGACTTCTGTTGGCCCTTCGAGACGACGATCGCGACTCCGGAGCCGCGCGGCAGTTCGGAGCCCGCGCTCGGAGCCTGGCGGATCACCTCGCCGTTCGGCTTCGAGCTCGCTTCTTCGGTGACGCTGGGGACCAGGCCACGGCCCCGGATCTGCTGGACGGCGAGGCTGCGGGCGGTCCCGACCAGCACCGGGACCTTCGAGAGCTTCGGCCCCTTCGAGACGGTCAGGGTGACGACCGACCCCCTGGTGGTGGTGGTGCCTCCGCGCGGGTCCGACTTGATCACCAGCCCGGATTCCACCCCTTCGGAGTTGACTTCGGTCAGCTGCGGTTCGAACCCGGCTTCTTCGAGAGCCGATTCCGCGTCTTCGCTCGAGAGGCCGGCGGTGCTCGGCACGGTGCCGCTGCCAGGGCCGTTGCTGACGGTGAGGATCACTTCAGGCTTCGAGCAGAAGAAGCCGAGAAAGGCGCAGTCGAGCGAGGCGTCGCCGGGAAGCGGTTCCTGCTCGAGGACCGTCCCGGCCGTCGCTTCGTTTTGCACTTCGCGGCGATCGCCGATTTCGAATCCCTGGTTTTCGAGTCGCTCTTCGGCCTGCTGGCGGGAGTTCCCGGTCACGTCCGGGACGTTCGCGGTCGTGTCGCGGGTGAGGAACAGGCCGAGGAGCGCGCCGACCACGATCGCCCCGATGACAGCGGCGATGATCCAGCGGCGGCGGCGGCGCTCCTCATCCTCGGGGTCCCCCTCACCGTCCGCCTCGCCGGCCGCCGCGACGACCGGCGGCAGCGGCGCGAACGCCGCGGTGGAGCTGCCCTGCGCGCGGGGGTCGCGGAGGGCGGCATCGAGGGCGGCGATGAACGCCTCGGCGCTCTGGAAGCGCTGCCCGGGGTCCTTCTCGAGCGCTCGCATCACGACCGCGTCGAGAGCGGGCGAGACCTGCGGGTTGATCGAGCTGGGCCGCTGCGGCGTCTGTGAGACCTGCTTCATCGCGATCGCGACCGCCGAGTCGGCCTCGAACGGGACCCGCCCGGCCAGCGCCTCGTAGAGCATGACCCCGATCGAGTAGAGGTCGGATACCGCGGTCACGTCCATCCCCTGCGCCTGCTCCGGTGAGAGGTAGTGGGGGGTTCCCATCACCGAGCCGGTCTGGGTGATTTCCGAAGCTCCGGCGCGGGCGATCCCGAAGTCGGTCACGGTCGCCTTGCCCTCGGCGTCGACGATCACGTTCTGGGGCTTGAGGTCACGGTGGACGATGCCGTGGCGGTGGGCGAAGCCGGCCGCTTCGAGGACCTGTCGGATCAGCAGGACCGCGTGTTCGGGGTTGAGGCCGGCCTCGATCAGCTCCTTCAGCGGGTGGCCTTCGAGCATCTGCATCGCGATGTAGTAGGTGCCTTCGACCTCGCCGCGGTCATAGACGGCGACGATGTTCGGGTGCTGGAGGCCGGCGGCGGCCTCCGCCTCGCGGCGGAACCGCTCGACGAATTCACGGTCCTGCGCAAAGCGCCGGTGCAGCACCTTCAGGGCGACGCGGCGCTGAAGGTGGGTGTCCTCGGCGAGCCAGACGTCGGCCATTCCGCCGGAGCCGATCCGCTGCAACAACCGGTAGCGCGAGTCGAGAACGCTGCCCTCGCCGATCTCAGCCACTCGTCGCTCCTCCTTCCTCGCTCAACAGGGTTTCCGCGACTTCGCGGAAGATCGGTGCGGCGACGTCGCCGCCGAACGCGCTCGTGCACTCGATCGAGACCGCGATCGCGATCTGCGGTTCGTCCGCCGGCGCGAAGCCTATGAACCAGGCCTGATTGACGTCGGCGCCCCCGCAGTCATCGTTGAAGGGGGTTTCCGCCGTCCCCGTCTTGCCGGCAACCGGGACGCCCGAGATCGCGGCGTTGGTCCCGGTCCCTTCGTTGACCACGTCTTCCATCGCGGTCGTCAGCTCGGCCGCCGTCTGCTCGTCCATCGGCTGGCTGTATTGGGAGGGGTCGAGGCGCTTGGTCACCCGCCCGTCGGGGTCGACGACGCGGCTCCAGATCTGGGGCTTCATCTGGTGGCCGCCGTTTGCGACGGCCGCGGCGACCTCGGCCATCTGCAGCGGCGTCACCGCGAGCCTCTCCTGGCCGATCGCGATCCGGGCGATGTCGACGGGATCGCCGCGCCCGAGCAGCAAACCCGAGTCGAACACGCCGCTGGTCGAGAGCTGGTCGGAGGGAAGGTCGATTGCCGGCTTCGACCCGAAGCCGAAGGCTTCCATGTATTCGAACAGGGTCGTCTGCCCGACCTCTTCGCCGAGCTGGGCGAACCAGGTGTTGACCGAGTTCGTCAGCGCCGTGTCGAGCGGGATCGAACCCCAGTCCTCGTTGAAGTCGTTGGCGAGCGGCTGGCCCTGGACGTCGAGCGACCCCGGCGCGTTGATCGTCGTTTCGGGGGTGATTGCGCCGCTGTCGAGCCCGGCGGCGGCGGTGACGACCTTGAAGGTCGAACCCGGGGGATACTGGCCCTGGGTCGCGCGGTTGAAGAGAGGGGAGGTCGGGTCGGTGTTCAGTTCGCCCAGGTGTTCGGGGACGAGATTGGGGTCATACGACGGATTCGACGCCAGCACCCGAACCCGGCCGCTCGCGGGCTCGATCGCGACCACTGCGCCGAACCCGACCTGCTGCAGCCCGGCGATCGCGACCCGCTGCGCTTCGGGGTCGAGGTTGGTGACGACGTCGTTTCCTTCCTGGGTCTTGCCGGTGAGCTCGTCGAGGATCGAGCCGAATTCGGACTCTTCACCGACCAGCTCGTCGTTGTGGAACTGCTCGAACTCGGAATCCCCCTGGCGGACGAAGCTGTACCCGATCGGGTGCCCGAACAGCGAGCCTTCGGGATAGCGCCTGACGTAGCGGCGCCCGTTGCCGTGGCCCTTGGGAACCGAGCGGGCGATCGCGGTGCCATCGGCGGCGAGGATCCTGCCGCGGCGGATCTGCTGCTGCTCGAGCAACGGCCGCTTGTTCGCGTCCTTTTCCTTCAGCGCATGCGCGTCGAACACCGACCAGTACGACGTGAACCCGACCAGGACCGCGAAGAGGGCGACGATGAAGGCGAACAGCTTGACGATCTGGCGGTTCACGATCTCGCCTCACGCCTGGCGCGGTCGGAGATCAGCAGGAGCAGCGCCAGGAGGACGAAGTTGGCGACGATCGAGCTGCCGCCGTAGCTGATGAACGGCAGGGTGACGCCGGTCAACGGGATCACCCGGGTGACACCGCCGATGATCACGAAAGCCTGGATCGCGAGGACCGCGGTGAGCCCGGTCGCGAGCAGCTTCGAGAAGCCGTCGTCCGCGATCAACGCGATCTTGAATCCACGCGCCGCGACCATCAGGTAGGCGAGGATGACCGCGCAGCCGCCGAACAGGCCGACCTCGTTGACGATCAGCGAGAAGATCGTGTCGGTCTGGGCGGCGGGCAGGAGCGCGTTGTTGGTGCCCGGAATCGTGATCAGCGCCTGGCCGAAGCCCTTCCCGAACAGGCCACCGTCGGCCTGGGCGAAGATCGATTGGAGGATCTGGTACCCGGTGTTCCTGGGGTCCTGGTAGGGGTCGAGCCAGACGTCAACCCGGTCGTGCACATGGGGCACGTGGGAGGCGAAGAACCAGGCGCCGGCGAGGAAAAGTGCCATCCCGATGACGACGAACGAGAACCTCCCGGTCGCGACGTAGAGGAGGGCCAGGAACGCGGCGAAGAACATCAGCGAGCTGCCGAGGTCGCGGATGAAGACGAGCATGAACATCGACGCGCCCCAGACGACGAGCAGCGGCCCGAGGTGCTTCAGCGGCGGCAGGGTCACACCGAGGACGCGGCGGGCGCCGACGATCATCACCTCGCGGTTCTCGCGCAGGTAGCTGGCGAGGAAGATGACGATGCAGATCTTCGAAAACTCGGCCGGCTGGAACGCGAGCGGGCCGATGTCGACGCCGAGGTAGGCCCCGTTCACCTGCGCCCCGATCCCCGGCAGCCGCGGCGCCAGCAGCAGCAGCAGGCCGACCGCGGCGATCGTGTACCGGTAGCGCTCGAGGACGTCGTAGTCGCGCAGGAAGTGGATCGTCAGCGCGAACAAGACGAGGCCGAGGACGAACCAGTTGGCCTGGTCGCGGGCCAGGTCTTCGTCGATCCGGTAGATCATCACCAGGCCGAAGGCGGTCAGCAGGGCACAGAGCGGGAACAGGTAGGGGTCGGCGTCGGGGAGGCGGAGCCGCAGGTAGATGTGGGTCGCGAGACAGACCGCGAAGAAGTAGGCGCCGTAGATCAGGCTGAGGTCGCCGAGCTTCGAGTTCTCCTGGGCGAAGACCGCGGCGAACCCCGCTGTCAGCAGGAGGGCGACGGGAACGAGGGCGACGAGCTCCCGATTTCGCGCGGAGATCACGGAGAATTCCGCTCGCTACCCATCACTGCTCACCTTCGCTCCCTCCCGAAGAACCAGACCGTGACGATCGGTCGCTCCGGTTCGCTGCCGCGTCCGCCGCGGGCGGCCGCTGTTTCGACGGAGCGACGGATTCCTTCGGCCACTGGGAAGCTTCGATGTCTTCGATCAGGGAGACCGCGTCTTCGCGGGAGCGGAGGTCGTGTCCGGTGATCGATTCGCGGCGGCGCTGCGGCAGGGATTCGGTCTGCAGCGGCGCCGAGTAGCGCTCGCCGTAGAGCTCGATCCCGAATGGGAGGTCATAGGGGAGCCCGCGGTAGAGGGCGACCCGCCCACCCTGGTCGGTGCCGAGGAACCAGACCTGCCGCAGCCCGTACCAGGCTCCGTAGGCGATCGCGCCGAGGATGACGAGAACGGCGAGCGCTTTCGCGGCGCTCCGCAGCCGGCGTCGTTTCGGCTTCGCGGCGAGCTCCTCGCGGCGCTCGCGGGCGGCCTCAGCGGCCGCCCGGCGGCGGACCTCGGTCGCGGTCAGGCCGGCGGCCTCAGCGCTCGGGCCGATCAGGGTCGCGCCCTCGGGCTCGCGCTGCGGCGCCGCGGCGTCGACGAGCCGGAAGGCGAGCGCGGTGATGTTGTCGCGGCCGCCGGAGCGGTTGGCCTCGTCGACCAGCGCCGCGACCGCCTCCTTCATCGAGTCGGCCCCGCCGAGGACGCGGCCGATCCGCTCCTCGTCGATCATCGTCGTCAGCCCGTCCGAGCAGAGCAGGAAGACGTCGCCCGGGGCCGCCGGGACGGTCTGGACGTCAACATCGACCTCCGACTCGGGACCGAGCGCCCGGGTGATGATCGAGCGCTGGGGGTGGTCCTCGGCCTGGGCATCGGTGATCTGACCCTTGCGGCGCATCTCCTCGACCAGCGAGTGGTCGCGGGTGAGGCGCTCGACCTTTCCCCCGCGCAGCCGGTAGGCGCGGCTGTCGCCGACGTGGCCGATGCAGACCTCCTCGTTGGCGGCGTCGACGATCGCGGCGGTGATCGTCGTGCCCATCCCGGTCAGGGACCGGTCTTGGTGCGCGAGGTTGTGGATCTCTCGATTCGCGGCCTCGATCGTCTCGCGCAGGAATCGCTCCGGGCGCTCATCCGGGAGGTCGCGGTCGAACGCGTCGGCCGCGGCACGCGAGGCGACCTCGCCCGCCTGGGCGCCGCCCATCCCGTCGGCGACGACGAAGATCGGGGCGCGGACGAAGAACGAGTCCTCGTTGGCACTCCGCTGGCGGCCGGTGTCGGTGCGGAACGCCTGGTCGTCGACCCTGAGCACAGCGTCACCCGGCCTCGAACCGGAGCGTCGTGTCGCCGATCCGGACGATGTCGCCGTCAATCATCTCCGCCTCGCCGGTGAGGCTGGCGTCATTGAGGAGCGTTCCGTTGGTCGAGTTCATGTCTTCGAGGTAGGTGCGTCCGTCCCGCGAGAAGATCCTGGCGTGGACACCGGAGGCGTAACGGTCGTCGATCGTGACGTCGGCTTCTCCCGAGCGCCCGATCGAGAGCCCGCCGAAGAGATCGAACCGCTCCCCCGGCTCGAGGCCGCCGCCGCGCTCGGCGACCAGCCAGCTCTCGGATGCCCCCCTCGCGTCGTCGAAGGCGGGTGCCGGGTGGAACCCGGTCGCGTCAGGGGCCGGGGCAACCGTACCGCGCAGGTCCTTCAGCGCGCTGCGCGCGATCCAGAGCAGGAACAGGTAGAGGACGGCGAGAAAGCCGAACTTGAGGGCGACGGAAATCGGGTCGTAGTCCACGCGGGTGTGGTCACTGCTCCACGTCGAACAGGAAGGTCGTGGTTCCCAGGGTCACCTCGTCGCCGGGGCCGAGGCGGGTCGAGCTCACCCGCCGGCCATTGACCTTGATGCCGTTGGTCGACCCGAGGTCGGCGATCGTCCAGTCGCCCGAGGAGGTGCGACGGAGCTCGGCGTGGTGGCGCGAGACGTTTGGGTCGCGCAGAACGCACTGGGCGTCCTTGGCCCGGCCGATCGTCGCCCGCGGGCCCTCGAGGACATAGCGGCGGTCATCGACCGCGACGATGGCGCGGGTCGCGACGGTCGCGACCTGGCGGCCGGGGGCCTCCGGCTCCGGGGCGGATCG
Organism: uncultured Solirubrobacterales bacterium; assembly: GCA_963697805.1. GTDB lineage: Bacteria > Actinomycetota > Thermoleophilia > Solirubrobacterales > 70-9 > VRUE01. Next base: position 42,915 of record CAVOPB010000002.1, read on the forward strand.
GACCGCTGAGTAGACCATCGTGTGGCCCTCCTCGCCCTGGGTCGGCGCCGCGCCCTCACGCGCCGGCGGCTTGACCAGCCGCGCCTGGATCCCGAACTCTCCGAGGCGGAGACGCTCGTCGGTCTTGAACTCGACCTCGGGCCGGGTCAGCAGGTCATAGCTGCGGCGGCGCGCGTGCTCGAGCAGGTAACCGGACAGCTCCTGCTCGAGTGAACGCTCATAGCCCTCGAGCCTGACCCGGTCGCGGCTCGAGAGGAACACCGTGTACTCATTCGGGACGTAGACGCGCTGGACGCCCGCGGTCTTGTGCGAGTCCATTTCCTTCGCCAGCCGCCGGGCCAGCTCGACGGGCTGGACCTCGGAGCTGAAGGCGCGGCTGAATACCCCCTCGACAAGGCCTTCGATCCGACTCTCGAGGTTGCGCAAGACGCTGATCGGGAGCTCCCTTCGCGGACATGGGGTGCGGTCCTCCGAGGCGGAGAAACCGGCTGAAATCCTACGGCAGAGCGATGCCGTGACCGACCGCGAGCCAGGCTCCCAGCACCGCGGCGGCGGCGAGCGCGCCGGCTCTCAGCGGCAGCGGTGTGGACCGCTGGGGCGGATTCTCGGCGAGCCGGTCGAGCGAGTCCTCGATCGCGGTTCCCAGTTCCTCCAGCGTCGGCCGCCTCGAGCGGCGAGTCTGCAGCGCGGCGTCGATCGTCGTCGTCAGCTCGCGCGGCAGGTCGGCGCGGAGGCGGCGCAACGGCCGCGCCCGGGCGCCGATCGCCCTCGCCGTCGCGGCCGGGTTGGATCGCCGGTTCGGGTTGACCCCGCCCCAGCACTCATACAGGGTCAGCGCCAGCGCGTAGACGTCGGCCTCGGGGCCGGCGCTCTGCCCTTCAGCCTGCTCGGGCGCCATGTAGGCGAGGGTGCCGACGATGTCGCCCGGGGCGGTCAGGCCGGCTGCGCCGGCGACCCGGGCGACGCCGAAGTCCATCAGCTTGGCGTGCGGCTCGCCGAGCTCGGTGACGACGATGTTCTGCGGCTTGACGTCGCGATGGACGACGCCGCGGGTGTGCGCGTGGTCGAGCGCCTCGCAGAGGTCGGCGCCTATCTCCCCGATCTCGCGGTCGCTCAGTGTGCCCTGGCGCGTCTTCCTGGCAAGGGTGTCGCCGTCGACCAGCTCGGTCACCAACAGCGCGTTGCCGTCTTCTTCGCCGATCTCGTAGAGGGTCACTATTCCCGAATGGTTGAGGCGCGCGGCAGCCTGGGCCTCGCGCATGACCCGCCCTTCCTCGGCGACGCCGGTGTCGATCGCCTTCACCGCGACCGGCCGCTCGAGGCGGCCGTCCCAGGCCTCATAGACGACGCCGAAGCCGCCGCTGCCGATGCGGCGCTCAATTAGGAATCGATCTAGAACCAGGGAGCCGACCACAGCACTCCGACCTTCGCCGGGCCAGGCAGCTCTCCTGCCGAAAAAACTCGACCTTTGCTGCGGGTCTTGGCGATACGACCCCGCCAGCGTGCATACTCTCCGCCCAGTCAACCTGCTTGGGAGAGCCGTTCTTGGAGGACTCGCCTGTATCCGGGCCGCAACGCAGACAGCGGCCGAGCCGCCGCCCCGAACGCCAGCAGATCATGCTGCGGCGGGGTCTCGCGCTGGGCGCCGGCCTGATCGTCCTGATCCTGATCGTGCTCGGCGTGCGCGGCTGCCTCAACGCCCGTCAGCACCGGGCGCTCTCCGACTACGCCGGCAACGTCACCCAGATCGTCGAAGAGACCGACCAGACGAGCAAGCAGTTCTTCGGCAAGCTCTCGGACCCCGGCAGCCTCTCGGTGACCGAGTTCGTCGCCGAGGTCAACGCCGACCGCAGCGCGATGGACAGCTACACCTCGCGGGTCGACAGCCTGGACGCCCCCGGCGACATGGGCAACGCCCAGAGCACCCTCGAGCTGGTCTACGCGCTGCGCAGCCACGCGATGGGCGAAATCGCCGAAAAGATGAGCACCGCCCTCGGCGACGTTGGGGCCGCGAAAGCGACGGAAACGATCGCCAAACAGATGCGGCTGCTGCTGGCAAGCGACGTCCTCTACTCCTCGGTGACGCGGCCCGACATCAACAACGTGCTCGCCGACAACGGGATCGAAGGCGACGAAGTGCCCGAGAGCGAATTCCTGCCAGGGGGGACCGAATGGCTCGAAGAAAGCAAGGTCTCCACCGCGCTCGGCACCGTCAGCGGCTCGACCAGCGCCGAAACACCGGGGGTCCACGGCCTCGGCCTGATCTCGACCAGCGTCAACGGCACCGAACTGGTCCCGGAATCGACGACGGCGGTCGAAGCGGCGGAAACTCCCGAAGTCGAAGTCGAAGTCCAGAACCAGGGCGAATCGACCGAGAACGGCGTCACCGTTTCGGTCAGCGCCGGCGGGACGGCGCTGCAGGAAAGCATCCCCAGCATCGGCGCCGGCGAAACCGGGACCGTGACCATCCCGCTGACCCCGGCGCCGAAAGGCACGGTGACGCTCGAAGTCAACGTCGAGCCGGTGCCGGGCGAGAAGGTCACCGAAAACAACGAAGCCAGCTACACCGTCGAATTCGGATAGAAGGTGGCGATGAAGGTCGCCTACCTCGGACCGGCCGGGACGTTCACCGAAGACGCGCTGCACGAAGCTGCCGGCGGCGGCGAGATCGAGTCGGTGCGGACGCCGACGGTCCACGACGCGATCCTCGCCGTCGAGCGCGGCGAGGTCAAGCGGGCCTTCGTCCCGTTCGAGAACTCGATCGAGGGCTCGGTCCGCAGCACCCTCGACACCCTCGCGCTCGACACCGAGGCGGTCACCATCGTCGGTGAGCACGACTTCCCGGTCCGCGCCCACCTGATCTCCCGCGAGGAGGTCGAGCTCGACCGGATCGAGGCGGTGCTCTCCCACCCCCAGCCACTGGCACAGTGCGCGCGCTTCCTGCGCGAGTCGCTGCCCGGGGTCGAACGGCGGAGTGTCTCCAGCACAGCCGCCGCGGTGAGGATGGTGAGCGAGTCGGAGCGGCCCTGGGCTGCGATCGGGGCGCTCTCGGCGGCCGAGCTGTACGGCTGCGCGATCCTCCGCGAGGGGATCGAGGACGAGGCCGACAACGTCACCCGCTTCGTCTGGATCGCACCCGCCGGGACCGAGGCCGGCGGGGGTGGCCCGAGGAAGACGTCGCTCGTATTCTCCGAGCTCGGCGAGGACCACCCGGGAGCGCTGGTCGAAGCGCTGCAGGAGTTCTCGAGCCGAGAGGTCAACCTCTCCCGAATCGAGTCGCGGCCGCTGCGGCGCGGGCTCGGTCGCTACATGTTCTTCTGCGACCTCGAGGGCGGGGAGGGCGAGGCGGCGGTCTCCGAGGCGATCGCGGCGCTCCGCACCAAGGCCGACTCAGTCCGGATTCTGGGCTCGTACCCGGTTGGTTAGGACCACGCAGCGCGTCCCCTCCCCGGACTCGCAGCCCTTCGGGCGGCTCTGAGTATCCGTCCGTTGAGGGGATGCCCTGCGTGGCTCCCGCCGACGCGTGCGTAGAATTCCGGCCAGATGGCACGGGTACTGGTGCTAAACGCGACCTATGAGCCGATCAACGTCTGCACTCTGCGTCGCGCCGCCGTGCTCCTCCTCAAGGAAAAGGCCGAGCTGCTCGAGCGCCGTGAGGGCGCGATCCATTCCGAGCACATGACGATCGACCGACCCGACGTGATCCGCCTTGTCAGCTATGTGCGGGTCCCGCGCGAGGCCCACCGGCGCAAGATCACCCGTCGCGCGGTTCTCGCCCGGGACGCCTGGACCTGCCAGTACTGCGGCTCGCGCAAGTCCGGCCTCACCGTCGACCACGTCATTCCCCGCAGCCGCGGCGGCAAATCGGTCTGGGAGAACATCGTCGCCGCCTGCGCCAGCTGCAACCGGCGCAAGGGCAACCGCCTCCCGCGCGAGATCCAGATGCACCCCCGAAAGCGCCCGAAGGCGCCCGGCCCCACCGTCTTCATCCAGGTCGCCTCGCCCAGTATCCCGCCCGCCTGGCAGCAGTACTTACCCGCGGCCGCCTAGGAGGGGCGGGGGACACCAATCCCCTTACTCCGCAGGCTCGGCCGCGTCTTCAGCTGGAGGCAGTTCGTCCGGTTGGGGCAATTCGTCCACAGGGGTGGCGTCGTCGGATTCGACAACGAGGGCGACTGCGCTGACGAGGTCGTCGTCCTTGATGTTCATCACCTTCACGCCCTGGGTCGGGCGGCCCATCTGCGAGATGCCGCCGACCGAGGTCCGTTGCACCATCCCGTTCTGTGAGATGAAGAGGAGGTCCTGGTGCTCGCGGACGATCAGGGCGCCGGCGAGGCCGCCCTTCTTCTCGGTCAGCTTCGCGGTCAGGACCCCTTTCGTCCCCCGTCCCTTGACCGGGTACTCGGAGACCGGAGTCCGCTTCCCGTAGCCGTTCTCGGTGACGACGAACAGCTCGGTGTCGTCGCGGGCGATGTCCATCGCCAGCACCCGGTTGCCCTTTTCGGAGACGTTCATCCCTTTGATCCCGCTCGTGTCACGCCCCATCGGCCGCACCAGCTTCTCCGCGAAGCGCGAGGCATGGCCGGAGTGGGAGACCATCAGGATGTCGTCTTCGCCAGAGGTGAGCCTGACCTGGACCAGCTCGTCGCCGTCGCGGACCTTGATCGCAATGATGCCGTCGGCGCGGATCGGCGTGTTGTAGGCGAGGAACTCGGTCTTCTTGATCAGCCCCTTCGCGGTGGCGAAGGCGAGGTATTTGTTCTCCTTGAAGTCGCGGGTCGGGATCACCGCCATCACCTGCTCACCGTCGCGAAGGGGCAGCAGGTTGACCAGGGCGCTGCCTTTCGCCGTCCGCGAGCCCTCCGGCAGCTCGTAGACCTTGAGCCGGTAGATCTTGCCGCGGTTGGTGAAAAAGAGCAGGAAGTCGTGGGTCGAGCAGATGTGGAGATGGGCGATGTAGTCGTCCTCTTTGAGGTTCATCCCCATCACCCCGACGCCGCCGCGGTGCTGCTGGCGATAGGTCGCGAGCGGTAGCCGCTTGACGTACCCCGAGGCGGTCAGCGAGATCACCATCTGCTGGTCGGCGATCATGTCCTCGATGCCGACGTCGCCCTCGAAGTGGGTGATTTCCGTTCGGCGCTCGTCGCCGTATGAGGCGACGATTTCCTCAAGCTCCTCCTTGACCAGGCCCATCACCCTGGCTTCGTCCCCGAGGATCTCGCGCAGCTCGCCGATCCGCTCCATCAGGTCGGCGTGCTCGGCCCGGACTTTGTCGGCCTCGAGTGCGGTCAGGCGCTGGAGGCGCATGTCGAGAATCGCCTGCGCCTGCTCGCGCGAGAGCTCAAAGCTGGCGATCAGGCCGTCGCGCGCAGCGTCGGGGTCGCTCGAGGCGCGAATCAGTTTGATCACCGCGTCGAGATTGTCGAGGGCGATCAGCAGGCCCTCGAGGATGTGCGCCCTGGCCTCGGCCCGGCGCAGTTCGTACTGGGTACGGCGGGTGACGACCTCCCGCTGATGCTCGACGTAGTGGTGGACCATCTCGAGCAGGCTGAGCGTGCGCGGCACGCCGTCGACGAGCGCCACCATGTTGATGCCGAAGCTGGTCTGCATCTGCGTTTTCTTGTAGAGGTTGTTGAGCACCACTTTGGCCGGCTGGCCGCCGCGCTTGAGCTCGATCACCAGACGCATCCCGGACCTGTCCGTCTCGTCGCGGAGGTCGGAGATCCCCTCGAGTTTCTTCTCGCGGACGAGGTCCGCGATCTTGGTGATCAGGCCGCCTTCGCCTCCCTTCTTGACCATGAACGGGAGCTCGGTGACGACGATCGCGTCCTTGCCGCCTTTGAGCGGCTCAACATGGGCGCGTGCGCGGACCCTCACCGACCCGCGCCCGGAGGCGTAGGCGTCGCGGATGCCCTCCATGCTCATGATCCCGCCGCCCGGGAAGTCCGGGCCCTTAACGTGCTCCATCAGGCCGGCAAGGTCGACCGTGGGGTCGTCGATGTAGGCGTTGACGGCGCCGGCTATCTCGCGCAGATTGTGCGGCGGGATGTTGGTTGCCATCCCGACCGCGATCCCGGACGCGCCGTTGACGAGCAGGTTCGGGAAGCGCGCCGGCAGGACCAGCGGCTCCTGCGTCGATTCGTCGTAGTTCGGGCCGAAGTCGACGGTATCGGCGTCGATGTCGCGCAGGAGCTCGGTCGCAAGGCGGTGGAGGCGGGCCTCGGTGTACCGCATCGCCGCTGCCGGGTCGTCGTCGATCGAGCCGAAGTTGCCCTGGCCGTCGACCAGGAGATAACGCAGGGAAAAGTCCTGCGCCATCCTGACCAGCGTGTCGTAGATCGCAGAGTCGCCGTGCGGGTGGTATTTCCCCATCACCTCGCCGACGATCGTCGAGGACTTGCGGTAGGGCCGGTTCGGCTGCAGGCCGACGTCGTGCATCGCAAACAGGACCCGGCGGTGCACCGGCTTCAGGCCGTCGCGGACGTCCGGCAGGGCCCTGCCGACGATCACGCTCATCGCATAGTCGAGGTAGGACGAGCGCATCTCCTTCTCGAGCTCGCGCTCCTCGATCCTGCCCGTCAGCGCCTCGAGCGCCACCTCAGCTCACCGCCCCACGCAGATCACACATCGAGGAATTTGACCTCTTTCGCGTTGCTCTCGATGAAGTCGCGGCGGGGTGCCACCTGGTCGCCCATCAACATCGAGAAGATCTTGTCGGCGGCGGTGGCATCGTCGAGGGTGACCCGGGCGAGCGTCCGCGACGCCGGGTCCATCGTCGTCTCGCGCAGCTGGTCGGCGTTCATCTCGCCGAGTCCCTTGAAGCGCGTCAGCTGGGTCCCATGGCGGGCGAGATCGACCACCGCACCGCGCAACGCCTGGAATGACGCCGCCTCGCCGCTGCGGCCGGCGAGCTCAACCTTGAACGGAGGCCTGCCGATCCCGCTTAGCAGCGCGGCGTGGACCTCGGCGAACTTGCGGTAGTCGTGGTGCTCGAAGAGGCCGACGGGCAGGCGCAGGTTGCGGGCGAGCCCGGACTTTCTTTCGATCGCCTTGACCGTCAGGCCGGTATCGTCGTGCTCGACGAGCTCGGTTTCGTAGGGCTCCGCCTCGTCTGCCTCGCGTCCCAGCACCTCGGCGGCGGCGGCGAGCGTCGCGACCCCCTCGTCGAGCAGGCTCGACTCCTCGAGGAACTTGACGACCTCGTGGCCGAACTCGGCCTGCAGCGAGGAACCCCATCCCTCGTACTCCTTGGCGCGGCGGGTGTATGTCTGCCAGCGCCCCTTGGTCAGTTTCTTCGCCGAGCCGTCCGCGTCGGTGAGCTCGATCTCCTCGAGTTTGTCGCGCAGCAGCAGTTCTTCGAGTTCTGACTCGCGCTCGAGGTAGGTCTCCTGGTTGCCCTGTTTGACCCGGTAGAGCGGCGGTTTCGCGATGTAGACATAGCCGGCGTCGATCAGCTCCGGCATCTGCCGGTAGAGGAAGGTAAGGACCAGGGTGCGGATATGGGCGCCGTCGACGTCAGCGTCGGTCGCCATCACGATTTTGTGGTACCTGGCGTCCTCGAGGTTGAACTCTTCGTGGACGCCGGTCCCGATCGCCGTGATCAACGCCTGCACCTCGTTGTTGGCGAGAACCTTGTCGATCCGGCTCTTCTCGACGTTGATGATCTTCCCCCGCAACGGCAGCACCGCCTGGGTCGAGCGGTCGCGCGCCTGCTTGGCGGAGCCGCCGGCGGAGTCGCCCTCGACCACGAACAGCTCCGCGTCCCGCGGGTCCTTGACCGTGCAGTCGGCGAGCTTTCCGGGCAGGGTCGAGTTCTCGAGCGCCGACTTGCGGCGGGTCAGGTCGCGTGCCTTGCGGGCGGCGTCGCGGGCCCGCGAAGCGTCGACCGCCTTGGTGATCACCCGGCGGGCGTCGGCGGGCGTCTCCTCGAGGTACTCGCCGAGCTTTCGGTTGACGGTCTCCTCGACAAGACTCTTGATCGGCGGATTGCCGAGTTTGGTCTTGGTCTGGCCCTCGAACTGGGGATCGTGGAGCTTGATCGAGATCACCGCCGTCAGGCCCTCGCGGACGTCCTCGCCGGCGAGGTTGTCGTCTTTCTCTTTCAGCAGCCCTTTGTTGCGGGCGTATGCGTTGAGGGTCCTGGTCAGCGCGGCGCGGAACCCGGAGAGATGGGTGCCGCCCTCGTGGGTGTTGATGTTGTTGGCGAAGCTGAAGATCGACTCCTGGTAGGAGGTGTTCCACTGCATCGCCACCTCGACCTGGCCGTCCGCGTTCTCACCGTCGAAGAAGATCGTCTTGTTGTGGACCGTGTCCTTGTTCTCGTTCAGGTGGCGGACGAAGTCCTCGATGCCGCCCTCGTACTGGAAGACGACCGAGTTGGTCTGGCCTCGCTCATCGACGAGCTCGATCTTCAGGCCGCGGGTGAGAAACGCGGTCTCGCGCAGGCGGTCGGCGATGGTCTGGAAGTCGAAGTCGACCTCTTCGAAGACCTCGGGGTCGGGCTGGAAGGTGATCGTCGTGCCGGTGTCTTTGGTCCCCTCCCCCTTCGTCAGCGAATTGAGCGGTTTCCCCCGCTCGTAGTCCTGGCTCCAGACGTTGCCCTCGCGGCTGATCTGCAGGTGGAGCGATTCTGAGAGCGCGTTGACGACGGAGACGCCGACGCCGTGAAGGCCGCCGGAGACTTTGTAGCCCCCGCCATCACCGAACTTGCCGCCGGCGTGAAGGGTCGTCAGCACCACCTCGGCGGCGGGCCTCTTCTCTTTCTTCAGTTCGTCGACCGGTATTCCGCGGCCGTCGTCGGAGACGGTGCAGCTGTGGTCCGGGTGAAGGACGACGCGAACTTCACTGCAGTGGCCCGCCAGCGCCTCGTCGACGGAGTTGTCGACGACCTCGTAGACCAGGTGATGGAGGCCCCTGGGGCCGGTCGAGCCGATGTACATACCGGGCCGCTTGCGAACCGCTTCGAGGCCCTCGAGGACGGTGATGTCCTTGGCCTCGTACGAGTCGCTCCTCGAAGATTTCTTCGCGGCCGTCTTATCTGTCTCTGGCAATTAGTCCCTTCCGGATTTCAGACAAAACCCCGACCGATTTGGCGTCTTCGCCGTGCCGATCGGGGCTCAATCACAAGTTGACATAAGGATACCAGCTCGGGCCGCCAGAAGGCCGGTACGGGAAACGCGAAATCCCTGCAAAACACGGATAAAGTGTGACTAAGGCCGTGTGCGATCCGCACGGAACCGCAAACGCTCCGGAGCGCGCTCGCCCAGGCGCTCCCGAAGCCGCTCGACCAGTTGCTCCTGCATCAGGTCAAGCTCGTCCGCCCAGACCGGGTCCGTGCAGACGACGGTGATCGTGCCGCCGGCTTCTGAGACAGGCTCCGCGACCGCGGCGATCCGCTCGCCGACGGTGGCCGCCCACGCCGCCTGCACGGCGGCGAGCCGGGTCTTCGGCGCCGAGCGCTGAAGCGCGGCGCGCAATGCCTCTCCCGCGGGGCGGGGAGCGCGGCGATGCGTCATGCCGCCTCGACGGTCCGGGACTCGGGCGGGGCAAGCGGCATCCAGGTGGCGGCGACGCGCAGCGGCGCCGGCACCGACTCCTCGGTGGCGGCGCTGATCACGACCTGGCCGGGGCCGCCAATAAGCTCGACCAAGCGTTCGCGGCGCTCGGGGTCGAGCTCGCTCATGACGTCGTCGAGGAGGAGGAGGGGGATGACGCGCCGTGCCTCGCCGAGCGCGGCCCGCTCGGCGAAGAGCAGCGCCAACAGGGCGCTGCGTTGCTGGCCCTGGGAGCCGAACCGGCGCAGGGCCCGGCCGGCGGTGGCGATCTTCACCTCGTCGAGGTGGGGGCCCCAGGAGCTGCGGCCGAGCCGGAGATCGGCCTCGCGGCGCTCGGCCAGCCCCGCGCGGATCTCCTCGGGTGAGCCGGGGGACCGCGGGGAGTACTCGAGCGTGGGGCCGCCCTCGAGCCCGAGCTCGGCGGCTGCCGACGCGAACCTGGGCGCGAGGTCCTCGAGGGCCTCGGCGCGGGCCTCGACCAGTGCCGCGGCTGCGTCGGCGAAGGAGGCGTCCCAGACCTCCAGCTCCCCGCCGCCCCCGGCCCCCCGGGCAAGGAGGGCGTTGCGCTGGGCCAGAGCCTGGCCGAACCGAACCCTGAGGCCGGCGCGCGTCGGCCACCGCGCCGCGACGAATCGGTCGACGTGCGCGCGGCGCTCGGCGGGAGGCCCCTTGACGAGGGCCAGCCTGTCCGGAGAGAAGACCGCGACCGGGGGGCGGTGGCGCGCTGCCGTGACGGCGTCCACCGGGCTGCCGTCGAGGAGGTGGCGCCTACCCTCGGCCCGGCTGACCGACGCCAGCAGACGGTGCTCGGCGCCGTCCTCGCCGCGGACGACGGCCTCGGCCCGCGCCAGCTGTCCCCCGAACGGGATCAGGTCACGCCGGTCGGAGGTCCGGAACGATCGGCCGGTGAGGGCGAAATAGAGCGCCTCCAGGAGGTTCGTCTTGCCGGCGCCGTTGGGGCCGATCAGGCTCGTCACCCCCGGCCCGAACTCGATCCGCGCATCGGCCAGGCTTCGCGAGGGATTGGCTTCGACGACGGTGACCAGCACCGGGCGGTCCTCAGACGTTGAGGCGGATCGGCATCACCAGGTAGCGGAAGTCTTCGTTGTCGACCGGCTGCAGCAGCCCGGGACGAAGCGGGGAGATCAGCCGCAGCATCACCTCGTCGCCCTCGACGCTGTCGATCCCGTCCTTGAGGAACTCGGGGTTGAAGCCGATCTCGAGCGGCTCCCCGTCGAAGGCGGCGGGGATCGTCTCCTCCGCGTCGCCGACGTCGGGGGTCGATGCCGACACCTTCAGCTCCCCCTCGGTGAACGAGAGCCGGAGCGGCGCGTTCCGCTGCGCGAGTTGGCTGACGCGGCGGGCGACGTCGAGGAAATCGGTCCTCGTCAATCTGACGTCGTGCTCGTAGGACTCCGGCAGGAGTTGTCGAAAGTTGGGGAACTGGCCGTCGATCAGCCTCGTGTTGAGGAGGACGGCGCCTGCCTCGAAAACGGCCTGGTTCGGCAGCAGGGTGACCTTCACCGCCTCGACGTCATCGGCGGCCACGATCCGGCCGAGCTCGCGCAGCGCGCGGGCGGGGATGTTCGCCTCGAGCTCGCCACCGATCCCGCCCTCGAGCGGCGTCCGCTTCACCGCGAGCCGGTAGGAATCGGTGGCCACCATCGTCATCTCCTCGCCGGCGGCGCTGACCAGGACCCCCGTGAGAACCGGGCGCATGTCGTCCTGGGAGGCCGCTGGAGCAACAAGGTCGACGGTTTCGGCGAGCGCTTTGCCGGGAATCGTCAACGGCTCCCCGTCCGCGACCGGGATCTTGGGGAAGTCCTCGGCCGGAAGCGTCCGCACGTGGAATCGCGAGCCGCCGCAGCGGATCTCGACGTCTCGCTCCGACTCGCGCAGCTCGATCTCGACCTTGTCGTCGGCGAGCGAGCGGACGAGATCCGCGAGCAGGCGGCCGGGGAGGAGGACCATGCCGGGCCCCTCGACCGTCGCCTCGAGCTCGGTTCGGATGCCGATCTCTCCATCGGTCGCGCTCAGCGCGACCGAGTTCTCCGACGTTGCGACGAGGATTCCCGACAACGCCTGGGTCGCGGCCCGGGTCGAGACCGCGCGAGAGACGGTCGAGAGCTTGGAGGAAAGCTCTTCTCGTTCCGTGGTCAGCTTCAAATGACAAACTCCCTATCGAGTTGATTTAGGGCCTGTGGAAACGGGCCGAGCAGCAGCGATTCCCCACCGTGGTGGGGCTTGCGGGTTGTGGACGGGATTGTGGGGAAGCATTGATTCTTACAGTGGCGTCGGCCGTCAGCCGGCCCGCTCGGAGGGATTGTGGATCGTCCCGCGCAGGTTGTTGACGCGGACCAGGAGATCGCCGTCCTCGCCGATCGCGGCCTCTGCCCGCCGAATCGAGTTGAGGACCGTCGAATGGTCCCGCCCCCCGAAGCGCTGGCCGATCTCCGGCAGCGAGAGCTCGGTGCGCTCGCGGGTGAGGAGGATCGCGACATGGCGGGCCCGGACCGGCAGCGCGGTCCGGGAGGGGCCGATCAGCTCGGCGGTGGAGATCCCGAACTCGGCCGCGACCGCCGCCTGGATCTCCTCGACCGGGTCGCCGACCCCGGCGCGCGAGGTCCTCGGGACTAGCTCGGCGACTAGCTCGGGACTGATCGGCTCGGCGGTTATCGAGGAGTGGGCGATCACCTTCGTCAGCGCGCCGTGTAGGCGGCGCATGTTGGTGTCGATCCGCCCGGCGAGCTCGGCCAACGCGTCGCGATTGCCCGCCTCGAGACCCGCCTCGCGGGCCAGTCGCCGCAGGACGGTGAGCCGGGTCGCGAGGTCGGGATGGCCGACCGGGACGGTCAGACCCCACTCGAAACGGTCGCGCAGCCGCTCGGCGAGGGTCGAGAGTTCGCTCGGCAGCCGGTCGGCGGAGAGGACGAGCTGGCTGCCGCCTTCGTAGAGGGCGTTGAAGGTGTGGAAGAACTCCTCCTCGGTGGCCTGCTTGCCCTCGAGGAACTGGACATCATCGACGAGCAGGACGTCGAGGTCGCGGTGCCTTTCCTTGAACCGCTCGGCTCCGCTGCAGCGGAGCGCCGCGACGAACTCGCTCGTGAACCGCTCGGCGGTCGTGTACCGGACTTCGAGCTCGGAAGCGTGGATCCGGAGGTAGTTGGCGATCGCGACGAGGAGGTGGGTCTTGCCGAGCCCGGGGGGCCCGTGGAGGAACAGGGGGTTGTAGGCCTCCGACGGCGCCTCCGCGACAGCCAAGGCGGCGGCATGGGCAAGGCGGTTGCCCTCGCCGATAACGAAGCGGTCGAAGCTGTGATGGGGGTTGAGCTCCGCCTCCCCCTCGGCGGTTTCGCCGCCCTGCTCGGCGCCGCCGAAGCTGACGTCGTCGAACTCGGAGCCGGCGTCACCGAGGGCGTCGCGGATCAGCGACGAGTAGCGGCGCTCGACCCAGGCCCGGATTCCCTCCGGGGCGCCCAGGTGAAGGGTCCTACCGCGTCCGCTGAGGACCCGTATCGGCTCCAGCCAGAGACGGAAGGTGGACTCGGGGACCGAGGCGCGGAGCCGCGCCTGGACCTCCCCCCAGAGAGCCTCGAGGCTCTGTCGATCAATGTCATCGTGCACCTCGGCCCGACCATAGCGACGGGGTGCGGACCCGATTTCGCCCGCCTCGCAAATGCCGAGAAATCGTTCCGGCGACCCCGGCGCCCGCGTCCGTATACTGCGACGGCCAATGAAGCGGACCTACCAGCCGAAGAAGCGCAAGCGGGCGAAGACCCACGGCTTCCGGGCGCGGATGAGCACCCGCGGGGGTCGCGCGATCCTCAGCCGGCGGCGCCGAAAAGGCCGCAAGCGCCTGACGCCGTAGCGATGCCGAAGCGACGGCGCCTCTCGCGCAGCGGCGAGTTCGACCGCGTCTACCGCGAGGGCTCATCTCACGCGACCCGGTACCTGGTGCTCTACAGCTTCCCCCGTCGCAGCGGGGACAGCGAGGACAGCGAGATAAGGCTCGGCGTTTCGGCGAGCCGCAAAGTCGGCGGCGCGGTCGAGCGCAACCGCGTCAAGCGGGTCCTTCGCGAGGCATTCTGGGAGGCCTCCGACCGCCTCCCAGAGGGGCACGACTTCGTCCTCGTCGCTCGTCCGGAAATCGGAGACCTGATCGAGCGGGAGGGGCTCGGGGGAGCCCAGACGAGCCTCGACGAGGCGCTGGCCGAGGCCGGGATCCCCTCGGAGCGTTCCACGTGAAACGCGTTCTTCTGGCGCCAATCGACGCCTACCGCCGCCTCGTATCGCCGGCCCTGCCACGCCGTTGCAAGTACGAGCCGACCTGCTCGGCATACGCCGCCGAGTCGATCCGGCGCTTCGGTGCCGCCCGAGGGCTGCTGCTGGCGGGCTGGCGCCTGCTGCGCTGCAACCCGTTCAGCCACGGCGGCTTCGACCCGGTGCCCCGGCACTTCACCCTCAAGGTTGGTCCCATCGACCCAGCCGTCCACCACGGCGAGGTGCGGTCGTGATCCCGTTCGCCGACATCCTGCAGCCGCTCGAGGACGTCGCCGAATCGGTCCTCAACTTCTTCCACGACAACGTCGGCCTCACCTGGGGAACCTCGATCATCGCCCTCACCGTCTGCGTTCGGGCGATCCTGATTCCGCTGACCTACAAACAGATCAAAGGAATGCGCGCCCTGCAGGCGCTGCAGCCCCAGATCAAAGCGATCCAGGAGAAATTCAAGAACGATCGCCAGCGCCAGCAGCAGGAGATGATGCGCTTCTACCAGGAGAACAAAGTCAACCCGCTCGCCTCGTGCCTGCCGCTTCTCCTGCAGCTGCCGATCTTCTTCGCCCTGTTCCGCACCCTGCGGGGGGACAGCTTCGAGCAGGACGTCGAAGCTTCGGGCGGCGCAAGCTGGTTCTTCATCAACTCCGTGATCGAAAAGCCCCACGGGGCCGAACTGGTTGTCCTGATGATCCTCTTCGCCGGCTCGATGGCGCTCTCGACCTACATCACGATGCGCTCATCGCCGACCGCGGCGGGCGCGCAGCAATACGTGATGCTGGGCGCCTTCGCCCTGGTCGGGCTCTTCTTCGTCCCGGCGGTCCCCGCCGGGCTCAGCCTCTACTGGATCACGACCAACTTCTGGACCGTCGGCCAGTCCTACGTCGCCGCGAAATTGATCCCCGCCCCGGTCGTGCCGACCCCCGAGCAGCAGGCCGCGGCCAAACCGCCTCCGAAACCGCCGAAAAAGAAGAAGCGGCGGCGATAGGGAGGGGCGGTGATGCCGCCTCCGGACTCGCGGCCTACGGCCGCTCTGAGTATCCGCCCGTCAGCAGCATCACCGCCCCTCCTCCCGTAGGCGGGATAGGCTGGGATCCGTGACTGAGTCGAGTGATCAGAGGGACTGGCCGGAGGAGCCGGCCGAGAGGGTCCGCGAGCTCGTCGAGGGCGTGCTGGACGAGCTCGACCTCGAGGGCGACGTGGAGATCAAGGAGGACGACGACTCGATCGAAGCGATCGTCGCCGGCGAAGACGACTACGGGCTTCTTATCGGCCGCCGCGGGCAGACGATCGACGCTCTCCAGCTGCTCTGCCACCAGGCAGCCTTCCGCGGCCTCCGCGAGCGCAAGCGGGTCCTGCTCGACGCCTCCGGTTATCGCGAGCGCCGCCGCGAGGTCCTCACCGCCCGCGCCGCCCGCGCCGCCGAGCAGGCGCTGAGCGCCAACCGGATCGTCGAGATGGACCCGATGAGCGCCCAGGAGCGGCGCGTCGTCCACGAGTACCTGCGGGATCGGGCCGGTGTCGAGACCTACAGCGAAGGCGACGAGCCCCACCGCTGCGTGGTCGTCGCGCCGCTCGTATCAGAGTGAGCGCGGACCCGACGGCGTCGCTCAGCGACGACGGGCGGGCAGCGCTGAGAAGGGTCCTCGAACTTCTCGCGACGGAGCGCGCCTCGGTCAGCTCGGTTGTCGAGCCCGACCAGGGCTGGAAGGTCCACGTGGTCGACAGCCTCACGGGCCTCGAGGTCGAGCAGCTCCGCACCGCGGCCCGGATCGCCGACATCGGCGCCGGGGCCGGATTCCCCGGCCTACCGCTCGCGATCGCCCTGCCCGCCGCCCGGGTCGACCTGATCGAGTCGGTCGGGCGCAAGTGCGCGTTCATCGGCAGGGCGATCGCCGAGGCGCAGATCGACAACGCGACGGCCCTCAACTGCCGCTCCGAGGAGTGGGCGGCGGAGCGCTCGGAGGGGAGGGAGGCCTACGACGCGGTCACCGCCCGCGCCGTCGGGCGGCTCTCGACGCTCGCCGAGCTGGCCTCACCGCTGCTCCGCAAAGGAGGAGTGCTGGTCGCCTGGAAGGGGAGGCGGGACGCCGAGGAAGAGGCCCAGATCGCGCGTGCCGCCTCTGAGCTCGCGATGCAGCCCGAGCTGGTGCTGGACGTCGGCCGCGAAGCGGGCAGTCGCCACCGCCACCTGCACGTGTTGCGCAAGACCGGCCCGACTCCGAACGATCTTCCGCGCCGTCCGGGAATGGCGAAGAAGCGACCTCGTGGCTGACGACTAGTCTGCCGCCTGTGAGCGCGGATCGAGCAAGCGTGTAATGGGCCTGGTTCACGCAATCGCCAATCAGAAGGGCGGGGTAGGGAAGACGACCACCGCGGTCAATCTCGCCGCCTGCATCGCGAAGGCCGGCTCCCAGACCCTCCTCGTCGACCTCGACCCGCAGTGCAACGCGACCACCGCGCTGGGTGGCGACCGCGACGCCCACCCGTCCTCCTACGACTGCCTGATCGGCGACGTCTCGGTCGCCGAGGCCGCGCGCCCAGCCGGCCCCGACAACCTCTGGCTCGTGCCTGCCAGTCGCGACCTCGCCGGCGCCTCGGTCGAGCTGCCGCGGCTCGAGGGGTCGGAGACGCGATTGCGGGAACGGCTTGGCCCGGTGCGCGAGCGGTTCGACTTCACGATGCTCGACTGCCCGCCCTCGCTCGGACCGGTCAGCGTCAACGCGCTCGTCGCCGCCGACCGGGTGATCGTCCCGGTCCAGGCCGAGTACCTCGCGCTCGAGGGCCTGGTGCAGTTCCTTGACACGGTGGGGATGATCCGGCGTGAGTTGAATCCCTCGCTGAATGTGTCGGGCCTGTTGATCACTATGCATGACGAGCGCACGCGCCTCGCCCAGGACGTCGAGCGGGAGCTGCGCGACCACTTTCCGGAAATGGTCTTCGAGACGGTCATCCCACGCAGCGTCAGGCTCGCCGAGGCCCCGAGCTACGGCCTGCCGGTGACCGAGCACGCTCCCTCTTCGCGCGGGTCCGAGGCGTACCGCGCGCTGGCCGAGGAGCTGACGCTCCGTGGCTAGACGGGGAATGGGCCGCGGCCTCGCCGCGATCCTGCCGGAGGCCTCAGAGGACGACGTCGGCGAGCTGCAGGAGCTGCGCGTCGACCTGATCAAGGCGAACCCGAACCAGCCACGCAAGCGCTTCGACGCCGAGTCCCTCAGCGGCCTCGCGTCGTCGATCGAGGCCTCCGGCGTCGTCCAGCCGCTGCTCGTCCGGCCGCTCCCCGACGGCAGCTACGAGTTGATCGCCGGCGAGCGCCGCTGGCGCGCCGCCCAGCAGGCGGGCCTCGAGAAGGTGCCGGCGATCGTCCGCGAGTCCGAGCGGGCGGAGCGGCTGCAGGTGGCGCTGATCGAGAATGTCGTCCGCGAGGACCTCAACCCGATCGACGAGGCCCGCGCCTGCGCGGCGCTGGTCGAGGACCTGGGTCTCTCCAAAGAGGAGCTCGCGCGCCGAATCGGCCGCAGCCGCCCGGCGGTCTCGAACCTGATCCGGCTGCTCGAGCTGCCCGACGAAGCGCTGGCCCTCCTCGAGGTGGGGGAGCTGACCGAGGGCCACGGCCGGGCCCTGCTCGGGATCCGCGGCAACGATGCCCGCCGCCGCCTCGCCCGCGACGCGGCCAAGGGCGGGTGGTCGGTTCGCGAGACCGAGAACAGGGTTAAGCTGGCCAGCCAGCCAAACCGTAGGCCGCGTCCCGAGCCGGTCGACGCCGAGCGTCAGGCGGCCATGCGCGATGTCGGCGACGAGCTCGAGTCCAGCCTTGGTCACGAGGTCAGGGTCCGCCCGAAGGGCGAGGAGATCGTCGTCGAGATCCACCTCGCAGGCCTCTCCGAGACACTCGAGCTGGCGCGCCGGCTGGGCAAGCGAAAGGGCTGAGCGGGCCGGGCCGGAGACCCGTGGCCGGTCGCTATCATCGCCCCCTGCCTCGGGCGATTAGCTCAGTCGGTTAGAGCGCGTCTCTGATAAGGACGAGGTCCCTGGTTCGAATCCAGGATCGCCCACTGCATATTTCGGCTCCCTCCGGTCCGTCGAAGGGCCTCCGGAGCGGATCTATAATGGGCGGCCAGCCAGCATGGGAGCGAGTTTTGCAGCAGATGCAGATCTACGGCGTCAGCTTCGACATGGTCGGCAAGCAGCCGATCGTGTTGCTGAAGACCGTCGACGGAAACCGGTTCCTGCCGATCTGGATCGGGCATCCCGAGGCGGCGGCGATCCTGATGAAGCTGCAGGGTGCATCGACCCCGCGGCCGATGACCCACGACCTGCTCTCCGACGTTCTCGAGCAGCTCGACGCGAAATGCGAGCGGGTCTCGGTCACAGAACTGCGGGATAACACCTTCTACGCCTCGATCACCGTCTCGATCGACGGCACCGAGCTCGAGATCGACTCGCGCCCCTCCGACGCCCTTGCGCTCGCGGTCAGGGTCTCGGCGCCGATCTTCGCCGCCGAGGATGTGATCGAGGAGTCGGCGATCGAGTTCGAGCACGAGGTCGAGGACACTGAGGAGGTCGTCGACAAGTTCAAGGATTTCCTCGACGAGGTCTCCCCCGACGACTTCGCCCAGGGCAACTCGTAAAGCGCCGGCTCAACCCTTCGCCATAGTCGGCGCAGCGAGCTGGAGGATCCGGTCGACCAGCTCCTCGAATGACATCCCCGCCGCCTCGGCCGCCTGCGGCAGGAGGCTGGTGTCGGTCAGGCCGGGGATCGCATTGACCTCGAGCACCTGCGGCCCCGCCTCCTCGAGGATCAGGTCGACCCGGGAGAAGCCGGTGCAGCCGAGCGCCTCATAGGCGGCGAGGGCAGCGCCGGTGACGGCGGCCTCCTCCTCCTCGGTCAGCTCGGCCGGGCAGGTGAACGTGGTGCGCCCGATCTCGTAGCGGGCCTCGAAGTCGAAGCGGTCGCCGGTCGGAGTCGCCTCGACCACGGGCAACGGCTGGTCGCCGACCACACTGACGGCGAGCTCCCGTCCGTCGACGAACCGCTCGATCAGAACCCGGTCGTCATAGCTGAAGGCCGAGACAAGTGCGGCGGGGACCTCCTCGCGGCTGGCCGCGAACTTGACTCCGAGCGACGACCCACCGCGGCTTGGCTTGACGACCAACGGGTAGCCGAGCCGCTGGTCGAGGTGGTCGAGGGCATCGGTGGCCCCCAGCTCACTGAAGGCGGTTTCATTGAAGGCGAGCCAGTCGGGAGTCGGGACGCCGGCCGCTCGCAGCTCGTGCTTGGTCAGGGCCTTGTCGATGCAGCGGACGCAGGCGGCGATCCCGGGGCCGGTGAAGGGGATGCCGAGGATCTCGAGCAGCTCCTGCACGGTCCCGTCCTCGCCACCGGGGCCGTGCATCGCGACGAACGCGATGTCGGGTTGGTGGCGCGTGAGGTCCTCGACGAGCTCAGCACCGGCGTCGATCGAGATGACCTCGTGCCCGAGCCTGGCGAGAGCGTCCTGGACCCTTGCGCCGGAGCGCAGGGAGACACCGCGCTCGAGCGACCGCCCCCCCTTGATCACCGCGACCTTCACGCCGACTCCTCCTTGCGGAAAGGAAGGACGTCCGCACCCTCGGCCGGCTCGGGGGAGCGCTGGACCGGGTGGCCGGTGAGGGTCGAGTACAGCTCGACCTGTTGCGCGATGACCTTGCCAATCCGGCGCACGCCCTCCTCGATCTCGGCCTCGTCGGAGCCGGAGAAGTTGAGCCGCATCGAGTTGCGGCCGCGCTCGTCGACGTACGCGGCCTGCCCGGGGACGAAGGCGACGTCCTCGCGCAGCGCCCTCGCCAGAAGGTCGCCGGTGTCGATGTAGTCCGGCAGCGTCGCCCAGATGAAGAGGCCGCCTTCGGGATGGGTCCAGGTCGCCTCCGGGGGGAAGTGCTCGCGCAGCGCGGCGAGCATCGTGTCGCGCCGGCCACGGTAGATCTCGACCAGGCTCTCGATGTACTCCCGCCAGCGCCCTTCGGCGAAGTACTCGCGGACGAAGAACTGGGTCAGGGTCGAGGTGCAGAGGTCGGCCGCCTGCTTGCCGAGGACGATCTTCTCCATCACCGGCGGCGGCGCCACCGCCCAGCCCAGCCTGATGCCGGGGGAGAGGATCTTCGAGAAGGTCCCGATGTAGATGACGTAGTCACCCCCGTCGAGTTGGTAGAGGGGCGGCAGCGGCTCGCCACCGAACCGGAGCAGACCGTAGGGGTTGTCCTCGACAACGAGCATCTCGCGGCTGCGGGCGAGCTCGACCAGCCGCCGCCGCCGCGGCAGCGACATCGTCACTCCGGCCGGGTTCTGGAAGCTCGGCACCGAGTAGATGAACTTGGGCCGCCGACCCTCGCCGTCGAGTCGCTCGAGCGTCGCTTCGAGTTCCTCGATCCGCATCCCGTCGTGGTCGCACTCGATCTGGACGACGTCGGCCTCGTAGCTGCAGAAGACTGGCACGGCGCCCGGGTAGGTGGGCGCCTCGCAGATGACGACGTCACCGGGGTCGACGAGGATCTTGGAGACGAGGTCGATCGCCTGCTGGCCGCCGGTTGTGACGATGACGTCGTCGTGGTCGGGCAGCATCCCCTCGGCTCCCATCACCTGGACGATGCAATCGACGGTCGCCTCGAAGCCCTCGGTCGGTCCGTATTGGAGGGCCTCGGCCGCCGAGGTCTGGGCGATCCTCGTCATGTCGGCAGCAAACGTCGCCGGCGGAAAGGTCGAGGTGTCGGGGAGGCCGCCGGCCAGCGAGATGACCTCCGGGCGGGCGGTGATCGCCATCAGGTCACGCATCGCCGAGGAGCGCATCACGGTGGTCCGGCTCGCGAACAGCCCGGCGTAACGCTCGAGATCCCGCGTGAGCGTGTGCGCTCGCCGCCGATGGGGGGGTTCGGGCATCCATGAAGTGTAGGTTCTGCATGTGAGTTTTCTCGAAGGGGCCGGCCTCGAGCTGGGCATAGGCATCGCGATCGGGATGCTGGCCGGGACGACCGGAACCCGCGGCTCCGCTCGCGGCCGGATGACGCTGCTGGCCGCCGTGATCGGCCTCGTGATCGGGTATCTGCTCTCGGGCCACGCCGACCTCGACAGCCTGCTCGGCGCTCTGTTCTGCCTCGTCGGCGCGGTCTTCGGGTGCCTCATAGTCAGCGACGTCGTCAGCGGCGCCGGCAAACGCGAGGGCGGAGGCTCGGGCGCGATCGGATTCCTGATCGCGCTGGTCGCGATCGTCGTCGCAGTCGCGGCGCTGCTGGTGCCGGTCATCACCCTGCTCGTGATCATCGGCCTCGCCTGGCTCGGCCTCGCCCGCCACCGCCGCGCCCAGCGCAAACACGAGGGCCTCCGGGTCCTGCGCTAGCCGCCCGATGGGCGATAAGAAGCTGGTCCTCACCTACGTCGACTCGCTTCGAACCGACATGTTGGAGCGGACGATCTCCGAAGGCGCCGCGCCGACCTTCGGGGCTCTCCTCGAGCGCGGGCAGCTCGTCCCCGACTGCGTCTCGAGCTTCCCCTCGGTGACCCCGGTCGCCTGCGCGGAGATGGTCACCGGCGTCGCCGCCGACCGCCACTGGATCAGTGGCATGAACTGGTACCACCGGCTTGAGCGGCGCTACGTCGAGTACGGCTCCTCGCTCGAGGCGACCCGCTCGGTCGGAGTCTTTCGGGCGCTCTACGACCTCGTCTACAACATGAACCTCGCCCACCTCAATCCCGAGGCCCCGACCCTCTTCGAGCGCCTCGACGACGCCGGCGCCCGCACCGCCTGCACCCCGTTTCTGATCTACCGTGGCCGCCATCGCCACCAGGTGTCGCTCGAGGGGTTGATGAAGCGCGCGGTGGTCGACGCCGGACGGCTCAAATTCGACCACCACACCTGGGGCCCGCGCGACCTCTTCTACGGCGACCTCTACGCCAGCCGCGAAGTGCCGTGCAAGTCGACCTCGATCCCCGGCAACCGCGACAGTTACGCCGCCTGCTGTGCCGCCGAGCTCGCCAAGGAGGACGAGTTCGACTTTCTCCTCCTCTCGTTGCCCGACAACGACAACCACTCCCACCGCCATGGGCCTGAGGCGAGCGTCGAGTCGATCGCCAAGGCCGACGAATGCTTCGCGCAACTGGTCGATGCGGCGGGGGGGATGGATCGGTTCCTCGAGGACCACGCGCTGATCCTCGTCGCCGACCACTCGCATTCAGTCGTCGACCGCGGCCTGCCGCTGGCCGACCTCCTTGCCCGGGAGTGGACGGTGCTGAAGCCCTCCGAGCACCGCCCCGAGCAGGCCCAGCTCGCGGTCAGCCCGACCGGCCGCGCGGCCCACATCTATCTGCTGCCGGCCAACGGGGACACCGCCGACCACGGCGAGGTCAGCGAGTCGCTTGCCGCGACCGAAGGGATCGACCTCGTCTGCTGGCTCGAGCTCCGTGACGGGACCCCGCTGCCGCGGATCGAGTCGGGGGTGCCGACCGCGGAGGAAGTCTGGGCGGTGGTCGAGCGCGCCGGCAGCCGGCTGCGATTCCGACCCGGGGACGCGATCGCCGACCTGCGGGGCGGCCGGTGGGACCTGGAGGGCGACCACGGCGCCCTCGCCGCCACCGTCGAGGAGGGTCGGTTGCGGAGCGACCGCTACCCGGACCCTTTCGCCCGCGTGTTCGCGGCCCTGACAGCGCCCCACGCCGGCGATCTGATCGTCTCGCTCGCGCCGGGATACGAGGCCCTCGACTGGGGCGGCACCAGCCACGCCGGCGGCGGCAGCCACGGCTCACTGCACCGCGATGACTCGCTCGGCCCGCTGCTGTTCTGCGGCTGCGGACCCGAGGATCCCGGCGAGCAGGAGCAGTGGGCACTGCGCGACGTCGCGCCGGCGGTGCTCGCCCATTTCGGGCTGTGAGCGCGGAGCGAGCCAAATGAGGCATATCTGGTTCTGCGCCCTTGCCCTCCTCCTCTGCCTGCCCGCGACCGCCCTCGCCACATCAGGTGAGCTCTCCGCCTCGGAAGCCACCGAGCGCGCCGACCACGACCCGAAGGTGGTCGCCGAGCGCCGCGAGCACTCCGGGATGACCTCGAGCGCTTCGATGGTCGACGGCAACTGGGAGGTCAGCTACTACGCCGAAGACGAGCGGGTGGCGCTGGCGATCGTCGAACCGGGGAGCGGCGTGGTCAAGGAGTCCTGGACCGGCTACCAGGTCGGGTGGAAGATGGCGCGCGGCTACTCGGGCGCCTTCGGCCACAAGCTGAACGCGCCCTACGTGTTCCTGCCGCTCTGCGCGCTGTTCCTCGTCGGGCTGCTCGACTGGCGCCGACCCTGGAGGGTCGCCAGCCTCGACCTGGTGGTCCTGCTCGGGTTCGGCGTCTCGCACTTCTTCTTCAACCGGGCCGAGATCGGCGTTTCGGTCCCGCTCCAGTACCCGGTCCTCCTCTACCTGCTGGGACGGGCGCTCTGGATCGGCCTGCGGGGAAGGGGGGAGGGGATCAGGCCGGTCTGGCCGACGACCTGGCTCGTGATCGCGACGCTGTTCCTGGTCGGGATCAGGGTCGGCCTCAATGCCGCCGACGCGGGGACGATCGATGTCGGTTACGCGAGTGTCGTCGGCGCCGACCGGATCGCCCACGGCGAACAGCTCTACGACAACTTCCCCACCGACGTCTCCGAGGGGGACACCTACGGTCCAGTCAACTACCTCGCCTACGTTCCGTTCGAGGCGATCTGGCCCTGGCACGGGACCTGGGACGACCTCCCCGCATCACACGTCGCCGCGGTCGTCTTCGACCTGGCGACGATCGCGCTGCTCGTCCTGCTCGGATTCCGGATCCGGCCCGGCCCGGGGGGTCGCCGCCTCGCCGCGACTCTCGCCTTCGCCTGGGCCGCATACCCCTACACGGCATACGCGCTCGAGAGCAACAGCAACGACACCCTGGTCGCAATGCTCCTCGTCGCGACCCTGGTGCTCCTGGCCAGACCCTTCGCGCGGGGAGTCCTCACCGCCCTCGCGACCCTGACAAAGTTCGCGCCGCTGGTCCTTGCACCGATGCTCGCCACCTATCGGCCCGCCGGCCGCGGCCGCGCCGGAGTTTTCGTGGCGGCGTTCGGAGCCATGGCCTTCCTGGCGATGCTCTGGCCGGCGGTCGATCCCGGCCTCGGGACCTTCTGGGAGCGCACGATCTCCTACCAGGCCGACCGCGATTCGCCGTTTAGCATCTGGGGCCAGGTCCCCGCCCTCGAGCCGCTGCGGATTGCGCTCCTGGTCGGGGTCGTGGCGCTCTCCGTCGCCCTCGCCTTCCGGCCGCGAGGAAAGACGCCGGTCCAGGTCGCTGCCCTCGCGGCCGCTTTGATCATCGCCCTCCAGCTCACGGCGATGCACTGGTTCTACCTCTACATCGTCTGGTTCTTCCCGCTTCTGCTCGTGGCGCTCGCCTGCGGCGAGGAGGAGCAGGTCAACCAAGAGGAGCGGGCATCAGCACCTGCTCGATCGAGTCAGCCCGTCCACTCGGGTTGATCTCGACCACCGCGCCCATCACCCAGACGTCCGCCTCGGCGGTTTCGAACCGGACCGGCATCTGGGTGATCAGCGATGCGAGCGCCTGCTCGGGCTTGACCCCGAGGACGCTGGTGCGGGAGCCGGTCATCCCGACGTCGGTGATCACCGCGGTCCCGCCGGGCAGGACCCGGGCGTCGGCGGTGGGGACGTGGGTGTGGGTCCCGAACAGCGCCGCCACCCGCCCGTCGAGGTGCCAGCCCATCGCGACCTTCTCGCTCGTCACCTCGGCGTGGAAGTCGACGACCACGCAGTCGGCCTCGATCCGCTCGAGGATGCTGTCGATCTCGTGGAACGGAGAGCGGGCGACGGTCAGACCGACGGCGCCGCTGATGTTGATCACCCCGACTTTCATCCCGCCCGCCTCGACGACCAGGTGGCCCCTGCCCGGGTTGGCGTGCGGGTAGTTGGCAGGGCGGATCACCCGGTCGGTTCGGTCGAGGAACTCGTAGGCCTCGCGGTGGCGGTAGACGTGGTTGCCGGTGGTGAGGATGTCGGCGCCGGCGTCGAACAGGCCCTCGGCGGTCTTCTCGGTGATCCCGATGCCGCCGGCGGAGTTCTCACCGTTGACGATCACCAGGTCGGGGCTGTGCCGCTCGCGGATCTCGGGCATCGCCGCCTTCAGGCCCCGCCTTCCCGGCCCGCCGACGACGTCCCCGATGAACAGCACCCGCATGTACTCGCGGACCCTATCTGCGCCGAGCCCCTGGGGCGCCTGGATTGTTAGCCCCCCTAGAATCGTGGCGATGGCCTTTCCCGCCACACGCATGCGGCGCCTGCGCCGTTCCGAGACGCTGCGCGGCCTGGTCCGCGAGACCGATCTCTCTCCGCAGCACCTGATCCAGCCCGCGTTCGTCGTCGCCGGGGAGGGGATCCGGGAGGACGTCGAGTCGATGCCCGGCATCGAGCGCTTCTCGATCTCCGAGCTGGTCGCCGAGGCGACCGAGATCGTCGCCGCCGGGATCGGGGCGGTTCTCCTCTTCGGGCTTCCCGCCGCCAAGGACGAGACCGGATCAGGCGCCTACGACGAGGAGGGCGTCGTCCAGATGGCCGTGCGGGCGCTGAAGGAGACCCACCCCGAACTGGTCGTCATCACCGACGTCTGCCTCTGCGAGTACACGTCGCACGGGCACTGCGGCTTTCTCCGCGACGGCGAGGTCGACAACGACGTGACGATCGAGCTGTTGGCGAAAACCGCGATCTCACACGCCGAGGCCGGCGCCGACGCCGTCGCCCCGAGCGACATGATGGACGGACGGGTCGGGACGATCCGCCACCAGCTCGACGAGGAGGGGCACTCGGCCGTCCCGATCGTCGCCTACAGCGCCAAGTACGCCTCGGCCTTCTACGGCCCGTTCCGCGAGGCGGCCGACTCGGCCCCCGCATCCGGCGACCGCCGCGGGTACCAGCTCGACCCGGCCAACGCCGACGAGGCGGTCCGCGAGGCCAAGCTCGACGTCGAGGAGGGAGCGGACATGGTGATGGTCAAGCCGGCGACCCCGTACCTCGATGTCATCCGCCGCGTCAAGGACGAGACCGGCGCCCCGGTCGCCGCCTACCAGGTCTCCGGCGAGTACTCGATGCTGAAGGCGGCTGCCGCCAACGGCTGGATCGACGAGCGGGCGGCGGTGCTCGAGGCGCTGACCTCGATCCGCCGGGCCGGCGCCGACGCGATCGTCACCTACTACGCGAAGGAGGCCGCGGCTTGGCTCCGGTAGGGGTGCCGAAGGTCCCCCAGTCGAAGGCGCGCTCGCGCAAGGACGGCGCGGCGATCCCCCTGGACGAGACCGACAAGCGGCTGATGAACCTTCTGCAGTCGAGCTTCCCGCTCGACCCCGAGCCCTTCCGGCCGATCGCCGCCGAGGCCGAGCTCGACGTCGACGAGGTCATCACCCGCACCAGGCGCCTGCTCGACGAGCGGATCATCCGCGAGATCACCCCGATCTTCGACACCAGGGCGCTCGGATACGAGTCGATGCTCGTCGCCGCCAAAGTCGACGCCGAGAACCCCCAACGCGCCGCCGCGATCGTCAACTCCCACCCGGGGGTCTCCCATAACTACCTGCGGACCCATGACTTCAACCTCTGGTTCACGATCGCGACCCCGCCCGACTCGCGACTCGGCCTCAGGGGGACGCTCGACGCCCTGATGCGCGAGACCGCGGCCGAGTCGATGCGCGAGCTGCCGACCCTGACCCTGTTCAAGATCAACATGAACCTCGAGATGGAGAAGGGCACCGAGACCCTCGCCAGCGCCGTCGATGCATCCCCACCACGGGAGCTCGAGCCGCAGCCCTACGACGAGCGCGACATCGCCGTGATCCGCGCGATCCAGGGCCCGATGGAGGCGGTCGAGCGGCCCTACGACCCGGTCGCCGCCGAGCTCGGGATCGAGACCGGGGAGCTGCTCACCCACCTCGGCGAGATGGTCGAACGCAAGCTGCTTCGCCGGGTCGCGGCGATCCTCTATCACCGCCGCGCCGGGTTCTCGGCGAACGGGATGGGCGTCTGGAAGGTGCCCGACGAGGAGATCATGGAGACCGGGCGGCGTATGGCATCGTTCCGGGGGATCTCCCACTGCTATCAACGACCCACCTACGAGGACTGGCCCTACAGCGTCTTCACGATGGCCCATGGCCGCTCGAAGGAGGAGTGCGACGCGATCCTCGACTCGATCGCCGAGGAGTGCGGGATCGGCCCCGACGGCCGGGCCACCCTCTACTCGTCGACCGAGTACAAGAAGATCCGCCTCCACTACTTCACCGACGAGTATTCCCGCTGGGAGCGGGAATACACATAAATGCCGTCGCCGGCCTCCGCTCGCAGGAATCAGATCGTGATGCTCGCTCCGACCGGCTCGGCGATATGACCCGATTGGTCTGGCGGCCGCCGCCCCCGGACGCGGGAGCGAGCGCCAGTCCATCTCTGTTTCTTCTGGCGCGTGTGGGAGCAGAGGAGGCGGCGGTTTATTGATCCGAACTCCCAAGAGCTCTGAGTTGTACGGACGCGCGCAACGGGTCCTCCCGGGAGGCGTCAACTCGCCGGTCAGGGCGATGCGCCAGATCGGCCGCGACCCGATCTTCATCGAGCGCGGCGAGGGCTGCGAGCTGGTCGACGTCGACGGCAACCGCTACGTCGACTGGGTCTGTTCCTGGGGCCCGCTGATCCTCGGGCACGCCCACCCGGACGTCGTCGCCGCGGTCACCGACGCCACCGCCCGCGGGACCAGCTTCGGCGCCCCCACCGAGGCCGAGGTCGATCTTGCCGAGGAGGTCGTGGGCCGGATCGGGTCGGTCGAGATGCTGCGGATGACGAGCTCCGGCACCGAGGCGGCGATGGCCGCGGTGCGCCTCGCCCGCGCGATCAGCGGCCGCGAGGCGGTGGTCAAGTTCGCCGGCGCCTACCACGGCCACTCCGACGGGCTGCTCGCCGACGCCGGCTCGGGGTTGGCGACGCTCGGGGTGCCGGCGACGCCGGGCGTCACCGCGGCGCAGGCCGCCGGCACGATCGTTGTTCCCTGGAACGACCGCGAGGCGGTCGCGCGCGCGCTCGACTCGCACCCGGTGGCGGCGCTGATCGCCGAGCCGATCGCGGCCAACATGGGCGTCGCCCCTCCCGAGGACGGCTACCTCGAGTTCCTGCGCGAGGCGACCCGTGACGCCGGGGCGCTGCTCATTCTCGACGAGGTGATCACCGGCTTCCGCGTCGCCCGCGGAGGCGCTCAGGCGCTCCTCGGCGTCGAGCCCGACCTGACCGTCTTCGGCAAGGTGCTCGGCGGTGGCCTTCCCGCTGCCGCGTTCGGGGGCCCCCGGGAGGCGATGGAACGGATCGCGCCGGCCGGCGACGTCTACCAGGCCGGGACCCTCTCCGGCAACCCGCTGGCGACGGCGGCCGGCCTGGCGACGCTGCGGGCGCTCGACGACGACGCCTATCGCCGCCTCGCCGCCCTCACCGACCACCTCGCCGCGGGCCTCGCCGACCTGATCGGAGACCGGCCGCTCCAGATCGCCTCGGCTCCCGGCCTGCTCACCCTTTTCTTCAGCGAGGGGCCGGTCACCGAGTTCGAGGCCGCCTCCGCCTGTGACCTCGAGGCCCATGCCCGTTTCACCCGAGCGATGCTCGCGCGGCGCATATGGGCGCCGCCCTCGCAGTTCGAGGCCTGGTTCGTCTCGCTCGCCCACGACGACGCGGCGATTGATCGCACGCTCGCCGCCGCCGCGGATTCGCTCGACGAGGCGATCCAGTGAGCGCGGAGAGAGCGGCCGCCGCCGCCCCGGCCGATGCCCTCCGCGCCCTCGCCCAGCTGCTGCGCGAGGGTGAGACGCCGATCTCCGGCCACGTCGTCGACCCTGAAGAGGAGCCCGGTTTCGGCCTGGTGGCTGCGGCCGGCCCGCGCGCGGCGGGTTCGCCGGGCGAGTACGCGCTGGTCGTCGAGGCGGTCCGCGAGGGATATCTCCTGCACTACGGGGAGCCGCGGATGCTCGCCGGGCACGACCGAGACCTCGCGCTGCTCGCCGGCGACTATCTGTACGCGCTCGGGATCGAGCGGTTGGCGGCGCTCGGCGACACCGAGGCGATCCTCGTCCTCGCCGACCTGATCAGCGCCTGCGCCCGCCACCATGCCGAGGGGAGCGAGGCCGAGGTGCCCGAGCGGTGGCAAACCTCGGCGGCCGCGATCGCCGGCGGAGCCGACGCGGGCCCGAGGCAATAAACTCCGCGGTCCTTCACCAGGATTACAGTGGCTGACGAAGCGGACAAGCAAGCCGGGGCCGAGGCAGCCCCACGGGAGCGGGCCAAGCCCAACCCTGCCGGCTACTTCGAGGGCGAGTCGATGACCCGCCGCCGCGCCTTCGAAGGCGCCGTCCACGGCCTTGGTGGGATCGCCGGCCTGGCGATCGTCCTGCCCGCCGTCGGATTCGCCGTCGCCCCGATCTTCCATCGCGGCAAGGAGCGGTGGGAGGCCGTCGGCCCGACCCACGACTTCGTCACCGACACCTACCGTCAGGTCGTCTTCACCGAAACCGAGGGGATCGGCGATGCCGGCAAGACGACCGCCTATGTCCGCAAGGGCTCGAAGGAACTGGGGGAGAACCCGAACGAATACATCGCCGTCTCGAACCGCTGCGCGCACCTCGGCTGCCCGGTCCGCTTCGTCGAGGCCGCCGGCAATTTCATCTGCCCCTGCCACGGCGGCGTCTACGACTTCGAAGGCAAAGTCATCGGCGGCCCGCCGGTTCGTCCCCTCGACCGTTTTCAGGTCCGGGTCCAGGGCGGCCAGGTCGAACTCGGCCCCCGCTACAGCGTCACCTCCCAGCTCGAGCCGGTCCGCGCCCGCGACCCGGGCGAGTTCACCGGCGGGATCTGGGAATATCTGTATCCACCCCGTCCCTCCACCTTCCCGCCGCCCTAGTGAGAGGTAGACGATGAAACTCGACTCACTGATCCCCGCGCCGCTGCGGAAACCGGCAAAGCCCGGCGAGGGCAACGGATCCAAGGGCCCGGCCCCCGCCGACCTCAAGACCTCACCGCCCGAGCGCCCGTCCGACGCGCAGAAGCTCGGCGAGCGCGCAAAGGACGCGCCCGCCGACGTCCTCGCCTGGGTCGACCAGCGCACCGCGGCAACCGGCTTCCTCACCGGGATGCTGTTCCGGAAGGTCCCGAAGGGGACCAACTGGTTCTACACCCTCGGCTCGGCGACCCTCTTCGCCTTCATCGTCCAGGCCGTGACCGGGGTCTTCCTGGCGATGTTCTACGTCCCCTCGACGACCCAGGCCTACGGGTCGATCGCCCACATCAACGAAGACGTCCCCCTTGGCCAGCTGGTGCACGGGATGCACAAATGGGGCGCCAGCGTGATGGTGATCCTGATCTTCCTCCACATGGGCCGGACCTTCTTTTTCGGCGCCTACAAGTACCCGCGGGAGCTGAACTGGGTGATCGGCGTCGTGCTGCTGATCCTGACGATGACGATGGCCTTCACCGGCTACCTGCTGCCGTTCGACCAGCGCTCGTTCTGGGCCTCGGTGGTCGGCATCAACATCAACGGGACCGGCCCGATCATCGGCCCCTACCTGAGCGACTTCCTCCGCGCCGGGCCCGAGCTCGGGGCGACGACCCTCGCCCGCTTCTACTCGATCCACATGCTTCTGCTGCCCGGGGCGATCATCGCCCTGATCGGGGCGCACCTCTACCTCGTCGTCAAGCTCGGCACGACCGCGCCGCCGTGGGTGCACGCCGACAAGCCGAAATCGGCCGAGCCGCTGACGCAGCTCGACGCCGGCGCCAACGGCGCCAACGGGGCGGCCCCCAACCGATGAAGCCGAGCGAGAAGCAGGCATATCTCGAGGAGTACGAGCTACTCAAGAAGAAGGGCAAGCCCTTCTTCCCCTACGCCGTGCTGAAGGACACCGTGATGGCGCTGATCGTCGTCGGGGTGATCATCGCGATGTCGATCATCCTCGGCGCCGAGCAGGGACCGAAGGCCGACCCGACCACGACCAGCTACGTGCCCCGCCCCGAGTGGTACTTCTTCTTCCTCTTCGAGGTCCTGCGGGTGATCAAACCCCCCGAGCTGGTCCCGATCGCGACGATCGGCATCCCGACCGTCTGCATGGTGCTCCTGATCGCGCTCCCGTTCTACGACCGCGGGCCGGAGCGTCACCCCGGCCGCCGCCCGATCGCCACCACCGCGGGCCTGATGACGATCATCGCGATGGCCTACCTGACGTACCTCGGCGCGATCGGCGGCTCGCCGACCGAGATCGACATGAAGGTCGCGCCGCGCTACGAGGCGGGCAAGGAGGTCGTCGCCGCATCGGGATGCCTCGCCTGCCACAAGCTCGGTGAGAATGGCAACCACGGGCCCGGGCCCGAACTGACCCACATCGCGTCGAGGATCCCGAGGGCGGCGATCCTTCGCTCGGTGGAAATCGGACCGGGCATCATGCCCTCGTTCCGTGACCTGCCGCCGAAGAAGCTCAACGAGCTCGCCGACTTCCTCTCCTCGCTCGACTGAGTGGCCGACCCCCGGGGCGCTCGCGATGGAGTGGCCGATTCGATGACCGGGACGACCAAACCCTCGCGGGACTCGGCCCAGTTCTCGGGCCAGGTCAACCGGATGTTCGACCGGGTTGCCTCGCGCTACGACCTGCTGAACTCGGTGATGAGCGCGGGCCTCCACCACCGCTGGCGCGAACGGGCGGCGGACCGGGCCGAGCTCGAGGCCGGAGGGTCGGCCCTGGACGTCTGCTGCGGGACCGGTGACCTGACGCTGGAGCTCTCCCGCCGTGTCGCGCCCGGCGGCTATGTGATCGGCTGCGACTTCTCGGAGCCGATGTTGGACCTGGCCCGTGAGAAGGCCGCCGAGCGCGGCATCGATGCGGTCCGCTTCGAGTGGGCCGATGCCCTCGAGCTCCCCTACGACTCGGGCCGCTTCGACGCGGTCACGGTCGGGTTCGGCGTCCGCAACTTCGCCGACTGGGACCGCGGCCTGCAGGAGCTGGCCCGCGTGCTGCGCCCCGGGGGGCGCCTGGTAGTGCTCGAGTTCACCGAGCCGCGGCGGCCGCCGTTCTCGACCTTCTACTCGATATGGTTCGATCGGATCGTGCCCGTGCTCGGGCGCCTCACCAACGACCCCGCCGCCTACTCCTACCTCGCCGAGTCGGTCCACAGCTTCCCCGACCCGGCCGGCCTGGCGGCGAAGATGGACGCGGCCGGCCTCGGCCAGATCAGGTACACGATCCTCGCCGGCGGCATCGTCACGGTCCACAGCGGCATCCGCGAGTGACGCGCCCCTCGGCAGTTCCGCCACCGGTCACCGCGGTGCTCGACGCGTCGAGCCGCTGGCTGCCGGCCAGGCTCGGGGAGGTCGAGGAGCTGCTGCGCCGGCAGGCCGTCGGCACCGGCCCGCTCGGCGCCGACGCCGAGGCGACGTTGGAGGCCGGCGGCAAGCGGTTGCGGCCGATGCTGACCCTGCTCTGCGCCGGCGAGGCCGGGGGGGAGGCGGAGGTCAGGGGCGCGGCCGCGATCGAGCTGGTCCACATGGCGACCCTCGTCCACGACGACGTCCTCGACGATGCGGACCTGCGCCGCGGCCGCCCGACGATCGTCTCCGAGTCGGGGCGCGACCGCGCCACCGCCGTCGGCGACCTGCTCTTTTCGCGTGCCTTCTCGCTGCTCGCCGAGCCCGGGGACTCGCGGGCGATCGAGCTTCTCGCCGGCGCCTCGGTGGCGCTGGCCCGGGGGGAGCTCACCCAGCGCCACGACGCCTACGACACATCGACCTCGGAGGGGCGCTACCTCGAGCGTTGCCGCCTGAAGACAGCGGCGCTGTTCGAGTGCGCCTGCAGAATCGGCCGCGACGAGGATTCGCTCGGCGCCTTCGGGGCCGAGATCGGCCTCGCGTTCCAGCTCCTCGATGATGTCCTCGATGTCGCCGGGCCGCCGTCGCGGACCGGCAAGGCGCGGGGAACCGACCTGCTCGACGGGACCGTGACGCTGCCGCTCATCGACGCGGCCGCATCGGACCCAGAGATCGCCGCCGCCGACCTGCGCGAGCTCGACCCGGCCTCGGCCGAGGCGCTCTGTGACCGGATCGCCGCGACCGGTGCCCTCGAGCGGGTCCGGGCGAAGGCGCTGGAGATGGTCGCCAACGCAAAGCGCCGCCTCCAGAAGGCCGACTTCGAGCCCGAGCAACGCCGCCTCCTCGACCTCGTCGCCGACGGCGTGGTGCAGAGGTATTCATAAATTCCGGCACATGGGCCGAATTAATTAGGAAAAGTCGTCCGCGGTGATCAGGTCCGCGGCGAGAGCGGCGGTGAAGGTGTCAGCGACCCACTCCATGTTCTCGCGGACGATCGTCCGCAGGTCCTCGGCGAGAACCTCGGTGCCGCGGTCGAGCGCCTCGTCGAAGGAGTCGATCTCCGCTTCGGCGTGGACGCCGTCACTGCGCCACTCGCACTCGGGGCAGCGGCGCCAGAGGTGCCACTGGCCGCGCTCGTCCGCCTGCTCCCAGCGGGTGGGCTGAACCATGGTCGAGTCGCACCGCAGGCAGACGTGGAGCCCGGTGGCTGTCCTCGTCCCTGTCCGGCTTGCGTAGGCCATGGGTATCTATCGAACACAGGCCGGGACAACTCCATCCGCACTATTGCCCCAAATCATCGAGAAAACACAAGTTTCGGGTAATGCAAGCCCCCGATCGTTCCCGGCCTGACCGCCCGTTACCATGGTTCCGATGCTTGGCAACATCGGCCCCCTCGAGATTGGGATCGTCCTGGTTATCGCCCTGATCGTTTTCGGGCCGAAGCGACTGCCCGAATTGGGGCGCTCGCTCGGCAAGGGGATCCGCGAGTTCCGCGGCTCGATCGGCGGCGACCACGACGACGACGACGACAAAGCCTCGCCGCAGGAGATCGAGGCCGGCGAGCGCGAGCCGGTCGCCCACAAACGTCCCTAGGGGCCCCGATGCCCCGCCGAGTCAGGCCGGTTTCCCACAAGGACGAACTGACCCTCGTCGAGCACCTCGACGAGCTGCGCAGCCGGCTGATGATCTGCCTCGCCGTGTTCGGCGTCGCGCTCGCCCTCTGCT
This sequence comes from uncultured Solirubrobacterales bacterium, assembly GCA_963697805.1. GTDB lineage: Bacteria > Actinomycetota > Thermoleophilia > Solirubrobacterales > 70-9 > VRUE01. The sequence goes on from CAVOPB010000002.1 coordinate 76,876, forward strand.
TCTGGCAGAGCTCGGTGCTGCTCGAAATCGCCTCCGACCCACTCCCCGCCAAACACCAGCAGCTGCTGACCTTCGGCGTCACCGAGCCCTTCACGACGACGGTCACCGTCGCCGCCTACGCGGCGATCGTGCTCTCGATGCCGGTCCTGATCTACCAGATCTACGCCTACGTGCTGCCCGCGTTCAGCGATGCCGAGCGCCGGACCCTGACCCCGATCCTGGTCCTCGCCCCGATCCTCTTCCTCGTCGGCGTCGCCTTCGCCTACTTCGTCGTCATGCCTCCGGCGGTCAAGTTCCTGCTCGGGGTCAACGAAAGCCAGTTCGCGGTCCAGGTCAGGGCCCGCGACTACTACAGCTTCTTCTCGACGACGATGCTGGCCGGAGGGGTGATCTTCGAGCTGCCGCTGGCGATCATCGCCGTAACCCGGCTCGGGATAGTCAGCGTCGACCAGCTGACCTCGAATCGCCGCTACGCGTATCTGCTGATCGCGATCCTGGCCGCGGCCCTGCCCGGAGTCGACCCGGTCTCGATGCTGTTGGAGATGGTCCCGCTCTTGATCCTGTTCGAGTTGAGTATCTTGCTGGCCCGGGTCTTCGAGAAGCGCGCGGCTCCGGGAGGAATGGTCAAACCGTCTACGCAGGAGCGATGAGGGGCTGATGGCAGGCGAAGAACGACGGATGCTGTTCGACATCAGGGGTCGGCGGAAAAATGTCATCCGCGTCGTCTACGCCTGCCTCGCGTTGCTGATGGGGGCGAGCCTCTTCGTCGCGGTCGGCCCCTTCAACATCGCCGAATTCTTCGGCGGCGGCGGCACCAAGAGCGCCGCCGACATCTCCGAAGAACAGGCGGAGCGGATCGAAAAGCGGCTCGCCAAAGACCCCCAGAACGAAGACCTGATGCTGTCGTTGATCCGGGTCCGGATCGGGGCCGGCAGGGCGCTATCCCAGGAAAACCCGACCACCGGGGTTCCGGAAGTGACCCCGGAATCGATCGAACAGTACGAAGCGGCCCAGGAAGCCTGGGTCCGCTACCTGAAGCAGGCCGGCGACGAAGCAAACCCGACCACCGCGGCGCTGGTCGCGAGCACCTACTTCAACGTCGCCGAACACGGAGAATCGCTCGGCGTCATCGACGAAAGCATCAGCCAGGCGACGAAAGCGCAGAGTGTCGCGGCCGAAGCGACCCCGAACCTGAACACGCTGACGACGCTGGCGATCTTCCAGTACTTCAACGGCGAATTCGCGGCCGGTGACAAGACCGCCGAACAGGCGGCGAAGGAATCGCCGTCGAAATCGCAGGAGAAGACGGTCGAAAAACAGATGGCCGGCTACCGCAAACGGGCCGAGAGCTGGCAGAAACAGCGCAAGAAACTCGCCAAACAGCAGGCCAAGACGGGCAAGGAACAACTCGAAAACCCGCTCGGCGGCCTCTCGGGCAGCACCTCGACATTGGCGCCGTAGCGCCCGCGCGTCCTCAGGCGCCGTTGGTCAGCCGGTAGAGCCGGATGCTGTAGAGGGGGAGCAGCAGGATCGCGAGCTGGAGGGTGACCCGGACGACGACCGGCACCAGCAGGGTCACGGCCAGGATCAGCACCGGCACCGCCAGTGAGCGCGGCAGGATCCGGGAGCCTCGTAGGGTGGCGACCGCGGTCGCGGCGATCAGGGTCGCAAGGCCGACGCCGGCCGCGTTGAAGCCGAGGATCTGGGAGATGTCGAAGTAGGCCTGGGCCGCGTCGGGGCTGATGCTGCCGTCGTTCGCCGCCCGCAGGGCGCCGGCCATGTTGATCGTCTCGGCCCCGAGGCCGACGGTGAAGGCGAGGATCGCGCCGCCGAACGCGGCGGTGGGAAGCGATGCGGCGCGGTCGCCCAGTTCGAGCTCGAGTCGGTCGCGGAGCAGGGCGCTGAACCAGACGAAGAGGACGACCGCGAGGATGCTGAGGCTGGCGCCGACGATGATCTGGGTCGAGCGGTCCTCGTAGAAGGCGGCGAGCTCGCTGCCGGGCGCGTCGGTCGCCGGGATGTCGATCGACCAGAGCAGGTTGCCGACCGCGAAGAGCACGAAGACGGCCAGGCCGGACAGCGGTGCATAGCGGGTCAGGCTGTCTCGGGGGACATCGCCGCTCATTGAGAATGGGCCGTGTAGGGATCGAACCTACGACCTTGAGATTAAGAGTCTCCTGCTCTACCAACTGAGCTAACGGCCCTCGGGACGGCAAGTATAGGAAGGCGGCGCCGGCCGCCCGGCGCCGGATGACGCCTAGGGAATCGGCCTGCAGGCCTTGTAGACGCTGCCTTCGATGACGGTCGCTTCGGGGTCCGCGAATTCAAACCGGCCCCGGGTCTCGAGGATGCTGTCGCTGCAGCGGGCCGAGACGTAGCTGCGCTGCACGCCGTCCGCCTTGTAGCGGCGGTTGATTTCGGCTTCGAGGTGGATCAGGGAGCCGGTGCCTTCGGCGAATTCAGGGACCACCGCGGAGGCCCGGTAGGAGAACGGGCCCTTCCTGAGGCGTTCGATCGTGATCACGACGACATAGGTCTGCGGTTGCGGGAGCAGCTGGCGCGCGTGGGCGATGACGGTCGCGTTGCCGCCGATGCGGGGGCCGTTGAAGAGGCTCAGCGGCGAGCGCACCATCACCCCGCGCAGGCCCGGGTCGGCGATCGAGGCGGCGACCGTCCCCGACCCGACCATCGCCTTGCCGCAGATCTGCCTTGCAGCCTGCGGCGTCGTGCCGGCGAGGCTCGAGGGCTGGCAGACCGGCAGGCCCTTGGTGCTGAGGCGGCCGTCGTGGTCGAACTCGAGGCTGAAGTTGCGCAGCGCCGGCACCGGTCCCGAGTCCGTCGATTCGACGTTCGCGTGACCGTGGAAGGAGATCGGTGCGTAGCCGTGGCGCGGCAGCGACTGCGGTGAGAATCCCCCGTCGGCACGCAGGACTATTCTTCCCACCCTGACCATGGCCCCATCGGCCATGGCGGCCACCAGTAGCAGCACGATCGCGACCAGCGCGTAAGTCGAGAGGCGCAGTTTCACGTCATTTGAGGATGGCAGTCCAGGGGCAAAACAGGCCGCCGTGTTCCGACTTCCTTAACAGAAACTTCGGCATTTCTGTAACCCCAGCCTTGTCCCTACAGCGAAAATACCAGGCGTGCGACTGAGGAGGAGCAGGGACCGGCGCGGAGGCGCGCCGGCCGAGAACGGTGATGCCCGAACGCCGGTGATGCTGCGGCACCCGCGCGCCGTGCTCGCGACTTTCGGCGTGATCGTCGTCGTCCTGGCCATTCTCGGCTTCCAGGTCCAGGAGAAGCTCAGCCCGACTTCGCTCGATATCTCCGGCACCCCGGCCTCGAATGCGAACGAAATGCTGCGCCACAACTTCGGCGACACGGCGCTCTTCGCGATCCTGCTGCAGGGCCCCGCCGACGAAATCGACCGCCAGGGGCCGGAACTGGTGCGGGCGCTTCGCGCCGACAACCCGGATGTCACGACGCTCTCCCCCTGGGACCGGGGCTCGGTCGACCAGCTGCGGCCGTCCCCAGACCGGGCGCTCGTCATCGCCGACTTCCACACCCCGATCGCTACCGCGGTGAAGGAGAGCGTCGAGGAACTCGAAAAAATCCTCGAAAAGCAGATCAAGTCGCCGGTCAAAGCGACCCAATCGGGCTTCCCGACCCTCTCGAAGGCCCTCCAGGACGAGTCGATCGCCGCTAGCGAGCGGGCCGAGCTGATCGCCCTTCCCATCCTCCTCATCGTCCTCCTCCTCGTCTTCCGGTCGCCGATAGCGGCGGCGATCCCGCTCACCTTCGGGGCGATCACGGTCTTCATCTCGAGCGGCGTGCTGACGATCGTCACCAGGTGGGTCGGCGTCGACGCGTTCGCGCTCACGGTCTGCACGATGATGGGCCTTGCCTTGGGGGTGGACTACGCCCTGCTGATGGTCTCGCGCTTCCGCGAGGAGCTCGCCGGCGGGGCCGACCCGAAGACCGCGGCGGTGCGGACCCGCCATACGGCGGGGCGGACGACGGTCTTCGCCGGCAGCACGCTGATCGCGGCGATGCTCGTCGCCCTCTTCATCGTCCCGGGGGCGCTGCTCTCCTCGCTCGCCGCGACCGTGATCCTGGTCGTGATCCTCAGCGTTTCGGTCGCGACGATCGCCGGCCCGGCGGTTCTGACCTTGATCGGCCACAACGTCAACCGCTGGCGCATCGGCCGTCCCCAGAGCTACCAGGACGAGAGCAAAGGGCTGATGACGATCGTCGGCGCCGCCCTCAAACGCCCGGTGCTCGTCTGCATCGTCGTCGGCACCTTCGTCCTCGCCCTCGCCGCCCCGACTATCGGGCTCAAGACCGGCCCGCCAAGCGCCCAGCAGCTGTCCCACCACAACCAGGCCCGCAAGGACGCCGAACTGATCAACCGGACGATCGCCCCCGGCTTCGACGCCCCATTCGTGGTCGTCGCCGAAGCCGAAAAGGGGCCGGTCACGACGCCGGAACGGCTCGACGCGCTGCGCCAGTGGCAGGACAAGGTCGCGAAAATCCCGGGCGTCCAGGTCGTGATCGGGCCCGAGCAGGTCTCGAAATCGGTGGCGCCGCTGCGCGAAGCCGGGAATGGGCTGCTGGTAGAGAAGGGCGGCCCGGTCGGCAATCTCGAAACCCTCGGCCGCAACCTGAAGCGGGCCGCGAAAGGCGTCGCCAGGCTGCGCGCCGGGATCTCGGAAGCGACCCAGGGCGCGGGCCTGCTGGTGGAGGGAACGGACACGACCCAGGAGGGGGCGCTGCGGCTCGCCAGCGGCCTTGCCACCGCGACCGCCGGGAGCGAAGAAGCGGTCGGTGCGCTCGACGAATTCGCGGCCGGGGCGAAGAAGCTCCAGGAAGGCGCCGACAAGATCACGAAGGGCCAGGAAGAAGCGCAGGAGGCCGCCGAATTCATCGACAAGACGATGGGTGACCTCAGCGACAACATCCGCAACAACGGCCTGCGGCGGTCACGGAAGTTGCAGAAGAAACTGACGAAGACGGCCCACGGCGAACTCGATGCGCTGAAGCAGCCGGCGACGGCCACCAATACCCAGTTGCAGGCCGCGCTCCAGCAGCTGCAGACGATGACCGTCGGCAAAACGGATCCGAACTACAACGCCGCGCTCGACGCCGTCCGCCAGGCGGCGGGGTCGGCCTCGCAGGTCTTTGCCGGCCTCGACAAGCTCCAGGTTGGCCTGATCAAGGACTCCGAAGAAGCGCGCGAAGTCAGCTTCTGGTTCGTCACCGCGATCAAGGAAATCGAAACCAACGCGAAACGGGTCGGCGAACTCGCCGACGGCCTCGGCGAACTGAAGGAAGGAAGCGAACAGCTCTCGGAAGGCAGCGGCGAACTCGCCGAAGGAGCCGAAACCCTCGCCACCGAAAGCCGCAAGCTGGAAGAAGGGCTCGGCAGGCTCGGCGCCGGCGCCGCCCGCCTCGCCTCGGGAATCGCCGAACTCGGCGAAGGGGCGACCTCGCTCCAGGTCGGCCTCGGTGATGCCTTCACCGAATCCCATCCGCTGGAAACCGGTCTCCGCCGCGGCGCGGTGCGGGTCACGGTCAACGCCAACGAAGCCCGCGACCAGACCGACCAGCTGCGGCACCAGTCGCCGGGCATCTTCGACTCCGGCTACTTCGTGCTCTCCGCCCTCGACGGGGCCAACGAACGCCTGCGCCGCCAGTCGACGCAGGCCGTCGACCTTGACAAAGGCGGCCAGGCGGCGACGGTGACGATCTTCAGCCGCTACACCTTCAACACCCCGGGCTCGATCGCGCTCAACAAGACCCTCGAAGGCCAGGCCCAGGAACTGGCCGACGAAACCGGTCTCAAGACAGGGGTCGCCGGCGGCGCCGCGCAGCTGAACGAGTACAGCAAGGTGACCCGCGAGCGGATCCCGGTGATCGTCGCCGCGATCACCGTCGCCACCTTCCTGATCCTGGTCCTGATCCTGCGCGCGATCCCGCTGGCGGCGATCGCGGTCGGCCTCAACCTGGCGACGGTCGGGGTCGCGTTCGGCGTCCTGACCCTGCTCTTCAACGTCCCCGACAACTACCCGCTCGGGGGGCACACCTACGTCGATGCGGTGGGGGCGACGATGATCTTCGGGATCGTCTTCGGGCTATCGATCGACTACGCGGTCTTCCTGCTCGTCCGCATGCGAGAGCGCTACGAAGAGGACGGCGACAACGCCGCCGCGATCGAATTCGGGCTCGAGAAAACGGCCCGGGTGATCACCGGCGCGGCGGTGATCATGATGGCCGTGTTCATCGCCTTCGCCGGGGCGCCGATCGCCAACGTCAGCCAGCTCGGGATCGGCCTCACCGTCGCGGTCTTCCTCGACGCGACCGTGGTCCGGATCGTCTTCCTGCCGGCGCTGATGCTGCTGCTCGGCGACCGCGTCTGGTGGTACCCCCGTTTCCTCGATCGCATCACTCCCCGCCTGAATGTCTGAGGCCTGCAAATCCAACGCGTTGACATCCAGTTAAGTGAGTCCTGGAGCCATCTCCGCGCCTGATCGCTCGGGTACGATTCGATTGCCGTTCCTCCGGGTCGGAGGCGGGGGACGGGAAGCGACGACCCGTGGCTGCTAACCCCTTGAACGAGGAGAAAAGCCAGGCTACGAGCCGGCGCAGATCGCCTGCCCGGATTGCGGCGATTGCCGGCCTCGCGATCGTCGTGATCGCGCTGCTCGTGATCGTCTTCAGCGGCGGCAGCGACCACAAGTACAAGCTCGTGTTCCAGAGCGCGAGCCAGCTGGTCAACGGCAATCAGGTCCTGGTCGGGGGCCACCCGGTCGGCTCGGTCGAAAACATCAGCCTGACCAGCGACAACCTCGCCGAGATCGAAGTCAGCGTCGACCAGGAACTGCACGAAGGGACGACCGCGACGGCCCGCGCGACGTCGCTCTCCGGCGTCGCCAATCACTACATCACGATCACCCCCGGGCCGAACAGCAACCCGGCGCTCGACGACGGCGCCACGCTCGGCCTCGGCTCGACGACCTCGGCGGTCGACCTCGACCAATTCATCAACGCGTTCCCGGGCTCGGTCCGCAAAGCGCTGGGAAAATTCATCCGCGGCTTTGGCGAATTTTATGCCGGGAACGGGACCCAGGCCAACGCCGCCTTCAAATACTTCGCCCCGGGCCTCAATCGCGCCGCGGCCTTCGCCCGCGGCCTCAACGCCGACTCGCGCCTGTTCTCGCAGTTCGTCGTCAATACGAGCAAACTCTCAACCGCCGTCACCAGTCGCGGTGCACAGCTGACGAGCGCAATCTCCAACGCCAACACCTCGTTCAACGCGATCGCCGACCAGACCCAGGCCTTCAACCAGATGCTCGAGCTGCTGCCGCCGGTCTTCCGGCAGAGCAACACGACCTTCGTCAACCTTCGCGCCGCGCTCGACGACCTCGATCCGCTGGTCGAAACCGCGAAGCCGGCGACCAAGGACCTTGCCCCGTTCCTGCGTGACCTGCGCCCGGTCCTGACCAGGTCGATCCCGGTCTTCCGCAACCTCCGGCTCACCGTCGACCGCCCGGGCTTCGCCAACGACTCGCGGGAACTGCTGGCCGCCCTGCCCGACGTCCAGCAGCGCGCCTCGCGCGCCTTCCCGCACTCCGAAGCGGCGATCGAAGCCTTCCAGCCGAACCTCAACTTCATCCGCGCCTACGCCCCCGACTTCTTCAACGCCTTCGGCCGGGTCGGCCAGGTGACCGGCAACTACGACGGCAACGGCAACTACGCCCGGGTCTCGTTCTCGAACCTCAACCTCTTCAAGTACGACTCCGGCACCGGCCTGCTCGAACCGATCACGCCGAGCGAACAGTACGACGCGTTCGGCTCCCCGACTCCGACCCCGCGGCCCTGCCCGGGCGGGGCGACCCAGCCCGCTCCCGACGGATCCAACCCGTTCCTCGAACCGCCCTTCACCGGGGCGGGCGTCAACTCGTCCGAATGCAACCCGAGCGACGTGCCTCCGGGGCCATGAGGAAGAGCCGCAAAAAAGCCCTGATCGGAGTCGTGGTCGTGGCCGCGATCGTCGCCCTGATCGTGCTCGTCTCCGGCGGCCGCTCCGAAAGCGGGTACCTCGTGCGGGCGATCTTCGACAACGGCTCGTTCCTGGTCCCGGGTGAGGAAGTGCGCGTTGCCGGCGCCAGCGTTGGAACGATCCAGTCGGTCGGCGTGACGATGCCGGGCGAAGAGGCGAGCTACAAGGACGGCGAGTTCACGGAAGCGCCCGGAAAAGCGGTCCTGGTGCTGAAGATCGACGATCCCGGCTTCCAGGACTTCCGCAAGGACGCGACCTGCCTCATCAGGCCGCAGTCGCTGATCGGCGAGAAGTTCGTCGACTGCCGCACGACCCTGCCGCGGGCGCCGGGGACGCAGCCGCCGCCGGAACTGACGGAGGTCCCCGACGGCGATCCTGGGGCGGGCCAGCATCTGCTCCCGATCGAGCAGAACAGCACCAGCGTCGACCCGGACCTGGTCAACAACATCAGTCGCCTGCCCTACGCCCAGCGCTTCCGCCTGATCCTCAACGAAATCGGCGGCACTCTTGCCGGCCGCGGCGAAGACATCGAGGAAGCCGTCAAACGCGCCAACCCGACGCTGCGGGACGCCGGCCGGGTGTTCCAGATCCTCGCCGGCCAGCGCGACCAGCTGGCCCAGCTCTCGGTCAACTCCGAGCAGATCCTGAAGCCGTTCGCCGCCCAGCGCGCGCACGTCGCCGGCTTCCTCTCCAACTCGGGCGCGACCGCCGAAGCCAGCGCCGAACGCGGAGCCGAACTGGAAGCCTCGCTGCGAAAGCTGCCCGCCTTCATCACCGAGTTCGAGACGACGCTGAGGAGCCTGCAGGGCTTCAGCACCGCCGCGACCCCGGTCTTCACCGACCTCGACCGCGCGACCCCGGCGCTCACCGAAGCGACCAGGGCGCTGACGCCGTTCAGCGCCGCGGCGACGGTCTCGCTGAAGTCGCTCGGGGCGACCGGCGAGATCGCCGGTCCGAAGATCGCCGAAGCCGATCCGATCGTCCGCAAGGCGCGCAACCTCGCGAAGAGCGGCGCCGTCCCGACCACCGAACTCGCCAGGTTCCTCGTCAGCATCAACAGGTCGAACGGATTCAAGGCTCTGGTCAACCTGATCTACAACGGCGCCGGGGCGACGAACGAATTCGACGAATACGGCCACCTCCTCCGCACCCTGGTGACGATCGTCGACTGCGCCGAATACCGGCTCTCGCCGAAGAGCGGTTGCTCGGCGAACTTCACCGGGCCGAATGCGGTCGAATCCTCCGTCTCCGACCCTTCGACGATCCTCCGCCACATCGAAGAAATGCAGGCTGAACAGAGCGGCGGCACGGCCTCGGGCTCCACCCTGCCCGGCCTGCCCGCTCCCTCCCTCGCCCCCTCGGCGCCGACCGGCCCGCAGCTGGGCGGCGGCGAAGGCCTTGACCCCGGCATCTCGGCCGTCCCGTCCCCGGAAGAACTGATGAGGACGCTGGGACGATGAGGGGACGTCGAGGGATACAGGGAGTGGCGACCAGCCCGGTGATCGTCGGCGCGGTGACGGTGCTGGTCGCGATCGTCGCCGTCTTCCTCGCCTACAACGCCAACAACGGGCTGCCGTTCGTCTCGACCTACGACATCAAGGCGCGGGTGCCGAACGCCAACGCCCTGGTCAAAGGCAACGAGGTCCGGATCGGCGGCTCGCGGGTCGGGACGATCTCCGAAGTGGCGCCGGTCCAGCTCGGCGACGGCCGGGTCGCGGCCGAACTCGACCTCAAGCTCGACCAGAGCGCCGAACCGCTGCCGGCCGACTCGACGATGATCATCCGGCCGAAGTCCCCGCTCGGGCTCAAGTATCTGCAGATCAACCCAGGCAGCTCCTCCGAAAGCCTCGAAGCGGGCGACACGATCCCGCTCGCCCAGGCCAAACCGGAACCGGTCGACATCGACCAGTTCTTCAGCATGTTCGACAAGGAAACGCGGACCAACATCCAGCGCAACCTGTCCGGTTTCGGCAACGCGTTCGCCGGCCGCGGCCCGCAGCTCAACGAAGCGTTCTCATCGCTGCGCAAACTGGCCGAAAGCGCCCAGCCCGTCCTGCGGGCTTTCGTCGCCCCGAGCACCAACTTCGACGGATTCTGGCGCTCGCTGGAGGCGCTCGCCTCGACCGTCGCCCCGGTGGCGCTGACCCAAGCCGACCTCTTCGTCGCCCTCGACCGCACCTTCGGCGCCCTCGCCCGCGTCGCGCGGCCCTTCATCCAGGAAACGATCTCGAAAGGCCCGCCGTTCCTCGACGCCGCCGCCCGTGACCTGCCGGTTCTGCGGCCGTTCCTGAACGACTCCGCGCGCTTCTTCACGGCGTTCGCGCCGGGGGCAGAGGCGCTGGCCGATACCTCGCCGACGATCAACTCGGCGCTCCGGGCCGGCATCCCGGCGCTCAACCGCTCGCCGGCGCTGTTCGCCCAGCTCGAGCCGACTGCGGATGCCCTGCTCGCCTTCCAGGAAGCTCCCGGCGTTTTCAACGGCCTCGACCTCCTGATCGACGCCAACGAACTGCTGAAGCCGCCGATCCGGTTCCTGACCCCGGCGCAGACCGTCTGCAACTACCTGACGATCTCATTCAGGAATCTCGCCGACGCCTTCAGCGAAAGCAACGGGATCGGTAACTGGGCGGGCGCGCTCGCCAACGAGGGGCCGTCCGGGCCGAACGCGGAGACGATGCCCGCCTCGGCGCCGGCCAACGGGCCCGAAAAAGAGAACCACCTGCACGCCAACCTCTATCCGAATACGGCGGCGCCGGGCCAGACCCATGAGTGCGAGGCCGGCAACGTCCTCTACCGGAAGGAAGTGACGACGATCGGGAACATCCCCGGCAACCAGGGGACGCGGACCTCCGGGCAGGAAGGGAACGGCTGATGGGACGCATGCCGGAGCGCGACATCAGGGCGGCGGAAACGAAGAAGCGCCTGATCAGGTGGCGGCCGAGCAATGCCGCGATTGCGATCATCTTCCTCCTCATCTTCACGATCGGCCCGTACCTGGCCTTCACCAAACACATCCCGTTCACCGGCTACGGCTATCAGCTCAGCGCGGCCTTCTCCAACTCCGCCAACATCTCGAAGAACTCGCCGGTGAGGATTGCCGGCGTCGACGTCGGCAAAGTGATCAAGACCGAAGCCGACGGCGACGCGACCAAGGTCACCTTCACGGTGAGCGGCAGCGGCCGTCCGGTCCACTCCGATGCCTACGCGGTGATCAAACCGCGGATCTTCCTCGAGGGGAACTTCTTCATCGAACTCGATCCAGGCAGCCCGAGCGCGCCTGACATGGACAGCGGCGCGACGATCCCGGTCAGCCGGACATCGACCGCGGTCCAGATCGACGAAATCTTCACCTCCTTGCAATCGCCTGTCCGCGCCGACTTCAGCCGCGCCCTGGAAGCGTTCGGGGGGGCGCTGTCCGACGTTCCGACCGCGGCCGAAGACGCGACCCAGCTGCCGGAGGTCAAGGGCAGGACCGGTGCCGCCGGTCTCAACGGCGCGCTGCGCTACGGCGGTCCCGCCGGTCGATACGGCGCCCAGACCGCGAACGCGCTGCTTGGCGAAGAACCGCAGGACCTGCCGCGCCTAGTCGCCGGGACGGGACGGACCTTCGGCGCCATCGTCCACAGCGAGTCCGACCTCCAGGGCCTGATCGACAACTTCAACATTTTCACCGGTGCCCTTGCCGCGCAGTCGGCGAACCTCTCCGAGACGATCCACCGCTTCGCGCCGGCTCTCAGCACGAGCCAGACCTCGCTCGCCAACCTCAACCGCACGCTGCCGCCGCTCCGCGCCTGGGCGATCGAGATCCGCCCGGCGATCGCCGAGTTGCCGGGGCTGATCAACGCCGGCGAGCCCTGGACCAAGCAGGCCTTTGCAGCGCTCTCCGACCGGGAGGGTGGCGGCGTCGCGCGTCTGCTGGCCGAAGCGCTGCCCGGGCTCGCCGGGGCCGCCCAGGCGGGCAAGGCGAACGCGCTGCCGCAGCTGAACCGGCTCGGCCTCTGCGCCTCCCACGTCCTCGTCCCGACCTTCGACCAGACGATCAACGACCGGTTCAGCACCGGCGGCCCCGCCTACCGCGAGTTCCTCTACTGGCTCGTGGCCCTCAACGGCCAGGGCCAGAACTTCGACGGCAACGGCTACTTCCTCCGTGTCCAGCCGGGCGGCGGCAACCTGCTCCTGAAGGGCGCCAACCCAAAGGGCGCGCTGACCACCGAGAAAGAAGTGTTCGCCCACTCGGCAGTCGCACCCGCGGGCGTCCAGCCTCAGCTCGGCGGCCGGCCGCCGATCAAGCCCGAAGTCCGCTGTGACAGCAACCCCGCTCCCGACCTCAACGGCCCGCTCGGCCAGCCCGGCGCGCCCGTCCTCAGCGTGACCAACCCATGACCCTGCCCGAGGAAAAAACCAGCCGCTTCAAACACTTCCGGGCCTCCCTGAGCCGGCAGTCGCGCGGCCGCGGCAAAGACACGATCGCGATCGTCGGCCTCACCCTGATCGCTGTCTTCCTCTCGCTCTGGATCTTCACCCAGCAGAAAGCCTCGCTGCCGTCGTGGGCTCCGCTCGTCGGCGAGGACTTCGCCCACCTCACCGCCGACTTCACCAGCGCCCAGGCGGTGACCCCCGGCCAGGGCCAGGCGGTCGTGATCGCCGGGGTCAAGGTCGGGAAGATCAGCACGGTCGAACTCGAAGATGGCCACGCGGTGGTCGGCCTCGACGTCGAACCCAAGTACCTGAAGCTGATCCACCCCGACGCGACCCTCCTGCTGCGGCCGAAAACGAACCTCAACGACATGGCGATCGAGATCGAACCCGGCAAGAAGCCGGGGCACGTCGAAGACGGCTTCAACTTCCCGCTCGCGCAGACCCAGCCCAACGTCAACCTCGACGCCTTCCTGGCGACGCTCGACAAAGACACTCAGCAGTACCTGCAGCTGCTGGTCGCGAGCGGATCGCAGGGGATCGGCGACCGCGCCCACCAACTCTCGGGCGCGTTCAGGCGCCTGCAGCCGTTCGCCCACTACATCGCCAAGCTCAACGAAGTCGTCGCCGAACGGCACCAGGCGCTGGCCGGCGCGATCCACCACTTCAGCCAGCTGACTACCGAACTGGGGCGCCACGACCGCCAGATCGAACGCTTCGTCACCTCCTCGAAAGCAGCGCTTGGGAACTTCGCCAACCAGCAGGAGGCGATCCAGCAGGCGCTGGTCGAGTTCCCCCAGGCCCTGACGACGCTGAAGTCTGCGCTCTCCAGCTCCAATGCCTTCTCGCTCGCCGCGCGCCCTGCTCTGCTCGGCCTGATCCCGCAGGCGGAAGCCCTCGGCCCCGCGTTCGCGGCCAGCGAGCGCCTCTTCGAACAGACGATCGGGCCGATCCAGAACCAGATCCGCCCCTTCAGCCGCGAAGTGCGCCCGGTCCTGGTCCACACCAAGCAGGGCGCGGACCCCCTGAACAAATCGGTCACCGGGTTCGGCAACGCGCTCGGCGGACTCAACAGCTTCCTCAACCTGCTCGCCTTCAAGCCAAAGGGGAAGGAGAGCTTCCTCTTCTATGCGCCCTGGTCGCTCCACAACCTCAACGCCAGCTACCTGCAGGACGCCAACGGGCCGGTCCAGCGGGCGATGGCGATGATCAGCTGCAACGGGACCAACCTCGCGAAAGGAATCGCGAGTGTCTCGCCCTACCTGAAGACGATCATCGAAGCAGCTCGGGTCCCGACCGCGAAAGAACTACCGGTCATCGCACCTGATCCGGCGTCCCATACCCCCTACTCCTGCGGCCCCAACTCCGAAAAATGAGCAAGAAGGCGCCGAGCACAACCCAGCTTCTCGTGATCACGGGCTTCGCCTTCTCGTGTTTCGGGATCCTGCTCTTCATGTGGGTCACGTTCGGCGGTCCGACCCCGTTCAAAGCGAAGCCGTACGAGATCAAGATCCCGTTCAAGGAGGCGACTCAGCTCGCCCAGCAGTCCGACGTGCGGATCTCCGGCGTCGCGATCGGCAAGGTGCAGTCGATCGACGTATCTCCGGACGGCAAGCAGGGGCTGGCGACGGTCGACATCGACGACAAGTACGGGCCGATCCCGCAGAACACGCGGGCGATCCTGCGGACGAAGACGCTGCTCGCCGAGACCTATGTCGAACTGACCCCGGGCAGCAGCTCCGAACCCGCCCTCGAGGACGGCGGCACTCTGCCGCCGGCCAACGTCGCCGAATCGGTCCAGCTCGACGAGATCTTCCGAACCTTCGATCCGCAAACGCAGGCTGCGTTCCAGGAATGGATGCGGAACGCCGCGATCGCGATCGAGGGCAACGGCCAGAACCTCTCCGCCGCGTTCGCCCAGTTCGGCCCGACCTTGAGCGAATTCGACCAGCTCTTCCGCGTCCTCGACACCCAGGAGCTGGCGGTGCGGGCGCTGTTCCGCAACGGCGCCACCGCGCTGCAGGCCTTCCGCGGCCGCAACGGCCAGCTTGCCGACCTGATCCAGAGCTCGAACGCGGTATTCCAGACGACGGCGGCGCGCGAACACGACATCGAAGCGCTGTTCAAGGCGTTCCCGACCTTCCTCGACGAGTTCCGGACCACGCTCGATCGGCTCCGCGTCTTCTCGGTCAACACCGACCCGCTGGTGCGCCAGCTGGTTCCGGCCGCCGAACAGCTCTCGCCGACCCTGATCGCGCTTGCCAGGTTCTCTCCCGAAGCCGAAGGTTTCTTCAAGGGCCTGCTGCCGGTGATCGACGAGTCCTCGACCGGGTTCCCGGCGCTGCGGAAGCTGTTCCGGGACCAGTTCCCGCCGCTCCTGCGCGCGGTCGATCCGTTCCTGCGCAACGTCAACCCGGTCCTCACCAGCCTCGGCCAGTACAGGCGCGAGCTGGCGGCGTCGATGGCGAACGTCGCCGCCGCCACCAATGCCGTGCACATCGGGTCGAACCAGAAACAGATCCACTACCTGCGGCTGATGGGCCCGTTCACCCCGGACTCGCTCGCGACCCTGCCCACCCGCCGCACCTCGAACCGGACCAGCGCCTACATCCAGCCCGGCTCCTCGAAATCGCTCGCCACCGGCCTGCTCAGCTTCGAAACCAGGCAGTGCGGCGGCTCGTTCTCGGCCTCGCTCAACGGCAACACCCCGAACGAAACCGCCTTCAACGAACGGACCCAAGGCGATGTGGCCAAAGCGACCGACCTCTTCAGCCGGCTGAGGCAGTACGCCTTCGCCAACCAGGACAGCACGACGACCGTGCCGGCACCCGGCTGCACCGCCCAGGCCCCATTCGAACCGATCTTCGGCAGCGGCCGCCCGGCGACCACCTACCAGCACACCTTCGAACAGGGCGGCTAGCGGCGAACGCGCTCGCGGAGCGCGGCGAGGAAGGCGCCGGCGGCGGGGGCCAGGGCGAGCAGCTCCTCGACGGGGACGCCGGCGACGTGGGCGATCGGCGGGACCGGGATCACGAGGCGGATTCCTCGTAGGAGTCGTGCAGCCGCCACCACCGGTAGGGAGCGCTCTGCGGGTGGCCGGGCGGGGAGTCCTCCCATTCCTCCTGGCGGCCGAGCGGGGTCAGGTCGAGGAAGGTCCAGACGCTGCCGAGCGCCTCGACGCCGCGGCCCCTCGTCTCATAGGTGAGGAAGACGCGGTCGCCGTCGCGGAGGAAGACGTCGAGCGCGAAGTACTCGGTCGTCCCGCATGCCTCCTGGAACTCGGTCCCGATCACCGTGTACCAGGGGACGGTCCAGCCCATCCGCCGCTTCAGGCCCTCGATCTGGGTCTGCGGCGCGGTCGATACCAGGGCCAGGGTCGTGTCGCGGGCATTGATATGGGCCAGGTGGCCGATCTGGTCGGTGAACATCGAGCAGCCCCCGCAGGGATCGCCATCGGGCGGGAACCAGAAGTGGTAGACGATCAGCTGCGGCCGCCCGGCGAACATCTCGGCGAGCGTCAGATTGGCCCCGTCCGGCCCCTCGAAAGTGTGGCCCGGCGAGAACTCGGTCATCGGCGCTCGGCGGCGCTCGGCGGCGAGCGCGTCGCGGGCACCGGTCGCCGCCTTCTCCTTCTCCAGCAGCGCTGCGTGGGAGCGCTGCCACTCCTCGCGGCCGACTATCGGTGGTAGCTCCATGGTCTGCCTCCAGTTGTGGGAGATGTTAGTTCCTTGAAGGAACGCGCACCGTAGCATCTTTAGTTCCTTTAGGGAACTAAGATACCCTCTGAATCGTGCAACGGACCGATTTCGCACAGATGCCCTGCTCGATCGCCCGCGGCCTCGCGATCGCCGGCGAGCCCTGGACCCCTCTCGTGATCCGCGACATCTACATCGGGATCAACCGATTCGACGACCTCCAGCGCGATCTCGGCGTCTCGCGCAAGGTCCTCGCCGAACGGCTCCGCCACCTCATCGATGCCGGCATGCTCGAGCGGCGGCCCTACTCGGAGCGACCGCTCCGACACGAGTACGCGCTGACCCGGATGGGCCTCGAGTTCGTCGACGTGCTGATGGCGATGGTCGCCTGGGGCGATCGCTGGACCGCGGGCGCCGATGGGCCGCCGGCCCTCTACCGCCACCGCGCCTGTGGCGAGATAACCCACGTCGTCCCGCACTGCTCGGCATGCGGCGAGGAGATGCACTCGACCGATGTCGATGTCGAGCCGGGGCCGGGAAGCAGAGAGGGCGGCCCGCCGGCCGCCCTCTCTGACTCACACTCCTAAGCGGCTCTCGCCGCGACCGCTCTAGCCCTTCGGCGTGCAGGGCAGGACGACCGAGCCTTTGAGGCGGTCGCCGTTGGTGAAGGTGACTTCGCCTTCGCCAAACAGGTTGCCGGACGGGCATTTGGCGAGGAAGTAGCTCTGCTTCTTCCCCTTGTAGGTGAAGGTTTTCTTGTTGGTGATCGAGAAATTGGTCAACGACCCAGCGCCGCCCGCGATCACCGGGATCTTCGAGTCGAGGTGGTACCCGAACTTCCCCTTGTGCTCTTTGGTGACGTAGACCTTGGTGATGAAGGCCGTCGGCGCCGGCACGTTGGCGTAGACGTGGACCAGCATCAGGGTTTTGTTGCCCTTGGTGCCGCCGTTGAAGACCCGCAGCGGGCCGGTCGCGGTGAACGGTGCCTGTTCGGCGAATTCGACCTCGGCGCTCGCGGTGCCCTTGCCGATCAGGGAGTCCTTGCAGGCGGCTTCGGCCTGTGCTGTCGGCCGCGCCTCGAGTGCGCCCGGTTTGCAGACCGCAAGGCCCTTGGTGTTCAGCAACCCGTTCTTGTCGAGGTCACCCGAGAAGGTCTTCGCCGCGGGCGGGTGTTTGCCGTCCTTGGTCGAGATGTTCGCGCTCAATTTGAACGTGATCGGTGCGAATTCGTGCTTCGGCAGCGCCTTCGGCGTGATCGAGCTGTCGAATTTCAGAACCAGGTTGCCCAGGCTCACGACCACCGGTTTCGCCGTCGAGATACCGGCGAACGCGATCGCCGCGACGGCTCCCAGGGTGAGTGTCCAAATCAAGCGCTTGCGCATATCCGTCTTAATCTCCTTTGTAGTGCCGGAGCCGTCATCGGCCGGCCGTAGAGCCTTCATCTCTACCCCTCCACCGGCCAAAGTAACAGGCGGGCGTCCAGTGCGTAAACCCCCTCTGACCGTCAAAAGAGCGGCTTAACAAGCCGGATCAGCGCTCGGTCATCGAAAGGCGGACGCGCTCGCGCTCCGCTTCGGCGCCCCCGGTGCCGAGGAACGGAAGCGTTATCCAGAACATCAGGTCGGGCAGCCGGCTCGGAAGCCTCGAGGCCGCGCCATGAAGGATCTCGCTGTAGAGGAGCTCGTTGACGCCGCCGGCGACCGAAAGGGAGGTGATCCCCGGCAGCTCGACCGAGGTTTCGGCGCGGCCGGCGTCGATGAAGCCCGTGAACTGGCGCAGCGCGGCGTCGCGGCGAGCGAGCGCCTTCGGTCCCGCGGCCAGCACCTCGACGATCGCGAACCGCGCCTCGTCGGGATGCTCGGCGAGGTGATCGAGGAGCGCCCCCAGCCCGGCGGCCACCCGCTCGGCCCACGGCGCCCCGGGCTTCGACTCGAAGCCCCGAGCAGTGTCGCCGAGGAGGTTGCCGAGGAGGACGTCATAGGAGGCAAGGAAGCAGTCCTCCCTGCTGTCGAAGAGTTCGTAGAAGGTCTTGCGCGAGACACCGGCGACTTCGATCACGTCGACGACCCTGGTCTCGGGGTAGCCGCGCTCAGCGGCGACCTCGATCATCGCCTGGAGGATGCGCTGCCGCTGGGATTCGGTCACCGCCTCCCGCGGTAGCCCGTGACGACCCCTTGGCAGGCGCTCGCTTGTTTTAGCTGCGCGTCTACCGGAAGCCACCCCAAGGACTGTACTCAGTGCGGTTCAGGCAGCGCGCAGCCCGACCTCGTCCCCGATCCAGATCACCTGGTCGCGATCGGGCCCAACCCCGACGAGGCGGATCGGCATCCCGACGAAGTCGGCGATGTAATCGAGGTAGGCGCGGGCCTGGGGCGGCAGGTCGGCCTCGCTGCGGCACTCGGTGAGGTCGGCCCCGAACCCCGGCAGCTCCTCGTACTCGGGCACGGCGGAGTGGAGGATCGACTGATGGTAGGGGAAGCGGTCGAAGACGGCGCCCTCGCTCGAGCGGTAGCGGACCGCCACCCGCAGCGGATCGAGGCCGCTGAGGACGTCGAGCTTGGTGATCGTCAGGGCGCTCATCCGGTTGAGCCGCACCGCGTAGCGCAGCGCGACCAGGTCGATCCAGCCGCAGCGCCGCTCGCGACCGGTCGTCGTCCCGTACTCGTGTCCGCGTTCGACCATGTGCCGCCCGACCTCGTCGGTGAGCTCGGTCGGGAACGGCCCCGCCCCGACTCGCGTCGTGTAGGCCTTGGCGACCCCCCAGACCTCCTCGATGTCGGTCGGCCCGACACCCGCGCCCACCGTCGCCGCGCCGGCGATCGGGTTCGAGGAGGTGACGAACGGATAGGTGCCGTGGTCGAGGTCGAGCAGGGTCGCCTGGGCGCCCTCGAACAGGACCGTGCCGCCGCTGTCCAGAGCGTCCCAGCAGAGGCGGGATGTGTCGGCGATGTGCGGCTCGAGGCGGTGGCCGAAGCTGACGTGTTCCTCGGTCATCGCGTGCAGGTCGATGCGGGGATCCGGCGTGTCCTCGAAGGAGCCGCTGGCGTCCCCAGCTTCCTCGCCGGCCTCGCGGCGCAGTTTCCGGCGCCTGACCGAGAGTTCACGCAGCGCCTGCTGCTTGGAGGCGAGCGCGGCCCTGATCTTGGTCCGCAGAATCTTCTCGTCGAGGAGGTCCTGGACGCGGATGCCGAGCCGCAGCGCCTTGTCGGCGTAGCAGGGGCCGATCCCGCGCCTGGTGGTGCCGATCGAGAGCTTGCCGAGCTTGACCTCTCCGGCGGTGTCGAGCAGCACGTGGTAGGGCATGATCAGGTGCGCGTTGGCGGAGACCTTAAGGTTGGCGACGTCGATTCCGCGTCGCTTCAACCCGTCGATCTCGGCGAGCAGGATGCTGGGGTCGAGGACGACCCCGTTGCCGATCACGCAGGTCTTCTCCGAGTAGAGGATCCCGGAGGGGATCAGGTGGAACTTGAACTCCTCGCCTCCGCGGACGATCGTGTGGCCGGCGTTGTTACCGCCCTGGAAGCGGACGATCATCTCGGCGCCCTCGGCGAGCAGGTCGGTGACCTTGCCCTTGCCCTCGTCGCCCCACTGGGCCCCGACTATGACTACTCCTGGCATTACAACCTTTCGTGCTTCGCACTCATGGCGACAGGGGATTGTGCCTGGTATCAGGCGACCTTGCCGTAGCGGCGGTCGTCGCCGTGGAGCTCGATCTCATCGCACATCTGATTCAGGCGGGAAACTGTGCGGACACCGATCTGGTCCTCCAGTTTGTCGTGTCGAAGGTTGGTCGTCACCAGGACCGAGCGCTGAGCCTCGTAGCGCTCGTTGATCAGCGCGTAGAGCTGCTCGAGGACCCAGTCTGAGCGCTTCTCGGCGCCGAGGTCGTCGATGTGGAGGAGGTCGACCGCGGTCAGCCGCTCGAAGAAGGAGAGGTAGGAGTCCCCGCCCGGCTCGGACTCGAAAGTGCGCCGGATCCTCGCCAGGAGCTTCGGCAGCGAGTAGATCGCGACCGAGCGGCCGGCCTCGATCGCGCTCTTGGAGACGAGCATCGCCAGCGTCGTCTTCCCGGTCCCGGTGTCGCCGAACAGCCACAGGCCCCGACCCTCGTCGATCCGCTCGTCGAGCTCGTCGACAAAGGCGCGGATCTCACCGACCGCCGCCCGCGTCGAGAGGTCCCGGGCCATGTCGCTGACCGGCGGCCGGTCGAAGGAGACGCCGCGGTAGCGGGGCGGGATCACCGAGGCGACCCCACGACTGCGACCCCGCCGCAGGCGCTGTTCGCGGCACTCGCACGGTCGGGCGACGTCCTCGGGGCCGAGGATCCAGCCCGACCCGTCGCAGACGCCGAGCGGGCAGGCGGCGAATGGCTCGCTGCGCGGGATCGCCATCAGAAGTCGGGCCCCACGGCGGCGATGTCGTCGATTGGGGCGCCTTCGCCGGCGGGCTGCTCGATCGGCTTCTGCTGGCTGGTGTAGTCGGCGAACTTCGGGAAGCGCTCGATGAAGACGAGCTTTTTCGTCCCGATCGGACCGTTTCTGTGCTTGGCAATGATCACGTCGGCGAGACCGTCGGGCTCGTCCTCGCGGTCGCGGTAATAGTCCTCGCGGAAGAGGAAGGCGACGAGGTCGGCGTCCTGCTCGAGGTTCCCGCTCTCCCTCAGGTCCGAGAGCATCGGCTTCGGCGGGGTGCGCTGCTCGGGGGCGCGCGAGAGCTGCGAGATCGCCAGCACCGGCACCTCGAGCTCGCGGGCGAGGATCTTGAGCCCGCGGCTCATCTGGCCGACCTGCTCGACGCGGTTGGCGCGATGGTCGTCGGAGCGCATCAGCTGCAGGTAGTCGACGATCACCAGCCCGAGGCCACCCTTGTCCTGCTCCTGGGTGTGGAGCCGCCTGGCCTTTGCCCTTAGGTCGAGGATCCCGAGGTCGGAGGAGTCGTCGAACCAGAGCGGCGCCTCCTCGAGTTCATTGCAGGCCCGCACGACCTGAGCCCAGTCCTTCTGCGCGACCTGGCCCTTGCGGAGCTTGTCGCCGGGGATCCGTGCCCGGCAGGCGATGAACCGCTGCGCGAGCTCGACCTCGGACATCTCGAGCGAGAAGAAGGCGACCGGCTGCCCCTTCTTGACCGCCACGTTTTCGGCGATGTTGGCGACCAGCGCGCTCTTCCCCATCGCCGGCCTGGCGGCGACGATGATCAGGTTGCCGGGCTGGAAGCCTCCCGTGACCGCGTCGAGGTCCTTGAACCCGGAGGGCGTCCCGGTCAGCTCGGCCTCGCCGGTCGAGAGCTTCTCGAGCCGATCGACCTCGTCGTGGAGGATCTCCGAGAGCATCCGGAAGTCGCCGGCCTGCTCCTTGTGAGCGACTTCGAACAGCAGCTTCTCGGCGCGCTCGGAGAGCTCCCGGGGTTCGCCGTCGCGCTCGTTCACCCACGACTGGATCTCCTGGCCGGCGCCGAGCAGCCGCCGCAGCAGCGAGTTCTGTTGGACTATCTCCGCGTAGTGCCGGGCGTTTCCCGCCGCCGGGACCTTCGCCGCCAGCTCCGAGACGTAGTGTTTGCCACCCGCCGCGTCGATCTCGTTGCGCTGGACCAGCCCCTCGCCGACGCTCAGCTCGTCGACCGGCTTCGAGGCCGCGTGGAGGTCGTGGATGCAGCGGAAGATGACCGCGTGCTTCTCGAGGTAGAAGTCCTCGGCGGTGAGCTTGACGTCGACGAAGACCCGGTTCAGGGCGGGCTCGGAGACGAGCATCGCCCCCAGCACGGATTCCTCGGCCTCGATGTTCTGGGGCGGGACGTGGGTTGTCGGCGGCTGCGGCATCGAGTGCTAGTTAAAGAGGGGCCGCGGCGGGAAAATCTCCCCCGGTGGCTCCCGTCGCCAAGCAAACCAAAGCCCGGCGGGACTGACAGCGGCCTCCCCGCAAGGAGGGCGAAAAGAAATCTCGGCGGCTCAGGCGGCGACGGTCGCGTGCGGCGGCGGCGGGATCTGGCCGGCACTCTCCTGGGTGCGCTCGCCGCGCCGCAGCATCCGCAGGGTGAGGATCGCGATGCTGAGGATGGCGGTCGCGCCGAGGGAGAGTTGGACGCTGAGCAGCCCCTGCCGGGTCCAGTAGACATCCCGGAGGTCGAGCAGCAGGGCCGCCTCGTCGAAGGTCAGCCCGATTCCAGCGCCCATCGGGATCGCGAGCGCCTCCTCGAGGGCCTCGTCCTCGGTCAGCATCGCGACGGTGCCGGAGGTGAAAGCGAGCAGGATCCCCGGCACGAAGTGGTGGATGTGGCGCTTGCCGACGCGGATGTCGCGGAATGGCCGCCACTTTCTTCGCACCCCGAGGGTCGAGAGCCGGATCAGCGCGAACGACGCGAGGAAGCCGGCGAGGAGGTTGAAGAGGATCGTCTCGCTGCGCGGCGTCTCGGCGTAGCCGGTGACCGCGACGCCGACCGTGTCAAGAGCCGCCGCGGGTGCCGCTTCGACCAGGCTCTCGCCGTCCTGCGGGGCATGAGAACGGCGGTTGAGCATCCGCCCGAACTGGCTGGCGAGGACGGTCGCAGCACCCCCGAGCGCCACGACCGCAAGGCCCAGGGTCGCTCGCTCCGAACGGTCCCAGCCGATTCGCGAGGACGTCTAGGACTCCTCGGCGACGATCGTCTTGACCGAGGCGACGGAGCCGTCGGCGAGCTCGATCTCGACCATGTGGGTCCCGATCTCACGGATCGGCTGCTCGAGCCGCACCTGATGGCGGTCGAAGCGCAGGTCGCGCGCCTCGGCGATCGCCTCGACGATCTCCTTGGGGCCGACCGAGCCGAACAGCTTGCCGTCCTCGCCCGCGCGCTGGTGGATGGTCAGCACCGTCTTCGAAAGCAGGGACGCCGCACGCTCTTCGCGCTCGGCGCGGGCCTGCGCGGCTTTCTCCGCGGCTGCCTGGCGCCTCTGCGCCTCCTCCAGCGCACCGGGCGTCGCGGGCACCGCGAGCTTGCGGGGGATCAGGTAGTTGCGGAGGTAGCCCGGCGAGACATCGACCGGCTCACCGCGTTGACCGAGGCTGTCGACGTCCTCGAGGAGGATCGCCTGCGGCATCGATCACCGCTCCCCGACGTAGGGCAGGAGCGCGATCTCTCGCGCTCGCTTGACCGCGACCGAGAGCTGGCGCTGGTGCTTGCGGGAGAGCCCGGTGACCCGACGGCCCCTTGTCTTCCCCTTGTCGGAGAGGAACCGGCGCAGCAGATTGAGGTCCTTGTAGTCGACCGCCTCGGAGTTGATCCGGGTGTATTTGCGCGGCCGCACACGCTCCATTCCGCGGCGACCGCCACGTCGGGGGCCAGCCTGTGATGTCTCTCTTGCACGAGCCATTTGCGGCCCGGGATGCTACAGACCCGCGGGGGTTGCCGCGGGTCCGAGCCAGATCAGAACGTGCTCAGAACGGGATGTCGTCGTCGGCGCCGCCCTCGCCACCGCCGGCGGGCGCTCCCTCGTAGTCGGAGGTGTCCGCCGGGACGTCGCTGCTCGGAGTGAAGCCGTTGCCGTTGCCGCCCCCCGAGCCGTCGCGCGAGCCGAGGAACTGGACCGAGTTGGCGATGATTTCGACCGCCTGGCGTTTGCCGCCCTCTTTCGCCTCCCACTCGTGCCACTCGAGCCGGCCTTCAATCGCGACCGGCCGGCCCTTGGACAGGTAGTTGGCGCAGTTCTCGCCCTGCGCTCCCCAGACGGTGACGTCGAAGTAGTTGGGCTTGTCCTCCCACTCGCCGCTCTGGCTCTTGCGGCGGCTGTTGACGGCGACCCGCAGCTTGCAGACCGATGTGCCTCCCGGGGTGCTCCGCAGCTCCGGGTCCTTGGTCAGGTTCCCCGTGATGACCACGACGTTGATGTTCGAAGCTGCCACAGCACTCACTCCTCTGATCGCTTGTCTGAACTCTCAGTCTAAGAGCGAGGGCGGCGGGCTCTCCCCCCCGACCACTGGGATTAACCGCAAAGAGCGGGGTGAGCTACTCGCCGGAGTCTGCCGAGGCCTCGGGAGGGGCATCGGCCTCGGCGGGCTCCGCCTCGGCCTCGGCGGGCTCGGGCGCAGTCTCGGCAGCGGGCTCCGCGGCCGGCTCCACAGCGGGCTCCGCCGCCGGCACGGGAGTCGGTGCCAGGGCGGACCGCGGCGGCTCCGGCGGGCGCTCGCGAGAGGATTCGGGCCCGGGCGCCGCGGTCGCGGGCGGGACCAGCACCGGGGCGTCGGGGTCGACTTTGAAGATCCGGAAACGGAGGACCCCGTCGGTGATCTTGAGGCTGTGGTCGAGCTCCTCGAGCAGTTCGGGGGCCGCCTCGAACCGGAACCAGCGGTAGTCGGCCTCGTTGCGCTGCGCGATCTCGTAGGCCAGCTTGCGCAAGCCCCAGTTGTTCTCGTGCTTCAGCGTTCCGCCACCCTCGATCTGCGCGCGCGCCTGCTGCGCGAGTGCGTCGCGGGCCGGGGCGTCCTGCCCCGCATCCAGCATCAGAACCAGCTCGTATTCGCGTGTTGCTGCCAAAAGCGGCGACGCACTATAGCTACCGAGGGGCGAACTCCATCGACCCGTCGTCGGGGGGTGGTGGAGCCGGCGCCGGCGCTTCCGGTGCGGGTTCGGGTGCCGGCGCGGGCGCCACAGGCGGCACAGTCACGGATTCAGGAGCAGAGGGAGGGGCGGGCGGGTCCTGGCGCCGGGTTGGGGGGCCGTGCTTGCGCTGCGACCTTCTCCGGGCATCGGGCTCATGCTCCGCTCGGGCTCGGACCTTGCCCTCCGAAGGCTGCGCGCTGCGCAGAACCCCCCGCCCCGACGCCACCCGCCCGTGCCTCCGCTGCTCAGAAGAGCCGGAGCGGGACCGCAGCGACACTCGCGAAGGCGGCGTTGTGCGTGGCGGAGGCGATGGGCTCACTCCGATCAGGCCGACGTCGGGGGGCAATGGCGCCGGCTCGGGTGGCCTGAGAAGGTCAGGCAGCAGCTGGAGAGCCGCCAGGGCAGCGACGACCACGCCCGCGGCTTTCGCAGCTGACGACCAGCGAACCCGGAGACCTGTCACCGACCTTCAAGTCCCGACCCACGCACCTTCGCCCCGCTTTGGGTGGAGAGGGTTGGTCGTCCTCCCTCCCGGACTCCCGCGAAGCGGCGGGAGGGAGGGCAACCAACCCTCCCTACGCAACGCTCTGGCGCAGCTCCGCGATGTCGTGCAATTGGTCGTCTACCCAGTCGCCGGGGTTGCGGGAGTAGATGATCTCCTTCAGGTGCTGGGCCCGCACCCGCCGCTCCTCGGGGTCCATCGTCAGCGCCCGGTAGATCGCGTCGGCCTGCTCCTGGATGTCGAACGGGTTGACCGAGATGGCGCAGTCGGAGAGCTCCTCATGGGAGCCGGTGTTCTCGGAGAGCATCAGGACGCCGTCACGGGTGTTCACCGCCGGCGCCTCCTTGGCGACCAGGTTCATCCCGTCGAAGATCGAGTTCACCATCAGCAGGTCGAAGTGCTTGTAGCGGGCGACCGCCTCGGGGAAGTTCTCGTAGATCTTGAGGTCGATCGGCATCCAGTCGGTGGTGCCGTGGCGATGGTTGACGACCGCGACCAGCGCCTCGATCCGCTCCAGGTACTCGGCGTACTCGGGGACATCCTGCCGCGAGGGCTGGAGGTGGGCGATGAAGGTCACCTTCTCGCGGAACTCCGGGTGCTGCTGGAGGAACGTGTCGAAGGCGGTGAAGCCACGCAGCACGTTCTTCGAGAGGTCGGCGCGGTCGACCCTGATAATCAGGTGCTCGCGGCGGCGCTCCAGCACCTCGCGTTCGGCGGCCATCACCTCGGGAGACTCGGCCGCCCGCTTCAGGCGCTCGGCATCGATCGAGAGCGGGTAGGCCCTGGCCAGCGTCCGGCCGCCGTCGTGGCGGATCACCGCCTGCTCGTAGTCGACGTCGGCTTCGAGCAGCTCGTCGCAGCAGCGCAGGAAGTTGATGCAGTAGGAGTGGGTGTGGAAGCCGATGATGTCGTTGGCCAGCATGCCGCGGAAGATCGCCTCGCGGATCCGGCCCGGCAGGACTCGCCAGCTGTCCGGCTGGGACCAGGGGATGTGGACGAAGTGGTGCAGGAAGGCATCCGGGCGCTCCTCGCGGATCATGCCGGGCACGGTGTAGAGGTGGTAGTCGTGGAGCATCACCAGCGGCCGCTCCCTCGACTCGATCTGGGACAGCACCGCAGTGGCGATGTCCCGGTTGACCGTCTGGTACCCGAAGTCCCATGCGTCGAGCTCCTCCTGGCGCACGTCGGGGGCGTTCGAGAGGTCCCAGAGGTAGTGCTGGATGAACCACAGCAGCGGGTTGGCGATCACGTTGTAGAAGCGGTCGTAGGCCTCGGGGTCGCTACCGACCATCAGCACCCGGTAGTCGAGCGCGTCGATCGAGATCTCGACCGGCCCGCCGCGCTCCTCGGAAACGGCGATGTCCTCATCGGTCATCGCCGAGGCGATCCAGAGCGCCTCGCGGTGCGAGACGAGCCCCGACAGCGCCGTGACCAGGCCGCCACCGCCGCGCCTCACCACCCGCTCGCCGGCCTCGTCGCGGTCGAACTCGGCGGGACCGCGGTTCGAGACGATGATCAGGGGATCGCGGTAGGGCACCCGACCAGCCTACCCCGGCGGTGGCGCGGCTAGGCGTCGAGTTCGCTGATCAGCTCGAGCCAGTCGCGGAGCAGGCGGGGGGAGAGGAATCGCTCCCGCGCCCGTTCCTTGCCGGCTTTCCCGAGCCGCTTGCCGAGCTCGGGATCGAGCAGGATTTCGATGCAGCGGGCGGCGCACGCCTCCGCGGAGTCGACCAGGTAGCCGCTGACCCCGTCCTCGATCTGCAGCGGGATTCCGCCGACGTTCCCGGCGACGGTCGGGCGGCCCTTCCAGAGCGCCTCGGTGACGGTCAGCCCGAACCCCTCGCGGATCGACTTCTGGAGGACGACGTCGGACTGCGACTGGAAGGCGTTGACCTCGATCGCGCCGACGTTGTTGAGGTTGTTGAGGATCTTGATGTCGGGGTCACCGTCGGCGTACTCGAAGGTGTGCTGGAAGAACTCCCACCCCTCCGGGTCGTCGGTCGCCATCGATCCGACGAGGGCGAGCTGCACCTCGCGCAGCTCCTCGGTGACCGAGCGGTAGGCGTCGATCACCCCCATCGGGTCCTTCCAGGGGTCGAATCGCGAGACCTGGGTGATCAGCGGCCGATCGACATCGATCCCGAACTGGTCGCAGACGAAGGCCGCGTCGTCGGGTGAGAACGCCATGTTCTTCGGCGAGAGCGGGTCGATCGCCGGCGGGATGATCCGGATCCCGTCGTTGCCGTTGATCCCCTCCGGGACGTAGTCGGGGAGGTGCCAGACGGTCGCGTCATACTCCTCGATCAGCGGCTGCAGGCGGGCGATCGGGGCGGGGTTCGGCTCCGAGAGGTCGATGTGGCAGCGCCAGATCCAGTTGCGGCTTTTGGCGGTGGCGCCGCGCCGGAGGCCGATCGGCTGTGGATCGTGGACGATGATCGTGTCCCACTCGCCTTCGAGCCCCTCCGCGTTCATCGCGTTGACCTCGTCGAACAGCTCCCACTGCTCGTCGGTGAGCGTCTCCTCGGCTCCCTGCAGCGAGTTGTGGAGGAGCTTGGTCGCGTTGTAGAACTCTTCCTTGCCGAAGATCACCTGCCAGTGCGCGTCGAGGCCCGCGTCCCGCATCAGCGGCACGATCGTGTAGAGGATCTCCGAGACGCCGCCGCCGAACGCCGTCGCGCTGACGTGGAGCACCCGGTGGCCCTGGAGTGGCTCGGCAAGCGCCCGGATCCGGTCGCTCAGCTCCTTGCCGGCGATGTGGGTGTAATCGGCAAGCGACTTGTTGCCGAGGGTGATTTCCTGAAGCATGCGGCGGAGTTCTACACGCAGTTGGACGGGAGCGTCCGCCCGGGTACCGTCAACGGCCGCTATTGCCCTCGGGCCGGGTGCCGAGCGTGACCTCGACCTGCTCGGTTTCGCCGTCCTCGTGCATCACTTCCAGCGTCACCTGGTCCCCGGGTTCGAAGTCGGCGATGAGATTGGCGAGGTCGTCCGGTTCGACGACCTTGTGGCCGTCGATCGAGAGGACCACGTCGCCGCCGGTGCGGTAGGGGATGCCCTGGAACCGGATTTTGCCGTCGCCGCCCCGCAGCCCGGCTTCGTCGGCGGGGCTGTCGGGGACGACTTCGGCGAGCAGGCCGCCGAAGTCGGTGTCGAGCCCGAGCCGGTCGGCGAGCTGCGGGTAGAGCGCCTGGGTCGAGACCCCGATGTAGGCGTATTCGGCCTTGCCGCCGTCTTCGAGCTGCGCGACGGACCGCTTCACGGCCGTGATCGGGACCGCGAACCCGACCCCGTCGTTGGCCCCCGAATTGGTCTCGATCTGCTGGTTGATCCCGATCACGCGGGCGTTGCCGTCGAGCAGCGGCCCGCCGGAGTTGCCGGGGTTGATTGAGGCGTCGGTCTGTATCGCTCCCTCGATCTGGAATTCGGTCAGCGAGCGGACCGAGCGGTTGGTCGCCGAGACGACCCCGACCGAGAGCGATTGCTGCTCCCCGAACGGGCTGCCGATCGCGGCCACCGGCTGGCCGACGATCAGGTCGCGATCGTCGCCGAGCGTGAGCGGATGCAATTCGAACCCGTCGGGCTCGACTTCGAGCAGGGCGACGTCGGCGAACGGGTCGACGCCGACGATCTTCGCCGGGACGACGTTGCGGTCCGGGAACTCGACGTAGACCGCTTCCGCTTCCTTGCGTTCTCCCGAGGTGTCGTCGGTGACCACATGGGCGTTGGTGACGATCCTGCCGTCCTTGTCGAGGACGAAGCCCGATCCTTCGGCGCCTCCGGTTTCGGTGATCGATCGGATCGTGACGACCCCGGGCGACGCCCTGTGGAAGACCGAGGTGGCGTCGAAGCCGGGTGCGCTCGTCTCGACCGCGACCTGAGGCGTCGCCTGCCCCCCCGAGGAGGACGCTGAGCCACCGCCACCCGATCCGCCGCAGCCGGCGAGCGCCAGGACCAGCAGCGCGGCCGCGAGCGCGACTCGCGCCGCCACCCCGCTCACACGCCTGCCCCGGTGGCTTCGGAGACGACGACCGGGGCCGCCTCGGCGGGGGCGGGGGGGAGGTCGAGGGTGAAGGCGGTGAAGCGCCGGGTCGAGGTGATCGAGATCCGACCCTCCATCCGCTGGGCGAGCTCGCGGGCGATCGCGAGCCCGAGGCCGGAGCCGCCCGAGGGCTTGGCGGTGTAGAAGCGCTCGAAGATCCGCCCCTGGACGCGCTGCGGGATCCCGGCGCCATCGTCGGAGACGGTCAGCTCTGCCCTGCGATTTACGGAGTAGACGGTCACGGTCACACTTGCGCCCTCGGGGGGATGGGTGAGGGAGTTGTCGAGCAGGATACGGACGATCTGCCGAACCCGTTCAGGATCGGCGGTCGTCATCACCGGATGGTCGGGCGTGCGCAGCTCCAGGCGGGAGCCGCGCAGGTCGGCACGCGGCCCGAACTCGCGGGTGATGCTGCGGGCGAGATCGGTGAGGTCGACGCTGCTCGGGACCATCACGATGCCGCCCGCGTCGAGCTGGGAGAGGTTGAGCAGGTCGGCGGTCAGCTTCGTCAGGCGGTCGATCTGCTGGCGCATCGTGCGGACGAACTCTTCGCGCTCCTCGGGGGTCGGCTCGTCCTCCTCGAGCAGCTCGACGAACCCGCCGAGGCTGAAGATCGGGGTCCTCAGCTCGTGCGAAGCGTTGGCGATGAACTGCTTGCGGGCGTTGTCGAGCTCGGCGAGGCGGCGCTGCATTTCGTTGAAGGTGCGGGCCAGCTCTCCCAGCTGCCCGGAGGAGTCGACCGGGATCCGCGCCCCGAAATCCCCTTCGGCGACCTTGTGCGCGGCATCCTGGATGTTCCTGATCCGCTGGGTCGCGAGCGTCGCGAAGTAGAGGCCGATCCCGAGCGCCGGGACGAGGGCGATCAGCGCCCCGGTCGTGATCTGGCCCTTGACCTCGGAGATGCCGGCGATGTGGACGACGTAGATGTAGATGACTGCGGCGGTGCCGACGGCGATCCCCAGCGAGATCATCGTGATCCTGCTGCCCAGCGGGGTGAACCTCAGGCGCCTCATTCTCTGAAGCGGTAGCCGACGCCCCGGACCGTGAACAGGAACTCCGGCTCCTTCGGGTTCTGCTCGAGCTTTTCCCGGAGGTGGCGGATGTGGACGTCGACGGTGCGGGGGTCGCGGTACTCAGAGTCGCCCCAGACGCACTCGAGCAGGGTCTGCCGGCTCAGCACCCGACCGGGGGAGCGGGCCAGAGCGCTGAGGATCTCGAACTCGACGTAGGTCACCTTGACCTCCTCGCCGCGCAGCAGGACCATCCGGCGGCCGAAGTCGATCGTCAGCTCGTCGTGTTCGATCGACCCCTCCTCCTGGAACTCCCCGATCATCCGCGACCGCCGCAACGCCGCCTTGACCCGGCTCCGGAACTCGCGCATCGAGAACGGCTTCGTGATGTAGTCGTCGGCGCCGACCTCGAGCCCGGCGACCTTGTCGGTCTCGCTGCCTTTCGCGGTGAGCATGATGATCGGCACCTGGCTGTTGCGACGCAGTTGGCGGCAGACCTCGACGCCGTCGAGCTTGGGCAGCATCAGGTCGAGGATCACGAGGTCGAAGCGGGCCTCGCTGAAGCGCTGCAGAGCCTCCTGGCCGTCGATCGCGGAGGTGACGTGGTAGCCGTCTTTCCGCAATGGGTAGCTGAGCAGCGTCTGAACCGACTGCTCATCGTCGACCAGCAATATCCGAGCGGTTCCGTTGGGCATCACCACAGGTTAATCCGCGCACTATGCGGGTGGGACTGGACAAATGTCGGACTACCCAGAACTAATGACATGAGAGAATGCCGCCGATAGGAGGCACATGGCAACAGAGCAGTTGAAAAGCATGGTCGAAGAAGGGCGCTACAAGCCCAACCCGGCACTAGTCGCCGAGGCGATGCTGAGCCGGCGCAGTGTGCGCGAGCTGCTCACCGTGAGTGAGCAGCTCAGGCCAGTTGGTCGAACCCGGCTGACCGCAGTAGTGACCCGTCGGGCCGCCTGATCTCGACCCCTTCACCGGAGACGAGTTCGCCGATCGGAGTGACCGCTGCCCCTGGCGCAGCCGCGCCGACCGCGGCGATTGCTCCCTCGACCCGGTCGGCCGGCAGGGCGGCGAGGAGCTCGTAGTCCTCTCCGCCCGAGGCGGCAAGCTCGAGCGCCTCGCGCCCGTTGGCGGTGGCGACCTCGCGGACTCCCGGTGCGATGGGCAGGGCCGATGCGTCGATTCGCGCCCCGACACCGCTCGCTGCGGCCAGCTGCGCGGCGTCGCCCGCAAGGCCGTCGCTGAGGTCGATCATCGCCGTCGCCCCGGCACCTGCGAGCGCCCGTCCGGCGTCAAGGCGCGGGTGGGGCTCGAGCTGGCGGGCGACCAGGGCTGCCTCCGGACCGGGCTCGGGCCCCGCGGTCGGGCCGTCCCGGTCGAGCAGGAGCAGGCCGGCCGCCGCGGCGCCGAGGTCCCCGGTCACCACCAGGACGTCGCCGGGTCGGCCGCCCGAGCGGCTCACGAGCCGCTCCGGATCCGGGGCGTGGCCGACGACCGTGATCGCCAAGGCCAGGACCGGCGCCCTGGTGACGTCACCGCCGGCCAGGGTCGTGCCCGTCGCTTCGGCCAGCTGGGTGAGCCCGTCGAGGAGCTCGAGGCAGCCGTCCTCGTCGAGGTCGGGCGGGACACCGAGGACGACGTAGGCCTCGCCCGGCTCGGCGCCCATCGCCGCGAGGTCCGAGAGCGCGGCGGCGAGCCCCTTCGCCCCGATCTGGGCCAGGCTCGCCTGCCCGCGCCGAAAGTGGACGCCATCCACCAGCGCGTCGACCGAGGTCGCGGTCGCGCCCGCGGGGACGGTGACCGCGGCGTCGTCGCCACTGCCGAGGTGGACTCGGGCCCCGGGCCGTGGAAGCCGTTCCCGCACGCGCGCCAGCAGGTCGAACTCACCCATGGCCCAATTCTGGCGCCGGTCCGCGCGCGGTGCAGCCCCCGCGCTCTCTAAGGTGCGACGCGCGTGGAGCAAAGGCGGCCATTACTTCACCGGATCGGCGAAGCCGGCGCCCGGTTCGGAACGCAACCACCCCGCAGCAAGCGGGTCCGACTGGCGATCCAGCTCGGGCTTGCACTCGTCATCTTCGGCTTCCTCGTCCTGACGGTCGTCGACCAGTGGTCGGAGATCAAGGACAAGGGCGTCCACTTCCACGTGCTGTGGCTGATCCCGGCGTTCATCGTCCTCCCGATCTACTACGCGCTGAGCGCCCTCGGCTGGGACCTGATCCTGCGTTTCCTCGGCTATCAGATCGGCGTCGGCCGGGCTCAGGTCGCCTGGGGCCAGCCCCTCCTCGCCCGCTACGTGCCGGGCAGCGTCCTCTACGTGCTGGGCAGGGTGCTGCTCTCCGAGCGCGCCGGCGTCCCGCGCCGGATCACGATCGCGAGCGTCGCCTACGAACAGGCGATCTCGGCGACCTCGGCGATCGCGATCGCCTCCTACTTCTTCATCAACCATCCCGACCTCCAGGGCCAGCCGCTGCGCTGGGCGGTCCTGCTGCTGGTCCCCGCGGCGATCGCCGTCCTCCATCCGCGCGTCTTCGGCCCGCTGGCAAACCGCGTCCTGAAGGCCTTCGGCCGCGAGCCGCTGCCGGCGGTGATCTCGCTGCAGGGGGTCATCGCCCTGCTGATCTTCTTCGCCGCGATCTGGGCCGTGATCTCGGTCGGCGTCTACTGCGTCGCCCGCTCGGTCAGCTCGATCCCGCTCGACGAAATCTTCACCGTCGGCTCGGCGCAGGCGGTCGGGTACGTCGCCGCGCTGGCGACGCTCGTCGCCCCCGCCGGCCTCGGGGTCCGCGACGCGGCCTTCGCCTGGGCGGTCAAGGTCGCGGTCCCGGGAAACAGCTTCGCGATCGGCTCCTTGATCGCGATCGCGGTCCGCGGCGTCCAGACCCTCGTCGAGCTGGTCTACGTCGCCGCCGTCACCGCTCTCGGCAAACGCGAGGGGTGGTCAATCGCGACCGGGGTTCTACATCCGTCTCCTGCCGAGGAGAAGGACGCCGAGAAGGGTAAGCAGGAGGTCCATACCCCCGAAATCCTCTAAGGGGGGGGATTGGGCATCCCCCGCCCGGACAAGTGCCGGTCTAATCAGACCGGCACTTTGAGTATCCGCCCGTTCGGGGGACGCCAATCCCCTCGTTCCGAAAGTCCGGCGGGTGATCCTCCGCCGCGGGGTCCACCACTCCAGGGGTCCGCAGCTCAATCCCCGACGGCCTGACCAAGCTGCTCTAGAGCGGGACGCGGGCGGCGAGTTGGAGGGCGGTGAGGGCGAGGACGCAGGTGATCAGGCGGTTGTCGCGGGCGAGGGCGGCGAAGGGCAGGGCCCAGACGATGTACCAGGGGAGGAGCCAGGCGGTGGCGAGCAGGAGGCCCAGGCCCGCCCAACCCGTCGCCCGGATCCAGTCCCCTCCGCGCAGGACCCAACGGCCGAGCGCGAGGAGGAGGACGGCGAAGGCGGCGGCGGTGAGCGCCCGCATCGGGCCGATCCCGACACCGAGCAGCTCGGACAGGAGGTTGGGGAGGCTGTAGTTGCTGACCCGGCCCTGGTTCTCGCCCACCAACTCGGCCGAGTCGAGGGCGCGGGTGCCGAACGCCGCCAGCGCTGCCCCGGCGATCGCGACCGCGGCAAGCGCGGCGCCGGCGAGGAACCGGCTTCGGCGCAATGCCCCGAGCAGAGCGAACGGGGCGACGATCGCCGCGCTCATCTTCAGCCCGATCGCGGTCGCGACGGCGGCCGCGCCGCTGCGCTCGCGCAGGGCGAGGACCGCGGCGCATCCCGCCACGGCGACCAGCATCATCGTCGCGTCGTTGTGGGCGCCGCCGACGACGTGGACCAGGACCAGCGGGTTCAGCGCGACGATCACGAAGCCGCGCCGCGGTTCGACGCCACGGGACGGCGCGATCCGCGCGACGAGCAGAGCCAGCGCAAGGACCGATGCGGCGGCGACCGCCTTCAGCGTCCAGAGCGCCGCCGGCACCGAGATCAGGGCCAGCGGATAGGTCGCGAGCGTGAACAGCGGGCCGTAGGAGCTGGGCGATTCGGTCCAGCCGACGTGGGCGTAGCTCGGGTCGGCGGCGAACTCGATCGGCGCATGGGCGTAGGGGTTGAGGCCGTGCAGAGCTCCGAGGCGCGCATAGGCGATGTAGCTGAAGACATCCTGGGAGAGGAGCGGCGGGGCGAGCGCGAAGGCGAGCACGAGGATCGCGGCGACGCCGCGGATCAGCCGCCGATCGAGCGTCGGCGCCGCGATCAGGACGCAGAGGTGGGATACGAACGCCACCCACAGCAGCGCGTAGTAGGCGCCCGGGCCGACGCGTAGGCCGTGGCCATATACCCCGAGCAGCCAGCTCGGGGGATCGCTCCCCGCCGCCGGCACGAGCCCCGGGCCCGGCGCCACCAGCGGGACCGCGGCCGCGAGCAGGCAGGCCAGACCCGCGATCCCGAGGGCCCGCTGGGCCCGCGGGCGATCAGCCGGCCCCGACTCCGCCGGTTGCCGTGCCGCCGCCGACGCTGCCACCGCCACCCCCACCACCACTCGGCGGGCTCGGAGACGGTGCCGGTTCGGGGCTCGGCGTCGGCGTCGGTTCCTGGCCCACTCCGGGCGAGTAGGCGTTGGGGTCGTAGCCGCCGACCGCGTCCTGACCGGGCTTCTTCGGGCCCGTGGTTTCTTCTTCTTCAGTTTCGCCGTAGGTGGAGGAGCCGGCTCCGCCCGAGGCCGTGAATTGGCCGTAGAAGGGCGCCCAGCTGATCGGCGTCTCGGGTTCGGAGAATTCCTCGCAGGGGATTTCGGCGCTGGAGTAGAGCGAGTTCCAGATTTCCGCGGGGAAGGTGCCGCCGAACACGGTGATCCCGTGGACGCTCGTCATTTCGATTTCGTTGGACTGCGGGTATCCGACCCAGACCACCGTCGAGAGGTTCGGCTGGTAGCCGGCGAACCAGGCGTCGGTGTAGTTGTCGGTCGTTCCCGTCTTGCCCGCCTGGCCGGGGCAGCCGGTGTAGGCGGCGGTGCCGGTGCCGCCGGTGATGTTGTCGTGGAGCAGGCGGGTGACCTCGTAGGCGACCGCTTCGGAGACCACGCGTTTCGGATCCGGGTGCTCGGGGTGGTCGACGTGGCCGTCGGGGAAGACGACCCGGCGGATCGCGGTCGGGTTGCGGTGGATTCCGCCCGAGGCGAGCGTCGCGTAGGCGTCCGACATCTCGAGCGGCGAGACGCCGATCCGGAGGCCGCCGATCCCCTCCGCCGGGATCCCGTCGAGTTCGGTTTCGATGCCCATCGACTTCGCCGTTTCGGCGACGTTCTCGGGACCGACGTCGAGGTCGAGCTGGGCGAAGACGGTGTTGTCGGAGGCCACGGTCGCCTGCTCGAGGTTGATCGTCCCCTGGTATCCCTCGTCGGCGGTGTGGACTTCCCAGTGTCCCCACTCGGGCAGGTCGAGGTTGAGCGGTTTCGACGTGTAGTAGGTGGAGTAGGGGTCGACGC
The DNA here is from genome assembly GCA_963697805.1 of uncultured Solirubrobacterales bacterium. Classification (GTDB taxonomy): domain Bacteria; phylum Actinomycetota; class Thermoleophilia; order Solirubrobacterales; family 70-9; genus VRUE01. The sequence goes on from CAVOPB010000002.1 coordinate 112,645, forward strand.
CCTGCTTGAGCGCCGTCGTCAGGACGAAGGTCTTGAAGGTCGAGCCCGGCTGTCTGTGGCCCTGGGCGGCGAGGTTGAACTGGCTGACGTCATAGCTGGAGCTCGAGACCATCGCCTTGATGTAGCCGGTGTCCGGTTCGATCGAGACCAGCGCCGAGGCCGGGTCTTCTGAATAGGGAAGGGTCGAGTGCACCGCTTCGAGCCCGATTTCCTGCAGCTTCGGGTCGATCGTCGTGTAGACCCGGAGGCCGCCCTTGCGGACGGTGTTGACGCCGTACTTTTCGATCAACTTGTCCTCGACGTAGTCGAAGAAGTAGGGCTGGCGACGTTCGAAGTAGGTGTCGGAGAGGTTCAGGCCGAGACCCCTCTGCTCGCCCTCCAGTGCCCGCCCTTTCGAGATGTAGCCGAGGTCGGCCATTTTCCCCAGCACCTCGTTGCGCCTTTCGAGGGCGCCCTTCGGATTGAGGATCGGGTTGTAGTCAGAGGGAGCCTGCGGGAGCCCGGCCAGGAGGGCCGATTGCTCGAGGGTCAGCTTCCAGACCGGCTTCGAGAAGTAGATCTTCGAGGCGGCCTGGACGCCGACCGCGGTGCTGCCGTTGATCGTCCCGTAGGAGGCCCCGTTCAGGTACTTGCCGAGAATGTCTTCCTTCGAGAACTTCTTCTCGTACTCCAGCGCCAGCTTCGCCTCCTGGATCTTGCGTTCGAAGTTCCGCTTGGGGTCGGTGATGCAGAGGTTCCGCATCAGCTGCATCGTGATCGTCGATCCACCCTGGACGATCTTCCCGGCCTCGACGTTCTGGACGAGGGCGCGGAGCCCGCCCTCGTAGTCGATCCCGTCGTGTTCGTAGAAGCGCTCGTCCTCGATCGCGACGGTTGCGTACTTGAGGTCGGGGGGAACCCGCTTGATCGCGACCGGGCTCCGGGCCTCGTCGGAGGCGATGTAGCCGAGGCGGCTGCCGTCGCCGGCAAAAAGGATCGAGTTGCCGCCGCGGTCGATCGGCCGGCAGGCCGAGAGCGACGGTGCCTTGGCGGCGACGTCGAGCACCCAGGAGGCGACCCCGATCGACAGGATCGCAACCAGGGCGAGCACGGCCCCCCCGACGAACAGGAACTTGCTGGAAGCGCCGCCGCGACGGCGGTTGCGGCGGCGTTGGCGCTGCGTCATCCTGAAAAGGGTACTTCGACCGGGGTGCCGCTCAGGCCTGCGTGTCCCCGGTCGAGTGGTTCTGCACGACCCCTTCCAGCAGCATCGAGTTGGGGATCACGACGGTGCTCTCGTCGCCGGGGTCGACGTAGGTGTAAGAGAGGGTGACGTCGGTCACCCGTCCCTCGATCTCCTCGAAGGTGATCCGGTCGCCGATTTTGATCGGCTGCGAGATCGCGATCTGGATCCCGGCGATGAGGTTCCCCAGCGTCTGCTGGGCGGCGAGGCCGATGATCGCCGCGGCGACCGCGGTCGAGGCGAGGATCCCCGTCGCCAGCCGGTTCAGTTCGGTGAACTGGGCGAGGACGAGGGCGACGAGGACGAGCGCGAGGACCAGGATCAGGACCCGGCGCAGGAATCGCAGCCGCGTCTTTGTCGAACGCGAGACCTGTGAGACTGGCGGCGGCATGGAGGCAAACCTACCCCCAAAACCGGCCTTTCCCTACTCGAACTGGGGGCCCGTGGCGGCCGTCTTCGGGGTCATCCTCGCGCTCTTCGTCGGCCTGATCCTGGGGATCCCGGCGCTGATCATCGACCACCCCAGCAGCGAAGGGGACCTCAGCAGCGCCGCCAACGCGGCGGTCCAGTTCGCGACCGCGCTCGGCTTCGTGATCGTGCCGATCGTGATGGCGGCGCGGGGTGGTGTGGCCTTCAACGAGGCGCTGCGGCGGCTCGGTCTGCGGAGCTTCAGGGTGCCGTCGGCGTTCCTCTGGATGTTCATCGCCGTCGTCGCCTACCTGCTGGTCGCGATCCTCTACTCGAACCTGATCGGGGAACCCGAACAGGAGGACATCGCGGAATCGTTCGGGAGCCTGCCGATCCAGTTCCTCCTGATCGTCGTCGCGGCGCCGGTCAGCGAGGAGCTCTGCTTCCGGGGCATGCTCTACGGCGGCCTGCGGGAGCGACTGCCGGTCCCCGTCGCGGCTCTGATCGGTGGCGTGATCTTCGGCGCCCTCCACGCGCTGACGGGGTTGAGCGCGGTCCCGCCGCTGATGGCCTTCGGCATCGTTCTCTGCCTGCTCTACGAGAAAACGGGCTCGATCTGGCCCGGAATCATGCTTCACATGCTCAACAACACGGTCGCGCTACTCGCCCAGTAGGGCCGCACGGCCGACCGGTCCGGCAGAATGTCGCTCCCCATGAGACGCCTGATCCCACTCATCTCTCTCGCCGCCGCCCTCGCCACCGCTCCGACGGCACTCGCCGCCAAGAACGGCGCGGTCGACGCCGTCCCGGAGGCGAAGGTGAAGATCACGATCGGCCACCTCCACGGCGGCAGGGCGCCGGTGATGAGCACGGTGCCGGTGATCGGGACCGTCAACCCCTACGCCCCTGGGCAGAGCGTCGACGTCAGCTTCTTCCTCAACGGCGACCGGATCGAGCACAAGACCGTGAAGGTGCAGAAGGGCAAGGGGGGAAGCGGCGCCTTCCGGGCCCGGATTCGGATCGAAGGAGCCGGCAAGTACGCGGCCAGCGCCCGCCATGCGGCGACCGCCCGGCTCGGCGGCGATAGCTCCAAGCGCAAGAGCTGGCGGGTCAGCTTTCCCGCGCTCCACCAGGGCCAGTGCGGGGACGTCGTCGTCGGCTTCAAGAAGGCGATGAGGAAGCTGGGCTACATCACCAACAGCGGCCGCTGCTTCGGCGGCAAGACCGGGCGTGGGGTCCTCGCCTATCGCAAAGTGAATGACATGGAGCGCAGCTCGCGCGCCGGCAAGGGGCTGGTCAAGCGCGCCTTCGCCGGTCGCGGCGAATACAAGGTCCGCCACCCCGCGGCCGGCCGGCACCTCGAGGCGCCGCTCTCCAAGCAGGTCCTGGTCTTCGCCGATGGCGACAAGGCGAAGTGGGTATACCCCGTCTCCTCGGGCAAGTCCTCGACCCCGACCGTGACCGGGCACTTCACTTTCATCAGGACCGAACCCGGCTACAACTCACACGGGATGTACTACTCGTTCTACTTCTACGGCGGCTACGCCGTCCACGGCTACGAATCGGTCCCCGACTACCCCGCCAGCCACGGGTGCATCCGGACCTTCATCGCCGACCAGCCCGAGATCTTCGACCGGATCAATTACGGCGAAAGCATCTTCGTCTTCTGAGCCGGCGGGAACTGGACCCGCCGAAGCGGCGCCACTGGACCTTTTGGCCCGGCCGCCATCCGGCGTAGGGTTCGGCCGATGACCGAGCGGGCGATGAAAGCGGTCCTCGTCGTACTCGCCGTCTGGCACGTGGCGTTCGGCCTGCTGGCGCTGGTCGCGCCCGACACCTTCTTCGACCAGATCGGGCACTACGGGGTCGAGAACTCCCACTACGTCGGTGACGTCGGGGCCTTCTACCTCGCCGCGGGCGTCGCCCTCGCGATCTCCATTGTGCGGCCCTCCTGGCGGGCGCCGCTGCTCTGGCTCGGGGCGCTCTGGTACGGGTTCCACGCGATCAATCACCTCTTCGACACCGGTGAGGCGAAGAGCGAGGCGCGGGGCTGGAGCGACACCCTCCTGATCGCGGCCGGGGCGCTCGGCGCCTGCTGGCTGGCGCGGGTCGCGGAACGGCTGAACGGCAATCGGGCGGACGCTGGGTGAGGGTCTTCGTCGCCGGCGCGAGCGGGGCGCTGGGGATGCCCCTCGTGGGGCAGTTGGTGGCCGCCGGGCATGAGGTCACCGGCAGCAGCCGCCGCAGCGAGCGGGTGGCGCGGATCGAGAAGCAGGGGGCGACGGCCTCGATCTGCGACGCCTTCGAGCCCGAGGGGCTGCTGCGCGCGGTCTCGGAGGCGGCGCCGGAGGTCGTCGTCCACGCGATGACGGCCCTGCCGGATCGGATCAACTATCGGAGTCGGAGGACCTTCGCCGCGACCAACCGGCTGCGCAGCGAGGGCACCCGCAATCTCATCGCCGCCGCGACGGCCGCGGGCACCAGTCGCCTGGTCGCTGAGAGCGTCGCCTTCCTCTACGAGCCGCAGGGCGACTGGGTCAAGGGGGAGGAGGCGCCGCTGCTCAGCGCGCCCTCGGGGCCGATGGCGGGCGTTGTCGAGGCCATCACTGACCTCGAGCGACAGGTGCTGGGCAGCGAGGAGTTCGAGGGTGCAGTGCTGCGCTTCGGAGCCTTTTATGGGCCGGGGACGAGCATGGCCCGGGGCCGGGCGATGGCGGTGGATGTGCGCAGAAGGCTCATCCCGATCGTCGGTCAGGGCACCGGCAGGTTCTCATTCATCCACGTCGAGGATGCCGCCGCGGCGACGGTCGCCGCGATCGAGGCCGGCGCGACCGGCGTCTTCAACGTTGTCGATGATGAGCCCGTCGAGCAGCGGGTTTGGACGCCGGCCTACGCGGAGGCGCTGGGGGCGAAGTCCCCGCGCCGCGTTCCGCTCTGGTTCGCCAAGCTGGTCGCCGGGCCCACCGCCGCCAGCGCCGAGACGCTGAGGGCGGCCTCGAACGAGAAGGGGAAGGCCGAGCTCGGCTGGGAGCCTCGTTACCCGAGCTGGCGCCAGGGATTCGAGCAAGCGCTCGGCTGACGCCGCCTCCGTAGGATTCGGGGCATGAGTGCGGAGCGAGCAAGCGCGAAGAGCACCCTGCTGGCAGAGCTCCGCGAGTACTCGCTGGTGATCGGCGAGGTCACCCTTGCCAGCGGCGCCGTCGCCCAGTACTACGTCGACGCGCGCCGCGCGATTCTGCGCCCACCCGGCTTTCTCGCCGTCGGCGAGCTGATCGCCGCCGCAGCCGCCGATGCCGGGGCCGATGCCGTCGGCGGGCCGGCGACGGCAGCGATCCCCCTGGCCTGCGCCGCGATCGCGGTCGACGGCGGCGAGGGCCTCGTCGGGTTCTTCGTCCGCGGAGTCCGCAAGGAACACGGCCTCCAGCGTTGGGTCGAGGGCCCGGTCGAGCCCGGCGCGCGCTGTCTCGTCGTCGAGGACACGGTCACCAGCGGCGGATCGACCGTCGCCGCGATCGGGCGGATCCGGGAGGAGGGGCTCGAGGTCGCCGCGGTGGTGGCAGCGGTCGACCGCCTGGCCGGCGGCGCGGCGGCGATCGAAGCCGCGGCCGACGCCCCCTACCGGGCGCTGGTCACGATCGACGAGATCTATCCGGACCGACCGGACCGGGACTGAGCCATGAGCGCGGAGCGAGCAAGCGTCACGGTCTGGTTCATCGCGCAGCGAGCAAAGCGCGAACCTTCCTGATGGAGCCGGACGCGGTCGAGATACGTGTGGTCGCCTGCCTGATCGAGAAGCAGCGGACGACCCCTGACGTCTATCCGCTCTCGGTCAACGCCCTGCGCCTCGCCTGCAACCAGTCGACAAATCGCGACCCGGTCGTCAGCTACGACGAGGAGACCGTGGTCGAGGCGCTCCGCCGCCTCGCCCTGCGCGGCTGGACGCGTCTCGCGAGTGGGTCCGGCAGCCGCTCCCGCAAGTACCGCCATCTGCTCGACGAGGCCCTCGACATCGACGGCCCCCAGATCTCGCTGCTGGCGGTGCTGATGCTGCGCGGCACGCAGACGCCGGGCCAGCTCAAGCAGCGCAGCGACCGCCTCCACGGCTTTGCTGACCTCGGCGCCGTCCACGAGACGCTCGACGGCTTGGTCGAGCGCGGCCTCGTCTGCCGCCATGACCGGCAGCCGGGCCAGAAGGAGGACCGCTACGAGCAGCTGCTGGGATCGGCGGCCGCGGAGGACGCCGCGCCCCCGGTCGGGGCGCCGGGCGACGACGGCGAGGCCGCGCCGGGCGCCGAAGGCCGGATCGAGCGGATCGAGCGCGAGCTCGCCGAGCTCCGCGGCCAGCTCGAGACCCTGCGCTCCGAACTGGGGGGAGGATGAAGCGCGCGCTTGTGGTCGGCGCCCTCCTGCTCGCCGCCGCCCTGCTCGCTCCCGTCGCGGCCGCCGCCCTCGACGGTGCGCAGGCCGAATTCCGGTCGAAGGTCGAGCCGATCTGCGCCGCCAACGGCAGGGCCGCGGAGCGGATCCTCAGTAGCCCCGGTCGTGTGGAAGCGAAGAAGGCGCGCTCCAATGGCCTTGCGGACAGCGGGCGTCATTTCCTCAGGGCCTCGCAGGCGCTCGGCAAGGCAGTCGCGAAGCTGCGGGCTGTGCCGCGGCCCGAAGCGGACGCCGCGCGGCTGACCGAGTGGATCGGGAAGGTCTCCGACCAGGCGACGCTGTTGCGGCAGGCCGGAAAGGCGGCGATCGATGGCAGCGCGAAGAAGGCCCAGAGGCTCATCAACCAGACTGCGACCGGGTCCCGTCGCGCCAACGCGACCGTCATCTCCTACGAATTCCGCCACTGCGTCCTCAAGACGGCCGGATTCACCTCCTAGCGCCAGGCGCTTTTCTTCACCCATGGCTAGCAAACGCGCCTTCCGCGATCGGAGCAGGTCCTTTCGCGGTCTCGCTGGAAGCGGCGTAGGGTGGACGGGATGGCGCCCGAGACCCGATACGCACGAAGCGGCGAGATCGGCATCGCCTACCAGGTGGTCGGCGAAGGCGAGATGGACGTGGTGCTCGCGTTCCCCTTCGTCTCGCATCTGGACCTTGTCTGGGAGAGCCCCGCCCTGACCAATTTCGTAAACCGCCTGTGCTCGTTCGCGCGGGTGATCCTCTTCGATCGTCGCGGCGTCGGCCTCTCGGACCCGCTGCCGGGCCCGGCCACGCTCGAGGAACGGATGGACGACGTCCGCGCGGTGATGGACGCCGCAGGCTCCGAGCGCGCCGCCTTGATCGGCGTCTCGGAGGGAGGAACGATGTGCATGCTGTTCGCGGCCACCTATCCGGAGAGGACCTCGGCCCTGGTCCTCTGCGGGGCGATGGCACGGTCGACCTGGGCCGAGGACTATCCCTGGGCGCCGGAGAAGGAGGCCGCGGAGGAAGCTCTCCTTCAGCTGCTCGCGCCGGTCTGGGGCCAGGGCGCCTCGATCGACATCTTCGCGCCGAGCCTCGCCGATGACCCGCAGGCGCGGGAGTTCCAGGCGCGCTACGAGCGCCAGGCTGCGAGCCCGATCCGGGTCCAGCGGTTCTTCGAAATGTTCCTCGATATCGACGTGCGTGACGCGCTGCCGCTGATCCAGGCGCCGACCCTGGTCATGCACCGGCGCCATGACCGCGCCGTGAACGTCCGCGCCGGCCGCTGGCTCGCCGAGCAGATTCCGGGCAGCCGCTTCGTCGAGCTCGAGGGCAGCGACCATGCTCCCTGGGTTGGCCCGAATGCCGAGGAGGCGTTCGATGAGATCGAGGAGTTCCTCACCGGGGTCCGTCCGGTCCCGAAAACGGACCGGGTGCTGGCGACCGTCCTCTTCACCGACATAGTCGATTCCACCAGCCTCGCAACCGAGATGGGCGACCGGCGCTGGCGCGAGCTGCTCGAGCAGCACCAGGCACTGGTCCGTCGTCACCTGGAGCGGTTCGACGGCCGCGAGATCAAGACCACTGGCGACGGTTTCCTGGCGATCTTCGACGGGCCGACGCGCGCGGTCGAGTGCGCGCGGGCCATAGTCGGTGAGGCGCCCTCGTTGGGGATCGAGGTCAGGACCGGGATGCACACCGGAGAGGTCGAACTGATCGGTGAGGACGTCGGCGGTATCGCGGTCCACGTCGCGGCCCGGATCGCGGCCCTCGCCGAGGGGCGGACGGTCCTCGTCTCCCGCACCGTCCGCGACCTGGTCATCGGTTCGGGGATCGACTTCGACTCCTTCGGACGCCACTCCCTGAAGGGAGTTGCCGACGAGTGGGACGTCTACACCGTGACCTCGACGCCGCTCACCGCGGGCTCGCCGGCCTGATCGGCCCCGCCTGCACAGGGCTCGGGCATCGGGAAGAGGCGCAGGAAACGGGCCGCCGCGCGCCGGCTCCCATCGATCCTCACCGCGCCCGAGGCCAGCGCCGCCTCGAGGCCCAGCTCGCCGGTGATGAGCGCGGCTAGGTCGGCGGACCCACCCTCGAGCACCAGCGCCGGGTCCTCGGCGGCGCCGCGGTCGAGCTCGATCTCGCCGTCGGCGATAGTCACGCGGAAGCGCTGGCCGTCGGGGCGGAGCTCGTAGACGGCGTCGAGGTCACCGGCGCGCTCTGGGTCGAACAGCGACCCCAGCGCGAGGACGATCGAGTCGGCGCCGATCCGGGTGGCGGCGGGCGGAAGCGGTGAGCGGGCGCCCCAGGCGCCGAGCCTGGTGATCACCGGCTTGAGGTCCGCACCCCACTCGGTCAGCTCGTAGACCCAGGAGTTCGCCGGCGGCGCCAGCTTGCGGCGCCGGATAACGCCGCCCTGCTCGAGCTCCCGGAGTCGCTCGGAGAGTATGTTGGGACTGGCTCCCGGCAGGCCCGTCCGCAGGTCCGTGAAGCGCTTGGGTCCGAGCAGCAGTTCGCGGATGACCAGCAGCGCCCATCGCTCCCCGATCAGGTCGAGGGCGGAGGCGAATCGACATGCATCGCCGTATGAGCGCATCGTCGCCACGATTTGAGTCTATGCCGTTTAGTACAAATTTGCAACCTGGTAGTTGTTTTTCAGGAGCTTTTGCTAGTGTCCAAAGCCATGACCCCCGCCGCCGAAGACCGCCGCCGCTGGCTCGCCCTCTACGTCCTCTGCACCGGCGTCCTGATGATCGTCCTCGACATCACGATCGTGAACGTCGCCCTGCCCTCGATCCAGGACGACCTCGGGTTCAGCCAGAGCAGCCTCGCCTGGGTCGTCAACGCCTATCTGATCCCGTTCGGAGGGCTGCTGCTCCTGGTCGGCAGGCTCGGCGACCTGGTCGGCAAACGGCGCGTCTTCCTCGCCGGGCTGACCGTGTTCATCTTCGCCTCCCTGTTCTGCGCCGTCTCTCAGACCCAGGGGATGTTGATCGGCGCGCGGTTCATCCAGGGCGTGGCCGGCGCGCTCACCTCGGCGGTGGTTCTGGGGATGATCGTGACGATGTTCCCCGATCGCCGCGAGCAGGCGAAAGCGATCGGGGTCTACGGGTTCGTCGCCTCGGCCGGCGGCTCGATCGGGCTGCTTGCCGGCGGCATCCTCACCGAGGCGATCAGCTGGCACTGGATCTTCTTCATCAACATCCCGGTCGGGATCGTCACCCTGTTCCTCTCGGTCCGGCTGGTCGACGACGTCCCCGGAATCGGGCTCGACAAGGGGGCCGACGTCCCGGGTGCGATCCTCTTGGTGGCTGGGCTGATGCTCGGCGTCTACACGATCCTCAACGTCGCCGACGTCGGTTGGGGGGCGGCCGAGACGCTCGTACTCGGCGCGACCTCAATCGCACTCGAGGCGGCATTTGTCTTCCGCCAGGCGCGGATCGAGACGCCGCTGATGCCGCTGCGGCTGTTCCGCTCGCGCAACGTGACCGGCGCCAACGCGGTCCAGGCCCTGCTGGTGGCGGGGATGTTCTCAATGTTCTTCCTCGGCGCTCTATACCTGCAGCGGATCCTCGGCTACGACCCGCTCGAGGTCGGGCTCGCGTTCCTGCCGACGACGATCGTGATGGGGACGATGTCGCTCGGGTTCTCGGAAAAGCTGATCATGCGCTTCGGGCCGCGGCGCACGCTGATCGCCGGCCTGGTCCTGATCGGCGCCGGGCTGCTCCTGTTCGCCCGCACCCCGGTCGACGGCCAATACACGACCGACCTGTTGCCGCCGCTGCTGCTGCTCGGGTTCGGCGTCGGCACCTCGTTCCCGTCGCTGATGACGCTGGCGATGTCGGGCGCGACCCCGGAGGACGCTGGGCTGGCCTCGGGGCTCGTCAACACGAGCGCCCAGGTCGGGGGCGCGATCGGGCTCGCCGTGCTGGCGACGCTGGCGAGCCAGCGCACCGACTCGCTGCTGGGCGACGGCGCATCCAATCTCTCGGCGCTGAACTCGGGGTTCCACCTCGCCTACCTCGTCGGCTCGGCCCTGGTCGGCGTCGCCCTGGCGATCGCCGTGCTGGTCCTTCGCTACGAGCCGGTGCCCGAAGGCGCCGAGGCTTCCGAGGCCGCGGCCGAGCGCGAGCCGGGGCGCGAGCCGGTCTACTCCGAGGGCTAGCGCCCCTCGGCCGGAAACGCGGTCGATTCGAGCACGCCCAGCAGCTGGCCGACACGACAGACCAGCAGCCGCTCCTCGTCGACCTCGACCCAGACTCCGGCGCTCGCGGGGAAGACGACATGGTCTCCCGGGGCGACCGGCATCTCGACCCCGGCTTGCGTCCACCAATCGAGGCCGGGCCCGACCGCGAGGATCATCCCCTGCTCCGGCGGCGGCTCGTGAGAGCCGGCCGGGACCACGAGCCCGGATCGCCGCACCCGATCCTGATCGAGCTCCTTGATCACGACCTGGTCGAACAGGGGCCGAAGCTGGTGGCGGACCGACTCGGTCGGGTCCGGTCTCTGGGTCGTGCTCAAGGAGCTCCTCTCGTGCTCAGATGTCGAGCTCGTAGTAGAGCATGAGCGGCCCGTCGGGGCCGCGCTCGCGGTTGACCATCCCGAGGCTCTCGTAGAGGCCGCGGGCCGCGGTGTCCGTCTCGCCGGTGACGACGTCGAAATGCTCGGCCCCCTCCGCTCGCGCGACCTCGATCGCAGCCTCCATCAGAGCCCTGCCCACGCCCTGCCCGCGTCGCGCCGGCGCCACGTAGAGCTCCTCGAGATAGGCGTCGGGGGCGCCGCTCCAGATCGAGGGGCGGAACCGCAGCATCGCGATCCCGAACGGGGGATCTCCGGCCAGTAGGACCCGGATCTCGTCCGCGGCGAGCAGCTCCCGGCCGCGCTCGGCGAGTACCTCGACCGCGGGCGTCGGTTCTGAGTACTCGGTGTTGAAGTCGTGCAGGAGCCGGGCGATTGTGCCGGCGTCATCCGGTGTGGCGGCGCGTACGGAAGTCAGCTTGGAGAGGTGAACCGCTTGACGAACTCGAGCGCGGTTTCCGCGACCTCGCGCCAGCCGTTGTCGATCGTCAGCGAGTGGCCACGGTTCGGGATTTTCTTGATCTCGGTGACGGCCGAGTTGCGGCTCTGCTTCTTGTAGGAGGCGTTGGCGATCGCCCACGGCACCGTGTGGTCCACCTCGCCGTCGATGATCAGCAGCGGGCCCCGATCGGGGTTTTTGGTGTCGACCTTGGCCTCGCTCAGAGGATTGAGGTTGGCATTGGCCATCTGCATCAGCGGCTGTCCGGGCGCCGCCACGTGGTAGCGCTCGTAGGCCTCACTCGCTTCCTCCTCGGAGAGCGCGTTGGCCCAGCCGTACTTGAACTGGTCGAGCGTCAGCGTCACCGCCCGGCCCTTGTTGAGCGGGTTGGAGAGCACTGGAAATGCCGACTTGAGGGCCGAGATCGGCAGCGGAAGGATGCCGCGGAACGGGCCGGGGTCGATCGCGACCGTCACTGCGGAGAGACCGCGGCCGGCGATCATCTGGGCCAGCAGCCCGCCGGTCGAGTGGCCCATCACCGCGGGCTTGTTGTCGAGCGCGCCGATCACCTCCGCGGTGTGATCGGCGATCTGGCTCAGCGACTTCTTCGCGAAGAGGTCCGGGTTGGCCCGCGCTTCGGAGACCGTCAGCGGGTCGTCCGGCCAGACCGGAGTGACCCCCGCGTACCCGGCCTCCCCGAAGAGTCCGACCCAGTTGTCCCAGCTGCTGGGCAGCAGCCAGAGCCCGTGGATGAAGACGACCGGCGTTCTCCCGCTCGAGTTCGCCTTCTCGACCTGCTGCTGCTCCTGCTCTGTGATCGCCACGCTGGCGAATCCTAGCCGCCGGTAGGCTGGCGCCCGTGGGAGAAGCCGACGTCACGGCCTGGCCGCGGCGCCACTGGCGATTGCTGGCCGCCGGCGCGGCTGTCCTCCTTGTGGCGCTCGGAATCGGCGCGGCACTCAGCTGGCATTTCTCCTCCGCGGTGCTGGTCCCCGACCACTCGGACTGGCCCCAGGATGTCACCGTCGAGGCGGTGAGCCCGGGCACTGTCATCCTCTCCGCCGACGATGAAAGCCGCCGCCCGGGGACCTACGGGATCGAGTGGCAGGCCGGGCACGCGGTCATCGGCCCCGTCGTGCGCAGCGACGACGACCGGGTCACGCGAAAGCTGCGCGACGTCAGCGGCTACCTCGTGCCGGGGACCAAGGTCGCGATCGAATCCGACGTCTACCGCGGCAACCCGATACAGGGGCTCGACATGCCATTCGCCGAAGTCGGCGTCGAGGGGGAACTGGGGACGATGCCTGCCTGGCGGGTCGGCGGGGCCGCCCCGACCTGGGCGATCCTCGTCCACGGAATCAACGATGACCCGCAGGCGGGCCTGCGCCTGCTGCCGGCGCTGCGGCGCGCGGGCTTGACGTCGCTTCTGATCACCTACCGGGAGGACCTCGGCGCTCCCCCGAGCCCCGACGGCCTCCACCATATGGGCCTGACCGAGTGGCGCGACCTCGAGGCGGCAGCGCGCTACGCGATCTCCCGCGGAGCGCACCGCCTGGTCCTGATCGGCTACTCGATGGGCGGCTCGCTGGTTACCCAGTTCATGCAGCACTCGCGGCTGGCCGGCAGGGTCTCGGGGCTCGTCCTCGACGCGCCGGCCCTCAACTGGAAGGAGATCCTCTCCTTCCAGTCATCCGAGATGGGGCTGCCGGGCTTCCTCGCGACCCCCGTCGAGTGGGCGATCGACGCCCGGATCGACCCCGACTGGGATGACCTCAACGCGCTCGAGCACCTCGACGCGCTGCAGCTCCCGATCCTTCTCTTCCACGGCACCGACGACGAAGTCGTCCCGATCTCCACCAGCGACGAACTGGCCGCGCAGCTGCCTCACCGGGTCACCTACTTCCGCGCCCCCGAGGCAGGCCACACCGAGGCTTGGAACGCTGCCCCCAGGCTCTACGAACTGCGCCTCAGGCGGTTCCTGGGCCGGATCGGTGCCGATACACCTCCGGCCCGGCCGCCGCGGAGATGACAGATCCGTCACAGTCTGTGCATGGCATCGCACCATGGTGGCCTGATGGCGCCGCCCGGTGGCTTTGACTCGCCCCCGGACTTCGCCGCGGGCTCGGCTCTTCTCGAAGGCGCATATGAGATGGCCGTGAGCTCCCATCACGGGCCGCGCCCCCACGGCGAGACGAAGATCGACCATCCGGTCGCGGTCGCCAGGCTCCTGCATGAGAACGAATTTCCCGACGTTGTCGTCGCCGCGGCGCTTCTGCACGACGTGGTCGAGGACACCGACACCAAGCTCGGCGAGATCGAGGCCGAGTTCGGGGCCGAGGTCGCCGAGCTGGTCGGAGAGATGACCGAGGACGAGACGATCACGGCGTATCGCGAGCGCAAGGCCGAGCATCGCGGCCGGGTCGCCGGCGACAGCTGTGTCGCGGCGATCTACGCAGCCGACAAGCTGGCGAAGGTGAGGATGCTGAACGAACGCGGGGTGCGGCCGGAAGCGGAGCGCCTCGAGCACTACCGCCAGACCCTGGACGAGCTGCGGGCGGCCAGGCCCTCGCTTCCCTTCCTCTCCGAACTCGCCGACGAGCTCGACCGCCTCGGGTAGCGCGATGAAGGTGATCTACATGCCGATCGGGATCATCTCCGGCATCGTCGCCGGAATGGTGGCGCGGAAGGGGTTCGACCGGCTCTGGTCGTTGATCGACGACGAGGACCCGCCCGGCCCCGACCAGCGGCAGGCCTCGCTGCCGAAGCTGATCGCCGCCCTCGCGATCGAGGGCGCGGTGTTCCGGCTGACGAAGGGGATCGTCGAGCGCGGCACGCGCGGCGGCTTCGCGCGGCTGACCGGCACCTGGCCGGGCGAAGAGGCTGCGTAGCCGTCACTCCGCCGGGGCAAGGAGGGGGTGGACAAGGGACCGATGAACAAAGCGGGCAACCAGTCGAGTTGGCGCACCTGGGCGATCGGCATCCTGATCGCCCTCGTAGCCATCGTCGCCCTGCAGAACTCGCAGGAGGTGCGGATCGACGTCCTCTTCGTCAATGTCAACGCTCCCCTGATCGTCACCCTCCTGGTCGCGGTCGGGATCGGCGCCCTGATCGGATACGCCGCCCCGGTCCTGCTGCGTCACCGCCGGAACGAGCGTCGTAACGAGCGCTCCTAGGGGCGCCGGCCGGCTCGACGCTAGGTTTGGACGATGCCCGACGTGGTCGTCCTCGTGATCGCCGCGACCGCAACGGCGCTGGCCACGGGCCTCGGCGCGGTCCCGGTCTTCTACCTCGGGAACCGCGCGGAGCAGCTGACGCCGATCCTCCTCGGCTTCGCCGCCGGTGTGATGGGCGTGGCCTCGATAGTGGGGCTGCTGATCCCGTCCACCGAAGGAGGATCGACGGTCGCCGTCCTCTGCGGGTTGGGCGCGGGCGGGGTGCTGCTCGGCGTGGCCCGAAGCCGACTCGATCCCCGCACGAGGTTCATGGGACGTGATGGTCCGGGCGCGCGCACCTCGGCCCTGGTTTTCTTCGTCCTCTTCGTCCACAGCCTCCCTGAGGGGTTCGCGATCGGAACCGCCTTTGCCTCCGACCGCGCCGGGCTCAGCCTGTTCGTCATCCTCGCGATCGCGATCCAGAACATCCCGGAGGGGACGAGCGTCGCGATCCCGATGGCGGCGGCCGGCTTCAGCCGCTCGCGCCAGTTCTGGGCTGCCGTCGGGACCAGCGCCCCGCAGCCGGTCGGGGCGCTCATCGCGTTTCTCCTCGTCAAGGAGATCAGCGCCCTGCTGCCCTTCTCGTTCGCGTTCGCCGCCGGCGCGATGCTGGCCCTGATCGTGGTCGAGCTCCTCCCCGCTGCATACGCGGACCGGCACCGACTGGGCCCAAGTGCGGGCATCCTGCTGGGTGCGGCGCTGATGCTGGCGCTGAGCTTCGCCCTCGGGGTCTGACCGGGCCGGCGAGGCTAGACGGCGATATCGCGCCGTTCGAAGAGCACCGCCCCCAGCGCCGCGAGGGCGACCGCGGTGGCGGTGACGCCGATGAACGCGACCGGATCGATGCCGTTCTCGATCGCCCTGCCGTAGTAGCGGAAGACCGAGGCATATCGGATCCAATCGAGGCCGGGGTCCAGGCGGCCGATCAGGTCCGTCACGTACATCGCCACCAGGACTCCGGCGACCGAGCCGGTGACCACGTTGGTGCGCAGCGAGAAGCCGGTGATGACGATTCCGAGGCCGGCGAAGAGCAGCGCCAGCGGCCAGATGTTGGCAAACCCGGCAAGGGCCGAGCTGAACGAGAGGCCCGATCCGGCGAGCAGGCTGCCGAGCAGAGTCAGAAGCAGGCTGACGAGGAGGACCGCGGCGAGCTCGATCGCGGCGGCGGCAAATCCTGCCGCCACAATCCGGCTCCGCGACACGGGCGCAGACAGCAATACGTCGAGCCGCCCGCTTTCGGCGGCGCCCGAGAGCGCGCTCGCCACCGCTCGCCCCGCCAGGTAGCCGATCGCCAGCGGCACGATCAGGCTCAGCATCTCCGCCTCGAGGTACTGCTCGACATTCGTCAGCTGCCCGATCCCGAAGGCTTCCTTCAGCCCGGTCGGGTAGTTGCGGACCGCCCTGCCGATCGATTCTTCGATCGAGGGGAAGATCGCGACGATGAAGGCCGACATCAGCCCGATCGGCAGGCCCCATGC
This sequence comes from uncultured Solirubrobacterales bacterium, assembly GCA_963697805.1. Lineage (GTDB taxonomy): Bacteria > Actinomycetota > Thermoleophilia > Solirubrobacterales > 70-9 > VRUE01. The sequence goes on from CAVOPB010000002.1 coordinate 128,377, forward strand.
GAGCAGCGAACGGCGGCGGTCGTGAAGCTGGGAGGCGATCAGCGCGGTCATCCATCCTCCTCGTAGTAGGTGAGGAAGACCTCCTCGAGCGTGGGGTGGGCGACCTCGATGTCCCTGACCGTGTGGCGGGAGATCGCCTTGACCACGGGGTCGAGGCTGCCGGAGACGTGGAACGAGATGCGCCCATCCTCCGCCGCGAGATCGCTGACGCCGGGGATGGCGCGAAGCTCCTCGAGGTCAACCGGGTCGGTGAACTCGACCGAGGCACGGCGTTGGGCCCTGCCGAGCAGGTCAGCCACTCGCTCGACCGCGATCAGCCTGCCGCCGCGGATGATCCCGACCCGGTCGCAGACTCGCTCGACCTCGTCGAGCTCATGAGAGGAGAGGAAGACGGCGCACCCGCGCTCTCGCTCCTCCCGGACCAGCGCCAGGAACTCCTCCTGCATCAGGGGATCGAGGCCGCTGGTCGGCTCATCGAGGATCAGCAGTTCGGGCCGGTGGAAGAGCGCCAGGATCAACCCGATCTTCTGGCGATTTCCTCGTGAGAGCTCGCCCAGCGGGCGGTCGAGATCGGCTCGGAAGCGTCTTGCCAGCTCCTCAGCACGGGTGAGATCGCCGACCCCACGCAGCCGCGATAGGACCGCCAGCGCTTCTCGGCCGCTGGTGCCCTTGCCGTAGCCGAAGTCGCCGGGGAGGTTGCCGAGCCGGGCGCGGATGGCGGTGCTGTCCCGGCGGCTGTCGAGGCCGAAGATGCGGGCGCTGCCGCCGCTTGGGTGGAGCAGGTCGAGCACGGTGCGGATCGTCGTCGTCTTACCCGCGCCGTTGGGGCCGAGGAAGCCGAATACCTCTCCCTCCTCGACCGCGAACGTCACGTCCTCGATGCCGCGGTGCTCGCCGTAGAACTTGGTCAGGTCCTGGGTCTCGATCGCCGGCATCCGCCAATCGTCGCATCAAGAGGCGACCTGCCCGACGAGGCGTGAGGCCGAGGCATCGGTCAGGCGGGATCGAGTACAGAATTTGTACTCGATTGACGTTTGGCCGTTGACGCTTCTGCGGGAGGCCGGTAGACACGGTTCGATGCTGCCCCCACGCCGTGAGTCCGGCAAGCTCTGGCGAACCTGTCCCCGGATCGACATCTGCGCGGCGATGCTCTCCGCGGGCCTCGCGCTGATCCTCGGCACGGGCTCCGCATCGGCCGCGGTGACGGTTGACAAAACCGTCACCACCCATCAGACCAGTTCCGCATCGACAGTCAAATCGCCGACCTTTTCGACCTCAGCGGCGGGCGAGCTGGCGATCGCTTTCATCACCTCCGACGGGCCGTCTGCCGGCTCCAGCCAGTCGTTTTCGAAAGTGACCGGCGGGGGGCTTACTTGGCGTCTGCTGCGTCGCGCCAACACACAGGCCGGAACCGCGGAGGCCTGGGCGGCAAACGCCACGGCGGTGCTGACCAATGCGAGCGTCACCGCGACCCGGTCGAACGGCTCCTACGTCGGGTCGATCACGGTCGTGACCTTCACCGGAGCCGATCAGGTCGTCGACGGATCGAGTGCCGCAGCCAGCGGCGCGACCGGCGCTCCGTCGGCTTCGTTGACGACGACCCGCGCCGGCGCCTGGGTATGGGGCGTCGGGAATGACTGGGACAAAGCAATTGCTCGGACCGTCGGCCCGTCCCAGACCAAGGTCGATGAGTTCCTGGCCTCGGTCGGCGACACGATGTGGGTCCAGCGGCAGAATGCGGCGACGCCATTGAGCGGGACGCAGGTGACTCTCAACGACACGGCACCGAGCACGGACCGCTGGAACCTCGTGGCGGTCGAAGTGTTGCCTGCCGTGACCGATAACCAGCCTCCAACCGCGCCCGCCAATCTTGCCGCCGGAACTGTGACCGCGACGCAGGTGCCACTCACATGGTCGGCGAGCAGCGATGACCAGGGTGTGGCGGGATACCGGGTCTTCCGTGGGGCGAGCCAGGTGGGTGAAGCCGGCGGCACGAGCTTCACCGACTCCTCGGCTTCGCCTTCGACGACCTACACGTACACGGTCAAAGCGTTCGACGCCGCCGGGAACGTTTCACAGGCATCGGAAGCGGTGACGGTGACAACGCCGGCCGGGGACACCACGCCGCCGACCGTGTCGCTGACGGCACCGGCCGACGGTGGAACCGTTTCGGGCTCAAACGTCTCCCTCGCCGCCACTGCAAGCGACGCCAACGGCGTCGCCGGAGTCCAGTTCCTCCTCGACGGCAGCCCGGTCGGGGCCGAGGACACCAATTCCCCATACGGGATCACCTGGAACTCGACCTCGGTCGCCAACGGGTCCCACACCCTCGCGGCGCGGGCGAGGGACGCAGCAGGCAACTCGGCCACCTCCTCGGCGGTGACGGTGACGGTGTCGAACGGCGGAGTGGGTCCGTCTGAAGTCGGTCAGTGGGGGCCATTGATCCCGCTTCCGGCGGTGGCTATCCACTCGGCTCTTCTTCCGAACGGCCGGGTCTTGCTGTTCCAGGGTGACTTCGCGACCGGTGGCCAGCAGTACGTTCTCGACCCCCAGACGGGCAACGTCACCCATGTTCCGGATGCGAAAGCCGACCTCTTTTGCGCCGGCCAGGCCGTCCTCGCCGACGGCCGCATACTCGTCGTCGGCGGCACTGCGACCGATGGGGGGCTGGGAGTCGACAACATCACCGCGTTCAACTGGCAGAGCGAAACCTGGAGTGAACTGGCGCCGATGAAATTCCCACGCTGGTACGCCACCGGCACCACCCTCTCCGATGGCAAGGTGCTTGCCATCTCGGGCTATGACAAAGGCCCGGAAGACCTGGTCACCACCCCGGAGCTCTTCTCGCCCGCGACCAACACCTGGCAGAGCCTCACCGCGGCAAAAAACAACATCCCGATCTACCCGTTCATCTACCAGCTTCCGGACGGCCGGGTCGCCTGGCTCGGAGCCTCGGAGGGGCCGACCCAGAGCCAGGTTCTCGACCTCCAGACCAATCAGTGGTCGACGATCGACAGCCGCGTGATCGATGGCGGCAGCATCGCCAACTACGCCCCCGGCCGCTTCATCAAGGCCGGCTCAGCCGCCGACGACGGCTTCTCTGGCAACTCGCTGAAAACCGCCTTCACGCTGAACATGAACTCGCCGGGGGCGACCTGGCAGCCGACCGGGAACATGGCATTCCCGCGCAGCTTCCTCAACCTCACGAATCTTCCCGACGGGACCGTGCTCGCGACAGGCGGCGGGACCGACAGATCGGGGTTCAACGACTCCAACGGGGTGCTGCAAGCAGAGGCCTGGAGCCCGTCGAGCGGGTCGTGGACGACTTATGCCTCGATGACCGCCCCTCGTCTCTACCACTCGGTCGCGGTCCTGCTGCCCGACGGCCGGGTCTACGTTTCGGGCGGCGGCGGCGATCCCGGCGTCTCAGACCAGCGCAGCGCCCAGATCTTCTCGCCACCGTACCTGTTCAAGGGCGCGCGCCCGACGATCTCCTCCGCGCCGTCCACCGTCGCCTACGGCAAACAGGAATTCTTCGGGACACCGGACGCGGCCTCGATATCGCGCGTCTCCTTAATCCGGACCGGTTCCGTGACCCACGCCTTCGACCAGAACGCCCGCGCGACGTCGCTGAGCTTCTCGCAGGCATCCGGCGGCCTCAACATCGACATGCCCTCCAACCGCAACGACGTCCCCCCCGGTTACTACATGTTGTTCATCGTCAACGGCCAGGGCGTCCCCTCGGTGGCGTCGTTCGTGCGCTTCCCCGCCCCCTATGAGGACTCCACACAGCCGAGCGCTCCGACCAATCTGACAGCGACCGGCGGAGCCGGATTTGCATCGCTGAGCTGGACCGCGGCGACCGACGAAAACGGGGTCGCGCGCTACAACGTTCATCGATCCAGCACGTCGGGCTTCACGCCGACCGCTGCCAACAGGGTGGGGCAGACGACTTCGACCAGCTACACCGACAGCGGGGTCACGCCCGGCACCTGGTACTACAAGGTCACGGCCGAAGACGGCGCCGGGAACATCGGCCCTGCCTCCGAAGAGGCTCAGGCCGTCGTCACCGGCGACACCACACCTCCGGAAGCCCCGTCTGGCCTGAAAGCAACGCCCGCCGAAACATCGGCGGCCCTGTCCTGGACCCCGCCGAGCGACAACGTCGGGGTCACCGGTTACCGGGTCTTCCGCAATGGCGGACAGGTCGGCACCCCGTCATCGCCCAGCTTCGCCGACATCGGGCTCACCCCGGCAACCCCCTATACCTACACCGTGAAGGCGCTCGACGCCGCCGGAAACGAAAGCGAAGCATCGGCACCGTTGACCGTCACGACGCTCTCGGCGGCCAGCCTGAGTCTCGACAAAACGGTGACCACGCGCCAGAGCTCGGCTGCATCCACGATCTCCTCGCCTGCCCTGACCACGGCGAAAGCGGGCGAGCTCCTCCTCGCCTTCATCGGGTCCGACGGACCCAATGCGGCGTCGTCGCAGTCGATCAGCAGCGTCACCGGTGCGGGACTGACCTGGACGCTGCGGCGCCGGGCGAACGGTCAGGCCGGGACCGCCGAGATCTGGCAGGCGGTTGCGCCGACGACGGTCACCAGCAAAACGATCACGGCGACTCGGGCGTCAGGTAGCTACCAGGGCTCGATCACCGTGGCTGCGTTTGCCGGCGCCGACACCGCGGTGAATGGCGCGACCGGCTCGGCGTCGGCTGCCAGCGGCGCGCCTTCGGCCTCGCTGGTCACGACCCGGGCCGGAAGCTGGGTCTGGGGGGTCGGTGAGGACTGGGACAAAGGATCCGCTCGCACGATCGGGCCGTCCCAGACGATGGTCGATCAGTTCCTGAGCCCAAGCGGCGACACCTTCTGGACCCAGCGCCAAACCGCGCCGACGCCCGCTGCCGGAACGACGGTCGCGATCAATGACACCGCGCCGACCGGCGACCGCTTCGACCTGGCGATCATCGAGATCCTCCCCGCCGGCCCCTGAGCAAACTCAGGCGGCTGCTGACTCCAGCGTCGTCTTGACGGTCTCGATCCCGCGTTCCATCATTGCGTCGGTCCCCTCGGCCGCCTCGTTCGGCAGCAGGTCCGCGGTCCAGACGAAGAGTGACCCACCGTCGGAGTCGGCGAACACCTGAGCGGCCCCGTTGTGGTGGGTGTAGGGGCCGTCGACGATCGACCAGACGAGCCGCCTGTTCTCGTCATCGAGATCGATCAGCACCTCGCGAAGCACCGGCCCGTTGAGGAAGGTGACGATCCGGTCCTCGCCATCGAGCTTGGTGTCGACGACGAAGCCTGGCACCAACCGCTCGTGCACCGCTCCCCAGTCCCGCAATGCGTCCCAGACGTCCTCAGGGGCGGCGGCAATTCGTCTTTCCTTGCGAATCGATGCCATCTCGACCCAGCAGGGTATTGGTCCCGATCAGCCTGCGGCTCTTCTTTCGGGTGCCTGGCTCAGTAGCCCGGTGGGTCTCGATATTCCCCCGGGGGCCGTTGGTAGCGGGGATCGGCGACGCGCCGATCGTCGACCAGGACTTCAGACTGGCGGGACCGACGGGACCACACGGCCCATTGCCAGATCGCGATGATCAAGCCGACGACGCCGGCGATCATCAGGATCAGACCGATCGTCTGTAGGTCGAGCCCCTTGACGTGGAGGTGGGTCGCAAAGCGAAGGATCGCGCCCAACACGATCAGGAAAATGCTGCCTGCGAAGGTCATCTCGCCCGGCCGCGTCTAGATAACCCGGCGGAAGAGATAGATCGCCAAGAGGATCAGGATGATGACGATGAGGAGTCCAACGATTGTCATTTGGGAACTCCTTTGGGTTGGATTTACGGTCGGTGAAAGAAGGCGACGACGACGGCTGCGATCAGCACGAGATCGCCTGCGACTCAGCTCGCGGTGTCACAGGTCCTCCTCGATCTCGTCAGCTTTGCGGCCGTGCGCGCGAGCCTGCTCACGCTCGCGCTCCACGCGCTCGCTCGCGCCCTCGGCCTCGGCGGCGAGCTGATCGGCGTGTTCTCTCTGCTTCTCCGCCAGACGCGCGTGGCGCTCGGCCTCCTCCGCAGTCTCCTCGGCCTCGGCCCGTTTCTCCCTCTCCTCCTCGGAGTGCTCGTTCGCTTTCGCCGCACGGGTCTGCGCCTCGTCACGGTGAGCGCCGGCCCGTTCGGCGAGACGTTGCCTCTCAAGCCGGCGACGGGCCGTCGCGCTGCGGCCGATGACGACCGCGGCCGCGACGAGCACCAATACGACGATCACGATGACGACAATCAGCACGGCGGTTCATCAGCAGTTCTCCTCTCGTCAGGGCAGGTGGCGACTCTCGTCGGCCTGCGTGGCCCTAGAGCTCGGAGAGCCGTGCAACGCAGATCAACACCTCAGTACCAGATCGACTTTCTTACCCTTCCGCCCTTCAACCCAAACGTCGGGGAATTGTCAGGCCCAACGGCGAAGGTCGAGCGGCAAGCGGCCCATCTTCTGGCCGCGGTTTGAGTAAGGACTTCTAGTGGAGCTAGCCGGACTCGAACCGGCGACCTCCTGGGTGCGATCCAGGCGCTCTTCCAACTGAGCTATAGCCCCGCGGGGAGGGTGGGAGGATCGTCCCAGGGCCCTCGCAACGCCAAGGATAACCCCATAGTCTTTAGTTTCCCGGGGTCACAATGGGCATTCTCGACGAGGCAATTCGCGAGCACCTGGAACTGAAGCGCCAGCACGGCGCCGATCAGTCGGAGCTGCAACAACTCGAGGACGAGGCCTTCGGGCCTCCCGGCAGGCCCGGCGACGAGGTGTCCGATCCGCTCGCCGAGGCGCCCACTGAGTTCATGGCGCAGCCCGACGCCGCCCCCGACCATCCGCCCGCCGCGGACGCGCCGTCGCCACGGAGCGAGGCCGCGGCGCGGATCGCCGATCTTCAGGAGGCGCCAGAGGTTCCAGAGGCCCCGGCCGCCGCCGAGTCCCCGGAGGCGGAGGAGGAGCCCTCGGCCACAGAACACGAGATCGTCCCCGAGCCGTCTCCATCGGGCCCGACCACCGAGGAACGCGAGGTGATCGCCGAACAGCCGACGGAGATGCACGACGTCGAGGAGGAACTTGCTGAGGAGGGCCAGGCTGAGGCCGACGTCGTCGAGCTCGACGAGGAGGATGAGGACGACGACTTCTGGGACGAGAAGCGACTTTCCGACGAGCTCGACCAGGCGCTCGAAGGTCCGCTTGCCGACGACGAGCAGGAGCTGGAGACCGAGGCGGAGCCGGCGGCCGAGGCGGAGGAGGAGCCGGCCGACGAGAGCGATGATGCTCCGCAGGCTGAGGGCGAGGAGGACGTACTCGAGGAGACCCCCGAGTTCCTCGAGGAGAGCCCCGAGGACGACGAGCTCTGGTTCGAGCAGAAGCCGCCGAAGGACTTCGACTTCGACGACTAGCGGGATGGAGCCAGCCGGGATCGAACCGGCGACCTCCGCCTTGCAAAGGCGGCGCTCTTCCAGCTGAGCTATGGCCCCGTCTGAATGATTCTAGGCGCGAGGGGCGCGCCTCTCGCGCCTAGCCCGCTAGTCCGATCATCAGCTGGGAGTGGTCGTTCGGGTCGACCTTGACCGGGACCTGGGCGCCGGGCTGGAGCTGGCCGATGATCGCGGGGGAGACGACCTGGGTGTGGGTGAGGCTCGACTGGCTGCCGTTGACGTCGACGGTGAGGTCGAACTGGAGCTCGGGCTGCATGTTCACGTTCTTGCCTGTGGCCTGCATCCCGTTGATCGTCGCGGTTCCGTCGACGCCTTCGTTGGCGAGCTTCTCGGCGAGGGCCTGGTCGGACTGGACCTGCTGGACGGCCTGATTTGCCTGCGCAAGGCCGTCTTTCATCATCTGCAGGCTGCCGCCCCGCTCCTTCTTCATCTGCTTGCCGGTCTTGCTCAGGTCCCTCATGTCCTTGAACATCCCCATCTGCACCACTCCCTTCGCATCCGGGGGCTCCCCTCAGCCCGGTGGTTGGTCGAATCGACCATAACGTTCCCGCTCCCGGCCGGTGTAGATTCGACGAGTGTTCGTCACCGGGGTCCTGATGATCGTCCTCGGCCTCATCGGCGCCGTCTTCGCGATCTTCGAGCCGGTCGAAGGGACGCGCTGGGGAGGCATCGGCGTCGCCCTCGGATGCGGGCTTGGCGGCCTCACCCTCGCCTACCTCGACGCGCCCTCGATGAAGGAGAAGCCCAAACCCGGGATGGTGAAGGCGAAGGCCACCGTGCTCGATGCCACCGGGACCGAGGGCTCGGTCGCCGGCTACCAGATGGTCGAGCTGACCCTCGAAATCAGGCCCAAGGGCGGGGTCCCGTTCCAGGCCAAGCGCAAGTTCTCCTCCGGCCGGCTCGGCCGTCTCACCCAGGGCCGCACCCTCGACGTCGTCTACGACCCGGCGGACCCAAACAGGATCGAACTCGCCTGAGCGGCCTGGGCTAGCCGGCGAGCGCGCACTCGGGGAGGTTCTGATCCGCGTGGTAGGAGCTGCGGACCAGCGGCCCCGAGGCAACAGACTCGAATCCGAGCCCGTACGCCGCCCGCTCCAGCGCCACGAACTCCTCCGGGTGCCAGTAGCGATCGACCGGTAGGTGGTTCTCGGTCGGGCGCAGGTACTGGCCGACGGTGAGGACCTGGACGCCGTGCTCGCGGAGGATCCCGAACGCGTCGACCATCTCCTCGAACGACTCACCGAGGCCGACCATCAGCCCCGACTTCGTCACGACACCGGCGCCGCCCATCTCCTTCGCCAGCCGCAGAACGCGCGCCGAGCGCATGAACCGGGAGCCGCGCCGCGCCTTCGGGTAGAGCCTCGGCACGGTCTCGACGTTGTGGTTGAAGACGTCGGGCCGCTCATGGATCACCTTCGCCAGCGGCATCTCCTGGCCGCGGAAGTCAGGGGTCAGGACCTCGACCTTGCAGCCCGACGCCTGCATCCGGATCGAGCGGATCGTGGCGACGAACGCGCTGGCCCCGTAGTCGGGCAGGTCGTCGCGGTCGACCGAAGTCACGACCGCGTGCCGCAGGCCCATCCGCTTGACCTGGTTGGCGACGCGGAGCGGCTCGAGCGGGTCGTTCCAGCTCGGCACCCCGGTCTTCACGTTGCAGAACCCGCAGCGGCGGGTGCAGACGTCGCCGAGGATCATGAAGGTCGCCGTTCCCCGCTCCCAGCACTCGCCGACGTTCGGGCAGTTCGCCTCCTCACAGACGGTGTGCAGGCCCTCGCCCCCGATCTCGGCCTTGAGCCGCCGGTAGGTCGGGCCGCCGGGGGCCGGCACCTTCAGCCAGGGCGGCTTGCGGGCACGGCGGAAGGGGACAGCGCCGTCCGGCGCCACCGTCCCGCCCGGCTTGGCGCGGGAGCGGGTGACGTGGACGCGGTCCAATGTCCCCTCGGCCTTCTCGCTCATGACAAAGTCCCGCGCTTCGCTCGCTGCGCACGAAGACAGAGATGGATGCTTGCTCGCTCCGCGCTCATAGGATCCCGAGCCTAGCGCTGTCGAGCCCGAGCGCCGCCGGCTCGGTCGCGACCGGGCTGCGCTCGAAGACCTCACAGAAGCGGGCGACGAGCTCCGTGGTGAAGACGTCGAGATCCTGCTCGGCGCTGACCTCGCGGGAGAGCGAGGTCACCCGGCAGCCCTCGATCCCACAGGGGACGATCCACTCGAACGGCTGCAGGTCGTTGTTGATGTTGACCGCGAGGCCGTGGGTGGTCACCCCGCGGCTGACGTGGACGCCGATTGAGCCGATCTTGCGCGCCTCGCCCTGGGCGCCGCCTTCTCCAGGTCGTGTGCCCGCGGTCCAGATCCCGGTCAGGCCATCGATCGTCTGCGTCTGCACCCCGAAGTCGGCGATCGCCGCGATCGCCACCCGCTCGAGGCGACGCACGTACTCGTGGACATCGTCGTCGTAGGGCTTCAGGGAGACGATCGGGTAGGCGACGAGCTGGCCAGGGCCATGGTAGGTGACGCGGCCGCCGCGGTCGGTCTCGTGGACCTCGATCCCCTGCGCCTCGTACCATTGCGGCGCCATCGGCAACTCATCGGGGCTGGAACGGCGCCCGCGAGTGTAGGTCGGAGGGTGCTCGAGCAGTAGCAGCACGTCGGCGACCTCGTTCTCCTGGCGCGCCTCCAGCAGCCACCGCTGGGCCACCGCCGCCTCCTCATAGGGGCGCAGACCGCACTCGACTACCAGGATTTCCGCGTTCACACTTGAAATCGTTGCAGGCCGCAGATGCAATCCCTTCCTCAGAACATGGATCAGCCCAAGTTACTCAGACCTGACTGGCTTCCGGCCGTCGCGCTGAGCTCGGCGCTGGCGGTGGCAATGCTCGCATGGAATCCCCAGGTCGGCGACCTCGCGGCCCAGGTCTTTCGCACTGAGCTGTTCCGGGACGGCGGCCTCGGGATCTGGAACGGCAGCTGGTACGGGGGCCACTACACCCTCACCTACAGCGTCCTCTTCCCGCCGCTCGGCGCGGTTCTCGGCCCGCGGGTCGTCGGCGTCCTCGCGGTGATCGCCTCCGCCTACCTCTTCGACCGCCTCGTCCGCGATCGCTGGGGTGACTCCTCGCGGTGGGCGACCCTCTGGTTCGCGGCCGGCGTGGTGACGCTGCTCGCCGACGGCCAGATCACCTTCGCTCTCGGGGTCGCCTTCGGCCTCGCCGCGCTGCGGGCGCTGCAACTCGGGCGCGGCGCGCCGGCGCTCGCCCTCGGGGCGGGATGCGCGCTCTCGAGCCCGGTCGCGGCCGTCTTCCTCGCCGGGGTCCTGCTCGCCGGGTCGATCGACCTCCCTCGCCGCAACCGGCGGCACGGCGCCAGCACCCCGGCGATCCAGGTCGCCTGCCTCGCCTTCGGCCTCGTCCTGATCCCGAATCTCCTGTTCCCGGGCGCGGGTCAGTTCCCGTTCGTCTTCTCCTCCTACATCGCGGTCCCGCTCTGGTGCGGTTCGGCTCTGTTCCTCACCCGCCGGCTCGGGAGCGAGGAGCGCCAGCTGCGCCAGGTCCTGCTCGGCTACGCGATGGCGGCGACCGCGATCTGGCTGCTTCCCAACGCCATGGGCGGCAACGCGGTCCGGCTCGGAGCCCTGTTCGGCGGCCCGGTGCTGGCCGCTGTCCTGCTCGCCCACCGACCCCGGGCGCCGTTCTGGTTCGTCGCGCTGTTCCTCGTCGGCAGCCTCTACTGGCAGCTGAACGCAAGCGTCACCCAGATCGCCCGCAGTGTGGGAGACCCCTCGACCCAGGCCGCCTACTTCGAACCGCTCGCCCACTGGCTCCACGACAACGGTGGGCTCGGCGCCAGGGTCGAGGTGCCGCCGACCGCCAACCACTGGGAGTCCGCCTACCTGGCGCCGAAGGTCGAACTCGCGCGCGGCTGGCTGCGCCAGATCGAGACGACGAGGGACGACATCTTCTACGACGACGGCGAGCTCGGTAATGCTCGCTACCGGGCCTGGCTGCACGACAACGCGGTCAGGTTCGTCGCCCTTCCCGACGCCCCTCTCGACTACTCCTCGGCGGCGGAGCGGCGGCTGATCCTGAGCGAACCGCCCTATCTGCGGCTGCGCTGGCATGACTCCCACTGGCGGGTCTACACGGTTCTCGACCATGCGCCCCTCGTCGAGCCCCGGGGGGCCGCGGAGGCACGCGTCCAGCAGATCGGGCGACAGGGGTTCACCCTCGACGTGACCCACCCGGGGAGCTTCCTCGTCCGGGTCAGCTTCACCCCCTACTGGTCGATCGCCCGCGGCCACGGCTGCCTGTTCCGCCGCGGCGAGTGGACGCTGGTGCGGGCCGAAAGCCCGGGCCTCTTTCACGTCGGCGCCGACTTCTCCCTCGCCCGCGCCTGGAGCGCGATGACCGGCGCCCACAAGACCTGCTGACGGCCTCTTAGAGCGCCAGCAGCAGGGGCTCTTCGAGCAGGGTCCGAACCCGGGCGAGGAATTCGGCCCCCTCGGCCCCGTAGAGGATGCGGTGATCGCAGGCGAGGTTGACCGACATCAAGTGCGCCGTCGTCACCTCGCCGTCGCGGGCGACCGCCCTCTCGGTGATCGCCCCGACCGCGAGGATCGCCGCCTGCGGCGGGTTGATCACCGCTGCAAAGCTGTCGATCCCGAACATCCCCAGGTTGGAAACGGTGAAGGTCGCGCCCGAGAGCTCCGGCGGCGTGATCGAGCCATCCCGGACCCGTTCGGCCAGCGCCCGCGAGTCGGCGGCTATCTGGCGCAGGCCCTTGCGGTCGGCGTCAAAGACCGTCGGCACGACGAGGGAGTCACGGGCCGCGACCGCGATCCCGACGTTGACCCGCGAGTAGAGCTCGAAGCGGCCGTCGCGATAGGCGCCGTTGGCGCGAGGGTGGTCGCGCAGCGCCAGCGCGCAGCCCTTGACGACCATGTCGTTGAACGAGGGGACGACCTCGCCCTCCTTCGCCGCCGACTTCAGCAGCGACCGGGCCTCGACCGCACGGCTCATGTCGACCTCCGCCTGCAGGTAGAAGTGCGGCGCGGTCGCCTTCGACTCGGCCATCCGGCGGGCGACCGTGCCCTGCAACTTGCTCAGATCCTCGTAGGCGACCTGGCCCTTCGCCGTCTCGGGTCCCGAATATTCCGGCATCTGCTCTGCTCCCGCTCGGCCGGGAGGAGACAGAGATGGACCCGGCCTCGCTCCCGCGTCCGCGATGCCGGCTGTCGACTCGGCCGCAGATTCCACGTCCGCCTTCACGATCCGGCCAGCGGGCCCGGAGCCGACGAGCTGTCCCAGGTCCACGCCCCGCTCTTTCGCCAGCCTGCGGGCAAGCGGCGACGCTTTGGGGCGCTCGCCAGCTCGCGCCGGAGCTTCGGGTGCTGTTTCCTCCGCCGCTTCCGCGGGTGGCGTCGCAGGGGGGCCCGCCCCCGAGGAAGCTTTAGCTACCGGAGGGGGTGGGGGGTCCCCTGCGACGACAGGACCCGCGGACCCGGCGGCCGAGGCTCCATCCGAATCCCCCACCTTCGCGATGACACTCCCGATCGGAAGCGTCTCGCCCTCCTGGGCAACGATCTCGACGAGGGTGCCCGCCACGTCGCTTTCGTAGGCCATGTTCGCCTTGTCGGTCTCGATTTCGACCAGCTCCTCGCCGACCGCGACCTCCTCGCCGACCTGCTTCAGCCACTGCAGGATCGTTCCCTCCTCCATCGAGTCCGAGAGGCGGGGCATGACGACCTCGGCCATCAGATCGACCCCTCGAGCGTCGCCAGCGCCGCGGTCACGACGTGCTCGGTGTGGGGAATCGCCGCCTGCTCGAGCCGCCTCGAGTAGGGCATGTGGACGTCGGCACCGGTCACCCGCTGGACCGGCGCATCGAGGTCGTCGAAGGCCTGCTCGGTGACCAGGGTCGAGAGGTTGGCGCCGACGCCGCCGTGCGGCCACCCCTCCTCGACGATCACCGCCCGGTTCGTCTTGCGGACCGACTCGAGGATCGTGTCGAGGTCGAGCGGGCGCAGTGTGCGGGGGTCGATCACCTCGGCCTCGACCCCGTGTTCATGGGACAGCGCGCGCGCCGCGTCCTCGGCCACATGCGCCATCTTGAGGATCCCGATGATCGTCACGTCGCCGCCCTCGCGGCGGGTCGCCGCCTGACCGAACCCGAGGGTCTCCTCGGCATCCTCGCTGACCTCGCCGCGGCGCCCGTAGAGGCTCTCGTGCTCGATGAACACCACCGGGTTGTCGTCGCGGATCGCCGCCTTCAGCAGCGCCTTGCCGTCGGCGGGGGTCGAGGGGCAGGCGACGAGGAGGCCCGGGACCTGGAGGTAGAGGGCCTCGAAGCTGTGGGAGTGGGTCGGGCCGAGCTGGTGGCCGCCGCCGCCCGGCATCCGGATCACCAGCGGCACTCGCGCCTGGCCGTTGAACATGTAGGGAATCGCCGCGGCGTGGTTGACAATCTGGTCGAGTGCGAGCAGCGAGAAGTTGACGGTCATCAGCTCGACCACCGGTCGCAGCCCCGCCATCGCCGCCCCGACCCCGGCGCCGACGATCGTGTTCTCCGAGATCGGAGTGTCGCGGACCCGCCGTTCGCCGAACTCGTCGAGCAGGCCCTCCGTCACCTTGAACGCGCCTTCAAAGACGCTGACGTCCTCGCCCATCACGAAGACGGACTCGTCGCGCCGCATCTCCTCGGCCATCGCGTCGCGCAGCGCCTCCCGCATCCGCAGCGTCGCCATCAGCTCTCCTCCCGCTCCGCCGCGACCTCGGGCTCGGTGCCCTCCTGGATGTCGCCGGACTCGGCCGGGTTCGGGCGCGGGCCGTCGGGCTGGCCCGCGTAGGCGGCGCCGGCCTCGGCGAGTTCGCGCGCCGTCTGCGGCATCGACTCTTCCTCGCGCTCGCCCCGGTGCGGCTCCGGGCTGCGCTCGTCGACCGCGTACCAGCCCTCGCCGTCGAGGACGTAGAGGTTCTCGTACAGCGTGTCGAGTGCGGGCTCCGGCGAGGCCTCGGCGAACTCGACCGCGGCCTTCACCTGCTCCTCGGCCTTGTCGCGCACCTCCTGAACCTCGCGCTCGCCGAGCACCCCGTCCTTGACGCAGCGTTTCGCGAAGGTCTCGATCGGGTCCTTCTCGCGCCACTCGTCGACCTCCTCGGCCTCGCGGTAGACCTCGGGATCGGCGGCCGAGTGGCCGCGGTAGCGGTAGGTGAAAGCCTCGAGCAGTGTCGGGCGGCGCTCCTCGCGCGCCATCCGGATCCCCTCGGCGACGCCCTCGCGGACCGCGATCACGTCCATCCCGTCGACCCGCTCGCCCGTCACCCCGTAGCCCTTCGCCTTTTTCGAGAGGTCGGTCTGGGCGGAATGGCGCTCGACCGACGTCCCCATCCCGTAGAGGTTGTTCTCGACGATGAAGAAGACCGGCAGCTTCCAGAGCGCCGCCAGGTTCATCGTCTCGCCGAAGTTGCCGGTGTTGGAGGCGCCGTCCCCGAACATGCAGACGGTGACGTTGTCTTCGCTTCGGTAGTCGGAGGCAAGCCCGAGGCCGGCGGCGATCGGGAGGCTGCCGCCGACGATCCCGTAGCCCCCCATGAACCGGCGCTCGCCGTTGAAGACGTGCATCGAGCCGCCGCGGCCGCCGCTGGTCCCGTCGACCCGGCCGAACAGCTCGGCCATCACCCGGTTCGGGTCGGTGCCGCGAGCGATCGCGTGGCCATGGGTGCGGTAGGCGCCGATCAGGTAGTCGTCCTCCCGCATCACCGAGGTGGTGCCGACGATCGTCGCCTCCTCGCCGATCGCCAGATGGAGGAAGCCGCCCGCTTTGGCTCGTTGGTACTGACGCCCCGCCTCCTCCTCGAAGCGGCGGATCAGCGCCATCTGCCGAAGCAGCTCATAACAGGTGGACGCGTCGGGCAACCTGGCCACGCCCTGACCTTAGCTGGCTGCCGCGACCGCCTCCTCGAGTCTGTCGTCCCCCCAGAAGACCTCGCCGCCGACAACGAGCGAGGGGACCCCGAAGACGCCCCGTTCGGCGGCCTCGTCGGTCGTCTCGCGCAGCGCCCCTTTGACCCCGTCGGTCGCGGCGGCCTTCTCGACCGCGCGCGGGTGCAGCTCGCAGGCGGCGGCGGCGATCAGCACGTTGTCGGGGTCGCTCAGGTCGCGGCCGGCAGCGAACGCCTGGCGGAAGGCGGCGAGCGCGAAGGAGACCGTGCGGCCGGTCTGCTTGGCGAAGGTCGCCACCCGCATCGCGAACAGCATGTTGCCCGGGAACGGCTGCGGCCAGGCGAACGGGGGCAGCCCGTACTCGGACGCCCTCCGCTCCACCTCCGCGAGCCCCTCCTCGCGGTCGGGGCCGTTGGCCCAGGAGTCCCGCTCGAAGCGCTGGAACAGCGCCCCGAGGAGGATCGGCTTCCACTCGGGCTGCTCGAGGCCCGCCTCGCTGAAGACGCCGCTGATCCGCTCGGCGGTCAGGTACGCGTAGGGAGACCCGAGGTCGAAATAGAAGGTTGTCGCGTAGGGTGCCGCCACGGCGGCACCCTATGAGATGAGATCGCCCGCCTGCCAGAATCCCCCCATGCGCCGATTGCGGGATGTTGCCGCGCTGCTTCTGCTGACGGGGCTGCTCACGCTGGGCATGGTCGCTGTAGCGGAGGCGAAAACCTTCACCGTGACCCGCACCGACGACCCGGTGCCGGGCCCATGCCTGCCCAGCGACTGCTCCCTGCGGGAGGCTCTGACGGCGTCGAACGAATCGACGACCGTGCGCGACCTGATCGCCATCCCCGCCGCCTCCGTCCACTACGCAATCGACCTCGGCCAGCTCGAAACCACCGATGGCGTTGCAGTCCAGGGTGCCGGCACGGATCGGGTCGTGCTCGATGCGGGAGGAGAAAGCATCGCGGTCCGGGTCGAAGGCCCCGTCCTCCTTGAAGGCCTGACGATCACCGGCGGGCAGGGCGGCATCCAGAACGGGGGCAAACTGACGTTGCGCCGCGTCGCGATCGAACACAACGACCGGATCGACGGTGGCGGAGGTGGAATTCAGAACAACGGCCCGCTGACGGTCGAATCGAGCTTCATCGGCTTCAACAGCACCAACGGAATCTCCGGCTCGGCGATCCAGAGCAATGACCCGGTGACGATCGTGAACAGCACCGTGGCCCGGAACGAATCGCTCGGTCCCGCCGTCCAGAGCAATGCCGGTCTGACGATCTCGAGCAGCGCGATCGTCTTCAACACCAGGCTCGAAAGCGGCGAGGCGGCCGGCATCAGGGGTAGCCCACCGGTGACGCTGGCCGACAGCATCGTCGCCGCCAACCGGGCCCCCGATGGCACCCAGAACTGCCAAGCCGGCCTTGTCACCTCCCAGGGCGGCAACGTCGAGGACGACGCTACCTGCAACCCAGGGCCCCGCGACCGTGCCAATACCGCCCCCGGGCTCGGCACGCTGGAACTGCACGGCGGCCCGACTCAGGTCTTCAGCCTTCTGCCCGGCAGCGCCGCCCTGGACTTCGCTCTGAATTGCCCGCCGACCGATCAGCGCGGCGCGCCGCGGCCGCAGGGGGCCGCCTGCGACAGCGGGCCTTTCGAGCTCGAACCGGCTCCGCCGGCCCCCGCCGCCGCGGCGAAGGATGAAACGGTGACCTTGGTGATCGGCCGGGGGAAGGTCCGGATCGACCACAAGGGCAAGGGTCGGATCCGCCTCACCTGTCCCGCGAGCGAGCGGACCCCGCCCTGCACGGGAACGGTGAGGCTGAAGACCGTACGGGCGGTCCGGTTCCACGAGCACTCGTCAGAGCTCTCTCTGGCGAAGGCGCGGTTCAGCATTGCGGCCGGCAGGACGAAGGGCGTCGCTGTGAATCTCGGACGGGAGAAGGCCGATCTGATCGGGGCGGACGCCGCTGCGCGGAAGGCGCTCGCGACCGCCCAGGTCTCCGACGGGGCCGGCAACCACGCCGCGGTCAAGCGCCGGCTGGCTCTGCGCCCGGCGGGCAAGGGCTAGGCCGAGAGCGCCTGCTAGGCGTGGATCGCCCAGCCGTCGACGGCGCGGGCGGCGTCGAGGATCGCCTCGGAGATCGTCGGGTGGGGGTGCGGCATCTCGGCCAGCTCCTGGTAGCCGCCCTCGAGCGCGATCACCGCGACCAGCTCGGCGATCATGTCGCAGGCCCGGTTGCCGACGATATGGGCGCCGAGGATTTCCCCGTACTTGGACTCGACGACCAGCTTGACCAGCCCCAGTTTGTCGTCGTAGACGGTGGCGCCGCCGACCCCGCCGAGTTTCTGCTTGCCGATCTTCACGTCGTGGCCGGCCTCCTTCGCCGCCGCCTCGGTCAGGCCCACGCTCGCGACCTGGGGGTGGCAGAAGGTGGCGCCGGCGACCAGTCTCTGGTCGACCGGGTCGGTCTTCTCGCCGGCGGCGTGTTCGACCGCGACGACCCCCTCCTCTGAGGCCTTGTGGGCGAGCGCCTTGGCGTGGACCAGGTCCCCGATCGCGTAGACCTTCGAGTTGCTCGTCTGCCCGAAGTCGTCGACCTTCACCTTGCCGTTCTCCTCGAGCTCGACCCCGGCCTCGGCCAGGCCCAGGCCCTCGACGTCGGCGACGCGCCCGCCGGCGATGCAGAGGTGGTCAACCTCGGCCGATTCGCCGCCGTAGGTGAACTTGACCGAGCTCTTGCCCGCCTCGACGTTCTCGACCGGGGCTCCGGTCGAGATCGTGATGTTCTGTTTCTTGAACGCGCGTTCGACGACTTTTGCCATGTCGCGGTCCTCGGCGGGAAGGATCTGGTCGAGCATCTCGATCAGCAGGACCTCGGTCCCGAAGCGCCCGTAGGCCGAGGCGATCTCCGACCCCGAGGCGCCGGCGCCGACCACGGCGATCTTCTTCGGCTGCTCGGGAAGGGACCAGGCGCCCCAGGTGTCGAGCACGCGGTCGCCGAACTCGACTCCGGGGATCGACAGCGCCTCCGAGCCGGTCGCGAGGATCACCGTCCCGGCGTCGTGGACGTCGTCGCCGACCCTGACGTTGGCGTCGCCGTCGAGCGAGGCCTCGCCCTCGATCAGCGTCACCTTGTCCTTGTCCCAGAGCATCTTCACTCCGCTCGAGAGCGACTCGGAGACCGCGGCGCGGCGCTTCTCCAGCGCGTCCCAATCGATCGAAATGTCCTTGGCCGAGATTCCGAGCTCGGCGCCGTTGCGGACTTCGTCGTAGAGCTCGGCGGTGCGCAGCACGGTCTTGGCCGGGATGCAGGCGTAGTTGAGGCAGCGGCCGCCGGGCTTGTCCCGCTCGACCACCGCCGTCTTCTTGCCGAGCTGCGCGGCCCGGATCGCCGCGACGTAGCCGCCCGGGCCGCCGCCAATGACGATCACGTCGTAGGAATCAGCCACGGCCCCGAGCCTATAGAACAGCCCCACTTGTCAACCGATTAGCGAGCATCACGATCTAATTCTCTGCGAGCGGCGTTGATACGGCGATTGCCGCCACCCCCGGACGCGAAGCGGAGGAGGTGGCGGAATAATTCAGTCGCTGATCGGCGATCCAAATAAACCTTGGGCGCTTGCTAGTCGGTTCTTCGGGTCGGCATCTGGATCCGCGCCAGCGCCTTCACCATCAGGTAGAAGAAGGTGCCGGAGACGGCCAGCAGCCCGAGCGTGGCGATCACCTGGGAGACGCTCGCCGCCTGGGCGGCGAGACCGAAGACGGCGCTGAAGATCAGCAGGACGAGGATCATCTGGAACCCGAGCACGGCCCAGTAGCGGGCCCGCCACATGCCCCAGCTCATCGATCCCATCAAGAGCGCCGGGATCAGCACCTGTCCTAGCGCCGGTTTCTCGCCGTCGACCTTCGCCCCGGTCAGGTACCCGATGATGATCGAGGCGGCGACGACGGCGGAGATGACCGCCGCCACCGTGACCACCCGGGGCCGCGCGCCCTCGGCGAGCGGCTCGAGCGCCTCCCTCGCCTCGCGATTGCGCTCCTCGGCGCGGGCGTAGCCGGCCTCCATCCGCTCGCGGGCGCTCGGGCCGGCACCCCGCTCCTTGCGCTTGCGCCTAGCCACCGGGCGGCACCGGGCGCATCGCTTCGGCCGCCGCCTGCGGCCGGTCGGCGTCGCGGATCGACCGGACGGCGCCGATCCGGCTCGCTCCCGCCGCGATCACCTCCGCCGTGTTCCCGGGGTCGATGCCGCCGATCGCGAAGAACGGGTGGGCGGCGTTCGCGCTCGCGTATTTGACGAGCCCGAGCCCGACCGCGGGCCGGCCCTGTTTGGTCGGCGTCTCCCAGATCGGCCCGACGCTGATGTAGTCGACAGGCTCCCGGGCAGCGGCGTCGATCTGATCCTCGGAGTGCGTCGAGAGGCCGATGATCGACTCGGGCCCCAGTAGCTCGCGGGCTTCGGCGACCGGCATGTCGTCCTGGCCGAGGTGGACGCCGTCGGCGTCGCAGGCGCGGGAGAGGTGGGGGTCGTCGTTGACGATGAAGAGCGCGCTGTAGGTGTCGCAGAGCCGGCGGAAGGTTCGGGCCGAGCGCGCGATCACGTCCTTGTCGGCCTCCTTCTCGCGGAGCTGGACGATGTCGGCGCCGCCGGCGAGCGCCGCCTGCAGGAGCGGCTCCGGATCCTCGCCGCGGGGCAGCGCCTCGCAGACGAAGTAGAGCCGCGCGGTGCGCAGCCGCTCCCGCCGCAGCGGGCCGATCGTCTCAGGCGGTGCAAGGCTCACCCTTCGATTATGGCTTGAGAGAGCTCCCGGAGGGGTAGCATCGGAGGGGAACGGGAGCCGGTGGGGCCGGATGGCCCCGAGGCTGAGAGGGTGGCATCGAGGCCACCGACCGTCTGACCTGATCCGGGTAATGCCGGCGGAGGCACGTTGAGCGATAGGGCAAGTTTCGATCTGGTGGTTGTCGGAGGCGGCGTGATCGGCCTCAGCTGCGCCTGGCGCGCGGCGCAGCGCGGCGCCGGCGTCGCCGTCGTCGATCGGGCCCGACCCCCGGCTGGGGCGACCCGGGTCGCGGCTGGGATGCTGGCGCCGGTCGGGGAGCTGACATTCGGCGAGCCAGAGCTGCTGCAGATGACGCTCGCGGCCGCCGACCTCTACCCCGAGTTCGTCGCCGAGCTCGAGTCGGCGACGGGGGTGGCCACCGGCTTCGCCCGGAGCGGCGCCCTCCACATCGCCCTCGACCGCGACGAGGCGGCGGAGATGCGCCGGGTCCATGACCTGCAGCGCGACATGGGCCTCGACGCCGAGTGGCTCTCGCCGCGCCGCTGCCGCGAGCTCGAGCCGGGGCTCACTCCGTCCTTCGCCGGTGGAGTGCTGGCGGCGGGCGAGGCTGCGATCGATCCGCGGGCGCTTGCCACGGCGCTGCTCGCGGCGCTCGACGGGGAGGGGGTCGATCTGCGTTTCGGCGCCGAGGTCGAGGCCGCGCTGATCGAGGGAGGCCGGGTCGCAGGCGTCCGCCTCGGCGACGGCCGGGAGCTTGCCGCCGCCGCCGTCCTCCTCGCCACCGGCGCCTCCGCCGGAGAGACTTCCTGGCTGCCGGATGAGGCCCGGCCTCCGGTCCGCCCGGTCAAGGGGCAGATCCTCGAGCTCGGCCCGCGCGGAGACGAGCCGCCCCCGTGCGAGCGGATCGTCGCCTCGGAGCGCGTCTACCTGGTGCCGCGCGAAGATCGGCGCCTGATCGTCGGCGCCACGGTCGAGGAGCAGGGATTCGACACCGCGGTCACCGCGGGCGGTGTGCATGAGCTGCTGCGCGAGGCCTACCGGTTGCTGCCCGATATCGCCGAGATGGAGCTGCTCGAGGCCAGCGCCGGTTTGCGGCCCGGGACCCCGGACAATCTTCCCCGGATCGGCCCGAGCCCGGTCGAGGGCCTGCTCTGGGCCACCGGCCACTTTCGCAACGGGATCCTGATGGCGCCGCTCGCGGCCGAGGGGATCGCCGGGCTGCTCGCCGGCGAGAGGGTGGAGGCGGTGCCATGAGGATCGAGCTCAACGGCAGCGGTTGCGAGCTCGTCCTCGGGGCGACGCTGGCCGACGCCGTCCGCGAGAGCGGCGCCGACCCCGGCGCCCGCGGGGTCGCGGTCGCGGTTGACGGCGAGGTCGTGCCGCGCGGCGGCTGGGCGGAGACCACCCTCCGCGAGGGGCAGCAGGTCGAGGTACTGGCGGCGATCCAGGGCGGGGCCGATACCTGGGAGATCGCCGGGCGAGAGTTGGGCTCGCGGCTGATCGCCGGCACCGGCGGGTTCCGCTCACTGGAGCAGATGGAGTCGGCGCTGCTCGCTTCGGGGGCCGAGATGGTCACCGTCGCCCTGCGCCGGATCGACCCCGACGCCAGGGGGTCCGTCCTCGACGTCCTCGACCGGCTCGGCCTCGAGGCGCTGCCGAACACCGCCGGATGCTTCACCGCGCGCGACGCCGTTCGCACCGCCCGCCTCGCCCGCGAGGCGTTCGAGACCGAGTGGATCAAGCTCGAGGTGATTGGCGACGACCGCACCCTCTACCCGGACGCGGTCGAGCTCCTCGATGCCGCCGAGACCCTCGTCGGCGAGGGATTCACCGTCCTCCCCTACACCAATGACGACCCGATCCTCGCCCGCCGCCTCGAGGAGGCGGGATGCGCGGCGGTGATGCCGCTCGGCTCGCCGATCGGGTCCGGCGCCGGGATCCGCAACCCGTACAACATCGCGATCATTGCCGAGCGTGCCGGGGTTCCGGTCGTCCTTGACGCCGGGATCGGGACCGCCTCCGACGCGGCCCTGGCGATGGAGCTCGGCTGCGACGCGGTAATGGCCGCAAGCTCGATCTTCGGTGCCGAGGACCCGAGTGCGATGGCAGCCGCGCTGCGCGGCGCGGTCGAGGCCGGCCACGCCGCCCGCCGTGCCGGCCGCATCCCGCGCCGCACCCACGCCGAGGCCTCGACCCCGGAGGAGGGCCTGCCGGACCTCTCTTGACGGCCCCTGTCGGCGGCCGCCCACGTACCATGGACCCCTCGCCCCTGTAGCTCAGTTGGTTAGAGCGGCGGCCTTTTAAGCCGCGCGGCGCGGGTTCGAATCCCGCCGGGGGCACTTGCCCAGGGACGACCAGGAGCTGCTGCGCCCTCCAGTCGACGTCGAGGGCGAAGACGACCAGCGCCTCGACCGGATCCACGCCGAGGTCGAGATGGGGTTCGATGCCCTGCGCGATGTCGAGGACGGCGTCTCGATCTTCGGCTCGGCCCGGGTTCCCGAGGGGCACCGCTGGTACGGCCTCTGCCGTGAGACGGCGGCCCTTCTCGCCGAGAGCGGCCTGACCGTGATCACCGGCGGAGGCCCCGGCCTGATGGAGGCCGCCAACCGCGGCGCGGCCGAGGCCGGCGGCCGCTCGGTCGGACTCAACATCCAGCTCCCGCACGAGCAGGAGCCGAACCCCTACGCCAACCTGCCCCTGCACTTCTACTACTTCTTCGCCCGCAAGCTGATGTTCGTCCGCTACGCCCGCGCCTTCGTAATCTTCCCCGGCGGCTTCGGGACCCTCGACGAGATGTTCGAGAGCCTCAACCTGATCGAGACCGAAAGGGTCGCGCACTTCCCGACGATCCTCGTCGACTCCGAGCATTGGGCGCCGCTGCTCGAGTGGGTCGACGACACGCTCGGGGATGAAGGCCTGATCTCGACCGCCGACAAGGAGATGCTGGTCGCGGTCGACACTCCCGAGGAGGTCTGCGACCACGTCCTCCACGCCTGCTCGGCGCAGCACGAAGCGGTCGCCTAGGCGAGGCGTTCGGACAGCCTCCGCAGCGCCTTCTGGTTCGCGCTGCGGGTGACCGCCCTGGTGATCGGTCCAATCAGGCGCTCGCTCCTCGGTGCCTCGAGCCAGGCGAGCTCGAAGCTGATCGCGGTGCCGCCTCCATCGGCAGGCTCGAGCACGTAGGTCCCCTGAGTCACCCGCCGGCCCTTGGCGCTCTTCGATTGCTCGACGCTCCGCCGCGGCCGCTCGGATGTGATGACCTCCATCTCGAGCCAGTCCTCCGGTCCGGGCTTCTTCACCCGCATCTTCGCCCGCGCGCCGACCCCCCTCTCCGGCCCCGAGGTCTCCCAATCGACGAGGAAATGATCGGTGAACGCCTCGTGGTTGGCGAGGACGTCGAGGTGGTCGAAGACCTCGTCCGGGGACTGCGGGACGGTGACGGAGACGGTGACCGGTTTCACCGGAAACCTCCTTGTGAGAGCTCGCTAGTGCCTGAAATGGCGGTGCTTGGTGAAGACCATCGTGACACCGGCCGCGTCGCAGGCCTCGATCACCTCGGCGTCTCGTTTCGAGCCGCCGGGCTGGATCACGGCGGTGGCGCCGGCCTCGATCGCCAGCTCGGGACCGTCGGCGAACGGGAAGAAAGCATCTGAGGCAACGGCCGAGCCGGAGAGCAGCCCATCCGCCTCTTTGCCGCGGGCGTCGCGGCACTTCTCGACCGCGAGGCGGACCGAGTCGACCCGGCTCATCTGGCCGGCGCCGATCCCGAGCGTCGCGCCCTCGCGGCCGATCACGATCGCGTTCGAGCGGACGCGCCGGACCACGGTCCAGGCGAAGCACATGTCGCGCCACTGCTCCTCGCTCGGCTCAGCCTTCGTCACCACCTCCATCAGCTCCCGCGGCTCGGGATCGCCGTCGTGGTCCTGGATCAGGAGGCCGCCGCGGACCCGTTTGATGTCGCGTTCGCCGGGGTTCGCCCGCCGGCGCTCCTCGTCGCAGAGGATTCGGATCGCCTCCTTTTGCTGCAGCACCTCGAGGGCGCCGTCTTCGAACCCGGGCGCGATAAGGACCTCGACGAAGTTCTCGTGCAGAGCCTCGGCGAGGGCGACGCCGATCGGCCGGTTTAGCGCGATCACCCCGCCGAAGGCCGAGAGCGGGTCGCACGCGAGCGCCCGCGTGTAGGCCTCGAGCGCGTCCTCGCCGACCGCGGCACCGCAGGGGTTGTTGTGCTTGACGATCGTGCAGGCCGGGCCGTCAAACTCATAGGTCAGCGCCCGCGCCGAGTCGAGGTCGAGGACGTTGTTGAACGACAGCGCCCGGCCGTGCAGCTTCGAGATCCCCGAGAGCGCGTGGCTGCGGACCCCGACTTCGGAGTAGAGCGCCGCCCGCTGGTGCGGGTTCTCGCCGTAGGCGAGGTCGAGCTCCTTCTCCAGCGCGATCGCCAGATGTTCGGGGAAGTCCTCGTAGGAGAGCGAGAACCAGCGGCTGATGGCGGCGTCGTAGCGGGCGGTCTGGGCGAACGCCTCATTGGCCAGCCAGTGCCGGGTCGAGGCCGCCAATTCGGCGCCGCCGGACTCCTCGAGCTCGGCGCACACGGCGTCGTAAGACTCCGGTTTCACCACGACCGCAACCCACGCATGGTTCTTGGCGGCGGCTCGGATCATCGTCGGCCCGCCGATGTCGATGTTCTCGATCGCGAGCTCATGCTCGACCTCGTGACTCTTGATCGTCTCCTCGAAGGGGTAGAGGTTGACGCAGACGAGGTCGATCGGCTCGATTCCCTCGCGCTCCAGCGTCGCCACGTGCTCGGGATCGTCCCGGCGGGCGAGCAGCGCCGCGTACAGGCGCGGGTGGAGCGTCTTCACCCGGCCGTCGAGGATTTCCTCCTGGCCGGTGAACTCGGATATGTCGGTTACCTCGAGCCCGGCCTCGCGCAGCGCCGCCGCTGTGCCGCCGGTCGAGAGGATCTCGACCCCGGCGGCCGCCAGCTCACGGGCGAAGTCGGCGACCCCGGTCTTGTCGGAGACCGAGAACAGGGCCCGGCGCACCCGGATCGCACCGTCGTCGGGAATCTCCTTGGTGGTCTGTGCCTGGGCGTCACTCATCGACGAGGACCGCGGACGGGTCGTTCGCGTCGATCCTAACCGCGCCCCGCGCGATCATGCGGATCGCCTCCGGGTAGAGCTCGTGCTCAACGGTGTGGACCGCCGCCTCGAGCCGCTCGCGGTCGCGATCGGCCGGCACCGCGACTTCACGCTGGGCGATGACCGGCCCGGTGTCGACGCCCTCGTCGACGAAGTGGACGGTGACGCCGGTGGCCTCGACCCCCGCCGCAAGCGCTTGGCCGATCGCGTCGAGGCCGGGGAACGCGGGGAGCAGCGCCGGGTGGATGTTGACGACGTGGTTGCGGAAGCGGGCGATGAAGGGCTCGCTGAGGAGCTGCATGTAGCCGGCGAGGGCGATGAGGTCTGCGTCGAGGCCCTCGACCCAGTCCGCCATCGCCGCGTCTCGGGCCTCGCGGTCGGGATGCTCGGCGCCGGGGAACGCGGCGGTCTGCACCCCGGCGGCTGCGGCTCGCTCCAGCGCTCGCGCGTCCGGGCGGTCCGATCCGACCCCGACGACCTCGATGCCATCGCGGCCATGGATGGTGTCGAGGATCGCCTGCAGGTTTGTCCCCGTCCCGGAGGCGAGGACGACGATGCGAAAGCTAGTGGGCGACAACCTCGAGCGCGAATTTCCCGTTCGCGTCCTCCGGGTCGCCGAGCGGGTAGCGGCCGGTGAAGCAGGCGTCGCAGTGGTCTTCAGGGGAGCCTCCGATCGCCTCGTAGACGCCCTCCATCGAGAGGTAGGCGAGCGAGTCGGCGCCGAGCTCGTCGGCGATCTCCTCGATCGTCCGGCCGTGGGCGATCATCTCCTCGCGAGTCGACATGTCGATTCCGTAGTGGCAGGGATGGCGGATTGGAGGCGCGCTGATCCGCAGATGGACCTCGCTGGCGCCCGCCTCGCGCAGCATCCCGACGATCTGCCGGGTCGTGTTGCCGCGGACGATCGAATCATCGACGACGACGATCCGCTTGCCGGCGACGATCTCGGGCAGCGGGTTGAACTTCAGCCGCAGGCCGCGCTTGCGCAGCTCTTGGCCGGGCTGGATGAAGGTGCGGGCGACGTAGCGGTTCTTGATCAGCCCGTCGTCGCGGGGCAGCCCCGAGGCCCGCGCCACGCCGGCCGCCGCCGGATTGCCGGAGTCGGGGACCGAGATCACGAGGTCGGCCTCGACCGGCGCCTCGCGCCAGAGGATCTCCCCCATCTTCCCGCGCACCTGCTGCAGGACCTTGCCCTCGAGGCGGCTGTCGGGACGCGAGAAGTAGATGTGCTCGAAGACACACGTCGCGGGACGCGAGGCGCGGACGACCTGGCGCGTCTCGAGGCCCCGCTCGGTCAGCGACACCATCTCGCCGGGGCGTATCTCACGCAGCAGCTCGGCGCCGATGATGTCGAAGGCGCAGCTCTCGGAGGCGACGACGAAGCGGTCGCCGAGGCGCCCGAGCGAGAGCGGGCGGACGCCGTGGGGATCGCGGAAGGCGACGATCGCCCGCTTCGTCATCGCCACCGTCGAGTAAGCGCCGCCCAGGCGCGGCATCACGTCGGCGACGACGTCCTCGATGTAGCGGGCGTCGTTGGAGGAGAGCAGCGCGGCGATGATCTCCGAATCGGAGGTGCCGCGAAAGGCGATCCCCTTCTCCTTCAGCTCATCCCAGAGCTCGACAGCGTTAGTCAGGTTGCCGTTGTGGGCGAGGGCGATCTCACGGCCGTCGTCGCGCCAGACCGGCTGCGCGTTCTCCCACGAGCCGCCGCCGGTGGTCGAGTAGCGGACGTGGCCGATCGCCATGTCGCCCGCCAGCGCCCCCAGCTTCTCCTCGTCGAAGACCTGGGACACGAGCCCGGAGTCGCGCATGGTGGTGATGTGCCCCCCCTCGCAGGTTGCGATCCCGGCCGACTCCTGGCCCCGGTGCTGGAGGGCGTATAGCCCGAAGTAGGAGAGGCGGGCGACGTCGTGCCCCGGCGCGTATACGCCGAACACCCCGCACTCATCACGCGGTCCATCGCGCTCGGTGAGAGGCAGGTCGGTCAAGTGAGAAGGCGCGCTTTCCTCGTGGCTCGGGGACATGACGCGCAGGCGGATCGCCTACCCCGGAAGGGTACCAGCGGGGTGGGACCAGACCGCGTGCCGGGCCCAGGCTACTTGGGCCTGGCCTGGCCCTTGAGCTTCACCGTCGAGGTCGCCGTTGCCTTCTGGCCGACCAGGTTCGTCGCCGTGGCGGTGATCGTCAGCTTCACCGACTTCTTCTTCGGCAGCGCCTTCAGCTCCGACTTCAGCTTCGACGGGAACTTCAGCTTGTACTCGAACAGCCGGCCGGGGACGACGGTCTGGGTGCCGGCGGCGATGGTCACCTTCGCCGAGCTCGAGGCGCGCATCTTCTTCGGCGCCTTGCCGGTGACCGCGCTCGCCGAGACCGCCACCGGCGCTTCGTGGTCGGCGATCACGATCAGGGTCACCGAGCTCTTTTCTGCGACCGGGTAGAGGTCGAGCCCGATCTGCGGGCATTCGGTCTGGAAGGCGGCGCTCTGCGGGCACTGGTCCTGGGTCTCGTCGCCGAAGCCGTCTGCGTCGGCGTCGGGCTCGACCACCGCCGAGACCGCGACGCGGTCTCGAGGAGTGGGGAGGATTTCTCGAGGGGCGTCGGTGACCAGGAAGTCGCCGCCGCTGTAACCCAACACGTCTTCAGGTTTGGCGTTCTCGCAGTAGAGGCCGCCCGAAGGCGCTGGAGCGAAGAGGCCGAAGCGGGCTCCCGCCGGGACCGGGATTCGCGCGGCGAAGGCATTGACGCCGGGGGTGATGGTCTGTGCGTTGCTTTCGGCGACGACGCGGTAATAGTTTTCCGGCCCGGTCGGCGCGACGACCTTGAGCTGCTGCGTGGTCGAGACGTCGGAGGTGACCTTCCATTCGGTGACGACGCCGGCCGGCGATTCGATCGGGAGTCCGCTGGAGGCGTTCTCGAGCTGGATCAGGACGTCGTTGGTCGCCTCTGTAGTCCCGTGGCAGACGTTGCCGACCTGCGTGGCCGCCGAGGCGCCGGGCGCGCACAACAGCAGGCCGACCATCGCGATCGTCGCTGCGATTCCCCGTTGCATCCGGGTAAAAGGGTAACCCTCTAGGTGCCCTCGCGGCCCTTCAACTTCAGACGCCGGCGCTGGTCGGTGATCTTTCCGGCGAGGTCCGTCGTGCGGACGGTCATCAGCGGCCGCAGGGCCTCGTGCGGGGTGATCCGGCCGAGGCGGCGCAGGATCGGTTTTGAAAGCTGAGCCCGGAAGGTCTCCGCTTTGCCCGCCGACACCAGTCGCGGGCCTCCGGCGCTGATCCCGACGATCAGGTTGTGGTCCCCCGGCCGTTTCGAGGCGTGCCCTGGCAGTTTCGGCTTTCCCCGCACCGGCCAGGCGACCTGGCCAAACACCTGGACCTTCGCTTCGGAGCTGACCGTGACGGTGGCTTCGATCTGCTTCTTCTTGACCTTCATCTCGAATTTGGTCGTGACAGGCGGGCAGGGGAGCTGGGCGGCGGCGCTGCGAGGACACTTGTCCTGGCTTTCGTCGCCGAAGCCGTCCCCGTCGATGTCGGGCTCGACGACGCCGACGATCGGAACCCTCGCCCGGACCCCGGCGCTGAACTGGTAGGTGGCACCCACTTCGACCGAGCCGTTGTAGGCCCAGGTGTGATCGTCGTTGTTGCCGGTGGCGCAGGAGAAGTAGCCGCCGCCGGCGGGAATCGACCCGAAGCGGTCACCCGCCTTCACGGCGAGCCTGACCTTGAAGGTGTTGGTTCCGAAGGCCGCGGATTCCTCGGCGGTCGCGCTGACGAGCTGAAACTTGCCGCCGCCTTCGACTGCCCGGAAGACGCCGACTCGGGCGGGTGCCGGGCTCGGGCTCAGCGATTTGATCTTCCAGTTGGTCAGGATCCCTTCGCTCGGCACCGTCAGCGGCAGGGTGCCGGCGCCCGCCGCGAGGGACTCGGGGACTTCGACGAAGCCTCCCGCCTGGTGTTCGGCTGCGCATTCATTTCCGACTTCGGTCGCCGCAGCCGCGCCCGCCGGCGCCAGCGGCGCGGCGAGGAGGACGGCGGAGACGAACGCGGCGATCGTGCGACCGGGCATCCGCCCAGCCTAGCTGCCGTTCCGGCCCCTGAGGTCGACCGCAAGTTTCACGGTGGACGGACGTCCGGCTAGGTCCATCGAGTGGACGAAGACCTTTGCCCGCAGGGTTTCCCGCGGCGGTGTCCGGTTGAGCCGGCGGATGACCGTCTTCGGGAGCGGAATCTTGATCGTTGTCGCCACGCCGCCCGCGACCCACCTGTACTTGGTCGGGCCGAGGCCGATGGTCCGACGTCGGTGGCTCTGGCCGCCATTCGGCTTGATCCCCCAGCCGGTCTGGCCCCAGGCATAGATTTTCGCCTCCGCCGTGGGCGTGACGTCGACCAAGATCGCGCCTGGCTTTGCCCGCGCCACCGCGTCAAGGTCCACGAGCGGGCAGCCGCCCTGATACAGGGCGCTCTGGGGGCAGCCGTCCTGGGTTTCGTCGCCGTAGCCGTCGTTGTCCCGGTCGGGCTCGACGATCGCGACGACCGGGACGCTGACGTGGACTTCGACATGGAAGTGGCGGGTTACCCCGATCGGCCAGTTGCCTTCGACGAGGCCGGCGGTGTTGCCGGTGACGTGATCGCAGAACAGCGCCCCGTCGGGTCCGGTGAGACCGACGTGCGCGTATTCGGGAGCCGGGACCCGGGCGGCGAATTCGTTCGTTCCCGGGCCGACGGTCTCGAGCACGCTTTCGCCGACCTTGCTGTCGTCTTCTTCGCCGACCTGGCGGTTGACGATCAGGCGCTGCGCGATCGGCACCTGGTCCGGCGGTGCCTGGACCTTCCAGCGGGTGATGACCCCGGCCGGGAAGACGTTCGATTGTGGCGCCAGGGACCCGCCGTTGTAGAGGGCGATCGCGGTCGAGTTCGGCCTGCTTTCGTTGGCGACGCAGGTGCTGCCGACGACCTGGCTGGCCGAGGCACCGGCGCAGCCGAGGCTGAGGAGGGCGACGACGGCGACAGCGAGGGCGGCGCCGGTGGTCGAGGGGCGGCAAATGGCCATCGGCATTTCAACCCACCGAATCCGGGTTCGATTCGTCGACCTAGCCGGCGCCCTTCAACTTAAAGCTCGATTTGTCGGTCACGACCCGGCCCGCAACGTCGGTTGCGCTCGCCTGGAGCTTGACCGTGATCGACTTGCCGGCGGGCAGAGCCGCGACCGCTGACTTCAGGGGCGCCGGAAAGTTGAGCGTGAAGCGGGTGAGTTTGCCGGGGTCCACGTTCTTGCTCACCCCTTTCAGTTTCGCCTTGGCCGAGGTCCCGGCGCTCTTCGGAGCCTTCGGAAGCTTCGCCGTTCCGGAGACCGTGACCCGAGTGGTGACACTCGAGGAGACCAGCACCACGGCCTTGTTGCC
Organism: uncultured Solirubrobacterales bacterium; assembly: GCA_963697805.1. Taxonomy (GTDB): domain Bacteria; phylum Actinomycetota; class Thermoleophilia; order Solirubrobacterales; family 70-9; genus VRUE01. Next base: position 159,098 of record CAVOPB010000002.1, read on the forward strand.
GCTCGGCAGGGCGTAGGAGTCGAGAACGATCACCGGGCATGCGGTCTGCAGGGCGGCGGCCTGCGGGCATTTGTCTTGGGTCTCGTCGCCGAAGCCATCGTGGTCGGCGTCGGGCTCGATCACCGCTGCCAGGGGCACCTGTGCTTCCGGGAGTTCCCCGAAGGTGACCGAACCGCCCACGCCGACGTCTCCGACGACTGCGCCCATGACGCTTCCTGGGCCGGCTTCGCAGAAGAACTCGTAGCCCGGGAAGGAGGATCCGCCAAATTCGAACGGGGCTCCGTGCATCGCGAGACGTTCGCCGGCCTGGACAGGCATCCTCACCTCGGCGGTGATCTGGCCCGTGATGACCTGAACGGTCGTCTGGGCGGTAACGGTGTAGCTGTTGCCGCCGCTCGCTCGCAGCAGCTTCACGTCCTCGGGGATCGAGATCGGCAGCGGCAGCCCGATCTGAACCTTCACCTTGGTGACTATCCCGCTGGTCGGCGCCGTAAGCGGAAGCCCCGCCGGCGGAGCGGTGAGCGTGGTCAGGGTGTAGGGCGTGGTAAGTGGTTTATTGCCGCTGCAGGTGTCGCCGAATTCCGTCGCGGCCGAGGCGCCGGTCGGTATGAGCAACGAGGCGGTGAGCGCCGTGGCGACCGCGACCGCGGTCGAGATCCGCTTCATCATGCTCTACTCCTCTCCCTTCAACTTGAGCTTGAGGTTGTCGCTGCTGGCCAGGCCCGCGGCGTTCGTCGCCTGGGCCGAGATCTTGAGCTGCAGCGACTGACCGACGTCGAGCTGCTTCAGGCGTTCCTTCAGCGAGCCCGGGAACTTGAGCTTGAATTTGCCGATCGGGCCCGGTGTGAGCGACTTTGTCGGGGCTTTGAGTTTCGCCTTCCTTCCCTTTCCGAGCTTCACCGTTCCGGTGACGCTGACGGGCGCCGTTTCGTTGACCGCGACGAGGACCGTCACGGAGTTCTTCCCCGCGAGTGAGACCGCGTCGATCGTGACCGGGGCGCACGGGCCCTGGGTCGCGGCCACCTGCGGGCATTTGTCCTGGGTCTCGTCGCCGAAGCCGTCGTGGTCGGCGTCGGGCTCGAGGACGGCCGCCAGGGGCACCCTAAACGGCACCGAAGGCTGTTCGACGTAGGGGACCGAGCCACCCACCCCGGGTGTGCTGAGCACTATGCCGACCGTCCCGGGGGTGCTTTCGGATTTGCAGACGATGGTCTCTTCTCCTTCGCCGGATCCGAGAGCGATCCGGTCTCCTGCGGCGACCGGTATCCGCGCATCGAAGGAGTTCTGGCCGCCGAAGGCCCTGACCGTGGATTCGCCGAGCACCTGGGCCGACCCGGGCGATCCGGCTGAGACCGGGTGGAGTGCGAGGAGCCGGAGAAGGCCCGAGCCCGGCGTCGGGGAGATGTTGACCTTCCACTTCGTGATCACGCCGCTGCTGGGGGCGAAGGTCGGCAGCGGATTCGCGGAATTCGAGCCCTCGAACAGTGGATAGGAGACCGAGAGTTCGAAGTAGTCCGCGGCGCAGTTATCGCCGAATTCGGTCGCGGCCGAAGCAGACGGTGGCAGGGCCATGGGACCCAGGATCGCGACGGCAGCCGTGGCCAGCACCCCAACGTACTTTCTCATTGCACTCTCCGAGACACCTTTGGTCGCAGTCTCTGTGGCGGTCGCCAGCTTATGCCGCGGTCAGGATGTACTTCGACCCCGCGGGTCAGAGCCTTTAGCCGATGCGCTCGGCGAGGGACGACCAGGTGCGGGTCGCGTCCTGCACCGTGAGAGTCAGATCGGCATCGCCGGCGGAGATCGAAATCTCCTTTCCGCCGGTTTCCCCGATCAGAGCCACCGCCACGCTGCTGTGTGCGAATGACTTGAGCTCGGCGCGCGACCCGGTGACGAGGAAGCCTCCCGTCCCCTCGCCGAACAGCGCCTCCTGTGCCGAGGATCCGCGCTCCAGCAGCGGCGCGAGGTCGACCCGACAGCCGACGCGGCCGCCGATCGCGCACTCGGCGAGGGCGCAGGCGAGGCCGCCGTCGCTGATGTCATGGGCGGAGGTGATGCGCCCGGCCCGAACCGCATCGCGGAGAGCCGCACAGGCCGAGGCCACGGCGGCGATGTCGGGCTCGGGCAGGCCGATCTCGAGCTCGCCGCGGAGCTTCGTCAGCTCGGACCCCTGCTGCGACGGCGCGAAGGGGCCGAGCAGGGCGATCGCGTCGCCCTCAGCGGCGAAGGAGCTGCCGGCGGCTAGGGCGGGGTCCGGCAGCTCGCCGACCATGCCGATCACCGGGGTCGGGTAGATCGGGCCCTCCGGGCCCTCGTTGTAGAGGGAGACGTTGCCGCCGACGACCGGGACGCCGAGAGCCTCGCAGGCCTCGGCGAGGCCGGACACGGAGCGGTCGAGCTGCCAGGCGCCCGCCGGCTTCTCGGGGTTGCCGAAGTTGAGGCAGTTGGTGACGCCGAGCGGCTCGGCCCCGACGCAGGCCAGGTTCTGGGCGCACTCGAGCACCGCCTCGACGGTGCCGGCGTGGGGGTCGCAGGCGACGCGGCGGCCGTTGCCGTCGATCGAGACCGCGATCGCCCCACACGCGGCCTCGGGGATCGCGAGGACGGCGGCGTCGGCGGACTCGGGACGCCGCACGGTCCGCGACCCGACGACCGAGTCGTACTGCTCGAAGGCCCAGCGCTTGGAGGCGATGCTCGGGGAGCCCAGCAGGGCGAGCAGCGTCTCCTCCGCCGAGGCGCCGGCATCGAGCGTCGCCCGGTTGCCGTAGATCCAACCCCCCGGCTCGGCCGGCTCGAGGTCATAGAGCGGGCAGCCGTCGACGAGCGCCTCGACCGGCATCTCGCCCACCACCTCTTCCCCGCGCAGAACCCGGATCTCGCCGGAATCCGTGACGACCCCGATCTCGGCCGACCCGGTCTGCCACTTCTCGCAGACCGCGATCACGTCGGCGACCTTCGTCGGCTCGACGACCGCGAGCATCCGCTCCTGCGACTCAGAGACCATGATTTCGAACGGCTCCATATCGGCCTCGCGCAGCGGCACCCGGCCGACATCGAGGTCGATCCCGACCCCGCCGGCCGCCGCCATCTCCCCCGCCGAGGAGGTGAGGCCGGCGGCGCCGAGGTCCTGGAGGGAGACCAGCAGGTCGCGCTCCAGCAGCTCGAGGCAGCACTCGAGCAGCTTCGACTCCTCGAAGGGGTCGCCGATCTGGACCGTCGGCCGCTTCGCCTCGTCGCCCTCGCCGAGCTCGGCCGATGCGAGGACGGAGGCGCCGCCGATCCCGTCGCGCCCGGTCGAGGCGCCCATCAGGACGACCGCGTTGCCGACGCCGGCCGCCGCGGCGCGCACCATCTCGTTCTGGCGCGCGATCCCGACGCACATCGCGTTGACGAGGCAGTTGTGCTCGTAGGGGGCCTCGAAGTAGATCTCGCCGCCGACCGTCGCCACCCCGATCGAGTTGCCGTAGTGGCCGATGCCGCGCACCGCCCCGTCGAGCAGGAACCGCGAGCGCTCGGAGTCGAGCTCGCCGAAGCGGAGGCTGTCGAGGATCGCGATCGGCCTGGCGCCGAGCGCGAAGACGTCGCGGAGGATGCCGCCGACCCCCGTCGCCGCCCCCTCGAACGGTTCGACCGCGCTCGGGTGGTTGTGGGACTCGACCTTGAAGGCGATCGCCTGGCCGTTGCCGACGTCGACCGCGCCGGCGTTCTCGCCGGGTCCCATCACCACCCGCTCGCCTTCGGTCGGCAGCCGCCGCAGCAGCTTGCGCGAGTGCTTGTAGGCGCAGTGCTCGGACCAGAGCAGGCTGAACATCGCCAGCTCGACGTCGTTCGGCTCGCGCCCGAGCTTCTCGACGATCAGCTCGAACTCGGAGTCGGTCAGCCCGAGCTCGCGGTGGGGCGCAGACTGCTGAATCAACCGCCGCCTCCTCTGCTCTCGCTCGCGCCAGAAGAAGCAGAGATGGACTGGCGCTCGCGTCCGGGGGCGGCGGGTGTCATACCAGCGCTTCCGCGACCCGGGAAAAGACCGTCAACCCATCCTCGGATCCGGTCAGGGGGTCGACGGCGTGCTCGGGGTGCGGCATCAGGCCGAGGACGTTGCCGGCCTCGTTGGTGACGCCGGCGATGTCGCGGGATGAGCCGTTCGGGTTCTGTCCGGGTGCGTAGCGGTAGGCGACCTGCCCCCGCGCCTCGATCTCATCGAGCATCTCCTTCGGCGCCCAGTAGCGGCCCTCGCCGTGCTTGACCGGGATCGAGAGGCGGGCGTCGTCGGCGTCGATCAGCTCGACCTGGCGGCAGAGGAAGCGCAGCTCCTCGTTTCGCAGCAGCGCTCCTGGCAGCAGCCCCGCCTCGCAGAGGACCTGGAATCCGTTGCAGATCCCGAGTACCGGGCCGCCGCCGGCCGCGAACTCGGCCACCGCCTCCATCGCCGGCGAGAACCGCGCGATCGCCCCCGCCCGCAGGTAGTCGCCGTAGGAGAAGCCGCCGGGGACGACGACCGCGTCGACACCTCCGAGGTCGCGCTCTTCGTGCCAGAGGAGCCTCGCCTCGCCGGCGAGGGAGCAGGCGCGCACGGCGTCCCGCTCATCGCAGGAGCCGGGGAACTGGAGCACACCCCAGAGCATCAGGCGCCGTCGATGCTCTCGATCTCGAAATCCTCGATCAGCGGGTTGGCGAGCAGCTTCGAGCAGAGCTCCGAGAGCCGCTCGGGGTCCTCCGCCTCGAGCTCGACCATGCGCCCGACCCGGACGTGCTCGATCCCCTCGAAGCCGAGCGCCGGGAGCGCCCGCTCGACCGCCTTCCCCTGCGGGTCGAGGATCCCCTCCTTCGGCCTGATCAGGACGCGCGCCTTCACGCCGCCAATCTAACGATCCCGTCCCCCGGGTTCGTGACTACGATGGGCCGGTGAGCCACCCGACCCCACTCGCGGCGCCGACCGAGCCGATCTCCGCCGGCGACTCGTTGGAGAACCCGGTGACCGGGGAGCGCGGAGTCGTGATCAAGACGCCGTGGGAAGGGGAGGATCGCTCGCTGGTCGCGGAGCTTCACGTCCAGCCGGAAGGCGCGGTCGCAGGGGAGCACATCCATCACGATTTGGACGAGCAGTTCACCGTCGAGGCGGGCAGGATCGGTTTCCGCCTCAACGGACGGGAGTCGGTGGCCGGGCCGGGCGAGGTCGTCGAGATACCGCGCGGGAGCTGGCACGACTGGTGGAACGCGGACGATCAGGAGGAGGCCGTGGCACGCGTCGTCGTCTCCGACGGAGCCCGCTTCATGCTGATGATCGAGAACATCTTCGGCCTCGCCCGCGACGGCCACACCAATGAGAAGGGGATGCCCGATCCCCTCCAGCTTGCGATGTTCGGGACCGAGTTCCGAGACGTGCTCGTGTTCAAACGCCCGCCCGCCGCGGTCCAGTCGCTCGTCTTCGGCGTGCTGCGGCCGATCGCCAGGGTTCGCGGCTATCGGGGCACCTACCCGCAGTACGGCCGGTCGCTGATCAGAACGAGCGCTCGGTGATCCGCTCGTAGGCCTCGACGTACTTGGCCCGCGTCTGCTCTGTCACATCGGGCGGCAGCTCCGGCGCCGGCGGCGAGTGGTCCCACCCCGCCTCGTCGGCCCAGTCGCGCACGTACTGCTTGTCGAATGAGGGCTGGGTGCTGCCCGGCTGGTAGCGGTCGGCCGGCCAGAAGCGCGAGGAGTCCGGGGTCAGGACCTCGTCGGCAAGGACGATCTCCGCCCCGGCGTGGCGCCCGAACTCGAACTTGGTGTCGGCGAGGATGATCCCGCGCTCGGCCGCGTGCTCGGCGCCGCGCGAGTAGACCTCGATCGAGATCCGCCGCAGGTCCTCCATAAGCGCCCGGTCGCCGATGATCTCCGCGGCGCGGTCGAAGTCGATGTTCTCGTCGTGGTCGCCGATCTCGGCCTTCGTCGCGGGGGTGAAGATCGGCTCCGGCAGCCGGTCGGACTCGAGCAGGTTCGGCGGCAGCTCGATCCCACAGACCGTGCCGTCGGCCCGGTATTCCTTCCAGCCCGACCCCGAGAGATAGCCGCGGACGACGCACTCGATCGGGTACATCTCCAGGCGCCGGACCCGCATCGCCCGTTCGGCGACCTCCTCCGGCACGTCGTCGGAGATGAAGTGGTTGGGGACGATCTCGCCGGTCAGCTCGAACCAGAATTCGGAGATCCGGTTCAGCACCTTCCCCTTGTCGGGGATCGGGGTAGGCATCACGACGTCGTAGATCGAGATCCGGTCGGAGGCGACCATCAGCAGGTCGTCCTCCCACTCGTAGATCTCCCGGACCTTCCCCGAGGAGTGCAGTTTCAGGTCTGCGACCGTGACCGACATCTCGTTCGACTCTATCTGGCTTCTGCGATGCTCTCCCGCATGGCATTTCCGCCAGAACCGGCGATGAGTCCGCTGCGGCAGACCCTCTCCTGGACCGTCCGTCCGCTCGGCTTCCTCGATCGTTGCCGGCGCGATCTCGGCGACTCCTTCAGCCTCACCTTCCTCGGCTTCGAGCGGCCGATGGTGATGATCTCCGACCCGGTCGCGATCAAGGCCCTCTACCGCGAGCCGAAGCACGGGCTGCCGCCGGGCCGCAACATCTTCCTCGAGCCGATCGTCGGCTCCCGCTCGCTTCTGCTGCTCGAAGGCGCCGACCACCTCGCTCACCGCAAGCTGATGCTCCCCGCCTTCCACGGTGAGCGGATGCGCTCGCTCGAGCCGATGGTCACCGCGATCGTCGACGCCGAGATCGAGTCCTGGCCGCTGGGCCGCGAGTTCCCGCTCCACCCCCACATGCAGTCGGTCACCCTCGAGGTGATCCTGCGGGTCGTCTTCGGGGTCTCTGAAGGCTCACGGCTCGACCGGCTGCGCGACCTGCTGCGCAACCTCCTGACCGAGACCGGCTCGACCGGCGTCCAGCTGCGGGCCCTGCTGCTGCGCCGCTTCGGCAACCGGTCGGACCCATGGGAGCGCTTCGAGAGCCGGCTGCGGGAAGTCGATGACCTGCTCTTCGCCGAGATCGCCGAGCATCGCCAGAAGGATGACCTCGAGGAGCGCGACGACATCCTCTCCTCGCTGATCCTCGCTCGCTTCGAGGACGGCGAGGGTTTGAGCGACACCGACCTCCGCGACCAGCTGATGACGCTGCTCCTCGCCGGTCATGAGACCACGGCGACCGGCCTCGCCTGGGCCTTCGACCTGATCCTCGGCCACCCCGAGGTCCACGCGCGCCTGCGGGAAACGCTCGAGGACGGCGACGAGAGCTACCTGAAGGCGACGATCACCGAGTCGCTCCGGATCCGGCCGGTGGTGCCGCTCGCGGGCCGCCGCCTCACCAGCCCGCTGGTCACCGACGACCTCGAGCTACCCGAGGGGACCGACGTGACGCCATCGATCTGGCTCGCCCACACCCGGCCCGAGGTCTACCCCGAGCCGTACGCGTTCCGGCCCGAGCGGTTCCTCGAGGAAGGCCCGGAGACCTACTCGTGGGTCCCGTTCGGCGGCAGCGTCAGGCGCTGCATCGGCGGTGCCTTCGCCGAGTTCGAGATGGCGATCGTCCTGCGCGAAGTGCTGAGCCGCTGCGAGCTTCGCAAGGCGAGCCCGAAGCCGGAGCGGGTCACCCGGCGCAACATCACCTTCTCGCCCCGTGACGGCACGCCGGTCGTCCTCACCGCCCGGCACCCGGCGCGCGAGCGCGAGCCGGCGCTGGTCTAGGCGGTGGCTCTCGCGGCCGGGTGCTCCTTGGCCCAGCGCGCGATCACGCCCGAGCCGGAGATCACCTCGCCATCGTCGAGCACGAGGATCGGCACCTCGTTGGTGCCGCTCAGCTCCTTCACCTCGGCCCGCTCCTCATCGCGGCTGCCCCAGGTCCATGGCATCAGCCGGTAGCCGCCGACCACCTTGATCTCGTACTCGTAGCCGGCCTCGTCGAGCGCCCGAGCGGCTCTGCCGCAGGGATGGCCGAGCCGCCCCGCGTGCTTCTTCTGTCCGCATGTATAGAGGGTCACCGCTCGGACCCTAGCGAAGGTCTTCGAGTCGCTCGAAGATCTCCGGTATGTGGGTGAGGTAGGCGCCGTAGTCGAAGACGGCGTCGAGGTCGAGGTCGGGCGCCGCCGCGGCGAGGAGGTCGCGGAACTCGGTCCCGGTGTCCCAAGCCCGCTGCGCGTTCTCCTGGACGACCCGGTAGGCGTCGTCACGGGTCATGCCCGAGTCGACGAGCGCGGTCAGGGCGCGCTGGCTGAACAGCGCTCCGTGAGTGTGGTCGAGGTTCTCGCGCATCCGCTCGGCGTTGATCGTCATCCCCGAGGCGACGCCCCCCGCCAGGTCCTGGATGTAGTCGAGGGCGATCGTGGAGTCGGGCAGGATCACCCGCTCGGCGCCGGAGTGGGAGATGTCCCGCTCGTGCCAGAGGGCGATGTTCTCGAGCCCGGCCTGGGCGTAGCCGCGGAGTACGCGGGCGAGGCCGGTGATTCGCTCGGTCCGGATCGGGTTGCGCTTGTGGGGCATCGCCGAGGAGCCCTTCTGGCCGGCGGCGAACGGCTCCTCGACCTCGCGCACCTCGGTCCGCTGCAGATTGCGGACCTCGGTCGCGAAGCGCTCGAGGCCGCCGCCGGCGATCGCGATCCGCGAGGTCAGGACCGCGTGGCGGTCGCGGGGGATGACCTGGGTGGCGACGTCCTCGCGCGCCAGCCCCAGGCGCTCCATGACCCGCGCCTCGATCGCGGGCGGCACCGAGGCGTAGGTCCCGACCGCCCCGGACAGCTTGCCGAAGGCGAGCTGCTCGAATGCGTTCTCGAGCCGGTCGACGTTGCGGTCGGCCTCGAAGGCGAACCCGGCAAGCCGGAGGCCGAAGGTCGTCGGCTCGGCGTGGACCCCGTGGGTGCGGCCGACGCAGAGCGTGTCGCGCTGCTCGATCGCCCGCTCGAGGAGGGCGTCACGGTAGGCGCGGGCGCTGCCGAGCAGGACCTTCCCCGCCTGCTGGAGCTGCAGGGCGAGGGCGGTGTCGAGGACGTCGGAGGAGGTGAGGCCGTAGTGGATCCAGCGGCCGTGCTCGCCGACCGAGGCGGCGAGCACGTCGACGAAGGCGGCGACGTCATGGTCGGTTACCCGCTCGCGCTCGCTCACCGCCTCGACCGTGAACGAGGCCTGCTCCCGGCAGGCGCGCGCCGCCTCCTCGGGGACGACTCCCTCCGCGGCCCAGGCCTCGGTCGCCGCGAGCTCGACCTCGAGCCAGCACTCGAGCTTGCGCTGCGCGGACCAGACCTCGCCGATCTCAGGCCGTGTGTACCGGGCGATCACGCGTTGATGATTCTCACTGCCAGCAACCCGGCGTTTTTCGCCCCGTCGACCGCGACGCACGCGACCGGCACACCCGGCGGCATCTGGACCGCGGAGAGCAGCGCGTCGAGCCCGCCGAGGCTCTTGCCGAGGATCGGCACGCCGATCACCGGCAGGTCGGTGTGGGCGGCGGCGACACCTGGCAGCGCCGCCGACATCCCGGCACCGGCGATGATCACCTTCAGCCCCCGCATCCGGGCGTTGGTGCAGTACTCGCTGACCATTTCGGGATCGCGGTGGGCGCTCATCACCCGCACCTCGTAGCGAATGCCAGCGTCGTGCAGCGCCGCCCCCGCCGGCTGCATCTTCGGCTTGTCGTTCTTCGAGCCCATGATGATCCCGACCAGGGGCTCTTCGACATTGATCTCCTCGAACGCCTCCTCGACCGCCGGCATCACGGTCGCCTCGGTCGGCTGGGGATCCTCTGAGATCTCGCTCATGACTTCCTCTCGGTTCAGGTGCTGGGGACCCGCTCGACGGCGCGGGCGGCGATGTCGGTGCGGATCTGCATCCCGTCGAACGAGATCCGCCCGGCGGCATCGTATGCACGATCGCGGGCCTCGGCGGGAGTCGCTCCGATCCCGGTGACGTTGAGCACCCGGCCGCCCGCGGTGACAACCTCACCGCCGCGCGCGGCGGTGCCGGCGTGGGTCACCTCGGCGATCGCGGCCGCCTCCTCGAGCCCCTCGATCACGTCGCCCTTCGAGGAGGACGCCGGGTACCCGGCGGAGGCGAGGACCACGGTCACCGCCCAGTCCTCGCCGAACTCCGCTTCGACCCCGGCCAGGCCGCCCGGCTCACGCGCCGCGAGGCAGAGCTCGAGCAGGTCGGAGCGCAGCCGCGGCAGCACGGCCTGCGTCTCGGGGTCGCCGAAGCGGACGTTGAACTCGAGCACCCTCGGCCCCTCGGGCCCGATCATCAGCCCGGCGTAGAGGACGCCGGAGAAGAAGAGACCCCGCTCCGCCATAGCCGCGACCACCGGCCGGTGCACGGTGGCGACGATCTCCTCGACCTCTTCCGGCCCGAAGCCGGGCACCGGCGAGTAGCTGCCCATGCCGCCGGTGTTCGGCCCCTCGTCGCCGTCGAAGATCCGCTTGTAGTCCTGGGCGGGGGCGAGGGGGACGACGTTCTCGCCGTCGCAGATCGCGAGCATCGATAGCTCCTCGCCCTCGAGGAACTCCTCGAGGACGACGACCGTCTCGCCAAAGCGCCGCTCGGTGAAAAAGACGCCGGCGGCCTCGCGCGCCTCGGCCTCGGTCGCGCAGAGGATCACCCCCTTGCCCGCGGCCAGCCCGTCGGCCTTCAGCACCGCCGGGTAGGAGGCGTCGGCCAGCTGCTCGATCGCCTCCTCGCGGCTGCGGAGGAGGACGTGGGCGGCGGTCGGCACGCCGGCCTCCTTCATCAGCGCCTTCGCGAACGCCTTCGAGCCCTCGAGCTCGGCCGCTGCGGCACTCGGGCCGAAGGCGCGGATTCCGAATTCCTCGAGGGCATCGACGACCCCTCCGACCAGCGGCGCCTCGGGCCCGACGATCACCAGGTCGACCGCGAGGTCGCGCGCGGTGGAGACAAGCGTCCCGAGGTCCTCGGCGCCGACGTCGGGCAGGCATTCGGCGTCGGCGGCGATCCCGGCGTTGCCGGGCGCGCAGAGGAGCTCGGGAGCGTGGGGCGAGCGGGCCAGGGCGTGGACGATCGCGTGCTCGCGGCCGCCGCCGCCCGCGACCAGGACCCTCAACTCAACTCCCTCAAAGCGAGGAGGCCAGTTCCTCGGCCGGCATCGCCGCGAGCGTCTGGCTGGTCATCGTCCCCCGCGAGCCGAGCTCGACCGAGACCTTCGCCATCGTGTTGTCGTCCGGCGCCTCGACGACCGTGATGAAGTCGTACTGGCCGAGCGTCGCGTACTGCGCCACGACCTTGGCCCCGATCTGTTCGACCTCGTGGTTCACCTCGGCGACGCGCCCGGGGTTGTTCTTCAGGGTGCGAATGCCGTCGGCGGTCAGGTTGGTGAGCATCACGTAAGTGGGCATAGCCATCTCCTCGATTGGGGGGAGTCGCCCCTACGTTACCCAGCCGCCAGGGGTTGAGGTTCCCCGCCGGGAACTTGTGAGCAACGACGATTCCGAAGCGAGTGCAGCTATTGATGCGGGTTCCCGAAGGGGGAACCCAACCCTCACCCGTCGTAGCCGACGTGAACGTGGTCGCAGTGATCGCTGCGGGCGAAGGCCGGGCCGGGCCCGTCGACGTCGTAGCAGTAGATCAGCTCGGTCGGCATCGCCGGCGACGGCAGCTGCGAGAGGGTGGTGGCGAGTTCGCCGCATGGCGCATCCGGAGCGGTGTCGGTGCAGGAGACGCCATCGACCACGGCGATGTCCATCGCCCGGCCGTAGTAGTGGTTGGAGATGTTTCCTTCGCTGGTCATCATTGAGTGGTCGGAGCGCAGGGCCGAGATCGTGATTTCGTGGCTCTGGGTGATCGCCCCGATCAGGCCGACGATCCGCGAGTCGATGCGCCCCTTCTCGAGGTCTTCCTTCTCGAGTTCGTTCGAGAGGGTGAGGTTGTTCCAGTTGATCGGCGCGATCACGACGGTCGGCAGGGACAGCGTCCATTCGACCGTGCTCTTCTTGCAGTGGCCTTCGAGCTTTTCGGCCTCGGCGAGGACCGCCTCGACGTACCACTCGGCCTGGTTGTGGCTGAAGAGGCCCGCGCGGAGGCTCCCCCGCGACCAGATCATCCGCGCCAGCGTCGCCGCCGAGTCGGCGGGGTCCGCGTGGCTGATCCGGCCATCGCCGTCACCGTCGACTGTGAAGCTCGTCCACTCGGTGCCGTCGAGCCCGAGCGGCCCGCTGGTTTCCATTTCCTGCTTGCTCATCCCGCGGCCGAAGTCGGACTCGAGGAGGGCCACCGAGGCAAGCGCCCAGACCCCGTGCTCGCCGAGGCCGTAGCGGGCGGCGGCGGACTCGAAGGCTTCGAGGTACTCCGGCGGGATCCGCTTGCGCCAGGACTTCGCCGCGTCGCATTCGAGGACTTCGAGCTTCGGCGCGAGATTGAAGGCTGTGGCGACCGCGCCGCCCATCTGCTGGAAGCATTCAGCGTTCGAGAGGACCTCGGCGACGTACCAGTCGGCGTGGTTGTAGGAGTAGATCGCGCCGTAGGTGTCCGCCGGCATCCCCGCGGCGCTGAGGTAGCTCGCTGCGGCGAAGATCGCGTCTTCGGGGTCATACGGGTCGCGGGTCCCGTCGCCGTTGGCGTCGACGCCATAGCTCTCCCACGTTTCCGGCATGAACTGCATCCACCCGATCGCGCCCGCCGAGGAGACGTTGGTGTTGGTGCCGAAGGCGGTCTCGACCAGGTTGATCCCCGCCAGCACGCTCGGCCCCTGGGGGCCGAGGCCGTAGGCATCGGACGCGCGCTGGTAGATCGGGGCCAGCGCCGGCGGCACCCCGCCTGAGGCGCAGGTCGAGCTCGGGATCGATGGGATCGAGAAGGCCGAGGGGGGCGCGGTGGCCGTCCCGCCGCCGTTGTCTTCGGGTTCTTCTTCCGGAGATTTTCCGGAGCCCTTGTCCGACTCCGCCTGAGGCGTCTGCTTCGGCCTAGCGGTGACGCCGCCGCCCTTTTCGGCCGGCACCGGCGGCGCCGACAGCGAGGCACCCTGCTTCAGGGCCGGCTGAGGGGCCGGTGTGGGTTCGGGCGCCGGGGCGGTTTCGGCGGCCGGGGCCGGGGTCGCGACCGGAGCCGGAGCGACCGGGGCAGTGGCGGGGGCCGGGGCCGCGGTCTGGCTCGCGGCTTCTTCGGGCGGCCCTTCGGCCAGTGCGGTCGCCGCGGTGGGCACAAGTACCATCGCCGCGACCATCAGGATTCCGTAGAGCCGCCTCATCCCTATCCCCTCACGTCGGTGACGACCCAGTCACCGTTCACCTTTTCGATCTCGAGCCGGAGCTCGCTGGTGACCCCGAGCCGCAGCAGCGAGGCGCTGACCGTGTAGGCGGAGCCGCTGCGGGGGCCGGGGACGAGGTTGAGGACGCGGGCCATGGGGACGTCGACGCCGGCCGGCTGGCGGGGCGGCCGTTCCTCGAGCGCCGTCGACAGCCGCTGGCTGGTGGTTTCTTCGAAGATCGCTTCGGTCCGGGCCGGTTTCTCGCCAATCTCGTAGAAGACGAACGCTTCGGCGAAACGGCGTGCCACCTTCATCGCGGTCGGGCCCGCCGCGACCGGCTCATCGCTGGAGGTGCTGGCGCCGGTTTCGGATTCGAGTGCGGTGGTGCCGGCGCTCGTCCCGGAGGCGATCGACCCGGCTTCGCCTTCGGCCGAATCGGCGAGGCCGACTCCGCCGGCGAGGTCGAACGAGGGCGTCGCTCCCCTCAGGACCGGTTCGGCAGGCGCTTCTGTCGCGGCTGCCGGAGCCGGCGCCGGGGATGAGGCGGGAGCCGTCGCGACGACCGTATGGGGGTTGCTGCGGTCGCCGCCGAGGCTGATGACGCTGAAGGCGACCAGGGCGATCGCAAGCGCCCCCAGCGCGCCGCCGCCGAGGGCCTGGCGTGAGATCGAGATCGACGTCCGCTCCTGGATCGGCCAGAGGACCCAGCGCTCGAACAGCCAGGCGACGCGCTCGAACGGCCACCGGACCCACTCCGAGTGGGTGCGGACCCGATCCGAGGCGTCCCGGGCCCAGTCGGCTCCGCGGTCGGCCTGGTCACGGGCCCAATCGGATCCGCGCCATACGACCTGCTCCTCGACCGTGTGGGCGGCGGCACGCACGGGCTCGGTGGCGATGGCCACCGAGGAGCGCAGGCGCTCCGTCCCTGGTTCGGCGTTGATTTGACGTCTTTTCTGCATCGGTTTTAAGGCCCGTGGAAGCATAAGTCGGAATTTCAGCCGTTTTCCTGTAGTCCGGGCCTTGGATTGTGAATCCCAAGCCCCTTTCCCGGAGGCTGAATATCAGCCGTGCCTGAGCCTTTCCTAAATAGACAACAGTTCAGCAGCTAGGCGGGTGCGGCGACCCGCTCAGGCGCCTTCTCGAAGCTGAGCTCGCCGTCGGAGGCGTCAACCAGGACCACATCTCCTTCCTCGAACTCACCCTCGAGGATCTTCAGCGCCAATTTGTCGACCAGCTGCTTTTGGATCACCCGCTTCAGCGGCCGGGCGCCGTAGGTCGGGTCGTAGCCCAGGTTGCCGAGCAGGGTGCGGGCGTCGTCGCTGAGCTCGACCTCGATCCCGCGCTCGCGGACGCGGCCGACAAGCTGTTCGACCTGGAGCTCGACGATGCGGCCGATGTCGGCCTTCGAGAGGCGGTGGAAGATCACGGTGTCGTCGATCCGGTTGAGGAACTCGGGCTTGAACGTCGCCGCGAGCACCTCTTCGATCTGCTCGCGGATCTTCTCGTCGACCGCCTCGGAGACGATCCGGTCGCTGCCGACGTTCGAGGTCATGATCAGGACCGTGTTGGTGAAGCTGACCGTGCGGCCCTGTCCGTCGGTGAGCCGGCCGTCGTCCATGATCTGGAGCAGGGTGTTGAAGACGTCGGGGTGGGCCTTCTCGATCTCGTCGAGCAGCACCACCGCGTAGGGGCGGCGCCGGACCGCCTCGGTCAGCTGCCCCCCCTCCTCGTAGCCGACGTATCCGGGCGGAGCGCCGATCAGCCGCGCGACCGTGTGTTTCTCCATGTACTCGGACATGTCGAGTCGGACGATCGCCTGCTCGGAGTCGAACATGAACTCGGCCAGAGCCTTCGCCAGCTCGGTCTTGCCGACGCCGGTAGGCCCGAGGAACAGGAACGAGCCGATCGGCCGGTTGGGATCGGAGAGACCGGCGCGGGAGCGGCGCAGGGCATTGGAGACCGCGGCGATCGCCTCGTCCTGGCCGATCACCCGCTCGTGCAGGCGCTCCTCCATGTGGATCAGCTTCTCGACCTCACCCTCCATCAGGCGGCTGACCGGGATCCCGGTCCATTTGGCGACGACCTCGGCGACGTCCTCCTCGGTGACGTCCTCGGACAGCATCGAGCCTCCCGAGGCCTGGAGGTCCGCCAGCCTCTCCTCGTTCTCGGCGAAAGATTTCTCGAGCTCGGGGATCTCGCCGAACTGGATTTCGGCGGCCCGCTCGAGGTTGGCCTCGCGGTTGGCGCGTTCGAGCTCGACGTTCGCCTCCTCGAGTCGTGATCGAGCGTCGTTGATCCCTTTGAATGCCTCCTTCTCGTTCTCCCAGCGCGCCCTCATCTCGGCCGAGCGCTCGCCGAGCTCGGCGAGCTCGGACTCGAGCGCCGCGAGCCGCGCCTTCGAGGCGTCGTCGCTCTCCTTCTTCAACGCCTCGCGCTCGATCTGGAGCTGCTGTTCGCGCCGGTTCACCTCATCGATCTCGGTCGGGACCGAGTCGTTCTCGATCTTCAAGCGCGAGGCCGCCTCGTCGATCAGGTCGATCGCCTTGTCGGGCAGGAAGCGGTCGGCGATGTAGCGCTCGGAGAGGGTCGCCGCGGCGACGACGGCGGAGTCCGTGATCCGCACCTTGTGGTGATTTTCGTAGCGCTCCTTGAGGCCGCGCAGGATCGCGATCGTGTCGTTGATGTCGGGCTCGCCGACGAGGACGGGCTGGAAGCGCCGCTCGAGCGCCGCGTCCTTCTCGATGTGCTTGCGGTACTCGTCGAGGGTCGTCGCCCCGACCGCGCGGAGCTCGCCGCGCGCGAGCATCGGCTTCAGCAGGTTGGCGGCGTCGACTGCCCCTTCGGCGGCCCCGGCGCCGACGATCGTGTGCAGCTCGTCGAGGAAGAGGACGATCTGGCCCTCTGCGTCTTGGACCTCGGTCAGGACCGCTTTCAGGCGCTCCTCGAACTCGCCGCGGAATTTCGAGCCGGCCAGCAGCGAGCCGATGTCGAGGGCGATCACGCGGCGGTCGCGGAGGCTCTCGGGGACGTCGCCGTCGACAATCCGCTGGGCGAGGCCCTCGACGATCGCGGTCTTGCCGACCCCGGGGTCGCCGATCAGCACCGGGTTGTTCTTGGTCCGGCGCGAGAGGACCTGGATCACCCGGCGGATCTCCTCGTCGCGGCCGATCACCGGGTCGAGCTTTCCGGCCTCCGCCTCGCTGGTCAGGTCGCGGCCGAATTTCTCCAGGGCCTGGGCGTTGTCCTCGGCGTTGGGAGAGTTGACGTGGCCGGGCCCCTGGACCTCGGCCACGGCCTTCTCGAGCGAGTCGCGGTCGGGCAACAGGTCTGACACGCCGGAGCCGGAGTCGGCGAGAGCGAGGAGGAGGTGGCCGACGCTGAGGTAGCTGTCTCCGAGCTTCGACATCTCGCTCTCGGCGGTGCGCAGGGTTGCGCTGAAGGCGCTCGAAGGCCGCGGGTCGGTGACCTCGCTGAGGGTCGGCAGCGAGGAGACCTGCTCGCGGGCCCGCGCGGTGGTGGCGCCGGCATCGGCGCCGACTTTCTGCAGGATCGGGACCGCCAACCCCTCATCCTGCTCGAGCAGCGCCAGAAGCAGGTGGGCCGGGGTGATCTCGGAGTTGCGGCCATCGGCGGCGAGGGCAACCGCCGTCTGGACGGCTTCCTGGGACTTGACCGTGAATCGATCAGGTTGCACTGATGGCTCCGATTCTACGAGCGCCCATCGGTCCCGGCTAGCCCGCGGTCTCCGCCCGGCGCATCCCGCTGACGGCCCAGACTCCGAGCAATGCGACGAGACCGAAGGCGACCGCGTAGGCGGCGAGGATCTCCGCCGAGAGGCCGGCGAGGAGGTCGCGGTTGGTGTTGAGGACGAGGGTCAGCGGATTCACCTTCGCCACGTGGGAGATCCACCCGGCGAGCAGCGCCTGGGGAACGTAGACGGGGGTCAGGAACAGCAGGATGAAGACCGGGAACTGCATCAACGGGCCCGCCTGGAGCGTACGCAGGCGCAGCGCGATCCCGGAGGCGAAGAGCAGGGCGACGACGTTGAGAGTCAACGAGAGCAGGTAGAGGACGACGACGTCGACGGCGCTGCCGCCGACCTCCATGCCGGCGATTACGACGGCGACGAAGGTGACCACCGTCCAGGTGAGGAGGACGCGGACTATTGCCGTGATCGCGTAGCCGGCGAGGATCGCCGTTCGGTGTTGGGTTGCGAGCAGCATCCGCCGCCCCATCCCGAACTGGAAGTCGGCCGCGACCGAGAAGCCGGTGAAGACCCCGCCCAGGGCCGAGGACTGGAGCAGGACGAAGCCGAAGATGAAGGTCGTGTAGCCCTCCGGGTACTCGAAGCTCGGGGTCTGGCTGACCGCCGAGAGGCCGCCGGCGAAGGCGGCGAGGAAGAAGAGGGGGAAGATCAGAGCCGGGAACAGAAGCGCCGGGGTTGTGAAGGCGCGGTGGAGGCTGCGCCAGGCGACCCCGAGGACCGCCGAGAGGTATTCGGTGGCCACCGCGGTCACGTTCGCTCCATCCTGTTTCGCAGGGCCAGCGACGCGATCGAGATCGAAATCACGATCAGGGCGATCGCGATGCCGAAGGCGAGGGCAAGGGCCTCGCCGTCCCAGCCATAGATGAAGAGGCTGCGGATGCCCTCGATCAGGTAGCTGACCGGGTTGATCGTCGCGATCGTCCGGAACCACTCGTGTTCGATCAGGTTCCGGGGCATCGAGATCGAGCTGAAGAAGAGGAAGACGAAGAACAGCGGAAACATCCCCTGCACGGCCTCGCCGGAGCCGGTGCGGATCGCCATGAACATCCCGATTCCGCCGAACCCGATCGAGATCAGGACCGAGAGCGCGAGCAGGACCGGGACGCCGGCGACGCCAGCCTCGAAATGGGCGCCTGCGGCGAGGCCGACGGCGAGATAGATCGTGGCCTGGATCAGCCCGATCACGACCAGCCCTCCGAGCTGGCCGGCGATCAGCGAGGAGCCCCGCATCGGCGTCAGCGCGAGGCGGTTGAAGAACCCGTTCTCGATGTCTTCGGCGAGCGCCTGGCCGGAGTTCATCGTCGAGAACAGGGCGCCCTGGATGAAGGGCACCGCGAGGACGAAGGTCAGGTAGGAGTCGGTCGGGAAGCCGGGGATCTGGGTCGCCGCGTTCAGCCCGGCGCTGTTGACCGCGAGCAGGAAGAGCGGGAATACGAGGCTGGGGAAGATCATCGCCGGCTGGCGCAGGGTGCGGAGCGCCGCGCGACCGGCAAGAGAGAGAATCTGAGTCGAGAGGGTCGAGCCCCGGCTCGTGGCCGCCGGGACGGCGACGCTGGCGCCGCTCACGCTGTCGCCCTCTCGAGGGGCTGTTCTCCGGTCGGCATCTCGCCGTCCTCGCCGGCGCCCTCGAGATGGCGGCCGGTCTTCTCGAGGAAGACGTCGTCGAGGCTGGGAGCGTGGAGGTCGATGTCATCGAATCGCAGGCCCTCGGCGTCGAGCGCCCTGACGACGTCGGCGAGCCCCTCGGCTCCGCTCTCGAGACGAACGGCGAGCGCGTCTCGGCTTGCCGGCACACGCACTCCGAATCGCTGCATGACGCCGAGCACCCGCTCGGTCTCGGCCGGGTTGCACGGGGTGACCTCGAGGCTGGGCCGGCCGATCTCGTCCTTCAGCTCGTCCGGCGTCCCCTCGGCGACGATCTTGCCATCGTCGATGATCCCGACCCGGTCGGCGAGCACGTCGGCCTCCTCGAGGTACTGGGTGGTGAGGAAGACCGTGACCCCCTCCGTCCCGGCGAGGCGGCTCACCTCGTCCCAGAGCGCGGCCCTGCTCTGCGGGTCGAGACCGGTGGTCGGCTCGTCGAGGAAGAGGATGCGCGGGCCGTGGACTAGGGCGAGCGCGAGGTCGAGGCGGCGTTTCATCCCACCCGAGTAGCCGCCGACCTTGCGATCGGCGGCGTCGGAGAGACCGACCCGCTCGATCAGCGCGTCGCCACGGGAGACCCGTTCCTCACGCGGAAGCCCGTGGAGGGCGGTCTGCAGCCGCATGTGCTCGCGTGCGCTCAGGTGGGGGTCGAGGGCTGCTTCCTGAAGCGCGGCGCCGATCGCCGCCCGCACCGCGGGGCCTTCGCGGACGACGTCGTGGCCGGCGACGCGAGCACTGCCGTCGGTCGGAGGCAGGAGGGTGGTCAGCATGTGGACCGTGGTCGACTTGCCCGCCCCGTTGGGCCCCAGGAAGCCGTAGATCTCACCGGGGTCGACATGGAGGTCGATTCCGGCGACGGCGAGGGGACCGTTCTTGAATTTGCGGGTCAGCCCCTCGACCTCGATGTTGTTGTCCATCACGCTCCCTTCGCGTCTCGTTCGAGCTCGGCTGCCCGTTTCCGTACCCGCTCCAACTCGGACCTCATCCTCTCGACCTTCCGCTCGAGCTCGAGGACGGTCTCGACGCCGGCGAGGTTCAGGCCCTGCTCGGAGGTCATCCGCTGGATCCGGCGCAGCCGCTCGACGTCGCGTTGAGAGTAGAGGCGGGTGTTTTTCGGCGAGCGCTTCGGCTCGATCAGGCCGCGCGCCTCGTACATCCGCAGGGTCTGGGGGTGCATCTGGGCGAGCTCGGCCGCGACCGAGATCATGAAGACGCCGCGCTCGGTGTCGATCGACGCTTCCATCCGCCGGGTCACCCGCCGCCCACCGCCGCTCGTGCCGCCGGCGCTCATCGCCCTGCCGCCCGCAGCAGCTCGGCCCGCGGGTCCTCGCCGTTGAGCGCCTCGGCGAGCTTCTCGGCCGCCTCGCGCTGCTCCTTGGTCAGCTTCTGCGGCATCTCGATGTCGAGCCGGTAGCGGATGTCACCGCGGCCCTTTGCGCCCCGTTTCGGCGCGCCCTCGCCGCGCAGGCGCTGGATCGTTCCGTGCCGGGTCCCCTGCGGGATCTTGATCCTCTTCGTCCCGTCGAGGGTCGGGACCTCGATCGTCGCCCCCTGCAGCGCCTCGGCGACCGTGATCGGAACCGTCACCTCGAGGTTGCCGCCGTCGAGCCGCTGGAAGACCGGCGAGGGGGTGACGCGGGTGACGACATAGAGGTCGCCGGGCTGGCCGCCCCGCGGCCCGGCCTCGCCCTTGCCGGCGAGCCGGATCCTGGTCCCGTCCCTGACCCCGGCCGGGATGTTGACCTTGTAGCGCTTGGTCTGCTGGGTCAGGCCGGAGCCGCTGCAGGTCGGGCAGGGGTCCTCGATGATCTGGCCGGCCCCGCCGCACTGGGGGCAGGGCTGGCTGATCGAGAAGAAGCCCTGGCTCTGGGAGTCGATGCCGCGGCCTTCGCAGCGAGGGCAGGTGACGGGGGTGGTCCCCGGTTTGGCGCCGTTGCCGTGGCAGGTCGGGCAGCGTTCCTGCTTCGGGACCGTGACGCTGACCTGGGCGCCGTTGATCGCCTGCTCGAAGCTGAGGACGGTCTCGGTTTCGAGGTCCCGGCCGCGCGGCTGCTGCGGTTCGGCGCGGCCGCCGCCGCGGCTGAAGATGTTGGAGAAGATGTCACCGAGGTCGCCGCCGAAGCCGGCGCCCCCGCCGGCGCCGAACGGGCCCGTGCCGCCGGGGCCTCCCGGCTGCCCGCCGAAGCCGCCGAAGGGGCCGCCCGCGTCGTACTCCTTGCGCTTCTCGGGGTCTGACAGGGTGTCGTAGGCGCCCTGCACCTCCTTGAAGCGCTCCTCGGCGTCGGGGTCGTCCGGGTTGCGGTCGGGGTGGTACTGACGCGCCAGCTTCCGGTACGCCTTCTTTATCTCGTCGTCGGTCGCCTTTTTCGAGACGCCCAGGACCTTGTAGAGATCCTCAGCCAAGGGGTCACCTCACTCCGCCACCACGACGCGCGCGGGCCGGACCAGCTGATCGCCGAGGCGGTAGCCCTTCTGGACGACCTCGACGACGGTGCCGGGGTCTGCGTCCGAGCCCGGAAGGGTCGAGAGCGCTTCGTGGACCTGGGGATCGAACGCCTCTCCCCTCGGATCGACGGCCTCGACCCCGTTACGGGCCAGCGCCTCGCGCAGGCTGCGGAAGACGAGCAGGACGCCATGGGCGAGCCCGTCGGGGGAGTCGCCCTCGGGGTCGAGGCCGGCGGCCTGCAGCGCCCGCTCGAGGTCGTCGAGCACGGGGATCACCTCGCGGAGCACCCCGGCCTTGCCGCGGGCGCCGGCGGCCTCCGTCTCGGCGGCCATCCGCCTGCGGAAGTTCTCGAAGTCGGCCTTGGTCCGCTTCGCGAGGTCCAGGTACTCGTCCCGCTTCTCCTCTGCCTCGGCGAGGAGGGAATCGATGTCCTGCTCAACGGCCTCTCCCGTGGGAGGCGCGGATGATGGGGGGGTCGAGGACGACCCCGCCCGCAGAGCCCCCCCGTCATCCGGGTCAGGACCCGCGGGCCGAGGCCCTTGGTCAGCGGTCATTTCTCCTCGCCGTCGTCGACGACTTCGGCGTCGACGACCTCCTCGTCGTCCTCCGAGGATCCCTCGGCCGAGGCGCCGTCGGCGGAGGCGGCTGCCTCCTCCTGGGCGGCGGCGTAGATCTGCTCGGAGACTTTCTGGAAGGCCGACGTCAGCGCTTCCGTCTTCGAGTTGATCTCCTCCGGGCTCTCGGAACTCAGCGACTCGCGGACGTCCTTGATCGCGCCCTCGATCTCCTCCTTCGCCGCGGGGTCGACTTTGTCGCCCAGCTCCTCGAGCTGTTTCTCGGACTGGTAGGCGGCGTTCTCGGCGAGGTTGCGGGTCTCGGCCAGCTCGCGCTGTTTGCGGTCCTCCTCAGCGTGGGTCTCGGCGTCGGTGACCATGCTCTGGATCTCCTCGTCGGAGAGGCCGGAGCCGGATTTGATCTCGATTTTCTGCTCTTTGCCGGTCCCCAGGTCTTTCGCGGTGACGTGGAGGATCCCGTTGGCGTCGATGTCGAAGGTGACCTCGATCTGCGGCAGCCCCCGCGGCGCAGGTGGGATCCCGCTCAGCTGGAACTTGCCGAGGCTCTTGTTGCCGGTGGCCATCTCACGCTCGCCCTGGAGGACGTGGATCTCAACCGAGGGCTGGTTGTCGTCGGCGGTCGAGAAGGTCTCCGACTTCTTTGTCGGGATCGTCGTGTTGCGCTCGATCAACTTCGTCATCACGCCGCCTTTGGTCTCGATCCCGAGGGTCAGCGGGGTGACGTCGAGCAGCAGCACGTCCTTGACGTCGCCGGCGAGCACGCCGGCCTGGATCGCGGCGCCGACGGCGACGACCTCGTCCGGGTTGACACCCTGGTGGGGGTCCTTCCCGGTCAGCTCCTTGACCCGGTCGCGCACCGCGGGCATCCGGGTCATGCCGCCGACCAGGACGACGTGGTCGATGCTGGCGTCGGCATCGTCGAGCGCCCGTTTGACCGGGCCGACGATCCGCTCCAGCAGGTCGGCGGTCAGCTCGTTCAGCTTCGAGCGGGTCAGTTTCATGTCGAGGTGCTTCGGCTGGCCCTCGACTGCGGTGATGAAGGGGAGGTTGATCTGCGTCTCCTGTGCGGAGGAGAGCTCGATCTTCGCCTTCTCGGCGGCCTCGTAGAGGCGCTGCAGCGAGTTCTTGTCGGCGGCGAGGTCCACGCCCTGGTCTTTCTTGAACTCGGCGACCAGCCACTCGACGATCGCTTTGTCCCAGTTGTCGCCGCCGAGGTGGTTGTCGCCGGCGGTCGACTTCACCTCGAAGACGCCGTCGCCGATTTCGAGCACCGAGACGTCGAAGGTGCCGCCGCCGAGATCGAAGACGAGGATCGTGTGGTCCGCCGACTCTTTCTCGAGCCCGTAGGCGAGCGAGGCGGCGGTCGGCTCGTTGATGATCCGTTTGACGTCGAGGCCGGCGATCTTGCCGGCGTCCTTGGTCGCCTGGCGCTGGTCGTCGTTGAAGTAGGCGGGGACGGTGATGACCGCGCTGTCGACCGATTCGCCGAGCTTCGCTTCGGCGTCTGCCTTCAGCTTCTGGAGGATCATCGCGCTGATCTCGGGCGGGCTGTACTGCTTGTCGCGGACCTCGACACGAACGTCGCCGTTGGGGCCGGCGACGACCTTGTAGGGGACGATCGTCTCCTCCTCCTTGACCTCGGCCTCCTTGCGGCCCATGAAGCGCTTGATCGAGAAGATCGTGTTCTCGGGGTTCATCACCGCCTGGCGTTTGGCGACTGTGCCGACGAGGCGGTCGCCGGAGTCGGTGAACGCGACCACCGAGGGGGTGGTGCGCCCGCCCTCGGAATTCTCGAGGACGGTTGGCTCGCCGCCCTCCATCACGGCGACACAGGAGTTGGTCGTGCCGAGGTCGATCCCGATCGTTTTGCCCACTTTTATGCATACCTCCAGGGGTTTTGTCTTGACTGGGCTTAGTCCCACAGGGGGACTCTGAAAATCTAAGTGAGAGTATGGCAGATCAGGATTGTCGGCAGGCGGCCCTTCCTTGGCCACCGCGACCTTCCGCCATATAGTGGGTTTTGCAGTTGCGGCACAGGGGGAGTCAGGGGACAAGCGACTCCCAAGGGGGGCGCCTCAACGTAATCGACCCGAGTGGGTCGCCGACGAGGAGGAGCACTTGAACAAGGTTCACGCAATGAGAAGGGGAATGCCACTGCTGGCGATCGCCGCGGCCCTGGCCCTCGCGATCCTGCTGCCCGCAGCCGCGGTTGCCGGAGGGCACGGTCACGACGACTACGGCAGGGGCCACGACCAGGGCAAGGGCCACGATCACGGCCACGGCCATCACAGGGGCTCGGAGGTCAACGTGATGACCCGCAACCTCTACCTCGGTGCCGTTCTTGACCCGGCGGTCGCCGCGGAAACGCCGGACGAGCTCGCCGCAGCCGATGGCGAGATCCTCCGTGAGGTCGTCGCCAATGACTTCCCGACCCGTGCCAAGGGGCTCGCGAACGAGATCCTGCGGACGAGGCCGGACCTGGTCGGAATGCAGGAGGTCGCGAACTGGCAGAGCACACCGCTCTCGCCCTCGGCGACACCGGTCAACTACGACTATCTCGAACTGCTCCTCGATCAGCTGAACAAGGGGCCCGGTTCGCAGTACAGGGTCGTCTTCGTACAGCCGGAGTTCGACCTCGAAGCCCCCGCCGACATGAACGAAGTCCCCGGCGACGGGCCGCTGCCTGGCTTCTCGACCGCCGAGCTGGTCGGTCACCTGACGATGCGCGACGTGATCCTCGCCCGCAACGGCGCCGGCGTCCACACCTGGAACGAGCAGGGCGCCAATTTCAACACCCTGATCGAACTGCCGATCCTGGGCCAGCCGAAACCGATCGCGAGGGGCTGGACCTCGACCGACGCCAGCGTTCGCGGCAGCGACCCGTTCCATTTCGTCGACACGCACCTGGAGTCGTTCCATCCCCTGATCCGCCAGGCTCAGGCCGATGAACTCGTCGCTCCCGGTGGGCCGGCGACGAGCTCGCTACCGGTGGTCCTGGTCGGCGACCTCAACTCGGACGACGACACGGTCAGCGGGGCGGACACCCTCGCCTACAACGACCTGCTCGCGGCAGGGATGGTCGAGCGCAGCACCAATGACCCGCTCGGCTGCTGCCTCAACTCGGCGTTTCTCTCGGTCGGCGGCGGCGGCAGCATCACCGACTTCGACCACCAGGTCGACCACGTGATGACCCGCAACCCCGACGAGATCACGCTGAAGAGCTCGATCGTGACGGGCCTGAACCCGGTCAACGGCTTCTGGGACTCGGATCACGCGGGCCTGTTCAGCGCGCTGCGGTTCGACGACTAGGGATGTGAGGACGTGCCGGTCGGGGGTCGCGCGCTGCGCGGCTCCCGACCCCGGTCGTCGGACTGAGTAAAGCGCACCTCCTCCGCGCTTCCGCGTCCGGGGGTGCTAGCCCCGGCCGGCGGTGTTGGCGACGAATTCGGCGACCTCTTCGGCCTGTTCGCCGGAGAGGATGCCGGCCGGCATCCGGCCCGGCGTGCTGCTGCTGTCGACGCCTTCGTCGATCGCGTTGAGGACGCGCCCTTCGCTCGATTCGATCGCCTTCTCGTCCGAGGCCGGACCGGTCGCGGCGAGAAGTTCGTCGAGGTCGGGGCCGAAGTTGCCGTCGGTGCCGGCCGAGTAGAGCGTGTGGCAGGTGCCGCAGTTCGTCTCGAAAAGGCTCTGGCCCTGCTTCAGATTGGCCGAGACCTGCTCGCGGCCGCGAGCCGCGTCGCCGTCGGCGCGGAAGACGAGCCACGGGATCACCGCCGCGAGGACGAGGACGACGATGCCGAAGACGATGAAGGTTTTTCTGCTCATGTTTTGGGGCCGATGCTGAAGCGGCGGAGATACTACCGTCGCATCTCGCGGTAGAAGGGGCACATCCGCCGCAGCCTGCACTCACCGCAGCGAGGCTTCGGCCGGCAGACCTCGCGACCGTGCTGGATCAGGTTCATGTGCAGCTCGTAGGCATCCTCGGGATCGACCACCGCCAGCATCTCGTCGTGGGCCCGATCGAAGCCCGCGCCGGGAGGGAACAGGCCGAGCCGCCCGCCGACGCGGTGGATGTGGACGTCGACCGGGATCTCCGGGATCCCCCAGGTGAAGATCAGGACGCAGGCCGACGTTTTGCGCCCGACGCCGGGAAGCCCGAGGAGGAACTCCATCGACTCCTCACGGGGGGCGGACTCGGTCCAGTCGAGGTCGGGGGGGTCGCCGAGGCGCTCGAGAATCTGCTGCAGGCGGGGCGCCTTCTGCTTGCCGAGACCGCCGGGGCGGATCGCCTCCTCGACCTCGGCGACCGGGGCGTCGCGGACCTCCTCCCAGGTCGGGAAGCGCTCGCGGAGCCCGGCGTAGGCGCGGTCGCGGTTGCGGTCGTTGGTGTGCTGGGAGAGGACCGTCTTGATCAGCTCCGCGATCGGGTGGCCGTGGGGATGGTTTACCGGCCTCCCGTAGAGCTCGCGCAGCCGGTCGCGGATCGCCCGCACCCGCTGCGTTCTCGGCCGTTTCCAGTCCACGCTTGCTCGCTCCGCGCTCATGGTGCTGACCCTATTCGCCCGACATATGCTCCCCGGATGGCGGCAATCGAGGAGGCGGAGCTTCTGGTCGACGGTGTCCGGGTCTTCTACCGGCGCGTGCCAGGGGAGGGAACACCGACCGTCTACTGCCATGGCAACCCGTCCCATGGCGAGGACTGGGTGCCGTTCATGGAGCGAGGTGGGCCGTCGATCGCGATCGACATGCCGGGCTGGGGGCGTTCGGACCGCCCGGACCCGAAGGGCTTCGACTACTCGATGCACGGGCTCTCGGCGTTCCTCGAACGCTGCCTCGAGGAGCTTGGGATCGGCAGGCGCAAGCTCGTCGTCCACGACTGGGGCTGCCTCGCCCTGATCGGCGCCCAGCGGCGCCCGGACCTGGTCGAGCGCCTCGTGGTGATGAACATCGTCCCCCTCACCCCCGGCTACCGCTGGCACTGGATCGCCCAGATCTGGCGCCGGCGCCCGTTCGGCGAGATCGCCAACGCCACCGCGACGAGGACCTCGACGGCGCTGACGCTGCGTCAGGCGAACGGCGATCGCAGCCCGATGCCCGAGGAGTTCGTCGACCAGATCTGGGACCACTGGGACGCGGGTACCAGCAGGGCGATGCTCCGCCTCTACCGTCACGCCGACCCAGACCGCCTCGTCGCCGCCGGCAGGGACCTCGGCCTGATCACCTGCCCCGCCCTGGTGCTCTGGGGCGAAGCGGACCCCTATCTGCCGACCAAATTCGCCGAGGACACCGCCGCCGCCCTCGGCAACGCGCAGGTCGAGACCCGGGCGGGTGCGGGCCACTGGCCGTGGATCGACGACCCGACGATCGTCGACCGGGTCCTCGAATTCCTCGCTGAATGAGACGAATCTCCACGATGCCCGTTAACCGGCGGATTACAATTGCCGGATGCGCGCGATCTCCGCGATAGGTTCGAGGCTGCCCAAAGGCTGGGGTGACCTCGGCCGCCAGGTGTTGATCCTGGTCGGGGTCGACCTCGCCTACACCGCGGTCCGGGGCATCGCCGACGGCGAGAAATCGGTGGCGATGGCCAACGGCCATCAGGTGATCCATTTCGAGAAGTCGATGGGCGCCCTGTTCGAGCCCCAGGTGCAGTCCTTCTTCCTGCCGGCGCGCTGGATCATCGACCTCGCCGACCAGCTCTACCTCAACGCCCAGTTCTCGATCGCGCTCGGATTCCTGGTCTGGCTCTACCTATTCCGCAACGAGTCCTACAACTTCGTCCGCAACATGTTCGTGATCGCGATGGGTCTGGCGCTCGTCGGCTACACGCTCTACCCGACCGCGCCGCCGAGGATGTTCCCCGAGTACGGGTTCATCGACACCCTCAACAGCTTCTCCGGGATCAAACACGACTCGGCCCTGGCGAAGTCGTTCATCAATCCCTACGCCGCG
The DNA here is from genome assembly GCA_963697805.1 of uncultured Solirubrobacterales bacterium. Classification (GTDB taxonomy): domain Bacteria; phylum Actinomycetota; class Thermoleophilia; order Solirubrobacterales; family 70-9; genus VRUE01. The sequence continues at coordinate 186,698 of CAVOPB010000002.1, forward strand.
ATCCCGAGCATGCACTGCGCCTTCGCGGTGATGATCGGCGCCACCGGGGCGCTGGTCTGCCGCCGCTGGTGGTCGCGCGCCTTCTGGGCAGCCTGGCCGCTGCTGATCCTCTGGGTCGTGATCGTCACCGGCAACCACTACTGGATCGACGCCGTGCTCGGCTGGGGGGTGGCGCTCACGTCCGCGGTGGTCGCCCAGCGCCTGTTCGCCCGGGCCCGGCCCGAGGCCTGGTCCTTCCGGACAGCCCGCTCGCGGGAGGCGGAGGCCTGACCGGTCTCCGTCCGATGAACTAGCCTCAACTGCGCATGGACTCTGCGCCCCCCAGGGCACCCGGGGCCCGCCGCAACGGCCGCCAGGCCCGCAACACCCAGGAGTTGCGGGTCTATGCCCGCGAGCGGTTGATCGAGTCTCGGCTCACCCCGAACGCGATCTCCGGTGTCGGCCTGATCCTCAACCTCCTCGCCGCGGCCCTGGTCACCCAGCGCCTCTTCTTCCTCGCCGGGATCGCCTTCATCGTCGGCTCGGTGATGGACACCCTCGACGGCCGCTACTCGCGGATGTCGGGCAAGGGGACGCTGTTCGGCGCCTTTCTCGACTCGACCCTCGACCGGATCGAGGAGGGGATCGTGCTGGCCGCGGTCGCCGGCTACTTCGCGGCGACCGGCGACGACTTCGCGGCGGCGATGTGCGTGGTCGCCGTCCTCGGCTCGCTGATGGTCTCCTATACGCGCGCCCGCGCCGAGGCGCTCGGCGTCGAGTGCAAGGTAGGGTTGGCGACGCGGCCGGTCCGGGTAGTGCTACTTTCGATCGGCTTGGTCTTCGCCAAGGGTGCCGGAATCGGGGATTTCGAATTGCTGGCACCCGCGATCTACGCGATCGCCGCATTGACCACGGTCACCACGATCCAGCGGGTCTGGCACGTCCGTAACGAGCTCAAGAGCCCCGAGCAAAACGATCGCGTCGGCGCCCCGGGCCCCCCCGGCGTGTAACCCCTCCCAGTCCCGGGTGTGATTTGCCACTCAGCCTGAACCAGGAAGGACTTCGAATTTCATGAGCGAGACGAACGGAGCAAGCGACGGCAACGGCGTCGCCCGCACCGACGAGAAGGTCCGGGTCGCGATCGTCGGCGTCGGCAACTGCGCCAACTCCTTCATCCAGGGCGTCCAGTACTACAAGGACGCCGACCCGAGCGAGGAAGTTCCGGGCCTGATGCACGTCGACCTCGGCGGCTACCTCGTCCGCGACGTCGAGTTCGTCGCCGCCTTCGACATCGACGCGGAGAAGGTCGGCAAGGACCTCTCTGAGGCGATCTGGTCAGGCCAGAACAACACGATCAAGTTCGCCGACGTCCCCGAGCTCGGGATCAAGGTCGAGCGGGGAATGACCCACGACGGCCTCGGCAAGTACCTAAGAGAGAAAATCAAGAAAGCTCCGGGCGAAACCGCCGATGTCGTCGGGATCCTCAAGGAGACCCGCGCCGACGTCCTCGTCTGCTACCTGCCGGTCGGGTCCGAGGACGCGACCAAGTGGTACGTCGAGCAGGCGCTCAAGGCGGGCGTCGGGTTCGTCAACTGCCTGCCCGTCTTCATCGCCCGCGAGGACTACTGGGACAAGCGCTTCACCGAGGCCGGCCTGCCGATCATCGGCGACGACATCAAGTCCCAGGTCGGGGCGACGATCGTCCACCGCCAGCTCGCCCGTCTCTTCCACGATCGCGGCGTGCGGGTCGAGCGCACCTCGCAGCTGAACGTCGGCGGCAACATGGACTTCTACAACATGCTCGAGCGCGAGCGTCTCGCCTCGAAGAAGATCTCGAAGACGAACGCCGTGACCTCGATCATGGGCCACGAGCTGCCCGCCGAGGACGTCCACGTCGGGCCCTCCGACTACGTCGCCTGGCTGACCGACCGCAAGTGGGCCCACATCAGGCTCGAGGGGAAATCGTTCGGCGACGTGCCGCTCAACGTCGAGCTGAAGCTCGAGGTCTGGGACTCGCCGAACTCGGCCGGAGTCGTGATCGACGCCGTCAGGATCATCAAGCTGGCGCTCAACAACGGCATCTCCGGCCAGCTCGACGGGCCCTCCAGCTACCTGATGAAGTCGCCGCACAGCCAGCGGCCCGACGACGAGGCGCGTGAGCGGACCGAGGAGTTCATCGCGGCGAACGCGCGTGCCTCCTCACCGGTGCCGGGCGCCGCCAAGGCACCCTCGGTCGAGTCCTGAGCGGAGGCTGAACGAGCCCGCCGGGTGGCGGGCTCATATGCTGCTCACCTGGTGTCGGCCGAGGCTCTCTCGATAGCGCAGGTCACGCCGCACAGGCGGGGGACACGCGCTCCGGTCAACGAGTACGTGGCCATGGTCTCCGAGGAGCTCGAGTCCCGCGGCCACGAGGTCGTCTCGATCGCCTCCGGCGACCCGGTCAAGCGGCTGGTCGGGTCGAACCACCTCGACATCGTCCACGTCCATGAGCCGTTCGCCCCGAGCGTCTCCTCGGCGGCGCTGCGCCATTCCAACTCGCTCAACGTCGCCACCTTCCACGCGCCGCAGGAGCGGGTCCTCTCGACCCAGGTCGCTCGGCCGCTGGTCGAGATCTTCTTCGGGCGGCTCGATGCCCGCACCGTCTCCACCCCGGCGACGGCGGAGCTGCTCGAGCGCTACTTCCCCGGCCCCTATGCGCTGGTCGGCCCGGCGGGCCCCGAGCGTGGATGGGACGCGGTGGTGGATGAGCTGGAGACGATCTACAGGCGGATCCTCGCCCGCCGCCACGACCCCGAGGGCGATCCCGAGATCCGCCGCCGGATCACCGCCCGGAAGCTGATCGAGGTCGATCTCCACATGCACACCGACCACTCGCCCGACTGCGCGACACCGGTCGAGGTCCTGCTGGAGACCGCCCGCGACCGCGGCCTCGGGGCGATCGCGATCACCGACCACAACGAGGTCTCGGGCGCGCTGGAGGCGCGGCGGATCGCCGAGCAGATGGGCGACATCAAGGTGATCGTCGCCGAGGAGGTGAAGACCGCCGAGCAAGGCGAGGTGATCGGCCTCTTTCTCGAGGAGAAGATCCCGCGCGGGATGACGATGGAGGAGACGATCGCCGCGATCCGCGGCCAGGGAGGCCTCGTCTACGTCCCCCATCCCTTCGACCGCTTCCACTCCGTGCCCGACTATGAGTACCTGCTCGACATCGTCGAGGAGATCGACATCCTCGAGGTCTTCAACCCGCGGGTCGCGCTGACCTCGTTCAACGAGGAGGCCGAGCGCTTCGCCCGCAAGTACCGGATCGTCCCCGGCGCCGGGTCCGACAGCCACGTCGCCCAGGGGCTGGGCAGCGTCAGGGTCCGGATCCATGACTTCGACGGGCCGCATGAATTCCTCGAGGCGATGCGCGATGCCGACATCACCCGCAAGCACAAGAACCTGGTCTATGTCCAGGCACTGAAGCTGCTGCAGACCACCGGCCGCCCGAAAGCCTCGAAGCGGAAGGTCGCCAACGCCAAACCGGTGCGCGGAGGGCGTCCGCGGCGGGGGCGGTCGGCGAGCAAGAGCTGATGCAGGCGGGCCGCGCGAAAGGAGCCGCGGCGCCCTCGTCAAAGAGATCGGCCAGCGTGCCGGCAACCGACGACGAGATAAGAGAGAAGTACCTCGAGCGTGCGATCCGCGAGCTCAACCAGCTGACCCATGAGCTGCAGGATTGCCCGCACTGCCCGCGCGGGAAGCTGATGCCGGTGCTCGGCTCCGGGCATCCCCAGGCCGATGTCTTCATGGTCAAGCACGCTCCCGCGGTCGCCGAGATCGAAGAGGGGGTCGCCTACTACGGGCGCGCCGGCAACGCACTGATGAAGAGTTTCAAGCGGCTCGGGATCGACCCGCTGGTCGTCTACGGCACGCTCTGCGTCAAGTGCCCGATCGCCGAGCCCGATCTCGCCGCCGAGGAGTGCGTCCGGCGCCTGGTCGAGGAGCTGGCGATCGTGCAGCCGAAGATCCTCGTCGTGATGGGGGAACCGGCGCTGCGGGTCGTCAACGGCTTCGAGCTGCCGCTCTCGCGCAGGCTCGAGCAGCGCGAGGGCGAGATCCAGGCGTTCACGCCGACGATCGACGCGCTCTACACCCCCGACATCGACGACTCCCTCGACGAGGAGGGCGCCAAGCAGCGCTTCTGGCAGGCCTTCAAGATCCTCGGCGAGTGGTACGAGGACCTGCCGCCGTACTGAGCGCCATCAGGGCGCGACGGTGAATTCGGTGCTGAGCACCGGGTGGGTCGCCTCGGGCCGGGGGATTCCGTAGCGGTGTTCGACGGGCTGGCTGATCCGGTAGCGGCCGGGCGGGGTGCCGACCGGGATCGGGAGCTTCGAGCAGAGCGTGACCCCGCCTGATTCGGCGATCGGGACGAAGATCGGTTCCGGCGTCCGCGCCCTGATCGTGCTCGGGACCCAGTTGACGCCGTCGAATGCCTCGATCGTGTAGCGGGGCCTGAAGACGAGGTAGCCGGTGCCGAATTCGGCGACCCCGATCGTCGTCGTCTCGCCGACGTGGAGCGTCTCCTGCCCGAGCAGGAGTTGGGGGTTGCTCTTGCGATGGACGACCCGGACGTACTGGCCGTACCTGTCGAGCACGATTCCGGAGCCGTTTCGCGCCAGCATTTCGATTCTGTAGAGGGCGGGCCGGCCTGAGATCCGCACGCCCAACGTCGGTTCCTGAGAGGTGGTGAGGCTGCGCAGTCTCCTTCGTTTCACCCTGGGCTTTCCGATCGCGCGGCCACGGCCGTTGAGGCGGGTAAGGGTGAAGGTCAGATCCAGATCGAGCGAGGCCCGCCGCTGTCCCGACAGGAACCTGAAGGTGGGGCCGAGGACCTGGCCCGTGTTCGGCAATTCCAACGGCGGGCTGATGTCCAGGCCCAGGGGGCCGAACCGACGCGGCAGTTCCCCGACCGGGAACGCATGCAGCTTCGGAAAGCCGCGCGTCGGAGCGAGGTAGTCGTGGATGACTTCCTGGCGGCAGTCGCGCAGCGGCGGCCCGCCGCCGGCGATCGCGTTCGCGGGGAAGACGGCGAGGGCCAGGGCGACGAGCGCCGCGCGCCTCATCCGCGGGCGGCCGCGGCCTCGGCGACCGCGGTCATCGCGTCGACGGTGGCGCTGCCGAGGCCGCGGACGACGATCGTGTCGAGGGCGGTGTAGGCCGCGAGCCTGCGCTGGGCGTCCTCCCCGTCGGCGGCGGCGACGCCGACCGTTCCCTCGGGCTCGTCGAGTCGGTCGAAGTGGTTGCGATAGCCGTCGTGCAGGTCGCGGTAGAAGGACTCCTCCTTCGCGAGCCGCGCGGCGGCGTCGGGCCCGACGGCGGTGCGGACGTAGCCGAACACCGGCGGCGCATCGCGGCCGGCCTCGGTCGCGCCGGCCTCGACCCTGGTGCGGGCTCCCGCCGCGAACTCGGGCGTCATCCAGTTGAAGAAGGCGGCGTCGTAGGAGGAGCCGGCGAGCGCGCACATCTTCGGGCCCATCGCGGCGAGGACCAGGCGCACGCCGGGGAGCCGCTCGCGCAGCTCGGGCAGCGAATCGCGCATCCGCGTCAGCGGTCGTTCGGAGAAGCCGGCGCCGACCCCGAGCCAGAGCCGCATCGGGTCGAGCCCGAGGCGCTCGACGTCGGCGGCGATCTCCTCCGGCGCGGTGCGATCGAGCGCAATCACCGCGACGCCCAGCTCGACGTCCGGCGCCGCCGCCGCGAACTCGGCGAGGGTCTCGAGGCCCTTGGCGCCCGGGTGGTCGTTGGACCACATCGACCCGTATCCGAGCTCGGCGCAGCGCGCGGCAAGCGGCCGGGCGACCTCGGGGTCGAGCCCGGCGGCGACCCCGAATCCCCTCACAATTCCGCCCGCCTGCTCTGCTCTCGCTCGCTCGCACTCGCATGACCGGAGATCATGCTCGCTCGCTCCCGCGTCCGCGGCGGGCGGGCTACCGAAATCACGAGTTCTTCTCCAGCAGCGCCACGCACTCGATGTGCGGGGTCTGGGGGAACATGTCCACCGGCCTCACCCGGGTCAACCTATAACCGGCCTCGGTGAGCTGGGCGGCGTTCGGGGCCAGCGTGGTCGGGTTGCAGGAGACGTAGACGATCCGCTTCGCCTCGCACTCGATCACCCGCCGGACGATTTTCTGGGAGAGGCCGGCGCGGGGCGGGTCGAGGACTAGGACGTCGGGCTTTCCCGCCTCCTCGAGGAGCGGGCGGACCCCGGTGCGGGCGCTTCCGGCGACGAACCGCGTGTTCGATATCCCGTTCGCCTCGGCGTTTCGGGTCGCGTCGGCGATCGCGTCGGGCACCAGCTCCAACCCCCATACCTCACCGGCCTTCGCCGCCAGGGAGAGGCCGAGCGTCCCGATCCCACAGTAGAGGTCGAAGACGCGCTCGCTGCCGGTCAGGCCCGCGAACTCGGCCGCCACCGCGTAGAGGCGCTCGGCCATCTCGGTGTTGGTCTGGAAGAAGGCGTCGTGGGAGATCTCGAGCCGCAGACCGGCGAGCTCCTCGCGCAGCCGTTCCTCGCCGATGACGCCGGTCGGGCCGTCGGTGCCGCCGGAATCGCCCTCGATCGCCGTGTGGAGGTCGACGGGCGGTTTCGGGAAGCTTGCCGCCGAGGTCACGAGGCGGGTCTGGATCTGGCCGGTGCGCCAGCCCTCGCGGACGATGAGATTGCGCAGGACGCCCTCGCGGGAGCGCCGGTCGTAGGCCGGGATTGCCTCGAGCCGCGCCCAGTCGCGGATCCTGTTGCGGGCCTCGTTGCCGCGCTCGGAGGCCAGCAGGCAGTCCTCGACGCCGACGACGACGTCCCAGCGGCCCCGGGCGTGGAACCCGAGCACGACCTCATCCTCGTGCTCGCCGAAGGTGTACTCGAGCTTGTTGCGGTAGCGCCACTGTTCGACCGCGGGCTCGATCTCCTCGAGCTCGAACCCGTCGAGCCCGCCGATCCGGCGCAGCGCCTCGGCGACCTGCTCGGACTTGTGGGAGAGCTGGCGCTCGTAGGGCAGCCCCTGCCAGGGCGCCCCTGGGCACGGCTCGCCCGCGTGGACGCAGCGATCGGCGACCCGGTCCGGCGCCGGCCGCAGCAGCTCGACCGCCCGCGCCTCGGCGAACTTCCGCTTCGCCTTCGTCACCTCGGCGAGGACCCGATCGCCGGGAAGGGCGCCGGCGACGAAGACGACGAAGCCCTCGGCCCGGGCGACCCCGCGGCCGCCGAAGGCCAGCGACTCGATCTCGACCTCGAGCTGCTCGCCGCGGCGCGGGCGCGCCGCGGCAAACTCACCGGTCGCCGAGGTCACCTAGCCGAGTTTTTTGCGGGCGCGGCGTGCGGCCTGGGTCGCCTGTTTGCGGACCGGCGCAGAGTGGCCGCCGACGCCTTTGCGCGCCTGGCGGACCAGTCGTTCCAGCTCCTTGAGGAGGCTGTCGGTCTGGCGACGGCCCTTTTTGACCATGTCGGAGAGCATCTTTTCCGCGTCGCTGCGCTGCATCCGACCGCGCTTGACGGTGTCGTCGACGACTTCCTGCAGCCGGTCGCGACTGAGGGTCACGCTCTGCTCGAGGCTTTCCCGGAACTGCTCGACGCTCTTGTCGAGGCCGGTCGTCGCTTTCGCTTTCGATTTGGCCTGGGCTTTTTTCGCTTTCGATTTGGCTTTGGGTTTGGCTTTCGGTTTCGTTTTTTTCTGAGCCGAGGCTTTGTTAGCTTTTTTCGTTGCTTTGCCGGATTTCGATTTTTTCTCAGCCATCCTCTGAAGCCTCCTGGTCGGGATCTGCGGGTCGAGTTTGCGTCTACCCGCGCTTGTCGACGGCAAATGCAAGCTCGTCGAGGAATGACTATCTCACGGGTCGCTCAACGAGTTGTCCGAAATGTTGCCGAGACCGGTGCGTGGTCGGAGAGTCGCAGCGCCAGCCCCTGGCACTCGACCTCGCGTTGCTCACCGGGCCAGCGGGTCGGGGGCTGGTCCGCATCGAGGTCGTGGACCAGCATGTGATCGATCGCGTCCGGAGCCGTCGTCCCGGCGAGGCCGAAGCGCTCCTCGAGCTCGGCGAAGATCTCCGGGCTCTGCGCCGGTCGCAGGTTGAGGTCGCCACCGAACAGCAGCGGCGCGCCGGCCGCCCACTCGGTCGCGGCAGCGGCCGCTCGGCGGACGTCCTCGGCAGCGAGATCGGGGATGTCGTTTGTGGCGTGGAGGTTGGCGATGCAGATCCCCACCGCGGTCCGGGTGAAGGCCATCGCCCGCCGCTCGGGCCGGCCCTCGTGGATCGCCATCCCGCGGCGCTCGACGATTCCGCCGAGCGCCCCCGACCCCCGCACCAGGGTCAGGTTCGAGCCGCCCTCGCCGGAGGCGATCAGGTCGGGGTTGATCGCGGTGGCGAGGCGGCGCAGCGGCACCAACGAGTTCCTCGAGGTCAGGACCCGGTGCCCCTCGGCAGCGGCTGCGCGGGAGAGCGGTTCGGCGAACCGCGGCGGGCACTCCTGCAGCAGCGCCACGTCCCACTCCCAGCCCGCGAGCATCGCCGCGAACTCGGCACCGAGGTCGCGGTTGACCTGGATGTGGGTCGCGTTGCGCTCCGAGATCCGCAGCAGCCGCGAGCGCCAGGTGCGCAGCTGCGGGTCGGGGGGGAAATCCCGCCCGTGGAACAGGTTCCAGGCGATTGCGGTGAATCGCACCCGCTTAGTATCCGATGAGTGCGGAGCGAGCAAGCGTGCATCTCTGAAATTTCGCGCAGCGAGCGAAGCGCGAAAATGGTCTCTTGAAGCGAGATTTCCTCACCGGCGAGGAGTTCGGTGCCTTCGAGCTCGGCAAGCTCCTGGACAGGGCCGCGGAGCTGAAAGCCGGGCGCCGCGACGGCGCCGGCGGGACCGAGCTCAGCGGCCGCAGCATCGCCCTGGTCTTCGAAAGGCCCTCGACCCGGACCAGGATCTCGTTCGAGGTCGGGGTCGCCGAGCTCGGCGCGACGCCCGTCGTCCTCCGCAGCGACGAGCTTCAGCTCTCACGCGGGGAGTCGATCGGCGACACGGCCCGGATCCTCTCGCGCTACGTCGACGCGATCGTGATCCGCTCGGGCTCGCACGAGAACGTCGCCGCGCTCGCCCGCGAGGCGGACGTCCCGGTCGTCAATGCGCTGACCCCGCTGCACCACCCCTGCCAGGCCCTCGCCGACCTGCTGACCCTCCGGGAGCGCTTCGGGGAGCTGGCCGGCCTCCGCCTTGCCTACGTCGGAGACGGCAACAACGTCGCCCGCTCGCTGGCGATCGCGGGTGAGCTCGGCGGCGTCGAGGTCGTCGTCGCGGCGCCGCCCGGCTACCAGCTCGAGGAGGGCCATGGGGTGAAGCTGACCGACGACCCGCGCGCCGCGGCCGCCGGCGCCGACGCGATCTACACCGACGTCTGGGTCAGCATGGGCGACGAGGAGGAGGCGGCCCGCCGCCGCGCCGACCTCGCCCCGTTCCGAGTCGACGACGATCTCCTCGGCGCCGCCAAGGAGACCGCGATCGTCCTCCACTGCCTGCCCGCCCACCCCGGTGAGGAGATCACCGCCGACGTCCTCTACGGCGATCGCGCCGCGGTCTGGGACCAGGCGGAGAACCGCCTTCACGCGCAGAAGGCGCTGCTCGAGGCGCTGATCGCCGGCTAGGCGCCGATGTACCCCGAGATCAACATCGGCCCGCTCACGCTGCAGACCTTCGGCCTGATGTTCGCGCTCGCCTTCCTCGCCGCGGGGGCGCTGATCGCGAAGCGGCTCGGTGAGATCGGCAAGCCACCCGACTGGGCCTACGAGATGGGGTTCTCGGCACTGGCCGGCGGGATTGTCGGCTCCCGCGTCTACTTCATCGTCCAGAACTACGACAGCGTCAAGGACGACCTGCTCGGCAACCTCTTCTCCGGCTCGGGCCTGGTCTGGTACGGCGGCCTGATCGGCGGCGCCCTCGGCGTTCTCCTCTGGGCCCACTACCGGGGCTTCCTCGGTCTCGCCCTGCTCGACCTCTGTGCGCCGGCGCTGGCGCTCGGCTATGCAATCGGCCGCTGCGGCTGTCAGCTCTCCGGCGACGGCGACTACGGCAAGGCCTGGAACGGACCGTGGGCGATGTCATACCCAAACGGGACCGTGCCGACCGAGGAGACCGTCCACCCGACCCCGATCTACGAGACCCTGGCGATGGGCCTCGGCGCCTGGCTCCTATGGCAGCTGCGGGACCGCTTCCGGACCGGCGTCCTGTTCGCGATCTACCTCTTCTACGCGGGCGCCGAGCGTCTTCTGGTCGAGTTCCTGCGCCGCAACGACACTGTGGCGCTTGGCCTGACCGGGCCGCAGCTCGAGAGTCTTGCCATCATGTTCGTCGGAGTGATCTGGATTTTCGCGGTGAGGCGCCGTTATGGCACCCTTTCCCGCGTTGACGCGACGGCCACTTCGCAGCCGCGGCCGGCCGCTTGAATGCAGTGCCTTTGAACTTGATCGAGAAGAACCAAACCGAGGAGGAGCACAGGCGTGGGACCAACGGAGACAGGCAGGGAGGAGTCGCCCGTGGCGACCGTTGAGGCCGTGGTCGAGGCCGCTGCCGAGAAAATCGCCGCGGCGGGCTGCGAGGAGCCGCGCGCCGACGCCGAGGCCCTGGTCGCCTATGCCCTCTCAGGGGACGGCGCCGGCGAGGTGACACCTGAGGTCGCGCGCGCGATCGAGGTCAGCGTCGCCCGCCGCGCCGAACACGAGCCGCTCGCCTACATCCTTGGCCACGAGGGCTTCCGCGGGATCGAGATCGCGGTCGACCCGCGGGTCCTGATCCCACGCCGGGAGACCGGCCTCCTGGTCGAGGCGGCGAAGGAGCTTCCCGAGGGCGCGCGCGTCCACGAGATCGGCACCGGCTCCGCGGCGGTCGCGCTGGCGCTGCTCAACGAGCGGCCCGACCTCCGGGTGAGCGCGTCCGACCTCTCGCCGGAGGCGGCCGAGGTCGCGCGTGAGAACGCCGCGCGGCTCGGGCTCGATCTCGAGGTCACGGTCGAGGAGGGCCTGCCCGACGCCCTCGTCGACGAGGACGTCGACATGGTTCTCGCCAACCTCCCCTACGTCACCGACTCGACGATCTTCGAGCGCTCGCCCGAGATCCGGCGCGAGCCGCGGATCGCCGTCACCGGCGATTGCGGCGAGGACGGCCTCGGTGTGATTCGGGGCGTCCTGGCCGAGATCCCCTCGGGCTGGCAGGTCGCATTCGAGCACGACACCCACCACGGGCCGGCGCTGCGCGAGATGCTGGGCGAAGCGACCACCATGACCGACTACATGGGCGGCGAGCGGGTGACTGTCGGCGTAGTACGTTGACCCCGGAGGAGGCGGAGCCGACCCCAGCCTCGACCGAGGCCGAGCGGGAGGCAAAGGCCGAGCGGCTCCGCGGCGAAGGGGTAGACCCGTTTCCGCGCACCTTCGGAGACCGCGATCGGATCGCCGCGATCCTCGAGGCCCATGACCCCGAGGCGCTGGGGGAGGGTGAGCACAGCGAGTTCTCCTATCGGATCGCCGGCAGGGTCACCGGCCAGCGCGGCCACGGCAAGACGACCTTCTTCGACGTCCGCGACCTCTCGGGAACGATCCAGGCCTACGCGCGGGTCGACGCGCTCGGCCAGGAGGCCTACGACCGGATCGAGGACCTCGACATCGGCGACATCGTCGGCGTCGAGGGCGACCTCTACGTGACGAAACGGGGCCAGCTCGCGATCGAGGTCCGCGAGTGCGTCCTCCTCGCGAAGGCGCTGCGCGACCCGCCGGACCTCTTCCACGGCATCTCCGATCCCGACGTCCGCTACCGCCAGCGCGAGCTCGACCTGATGGCGAACGAGCGCTCGCGCGAGGTGTTCCTGACCCGGGCCAAGGTCCTGGCGGCGATCCGCGAGCACATGAACGAGCGCGGCTTCGTCGAGCTCGAAACGCCGATCCTGCAGCGGCTGACCGGCGGCGCCGCGGCGCGCCCGTTCAAAACCCACCACCACGCGCTCGACCGCCACCTCTACCTGCGGATCGCGACCGAGCTGTATCTGAAGCGCGCGATCGTCGGCGGCTTCGAGGACGTCTACGAGCTCGGCAAGTTCTTCCGCAACGAGGGGATGTCGCCGCAGCACAACCCCGAGTTCACGATGCTCGAGTGGTTCGTCAGCGGCGTCGACTACCGGGGCGTGATGAAGGTCGGCGAAGAGCTCGTCGCCGACGTCGTCGAGCGGGTCCACGGGACGACGAGGGTCGATCGCGACGGCGAGACGATCGACTTCGCGACGCCCTGGAAGCGGGTCAAGCTGCGCGATGCCCTGCTCGAGGAGACCGGCGTCGACATCACCGAGGCGAGCCGCGACGAGCTTGCCGAGCTGGCTGGCGACGACGCCGCCCCCGACGACGACTGGGCGGGCCTGGTCGACACCCTGCAGGGCAAGCTGGTCGAGCCGAAGCTCGTCCAGCCGACCTGGATCGAAGACCTGCCGCTCGACATCTGGCCGCTCGTGAAGCCGGTCGCCAAGCACCCGACCCTGCTCGGCGAGGCGTTCGACGGGATAGTCGCCGGGATGGAGATCCTCGGCGGCGGCACCGACATCAACGACCCAATCGAGCAGCGGCGCCGGTTCGTCGAACAGCGCGAACGGCAGGAGTCCGGGGCGGAGGAGACTCCACACGAGCACGACGAGGAGTTCGTGCGCGCGCTCGAATACGGGATGCTGACCGCCAGCGGCTGCGGCCTCGGCGTCGACCGCCTGATGATGATCCTGACCGACTCGAAGACCCTGCGCGACGTGATCCTCTTCCCGTCGATGCGCGAGCGCCCCTCGGAGGGCTAGCTACTCGATCTGCAGCAGGCGCTCCGGTTCGTGCTCGACCTGGAGCGTGGTGTGCTGGATCCCGAACTCGTTCTCGAGCAGGCCGGCGAGCTCGAGGCGGGCGCGGTGGCAGTCGGTGTCGCGCTTGACGATCACGTGCGCGGCGAGCGCCGGGAACTCTGAGGTGACCTCCCAGACGTGGAGGTCGTGGACCTCGACAACCCCCTTCTGCTCGCACATCCGGCGGCCGATCTCGTCGGGGTCGACGCCCTTCGGCGCCGCCTCGAGGAAGACCCGGCCCGAATCGCGAAGCAGGCCGAGGGCGGAGCGCAGCATCAGCGCCGCGACCAGGACAGAGGCGATCGGGTCGGCGCGCTCGAATCCGGTGGTGAGGATCAGGATCGCCGCGATCGCGGTGCCGATGAAGGCGAAGAGGTCGGTGAGGATGTGCTGGTAGCTGCCCTCGACGTTGAGGCTCTCGCGGTTGGCACCGGCGAGCACCGCCGTCGCGATCAGGTTGATCGCGATCCCGGCGAGGGCGACGAAGAGGACGAGGCCGGCCTCGACCGAGGGCGGGTCGATCAGCCGCCGCACCGCCTCGATCCCGATCACCGCGGCGAGCACGAGCAGCGTCACCCCGTTGACCTGGGCCGAGAGGATCTCGACCCGTTTGAGGCCGAACGTCATCGCCCCCCCGGGTGGGCGGCGGCTGAGGCGCAGGGCGAGGATGGAGAGGCCGATCGCGGCGGCGTCGGTGAGCATGTGGGCCGCGTCGGAGAGGAGGGCGAGCGAGTTGGCGGCGATCCCGGCGGTCACCTCGCCCGCCATCAGGCCGACGATCAACGCCAGCGCGATCCAGAGTCTGCCGCGATCGGCGTCGGCACTGACGTCGTGGGTGTGGCCGTGGTGCGAGTGGGCCAAAGCGCGCTCCTATGAGGCCGAGTGGAGGAGGCCGCCGTCGATCGGGATCGTGGTGCCGGTGATGTATCCGGCACGCTCGGAACAGAGGAAGGCGACCAGGTCGCCGTACTCCTCGGGGGTGCCGAGCCGAGCCGCCGGTACCTGGCTGCGGGCCGCTTCTTCGGCAGGCTCGAGCGAGCCGTCCCCGTCGGCGAGCCTCTCGGTCGCGAAGCGCCCGGTGAGGACGGTGTTTACGGTGATCCCGTCCCCGGCGACCTCAAGCGAGAGGGTCTTGAGGAAACCGATCGCCGCCAGCCGGTGGGAGTTGGAGAGGTTGAGGCCGGGGATCGGCTCGCGGGTCGAGGTCGAGCCGACGTTGACGATCCGCCCCCAGCCGCGCTCGCGCATCCCCGGCACCACGGCCTTGGCGAGGGCCACCGGCGCCAGCACGAGGGAGCGGTAGGCCTGTTCCCAGTCCGCGATCTCGTGATCAAGGGCGCCGCCGAATGGGGGCCCGCCGGTGTTGGCGACGAGGATCTCGACCGGGCCGAGGACGGCGCCCACCTCGTCCGCGAGCGCGGCGAGGCGGTCGATGTCCGACGCGTCGGCGACGAAGGCGGTGACATCCCCCTCGATCTCCGATGCCGCCTCCTCGATCTTCTCCTGCGAGCGGCTGGCGATCGCGACCCTCGCTCCTTCGCGCGCCAGAGCCGCCGCGATGCCGCGGCCGATCCCGCGACTGGCCCCCATCACCAGCGCCACCCGCCCGTCGATGCCGAGGTCCATGCTCATCGATCCGATTCTCTCACCGCGGCGTTAGAGTTCACGCCCCCTGCGCCCGTAGCTCAGTGGTCAACGGTCCCTTCACGGGGACCAAAGAGCGTCGGTCTTTCAAGCCGAAGGTCGCGAGTTCGATTCTCGTCGGGCGCATTCCTTGGGGTTCCGCGGGGTGCCGAGCTTTGCGCTTTGTGGAGCGGAATCCTCGGCCACTGGCGTGAACCGCGTTCCGGCGTGCGCGAGCCAGTTCCGCGCGGTTCCGGCGGATTGGTGTCTCATTCCTGTCTCATTTCGCCCACTGGTCGACCCGCCTATTCGTGTTTCTCGGCAAGCTTCGCCAGCTCGCCGATCGAGACTCCGAGGGCGGCGGCGATCTTGCGAGCCGTGTCCCAAGTTGGGTTTGCCTGACCACGCTCGATGAGCGAGAGCGTGGCCGGCGTGATGGCAGCACCCGCGGCAAGATCCTCCTGGGTGAGTCCGCGCTTCCGACGGAGTTCCCGAATCGCGTCGCCGAGTGCCGACTGAGGTCGCTGTGAACGCCGCATCACTGAGACGTTTCCAGAACCCGGGGACGGCGTGGGCAATTTAAAACATGTATTTAGTTAGTGCTACGCTGCCGCGGCCAACATAAGCGGCCCCCGGTGGCGCTGACACGCCAGCCGGGGGCCTGACCACAAGGAGACCTAGCTCCTCATGGCTACTCAGCTCGCTCGCCTCGTGGTGCGTCTCGACCGCGATCTTCGCCAGGCTTTCGATCCGGTTTGGGTCGAGGGGTATCGGGCTCTCGGGGATCTCCATGTCGCTCATGTTTTCTCCTTGGTTGCTGTTAGGTCTACAAACTCCTGCGGACCGAAGACGTCCGTCCCGCAGAGAGAGAAGATCGGCGTTGGTGAGACGGCCTGGATGAGTTGGGGTTCCCCCAACTCCGGGTAGGCTCAGGAGAGGACGCTGGTCGGCAAGAGCTGGCGCACCGGCCCACCAAGCAGGCAGTACCCACATCGCACGCTTGGAGGAGATAGAGACATGGACGAGGAGCAGACGCGGGATCACATCAAGCAGCATGCTGACGCGGTTCTGCGCGGCAACACGGACGCGGCGGAATTCACCGAGGACCTGCGCCCCCAACTTCCCCAGATTGCCTCCGCCCTGCCGCAGCCGGTCACGGGCGCCGAGGTCCTGAGCGTCGAGGTCGGCGACACGGAGAGCGTGGCGATGATCCGCTACTCGGGCGACAGCGGCGACGTCACGATCCGCTCGCGTTGGCGAGACCAAGGCGGGCGCCCGGTGATCGTGCATGCTGAGCCAGCCGAGTAGAAAAAAGGCCGGCGCCCCGTAGGCGCCTGAATAGACTGCCCGCTCGTGAACGCCCCGGCCGCCGAGACGCTCTGGCAGCCCTCGGCCGCAAGGATCGAGCGGGCCCGGATAACCGAGTTCGCCCGCTGGCTGGAAGCCGAGCGGGGGCTCAGCCCGTTCTCGGGCTACCAGGAGCTCTGGCAGTTCTCGGTCGAGGACCTCGACGGCTTCTGGCGGGCGATCTGGGACTTTTTCGACGTCCAGGCTGACGGCCAGGCCTCCCCCGTCCTCGCCTCCCGGGAGATGCCGGGAGCGCAGTGGTTCCCGAACGCGCGGCTGAACTACGCCGAGCACGTTTTCCGCGGCAAAGACGACGCCGCGACCGCGATCCTGCACGCCTCCGAGCTGCGCGAGCTCGCCGAGCTCTCCTGGGGGGAGCTGCGAAGCCAGGTCGCGGCGGTCGCCGCAGGGCTGCGGGAGCTCGGCGTCGGGCCCGGCGATCGCGTCGTCGCCTACATGCCGAACATCCCCGAGGCGATCGTCGCCTTCCTCGCCGCCGCCTCCCTGGGGGCCGTCTGGTCCTCCTGCTCGCCGGACTTCGGGGTCGGCAGCGTCGTCGACCGCTTCGCCCAGATCGAGCCCAAGCTCCTCTTCTGCGTCGACGGCTATCGCTATGGCGGCAAAGACTTTGACCGCACCGAGACCATCGCCGCCCTGCAGGGCGCGATGCCGAGCCTCGAGCGCACCGTCGTCCTTCCCTACCTGAATGCCGAGCCAGACCTCTCCGACCTAGCGGACGCGGCCCCTTGGGAGGATCTGCTCGCCGCCGGCGCCGGCGCCGAGCTCTCCTTCGAGCGGGTCCCCTTCGACCACCCCCTCTGGATCCTCTACTCCTCGGGAACCACCGGCCTTCCGAAGGCGATCGTGCAGGGCCAGGGCGGCATCCTCCTCGAGCATCTAAAGCAGCTCAACCTCCACGTTGACGCCTACGCCGGCGACCGGCTCTTCTGGTTCACGACGACCGGCTGGATGATGTGGAACTTCCTCGTCTCCGGCCTGCTCACCGAGGCAGCGATCGTCCTCTTCGACGGCAACCCCGGCTACCCGGACCTGAGCCGCCTCTGGGACCTCGCCGAGCAGACGAAGATGACGATGTTTGGCACCTCCGCCGCCTACATTGCCGCCTGTATGAAGGCCGGGATCGAGCCCGGCGTCGGCCGCGACCTCTCGGCCCTGAACTCGGTCGGCTCGACCGGCTCGCCGCTCTCCCCGGAGGGCTTCGACTGGGTCTATGAGCACCTCGGCGGAGACATCTGGCTCTTCTCGACCTCCGGCGGCACCGACCTCTGCACGGCGTTCGTCGGCGGCGTCTCCACCCTGCCGGTCTACCGCGGCGAGCTGCAGGGACGCGCGCTCGGCGCTGCCGTGGAGGCCTGGGACGAAGACGGCAACTCGGTGCTCGGCGAGGTCGGCGAGCTGGTCGTCACCGAGCCGATGCCCTCGATGCCGCTCTACCTATGGGGCGATGCGGACGGGCAGCGCTACCGGGAGAGCTACTTCGAGATGTTCCCCGGCGTCTGGCGCCACGGCGACTGGATCGAGATCACCGAGCGCGGCACGGCGATCATCTACGGGCGCTCGGACTCTACGATCAACCGCGGCGGGATCCGCATGGGCACCGCGGAGATCTACCGGGCGGTGCTCGACATCGAGGAGATCACAGACGCCCTCATCGTCGACATCCCGAAACCAAGCACCGACGGCTGGATGCCGCTCTTCGTGGTGATGCGCGAGGGCACCCAGGTCACGCCCGAGCTGTCGAAGGAGATCGCCCGCCGGGTGCGGGAGCGCTGCTCGCCGCGGCACGTCCCCGACGAGGTGTTCCAGATCGCCGAGGTGCCGCGCACCCTCTCCGGCAAGGCCCTCGAGGTGCCGGTGAAGCGGATCCTGATGGGGACGGACCCCGCCAAGGCGGTCAGCCGCGACTCGCTCGCCAACCCGTACGCGCTCGACTACTTCGTGGAGATGGCGGGACGGCACGAAGCCCGACCTCACGGGCCGCGCCAAGGTTGAATACGTTCCCCAGCCTCCGGGCTTGGCTCGTGCAGATGAGCGGATGACGTGTGGCCCTGAGGAGGAATGGTCGCTTGGGGGCTGAAGCTTCAAGGTCTCTGGCTCCTACCTGGCTTGGGCCAAGGTAGTGGCGAGCGCAACTCGGCCCGGGCGGCTTTGTGACCAAGGCACGGCCAGCGGGGCCTTGCCTCCCGAGTCCCTAAGTACCAATCCGGGTACCAAACGGAGCAAAGTCTGAGATGAACGTGTCGTGCCCGAAAGGCTCCGACGGGGCTTGGGATAACCCGCTCAGGGCACCGCATAGGCCGAACCTCGCGAGTTGGGACGCTGCCCCGATTGCGCCCCGCGACATCAAGAGAATGCCCCGGCTTGACATCGACGGTCAGGCTGAGAAACCGAAGTCACAGGTTCGAACCTTTCCGGCACGTGTGGTCGAAGCACAGAGGAACGCCGCTGAGCGGTGGACGCTACAGACGAAGCTCACAAGCTATAGCTCGATTGCAGTCGCTTCCGGGCCCTTGAGGCTGAGAATTTGCCGGGTCTCCTCCGGACTCGCCGGCTCCAGCGAGAGCTCGTCGAGGATGCGGACCATCTTCTCCACTTGCTGGGCGTTGCTCTCGGCGAGGACGCCCCGGCGCAGGTAGATGCTGTCCTCGAGACCGACGCGGACGTTGCCGCCGAGTATGGCGGCGGTTGTGGTCAGCGGCGTCTGGTTGCGCCCTGCACCCAGCACCGACCAGCGATACGCGTCCCCGAGGAGACGGTCGGCGGTCCGTTTCATGTGCAGGAGGTCCTCAATCGCGGTGCCGATTCCGCCCAGGATCCCCATCACGCTTTGGACGAACAGCGGCGGCTCAACCACGCCGCGATCGAGGAAGTGGGCAAGGTTGTAGAGGTGGCCGATGTCGTAGCACTCGAACTCGAAGCGGGTGCCGCCGGCGCTGAGGCGGGCGACCAGCTTCTCGACATCGGCGAAGGTGTTGCGGAAGATGAAATCGCGGGTCATCTCCAGGTAGCCGGGTTCCCACTCG
The DNA here is from genome assembly GCA_963697805.1 of uncultured Solirubrobacterales bacterium. Lineage (GTDB taxonomy): Bacteria > Actinomycetota > Thermoleophilia > Solirubrobacterales > 70-9 > VRUE01. Next base: position 205,575 of record CAVOPB010000002.1, read on the forward strand.
TTCTTGTACTCCGAGATCCCCTTCGCCATCGGGAAGATGCCGAAGTTCATGCTGCCCATGTTCATTGAGCACAGCTCGGGCGAGAAACGGGTTGCGGCGGCGCTGCGTTCCTCGAGCGTCATCCCCAGGCCGCCTCCGGTGGTGATGTTGATCACCGCGTCGGTTGCCTCGCGGATGCGTGGCAGGAAACGAGCGAAGACGTCCGGGTCCGGAGTGGGCGCGCCGGTCTCCGGGTCGCGGGCGTGCAGGTGCAGGATCGCAGCCCCGGCCTTCGCCGCGTCGATCGCCTGCTCAGCGATCTCGTCCGGGGTGACCGGCAGGTGCGGCGTCTGCGAGGGAACGTGGATCGCTCCCGTGATCGCGCAACTGATGATCGTCTTTCGGCTCGTCTCCAAGCTCGCCTTCCTCACTTCTCGCCCTGGCATGAAACAGTCGGGCCGGACCATAGAACCACGGTGACGATCGGGCAAGACCGCGCTGCGCCAAAGGGATGTTCCGGAGGGAGGCCCGGCGCCTGAAAGGGTTGCCATCAGGCTGACTGTCCGAGCAGGAGGCAAGCCGGCGGAAGTGGGCGCGTCGAAATTGCGTGCGGTGAGCGTCTTAGGCAATCCGAAAGGCCAGGTCGCCGACCGCGGGGAAACGCTCACAGACGAGGGGGTCGTGTCCTGGGACAATGACAGCACCGGCCTTGTCGAGCTCGCGCAGGCGTCTGACGGCGCGGCTCGAACCTTTCTCATCCACGGCCGCCGTGAAGACCGATTCACCATCCATCTCCTCGTAGAAGTGCAGCGCGTCGGAGGCGAGCACGATCCTGCCCTCTGCGGTCGCGACCTCGACGATCAGTTGGCCGGGGGTGTGTCCGCCCATCTCCTCCGCTACGACCCCAGCCGCGATCTCCTCGCGGCCGCCGAGGAACCTCACTCGACCCTGGTTGCGAGCCGTATCTAGCTCGCGCAGGTCCGCTCTGTCGACCAGGTCGAGGTCCTCGGCCTCGCCGCTCCAGTACTCGAGCTCGCGGCGGCTGACGAAGATCGGCGCCCCCGGAGCGAGGCCGAGGTTGCCGGTGTGGTCGTAGTGAAGGTGGGTCAGCAGGAGCGCGTCCGGCTGCGCCCCTGCAAGCAATCGCCCCAGCACCTCGGTCGGCTCGCAAAGCATGATCCGGCCGCGACGACGAGCACCGGCCTCGGAGAACCCCGTATCGACCAGGATCACCCGGTTCTGGTTCTCCAATAGCCAGAAGAAGTAGTCCATGCGTTGCTCCTCTCCCGGGGCCCCGGCGCCCTTCGAGAAGAGCAGCGAGCGCGGCAGCGCGACCGTCCCGTACCTGACCGCGGTGACCGAATAGGGCGGCTCGCTCTCGGACACCCCCTAGCCGCCCACCTCCTCGAGCGCCTCCCGCGCCGCTCGAAAGGCCTCCAGCCCGGCCGGGATGCCGCAATAGACCGTGGCTTGCAGCAGCACCTCCCGGATCTCCTCTCGGCTGACGCCGTTTTTGAGCGCGCCGCGCAGGTGCAGCTTCAGCTCCCGCGGGCGGTCGAGAGCCGCCATCATCGCCAGGTTCAACATGCTGCGGGTCCTCCGGTCGAGTCCCTCTCGCGACCAGATCGCGCCCCAGCAGTACTCGGTGACGAGCTCCTGGAGAGGTGCCGTGAAGTCGTCCTCGCGGGCGGCGGCGAGGCTGCGTTCGACGTACTCGTCCCCCAACACCTCCTTGCGGATCTCCAGTCCACGGGCGTAGAGCCCCTGCGTCTTCTCTGGTTCAGCGCTCAAATTCTTTCAGCTCCTTTCGTGCTCGGTTGGGTCCGGGCCGGTTTCACCGGCCCGCGCAGCACCATCCTCGTCGCCGGGGTGAAGCGTCGTCTCAGCACGCTGCTCGAGCCAGCGGACCAGCTCTGTGTGATCGGCCCCCGGACCAAGCGCCCGGTCGGCCGCGGCGACCATGCGGCCTGACTCGAGAATGAGTTGGGGCTCGACCCCCGCCTCGGCGGCGAGGACGCCGGCGATCGCCAGGTCCTTCGCCATCAGGCCAAGGCCGAAGCCGGAGGCGAAGCTGCGGCTGAAGACGAACTGAGCGATCTTGTTCTCCGTGGCGTTGTTGCGCCCAGTCGAGGCGTTGAGCACCTCGAGCATCGCCGCCGGGTCGATGCCGGTCCGCTGAGCGACGACGAGGGCCTCGCCGGCCGCGATCAGGCCGGCAGCTGAGACGGCGTTGTTGAGGGCCTTCGCCGTATGGCCGGCACCGAGGGGGCCGACGTGGAAGGACTGAGCACCGAGCGACGCGAAGACCCCTGCGCACTCGTCCACGTCCGCCCGCTCGCCCCCCGCCATGATCGTCAGCTCGCCGGTCTCGGCTCGGGCCACTCCGCCGGAGACCGGGGCGTCGAGGAGGCGGATGCCCAGCTCGGCCAGCCCAGCGCCGAGCTCGCGCGTCTGCGCCGGGGCGGCCGTGCTCATGTCGACGATCAGCCCACCCGGGCGGATTGCGCTCGCCACCCCGCCGCTTCCGCCGTCGCCGAGCACGGCGGCGACGACGGCGGCGCCGTCGGGGAGCATGGTGATCACGACGTCGCAGGCCGCGCCGACCGCGGCGGGTCCGTCGCACGCAGTGGCGCCGATTCGCGAGGCGACGTTTGCCGTCACGTCAGGCCGGGCGTCGTGGACCGCGAGCGATGCGCCGGCGGCGGCGAGACGCGACGCCATCGGCGTGCCCATCTTCCCCAGGCCGATGACTCCGACCGCACCCGGCAGGTGAAGCGCGGGATCTGAAGGCGAGGAGCTCATCGCGCGAACTACTGCTCGGCTTGCCGAAGCGCTGGTATCTTACCGATGCCGATCAATCGATCTGGAAAAGCCCATTGCGAGCGCTGACAATCCAAGGTCCCGGTGAGGTCAGGGTCGAAGATCGGCCGATTCCCGAGATCGAGGCGCCAGGTGACGCCGTCCTGCGGATAGACGCGACCGGCGTCTGCGGCTCGGATCTGCACATCTACCATGGCCGCTTGGACATCGAGCCGGGCTTCACGATCGGCCACGAGTACGTCGGGACGGTGGTCGCGGCGGGAGACGCGGTGACCCGGGTAGAGGTCGGCGATCGCGTCGCCGGCGCCTTCCAGGTCGCCTGCGGGACCTGCTTCCATTGCATGAGAGGCGAGTACCAGCGCTGCCTGGAGGGCCGGAGCTTCGGCCTGGGGGCGACGATGGGGTCCCTGCAGGGCACCCAGGCCGAGTACGCGCTGGTCCCGCACGCGAACCTGGCGCTCCGCAAGGTCCCCGATGGGGTGTCCGACGATGTCGCCCTCTTCGCAGGCGACGTGATGGGAACCGGCTACCACGGGGTCGCGGCCTCCGACCTGCGCGAGGGCGAGGTGGCGGCGGTGCTCGGGCTTGGGCCGGTCGGCCTCTGCGCCGTGCAGGCTGCCCGGCTCGCGGGGGCAAGAGTCATCGCGATCGACAGGGTCGAGCAGCGCCTCGCCCTGGCGGAGTCCTTCGGGGCGACGCCGCTCCACCTCGACGAGCAGGACGTCCGCGCGGAGGTGCGGGCGCTGACCGAGGGGCGGGGTGGGGTGGACGTCACGATCGACGCGGTCGGTCACGTCGAGGTCCTTGAACTCGCGCTGCGGTTGACCTGCGACTGCGGCAGGGTCCAGTGCATCGGCATCTACGCTGAGCGCGGGCAGATCCACCTCGGCCTGGCCTGGCTGAAGTCGCTGACGGTGCGGGGAGGACAGGCGAACGTGATCGCGCACCTCGACCCGGTACTGGACATGCTCGGCGATGGCCGTCTCGATCCCACCCCCCTCGTCACCCACCACATGTCGCTGGACGACGCACCCGAGGCCTACGAGATCTTCGATCGGCGCGAGGCGCTGAAGATAGTCCTAACGCCGTAGGCGCGTCAGCGCCCGCGCCAGACCGGAGGGCGCCGCTCGGCGAAGGCGACCGCGCCCTCGTGGGCGTCCTCGGAGGCGAAGATGGGATCGGCGATCTCGAGCTGGCGGGCCCAGCGCTCCTGCTCGGGCCAACCCGGCGCCTCGAGCAGCATCCGCTTACAGGCGGCTACCGCCAGCGGGGCGTTGGCCGCTATCTCCGCGGCCAGTTCCAGGGACTCGCCCAGCGTGTCGCCCGGATCGACCAGGCGGTTGACGAGCCCGACCTCGGCCGCCCGCTCTGCGGTTATCGGGTCACCGGTCAGCGCCATCTCCATCGCCAGGTGATAGGGGACCCGGCGCTGCAGCCGCAGCAGGCCGCCCGCCGCGGGAACGAGGCCTCGCTTGACCTCCGTGATCGCGAGCCGGGTTCCCCGCGAGGCGACGATCAGATCGCAGGCGAGCGCCACCTCCAGGCCTCCGGCCAGGGCGAAGGCCTCGACGGCGGCGATCAGGGGCTTGCTCGCCGGTCGCTCGGCGATCCCGCCGAACCCGCGCCCACCGGCGTCGACCGGCTCGCCGCGCGCGAACGCCTTCAGGTCCATGCCGGCGCAGAATCCCTTGCCGGCGCCGCTGAGCACGCCGATCCTCAACTCCTCTTTGCCATCGAGCAGGTCGAGCGCCGCGGCAATGCCCTCTGCCAGCGCGCCGTTGACGGCGTTGCGCTGATCTGGGCGGTTGAGGGTGATCACGAGCACCCCGTCGCGCTGCTCGGTGAGGATGGGAGGCGCGGCCACCTGGCGCGATCCTAACCGCCGCCGGCCGCGCCGCAGGTGGAATCGACCCCACGCCTCGAACTAGAATGTCGACCGTGCCAGGGGTGAAGCAGTCGATCGCGCGCAACCTGCGCCGCTGGCGGACTGCACGCGGGTACACCGTGTCCGCCCTCGCTGAGGAGGCCGGGGTCGCGAAGTCGACGGTTTCGATGATCGAGCGCGGGGTCGGGAACCCGTCGATCGACACCGTCTGGGGACTCGCCTCGGCGCTCGGGGTTCCGTTCGCGACCCTGGTGGGCGAGGACGGTGAGACGAACGCCGACGTCACCGTCGTCCGGGAGGCGGAGACCCCGATCATCGCCGCAGACAGCGCCGGACTGGAGACCGACGGCCTGGTCGCCCGGCACATGCTGACCCGGGTGGATGCAGCGCTGATCGAGATCTACACCCTCACCCTCGACGTCGGTGCGGTGCGGAACGCCGAGCCCCACGTGCCCGGGCTCTACGAGCACGTGACGGTGGCGGAGGGGTCGGTGGAGATCTCGACGGACTCCTTCGCCGAGACCCTGGAAGCCGGGGATCTGATCTCCTTCCGCGCCGATCGCCCACACACCTACCGAGTGCTGCGCGGACCCGTGCGGCTGGTTTCGGTGCACGAGTATTCCAGTCACCCTGCTTGAGCGGGCCCTCCGGCCGGCGCCCGGCCGGCGACCGGAGCGATCGACTCCTCGAGCAGCTCGGTTATCTCCATCAACCGCAGCAGCTCGCTGCTCCCTGTCGTCTTGATCGCGTCCTCGTACATGGTCACGTCCTTCGGGCAGGCGACCACGAAGAGGTCGACCGAGTCCAGGGCGAGCGCCTCGCGGATCCGGTTCTCTGAGGGGCGTTCGGATCCGCCCTTATCGGCGATCCAGATCTGCCCCCCGCCCGCGCCGCAGCAGAAGGAGTTGTCGCGGTTTCGCGGCATCTCTACCAGCTGGCAGCCGATCAGGGCGAGCAGCTCCCGCGGCGCATCGTAGCCGCCGTTGTGCCGGCCCAGGTAGCAGGGGTCGTGGTAGGTGACGCGGTGCCCGAGCGGCTCGCCCGGCGCCAGCGAGCCGCCGAGCATTAGCTCCAGCAACAGGTCGGTGTGGTGGAGGACCGTCCAGGGGCCGCCAAACTCGCGGTACTCGTTTGTCAGGGTGTTGAGGGAGTGCGGGTCGCTGGTGACGATCCGGTTGAACGAGCATTTCGAGAGCTGCTCCCCATTGTGTTCCGCCAACAGCTCGAAGAGACCCTCCTCGCCCGCCCGGCGGACGTCGTTGCCGGCGTTGCGCTCGGCGTCGTAGAGGATCCCGAAGTCGACGTCGGCGCAGTGCAGCAGCCCGGCAATGGCTCGGGTCACCCGCTGGGAGCGGGGGTCGAACGAGGCGTAGTCACCGACGAACCAGAGCACGTCGACCTCCTCCTTGCGCGCGTCCTTGACCTCGAATGGAAGCTCGGCGGTCCAATTGCCGCGGCTGCGCCGGCTCTGCCCGAGTGAGTTCCCCGAGCGATGGATCTGCTCCAGGGTGGACTGCAACCCGGGGTCGAGCTCGCCGTCCTCGATCAGGCGGCGCCGCATCTGGTTGATGATCGGCGCCTGCTCGATCCCGACCGGGCAGATCTCCACGCAGGCGTTGCACTGCATGCACGACCAGACCGTGTCCGCCCGGACGCCGTCCTCGCCGAAGACCGACTCCCGCGCCGCGCCGTTCCCGACGCCGCTCCCGCCGCCGGAGAGCAGGCCGCCGAGGACCCCACCGATCGGGTCGGATGCCGGCTGCGCCCGCGCCTGCTCGCGCAGCTCGAGGACCACATCGCGTGGCGAGAGGGGCCTTCCGGCGGCCAGTGCAGGGCATACTTCGTGGCACTTGCCGCAGCGGGTGCAGGCGTCGAGCTGGAGCAGGTGGACGGCGGAGAAGTCGGTGAGAGACCCGTATCCGGCCGGCTCCTCGGCCCGCTCGGGAGGGATCGGCCGCAGCCGCTTGCCTGCGAGCGGATCGCGGACGATCATGCTTGCGTAGCTGGCGAGCATGTGGCTGGCCTTCGTGTAGGGGATCGAGGCGACGAAGACGATCGCCAGCAGGCCATGGAACCACCAGATTCCGTGCCGCCACGCCGAGAGCGTTGCATCGCCGGCCCCTTCGAACGGCTGGGCCGCCACCCAGCCACCGAACTGGAAGCCGTCGTAGCCGGGGTGTTCCATCGCGATCCTGACTCCCTCGAGCAGGAAGCCGGTCAGCGCGATCGTCAGGAGGCTGACCACGAAGACCCAGTCTCCGACGCGGTAGACGCGGCGGCGATCTCCCTGCGCGTCGACGGGGCGGTCGGGCCGGGTGTAGTCGAGCTTGGCCGGACGCAGCAGCGCCCGTCGCACCATCATCGCCAGCAGGCCGGCGATCAGCGCCGTTCCGAGTAGATTCAGCAGGGCCTTGGAGCCGAGGTAGAAGTCGCCTACGTAGAACGGCTTGCCGAAGATCGGCTCAACGACGTCGTGGGAGAGGGCGACGACGACCGTCCCGAGCGCCAGGACGACCCAGCCGTAGAAGATGCCGCGGTGGGCCCAGCCGGCGAGGCGGTCGCGGCGGGCCACGGTCAGCTGCGAGTAGACGCTGACGGTGGCCGAGCAGAAGCGACCCGGCAGCTCCCGCAGCGGTGGCAGGCCGTCGCGATTGCCGCGGTGGTAGCGGAGCAGCGGCCGCGCGACCCCGTAAAGGAAGACCCCGATCGAGGCAGCGGCGAGTGTGTACCAGAGCACCTCCAGCCCCGGCGGCATGTCCCAGAGGATCGGCCGCGACTTGACCTGCACCGGGGACGCTGCCACTTCTAGCCGAACTGCCGCTCTAGCTCTTCGGCCACCTCGAAGAGGTCCGCCACGGCGCCATAGTGGGCTAGGGAGAAGATCGGGGCGTTGGGATCGCTGTTGACGGCGATGATCGTCTTCGCCTTCGACATGCCCGCCAGGTGCTGAACGGCACCGGAGATTCCAAGCGCCAGGTAGACCTTCGGCGCGACGACGCTTCCGGACTGCCCAACCTGCCTCTCGCTCGGCACCCAGCCGGCGTCGACCAGCGGACGGGAGGCGCTCAGCGTCGCTCCCATCCTCTCGGCGAGCTCTTCGAGCTCCGGAACCTGCTTCGCGTCCTCGACACCACGCCCGATCGAGAGGAGGAAGTCGGCGGCGGTGATGTCCACGTCGCCCGCCGGCGGATCGCGGAACTCGACGTGCTCGGTGCGGGCGCGGTCGGCGAGGTCCAGGTCGATCGTGGCCGTCTCCGCCTCGCCGACTCCCTTGGCGGGCTCGAACGCCCCCTCTCGGAGCAGCAGGACGACGGTCTCCTTGCCGGGGAACTCGAGGTCCGCCGCGAGCCGGTCCCCGTATGCGCCTCGGCGCGCATGGACGCCCTCGGGGCTCCAGGAGACCGCCGATGTGTCGCTCGCGAAGCCTTGACCACCCCGCGCGGCGACTGCGGCCGCGAAGCCCAGCGAGGCGATGGTGTGGCCGGCGAGCACGATGGCCGGCCGCCGCTGCTCGATCAGCGCCTCGAGTGCGGCCTGGGCGACGTGCGGCTCGAAGCGCTCGTGCGGCGAGCGAATCGCGAGGACCTGGTCGACCCCCGGCAGGGCGAGAGCGCCGGCGTGTGCCTCGGCGTCGCCATCGAGGAGGGCGACGGCGAGCGGACCGGCGCCTTCCTCCTTCAGGGCGCGCCCTGCTCCGACCAGCTCCAGGGTTCCGGGCCGCAGACCCTGCCGCGTCATCTCGCCGAGGACGAGCACCCCCTCGCTCACGAGACCAGTTGCTCCCGGATGATCTCGGCGATCCGGCCGGCGATCGCGTCGGGGGAGCCCCCAAGGAGGGTCGCTCCATCCCCTCGCTCCGGCAGGGAGAGGGCAACGGTGCGCGAGCCCGCCGCCTCCGCCACGCGCCCCTCGTCGAGCCCGAGATCGGAGAGGCCGAGGATGTCGAGCGGCTTCTGCCGCGCCAGCTTGATCGCCCGCAGGGTGGCGTAGCGGGGCTCGTTGCTGCCGGTCTGGACGGTGAGCAGCGCCGGCAGCCGCACCCGCAGGACCTCCGCCGCGCCGCCTTCCAGCTCGCGCTCGACGGTAAGCACCTCGCCGTCCGCCTCGATTCCCCGCACGACGGCCACGCGCGGCCAGTCGAGCAGGCCCGCCAGGGCGACGCCGGTCGCAGCGTTGGCGCCGTCGGAGGACTGCACGCCCGTGAGGATGAGCTCGGGCTCCTCCCTGGCCGCGAGCGCGGCCAGCACAGCGGCGAGGGCCAGCGGATCGGCCTGCTCCAGAACCGGGTCCCAGACCCGCAGGGCGCGGTCCGCCCCTTTGGCCAGGGCAGCCCGAAGCGCCTCCTCGGCGGGCTCGTCGCCGACGGTCGCCACCACCACCTCACCGCCGCCGGCCTTGGTCAGCTGCAGGGCCGCCTCGAGCGAGAAGTCGTCCCACTCGTTGACCTCCCACTCCACCGAATCGGCGCCGACCGACGCCCCCTCAAGCTCGGCGTCGCCCTCAAGGATGGCGGCGAACTTAATCGGAACGAGGACCTTCAGAGCGCATCCCTCCCCGCCGCGCGCCGGCGCCTGTCGCTGGGCTGGCTCAAGGCGTCAACCACCGAGCAGCTTGCCGGTGGAGTCGTGGGAGTGGAACGCCTTGCGCACCGTCTCCGCGACTTCCCAGCGGGCGACCGTGCCCTCGGGGATGTAGGCGACGTCACCGGGGCCCAGCGTGACCGGCTCCCCGCCCTCGGGGGTGATGGTCACCCGTCCCTCGACCAGACAGATCGTCTCGCCGGGGTGGGTGAGCATGAAGGTGCCGGGCGTGCAGTGCCAGACGCCGTTGTAGAGCGTGTTGTCCTCGGAGCGCCAGAGGATGGCCATCGTCGACTCGGGGCTCCCCGAGATGACGTCCTCCTCGGGAATCGGTGCGGGCTCCATCGGCGCGCCCAGCACCGCGTAGCTCGGGATCCTGGTTGCCAGCTGTTTCATGTTCAATGCCTTTCGGATTCGTTTCTTCTCGTCGTCCCGAGCCGCTCAGCTGGGCGACCCGGCGACCGGTTGGCTGCTGATGATGCTCGGAAGCTCGCGGATGAACGGCAGGGCCTCGCCCGGGTTCTCGCTGTCGATCTCCCGGGCCAGGCGATGCCCGTCGAAGATGTTTTCGGCGATCAGTCGTGGGGCCAGGCAGTCGCCCACCCGGTACACGGCCTCGATCTCCTCCGCAGCAAGGCGGTCGGGGTCGGCGTTCACCTCGTGGAAGAGGGCGTCGCACGGCTCGCGCTGGGTGACCAGCACGACCCCGTCTGCATCCCACTCGACCGGGTCGGGCGACCAGATCCCCTGGCCGCGCACGCTCCCAGCCCCGATCTCGTTGACCAGGTGGCCCGGGACGATCGTCGCTCCCTCGGCCCGCAGTTCCCGATTGACGCGGAAACCCTCCCCGGTGAAGAACATGTACATCGCGAAGTTGGCGAAGGGGGTCACCACGGTGACCTGCTTGCCTGCCGCCATCAGCATTTCGGCCATCGCCACGGCAGTGAAGTAGCCGTCGGTGTCGTAGACCAACACCCGCTCACCGTCGATGCGGCCGCCGGCGGCGAAGACCTGTTCCGGGGTATGCACGGAATCGAGCTCCGCCCCGGGGATCGGCGTCTGGGTCGGGCCGTTCATTCCGTCCGCCCGCCAGCGGGCCCCAGTCGCGACGACGACGATGTCGGCGCCGTATGTCAGCACCCCCTCCGCGTCGAGGTGAGTCTTGCCGATCACGTCGACATTGGAGAGCTTGTCGAGCTGTATCTGCCGGTAGTTGATGACCCGCGCCCACTCGCCCAGCTTGGGGTAGGAGCTGATCATCCGCATGCTGCCCCCCAACGCCTCCTGGTCGTCCACCAGGTGGACGGCGCTGTGGCCACGTTTGCCGAGGACCATGGCGCACTCCATCCCGGCCGGACCGGCGCCGACGACGAGCACAGTCTTCTCCGAGTTCGCCGCCTTCGAGAACTTCTCCGGGTGCCAGCCACGGCGGTACTCCTCGCCGAGCGTCGCGTTCTGGGTGCAGACGATCGGCGTCGCCATGGGGAAGCGCGAGGCGCAGACGTTGCAGCCGATGCACTCGCGGATCTCGTCGTAGCGCCCCTCTTCGATCTTGCGTGGCAGGAAAGGGTCCGCAATCGAGGGCCGTGCGGCGGCGATGATGTCGATGACGCGGGAGTGGACGGCCTCGGCCATCGTGTCGGCGTTGGTGAAGCGCCCGACCGCCGCGATCGGCTTGCGCGTCGCGCCCCGCACCGCCTCGACGTACTTGCGATGCGAGAACTCACCCGCGAAGCGGGAGGCGACTACGTCCTCGCCGGCCCATTCCGCCGCGACGTAAGGGCCCGCCTGGAGGTCCCAGAAATCGACGAGATGATCGGCGAGCTCGATGAAGCCGAAGGCCTCCACCGCCGCCCGGATGCCGAGGGGGCTGTCGTTGAGGGTGTCGATGCAGAGCCGCGCGGTGATCGAGCAGCCGTCCCCGACCGCTTCCTTGACCTGCTCGATCGTCTCGATCCAGAAGCGGGCGCGATTCTCCAGGGACCCGCCATACTCGTCGGTGCGGCGGTTGTACTTCGCCATCAGGAAGTGCTGCGTTATCGCCCCGCCCTCGGCGCCGTGGACGTTGACGATGTCGAATCCCACCGCCTCCGCCCGCTTCGCGGCGGCGACGTAATGGCCCTGGATCTCGCGGATGCCACGCTTGTCCAGTTCGTAGCAGCTCGTGCTGTAGAGACTGTCGTCGGTGAGCTGGCTGACGCTGCGGGCCGGCAGCCGCGTCTCGAGATTCCCGGTGACGCAGCCGCCGTGCCAGAGCTCGACCCCCGCCAGCGCCCCGTGCTCGTGGGCCAGCTCGGCCATCGCCCCGAGGTTGCGGGCGTCGTCCTCGTCCCAGAGGCGCGCTGAGATGAGGGGCAGCGAGTCGGCCGAGGGGTGAACCGAGCAGAACTCGGTGTTGACGGCAGCCCAGCCTCCCTCCGCCTTCATTGCCCGGATATGGGCCTGGGCTCCGGGACGGTCGGCGCCAAAGCTCGTGCAGTGCGGCGCCTGGTAGAAACGGTTTCGCATCGTCTTTGGACCGATCGGAACCGGATCGAAGAGGATGTCGTGGCGGGGATCGCGGGTCACATCAGGCCTCCGGCGCGTCTCTGTTATATCGATCAGTCAATACGTAATCGACCGGCTCCCCTCTGTCAAGGCTCGGTCCCTCGTTCCTCCCTGACGAGCCGCGCGAGGACCTCGTCGCGCCGCCTGCGCAGCTCACGCAGGACGTCCGGATCGGTCGGGACGTGCGGCGCGAAGCCCGCTGCCGACCGGGCGTCGGAGAGCGACGGGAGCAGGTTCTCAGCGATCGCGTCGAAGGTGACGGCGCCACCGAGGCCGACCGTCTCGAACGGTCCGGTAAGGCGCCAGCGCCGGGCCAGGCCGTCGCGCATCACCTCGTCCAGCGTCTGCGGCGAGGCCACGCCCTCCTCCACGAGCCACAGGCACTCCCGCAGCAAGGCGATCTGCAACCGGTTCCAGAGCAGGCCTGGTACTTCGCGATCGAGCCGGACCGGCCGCTTGCCGAGCCCGGCCAGGATCCCCGATACCTGGTCCAGTCGCTCCGCGGGCGTGCCCTCTCCGGCGACGATCTCGACCAGCGGCATCAGCAGCGGTGGGTTCCAGTAATGGGTCCCGACGACGCGGCCGGAAACACCCGCGGCGCTTCCGAGCGTCGTGATCGAGATCGAGGAGGTGTTGGTCGCCACCAGTGCCTCCGGGTGTCGGGCGGCCAGCTCGCCTAGGACATCCGCCTTCAGCTCGAGCTCCTCCGGCAGCGACTCGACGATCAGCTCGCGTGGACCCAAGTCCGCTTTCGGGGTCGTGAAGCGAAGCCTCGCCGCCGCTTCGGGAAGGGACGCCGCCGCCCTCAACCGCTCTCTCTCTACCAGGTCCAGCGCCTCGCGGACCCGGGTCTCGGCCGCCGCCGGTCGCCGTGACAGGCAGCTGACCGTCCAGCCGCCGAGGGCGTACTCGCAGGCGATCTGCGCTCCCATCAGCCCGGCGCCGAGCACCGCGACGGTGCGCTCGTTTCCCTCGTCGGGGGAGAGTCCGGCCGGCTCGCTCATCTGCGCCGAAAGCCTAGATGCGGCCGGCCGGCGACGGCGCTTGCCTAAAACCGATCAGTCGGTATATAGTCGCCGCGAGGTTACTCAGCAGAGAGAAATCGCCAGGTGCGCTGCGCAATCGATACCGGAGGGACGTTCACGGATCTAGCCCTCGAGCACGGGGGCGAGGTGCGGATCTTCAAGACCCCGACCACCCCCGCGAACCCCATCGTGGGCATCCTCGAAGTCCTCGAGCAAGCAGCCGGTGCGCTGGAGATTGACCGCGCCGAGCTGCTCGGGCAGGTCGAGATGCTGATCCACGGGACGACGCGGGCGACCAACGCGGTTCTCACCGGCGGCACCGCGAAGACCGCGCTGCTCACCACCCTCGGCCACTGCGACATGCTCCTGATCCGCGAAGGCGGCCGCAACCGGACGTTCGACTGGAGCGAGGGCTACCAGGACGGGTTCATCCCGCGCTCGCTGACCTTCGAGCTTCCGGAGCGGATCGACGCGCAGGGTAAGATCCTCCGCCCTCTCGACGAGGGCGCCGTCAAGGAGACGGCCGCGCGGCTGACGGAGATCGACGTCGAGGCGGTCGCCGTGTGCCTGCTCTGGTCGATCGTAAACCCGGCCCATGAGCTGCGGGTGGGCGAGCTCCTCGACGAGCACCTTCCCGGAGTTCCGTACACGCTCTCCCACGCCCTCAACCCGACCCTTCGCGAGTACCGGCGCGCCTCCTCGACCGCGATCGACGCCTCTCTGAAGCCGCTGATGACGGAGTCCCTGGGCAACCTCGAGCGGGCGCTCGGCGAAGCCGGCTTCACCGGGGAGCTGCTGCTGATCTCGACCGCGGGGGGGCTGATGCACACTCGCGAAGCCGTCGCCAAGCCGATCACTTCGATCAACTCCGGACCCGCGATGGCGCCAGTTGCCGGCCGTCACTTCGCGGCGGCGGACGCGGAGGCCGACAGCGCGATCGTCACCGACACGGGCGGCACCAGCTACGACGTCTCCGTTGTGCGTGGCGGCCGAATCCCGATGACCCGCGAAGCCTGGCTCGGCGAGCCCTACACCGGCCACATCATCGGCTTCCCCGCCGTCGACGTGAAGAGCATCGGGGCCGGCGGCGGCAGCATTGCCTGGATCGACGACGGAGGTCTCCTCCACGTCGGCCCGCAGAGCGCCGGGGCGGACCCCGGCCCGGCGGCGTACGGTCGGGGCGGAGAGCTGCCCACCGTCACCGACGCCTGCCTCGTCCTCGGCTACCTCGACCCCGAGCGCTTCCTCGACGGTGCGATGCGGCTCGACGCCGAGCGGGCGCTCGCCGCGATCGCCCGTGACGTCGCCGAGCCGCTCGGCCTCGAGCTCAAGGAGGCCGCCTCCGCGATCCTCGCCCTGGCGACCGAGCAGATGGTCCAGGCGATCAAGGAGGTCACCGTCGACGCCGGCATCGACCCCCGCGACGCCGCACTGATCGGCGGCGGCGGGGCCGCGGGCCTGAACGGCACGGCCATCATGCGGCGCCTCGGCTGCCGGACGATGGTCGTCCCCGAGGCCTGCGCGACGCTAAGCGCCGTCGGGGCGCTGATGGCCGACCTCAGCGCCGAGTTCACCGCCGCCTGCTTCACCTCGACCGACGACTTCGACTGGCCGCGCACCGATCGGGTCCTCGCCGAGCTGCGCGAACGCTGCGAGCGCTTCGCCGCTGAGGTGGGAAGCGAGGACCACGCGATCGAGATGATCGCCGAGGCCCGCCTCGCGCGTCAGGTCTGGCAGATCGACCTACCCCTGCGCGGCGATTGGTTCGGCGACGACCCCGCGGCGCTGGAGGCCTTCCTGGCCGACTTCAGGGACCTGCACGACCAGATCTTCGCGGTGCGCGACGACCACTCGGCGGTCGAAATCATCGGCCTGCGGGCGCGGGTCACCTGTCCGCTACCGGGGGACTCGGAGGGGCGCAAGCACTCCCTGCCGCCGGGCCCAGACGGCGAGCGGGAGATCTACTTCTCCGGCTACGGCTCAATGAGCGCCAGCGTGCGCTCGCTCGCCGGCCTCGGCGAGGGCGAGCGGCTGCTGGGCCCGGCCCTTGTGGAATCGCCTCTGACCACCATCGTCATCGAGCCGGGCACTGTCGCGATGCGCGCCGGGGCCAGCCTGATCATCCGTGATGCCAGCGAGGAAACGGAAGGGGAGGTGGCGAGCAGCCTTGGCGACACAGTCCGCAGCTGAGCGAACGGCGCCGCCCGCAAGCGAGCGCTTCGACCCGGTCGCGCTGGCGGTCATCACCAGCCGTATCCAGGGCATCGTCCGGCGGATGACCAACACCCTCTTCAAAACCGCTCGCTCCTCGGTGCTCAACACGGCGCGCGACTTCTCGTGCTGCGTGATCACCAAGGACCACGAGATGCTCGCCGCAGGGGAGAGCCTGCCCATCCACGTGATGAGCGGCCCCGAGCTGATCTCGAAATCGCTGGCGGAGCTGCACCCCGAGATGCGCGCCGGGGATGCGTTCCTGCACAACTCGCCCTACCACGGGAACTCCCATGCCGGCGATCACTGCGTCCTCGTGCCCGTGGTCGACGGGGAGGGGCGCCACCACTTTACGGCGATGGTCAAAGCCCACATGGCGGATATCGGCAACTCGGAGCCAACGACGCTCTGGGCCAACGCCCGCGACGTGTACCACGAGGGGGCACTGATCTTCCCCGGCGTGCTGGTTCAGCGGGATTACCGGGACGTTCCGGAGATGATCGAGATGTGCCGCACCCGCCTGCGGGTCCCTGACGTCTGGTACGCGGACTTCCTCGGCATGATCGGAGCCGCGCGCATCGGAGAGCAGGAGGTGCTCGCGATGGGGGAGGAGCTGGGTTGGGAGGCGCTGCATGCCTACACCGAGGCCTGGTTCGACTACAGCGAGGAGATGATGGCGAGCGCAATCCGGGCCATGCCCGCCGGCCACAGCGTCGCCCACAACCAGCACGATCCCCTTCCCGACGCGGGGATCGAGGAGGGCGTCCCGGTCAAGGTCAGCGTCAAGGTCGACCCGCGGGCGGCCCGTATCGAGGTTGACCTCCGCGACAATCTCGATTGCCTGCCCTGCGGCATCAACCTGACCGAGGCGACCAGCCGCACCGCGGCGATGATCGGAATCTTCAACAGCCTGCCGATTGCGGTCCCGCCCAACGCTGGCAGCTTCCGCCGCCTGGACATCCTGATCCGCGAGAACTGCATCGTCGGCATCCCCCGCCACCCCGCCAGCTGCTCGACGGCGACGACGGGCCTCGCCGATCGGGCGGCGAACGCCACCCAGCGGGCGATAGCCGAGCTCGACGACGGGCTGGGGATGGCGGAGACCGGCACCCTGACGGCGGCGGTCGCCGACATCTCCGGTCGCGACCCCCGCCACGGCGACGCCCCCTTCGTCAACCTGATGATCCTCGGTCTGACCGGCGGCGCCGGCCATGCCCGCGCCGACGGTTGGCCCGTATCAGGCGAGGTCGGCGACGGTGGGACGATGCTGCGCGACTCGACGGAGGTCGACGAGCTGCTCTACCCGATCATCATCTGGGCCGACCGCTTCGTCGCCGACAGCGGCGGCCCGGGACGCTTCCGCGGCGCCCCCGCTTCCTACGTCGAGTACGGCCCGGCCGACACGGAGATCCGCGCGATGTGGTCGACCGACGGTTACGTCCATCCCGCGATCGGCGCTCGGGGCGGCCACCCCGGGACGCCGGCGCGCCAGTACCTCAGGCGAGCCGACGGCTCGGTCGAGGAGCTACCCGGCTGGGGCGAGCTGAGGCTCGCCCCGGGCGACACCGTCTACGCGATTTCGACCTCCGGCGGCGGCTACGGGCCGCCATGGGAGCGGGACGTGAAGATGGTGCTCGACGATTTCGACAGCGGGCTCGTCAGCCGCAAGCAGGCCGCCGAGGTCTACGGAGTCATCGTCGACGAGGCGGGCCGGCTCGACGCGGCGGCGACCGATTCGCGGCGGGAGCGGGCCCGGGAAGCCCGCGAGCAGCCGAGGCCGCCCGAGTTCGCCCGGCAGGCCCAGCTGATCGCCGACCAACTCGCGAACTACGTGCGTCCCCCGCGGAGCTGATGAACCCCGGCGACGAGGCACGAATCACCTGCGACATCGGCGGCACCTTCACCGACGTCGTCGTCAGCGACGCCGCCGGCGGGCTGACCCTGGCGAAGTCGCTGACCCGTCCCGAGCGGCTCTTCGACGGCCTGCGCGGCGCCCTGGCCGGAGCCGCCGCCCAGCTCGGCGAGGATCTCCCCGACCTGCTCGGGCGCACCTCACTCTTCATCTTCAGCACGACGCAGGCCACCAACGCGATCCTCGAGAGCAAGACGGCGAGGACAGCGTTCCTGTGCACCGAGGGCTTCCCCGACATCCTCGTCCGTCGCGAGGGGGGCTCGCTGCGCCCCTACGACTACTCGCGCCCCTTCCCCGCGCCCTACGTTCCGCGCCGCTTCACCTTCGAGATCCCAGAGCGGATCGACGTCCACGGGTCGGTGATCTCGCCGCTCGACGAGGAGGCGTCCCGCTCCGCCCTCCTCGCCGCGCGGGAGCAGGGCATCGAGGCCGTGTCGGTGTGCCTGCTCTGGGCGACTGCGAACCCGGCCCACGAGCTCGCCCTCGCCGAGCTGATCGAGGAGGAGATGCCCGGCGTCCCCTACTCGCTTTCGCACCGCGTCAACCCGATCGTCCGCGAGTACCGGCGCGCGTCCAGCACCGCGATCGACGCCTCGCTGAGGCCCCTGATGCAGCGCCACCTCCCCGAGATCGCAAGTGGCCTGGAGTCCGAGGGCTTCGCCGGCGAGCTGCTCGCCGCAACCTCAGTCGGAGGGGCCGTGCCGATGTCGGAGCTGATCTCCAGCCCGCTCCTCTCGGTTCGCTCGGGCCCGTCGCTTGCCCCGGTCGCGGCGCGGACGATCGCGGCTAGGGAGACGGGAAGCGAGGACGTGATCGTCTGCGATGCCGGCGGGACCAGCTTCGAGGTCGGCCTGGTCCGCGACGGCGACCTCGTGTTCACCAACGAGACCTGGCTCGGCGAGCCGTTCGCGGGCCATCTCACCGGCCTCTCCTCGGTCGACGTCCGCAGCATCGGGGCCGGCGGCGGCTCGATCGCCTGGGTCGACTTGGGCGGTCTGCTCCGGGTCGGGCCCGAGAGCGCCGGCGCCGATCCGGGCCCGGCGTGCTACGGGCGCGGCGGCAGCCGGCCGACGGTCACCGACGCGGCGCTGACACTCGGCTACGTCGATCCCGACCGCTTCCTCGGTGGCGCCATGAAACTGGATCTGGCCGGGGCCGAAGCGGTCATCTCGGAGCTCGCCGAGGCACTCTCGATCGCTCCCAAAGAGGCGGCCCACGCGGTTCTCTCGGTCGCCAACGAGCGAATGATCGCGGCCATTCAGGAACTGACCGTCAACGAGGGGGTCGACCCTCGCGACAGCACGCTGGTCGCAGGCGGCGGAGCCGCCGGGTTGACGATCCTGCCGATCGCGCGCGAGCTCGGCTGCCGCCAAGTCCTGATCCCAAAGGCCGCCGGCGTCCTCGCCGCCTTCGGCGGGCAGCACAGCGACATCGTCCGCGAGGTCACCGCACCACACGCGACCCACTCGCAGGACTTCGATTTCGATGGCGTGGCGGCGACCATCGGCGACCTGCGTCGGCGTATGGCCGAGTTCGAGGGGCAGCTGCCGGACAGCTTCGACGGCAGGGTGAGCCGCCGCTATTTCGTCGAGGCGCGCTACGCCTACCAGGTCTGGGACGTGCCGATCCCGCTGGCCGGCGAGGGGGTACCGGACCAGGCCTCCCTGGATGCCCTGATCGAAAGCTTCCACGACGCACACGAGCGGATCTTCGCCGTCAGAGAGCCCGGCCAAAAAATCGAGATGAGCCAGTGGAAGGGCCGGGTCGTCGTCGGCACCAGTAAGCCGGCCGCGGCAACCGAGCGCCGCTCGAGCGGCGGGGCCGCCAACGGCAGCGGGCGCCGGGTCGCCTTCATGCCGGACCTGGGCGAGGTCGAGGTTCCGATCCACCTCGGCGCCGACATGGCCCCCGGCGCCACCGCCGAGGGGCCGGCGATCGTGATCGAGCCGGAGACGACCGTGGTCGTCTATCCGGGCTGGACGGCCCAGGTGACCGATTCGGGCAACTACCGACTGGAGTTCGGATGACGCAGGAAGCAGGAGCCGCCCAGACCGACCCGGCTGAGGGCCTCGTCGACCCGACGCTGCTCGCCGTCCTCGCGCACCGGTTCGAAGCGATCGTCCGCGAGATGACGAACACCCTCTTCCGCACCGGGCGCTCGTCGATCCTCAACATGGCGCGGGACTTCTCGTGCTCCATCATCACCGCCGACGACCAGCTCTTAGCCGCCGCCGAGGGCCTGCAGGTGCACGTGCTGGGCGCCGGTCTGCAGACCCGCTCGATGCGCGAGCTGCATCCGGACCTGAGGGAGGGCGACGCCTTCCTCCACAACGACCCGATTCTCGGCAACACCCACACCGCCGACCACACGATCCTGGTGCCCGTCTTCGTCGACGGCGAGCACGTCTTCACCGCTTCGGCCAAGGCGCACCAGGCGGACTGCGGCAACGCCGAACCGTCGACCTACGTCGCCTACGTCGAGGATGTCTACGCGGAGGGGGGGCTGGTCTTTCCCTGCGTCAGGGTCCAGCAGGACTACCGCGACGTCGACGACATCATCCGGATGTGCAAACGGCGGATCCGGGTCCCGGAGGTCTGGTACGGCGACTACCTGGCGGCCGTCGGCGCGGCCCGGATCGGCGAGCGGCGGGTCCATGAGGTGGTCGAGCGGTACGGGCTCGAGACGATCAAGGCGTTCGTCCGCGAGTGGCTCGACTACTCCGAGCGCTCGATGGAGCAGGCGATCCGCAGGCTTCCGGCGCAACGCTTGGAACGGCGCTCCCGCCACGACCCGATTCCGGGCCTGCCCGAGGGCGTCGAGGTCAAGGTGGTCGCCGAGGTAGATCCCGAGGGGGGGAAGGTCACGTTCGACCTCCGCGACAATCCGGACTGCATCCCCTTCGGCCTCAACGTGTCGGAGTACTGCGCGCGCGGCGGCTGCATGATCGCGCTGCTCAACTGCCTCGACGAGGACATCCCGCGCAACGCCGGCTCCTTCCGGCGGGTCGAGGTGCTGCTGCGTGAGGGATCGATAGCCGGTGGGCTGGTCGAACCGTATTCCGCCTCCGTCTCGACGACGAACGTCCTCAACCGGATCATCAACGCCGCGCAGAGCTCCTTCTGCCAGCTCGGCGACGGGCGCGGGCTCGCGGAGGGGGCCGGCGCGCTGGGCGTCGGCTTCGCCGTCTTCTCCGGGACCTACGAGAGCGGAAACCCTTACGTGAGCGAGATGGTGATCGGCAACAACGGCGGCCCCGCCTCGCCGCACTGCGACGGGTGGATCACCTATGCCATGCCGGACTGCTCGAAGACGGTCTACATCGACAGCGTCGAGATGCTGGAGCGGATGTACCCGCTGAGATTTCGATCGCTGCGGCTGTTGCCCGACTCCGGCGGTGCGGGGCGGCTGCGCGGGGGCCCTGCCTCCGAGGTCGTCTACGGGCCCTCGGTGACGCCGATGCGCGCCTTCTACCTGGCCGACTTCGCGCACAACCCGCCGCAGGGAGTCCTCGGCGGCCAGCCCGGCGTGGCGGCGTCCGCCAGCGTGATCGGCGCCGACGGCAGCGAGCGGGCGACCGAGCCGGTAGGCGACTCGCTGTTGGAGCCGGGGCAGTGGATCCGCGGCGTCGAGGCCGGCGGGGGCGGATACGGCGACCCGCTCGATCGCGACCCCGAGGCCGTCCTCGAAGACGTGCTCGAAGGATGGGTCAGCGAGGACGCCGCCGCGGGCGTCTACGGGGTCGTCCTGCGTGCGGAGCTCCCGCCCGGCGGGCTGGGCGTGGACGAGGAGGCGACGCGGATCCGGCGAGAGGAGCTGCGGGCGACCCGCAGCGAGGGCGGCGGAGCGGAGTGAGCCATAGGTCATATGGGCCGCCAGAGGTTCTGGAACGTCATAGCGAACCGACTGATCGATATGAGAACTGCATCGATTCGAACCAGAGGAGCGACAAATGCCTGACGAAGTGACGAGTGCGATCGAAGACCGGTATCGACAGATGACGCCGCGCTCGGCGCAGCTGATGGAGCGCGCCGCCGAGTCGATGCCCCGCGGCCTGACCCGCACCCTCGCCTGGTTCCCCCCATACCCGGCGGTCTTCGACCGCGGCTCCGGAGCCGCGGTCTACGACGTCGACGGCAACCGCTACCTCGACCTTTTCAGCAACGGTCTCAGCCTGATCCATGGCCACTCCTACGGTCCGATCGAGGAGGCGCTGCAGCAGGCGCTTTCCCGCGGCACCGCCTGGCCGGGGGCATCGGAGCCACAGATCGAGTTCGCGGAGATGCTCTGCCGGCGGGTACCCGGCGAGGTGCAGGTCCGCTTCGCCAACACCGGCACCGAGGCGACCATGCTCGCGGTCAAGCTCGCCCGCCACGTGACCGGCCGCCGGGTGGTGGTCAAGGCGTGGCACGCCTACCACGGCTCCTACGACGACCTCGAGGTGGGACTGCAGGAGCGCCCCGAGGAACCGGGACGGGTCGCCCTGGCGACCTTCGGGGCGATCGAGACCTACGCCGCGGCGCTGGAACGCGGCGGCGACGACGTGGCGGCGATCATCGTCGAGCCCGTTCAGTACACGGGCGTGGTGACCCCGCCACCGGACGGATTCCTGCCGCAGCTGCGCCAGCTCGCCGATGAGGCGGGCGTGCTGCTGATCCTCGACGACTGCCTGATGTTCAGGCTCGCCGAGGGC
Organism: uncultured Solirubrobacterales bacterium; assembly: GCA_963697805.1. GTDB lineage: Bacteria > Actinomycetota > Thermoleophilia > Solirubrobacterales > 70-9 > VRUE01. The sequence goes on from CAVOPB010000002.1 coordinate 227,225, forward strand.
GGCTCCGCGGAGAGGTTCGGCTTCGAGGCCGACATGACCTGTCTCGGCAAGTGGATCGGCGGCGGCCTCCCGGTCGGCGTCCTCGCCGCGCCTCCCGAGATGATGGCCAGCTTCGACCTGCATCCCGATCATCCGCTCTACCACGGCGGCTCGTTCAACGGCAACGTGCTCGGGATGATCGCCGGAGCGATCGCCCTGCGAGACCTCACCGCCGCGGCGATCGCCCGGATCGACGATCAGGCGGAGTGGCTCAGGGCGGAGATCTCCGCCGCCGCGACGGCGAGCGACCTGCCCGTCCTCACCGCAGGCGTCGGCTCGGCCTTTGGCGTCTACGTGCTCGACAGGCCCGACGGCGAGATCGACTGGGCGGCCAGCTCGATGCTCCACCTGGCGGCGGTGACCCGGGGCGTCTACTTCGGGTCCGGTGGCGAGTTCGGCCTGCCGACCGTGCTCGGCGAGGACGAGCTCGCCCAGGCGGGGGAGGCGATCGGCCAGGCGATAGCCGACGTCGCAGCCGCCCGAGCGGGCATCCCGGGGGCGGCGGCCCCGTGAGGCTGGCTCAGGCCTCGGGCACGAACGCGACCGCGTCGATCTCTATGTGGGCGCCGACGAGAAGGCCCGCGACCTGGACTGTCGCGCTTGCGGGCAGGGTGTCGCCGAAGCGCTCCTCACGGGCCTCTGAGTACCCCGAATAGTCGTCGAGCGAGGTGACGAACGCGTTTATCTTGACGATGTGGGACATGTCGGCTCCCATTTCGTCGAGGGTGCGTTCGATGTTGTCAAAGGTCGCCCTCGCCTCTGCTCCCATGCCACCGGAGACCACCTTCCCGTCCGCGCCGAAACCTACGTTTCCGGACACGTGAATCAAGCGGCCGGCTCCTTGCACCGCGACGGCGTCGCTGAAGCCGCTGGAGGGATTGGTGGTGAGGCGCTCGATTCCCATGCTCTTCTCCGTTCTGGTGTCGTGCGGCCGGGTTGCATTCCGGACGTTTGGTTTGATATACGAATATATTCTCTACTCCTGGGTGAGGAAGGGGGTTTTGGATGCCCAAGCTAGGTATGGGTCCGATACGGCGGGAACAGATCTGTCGGGCCGCTGCGACGGTCATTTCTCGCGAGGGGTTCGCTGCAACGACCTTGAGGAAGGTGGCCGAGGAGGCCGGCGTCAGCACCGGGATGCTGAATCATTACTTTTCCAACCGGCAGGACCTGCTCACCCAGACTCTTCTCTTCGTCTCGCACCGCACCCAGGACCGCCTCTGGGCCGCCGTCGACGGCATTCCGCCCGGAGAGAAGCGGCTCGTCGCGCTTCTCGACAGCGCCCTTGCCGACGACCAGCCGATGTACGAGAGCTGGCGCGTCTGGATCAACGCCTACGGCGAGGCCGTCCACCTCGCGAGCCTGCGCCACACGATGGAGGATCGCCTCCACACCTGGTACGACTTGATCGACCACGTTCTCGAGGACCTGGTTCCCGAGAATGGGTCAGACGGGATTCCGTGGGCATGGCGCTTCGACGCGGTTCTCAACGGCCTCGTCATCCAGGCCCTCACCTCCGAGGCCGCGCTCGACGGGCAGCGGATACGCGACGAGGTGATTCGCTCCCTGTATCCCGCCGGCCTCGCTGGCGAGCTCGTCAGCGCCACCCGCTGACCAGGCTGTGTCGCCGCCGGCGCGGGAGCAGCAAACGCCTTGCGGTGAACTCGCGCCTCTCGTATCGTGAATCGATCGAGAACCTGAAAGATCAAACGCGGTTCTGTATTTCACACCGCCTTGTTGCGCCGATCGGCTGTAACCCCCGCACCCGAGGGGCCCTCTTCGGCTAGCGACGATGCGTTTGGCTGCCGACACCGGCGGAACCTTCACTGATTTGGCCGTCGAGACCGCGGATCAGGTTCGCTTCTACAAGGCCTCGACGACCCCAGACAGTCCGGCCGAGGGCATCCTCGCCACGGTGCGGCTGGCCGCCGAGGACCTGGGGCGCCCGGTGGAGTCGCTTCTCTCGGACGCCGAGATCTTCATCCATGGCACCACCCGGGCCACCAATGCGATTCTCACCAATGCGACGGCGCGGACCGCGCTGCTCGCCACCAAGGGCCACCCGGACATGTTGCTGTTGCGGGAGGGCGGGCGCACCGAACCCTTCAACTGGTCCTACGGGTACCCGGACCCCTACATCCCGCGCTCGTTGACCTTCGAGATTGAGGAGCGAGTCGGCAGCCAGGGCGAGGTCGTACTGCCGCTTGAGGTGTCCTCGACGGTCAAGACGATCCATGAGCTCGGCCATATGGGCGTGGAGTCGGTCGCGGTCTGCCTGCTGTGGTCGATTGCGAACCCCAGCCACGAGCTGGCGGTGGGGCGGCTGCTCGAGCAACACCTCCCCGGCGTTCCCTTCACCCTCTCCCATCGCCTGAACCCGACGCTGCGCGAGTACCGGCGTGCGTCGAGCGCCGCGATCGACGCGTCGCTCAAGCCCCTGATGACGCACTACCTGCGCAGCCTGGAGGAGCGGCTGCGGCGCGCGGGCTTCGCCGGTCGGCTCCTGATGATCACTTCCCAAGGGGGCGTCGTCGATGCCGCTGACATGGCCGCCTCGCCGATCCATTCGCTCAACTCAGGGCCGGCGATGGCGCCCGTGGCTGGCCGTCATTACGCGGAGCTCGACGGCCGCAGCGAGAGCGCCGTGGTGGCAGACTGCGGCGGCACCAGCTACGACGTCACGCTCGTCCGGCGTGGCACGATCCCGGTCACCCGCGAAACTTGGCTGGGAATCCAGTACGAGGGACACATCACGGGGTTTCCGGCCGTCGATGTGAAGAGCGTAGGCGCGGGCGGCGGCTCGATCGCCTGGATCGATCCGGGATTTCTGCTCCACGTCGGTCCGCAGAGCGCCGGGGCCGATCCGGGCCCGGCCTGCTACCGGCGGGGGGGCAGGGAGCCGACGGTCACCGACGCGGCGATCGCGCTCGGATACATCGATCCGCTGTTCTTCCTGGGGGGCTCCATGGACCTCGACGCCGAGGCCTCGCACAGCGCGATCGAGGCCAGGGTGGGGGACCCACTCGGGCTCTCTGTGGATGAAGCGGCGGCGGCGATCATGGCCGTTGCGACCGAGCGGATGATCCAGTCGATCGAGGAAATCACAGTGAACCAGGGAGTCGACCCTCGTTCGGCGGTGTTGATCGGTGGCGGCGGAGCGGCTGGCCTCAATGCGGTGGCGATCGCCCGTCGCCTGGACGCTCCACGAGTCGTGATCCCTCAGGCCGGGGCGGTGCTGAGCGCCCGCGGCGCCTTGATGTCGGACCTGGTCGGCGAATTTGCCGCCGCCTTCTTCTCTGCCTCCGACGGGTTCGATCACGACCGGGCGCAGGACCTCGTCCGAGACCTGACGAGGAGCTGTCTCGAGCTGTCAGAGCGCAGCGGAGTCGACGCCGAGCCCCAAATCGAGCTGATCGCGGAGGCGCGCTACAGGCATCAGGTCTGGCAGCTGGACGTCAACCTGCCCGAGGGGGGAATCGCCACACCCGAGATACTGGCGAAGTTCGTAGAGACCTTCCACGCCGTCCACGAAGAGGTCTACGCAGTTCGCGACGAACGGGCGGTCGTCGAGATCGTCAGCCTACGGGCCCGGGTCACCTGCCCGCTCCATGGAGGGGTTGGAGACACCGTCGCGACGATCGGCGGAGATGGTGCTCTGGGCCGCCGCACGGCGTACTTCGAAGGGATCGGGCGGATCGATACGGCCATTTACCGGCTGGAGGCCCTGAGGCCCGGTTCCCCGATCGTCGGTCCGGCGATCGTCGAGTCGTCGTTCACGACGGTCGTTATCAACCCCGGGGCGACCGCCGAGCGGACCCAGAGCGGCAGCCTGGCGATCCTTCCCTTCGGTCCCGAGCCTGGCGATCCGACGGCGCTGGCCTCAGAGGCGGTGGGCTGACGGTGCACGCCAAATCGGACGCACGACTTGATGTGGTCGGGCTCTCGGTAATGACCAACCGGATGGAAGGTGTGGTCCGCAAGATGACCAACACCCTGTTTCGGACCGCGCGGTCGACCGTTCTCAATACCGCAAGGGACTTCTCCTGCTGCATAGTCACCGCCGATCACCAGATGTTGGTCATGGCCGAGTCGCTGCCGATCCACGTGATCAGCGGTCCCGACATGATCAGCCGGTGGCTCCGCCGCTTCCATCCACGCCCCGCCCGGGGGGATGCCTTCCTGCACAACTCGCCGTATCACGGCAACTCCCACGCAGGCGACCATTGCATCCTCATTCCGGTGGTCGATGAGGAGTGCCGGCCGAGGGCAACCGCGGTGGTCAAGGCCCATATGGCCGACATCGGCAACGCTGAGCCGACGACGCTTACCGCGACGGCACGCGACGTCTATGAGGAGGGGGCGATCATCTTCCCCTGCGTAAAGGTCCAGGAGGACTATCGCGACATCGACGACGTGATCCGCATGTGCCAGGCGCGGATCCGCGTTCCGGAGGACTGGTACGGCGATTACGTCGGCATGATCGGCGCAGCTCGAGTCGGGGAGCGAGAGCTGCTCAAGATCGGCGCAGAGATCGGCTGGGATGCCTTCGATCGCTACGTCGCTGACTGGTTCGACTACAGCGAGCAGCGAATGCGGGCGACGATTCGGACCCTCCCCGCCGGTCGCCGCAGCGGCCAAGACGTGCATGATCCGGTGCCCTTGCGGGGGGTCGAGGACGGCGTGTGCATCAATGTCGGGATTGCCGTCGATCCCGACGCCGCCGAGATCGAGGTGGACCTCCGCGAGAATCCCGACTGCCTGCCGTGCGGGCTGAACCTGACCGAGGCGACGGCCCACACCTCGGCGCTGATCGGCGTCTTCAACAGCCTCGACCACACGATCCCGCGCAACTCCGGCAGCGCGCGAGCGGTCGACGTCCTGCTGCGCGAAAACTGCTGCGTTGGTATTCCGGTTCATCCAGCGAGCTGCTCGCTGGCGACGAGCGGACTGGCAGAGCGGCTGGCGGGGGTGGTGCAGCGGACGCTTGCGGAGTTCGGCGAGGAGATGGGGATGGCATCGACCGGCCCGGAGTGCGCACCGGCAACCGCCAACATCTCGGGGCGCGATCCCAGACACGGGAACGCTCCCTTCGTCGACATGACGATACTCGGGCAATCGGGCGGCGCCGGCCACCCGCACGGCGACGGCTGGCTCACCAACGGTGAGACCAGCGACGGAGGCTCGATGATGCGCGACAGCACCGAGGTGCTCGAGTTACTGCGACCGATGCGGATCTGGGCGGACCGGATCATTCCCGACACCGAGGGAGCCGGCCGCTTCCGTGGAGCCCCATCCCTCTACGTCGAGTACGGGCCGGTCGACACCGTTCTGGAGGTGATGTATGCGGCGGACGGGACGATCAACCCAGCCCTTGGCGCCCGTGGTGGGCATGCCGGCGCGCTGGCGAGGCCGATGATGCGCAGCGCGGACGGGGAGGTCATCGCGCTCGATGCATGGGGGCACGTCGTCCTTGGCCCCGAGGAGAGAATCATCTCGATCTCTGCCGCCGGCGGCGGCTTCGGGGTGCCGACGGAGCGTGACCCGGAGATGGTCAGGCACGACGTGGCGGAAGGCTGGACAAGCGCCGAGCGAGCCCGCCACACCTACGGCGTCGTCCTCCGCGAGGACGGAAGCGTCGATGAGGCTGCGACGGTCGCCCTGCGAGGGCAGATGGACGCGGGAGCAGCCGTGCCGGACCCCTCCGGAGAGGATGCGGCGCTCTCTCTGATCGAAGAGACCGCGCCGCCCCCCCGCCCGACAGTCGCACGCCGCAGGTCTAGATGATCTAGAGGGAGACCGGCAAGCCGGCCTCGCGAAGGAAGTCGAGCGAATCGGCGGTGCTGCCGCGGGGCCGGTACTCGAGCCCGACCGCCCCCCGATAGCCTGCGGAGTCAAGCCGGGAGAGGATCTTGGGCAGGTCGAGGGAACCGGTTCCGGGCTGGCCTCGACCGGGGCAGTCAGACACCTGGACGTGGTGGATCAGCTGTGCGTGGCGCTCGATCGCTGCGAGCGGATCGGCGTCCACCCGCGCCAGGTGGTAGACATCGAAGAGCAATCCCAGCGCCTCCGAGCCGGCGTCTTCGATCAGCCTGCGCGCGGACAAGGGGTCGGGTGCCAGGTAGCCAGGGTTCTCGGCCAGATTAAGTGGCTCGACGACGACGCGCAGCCCCCGCGCCCGCGCCTCGGCGCCGAAGGACCTCAACGCAGAGATCACCGCCTCACGTTGCCGCCGCACGCTGAGGTTCGGAAGAGCGCGGCCGACCAGGACATTGACGTTCGGCGCGCCGATCTGGACCGCCAACGCGGCGGCATCCGAGAAGCATCTCTCCGCCTCCACTCGTCGGCTCGGATCGTTGATGAACCCCCGCTCCCCAGCTCCGACAGCGCCCGCCGAGCAGTTGATCAGCGACACGGCCAGGCCCTCATTGGCCACCCTTTCGGGGAGCCGCTCTCGCTCAGCCGGTTGCGGCCAGGCGGTTTCGATGCACCGGAAGCCGGCCCGCCCAGCAGCCCCCAATCGCTCCAAGTAGGGAAGCTCCTCGAACAGCCAGGAGATGTGCGCGGACCAGGTGAGGTCCTCCGTCTTCGATGGCGTCCCCACCTACTTCTCGGACGGGACGAAGGCCACCGCCTCCACCTCAAGACGGGCGTCGGCGACCAATCCGGCAACCTGGACCGTCGCGCTGCTGGGCGGATGCCCCCCGAATGCCCGGCCGCGTGCCTGGTCGTAGTCCTCGTAGTGATCGGTGCTGGTCACGTAGCCAGTGATCTTCACCACGTCGTCCATCGCCGCCCCGGCTTTCTCCAGTGACTGGCGGATGCGGGCGAAGCACTGGTCTGCCTCTGCGCCGAAGGTCGAGTTGACCATGTTCCCGTCGGTATCCGCCCCGATCTGACCGGAGACAAAGATCCAGCGTCCCGGCCCCTCGAAGCTGATCGAATCGCAAAAGGTGGTGCCCCAGGGGCTCTCGACTCGCTGCTTTTCCATTGTCACTCCATTCATGTGGGTTCGGTGTTGGTGAGTTCGGCGACTTCCTCGAGTGCCCCGAGCAGGCCCTCCCGGGCCTGCTCGAGCGCCTCGCCGGCTGTGACGCTGGACAGGGCGATCTCGCCGCCCGGCCCCATGAGGACCCCGCGCAGAAGGGCGGAAAGGTGGAAGAGGCTGGTCGCCTCGCCGGCGTGGAAGATCGTTTCGTGGCGGCGGAGGGAGTCGGTGACGTAGACGCCCATCACCGACCCGTCCCCAATGATGGTCAGCGGCAGCTCGAGCGCCTGCGCGGCCTCTGTAAGCGCCTGCCGAAGTGCGAGCGCCCGCTCGTCCATGGCAGAAATCGTCTCCCGGGTCAGGTGTTCGAGGCTGATCCGTCCCGCGACGCAGCTCAACAGGTTCCCGTTGAAGGAGCCGCCGTGGTAGAGCGGCTCAGGTCGCTCGGGATCGAGCACCGCCATCACGTCCGCGCGTCCGCCGAGGGCGCCCATCGGCATGCCCCCACCGATGAACTTACCCAGGAACGTGAGGTCCGGCTTCAGTGAGAAGCGCTCCGCCGAGCCGCCGGACGCAAGCCGGAGCATCAGGCAGTCGTCGAGAAGGAAGAGAGCCCCCGCCCTTCGAGCCGCCGCCTCCACGCGCGAAAGGAAGCCGGCCGGCGCAGTGGTCACCAGGCCACTGAACATGAGCGGCTCGAGCACCACGGCGGCGACTTCTGACCCGTGTATCGCAAGCTTCTTCTCGAAGGCGTCGGCGTCCCCGAACGGCGCCAGGTACACCCGCCCGGGAATCTCCGGGCGCCCATACAACCCGACCTCGAGGTCGTCGAAGGACCCATGGAACCCGTCGATCGCCTTGAGCACCGCCGGACGACCGGTCGCGGCTCGGGCCACCTTGACCGCGAGCATCCCGGACTCGGTCCCCGAGTTCGTGAAGCGCACTCGCTCGAATGCTTCGATCCTCTCGCAGAGCAGCCTCGCGAAGGCGATCTGATCCTCTGAGCCCACCAGCCAGCCGGACCCTCGGTCGGCGGCCCGCTTAAGCGCCCCCACAACGGGAGGAAAGGCGTGGCCGTGGATCAGGCTGAGGCCGTTGTTGACCAGGTCGACATAGCGGTTGCCGTCAAGGTCGATGAGGAACGGGCCTTCTCCGCGGGCCGCGACAAGGGGGTAGGGCCGGTGGTATCCCCATCCGCGAGTAATTCCGCGAACCATGTAGTGGCGGGCCTCCGCCATCGCCGCGGCCGAGTGAGGTGTACGTCGTTCGTATGCCGCTTCCAGCCGGCTGCGGGCGTCCGGTATGACGGCAATTCGCTTGTTCACCGAGTCCCTCGGGCGCGCCGGTCACTGCTTGACAGACCGTCGAGGCCAGAGCTAAGGTCGAGTCCCCGAATCAACTGATCGGTATGCAACCCGTAAGCGCCTGCAACCTCGTCCGAAGCCACCAGATTTTAGCTTCCGATTCCGAGGAGTTCGCGAGCCTGAGCCGGTGTGGCAACGGCTCGGCCCATCGTCTCGCAGAGCGATTTGGCTCGCCTGACGAGCTGCGCGTTGGACTCGGCGTACTCCCCGGCTCGGAAGTAGGCAACGTCCTCAAGGCCCGTGCGGACATGGCCGCCGAGCGCGAGGGTCACTGCCATCATCGGCATGTTGTGGCGCCCGGTCGCCGTCACCATCCAGGGTACGCCGGATGGCACCATTCCCGCGAAGAGGGAGATCGTCTCCGGGGTGGGCGGCGCCCCTCCGATCACGCCGAGGACGAGGTGCATCATCCCCGGAGGGCCGCTCCGTTCCTTCGCCATGCGCGCCGCGGTCATGACCATGCCGATGTCGAAGCACTCGTACTCCGGCAGGATGCCCCGCCTGTCCATCTCCCCTGCCAGATCGGTGATGAGCGAGTTGGGGTTGAGGAAGACCGTGTCTCCGGGCCCAAAGTTGATGCTCCCGCAGTTGAGGGAGGCCAGGTCGGGCTGCGCCTGCAAGGAGCGCCGGCGCTCCTCGGGACCGGTGCCAAGCTTCCCTCCGGTCGTGAAGTTGAGCACGATGTCGTCGACCTGCTCCCTGATCACGTCTTTGATCGCGAGGTAGTCCTCCGGCGCCTGGGTCATCTCTCCGTCGGTGCTGCGCGCGTGGATATGGAGGATGCTCGCGCCCGCCTCGACAGCGCCGAGAGCCTCCCGGATGACGTCCTCTCGGTCGACCGGTTGGCTGGGGTTGCCCGTGACGACGCCGCCGGCGACGGCGCAAGTGAGGATCACCGGGTCGCCGCTGGTTCGGCTCACTCCGCTGCCTCTCGCGTCACCACATCGCTCGGCGTCTCCTGCGACATCTCTCCGGTTCCTCGGCCGAATAATATATCGAACGGATTAGTTTGAATCGAACGGAGGGAGCCGCGGGAGTGGAGACGGGGTCGCTCGCGATCGGGGACGAGGTGGCGGCGCCCTTGCTGCCCGGGCAGCCGAACGCTGCGGCTCGGGCAAGGCGGGTGGGCGGGAACATCCTGCGGGACCGCCAACTCGCGATCCCGATCGGCGTGCTGGCGGTCGTGGTGCTGTTCGCGGTCCTCGTGCCGGTCGTCTGGACCCAGAGCGCGACCCACGGCGAACTGCTCGAAGCGCTCGAATCGCCCTCGGGCGCCCACCCCTTCGGAACCGACCAGCAGGGCCGCGACGTGCTGGCCCGAGTGGCTGGAGGGGCGCGGATCTCCCTTCTCGTCGCGTCGCTGATCACCATCGGAGGCGCCCTGATCGGCGGCTTGATCGGACTTATTGCCGGGACCCTCGGCGGCGCCTCCGACGGGATCTCGATGCGTGTGATGGACGCGATCCTCGCCTTCCCGCCCCTGATCCTGGCCATGGCGGTGACGGTCGGCCTCGGGGTGGGAGTCAGCACTGCGGCTCTGGGCGTCGCCCTCGTCTCCGTGCCTTGGTACGCCCGGCTCCTGCGTAGCGAGGCGCTGCGGATCCGGGCCCTCCCGTTCATCGAGGCCGCACATGCGATGGGCTCGACGAGGACGCGGATCATCTCCCGCCACGTCGTCCCGCACGTCCTGCCCGTCCTCTTCATCCAGATGGCCGCCGCTTTCGGCTATGCCATCCTGGCGCTCGCCGGCCTCAGCTTCCTCGGCCTCGGCGCCCAGGTGCCGACCCCCGAGTGGGGCGCGATGATCACCGAAGGGCTGTCGGTCTCCCTCACCGGCCAGTGGTGGGTCAGCGTCTTCCCGGGCCTGGCGCTGCTGATCACCGTGACCGCGGCGAGCATGCTGTCGGATCGAATGAGGGACCGCCTGGATCCCCGAGGCCAGTACGCGAGGCTGTAGCCGATGAAGCGGGTGATCGCATACCGCGTCGTCGGCTCGATCGCCGCGATCTTCGGCGCCTCGATCCTTGCCTTCATCATCATGCGGGTACTTCCCGGCGATCCGGCTCGTCTGATCCTGGGGCCGCTGGCGCCCGGATCGGCGGTGGCCAAGCTGAACGAACAGCTCGGGCTGAGCGAACCGATCTGGGCCCAGTACTGGCACTACATCTCTGACTTCTTCCGCGGCGAATGGGGCTACTCCTACAGCCTCAACGCCTCGGTCAAGTCCCTCTTCGTCGAACGCATGCCGGCGACTATCGAACTGGCCATCTTCTCGTTCCTGCTCACCATGACGGCGGCGGTGATCCTCGCCCTCATCTCCACCTACCGGCACCGGCCTGTGACCGATTCGATCGTCCGAGGGGCCTCCTACCTCGGCTTCGGGACGCCGCCGTTCTTTCTCGCGATCCTGCTGCTGATCATCTTCTTCAAGGCGTTTCACGTCCTGCCCGGGCCGACCGGGCGCCTGGAAGTGACCGGGCAAGCGCCTCCCACGGTGACCGGGATGTACCCCGTCGACGCTCTGCTCGCAGGGCAGTTCGGCACGTTCTGGGAATCGATCGAACACCTGATCCTGCCCGCCATCGCCCTCGGCATCTCCTCCTTCTCGTTCATCGTCCGCCTGCTGCGCGCGAACCTCCTCGAGGTCTCCCGCGAGCCGTTCCTCGTCGTCGCCCGTGGCAAGGGGCTGCCGCGCTGGACCGCCTTCCGGCGGCACGCCCTTCCCAACGCCTTCCTCCCGACCCTGACCACCGCCGGCCTCGTCCTCGGAGAATTCCTCGCCGGCAGTGTCCTGATCGAACGAGTCTTCAACTGGCCCGGGATCGGGTCGCTGGTCTTCGAAGCGATCGTCAAGCAGGACTACGCGATCGTCCAGACCTTCATCCTCCTTTCCGCTGTCATCTTCGTCGTCGTCAACCTGCTCGTCGATCTGCTCTACGCGGTGATCGATCCGAGGGTTCGAATCCCCGCGGTTACATCGGCGTGAACATGGGACGCGTTGGGGAACTGGGCTCGCACTCGCGCCGCGACGGCGGCACGAGCGACCGCGATCCTGGCTCGAGCGCGTCTGAGGCGGAGCGCGAGTTCGTCCTCTCCGTCCGCAACATCAGCACCGTCTATGAGACCGACGACTCGACGGTTCATGCCGTCCGCGACCTCAGCTTGGATCTGCGCCCGACCGAGCGGTTGGGGGTGGTCGGAGAGTCGGGTTCGGGCAAGTCGGCGCTGGCGCTCTCGATCCTGGGCCTGATCGAGCCGCCGGGCCGCGTCGTCGAGGGCGAGATCGAGCTGAACGGCCGCGACATCTCGAAGCTCTCGGACCGCCAGCTGGCCGCGGTGCGCGGTAAGGAGATCGCCCTCATCCTGCAGGATCCTTCCACCGCGCTGGATCCGGTCCAGACGATCGGCAAGCAGATCATCGAGGCGCTGGCTGCTCACGAACCCGGCCTACGGCGCTCGGCCGGGCGCAAGCGCGCCGCCGAGCTGCTCGCCGAGGTGGAGATCGCGCAGGGCGAGCGCCGCCTGGACGAGTATCCACATCAGTTCTCCGGCGGGATGCGCCAGCGCGTTGCGCTGGCAATGGCAATCGCATCGAACCCAGACGTGCTGATCGCCGACGAGCCGACCACCGCACTCGACGTGACCACCCAGGCACAGGTACTCAGCCTCCTCGACAGGCTCGTCGACGAACACCGCACCGCGGTCATCTTCATCACCCACAACCTCGGAATCGTTTCCGAATTCTGCGACACGGTGGCCGTGATGTATGCCGGAAGGCTGGTGGAGACCTCGGGCGTTGAGCACATCTTCCGGGCCCCGACACATCCATACAGCGAGGCGTTGCTGAAATGCGTCCCGAATCCGGAGCGGCTCGTCAGCGGTCAGCTGCCGGCGATCGAGGGCGTCCCGCCGAATCTCTCCGAGCTGCCCACCGGCTGCTCCTTCGAGCCTCGTTGCCCCGTCGGCAAGGGACTGGCGCAGTGCCAGCAGCAGGAGCCCAAACCGCATCGAGTGGACGGCCCGGAGGGTCCGGCGATGGTCGAGTGCCACTTCGCCGAGTCGCGGATTGCGGAGCTAACCGCATGAGCCCCACCGATGCGGCCGCCGGGCCGATGCTGGATCGAACCGGCGAGGACGGGCCGCTCCTCGAGGCACGGCAGCTCTCGAAGACGTTCATGGTCCGCGATCGGCAGCGGCTCGCACGCAGCGTCCCGGTCACCGTCCTCGACGAGATCTCACTCAGCGTCAAACACGGTGAGAGCTTCGGTTTGGTCGGGGAGTCGGGGTGCGGGAAGTCAACCCTGGCCCGCTGCCTGCTTCGCCTCCTCGAGCCGAGCGGGGGAGAGGTTCACTTTGAGGGGGTCGACCTGACCACGCTGGGAAGGGACGACCTGCGGGAGCTGCGACGGCGGATGCAGCTCGTCTTCCAGGACCCCTACGCATCGCTCGACCCCCGTATGACCGCCGCGGCGATCGTCGAAGAGCCCCTCGAGATCCACAACATCGGGGACCGCGCCCAGCGGCGGGAGAAGGCGATCAGCATGCTTGTGGAGGTCGGCCTCACAGCCGACCAGGCAGCCCGCCGTCCGCACGCCTTCTCGGGTGGTCAGCGCCAGCGCATCGGGCTCGCCCGCGCCTTCGTGCTTCAGCCGGAGCTGATCATCCTCGACGAGCCGGTCAGCGCGCTCGACGTCTCGATCCAGGCCCAGGTGCTGAACGTGCTGCAGCGGCTACAGAAGGAGTTCGGCCAGACCTATGTCTTCATCACCCACGACCTCGCCGTCGCGGAGTTCTTCTGCGACCGGGTCGCCGTCCTCTACCTCGGCCAGGTGATGGAGGCGGCCGACAGCGCCACGCTCTTCCACAGCCCGCTCCACCCCTACTCGGTGTCGCTCCTCTCGGTGGTTCCCGTGCCGACTGCCGGCGGCCGCGAGCGGCGGGCGAAACGCAGCCCCCCAATCGGGGAAGTGGGCTCCGTCGTCGAGCGACCGCCAGGCTGCCCCTTCGAGCCGCGCTGTCCGATCGGCCGCGGCCGCGATGTCTGTCGCCAGCAGCGACCGCCGCTGACCACGCCCGCTCCCGGGCACTCGGTTGCCTGCCACTTCCCCGGCGAAATGAAGGTGGACCGGGGCGTGGCCGACGCCGCTGAGCACCTTGACGCCAGTAGTGGAGCCGGTTAGATTCGGATACCGACTGATCGTCACGGAAACGGCGCTGCCTCAACGAGGGAATGCCTCCCTCATGACAGAAGGGACGGAGACTCCATGGCTCGCAAACCATCGCCCCGGATTCGGCCAGTGAGGATCGCCGCCGCCGCCGCGGTAACAATTGCGGTATCGCTCGTCCTCGCAGCCTGCGGAGGCGGCGGCGGCTCGAGCACCGGCTCGGAATCCGGCAGCAGCGCCTCCGGTGCCCTCAGTTCGGCCAACAGCGATCCCAACGCGACGATCATCGCGAACGTCGCCGTGCCGCCGGCGACACTCGATCCGAGCTTCACGTTCGCCAACCTGGAAGTTGGACTCGACGGGGCTCTGTACTCGGAGCTGACCCAGCCGAAGCACGTCCCCGGGCCTGTGGAAGGAAGCACCGAACAGGATCTTTCGGTCACCGGTGTGGAACCGTACGTCGCCGAATCCTGGAAGTTCAGCAATGGCGACCGCACCCTGACCTTCAAGCTCCGCCCCGGATTGAAGTTCCCGAGCGGCGACCCGGTGGACGCGAACGCGGTGAAATGGTCGCTGGAAAGGACGCAAACGGGGGAATCCGGTGGCTACTCGGTCCTCGAAGAAACCGACTTCAAGCCGCCCCTGATCAAGTCGATCTCCGCTCCGGACTCACGGACGGTCGTGATCAACTACAAGCGACCGGCCCCCAATCAGCTTCAGGTCCTCTCGACCCCGACCGCCGGAGCGATCTACGACCCCAAGCTCGTCGAAGCACACGGTGGCCAGAAGCCGGCAATCCCGATCAAATGGCTCGGCACCCACTCGGCCGGCTACGGCCCCTACAACCTGAAGAGCTACAAGCCGAATCAGGAACTCGTCCTCGAAGCCAATCCTGACTTCTTCCAGCCGCCAAGAACGAAGAACGTCATCATCAAGTTCGTCCCCCAGAACGAAACACTTCTCCTCCAAGCACAGTCGGGGCAGGCCGACGTGACGCTCGGAATGTCGGGACAGGCGGCGAAGAGCCTCGAAGGTAACTCCTGCTGCATCGTCAATGCGGCGAAGTCGCGGCAGGCCCAGACGCTGAACTTCCCGCAGAACGACAAGGCGCCGTTCAACAGCGGCAAGTTCCCGTTCTTCTTGAACACCAAGTTCCGCCAGGCGCTGAGCTACGCCTTCCCCTACGAAGCCGTACTCCAGAAGGTCGGGTATGGCTACGGAGAACTGTACAACGGTGAGTGGATGCCGGCGTTCTCCTGGTACGACTCGAAGGTCGGGGCCCCGAAGGAAACCAACATCGAAAAAGCCGAACAGCTGATGAAGGAATCAGGGGTGAAGACCCCAGTCAGCTTCCCGATCTACGTCACCCAGGGGGCCACGGTCGAAAAAGAAATCGCCACTGCCGCACAGGCAGCGTGGGAACCACTCGGGGTCAATGCGGAAGTGAAGACGACCTCCTCGGCCAACTTCCTGGAAGTTGTGTATGAATCCCATGAAGGCGCCACCGTCTTCGTCGACGGCCCGCAGGTCGTGGCGCCGGACTACTACTGGGCCTATGACCTCCAGTGCCCGCCGAACAACGGCTTCAACGACACCAACGTCTGTATCGAGGAAGCGGACAAGCTGATGAAGGAAGTCCCATTCACCAAAGAAGGTCCGGAACTCCAGAAGAAGCTCAACAAGGCGGACGAACTGTGGATTGAAGCCGCGCCGAGGATCTGGGTCTACAACCAGCAGGTGGTCAGCGTCCTGGGCAACAAGATGACCGAATACTATTCGAGCGATCTGCCCGAAGTTCGGTGGTGGGCCAAGGGCTGAGTGACGCTCGGTCAGCTTGCTCGATAGGCGCCGCCTGGCTCGATGATCGGACCCGGCGTTTCCTCCGCGATTCGGTCGGTCACGGAGGAGGCCTCGTAGGGAACGCCCCTCCTCAGCACCAGGTACCCACAGAGCAGGGCGGTCGCCATCAGCGCATACGCTGCGCGCTGGCCGGCCGCCTGTGCGACGGCCGCCCCGCCGGCCGAGCCGAGGACGTTGCCCGGGGGCCAGGTGAAGTTCATCACCGTCACCGCCATGATCTGCCCAACCCCGGCCGCGAGGCAGGCGTCCGAGAACATCACCACCAGCGGCGCCCACATCACCCCGATCAAAACCAGGGACCAGCAGATCATCAACGCCACGAAGATCCGGCTGTCGACCCAGGGCAGCGCGAGCACCACCGGAAAGAGGCATAGCAGCGCGATCCTGATCGGCCGCAGCGGGCCGCGACGGTCCGACCATCGCCCGAAAAGCGGCCGGATCAGGACGCCTGCCAGAGCGGCGACCGCGAAGGTCGCTGCGATCTCCCCGGCGCCGGCGCCGATGGCGTGCTGCTGGAGCGGAGCCAGCACGCTCAGGGCGGCGAGCAGGGTTGCCGGCAGGGCCGTCAGCCAGATCGTCGTCCACACCGAACTGGAGGAGAGCATCGCGCGTACCCGGGAGCCGACGAGGCTGATCGGCTCGGGTGGCGGCATGCGCAGGGTGAGAAGCGCGAGGGCCAGGCAGGCGATGGCGACACCGCCGAAGGCGGCAGCGCGCCCGGCGGCCGCGGCGACTCCTCCGAGGGCGGGCCCGAGGATCGCTCCTGCCTCGGCGACACCGAAGGCGTAGCCGAGCAGCTCACCGCGACGCCCCACGGGGCCCACCTCGAGCAGCCAGACGAGCCCCGCGGTCCAGCAGGTCGCCCCGGCCACGCCCTGCAGGAAGCGTGCGCCAAGGAGCGCCGCGTAGGTCGGCGCGAAGCCGAATGCGGCGCTGGAGGCCGCGAAGGCAACCAGGCTCGCGACCGCCGCAGTGCGCGGTCCGTTCCTGGTGCAGAGGACCAGTGCCAGCGCTGCGCCGACGATCGCGCCAAGGGCATAGCTCGCCATCAGCACCCCGACCGCTGCGGTCGAGAGGTCGAATTCCCTCTTCAGGCCGGGTAGCAGCGGCGAGAGGAGGCCGAAGAAGAGCAGCTCGAGGAAGAGCAGCGCTGTGGTGAGGGCTAGCAGCCGGCGCAAGCTTCCGTTCCGTTTCGACTGATCGGTTTCGAACGTAGCAGAGCTGCCTCAGTCGAGGAGGTCCGCTGCGGCCCCGACGATCGTGTCGACGTCGATGCCGAAGTGGCGGTAGATGTCGCCGACATCGCCCGATTGGCCGAAGTGATCCACCCCGAGCCCGGAGATCGGGGCTCCGTGGATCGCCGAGAGGAAGGAGAGGGCGTGGGGATGGCCGTCGTGGACCGAGACGATCGGCGCCACCCGCCCGACCGGGAAAAGGGCGTCGAGAACCGCCAGCTCGCTCTCGGCCAGCCCCTGCCGGGCCCTCAGCGCGCGATAGATGAGGTCGGGCGAGGTCAGGCAGACGACGTCGGCGGCGACCTTCGCGGCGCCGAGCTCCTCCGCCGCCTCGCATGCCTCCGGGACGGTCACGCCGACGGCGACGATCGTGACCTCCGGCGGCCCGGCCGCGGCGCGCAGGAGATAGCCGCCGGCGAGCGCCTCGCGGCGCCGGTGCTCCCGAGCCTCGGGGTCGGCGGGCAGCGAAGTCAGCGACTGATCGATCGGCCTCGTGCTGAGCCGGAAATACGCCGAGCCGCCATCGGGGCGCCCGAGTCTGCCGAGGGCGGCGAGCAGCGTCCACTCCAGGTCCTGGCCGAAGGCGGGCTCCCAGGCGGTGCAGAGGGGCTGCTCGATCCCGATGGAGGGGGTGATCAGCGATTGGTGGGCGCCGCCCTCCGGCGCCAGGGAGACGCCGGACGGGGTGCCGACGAGGATCGACTGACCGCCGGCGTAGATGCCGAACGACCACGGCTCCAGAGCCCGGCCGATGAAGGGGTCATAGATGGTGCCGATGGGAAGCAGGGGCTGCCCGTCGCGCGACCAGGTCGCGCCCAGCTCGCCCAGCAGGCCGACCATGTTCGCCTCGGCAATCCCGAACTCGATGTGCTGGCCCCGCCGGCCCTCGCGCCAATGCACCAAGGTGTCGTCGTCATCCGCGAACCAGTCCGGCCGATCGGTGGGGTTCCAGACGCCCGCATGGTTGATCCAGCCGCCGAGATTGGTCGACGAGGCGACGTCGGGGCTGGTCGTCACCACCCGCTCGGCGACCTCGGACGCCGCCCTGCGCAGGTCCGCGAAGAAGCGACCGAAGGCCTGCTGCGTGGAGAGATGCCCGGTGTGTTCGCGACCGACCTCGCGCGGCACCGGCGGCGGGGGCCTGCGGGGCGGAGGCTTCCGTCGCAAGCGCTGTGCGGCAGCGGCGCAGAGCTCGGCCTCGGGGCTGTCGGCAGGAAACCCCGCCCATGGGTCGCCGGCGTCCGCATCCAACTCCTCCGCCAGCGCTTGCCATTGCTCGGTGCTCAACAGGGCCGAGTGGTTCGCCGGATGGCCCTCCGTGGGGAGACCCCACGCCTTGATCGTGTAGGCGAAGATGACCGTCGGCCGATCCTCGAGATCGGCTTGGCGGAATGCGTCCAGGAGGCCGCTGAGATCATGTCCGCCGAGGTCCCTGATCGCCAGCCTCAACTCGTCGTCGGCCAGGTCAGCGAGAAGGCGCTCGACGTCGCGCCGCTCCCGACCGTTGCCCGGCAGGCGGCTGCGAAGCTCCTGGAAGTCGGTTCGCAGGAGGCGCTGGTACTCCTCGTTGGTCATCTCGTCGATCCGCCGCCGCAGAGCGTCGCCACAATCGCGACCGAACAGCTGGTGCAGGGTGCGCCCATACTTGAGCACGATCGTTCGCCAGCCGGCGGCTTCGAACATCGCGCGAATCCGGCCTGTGGCAATGTTGGGCACGACGCGGTCGAGCGACTGGCGGTTGAGGTCGACAACCCACGTCACTCCCTCGAGCGACGGGATCGTCGGGTCGACCAGCGCCTCCCAAACGGCGCCCTCGTCCAGCTCCGCGTCGCCAAGGAGGGCGATGTGGCGACCGCCCGGCGGTCCCCCGAAACGAGACCTCACATAGCGGCTCGCCAGCGCACTCCATAGCGTGGCGGTCGCACCGATGCCGACCGAGCCCGTGGAGAAGTCGACGGGGTAGGGATCCTTGAGCCGGCTCGGATAGCTCTGCATTCCCCCGAAGGCGCGCAGCTCGGTCAGGTAGGACGGATCAAGCCGGCCGAGCAGATAGCTGATCGCCTGCGCGACCGGAGCGGCGTGCGGCTTGACCGAGACACGATCTTCCGCGCTCAGGTGCTCGAAGTAGAGCGCGGTCATGATGCTGACCATCGAGGCGGAGGACGATTGGTGGCCTCCCACCTTCACTCCCGAGGAGGTGCGGCGGACCTTGTTGGCGTGATGAATGATGCTTGTCGCCAGCCAAAGCACCCGCCTCTCCACGCTTTCGAGTACCTCGAAGTCCGGCGAGGCGTCCGCCTGCTCAACGACGCGCGGTCCCTCCTGCATCACAAATCGAGACTAGGTCACGACCGTCGCTGCCGCAACTTCTCGGTGCTGTATGGCCTGTTCTGCGAAAGAAATCTTCGATTGTGGGGGTCAGCAATTAGGATTCTTCAACATGGAAGCTCAAATTGACGGGATCGACATAGAGATCGTCGAGCTACTGCTCGCAGACGGCCGTCGCACGCTCGCCGACATCGGATCGGCGGTAGGTCTATCGGCCCCCGCGGTCAAGCGCCGGTTGTCGCGACTGGAAGAGCTTGGGGTGATCCTTGGGTACACCGCCCGCGTCGACCACGCTAAGTTGGGGCGACCGATCGAGGCCTTCACCGAGTTGCGCTTCGCCGGAGACACCGAGGTCTCAGAGATCGCCGGCGTCGCCGACGGTGTCAGCGAGGTGGACACGATCTACACGATCGCCGGCGATCCCGATGCCCTCGTTCACCTACGGGTCAGGGACCTGGCCGGGCTCACCGGGGTGATCGACAAGCTGCGGCGCAGCGGCAGGGTGACCGGGACCAAGACCCTGATGGTGCTGGACACGCACGAACCACGGGCGGGGGAACGAGCGTAATAGCCGTCGCCCGGGCGTCCCGGTGAGCTGGGTCAACCACTGCGGCGCCCGGAGTTTCGTCAGGTGGTCGACGAGCCGCCGACGACGGCCCGATTTGGCCGCTTTCGGTCCGCTCCGGACCCATGCGACGGTCCATTGTCTTACGATTTCCAATGTCTGCCTTGATTCCGAGATAACCCCAAATTTTGAGCCCCCTGGGCGCCGCCACGGACGGCGCTCTTCGTTCCCGCGGATGCGACCACGCGGGACGGGACCGCTCTGGAGTCGGACGCCGACGCCGTGTTCTTCGACCTCGAGGACGCGATCCCGCCCGGCGACGAGGATGAGGCCCGGCGCGCGTTTGCGAAGAGCGAGGCGCTTCGCGCCTGCTGCGTCGCCCCTGGTCGAGCCCGCCCGCGGCATTGAGGAGGCGCGGCTGAAGCGACAGTCTGGCGCGCGCCCGGCGACGCGGCTTCGGCGGCAAGGCCTACATCCACCTCGCGCAGATTGGGATCGCGAAGGACCTTCTCCGCGACGGCCGACAAGGTCGACTGGGCAAGGCGGGTGCTGGCGAGGAGCGAAGACGTCGGCGACGGGGTGGCGGTGCTCGACGGTCAGATGATCGACCGGCCTGTGGCACTGCGGGCGCGGCAGATACTGAACAACCATGAAAGGGGCAGCGAGTGATGACGAGCGAGGCGGTGCCTAAGAGCTGGCGCGGCAGGTTCTACGAGGACTTCGAGGTGGGCGACGTGTATCACAGCCGGATCGGGCGGACGATCTCCGAGACCGACAACGTCTGGTTCACGGCGTTGACAATGAACACCAACCAGGTCCACTTCAACTCGGAGTTCGCGACCAGGACGCGCTTCGGGAAGCCCCTGGTCAACAGCTGCCTCACCGTCGCACTGGTGACCGGCCTCTCGGTTCCCGATACGAGCGAGAACGGTGCCGCCAACCTCTCCTGGACCGACATTGAACTCCCGGCGCCGGTCTTCGCCGGCGACACCTTGTGGGCCGAGTCGGAGATCCTCGACCTGCGCGAGTCGGGCTCCGACCCCGACGTCGGCATCGTCCTACTGCGGACCCGTGGAATCAACCAGCGGGGGGAGACGGTCGTCGAGTTCAAGCGCTCTTTCATGGCCTACCGGCGCGGGGCGCCGCAGGTCCAGGACGGCTTCCCGGAGCCGCGGGAAGGCTGGCGGGGCTGAGCGATGGACTTCGCGATCAGCGACGACGTCAAGGACATCCGCGAGGCGGTGCGGGCCCTTTGCGTCGACTTCCCCGGCCCCTACTGGCGCGAGCTCGAGCCCGACAGTTACCCGACCCAGTTCGTGCAGGCGCTCACCGACAACGGCTGGCTCGCCGCCCTGATCCCCGAGGAGTACGGCGGCTCGGGCCTCGGGATCGGACCGGCGAGCGCGATCCTCGAGGAGATCTGCGCCACCGGCTGCAACGCTGGCGCCTGCCACGCCCAGATGTACACGATGGGCACGCTCTTGCGTCACGGCTCCGACCGGCAGAAGGGTGAGTTCCTGCCGAAGATCGCCGCCGGTGAGCTGCGCCTGCAGGCCTTCGGCGTCACCGAGCCCGACGCCGGCTCGGACACCACCAAGATCCAAACCTTCGCCCGCCGGACCGAGGACGGCTACGTGGTCGACGGCCACAAGATCTGGACTTCGCGGGCCGAACACTCCGACCTGATGGTCCTGCTGGCGCGCACCACCCCTGCGGCCGAGGTCGAGAAGAAGGGCGAGGGACTCTCGGTCTTCTTGGTCGACATGCGCGATCGCGGCTCGCATCTGACGATCAAGCCGATCAAGACGATGATGAATCACGCGACAACGGAGATCTTCATCGACGGGCTCGAGCTCCCCACCGACGCCCTGATCGGCGAGGAGGGAAAGGGATTCCGCTACATCCTCGACGGGATGAACGCGGAGCGGATCCTGATCGCCGCCGAGTGCATCGGCGACGGCCGTTTCTTCGTCGAGCGCGGCACCGCCTACGCGGGCGAGCGTGTTGTCTTCGGCAAACCGATCGGCGCCAACCAGGGCGTGCAGTTCCCGCTCGCCCGCGCCCACATGGCGATCGAGGCCGCCAACCTGATGCGCTGGAAGGCCGCCTGGCTCTACGAAAACGGTGGACGCCCCGGCGCCGAGGCCAACATGGCCAAGTTCCTCGCCTCCGAGGCCTCCTGGCAGGCGGCGAACGCCGCCCTCGATGCCCTCGGCGGCTTTGGTTTCGCTGAGGAGTACGACATCGAGCGCAAGTTCCGCGAGACCCGGCTCTACCAGACGGCACCGGTCAGCAACAACCTGATTCAGGCCTTTGTTGGCCAACACGTGCTGGGGCTGCCGAGGTCCTACTGATGGCCGCCCCCGCGACACCCGAGCAGCTCGGTGTGCGCCCCGTTCGTCGCGCCTTCGAGCAGGTCGCGGACCAACTCTGCGAGCTGATCGTCGACGGCACCCTGCGGGTCGGACAGCGCCTGCCGACCGAGGCCGAGCTGTCGGTCCAGTTCGAGTCAGCCGGGCGACGGTTCGAGAAGCGCTGCGACTGCTCTCGGCCGAGGATCTGGCCCTCGGCAGGTGTTACCGCACCGCCGGGGGCCGCCGCCAGCTCTGGGACTGGAAGGGATCAGCGCAGGTTGAGCTGATGAGCCCGCGCGGGATGACTGCCTACGGGCAGATATGCGGAGCGACCCTGGCGCGTGCTCACGCCCGCTCTGGTGACCGGGTTGCGATCAGCTCGTACCTGGGTCGCAAGCAGAGCTTCGACGACGCGATCGCCGATTTCGCCGAGACCTACGCCGACCAGAACGACAGTGACTTTGAAGCGCTGATGGACGCGGTCCGCGAGGGTCGGATCGAGACCGAGCGCGAGGCCGAGTAGCGAGCCAAAGTCTCTGCCTGACCCCGATTGGTCAATCTGACGGCCCAAAGCGAGATGTCCGGTTTCCA
Organism: uncultured Solirubrobacterales bacterium; assembly: GCA_963697805.1. Classification (GTDB taxonomy): domain Bacteria; phylum Actinomycetota; class Thermoleophilia; order Solirubrobacterales; family 70-9; genus VRUE01. The sequence goes on from CAVOPB010000002.1 coordinate 249,711, forward strand.
GGGAGGTTGACCGCCCTCGACGACCCCGGCCCCGCCTGAGCACTTCCAGTCCACGGCAGACCAAGCGATGCCTCTCCGGAGATCCCGGGTGAGCGCGAAAGTTCATCCGGGGGTTGACCCCGTCGGTGAGGGAAAATCTCCTCTATGGACAACAAGGAAAAGCACGAGCGAAACCTGAGGATCCTGCGCCTTAGTCGCTCGGGATACTCCGCCCGGCAGATCGCCGAGGCCGTCGGGCTGACGCAACGTCAAGTGCAGCGCATCACGGTCGAGATGCGCCGCCAGCATCGTGAGCGGCTGGAGCAGCTCCCTCTCGAAGAGGAGCCCAGCGGATTCGGCCGATCCCGCGCTCTGGAAGCTCTTGCGAGTCTGCGGCAGTCAATGGACAACATGGTCGACATCCTGAACGCGAATGAACCCGACCTCGTCTGGGCTTTGGGCGAAGCAATGTCCAAGAGGACCTTCGACAATCGTTATGCGGAGATCGAGGCAGCGCTCATGTTGTTGCCGGAGACCCCTGATCCGGAATGAGTGGTTGACCCCCCTCCCCCTACGACATTTACGACACGAAATGTCGTAGGGGCATGCGTTGGATGCGACAAAAGAGGCCCCGGGCTGAGGCTCCGCTGCCAGCCGAATGATCATCGCCGAATTGCGCGTCCGTCGCATCTTTGTCTCAAGAATCGCGCTGGCCCCGTCCTGATGCGGCTGGCCGTCGGTCTTTCAAGCCGAAGGTCGCGAGTTCGATTCTCGTCGGGCGCATTCCGTGGGGTTCGGTGGAGTGCCGAGCTTTGCGCTTTGTGGAGCGGAATCCTCGGCCACCGGCGTGAACCGCGTTCCGGCAGGCGCGAGCCAGTTCCGCGCGGTTCCGGCGGATTGGTGTCTCATTCCTGTCTCATTTCGCCCACTGGAGCAGGCTCGATTTGCCGACTCGGTCGAGGCTGGGAGTACCGGCGGCCCCGAATCGAATGAGCGGAGCGGGGTGCGAACTAGAGCGTAATTCACCTTCGCCGATTTCGGAGTCGCTCAGCCGGTACCCAGCAGCTTTGCCTTCCTTCACCTGCTCGAACTCCTCGTCTGACAGCATGCTCTGATGGTGAAGGTCGCCTGGCTGCTTGAGCTGGTCGATTGCCTCGGGGGTCAGGCCGCGCAAAGCGAATTGGCAGGTTGGCGAAGCACTGCCAGCTGGCTTGGATGATCTACCGTGCGCGGTCCCCCTCGGCCTCGTGACTTCGGTGTGGGAACTCTCCATCGCCGGGGTATTGCCTGGCGGCGTGACCCTCGAACCAACCGGCGGAGCGGGGGCGAGAGGGGTGGCGCTGAGGCTGTTTCAGCGGTTCCGCGGAACGCCCGATGACTACGTCAGCGGCGGAAGGCCCTTGGCGATGAGGTCGACGCCGAAGATGAGGAACACCGCCGCCGTGACCGCGTCGTTGTGCAATGCCAGCCATTCCTTCATCTCGCTGAGCCGGGCCTCGGCGTCGTCGCCGCCCACGAGGTAGTAGATGACAGGCCCGGCGATGGTGAAGCTACCCACGATCACGAAGACGAGCAGGGAGACGAGCGAGTCGCTCGTTGAAAGCCCGAGTGTTGCGAGCCCCGCCCCGGCGGCGACGGAAAGCATGAGGTTCTTCGGATTGACCCCCGCTACGAGCAGGGCGAGGCCAAGCGCGTACACGATGACCTCGCTGATCCCTTGGCCCATGGGAGCGATCCTCGCAGGCTCAACCGCGGGCGTCGAGCGTCCCCAGGTGCCGTGCCGCCGGCATCGAAGCCACCCTGATCATCGTCGCCGGAACGAGCGACCAATTCACCACTACGGCCGCTCGGGTCGCTGGCGCGGTTTGACTTTCAGGACGCCCCTTTCTCTGAGCGGATCAACCCGATCGCGCGCGCGCGATCGACTGCCTCGCGACGGGATGAGACGCCGAGCTTGCGATAGACAGCCTGCGCCTGCGTCTTCACTGTGTTGGGGGAGACATGCGCCCGGGCGGCGATTTCGGGAAGCGAGTGATGTGACTGCAGCGTGAGCAGGATTCGCAGCTCGGCCGGCGTCAGCTCATCCACCCCTGCGTCCGAGATCACCTTCCTCTCTTCCTCGGCTTGGCGAAGCCAATCGGCGAGCAGCGTTGCCTCGGGTATGGCCCGGATCAGCCGGCGCGCTTCGCCGAGTAGATCCTGCGCCTGCCCGACCTCCCCAAGGCGCGCGGCGGCGCGGGCAAGCACGATCCGGGTCTCGGCCTCATACCAGGACGCGAACCCGTCGAGTCGATCCGTCAAAGCGATCCCGACATGGAGGTCCGCCGCAGCCTCCACCGTCATCCCCCGATGAGATCGGACGAAGGCCGAAACGGCAAAGACGAGCGCGGCGCTGGTGTAGTCGTCGAGGCCGGAGCGCTCCACCTGGGCCCTGGCCTGGGAGGCGAGCATTTCCGCGACCACCCAATCGGGCTCCTCGACGGCGAGGAGAGCGAGCTGGCTCAGGCAGACCACCTGCACCATGGGCGCGCCCACAGCACCCCTCCGCGCGCCATCGCTCAGGATGTCGCGCGCCTCCGGCGCGTCTCCTCGCAGAAGCAGGCTGGTTCCATCCATCAGACGACACATCGAGTGCCATGGGTTCTCGTCCGGGATCGCCTTTGCCGCAGCCACCGCAAGTTCGCTCATCTCGACCAGGCCACCGCGAGCGAGGCATGCATCGCACAGCGCCAACCCGGCTGTCAGAGTCCCGTCGCGGTTGGGCGGGTCCATCCCTTTGAGCAAACCGCGCGTAATGGCCGCCCAGTGTTCCGCCTCCCCTCCTTTCCCGCGCGCCAGGTGTCCCTGGGCCGCGGTCAGGCTGAGCGTCGGGTAGGCGACGAGCCGCTCTTGGCCGAGCCGCTCCAGCCAGCGCTCTACGGTGGCTACACGCCCACGCGCGTTGTACTCGGGGACGCCCGCCCAGAGAAGCTCTCCCGCTCGCTCGTATGCCCCACCCGCAATTGCATGCTCTATCGCTCGATCCGAGTCCCCATGCTCGGTCCACCAGCTCGATGCCCGCAGGTGCAGCTCGGGCTCCTGCTCGGGTTCGGTCCTCCGCAACTCGGCTCGCAGCATGTCGCGGAGAAGGGTGTGCAGCCTGAACCACTCGTCCGTACGGTCGAGTGGGAGCAGGAGCATGTTCCCGTGCACAAGGTCGATCAGGGCCGATGCCGAGCCGGTGCGCTCGAGCACGGCGTCACAGAGCTCGCCGTTGAAGCGATCGAGGATCGAGATCCGCCGAAGGAGCTCGATCCGGCGTCTGGAAATCGGCACCAGAAACTCATCCCTGATGTATTCGGCGACGATTCGGTCATCGCCCGCGAAGCGCGTGATCGCACTACTGATGTCCGCCTCCTCGAGTATCGCGATCCCCGCCAGGTAGAGAGCAGCTGGCCAGCCCTCGGTTCGTTCGACAAGTGTCTCGAGCTCGTACCGGCTAAGTTCGAAGCCGATCCCTGCCAGCAATGCCGCACACTCAGGCTTCGTCATCTTCATCTCATCGCGGCCTATCTCGCGGAGCAGCCGATTTGCCCGGAAGCGCCCCAGGGGGAGGGAAGGCTCCTCCCTGGTCGCGATCGCGATCTGGCTGCCGCCCCGCACGTGTTCCACCAGGGAGCCGAGCAGGAGCAGGGACTGCGGAGACTCGATGTGCTCCAACTCGTCGAACACAAGAACGGTCGCGGTCTGCCGATGCTCGATCGCCTCTCCAAGCCTCGGCACCCGGGCTCCCTCGAGATTGGGCTCAGGCGCGGTCAGGGCGGAGCCGACCTCGGCCGGAAGCGGCTCGATCCGATCGAGCTCATCGACCACCGTCTGTGCCAACAGCGCCGGGTCATTGTGGGAGTCGTCGAGCGTTATCGAGGCGAATGGCCGCAGATCGCGCGCCGCCCACTGCGCGAGCAGGACCGACTTCCCATAGCCGGTCGGAGCATTCAGCAGGACGAGTGAAGCATCGCTCTGCTCAAGCTTGTCCAACAGCCGCGGCCGCTCGACCATGCTTCGGAGCGGCGACCGACCCAGGTCGACACCGGCGATCAGGCCTGTCGTTGGCGAGTTCTTTTCCTGGGCGGGCAACACCGATCCTTTTCTACTCCGCCCCCACGCACGACAAAGCCTATCTCGTCGCGGATTATGCCCGACGCAGGATCTTCTCCTTCTCCGCCTCGTACTGCTCCTCGGTGAGGACACCGGAATCCAGCAATTCCTTGAGCTTGATCAGGGCTTCGACCCGCTCTTCCTCTTCTGAGCCCTGTCTTCCGTCCTGGCCACGGCCTCGACGCTCACGCGGTCCATTTCTCCCGATCAGCGGCATGTGACCACATGGGATCGCAAACAACGACAAATGTCATCCTGCAATCCGGGTGAAATTGCCCAGCCGGTGGTCTCTCACGCACGCCGGCACGGGGCCATTCTGGAATCACCCGAAGAGGGCGATGCCGCGTTCGTCCCCCAGCCATACCGTTCGAACCGTCACTGCAAGCCCATTACGGGCGGATCGGCCGCCGCATGGTGGTTGACCACGAAAGGAGAAACAACCATGAGAGGCCTAGGCCGCGCTGTGTTCGTTGCGATCCTGCTCTTGATCGCAGGCACCCTCAACATCATCTATGGAATCGGGGCGATCGCCGATGCCAACTTCTGGGTCGGCGAAAATCATTTCGTTCTCGGGAACCTGCACACCTGGGGATGGGTCACCCTGATCATCGGCGTCATTCAGCTCTTCGCCGGGTTCTCGCTCTTCACCGGCGGAACCTACGGGCGGGTGATCGGGATCATCGCCGCCAGCCTCGGCGCCCTGGTCGCGCTGCTCGCGGTCGGTGGCGCCTACCCGTTCTGGGCGCTGGGCGTCTTCGCGATCTGCCTGTGGTGCATCCACGGCCTGGTCGTGTACGGCGAGCCGCTCGAGGAAGAAAGTCAGCTGCCCGGCAGCCGGGACCCCGGCGCCGGCGCGCCCCGCGGCTGAGCCCCACCTGCACCGAGCAGTGGGCCGGGGCGCTGGCGAGTGGCACTCGCCAGCGCCCCGATTACCATGACAAAGCCGCGTTGGATGGCTCTCTTCTTCGCCCTGGGCGCGACCTGCTTCCTGGTCGCACCGTTTCCCGGCTACGCAGAGCTTGTCGGTGAGAGTGCCGACGAGCTCACCTTCTTCATCGGCTCGATCCTGTTCACCACCGGCGGTGCGCTGCAGAGTTGGCTGGCATGGCCCGAGCGCCGTTTGTCAAGCCCCGGTAGGACGGCCTGGCGGGCCGCGGCGATCCAGTCCGCGGGCACCCTGTTCTTCAATGTCACGACCTTTCAGGCAACCCAGACGGCGGCCTCCAACACCGCGTATGACCACTTGGTCTGGCGGCCGGACGCCCTCGGTTCGCTCTGCTTCCTGATCTCGGGGGTGATCGCCTACAGGACGTCACCGCGCCACGGGGTGAGGCCGCTCCGCGATGCCGCCGGTTGGTGGGAGCCCGCAGTCAACTTGCTGGGCTGTGTCTTCTTTGGCATCTCGGCGATCGCCGGGTACGTCGTTCCATCGACCGGCTCGATCCTCGACCTGGCCGCCGCCAACTTCAATACCTGCCTGGGTGCTGCGTGCTTCCTCATCAATGCGCTCGCCACGCTCGCGACCGGTAGGACGATGAAGGCGCCGCGCCTCCACAGGCTGCGCCTGCTCGAGGAGGCCGTTGAGCGAGGCGTCGAGGACATCGTCTAGCGCAGGCCCCACGCGCGCCCCTTCAGGCGTCGCGGGCGCAGCGAAACCCCAGGTTCCCGGTCGCGTCGCGAGGCTCGTTCGAGTTACGTGCGGCAACCCGGTAGCGGTTGCAGTAGGAATCGTGGCAGAGATACGAGCCACCGCGCGTCACCTTCGCCTGCCCCTCCGGCGGGCCGGTGGGATTCGTTCGGGACGTCCCCGCGGCGGAATGAAAGCTCGGGTCGAACCAGTCGACACACCATTCCCACACGTTGCCGGATGTGTTGTAAAGGCCAAAGTCGTTCGCCGGGAAGGTGCGGACGGGACAGGTGCTGAGGTAGCCGTCCTCGAGTGTGTTCTCTGACGGAAACACCCCCTGCCAGACGTTCATCCGGTGCTCGCCCCCCGGCTCACGCTGATCTCCCCACGGGAAGCGCTTCTGCTCGAGCCCGCCCCGCGCCGCATACTCCCACTCCGCCTCGCTCGGAAGTCGCAGGCCGGCCCACTCACAGAATCCGACCGAGTCCGACCAGGAGACGTGCACGACAGGGTGTTCAGCCCGGCCGTCAAGACCGGACCGAGGTCCCTCGGGATGCTTCCAGTCGGCGCCGAACACCTGCCGCCACCAGGGAGCCTCTACGACGGCGCTGCTCACCGGAAAGTCGTCCGGTAGCAATCCGGCGAAGACGAACGACCATCCGTCGCTCTCCGCATCGGTCACGTGCCCCGTCTCGGCGACAAACTCTGCGAAACGCTCGTTTGTCACCGCAGCCGGGTCGATCCAGAACGGGTCGAGCGTCACTGGGCGCACCGGGCCCTCGCCGTCAGCCCGGAAACCATCGGGATCCTCGGTGCCCATCAGGAACGTGCCGCCTTCCAACCGGATCATTCCCCCGGTCGCCCCGTGGCGCTCGGTCGAGCATGGCGGATCGACCGAGCGCGCGCGTCCTGCTCGAGGTGCGCAGCAGGATGCCTTAGGCCTCATGCGCAGGGGTCGGGCCCTCAGGCGCCCAGGATTTTCGCCTTCTGCGCTGCGAACTCGTCCTCGGTGAGGATTCCCTGCGCTTTGAGTTCGCCCAGCTCCGTGAGTTGGTCGACCGCGGACTTTTCCGGCGCAGCGGGAGCGGCAGCCGCAGGGGCCACCGGCGCTGGCTCCTGAGCCGTTTCCTGAGCCTGCCAGCGTTGGCCCTGTCGGCGCGAAACGCGGCCGCTCACCGCCGTCGCGGTTCCGGCGACGACGGCCGTCCGAGCGACTCCTCGAATCAATCCAGGCATCGTTACTCCTCCTTCTCTAGGACGTCTCCTCGGCAGCATCGAGGGCGGCGAGGAGCGATTGAATGGGAATGCGCCCACTGGCGACCAACTGGCCACCGGAGCGCCGAACCGCAGCCGCCAGGGGGGCTGCCCAAAGATTCTCGTAGAGGAGCAGTGCCGCCGAAGTCCCGGGCTCGAGAGCCGCGGCCGCCTCGGTCGTGTCGTCATCGGAAAGGAGTCCCGAGGACGCCCCTTCGAAGGCCGCGAACTCCTCAACCTCGCCGCCGACGTCGGAGATCTCCATGCGAGCGACCGAGCCGTCCTCGTCCTTTGCGATCACCGCGAGATCGAGGACGCGGATCAGGCCTCGCTCCACCAGATCGATCAAATACGGGGCAACCTCCCCCTTCGGCTGGCGGCCCGGCCACTCGACCAGTAGGTAATCGACCGGCCCCATCTCATCGATCTCAGCTGTTCCCATCTCGGTTCCTTTCGAGCTCATCTTCGTGCATTTCGATTGCCACCTAGTAACCGGTGCCGGTCTTGACCTGGCGGCGCTCGGTCTCCTGCAGGCCACCCTTCTTCTCGAGTGTCGCGCAGGCATCCTTGATGTCGGAGGCCAGGTGGTCGATCTGCGCGTGGCTGAGCGTCTCCTTGACCAGCGCCCGCATCACTTTCACGTCCTGGGCGTCCGGTGGCAGCGTGTAGGCGGGGAGCATCCAGCCGCGCTCGGCGGAGAGCTGCCAGGCGACGTCGAACTCGTCGTAGGGCTTGTCGCCGGCGAGCTGGAAGGCGACCAGGGGCAGCTGCTCGGCGTCGGGGTCGATCAGCTCGAAGTCGCCCTCGGCGGTGAGCGCCTCGGCGAGGTGGCGAGCGTTCTTCTCCATGATCCCGATGATGTAGTTGTAGCCCTCGTGGCCGAGGCGGACGAAGTTGTAGTACTGGGCGAGGACCATCGCCGAGCCGGTCGAGAAGTTGAGGGTGAAGGTGGCGTCGGTCTTGCCGAGGTAGTTCTCCTCGAAGACGAGATCGGAGGCGAGGTCGTCCTTTTCGCGGAAGACCAGCCACCCGATCCCCGGGTAGACGAGGCCGAACTTGTGCCCGGAGACGTTGATCGAGCGGACCTGGGAGAGCCGGAAGTCCCACTCCGAGTCGGGGTAGAGGAAGGGCCAGACGAAGCCGCCCGAGGCGGCGTCGACGTGGATCGGGATGTCGATGCCCTTCTCGTCTTTGGTCGCGACCAGGAGCTCGTTGATGCCGACGATGTCGTCGCGATGCCCGGTGAAGGTCGTGCCGAGGACGGCGGCGACGCCGATCGTGTTCTCATCGATGTGGGGCTCGACGTCGGCGGGCCCGATCGTGTACTTGCCCCTCTGCAGCGGCACGATCCTCGGCTCGACGTCGAAGTAGCGGCAGAACTTGTCCCAGACGACATGGACGTCGCCGCCGAAGACGAGATTCGGCGAATCGGTCGGCTTGCCGGCCGCTTCGCGGCGCTGGCGCCATTTCCACTTCAGCGAGAGCGCGCCGAGCATGATCGCCTCCGATGAGCCCTGGGTACGGGTCCCGGTCGTCTCCCCGGGCGCGTGGAAGAGGTCGGCGAGCATCCGCACGCAGCGCTGCTCGATTTCGGCCGAGATCGGGTACTCGGCGTGGTCGATGAAGTTGCGATGGAGGTTGGCCGCGATCAGCCGCTGGGCCTCGGGCTCCATCCAGGTGGTCACGAAGGTCGCCAGGTTGCGGGCCGGTTCGCCCTCGAGCTCCAGTTCCTCGCCGACCAGGCGCATCGCATCGATCGCCGACATCCCGCTGGCCGGGAACTCACGGTCGGGAGCCTCCTCGGTCAGCCACCTGGCGCCGTAGAACCGGGCTCCATCGGTTGGTGTCTCGATTGCCGCCGCGTCTTCGCTGCTTGAGCGCTCCATCGAACGGCGAGCGTATGTGGCCGTCGCGAGAAGACACATCACCCATTCGGGGTGAACTTCGTGTTCGTCGGTCTCCTCCGGCTCGGGCTGGAGTGATCACACCCGGCCGAGCTGTAGGGATCCTCACCAGGGGGTCGAACATTGGGTCAAGTCCGATTGGAGATCACCGATGAACGAGACCGTCGATGCCTCACGACGCACCCGGCTCGCCAGCGAGCGCACCGAGCTCGCCTGGTGGCGGACCGGCCTCACCGCGCTCGCCGTGGCTCTGGCGGTCGGCCGGGTCATCCCCGGGCTCGAAGACAGCGGCGAGCGCTGGCCCTACGACATCGCCGGCGTGCTTTTTGCGGCTTACGGCATCGCGGTTCTGATCTACGGCAGCCACCGCCGCCGCACGGTGGACCGGGCTTTGGCAGAAGGCCAATTCCCGAGTCTTCAGCCCTACGCGCACGGCGCCCTGGTATACGGCGGCGTGGTCCTGGGGCTCCTCACCGTGGTGCTTGTCCTGCTGCGATAGCGGCTGAGGTCATTTCACCTGCTTCGGATGATGTGACCGAGGCACTCACCTGTTGCAATCCGGGTCGTAGTGCAAGCGCAGCGCGGAACGCCATCGCGCCTAAATCGTTCCTAGAAACCCGGAGGTTGACCTGACGATGAGCCAACCAGATCGAAGCAAGCTTCCCATTGCCAGGCCGCCCTTCGGAGGGGTTGCAAACAAGACGCTCGAGGGCTCACAGCCGGACTGGGGATCGATCGGCCATGTCGATGCTCCCGACGGCGCGCCGAATGTCCTGATGGTGCTGATCGACGATGCTGGCTATGGGAATGCCGGGACCTTCGGTGGGCCTATCGACACCCCCAACTTCAGCCGAATGGCGCAGCAGGGGCTGCGCTACAACCGCTTTCACGTCACCCCTCTCTGCTCCCCCACGCGGGCCGCGCTTCTGACCGGCCGCAACAGCCACGCCGTCGGTTTCGGTTCGGTCGGAGAGTTCTCCACGGGGTTTCCCGGGTACACAGCCTTCGTCCCGGATGACTGCGTCCCCTTCCCGAGGATTCTGCGAGACAACGGGTACTGCACCTCGGCGTTCGGGAAGTGGCACCTGACGCCGGACGGCCAGCAGGGGCCCGCAGGGCCATTCGATCGCTGGCCGGTTGGCTGGGGCTTCGACTACTTCTACGGGTTCCTCGGCGGGGGCTCTGGACAGTGGGATCCGTGCCTTGCGGAGAACCAGAAGATCATCGGCACCCCGGACGCCTACTACGACGACGAGGGGGATCCCTATTACCTGCCGGACGACATGGCGGACAGGTCGATCGAGTGGTTGCATGCGATCCGCGCCCAGGATGCCGACAGGCCGTTCTTCTCCTACTTCTCCACCGGTTGCAGTCACGCCCCCCATCACGTGTCGGAGCAGTGGGCGGAGAAATACAGGGGGCAGTTCGACCAGGGCTGGGACCGGCTTCGCGAGGAGACGTTCGCGAGACAGAAGGAAGCGGGTGTGGTTCCTGCCGATGCGGAGTTGACGCCACGCGACGATGCGTTCCCCGCCTGGGAGGACGTCCCGGACAAACTCAAGCCTTTCTACGCGCGTCAGATGGAGGTCTACGCCGGCTATTCCGAGAACGCCGACCACAACGTCGGCCGCGTGATCGACGCGATCGAGGAGCTCGGTGAGCTCGACAACACGATGGTGATCTGGATCTGGGGCGACAACGGCGCCAGCATGGAGGGCACGATCACCGGCTCCTTCAACGAGCTGACAATGCAGAACGGCATCCCCCTGACAGACGAGATGCAACTGCAGCTCGCGGAGCGATACGGCGGTGTCGAGGCCTGGGGAAATCAGATGATGGCCCCTCACTACTCCGCCGCCTGGGCATGGGCGGGTAACACGCCCTTCAAATGGGGGAAGCAGGTCGGCTCCCACCTGGGCGGGACGCGCAACCCGTTGGTCGTGCGATGGCCGGAGAGGGTCAGAGACGACGGAGCCCTGAGATCGCACTTCACCCACGTCATCGACATCGGCCCGACGATCCTCGACATCGCCGGCATTCCGATGCCGACGCATATCGACGGGGTCGAGCAGCAGCCCATGCACGGTGTCACCTTTGCCGATTCGCTGACCGACGCCGACACTCCCGAACACCACACCCAGCAGTACTTCGAGACGATTGGCAATCGCGCGATGTATAAGGACGGCTGGTGGCTCGCGATGAGGACCGAGCGGATCCCGTGGGTCCTCACCCCGGACGCGCTGAAGCCCTACACCCCCGGTGACTGGGACCCAGATGACGATCCTGTCGAGCTCTACTACCTTCCAGACGACTTCACCCAGGCCCGGGACCTCGCCGCGGACAATCCCGACAAGGTGAAAGAGCTGAAGGATCTCTTCTGGCAGGAGGCCGAGAGGTACGACGTGCTGCCGCTGATGGCAACCTTGGCGCCGTTCTTCGGCATCGTGCCCCCTCTTCCTGAGGTGTCGAAGTACGAGTTTCGCGGCGATGTCCAGAACGTCCTCTCGGGCATGATCCCGCGGCTCTACAACCACTCCTACTCGATCAGCGCCGATCTCGTGATCCCTCCCGGGGGCGCTGAGGGTGTGATCGTTGCCGAGGCCGATCACATGGGCGGATTCTCGCTGTTCGTCGACGACGGCCGACTCACCCACACCTATTCGATGATGGGCGTCTTCGTCTACCGGCAACAGGCCGAGGAAGCATTGCCCGAGGGCGAGGTGACGGTGCGCATGGAGTTCGCGGCCGATGCCGCGAAACCGGCCACCGGCGGCGAGGTCACGCTCTTCATCGACGACCGGGCGGTCACCACAGGGCGGATGGACCACACGGTCCCGATCCGCTTCTCAGGCTACGCGGGCATGGACATCGGCCGCGACAACGGCGGCGTCGTCGACCTGTCCTACGAGGACCGCAAACCGTTCGCCTTCACGGGCGAGGTCAAAAGGGTCGTGTTCGACGTCAATCCGCACCCGTCGGAGGAGGACGCGCACGACCTTCACACGGCGGTCCAACACGGGCATACGGCGCATGCGATCACGGCCTGAGGCAACAGTGGGGAAGAGGAGAACGCGATGAAACTGCACGACACGATCGACGTCCTGATCGGAGGCTATCTGTCGAAGGATGCCGCCGAGGAGGACTACAACGCAGTTCTCGATTGCGGCGGCCACCTCCAGGGCGCCGTGGTGGTCAGCAAGGATCTCGACGGCACCCTCTCCGTGGAGGAGACCGACCACATGGTCCGTGAGGGGGCCGAGGGCCTGGGCGCCGTCGGGTTCGCGGTCGGACTGATCGCGCCTCCGTTGCTTGCCTCGACCGCAGTCGGCGCCGCGATGGGCGGCGCTGTCGGCGGTCTGCTCCATCACAAGACCGCCGAGAAACTCGGCGAGGAGGCTGGCAAGACGATCCCGCTCGGTGGCGCCGGCCTGATCGTCGCCTACTCGCATTCCGAGGCAGGGAAGGTCGAGCCCGCCGTGACCCGCGCAGTCGAGAAGACCATCGGCGAGGCCGAGGGAAACCACGTCCAGGCTCTGAAAGGCGCCCTGGCCGATGCCCAGGAGAGGATGGCGGCAAAGGGGGGCGACTGACCTGGTGGGCGATCCAGTTCGTACCCATCCCTCCGCTGCTGAGCGTGCCGCCGAGGGGCAAGGCCGCAGGCGGCCACCCGGGTCGACCAGCTCATCCCCCTGCGCTACTCGGGGTCAGGCAGAGACTTTGGCTCGCTACTCGGCCTCGCGCTCGATCTCGATCCGTCGTCACGGCAGCGGCGGCCGAATACCGCGAAACCATGCGACGCCTCGCGGCAGAGGGCAACCTAGACACCTGGTACACGCGACTCGATGTCGACGCGATAGCGAGCCGTGGGTCCTCTGACCTCAGCAAGAAACAGGTCAGGGTGTTCGACCGCAACGTGGCGAAGGCACGCGTAAAGGACAGCCTGCGCGCGTTCAGAAAGTTGACGCACTGCGGCTGGCCGTAGGACTTTCAAGCGGAAGGTCGCGAGTTCGATTCTCGTCGGGCGCATCAAGTTTCAGCCGTTGGTCCGAGGCGGACAGAACTCACGCTCCGGTCCCGAGGCCGTATCTATGCTCCTCGCATGAGCGATCGCGACGTTCAGGCCTACTACGCCACCGGCTCCGAGGACCTCATCGACGTCGTCCTCGACGCTCTGCGCACGGCCGGGCGCTCCGTCGACCCGATCGACTCCGACGACCTCGCCGCGCTCGATGAGTTCCACGGCCTCGGCCGCGCCGCCACCCTCGCCCTCGCCGAGCTCGCCGGCATCGACGCCGCCACCCGCGTCCTCGACATCGGCGCCGGCATTGGCGGCCCGGCCCGCACCCTCGCCCGCCACTACGGCGCCACGCTCACCGCCGTCGACCCGACCGAGCGCTTCTGCGTCCTCGCCACCGAGCTAAACCGCCGCGCCGGGCTCGGCGACCGGGTCTCGGTCCTCTGCGCCGATGCCCGCGCGTTGCCCTGCAAGGACGCCAGCTTCGACCTCGCCCTCACCCAGGCGGTCTGGCCCAGTATCGCTGACAAGGCGGCGATGCTCTCCGAGACCCACCGCGTCTTACGCCCCGGTGGGCGCCTGGCGATCTTCGAGGCCGTGCAGGGCCCGGACGGCGGAGAGCTGACCTATCCGCTGCCCTGGGCCGACGGCCCCGAGCAGAGCTTCGTGATCTCCGCCGAGCAGGTTCGCGTCCTCGCCGAGGACGCCGGTTTCAGCCTCGCCGAGTGGCGGCAGGGACCCGATGCCCTCGCCCCCGTCGGCGCCATCGCCGGCTCGGACGTCGAGGCGATGAGCACCGGCGTGGAGGGCGTCGACCTCTCGCTGCTGATGCCCGACTTCGAGGCCCGCATGGTCAGCGTTGCCGACAATATCGTCGAGCAGAGGATCGAGCTGGCGATGGGCATGCTGGTCCGGGAGTAGGGCCAGAAGATCCCGTCGCGGCTGTTCACCCATCGGTTATGACCAGCGCGGTTGTCGGGGGTCGGCGGCGGGCCGGACCCGTCAGCCGATCTTCTCGGCAAGCTCGACGATGATTCCCTCGGGGCCGCGGACGTAGCAGAGCCAGTAGCTGTCCTCGTAGCGCACCAGCTCGCCGACGAGCTCGGTGCCGCGGGCCTGTAGGGCGGCGACGACGGCGTGGATGTCGTCGACGAGGAAGGCGAGGTGGCGGAGGCCTGGAGTGTTTGCGGGCGCGTGCGGGTCGCCGGTCTGGGTCGGCGGCGAGTGGAACTTCACCAGCTCGATTTCTCCGTGGCCGTCCGGGGTCCGCAGCATCGCGAACTCCACCCTGACCTCGTCGAGAGCGACGATGCGGTCCACCCAACGGCCCTCGACCTGGCCGTTGCCTCGCGACTCGAGTCCGAGCTCGACGAAGAACTCGATTGCGGCCGTGAGGTCGTCGACCACGATGCCGACGTGTTCCATCCGTTGGATCGTCATCTGCTCGATGGTCGCATTTTCCTCGAGTGTCGGCATGCAATGACTGGACCATCCGCTGCATCTGTGCGGTCCCTCACCCAAGCCCGCCGAGCTCCACGGCAACCTCCTTGGCGAATGAACTTTCGCCACCCAGACTTGGTCGATCGCCCCCGCTGTCGCAGCGACTACGCCGACGGCGCCGAACTCGGCATCCGTCGCTCTAGCCAGGGCCTGATCGCCATCCTGTGCGTGTTGGCATTCGTCTCGATTCTTGCCCTCGTCTCACTGGCCGCGAACGGCGCCTCCTTCGTCCCGCTGCTCGCCATGATCGCCGCGTTCTGGGTGCTGGCGGGGCTCAGCGGCCTGCGCTCGGGCTGAGTTTTCACCTCTTTCACAAGTCGTCGGCGAGTGCTCCATAGGCTGCCGCCGCCGCCGGGATCACTCGAAGGCGCGAACCGGCAAGCGCTGAGGGGCTTAGGGCGCCGCGTCCCCCAGAGGCCGCGGCAGCCGCGCGCAGAGCCAGGCGAAGAGCCCGATTGCGATCACGACCCCGACCCAGTGCAGGCCGAGGAGGACGAATAGGGCGCTCGGGATGCCTGCCAGCACCGCCCTGGTCAGGACCTGCTCGGCCGGCAACCCTACGACTCTCCCCGTCAGCCAGGCGCAGAGCAGCCAGACCAGGGGCCCGGTCAGCCAGCCGAAGTCTTCGAAGAAGGAGTGCGGTAGCAGCAGCCCGAGAATGATCGACAGCACCGCCACCACCGCCACCTGGACGACCGCCACCCGCCAGAGGATTTCCGAGTCCACGGCCCGGATCTTCCCACCTGGCGGCGATTCCCGTTTCGATGTCATGATGGCCCTGCACGGCCCTCGACTTCTCCGCTGGAGGACCCATGAAACGCCGCGACCTCGGCCCGTTGCCTCCCGGTCCCCGCGCACCAGCGGTCCTCAACACCTACCGGCTGATTCAGCAGCCCCTGGAGACCCTGGTTGCCTGGCGCGAGCGATACGGGGACCTCTTCACCGTGCCACTGGTCGTATTCGGCGTCGGTGTCTACGTCTGCGACCCGGAGGCGATCCGGACACTCTTCACCGGCGACCAGTCCGACCTCCATGCCGGCGAGGCGAACGAGCCGCTCTCCCCGGTTCTCGGCCCAAGCTCGGTGCTGATCCTCGACGGCCCCCGGCATCTGCGCCAGCGCAAGCTGCTGTTGCCGCCCTTCCAGGGATCGGCGGTGCAGAGCTTCAGGGCCGTGATCCGGGAGGTCACCGAGGAGGAGATCGGGCGCTGGCGCGAGGGCGAGACCTTCGTGATGCGCGAACGGATGCGGGCCCTGACGTTCGAGGTCATTGTCCGGGCCGTCTTCGGCGTCACCGAGCGTGATCGAATCGAGCGACTCCGGCGGGCGCTGGTCTCGCTGATCTCGATGCAGGCGATCTTTCTGATGCCGCAGGCGCTTCGCCGCGACCTCGGGCGGTGGAGTCCCTGGGGGTTGTTCCAACGGCGGCTACGTGCGGCGGACGCCCTGATCTACGAGGAGATCGCGCGTCGCCGATCCGACTCCGATCTCGAGGAACGGACCGACGTCCTCTCGCTCCTGCTTCGCGCCCGCGACGAGGACGGCGAGGCGATGAGCGACCCCGAGCTGCGCGACGAGCTGATGACGATGCTGCTGGCGGGACACGAGACCACCGCGACCGGCCTCGCGTTCGCCTTCGACCTCCTGCTGCGGAACCCCGGGCCTCTTGTCCGCCTGCGCGATGAGCTCGACGGCGACGACGACGCCTATCTGAACGCGGTCGTCACCGAGAGCCTTCGGCTGCGGCCGGTCATCGACGCCGCCGAGCGCACCCTGACCCGGCCGCGCCGGATCGGCGAATGGGACCTCCCGGCCGGGATCAGGGTCTATCCGGCGGCGGCGGTCGTGCAACAGCGCGAGGACATCTACCCCCAGGCCCAGGCCTTCCGGCCGGAGCGCTTCCTCGATGAGGGGGCGCAGCCCTATACCTGGGTCCCGTTCGGCGGTGGGATCCGCCGCTGCATCGGCGCCGCACTCGCGCAGGCGGAGATGGCCGAGGTCATCCGCGCGGTCGTCAGCCGAGTCGAGCTGGAGACGACCCGGGAGGAGCCCGAACCGGTGGTCGTCCGCGGCATCACCCTGGTTCCCCGCCACGGGACCCCGGTCAGGGTCCGCCGGGTCGATCGGCGGGGATCATTGGGATACCGAAGCCTCGCGGCCGCCGAAACGTCGTGAGGCGAATAGGCTGATTCAGTCTCATCCCACGATTTGAGAGGTGGACACATGAACGGCCTTCTGAAGCACCGTCCCTCGCCGGCGCTCGTTATCTCGATCATCGCCCTGGTGATGGCGTCGGTCGGCACCGGCCTGGCCGCGTTCAAATTGCCCAACAACAGCGTCGGCAGCAAGCAGCTGAAGAAGAACGCCGTGGTCACAAAGAGCATCAAGAAGGAAGCCGTGACCGGTGCCAAGGTGAAAAAAGGCTCGCTGACAGGCGCGAACATCAAACTCAGCAGCCTGGGGACGGTGCCCTCCGCGACGACGGCGACGACGGCACAGGCCCTGACGCCGCATGAATCAATCCATCTGGTCGGGGCGCCCGGTGAGCCCGCCTTTGAACAGGAAGCGTCCAATCTTGGGGCACTCTCCCCGACGGTTCCCGTTCAGCCGGTCGGGTTTTTCAAGGACCATGAGGGAATCGTGCACCTGGTCGGGACCGCGAAAGCGGGCAACGGGGGCCTTGTCTTCCGTCTCCCCGAGGGTTTCCGACCCGCCAACAACAGCCTGGAATTCTTCGCCGGCCAAGAAAATCACCCGGTGGCGGTCGCGGGTACCGGCCTAGGTGGAGGATCCGCGAGCGGGCTGGTGATCGGGTTCACCACGCCCAAAGGAGACGCAGTGATCCTGGGTGGGATCACGTTCCCGGCTCAGGGCTAGGCGCGAGCTCAGATAGGAGGGCTACCCTGGGACCGACGGTCGTCCCTTGCGGGCGGATCGCGATGGTCATGGCGGCGCTGGCCATGCTCGTGCCTGCGGCCGCAGCCATTGCCGCAGTGCCGGGTGAACTTGACACCACCTTCGGCGGTGGCAGGGTCACGCCGCCGCTTGGCCCGGGATCCGGGGCGGAGGGTGTCGCAATCCAGCCCGATGGCAAGGTGCTGGTCACCGGCTCGAGTGAAACGCCGGTCGGATTCTCGGTCGCGCGACTGCTGCCGAATGGCAGCCCCGACCCCGGCTGGGGCGGCGATGGCCTGGAGACGACGCCACTCGGGGAATTCGCCGGCGCCTTCGACGTCGCCGTCCAGTCCGATGGGAAGGTCGTAGCAGTCGGGGAAGCGCCCGGGACCGAAAACGAAGACTTCGCGGTCGTCCGCTACCTGGGGAGCGGCAACCTGGATCCCAGCTTCGGAGGAAGCGACGGAATCGCGCTG
Organism: uncultured Solirubrobacterales bacterium; assembly: GCA_963697805.1. Lineage (GTDB taxonomy): Bacteria > Actinomycetota > Thermoleophilia > Solirubrobacterales > 70-9 > VRUE01. The sequence continues at coordinate 267,497 of CAVOPB010000002.1, forward strand.
GTTCCGGTCGGCACGCTCGACGACTCTGCCCGTGCGGTGGCGATCGGGCCCGGCGATCGGATCGCGGTGACCGGGATCTCCTTTCTGCCGGGTTTGAACAACGGGGCCGGTACTGCGGTGCTGGAAGCCAACGGCACACCCGAAGCTGCGTTCGGGGAAGGCGGGACCACGATCGTCGGGGTCTCCGGCGATGACCGTGGCGAAGGCATCGCGGTGCAGGGGGACGGGAAGGTCGTCATCGCCGACTCGACCGGCGGCGGGGGTGGAGATGGCTTCACGATCGCCCGGCTCGGCCTCGACGGCAAACCCGACCCCTCGTTCGGCGGGGATGGCATCGTCAAGACCCCGATCCCAGGGGAGGGTGGAGCCGCCGAGGGTCGCATCGGCGATGTCGTCATTCAGCCGGATGGCAGGATCGTCGGTGGCGGTTACGGGTTCGACTATGTCGGCCCGGAATCGATCTCCGTCAGTAAGTTCGCACTCGCCCGGTATCTGTCCGATGGCGAACTCGATCCGAGCTTTGGGATCGAAGGGATCGTCGGCGCACCGCTGCCGGGCCCTGGCTCTGACATCGGGCACACGTTGGCGCTCGCCCCGAATGGAAAGTTGGTCCTCGGTGGGACCTATGACCCAACCGCCTCCCCGCTTGAAGAAGAGTACGCCCCGGCGATCGCCCGCTTCAACCCCAACGGCAGCCTCGACACGGGCTTCGGCGCCGGCGGAAGCGTCCTGGTACCGCTGAAGTCGGGGGTCGCCGACGAATCGCTCGAGGGCCTCGCGATCCAGCCCGACAGCAAGATCATCGCCACCGGCACCGCGTACCCCCCGAGCGCCCCGGGGATTCCCGTGGTGTCGCGCTACATCGGCGAGATCGAAGCCGAGGGGGTGCACGCGACCAGGCCTGACGAACGCCCGGATACGAACATGAAGAAGGTGCCGCGCAGGGTCGAGTCTGGCGACCTCAGCCGCTTCCGCGGCACAGCGTCCGACCCCGACGGCGACGCCCTGCGCAGGGTCCAGGTCGCGCTGGTCCGCCTCGTCTCCGGCAAGGCCCGGGGCGCTGCGTCGCTGAAACCGAGGCACTGGCGGACCGCCCGCGGAAAGGCGGAGTGGTCCTACAAGCTGCCGAAACCGCTCCCCCCCGGACGCTACGTCGTCTTCTCCCGTGCCCAGGACGAGCAGGGACTGAGCGAGGACGCCTTCAGCCGGCGGGACCACAACCGCTACACGTTCAAGGTCCTCAGTTAGCGCGCTCGGCTCGTTACACACCCGAGCGACTGGCGCAGAGAAGGGCGCAGGCGCGCCGGCAGCGGATCCTGCGCCGCCGCCGCCGCGTGATCGCTGCCCTGGTCCTGCTCGGGGGTTTCATCGTCGCCCTGAAGGTCCTCGCTCAAGGCAGCGGCGGCTCTGGCGGAAGCTCAGGCACCAAGATGGTGCGCAACGCCCGCCCTCAACCTGGTTGGCGCGCCCACCGCGGGCCGCTGCCGATCCTCGTCTATCACGCGCTCGGAACCCCGCCGCCAGGTGAGGCTTACCCCGGTCTCTATGTCTCGCGGCGCGAGTTTCGCGAACAGATGTCCTGGCTCGCGGCCAACGGCTATCAGGGGGTCACCCTCGACGAGGTCGAGCGCGCCTGGTACCGCGACGGGACCTTGCCGACGAAACCGATCGTCGTCACCTTCGACAACGGCTACCCAGAGCAGGTCCGTTTCGCGCCTTCGGTCCTGGACAGGTACGGGTGGCCCGGGGTGCTCTTTGAGATCACCGAGGACCACCTCACCCCGCCCTACATCCGCCCGATCATCGCCAGGGGCTGGGAGGTCGACTCACACTCGGCCACCCATCCCGACCTGACCCAGCTGAGCGATCCCGAGCTCGCCGACGAGGTGGCGGGCTCGCGTGGGTACCTGCAGCGCACCTTTCACGTCCCGTCAACCAACTTCTGTTACCCGTCGAGCGTCTACGATGACTCGACGATCGCGGCCGTCAAGGCGGCCGGCTACCTCGGCGCCGTCACCGAGGAACCCGGCTACGCCAGTCGCGACCGGCCCTACGAATTGAACCGCTATGAGATCGAGGGCGGCCAGGGCGTCGAAGGCCTGGTGGCGGACCTTCAGAGCGGAGAGGCGGCTCTGGAGCGATAGTCGACGTCGCCCAGAGACGACCCTCGCCCGAGAGCCGGTTCCGACGCGCCCCGTCCTGTGATCCGAGCTAACAAGCCAATTCCTCGGCTTCAGTATTCGAGACCCGTTGAGAAACAGTTGACTTTTGCGGAACTAAATGGTAGGCCAGAGTCCGACCAAACGGGCACATGGCGAGATGGGCGACCTGCACGTCCAAGCAGTTGGGAAAAGGGGAAGACAAGGCCCCGACTAGATCGCAAGCAGCGACCTGAGAGGGGTCTTCGGAAGGAGACACCGAGTGAGGGACGCCGAGTTGCGGTTCAGGGGTTCGACTCCTAGCGCCGGCGAAGGCCGGAACCTGCCGGGCGAAGCCCCCCCGCAGCTTGCCGACTCGACCCGAGCCGACGGGACCGGTGCGCCCGCAGCCCGGCTCCTTTTCGCCGGCCTCTCTGCCCTCCTCGCGATCCTGGTCGTCGCCTTAGCGGCCGCGCCGGCCTCGGCCGCGCTCCGGCACACGTCGATCGCCAACGAATTCGGCCCCAATGGCACATCGGCAACCGAATTCCCGCAAACGGGAAACATCGCCTACCAGCAGGCGAACAAGCGGATCTACCTTCAGATCTCGGGTGTCAGCAACATCTACGGGTTCAGCAATCCGTCTCCCGGAACCTTCACGCCGCTCGGCGGCGCCTTCCCGCTCTCGACGGGCTGTTGCGGCGGCGACCCCGACTTCGCGGTCGACAACTCCGCCGGCGCCACAGCCAACAACATTTACTACTCCAACGACGAAAATGAAATGCACGGCACCAACCCGAGCGGCACCGAACTCGCGGGCTGGCCTGTCAACAACGGTGGTGAGACGTGCGGCGTCACCGTCGATAACGGGGGCCATATCTGGGGGAGCAGCTACGGCGCCGCCCTGGCCCGAGAGTGGAACTCGGGGGGAGCCTCGATCGGCGAATTCTCAACCGCCGCCACCGGTAACCCGTGCAAGCTCACGGCCGATCCCTCGAACAACGACATGTATGTGTCCACCTGGTTCGGTCCGATCAACCGGTACACGGCTGCCAGCGGCTATACGGCTCACCAACTTTTCGATTCGGGGCCGGCGAGCAACGAAGACAGACTGGTCGTCAACGGAACAGCTCATAAGCTCTACGTCGCTCACCCAGGAGTGATCAAGGTGTACAACACCCTGGTCCCCGGCGAAGTGCTGGAAGAAATCGAAGTTGGTCACAACTACCACGGCATCGCGGTCAACGAATCGACCGACACGATCTACGTCTTCCGCCAGTCGACGAACAGGGTCGCGGAAATCCCGCTGAGCGTCGTCCCCAAAGCGGTAACCGGCGAACCGACGGCCAACAAAACCGTCAGCGGGACCGTCGCGCCGGATGGAGCAGGGGAAATTACCCAATGCTTCTTCGAATTCGGTGAATCCCCCTCCTATGGAAGCGAAGTCGCCTGCACGCCGGGGGCTCCCCTCAACGCCGAAACCACCGTGGAAGCGGTGCTTCCCGGCGTTGAAGGCGAGAAAACGTACCACTACCGAGTGGTCGCGACGACGGCCAGTGGAACGAACTTCGGAACCGACAAGATGATCACGCCCCACAACGTCCACGGTCTGAAAACCGAACCGGCGACGAACGTCGAACGCACGAGAGTAAGACTGCACGGCTTCTACGAAGGCACGGGCCTGGACACCCACTACTACTGGGAGTGGGGCACTACCGAAGCCTACGGCAACCAGAGTGCGGCTCCCCCGGGGACGGATGACGGCGTCCAGGGCTCGAACAGAAATCTCGAATTCACCGCCACCGGGCTGACCGCCGGGACTACGTATCACTTCCGCTTTGTCGGGGAAAACAGCGAAGGGATCAGCAAAGGTGTGGATCGTGAATTCACGACGCTTCCTCCGGTCAGCAACGTCAGCACGGACCCGGCGACCGAAGTGAGCACCAGCTCCGCGACGCTGCACGGAGCATTCGACATCGACCCCGCCGGCCTACCCCTGGAAGGTGGCGATACGCACTACTACTTCGAGTTCGGCCAGACCACCTCATACGGTGGGAACACCGCGGCGCCCCCCGGCGTGGACGCGGGCTCGACCGCGGGCCATCCCTCGGTCGCCTCCACGATCGAAGTCCATCAGGGAATCACCTATCACTACCGGATCGTCGTGACCAACGAACTCGGCACGGTCAAAGGCAACGACCAGAGCTTCACGACGCCGCAGCCACCGACGGTTCCGGCGATCACCTCCGCGAACGTTACGGCTACGACTGCGGATCTGATCGCCCGGGTCAACCCAAACGGTGCTGCCACGACTTACCAGTTCGAATACGGAACGACCCCGAGCTATGGAGAAACAGTTCCCATTCCTAAAGAAGACATCGGATCGGGCGAAGCCGACGTCCCCGTCGAACAGCACCTGGAAGGCCTCCAAGTTGGCGCCGTCTATCACTTCCGCATCGTGGCGCACAACATCTGGGGGACCACCGAAACCCCCGACCAGACCTTCGCCTTCTTCACCACGAGCTGCCCCAACGCGCATCTGCGCCAGCAGACTGGGGCCGCATATCTGCCGGACTGCCGTGCCTACGAGTTGGTTTCGCCCCGCGTAGCGGGCGCCGTGCAGCTGCTGGTCGGCGAAGGTACGGGAGCCTTTGGAGAAGCGGAACCGAACGGAGCGGAGTTCCGCTCGAACAACCGGGGGGCATCGGATAACTTCGCGTTCTACGGCGCGCTCGGCCAGATCACCGGCACCAACCCACCCAACGTCACCGCAGACCTGTACCTCTCGAAGCGAACCGCCAACGGCTGGGAAACACACTATCCCGGCCTTGAAGCGAACCAGACACTCTGGGCCGGTGAGACGGAATGCGACGACGCGATGGACAAGTGCCTCAACTACGACAATGCGGACCCGCTTCCGGGAGCCACGGGGGTGCCCGATCCCGGCTCCAGCGCTCCCTACGTCTTCGACACCAACGCAAACAGCCGAATCATCGGCCGGTTCCCGAGCAACGTCGAAGAAGTTGAAGAAGGAGAGGAATTCATCGGCGACGGCCAGCCCTCGGATGACTTCAGTCACTTCTTCTTTTCCTCGAGGAACATCGCCTTCGCGGGAGGCGGGCTGACCGCCGCCCCCGGTTCGGTCTACGACAACAACGTGGAAGAAAACACCGACACGATCGTCTCCAAACTGCCCGGCGGGGCGGACATCCCGGCCGGAGTAGGTGGCCCCGAAGAATTCATCACGATCCCTGCCGTCTCAACCGACGGGTCCCACGTGCTGATGTCGACTCAGACGACGAAAGAACGGAATCTGCTCTACATGAGTGTGGAGGAAGGCGCCGCACGCTTCGACATCACTGAAGGGAAAGGCGTCAATTTCGCCGGCATGACCCGCGATGGCTCCAAGGTCTTCTACACCACCGAAGAAAAAATAACCGGGGAAGACACGGACGAAAGCGTCGACCTGTACATGTGGAGCGAAGCCACCGAAGACTCAACCCTCCTCTCGATGGGCTCGCTCGGTTCAGGCAACACCAATGAATGCAGTGCCGGCTGGGTCCCGAACTGCGATGTCGTCCCGGTGAGCAAGACGCTCGACCGCAAGGAAGGGTTCGGGGGGCCATCGCCGGTATTTACCCCCGACAACACCTTCACCTCGAATGGCGATATCTACTTCTACTCCCCGGAGCTGCTCGACGGCACCGCCAACGGTTTCGGTAATGCGCGAAACCTCTACGTCTATCGCGCCGGTCACCCACAGTACGTGGCCACCCTCGACGACTCGCCCAACGCGGCGGTCAGGCGCATGGACACCACGCCGGAAGACAGCCGGGCCGCCTTTGTGACAAGCAGCAGGCTGACCGGCTACAACAACATCAGCCATCGGGAGATGTACACGTACGACCCAGGCGAACCCGCGAAAGGGCTGACCTGCGTCTCCTGCATACCGACCGGTACGGAACCGACGAGCGACGTCGGCGCCGCCGCGAGTGGACGGTTCATGACCGACGACGGGCGAACCTTCTACTCGACCAGCGACGCGCTGGTGCCATTCGATACCGACGGGCTGATCGACATCTACGAGTACGTGGACGGTCGGCCACAGCTGATTTCCTCGGGGACCGCGAACCAGGACACCTGGGGCGGCGCCCTGATCCTCTTCCCGGAAAGCCAGATCGGCCTCGAGGGTGTGAGCTCGGACGGCGTCGACGTCTTCTTCTCGACTTTCCAGACCCTCGTCCCGCAGGACGGAAACGGCGAATTCATCAAGTTCTACGACGCCCGGACCGGCGGCGGGTTCCCATCCGCTGAACAGTCGCCGCCCTGCAAAGCCGCCGATGAGTGCCACGGGGCGGGGAGCACCCTCGCGCCGCCCCCGCAGGTCGGCACCAGCGCCCTGTTGGGTGCGAGCGGCAACCTGCCGAAGCAGCAGAAGCCGTGCAAGAAGGGCTTCGTCAGGAAGCAGGGCAAGTGCGTCAGGAAGCACGCCAAGAAGAAGCACCACAAGCGCAGCAAGCGCAACGGGGGCCAGAGGCATGGTTGAGCGACGGCAGACGAAAGAGGAGACGATGATGCACACGGCGAACCGGCCAATCTCCACCCCCCGGCGAACCGGCCTGGGTGCGAAGCTCGCCTTCTGTGCTGCTGCGCTTGCCGTCGTCGCCGCGGGCGCGCTCGCCCCGAGTTCCGCCCTTGCCGAAAATCCGATCAAGGAATTCAAGGCAGTGCCCAGCACGCCTTCGGGGGGCGTCGAAACGCAGGCGGGCGGTCACCCCGGCCTTCTGTTCAAGGTGAGATTCGGGAGCCGTCTCGATCAACACGAACCCTGCAACTGCTCCGACGGGAAGGCGATAATCGGTCACCTGCCGACCGGGTTCATCGGCAACCCGCACGCCGCCCTGACCTGCACGCTTGCAGAATTCAGCTCGAACGAATGCCCGGTCGCCTCGCAGGTGGGCTGGGTGGAACTCCTCCTCGTCGAAGAACTCGGCCTCGGCGGTATTCCGGTCTACAACCTTCAGCCCCACCCCGACGAGGCCGGCCTGCTCGGTTTCTACATCCCCCTCCTGGAAGGGGCGGCAACCATCTCCCTTTCGGCGCGAACTGGCAGCGATTACGGCCTCGACTCCGTCGCGACCGGCTTTCCGCACGTGCTGCCAGCCTCGGCGGTGACCCTTCACCTCTGGGGAGTGCCGGCTGATCCCAGCCACGACAACATGCGCAGATCCTTCCACCCAGATTTGCAGCTCTGTGTAATCGAACCAGGAGAAGAAGAAGAACCCGAAGAAGAAATTGAATGTGGCTCGGGCGAAAAATCCGATGCGCCGCTTGTCCCGTTCCTCGAGAACCCGACGACCTGTGGGGTTCCGCTGACTGCGCGGGCCGATGTGTTCTCCTACGACGGAGGGATCGACAGGGCGGAAACGAGCTGGCCCGCTACCACGGGCTGTGAGCAGCTGGTGTTCAACCCGAGCATGACTGCGCAGCCGACGACGAAAGGCGCCGACTCGGCCTCGGGATTGGATGTCGACCTGAGCGTTCCGCAAACGCAGAGCGCAACCGTCCCCTCCCCCTCCGAGCTGAGGGCCAATACCCTGACGCTTCCCGAGGGCTTCTCGATCAACCCCAATGCGGCGGACGGCAAGACCTCCTGCTCCGAGGCTGAAGCATCCTTTGGCACCGAAAAAGCCGCCCAGTGCCCGGAGACCTCGAAGGTGGGCACGGTGGAAATCGACAGCTCGGCGCTCCCCGGCCCGATTCCCGGAGGGATCTACCTCGGTCAGCCTCAGCCCGGAAACAAATACCGCCTCTTCCTCACCGGAGACGGCTTCGGGACGCACGTCAAGCTGGCCGGCTCGGTTCATCCGAATGCCCAGACGGGCCAGCTCGTCGTCACCTTCGACGAGCAACCAGGTCAAGGCGAAGGCGCCCCGATAGGCCTGCCACAGACTCCGTTACAGGACTTCAGGCTCCACTTCTTTGGCTCCGAGCGGGGACTCCTGGCGACACCAGCACAGTGCGGCAGCCACCCGGTGAACGCGGAATTCGTACCTTGGGACTCCATCCTGCAGGTTCAGTCGTCGACCAGCTCTTTCACGATCGACTCAGGCCCCAACGGGGCACCCTGCCCGGGGTCCGAGCGTCCGTTCAACCCAAGCTTGGTTGCCGGCAACAGCGACAGCACTGCCGGCTCACATAGCCCGTTCACGCTGCTGCTCACGCGTGCCGACGGCGACCAGAACCTGGCCGCCCTGAATGTCAACACGCCGCCCGGCTTCTCCGCGACCCTCAAGGGGATCCCCTACTGCCCAGAGTCGGCGCTCGCGACGCTCGCGAATCCGAGTTACTCCGGCATCACCGAGCAGGTCACACCGGCCTGCCCGGCCGCGAGCCAGATCGGCACCGGGGCCGCCCAGACCGGCGCCGGCACCCACCCGCTCAATTCGCCCGGCAAGGTCTACCTCGCCGGGCCGTTCAAAGGAGCGCCTCTCTCTCTCGAGGTAGTGGTGCCGGCTGTCTCCGGGCCCTACGACCTCGGGAACGTCGTGGTCCGTTCGGCCATCTTCGTGAACCCGGCCACTGCCAAGGTGAGCACGGTCTCCGATCCGATCACGGAAATCCTCGAAGGGATCCCGCTGCGGATCCGCTCGATCCTCATCAACCTCGACCGGACCAACTTCACGCTCAATCCGACGAACTGCGATCCCTTTGCGGTCACGGCCCAAGCCTTCGGGAACCAGGGTGCGATTGCAAGCCTCTCGGCTGGCTACCAGGTCACGAACTGCGCCGACCTTGGTTTTGCGCCAAAGCTCAGTTTGAAGGTCTCGGGCTCGACCAAGCGGAGGGGTCACCCGGCCTTGCACGCGGTGCTCAAGACCAAGCCGGGCGAAGCCAATTCCAGGCGCGTTGTCACCACCCTGCCCAAGAGCGAGCTACTCGACAACGCCCACATCGGCACCGTCTGCACGAAAGTCCAGTTCGCAGCCGGCACCTGTCCGGCAGGAAGCCTGATGGGCTCGGCCACGGCGTTCACGCCGCTGCTGGATCAACCACTGCATGGCTCGGTCTACCTGCGCTCCTCGAGCAGCAAGCTGCCGGACCTCGTCGCCGACCTGCACGGTCAGATCGACCTCGAAGTGATCGGACGGATCAGCAGCCCCAAGGGCAGCGGCCTGAGTGTCAGCTTCCAATCGCTCCCCGACGCCCCAGTCTCCAAGTTCGTCCTGGACACGCTTGGCGGCAAGAAGGGCCTTCTTATCAATGAAGAAGACCTCTGCAAGGCGCCTCAGAAGGCGACGGTGACGATGGTCGGGCAGAACGGCGCGAAGACCGAAGGCAAGCGCAAGCTGGAAACGGCGTGCGGGTCCAAAGCTTCGCGACACACGCGCCGCAACCGGACGAGGGCGGTGCGTTAGGCGATGGGGTCCGCGAGGAGGGCAAAGAGCATGCGTGACACGAACCGAAAGGAAGGAAGAGTGAGTGGCCAGCCAGGTGGAGCGTCTGCCGGATCAATAGCGATCGGTCGCCGCCGAGCGGGGACCCTCGTCGGCGTGTTCTGCGCGTCACTCCTTGCCCTTCTGTTCGCCTCCTCGGCGTCGGGCAAAGTAGTCGAACTGTACACCTACAACGGTGCCTATCCCGCAGGCTCCTTCGATGGCACCGGCTCGGTCGGCGGTCCGGCCCCGTTCCCCTCTTGCAACGAAACTCTGGACATCCACCAGGCGACCGGGAACGTCTTTGTCGGCAATTGCGAATCGGGTGGGTCGATCTACAAGTTCAGCTCGGCGGGCGCACCGCAGGCATACAGTGCGCTTGCACCGAACACGGTGATCACCGGGGCCCCAACCAATGGACTGGGCGCGACAATCGTGGACAACTCGGGCACCGCGACCGACGGCCGCATATATCAGTGGCCCGAGTTCGGCGAAATCAACGGGTTCCAGCCAACTGGCGCTCCGATCGGGGGTTACCCGCTGCCCGCTTCGCAAGGGGACAGTTGTGGTGGCGACGTCGGACCGAACGGCAATCTCTGGATCACGGCCTATGGCGGCGGCATCCAGGAGTACAACCCCTCCGGAGTGGCCTCGTCCGAAGGACCGGCCGGAGGTTTCATCCCTGCGAGCGGCACCTGCGGCTTCACGATTGATGATCAGGAAAACTTCTACACCATCGCATGGGCCAGCGGCCAGGTGCGGAAATACAACAACGAAGGCGTGCTGCAGGACGAAACCCAGCCCGGCGGCCTCTCAGAAGGCATCGTCGAGGACACAGGAAGTGAACCGTCCGACGTCGAGGTGGCATCTGACGGCACGATATTCGTCGACCACGGAGACCACATCAACGAGTATGACGCTTCGGGGGCACTGCTCGGCGTCATCGGCGAACCCGGGGGCGGCTATCCGGGGCTGTCGGGTTCAAACGGCGTCGCGATCAACAACACCACCAACAAGCTCTATGCGACCAGCAGCTCCCGGGTCGACACCTTCGTTCAGACCGGGCCGATCACAATCCCCGACGTGACCACGGAATCGGCCAGTGTCACGGAAACCACCGCGACGCTGCACGGGCTGGTTGACCCCGACACAGCCGACGCAGGCACCAAAATCGAAGATTGCCACGTCGAATATGGAGAAGATTCCCATTACGGCACCAATGTTCCGTGCGAACCCGGGACTCCCTATTTGGCAGCACAGGCCGTGGAAGCGGAAATAACGAGCGGGCTCATCAAAGGTCGCCTCTATCACTACCGTGTCACCGCGGCCAACGAAAATGGGGTGCAGTCAAACGGCGCCGATCGTACCTTCCGCCCCGCCGGCCCGCCCCTCATCAGCGAAGAACGCGTTTCCAACGTCAACACCGACGGTGCGAAGATCTCCGCAACTATCGACCCGGATGGTGGGGACACCACCTACTACATCGAGGTCGGCCCGACGCCCGCCTACGGCAGCAAATTCCCAGAACCCGAAGGCAAACTCAACAAAAACGAAGGTGTGCAGAAAGTCAGCACAGCCCTCTCCGGGCTCACTCCGAGCACTCCCTATCACTGGCGCGTTGTGGCGACCAACGCCAACTCCACCGTTAAAGGGCCCGACCACCTATTCACGACATTCCCGACCAACCCGAGCGGTCCCGACCCCTGCCCGAACGCTCAGGTGCGCCAGCAGACGGGCGCCTCACTACTCCTGGACTGTCGTGCTTACGAGCTGACTTCGGCCGGGAACACCGGGGGATACGACGTGCAGTCCGATCTCGTCCCCGGTCAGGGAGTGTTCGCGCCGCAGCCGGATGCCGTGGACCGGGTTCTCTACTCGATCCATTTCGGCACGATTCCGGGCACCGGCGATCCAACCAACCTGGGACCGGATCCATACATTGCGACGCGCGGTGGAAACGGGTGGACGACGGACTACGTCGGCATCCCCGCCAGCGGCACGCCCTCGACCGAACCGTTCGGTTCGCCCCTGGCTGGGAGTAGTTCCGGACTCACAACATTCGCCTTCGGGGGCTCCGACCTTTGCGAACCCTGCTTCGAAGACGGCTCGGGCGGAATTCCAATTCGCATGCCCAATGGCAGCATCGTGCAGGGCATGAAGGGCTCGCTCAGCCCTGCTGGGGCAACGCCGTCCGGTTACATCGGCAGAGCACTGTCCAGGAATGGCAGCCACTTGGTCTTCGGTTCGACCTCCAAATTCGAGCCCGATGGAAACTCCGGCTCGATCACGATCTATGACCGCGATCTCATCGCGGGCGCCACCCACGTTGTCTCGAAGAAACCAGAAGGCGGGACCATGACAGGGGCCGGGATCGGTGAGCTCGACATCTCCGAAGACGGCGCGCGGATCCTGATTGGCAGTTTGGTATCCACCGACTCCGCCGGCAACAACTATTGGCACCTCTATATGAACGTCGGCGATGCGAGCCAGACGATCGATTTGACCCCGACTACGACCTCCGGTGTGCTCTACGACGGCATGACAGGGGACGGCGCAACAGTCTACTTCTCGACCCCTGACAAATTGGTGGCCGGGGATACCGACACGAGTTCCGACATCTATAGCGCGGACGTCACATCGTCCAGCTCGAGCCTGACAAAGGTCTCCAACACCAACAGCGACGCTTGCAACCCTGTCGCCGGCAAAGAAGGCCCGCACTGGAACAACGTCGCCGGTGTCGCAAACTGCGGCGCCGCCGGCTTCGCCGGTGGCGCCGGGGTTGCCCGACTCGATGGGACGATCTACTTCCTCTCGCCCGAGAAACTCGACGGCTCGGGGATCACCAATGAAGCCAACCTCTTTGGCGCCAGCCCGGGTGGCTCGCCGCACTTCGTCGCAACCCTCGAAGCGAGCAGCCCATCTGTCCGCAACGCGCTCTATGACAATGAGGTCCACCGCTACAGCGACTTCCAGGTCACCCCGAGCGGCAATGACGCAGCGTTTGCCTCGAAGCTGCAGCTGACAGGCTTCGACAGCCAAGGCCATAGTGAGGTGTTCCGCTTCGCCGCTCCCAGTCAACTGGATTGCGTCTCCTGCGCGATCACCGGAGCCGCCGCCACCGGCGATGCGAGTCTCGCCAACGGTCTCAACCTCGCCGACGATGGGAGCGTCTTCTTCACCTCCGGCGAGCCGCTCGTGCTGCGCGACAGCAACGGAAGGAAGGACGTCTACGAGTGGGAGGAAGTCGAAGGGGGACCCAAGCAGCAGCTGGTCTCGACCGGCACCAGCAGCGTCGACTCAGGCCTGCTCTCGGTCAGCGCTGACGCGGTGGACGCCTACTTCTTCACCCGGGCGACGCTGGTGCCGCAGGATCACAACGGCAGCCTGATGAAGATCTACGACGCCCGTGAGGAAGGCGGCTTCCTGGTGCTCCCGACCCCAGGCAACTGCGCCGCATCTGATGAGTGCCACGGCCCCGGCACGCAGGCGGCCCTCCCGCCCGCGATCGGCACCTTCGAAGGGACCGGCGGCAACGTCAAGCCCTGCAAGAAGGGGTTTGTCAGAAAGCACGGCAAGTGCGTCAGGAAGCACCACAAGAAGAAAGCACAAGAACAAGCACAAGAACAAGCGCCACACCACACCCCGCCATGGCTGATCCGCGAACGATGAGCAAGGAGACGACGATGAGCACGCAGACGATCAGCGCCCGGCGCCTTTCGCCTCGCCGCGCCCTGCGCACGGCTCTGGCAGCCTCCCTGAGTCTCGCCGCCGCGGTCGCACTCGCCGCGCCGGCGCAGGCCAGTGAGGCGATCGACTCCTTCAGCACTTCGATCTCAACGACGCAGGCGGGGGGTCACCCTGACTTCCAGACCGAATTTACGTTGCACGAACCCGGTGAACCCGAGGCCGCCAGCGACATCGTGCTCAACTTGCCCCAGGGGATGTTCGGCAACCCCAACGCGATCACCCTCTGTACCTCGTCCGACTTCGCGCTGACACAGTGCCCCACGGCCTCCCAGGCGGGGATCGTGACGATCCGCGCCAAAGAAGGAGCAGAAACGAACAAACTCCTCGGTACGGCCCCAGTCTTCGACGTCGAAGCGCAATCCAAGGAAGAAACCGCCCGCTTCGGCTTCATCGTGCCCGGCCCGAACATCCCGATCAGCGTTGCGGTGGCGGTTCGCACCGGCTCGGACTACGGCCTCAGGTTGAGCATCTCGGGCCTGAGCCAGCTGATCCCCCTGGCCGGAGCGAAAATGACGATCTGGGGATTCCCGGCCGCCTCTAGCCACGACGCCCAGCGCTTCGCCAAGGGGGCACCGCTATCGCCGGCCGGCTGCCCCGGGCTGGAAGACGCCAGTTGTGCCGGCTCCCACGAAGCTGGCCTCGCGCAGCACCCGCTGATCGATAACCCGACGGTCTGCACCGGGCAGCCGCTCACCGTGACCCTCGAAGCGCGTACCTACCAGGACCCCAGCCACGCCACGCACGCGGGGACCACGTTGCCGAAATTGGAAGGCTGCCAGAAACTCAACTTCTACCCGGTGTTGAACGCCCAGACGACAAGCAAAGAAACCGATGCTGCCTCGGGCCTCGACCTGGAGTTGCACGCCCAGCAGTTCGAGAGCTTCTCCTTCTCCCCATCACAGATCCGCTCGGCGACCGTGACTCTGCCGGAAGGCCTGACGATCAACCCCGACGCGGCCGACGGGCAGACCGCCTGCCCGGATTCCGACGCGAACTTCGGCACCGAGACCCCAGCCCACTGCCCGGACAACTCGAAGATCGGCACGGTCGAGCTCGATACGCCGGCCCTCTCCGGCCCGCTGCTCGGTTCACTTTACTTTGGCGAACCAAGGCCGGGGAACCAGTACCGAATCTTCCTTGTGGCAGATGGCTTCGGGATTCATGCCAAGTTGGTCGGGGAGCTTCACCCCGATCCGCAGACAGGCCAGGTGACTGCAACCTTCACCGACCTGCCACAGGTGCCATTCGAAAGCTTCAACTTCCACATCTTCGCCTCTCAGCGAGGGCTTCTTGCGACCCCGACCCATTGCGCCAACTACACAGTGGACTCTGAATTCGTCCCGTGGAACAGCGTCCTCGCCCCCCAGCCCTCGACCCCGAATTTCGGGCTCAGCTCCGGACCGAACGGTAGCCAGTGCCCCGCTGAGATCAGACCGTTCCAGCCGACCCTCGTGGCAGGAACGTCGAACCCACTCGCGGGGGCCTTCAGCAACTTCCACCTGAAACTCGATCGTGAAGATGGCAACCAGTTCCTGCGCGATCTCAACTTCAAGATGCCGCCTGGCTTCACCGGCGACCTGCGCGGGATCAGCTATTGCCCAGAGTCCGCGATTGCGGCAGCAGCGCAGAATCTTGGCCGCAGCGAGCAGGCGAGCGCCAGCTGTCCCGCCTCGAGCCAGATCGGCACCACCAACGTCGCCGCCGGGCCAGGTTCCCATCCGTTCCATGCTGTGGGCAAGATGTACCTGGCGGGGCCGTTCAAGGGCGCGCCCCTGAGTCTGGCGGCGATCACGCCTGCTCTCGCAGGCCCGTATGACTATGGCGTTGTCGTCGTTCGCGTCGCATTGCACATCGATCAGCGCACGGCCCAGGTCTCCGCCGTTTCGGACACGGTTCCATCGATAATCGGCGGCGTCCCGATCCGGATGCGTTCGATCCAGGTCAACATCGACAAGCCGAACTTCACAATCAATCCGACCAATTGCTCGGCCCTGTCGGTCGATTCGCAGGGAATCGGTGACCAGGGCACGGCCGCCAACTTCGCCTCCTACTTCCACGCGGTCAACTGCAGGCTTCTCGGCTTCAAGCCCAAGATGACGATTCGACTGCTCGGCGGCAAGAAGCAGGCCGGGCGGACCAAGAATCCACGCCTGCAGTTCGACCTTACGACCAGGCCGGGAGACGCCAATCTCAAGTCGGTCGGTGTGACGCTTTCCAAGGCGTACCAGATCGATCAGAGTCATCTCTCCATTCTCTGTTCTCGCTCCCAGCTGGAAGTCAATCGCTGCGAAGGCAGCCAGCCGATGGGCAATGTCTGGGTGAAATCTCCATTGCTCGAACAGAAACTCCAGGGTCCGGCCTACGCGGTCTCCGGCTTCGGCAAACTGCCGCACATCGTCTTCATCCTCGACGGCCAGGTGACGGTGATGCCGCAGGCGGAATCGAAATCGGTGAACAACGGTCACCTGAAGACGGTCGTGCCCATCATCCCGGACGTACCGATCGGCCACTTCCGGCTCACCTTGCTGGGCGGCTCGAACGGATACCTGATCAACAGCAGGGACCTCTGCACCCGCGGCGGCCACATCAACGTCGACTTCGCCGCTCAGAACGGCAAGAAGCTGACGAAGCA
The DNA here is from genome assembly GCA_963697805.1 of uncultured Solirubrobacterales bacterium. Classification (GTDB taxonomy): domain Bacteria; phylum Actinomycetota; class Thermoleophilia; order Solirubrobacterales; family 70-9; genus VRUE01. The sequence goes on from CAVOPB010000002.1 coordinate 283,450, forward strand.
GCTCGAGCTCAAGGCCGCCTGCGGGAGCAAGGGCTAGGCGTAGCGCGCGTTAGTCGAGTCCCCGCCTGGGTTGTCTCCCGCGGGGACTCGAACTTCGAGAATCCCTGTTCTGGGAGGGAGACAGTCCAGCCCCGACAGCAAGCTTCGGTAGCTTGAAACGATAGTCACGCCCCCGGGCGGTTAGCTCAGTTGGGAGAGCGCCTGCCTTACAAGCGTTAGCGAGAAGACGTATTCGAGACGTCTTCTTGGCTTTCCAGAGCGGTGCACCTCCAATCCACCGACCCCCCGTCGAATCGGATATGACCGGATATGACGGGACTTAGGCAGGGGAAAGTCGTTTCCTGCCCATTCCAGACGACACGCGGACCTTCCGTCGGTCGAATGTGTTGGAGTGGTACGTGACCTTGAAACTTAAGCCCAGGTCCGCTGGGAAAAAGCTGAGGAACTGGCTTCGAAAATGCCCCCCACCTATGGAGGCGGCTGACCTACGGTGCCCGACGTCGCCGCATTAGCTGAGGCTCGTAGCTGGGCTAGAATGCCACATTCGACACAAGCCGGTCCAGGTACGGCAATGTTTGACAAATCGAGATCTTCCGTTGGCTCTTCCTGAGCTCGAACAGCAGCGGATCCGCCGGGCTTTGGTTTCGGTCATCGCCGAGAAGGGCTACGCGGCGACGAGCCTGGAGGATCTGCTCGATCGCGCCGAGATCGATCTGCCGACCTTCGAGCGATCGTTCACCAGCCTCGACGAGTGCTTTGTCGAGGTCTGGAAGACGCACATTCACACCCTCGCCGAGCCCCTGCTCGCAGCCTACTCGGCGCAGCCGACCTGGCGGGACGGCATGCGATCGTTTCGCTGGGAGCTTTGCCGCCTGATCCTCGAGGACCACATGCGAGCGCGCATCTGCATGGTCGAGGTCAACTACGGCGGCGATTTGGCTCAGGGAACTCGCGACCTGGTCCTCGGCGCCTACGTCGAGTTGGTCCACCTGGGGCGGCAGGAAGCGGGATCGAGGCCTAGCGTCGGTCGCGAGCAGGCCGAGGCAGTGGTTGGGGCGATCTGGGATCGGGCCGGGCGCATCATCAAGGCGGGGGACGATGAGGCGTTCGTCGACGACGTGCCCGAACTGCTCTACCTGATCTTCCTGCCCTATCTTGGACCCGCGGTCGCCCAGGAGGAGTTGCGGCGCGGCCGCGAGGATCTCGAGCGCTTCAAGCGCGACCTTCTCTAGCCGCGGAAACCTACAAGCAGGTACGTGGATATGTACAGCGGTCTACGACAACGATGCGGCCTCAGGGCGCTATCCTCGCCTCGTGGAGGCAATTCCCGGTCATTTTGAGCGCCTTCCGATCGGAGGAGATCGCGGCCGCGCGGAAATGCTCGCGCGCGATCCGCGCGAGCGAATCCTCGTCGCCATGGCTGAGATGGTCGCCAAGCGCGGGTACCACGGCGCGACGATCGAGCACATCGTCAAGCGGGCAGGGGTCTCCCGCCCGACCTTCTACGAGTATTTCGACAACCGAGAAGACTGTCTGCTGGCGGGCTTCGACGAGGCGGCGGTCGAATTGCAGCAGGGGATGGAAACGGCGGCCGCGGAAGCAGACGACTGGCCCGACCAGGTGCGGTCGGCGCTCGCCGCCTTTTTGGAATACGCGGTGGCAAACCCCGCCCTGGCCCGGACCTGCATCGTCGAGTCGGTGACGGCCGGCCCGGTGGCGATGGAGCGCTACGAGCGGGCATTGCGGACCTTCGTCCCGCTCTTCCGCCTCGGTCGCAGGTTCGGTGAAGCGAACGGCGAGCTGCCCGACGACCTCGAGGACCTCATCATCGGCGGCCTCGTCTGGATGGTCCATCAGCGCCTTCTGCGCAACGAAATCGACGAGATTCGGGCGCTGCTCCCGACGATGCTGGAATTCGCCCTCCCCCCGTACATGGACGAGCAGCGCGCCGCAGCCGCGATCGCCCGAGCCTAGGGGTCGGCCGCCAGGCAGGCCGAGCTTCGTCGCAGCTAGAGTCCGCCGGCCGCGTTGCCGGCGCTATGGTCACGCCCGTTGTGAGTCAAGCGGCAGACAGCGAACCAAATGATCCCCGCATTCTCGGCCCGCTGCACGGCGGCCGGCACAGTATCCCTCCCGACGTCCTCTCTCACCATCAGCGCGAGCGCCTGCTGGCGGCGCTCGCTTCGTGCGTTGCCGAGAACGGTTACAACGCGACGACGGTCGCCCAGATAACGAGCGCCGCTTCTGTTTCGAGGCGGACGTTCTACGAGCACTTCGACGGCAAGGAGGAGTGCTTCCTCGCCGCCTACGAGGCGCTCGACCGATATCTCGAAACGCTCATGAAAGAGGCCGCCGGGGACAAGGAGGAGTGGCCGGACCGGGTGGCGGCCGCCGTCAGGGCGGTCACCGCCTTCCTCGCCTCGCGGCCGAATCTCGCCCGCATCTACCTGGTCGAGGTTGCCGTGGTCGGAGAGGCCGCCAACGCGGCGCGCGAAAAGACCACAACGCGGTTCGTCGGGCTGCTCGAGCCCGGGCGTCGCCTGCGGGAAGTCGATCCCGGGGTCGAGGAGGGCTTGATCGGCGGGATCGTGACACTGCTGGGCCGGCGGGTGCTGAACGGGGAAGCCGACCAACTCGAGGCCTTTGCGCCTGCCGTGATCGAATTCGTTCTGAGCCCCTACCTTGGGGTTGACGAGGCGCGTGCGGTCATCGCCCGCGGCTCCTAGCCATCGTCCGCGCGGTCGGGGGCGCCGGCGGCCCTGGCGGAGAAGAGGGCCCCGGTGAAGGCGGTCACGAGCATCGCCCGCAGCTGTGGGCGCTCCAGGTCCCTGTGCTCGAGCCATCTGAGGACCGCGCCCTCGACGAAGAAGAGCCATCCCTGGGCGGCGGTCTCCAGGGCCGCAGAGGGCTCGGTGCTGACCGGCGATCCGTCCCATCCCCGTAGTCTGGCGAGCACTATCGCGAGGGTTTTGCGCCGGCCCACTTCCAGCGACTCGGTGATGTCTGGGTCTTCGGCGCCGACTTTGAAGATCGTCAGGTGGGCGGTGGCGTTTTCCTCGACGTAGTCGAGGGACGCGTCGAGGCTGTCGATCAGCTGCTGATCGGGAGGCAGCGTGGAGTCGAGTTGAAGCTGCTCGGCGAGTTCGACATGCCCGCGGTCGAGCTTTTGATCGGAATCATCCAGCACGATTCCAACATCTCCCGCGCCGCTTCCATACCCAATTCTAGGTCTTCATTCGGAATCTCGCGGAGGGCGAGACTTCGGCTCTGAAGCGGGGTTTTCTATCGCGTAATGCTTGCCGACCCGCCAAGTACGCCAGCGTTTACGCCGGTACATTGCTTGCATTTCGGGAATAGAGATGGCAGTATCTCCGCGTCCGCCGGGGGAGGCGGACGGGGATGCGAGACAGAACGCAAGGTCCGGAACCAGGCCGGCCCGGTTGCAGCGCGTAATCAGGGAACAGGAGATGAGCCAGTGAAGAACGGGGAATCGCGGTTCGCGGATATGAGCCGGGACCCTGTCGCCGTGCATCCTTCGAAGCTTCGCCTATGGATGGTGGCGCTGGCGGCCTTGGCCACATTCGCGGCTGCGAGCGCCCCTGCCGCCCATGCTTCGGTAGGTGTGGTGGGCTGGTTTGGTAACGAAACGGGCTTCGGCAGCAAGGGCGGTGAATTCAACAATCCGCATGACATTGGAGTCAACAGCTCCGGCGCGGGCCCCGCGAATCCCGGTGACATCTACGTAGTCGACGAAAGAAATAATCGCATCGAGCGCTTCGACTCCGCAGGCAATTTCATCAGCGCCTGGGGCGCGAACGTGGTGACGCCCTCCGTCACCGAGGTGCAGGTGATCACAGTGGACGCCACCGGCGGGACCTTCAAACTGAAATTCGAAGGGGAAGAAACCGCACCCATCTCCGAGTCCGCCACGGCGGGCCAGGTTCAAACGGCGCTTCTCACCGGGATATTGAAGCTCGGCGGCAATGAATTTCCTCGCAGTATCTTGGTCAGCGGCGCCACCGGCGGTCCATGGACGGTGACCTTCAAGAACCAGGAAGGGGCCTCCTTCGCCGGGACCAACGTGGAACAGATCCAGGGCGACCCCACGGAACTCACCGGCGGCGGTGCAACGATCGAAGTCACCACGCAAACCCAAGGCTCCGGTGAATTCCAGATCTGCACCGTGGCCGCGAACTGCCTGGCGGGAACGGAAACCGGCGCCGCAAACGAAGGCGGCAACGCCAAGAACGGTTCCCTCGGCCATCCCCAGTCGATCGCAGTCGACGATGACACCGGCAACGTCTATGTCTCGGATCGGGACGGCCGCCGGATAAGCGAGTACGACGGCGAAGGGAACTTCATCCGATCCTTCGGCTGGGGCGTCGACGCCAGTGAACCGGGCGAAGAATACGAGATCTGCGAAGGGGCGGACCGGTGCCGGCAGGGCGCGAACAACGGGGCCGGAGTCGGCCAGATCGGCAAGTACACCGGCAGCGAAGTCCTCGGGATAGCGGTAAGCCAGCCGAACGGCGAAGAAGAAGTCGGCACAGTGTTCCTCGCGGACTCGGTGAACCGCCGCGTCAATACCTACAAGCTCGACGGCACGGAACCGTCGTCCTTCGGTTCGGCGGCTCAGTTCGGTGGCGTCCAGCCCACGCGGATCGCCGTTGACCCCGGCGGCATCGTCTACGCCTCCAACTCCAACGGGAACTCCGAGGTCGAGCGCTATGACACGGGAACAGCCGAATTCCTGCCGCCGATCCTCGCCTCCGCGGCGGGCGTGAACGAGCAGGAGAAAGTCCATTTCGAAGGATTCGTCACCGGCGACAAGTACACGCTGACCTGCCCCAACTCCGAAACGACCGCGGAAATCGAATGGCGCCAGACCGCCGTTCAACACCGCGAAGAAATGAAAAAAGGCCTGGAAGCGAAGTGTGGTCCCAGCTTCACGATCTCGGGCAACGCGACCAACACGTTCGTCACATTCACGGGCAACTTCGCTGAAACGAACCCGCCGCAGATGACGTGCACGCGGGTGAGCGGCTCGGGCAACTGTTCGGTCACCACAGAATTGGGAGGTGCGGCGCCAACCACCCACGCGCTGCTCGTCGGCTCCACCTCCGGGCTCGTCGTCTCCGATTCGGGAGTCCTCTATGTCCTACGTGATCCGGTCAACGGGCCGACCGTCGTGCAGCAGTTCAACCAGCCGGCCGAACCAGCGGCCCCAACCGCAGCCGACGCCACCCTCGGCGGGACGGCGGGCTTTGGCTTCGTTCAGGGATTCGGCCTCGACCCGGCTGCGGGGACCATCTACGTCGCCGCGACCAGCAGCATCGTCGGACTGAGCAGCGCCGGTCACCGCGTGTACTACCTCAACGAACTGATCCCACCCACGGCGACGGTCGACGAAGTCACCGGCATTACTACCAGCGCGGCGACTGTCCACGGAACGATTGACCCGAACGAATCGGCGCCCCTGTACCCGCATCCGCCGGGAACGGCGTATCGCCCTGAATTCAAACTCAGTTCGGACCCGACCTGGACCCCGTTCGGGGGCTTCACGGCCGTGACCTCGCCAGGCCCGCCGACGCCGGTCACAACGGGCCTGACGGAATTGACGCCGAAACATTCGTACGAAGTTCGCTATGTCGCGAGGAAGCAGTATTCAGAAGCTGCATTCCCGGGGGCAGCCGAAGCGTTCACCACTCTTGGCGATCGGCCGCGGATCGATGGAGTCTGGGCCACCGAGGTGAGGGAAACATCGGCCACCCTCCATGCCCGGATCAATGGGCTTGAAACCCCGAGCACGTACTGCTTCGAATACGGGACGGGCGAAACCTACGGTAGCTCGGAGCCGAACTGTGAACCGGGCGGCGAAGTCCCGCTCGGCGGAGAAGTCGAGGCCCACCTCGCCGGCCTGGTGGCCGGCCCGACCTACCACTTCAGGGTTGTGGCAACGAACTCATACGGAAAAACGGATAGCGCAGATCAGACCTTCAATTTCTCGCCGCCCACGGGTTGCCCGAACGACGCGGTCCGCCAGCAGACCGGCGCGGCCTACCTGCCCGATTGCCGGGGCTACGAGCTGGTCAATCCACCACAGCTCGGCGGCGCCGCGCTGCTCCCGGTCGGCCCCGCGTCGCCATCGGGGCAGGGACGCCTCTCCTTCACAGCGCTCCTCAGCGCGATCCCGGGCGCCGGCGAACCGTTGAATGGCTCCCTCTCCGGAGATTTCTACGTCGCCAGCCGCACCGTGTCCGGATGGAAGACCAAATACGTCGGCATCCCGGGCTACGAATCGATATCGCAGGGCGGGGCACCGGACAACACGTTCTCGATCTCAGGACCGGAACCGGCGGAACTCGGCAGCGAAGGCGCGTCGTCAATCCTGACCGATACGGAGATGAGCCATTTCGTGGTCTGGGATACCAAAGGCGCGGGCGGCATCCTCGCCGCCAGCGAACTCGCTGGTTCCTCCGCTCCCTTCGTCTACGACAACGAAGGTAACTTCGTGGTTCGTCTGCCCACGAATCTGGAAGAACTTCCAGGTGAAGAGGAAACCCCACCCCGTGACCTGACCCAGGGCGGCTTCTACGGCTCGGGAAGGATCTCCGGGGACTTCAGCCACTACATCTTCTCCTCGCGCGAACTCGCCTTCGCGCCCGGTGGCGAGACGGAACCCCCGTACCCGGGCTCGCTCTACGACAACGACCTCTCGACCGGCTCGGTCACCGTGATCTCGGAAACCGAAGCCGGGGAACCGATCAAAGAGGACCCCCTCGGTGCCGGCGGTAGCCAGGAAATCATCCTCAGCCGCTTCGTGTCTCAGGACGGCTCACACGTCCTGATGTCGACCAGGGGTGCATTTGAAGAATGGCTCAAATATGAAGGATGTCCGTTTCCTGCCTGTGGCAATAACGGCCCGCATTATCAGCATCTCTATATGCACGACTCGAGTGCAGGGAAGACCTACGAAGTCTCCTGGGATTCGCTGACCAATGAAAACGTCGCCGTCACATATGAGGGCGTGGCGGAAGACGGGCACAAAGTCTTCTTCACGACTCCCATACAGATGACCGCAGAAGACCAGGACTCGAGCATCGACCTGTACGTGTGGAGCGAGGCGATCAACTCGGTGAAACTCATCTCTCTGGGTGCGGGCGCCGGCAATTCGGATTCGTGCACTCCGGAACTGCGCCAACGCACCTTCCAGGAAGGCGGAACGGAAATCTCCTGGACCAAAAAGTGCGGCGTCGAAGTCGTGCCGTTCAGGAACTCCCACTGCTCGGCCAAACCGTGCGAAAAACAGGTGGCCAACCCCGGGGGATACGGCTCACACCAGCAGCCGATCGACTCGTCGATCGCCGCTGACACCGGCGAAATCTACTTTTACTCCCCCGAGATCCTCGAAAGCGGTCACGGGCTGCCCGACTCGCGCAACCTGTACGTCTATCGCAACGGGTCAACCCAGTTCGTGGCGAGGTTCAATCCGTCCAAGCCGATCATCCGGATCAATGTCTCCAGTGACGGCACGCACATGGGGCTCCTCACCGCCAGCAGGCTGACCTCCTATGACAACGCAGGTAAGACCGAGATGTATATCTACGATCCCGAAGCGCGGACCATGACGTGCGCGTCCTGCGTCCCAGACGGGTCACCGCCGACGTTCGACGTCGAAGGCTCCGAAGACGGGCGCTTCATGGCCGACGACGGCCGCGCCTTCTTCGCCACCAAGGAGTCGCTGGTCCCACGCGACGGGAACGGCATCAACGACACCTACGAGTTCGTCGGCGCGCGCGCGCAGCTGATCAGCTCCGGAACCGGAAGCCAGGAAGGCACTGAACTGGAGCACCGGGGCCTTATCGGCGTGACCGCGAACGGCGTCGACGTCTTCTTCTCGACCTACGACACATTGGTCGGCCAGGACGAAAGCGGGGGTGTGTACAAGTTCTACGACGCCCGCACGACCGGAGGCTTCCCTTTCAACAAGCCGCCGGCGCCGTGTGAAGCTGCTGACGAGTGCCATGGGCCAGAAAGCCTGCCGGCGGCCCCGCTCGAGTTCGGCACCGGCCAGGACCTCGGCGAAGGTGGGAACGTCAACGCCGCCGCGAAGAAGAAAGAGCAAGCACCGGCGGCACCACAAGCACCGGCGGCACCACAAGAGGAGAGGGCGATGACCGTGCAGAATGCCGACAGGAAGTCGGCGGCGATCCGCATGGCGCTCGCCGCGTCGCTGATTGCGCTCGGCGCGCTGCTCTGGGGCCCCACATCCGCATCGGCGAAATCAGAGATCAACACCTTCAGGGTCACCCCGTCTACCACCGAAGCCGGTGCTCACCCGGACGTGTACACGTCCGTACGCGTCGGAAACCGCATAACAGGGGAAAAGCTGCCGTGCGACTGCGCCGACCCCAAGGACATCACCATCCATACTCCCGGCGGAGTGATCGCCAACCAGAGCGTGGTGCCGACCTGCTCCGACGCCGAGCTGATCCTGCTCGAATGCGCAACCGACACTCAGGTGGGGGACGTGGCGCTCGTAACCGGAATCTTCCCACCGATCCTGATGCCGATTCATCGCACGGTCGAGCAGGGAGGCCAGGCGGCCCTGTTCGGATTCGTGGTTCCCATCCTTGGAAATCCAACCTATATCTCGATCACGGCGCGGACCGGCAGCGACTACGGGTTGGATTTCACGACCCAGGGCATTTCTCACGTCCTGCCGGTCGAAGGTTTCGACACGATCTTCTGGGGTGTCCCCGCGGCCGAAAAACACGACCTGCTCAGGTTCGCGAGGGGTGAGACCTACATCTTCTGCTTCTCCGAACCAGAAGTCGATCTCGTCAACGACACACTCGGTAATGCCTGCCCGGCACAGGTCCAAGGTCAGGAAAACGGAGTCGAATTTTCCCGACCAAAGGTGCCGGTGTCCACCTCGATACCGGTTCGGCCATACACGCAGAACCCCACGACCTGCGCAGGTCCGCTGACAGCATCCGTCGACGATCTCTCATACGACCGCGAAATCACCCATGCCGAGGCGGGGTGGCCGGAAACCACCGGCTGCGATCAGCTCAGCTTCTTTCCAAGCCTGGCGGCAAATCCGACCACCACCCAGACCGACACCGCGTCCGGTCTGGAGGTCGATCTGAAAGTACCCCAGTTCTCGGACCCATTGACTCCCTCCCCATCGGAGATAAGGGCAAACACCATAAGGATGCCGGAAGGATTCACCTTCAACTCCAACGGAGCAGACGGGAAGGTCGCGTGCACCGACGCCGAGGCGCGGTTCGGCACCCCCGAAGCCGCACGGTGTCCGGAGTTCTCGAAGATCGGCACGGTGGAGCTCGAAAGCGGGGCGCTTCCCGGTCCGATCGACGGCTACGTCTACCTCGGTGAACCGAAGCCAAACGACCCCTACCGGGTGATCCTGACCGCCGATGGCTTTGCAACTCACGTCAAGCTGGCGGGTTCCACGCATGCCGATCCGTCCACAGGCCGTCTGACGGTGTCGCTGGAAAACCTCCCGCAGACACCGTTCTCGCGATTCAGGCTGCACCTCTTCGGCTCCGAGCGCGGGATCTTTGCGACCCCCGAGAAGTGCGGGGGGTCATTCTCCGTGGAATCGACGTTCATTCCCTGGGCGAGCGAGATCTCGAACCAGACCTCGACCCAGTTCTTCGAACTGAACTCCGGTCCGAACGGGGAGCAGTGCCCGGGCCTCACGCGCCCGTTCTCGCCGGCATTGGCCGGCGGCTCGGCCGACAACACGGCCGGCGCCCACTCGAGCCTTGGCCTGCAGCTCGCACGCCAGGACGGGGAACAGAACCTGGCCGGGCTCGAAGTGTCGGTGCCGCGAGGGTTGACGGCGACCCTGAGGGGAATTCCGTATTGCCCGGAGGCGGCGATCTCGACCCTGAACAGCGCCGGCTACCTCGGCGCGACGGAGTTGAGCACGCCCGCCTGCCCGGTGGCAAGCCAGGTCGGTTCCGTCGCCGCCACCGCGGGGGCCGGCACCAAGCCACTCAACCTCTCGGGCAAGGCCTACCTGGCCGGCCCCTACAAGGGCGCCCCTCTGAGTCTCGTCAGCGTGGTTCCCGCGGTGACGGGGCCCTACGACCTCGGCAACGTGGTCGTCCGGTCGGCGCTCGAGGTCGATCCGGCCACCGCCCAGGTCACCGTGAAGTCGGACCCACTGCCTCAGATCATCGGTGGCATACCGCTGCGCACCCGGTCGCTCCGGGTAGTCCTCGATCGCCCCGGGTTCGCACTCAACCCGACCAATTGCCAGTCCAGCCAGATCGGCGCCACCGTCTTCGGGAACGAAGGCGGCCGGGCCTCGATGGCCACCCACTATCAGGTTGCGAACTGCACCGATCTCCGGTTCGGGCCGAAGCTTGAACTGACGTTGAGCGGCTCGACCAAGCGGCGCGGACATCCCTCCCTGCGCGCGGTGCTCAACGCCAGAGCCGGCGACGCGAATATCAAACGGACTGTCGTCTCGATGCCGAAGGATCTGATCCTCGACAACAGCCACATCAAGACCGTCTGCACGCGAGTCCAGTTCGCGGCGGGAAGTTGCCCGTCCGGTTCGGAAGTGGGTCAGGCGACGGTCACCACCCCGCTGCTCGATGCCCCTCTGTCGGGGCCCGTGTACCTGCGGTCTTCGAACCACTCCCTCCCCGACCTGGTGGTGGCTCTCAAGGGCCAGTTCGACATCGAACTCGTGGGTCAGGTCGGCAGCACGAAGGCCGGCGGTCTGCGAACGGTCTTCGACGCGATTCCGGACGCGCCGGTTTCGCGCTTCGAACTGAACCTCTACGGGAAGGCAAGGGGCCTACTTCAAAACACCGAAAGCCTCTGCAAGGGAATCCCAAGGGCAGCGGTCCAGATGATCGGACAGAACGGCAGGGAACTCAGCAGGAATACCAAGCTGCGGTCTAGGTGCGGGAGCGCGAAGCAGGAGAGAAAGCGCGTCGCCAGGCACTCGAGGAGAAACCGGTAACCGATGCGCATCCAGAGAAGAGAGACGACGATCATCCGGGCCCTCGTGGTCGCGCTGGCGGTCTGCGCGTACTTCGCCGCCCCGGCCGCGGCCGAAGTCGAATGGCTGAGCACCTTCGGCGCGAGCGGAACGGCCGGCGGGGCCTTCAATCGCGCCACAGGCGTCGCCATCAACGACGCAACCGAACACGTCTATGTCGCCGATCGCCAAAACAACCGGATCCAGGAATTCGACGCCGCCGGAAACTTCATACGGGCCTGGGGCTTCGACGTCGTCGCAAGTGGGGAAGACGACAGACCACCGGCAAACGAGCAGCAGGGCATCACCATCGCCGCTTCCGACGGCACATTCCAACTGACGTTCGCCGGGGTCACGACCGGCCCCATCGCCTCCAGCGCCGAAGCGGCGACGGTCCAAGAAAAGCTCGACGAACTGTCATCGATCGGCGCCGGCAACGTCTCCGTCAGCGGGGGGCCGGGTAACTCGAGTGGGAGCAGCCCTTACGTCGTCAGCTTCGAAAGCGCGCTGGCCGGGGTAAACCAGCAACCGATCGCGCTCCAGGCAACCGGCCTCGGAGTGGCCGCCGGCGAAAAGCTGAAGTGTGAAATCAGCAACTCCGCGCCGGATTTCCAACAGCCGACGTCGCTCGAATACCAGTGGCTGGCCAACGGCGAACCGATCTCCGGCGCGACCTCCGCCGAATACACGGTGACGGCCGGCGACGCCGGGAAGGCCCTCCAGTGCATGGGCCGGGTCCATTGGAGTGAACTCGACGGCACCGTCTCTGCTACCAACAGCCAGTACACGGTCGCCTCTCCCGTTCCGGGCACATCGATACCGGTCGGGCCGACGAACGTTGTCGCGCAAACGAGCGGAACGCTCACCGTCGGCCCCCCCAGCGGCCAGATCCTGACCTGCAACGCCGGGTCATGGTCGGGAAGCCCGACGTCCTACACATATCGCTGGTATCGAGCTGGAACCGAAATCTCCTCCAACACGACCAGCGAAGCAACCAGCTCCTACGAAGTCACCGCAGCCGACCTTGCCGCACCGACGGTGTTCCAGTGCTCCGTCACAGCGCATAACGCCGGCGGCAGCAGCACCGTCGAGAGTTTTCCGCTGCAGACCTCACCGGTGCCGGGTTTCGTGCAGGCCATCTCAACCTCGGTCAAAACGGCCAGTCGAGTCCTCACCCTCCGCGACGGCGGTGCCGTCCTCGAGGTATGCAAAGCGGGCACGACCGACGTCTGCAAACAGGGCGTAGCGGGAGCGAGTCTGGGGCAGTTCAACCAGCCACGCGGTGTCGCGGTCAATAACTCCCCCGGCGGCGATGGCGCGATCTATGTCCTGGACGACGAAAACTTCCGGATTCAGAAGTTCAACTCGTCCCTCGAACCTGTCCTCACCATCGGCAAAGAAGTGAACAAGACAACGGGCAACAAGATCTGCACAGCCGCGTCGGGGGAGGTCTGCGGTACCGGCCTCAAAGAACTCCAGGAGACCGCTGGCGAGTTCGGCGGTTGGGAGTTCAACTCCAACCAAGAATTCAGCGACACAAATAACCTTGGCAATGCCGTAACGGTGGGCCCCGAAGGTAACCTCTACGTCGGGACCGACAAGGACCCGAACCCACCCGTCCCTGGATCCCCGTTCACGCGGGTGCAGAAATTCGCGCCTGACGGCACCTTCCTCGGGCAGGCCCTGGTGCCGACCTTCACCAACGGGCGGCCAGACCCGACCTCGGTCGCCGTGAACTCTGCCGGGCGGGTCTACACGGCGGTGAACGGCGAACAGGCCCAAGTGGACGTCTTCGAACAGTCCGAATTCACGGAAACGGGCGAGGGAACGAACCCATTGAGCTTCATCTATCCGCATTTCGAGCCAAGGGAGGTGTCGATCGACCCGCGCAACGACAACATCGTGATCGGCGACCAGAACTCGCGGGAAGTCACGTGCGGCAAGGAAGTGTTCAGCCCGAACAACAAGGGGATCGTCGAGTTCGAGCCCGAAGGGCATCAGATCGACTGCACCATTCCGTCAGGAAACGGAAGCCTCTCACGCGTCTCGGGGCTCGCGGTCTCTCCCGCCGGCAAAGTCTATGTTTCCGATTGGAACAACAACAAAGTCAAGATCTACAAGCTTCCGGAAGAAACGCCACCCGCGGTCGGCGAAACGTTCGTCGGCTCGATCACGCAGAACACGGCGCGGGTGCACACCGAAGTCGCAGCGGGATTCCTGACCACCAGTTTTAGAATCGAAATCGGGCCGGAACAATGTCCCGGTTCGTGCACGGACTATCCCGTCGCGGAACGGGTGTATGGGCTCGGCCTCCAGACGCGCACCGTTCAAATCGAAGGGCTCGAAGCCGGAACGAAGTATCACTACCGCGTCGTGGCGGAAAACTCGCTGGGCGAAGCCGAATTCACCGACGGCACCTTCAAGACATACCCATTCGTCGACCTTCTCCATGACAACTGTCCGAACGCGCTGGCTCGAAAGCAGACGCAAACCGTGGCCCTGCTCGACTGCCGTGCCTACGAGCTGGCGTCCGCTCGCTCCACCGGCGGCTACGACGTCACCTCCGACGTCGTTCCCGGCCGGACTCCCTTCGACGGCCGCCCGGACACGAGCGGGAAGCTCCTGTACAGCGTCGTCGACGGCGGCATTCCCGGAACCGGGAATCCGACAAACCGCGGCCCGGACCCGTACGTGGCGACGCGTATCAACGAAGGCGAAAACGAGGGCAGGTGGACGACCGAATACGTTGGCATTCCGGCCGACAATCCCTTTGCCACGGGCCCGTTCTCCTCGACGCTTGCCGACACCGATTCGGCACTGGGGACCTTCAACTTCGCGGGCTCGGAAAGCTTCCCGATCTGCTCACCGTGCTTCGCAGACGGGTCGAGCGGAATCCCGGTGCGGCTGCCGAATGGGGAACTCGCCCAGGGCATGGCGGGTGACCAACACGTCTCGGATCCGGAACCCGCGGGGTTGGTCCGCAAGCCCCTCTCGGGTGACGGCTCTCACTTCGTCTTCGGCTCCGAACAGGAGATCCAGTCCGGGGGCCATGATGAAGAACCCGGCAACGTGACGATCTACGAGCGCGACCTGGGCGCCGGGACCACCGAAATCGTCTCCACCAATGGAGCCGGCGCGGTTCTGAGCGGGGAAGCGGCCGAGCTGGACGTCTCCCACGATGGCTCTCGGGTCCTCGTCGGTACCCCGGTCTCGAGTGAAGCGAGCAACACCTACTGGCATCTCTACCTCCATCTCTCGGGACAGGCTCCGTCGGTCGACCTGATGCCCTCGAACGTCGAAAAGGGCGCCCTCTTCGACGGCATGACCGCCGACGGGTCGCGAGTCTTCTTCTCGACAAAGGACAAACTACTTGGCTCCGACACCGACGAAGACGTCGATATCTACGAGGCGACAGTGGGCGAAGGGGGGGCGGCCACGCTCCGGCTGCTATCCGTCAGCTCGGGTGGTCCGTCCAATGACGAATCCTGCGAACCGCCGGGCAAACCGGACAGCTGGAACACGGAGGCAGGAGAAAATGGAGAGTGCAACGCGCTTGCCCTGGCAGGCGGGGTGGGCGTCGCGAGCGACGATGGCACCTTCTACTTCCTGAGTCCCGAGCTGCTCGACGAAGCCGCCGAAGAAGACGGAGAAGAAGACCAGCCGAACCTCTATGTGGTTCGTCCCGATCAGTCCCCGGAATTCGTCGCAACAATCGATTCGAGCACCGGCAAACCGGTACCACCCCCTGAATTCCCGGTCTCGAACGAAAGCTTCGGAGGCGCGATGAGCTCGCCTTTGGGCCTCGCCGTCGATCAGTCAAACGGGGACGTCTACGTCGCCCAGTCTGGTACGGGGAAATACGCGCGGTTCGACTCCTCCGGGTCCCCGCATAACTTCACCGCGGGCCCGGGTGCGGGAACCAATTCGATCTCCGGGGCAGGGAGCATTGGGGAAACGGCTGAAACGGCCATCGGTGTGGATAACGCTCCGGGGTCGCCCTTTAACGGAGACTTCTACGCCAAGGAATACACGGGCGCAATCGCCGTGTTCAAACCCGATGGGGAAAAGCTCGGAGCGCTCACCGGCTTCAGCGGAGCGTGCGGACTTGCGGTTGACCAGTCGAATGGCGACGTCTATATCGGCGATTACGGCACCGGAGAAGTCAGGCGCTTCACGCCCATCTCAAACTCCACGCCGGTGACCAATGCCAACTACACCGAAACCGCCATCATTCCGGCGGGTGTGGCAGAACCCTGTCAGGTTGCTGCGGACACCTCTGGACATGTTTACGTTTCGGCTTGGCCATCGGGTCCGCTCTACCGGTTCGAAGCGTCAGCGTTCGCGGCGCCGGCGCCCTCGTTGGCGGGTGTGCAGATCACCAGTCCCGCCCAGGATGTGTATGTCGATCCGGGAACCAATGAACTCTATGTCAACAAGGGAACGAAAATTGCGGTCTTCGCGCCAGGAGGGGGGGAAGAAGTCAGGTCCTTCGGCGAAGGACAGCTCTTCGGTTCGAGTGCCGTCGCGGTCAATTCGACCAGCCACCATTTTTACGCAAACTCTGGGAGCAACGTGGTCGACTTCGAACGCGTGCAGCCCCCGTTTATCGCGATCGATAATCCGGCCGTCGTGCATGCGACAGAGGAGCCCGAAACGCGTCATTACGGTGATTTCCAGGTGTCCTCGAACGGTCGCTATGCGCTTTTCGCCACCCGGCAATCGCTCGACGAAACCTATGAAAACCAGAACCACCTCGAGGTCTATCGCTTCGACGCCGAATCGAAGGCCACCGACTGCGTCTCCTGCATCCAAACAGAAGCCGCGCCGCAGGCCGACTCCACGCTCCCTGCGCACGGGTTGGGCGTGCTCGACGACGGCAGGGTCTTCTTCAACTCGAACGAGCAGCTCGTGCTCCGCGACCAGAACAGACTGGAGGATGCCTACGAGTGGGAGCAGGGAACCGTGCGCCTGATCTCAACCGGTGTCAGCCCCTTCGACTCCGGCCTGCTGTCGGTCAGCCGTGACGGGAAGGACGTCTATTTCTTCACCCGTGAGCAGCTCGTCCCCGAAGATGAAAACGAGGAGGCGATGAGGGTCTACGACGCGCGAGAAGAGGGCGGTGTGTTCGTGGTTCCGTCGAGCCCTCCGTGCGCGGCCTCCGACGAGTGTCACGGGCCGGGGAGCCAGGCCGCTCTGCCGCCACAGATCGGCACCTTCAAGGGAGCCGGTGGCCAGTTCGAAGAACAGCAGCAGCAGAGGAAGTGCAGGAAGGGCTTCCGCCTGCGCAAGGTCCATGGGCAGTCGCGGTGCGTGAAGACGAATAGGCACAAGCGGACCCACAAGCACAAGAGTCACCGCGGGCGAGCCTCCGCCAAGCGTGGCACAGGAGGCAGCCGATGAATCGCAGGCAGCTGACCGGAGCCGTACTTGGCACGTTGGTCGCCCTCGCCCTGATCCCAGCGGCGGCGCAGGCGTCACCGATCCCGATCGAAGAATTCCAGTCGAAAAGCAGCGACCAGCAGGCGGGCGGCCACCCCGACCTGATCACGGAATTCAAACTTGGCGAACCCGAAACTCAGGCGGCGAAAACCGTCACCTTCGAAGCTCCGGAGGGAATCTTCGGCAACCCGAACGCGGTCGCCCGCTGCAGCTCGGCTGATTTCGCCGTCAGCGAATGTCCGGTCAACTCCCAAATCGGCGTGATAACGGTGTGGGCCGACCACAATGGCAACACCGAAGACCTTCTCGGAGCGGCTCCGCTCTACGACATGGTGCCCCTTCCCACGGAGGCGGCCAGATTCCAGTTCGTCGTCCCGGTGGTGGATATCCCGATAGCGATTCCGGTCAGTGTTCGGACCGGCAGCGATTGGGGTCTGGGCTTCTCGGTTACGGAAATCTCGCAGCAAACGCCCCTGCGCAAAGTCAAGATGGCTTTCTGGGGAGTGCCGCTCGCCTCGGCGAACAAACCGGAAAGGTTCCAGAAGGGCTCACCCGGAAACCCGCCGGGCTGTGCGGAAAAGGAACACGCGTCCGAATGCATCAGCAAACCGGGGGAAACCAGCGAAGTTCCCCAGCCGTTGATCGACAACCCGACGTTCTGCACCGGAGAGGCGCTGCCGACCGAACTGATCGTCCAGTCCTATCAACATCCGAATGAAGCGCCGGCCCGAGCTGTATCGGAATACGCGGCGATCGATGGCTGTGAAGCGGAGTCCTTCAACCCCGTTCTCAGCGCGAGCCTGACCACGTCGGAGACGGACTCGGCGTCGGGACTCAACCTCGGCTTCAAAGTGCCACAGAATCTCGAACTGAGCGCGAGCCCCTCGGAGCTCCGAACGGCCACGGTGGCCCTGCCCGAAGGCCTCACCATCAACCCTGATGCGGCCGACGGCCAGAGTGCGTGCAAGGACTCGCAGGCCAATTTCGGCTCCGATGGTCCCGTCAACTGCCCGGACGATTCGAAGATCGGCACGGTCACGATCGGAACGCCGGCTCTCGATGAGCCGCTGCACGGCTCGCTCTACATCGGTGAACCGAAGCCCGGAGACCAGTACCGGTTGTTCATGGCCGTCAGCGGGTCCGGCATAAACGGCAAGCTGGTCGGGCGATTCATTCCCGACCCGGCGACGGGTCGCCTGACGGCGGCCTTCGAAGACCTGCCGCAGGTGCCGTTTGAAGAATTCGACCTCCACCTGTTCGCGTCCGATCGCGGGCTGATGGCGACGCCGACGAGGTGCACGCTGTTCAGTGCTCGCGCGCACTTCATCCCCTGGAACGACGTTCTCTCCGCCCAGGACTCAGTACAGTTCGTCGGACTCGATTCGGGTCCCGGCGGCAAGCAGTGCCCGGGCGAGGTCCGTCCGTTCGCGCCCCGCCTTGTCGCCGGGTCCTCCAACCCTGTCGCCGGCGAATTCAGCGCGTTCCACCTGAAACTGGACCGCGACGACGGCGACCAGTTCCTCGGCGACCTCAACTTCCGCATGCCGCCGGGCTTCACCGGCAATCTGCGGGGCATCTCGTATTGCCCGGAGAGCTCGATCGCAGAAGCGGTGCAGAAGGCCGGCAGAGCCGAGCAAGCGTCACCCAGCTGTCCCGCCTCGAGCGAGATCGGAACCTCCAACGTCGCCGCCGGTCCGGGCTCGCACCCGTTCCATGCGGTGGGCAAGCTGTACCTGGCCGGGCCGCTGAAAGGCGCCCCGCTGAGCCTGGTTGCGATCACGCCGGCGATCGCCGGTCCCTACGACTACGGCAACGTCGTCGTTCGGGTTGCCCTACACGTTGACCCCCTCACCGCGCAGGTGAGCGCCGAATCGGAAAAGATGCCTCAGATCATCGGCGGGATCCCGATCCGGATGCGGTCCATACAGGTCAACATCGACCGGCCGAACTTCACCATCAACCCGACCAACTGCTCGGTCTTCTCAGTCGACTCACAGGGCATCGGCGATCAGGAAACAGTCACGGATTTCTCGTCTTACTTCCACGCAGTGAACTGTGCCCGCCTCGGGTTCGAGCCAAAGATGGGGGTTCGCCTGCTCGGGGGCAAGAAGCAGACCCGGCGAGGCCAGAACCCGGCTCTCCGCTTCGATCTCTGGACCCGCGAAGGAGACGCCAATCTCAAACGGCTTGCTGTGACGCTGCCGAAAGCCTTCGCGATCGACCAGCGCCACCTTGGCAATATCTGCTCCAGAGCCGAGCTCGCCTCCAAACACTGTGCCGGTCGGCAGGCGATCGGCAATGTCCGCGTTGACACACCGCTGTTGGATCAGCCGCTCGCCGGTCCGGCGTACGCCGTTTCAGGTTTCGGCAAGCTGCCCCACGTTGTCTTCATCCTCAACGGCCAGGTGACGATCATGCCCGAAGCCGAATCGAGCTCGGTGAGAGGCGGGTTCCTGAAGACCGTGGTACCGGTCATCCCCGATGCGCCGGTCGGCCACTTCAGTTTCGACCTCTTCGGCGGCAAGCAAGGCTACCTGGTCAACACGCGCAGCACCTGCGGCTCCGAAACGGTGGTCAGGGTCAGCTATGTCGGCCAGAACGAAAAACGGCACAGTCAGCGGGCCAAGGTCAACACCAACTGCGGCAAGGAGACCCGCCGCAGCGCCTCACACAGGCAGAAGTAGGTCTCGGCTCCCGCGGGCGATCGCTGGGCGCTTGTGCAGCGTTGCTCGGACCGACGGGCAAAATCCACTGTTTATGCGCATGGCGCTGAGGACCGTCGTCAGCGAGAGGGCGATCAGGATCGCCGCGCCCGGGGGAGCGGTGCCGGAGGTAACTATCGAGGAGGTTGATCGTTACCGGATAGCGAAGCTGCGAGAGGGGAAACTTTCAGCGAATTCGATCAACAAGACCCTTTTCCGCTTGGCGCAGATCATGGAACCGCGGTCGAGTACGGACGGATCAAGAGCAACCCCGCGAAAAGGAAGGGTCGGCGGGCGAGTGGCACCGAACCGCAAAGATCGTGGGTCGAGGTCGAGCAAAATCCCGAACCTTCTCGACGCAACTGACACTTACATGCGGCCTCTGATCGCCATGCTGGCCGGCGCTGGCCTCCGGACCGGCGAGGCCGTCGCGCTCGACTGGCGCGACGCGAGCGTTCGAACGCGACGATGATCGTCCGCGGGTCAAAGACCGCGGCGGGGGGAACGGCGGGAGGTCGATCTCCCGATCGGACAGCAAGAGGAACTTGCGACCTGGCGCGCGCGTAGCTCTCGGACCCGGCCGGGCGATCCAGTTTCGTCACCCGTCCCCCGAATGATCGGCGGGCGCGGCAGACAACACGCAACGCGCAGGCCCTGCTCCGCGCACCGCCGCGAAGGCGACAAACGTAAGGCTCGCTGAGGCCGGCATCGAGCCGATCGCGAAAGCCACGCCGGACAGCCTCCGCCGCACCTGAACTTCGCTGCGGGCGGCGCTCCGGGACGATCCGGTTTACATCGCCGAACAGCTTGGGCACCGCGACGCGCGCATCACGTCCGCGTCTATCGGCGGCGCGGGAGTTGAGCGGTCCACATGCGGAGCATTCGACCGGGCGCTGGATTGGGGGACAATGGCAGCCGGCCCGCTCGTCGAGGAGCGGATCGGGGCCGGCTCGGATCGCCATACCATGTCCGGGGTTTAGGCACGAAAAGGCACCAGACGGCAAAATAGGGCCTCCGGTGGGAAATCGGGTCGCCCGATCGCATCGGAGGAAACGCCTCTAGAAAGCCGAAAATAGCCCCCCCGGGCGGTTAGCTCAGTTGGGAGAGCGCCTGCCTTACAAGCAGGAGGTCACCGGTTCGAGCCCGGTACCGCCCATCCGCTTATAGAGCCAAATAGAGGATCCCCAGGCAGGGGGTCATTGGGATTCACCGAACGTAGCGCGAACGGGAGTGGGAGCGACAGGTCAGCCCAGTCGCTGGGATCGCCAGAGATGCGGTTGTTCTACGCCAACCGTGCGGCGATTCCCTGATGCGTTGGTACTGGCGGGATGGGAGCCTGGCTAGAGCGTTCCAGCGCTTCCCGTTGCCGAAAGCGGGGCGGTTTGACCCACAACGAGAGAAGGCATGTTGAAACACCTTCGACCAACCACAATCGTCGCCTGCTTGGCGCTCTTCCTGTCACTGGGTGGAGGCGCATGGGCGGCGCAAAAATATGTCATTACAAGCAAGAGCCAAATCAAGCCTTCCGTCCTTGACCAGTTGAAGGGTGATCGAGGCCCCAAGGGAGCAAAGGGCGACCAAGGGATCCAAGGGATTCAGGGCAACCCGGGGATTCAGGGCAACCCGGGGATTCAGGGAAATCAGGGTTCGCCAGGAGCTAACGGCACCGGGTCAATCGTGGTGGCATTCGAAGAATTCGAAGAGGGCCCCGTGGCTGAAGGAGCCACAGTGAACGAGAGCGTAAAATGCCCCTCGGGTTCCACCCCTACTGGAGGCGGTGGATGGGTTAATGGCAAGCTCGTTCTAATCGGCGACTCGCCAGGCGAACTGGGACATGGGTGGCAGATAGAAGGTAGAGCCACTGCATCCTTTGGAGCAGGTGAAGGCGAAGTCTCAGTAACCGTCTTCTGTAAGACAGAATAGCTCTGAAGGGCTGGGTGCTTGTCGTGCTTCGGGGTTGCGATGCCCCCGTTTAGTCCCGGTCCAGATGCCCGAATGTGGCACGAACACACGGAGGCCGTAGTCCTTCGCCATCCCCAAAGTGCAGCGCAGATTTTGGCCCCGTTCGGCTCCGGGCGTGGGTCAAAATCTCGGGCGCGGACGGCCCCCTGGGCGGGCTTTCCGGCGAATTTCCCGCCCCGATTCTGATCACCTGGTTCCCACAATCGCACCAGAGTGATACGCGAAAATCGCGCCGGGAGACCCCGGTGCCGGTTGCAGTGACATTACGGGGGTCTTCGGGGCAAGCAATTATCCCCCCAAACAGCCGCGTCCTAGGTGCGCATACGGATGCTAGAGAAGGCAAATGATCCTACTTTTTCACCTGACTGAGAGAGATCGAGTGCCGCGGCGGGTAAGGAAGCCCGTTAGCTCGAAGGTGGACCAGTCAACCTCAACGAGATCATCACTATTAGGACTTCCTCTCCTCCCTCCTCGTTCCCTCGTGTAGGATGGCCCGCCTTAGCTTTCAGGGAGCTGCAATCAGGCAAGGAGCTGGGTGGGTTAAGTACAGGGTGCGAATTCGGGACAAGATCTCAGACGTTTGCTGTATCTCCGTGGCGTGGTCCGACCGCGCAGCAGCCTCCGGCTCGCCTACCCCGAGAATCCAGAAGATGTGCGAGAGGCCCTTGAGGATTGCTGCAGGAGATCCGGTGACCTCTTGCTGACAAGAGGAATCAACTTTCTCCGATCATGTCTCTTTAAGCGGTCAGGGTCAGATCATGCGTTGAGAGCCGGTCTCCAACGCGCCACAAGATCGAGGCGAGCCACCTTTCTCCTGTCGTCGCTAGTCGTTCTGCTGGTGCCGCTGTTCACGGCGCCGACGAATGCAGCTGCTGATCTGGAACCACCCGACACAACGATCTACTCCGGGCCGGAAGAAGGTTCGACAATTCATGATCCGACTCCGACATTTGGGTTCTTCTCCAGCGAATTTCCTGAATTCTTCGAATGTCGGGTCGACGGCGAAGAATTTGCCTCCTGCGAATCGCCGTACACGAGCGTGCCGCTCGCCGAAGGCCTCCACACCTTCGAAGTGCAGGCGAAAGACGAATCCGGAAATACCGATCCCACACCGGCTTCGCGCACATTCACGTTCGAACCCGACCTGGAACCACCGGAGACGACGATCTACTCCGGACCGGAAGAGGGATCGACGACGCACGATCCGACCCCGACCTTCTACTTCGAATCGAGCGAGTTCCCCTCCAGCTTTGAATGCAGGATCGACTCAGAGGAATTTGCGCCCTGCTCCTTCGGGTTTACGACTAATCCCCTGGTCGAAGGTGAACATACCTTCGAAGTGCGGGCGATAGACGAATCCAACAACGTCGATCCCACGCCGGCTTCGCGCACATTCACGTTCGAACCCGACCTGGAACCACCGGAGACGACGATCTACTCCGGACCGGAAGAGGGATCGACGACGCACGATCCGACCCCGACCTTCTACTTCGAATCGAGCGAGTTCCCCTCCAGCTTTGAATGCAGGATCGACTCTGGCGAATTCGCGCCGTGCGCTTCACCCCACGTAACCGAGCATCTGGAAGCTGGCGAACATACATTTGAAGTGCGCGCCATAGACGAATTCGAAAACGTCGACCCCACTCCCGCCAAGCGCACCTTCACGGTCATCGCTGACCTGGAACCGCCCGAGACGACGATCACCTCGGGTCCCGCAGAGGGCTCCACCGTATTCACGGTGCCTACCTTCGAATTCGAATCGAGTGAGGAAGGCGAATTCGAATGCGAATTCGATGGCGCAGGGTTCAGCCTCTGCGAATCTCCTTATATTGCGCCTCCTCTCGCAAACGGGTCCCACACATTCCGGGTGCGGGCTGTGGATCTTGCTGAAAACGCCGATCCGACGCCCGCGTCTCGAACTTTCACCATCAAACGCGGCGCGGTCATCTCCAACGGGGTGGTGCAGCTCGGGGTCAACGCCAAGGGAGATCTCAATTACGAATGCTCAGGCGAAGCCGAATGCCCCGAACCCTCGGTCGGAGGGGTCTCGCCCGTAGGTTTGCGCTATCAGCCCTTGAATCTCGAGTCGACCGCCCCCGGCTGTCTCTGCGAGGGATGGGGAGCTGCTGATGCAGGGAGCGGCCTTACGGGGTTCGCCAACGAGGATTCCGGCGATGGCAACATCACGGTGGACTCCTTCACAAAGCCGAACCCTGCGGAGGCGATCTCGACGGTTACGATCGCCGACGCCAATCTGAGCGGGCATGAGATGCAGGTCGTGCAGCACTACCATCCGTCCCCGCTCACCGAAAACCTATACGTGGATACGGTCACCGTCAGCAATACCGGGACGGACGAACTGACCGACCTGCGCTACCGGCGGAACATGGATTGGGACATAGAGCCGACCGCCTTCGACGAGTGGGTAACGAACTTGGGGACGTCGCCGCAGCTCCTCTTCAGCTCTGATGACGGATTCGCCAGCAGCAATCCGCTCTCAGGCCCTTCCTACGTGACGTCCCAGTCCGTCTGCGGAATCGGTTACACGGGGCCCTGCCAGTTCACCGATCTTGGACCTGCAGATCATGGTGGTCTCTTCGACTTCGGCTTTGGGCAACTCACCCCAGGCGAATCGCGGTCCTTCAACGTCTACTACGGGGCTGCCACCAGCGAGACGGGCGCGACCCAGGCGCTAGGTGCGGTTGGGGCGCAGGTCTACTCTCTGGGTGAGTCGAACTGCGGCGGTGGGACGATCGAAACCTGTTTCGAAGCCCCGGAAGGCGACCCCGCAGGAGTGACAGAAGGCAAGCCGGCAACGTTCATGTTTGGTTTCGTGACGACCGTGGGCGACTTGTCGATTACCAAGACCGACTCCCCCGATCCGGTGTTCGTCGATCACGAACTCACATACTCGATTACTGTGACGAACGATGGGCCGGATGCGGCGGCAGGCGTGCAGGTGACCGATCCGCTTCCGGGCGGGGTCGATTTCGTGTCGGCGAACTCGGACCAGGGCTCTTGTTCTGGGACTTCCACCGTGTCATGCGATCTGGGTTCGATCGCCTTCAATGGAAGCGCCCACATCACGATCGTCGTCAAGCCTACGAGTCTCACTGACGACCTGTCCAACACCGCGTCGGTGTCGAGCACGAGCTCTGACGCCAACCCCTCAAACGACTCGGCAACTTCCCATACGCAGGTCATCCCGGAAGACACCACGCCGCCGGAGACGACGATCGACGCCGGGCCCGCCGACGGCTCGAGCACCAACAACAACGACCCGAGCTTCGCCTTCAGCTCCTCCGAGCCCGGCTCGAGCTTCGAATGCAAGCTCGATGCCGGCGACTTTGCCCTCTGCACGACGCCCAAGGGCTACACCGACCTGGCCGACGGCGAACACACCTTCTCCGTGCGGGCGATAGACCCTGCCAATAACACCGACCCGAGCCCCGCGACCCGCTCCTTCACGGTCGACACCACCCCGCCCGAGACGACGATCGACGCCGGCCCGACCGGCACCACCAACGACCCGACCCCGACCTTCGAATTCCACTCCTCCGAGTCGGGCTCGAGCTTCGAATGCTCGCTCGACACCGGCACCCCGGCCTTCGGGCCCTGCTCGGGACCGGGCGCCACCCACACGCCGGCGGCGCTTGCCGACGGCCCCTACACCTTCCGGGTCCGGGCCACCGACGGCGCCGCCAACACCGACCCGAGCCCCGCCACCCGCTCCTTCACGGTCGACACCACCCCGCCCGAGACGACGATCGACGCCGGCCCGACCGGCACCACCAACGACCCGACCCCGACCTTCGAATTCCACTCCTCCGAGTCGGGCTCGAGCTTCGAATGCTCGCTCGACACCGGCACCCCGGCCTTCGGGCCCTGCTCGGGACCGGGCGCCACCCACACGCCGGCGGCGCTTGCCGACGGCCCCTACACCTTCCGGGTCCGGGCCACCGACGGCGCCGCCAACACCGACCCGAGCCCCGCCACCCGCTCCTTCACGGTCGACACCACCCCGCCCGAGACGACGATCGACGCCGGCCCGACCGGCACCACCAACGACCCGACCCCGACCTTCGAATTCCACTCCTCCGAGTCGGGCTCGAGCTTCGAATGCTCGCTCGACACCGGCACCCCGGCCTTCGGGCCCTGCTCGGGACCGGGCGCCACCCACACGCCGGCGGCGCTTGCCGACGGCCCCTACACCTTCCGGGTCCGGGCCACCGACGGCGCCGCCAACACCGACCCGAGCCCCGCCACCCGCTCCTTCACGGTCGACACCACCCCGCCCGAGACGACGATCGACGCCGGCCCGACCGGCACCACCAACGACCCGACCCCGACCTTCGAATTCCACTCCTCCGAGTCGGGCTCGAGCTTCGAATGCTCGCTCGACACCGGCACCCCGGCCTTCGGGCCCTGCTCGGGACCGGGCGCCACCCACACGCCGGCGGCGCTGGCCGACGGCCCCTACACCTTCCGGGTCCGGGCCACCGACGGCGCCGCCAACACCGACCCGAGCCCCGCCACCCGCTCCTTCACGGTCGACACCACCCCGCCCGAGACGACGATCGACGCCGGCCCGACCGGCACCACCAACGACCCGACCCCGACCTTCGAATTCCACTCCTCCGAGTCGGGCTCGAGCTTCGAATGCTCGCTCGACACCGGCACCCCGGCCTTCGGGCCCTGCTCGGGACCGGGCGCCACCCACACGCCGGCGGCGCTTGCCGACGGCCCCTACACCTTCCGGGTCCGGGCCACCGACGGCGCCGCCAACACCGACCCGAGCCCCGCCACCCGCTCCTTCACGGTCGACACCACCTCCGACACCACGCCGCCCGAGACGACGATCGACGCCGGGCCCGCCGACGGCTCGAGCACCAACAACAACGACCCGAGCTTCGCCTTCAGCTCCTCCGAGCCCGGCTCGAGCTTCGAATGCAAGCTCGATGCCGGCGACTTTGCCCTCTGCACGACGCCCAAGGGCTACACCGACCTGGCCGACGGCGAACACACCTTCTCCGTGCGGGCGATAGACCCTGCCAATAACACCGACCCGAGCCCCGCCACCCGCTCCTTCACGGTCGACACCACCCCGCCCGAGACGACGATCGACGCCGGCCCGACCGGCACCACCAACGACCCGACCCCGACCTTCGAATTCCACTCCTCCGAGTCGGGCTCGAGCTTCGAATGCTCGCTCGACACCGGCACCCCGGCCTTCGGGCCCTGCTCGGGACCGGGCGCCACCCACACGCCGGCGGCGCTGGCCGACGGCCCCTACACCTTCCGGGTCCGGGCCACCGACGGCGCCGCCAACACCGACCCGAGCCCCGCCACCCGCTCCTTCACGGTCGACACCACCCCGCCCGAGACGACGATCGACGCCGGCCCGACCGGCACCACCAACGACCCGACCCCGACCTTCGAATTCCACTCCTCCGAGTCGGGCTCGAGCTTCGAATGCTCGCTCGACACCGGCACCCCGGCCTTCGGGCCCTGCTCGGGACCGGGCGCCACCCACACGCCGGCGGCGCTTGCCGACGGCCCCTACACCTTCCGGGTCCGGGCCACCGACGGCGCCGCCAACACCGACCCGAGCCCCGCCACCCGCTCCTTCACGGTCGACACCACCTCCGACACCACGCCGCCCGAGACGACGATCGACGCCGGGCCCGCCGACGGCTCGAGCACCAACAACAACGACCCGAGCTTCGCCTTCAGCTCCTCCGAGCCCGGCTCGAGCTTCGAATGCAAGCTCGATGCCGGCGACTTTGCCCTCTGCACGACGCCCAAGGGCTACACCGACCTGGCCGACGGCGAACACACCTTCTCCGTGCGGGCGATAGACCCTGCCAATAACACCGACCCGAGCCCCGCCACCCGCTCCTTCACGGTCGACACCACCCCGCCCGAGACGACGATCGACGCCGGCCCGACCGGCACCACCAACGACCCGACCCCGACCTTCGAATTCCACTCCTCCGAGTCGGGCTCGAGCTTCGAATGCTCGCTCGACACCGGCACCCCGGCCTTCGGGCCCTGCTCGGGACCGGGCGCCACCCACACGCCGGCGGCGCTGGCCGACGGCCCCTACACCTTCCGGGTCCGGGCCACCGACGGCGCCGCCAACACCGACCCGAGCCCCGCCACCCGCTCCTTCACGGTCGACACCACCCCGCCCGAGACGACGATCGACGCCGGCCCGACCGGCACCACCAACGACCCGACCCCGACCTTCGAATTCCACTCCTCCGAGTCGGGCTCGAGCTTCGAATGCTCGCTCGACACCGGCACCCCGGCCTTCGGGCCCTGCTCGGGACCGGGCGCCACCCACACGCCGGCGGCGCTGGCCGACGGCCCCTACACCTTCCGGGTCCGGGCCACCGACGGCGCCGCCAACACCGACCCGAGCCCCGCCACCCGCTCCTTCACGGTCGACACCACCCCGCCCGAGACGACGATCGACGCCGGCCCGACCGGCACCACCAACGACCCGACCCCGACCTTCGAATTCCACTCCTCCGAGTCGGGCTCGAGCTTCGAATGCTCGCTCGACACCGGCACCCCGGCCTTCGGGCCCTGCTCGGGACCGGGCGCCACCCACACGCCGGCGGCGCTGGCCGACGGCCCCTACACCTTCCGGGTCCGGGCCACCGACGGCGCCGCCAACACCGACCCGAGCCCCGCCACCCGCTCCTTCACGGTCGACACCACCCCGCCCGAGACGACTGGGCACAGCGAACCCCCGAAGTGCAAGGCGGGCTTCAAGGAGCAGAAGCACCACGGCAAGACCAAGTGCGTGAAAATCAAGAAGCCGCGCTACGGCAAATTCGCAGTGATTGCGCCTGTGCATGGCAAAGTGCTGATCAAGGTTCCAGGAGGCAGTGGCTTCGTCCGGCTAACTGATGACCTCCAGATTCCTCTTGGCACGATCATCGACACAACCCAGGGTCGAGTGCGCCTTACGTGTGCAAAGTCCAAGCAGGGGAACGGCACTGAGACCGCAGACTTCTACGACGGCGTGTTTCGCGTCGAGCAGCCGGTATCGGGCAAACCTACAACTGAACTCAAATTGATCGACACCCTCAGCAAAGGCCACAAACACCGCGCCAGCAGTTCCAGGGCTCGAGGAGGCAGCAACCGGCTGTGGGGCAGTGGCCACGGGAGCTTCGTAACAAAAGGCAACTATGGCTCGGCGAGCGTACTGGGAACGATCTGGCTTACCGAAGACCGTCCCACGGGAACCTTCTTCAAGGTCAAACGCGGAATCGTCCAAATCCAGGATTTCACGCGCCATCGCAGACTTAAGTTGCATCCCGGTCAGGACTACCTGGCTCCGGCTCGATGACGGCTACCCGATGACACGTGGGAGCAGAGCTTGATAGCGATCGCCAGGCAATTTCCTGTCGCTATCCGCAAGTGTCCCGTGGCGGTGGTCCTTGCGACACTGATGGTTGCCGCGCCGCTTGCCCTGCTCGCTTTTCCAACATCCGCCGTGCCGGAGCGCGTGATCGTGGTCCACGGCCCCGATTCGAGCTCACACCTGAGGTTGATGGTGGTCGGCAACGACATCATGGTCAAGGGCAACCTGGACTACAGCGAGCAGGTCGGCTGCGAACCCGCCGGTGGCCACGCCATCGATTGTCCTTCTGGTGGAGCCGGCTCGATTGAAGTCGTCATGGGGCCCCAGGACGATAAGGTCGAAGTCCTCGATCCGCTGCCGATTCCCCTCACTGCCCGCCTGGGATTCGGC
Source organism: uncultured Solirubrobacterales bacterium (assembly GCA_963697805.1). Classification (GTDB taxonomy): domain Bacteria; phylum Actinomycetota; class Thermoleophilia; order Solirubrobacterales; family 70-9; genus VRUE01. The sequence continues at coordinate 312,341 of CAVOPB010000002.1, forward strand.
TCTGACAAATTGATCGGCAATGCTGAGGTCGACACCTGCTATTCGGAAGGAAGCAAACGCAATCGCTGTTATGGCGGCGGCGGCAATGACATCTGCATCACCGGCGACCAAAACAGCGACTGTGTTGGCGATGGCGGCGACGACTATTGTCGCCACGGGGCAGGCAGCGATGGCTGCTGGGGAGACTATTCGCCCAAACCCGATGATCCACGCCAGGGGCCTCCGGGGAACGACGTCTGCTACATGGGCGCCGGCGAGGATGGCTGCCACGGTGGCCCGGGCGACGATCGGCTGTACGGGGAAGCGGGCGCAGATCAGCTCTACGGCGAGCCCGGCAACGACCTCTGCGACGGGGGCCCCGGGGTGGGACGCTCACATGAGTGTGAGTCGGGACCTGGACACTAAGGACCGAGTAATAGATTCCCCGTCAAGGAATCCGGAGGACCCCTAGGCACCCGCCTCATGGGGTTCAAGCTTCTTTGTCCGCCGCGTCTATCTGATTGGCGATTTGCGGGGAAAGCGCCACAAACCGCAGTAGGCGGCAGCTGCTTGACCCAACTTACAAGCAGGAGGTCACTGGTTCGAGCACCGTACCGCCCACTTCACCCGCCACTACGCGAACCGCTTCCTCTTCTGGCTCTGAGGGCAGCCGATAGGTCGGCTGGATGTGCTCACGGCATTGCGCCGCGATCTCGGCGATAACCAGGCGGAGCCGATTTGCACATCACGTCCACGTTACCTGCCCACGCGCCTGCCCGAGTGAAGAGCGCACGGACCAGCGGAGCACAAAGGCCGTCGCCACTCCAACTGCCAGACCGACGCGGTGGTAACCTCGTCACAAGGCTGCTTCATGTTCCAGCATCGGGTCCTTCTCGTCCTCAACATCCTGGCCGTGCTGACCCCTTCGGCCGTCTTCGCGACGCCGGCCGCTGGGGCGAAAATCCATGAGCGCTGCTGCTTCTTCCTCACCGCCGACTCCGACGCAGAAGTGAAGGAGACCTTCACCGGCGACACCCCGCGGGGCAAGCAACAAGGGAGCGTGTCCTGGATGCTCGTTGGAATCTTTCGGTACCGCGAGCAGGACGGCTTCGCCGACCTCGACAATGTGGGTCCGTCGCACGAACACGGGATCCGCTTCACGAAGGACGAAATCCGCAGCTACCTTGTCCTCCAGAATCCCCCGGATACAGTTGGCACGCCGGTGGCGGAGCCTGGAACCTGCGGGATCTTCAAGAGGAAGCGGATCGAGCGATCCCCCCAGGTCAATCTATTCCGCGGCAACGTCGAGGTGAACGTCAGCGGCTACGAGGATCCGGGCTGCATGTACGGGTTGTCGATGATCGACTGGACCGTCAATTCCGGACCCGAAGGCTACGCTCCTTGGAGCGACAAATTCCGGGCGTCGCGCGATTTTTTCCGCCACGGGCGCGGAACCTACAGGCGTCAAACCGGCTTCCACAGTTCTTACTCGCCGGATCACGACTACGGCGTCGACGCGATATATGACCACACCGGCTTCTTGAAGGTCGAGTGGTTCCCCCGGCGAGCTCTCGACCGCCGGCTCGACGAGATCCGTGACTATCACAAGGGCTATGGTTTCGGTGACCTCTGTTCGCACGTCCCTTGCGAATGAGGGTTCCGCCTCCACGCCCCGGACCAGCGGGGAGGAGATCCTGAACTCGAGCAACTGCCGGCTGCCCACCAGAACGCTGGCCTTGACAGGCTTGCTCATGGTGCTGGGGATGCTCACCCTCCCTGCGGGTCGAGCCGATGGCCGGGCTCAGCCGACCAGTGAACGCTGCTGCTTCCAGCTTTCGGTACAGGCGAGCGGCAGTCAGACCGTCAACTACGGCGACGGCACCGGTTCCTACCCGTATTACCGGGGCAAGTACTCCGCGACCTGGAACTTCGCGTTCCGCGCCCTCGCGAAGGACCTGCACCACCGCGGGCACGACCATATCCAGCCCATCGCGCGATATGGCTTCCGGACCGCGAGTCGCCCGCAGGTGGCCCTCCACGACTGGACGGCGGCGTGGAGCTTCCAGGACACACCCGCGGGCGTGCAGGGTGCCTGCTGCTACACCCAGATTCCGCATGGATGGCAACCCGCGTGCTCGACGTCGAATGCCGTGCTCGACAGCCAAGGCTTCTCCGAGGACCGCAAGCCCTCGCCCTACTTCTATTTGGTCGGGCACGGCCTCGTAGCCGGCATGGCCGACCTCCCCGCACGGGCGAGCTTCCAATGCGGTCTCAACGACGGCCGGCTGGACGTGCCCCTGGCCGACGTGTTCGACTCAACAAGTGAATTCCCGGGCCCGTCGACGAAGCAGCTCCTGTATGGCAGCGACTATTCTCGGAGCTGTTCGCTGTCTGTGTCGTTCGGGGGTGACGGCGGCATCAGCATCGTCGGATCGAGTGGCACGGTGCGGATGCGCGTGAGGCTCATCTACTTCCCGCCATCGCGGCTCTACAAGATGGCGAAGCGCCTGGACTCGCTGACTGGCGAAAGCGCCCCCGGCTTCAAGGCCCCACCGGCCAAGCCGAACACCGGGCCTCACTGCGCCGCCGGCTGAGAGTGGGACTAGTTTCTAGGGAGACACGTCCTCAGAACCGCCGAGGATCTACGGGGGTCCCAGGGCAACCCGCATGGAAGCCTTTGAAAGCGACAGACAGGCAATGCGCCACAAACCGCAGCAAACGGCAGCAGGTTCGCCCAATTACAAGCAGGAGGCCACTGGTTCGAGCCCCGGTACCGCCCATTGTCCGAATCCCTTCACCCGGACCTGGTTGCCTTCCAGTTGAGGGTGCCGGTGTCGCAGTCGTAGGCAGGGTGGCCTTCGACCGGGTCTGAATACGCGTCGACGTGCTCGGTGATGCGGATGGTGCCCTTCGCCTGCCCTTTGGCCGGAAGCTGCCCCGTCGCCGTGAATTTACGCCCGAGCCCGTCGTCGTTCACCGCGGAGAATTTCCCCTTCTTGACCCTGATCGAGTCCTCGAAGGTGAGCTTGGGGATCAAGGACCCGCCGTCGGCCGGATACCGCACCTCACCATCGCTGCAGTGGAAGTAGACGCTCGTCTCCCTCAGCTTCCAGACCTGCTGCTTTCCGGTGTCGATCACCTTGAATTCGATGGTCGGGGGGGAAATGTTCTTGATCCCGCCGGCGCCTGGCGCCAAGGGGGCCTGGGAGATCGGGCCCGAGTAGGTGCTCCGCTTGGCCATTGCGAGCTGCGGCATCGCGAGCAATGCCGCCGCCACCGCGACCGTGACCACCGCGACGAGATTTCGCTTCACGCGGCTCATCTACCCTCGGCGAGCCTACAAGCCCACGAGGCGAGTGGGCGGTCCGAGGTTCTTTGGTGATTTGGTGGCACCGCTAAGCTCGATGCAGATGATGCACCCCGCTTTTGAGGTTCTGCCGGCCCGCTTTGAGGTCAGCTTCAACGGGCCGCCGATGATCAGGCGAACCCGTGGTGCGCTCTCGGCGGCCGCGATAACCCCCTTGGCCGACCGGCACAACAACATGGTGGCCGTGCGCGAAGGGGGGAGCGAGTTGCACGAGTTCGTCGTCTCGGTTTCGGCGCGCGACGCCGGTCAAGCGGTGGAGCGGACTCGCATCGCGGTCCAGGCGGGCGGGGCCTACGCAGGATTCTCCGCCACCCTCGCGTCGTAGGGTCACTCTCATGCGGCTAGGCTGGGTCGGTGCTGGCCAGCTTCCAGATGCTGCCCGAGCAGTCGGCCGATGAGCTTCTGGACTCGATCCGGATTGCCGACGAGCTGGGATTCTACGCCTGCTACAGCGCCGACGAGATCTACCACAAGGACGGCTGGATGCTTCTCGCCGCCGGGGCGCGGCAGACGGAGCGAATCAGGCTGGGGCCGTGTGTGGCACCCATATACATGCGCGACCCGACCTACGTCGCGCAGCTTGCCGCGACCCTTGACGAGCTCAGCGATGGGCGCGCCGAGGTCGTGTTCGGCATCGGCAACATCGCGATGCTGGAGCAGTACGGAGTCGAGTGGAAGGGCACTCGCCCAATCGCCCGCCTGCGCGAGGCACACCAGGTCATGCGCACGGTTCTCGACGAGGGCTCGATCGATTTCGCCGGCGACTTCTACGCCTACTCGGGCGTCAGCACCGCGGCCCGGCCGGTCCAGGAGCACCTGCCACTGAAGATAGGTGCCATGGGCGGCCCGAAGTCGATGGAGCTCGCGGGCGAGGTCGCCGACGGTCTGCACACCGCGTGCGCCTATTCCCCCGAGGCGCTGGGATACGCGGTCGGCTGCTTCGAGGCGGGTATCGAGCGAGCGGGCAGGAGCCGGGATGGGCTCGACCTCGGCGACTCGCTGCTCGGCGCGATCGCCGCTGACGGCGAGGCGGCAAGGCGGGCCGGGAGGATCCTCGCCGCCTTCTACATCCCCTCGATGCCGCCGGCCCTGTTGGACCGCCACGGAATCGCACTCGATGAGATTGCCCCCGTCAACGAGGCCTTTGCCGCCGGCGATGTCGCGCGTGCGCTCGCGGCCACCCCGGACGCGATCGCGGATCGCCTGGTCGTTGCCGGCACTCCCGAGGACTGGCTCCAGTGGCTCACCGAGACCTACTCGGCGGCCGGCCTCGACCATGCCCTGGTCTCGTTCACCGATCCGTTCACGCTGCGCTCCTGGGCCGGCGTCGAGGTCGAGGGTCTACCGGGCCTCTCCGAGCAGGTCAGGCTCTTCGGCGAGCAGGTATTGCCCCAGCTCAGCTAAGGGTCAGGCGCCGAACCAGCGGGCGGTGCGGCTCGAGCCGAACTCCACCTTCTCGGCGACGAGCGTGGCGGAGGGCTGCTGGAAGACACCGGTCGGCTTCGGCCCGGTCAGGAAGTCGATGTCGACGCGACCGACCCGGTCAGAGCCGAACTCGACGTAGCAGGAGCCGCGACCGTCGTAGCCGCCCGGCGCCTGGCCCTCGCGTATGCGGGCGATCAGCTCCGCCGCGACGACCTTGGCGGCACCCTCGGAGAAGACCCCGGCCTTCGGCACGCCGACGGTGGCGACGTCGCCGACCGCGTAGACGCCGGGGAACACGGTCTCCAGCTTCGCCGAGTCGACCGGGACGTAACCGTCGGTGGTCATCCCGCTCTCTCGGACGACGTCCGGGGCGCGGTGCCTCGGGACTCCGAGGAAGAGGTCGTAGGGAGCCTCATCGCCATCCTCGAGCGCGACGACGGACCGGTCCGGGTCCAGCGCGGCGATCCTGGCCCCGCCATGAAACTCGATGTCGCGCTCGGAGAAGGCGGCGAGCAGCGCCGCCGAGGCCTCTGGAGAGGGTGGAACGGGGCTCGGCAACGGCATCAGGAGCGAGATCTCACACTCATCCCGGATGCCTCGACTCGATAGGTGGTCGTGCATCAGCAGCGCGGCCTCGCTCGGAGCGGGAGGGCACTTGAAGGGCGCTCCGCAGACGCCGATCACGACCCTGCCGGCGCTGAAGGAGGGAAGCAGCTCCGCCACTCGTTCGGCCCCGGCGACGGAATAGAACTCCTGACCCCCCTCGGTGAGGCCCGGCGTCGCCTCCATGTCGTAGTCGGCGCCGAGGGCGATGACGAGGAACTCGGCCTCGTGCACTCCCTCGTCGGTGGTGACCGAGCGCGCCTCGGGATCGATCGCGAGGACGGTCTCGCGCAGCAGTCGCACCCCCGGCTTGGCGAAGTCGCTGTAGGGGATGTGGACCTCCGCCGCACTACGTCGCCCGAACATCACGTCGAGCTTCGAGTACCCGAAGACGAACGAGTCGCTCTGGTCGATCATCGTCACCTCGATCTCCTCGCCAAGCGCCTCCGAGAGGGAGGTCGAGAGCTCGAGACCGCCGAAGCCTGCGCCGAGGACCAGGACCCGAGTCGTCATCCGACCAACCTATCGGGGCCGGACGCCGATCAGGAGCGCCATCTCCAGCCACTTCCAGTAGCAGTCGACGTCGGCGAATCCGGCGTCTCGCAGCCATCCGAGCTGGGTCTCGACGTCGAGGTGCGATCGGAGGGGTCCTCGCGCTCGAGCGGTTCACCGATCGCGGCGAAGAAGCCCTCGTGTAGGCGCTGGGTGGGCGAGGCGACGTGCTCGAAGTTGGCGAAGACACCGCCCGGCTCGAGCAGCTCGAAGACCTCGCCGATCAGTGAGCGTTTGCGCTCGTCCTCGAGGTGGTGGATCACCATCGAGGAGACGCCTGCGTCGAAGCGCCCGAGGTCCGGGAGCGGCTCGGTGAGGTTGTGCTCGACGAGCTCGATGCCCTCCGCGTCGGCGAAACGCTCGCGCGCGGCGGCGAGCATCAGCTCGGAGAAGTCGAGGCCGACGCCGAGCATCCGCGGTCGATCGCGGCGGAGGTGGTCGAGCAGCCGGCCGTCGCCGGTCCCGATGTCGAGGACGCGTCCCGCAGCGCGCGGCACGTGTTCGAGTAGGACGCTCTCTCCCTCCGCGCGGCGCGGAAACTCGTTCGCTCGCGCGAGGTAGTGATCGACGTGCTCGCGGGTCGCCCACTCCTCCGAGTGCATGGGGTCCATTATCGTCGCGGTAGCGTGCCCCTACAGCTGGCCGCCCACCTGCCGCTCATCCAGTTCGATCGATCCCCGATCACCAGGGATAGGATCCTGGATACGGTCAAAGCGGCCGTTGGGCTCGACTTCTGGGGGATCTCGGCGAACGACCACGTGATCTTCTCCCGCCCGTGGATCGACGGCCCCACCGCGCTGGCGATGGCGATCCCGCACGCGGGTGAGATGCGGATCTGCACGACGATCGCGCAGCCGACCATCAGGGGCCCGCTCTCGCTCGCGAAGACCCTGATCTCGCTCAACACCCTTGCGGACGGCCGCCTCATCGCGGGTCTCGGCCCGGGCTCATCCCGCCGCGACTACGAGGCCGTCGGCGTCCCCTTCGAGGAGCGATGGAGGCGCTTCGACGAGGCGGTGGGGATTCTGCGGCAGATCTTCCGCGGCGAGGAACCGGCGAACGGCGAGCATTACTCAGCCTCGTCCGTCGCTGGCGAACTGCAGCCGCGACCTGCCAGCCCGATCCCGATCTGGATCGGGAGTTGGGGCTCGGACGCGGGCCTGCGGCGCGTTGCACGACTCGCCGACGGATGGCTCGCCTCGGGCTACAACACGACCCCTGACGAGTTCGGGGTGGCTGGATCCAGGCTCCGGGAGGAGCTGGAGAGACAGGGCCGGACCGCTGATTTACCGAACGGCCTCGCCACGATGTGGCTATGGCTAACCGAGGATCGCGCTGAGGCCGAGAGGATCCTCGCCGACGTACTCGGCCCAGCGGTGAAGAGAGAGCCCGACTACCTGAGGCCCCGTGTCTGCGTTGGCGACGCCGAGCACTGCCTGGGCCTGCTGGCCCGATACGCCGAGGCGGGGCTGGAGCGAGTCTTCCTCTGGCCGCTCGGCGACGAGCCGAGGCAGCTCGAGCTCGTGGCCGAGCGGTTGATGCCCGCACTCACCTAGGCTGAGGCGCCTTGGTCAAGAGCCTCCACATCGCCGGCACCGGGTCCTTCGCGGCTGAGATAGCGGGGTGGGTGGCCGACGCGGGCATCGAAATCGACGGGTTGATCGAGCTTCAGGATCGGGAGCGGGTGGGCTCCAGCGCTCACGGGTTGCCGGTCGTCGCCCTCGAGGGGCCGCCGCCTGAGGGGACGGCGATCCTCGGCCTCGGCGGCGACCGACGCGAGAACTGGGGGTTGCTGGCGGGGGAGGGCTGGTTGCCGGGAGGCGTGATCCACCCGCGAGCGCACGTCGCCGCGAGCGCCGAAGTCGCCCCGAGCGCCACCGTCGGCCCGCTCGCGGTGGTCGGGGCAGAGACATCGGTCGGCGACCACGCGATCCTCTCGCGCGGAGCACTCGTCGGCCATCACGTGCGGATCGGCGAGTTCGCCACCCTCAATCCCGGTGTAAACGTCGGCGGCAACTCGGACCTCGGCGCCGGCGCATTCCTCGGCATGGGCTCGGTGATCGTCAACGGCACCACCGTCGGCGCCGGGGCCACAATCGCGGCCGGTGCGGTGACGATCCGCGACGTCGCCGCCGAAGCGCGGGTCCAGGGCGTCCCGGCCCTTCCCTACTCGGCCCGATGAGCGCGGCGGGGCAACCGGGGGGCGTCGAGCGGATCCGGGCGGCGCTCGGGCGGCGGATCCGCGGCCCCTACCCCGGGATCGACCGGATCGAGCACCGGCTAGACGCCTTCGGCTCCGCCCTCGAGGCTCTGCGCGCCGACCTCGACTCGCTCCGCACCGATCTCGCGGCGCTGGGGGCCGACCGCGACGCGCAGAGAACCGACCTCGGGCAGGCTCTGCGGGCGCTCGCGGCCGACGAGCCCCGCAATCGCCGGTTGCTGGAGAAGCGCAGACAGGGGAAGCGATACCGCCTGCCATGGAGTGAGGAGCGCCCGCTGGTTTCGGTCACGGTCGCAACCCTCGGCAGGCCCGAACTGATCTCGCGCTCGCTCCCCTCGATCCTCGCCCAGACCCACGAGAACCTCGAGGTGATCGTCGCCGGCGACGGAGCGCCGGCCGAGACCGCCGCCGCGGTCGCCGAGCTCGCCGACTCCCGGGTCCGTTACCTCGATCTCGGACCGCGCCAGAGCTGGACCGACGACCCGGCGCGGCTGTGGCTGGTCGGAGCGACCCGGCCGCGAAATGCGGCGCTGGCGGCGGCGAGCGGCCGCTGGATCGTCGAGTTCGACGATGACGACGCCCTGCGGCCGAACTGCGTCGAGGCTCTTCTCGAACTCGCCAGGGAGTCCGGAGCGGAGGCCGTCTACGGCCAGGTCCGCCAGCACGGGGGCGGTGAGGAGACCGACTTCTGCGTCTTTCCCCCGCGCCCCGGCCACTTCTCCTGGGCGGCCGGGATGTACCACGGCGGCCTGCGCTTCTTCGGGCGCCAGGCGCTGGCCGCCGACCTCGGCCTGCCGGGCGACTGGTGGCTGGCGGAGCGGATGCTGCGCGCGGGGGTGCGGTTCGCGATGCGAAACGAGGTGCTCTGCGACGCCTATGCATCGGATCGCGAGCGGATTGCGCACGAGCACGGTCGGATCCCATGGTCGGATCAGGATCGATGATCGGGCCCGATTTGCCGTCAATTGATGTAATGGTCACATGAGCGCGGAGCGAGCAAGCATCGCAGCCTGGTTTTTCGTGCAGCGAGCGAAGCGCGAGCCGTTCGAGTGAGCGAGCGGGACCTATCGGTCGCCGTCTTCGGCGCCAGTGGCATCACCGGCCGCGGCGTCGCCTCCTACCTCGCCGGTCGGGCAGAAGACGGGGACTTCCGCTGGGCCGTGGCGGGGCGCGACATCGGCAAGCTCGAGCGCGTCCTCGGCGAGGTCGGCTGCACGCCGCCGGAGTCGATCCTGGCCGACGTCGGCGACCCCGCCTCGCTGGCGGCGATGGCCGAACGGACCCGGGTCGTCCTCGACCTGGTCGGTCCCTACACCCTCCACGGCACGCCGGTGATCGAAGCCTGCGTCGAGAACGGCGCCCACTACGTCGATCTGACCGGCGAGATCCCGTTCGTGCGACGGACGATCGACGCCTTCCACGAGCGCGCGGCGGAGGCCGGCGTCAAGGTCATCCAGGTAAGCGGGTTCGAGGCGCTGCCACCCGACCTCTGCGTCCTGCTCGCCGCCGAGACCGCGCGCGAGCGCTGGGGGGAGGAGCTGGTCGAAGCCGACGCGATCGTCACCACCCAGCAGCCGGCCGGCCGGATGGGGCTCGGCGACATCATCTCCGGCGGCACCCTGCAGAGCCTTGCCGAGGCGCTCGGGGCCGAGGGCGCGGCCGATGTCGCCGACCCGGCGGCACTGATCCCCGACCCCGGGTTCGCGGCCGCGGTGCGCCACGCCAGCCCGATTTCGCTCGCGCCGCGCGCCAACCTCCGCGGCGACGCGATCGCCCCGATGTCGCCGGCCGCCTTCATCAACCCCGCCGTGATCCAGCGGACCGCCCTGCTTACCGCGGCCGACCGCGGCGAGGCGCCGGTTCCCTTTCGCTACCGCGAGGGGATGGCCCTTCCGGGCGGCGCCGCGACCCTGCCGCTCCGCTATCTCGCGGTCGGCTCGCTGGGTGGTATTCAGGCGGCCTTCGCGGCCCTCACCCGGGCCGGGCCCGGAGTCCGAAGCAAGGCCGCCGACCTGCTGCGGCGCCTGCTCCCCTCCTCCGGCTTCGGGCCGACCGGCGACCGCATGGACGAGTGGTCGTGGCAGCTCGGCGTCGACGCCCGCACCACGGGGGGTCACTATCTGCGCGTCGATCTCGACGCCGACGGGCACCCCGGCTACCTGTCGACGGCGAGGATGCTCGGCGAGGCCGGCCTGCTGCTCTCCGAGAGCGGCGCGACGCCCGAGCGTGGCGGCTGCCTGACCCCGGCGGCCGCGCTCGGCACCGACTGCCTCGATCGCTTCAAGTTGGCCGGGATGCGCTTCTCGGTCGCGTCATGAACGAGAGCCAGGACACCGGTCCGACCAGCGGTCGCCCGGGTTGAGGGGAGTGGGATGAAGAGGAAGACGAAGATGCTGATCGGCACCGCGATGCTGGTCGTCCTGCTCGGAGCGGGAACCGCCGAGGGGCTGACGATCCGCGCCGGCGACCTCCTCGTCTTCGGCGACGGCGGCTTCAGGCCGACGAAGCTGCCGAAACACAAGGACGCTCCGATCACCATCTACGGCGGCGGCAGGATCGACACCGTCTCCGGCGACCTGCCTCCCATCATCGACACCATCACCTTCGAATTCGACCGCCACGGCTCGGTCCAGACCCAGGGCCTGCCGGTCTGCAGGCCGGGCCGCCTCGAGGCGACGACGGTCGCCGGCGCCCGCCATCTCTGCCCGGGCTCGATCGTCGGCAAGGGCTCCGGCAGCGCGATGGTCGCCTTCCCCGAACAGGCCCCGTTCAAGGTCTCCTCGCCGATTACGGTCTTCAACGGTCCGCGCAAGGACGGCAACCCGACCGTCCTCGCCCATGCCTACACCACGGTTCCGGTCCCGACCACCTTCGTCGTCCCGGTCGAGATCGAAAAAATCAGCAAGGGCGAATACGGCTACCGGACCGAGGCGCGGATCCCGCGGATCGCGAACGGCTACGGCATCCCGATCTCCGGGAGCCTGACGATCGGCAGGCGCTGGACCTTCAAGGGAGTGCGCCACAGCTTCGTCAACGCCCGCTGCGAAACGGGGCACCTCCAGGCCCGCGGGCTGTTCACCTTCAAGGACGGTCTCGCGCTGCGCGGCACGTTCTTCCGGCCCTGCCAGGTCGCCGGATAAAGCCAGGGGTACGGGCTACGAGGCGCCGGCGTGGAGCCCCGGCGTCCTCGTGCCGCCTCTCTGCTGCTCGCCGCGGCTGACGAGGTCGAAGAAGTAGTCGTTGCGGCCGCGACGGACCGGCTTCGGGAACAGGCGCCGGGCGCGGCGGTGAGCCGCGACCGCGGCCCGGAAGGTCGCCTCGTGGGCGCCGGTCCAGGTGATGCCGAAGATCTCGCGGACCCGCGGCGGCAGGGTTCCCTTGATGATGTGATTCTGGACGGCGAGGTTGCCCCGCGCCGGCAGCGGCACCGGCTGGCGGAACGCGACCAGCGGCGCCATCTCGAGCGCGTGCTGGGTGGCGTGGAGGTCGGGTGAGGCGAGCTTGGCGTCGAACCAGTCCCTGAACTCGGGGTAACTCGCCGGGACCTCGCTGCGCGGCAGCCCGAACAGCTCGCCGAAGCGGACGTAGTCCTGCCAGAGGTCCTCGAGCTCGGAGGCTACGAGCTCCCGCACCATCGCCTCGTACATCGCCCGTCCGGAGTCGGCGATCACCGCCATCGTCCAGAGCATCAGCTCCGGGTCGAACGCCGAGTAGGTGGTCCCCGCCGGGTGGATGCCGGCCGGGTCCGGCAGGGTGCCGTTGACGGTCTCGTGCAGCAGCTGGACCTTGGCGAGCTCCTCGTCGGCCTCGGCCCTGGTGCCGAGGAAGATCGTCTCCTGGATCTTCGCCGTCCGCGCGAGCCGCTTGAACGGGTGGTCGCTGGCCCGGGTGCTCAGCATCGTCCCGGTGTAGGTGAGTGGTTCGAGTGCGCCGATCAGGAGCGCCCGCTGACCGTAGAGGAGGCCGACGGCGCGGTCGCCGTGGATGCGTCGGGCTACCGAGCGGCCCGGTGGGAAGTAGTAAGCCTCGGCTCCCGCCTCGGTCATCTCGGGGGAGACTCTACTCGGCGGCAGGCGGCTCGGCTGCAACCACCATCGCGGTGGCCGCTGCGGTCAGCGACCGCGCCGGAGGCAGGTCGTGCAGCTCGTGCGCGGCGAAGATCTCGTCGAGGTCCTCGCGGGTGAGCGTCTCGCGCTCGAGCGCGTTCGCGGCGAGGTCGTCGAGGCAGCCGCGATTCCCCGCGAGCAGCGCCCGCGCCCGCCGGTGCGCCTCGCGCGCGAGCGTCATCGCCGCCAGGTCGACGTCGCGCCGGGTCCGGTCCGAGAGCGCGTAGTCGCCGGTCGGCAGCGCAATCGGCGGCGCGCCGTCGGCGTCGAGCGAGACACCCATCCCGAACTCGGAGACCATCTGCTTGCAGACCGCGTGCACCCGCATCAGGTCGTCGACCGCCCCCGAGTAGGAGGCGCTGAAGACCTCCTCCTCGGCGGCTCGCCCGCCAAGCAGGGTGACGATCTCATCGAGCAGCTCCTCACGCGAGCGGAGGTAGGTGTCCTCCTGCGGCGAGTGGCCGACGAACCCGAGGGCCGGGCCGCGGGGGACGATGCTGAGGATCTCCGGAGGGTCGAGCCCGAGCAGCCGCCGGCAGAGCGCGTGCCCGGCCTCGTGGTAGGCGACGATCCGTCGCTCCTTCTGGTTCAGGCGGCGGGCCTGCTGGGAGCCGACCGACTGCCGCAGCAGGGCCTCGTCGAGATCGATTCTGGCGATCCACTCGCGGCCCGCCCGCCCGGCGATGATCGCCGCCTCGTTGAGGGAGTTGGCGAGCTGGGCACCGGTCATCCCGGTCGTCTTACGGGCGACGTCGGTGAGGTCGAGGTCGGGGCCGAGCGGCTTGCCCTTGGCGTGGGCGCGGAGGATCGCCTCGCGCCCGTCGCGGTCGGGCGCGGAGACCAGGACCTGGCGGTCGAACCGGCCCGGACGCAGCAGCGCCTTGTCGAGCTTGTCGACGTAGTTGGAGGCCGCGATCACGATCACCGTCCCCGGGTCGCGCTCGAAACCGTCGAGCTCGACCAGCAGCTGGTTCAGGGCCTGCTCGCGCTCGCTGGTGCCGCCGTCGCCACCGCCGCTGCTGCGGGAGCCGCCGATCGCGTCGAGCTCGTCGATGAAGATCACCGCGCGGCCGGACTTGCGCGCCTCTTTGAACAGGCGCCGGATCCGGGCGGCGCCGCGGCCGACGAACATCTCGACGAAGCTCGAGCCCGAGGCGGAGAAGAAGTCGACGCCGGCCTGGGCGGCGACCGCGCGCGCGAGCATCGTCTTGCCGGTGCCGGGCGGGCCGTAGAGGAGGACGCCGCGCGGCGGCTGGGCGCCGAGGGCGGCGAAGCGGTCGGGGTCGCGGAGCCAGGCAGCGACGTCCATCAGCTCGTCCTTGGCGGCGTCGACCCCCTGGACCTCGTTCCAGAGGACGGGCTTGGTTTTGCTCGCCTTGACCGTTTCAGGCTTGGTCGCCCCGAGCGTGCCGCGCAGCAGCGTCACGAACACGAGCAGCAGGCCGAACATGAACACGACCCCGAAAACGGGGTACCAGTCGAAGACGAAGGTCTGGATGTCGGCTGCCATCGGGGGAGGGAGTCTCCGCAAAAGTCACCCGAGTTCCCATCGCATATGCGTCCATAGAACTAATGTCGAGAACGGGTTTGACTCCCTGATCCAACAACGAGCTCAGCCGCGGTCGACTTGCGAGCCGCCGACGATCGCCTCCTCGCCGGTATCTCCGAATCGCACCCAGGCCTTGTTGCCGCCGTCGTAGTCGGGCGCCCAGAGGCGGAGCGTCGCCGGGCGTTCCCAGACCGTCACCTCCTCCTCGCCGAGCTCGTCGACGCCGCGCCAGACGCGGACGAAGGGGTTGCCCTCTAGCTCCTCGCCGATCGTCGTCGGCTCGCGGTGGCCGGGATGGACCCTGGTCTCCGGCGGCAGCTCCATCAGCCGCATGACCGAGGCCCGGAGGTCGTCGAGGCCGCTCGCGCCGGGGGCCATCGTCCCCCCGACCGTTCCCTTGAAGAGGACGTCGGCGGTGAACACATCGCTGCCGTCGATTAGGTAGGCGAGATGGCCGGAGGCGTGCCCGGGGGTCGAGATCGCCTCGATCTCGAGGCCGCCGCTGGTCAGCTTGCCGCCGTCCTCGATCAGCTCGGCCACCTCCTCGTCGATCTCGGCTGCCGCGTCGGGGTGGGCGACGAACGGCGGGCCGCCGAGCCGCTCCTGAGCGGCCGCCAGGCCGGCGACGTGATCGACGTGGGGATGGGTGATGAGGATGTGGGTGATCTCGATCCCGTCCTGCTCGGCGCGGTCGAGCAGTGGGTCGAGCATGTCGTTGCCGTCGATCAGGACGCCCTTGCCGGACTCCTCGTCGGCGACCAGGTAGGCATTCGACAGCCACTGCGGGTTCTCGGTCCTCTCGACGATCACTCTCTCCTCCTTCGTTCGGCGTCGCCTAACCGTATGGCCTGAAGATCAGTCTGTGCCCCAGCATCTCGGTCACGGTCGCGAGTCGGTACCCGCGCCGGCGCAGCGTCTCGATGATCCGGGGCAGCGCGGCGAGGGTGTCGGCGCGGGTTCCGCCGCCGTCATGCATGACGACGATCGCGCCCGGGCGGACCGCGCCGACCACGCGCGAGTAGACGGCGTCGCTGCCCGGGTTCGCCCAGTCGCCGGGGTCGACGTCCCAGGTCACGGTCGTCATCCCCGCCTCGGCTCCGGCCTCGACGACGACGGGGTCCTCGGCGCCATCGGGAGGCCTGAAGAGGCAGGGCCGGAAGTGGGTGGCGCTCTCGATCAACCCGCTCGTAGTCTCCAGGTCCGCGTAACCCGGATAGGGCTGATGGTGGGTGGTGTGGTTGCCGATCTCGCTTCCCTCTCGAAGCAGGCGCCGCATCGTCTCCTCGCGGCCGGCGATCTCCTGGCCGATCTCGAAGAAGGTCGCGACGGCGTGCTGCTCGCGCAGGACGTCGAGGAAGGCATCGGTGAAAGAGCTGGGGCCGTCGTCGAAGGTGAGGGCGACGACGTCGCGGTCGCGTGGGCCGTGGGTGACGAGGCCGGCGCCTCCGCCGGTGCAGCCGACCACCCGCACCGGCCGCAGCCGGAAGACGCGCGCGCCAGTCGCCGGCAGCCGCGCCGCGCAGTGCCGGCACCCACCGCGGTTCTCAATGACCCGCCACCGGTAGCGGTGGGGTCGCAGGCCGGCCCGCCCCGGCGGCAGGGCGAGCACGAGCTTCAGCGAGCTCGGCCGCCTGACCCGGGCCGCGACCGTCCGGCGGCGCACGGTCCTCCCCTTGGCGTTGAGGAACGAGACCCCGACCCGCGCGTGCGCCCCGCCCCGGCCGCCGGCGCAGAGCTCGCGCCCGCCGCGCCCGTGCTGGGGGCGCAACAGGAAACAGAGGTACCTGGACACGGCGGACCGGGTCGGCGGGAGGCGGTCGAGCCGGGTCAGCGGCACCGGGCTCGTGGTTGCCACGGAGAGGATCAGCCGCTTGCCGGCCTGGGAGATGGCGGCGCCGACCAGGTCGCCCGAGGCGGCGCTCGGCGGGCTCGGAGCGCCCGCGAGAACCGGGCTCACGGCCGCTGCGAGCAGCGCGCTCAGTAGGGCGGAAATGCACAGGATCTTGCGAGAACGTCGAATCAGCAGGGCTCCGGAGACCGATTCGGGGGAACCTCTCCATACTAGGCCCGGCTCGACCGCACCTAATGGCCGCGCCCGTGTTTACAGCCGATGTGAGGGTCAGCAGCACCTCGGTGCCAGGCATCCGCCTGGTGCTCGGGGCGATCATCCTCACCTTGGCTCTGATCGCTCCCGCGAGCGCCGCCACCAGCCCCGGCGGCGCCGGCCCCCGCGTGTCCGCGGCCGAACCTCCGCCGCCGGCGGCCGAATCTCCGCCGCCGGCCACCGCGTTTGACCGCCAGGGAATGTGGGTCTGGTACGTCGAACGGACCGAAGGCGGCGACCTCGCCCGGATCGCGGCCCGCGCCAAACGCTCCGGGATCGGCACGCTCTACATCAAGTCGGGCGACGGCGGCCACTACTGGAGCCAGTTCAACACCTCGCTGGTCGAACGCCTCCACGCGGCCGGGCTCAGCGTCTGCGCCTGGGCGTTCGTCTACGGCGACGCCCCGGTTGCCGAGGCGAGGGTCGCGGCCACCGCCGTCAAGCGCGGCGCCGACTGCGTCGTGATCGACGCCGAGGGGCAGTACGAAGGCAAGTACGCCGCCGCGGAACGCTACATGCGCGCGCTGCGGGCCCGGATCGGCCCCGAGTACCCGGTCGCGCTCGCCACCTTCCCCTACGTCGACTACCACCCGGCGTTCCCGTACTCGGTCTTCTTCGCCCCCGAAGGCGCCCAGTACAACCAGCCGCAGATGTACTGGAAGGCGATCGGGACCTCGGTCCGCGGCATCTACGAGCACACCTACCTCTACAACCGCCTCTGGGGCCGGCCGCTCTATCCGCTCGGCCAGACCTACATGGCGCCCGGGCGGGCGGAAATCATTCGCTTCCGGCGCTTTGCCGAGAACTACGGCGGCCAGGAGGTCAGCTGGTGGGCCTGGCACGAAACCAACACCCGGAGCTGGAGCGCGCTCGGCGCCAAGCTCGTCGGCCCCGTCTTCGGCTACCAACCGATCGCAACCAACCCGGTCCTCAAACGCGGCAGCAGCGGCGACCTGGTCGTCTGGGCGCAGATGCACCTCCGCGCCGCCGGCCGCCTCGGGCTCCCGCTCACCGGCGTCTACGGCAAGCTGACGGCCGCCGCCGTCCGCACCTTCCAGTCCGAACGGTCGCTGCCCGCCAACGGCGTCATCGGCCAGACGACCTGGCAGGAGCTTCTCAGCATCGAACCGGTCCGCCCACTCTGGGCCGGCCGCCAGGTGAGCCGAGGGCGGGGTGCGGCGGCCAGCCGCTCGACGCTGCCGCACCGTCCGCTCTCGGCCTCGCTACCGGCGAAGGCCTACGAGATCGATCCGGGCTCCGCTCCCTGAGCGGGCCTGAGATAATCACCGGCCCGGGCGCCTGCCGCCCATCCCTCGGGGGCGTAGCTCAGTTGGTTAGAGCGCCGGCCTGTCACGCCGGAGGTCGCGGGTTCGAGTCCCGTCGCTCCCGCTCAATAGTTTGCAGGGATTTCTCGTCAGATCAGCCCGAATCAATCCGGCGACGACACCAGTTCCACACCATTTCGCTCCGCCCTCGCGTCAAGACGAGCGCGGATAGCCTGCTCGGAGTCGCATGCGAGATGCCCGTAGACGGTCGATCATCGAAGAATCTTTGACGGATTGGGGACCCGCCGGTCGCCTCGCTTCCTCCCGCGTTCGGTATCCGTAGAGGAGCTACAAGTTCGCACGGGTTTCCACGGATGTCCCCGGCCTGATGGCGGATTTAGGTTGCCATCAGCACAACTCTCCTCTGACATCACATGCGAAATTCGCCGCCGGGCATGGCGGTTGGTTACGAAAGGAGCAACACCATGAGAGGCCTAGGCCGCGCTGTGTTCGTTGCGATCCTGCTCTTGATCGCGGGAATCCTCAACATCATCTATGGAATCGGTGCGATCGCCGACGCCAACTTCTGGGTCGGCGAAAACCATTTCGTTCTCGGGAACCTGCATACCTGGGGATGGGTCACGCTGATCATCGGCGTCATTCAACTCTTCGCCGGGTTCTCGCTGTTCACCGGCGGAACCTACGGGCGGGTGATCGGGATCATCGCCGCCAGCCTCGGCGCCCTGGTCGCGCTGCTCGCGGTCGGTGGCGCCTACCCGTTCTGGGCGCTGGGCGTCTTCGCGATCTGCCTGTGGTGCATCCACGGCCTGGTCGTGTACGGCGAGCCGCTCGAGGAAGAAAGTCAGCTGCCCGGCAGCCGGGACCCCGGCGCTGGCGCCCCACGCGGCTAGCAATGCGGCGTCGGCCCTGACGGATACGCGGAAGCGCACGGTGCGAGGAAAGTTCATCTTCCTGCGTTGTCCCTCGAGCCAACAGCCCGGAAGGTTCATCCCAGGCTGTTGGCTCGGCGGGCGAATGTCAGGCCGGTGAGCCCACCGCCTGGGCAGCGACGAGCTGCTCGACCCACTCGCCGGTGATCTGCCTGGTGGCGACGTTGAGCCGATTCCAGGTGTTGATCGTCGCGATCGAGAGGACGAGCGCGGCCAGCTGGTCGTCGTTGTAGTGGCGCGAGGCCTCGGCCCAGACCTCGTCCGGTACGGCGTCGGGGCGGTCGGCGAGGCGCGTCACGGCCTCGGTCAGCGCGAGGGCGGCACGCTCGGCATCGGTGTAGTAGGTCGACTCGCGCCAGGCGCCGACCGTGAAGATGCGCTCGTCGGGCTCGCCAAGCGCCTTCAGCATGCGCGAGTGGATGTCGACGCAGGCGCTGCAGCCGTTGATCTGGCCGGCTCGCAGCTTGAGCATCTCCTGCGTTGTCTCCGGCACTCCGGCCCGCTTGGTCGCGCTGTCGAGCTTCTGCAGTGCCTCCATCGCGCCCGGAAGCGTCTGAGCGGGATGGTCGATGCGTGGTTCCATGGTGTCCTCCATCGGTCGAGGGTTGTCGCGAGTAAGACAGCCCTCGCAGCCTGTTTGTGACAGCGGATCGGCCGCTGTCACAAACAGGCGTGCACTCTTGTCACATGGGGTATATGTCCTACGAGACGAGGATCGGGTGATGCTGCGATGACTGACCGCGAGCGCATGCTGGACGAACTACGATCGGTCTCCTTCGCGATCGCCTACAGGATGCTCGGCAGCGTCTCCGAAGCCGAGGACGTGGTGCAGGAGGCGCTGCTGCGAGTGCACCAGGCGATTGACGCCGGCGAGGAAATCGAATCGCCGCGTGCCTACGTCTCGACCGTCACCACGCGGCTGGCGATCAACGAGCTGCGCTCGGCTCGCGCGCGCCGCGAGCGCTACGTCGGCGAATGGCTTCCGGAGCCGATCGTCACCGATGGGGAGGACGATCCCGCTCGCCAGGCTGAGACAGCCGACTCGCTCTCGGTGGCGATGCTGGTCCTGCTGGAGAGCCTCTCGCCCGAGCAGCGCGCGGTCCTGCTGCTCCACGACGTCTTCGACTACGGCTATTCCCAGATCGCCGCGATCGTCGGCAAGAGCGAGGACAACGTGCGGCAGCTGGCGAGCCGCGCTCGGCGCCATGTCGAGCAGGGCCGCCCCCGCTTCCAGACGACGCGCGAGCAGCGCGACGAGCTGGCGCGGCGGTTCTTCGAGGCCGCCGAGCAGGGCGACCTCGCCGGCTTGGAGTCGCTGCTCGCCCACGACGTGCAGCTGACCGGCGACGGCGGTGGCAAGGCGCCGGCGCTCGCACGGACGCTGCGGGGACGCAGCCGTGTCGCCGCCATCCTGATGGGCTGGCTGAACCCGGACTCCCGCCTCCCTGGAATCGAATTTCGCCCAGTCCAGGTGAACGGCGGCCCCGGGGCGCTCGTGTTCGACGCTGAGCAGCGACTGATCGGCGTCACCGCCCTCGATATCGCCGACGGCGAGATCAAGGCGGTCAGCTCGGTCTCCAACCCGGACAAGCTGCGACACCTCGGGGCGCCGGTCGGCAACCTCGGCACCCTCATCGACTCGAAGCGCTGAGCCGCTGTCACAACGCGCCCGGCTGCGCTGTCAGGTCTTGGCAAGCAGCCAATCCGCGAACCGGGAGATTCACATGCCCTCCGTAGCCGCTCAGAACGACTCCAACGCCCTCGACCGCGGGACGATGATCGTCGCGTCGGTGGTCCTGCTCGGGGCGATCATGTCGATCCTCGACACGACCGTCATCAACGTCGCGCTCGACCGCCTCGCGATCGATTTCCACGCCTCGCTGACGACGATCCAGTGGGTCGTGACCGGGTACACGCTCGCCCTTGCAGGGGTCATCCCGCTGACCGGATGGGCGGCGGACCGCTTCGGGCCGAAGCGGCTCTACCTCGGCTCGTTGGCGCTGTTCATGCTCGGCTCGGCACTCTGCGCCGTCGCCTGGAGCGCCGGCTCGCTGATCGCCTTCCGCGTCCTCCAGGGATTCGGCGGCGGGATGGTGATGCCGATCGTGATGACGATCCTGACCCGGAAGGCCGGGCCTGAGCGAATGGGTCGGGTGATGGGTCTGCTGGGCATGCCGATGCTGGCGGCGCCGATCCTCGGCCCGATCCTCGGCGGCTGGCTGGTCGACGACGTCTCCTGGCGCTGGATCTTCCTCATCAACGTGCCGATCGGCATCGTCGCGATCGCGCTGGCGATGGTCGTGCTCGAGCGCGACGAGCCACAGCCCGCCCACAGACTCGACTGGCTGGGCATGGCGTTGCTCTCACCAGGTCTGACCGCGCTGATCTTCGGCCTCGCCGAGTCCAGCGACGGCGGCTTCGGCGCGACGAGATCGTGGCTCCCGATCGTCGCCGGCGCGGCGCTGATCGCCGGCTTCCTTCGCCACAGCTGGGAGGCGCGGGAACCCCTGATCGACGTCCGCACCTTCACCCGCACTGCGGCCGGGCCCGCGGCCGCGACCCTGGCGCTGTTTGCGATCGCGTTCTTCGGATCGCTGCTGCTGATCCCGCTCTACTACCAGACGGTGCGCGGCGCCTCGGCGCTCGAAGCCGGTCTCCTGATGGCCCCGCTGGGATTCGGGTCGATGATCACGATGCCGCTCGCCGGCAAGCTCACCGACCTCTACGGGCCGGGCCGCTGGCCTGCCTACGGGATCCCGCTGCTGGTCCTCGGGCTCGCTCCGTTCTCGTTCGTCGATGCCGGCACGTCCTACGTCCTGCTCTGCGGCTTCAGCTTCGTGCTCGGGCTGGGAATGGGCATGGCGATGATGCCGACGATGACCGCGGCGATGCAGGCGGTGCCGAAGGCGGCGATCGCCCGAACCAGCACGGCGATGAACATCCTGCGCCAATCCGGCGCCTCGATCGGGACCGCGATCCTCTCGGTCCTGCTCGCCTCGGCGATCGGCGACGCGCACTCGCGGGCGCCCGAACCGCTCGCCGAAGCCTTCGCCCACACATTCCGCTGGGGGTTGGCGCTGCTCGCCCTGGCCCTGGTCCCCGCCCTTGCGATGGCGCTGGGCGGGAGGCGAGTCGCCGGCGGTCGCCCCATCTCTGGGGAGAGGTCAGCCCTCGCGAGCGAGTGACCCGACCCGACGCCCTCGGCCTGGCGCGGCGAAGCCAGGCCGAGTCACTCGGGACTAGATGCAAACTAGATTCATTCTCATTAATATCGGGTGCCGTGCTTGAGCCGTTCCAGCTCCCGTTCGTCCAGCGTGGCCTGATCGAGATCCTGATCCTCGCAATACCGGCGGGCCTGCTGGGCACATGGATCGTGTTGCGCGGCCTTGCCTTCTTCTCCCACGCCGTCGGCACCGCCGCCTTTCCCGGTCTGGTGCTCGCGGACGGCCTTGGCTTCCCCGCTTCGCTGGGCGCCTTTGGCGCTGCGCTCGCCTTCACATCGGGTGCGTCGGCTCTCCGCGGGCGGCGCACTGGCGACGATGCCGTCGTCGCCCTCGTTCTCGTCGGGTGCCTGGCTGCTGGCGTGATCCTCGCCAGCGACGTGTTCGGCTCGGGCTCGAACATCGAGACGCTGCTGTTCGGCAGCCTGCTCCTGGTCGACGGCGGCGATCTGGCGCTCGCCGCAGCCGCCGCAGCCGCGACCCTTCTCGCCAGCGCCCTGGTCGGGCAGCACTGGTTGCGCATCGGCTTCGACCCATCGCTTGCCGACTCCGGCGGGCCGAGGCCGCAGATCTTCGACGCGATTCTGCTCGGGCTGATCGCCCTGGCGAGCACGGCCGCCCTGACCGTCGTCGGGGCGCTGCTGGTCACTGCGCTTTTCCTTGTCCCGGCCGTCACCTCGCGCCTCTTGACCGACCGGCTCCTTAGCTGGCAGTTCCTGAACGTCGCCCTGGTCGCCTCGGAGGGGACGGTCGGCCTCTGGCTCTCGGTCAAGACCGATGCCCCTCCGGGGGCGACGATTGCCTGCGTCGCGGGTGGCGTCTTCATCGTGGTCGCCGCGGCGCGCGCTTTGCTGAGCTTCCCGCGCGTGGCTGTCGTTGCCGCTGCGCTCGGAGCCCTGGCGCTTCTTGCGGCGGGCTGCGGCAGCGGGTCCAGCGACGGGGGCTCGGGAAAGCTCGACGTGGTGGCGACGACAACCCAGCTCGGAGATTTCGTGCGCAGCGTCGGTGGCGAAGCGGTCGAAGTCGATCAGATCCTCCAGCCGAACACCGACCCGCACGATTACGAGCCCCGGCCCTCCGACGTCGAGGGCGCGGCCGAGGCGGAGCTCGTCTTCGCCAACGGCGACAACCTCGACAGCTGGGTCGATCAGGTTGTTTCTGACAGCGGCAGCGACGCCGAGGTCATCGACCTCGGTGCCAAGGTCCCGATCAAGCTGCCGGGCGAGTCCTCGGGCGCGGAGGCCTCGAAGTACGACCCCCACTGGTGGCACGATCCCCGCAACGCCGAGTCGGCAGTCCGGCAGATCGAGCGATCCCTTGCGAGCGCCGATCCCACAGAGAAAAAGGAGTTCGAGCGCAACGCCGACGCCTATCTGGCCGAACTGAAGGCCCTCGACGCCGGAATCGCGAGGTGCATCCACTCGGTGCCGGTGACGCGGCGCAAGCTCGTCACCGACCACGACGCCTTCGGCTACTTCGCGAACCGGTACGGGATCGAAGTCCTCGGCGCGGTGATCCCCTCCCAGACGACCCAGGCGCAGGCATCGGCAAAGGATCTGAGCGACCTGGCGAAGACGATCGAGACCGAGAACGTGAAGGCGATCTTCCCCGAGAGCTCGCTCAGCCCGAAGGTGGCCGAGGCGATCGCGAGACAGAC
Organism: uncultured Solirubrobacterales bacterium; assembly: GCA_963697805.1. Classification (GTDB taxonomy): domain Bacteria; phylum Actinomycetota; class Thermoleophilia; order Solirubrobacterales; family 70-9; genus VRUE01. The sequence continues at coordinate 335,340 of CAVOPB010000002.1, forward strand.
CGGCGCTTCCGCCGATTACACGCTCTACGGTGACACGCTTGGACCCGAAGGCTCGGGCGGGGAAACCTATGTGGGGATGGAGGAGGCAAATGCCGACGCCATGGTCCGCGGGTTCACCGGGGGGGAGCACGGATGCAAGGTGAAGCCCTAATCGAGGCCGACTCCCTTGCCGCCGGTTATAACGGCGAGCCGGCGATCACCGGCGTCTCCTTCTTCCTTCGGCCCGGGGAGAGGATGGCGTTGCTGGGGCCGAACGGGGGCGGAAAGACCACCCTGCTGCGCGCACTACTGGGCGAGCTGCGCCCCCTCGCCGGCAAGCTGCGCGTCGGCGTCCGCTGTGCCACCGTCCCACAGACCGAGCGCTCCCAGCTCGACTACCCGGTCTCGGCTCTCGACGTGGCGGCGATGGGGGCCCTCTCCCGCCTCCCCTGGTGGCGCCGGCCGGGGCGGCGCGAGCGCGAGGCGGCGATGGCGGCGCTGCAGAAGGTCGGCCTTGACGATCTCGCCGGGGAAACCTTCGGCAAGCTGTCCGGCGGCCAGCGCCAGCGGGTCCTTATTGCGCGGAGCCTCGTTCAGGACGCGCAGATCCTGCTCCTCGACGAGCCCTTCTCCGGCTTGGACCGTCCCGGGTCAGAGCTATTGGAAACGCTGATCGAGACCCTCGCGGATGAGGGACGGGCAGCGATTATCGCCACCCATGACCTCGGCCAGGCTCGGCGCCTGGACAGCGTGCTCTGCATCAACCGCGCCCAGATCGCGGTCGGCGCCCCCGAAGAGGTTCTGGACCTCGCCGTCCTCGAAGCCACCTACGGCGGCTCGATCGTCGAGCTGCCCGGCTCCGCCTCCCGCGCGATCCTCCCCCCGCACCATCACCATCACCACTGAGCGATGCTCGAGCCTCTACAAGACGAATTCATGCGGCGAGCGATCGCCGAGATGACAATGATCGCGATCGCCGGCGGCGCGCTGGGCTGCTGGGTAATCCTCTACCGTCTCTCATATGCGGCCGAGTCGCTGGCCCACTCGATCCTCCCCGGCTTGGTCCTCGCCGCGATCGCGGGGGTGCCGCTGATCGTCGGCGGCGTGCCGGGCATCATCGTCGCGGCGCTGGCGATCGCGGTTGTCTCGCGCGTTCCCGGCATCAGCCGTGAGGCGGCGGTCGGCGTCGTCGTCACCACGTTGTTCGGCCTCGGTGTGCTGCTGGCGCTGTCCCCGGACTCCCCGCCCGGCATTCAGGAGGTGCTCTTCGGCGACATCCTCGGTCCGTCCGACATCGACCTCGCCTCCGCAGGCGTCCTTGCGCTCACGGTCGGCATCTCGCTCGCCTTGCTCCACGGGCGGCTGCTGGCCGGTGGCTTCGATCGCGGCGCGGCGCGGTTCCTGGGCGGCGCGCCGGGAAAAACCGAAGCGGCGCTGCTCGTCCTGTTGGCGCTGGCGGTCGTGGTCGCCGTCCAGGGCCTGGGCAACCTTCTGGTCGTCGCGGTCTTCGTCGGGCCCGCCGCAACAGCCCGCCAGTTCACCGACCGGATCGCGCCGATGCTGGCCCTTGCCGTCGCGGTGGCGGTATTTGCCGGCCTCGCCGGGCTTTACCTCTCCTATTACGCGGGGACGGCGGGTGGCGCCTCGGTGGCGCTGGCGATCGCCGCCGCCTACCTGCTCTCCCTGCCGGCCGCTCGGCTGCTCTTGCTCCTGCGCAGCGAAAAGCGGGCCCCCGCTGGGGCTACGATCGGTTGAGATGGCGACCGCGGTCGACACCACTTGGGTCGAGCACGCGCTGGCGATGCTGGGCGAGGCGGGCTATCGTCGCGGCGGCGCCCGAACCGCTGTCGTCGAGGCACTGGCCCGACACGATTGCGCCGTCAGCGCGCTTGCGCTGGAGGAGGACCTGCGGCGGCGTAAGGTCCACGTCGGCCGCGCCAGCATTTACCGCGCTCTCGAGGTGCTCGAGGAACTGGGGCTCGTCCAGCGCTTCGAGGTCGAGCGCGGCATCGCCAGCTATGAGCGAGTCAATCTCAGCGGACAGCATCACCATCACGCGGTCTGTCGGCGCTGTGGCAGGATGGAGCCGTTCGAGGATCGCGCCCTCGAGCGAGCGATCGAGCAGGTCTCCGATCTGGTCCCGTTTGAGATCGCCGAGCACGACGTCGTGCTGCGCGGTCTCTGCGAGCGCTGCTCGAACTGAGTTCCGCGCCGCCCCGTTACCTGCTCGCCGTTTGAGGAGCGGCAGGCGAGCCGGCGGCCTGCGCGCCCGGCGGCTGCTTGGCCGAGCCGCTGACCAGCAGGGCCGAAGCCAGCAGGCCGGCGGCGAAGAGGCAGATCGTGGCCCGTCGCAGCCGTTGCGGAGTGAGCCAGCCGTAGTTGCGGGTCCCGAGCCAGGAACGGACGCCCGTGACCGCCGCTCCACTCGTCATCGCCGTCGCCATGCACTGCACGCACACGCTTGAAGGGTAGCGCGCAGCGGCAATTCCCGCCCGGGGTTCAAGCGTCCGAGCGGGAGACCGAGGAGAACCAGGTCGAAGGCTGGAGGGTGTTCGCCCTCAAGCCCGAACGTCAAGCCCAAGAGGAGGCTGGCCCTGCCAACCGAGGACAATCCCGAGCTGATCGTTCGCCTGGCGATAGCCGTCACGGTTGCCACGGTGCTCTTTGCGCCGTCCGCGGCCACGGCGTCCCCTGGCGGCGTAGGACCGGCCTCGAGCAGCGCGGGTGTCCCTGCGTCGATCCCGGTTGAAGCCGAATGCCCTTCAGAAGGCGGCGGCCTTGCGAATGGAACCTGCGTCCCGATCAGGAAGGCTCGGCTGATCGACGGCAAGGCGGTGGCGCCCCCCGGCTCTATTGAAGCTGTGGCGGCGGTAATCGACGCAGCCAATCGCATCCGCACCACTCCCTACGTATGGGGTGGTGGGCACGGTCGCTGGTGGGACCGCGGCTACGACTGCTCGGGGTCAGTCGGCTACGCGCTCCACGGTGCCGGCCTACTCGAAGCCCCGATGACCTCCGGTGAAATGACGCGGTGGGGGATGCCGGGCAGGGGCCGCTGGATCACGATCTACGCAAATTCGAGACACGTCTTCGCGGTGATCGCCGGCCTGCGATGGGACACGGTCGGAGATGCATTTGGAACAGGACCGCGCTGGCACGAAGAGATGGTTCCGACCGCCGGCTTCGTCGCACGGCATCCTCCGGGCTACTGACCCAGGAGCCAAGAATGATCACGCCCACCGTCGTGGACAAATCCCCCGATGCTCAGCTCAATCTCGCATCCTGATTCGCGGCCAGCGAGTCTCCTCGCGCTCGGCGTGGTGGTGCTGGCCGTGGCCGGCTGCGGCCAGTCCTGGACGGCCGCCATCGCCGAACGAGAAGCCGCTCGCCAGGAACTGATCGCCAAAGAGCGCATATCCAGTCCTTCGAGGGAGCGGCCATTGCCAAGCCCTCGTCCTCAGACGAAGCGGCCGCCGAGGCCGCCCCTGCAACACGCGATCGCGAGGGCGAGGGCAATCCCACCCCCGGCCCCACCATCGTCACTGCCGCCCGCATCCGCCGGTAGCAACGGCTCCTATGCCCAGCCACCAGGTGGGACCGGCAAAAAGATCACTCCCGCCAACATTTCCGCCCTCGAGCGGCGAGAAGCCGAGGGCCTCGCGATATCGATGAACGGCGTCGCGCTCGCCCCGCCGCAGGCCCCAAGGGCAATCCAGGCCGCTATCGCGGCCGCCGACTCGATCGTCGGCACGCCCTACATCTGGGGCGGCGGGCATGCTTCCTGGTCGTCCCCGGGCTATGACTGCTCAGGCGCAGTCAGCTTTGCGTTGGCCGGCGGCGGCTTCCTCGATACACCGCTTGGATCGAGCCAGCTCGAGTCCTGGGGCGATCCCGGCCCCGGGCGTTGGCTGACGGTCTACGCCAATGCCGAGCACACCTACGTCGTGATTGCAGGACTGCGCTTCGACACGGTGGGGGACGCCAGGGGCACCGGTCCACGATGGCATCCCGTCCCGGTGTCGTCTGAGGGGTTCGTGGCGCGTCATCCGCCGGGGTACTGACTCAGTCGCGAACTCAGTCCCGCCGGAGGCGCGGCCCCGTCGCCCATGGCCGAGCACAAGGTGCGCCGACTTGCCTATAGGCCTGGCGCGCCCCCCGGGACAGGCCGGGGGGCGCGCAAAAGAGCCACCCCCATCGCCCCGATGCCGAGGTCCCGAACGGCTGCTGCCACCAGCTGCACTCCGTCCGCCGCGCCCTGGGTCAAGACGACGAGGACGACGCCGATCGCGAGCGCGTAGCCGGTCCAGGCGGGCAATACGCCGGCTTTGGCCACGGCGACCCCGAACCCGATTCCCGCCAGCAGCATCACCGCCCCGTGCAGGGTCATCAGCAGGCCGAGATCATCCGACAGCGCGTCGTAGTCGGGTGTCCCATCGACAAGCGCGTAGATGACGGTGAAGGTGAAGAAGACGAAGGCGTAGGCGTAGGCCCAGGCGCTGACCGTGCCGAGGCGTTCCATCCTGCTGCGCTGCACCCACCAGAGGCCGATCACGATCGGCGGAATCGCGGCCTCAGCAATCAGCGTCAACCACAGCTGACCGTCCGAAAAGCCCCCCTGGCTTGCCTCGATCAGGTCGGAGACCCAGTACAGGAGGGAGAAGAACGCGGCCGAAGACCCGAGCACGACCACACCGCGCCGTCCGATCTCCAGACCGCGCCCTGCCTCTGGCGAGCCGTTCACCTGCGGTTGCCGTGGTTGATCGCGCTGTTGGCCATCGAGACGAAGGCCCTCCTGCCGCCGAGGGCGTTGGCCTGGATCTCGTAGCGGACGCTCTTCTGGATCCACTGGATCGACGGCGGCGAGCAGGACCCGCCGCAGGACAGCGGCTTGAAGTAGCCCTTGATCCCCTCCGCGAGCGAGACGTTGGTCGACTTGTAGCCCAACGGCCTGCCCTTCTCGCCGGTGAAGTCAGCAAGGAAGCAGGCGGTGCTGCCGCCGCAGTCCCTGGCCCCGCTGAGTTCGAGCTCGTACTCGCCGTGCTTCGCTGTCGCCGCGGCCGTCGGTGTAGATCTTGCCGCCGCTCTTGAGGTCCAGGTTGATCTTGGACGGCAGCAGGACCACGATGCCCGCGCTCTGGGCGTCAGGCAGCACTGAGCTGAGACGGCTGGGGACGTCGACGGTCTGGGCGGCCGCCGCGACGGAGGTGAGGAGGACGAAGGCGCCGAGGGCGACGGCGAGCAGACGGGACATGGAGTCCAGCCTAGCTCCGCTGCGCGGCAGCGAGCGCTTCCCGAAGGTCGCTCGCGGTCTGCGGGCCACGAAGGGTCTCCACGATCCGACCCTGCGAGTCGATCGCGACCGTCGTCGGCAGGCCGCTGAAGGAGTAGCGGGCGCCGTAGACACCGTCGGGGTCGCTGAGGACGGGGAAGGTCCAATCGTAGGTGCGGATGAACTCGCGGGCGGCATCCTCGCGATCGGTGTAGTCGACACCGACGAGACGGGCCCCGCCCGGGAGCGTCCGCGACAGGCGCTCGAGTTCGGGCGCCTCCTGGCGGCAGGGGTCGCACCAGCTGGCCCAGAAGTTGATCAGCGCCGGCGCCCCGCGAAGGTCGGCGAGCGTCACCTTCGGCGGTTGCAGGACCGCGGAGGGGAGCGCCGGCGCCGGCTCTCCCGCGGTCCGGTTCGAGCTCGCGGTGAGCACCTCGACCACGATCACCGCGACCACCGCCGACGACGGCGAGGATGGTCAGTGACGCGCGCCGCGACAACGGCGCTACTGCCGCTCGAGCAGGGGCACGTCGTGGACGATTTCGGAGGGGGTGAAGTTGGCCGGGTAGAGGGTCGTGATCCTGCCGTCGGCGCCGATCCCATAGACCAGGGCGGAGTGCTCGACCAGGTCGCGGCCGGCCTTGTCGGGGCGGGCGACGATGTTCCAGTCCTTCCAGACCTGACCGAGTTCGGCGCGATTGCCGATCAGGTACTGCATCCGGCCGCTCATCGCGTGGTCCCTAAGGAAGGCGGAGACGGTCTTCGGATTGTCCCCCCGCGGGTCGGTGGAGACTGCGACGATCTCGAGGCCCTTTGCCTTCGGGCCGAGCAGCGCCTGCGCCGTCTTCAGGTGGCTGACGATCAGCGGGCAGACGTCGGGGCAGTGGGTGTAGATGAAGGTCACCAGCACCGCCTTGCCGCGGTATTCCCTCAGGTTCACCGACTGCCCCAGCGAATTCCGCAGCTCCAGCGATGCCGCCGGCTTCGGGGGCGACGCTTCGGCGCCCGCGAACTTCCCTATGCCGCTCGCACCGGAGCTCTTGCCGGTGGCCCCGTCGGAGCCGCCACCGCAGCCGGCGGCGAGAAGGGCCGCGGACAGGAGGAGCAGGGCCAGGGTCGGCCACCGACGCGAATTGATCGACAGACGGGTCATCTCGGGCGGACGAGAGCCAGCGATGAAGGATACGAGGCTGTGCTCGTCGCGGTTCAGGCGCGCCGATTCTCGTTCTGGAGCTCGCGCCCCATCTCCTCCGCAAGCTCGGGGTGTCGATAGGGACCGGTGGCGCGCAGCGCCGCGATGACGCTCCGGCGAGCTCTCGAGGTCCTTGTTCTGGCTCAGCTTGCGCTTGAGCTGAAAGCGCTCGACCGGGATCCGCAGGCCGACGGTCCCCTTGGCCACCACGGTGCCGAGCTCCTGATCGAGGTGAGCGGGGTTCTCGACCTCTTTCTCAAAGCGCTCGACGAGAGTGGTGAGGACCCGCAGGTTCTCTTCCTCGCTGAGAACCTGCGGTACCCCCTGAGGTGTGCGACGGTGAAGTTCCAGGTCGGCACCGGCGTCTCCCGCGGGCCGTACCAACTCGGCGAGATATAGCCATGGTGGCCCTGGACGATGACCAGCGCCGGTCCCCCCGCCGTCGATTTCGAGCACCTCCTCGTCGGGGCGTCCGAGATGGGTCAGCAGCGTCAGGTCGGAGCTTGCCTCGTCCAGCAGGACCGGGTAGTGGGAGGCGACCGGCGCTCCCTCCCTCGTGCTGACCAGAGTCGCCCACGGGTTGGCGCGAATCAGCTCGCGGACGAGCTCGACGTCCTCCGAGGCGAATGCGGGGTTGTGGCGCATGCGCCATCTTCCCTGTTCGGCGATGCTTTAGAGAGGCTTTAGGACCGCTCGACTACCCTTGGTGGCGATGCGATTCGTGGGCCGTGTGACGTCCGGACTTCTGCTGGCGATCACCTGCTGCTGGGTTCTGGCGCTTGCCTGCACGGGATCGACCGATGCCCTCCTCTACATGGCCCCGGCGCTCCTGATCGCCTGCCCCTTGCTCGCTGGCCGCTATCCGGGTGAGAGCCTCGTGCTCAAGCTCGCCTCGAGGGGCCGCCGCCGGCGTCCCCGGCCACGGCGCGTCCGATCGCTGCCGAAGGCACCGACCGTCTGGCTGCCCCGGGGTGCCCGTCTGATCGCCTTTTCGCTGGCCGAGCGTCCCCCGCCCGCCGCCGCTCTCTCGCAGACCTAGCTGCCGGCAGCCGCATTCCTCGGTCCGCCGGTGCGCGATCGAAAGGAATTCCCGTGCGGAAGCACTGGGCGGCGCTTGCCGCCACGACAGCGGTGCTAGTCCTCGTCAACGCGGCCTCCGCCTGGGGGCATGGAGGCAATCCCAACTACCGGTCGGTGATCGACCGGGTGACGCCCAAGGTCCCCGAGGTCAGTTTTGAAGTGCTGTCCTACGACAGCTACTTCCAGCTGCTCGATCAGCACGGTCACGAAGTCGTCATCTACGGCTACGAAGGCGAGCCCTACGCGCGCGTGCTGAAGGACGGGACAGTCCAGGTCAACGAACGCTCGCCGGCCTACTTCCTCAACGACACGCGCTACCCCACCGCCGAAGTCCCGCTGAGCGCCGACGCCGATGCGCCGCCGAAATGGAAGACCTTCGACCATTCCGGAACCTTCCTCTGGCACGACCACCGGATGCACTATGGCTCCCCCACGGTGCCGCCGCAGGTCACAGACGAACACAAGAAAACCAAGATCTACGACTACGAAATCCCGATCAGGATCGACGGCAAGAAGGGTGCGATCGACGGCACCCTCTACTGGGTCGGGCCGTCCGACACCTCGAAGCTGCCCTTCATCATCATCGGCATCCTGGTCGTCCTCGGCGGAGGGGCCGCGGTCCTCTACATCCGTCGCCGTCAGCGGGGCGGGCCCGGAAAGCCCACGGTCGAGAAACCCCCTGCCAAGGAGGCCTGGTAGGTGAAGTGGGCGGCGGCGATCGCGGTCTCAAGCGCGTTGGCGCTGGCCATGCTCGCGCCGGCCGGCGCCTCGGCCCATGCCCAGCTCGAGGGCACCGTCCCGGAGCGCGTCGCCGTGGTCAAGGACGAGCCTCCGGCGGTCATCTTTCGCTTCGACGAGCCCGTCGAGGGCAACTTCGGCGCCGTTCGGGTCTACGACGCCGAGGGTTCGAGGGTCGACGAAGGCGACGCCTTCCACCCGAACGGCGAAGGCCCCCGTCTCGGCGTCCACCTCAAGCCCGGCCTTGCCGATGGCAGCTACACCGCCACCTACCGGGTGATCTCCGCCGACGGTCACATCGTCTCGAGCGGATTCGTGTTCTCGATCGGCAAGCCGGGAAGGGCCCCGAAGGAGACGGTTGCAGAACTGACCTCGGGCTCCGGCAGCGGACCGGTCACCGAGACGGTTTTCGGGATCGCCCGCGGGCTCCAGTACGCCGCGATCGCACTTGGCGTGGGCGGCGTGGCCTTCCTGCTCCTCGCCTGGCTGCCAGCCCTGGACGAGGTCGGCGGCGGCGACGAGGCGTGGTCGCGGGCCGCGCGCGCATTCGGAAGGCGGCTGCGGGTGATGCTGTTGACGGGCGCCGCGCTCGGCGCGATCAGCGCCGCCGCCGGAGTTGTGATGGAGGGGGCCGAGGCCGCCGGCGTCTCCGGCTTCTCCGCCCTGCGGGAGACGATCGTCCGCGAGACGCTGGAAACCAAGTTCGGGACGATCTGGGGCCTCGCCGTCCTCGCCTGGCTCCTCTTCGGCGCCGCTGTCGCAATAGCGCTTCGTGCCGGTGGTGACATTCGGCGCCGGCCGAGTCCCGTCTGGCTGATCTCGCTCGCCGCCCCGCTCGCCTTCGTCGTCCTCGTGCCCGCGCTTTCCGGGCACGGCAGCACCCAATCCCCTGTCGCCCTGAACTTCCCGGTCAACGTCATCCATGTCGCGGCGATGGGTGCCTGGCTCGGCGGCCTCGCCACCCTGCTCCTGGTCGCGCCCCGGGCCACAAGGGAGCTGGAGCCCGGCGATCGCAGTCGGCTTCTCGCCGGTTCGCTATCGCGCTTTTCCCGGATCGCGCTTGCCTGCGTCGCGGCGATCCTCCTCACCGGCCTGATCCAGGCCTACGTTTATGTCCGCCATCTCGATGACCTGATCGACACTGGCTACGGCCGCGCGGTCCTGGTCAAGTTCCTGCTCCTCGTTGCGATCCTGATCCCACTCGGCGCCTACAACCGCCGCCGCTCGGTGCCACGCCTGAAGCTGATCGCTGCCGGCGGTGAGCCACCGGGTTCGGCGGGGGTGATGCTGCGGCGGGCTCTGCGCGCTGAGGTGGCGGTGCTCGTGATCGTGCTCGGCGTCACCGCCGCCCTGGCCAGCTATGCGCCGCCGGTGACCGCTCAGTCCGGGCCGTTCTCGACCGAAACGCAGTTCGGCCCGATCCAGCTGGAGATGACGGTGGAACCGGCGCGGGTGGGGGCGAACCAGTTCCACATCTATCTCTTCGATGCCCGGACGGGGGCGCCGTTCGCGAAGGTCAAGGAGCTCAAGGTGACGGCCGCCCTCCCGGAGAAGAGCATCGCCCTGCCGCTCGAACCGCAGGTCGCGGGGCCCGGCCACTACACGATCCCCGGCGCGCTGCTGAGCAGTTCCGGCGATTGGCAGATCGAGCTCACGGCGAGGGTCTCGGCCTTCGATGAGTACTCGAAGACGGTGACGGTGGGGATCCGATGATCGAGAGCCTGCTCTTCGTCACCCCCTTCCTCGTCCTCCTGGGGCTGCTGATGACCGGGCGCTACCCGGGGGAGCGGTTGTTGCTGCAGCTGGCAGGCCCCCGACCGCGGCGCCGCAAGCGCCGGCCGCCGGCGAGGACTCCCCCGCGAGATCACCGGCCGGTCGGGCCCAGGGGAAGCGCCCTGCTCGCCGCCTCAATGGCCGGCCGCGCCCCGCCGCTCTGAGCCGCGCCGCGAGATCCGCGTGGGCGGCGCACCCCGCTGCCAACACTCAGAGAAAGGACAGACTCAATGCGACGAATCGCAATTGCCGCCGTGGCGGCCTCCTCGCTGCTGCTTCCCGCGGCGGCCCAGGCCCACGTCAGCATCCACCCCAACGAGGTGCCGGTCGGCTCCTTCGCGACCCTGAGCTTCCGGGTTCCGAACGAGATGGAGAACGCCAACACCGTCAAGGTGGCGGTGCAGATCCCGCCCGGATTCCTCGACGTCTCCCCGGAATACATGCCCGGCTGGTCGGTCGACGCCAAGACCTCGAAGCTGGCGAAGCCGGTGCAGACAGACGACGGCGAAGTCACCGAACAGGTCACGGAGATCATCTGGACCGGCGAAGGCGAGCAGGGCAAGATCCCGCCCGAGCAGTTCCTCAACTTCCCGATCTCGACCGAGATTCCCGGCGCCGAAGGTGAAGAGCTGACGTTCAAGACGCTCCAGTACTACGACAACGGCGAAGTCGTGCGCTGGATCGGAGCGCCCGACTCCGAGGAACCGGCGCCCCAGATCGACGTCACCGCCGAAGGCGGGGCGTTGCAGGACGTTGCCGGTTCGGAGACCGCGCCGCCCAGCCCCGAAGCGGCCTCCGGAGAAGCGACCGAATCGAGCAACTCGGACTCGTCCGACAGCGCCAGCAAGGGGCTCGGGATCGCCGCCCTCGTCCTCGGGGCCCTAGGCCTCGCCGCCGGTTCCGCCGCATTGATCAGGTCGCGCCGGACGACCTGATCGATACCCCGGTGGTGCGCCGACAGACGCGGCGCACCACCGGGGGCCTGGGGTAGGCTCGCGGCCATGGAGCTCGTGATTCGATGATGGCCTCATGAGCGAGCGCTTGGAGGAGAAGCTGCGGCCGGTGATCGAGGCCCTGCTGGAGCCTGGCGAGGAGCTGCGCGGGGTTTGCGTCGGCGCCGAAAGCGGGATGTTCAAGGGCCGCCAGGTGGCGGTCGGGACGACCGACAGGCGCCTGATCGTGCAGGGGATGAACCGCAAGTTCGCCGCCGATGGCGACCCGCTGCTGCTGACCCCGGACCGGATCGCCGAGGTCTCGGTCGACGGCGGCGGTGGCGGCTGGATCGAGGTCGGGCCGGCGATCCTCGACGCGACCGCGGTCACCCTCAAGCTCCGCACCGTCGACGGTGAGAAGGCGAAGATCAACATGATGAAGGGCACCGGCATGCTCGGAGGCCTCGGCGGCGGCGAGGTCCAGCGTGAAGGATTGGAGGCGCTCGCCGCCTGGTTCACGGAGAGCTCTACCTAGCCGTCTAACCTCGGGCCGGATGGCCCGCGTCCGCACCGCAGCCCTTCTCGCAGCCCTCCTGATCCTGGCGGCGATTCCGTCGAGAGCAAGCGCCGCCCAATTGGCCTGGGTCGTCAAGGGCGGCGGCTTCGGCCATGGCGTCGGCCTCAGCGCCTACGGCGCCTACGGCTACGGCAAGCACGGATACGGATACCGCCAGATCCTCCACCACTACTTCCGCGGGATTCAGATCACCACCCTGCCGAGGGCGCCGATCGTGCGAGTGCTGCTGACGACGAGCACCGGGGTCGTCGACTTCAGCCGCGCCACCGCGGCCTGCGGGCGGGCGCTGGACCCCACCCGCTCCTACCAGGCCCGCCGCCGCGGCTCCTCGCTCCGCCTCTTCTCGAGCTCGGGGCTGCCCGTCGCCCGTTGCGGCGCGCGCCTGCACGCCGACAGCGCCGACGTCATCGACATTGCCGGCGTCGGCCTCTACCGCGGCGCGCTCGAGCTGGTCCCCGACGACGGCGCCGGGCTGGACGTGGTCAACGCGCTCAATGTCAACAACTACGTGCGGGGCTCGGAGCCGGCGGAGGTCCCGCCGGAATGGCCGATGGCGACGCTGAAGGCGTTTGCCGTCGCGGTCCGCTCGATCGCGCTCTCGACCGACGTCGGCGGCGACGCCTTCGACGTCTACTCCGACACCAGGACCCAGAACTACGGTGGGGTCGGGACCGAGAGCGAGCGCACCGACGCGGCGGCGCGCGCGACCTCCGGCCAGGTCGCCACCTACGAAGGCGAGGTCGCGCAGACGACCTACTTCTCCGCCTCCGGCGGCCAGACCGAGTCCGGGTTTCTCGGCGCCCCCGAGGTTCCCTATCTCGAGAGCGTCGCCGATCCCTACGACTACTACTCGCCGCTTCACCGTTGGACGTTCCACATCACCCAGGCCGAGATGGATGCGCGGCTCGCCCCCTACGTCCCCGGCCGATTCCGCGGCATCAGGGTGACGAAGCGCGGTGACTCCCCGCGGATCGACTACGCGATGCTGTTCGGCAGCGGCGGCTCGGCCACGGTCCGCGGCGACACCCTCGCCGCCGCCCTCGGCCTCTACGACCGCTGGGCCTTCTTCACGAGGTCGAGATGAGGCAGTTGTCGGCGTCCTTCATTTCCACCGGGTGGGTGTTGGGGAATGCCTCCAGCAGCGCGTCGGCGATCAGCCGCCCGCGTTCGGCGTAGCCGTGTGAGGTGTAGTGGATGCCGTCGGGGATGTACCAGTCGTCGTGTACCACCGAGGCCCAGTCGTAGACCCTCATGTACGGGTAGTGGTCGCAGGCTTTGCGCAGCGCCTTGTCCCAATCGCGCATGTTCGTCTCGGCGTAGGGCCCGGTTGTCTCGAGCGACTTTGTGTTCACCCAAAGGACCGGTTCTTCGCCGATCGTCTCCATCATGCTCGCGATCCTGTCGTCGTAGGTGAACGATGAGCCGGCGGCGACGTTGGCGGCCTCGTTGGTTCCCATCGCGATCACCCAGCAGCCCTTGAAGCCGTCGTCCTTCCACCCTTCGGCCGCTTCCTGGGCGTTGGGCTGGCCCTCGAAGTTCTCGTAGATCGAGCGCGCGCCGGAAACGTCAAGGTGGGCCGTCGTTGCCCCGACCCGCGCATACTGGGCGGCGATCAGCTTGCTCGGCGAATTGTATTCGGGGTCGACGAGGCCCTCCGAGGTCGAGTCCCCGATGTGGACGACCGCGTCGCAGGTCGTCGCCAGTGGGGCGCTCTTCGCCCTGGTGGTGACGGTCTTCTGCACCGTCGCCGAGCCGACCGCGCGGCTGTTGTCGGTGCCGACCCCGGCGAGGCCGGCGAGCGCGACCGCGATGACCGCGGCGCATACCACCCCCAGCGCCCAGTCACCCCGGGTCACGTCCCCGCGCCTGATCCCGCCGCTGCGGACCCGCGTGTAGAGGCGGCCGAGGGCGCCGTGGCGGATCGGGTTCTCGACGAAGCGCCAGGAGAGCTCCGCGACCGCGAAGGTCGCCGCCACCTGGAGCACCGCGCGCAGGAGGTCGACGGAGTGGGCGCCTTCGGGCGTGGTGAGGACGATGATCGGCATGTGCCAGAGGTAGATGCCGTAGGAGCGCTCGCCGATCCATCGCATCGGCCGGCAGCCGACGACGTTCCCGATCCTCGCGGCCGGGTGGGTGAGCGCCGCCACCGCCAGCACTGTCGCGATCGAGAGCACGGCGAACCCGCCGCGGTAGAGAAACGGTGAGAATTCGCCGACCCGCCAGAGCATCACCGCGATCACCGCGAGGCCGAGGACGCCGGCGCCGTCGACCAGGTTGCGGGCGCGCGGGGCGATCTCGGTGCGAAGCCGGCGGCTCGGCCAGACCATTGCCAGCGCGGCGCCGGCGAGGAGCTCGAAGGCGCGGGTGTCGGTCCCGTAGTAAACCCGCGAGGGGTCGATCGACGGTTCGTAGAGGGCCGCCATCAGGATCAGCGAGGCGAGGGCGGCGAGCAGGGTGACGCCGGCGAGCCGCAGCCGGACCCCGCCGGCGGATTTCGGATCGCGGACGAACCGCGTCCCAAGCATCATCAGGAAGGGCCAGACGATGTAGAACTGCTCCTCGATCGAGAGCGACCAGATGTGGTCGAGCGGCGACAGCTGGAAGCGTTCGAAATAGGACGCGTTGTGGAAGATCAGCCACCAGTTGTTGAAGTAGGCCGCGGCGCTGACCGCTTCCATCCGGAAGCTGCCCGGCTGGTGGGGGCCGATCAGCGTCACCCAGGCGAGCACCACGATCAGGACGACGAACAGCGCCGGCAACAGCCGTCGTGCCCGCGCCGCCCAGAATGACTTCAGCCTGATCCCCCCGCGGTTGACCTGGTTGAGGAGGATGTCGGTGATCAGGTAGCCGCTGAGGGTGAAGAAGACGCCGACGCCGAGGAGGCCGCCTTCGGCCCAGTGGAAGCCGAGGTGGTAGGCGATGACCGCGAGCACCGCGATCGCGCGCAGGCCGTCCAGGCCCGGCATGTAGCGGCGGCGTTCCTCTACCGGCCTAGGCACGAGCCCCCCTCATCGGAGCATTGCGGCGGCCAGGCGCTCGAGCAGGCCGATCCCGATCGCTTCGATCAGCTCGGCCTGGCGGCGCTCGAAGCGGAAGACGGTCGCGAGTTCGGGCCGCGGCCGCGTTTCCTGTTTCGTCGACTTCGTCGCCGATGTTCCCCCCGCCAGACAGCCGAGGATCCCACGCGCAATCAGCCGCGCCCGCAGGTCGGCCCCTTCGGGGGTCGGGTGGAGGTTGTCGGACTGCAGGAGCTCGGGCCGGGCGGCGACTGCGCCCGCCCAGTCGGGCGTCTCGGTTCCGGGCCTCGAGGCGGCGAATTCGTGGACGACCTGGTTCTTGCCGGTGTTGTCGACGCCGTTGACCGTGTAGCCGTGGATCGTCGGCACCACCATGCAACGGTCGCTGACGACCTCGGTGACCTTCTGCAGATTTCCCGCGAGAATCTGCGGATAGGCGGGATTGTCATTCGTCCCGGCATCGAAGACGATCACCGACTGCGAGGGGTCGTAGCTCTCCTCGAACAGTTCGTAGATCTGGTAGCTGTTGGACCCGCCGACCGCGTTCACCGTGAGCTCCACACCGGGCAGATACCGCTGCAGGTAGGGGGAGGTGAGTTCGGCGAGGCTGTCGCCGACGAGGAGGACACTGCCGCTGCCGGCGGCGCTTGCCGCGGGGGCGAGTGCGGCGAGAGCCAGCATCGCCGACACCACCGCGAGCACCCCGGTCCTGCGCATCGGCGGACTTTTACACTACGAGGATGCGATCGAGCCGGGCAGGGATCGTCGCCTGCGCGGCTCTGGGAGTGGCGTTGACCCTGATCGCCTGCGGTGGGAGCGGCTCCTCAGGCGACCGCGACACGACCACCGTCGCGACGCCGAAGGGGCCGGCCGCCGGCTCTCGGAGTGACACCTGTGGGTCGGACCTGCCGCACTTCGTCCGCTCACTCGACGGCCTCCGCGACCAGCTCGCCGCCGGCCTCACCTACGATCGCTACCTGGAGGACGTCGAAAGGCTGCAGCGCACCTACCGGGAGATACCGGTGGCCGAGGAGCCGGCCAGGTGCGTGGTCGGCGTCGGCGTGCCGGCGGAGAGGGCGCTCAACCAACACATCGAAGCGACCAACACCTGGGGCGACTGCCTCGCCGAATCCTGTGACCTCTCGACGGTCGAACCGGAGATCAAGCGGCGCTGGGCGCGCGCCTCGGTCCTGGTCTCCGACGCCCAGGAAGGGCTGAGCCGGAGCGCTTCCCGCTAGTCGTGCGGCGCGTAGCGGTGGTGCAGCATCAGCCCGTTGCCGTCGGGGTCGCGGAAGTTGGCCATGAAGCAGACGCCGGTGTCCATGGTGTCGCCGAGGAACTCGACCCCCTTCGATTCGAGCTCGGCGCGGGCGGCCTCGACGTCCTCGACGTGGAACGCGACCGGCACCGTGTTCGCCTGGAACGGGATCCCGATCCGCTCGCCGAGAAACAGGGCGATCGTGACCGTGCCGGTCTCGAACTCGGCGCCCATCGCCTCGGCGTCGCTCTTGCCCCAGACCTTCGAGCGCTCGAGGCCGAGGACGTCGGCGTAGAACTCGATCGCCCTCCCCAGGTCCTCGGTCGGGAGCGAGACGAAGTCGACGCCGGTAACGAGCGATGTGGTCGTGGTCACCGCTCGAAGGTACCATCGCCCGGTGGAGCTCGGCGGCGACACCAAGGCGGTGCTCCTCTCCGCGGCGGTGATGTTCCTCTGGGCGCTGTTGCTCGGGGTGATGAAGTACCGCCAGATCCTCGCCTCCCCCGAGGGCCAGGCACACCCGTATACGGACATCGCCCATCGGGCGGCGCTGCTCTACAGCTTCGCCCTGCTTCTGGTGGCGACCTTCGTCGAGCTGAGCGGCTGGAGCGCCCTCGTCAACCTGCTCGCCGCCGGCGCGATGTCAGTCTTCTTCTTCTCGGCGGTGTTCGGCTACAACCTGCACGGTCTGCGGCGCGACACCGACAACCAGATGCGCGACCCAGGCCGCGAGATCCGCTCGTTCATGGTCGCGCTGATCGTCGCCGAGATCGTTGGCTGGCTGGTTCTGGTCGCCGGATTCCTCGACAGCCAAGTTTTCTGAGCCTGTACACGCGGGCGAGCGCCCGGGCCCGAACTTCGGACCGCTGTACAACCGGCATCGGCCCGCCCGCCGCGAACATTTGGGTATGGAGAATCCGCTGCGACAGATCGTCGCCTTCGGCGGCGGCGGCTTCTCGATGGAGTCGGGAAACCCGCTGCTCGATGACTACGTGCTCGGCCTCAGCCGCTCGGAGCGGCCGCGCGTCTGCTTCCTGCCCACGGCCAGCGGTGACGCCGACCACTACATCGTCCGCTTCTACCGCGCCTTCCCCCCCGAGCGCTGCGAGTCGAGCCACATCTCGCTGTTTCGGCGCGAGCAGGGTCCCGAGGACATTCGCAGCCATCTCCTCTCGCAGGACCTGATCTACGTCGGCGGCGGCAGCGTGATCAGCCTGCTCGGCGTCTGGCGCGCGCACGGCATCGACGCCATCCTCCGCGAAGCCTGGGAAGCCGGGGTCGTCCTCTGCGGGCTCTCGGCCGGCTCGCTGTGCTGGTTCTCCGAAGCGGTGACCGGGTTCCACGGCCCCCCGAAGCGGGTCGAGGGGATCGGCCTGCTCCCGTTCAGCAACTGCGTCCACTACGAGCCCAGGTCCTCGCGCAGGCTCGCCTACCACGAGTTCCTCCGCGAAGGGATGCGCCCCGGCTACGCGGCCGAGGACGGCGCGGCGCTCCACTTCGTCGGCTCGGAGCTTCACCGTGTGGTGGCGTCACGGACGGAGTCGCGCGGGTACCGGCTCGACGCCGACGGCCAGCGGGTCGTCGAGATGCGGATCGCGACTCTCTACCTCGGCGACGGCAGCTCCCCCTCGGGCCCGCCCCTGCCCGAGGCGATGTCGACGGCGATCGCCGCATAGGTGCGTTCTTGACCCCCCAGATCCTCACCCTCGGCGGCCATGAGTTCTCCTCGCGCCCGCCCGACAGGGCCGTATGCGAGCTGATCCTGCGGCTGGCGACCGACCGCGCCGGCGGGCGGCCGCGGATCTGCATCCTGCCGACCGCGAGCGGCGACACGGCGGAGCTGATCGGCGGCTTCTACTGCGCCTTCGGCGAGCGCCCCTGCGAGCCATCCGACATCTCCCTCTTCCGCCTCGGCCGGCGGCCGATGGAGCTCCGCGACCACATCCTCGAGCAGGACCTGATCTACGTCGGCGGCGGCAGCCTGGTCAATCTCCTCGCCGTCTGGGAGGCGCACGAACTGGAGGCGATCCTCAGCCTCGCCTGGCGCAAGGGGGTCGTGCTCGCGGGCCAGAGCGCCGGCGCGATGTGCTGGTTCGAGGCCGGGATCACGACCTCTTCTGGCCGGCCGCTTCCGGGCAGCGGCCTCGGCCTCCTCGACGGCAGCCTCTGCGTGCACTACAACAACGAGCCCGAGCGCCGCGCCGCCTACATCGACGCGGTCGGCGACGGGATGCCGGGCGGCTACGGCCTCGACGACTACGCGGGGCTGATCTGGGAAGGCGACGGCCGGCCCTCCGCGGTCACCGCCCGCCGCGGAGCCCGCGCCTACCGCGTGAGCGCCTCCGATGAGGGTGTCGTCGAGTCGCCGCTACCGGCGCGGTTCCTGCCCGCGCCGGCGCCGGCGGCCCTGCGCGAGGACATCGCCGAGTTCCGCCGGGTGAAGCGGATACAGCAGGGAGCCGGCTGGCTGGGCTAGCTTCGGTCGAACCTCGCGGGCCTCCCGTCCGTAGACCCCGAAGAGCCAATGCCCAACCGCCCCCGCAAATTGATCCTTCTGACCCTCGCCGCGGTCGCGGCGCTGAGCGTGGTCGCGCTCGCCTCGGCCCCCCTCGGCCAGGCGGTCGAATACCCGTACCCCTATCCCGAAGAAACGCCGCCGAGCTCACCCACGAACCCCTACCCGAACCCGTATCCGACGCCGCCGAGCACCACCCCGACCCCATCGGCACCGACCACGGGCGCCACCAAGCGGGTCGTCAAGCTCGAGCAGAACCAGACGCTGGGCCACAGGGTCCTGACCACGACCCGCGGCCGCACCCTCTACAGCCTCAGCGCCGAGAAGAACGGCACCTTCATCTGTGCCGACCCCGCCTGCCTCTCGATCTGGAAGCCGCTGACCGTGCCGGCCGGCGTCAAGCCGACCGGGCCGGTCCACCTCGGGACGATCACCCGCCCCGACGGCAGGACCCAGGTCACCTATCGCGGCCTGCCTCTCTACAGGTTCACGGGCGACACCAGGCCCGGCGACGCATCCGGAGAGGGAATCCGGGACGTCGGGGTCTGGCACGCCGCCGGGGGCAAACGCTGAGAGGTCTCGGGGGCTAGCCCCCGGCGGCGGGCGGTGCCGTCGGATCGGAGCCGCCCTCGCCGGGCGCCTCGCGGGCTATGTAGTCCTCAGCCAGCAGCAAGTTTTCTTTCGAGCGTTCGACGACGTTGAGGATGTCCTGCATCAGCGCGACCTCCTCGACCTGCTCCTTGACGAACCACTGCATGAACTGCTCGGCCCGGTAGTCCTTGATCTCGCGCGCCAGCTCGAACAGGGCGTAGATCTCCTCGCCGACCCGTCGCTCCTGCTCGAGCGCCATCTTCACCGGCGCCACACCGTCGGTGTATTTCGTTGCCTGCGACTTGATGTCGGGGATCTGCACCTCCTCGTCGACGTCGAGCAGGTACTGGATCATCATCATCGCGTGCTCGCGCTCCTCGAGCGCCTGCCGGTAGAAGAAGCTGGCCAGCCGCGGAAGCGTGTCGGCGTCGTAGTAGACGGCCGCCCCGACGTACTGCTGGGAGGCGGCGAGCTCGTTCGCGATCTGCTCGTTGAGGGCGGCGGCGAAGCCTTTTCGTTTTT
Source organism: uncultured Solirubrobacterales bacterium (assembly GCA_963697805.1). Lineage (GTDB taxonomy): Bacteria > Actinomycetota > Thermoleophilia > Solirubrobacterales > 70-9 > VRUE01. Next base: position 354,783 of record CAVOPB010000002.1, read on the forward strand.
TGGCCATGTCGTGTTCCTTCCTATCAGGAGTCCCAGCGGAACCCGGTTGTCGAGAGCTTCGGCTCGAGCGGGCTCGTCGGCAGCCCGGGCGGCGGATCGGCTTCGTTATAGGGCCGTGGCGCGGTGTCGTTCGGCGTGTCGGGGTGAAAGAGCGAGGCGAGCACCTGGATCTGCCCGCGGCCGACACCAAGCTCCCACTGGCCACCGCCGTAGGCGCCGATGCCGTGCTCGTCGCAGTAGTCGTAGGTGTCGCAGAGTTCGCGCAGGCTCCCGACCCGCGAGGGCTTGATGTTGACCATGCGCGGTTTCCAGGGCCGTGACTCGATGTCGGCGATCGAGTGGATCGGCGCGTCCCAGGTGATGCGGTCGCTGATCGGCTCGAGGATCGGCCGGGTCTCGTCGTTGACGTCGGGGTCCTCGAGCCAGGCCTCGGGGAAGGCCTCGATCAGCTTCGAGTAGAGCGCCGGGTCGGTCTCGACGTCGACCGGGGTCCCTCTGTAGAAGCCCTTGAGGTCGAGCGAGTCGACGGCCCCGGTCGCGACCAGCTCGGCAATCAGCGCGTCGTCCCAGTCGTTGGTCGGGTCGAGCTTGAAGCGCAGGTCGGGGTAGGGGTCGAGCTTGCGCTTCAGGGTCTCGATGGTCGAGGGCTGCCCTTCGCCCGGCGAGAGGCGCATCGAGCAGACGAAGTTGACCGGCCTGCGGGTCGCGGCCGAGCGCCTCGGCGATCCCGATCCGTCCCTGCCGCAGCGCCAGGTCGAGCGCGGCGGACTCGAAGGCCCAGCGGCGGTAGAGGCGCGAGACCTCACGCCCCGCCTCCTGCGGGAAGGTGTCGACGCCCGCCATGAAGTCGCAGAAGGCACCAAGCGTCGCGTGCCCGGTGAGGTTGAGATAGGCGCCGGCGTCGCGGAGGGCGACGTGCTCGAGCGGTTCGTAGGTGACGTCCTCGCCGAGCCCGACCTCGCCGGCGCCGTGAAGGCGGATCACCGTCGAGAGCCGTTCGAATTCGCCGGTCTTGAAATCGAGGCCCTCGAGCTCGTAGCCGTCGACCTCGAGCGGCAGGTCGGCGAGGGCGTCAAAGGTGGCCATTCCGGGGAGCCTAGCGAGCGACCCGAAGCGTTCTCAGCTCGCGGTCGCTGCTGCCCCTGACGTAGCCGCCGTGGGCGACGCTCTCCCTGATGTAGTCGAGGGTCTCGCGGGTCAGGCGCTCGCCGGGGAGGACGTTGGGGATGCCCGGCGGGTAGGCGGCGAGCGACTCCGCGGCGATCCGGCCCGCCGCCTCGTCGAACGGGACCACCTCCTGGGGCCCGAGGAACGCCTCGCGCGGCGTCATCTCGAGCTCCCCCCACGGCGGTGGCGGCGCGAGGGGGCTCTGGGGTGTGGACCCCTCGGTCTCGAGGCGGCCGACGACCGCGCCCATCGCGGCGACCAGGCGCTCGCCTCGCGGTGGCCCGCCGGCTCGGCGAGGCCGAAGATGGCGACGACGACGTTCTCGGAGTGGAGCTCGAGGTCGATTCCCTCGCTCTCGAACGCGGTCTTCGCCAGCCGGTAGCCGCTGGTGCCGGTGCCGCGGACGTCGATCGCGAGCCGCAGCGGGTCCCAGCCGGCCACGCTGGCGCGGCCGGTCAGCTCCTCGCCGAGGACGGCGAGGCCTGGGATCTCCTCGATCGCCTCCCTCGCCCTGCCGATCTCGGCCAGCGTCTCGCCGAGGCGGGCGGCGCCGTGCACGGCGGCGAGCCGTCGTGCCGCGTCGAGCGAGCCCGAGAGCAGCGCGCTCGGGCTGGTCGACTCGACCAGGCTGACACAGCGGTCGACGACCGCCCCGTCGAGCCTGTCTTCCTGGCCGAGGTGCAGCATCGCCGCCTGGGTCAGGCTGCCGACGATCTTGTGGGTCGAGGAGGTGACGAGGTCGGCGCCGCAGTTGAGCGCGTCGGGCGGCAGGTCGGGGTGGAAGTGGAGGTGTGCGCCCCAGGCCTCGTCGACGACCAGCGGCAGGCCGCGCTCGTGGGCGACGGCGGCGAGGCCGGCGAGATCGGCGCAGGCGCCGAAGTAGGTCGGCGAGACGACCATCGCGGCGACCGCGTCGGGGTTTGCGTCGAGCGCCGCGGCGAGCGCATCCGGGGTAAGGCAGTGCGCGATCCCGAGCTCGGGGTCGAGCTCGGGGGCGACGAACGCAGGCCGCAGGCCGCTCATCACCATCCCGTCGATCACCGAGGAGTGGACGTTGCGCTGGACGACCACCTGCTCGCCGTCGTGGGCGAGGGCGAGGCAGGTGGCATGGTTTCCCTGCGAGGCGCCGTTGACTAGGAACCAGGTCCGCCGCGCGCCCCAGGCCTCGGCGGCGAGGATCTGCGAGCGCTGGAACGGCGTCGGCTCGGGCCCGATGTCGACTCCTTCGGTGACCGAGGGGACGTCGTTGCGGAGGCCGACGTCACCGACCAGCTCGCGCAGGGCGGGGTCGGCGCCGGAGCCGCCCTTGTGGCCCGGCACCTGAAACCGCCCCGGGTCGCGTTCGGCGTAGGCGAGAAGAGCGTCGACGTACGGGGTCGAGTCCTGACCCGGATCGGCCATTGTTGGAGACTAGTGGCGATGAAGCACACGCCCCATGGCTACTGGCTGGAAGAGGCAGGAGAGTGCGTGGCAGCGCCGCCGCTCGCGGCCGACCTCCGCGCCGACGTCGTCGTGATCGGCGGCGGCTACACCGGGATGTGGGCGGCCTGGCACCTGAAGGCGATGGAGCCGGCGGCCCGGGTCGTGGTGCTCGAGGCATCGACCTGCGGCCGTGGCCCGAGCGGCCGCAACGGCGGCTTCTGCAACGTGATGTGGTTCTCGCTGCAGAACATGCGGGAGCGCTGGGGGGATGCGGCCGCGGTGGCGGTGGCGGAAGCATCGAAGGAGGCGATCGTGGACGTCGGGGAGTTCTGCGAGTCCCAGCGCGTCGACGCCTGGTACCGCCACGGCGGCTATCTGCAGGTCTCGACCGCCCCCGCCCAGGACGGCATCTGGAGCGAGACCGTCGATGCCTGCCGCGAGGTCGGCGTCGAGGGCGTGGTCGAGCCACTCGACCCCGACGGGGTCGCCGGGCACTGCCGCTCGCCGGCCTTTCGCGGCGGCGCCTTCTATCCCGACTCGGCGACCGTCCAGCCCGCCCGGCTCGCGCGCGGCCTGCGCGACCGCCTCCGCTCGGCCGGCGTCGAGGTCCACGAGGCCTCGCCGGTGCGGAGCCTGCGCGCGGCCCCGGACGGCGTCGAAGCGAGGACCGACGGCGGCATCGTCCGGGCCGGTGCCGCGGTGGTTGCGATCGGCGGCGCCGCGGCCGGACGCCGCGGCCCGCTGCGGAATCGGCTGACCGTCACCTCATCCCACATCGTCCTCACCGAGCCGGTGCCGGACGTGCTCGAGGAGGCCGGTTGGACCGGCGACGAGTGCATCACCGACTGCCGGACGATGCTCCACTACTTCCGCACGACCCCGGACGGCCGGATCGCCTTCGGGCTTGGCGGCGGCCGGATCTCCTTCAACGGCGGCCTCCACGGCCGGGTCGAGGTCGACCCCGAGGTCGTCGACCTCGCGGCGGAGCGGCTGCGCGCCTATTTCCCGGGGCTCGAGGGGCGTCTGATCACCCACGCATGGGGCGGCCCGATCGACGTCTCGCCGACCCACCTGCCGCTGGTGATGCCGATGCGCGGCGGCCGTGCGTTCGTCGCGGCCGGCTACACCGGCAACGGGGTCGGCCCCTCGAACATGGTCGGGAGGACGATGGCCTCGCTGGCGCTCGACCGCCGCGACGAGCACTCGCGGCTGGCGATCGTCGACCCCTCGCCCCAACACGTCCCGCCGGAGCCGTTCCACTGGATCGGCGGCACCCTGATCCGCCACGGGATCATGAGCAAGGAGACGGCCGAGGCCGACGGCCGCCGCCCCGACCCCGTCTCATCCGCGCTGGCGAAGATCCCGGAGCTGATCGGCTTCCACATCGGCAGGTAGAGGGTCATACCCAGCCGCGGTTCTAGTTGCTCGAGGAGTTGACGGATTTCGGCCGATTGGTGGCTTCCACACCGGGCCGTGGAAAGGTGGGCGCGCAACCGTCCGGATAGCGCTGGAAGTGGTCCTGGTCCTCGGCCACGGCCTCCCAGAATGGGCCGGCCTCGCTGATCTCGGTCACGACCTTGCCGGGCCAGTGGCCCGAGGCGTCGACGTCGGGGATCGTCTCCTCGGCCACCCGGCGCTGCTCCTCGGTCGTGTAGAAGATCTCCGAGCGGTAGCTGGAGCCGACGAGATCTCCACCGAGGTCGGGTCGGTGGATCTGGAAGAAGTACTCGAGCAGGTCCCGATAGGAGACCCGCTCCGGATCGAAGACGACCTCGACCGCCTCGGCGTGGCCGGAATTGTTCTCCTCGGTCGGGTTCTCGTTCTCGCCGCCGGTCCATCCCGCGCGGGTGGAGATGACGCCGTCGCGCTCGCGCAGCAGTTGCTGCATGATCCAGTAGCAGCCTCCCGCGAGGACCACGGTCTCGGTGTCGTCGCTCATGGCCTTGTCCTTCCCTCGAGTTCTGTCGAGACTAGTCTCGGAAGGCCCACCAATCAAACGTGGGCTGCGTCGGGCGTATGCTCCGTTCATGAGCGAGAACACCCGCTTCACAGCTGAGGAGGCCCGCAGGGCCGGCGAGCAGATCGGTATCGACTGGGGCGACATCGACCTTTGACGTCGAGCAGTTTCGGATGGGGATGGACGTGGAGCTCGAGCACGGGACCCGTGACCCCGAGACCAACGTCACCGACGACGACCTGCTGACCACCGCGAAGATTGCGCGGGCGCACCTCAACGAGTTTCCGGACTACTACTCCCGACTCTCGGTGATGGAGGCCGAAGCAGAGGCCCACTGGGCTTCAAAGAGCGAGTAGCCCTCACCACCGACTCGTGACCACCTTCTTGCGGGTGTAGAAGTCGACGGCGTCGGTGCCGTTGGCGTGGAGGTCGCCGTCCATCGAGTCCTTCCAGCCGGAGAAGGGGAACCAGGCGACGGGGGCGGGGACGCCGATGTTGACGCCGAGCATCCCGGCCTCCGCCCCGTAGCGGTAGCTGCGGGCGGCCTCGCCCGATGAGGTGAAGATCGCGCCCGCGTTGCCGTAGCGCGAGCCGTTGAGGAACTCGAGGGCGGAGTCGAGGTCGGGCGCGTCGACGACCGTCAGCAGCGGCCCGAACTGCTCCTCGCGGGCCAGCTCCGACTCGGGGTCGGCGGTGGCGATCGTCGGTCCCAGCATCGTCCCGGCCGGGCCGGCGTCGCCACGGCCGTCGAGCAGGAGCTCGGCTCCCTCGCCCTCGGCTCGCTCGATCGCCGCCGCCACCCTCTCGCGGGCGTCGGCTGAGACCATCGGGCAGACGTCGGTCGCCGGGTCCTCGCCGCTGCCGACGCTGAGCTCGGAGGCGGCGGCGACCAGCGCCTCGCGCACCGCCGCGCGCCGCGCCTCGTCGCCGACCGCGACGCAGACCGAGCCGGCGAGGCAGCGCTGGCCGGCGGCGCCGAAGGAGGAGCCCATGATCGCCGGCATCGCCCGCTCGAGGTCGGCGTCGGGCATCACCACGAGCGAGTTCTTGGCGCCGCCGAGCGCCTGCGCCCGCTTGCCGCTCGCGGCTGCGCCCTGGGCGATGATCCGCGCAGTCGAGGCGCGGCCGACGAAGGAGACGGCGTCGATCTCGGGCTCCTCGAGGATCGCCGTCACCGCGTCGCGGCCGCCGTGGACGAGGTTGACGACGCCGGCGGGAATCTCCTGCACCGAATCGACGATCTCGGCGATCAGGACGGCCGGCCTCGGGTCCTGCTCGGAGGGCTTGAGGATGAACGAGTTGCCGCAGGCGATCGCGTAGGGGAGGAACCAGAGCGGGATCATCACCGGGAAGTTGAACGGGGTGATCGCGGCGACGACGCCGACCGGCTGGCGGACCATCTCGACGTCGACTCCCGAGGCGATGCCCTCGAGCGTCTGGCCCTTCAGCAGGTGGGGGATCGCGGCCGCCGACTCGACCGACTCGATCCCGCGACCGACCTCGGCGTCGGCGTCGGCGAGGGTCTTGCCCATGTCGGCGGTGACCAGCGCGGTCAGCTCGGCCCGCCGCCGGACCAGCTCGGCCCGCAGGGCCAGGACCGCCCGCGCTCGCTGCTGCGGGCGGGACCTTGCGCCAGCCGGGCTGCGCCGCGCGCGCCGCCTCGGCCGCCGCGCGGATCTCGGCGGCGCCGGAGAGCGGCACCAGCGCCGCGACCTCGCCGCTCGCGGGGGCGACGTCCTCGAGCGTCTCGACCGAGTCGGCGGCGCGCCACTCGCCGCCGATGTAGTTGTCGAGCCTCGCGATCGCGATGTCCGTCGTCTCTGCGCTCATGCGTTTGCCATTCCCGGAGTCATTGTCACCGACTCCTGCTCGGGCCGGACCGCCGCCATCTTTTCGGCGCGGCGCTGCTGCCAGGTGGCGAAGCCCATCGCGGCGACGGTGACGCCGAAGAGCATCATCGCGATCACGTTGACTTCGACCGGGATCCCGCGCTGGGCGGCGCCGAAGATGTAGAGCGGGAACGTCACCGTCGTCCCCGAGTTGAAGTTGGAGATCACGAAGTCGTCGATCGAGAGCGCGAAGGCGAGCATCGCGCCGCCGAAGATCCCGGGCATGATCAGCGGCAGGGTGACGAGGCGGAAGGTCTGGAACGGCGTCGCCCCGAGGTCCTTCGCCGCCTCCTCGAGGTTGCGGTCGAACCCGATCAGCCGCGAACGGACTACGACGACGACGAAGCTGATGCAGAACATGACGTGGGCGATCAGCAGGGTCTGGAACCCGAGTGCGGGGCTGCCGAGGATCAGGAAGAAGGAGAGAAGCGCGGCGCCCATCACCACCTCGGGGGTCGCCATCGGGATCACGATCAGGAAGTTGGCGGCGCGGCGGCCGAAGAACTGGTGGCGGACCAGCGCCAGCGCCATCATCGTCCCGATCACTGTCGAGATCACCGTCGCCAGCACCGCCAGCTTCAGGCTCGTCAGCAGCGCTTCTGTCAGCTCTTCGATGCTGAAGGCATTGGCCCAGTGCTCGAAGGTGAATCCGACCCAGGTGTAGTTGTAGCGGCCGGCGGGATCGTTGAAGGAGAAGATGAAGATCACCGCGATCGGGATCAGCAGATAGAGGACGACCAGCCCGGCGGCGATGTTGACCGCGTGCTCGCGGAGCCATTTCCAGGCCGCGCTCACTATTTCGCCTCGTCCCCCATCAGCGCTTCCGACCCGGCGAAGCGGATGTAGATGACGACCATGATCAGGATCAGTGCCATCAGCACGAACGCGAGCGCCGCCGCCGCCGGGTAGTCGGCCTGGCTCAGGTACAGCGACTGGATCACGTTGCCGATCATCCGGTTGCCGGCTCCGCCGAGGAACTGGGCATTGATGTAGTCGCCGGAGGCGGGAATGAACGTCAGCAGCGTCCCGGCGACGATGCCCGGCGCCGAGAGCGGCAGGGTCACCCGCAGAAAGCTCTGCGTCGCCGAGCTGTAGAGGTCTTTCGCCGCCTCGATCAGCCGCTCGTCGATCCGGTCGAGGCTTGCGTACAGCGGCAGGATCATGAACGGGAGGAAGTTGTAGGTGAGGCCGGCGATAACCGCGCCGCTGGTAGCCAGCACATGTCCGTTGGGGGCGAGGCCGATCGCCTGCAGTACGTTCGTCACCGGGCTGTCGTCGGAGAGGATCGTCTCCCAGGCGATGGTCCGGATCAGGTAGGTGGTGAAGAACGGCGCGACGACGGCGAACAGCAGCGCGTTTTTCCAGCGCCCGGCCTTGAACGCGATCACGTAGGCGAGTGGGTAGGCGATCACCAGCGAGAGCAGTGTCGCGGTCCCCGCATAGGTGAATGAGCGGATGAACTGGCTGTCGTAGGAGGACAGCGCGTCGCGGTAGTTGGACCAGTTCCAGCTGAATTCGAGTTCGCCGACGAAGCCCGACTCGAGCGACAGTTTCCCGAGGTAATAGAGCGGGACGACGAAGAAAACCAGCAGCCAGATGGCGCCCGGGCCGAGCAGGAAGTACGGGACTGCACGGCGCCGGGCCATCCGGCTCAGCCGTTGACGACCGCGTTGAACGCCTGGATGATGTTCTGCTCCTCTTCCCCTTCGATCGTCGGCGTCGGCGAGCACTTCTTGGTGAACGACGCGCTCGGGAAGATCAGCGGGTTCTTTGCCAGTTCCGGAGAGGACTTTTCAAATATTTCCTGGACCCCTTCCACCGGCGTCACGTAGTTGATGTATTCGGCGATCGGGGCCTGGTTCTTCGGGTCGTAGACGTAGTTCATGAAGGCCTCGGCGGCGGTCGGGTTCGGCGCCCCAACCGGAATCACCATGTCTTCGGACCACTGCATGCAGCCCTCGGTCGGCATCCGCCATTCGAGGTTCGCGTTGTCCGCCTGCAGCTGCACCGCGTCGCCCGACCATCCGATCACCGCGACGGCGTTACCGCTGGTGAGATCGTTCTGGTAGTCGTTGCCGGTGAAGCGGCGGATCTGGCCCGATTCTGCGGCGCCCTTGATTTTGTCGATCGCCTTCATCCAGTCGGCTTCGGTCGCCTTTTCGGGGTCGGTGCCTTCGCACTTCATGACCAGCGGCACCGTTTCCCTGACTTCGTTGAGGAAGTCGACCTTGCCCTTGTACTGCGAGTCGAAGAGGTCGCAGACCGAGTGCACGTTCGGGGCTAGGTCCTTATTGACGATGACCCCCGTCATCCCGCTCTGCCACGGCACCGAGTAGCTGCGGTCCGGGTCGAACGGCGGGTGCCGCAGGCTCGCCAGCATGTTCTTTTCCACGTTGGGCATCGCGGATTTGTCGAGGTTCTGCAGGTAGCCCAGCTTGTACATTTTGCTGTGCTCGTAGCCGGCGAGGACGAAGATGCTGCGGCCGCCGGATTCCCCTTCCTGGAGCAGCGGCTGCATCTTGGCGAAGAATTCTTCGTTCGAGTTGATGTCCTCGATGTATTTGACGCTGATCCCGGTCGCCTGTTCGAAATTGGGGATCGTTTCTTTGTCGATGTAGAGCGGCCAGTTGGAGATCGTCAGGCTGCCCGAGGGCTTGCCTTCGAGCTTCACGGTTTCGACTTCGCCGCTGCTGCCGCCTTCGATCCCGCCGCCGCCACCGCAGGCCGCCAGGCCCATGGCCACGGCGAGGGCGGCGACCCCCATCGCGATCAGCGAGGCCCGACTCTTCCGCATCTCACTGTTGCTCATCTGATCCCTCTTTCGTTGTTGTCTTGGGCCCGCCGTCTTCGGCGGCTCCGTTGGCCTCGCTGCTCAGATGTCCAATCGCCGGGGCCGACTCGCGCACGACGTGCATGTGCTCCGGGTCCCAGCTCAGCTCGACCCGCACCCCGCCCCCCGGCAGGCGCCGTCGCTCGGCCTCGCTCGCGTTCGGGACCAGGACGGTCATCCTCACCCCGTCGCCGAGGTCGACCGCGATCTGGGTCGACGTGCCGAGGTAGAGCGAGCTTTCGACGGTTCCCTCGACCGTCGGCAGGCCATTCGAGGAGCCGGCCCCCTCGAGCGCCTCGATCCGGAGCTTCTCCGGGCGCACCACAGCGTGGCAGCGCTCTCCCACCGTCAGGGTCGAGGTCGCGGCTTTCAGGGTCGGGCCCTGGTCGAGGTGGATCTCTCCGGCTCCGGTGACCTTTGCCGGCATCAGGTTCGAGACGCCGATGAAGCCGGCGACGAAGGTCGTCTCCGGCTGGTCGTAGACCGTCTCCGGGTCGGCGACCTGCTCGACGCGGCCGCGGTTCATCACCGCGATCCGGTCGCTCATCGTCAGCGCCTCCTCCTGGTCGTGGGTGACGTAGACGAAGGTGATCCCGACGTCGCGCTGGATCCGCTTCAGCTCAACCTGGAGCTCCTTGCGCAGTTTCAGGTCGAGGGCGCCGAGCGGCTCGTCGAGGAGCAGGACCTTCGGCAGGTTGACCAGCGCCCGCGCCAGCGCGACCCGCTGCTGCTGGCCGCCCGAGAGCTGCGAGGGGCGCCGATTCGCCTCCCCTGAGAGTCCGACTCGTTTCAGCTCGGAGGCGACCCGGCTCCCGATCTCCCCCTTCGGCACACCTTTGCGGCGCAGCCCGAAGGCGACGTTGTCCTCGACGCTCATGTGGGGGAAGAGCGCGTAGCTCTGGAAGACGGTGTTGGTGGGCCTCCGGTGCGGGGGCAGGCTGGACACGTCCTCGCCGGCGATTCGGACCGTCCCCTCGGTCGGCTGCTCGAAGCCACCGATCATCCGCAGCGTCGTCGTCTTACCGCACCCGCTCGGCCCGAGCATCGTGAAGAACTCGCCCTCGGCAAGTTCGAGGCTGAGGTTGTCGACGGCGACGATGTCGGCGAAGCGCTTGCTGACGCCGCTCAACTCGACGCTTGTGTTCCCGCCCTCCATCTAACTCCACCTCCCCACCAACTCGACCCTTTGAAACCCACTAGTCACCTGTCGGCACCACCAGGACCGGGCGATCGGAGGCTTGCAGGAGCTTAAGCGGGGTTGAGCCGAGGATCATCCCTTTGATCGACGTCTCACCCTGGCCGCCGACGACGATCATCCGCGCGTCGCGTTCGCCGGCGACCTCGATCAGCGCATCGGTGCCGTGTTTGGCGACCATCGCCACGTCGCAGGGGACTCCGCCGGCCTTGGCCCGCTCCCGCGCCTCGCCCATCACCTTCTGGCCGAATTCCTCGATCGCCTCCTCGTGATCGGCGATCTCGCCGCCCCAGATCCCGGGCGGCGCGTAGCCAAAGACGATCACTACCCCGTCGCCCAGCTCCCGAGCGAGCTCCAGGCCCTGGTCGAGCGCCGCCTTTCCACAATCGGATCCGTCATAGCCGACGACGATCTGTCCCATTTCAGGAACCTCCCTCGATATCGGTCTCGCCCTCGAGGAATCCGGCGGGCACGACCCCAGGCTTTCTTCTGAAGAAGTCGGGCAACGCCCGCCACTGGATCACCATCAGCACCACGCCGAGGACCATGAAGAAGGTCGCGATCAGCAGCGGCGGCCCTACGCCGATCCAAGAGTTCCCCGATTCCGAGTTGGCGGGGTCGGCGAGTTCGATCCCGTTCTTGATCAGCAGATAGAAGAGGATCACCCCGCCGAGCACCGGGCCGACGCCGACGAAGAAGAAGTTCTTGACGCTGAGCAGAAGCTCGCGCCGATAGAAGATCGCGCAGGCAAAGCCGGTGATGCCGATGTAGAACGAGATCATCAGGCCCAGCGCCGCCAGCGAGTCGAACAGGATGTCTTCGCTGATCAGGGTCAGGCCGACGTACCAGAGGATCGAGAGGCCGCCCATCCAGAGCGTGGATAGGTGCGGAGTCAGGTAGCGCGGGTGGATCTTGCCGAGGCTCTTGGGCATCGCTTTCGCGCGTGCCATCGAGAGGGTGGTCCTCGCCGCGGGCAGGATCGTCGTCTGGGTCGACGCCGCGGCCGATGTGAGGACGGCGATGATCAGGAGTTTGTCGAGCGGCGAGCCGAAGACCTCGCTGCCGAGCGAGCTGAGCACGTCTTCCTGGTTTTCGACCAGGTTTTCGACCCCGGCGTATGACTGGGCGGCGAAGGCGACGACCACGTAGATGCCGAGCAGGATCAGGGTGCTGATCACCGTCGCCCTGCCGGGCGCCTCGGTGGGGTCCTCGGTCTCCTCGTTGACCGTCGCCGTCGTGTCCCAGCCCCAGTAGATGAACACCGCCAGCAGCATCCCGGCGGAGATCTCGCTGAGGCTGAGGGAGAACGGGTTCAGCCAGGAGAGACTGGGGTCGATGGACCCGGAGGGGGCCGAGCCCGCGTAGACCTTGATGATCGCGACGACGGCGAAGAGCGCCAGGGTGATGATCTCCGCCGCCAGCAGACCGATCTGGGTGCGGGCGGAGAGCTCGATCCCGATCACGACGATCGCGGTCATCAGGATGATCCAGACGACGCCGACCGCGGTCACCGCCGCGGTCGAGGCCGCGGCCGAGTCCCAGCCGACCAGAAGGAAGCTGTAGAGGCCGGCGATCTGGGCGAGGTTCGCCATCACGACGATGTCGGTGACGACGATCACCCAGCCGACCATCCAGCCCAGGTGCGGCCCCATGCCCGCGGTCACCCATGAGAAGCTCGTCCCGCAGTCGGGGTCGGCCTTGTTCATGTAGTAGTAGGCGCCGGCGACGAGGAACATCGGGATGAAGCTGACCAGCAGGATCGCCGGCGAGCCCAGCCCGACGGCGGCGGCGACAAAGCCGAGGGTCGCGGCGAGGCTGTAGCCGGGCGCCGTCGAGGCGACGCCGATGACGACGCTCGAGGCGAAGCCGATGGCGTTTTTCTTCAGCCCCTTCTCGCCGCTGCTGGGCACCCCCACGCCGGTGGCCGGTGCTTCGGCGCTCGGAACCGCTGCACTCTCCATCGTGCTCCTCTCTTTGTTCACCGCGATATGTCACAGCGGTCGAGTTGGACGCTACGCTCAATGAGCGTCCCGACACAAGGGGCGATTACCCCAATTTTGCAATCTCGGTTTGTACATTCTGTACATGAGTGATGTCTTTGCTTGACCCATTGACCACTTGAATAGGACCCGTCTCGGAGCTAGCTTTGTCCATAACGTCGTAGCGACCAAGGAGGATCCCAATGGCTGTTGCGGAGCAAATTGGCTCTGAGACAGGCACCGGCCTGCAGGAGATGGCAAGGCGGCACCTGTGGATGCATTTCTCCCGGATGGGCGGGTATGACGGTGAGAGGGAGATCCCGATCATCGTCCGCGGCGACGGCTGCTACGTCTACGACGAGCACGGCAATCGCTACCTCGACGGCCTCTCGGCGCTGTTCTGCGTCAACGCCGGCCATGGCCGCACCGAGCTCGGCGAGGCGGCCGCGCGCCAGGTCGAAGAGCTCGACTTCTACACGCTGTGGAGCTATGCCCACCCGCGCGCGATCGAGCTGGCGACCCGGATCGCCTCGCTCGCGCCGGGGGACCTGAACCGCGTCTTCTTCACCTCCGGCGGCTCGGAGGCCGTCGAGTCGGCACTGAAGCTCGCCCGCAACTACCACCGGATGCGCGGCAACGGCCAGAAGCACAAGCTGATCGCGCGGGAGACCGCGTACCACGGGACGACGCTGGGGGCGCTCTCCGCGACCGGCATTCCCGACCTGCGCTCGCAGTTCGAGCCGCTCGCGCCGGGCGGCTGCCACGTCCCCAACACCAACATTTACCGCTGGCCGGAGGACCGCCACCCGCTCTGGGCCGCGGACGCGATCGAGGAGCGGATCGAATTCGAGGGACCGGAGACGGTCGCTTCGGTGATCATCGAGCCGGTCCAAAACGCCGGCGGCTGCTTCGTCGCCCCCGATGGCTACTTCGAGCGGGTGCGCGAGATCTGCGACGCCCACGACGTGCTGATGATCTCCGACGAGGTGATCTGCGCCTTTGGCCGCCTCGGGCACTGGTTCGGGTGCGAACGCTTCGGCTACACGCCGGATCTGATCACGGTCGCGAAGGCGATGACCTCGGCCTACGCGCCGATGGGCGGTGTGATCGCCTCCGACCGGGTCGCCGAGCCGTTCATGGAGAACAACGCCTCCTTCGCCCACGGCTTCACCTTCGCCGGGCACCCGATCGCGGCGGCGATCGCGATGGCCAATCTCGACGTCTTCGAGCGCGAGAACCTCTGCGACCACGTCCTCGCGAAGGAGGGCGAGTTCCGCCACATGCTCGAGTCCCTGCACGAGCTCCCGATCGTCGGTGATGTGCGCGGGGCCGGCTACTTCCAGGCGATCGAGTTGGTCAAGGACAAGGAGACGAAGGAGTCGTTCAACTCCGAGGAGTCGGAGGATCTGCTGCGGGGCTTCCTCTCCGGCGAGCTCTACCGCAACGGCCTGATCTGCCGAACCGACGATCGTGGCGACCCGGTGATCCAGCTGGCGCCGCCGCTGATCGCCGACACCGAGCAGTTCGAAGAGATCCATGACGTCCTCCACGACGTGTTGAGCCAGGCCGGAAAGCGTGTCCACGGATAGGCATTGGGATGCTCACCGTTCAGAGCCTTCTCGACGAGCTCGGCCTTGACCTTGCCGCCGGGGAGCGTGGGGCGGCGGCCCCTGTGCGGTGGGTCCACATCTCCGAGCTCGAGGACCCGACGCCGTGGCTCTCCGGCGGCGAGTTGATGCTGACGACGGGAATCCCGCTCGACACGGCAACCAAGCAGCGTGAGTTCGTCACCCTGCTCGCCGACCACAACCTCGCCGGCCTCGGGTTCGGAACCGGCTTCAGCCACAAGAAACTGCCGAAAGCGCTCGTCGACGAGGCCGAAAAGCGCGACTTCCCACTGTTCGAGATCCCCTACTCGACCCCGTTCATCGCGATCACCGAGAAGGCCTTCGCCCGCCTCGTCAACGAGCAGTACGAGGTCCTGCAGCGCGGGATCGCGATCCAGCGCCGGCTGGAGCGCCTGGTCCTGGAAGAGCGCGGCCTCGAGGAGATCGTCGCCACGATCGCCTCGGCGGTCGGCGGCACGGTCGCGATCCTCGACGGCCGCGGCGAGCGGCTCGCGGGGCGCGGCTTCCGGCGTCAGCTCTCGGCCGACGCGGTCAGCGCGATCGGCACCGAAGCGCTCTCCCACACCGGCGACGGCCACCCCTTCGTCCCGACCCATCCCTCGATCGCCGGCCGCGCGCTCGCCCACCCGGTGATCTCGCCCGGCGGCGGTGCACCACAGGCCTGGGTCGTGATCGTCCGCGACTCGGGCGGCCTCGGTGACTTCGAGCGGCTGATCCTGCAGCAGGCGGTGGCCGTCGTCGCGCTCGAGCTGATGCGGCGCCGGGTCGCCCGCGAGACCGAGCGGCGCCTCGCCGGAGACGTCCTCGCCGGCGCACTCGGCGGGCGCCTCGAAGCATCCGAGCTCCGCCGCCGGCTCGAGCCGTTCGGGATCGGCCGCGAGGCCGCGGTCCTCGTCTTCGACCTCGACGACCCGGCCGCGGCCGAGGCGGCGCTCGAGCGCGCCCTCGCGGCCGATGCCTGCCCGGCGGTCGTCGCCCCCCACTCGAGCGCCGGGCGCGAGCTGCTGTGCGCGGTCGTCGACGCCGCCGATCGCGATCCGATCGACCTTGCCGCCGACGCCCGCCGGGCGTTGATCAAAGAGCGCGGCACGGTCCGTGCCGCGGCCAGCCGCTCGGCGCCCCCGGAGGAGCTCCGCCATTCCTTCCACGAAGCCCGCTGCGCGCTCGAGGCGACGGCGTTCGCCAACGGCAGCGAGCCTGAGGTGGCATCCTGGCGCGACCTCGGCGCCTTCACTCTGCTGCTCTCGATCCAGGATGACGACGCCCTGCGGCTCTATTGCGAAAGCGTCCTCGGCCCGATCGAGAGCGGCGACGAGGAATACGGCGGCGAGCTGCTGCGCTCGCTGGAAGCCTTCATCGAGCAGAACGGCCAGTGGGAGCGCGCCGCCCGCGAGGTCTACTGCCACCGCCACACCCTGCGCTACCGGATGCGCAAGGTGGAAGAGCTGACCGGCCGCGACCTCTCGCGCGCCCACGACCGGATCGAGTTCTGGCTCGCCCTCCGCGCAAGAGAGCTGGTCGGCCGATGAGGGTCGGGGTTCCAACGGAGATCAAGGACGACGAGTACAGGGTCGCGATCACCCCCTCCGGGGTCCGCGAGATGACCGAGCACGGGCATGAGGTGCTGATCGAGGCCGGCGCCGGCGCCGGCAGCGCGATTCCCGACTCGGCCTTTGAGGCGCAGGGGGCACGCATCGTCCCCGACGCCGACGCGGTGTTCGGCGAGGCCGAGATGGTGATCAAGGTCAAGGAGCCGCAGCCGGACGAGGTCGAGAGGCTCCGGCCCGACCAGGTCCTGTTCACCTACCTCCACCTGGCGCCCGATCCCGACCTGACCCGCGGACTGCGCGACTCGGGCGCGACCTGCATCGCCTACGAGACGGTCGAGGACTCCCAGGGCCACCTGCCGCTGCTGGCCCCGATGAGCGAGATCGCCGGCAAGATCGCGACCCAGGCGGGCGCCTTCATGCTCGAGAAACCGCTCGGCGGCCGCGGGATCCTGCTCGGCGGCGTCCCCGGCGTCGCGGCGGCGAACGTGATGGTGATCGGCGGCGGCGTCGTCGGCATGAACGCCGCCTTCATCGCGATCGGGATGGGGGCCGACGTCTTCGTCTACGACAAATCGATCGACCGCCTCCGCGATCTCGACGTCGCCTTCGCCGGCGGCTGCTCGACGGTCTACTCGACGACCCTCTCGATCGAGGAGATGCTGCCCCGCGCCGACCTCGTGATCGGCGCCGTCCTCGTCCACGGCGCCCGGGCGCCGAGCGTCGTCCGCCGCGAGCAGCTGGCGCTGATGAAGCCCGGCGCGGTGATGGTCGACGTCGCGATCGACCAGGGCGGCTGCTTCGAGACCTCGCACCCGACCACGCACGGCGAACCGACCTTCGAGGTCGACGGGATCATCCACTACTGCGTCGCCAACATGCCCGGCGCGGTCCCGATCACCTCGACCTACGCCCTCACCAACGCGACCCTTCCCTACGCGCTCGCGCTCGCCGACGAGGGCAGTCGCCGGCGCGATCGAGAAGGACCCGGGCCTGCGCCCGGGCGTCAACGTCGCCGCTGGCAAGGTCACGCACCAGGCGGTCGCCGAAGCCGTCGGCGAGGAATACACCCTGCTCGAAAACGCACTTGAGAGAACCAAGGAGGAGAGCCCGATATGAGCAGCAAGTACGCCGTAGTCAACCCGGCCACCGGTGAGACGGTGAAGGAGTATCCGGAGATCTCGGACGCCGACCTTCGCGCGGCGATCGGGCGGGCCGACCAGGCATCGCGAACCTGGTCGGGCTCGTCCACGGTGGCCGAGCGGGCGGAGCTCGTGGGCAAGGTCGGCGAGCTTCACAAGGAGCGCAGCAAGGAGCTGGCCGAGATCATCGTCCGCGAGATGGGCAAGCCGATCGAGCAGGCGCTCGGCGAGGTCGACTTCGCCGGCGACATCTACGGCTTCTACGCCGACAACGCCGAGGACCTGATGGCCGATGAGCCGGTCAAGGGCTTCGCCGGCGAAGGCACAGCGGTGATCCGCCGCAGCCCGTTCGGCGTACTGCTCGGGATCATGCCCTGGAACTTCCCCTACTACCAGGTGGCTCGGTTCGCCGGCCCGAACCTGGTGATCGGCAACCCGATCCTGCTCAAGCACGCTCACCAGTGCCCGGAATCGGCCGAGGCGATCGCCCGGGTCTTCAGCGACGCCGGCGCTCCCGAGGGCTCCTACGAGAACATCTACGCGACCAACGCGCAGATCGAGTCGGTGATCGCCGACCCCCGCGTGCATGGTGTCTCGGTCACCGGCTCCGAGCGCGCCGGCGCCGCGGTCGCCGAGATCGCCGGCCGCAACCTGAAGAAGGTTGTGCTCGAGCTCGGCGGCTCTGACCCCTTCATCCTGCTCGGCACCGACGACGTCGACGGCGCGGCGCAGGCCGCGGCCGAAGCGCGGCTCGATAACACAGGCCAGTCCTGCAACGCCGCCAAGCGCTTCATCGTCGTCGACGAGCTCTACGACGAGTTCGTCGAGAAGCTGAAGGAGAAGATGGGCGCTTCGAAAACGGGCGACCCGACGGCCGAGGACACCGCACTCGGCCCGCTCTCCTCGGCGAGCGCGGCGGACAACATCGAGGACCAGCTGAAGCGGGCGATCGACAACGGCGCCGAGGCCCTCATCGGCGGCGGGCGCGACGGCAACTACATCGAACCGACGATCCTCGCCGGAATCAAGCCAGGCGACGAGGCCTCCCAGGAAGAGTTCTTCGGGCCGGTGGCGCAGGTCTACAGGGTCAGCTCTGAGGAGGAGGCGGTCGAGCTCGCGAACCAGACCCCGTTCGGGCTCGGCTCCTACCTGATGAGCACCGATAAAGACCAGGCTGAGCGGGTCGCGAACCAGATCGAAGCCGGAATGGTCTACGTCAACCTGGTTCTCGCCGACAGCCCCGAGCTGCCGTTCGGCGGCGTCAAGCGCTCCGGCTTCGGCCGCGAGCTGGGCAGCTCCGGGGCAGACGAGTTCGTCAACAAGAAGCTGATTCGAAGCGCCTGAGACCGCACCCATCCGCGCCTGGTGGTTTCTTACAGCCGGTGAGGGAACGCATCAGGGCAACAGCGGTCGGCTGCGCGCTTGCCGCGACGGTGCTCGCTGCCGGAGTGGCAGCCGCCGCCGAAAGCGGCACGCAGGCACCCCAAGACGAAGTCCCGCGCTGCCACGGGCGGAACCCCGGCATCGTCGGCACCGACGGCCCCGACAAGCTGAACGGCACACCCGGGCGGGACGTGATCTGGGGCGGCGGGGGAGATGACGTGATCCTCGGCAGCCTCGGCAACGACCTGCTCTGCGGCGGGCCCGGCGCCGACCTGATCCACGGCGGCCGCGGCAACGACCTCGCCGACGGCGGCGCCGGCGGCCACGACAGGGTGATCGGGGACCTCGGCGACGACACGCTCCTCGGCGGCCCGGGCGAGTACGACGAGGTGGCGGGCAGCCTCGGCATCGACACCGTCAACGGCGGCAGCGGCAGCTTTGACCTCGTCCACGGCGACTACGGGTACGACCGCATGGACGGCGGCGCCGGCGGCGGTGACATCGTCTCGTTCGCGACCGACGTCGCGGCCGGGCGGGGCGGCGGCGTCTACGTGTCGCTGCGCGAACACCTCGCCCGCGGCGACGGCCACGATCGGATCCTGCGGATGGAGGGGATCGAAGGCTCGGCCTTCAAGGACACCCTGATCGGCAACAAGAGCGCAAACGTGATCGACGGCGGCCCCGGCAACGACACGCTGATCGGCGGCGGCGGCGCCGACAGGCTGAACGGGGGCCAGGGGAAGGACGGCTGCAAAGGCGCCAAGGGCCAGACCGAGTCCTGCGGCCCGGAAGCGGCGCCCAAGGCCACCGCCTACATTGAACTCGACGCCACCCCCGCCGGCGGGGGTGGCCTGGCGATCGTCGGCGGCGGCGGCCACGACGACTTCACCGTCGCCTTCGACGCGCTCTCCTCGAGCTTCGGCGTCACCACCGGCAAAGGGGTCGCCGTCGGGCCCGGTTGCACCCGGATCAGCTCGGTCCAGGTGAGCTGCTCGGCGGGCGGCCCGGCGCGCTGGCTGATGGCCGACCTCGGCCCGGGAAACGACAACTTCCGCGTCGAGGGGTCGCTGGCCGCGGTCGAGAACGTGCGGATCGCCGGCGGCCTCGGTGACGACACGATCCACGGCGGGCCCGAGGACGACCTGATCGAGGCCGGTCGCGGCGCCGACCGCCTCTACGGCGGCGCCGGCTCCGACGGCCTGATCGGCAACATGCCGGGGCCGACCTACCTCTACGGCGAAGAGAATGGCGACCTCCTGGCGGCGGGCGGCGGTTGCGCCGGCGGCGAAATCGTCGGCGGCCCCGGCCGCGACGACGCCTCGTTCGCCGAGACCCAGGCCCACCCCGGCCTGCTCTACATCTCCTTCCCCAAACAGAAGGCCTGGATCGACGTCATCAAGGACTGCAACCCGGTTCGCCTCGACCGCAGCGACGAGGACATGGAGGGGTCGTTCGACAACGACGTCCTGATCGGCGACTCGCGGCCCAACTCGATGCTGGGCCAGCCCGGCCAGGACGAGTTCTACGGCAACGGTGGGGACGACATCATCGACGCCCGCGACGGCCGGCGCGACTTCGTGATCCAGTGCGGGCGCTATCCCAGCCAGCCGGCGGGCCACGCGCTGACCGACTCATTCGACCCGCCGACGAGCGCCTGCGCGGCGATCACCCACGGGGACCCGGTCAAGGGCCTCGACCATGCGGCGGGTGGGCCCGATCAGGGTCATCTAGGCTAGAAGCGATGACGAGTGCTGCTCGACCGGATGAGGCGGCCGCGATCGCCGCGGCGATCGAGCGGTTCCGAGCCGAAACCACCGGTGCGGGAGAAGACCGGCGGGACTCGACCGGCCCGTGGCAGCGCGCCGCGCTGGCCGAGGGAGTCGGTGCCAGGGGCTTTGTTCTGCAGGACTCAGAAGGAGGGCTTAAATGGCTGTCGTGAAGATCATCGAGCTGGTCGGCAGTTCCAAAACCTCGACCGACGACGCGGCCCGGCAGGCCCTGGCGCAGGCACAGGGCACGCTGCGGAACATCCGCGCCGTCGACATCGTCTCGACCGGGATCCGCGGCGAGAATCTGGACGAGTACCGCGCCCACGTCCGCGTCGCCTTCCTCGTCGAGGGCACCGACGTCGATTGAGTGTCGTCGACGAGGCCGGAGATGAGCGAGCCAACGAGCGTCGGCCCGGAGGAGGCCAGGATGCTGGTCGAGAACGGCGCCCAGCTGATCGACGTCCGGGCCGACCACGAGTGGGAGGCGGGGCGGATCGCCGGCGCCGCCCACATCGAGCTCGGCCGCCTCACCGAGCGGATCGGGGAGATCGACCGCGACCGCCCGGTCGTCCTCTATTGCCGTAGCGACAATCGCTCCGACATGGCCGCCGCCGCCCTCGCCGCCGACGGCTTCGAGGCCTCCGCCCTCGCGGGCGGCATCGAGGCCTGGGTCGAGGCCGGTCAGCCGATCGAGCCCGACGGGGGATACGTGGCCGAGTCGGGAGAGGCGGCGGCGATCCTCCAGGCACGAAATACCGCCCAGGACGGCTAAATACCCTAATCCCTGTCAGGTTTTGCTATTTTCCCGACCGTGGACGTTGTAGTCGACCAGGGCAAGAAGCAGCACGGCAAGGGGCGGACCGGGACTCTTGAGAATCCGGAGACCTACGAGAACGTCCCCGGGCACGTGATCCCGATCATCGAGCGCGAGTTCGATGACTTCGACAACGAAGCGGAGCAGTTCCTCGCCGGCGACCTGGTCGAAGACCAATTCATCGGCTTCCGCCTCAAGCAGGGCGTATACGGCCAGCGCCAGGCCGATGTCCAGATGATCCGCGTGAAGCTGCCGTTCGGCGGCGTCACCCCGGAGCAGATGGAGGTGTTCGGCGACGTGGTCGAGCGTTACGCCCCTCTGAATAAGGGCCACATCACGACGCGCCAGAACATCCAGATCCACCACGTGCCGCTGCGCGACACCGAGCTGCTGCTCCGCGAGATCGCGGAGACGGGTCTCTCCTCGCGCGAGGGCTGCGGCAACACCGTGCGCAACGTCACCGGCGACCCCTGGGCCGGGATCGCCCCCGATGAGATCTTCGACCCGACCCCCTACGCCGGCGCCTACGTCCGCTACTTCGTCCGTCACCCGACGACCCAGCTGATGCCGCGCAAGATCAAGACCGCCTTCACCGGCTCCGACGAGGACCGGGCGATCACCGGCATCCACGACATCGCCTTCCTCAGCCGCGAACGCGACGGGGTCAGGGGCTTCGAGGTCAGGGTCGGCGGTGGAACCTCGATCATGGCCCGGGTCGCGCCGACCCTCTACCAGTTCGTCGAGGCCGACAACGGCGACTACCTCAAGGTCTCCGAGGCAATCCTGCGGATCTTTGATCGCCAGGAGTGGCTGCGGGTCAACCGCGCCCGCGCCCGGATCAAGGTCCTGATCGACAAGATCGGGATCGACGCCTTCCGCGAGCAGGTCGACGAGGAGCTCAGCGGCGATTGGGTCGATGAGCGCGAGTTCGACGTCGAGCGGCTCAGCTACGACGACGAGGAGGAGCAGAACGCGCCTCCGATCCCCGCCGCGGCCGCCTCGCCAAATGGAGACCGGACCGAGTTCGAGCGCTTCGTCGAGGGCAACGTCCAAGCCCAGCGCCAGGAGGGCTTCTCCTCGGTCGAGGTGAAGATCGATCGCGGCGACCTCACGCCGGAGCAGTTCCGCGGGCTCGGCGGAATAATGCGCGAGTTCACCGGCGGCTACGCCCGCAGCACGGTGCAGCAGAACTTCGTCCTGCGCTGGGTGCGCGACGAGTCGCTCTACGACGTCTGGCAGCGGCTCGAGGGCCTCGGCCTCGCCGAGGTGGGCCCGCGGACTGTGACCGACGTCGTCAGCTGCCCCGGCACCGACAGCTGCAAACTCGGGATCACCAGCTCGATGGGGCTCAACCGGGCGATCAAGCAGCGGGTCGAGGCGATGGAGATCTCCGACTCCCTGACCAAGCAGATCCACATCAAGATGAGCGGCTGCCCGAACGGGTGCAGCCAGCACCACATCGCCAACATCGGCTTCTACGGGGCCTCGCTCAAGGTCGGTGGCCGCCCGATGCCCGCCTACATCCCGCACATCGGCGGCAACTACGAGGGCGGCGAGGTCATCTTCGGCACCCGCCTCAAATCGCGACTGCCGGCCAAACGGGTCCCGGAGGCGGTCGAGCGTTGGATTCGCCTCTACGAGGCCGAGCGCGCCGAGGGCGAGGAGTTCAACCCGTTCGCCGAGCGGATAGGCGCCGAGCGTTTCGAAGCCGAGGTAAAGGATTTGACCCTTCCGGCCGAGTTCAGCCTCGAGACGATGCAGCAATTCATCGACTGGAACCGCGCCAGCCCGTACAAGGTCGAGCGCGGGGAGGGCGAGTGCGCGATATGAACCCCGTAGCCGTTACGCCAGAGATCGACGCCGAGGCTGTCGCCGCCGAGCTCGAGAGCAAGTCGGCGACCGAGTCGATCGAGTGGATGTTCGACACCTTCGGCGAGAGCCACTACATCGCCTGCTCGTTCCAGAAAACGAGCTCGGTGACGGCCCACCTCGCGACCCAGGTTGATCCCGAGGCGCGCTTCTTCTACCTCGACACCGACGTCCTCTTCCCAGAGACCTACGAGACCCGCGACAGGCTCGCCGATCGCCTCGGGATCGAGTTCGACCGGTACCACAACATCTCCCTCTCCGAGCAGGCCGAGAAGTTCGGCGACGAGCTCTGGAAGCGCGATTCCGATGCCTGCTGCGGGCTCCGCAAGGTCGAGCCGATGCGCCGGGCCCTCTCTTCCGTAGACTGCTGGCTCGCCGGCGTCCGCCGCGAGGACTCAGCCAACCGCGCCAAGACCCCCAAGTTCGCCTTGGATAAGCGGTTTGGCCTCTGGAAGCTGAACCCCCTCGCGGACTGGACCGAGGCCGATGTCTGGAACTACATCCACGAGCATGATCTCCCGTACAACCCACTTCACGACCAGGGCTACCCCTCGATCGGCTGCACCCACTGCACCAAGCCGGTCGGGCCGGGTGGCTCACCCCGCGAAGGCCGCTGGGCCGGGCTCGCGAAGACGGAGTGCGGGATCAACTAGCGCCGCTCCGGCGGTTCATCTGTAACCCCTGTTTCCCTTCCCCGACCGATTGGTGAGAATTCTTCGATGAGCGAGACGATGACCGAGCTTTCCCTGACACTTGACGAGCGCCACACGGCCGATTTCGAGATGATCGGCAACGGTGGCTTCGCGCCGCTGACCGGCTTCCAGGGCTCCGCCGACTGGGAGCGAGTCTGCTCCGAGATGCGGACCACCGGGGGCGATTACTGGCCGATCCCGATCACCCTCGCGAGCGACATCGAGTGCGAGGTCGGCGACACGATCTCTCTCTCCAGCGACGAGGGCAAGCCGCTCGGCCGGATCACGGTCGAGGAGATCTGGGAGCGGGACGTAAAGCGCGAGGCGGAGCAGGTCTACGGGACCACCGACGAGGAGCACCCGGGGGTCGCCGCGATCCACGCCGAGGGCAATCGGATGATCGCCGGCCCGATCGAGGTCGACGCGCTGCCCGACCACGACGAGGCGTTCATGCGCCGCTACAAGACGCCGGCCGAGCACAGGGCCGACTTCGAGGCGCGGGGTTGGAAGAAGATCGTCGCGTTCCAGACCCGCAACCCGATCCACCGCGCCCATGAGTACCTGACCAAGGCCGCCCTGGAGACCTGCGATGGGCTCTTCATCCACCCGCTGATCGGCAAGACCAAGGCCGGCGACATCCCGGCCGACGTGCGGATGCGCTGCTACGAGGTGCTGATGGACAAGTACTACCCGCAGGACCGGGTCGTCCTCGGCGTGAAGCCGGCGAAGATGCACTACGCCGGGCCCCGCGAGGCGGTCCTGCACGCGATCGTCCGCCGCAACTACGGCGCAACCCACTTCATCGTCGGGCGCGACCACGCCGGCGCCGGCGACTACTACGGCACCTATGACGCGCAGAAGATCTTCGACACGATCGACATCGACGAGCTCGGCATCGAGCCGCTGATGTTCGAGCACACCTTCTGGTGCAACGACTGCGAGGGGCTTGCATCAGGCAAGACCTGCCCGCATGACGCCGAGGCGCATCTGTTCCTCTCCGGGACCAAGGTCCGGGAGATGCTCGGCAACGGCGAACGACCGCCACACGAGTTCTCGCGTGACGAGGTCGCCGACATCCTGATCGACGCTTACAAGGAGGACTGAAGTACACATGGCCGCTGAGAACGGATTCAACCTCTGGTTCACCGGACTCTCCGGTGCCGGCAAGACGACCATCTCGAGGCTGCTGGAGGGGCACCTGCGCGAGCGCGGCGCGAGGCTGGAGATTCTCGACGGCGACATCGTCCGCGAAAACCTCTCGAAGGGGCTCGGCTTCTCGAAAGAGGACCGCGACACCAACATCCGCCGGATCGCCTTCGTCGCCGACCTGCTCAGCCGCAACGGCGTGCCGGTGATCACCGCGGCGATCTCCCCCTACGCCGAGATCCGCGCCGAGGCGCGCGAGCTGATGGGCGAGCGCTTCATCGAGGTCTACGTCAAGGCCTCGGTCGACACCTGCGCCGAGCGCGACGTCAAGGGCCTCTACGCGAAAGCGTTCGCCGGCGAGATCAAGGAATTCACCGGCGTCTCGGACCCCTATGAAGCGCCCGAGAACCCCGAGGTCGTCTGCGATACCGAGAACGAAACGGCCGAGGAGTCGGCGGAGAGGCTGCTCGCCTACCTCGAGTCGCGGGACCTGATTCCCGCCGCAGCCGTCACCGCCTAGGGAATGAGTTGGAGGGGCGGTTGCCCCCTCCGTCAGCGCCTGCGCGGGACCTGGGGGTCGCCGAGGCCGTAGGTGTCGTAGGCACCGAAGCGCGAGAACGTCTTGTGGGTCGGGCCGTGATAGTCGGAGGAGGCTGTCGGGATCAGGTCGAGCTCCCCGCATAGCTCCAGCAGGTGGGCGGTCTGCTCCTTGCTGTGGGTCGGGTAGTAGGTCTCGATCCCGTCGACGTCGAGGGCGCGGATCAGCTCGTCGACCTCATCCGGCGCCGAGATGTCCCAGTAGGGATGAGCGATCACCGCGACGCCGCCCGCCCCGTGGATCAGCTCGACGGCCTCCTCGGCGGTCGGCCAGGCGCGCGGCACGAACGCCTTCGCGCCCGGCACCAGGTACTCCTCGAAGAAGGGGCCGAGGTCGCCGGTCGCGCCGGCGGCCCTGGCGATGTGGGGGCGGCCGATCGAGAGCGCGTCGCCCGCCTCCCGCACGGCGTCCTCGAGATGGAGGTCGAACCCCTCCCCACGTAGCTTCTCGACGATCTCTCCGGCCCGCGTGACGCGCTCGTGCTGAGCCCGCTCGCAGGCGGCGGCGATCGCCCCGAGGTCGACCCAGTAGCCGCAGATGTGGAGGTCTTCGGCGAACCGGTGCACGCAGGACATCTCGATCGCCGGGACCAGCTCGATCGAGTGCTCCTCGGCCGCATGGATCGCCTCGTTCACCCCCGCGATCGCGTCGTGATCGGTGAGTGCCAGGGTCGTCACGCCGGCCTCGGCGGCCCTGGCGACGACCTCCGCGGGCACGAGCTGGCCGTCGGAGACGGTCGAGTGCGACTGGAGCTCGATCAACATTCGCGGTGACCCTAGATGAACCGCGGGCCGATCGGCCCGCGTATGAGGAGTAGGGTCACCGAGTCATCGCCCGCCCGGATGTGTCTTGACGGGTGAGGAAGGCTGGGACGGGAATGAGATCCATGCTTGGAGCAAGAGCGACTGTCGCCCGCGGCGCGAAGGCGGGCCTATTGGCCTGCGCCCTATGTTTGCTGGCGGCCCCGGCGGCGTGGGCGGGGGCATGGCTGCCACCGCAGGACCTCTCGACTCCCGGCAGGGACGCGACGAACCCGGCGGTAGCGATGGCCGACGATGGCTCCACCACGGCGATCTGGGAGAAGGACAACAGCACCAAAGTCGGTTTCCACGGCGAGACCTCCACCCGCAATCCCGGGGAAGCCTTCACCGCGCCCTCCGAACTGGGCCCGGGTATCACCGAACCCCAGGTCGAGATGACCGCGAGCGGGCAGACGATCGCCGTCTGGAAGCGGCTCGCCAACCCACCCGGCACCTACGTGATCGAGGCCGCGACCCGGCCTCCGGGCGGCGCCTTCGGTCCGGCCGAAAAAGTCGCGGAAATGCCGAGCGCAGTGATTCCGAACGGCCTTCAGATCGCCGTCAACGGCTCCGGAGACGTCGCCGTAGTCTGGACGAGGCGCGATCCGGGGTCGGCGGTCGAGGACTTCGTCGAGGCCTCGGTCCGTCCCGCCGGCGGGTACCTTCTCCGAACCCGAACCGGTCTCGCTGCCGATCGTCGAAGAACAGGACGCCTCCGAACCGGCGGTCGCGATCGATGCGGCCGGTGATGCGACCGCCGCCTGGCGCTACGACAACGGCACCGACGAAGTGATCGAAGCCGCCGAACGCCCCGCCGCCGGCAGCTTCTCCACGCCCGAAGAAATCTCGGGAGCCGGCGAGGACTCCTTCGAGCCCGAGGTGGCGACGAGCGCCGCCGGCGACGCGATCGCCGTCTGGGAGGAATCCGACGAAACCGACTCCGTGGCCGTCGCCTCACTGCGCCCCGACGGTGGCGCATTCGGCGCTGTCGCGGAACTCTCGGGAGCCGGAGAGAGCGCGGTGGGCCCCGAGATCGCGATGACCCCGGGTGGGTCGGCAACCGTCGTCTGGACCCTGGCCGAAGGCGAAGAATCGCTGGTGCAGGTCTCGAACAGGCCAGCGGGGGGCAGCTTCTCCCCGCCGGCGAACGTGACCCCGGCCCCGGAATCGATCGGGCCCGTCGACAGTGACCTGGTGATGAATGCCGCCGGCGACGCGATCGTCGCCTGGCCCGGCAAGACCTCGGGCGGCGAACCGGTGGTCAAGGCGGCCGTCCGCGCCGGCGCGGGCAGCTTCTCGGCTCCGGCCGAAGTCTCCGCCACCAGCCCCGACTTCCTTCACCCCGATGTCGCGATCGATGCCGGGGGCGACGCGACCGTCATCTGGAGCCGGTCCGACGGCCTCAACCGGATCGCCCAGGTGGCCGGGTACGACGCCAGCCCCTCCGCAGATGCGAGGCCTCTCGGTCCCGCCGACGGGAACGGTCGGCGTCCCGGTCGCCTTTTCGGCCTCGCCCTTCGACGTCTGGCCGCTCGCCTCGACCACCTTCACCTTCGGCGACGGTGGGGGAGCCTCCGGGACCTCGGTCTCCCACACCTACTCGGCTCCCGGCATCTACCAGGTGACGGCGACCGCGGTCGACGCCGCGGACACCCCGGTGTCGGCAAGCGGGACGATCGCGGTCTCGCCCTCCTACCAGTTCAAGATCGGCAAGCAGAAGCGCAACCAGAAGAAGGGGACCGCGACCCTGACCGTCGACGTCTCGGGCCCGGGACAGGTCGCGGTCTCGGGCAAGAAGGTGAAGCGGAAGAGCAAGCACGCCTCCGCCGCCGGCTCGGTGAAGCTTCCGATCGCCGCCAAGGGCAAGGCCCTGAAACAGCTGAACAAGCAGGGCAAGGCGAAGGTCAAGATCACCGTCACCTTCACTCCCGACGGCGGCGACCACGCCGCGACGGGCGCCGTCTCGCTCACGCTGCAAAAGAAGCTCGCGACCTAGTCGCCCTGCTACCGGGCTGAATAGACTGCGCCGCCGTGAGCCGGAGCGAGCAAGCGTGCATATCTGATTTTTTCGCGCGGCGAGCCGAAGGCGAACATTTGTGATGTTCGAGAAGGTGCTGATAGCGAACCGCGGCGAGATCGCGATCCGGGTTGCGCGGACCCTGAAGGAGATGGGGATCACCTCGGTCGCCGTGTATTCGGAGATCGATCGCGAGGCGCCCCATGTCCGCGAGGCCGATGAGGCCCACCTGATCGGCCCGGCGGTGCCGGCCGAGAGCTATCTGAACGTCCTCAAGATCATCGATACCGCGAAGGAGGCGGGGGCCGAGGCGATCCACCCCGGCTACGGCTTCCTCGCCGAGAACGCCGATTTCGCCCGCGCCTGCGATGAGGCCGGGATCGTCTTCATCGGGCCGCCGCCGGAGGCGATCGAGGCAATGGGCTCGAAGACCCGGGCGCGGGAGATCATGGCCGAGGCCGGGGTGCCGATCGTGCCCGGCGCCACCGCCGCCGCGAAGGACATCGAGGAGGCGCGCAAACAGGCCGAGGACGCCGGCTACCCGGTCGCCTGCAAGGCGGCCGGCGGCGGCGGCGGCAAGGGCTTCCGGGTCGCGATGAGCGCCGACGACCTCGCCGAGGCGTTCGATGGAGCCGCCCGCGAGGGCGAGAAGTTCTTCTCTGACTCGCGCGTCTACGTCGAGCGCTACCTCGAGGACCCGCGCCACGTCGAGGTCCAGGTCCTGGCCGACTCGCACGGGAACGTGATTCACCTCGGCGAGCGCGACTGCTCGATCCAGCGCCGCCACCAGAAGGTGATCGAGGAGGCGCCGGGGCCGCGCGTCGACGCCGAGATGCGGGAGCGGATCGGCAAGATCGCGACCGACGCTGCCGCCGCGGTCTCCTACCGGGGCGCCGGCACCGTCGAGGGCCTCCAGGTTGGCGAGGATTACTTCTTCCTCGAGATGAACACCCGGGTCCAGGTCGAGCATTGCGTGACCGAGCTGGTCAGTGGCGTCGACATCGTCCGCGAGCAGGTCCTCGCCGCCGCCGGCGAGGCCCTGAGCCTGGGCCAGGACGATTTCGAGCTGCGGGGGCACGCGATCGAGTGCCGGATCAACGCCGAGGCCGCCCACAAGAACTTCGCCCCGGCGCCGGGCGCGATCACGACCTACCGCGAGCCGGCGGGCCCCGGCGTTCGCGTCGACTCGGGCGTCGAGGCGGGCTCCGAGGTGACGCCGATGTACGACCCGATGGTCGCGAAGCTGATCGTCTGGGACGTCGATCGCGAGCACGCGACGCGGCGAATGCTGCGTGCCCTTGGCGAGTACGAGATCGGCGGCCTGACGACCCTGATCCCGTTCCATCGCGCGATTCTCGCCACTGCGCAGTGGGCGAACGGCGAGACCTGCCGGGACCTGATGGAGGACCCCGCGTGGCTGAAGACGACCGCACCCGAGGCGGCGGCCGCCGGCCGCGGCGGAGGAGGGTGCCGCCGAGACGGTCTCGCGCGACTACAAGGTCGAGGTGTCGGGCAAGCTCTTCGAGGTCACGGTGATCGGCGAGGCCGGAAGCGCGGGGGCGCCGGCCGCGGCCGGGCGGAAACCGCCGAAGCGAGAGAGGAAAGCGGGCGGCGCGGCGGCCGCCTCGAGCGAGTCGCTCCCCTCACCGCTGCAGGGCACGGTGCTGAAAGTCGCGGTCGAGCAGGGCGCCGAGGTCGGCGAGGGAGACCTGATCTGCGTCATCGAGGCGATGAAGATGGAGAACGAGATCGTCGCCCACCGCTCCGGCAAGGTCACGACCCTGAACGTCGCCGAGGGCGGCGCCGTCTCGGCCGGCGACACCCTCGCCGTCATCGAGTGATAAGGGACCCCTGCCCCTACTTGTGGCGCCCGCGCCCGCGTTCCCGCTGGCGCCGTTCGCGTTCCCGCTGGCGCTCCCGTTCGCGGATTTCGCGCCGTTTCTGAGCGCGGAGGCGCGAGGCTTCCTTCCTGGTGAGAGGGAATGGCCCGCTCGATTCCGAGCAGGAGCGGCCCGAGCATTCGGTCAGCCGCAGCATTTCGCGGTGGAGGAAGTTGCGGATCGGGAAGAAGTTGGGGACGTTCTGCAGGGAGTTGAGCTCATTGGGGTCCCGGTTGAGGTCGTAGAGCTCCTTCTCACCGGACGGCCAGGCGATGTACTTGTAGGGGCCGAGCCGGATCCCTGAGTAGTCCTTCGGCGGCGCCAGCAGCGAGGCGCTCGCCCCATTGCCGCCAGACTTGAGGGTTGCGTGCGAGCTCCCCCTCACGTGAGTCTGGTCGCCGCTGATCGAGATCGCCCCCTGGGCCTCGACGTCGTTCGTTTCGACGAAGGACTCGAACAGGATCGGCCGCCGGGTGCGGAGGTCGGAATCGCGCATGAAGGGGGCCAGCGAACGACCGTCAATGCTCTTGTCTGCCGTGGCGCCGGCCAGTTCGAGAACGGTCGGGGCGATGTCGATGTTCGCGGCGAGCTCGCCGGTCGAGCTGCCCGGCTTGATCCCCGGCCCCCGGATCAGTAGCGGCAGGTGAGTCGCCGGCTCGTAGGCGAGGAACTTGCCGCCGAGCAGCCGGTGCTCGCCGAAGAAGAACCCGTTGTCGGAGGTGAAGATCACGTAGGTGTTCTTCAGCCGCCCCGTCTGGCTGAGCGTCCCGATCAACTGCCTGACGCCGTCGTCGACGTCGCGCAGCGACTCGAGTACCTTCTGGTAGTAGACGAGATAGGTGTGGCGCTCACTCGGCGTGAGGTGGCTCGCTTCGCGGATGAACCGGGGCTTGTCGGTGACGTTGCCCTCGTCGAGCCCTTCCGCGGTGTCGTGCGGCAGCGAGGCGCCCTGGAACCAGTCGTAGTGGCGCGGCGTCGGCTCCGGCCCCGCGGGGCGGCGGAAGTCGCCGTGGGGAGCGGTGTAATCGAGCTGGAGGTAGAAAGGCCGGTCGGCCGGAGTCGCCCGCATTTCGGCCGTTGCGATGTTGGTCAGGGTGTCGGTGATGTGGTAGCAGGGGAGCCCGTTGGTCGGCGCGAACGGGCAGCCGATGTCGTCGCGGACGCCGTATTCGCGGCTTTCCCAGTCCCCGGGGTCGCCGAACGGGCCGGCGATCTGTCCGTTGATGTTGAGCTGATAGCCGTAGGAGTAATGGTCCGTGTCGGCCTTCTCGACACCGTAGAAGGAGTCCCAACCCGGAGGCACGACAGTGCCGCTGTCATACGGCGCGTCCCCGTAGCCGTTCAGGACCTTTCCGACGTGGATCGTGTGGTAGCCGTCCGCCTGCAGCCAGGTCGCGATGTTGTGCGAGGCGGCTGCCCGGGAGGCGAACCCGGTGAAGCCGCCGTTCGGTTGGACGTTGCCGCGCACGTTGTTGTTGTGGGCGTAACGGCCGGTCCAGAGGCTGACCCGTGACGGGCAGCAGAGCGGGTAGGAGACGTAGTAGCGGTTGAAGGTGATCCCCCTCTTGGCGATCAGGTCGAGCGTCGAGGGCATCGCCCGGGTCAGCGGCGCCCCCGGGTAGGCGCGGGCGGCAGCGTAGAGGCCATCGAGGGTCTGGTCGTCGGTCTGGATCACGACGAAGCTCGGCGAGGACGGTTCGGCGGCGCTTGCCCGGGCTCCTGCGGAGATCGCCAGCGCGACAGTGAGCACGGCGAAGAGACCCGCCGCCAGCGTCAGGCGGGTACGAGCTCGCGGAAAGTTTTGCCTCGGTTCGTGCATCAAGCGCTCGCCAGGCCCACAGCCACGAAACACGGGCCGGCCGTGAAGTTGCGAAACGCTAGTGGTCGTTCAGGACGCGCCGAGCCTTTTCGCTGCGTCGCGGAACGTCTTCACGGTTGCGCTGGGGGCTTTGCGGCCGTCGAGCTTCTCGCCGTGGCGATTGACCCAGATCACCGGAACGTTCATTTTCAGCAGCGGCGCGACATCGGTCTGGTAGCTCGAGCAGATGTGGAGCCAGCCTTTCTTGCCGCCGATCCGTCGCGCGCACTCTTTGAAATGGACCGGTTCCGGCTTGTAGCTGCGCACCTGCTGGGCGGTGACGACGAGGTCGAGTTCGGTCCGCAGATGGCGGCGCGAGATCCCGAGCAATTTGTCGTCGATGTTGGAGATGATCCCGATCTCGTAGCGTTTGGCGAGGCGGTCCATCGCCGCGTTCGCCTCGCGGAAGGGAAGCCAGTAGGCGACGCTGTCGGGCAGGAACTGCGCCCGCGAGGGCTCGATCTCCCACCCGATCTCACCCGCGACTTTGACGATCGTGCGGCGCAGAACCTCCGCGTAGAGTTCGTAGGAGCCGGCCATGATCTCCGCCTGGACTTCGAAGAAGCGGGCCAGGAACGGCCCCTCGTCGAAGCTGAAGCCGTCCTTGTCGGCCTCCTTGCGGCAGGCCTCGATGATCCCCTTCTCCCAATCGATCAGGGTTCCGTAACAGTCGGTGGTCACCCACTCGATGGATTTGAGACTGGGAAGGGGCATGCGGAGCCGCGGCATTATAGGCTGCCGCACCGCGCCGCAGGGCCGCGCCGAAAATGGACCTCCTCGAGTATCAGGGCAAGCAGCTGTTCGCCAAGCACGGCATCGCCGTGCCGAGCGGTGAGGTCGCCTCGACTGTGGAGGAGGCCGTGGCGGCGGCCGAGCGGATCGGATATCCGTGCGCGATCAAGGCGCAGGTCCTGATCGGCGGCCGCGGCAAGGCGGGCGGGATCAAGATCGCCGGCGACCACGCCGAGGCCGAGCAGCACGCCGAGGCGATCCTCGGGATGGACATCGTCGGGCCGCATGGCGAGGGGCCGTTCCGGGTCGACCAGGTCTGGGTCGAGGGCGGATCGGACATCGCCTCCGAGTACTACGCCTCGGTGATCCTCGACCGCTCCGCGAAGAAGCTCCTGGCGATGGTTTCGAGCCAGGGGGGGATGGACATCGAGGCGGTCGCCGCGGAGAGCCCAGAGGCGCTCGTCAAAGAGCACATCGACCCGACCCGGCCCTTCACCGCCGCCGCGGCGCGGCCGATCATCGACGCCGCCGGGCTCGACGAGGACGTCCGCGACGCCGCCGCCGAGGTTCTGGCGAAGCTGGCCGAGGTCGCCTCCTCCGAGGACGCCTCACTGATCGAGGTCAACCCGCTGATCGTCACCGCCGATCGTGATGTCGTCGCCCTCGACGCCAAGGTGACGATCGACAACAACTCCCTCTTCCGCCACGAGGACCTCGCCGCCGAGGCCGAGGGGGACGACGACCCGCAGGAGGCGATGGCGAAGGAGAAGGGCCTCACCTACGTCAAGCTCGACGGCAACGTCGGGATCCTCGCCAACGGCGCCGGGCTCTGCATGTCGACCCTCGATGTCGTCGCCCAGGCCGGCGGCCGGCCCGCCAACTTCCTCGACGCCGGCGGCGGCTCGAAAGCCGAGGCGATCGTCGATGCCCTGACCGTGATCACCTCCGATGAGAAGGTCACGGCGATCCTGTTCAACATCTTCGGCGGCATCACCCGCTGCGACGAGATCGCGAAGGGGATCGTCACCGCATCGGGCGAGATCGACCCCCGGGTGCCGCTGGTCGTCCGCCTCGACGGCACCAACTCCGAGGAGGGGCTGGCGATCCTCGCCGAGGCCGCCCTCCCGAACCTCCACCAGGAGACGACGATGCTCGACGCCGCCCGCCGCGTCGTCGAGCTCGCGGGGGCTGACACCTGATGTCAATCATCGTCGGGGAGGACACGAAACTGGTCGTCTCCGGCCTGACCGGCCGCGAGGGGTCCTTCCACGGCCTCCGCAACCGTGCCTACGG
This sequence comes from uncultured Solirubrobacterales bacterium, assembly GCA_963697805.1. Taxonomy (GTDB): domain Bacteria; phylum Actinomycetota; class Thermoleophilia; order Solirubrobacterales; family 70-9; genus VRUE01. Next base: position 388,390 of record CAVOPB010000002.1, read on the forward strand.
CACCTACCTGGCGGCCGGTGTGACTCCCGGCAAGGGGGGGCAGGACGTCGAGGGGGTCCCGGTGTTCGACTCGATCTCTGTGGCGGTGCAGGAGGCGGGAGCCAACACCTCGATGATCTTCGTCCCCGCCCGGTTCGCCGCGGCGGCGATCGAGGAGGCGGTCGAGTCCGGCGTCGAGACGGTGATCGCGATCACCGAGGGGATCCCGGTCCTCGACATGCTGCGGATCTACTGGCAGGCGAAGGAGGCCGGCGTGAGGCTGATCGGGCCCAACTGCCCCGGCGTGCTCTCGCCCGGCAAGGCCAATGTCGGGATCATCCCGGCCCAGTTCTTCGACCCCGGCAAGATCGGCGTCGTCTCGAAGTCGGGCACGCTCACCTACCAGATCGGCAACGAGCTGAAACAGGCGGGCGAGGGCAACTCCTCGATCGTCGGGATCGGCGGCGACCCGATCGTCGGCTCCGACTTCATCGACATCCTAAAGCTGTACGAGGCCGACCCCGAGACCGAGGTGATCGTGATGGTCGGCGAGATCGGCGGCGATGCCGAGGAGCGAGCGGCCGACTTCATCGAGGCCGAGGTCTCGAAGCCGGTGGTCGCCTATATCGCCGGCTTCACCGCCCCGCCGGGCAAGCAGATGGGCCACGCCGGGGCGATCATCTCCGGCTCCTCCGGGACGGCGCAGGCGAAGAAGGAGGCGCTCGAGGCCAAGGGCGTCAGGGTTGGCGAAAGCCCCACCGAGACTGCCCAGATAGCCGTCGAGGTGCTCAGGGGCCTCGGCGACGCCTCTGCCTAAACCGCCGCTCCGAGTGCAACTCTTGGCAGCCTTCCGTGTCTCGGAGGTGAGCACTGATGATCGGCTCTAGGCCCACGACGATTGCGTGGCCGGCCCTGCTGGCCCTGCTTGCCCTGCTCGGGTTCTGCCCCAGCGCCTCGGCGCGGGACGTCTATGTCGCCAATTCCGGCAACGGCACGGTCTCGGTCATCGACTCCTCGACCAACGCCGTGGTCGGGGGGATTCCCGTCGGCGGCGAACCGGTCGACATCGCGATAACCCCGAGCGGTCGTTTCGCATGGGCCCTCAACGGCGCCGGGGGCTCGGTCTCGGTGATCGACACGACGACGCGGACCGTCGTCCAGGGACCGATCGGAGTGGGCCTGGCGCCGCGCGGCATCGCGATCACCCCAAACGGGGGCCGCGTCTACGTGACCAACTCCGGCGACGACACCGTCACCGTGCTCGACGCCTCCGCCTTCGCGCCGGTCGGGGAGCCGATCCCGGTCGGTGATGAACCCGATGGCGTCGCGATCTCTCCCGACGGCGGCACGGTCTTCGTCGCCCAGCGGGGAGGCGACATCTCCATCATCAATGCCAATACCGCGGAGGTGGTCGACACGATCGACGACTCCTTCGGCCCGTCGCGGATCACGATTGGGCCGAGCGGGGCGCGCGCCTTCGTCACCAACCACGCCTCGGACACGGTCACCGCGTTCAGCCCGGCCTCGCGGAGCGTCGTCGGCGCCCCGATCCCGGTCGGGTCCGAACCGACCGGGATCGCCTCGACCCCGAATGGGTCCTTTGCCTACGCGGCGAGCGCGGTTGACGGCTCGCTGACCCAGATCGACACCGGGACCGACCTGCCGATCGGGGCGCCGCTCGATTTCGCGGGAGCGACCGGAGTCGCGATCACGCCGGACGGGCTCCAGGGCTACGTGACCGACGCCGGTACCTCGACCGTCTCCGTGCTCGACACGAATCGCGACACCAACGCCGGAGCCGTCACCGTCGGCGACAAACCGGTCGCGGTGGCGGTCGTGCCGAACCAGGGCCCGACCGCGTCGTTCTGGGTCTCCCCGACCCAGCGGCGCGCGAAGAAACGGCTCACCTTCCACGCCAGTGGCTCGACCGACAGCGATGGGAAAATCACCAGCTACTCCTGGGACTTTGGCGATCGCGGCAAGGCGGAGGGTGCCCAGCAGACCCGCTACCACAGCTATCGCCGGCCCGGCATCTACTACGTGGGGCTCAAGGTCACCGACAACGAAGGCTGCTCGACGGAAACCGTCTTCACCGGACAGACCACCTCCTGCGCGGGTAACTCACTGGCCTCGATCACCGTGCCGATCAAAGTCCTCAATGAGACCGGGCCGAAGCTTCAGGTGACCGGCTCCGGGCACCAGCGGATGCGGAGGGTCGTCGTCCGCGCTCGCTGCCCGCAGGTCGCCTGCTCGCTGAAGGCCCAGGGGATCGTCGTCACCTCGGCCGAAGAGGGCGGCCGCAAGGTCCGGCACCTGCGCCGCCTCGGCGGCGACTCGGCTCCGGCCCCGAGCCGCTCCTGGCGGCGGCTGGTCCTGCGCCTGCCCGGCCCGACCCGCTCCGGTGCGGAACACGCGATCCTCCTCGGCGGGACGGCCAAGGCCCGTATCGCGGTCAACGCCCGCGACCGGGAAAACGAAGTGACGGTCGAAACCAAGGCGGTCAAGCTCGGCTTCTGAGCGTTGCTAAGGTCGGACATAATGGCCGGCGACACGATCTCTTTCGCACGCGGCGCGCCCAGCGCCGACATCCTGCCCCGCGAGGCGGTGGCCGAGGCTGCCGCCGTGGCGCTGGCGGAGGACTGGGAGCGGGCGCTCTCCTATGGGACCGGGATCGGCCACCCGGCCCTCGTTGAGTGGATCGCCGAGCGCCACGGGGACCTCGAGGCCTCGCAGGTGATGATGGCCAACGGATCGCTCGAGGGCGGGGCGATGCTGTTCGAGCACCTCGTGGGCCCCGGCGACAGGGTGATCGTCGAGCAGCCGACCTACGACCGCACCCTGCTGCTCCTGCAGCGGCTCGGCGTCGAGCTGGTGCCGGTTCCGCTTGAGGCCGACGGCGTCGACCTCGCCGCCTTCGAAGCGGCGCTGGAGGGCGGCCCGGTCAAGCTCGCTCACATCATTCCCAACTTCCACAACCCCGCCGGCTGCACGCTGTCGGCCACGAAGCGGGTGCGGCTGGTCGAGCTCGCTGCCGAGCACGGCTTCTGGATCTTCGAGGACGACCCCTACCGCGAGCTGCCCTTCGAGGGCGACACTCTGGAGCCGATGATCTCGATCGACAAGGCCGACCGCGTGATCTTCGCCTCGTCGTTCTCGAAGACGGTCAGCCCGGGCGTGCGCGTCGGGTATCTCGCCGGCCCGGCGGGTGAGATCGCCAAGCTCGCGAAACGGGCCAACGAGACCTACATCTCGCCGAACATGCTGGCCGAGGCGGTCGTGCTCGAGCTCTGCCGCTCGGGCGGCCTCGACCGCAACATCGAGTTCGTGAAGGGGGCGCTGCGGGACCGCCGCGACGCCCTCGTAAGCGCCCTTCGTGAGCAGGTCCCCGAGGCCGAGTTCGTCGTCCCCGGCGGCGGCTACTTCCTCTGGCTCGACCTCGCGGCTGGGTCCGACACCCCGGCGCTGCTGGCCGAGGCGAAGGCCGAGGACGTGTCCTTCGTCGCCGGCCCCGACTTCATGATCGAGGGCGGCGAGAACAGCCTCCGCCTCTCCTTCGCCAGCGTTCCGCCGGAGCGGATCCCGGAGGGCGTGTCGCGGATCGCGACCGCCCTCGAGCGGGTCCGCGCCACCGCAGCCGCCTAGCGCCTAGCGTCCGTAGCGGTCCGAGGAGAGGACCAGCTGCTCCGGGATCGCCGCCCGCGGCGCCGGTGCGGGGTCGGCGCGGACCGAGACCGTCTCGGCGACGCTGCGCGAGACCTCGTGGTGCCCATCGCCGGAGGCGATCGTGACCCGCTCCTCGTCCGAGCTCTCGAGCTTGCCCTCGAGCCCGGGCTCGATTCCGGCCGCCTTCAGGTAGTGCAGGAGCTCCTCGGCCTCGTTCTCGAACCGCAGGATGTGGACGTCGGCCCCGACCTCGACGTCGGCGAGCAGGGAGCCGCGCTCGCGCGCGCCCTCGACGATCGGGTGGCCGTGGGGGCAGGTGGTCGCGTCACCGATCGCGGCCCGCATCCGCTCCTCGAGAACCGGCGACATCGCGTGCTCGATCCGCTCCGCCTCCTCGTGGACCTCGTCCCAGGGGATCCCGAGGACGTCGGTCAGGAAGCGCTCGATCATCCGGTGGCGGCGGACGATGTAGCTGGCGTGCTCGCGGCCTGAGGCGGTGAACTCGAGCGATTTGTCGGCCCTGCGGTCGACGTAGCCGTCCTCGACCAGGCGCCCGATCATCTCGTGGACGGTTGGTGGCGAGAGCTGCATCGCGCGGGCGATATTGGCACCCGTCATCGGCAGCCCGGCCTCCTCCAGCCAGAACATGATCTCCAGGTACTCCTGCTCGGCGACGGTCGCCTGATCCTCCGACAAGGGCTGCTCCTTCGTTGGGGCGCGGCTCGGCCGCCGATATTAGTCGCTGATCCACATCACCTTTCGCGCTCAGCGTCGCTCGAGCAGGGTTGAGACGACCGCCTCGTAGAAGCCGTCGCCCATCGCCCCCTCGGTCACGGTCGCGTTGTCCCAGTCCGCCAGCGCGGCCCGCAGCCCGGGGTCGCGCTCGGGGCCGTTGGCGACGACGAAGAAGCGGCCGATCGCCGCCGCGACCTCGAGGTCCTCGACCGAGTCGCCGACGGCGATGCAGTCGGCCGGGCCGTAGCCGCGGGCGCGGGCATGGGCGGCGACCGCATTCGCCTTGCTGACCATCGCCGGGACGAGGTGGTAGGCGTGGGTCGGGCCCTCGACCGCCGGCATCTCGCGGCCGATCGCGCCGTTGTCCAGCAGCCGCAGGTCGTCGTGGCCCTCCTCGCCAAGCAGCCGATTGGCGTCCTCGACGTCGACCTTGCCGCGGAAGAGGTGGGAGAGGACGCGGCCGTGGTGCCACGGGGCGTGGTACTCGAGCCGCCCCTCGTAGTGCTCGAACAGCATCTTCGGGATCCCCCGCTGCTCGATCTTCTCGTAGATGGTCCCGTCCTCGTCCGGGACCATCTGCCCGGTCAGGATCGTCGTCTCGCCGTCGATCGCAAACGCGCAGCCGGCCTCGTAGATGTAGGAGGTCTGGCCCATCAGCCGGGCCGCCTCGTGGACCTGGGGCTCACGCCGGCCGGACATGATCACGACCTCGACCCCGGCCCGGTGGCAGGCCTCGAGCCCCCGCGACTGGGCCAGGCTGAAGCCGCCGTCGGCATCGCGATAGAGGGAGCTCCCCTTCCCGAGAAGAGTTCCATCGAGGTCGGTGTAGACGCAACTGAGGGCCATTGGCGCGATCGCTACGGTAGCTGCCCGTGAGATGGAAGCTGATGGACCGGGAGCTGGACCTCGATCACCCCGTCGCCGCCGGGATCGTCAACGTCACCGCCGACTCGATGTTCGAGGGAGCGCGCAGCGGGACGCCCGAGCAGGCGATAGCGGACGGGCTGGCGCTGGTCGAGGCCGGGTTCGAGATGCTCGATATCGGCGCCGTGGCGGCGCGGAGCGGGCCGCCGGTCGCCCCCGAGGAGGAGGCGGCGGCGCTGGTGCCGGCGATTGAGCGCCTCGCCGCAGCGGGGGTGCCGATTTCAGCCGACACCTTCTCGGACGAGGTCGCGCGGCGGGCTCTGGCGGCGGGGGCTGTCGCGGTCAACGACATCTCCGGCGGATCGGATGAGATGTTCGAGCTCGTCGCAAAGAGCGGCTGCGGCTACGTCCTGATGCACATCGAGGGGCCGCCCCGGGTCGACCGGGTCGCGCCCGAATACGACGACGTCGTCGACCACCTCCGGTCCTGGTTCGGGGGGCGAGTCGAGCGGGCCCGGAGCCTTGGCGTCGGCGAGGAGCAGATCGCGATCGACCCCGGCCTCGACTTCGACCTCAGCACCGAGCAGGACCTCGAGATCCTGCGGCGGCTCGGCGAGCTCGGCGAGCTCGGGCTGCCGCTCTACCTCTCGCTCTCGCGCAAGGACTTCATCGGTGCGGTCCTCGGCGGCTCCTGGGAGGACCGCCTGCCGGCGGCCGATCGCGAGTGGGGAACCGTCGCCGCGGTCGCCCTCGCGGTCCGGGGTGGCGCCGACATCCTCCGCATCCACGACCGCAGCTCCCTGCAGGCGGTCAGGGTCGCGAGTGCGATCCGGGGCGCCGCATGACGCCATCCCGGTCGCTGCTGGAGACTCCCTGGGCGATCGCGATCGACCCCGCCCGCCGCGACGGCCGGATCGTCGCCGAGAGCGACGAGGCGGAGCGTCCCTCGAAGACGGTCGCGATGCCGGGCTCGCTCGACCCCGGCCTGGTCGAGGCGCTCGACCGCGCCGGGATCGATCGCCTCTACTCGCACCAGCGCGAGGCGCTCGACGCCGCCGCCTCATCCAACCTCGTGATCACCAGCGGCACCGCATCGGGCAAGAGCCTCGCCTTCAACCTCCCCGTCCTCGACGACATCGCCCGCGACCCCAAGCGGCGGGCGCTCTACCTTTACCCGACCAAGGCACTGGCTCAGGACCAGGCGCGAAAGCTCGCCGAGCTGCGGCCGCCGGGTCTGCGCGAGGCGATCTACGACGGCGACACCCCGCGCGAGGAGCGGCCGGCGATCCGGCGCCGCAACAACCTCGTCCTCACCAACCCCGACATGCTCCACGTCGGGCTGCTGCCGAACCACCGCAGCTGGGGCGACTTCCTCGCCAACCTCGGCTGGGTCGTCGTCGACGAGGCCCACACCTACCGCGGCGTCTTCGGCTCCCATGTCGCCAACGTCCTGCGCCGGCTGCGCAGGATCGCCCGCGCCTACGGCTCCGAGCCGCGCTTCCTGCTCGCCTCGGCGACGATCGCCAACCCGGTCGAGCTCGCCGAGCGCCTGGTCGGTGAGCCGTTCGCGGCGATTGAGGACGACGGGGCCCCGAGCACCGGGCGTGAGATCGCGATGTGGAACCCGCCGCTGATCGACAAGGCCACCGGGACCCGCCGCTCGCCGCTCTCGGAGGCGGCCGAGTTGCTGGTCGAGCTCGTCTCCCAGGGAGTGCGGACGATCTGCTTCCTCAAAAGCCGGCGGGGGATCGAGCTGATTCAACGTTTCGCCCGTGAGGGGCTCACCGCACGGGGCAAGCCCGAGCTGGCCGAGCGGATCGCGCCCTATCGGGGCGGCTACACGCCCCAGCAGCGGCGCGAGATCGAGGCCCGGCTCAGCGCCGGCGAGCTGCTGGCGGTGGTCGCAACCGACGCGCTCGAGCTCGGGATCGACATCGGCGAGCTCGACGCCGCGATCTGCGTCACCTTCCCTGGGACGGTGGCGAGCCTGCGCCAGATGTGGGGGAGGGCCGGCCGCCGCCGTCGCGGGCTCGCCGTCTACGTCGCCGGTCAGGACGCGCTCGACCAGTTCTTCTGCCGCCATCCCGACGAGTTCATCGACCGCCCGGTCGAGGCCGCGATCCTCGATCACGAAAGTGAGCAGATCGCCTCCCGCCATCTGCTCGCCGCCGCCTACGAGCTGCCTCTGACCAGCGAGGACGACGAGATCTTCGGCCCGAGCTGGCGCGAGCGGGCCGACGGACTGGCGGCGGCGGGCGAGCTGCGCCGCGCCGGCGCCCGGATGCTGCCGCGCCGCAGCGAGTTCATCGCCGCGAAGATCCCGCTGCGCTCGGCCTCGGCCGACTCGGTCGCGGTGATCGAGCGCGACTCGGGGGAGATGCTCGGGCTGGTCGAGGCCGAGCGCGCCTTCACGACGATCCACCCCGGCGCCGTCTACCTGCACCTCGGGCGCTCCTACGAGGTCGAGCAGCTCGACATCGACGGGCGGCGGGCGATCGTCTCCAAGTTCGACGGCGACTGGTACACCCGCCCGAAAAAGGAGACCGAGATCTACATCGAGCGCCTGCGCGAGCAGCGGACGAGCGCCGGGGTCGAGCTCCACTTCGGCGAGGTCTCTGTCAGCGAGCAGGTGATCGCCTTCCAGCGGGTCTCGATCCCCGAGCAGGAGCCGATCGACGTCGTCGCCCTCGAGCTGCCCGAGCAGCACTTCGTGACCCAGGCGCTCTGGTACGTGCTGCCGGACCGACTCAGCGGCGCGCTGCCGCCCGACGTCCTGCTCGGCGCCCTGCACGCCACCGAGCACGGTCAGATCGCGGTCCTGCCGCTGATCGCGATGTGCGACCGCTGGGACATCGGCGGGCTCTCGACCAACGTCCACTTCCAGACCGGCCGCTCGACGATCTTCATCTACGACGGCCACCCCGGCGGGGTCGGGATCACGCTGCGCGGCTACGAGCAGTTCGAGCAGCTGCTCGATGACGCCGAGCGGCTGATCGGCGAGTGCCCGTGCGAGTCCGGGTGTCCGTCCTGCGTCCAGAGCCCGAAGTGCGGAAACCTCAATGAACCGCTCCACAAGGAGGGAGCGCTGGAGCTGATGCGGACGATGAAGAATGGATAGGCAAACGCAAATCTCGGTGATCGGGGCGAGTGCCGCCGAGGATGGCTCGGAGACAGCCCGGCTCGCTGAGGAGGTCGGTCGGCTGTTGGCCGAGGCGGGCGCGACCGTCGTCTGCGGCGGCCGCGGCGGGGTGATGGTGGCGGCGGCGCGCGGTGCGGCGCAGGCCGGCGGCGAGGTGATCGGGATCGTCCCGGGGGTCTCGATCGACGACGCGAACCCCCACTGCACCCACGTCGTCGCCAGCGGGATCGGCTTTGCCCGCAACCTCGCCGTCGTCGCCAGCGGTGACGCCGTGATCGCGGTCGGCGGGGCCTGGGGGACGCTCTCGGAGATCGGTCACGCCCGGGTCTTCGACCGGACCGTGGTCGCCCTGCACAGCTGGGAACTGGTCGGCAGCGAGGAAATGGCGGGGGCGCCGGGGGTGATCGTGGTCGAGACCGCGAGCGAGGCGGTCGCCGCCGCGCTCGAGGCCGCCTGACTCAGAACAGGCGCGCCATCACCAGCGCCGAGCGCAGCGAGCCGTCCTCGCGCCGGTAGTGGTCGCGGCGCACTCCCTCCTCCTCGAACCCGAGCGAGCGGTAGAGGGTGATCGCCGGCTCGTTGTCGGTGAAGACCTCGAGCTCGATCTTGTGGACGTCGGCGGGACGGGCATCGAGCGCCGCATCGGCGAGCATCCGCCCCCCGCCGCGGCTCCGCCACTCCGGTAGCACCCACATCCCCAGCGCGAGGACGCCAGGTGCGTCGGTGGGGTTCATGCCGAGCGCTCCGATCACCTCGGAGCCCTCGAGCAGGACGAAGGGATGGTGCTCCTCGCTTTCGATCGAGAACCGGAATCGCTGCTCGAGGTCCTCTGCGGAGGTTGCCGACTCGGTCGCGAGCCACCGCCCTTCGTCGACGACGACCTTCATCCCGCGGGCGATCGCCGCGCAGTCATCGAGCGTCGCCGGTCTGACCTCCATCGGAAACGAGGATATGACTCACCAGAGCTGGCGGAGGGCGAGGATCGCGAAGGCGTGCGACCAGGCGAGCGGCGTCGTCGAGCGCGGGAGCCCGGTGCGCGCATCGACCCGCTCGGGGAGGAGGCCGAGGGGTGTCGCCGCGCGTCGCAGGTCGGACATCAGCCGCAGGGCGGCCCGGCGCTCGCCGAGGGCGGCGAGGCTCCATGCGCACCACGCGGTCGGCGCCGTCCACGGGTCGGCGTCCGGCCAGTCCCTCGAAGGGGCGATGCCGAACCGGCCGCTGGCGGCGGTGAGGCGCAGCAGGGTCCTCCGGGCGGCCGGAATCAGGCGCGGACGCGGGAACGGCCGCACCGCCCAGGCCGCCGCCGAGTCGAGGTCGGAGTCGGAGCCCGCGACCCGCGTCAGCCCTTGTCCGCTCTCGAACTCTGAAAGGGCGGCAAGCGAGCCGCCCGCGGCGAGCGCGTTCCCAAGATAGTCGTCCGGGACTTTCTCCTGATAATCGGCCTCACCTCGCCAGGGAGAAGCCTGTGGCCGACCGGCCATGCCGACGGCGCGGGCGGCGGCCGCCACCCAGCCGGCAGCGTCGCCCTGGGCGGCGCGGCCGGGGACCGGCGCTCCGGAGACGTCGAATCGCGCTGCGGCCTCGAGATCGAGGCCCTCGAGGAAGGCGACGACACGACGCGCCTCCGCCCGGTGGCCGGAGACGGCGAGCGCGATCGCGACCGCGGAGGCATCGCGCGGCCAGACGTAGGCCCAGCCGTCGCGCGCTCCGGCGATCGCGGCGCCGGTGCGGACGTCGGTGAGGGCACGCAGCACGAGCAGCGAGCGCCGGTACATCCGCCCGGCCCACCGGGGCGCACCGGGGTTGAGCGGGCGCGACGCGGCGAGCCAGCGCCGGTCCGCCCGCGCCGCCTCAGGTCCCCCGATTCGGCGGACGAGCGCCACCCTGTGCCCGCCGAACCTGGCGGTCGTCCGCAGAACGTTGGTCCCGGGCAGGTAGCTCTGGCGGATCGAGTCGGCGCGCCAGAACGGCAGCGTCGCCCGGCCCAGGCGCGCCCGAGCGACGATTCCAGAGTCCGCCGGCACCGTCCCGGCGATCTGAAGCTCCGCCGGAATCTCGATCACAGCCCGCCCGGGCGGGCTGAGCCGGCGGAGGTCGACGACGTCGCCGTAGGCGTCGATCGCCCCGACCTTTCCCCCGTCTCCGACCAGCGCGGTCCCGAGGAACGGCGCCGGCATCCCGGAGAGTGCGGGCGGGGTGCGGGGGTCCGCCCGCGATCCCCCTGAGACCGCGACCGCCGCGACGAGGCCGACGCAGGCAACAGCTGCGGCACGAACGCTGCGCATCCCCCAATGCAATCAGCCGCCCGGCCCGCCGGTCGCTAGCCTTCCCGTTTCCGCCGCTGCGCGGCACCCAGGCGAGGTAGCTCAGTTGGTAGAGCACACGACTGAAAATCGTGGTGTCGCCGGTTCGATTCCGGCCCTCGCCATAACAGGGGTTCGGCTATCCGCCACCCCTACCGAGTGCGCTATTCGGTGACGGTCAGGGTCCCGTACATGCCGGCGGCGTAGTGCCCGGGCAGATTGCAGAAGATCACGTACTTGCCGGGGGTCAGTTTGAAGTCCTCTGACTTGGTTTCGCCGGCCTCGACATCGGGGATCTCTCCCGCGCTTTCCGCCACTTTGTCCATCTTCTCCTCGTTGACCTCGCCGTTGGCTTCGGTCGGGAGCTTGGCGGGATTCATGTCGGTCTTGAACACCACCAACTCGTGCTCGACTGCTCCTTCGTTGGGGGCTTCGATCTTCGTCGGCCCCGCCTTGGCCGTGGCGTTCTTCGGGTTGAAATAGAACTCGCCCATCTTGATTTCGAGCGTCGCGCCCGTCCCGGTGCCGGCCGACCCAGCCGCAGCACTGGTTTCGGTCGCTGATTCGACCGTCGTCGTGCCGTTGTCACTGCCGCAGCCGACGACGACGAATCCGGCGATCACCAGCATCGTCATCACTCCGAATAGTCCGCTCCTCAGGAGCCTCATCTGGTCTCCGATCCACCGTTGGGGGTTGATCACCATTCCCATTACTAACGCCCGGGTGCCAACGGGTTATCCGCAGTTCTCCACATCTCCCCCCAGGGTTTTCCCCGTCATCCGTCGAGTCGATGCCCACCGGTCGCCGCGTGTGCCAGGGCGGCATCGAGCGCAGAGGCGATCGCTGACGGAGTCTCGATCTGCGGGTAGTGGCCGGCGTCGGGAAGCTCGATCGTGTTCACTCCCGGGCGCAACTCCTGGAGGCCGCGGAGGACCTCGGTACGCGCGACGGGGTCGAGCAATCCCCAGGCCAGCGTCAGCGGCCCGGGCCAGTCGCGGATCGCGCCGTGCCAACGGTCGGTGAAGCGTTCGCGCTCGGCCATGTAGTTGATTGTGCGATGGGCGATCCGGGCGCCGCCGTCGTGGGTCAGCAGCGACCACTGGTCGGCCGCCTCCTCGGCGCTCAGCGGGTGGTCGGGCGAGAAAATCCGCCCGAACTGGGCCTTGAAGGTCCGCTCCGAGGTGAGCCGGGCGAAGACCGGGCCGAGCCGGCTGCGCAGCAGCTTCTGTCCGAACGTCGGCCGCGCCAGGTGCAGGAGCATGCTGCCGTTGAAGAGCATCGCCCCCGCGAGCTGGATGTCGAGCTCTCCGGAAAGATCGCGCGCCATTAGCTCGGTCGCGACAGAGGTCCCCATGTCATGGGCGACGAGGAAGACGGGCGGCGATCCGGCGCGGCGAATGATCTCCTCGACCGCGTCGGCCTGCCAGGCGAGCGTGTAGACGTGGTCGGCGGGCTTCTCGGAGAGGCCGAAGCCGAGGAAGTCGAAGGCGATGCTCGCCTCCTCGCCGTGCCGCGCCTCGAGCAGCGGCCGCCAGTCATACGAGCTCGACGGGAAACCGTGGAGGTAGAGAAGCAGCGGCGCCTCGGACCCGCCGCGGCGGCGGACGAACAGCCGGCGGCCGAGCACCTCCTCGGTCGCCCCCTCGCGGCGCCAGCGCTCGACGCGCTCGGTCAGCACCCGGAGATCCTCATGCCGGAGCGCCGCCGAAGCGGCGCCGCAACCGGCGGTGACGGTGGCCGAAGAAGAACCCGATCAGCGGCCGCAGCGGGCGGCCGGGGAGGCCGAGGCGCGGCTCCCACCGGACCCGGTCGATGATCAGGCAGCCGTCGCCGGCCGGCTCGAGGGTTCGCTGGTGTTCCCAGACGCGCTGGCTCAGCATCGATGAGCGCTCGAGGAAGCCGCGGCCGGGCTCGAAGCTGACCAGGGTGAGATCGTCGAAGTCGAACGGGATAAGGCCGAACAACAGGACCCAGCTGCGGCCGATCCTCTCGTCCAGCTCGACCCTCTCCGGGTCGAGCCGCTCGACGCCAGGCGGGACCGTCATCCGCATGATCGGCCGCATCTCGTCATTGATGCCCGCCGCCGTCGTCACCCGCTCCCATACGGTGGCAGGGTCAGCCTCGAGGCGCGAGGAGACCGATATCTCTGCCCGTCTGGACATCCGCTCGACGATCACCCTAGCTTCCGTACCCTTTGCGGAGAGGTGCTGGAGACCCTGGCGACACAGATGGCCTCGCGCGATGCGGCCCGGTTCGTTGGCCGGACCGAGGAGCTGGCGCGATTCGACGACCTGCTCGACGAGTCTGCTCCGATCAGCGTCGTCCTCCTCCATGGGCCGGCCGGCGTCGGCAAGAGCGCGCTGCTGCGCGAGCTCGCGCGCCACGCCGAGGCGCGCGGTGTCGAGACGGTCGCGGTGGAGGCACGCAACCTGGCGCCGCTCGCCGAGGCGCTCGACGAGGCGATCGAGCCCGCCCTGCGATCGGCTCGCCCACTCCTTCTGCTCGACTCCTGGGAGCGACTGACGGCGCTCGATGCCCACCTGCGCCAGAACCTGCTCCCGCGCCTGCCGTCGGCCGCCAGGGTCGTGATCGCATCACGGCGCCCGCCGGGGTCGGGCTGGTTCACCGGAGGCTGGGAGAACCTCGTCGCCGAGCTCAGCCTGGGTCCGCTCAGGCGCGAGGAAGCCGAGGCTCTCCTCGCCGCGCGCGGCCTCGACGATCCAAACCTGCGAGCGCAGACGATGACCTGGGCCGGGGGCTCTCCGCTTGCCCTCGTGCTCGCCGTCGATGCGGGCGGCGTTCCGGCCGAGGCTCCCGGCGAGGCACCGGTCGCGGTCGTCGACGCGCTGCTGCGGAGGCTGCTCGATGCCCAGCCCGAGGGCGACGCGCGCCGGGCACTCGCGGTCGCCGCACTGGCCCGGGTGACGAGCTCCTCGCTGCTGGCCGAGGTCCTTCCCGACTGCGACGCCGAGCGCGCCTTCGTCTGGCTGAGCGCCCAGCCGAGCGCCGAGCCGCTGGGCGACGGCATCACTTTGCACGACCTGGTGGGCAGGGCCGTCCGGGCCGACCTGAGGCGACGCTCGCCGGAGATCGAGCGGGACCTGCGCCGCCGGCTCGTCGACGCCCTCTACGCGCGCAGCGCCCGCGAGGGGTTGCTGCGGCTGACCCTCGACCTTCAGCATCTGGTGCAGGACCCGGCGATCCGGTGGGGCTTCTCCTGGGACACCTCCGGCCGCTTCCACATCGACACGCCCAGGCCCGGCGACGCCGACGAGATCGCGGCGCGGGGAGGAGCGATCGGGAGAGCCTGGCTCGAGGGGGCCCGACGCTATTTCGAGGAGGCCTCCGACCGAGTCACGATCGTCCGCGACCAGGACGGGGTGATCGCCGGCTATGGGATCGCCGCCACCCCCGCGAACGCCCCCTCCTTCGCCGCCGGCGACCCGATCCTCGGCCCCCGTCTTCGCCACGCCGCCGACAATGTGGCCGGCGGCGCCGCCGTCGTGCTGCGCCAGGCGGTCGACCTGACCCCCGACCGTCCCTCGCCGGTTGTCGGCCTGATCGGGATGGCGGCGGTGACCGGCTCGGGGCTCGCCAACCCTGCCGCCGCCTATCTGCCGATCGCCCCGGTCGACGCCGCGGCGACGGCGTTCAGCGTCGCCTGCGGGGCCAGGCCCGTCGCCGAGCTGGCCCTCGATGAGGTGGGCACCCGGGTCGAGTGCCATGTCCTCGACTATGGCCCGGGAGGCCTGCTCGCCTTCCAGCGAGCCGCCGTCTACCGCGAGCTCGGCCTGCGCCCGCCGACACTCGAGGCGGTGCGCGAGGCGCTCCGCAATTACACGTCTCCCGCTCGTCTGGCGGCGAGCGACCTGGCGCCCGCCGCCGGCAGCCCGGCGGCGCGCGCCGAGGCCGTGCGCGCGCTCATCGACCAGGCCGTCGGCGAAGCGTTCGGCGACTCGCCGGAAGAGGAGCTGATGCGCCGGGTCCTGATCCGCGGCTACATCGAGCCGGCCTCCTCGCAGGAGGAGGCGGCCGTCGAGCTGAGTATGAGCCGGACCGCCTACTTCCGGCGCCTCCGCGCCGGGGTCGAGCGGGTGGCGGAGCGGCTTGGAGCGCCGGTAAGAGACTGAATTAGGCCAACCGTCCACGGGAACAGAATCGGGACTCCCGCGGTACTGACGGACGCCCCGCCCGTGCCTATCGTCGAAGCATGTCGCGCTCGGCGATCCGGATGGCCACCGGGGCGTTGGCCGCCCTGTTCCTTCTGCTCAGCGCCTCGTCGGCCCTGGCGGCGCCGACCACGATCGACTTCGAGTCGGGGGCGGCTCCGAACGAACCGGTGAAAGCCCAGTACTGCTGCCCCGGAGGAGTCGACAAGGGCCCGACCTTCATGAATGCCAGCACCGAAGCCGGCTTCAGCGCCGGCAGCCAGCCCGGAGTGAGCGGGATGTCGTGCGGGCCTCCCTTCCTCGATGCAAGCGACCAGGCATCCTCCGGCACCAGGGCGATCAGCCTGATCGGCTGCGCAACCGGCGAATTCACCCACTCAGCGGGGTTCTTCAAGCTCAACTGGCCGACCGACTCGGTCGAATTCCAGGTCGGCCTGCCGACCGAAACGCCATCGAGCTGCCCGAACTTCATCTGCGCCGAAATCTGGACCACCGCATTCCGGGCCGACCGCTCGATCATCACCCAGCAACAGACGCTGCTCGGGCCCAACACCAAATTCAAGTCGGTGCCGCTGCTCTCAGGGGCGGGAGACATCGCCTACGTCGCAATCGAGCGCGGCACAAAGGAAACGCCGACCGACTCGGCGACGGGAGTGATGCTGGCGCCGCTTACGCCGGGATCCGGGTACCTCGTCGTTGACGACCTCACCTACGACCCGCCCTCCTCACCACCCGAAAGCAGCTTCCTGCTCGGCGCCTCGCCGACGACCGCCCGAATCGCGCCCGGGGCCAAATCGCCGCAGATCAAAATCCCGGTCACCTGGACGGCGAACCCGAACCCATCGGCGAGCCCGGTCTCTCTGGAACTCAGCGCCCCCCTCGGGGTGACCGGCAGCTTCACGCCGAACCCGACCAACACCGGCCAGTCGATCCTCGTCCTCGAAGTCGAAAAACTGGCGGAACCGGGCCAGTACACGGTGACGGTCGACGGCTACGTCGACAAAGGCGAACCATCCGAGAAGCACTCGAGCGTCCAGATCCCGCTCGAAATCACCGAACCGTTCAGCGTCAATCCGCTCGGCGACCACCTGGTCTCCCGCTGCACTCCGGACGAGGTCGGGATCCGGATCGCGACCGACCCGCAGCTGAGCGACCCGATCCAGGTCGACGCCTACCTCAATCCCGCCAGCACGGCCAAGTTCGTCGCGACCTCGGCCGGATCGGTGATCGATCCCCACCACGTCAGCGCGACGATCAATCAGAGCGGCGGCGAAGCGAAGATCTCGGTGACCGTCGGGATGGACCTCGGCGCCGCCGCCGGGAAACAGGGAATCGTCGCGGTCGTCGCACCGAACGGCTACGGGTCGAGGAGCGCCAACGGGACGGTGACCGTCGAGTCCGGCCACATCGACTCGGTCACCCCTGCCGCCGGCTCGACTCCCCAGCGCGGCATCCCGGGGACCCTGATGACCGTCAACGGCGCCGGGTTCTGCCCGGGGGACAAGGTCGCGATCGGCCCGACCGAAGACACCGCGAACCCCGAGTCGGTCGCCACGCCCGGCAAGACCCTCACCTTCCGCGTCCCCCGCGCCGCCATCGGCGGGACGCTCCGGATCCTGCCGCTGAAAGGCGCCTCGTTCAGCGGTCCGACGATCCCGATCACCAGCTTCCGCAACACCTCGGCCTTCAGCTGGAAGAACGACGACTACGGGATGCGCCTGACCGGGCAGATGATGGACGAACTCTACGGCGAGGACGAGACCAACATCAACGTTCTCGGCTGGCTGATCCGCAAGCCCGAGGCGGGGCTGCTCGGCGAGATCACGAACAAACACATCCCCGGCGGGATCTGCTTCGGGATGGCGTTCGCCGCGGCCCAGATGTTCGACTCCCCCGCCTGGGTAAACGAATTCCCGCGCACGGGTAACACCGTCTGGGGCCTCGACGCGCCGAACACGCCCTCCTACGGGCTGCTGCGCTTCGTCACTGAGCGCTTTTCCCTCCAGTTCACCGACGAGCTGATTCCCGTCTCGCTCGGCCAGTTCCTCGGCCAGGCCATCGGTGCCCACGACCCGAGCATCGACATCACCGAAATCCGATCTCTGGTCGGGCCGGGGAAGCCGCCGCTGATGCTGGGCATGATGCACTGGTCGGGAGGGATCGAAGCGCACACCGTCCTCGCCTACGACTGGGAACCGGGGCCCGACGACACGACGATCGTCTACGTCTACAACCCGAACAAGCCCTATCTCGCCACCGAGGCGGGGGATTGGGGCGACCACCAGACGCGAGAGCTCACCAAATCTCAGATCATCGTCCGCAACACCGATAGCTACTGGAAGTTCGACGAGCTCGGCTGGGAGGGCCCGGACCAGCACCTGATCCTCTTCCGCCACGACGAGCTTCCGATCCTGAACGGCAAGCGCCCGCACATGCCGAACGTCTTCGTCGCGGCGGGGATGTTCGCCTTCGGCTCCGCCGGGGATTCGGTGACCCAGGTCAGCGACGACAGCGGCCACCATTTGCTCGACAAAGGCGGCCCGGCCGATCCGAAGCGGATGCCGCCGGGCGTGGCACCGTTGCCGTCCTACACCGGGGCGCCGGCGCCGCTGCAGATGGTGGCGACCGACCCCCGCAAGGCCGGTGACCTGACCGCCACCGTGCGGCGTGGAAAGGGGGGCGGGACGATGGACCTGACGCTGCCGGGCCTGCAGGCGAGCCTGCAGGGGGGCGCCCACTCCGGCCAGGTGGACCAGGTGGCCGTTGACGAGCACACCCAGGAGATCGGCTACAGCCCGGGTGCCAGCGGCCCGTTCGGCGGCACCCTGATCTCGGCGCCCGGAGGCGCGGGGAAGTCCTCCGCTGCGAAGGCATCGGTGAGCGATCGGACGGTCGATTTCCAGACCACCTCCTCGAGCGGGGGCGGGGACACGGTCTCCTTCGCGCGCGGCCGGGCGTTCGCGATCGACCACGAGGGCGCGGCGGCGGGGTTGTCCCTGCTGCTGTCGGGGCCCGGCGGCGACGGCCTCCCGGTCGCGGTCCGCCTGCCCAGGGCTCACCTGGCACCCGGCGAGAAGTTGAGCGCGGCGCCGACCAACTGGCGGAAGCTGGGATCGGCGCCGATCCGGGTCACCTCGAAGCTCCACGGCCGTAGCTCGACCCGGATGGTGACGGGGCACCGGCTCGGCCGGAGCTTCGCCACCGTCCGCGGGGCGAAGTTCGACTCGGCCGGCTCGCGGCTGACGCTGGCGCTGCGGTTGAAGCACCCGCCGAAGGGCGCCGCCGTCTCGCCCGCGGTCGATGTCGTTCGCGGCGGCAAGGTCGTCGCCAGATCGAAGCCCGCGCGGTTCACCGGCGCCGGGATGGCAAGGCCCACGCTGGTCCTGACCAAGCGCGTGGGCGGCGGCCGCCACACCCTCCGGATCCGTCTGCTCGAGACCAACGAAACAGGGCTCCTGCAGAGCTCGACCGTGGTCCGGAAGCGTCTCTCGACCCGCTAGCATTCTGGGGGTCCGAGCGATGAGGCTCGCTCCTTCATAACCGCGGTTAACCGCTGATGGCCTCTATCCACGTCCGTCGACAGACTGGAGGCCATCAGGATGCAGGGGGTCCGATTCACGCCGGGGCGCGTCGCCGCGATCTACGTCGGCGGTGTGCTCGGAGCGCTGGCCCGGGTCGGGCTGGCCGAGGCCGTCCAGCACGGGCCCGGCGAGTGGCCGTGGGCGACCTTTGCCGCCAACATGGCCGGCGCCCTGCTGCTCGGGTTCTTCCTCGCCCGGCTTCACGATCATCCCGAGGACAGCCTCACCCATCCCTTCCTGACGACCGGGATCTGCGGGACGTTCACCACCTTCTCGACCCTCCAGCTCGAGCTGTTCGAAATGGTCGACGCGGATGAGCTTGCGCTGGCGGTCGGCTACGTCGCCGCCACCCTCGTCGCCGGCTACGCCTTCGTGCGGATCGGCATCGCGCTCGAGCGCCGCCCGGAGGGCGCGCGGTGAGCCCTCTGGCCTGGGTCGCGGTCGGCGCGCTCGGCGGCGCCGCAGCCGTCGCCCGCTTCATGATCGACGCCGCCTTCGCCTCTCGGACCGATCACCCGTTTCCGCTGGGGATCCTCGCCGTCAACCTGATCGGCGCGTTTGCCCTCGGGATCGTCGCCGGCGCCACGCTCGAAGGCCAGGCGCTGGCGATCGTCGCCGGCGGCGGGATCGGGTCATTCACCACCTTCTCGACCTGGATCCTCGACTCGCATCGACTCGCCGAGGCGGGTCACACGCGGCTCGTCTGGCTCAACATCGGCCTCTCGACGGTCGTCGGCTTCGCCGCCGTCGTGCTCGGCCACTGGCTCGGCGCAACCCTCTGAGAGCCGGGGCCTGATTCGTCCGCCCCTGTCTTTACTTTGGATAAGCGATGACTCAGCAGGCCTTTTCCGAGATTCCGGCACCCGAGCCCGACGAGTCGACGTCGCCGCAACGCGTGCCCTTGCGCGAGCTCGAGGACGGGCAGCGGGTCGAGGGGGCCTTCGCGGTCCGCGAGCGTGAGCTGCGGCGCAAGCGCAACGGCGAGCCCTGGTTGCGCCTGACCGTTGCCGACTCCAGCGGCAGCGCCGAGGCCGTCTGCTGGGAGGACGCCGAGCAGCTCTACGCGCTCGCCGCCCCCGGCGCCGTCGTCCACCTCAGCGGCGCCTTCGAGGTCAGCGCCCGATGGGGGCCGAAGATCAAGCTCGCGGCGCTGCGCGAGGCGGCCGAGGGGGAGTATCGGGCCGAGGACCTCACCGTCGGCTCCGAGGTCCCGCTCGAGCGCCTCGAGAGCGACCTGGGCGAGCTGCTGGCGACCGTTCAGGAGCCCCAGCTCGGGACCCTGCTCGACCGCTTCTTCGGCGAGCGCTCGGAGATCTGGTCCCGCTTCCGCGAGGCGCCGGCGGCGAAGGTCTACCACCAGGCCTATCGCCACGGCCTGCTCGAGCACACGGTCTCCGTCGCGAGCGCCGTCTCCGCCGCAGCCAACTTCTTCCCCGGGATCGATCGCGAGGTGGCGGTGGCCGGCGCGCTTCTGCACGACATCGGCAAGATCGAGGCCTACAACGACGACCCGATGGCGATCGACCTGACCGACGCCGGCCGCCTCCAGGGGGAGATCCCGCTCGGCTACTACCTGGTCCGGCGCGAGATCGAGGAGATCCCCGGCTTCGACTCCTCACTTGCGCAGGCGGTCCTTCACATCATCCTCAGCCACCATGGCAGCCTCGAGCACGGCTCCCCGGTTGTCCCCGCGACCCGCGAGGCCGTCCTCGTCCACATGATCGACAACCTTGGTGGCCGCCTCGGCAGCTTCGACCGTCTCGAGCGCGAGCTCCCCGCCGGCGCCTCCTGGTCGAGCTTCGACCGCGCGCTCTCGGGCTCCGCCTACTTCGGCGCCCGCGCGGCCTAGAGCGGCGCGGCTAGTACTTGAGGGTGCAGCGTTCGATCCGCTTCACGTTGGGCTGCGCCCTCTTGATGCAGCGGACAAGCTTCTGGGTATTCCCCGTCTGCTGGGAGACCCTGAACGAGTGGTTGACCTGACGCTGGATCTGGCGCTGAACGCGGCGGCTGGTGACGTCGATCGTCTTCGAGACTTCGTTGATCCCGGATTCCTTCAGGGCCTGGTTGACGGTGTCGAAGGCGTGGTCGGTCGTGCTGAGGACGGGCTTGATGATGAAGAACCCGACCGCGGCGATGACCCCGACCGCCACCACGAGCCGGATAATCCCGCTCGTTACGTTCCCGAAGAGGTTGCGCAGGAGTTCCATGGCGGCGCCCGCAGACTATCCTGCGACCCGTGGCCAAGGACACAGAGAAGCTGATTCGCCAGCTCTCGCTGATCTCGTTCCTGATGGCCCAGGGGAGGCCGGTTTCGGCCCTCGAGATCAAGCGCGAGGTGGAGGGGTACAGCGACATGAACGACGACGCCTTCGCACGTCGCTTCTACGCCGACCGGGCGGAGCTCGAGAGCCTCGGGATCATCCTCGGGGTCGAGAAACCGGGCGAGGGGTTCTTCGAGGCCGAGCTCTACTCGTTGCCCCCTGAGAACTTCTACCTCGACCCGATCGAGTTCGACGGCGACGAGTTGGCATCGCTCAGCACCGCGCTCTCGCTCCTGACCGACGGCGGTTTTGCCTACGCCGAGCCGCTCCGGCTGGCGCTCCAGCAGGTCGCCTGGGGCCACCCGAACCCGCTCAGCGAGGGCGAGCGGGCTCCGGTCGAGATGGCGATGACGGCCTCGGCCGGCGGTCGCGACCTCTCCCAGCGGCTGTCGAAGATCGAGACCGCGATCTCGCGCCGCAAGACGATCGAGTTCACCTACTACACGATGGAGCGCGACGAGACCGAGAAGCGCAAGGTCGACCCCTTCCACCTGGTCTTTCGCGGCGGGCAGTTCTACCTGATCGGCCACTCGCACGAGCGCGACGCGGTGCGGGTCTTCCGCCTCTCCCGGATCCAGGGGAAGGTCGGGTACGCGTCGAAGGCCGAGCACGATTTCTCCCCGCCCGAGGACTTCGACCGCCGCGACTACGGTCAGCGGGCCGACTGGCAGCTCGGAGAGATCTCCGGCACCGCGACCATCTTCGTCCGCGACCGGATCGCCTGGCTGATCGAGCGTGATTTCGGCGCCTACGGGAAGCTCCGTGCGGCGAAGAAGTCCGACGGGGCACCCGGCAAAGGCCGGATCTTCGAGACCGACTACGCCTCGGCGCGAGAGCTGATCGCCTGGGTTCTGCGCTGGCGCCAGAACGCGGCGGTCCTCGGCCCGGACGAGCTGCGCGAGGAGGCCGAGAGCAGGCTCGGCCTGCTGCACGTGCGCCACGAGAACGGGTTCGAGCCGGCCAAGACGGTCGACCGCCCGCTGCGCGAGGCGCCCCGCCGCACCCGCCCCAACGGCCGCGGCGAGGCGGCGATCCGGCCTGAGCGGTTCGCTCGGCTCGTCACCCTCGCCGGGATGCTGATCGACTCGGCGAAGCGCGGCGTGCGGCTTCAGGTCGGAGACCTGCGCGACCGGCTCGAGCTGACCGAAGCCGAGCTGCAGGAGGACATCGACCTCCTCAACGTCGTCAACTTCGGCGGCGGCACCTACGTCCTCTATGCGGAAATCCAGGGCGATGAGATCGAGGTCGACTCCGAGCCCTATGGCGACAACTTCGCCCGCCCGGCGCGCCTGCTGCCGCTCGAGGCGAAGGCGCTGATCGCGGCGATCGATCTGTTCGGCGACCACCTGCCGCAGGGCGGCCTGCAGAGCGCGCGCAAGAAGATCGTCACCGCGCTCGGCCACGACCCCTCCGAGGAGGGCCTCGAGATCGCCGGGTCGAGCAGCGGCGACACCGAGGTCGCTCGCGTCGTCAACGAGGCGATCGCCGACCGCCGCCTGCTCGAGATCCAGTACTACAAGGAGAACGAGGACCAGTTCACGAAGCGCTCGGTCGAGCCCTACCGGCTCGAGAACGGTCGCGAGGGCTGGTACGTCGAGTGCTTCGACCTCAACAAGGATGGCGTCCGCCACTTCAAGCTCGACCGGATCAAGGAGGCCGTCGTTGCCGCCGAGTCCTTCGAGCCGCGCCCCGAGGTCGAGGAGCTGGCCGGGGTCGAGGGCTGGATGACCCACGGCGAGGTCCCGACCGCCCAGGTGGCGCGGGTCTGGGTCTCTCCCGACCGGGCGCGCTGGCTGCGCGAGGAGCGGACGGTCGTCGAGGAGCTGGCCGACGGCGCCGTCGTCGTCGAGCTTCCCTACGCCGGGACCTCGTGGCTTGTGCGCGAGATCCTGCGCGGCGCCGGCGACCTGGTCGTGCTCGAGCCCGACGACGCCCGCGAGGCGATCGCCAAAGAGGTCGGCGGGTGAGGGGTCGCATCCTGCATTTGCCCCGCAATACGGGGTAAATGCAGGACTCGTCGATTTCCGAGGCTCCCGGGCACCCCGAGATCGCCCGGATCATCGCCCCCAACCCGGGGCCGATGACGGGGGAGGGGACCGACACCTATCTCCACGGGGCCGATCCCTGCACGCTGATCGACCCCGGACCCGACATCCCCGAGCACATCGACGCCGTCCGCGCGGCCGCCGAGGAGCGCGGTGGGATCGGGGCCGTGCTCCTCACCCACCGCCACGGCGACCACGCGGCCGGGGCTGAGCGGCTCGGGGTCGGGGCGATCCTGCCCGCCGACGGCGAGGAGCACGCCGGCCTCCGCGCTCTCGCGACCCCGGGCCACGCCGCCGAGCACGTCTGCTTCCTGACCGCGAACGGCGTCTGCTTCAGCGGCGACCTCGTTCTCGGCGAGGGCTCGACCTTCGTCCCACCCGACGGCGGCTCGCTAGCCGCCTACATGGAGTCCCTGCGCCTCGTCCAGGCCGAGGAGCCGAACCTGATCTGCCCCGGCCACGGTCCCTGGATCACCGATCCCACCGCCAAACTCGCCGAGTACGTCGAGCACCGCCAGATGCGCGAGCGCCGCCTGCTCGCCGCGCTCGATCGCGGCGAGCGCTCCCGCGAGGCCCTCTTGGCGGAGGTCTGGGACGACGTCCCCGAGGAGCTCGTCCCGGCGGCGCGGCTGGTGATGGAGGCGCACCTGCAGAAGCTGGCAGCGGAGGGACGAGTCCCTGGCCAGCTGGCCAGTTGATGAATACTTGAGGGGATGATCTCCAGCAGGGGAGTCGCGAAGGCCGGCATTCTCGCCGGGACGCTGGGCGCCGCCTCGGTCGCCGCGGTGACGGCGGCGCTGTGGCACCTGCTGGCGCGGCGGCCGCTGCCGAAGACGAGCGGCAGGATCGAGTTGGAGGGCATTGAGGGCCCGGTGCTCGTGCGCCGCGACCGCTGGGGCGTGCCCCACGTTGAGGCCGGCAGCCGGGCCGACCTCTGGTTCGCGCAGGGCTTCTGCCATGCCCAGGACCGGCTCTGGCAGATGGACTTCTACCGCCGCGTCGCCTGCGGGCGGGTGGCGGAATTCGCCGGGCCGGATGGGCTCAAGGTCGATCGGCTGATGCGGACGCTGGGTTTCCGGCGCGCGGCCGAGCGCGAGGTGGCCGAGCTCGACCCCGATCTCCTCGCCCAGATCCAGCACTTCTGCGACGGGGTGAACGCCGCCGCCGCGACCGCCGGGGCGCTGCCGTTCGAGATGCAGCTGCTGCGGCTGCGGTTCGAGCCGTGGCGGCCGGTCGACGTCCTCACCCTCGGCAAGCTGATCTCGCTCGGCTTCGCGACGAACTGGGAGCGGGAGCTGCTGCGCGCCGACATGGCCCGCGCCCTCGGGCCGGAGCTCGCGGCGAGGCTCGACCCGACCTACCCGGCCGAGAACCCGATCGTCACCCAGGAGCGGTGGTCGGGAGAGGGGATGGCGATGGCCGAGCAGCTCGGCAGGGTGCGCGAGGCGATCGGGTGGGCGCCGGAGGCGAGCGGCTCCAACAACTGGGCCGTGAACGGGTCGAGGAGCGCGACCGGGTCGCCGTTGATCGCCGGCGACCCGCACCTGACCCCGAGCATGCCCGGGCTCTGGTACCAGGTGGGCCTCAGGCACGACGATCGCACGATCCGCGGCGCCTCCCTGCCGGGCCTGCCGGGGGTCTGGCTGGGCCAGAACGACGACGTCGCCTGGAGCTTCACCAACGTCATGGCCGACGTCCAGGACCTCTTCGTCGAGCGGATCGAGGGCGAGCGCTACGAGTTCGAGGGTGAGTGGCTGCCGCTCGAGGTCGTCCGCGAAGAGATTCAGGTCAAGGGGCGGGCGGCCCCCGACGTGCTCGAGGTGCGGACCACGCACCACGGCCCGATCGTGAACGAGGCGCTCGGGGCCGACGCCGCCGAGCCGCTGGCGCTGCGCTGGACCGTCTTCGACGCACCCGCCGCGTACCCGGGGATCTTCGAGATGCCGTCGGCCCGCTCCGGGCCCGAGCTCGTCGCCTGCTTCGAGCAGTTCGTCGCTCCTGCCCAGAACCTCGTCTGGGCCGACCGGCACGGCTCGATCGGCTACCGGCTGATCGGCCGGCTCCCGATCCGCCGCGGCGGCTGCCCCGACCTGCCGAAGCCGGGCTGGACGGGGGAATTCGAGTGGGACGGGATGGTCCCACTCGACGAAATGCCGGAGGTGGTCGATCCCGAGAGCGGCTTCCTGGTCACCGCCAACAACCGAATCGTCGGCGACGAGTTCCCGCATCACATCACCAGCGACTGGCTCGACGGATTCCGGGCGCGGCGGATCGAGGAACTGCTGCAGGCGCGGGACCTGCACGACGTCGAGGGCTTCGAGGCGATGCAGTCCGACAACTTCTCGATTCCGGGGCTGGAGGCGGCGCGGCGCCTGGGGCGGCTGAACCCGCCCGGCCAGCGGGAGCTGAGCGCGATCGAGCGACTGCGGAGCTGGGACGGCAACCTCGAACCCGACTCGGTCGCGGGGTCGATCTACCAGGCGTTCCTGCTGCGCCTGGCCCGCGAGTTCTGCCGCGCCGCGATCGGGGACCGCGACCTCTCCGAGCGTTGGCTGGACCGCGCCGACAACGGCTTCCTGACCTACGTCACGTCCGCCTGGCGCTGGCACAGCCACCTGATGAAGCTCTGGGAGGAGGGCGACGAGGAGTTGATCGGGCGCCCCTGGGACGAGCTCGTGCTCGAGGCCCTCTCGGCCGCCCTCGACGACCTCAGCGACCGCTTCGGCCCCGATCCCGAGGGCTGGCGATGGGGCCGGATCCACGAGATGGAGTTCCCCCACCCGCTCGGCGACGCCAACCCGGTCCTGCGCCGGCTGCTCAACCGCAGGCTGCGGGCCGGTGGGGCCCAGGAGACTGTGAGCCAGATCGCCTACGACCCCAACGACCCCTACCGGGCCGTCTGGGCGCCGAGCTGGCGGATGGTCGCCGACCCGACGGCCCCGGAGCGCTCACGCTGGCAGATGTTCACCGGCCAGTCGGGCCACCCCGCCAGCCCCCACTACGACGACCTCCAGGCGGACTGGCTCGAGGGCCGCACCCAGCCGATGGCGGGCGAGGGGCCGTGGCGCGAGCTCGAGCTCGCGCCGGCCTCCGGGACCTAGCTTCCCGGCCGGAAGGAGATCCCGCTGAGGACCGCGGTCGCGGTGTCGGCCAGCACTTTGCCGGAGACGTCCTCGCCGCCGATCGTGATGTTCGAGCCGAAGATCAGGATCAGCGATTCGTCCGGTCGGAAGATCTGGGTGATGCCGCTCTGGGGCCGGTAGCCGGGCGGCAGGGTGAACAGGAAGCTGTCTTTGCCTGTTTCCCCGAAGCCTTCGAGGTGGACGATCCCGCCCCGGTCCCTGTAGAAGCCGACCGGCTGGGAGAGCGTGTCCGGGGCGGCGAGGCCGACGTTGCCGGCGCCTTCCGCGAACGCCGGCTCACCGGCGGCGCCGACCAGATGCAGCGGTTCGAGCGGGGCCAGGGCGGTGGCGGTTT
Organism: uncultured Solirubrobacterales bacterium; assembly: GCA_963697805.1. GTDB lineage: Bacteria > Actinomycetota > Thermoleophilia > Solirubrobacterales > 70-9 > VRUE01. Next base: position 414,666 of record CAVOPB010000002.1, read on the forward strand.
CGGCGACGGTGGCGCTCGGCACCGTGCCGAGCGAGTTGAGGCGGATGTCCTTGCCGAGAACCGAGCGGTTCTTGACCTTGGCGCCCGTGATCGCGTTCCTGCCGACCTTCGCCCTGGTCACCGCGTTGCGGCGGATCTTCGCCTTCGTCACCGCGTTCTTCTTCAGCTGCTTGGCGCCGACGCTGCCCTTCGGCAGGTTGACCGCGGCGTAGCCGGTGCCGGCGAGCGCCACGAGCAGCGCGATCAGCGCTACGACCATGGATGGCGACGGTCGACGGATGCGAATTCCCTGGGTGCTCAAGTCTCCTCCTTCGGAATGAACACGTGACGGTAGCTGTTCGGATCGGTCGCGCGAGGGCGATTGTCGGACGAGGGCCGTAAAGTGCCGAGGTCGTGAAATGAGCCGTAGGGCCGAAATCCAACTGAGTGATGGGGACGTGCGCCAGCTTCTCGAGGAGGAGCGGGTCGCGATCGTTGCCAGCCTCGGCCCGCGCGGCTGGCCGCACACGATGCCGATGTGGTTCGTGGCGCGTAGGGGCGAGGTCTGGGTCTGGACCTACGCGAAATCGCAGAAGGTGCGGAACCTCGAGCGCGATCAACGGGCCACCGTGCTGGTCGAGACCGGGCACGGGTACGGCGAGCTGCGCGGGGTCATGATCGAGGCGGAGGCCGAGATCCACCGCGACTTCGAGACGGTGATCGGGTTCGCGGAGGAGCTGACCGTTCGCTACGCGGAGGGGATCTCCTCGGTCGAGGGCGACGCCCGGGCGGCGCTCGAAGCCCAGGCGCCGAAGCGGGTCGCGATCCACTTCAATCCGGTCCGAACCGCGACCTGGGACCATCGCAAGCTAAGCGGGACCTACTGAGCCGATGAAGACGACCAAGACAATCGCCCTCGCCCTCGTGGTGGCGCTCGTCGCGATGATCGCGGCCTCGTCGGCGCGGCCCTCCGGCGCCGCGGCCGTCCCCCGCGAATTCTTCGGGATCGCTCCCCAGACCGAACCGACGCTGGACGACGTCGAACACATGCGGGCGGGCAGGATCGGCAGCATGCGCTGGCCGCTCGTCTGGGAAACGGTCCAGCCGACGGAGAAGAGCGACTACGACTGGAGCGGCTACGACGAGATCGTCGCGATGGCGGCTCGTGGGCGGATGCGGGTGCTGCCGTTCCTCTACGGGACCCCGTCCTGGCTCTCCCACCGCTACACGGTGCTCCCGATCGACAGCGGCCGCAAGCGCCGCAACTGGACCGAATTCGTCGAAGCGGCCGTCGAGCGCTACGGGCCGCACGGCGTCTTCTGGAGCGAACACGGGCCCGGCAGCGAAGAACCGCTGCCGCGGATCCCGGTCCGCGAATGGCAGGTCTGGAACGAGGCCAACTTCTTCTACTTCGCGACCCCCGCCTCGCCGCAGCGCTACGCGAAGCTGCTGAAGCTGACCAGCACGGCGATCAAAGGGGTCGAGCCGAGCGCGCGGGTGATCCTCTCCGGGCTCTTCGGCGACCCGACGGCCCAGCCGCCCAACGGACTTCCCGCCGTCCAGTTCCTCAAACAGCTCTACCGGGTTCCAGGCATCAAGTCGGAGTTCGACGGCGTCGCCCTGCATCCGTATGCGGACGAAGCGACGCGGCTCGAGGAACTGATCGAAGAAGTCCGCGGGGTGATCCTCGAAAACCACGACCCCGGCGCCAGCCTCTACGTCACCGAGATGGGATGGGGATCGCAGAACGACCCCAACACGGTCAGCTTCGAGCGCGGGGTCCAGGGCCAGGTGACCGAGCTGCGCCAAGCCTACGAATTCCTGATCGAAAACCGCCAGAGGCTGAATCTCAAGGCCACCTACTGGTTCTCCTGGAAAGACCTGCCCGACGTCTGCAACTTCTGCGACTCGGTCGGCTTCTTCTACGAGGGCAAGCACCTGCGGGCGAAGCCCGCCTGGCACGCCTTCGTCGACCTCACCGGCGGCCGGGCGAGGCCCTAGCCGCACCGTCGGGTTCGAAGTCGAGGCAGCGCAACGCCATCTCTGCGTCCCCGCGCAGCGCCAGCGCTCCGGCCCAACCCGCCCCCGGGTCGAGGTCCGAGACCGAGACCAGCTCCTCCGAGGGTGGGCTCAGGATCCCCGCCCCGGTGCACTTGGCCCGCGCCTCTCGCCGCACCCAGCTCCGGTAGAAGGCCGGGGTCCGCTTCGGGTCGGTGCGCTCGACGTCGACGCCGACGTCGAGCCCGGCTGTGATCGCGATCAGCGCGAGCTCTCCCGAGTGGCTGAGGTTGAATCGAACCTCCTCGGCGCCCCTGACCCGCGGCTTGCCGTTGACGCCTGCCTCCAGCACGATCTCCGCCGGGTCGGTCCCCGCGTAGCAGCCGAGAACGGTCCGAAGCGCCCAGCGCGCGGCAACCCAGCGACGGCGCCTGGCCACGATCTGGATCGAGCTCGCCCGGCGCCGATCGCCGGCCGGCAGCGATTCCTCACCGGGCCATCCGCCGCGGTCCAGCCATGCCCGCCATATGTGGACCTCCGCGCCGGGCGGGGGAGGGCGATCCGGCGTCGGGAGCCAACCCTTCACCTTCCGAACCGTACGCGAGCCGTCTCGCGTCTGGGCCGCGCGAATAGCATCGGGGGCATGTCCGAGGCTGCGTCAAGCGGGCCGGCGTGGGTCGTGCTCCCCACATACGACGAGGCGCCGAACATCGAAGCGATCGTCGAGGCCGCCCTGGCGAAGCTGCCGCCCTCGAGTCGGGTCCTCGTAGTCGACGACAACTCCCCCGACGGCACCGGCGAGATCGCCGAGCGGCTCGCCGCGGGGAACGAACAGATCGAGGTCCTGCGCCGCCCGCGCAAGGAAGGCCTCGGGCCCGCATACATCGCGGGCTTCCGGCGCGCCCTCGACGGCGGAGCCGGCCTGATCCTCGAGATGGACGCCGACTTCTCCCATGACCCGGCCTACCTGCCGCGGCTGCTCGACGCGGCTGAGCGTGCCGATCTCGTGATCGGCTCCCGATACGTCCCCGGCGGGGGTGTCTCGGACTGGAGCCCGCTGCGCCAGGCGATCAGCCGCGGCGGAAGCGCCTACGCTCGCCTTGCCCTCGGCGTCGAGGTGCGAGATCTGACCGGCGGATTCAAGTGCTTTCGCCGCGAGGTCCTCGAGGCGATCGATTTCGAAGGGGTCGGCTCCCGCGGCTATGCCTTCCAGATCGAGCTGACCTATCGGGCGATCCGGCAGGGTTTCAGCGTGGTCGAGGTGCCGATCGTCTTCCAGGATCGCCGCGCGGGCTCCTCGAAGATGGGCGGAAAGATCGTCGCCGAGGCGGCGATCCGCGTCCCCCTGATGCGGCTGGAACGCGGACGCCCCTAGGGGATCGCGGTCCAGACCCGCACCTGGCGGCCGTCCGGAAGGCGGATGGTCTCGATTCTCCTCATCCCGAGGCTGCGAACCGCCTTTTCGACGGTCGCCTGATTGACCCGCGGTTCGAAATCACGAGCCCAAGTGCTGGTCGTCACCACGATCTGGGGGATCCCGTACAGGGGGTTCGTGAGGTGGTCGGCGAAATCCTTGGCGGTGGGCCCGTCGGTGGCGAGCAGCTGCGCCATCGGGGTGACGACGTTGTAGTTCCGCAGGCCGGCCAGCATCGCTGTATTGGTGTTGATGACGCGGTTTCGCGATCCGAACGCGACGACGGGGGCGTGGAGCTCGGCGACGAAGGTTTCGGCAAGCTCGTCGGCGGCCCGGAGGTAGCCTCGATCCTTCTCGTCGAAGCGGGTTTCGGGCCCGTCGACCTGGACGCGGATCTGCTGGACGGAAATTGGGCGCCCGTCTACGATTGGGACCCCGCCGAATCCGGGCACGTCGACCGCCCGCACACGCGAGAGCGAATCCGAGAACGTGAACGCGGAGGTGAGGTTGATGACCGCTATCGCGCCCAATGCGACGATGGCGGGTGCGAGCGCCCGCGGGTGCCTGCGCAGCGCCAGCACCGCAAGCGGCACGAGAAGGACGCTAACCGGCAGGGTGAACCCAAGACCCACATTGCGGGATGAGGACAGCGCGACGTAGGCCGAAGCGGCGACGATCGCCACTACTGATGCATCGCTCGCGAGCAGGTCCCGGAGCGCGGGCCAGCGGTGCTCGGCGTCGGCGATACGCCGCACCGCCGCGACCAGGACGACCGAAAGGCCGACGACGACGAGCACCGCAAGCAGCAGGAACAGGTCTGTGGCGGCGATCCTGCTGAAGACGTCGGTCCACCAATCCCAGGAGAGGATCGAGTGGGAGGTGCCGTACTCGGCGCTTCTTTCCCCGTACCCGAATTCGGTCAGGTATTCGACGACGGCATCCAGGTTGTGGAGGTACCAGGGGGCGGCCACGGCGAAGGCGGCGATGCACAGCAGGCCGAGGTTGAGCAGGCCGCGCCGCAGGCCCGAGTCCGGTCGGCAGGCGAGGGGCACGACCGCGGCGACGAGGATGCCCGGGACGAAGGCGACGGTCATCGTCCGGGCAAGGAGCATCGCGCCGATCGCGGCACCCGCGGCGATCGCCCAGCCGCTCCGCTGCAGCCGTTCGGCTCGCAGCACGGCAAAGACGGCGCTGGCGATGAGTGCCGCTGCCGGAAGGGCGAAGACGTATGTCCGGGAGAAATTGGCCACTCCCGGCATTGAGGCGACGACGATCGCAGCCAGGGCGCCGTAGCGAGGCCCGGCCAGCCGCTCGCCTATCCCATACACCGCGATCGTGAGCAGGACGAGGAAGAAAGCGAGCACCACGAATCCCTGCATCGTGCTCTGGTTGATCACGAGCAGCGGCGAGGTCATCGCGGGGACCAGGGGCGCGAACGGGGCCTGGTTCAGCACCGTTTCCACCCAGCCGTGGATTCCGTTGGACTGGAACCCGATCCGGTCGTTTTCGGCTATCGAGAGGTAGCCGGCTTCATCGATCTGAAGCGGATAGCCGAGAAGGCGCGCATCGTCCCAGAGCAGCGTCGCACCGGCCAGCACGATGGCGATTCCAAGGACGGCGAGGATCCAACGATGGGTACTCGCCCATTCCCTCATCGGGCCGGATTCAATGTCAGCACCCGGACGTAAGGGGCACGGTCTACGAGATAGCCGGGGTTTCCCCGGAAGATGCGCTGCGGCCCGCGGAAGATCCGGAACAGGGCCGGGGTCATATAGCGGGCAGCGAATTCGTCGTTGACGATCGCGATCCTGCCGTTGGGATCGGCCGCGGCACTCGCAGGCCTCATGTAGAGGGCGAAATCGCATTCGTGCAGATTCGCCGCGAGGCCGGCCCGGAGGGTGGGCCCGACCATCTCGGCCACCACGTTGTAGGGATCGCCGCGGGACTGGGTGAGGTAGGAGAAGGTGTTCGTGTTGATGAAAGCTTCCGACTGGAGCACGCACAGGTTTCGCGCCGGCGGCCGGCCAATTTCCGCTGCCGCGGTTTTCTCGATGAAGCGCATGATCGGATCGCCGATGCTCGATTCGGGCAGGCGCTCGTAGCCGATCGGCTGGTCATCGAACTGGAGGACGGCCGAGTAGTCGCCGATCCGGAGGCTCGCTTCGTCGGGCAGGAGCGGTGGGTCGATCCGGACGATGTGGGATGCCGTTTGGTAAACGAGCGTGACGGTGGCCAGGCCGATGATCGCCACCCGCGCCCCCCGGGCGGGGATTGCCGCGACCGCCCCGGCGACGATCACCGCCATCGCCGGCAGTGCAGGTGCCATCAATCGGTAGTCCTGGTTGTGCGCGGTGGCGACGATCAAATAGGGGATCGTCGCCCAGGCCGCGACGACGGCCAGGCGCAGCAGCGGCTCGGCCCGGACGACGGGTCGGAACAGTCGGCGAAGGGCGGGGAGGTTGAACGCGAGCGAGGCGAGGAAGGCGAGGCCGAGAATCCACGAGAGTTGGTCGTTGATGAACCCGGTGGTGAACGAGGCGACCGCGTGGAAGGTCCGAGGGTTCGCGGGCGCCGCACCTTCTGAGGCCGGCCCCGTGGTGGTCGATTCGATGTAGTCGAGGGTGGGTTGGAGGTTGGTGATGTACCAGGGCGCGATGATCGCCGCGTAGACGAGCGCCGCGAGCCCGAGGTTGATCGTCGCCGCGCGGAGGTCCGGTCCCGGGGACGCCGCGCGTCGGGCGGAGACCTGCTCGTAGGCGACCCAGGCCAGGACGATCACCAGCGGCCCGACCATGAAGATCGGGAACGTGACCTTGGTCAGCGTCCCGAGCCCCATAGCGACCCCGAGGGCGACGCAGAAGCGCCGCTTCTGAAATCTCTCGCCGAGGAGGAGCAGTAACACCGAGACCGTAGTCAGGGTCACCAGCAGGTAGTCCTGAAGAATTTCGTGGTGGAGGCCGACGAGGAGCGGGGTCGTCGCGACGAAGGCGATCGCCAGCAGGCGGGCGGTGCCGTTGCGGAAGATGATCCAGGCGATCTGCCCGGCGGCCAGGTAGAGGATGGGCGCGAGGGCGATGTTGGGCAGCACACCGCTCCGAGAGTCGTCGCCGAAGACGAGGACGAAGGGCAGGATCAAGATCGAGAAAAGCGGGCCGCGTGCCGGGTCGGTGTCCCTGATCGCCTGAAAGAGGTCGCCCGGACCGCCGTTCTGGAGCGCGTCGCGGAAGGCCATCGCGACGTTCATGTAGCTCGACTGGTCGTAGGAGGGCGTCGAGTTGTCGAGGAAGATCCAGATCGCGTTCGCGGCGGCGGCGATCAGTGCGAGCGCGACCGCCGACCGCACGTCCGCGGGGTCGAGCCAGGGGCTGCGTCTCACGGCAGGAAGATCGCGGCTTTCAGCTTGGCCGAGGCGTGCAGCCGGTAGCGGAGCATCACGGCGAGCGTCTTCAGCCCGTAGACGGTGCTCTGCCTCAGGTTCGTCGAGGAGGCCTCGGGGAAGTACTTGGTCTCGACCGGGATCTCCTTCACCCGCTGTTCGAAGACGACCGACTGGGCGATGATCTGGGAGTCGAAGACGAAGTCGTTCGAGTTGCGCAGGAACGGCACCGTCTCGAGGAACCTGCGGCTGTAGGCGCGGTAGCCGGTGTGGAGCTCGGAGAAGTGTGTCCCGAGGACGTAGTTCTCGACCGTGGTGAGGAAGCGGTTGGCGGCGATCTTGTACTTGGGCATCCCGCCCGCGGCCGGCCCCCCGGGGCGGAGGAATCGGGAGCCGAGGGTCATGTCGGCTTCGCCGTTGACGATCGGCGCGACCATCGCCGGCAGCAGCTCGGGGTCGTACTGGCCGTCGGGGTGCAACATGACGACGACGTCGGCGCCCTGGCGCAGAGCCTCCATGTAGCAAGTCTTCTGGTTGCCGCCGTAGCCGACGTTGTGAGGGTGGGCGATCACGTCGACGCCGAGCTCCTTGGCGACCGGGACGGTGTCATCGCGCGAGTGGTCGTCGACGAGGATCACCCGGTCGATCAGGTCGGGCGGGATCGAGCCCTGGGTCTCCACCAGCGTCTCGGCGGCGTTGTAGGCGGGCATCACGACGATGATCGTCGGGCTCTTCTTCTCCGAGGTTGCTGCGTCAAGCGTGCTCATCTGGTCACTCTGTCCGTGTCGTTCCTTGCCTGGGCGCCGTCCCGTGCTTCGCTCAGCAGCCCGGCGATCCGCTCAGCATATGTCGGCAGGTCGTGGCGCCTCCTCACGAGCTCACGCGCGCGCCGTGCCACCGCCTCGCGCTCCTGCGGCCCGGTGGCGAGCGCGCGGCCGAGACCCTCGGCGAGCGCGTTGACGTCCCGCGGGCTGCAGAGCCAGCCGGTCTCCCCGTCGTCGATCAGCTCGGGCAGGCCGTAGACGTCGGTCGCGAGGACCGGCAGCTCCCAGGCCATCGCCTCGAGCACGGTGCGCGGCAGCGACTCGACGTCGGAGGCGCAGACCAGCAGGTCGGACATCCCGTACCAGTCGTGGATGTCGGGGGTGATCGGGATCAGGTGAATCCGTTCCCGCAGCCGTGAGGACTCGATGTACTCGCCGAGCAGCCGGGTCTCCTCGTCCTTGCGAGCGCCGACGATCGCCAGGTGGGCGCGGGGGTGATCATCGGCGACCGTCTCGAATGCCTGGGTGAGCGAGACCTGCGCCTTGCGTGGCTCGACGGTGCCGATGCAGACGACGAGATCGGCGTCGGCGGGGATCCCGGAACGTTGCCTGACGGCGTCGCGGTCGAACTCCGCCCGCTCGGCGTCGATCACCGTCATGTCGAGGCCGTAGGGGATCGTCAGCAGCCGCCCTTCGGGCGCGTACGGCTCGAACAGCTCGCGGGTCGCGTCGGCCTCGAAGACGAGCACGGCGGCGTCGCCGAGCGCCTCTTCGGCGCCCCGTCGGACCTGCGGGTCGAGGTCCTCCCAGATCAGCGCCGGGGGGAAGCTCTCGTGTATCGCCCAGAGAGCGGGTATGCCGAGCTGCTTCGCGACCTGCACCCCGGGGAACGTCGTCACCGTCGCGGTGTTGATCAGCATCGCCTCGAATCCCCGGCCCTCCGCCCAGGCGACGAGCTCTTCGACCCGGCCGGCGTGGGCACTTGGCCCCTCGGCGACGCCGACGCTGGTGATGTGGGAGGCGATGCCGAGCTCGTCGAGGTCATCGCGCACGGGCCCGTCCATCGTGCTCAGCACGGTCGCGTCGACGAGGTTGCGGCTGGTCATCTCGCGCAGCAGGTCGAGCAGGTAGAGCTGGGCTCCGCCGAGGGTCAGTTGATGGGTGAAGATGAGAGTCCGGACCGCGCCGGAGGGAGTTTTCGCCGCGGCCACCTGGGGCCGGTCCTCCTCAGCCTCCATCTGCTCCCGAGCCGGAACCACGCTCACCGTCGCCGAGATCTCATGGCGTTCCCCGCCGGGGCCGTGCGCGACGCAGCGGAGGAGGGCGTCGCCGTCGGGGCCCGGCCAGCTGCCGAGGTCGGCTTTCAGTTCGAAGCCGGCGAGGCCGGCGGTGGCGTCCAGGCGCCTCGCCAGGTCGACGCGTGCCACGCCCAGCCTGGCCAGCCCCAGCAGCTCCTCCCCGAGGTGGACCTCGACCCTCGTGCAGGGGCCCGTCGGAAAGGTCGCCCATCCCCTGATCCACTCGATCCCGCGAGGCAGGATTTCACCCCCGGCAGGGGCGTCGAGCCTGCCGTCCGGGATCGGCTCCGTCGGCAATAGGGGCATGCCGTGCGTCGCGTCCGCCCGCCAGACCCGCCTCGTCGCACGAAGGCGCCAGCGGATCCCGCTGATCGCGTTGCCGAGGGCGCTCAAGCTGCCTGTCCGGTCTTGCTTGCCAGCCAGCCGTGGGTGCGGGCGATCCCCTCCCCCAACGAGAGTGGCTCGAAGCCCAGCAGCCTCCTCAGCCTCTCGATGTCGAGCACGATCCTCTCGATTTCGAAGCCCCGCTCGGGCTGCGAGGAGACCCGGGCCGGCTTGCCGACCTGCCGCTCGACGAGGGCGACCAGCTCGGCGAGCGAGGTCCCGTCACCGGAGCCGACGTTGAGGACCTCGGGCGCGTCATCCCGACCCAGCAGTTCGACGATCACCCTCGCGACGTCTCCGGCGTAGACGTAGTCGCGCACCGCGGCGCCGTCGCCGTAGAGGACGATCTCCTCGCCGCGCTCGACATGGTCGAGGAAGGTGACAACGGCGCCCTGGCCCCGGTCGGGCAGCTGGTACTCGCCATAGAGGGTCGAGCAGCGCAGGATTCGCGCCTTGAGCCCAGCCTCCTGACGCGCCCGGCCGATCGCCTCCTCACAGGCGAGATGCAGCTTTCCGTAGAGCGCGCGCGGATGGGTCGGTGCATTCTCGGGAACCGGTACCCAGTCGGGCTCCCCGTAGACGGTTCCTCCTGAGGAGATGTAGGTGAGGCCGACGTCCGGGACCTCCTGCAGGGCGCCAAGCAGCGTCTGGACCGGCCCCAGGGTCAGCTCGGTGCTGAGCTCGGGGCTCTCCTCGGTCGCCGCCGGGAGCTTCCCCCCGGCGGCGTAGACGACCTCGGAGATCCCGTCGAGGGCCGCCACGAGGGTGTCGCGGTCGGCGGCGTCGCCGATCCGCAGGAACTCCGGCTCGATCGCGGTGGCGACCTCCCGCAGGGGCTGCGATCGGGTCAGGACCGCGAAGCGGCGACCCCGGGCGGTGAGCTCGGCAGCAACGTGCGAGCCGATGAAGCCGCACCCGACCACCAGCACCGAGCCCTGGGGCCGCCCCTGCGCATCGCGGCCGCTCACGGCAAGTCTTTCTGGCACCAGGCGAGGGTACCGGTTTGCCCTGGCGAATCGCGCGATAGCTTGCCTGGATCGTGACGCGGATCCTGATCACCGGTGGGGCCGGTTTCGTCGGCTCGAATCTCGCCGTTTCACTTGCCTCGAGGCACCCTGAGTGGGAGATCCTCGTCCTCGACAACCTCTATCGCCGGGGCTCGGAATTGAACCTGCCGCGCCTCGAGGACGCGGGGGTCGAGTTCGTCCGCGGCGACGTCCGCGAGCCCGACGACCTCGACCGCCTGTCCGAGATCTCGGCCCTGATCGAGTGCTCGGCCGAGCCCTCGGTGATGAGCGGGACCGACGGCGACACCGCCTACCTCGTCCACACGAACCTGACCGGCGCCTACCACTGCCTCGAGCTCGCGCGGCGTGACGGCGCCTTCCTCGTCTTCCTCTCGACCAGCCGGGTCTACCCGGTCGAGCCGCAGCTCGCTCTCGCCAGGGTCGAGGCGGCGACGCGGTTCGAGCTCGCCGAGCGCCAGGAGGTTCCCGGGGCCTCGGCGGCGGGTATCAGCGAGGAGTTCCCGATGATCGGACACCGGACCCTCTACGGGGCGACCAAGCTCGCCGCCGAGCTGTTGATCGAGGAGTACCGGGCCGGCCAGGGCGTCCCGGCCGTGATCGACCGCTGCGGTGTGATCGCCGGGCCCTGGCAGATGGGCAAGGTCGACCAGGGCGTTTTCACCCATTGGCTCCTGGCGCACCATTTCCGGCGGCCGCTCACCTACATCGGGTTCGGCGGCGAGGGCAAGCAGGTCCGCGACCTGCTCCACGTCGAGGACCTCGTCGACCTCGTCGAGCGTCAGCTGCTCGACCCCGAGAGCTGGGACGGTCGCACCGTCAACGTCGGCGGCGGTCGCGATTGCAGCCTCTCGCTGCGCGAGACGACCGAGATCTGCCGCGAGCTGACCGGGAACGAGGTCCCGATCGAGCCGGTCGCCGAGACCCGCGAGGGGGATGTCCCCATCTACCTCTCCGATTGCGCGAAGATCTTCAGCCTGGACGAGTGGCGCCCGAGGCACAGCGCCGAGCAGGTGCTGTCCGATATCCATCAGTGGGTGGCGGCGGACGAGGAGCGGATAGCCGCCGCGCTCGAAATCGAATCCACGGCGGGGGAGAGGGAGTGAAGCAGCGATGCCGGTAGCGATCATCACGGGCTCTGGGGGCCTGATCGGGTCTGAGGCGGTCGGCCACTTCGTCGGTGAGGGCTACAATGTCGTCGGCATCGAGAACGACATGCGGGCAAGCTTCTTCGGCCCCGAGGCCTCGACCGCGCACGTCACCGAGCGGCTCATCGCCACCCACCCGGAGTTCCGCAGCGAGAGCGCCGACATCCGCGACCGCGACGCCGTCGACCGCGTCTTCGCCGCGCACGGCAAGGCGATCGAGCTCGTCATCCATACCGCCGCCCAGCCCTCACACGACTGGGCCGCGAGCGACCCCCAGACCGACTTCGGCGTCAACGCCAACGGCACCCTCAACCTGCTCGAGGCGACCCGCGCCAACTGCCCCGAGGCGCCGTTCATCTTCTGCTCGACCAACAAGGTCTACGGCGACACCCCGAACCGACTGCCGCTCGAGTCGCTCGAGAAGCGCCTCGAGCTGCCCGAGTCCCACCGCTACCACCGCGGGATCGACACCACGATGTCGATCGACTCCTCGACCCACTCGCTGTTCGGCGTCTCGAAGGCGGCAGCCGACCTGCTGGTCCAGGAGTACGGCCGCTACTTCGAGATGCCGACGGTCTGCTTCCGCGGCGGCTGCCTGACCGGCCCCCAGCACGCCGGCGCCAAGCTGCACGGATTCCTCGCCTACCTGATGAAGTGCACCGTGACCGGGACGCCGTACACGGTCTTCGGCTACGAGGGCAAGCAGGTTCGCGACAACATCCACAGCGCTGACCTGATCGCCGCGTTCGCCGCCTTCCGCGCCGTTCCGCGCGCCGCCGCCGTCTACAACATCGGCGGCGGCCGCTTCAGCAACTGCTCGATGCTCGAGGCGATCGAGATCTGCGAGCAGGTCGCCGGCTGCGAGCTCAGCTGGGAGATGGGCGAGGAGCCCCGGATCGGCGATCACCGCTGGTGGATCTCCGACCTCGGCCCCTTCGAAGCGGACTATCCGGGCTGGAAGCTCCGGTACGGGGTCGAGGACATCCTCGCCGAGATGTACGAGCAGAACGCCGAGCGCTGGACGGTGGCCGCGGCATGAAGCTCTCGGTCGTGATCCCGGCCCAGAACGAGGAGGGCTCGGTCGCGACGACTGTCAACGGCATCGTCGCGGTGATGGAGCGGGAGAAGATCTCCTACGAGGTGCTGGTGATCGACGACGGCAGCGAGGACCGCACCGCGGCCGCCGTCGAGGAGGTCGGCGCCGGCAACCCCCGGGTCAAGGTCCGACCCTCCCATTACGAAAAGGGCTTCGGGATGGCGATCAGGGCCGGCCTCGACCTTTTCGAGGGCGACGCCGTCGTGATCACGATGGCCGACGCCTCCGACGACCCCGAGGACATCGCCCGCTACTACCGGCTGCTCGAGGAGGGCTGGGACTGCGCCTTCGGCTCGCGCTTCGCGCCGGGCGCCCAGGTCCACGACTATCCGCGCCTGAAGCTGACGATAAACCGGCTCGCCAACTGGTTCATCCGGGTCCTCTTCCGCCACCGCTACAACGACACGACCAACGCCTTCAAGGCCTATCGCCGCGAGGTCATCGAGACGATCCAGCCGCTGCTCTCGAAGCACTTCAATCTCACCGTCGAGATGCCGCTGAAGGCGATCGTCAGGGGCCACAGCTACCACGTGATCCCGATCTCCTGGACCAACCGGACCACCGGAGAGGCGAAGCTGGCGATGAAAGAGATGGGAAGCCGCTACCTGTTCATCGTCCTCTACGTCTGGCTCGAGCACACCCTCAGCCGCGGCGACTACCGGGTCGACGCGCCGAAGGCGCGCGAGCGCGACGAGGAGCTCTCGGCGTAGAGGGATCGCGAAGATGACCATCTCGAAGGAGAGAGCGGTAATGCTCTGGCCCTCGGGCCTGAATCAAGTTGACCGGCTATTTGGCGGTCAACTTGATCGGCTATCGGTGCGCCCTAGTCCTTGCGCCCGATCACCAGGAACTGCTTGCCCAGCATCCTCCAGGCGAGCGGCATCCGCAGATAGGTCCTGGTCAGGGCCGGCGACGGCGGCAGGATCCCGCGGAAGGAGTACGGCAAGTAACGGGGGATGATCCGGTCCGGCTCGAAGCCGGCGGCGTAGAGGTGCTCGGCGATCGCGACGTGGGTCAGGGCGACGTAGTGGTCGGCGCAGTCCCAGTACTCGCCCGCGCAGTAGCGGTAGTTGGGGCCCATGATCGCGATCCGGCCTCCGAGCTCCATCGCCCAGTTCATCTTTTCGAGGAAGGCCGCGATCCCCTCCTGATTCGGCAGGTGCTCGAGGAAGTTGGAGACGAAGATTCCATCGAAATGCGCCTGCGGCAGGTCGGCGTCCATGATCGGGGACGTGATCACCTTCGTGCCGGGCCTGTGGGCCGCCTCCGGGTAGCTCACCTCGTCCACCGCCCAGGTCTCCTTCGCCGGAACCGCGCCGATGAACTCGCCACGCCCGGCGGCGGGGTCGAGGACCTTCTGCGGCTCGCCCATCAGCCCGTGGACGTGGGGGCTGATCTCGCGCCAGACCGAGATCCTGGCGTCCTGGTCGATGTCGCGGAAGCGGTACGAGTAGAGGCGCTCGTAGTTCAAGTGGTCGTCGTTGCCTTTCCACGGGCCGGCCGGCGCGGGAAGCGGCGGATCGCCCATTTGATCTGGGAGCTGAGGCGCGGCGTACCGTACTTGAGGTTCGGGTTGGAGAAGGGGTCCGGGTCGATCAGCGGCCGCCAGCGCTCGATCAGCGTCTCCTTCTCCCAATCGGCGACCTCGGTCGACCGGCTCGATGACTCGAAGTGGTAGAGCAGCGTGCCGGGGTCGTAGACGACGCGCAGCCCGAGCGAACGCAGCTTCAGGCAGTAGTCGATGTCGTTGTAGTTGACCGGGAAGACCGTGCTGAGGCCGCCGGCCTCCTCGAACGTCTCGCGCGGGGTCATCAGGCAGGCGCCGGTCACCGCGAGCAGATTCTGGGCGACGAGGACGCTGTTCGAGTAGCCGGCAAAGTCCCGCGAGAAGCCGTGGTAGGGATGCCCCGGCAGCCCCCCATTCTCGAACAGGACGCCGACGTGCTGGAGGCGGCCGTCCTCGACGATCAGGCGGCCTCCGACCGCGCCGATCCCGGGATGGGCCGAGTACATCACCATCCGCTCGAGCCAGTCGGGTGCGATCACCTCGATGTCGTCGTTGAGGAGCAGCAGCTGCTCGCCCTCGGCGCGCGCCGCTCCCTCGTTGATCTTCGCCGAGAAGCTGAACGGCCTGTCGTAGGGGACGATCCGCAGTCGGTCGCCGGCGATCTCGCGCAGCTGCTCGAGGACCTCGGGAGCGGTCGAGGTGTCGACGACGACGACGATCTCGTACTCGTCGTAGGTCGAGGTCTCGACGATGCTGCGGACGCAGTGGGTGACGAGGACGACCTCCTCAAATCGGACCTCGCGGCTGTTACCGGCGGTCGGGATGACGATGCTGACCGGAGGACGGCGCTCGAGCTCGGGGATGAGCTCGTAGACGCCGGGGTGATCGAGATCGCGCTCGACCCGGGCCGGCAGCCCGATCCGCTTGCAGTGCGCCTGCAGCGCCCGGGTCCCGGCTTCGAACGCCCACGGCTTCGCCTCTTCGCCGCCGCCCGCCGCCGAGGTCTTGAGCATCCGCCAGCTGTAGAGGACGCGGGGCACATGGGTGACCTTCCGCGCCCGCTCGGTGACCCGCAGGATCAGGTCCCAGTCCTGGGAGCCCTCGAACTCGGCGTCGAAACCGCCGACCTCCTCGACCAGGGCCCGGCGCAGGACGCTGAGGTGGCAGGTGTACATCTGGGTCCGGAACCGCTCCGGCGACCAGTCGGGCTTGAAGAACGGCCCCGAGTGGCGCCCCGCCTCGTCGATCTTGTCTTCGTCGGTGTAGACGTAGTCGACCTCGGGATCGGCCCGCAGCGCCTCGTCGACCAGGCTCAGCGCTTCGGGGTGGAGCTCGTCGTCGTGGTCGAGGAGGACGATGAACTCGCCCGCCGCCATCTCCAGCGCGTCGTTGGAGGCGGCGACGATGCCGCCGTTCTGCTCACGGCGGGTGACGCGGATGCGATCGTCGCCGCGGGCCGCCTCGTCGAGGATCCCGCGCACCTGCGGGTCCTCGGAGCAGTCGTCGACGAGACAGAGCTCCCAGTCGCCGAAGCGCTGGCGCCGCGCCGACTTCAGCATTGCCCGCAGGACGGCGGCCGGCGTTTCGTAGACCGGTGTGACGATCGAGAAGCGGGGGGTGGGCAAGCCGCTCAGCCCCGGCCGCGGAGGCGTTGCCCTGCCCTGCGCAAAACCAGCCACGGGAGCCTCAGATTGACCCTGCGCAGGAGGACGGTGAGGCGGGCCGAGTAGGCGGCCATCTCCTCGAGCTGGCCCTTGGCAGCGCCGAGTTCGGCGTCCTTGGCGACCAGCAGCGCGCGCAGGCGCTGGATCTCCTCGTTCGCGGCCTCCAGCTCCTGCTCCGGCATCGTCGCCGAGTGTACCCACGGCACCGATACGGTTCCCGGCCTGAGCGCGGAGCGAGCAAACGTCCATATCTGGTTCATCGTGCAGCGAGCGAAGCGCGAAAACTTGTCATGAGTACGAACGGGGAAATCCTCTGGATGCTCGGAGTCCACCTGGCCCTTACCGGGGCGCCGGGAATCGCCGCCGCGCTGGTGGCGATGCGGCTCGGGGTCCGCGACGTGCCGGTTCTGTTGGGGATCGCGCTGGCCGCTTCGGGGGCCGCCGCCTTCCTCGCTTTCTGGGCCTACTTCGCCGACCCGACGCTCGGGCAGGCCTGGAACTACGTGCTGCTGCTCGGCTCGATCCAGATCGCGGTCCTCGCCGTCTACCGCGGGAACCTCGACCCCGAGCTCCTGCGCCAGCTGCGGATACCGCTGCTCCTCTGGATCCTCGGGTCGGTGTTCATTGTCTACCTCGGATTCCTCCACGGCGGGACCGAAAACGCGATCGAAATGTCGGGCTCGATGTCAGGCGCGCGTTACGCCGGCGTGCTGCCTTCCGACAACGACATCCCCCGCTATTTCGCCGAATGGTTCGCGGCCGAAGGCCACCACGGGACTCCGCCCGTCTACCCACTGGACTGGCTGATGAGCGACCGGCCGCCGCTGCAGGTCGGTTACGTCCTCTCGCAGGAGTCGATCACCGTCGCCGACACCGAGACGCTCCACTACGAGATCCTCTGCGTCGTCGTCCAGCAGCTCTGGATCGTCGGCCTCTGGGCTCTCCTCGCCGCCGCCAAGTTGCGGCGGCTGACTATCGGGCTGGCGATGGTCGCGGCGCTCGCCAGCGACATCGCGATCACCAACGGGTTCTACGTCTGGCCGAAGCTGATCGCCGCCGCTTTCCTGCTGGCGGCGCTGGCGCTGGTGGTCTCGCCGCGCTGGAGCGAGTGGCGGCGCGACTGGCGGATCGGCGCCCTGCTCGGCGCCCTGCTCGCGCTCGGCATGCTCGCGCACGGGGCGAGCATCTACGGGATCATCCCGCTCGTCTTCGTCGGCGCCTTCCGGGGCCTCCCGAGCTGGCGCTGGATCGGTGCCGCCGCCGCCGTCGGCTTCGTGATGATGGGCTCCTGGTCCGCGTACCAGCGCTACGAGGACCCGCCCGGCAACCGATTGGTCAAGTGGCACCTCGCAGGCGTCACCGAAATCGACGACCGCGGCAGCCTCGAGACGATCGTCGACAGCTACCGCGAAGCGGGGCTGTCCGGCGCGCTCGAGAACAAGTGGAACAACGTCGAGGACATCACCGGCATCGCCAGGTTCAACCAAGACGTCGGCGGCACCCTCGACGCGATCGAGGACGGGGACGCCTCCGAAGCGATCGTCTCGATCCGCGCCTACCGCTTCTTCGAGCTGCTCCCCGTGCTCGGCCTGCTGTTGATCGGCCCGATCGCGATGGCGATCCGCCGCCGTCGCCGGGAGTGCGAGTCCGAGTGGAGATTCGCGATGACGGCGTTTGGCTACATCGGGATCGGGCTTCTGTTCTGGGCGCTGCTGCAGTGGGGAACGCCCGGCTACTCGAGCGCGATCATTCATGCCGGCACCCTCGCGATCCCGCTGGTCGCGATCGCCGCCTGCGTGGTCGGGGCGGCGGCGGCCTCGGCGAGGCTCGCGATCGCCGTCGTCGCCGTCAACGCCCTGTTCGTTCTGGCGCTCTACACGCCCTCGCTGACGCCGCTGCCGGGCACGGCGTTCTCGCCGATCGCCGCGATCCTCGCGGCGATCGGCCTGCTCGGTTACACCCTGGTCGCCCTCGGCGGCGGCCTGCGCCTGCCGCTCAGCCCCGGAAGCGGCTCTTTGCCCGGCGCAGCGGAGAGGTGACCCGCCAGGAGAGCGAGGACCGGACGTCCTCGAGGGCCCCGTTGAGCCGATCGATGTCGGCCTGGTGAGAGACCCGAAGGTCGACACACTCCTTCGATAGCTGCTCGACATGGTGTTCGAGCGCGGTGATCTCGCGCGGCTCCCCCGGCTCGAGCGCCTTCAGGCCCTCGACCGTGAGGTCGACCGGCATCTTCCGTGCCACGATCACCCCGTGGCTTTCGACGTCGGGCTCAGTCCGGGGCAGGAGCGTGACGATCTCGAACCCCCGGCCCCAGTGGGCGCGGAGCCACCACGGCGAGTTGAAGGCGATCGGCCCGCCCTTGTCCCACGGGAACCCGGGAAGCAGCGGGTTCATCCCGATCCGGTCTTCATCCCATTTCTCGCCGGTCAGCGGCTCGAGCATCCCCTCGCCGAGGAAGGTCGCGAAGAGGATGCCGCCGTCGGCGAGGACGCGATGGTGCTCGAGCAGCCATTCGGCCCAGTTGTCGGTGAAGTGGGTGTAGACGCTGAAGGCGTAGATCAGGTCGAAGAACCTGTCCTCCTGCGGGAGGCCCGCCTTTTCGCTCGATTCGAAGATCTGGAACGGGGGTGAGAAGTTCTGCTGCAGCCACCCGACGCTCGCGGTGTCGAGGTCGCAGCCGTAGAACTCAGCCTCCCCGGCCTCGGGGAGGAAGTGGCGCAGGACGCGGCCGACGCCGCAGCCGAAGTCGAGGACCCGCTTGCCCTCCCAGTCCCAGTCCTCGGGGAGGATGTCGTCGAGCATCTGCCGGTGCATCCGGCCCGAGGTCTCATAGACGCCGTGGGGGTCCTCTTCCCCCATCGGCCCGATCCGCCCTAGGAGCTTGCCGGTGGGGTACGGCAGTTCGGTCGGCACCGCGGGGCTCACCGACCGAAACCTAGATGATCCGGCGCTCTAGAGCTCCTCGGCGATGCGGGGCGCGTCGCGGTTGAAGATCCAGATGCCGAGCACGCAGAGGCCGACGAACACCGCCGTGGCCGGCAGCAGGTGGACGACGCCGCCGACCACGTCGGAGGCGGTCGGGGCGCTTGGATCGATCACCCAGACGCGGACCTGCTCGAAGATCGGCGCCAGCGGGTTGATGAACAGGTAGTCCCGGTACTTTTCGGGGACGATCGTCACCGGGTAGAGGACCGGGGTCGCATAGAAGAGGACCTGGGCGAGGACCGCCCAGATGATGGCGACATCGCGGAAGCGGACGTAGAGGACCGAGAGCAGCATGCTGACCGCGGTCGTCAGCACGAACAGGGCCAGCAGCGCGACCGGGAACAGCAGCCAGGTCCACATCGGGTCGACGCCGTAGGCGAGGATGAAGGCGAAGACGACGACCAGGTTGAGGCAGAGGTTGAAGAGTGCCGTGACTACCACCGTCGTCGGGATCACCAGCCGCGGGAACTGGGTCTTCCGCACCACCCCCTCCTGGGCGACGACCGAGGTGACTGCGTTTGTCGTCGCTTCCTGGAAGAACGAAAACATGACGATCCCGAGCAGCAGCATGACCGGGTAGTTCGGAACGTCGCTTCCTACACGGAAGATCTTGGTGAAGACGAAGAGAAGGACCGCGAAGAGGAGCAGCGGCCGCACCAGTGACCAGAGGTAGCCGAGGACGGTGCCGAAGTAGGTACGGCGGAATTCGGTCACCGACATCAGCCAGAGCAGGTCGAAGAAGCGATGCCAGCCGCCGCCGAGGGCCGAGGGGCCCCTGACCTCGCGCAGCTGCGGGGCGGTGATCTCCGCGCTCACGATTGCTCTCCTCCCTCGATGACCGCGTCGATCTCGTGTTCGATGTCGACCATCCCACCGGACTGCTGGCGGCCGCCGAAGACGACGAAGTCGACCGCGTTGTGGACGTATAGGGAGGTGCCGGCGCCATGCCCACCGCGGCTGACGCCGAAATGCAGGAAGTAGCGCCCGGCGACGAGCGGGTTGTCGAGCCGGGCCCTGACCTTGACCCGGCTCCCGGTCGGCACCAGCTGCGCCCCCGGACCGCTGTCGAGCAATTGGCCGAACTGGGAGATCCCGACGCCGTCGACGTTGGTGAGCAGGAAGCCGACGCTCGCCTGGCGCAGGTCGCTGAGGATCTCGAGTTCGGCGCCGATGACCAGCCCCTCGCCCTGTTCGACCGGTGCGCCGCGAGCCCCGGTCGCGCTCTCGGTCCAGATGTCAAGCAGGCGGACCTCCTCGGATTCGACCGGCTCCTCGATGCCCGCCGCGCCTGTCGTCCGCTCGAAGTTCAGCCGCAGATACTGGTCGCCGACCTCGGTCGGGTCACCGATCATCGTCAGGACGCCGTTGTCGATCAGCATCGCCCGGTCGCAGTAGGTCCTGACGGTGTCCATCGAGTGGGTGACGAGGACGATCGTCTTGCCCTTCGCTTTCATCTCGTGGAACGCGTCGGCGCACTTCTGCTGGAAGGCCGCGTCGCCGACGGCGAGGACCTCGTCGATCAGCAGCACGTCGGCGTCGACCTGCATCATCAGCGAGAACGCGAGGCGGACCAGCATCCCCGAGGAGTAGTTCTTCAGTCTCAGGTCGATGAACTCGTCGAGTTCGGCGAAATCGACGATCGAGTCGAGGCGTCGCTTCGTCTCGCTTTTCGTCAGCCCCATCATCACCCCGTTGAGGACGACGTTTTCCCGCGCCGTCAGCTCGACGTTGAAGCCGACGCCGAGCTCGATGAAGGGCGCCAGCCGCCCCGCCATCCGGATCGTTCCCGCGTCGGCCCGGTAGATGCTGGCGAGGCACTTCAGCAGCGTGCTCTTACCCGACCCGTTGCGCCCGACGATGCCGAAGAACTCCCCCTGGCGGATGTCGAACGAGACGTCGTCGAGGGCGCGCAGGACGCGGTAGTCGCGCGAGGCGAAAGGTCGCACGGCCCGCTCCTTGAGCGAGTCGACGCGGTGGGTCGGGATCCGAAATGTCTTCTCGAGCCCGCGGGCCTCGATCGCCAGCGGCGCGTCGGGGCCGATCCTCGGGGGGCGGCGGCCCGCGGCCCTGTCGGGGGTGTCGGTGGCTGTCGGGTCGTCGGCGTGCATCGTGCGGAACCCCGGGCGTCAGCTCGAGGGCGGTCCCCCGAGGCTCTCGGGGATCTTGTCGCATGGCACCAGGACGCCGAAGCCCGGCGGCGAGGTCTGCACTGGGACTTCGCCGCCACCCTGGGTCGGGCACGCGACTGCCGCTTCTTCGAGCGCGACGTCCCAGGCCGGCGTCCCCCGCACCTCCGGTTCGCCCTGGTAGAAGGAGATCGCGACGACGGCGACGATGAGCGCAGCGCCGACCGCGATCGGCAACGGGGGGGCGGCGCGCGGCGGACGGTCGCGCAGCGAGCTGTCGAGCAGCGCCAGGGCGGCGCTGAGGAGCAGCAGTGCCGGGGCGATCACGTAGCGGCTGACCGCCCCCGAGTATTGGCCGGACTGCCAGACGATCGCCGAGCCGGCGTCGCGCTGGTAGCAGACGGCAAAGAACATCACGACCGAGGTCAGGATGGCGGCGATCGCGAGCGCCCGCGCCGGTGGGTCCGCGCGCCTGATGCCGACCGCCAGCCCGATCGCGGCCAGGCCGAGAAGGGTGCCGAGGAAAGGCCAGCCGAGGTCGCGCCAGGCGATCCCCCCGAGCCGCAGGCCGAGGGCGGCGCCGTCGACCACGCGCTGCGCGTACGCGGACCAGATGTCGGCGCTCCAGGTCGGCTCGGCCATCTGCCCGTGGGTGAGCGCCACCGGCCCCTGGATCGCCGAACCGACGGCGAAGGAGGCAACGATCATCGCGTCGCGGCGATCGCGAATCGCGATCGCCCGCAGGAATGCGAGTGGGATCAGAAACCAGACGCTGGCGTTGCTGAGCGCGGTGAGGAGGATGAAGGCGGACGCGAGGACGGCCGCCCAATCGGACCGCGGCCGCCACAGCAGGAGCCAGAACGTCGCGAACAGCATGTACCAGGAGGCGTAGGAGCCTGAATCGGTGCTCTCCAGGCCGGAGACCGGCGCCAGAACCGTCGCCACAGCGAGCGCGGCCCGCAGGTAGGGGCTGCGGATGTGGCCGGCACTCGCGATCCAGACGACGATGCCGCTGACAGCCGCCGCCGCTGCCGCCAGGACCGACGTCGCGGCCGGGGCGTCCTCGAGCGGGACCCAGGTCGACATCGCCCCGATCAGCCTCGGCAGGACGACGAGGTAGTTCGTGTACGGCGCGAAGATCGATTCCCCGACCTGCCCTCCGGCCAAGAAGATCGTCCCGTCCTCGGCCCAGAACGAGTTGAGCGAGGTGGAGAGTCCGAGGCGGAGCAGGTGGAGGAAGGCACCGATCGCCAGGACCGAGACGATCGCCACCGCGAATTCCGCGCCCCGCGGTGTCCTCTCCTCCTCGGGAGAGTCGGGGAACAGCGTGGCGCCGAGGGCGCTCGCTAGCCGCTTCAGTCTCCCGACGCCGCTCCGCATCGCGCGGACGATAGCGGCGGCTCACGGCGGAGTATGACGGCGATTCGCGGCCATTGGTTCAATTCGTTGCGCTTTGAGATGGCCAGCGAGAGTCTCGGGGGAGGGGAGCCGGCATGCGCGTCTGTCTGGTCTCGGATGACGGTGGCCTGTCCCACGACTCGGCCCCGGCTCTGGCCGGCCTGCTAGCGACTCGCCACGAGGTGACCGTGATCGATCCCGCCGTCGAGCCGGGTGAGGAGCTGGCGACGATGGTCGTCGCCAACGAGCACCATCTGCGCTCGGCGGCGATTCTGGCGGCGATCGAGGGGGCCTATGGCGACGCCGGCCCCGACTATCTCGAGGCCCCCGACCGCTTCGCGCCGGCCCTGATGCCGTTGATGGCCCGTCGCGGCGGGCACCGCTCGCTGCGCGAGACCGCCATCGGCCTGCGGCTGATCGGCAGCGCCGAGCTGATTGCGCTGCACGACGCCGAGCTGGCGATCGACGGCATGGCGGCTCTTTGCGATCTCGAGCGAGAGCAGCTCCGCCTCGCCGACCGTGTCCTTTGGCCCGGCGGCGACGGGGCCGATCTCTACCGCCGCTACTACGAGGGGGCGCTGCCGCCCGCGGTGCGGATCGGACCTCCGCTCGTCCTGGCCGAGGACCGAGCCGGCGCCGCGGAGCGCGACCGCCGGGGGCCGCTGAGGATCCTCTACTACGGCCGGCTCAGCCGCGGCAAGGGCGCCGGCGACCTCGCCGAAGCCTGCCTGAGGCTGCCGAGTGAGGACTGGGAGCTGACCATGATCGGGCCCGACAGCGAGACGACGACCTTCAAGCAGTCGATGCGGCATTCGATCGAGGAGATGTTCGGAGGCGACCCCCGGGTCAGACTCGAGGACGTCCCGTCGGGCGAGGCCCGTGCGAGCCTGATCTCCGAACACGATCTGATCGCCGTCCCGTCACGTTTCGACATCTGGCCGACCGAGGTGCTGGAGGCGATGTCCGTCGGCCTCCCGGTCCTCGCGACACCGGTCGGCGGCCTCCTCGAGATCGTCGCCGACGGCGTCACCGGCTGGTTCACGAGTGGGGTC
The DNA here is from genome assembly GCA_963697805.1 of uncultured Solirubrobacterales bacterium. GTDB lineage: Bacteria > Actinomycetota > Thermoleophilia > Solirubrobacterales > 70-9 > VRUE01. The sequence goes on from CAVOPB010000002.1 coordinate 437,880, forward strand.
GGCCGGGGTGCGATCGCGGCCGGCCTCGGGCCTCTGGTCGATCGCCCCGACGAGGTCCGGAAGCTGCGCGAGTCGGGAGAGGCTCAGGACCACGCCAGGCGCCTCGCCGACCCGGAGGAGATCCTCGCCGGCTACCGGCGCCTGTTCGACGAGATCGCGCCGTCGCCGGGCCCGAGCGGAGTCAGGCCCGGTCGGGCGCCCGAGCCGCTGGTGAGCGCGGTGATGCCCTACTACCGCTGCGCCGAGCACGTCGAGGAGGCGATCGACTCGCTCTTTGCCCAGACCCATGCGAGGGTCGAGGCGGTGATCGTCAACGACGGTTCCTTCGAGGAGGCCGACGAGGTCCTCGGGCGGTTGGCCCAGCGGCCGGGGGTGAGGGTGGTGACGCAGCTCAACGGCGGCGAGGCGGCCGCCCGCAATCTCGCGATTCAGCTTGCCGAGGGCGAGTACCTGGTGATGCTCGACGCCGACAACGTCCTCGAGCCCGAGTTCGTCGCGCGGGCGCTCGATGTCTTCCGCCGCGACCCGACGCTCGCCTACGTCTCCAGCTGGTTGCGGTTCATCGGCGAGGATGGCTCCTCCTATCCCGACTGCGCCGGATGCGCCCACCTCGGCAACCGGGTGATGCGGGACGACGCCGTCAACTGGGACGGGGACACGCTGGCGATGGTTCCCCGAGCGCTCCTCTCCGATCTCGGCTTCTTTCACGAGACCGAGGCCACGACCCACACCGACTGGGAGTTCTACCGGCGGCTGCGCGAGGAGAATCGGTTCGGGATGGTGATCCCCGAGCCACTTGCGAGATACCGGGTCAGGCCGGGCTCGCTGATGAGGACCTGGAGCGCCGAGACGCTGGACAGGGGCTGGCTCGAGACCACCGATCGCCGTATCCGGCGGCGGACCACCTGGGAGGGGGTGCCTGAAAATGGCGGATGAGAGGGTCGAGGAACTGCTGCGGGTCAACGCCGAGCTCGCCGCCGAGATCCGCAGCATGACCCTGGGCCGGTCCGCCGGCCCGCGTTCGTCCCTGCTCGGGGCCTCCCGGCGCCTGATCACGATCACCGAGGAACGGGACGCAATGGCGGCGGAGCTCGAGCGCCAGAACGCCGAGCTGGTCAGGCTCAGCGCGGAGGTCCATGAGCTCCGGCGGCGAATCGAGGTACAGAGGCGTGAACTCGACCGGCTCAGGGCCGGCCCGCTGGGGCTCGTGCGCCGGGCGAAGGCCAGCCTCCTGCGTAACCGGTCTGGTCGCGCCGGCGACGCCTGAGGCGGAGCGCCTCGCGGGCGGAGATGTCGAGCAGGGGAGCGGCGCCGAGGTCTCGGCGCTCGAGCCCGGCCCCGGCCCGCCAACCCTCGATCCGGCCCGCGACGCCGCGGCCGGTGCGGTCGAGCAGCAATTGGCCCGCGCAGAGCGCCCCCTCGCAGGCGAGCACCCGCAGCGCCCGCCGCGGGCTCGACATCACGCCGTAACGGCGAAGCATGTAGCCCCGGGTCCATCCGGTCCGCGCGTACTTCTGGCCGCTGCCGGCGCCGAGGCTCGCCGAGTAGGCGTGTACGGCCCGCGCCTCGGGGGCGAGGCGGCAGCGCCCCCCGGCCGCCGCCATCCGTAGCGCCAGGTCGAGGTCCTCGTAGTAGAGGAAGATCCGTTCGTCGAACCCGCCGACCGCCTCGAAGGCGGCCTTCGAGTAGAGCGCCGCGCCGCCGGTCGGCCCGAGCGGGTCGGGCGCGGTGGCGGCGCCTGCGACCGGCTCGCCGTGGAGGTGGTCGAACCCCATCAGGGTCGAGTCGGCGACGACGCCGGCGGAGTCGATCCTGGTCGGGTCGCGTTCCTGCAGGAGGATGCCGGCGACGGACTCGACGCCATCGGCCTGGGTGTCGAGCATCGCCTCGATCAGGCCCGGCTCGCACTCGATGTCGTTGTTGAGCAGGATCACCGGGTCGGCCGGCCGTTCGCGGACGGCGCGGTTGATCGCCGGGCCGAACCCGAGGTTCTGGCCCATCTCGAGCACCTCGACCTCGGCGAAGCGCTCGCGGGTGAGGGGGACCGAGCCGTCGCTCGACCCGTTGTCGACGAGCACGACATCGACCGACCGGGTCTGGCCGCGCAGGCTCTCGAGCGTGCGCGGGAGGAAGGCCTCCGCATCGAGGTTGGGGATGTAGACGGCGGGCCGCAGGGTCTCAGCCATGTCCGGTGATCCTGAACAGCGGCGCGGCGACGGGAGCCAGCCGCCGGTGGTGCTTCTCGATGTAGCGGCGCAGCGAGGGCCTCCTGATCGACTGCATCGTGCTGCGGTCGAGCTGGTTGAACGAGCGCGCCGCGGCGTGGCCGACGCGGGCCGATCCGACGAGGAGGTTCTGGAAGCCGGCCTCCTCGAGGCGCTTGGCGAGGTCGACGTCCTCGTACCAGAGGAAGAACCCGTCGTCGAAGCCGCCGACCTTCTCCCAGGTCTCCCGCCGCATCAGGAAGCAGGCTCCGGAGGGCTGCCCGACCTTGCGGACGACGCCGGGCGCCGGGCTCGGGACCGCTCGCCGCATGAAGGAGCCGGCAAAGATCTGACCGAGGAGGGCAACCGACCCCGGCAGTTCTGCGTGGTAGATGTCGTCGTCACCCTCGAGCGCCGGGCCGACCATTCCCGCTTGCGGGCTCTCCCGTGTGACGGCCGCCATCTCGGCCAGGGCAGCCGGCTCGGGCCTGACGTCGGCGTTGCTCACGCACACCATCTCGGCCGCCCCCCGCGCCAGCGCCCGGTTGGCCGCCTGGCCGTAGCCGAGATTCGAGTCGGCGAGATCGAGCTCGACCCCCCGCGGCAGGCCTTCCTCGAGGGCCCGGCGGTCTGCCTCGGCCGAGTCGTTGTCGACGATCGTCACCCTCGGGCCCACTCCGGTCGAGGCGAGAAAGGCGCCGGCGGCGTCGAGCGCGGCCTTCCCGGTGTTCCAGTTGACGATTGCGACGTCGATTGCCGTGTCGGTGGCGCCGCTCGTCATTCGCGACCCGACGATAGCCTTCTCGCGCGTGCAAGAGCTCAAGGGACTGATCCTTTCCGGCGGCGCTGGCACCAGGCTGCGGCCGATCACGCACACCTCGGCGAAGCAGTTGGTGCCGGTCGCCAACAAACCCGTGCTCTTCTACGGGATCGAGGCCCTGGTCGAGGCCGGCATCGAGGAGATCGGCATCATCATCGCTCCGGAGACCGGAGGCGAGATCCAGGAGGCGGCCGGCGACGGGTCCCAGTTCGGCGCCCGGATCACCTACATCCTTCAGGACGAGCCCGCAGGTCTCGCCCACGCTGTGCTGACCGCGCGGGAGTTCCTCGACGACGCCCCTTTCGTGATGTACCTCGGCGACAACCTTCTCGCCGATGGCCTCGGTGGCCTGGTCGACACCTTCCGGGCCGAGGAGCCCGACGCCCTGATCCTCCTCACGCCGGTCTCCGAACCCGAGTCCTACGGAGTCGCTGAGCTCGAGGGCGAGCGGGTCGTGCGGCTGGTCGAGAAGCCGAAGGACCCGCCCTCCAACCTGGCGCTGGTCGGCGTCTACCTGTTCTCGCCGGCGATCTTCGCCGCCGCCGAAGCGCTCGAGCCCTCCTGGCGCGGTGAGCTTGAGATCACCGAGGCGATCCAGGGCCTGATCGACGACGGCCGCCCGGTCCGCTCCGAGGTCGTCACCGGGTGGTGGAAGGACACCGGCCAGCTCGCCGACATGCTCGAGGCCAACCGCCTCGTCCTCGAGGAGATCGAGGGAAGCCTCGAGGGTGAGATCGACGAGGACTCGCGGGTGGAGGGGCGGGTCGTGCTCGGCGAGGGCGCGACACTGCAGCGCTCGGTCGTCCGCGGCCCGGCCGTGATTGGCGCCGGAGCGAGCATCGAGGACGCCTACATCGGCCCCTACACCTCGATCGGCGATGGGGTCCACGTCCGCCGCTCCGAGGTCGAGCACTCGATCATCCTTGCCGGCGCGGTGGTCGAGGACCTCGGGACCCGGATGGAGGCGAGCCTGCTCGGCCGCAACGTGAAACTGACCCGCAGCGAAGGGATGCCGAAGACCCTCCGCCTCCTGGTCGGCGACAACTGCGAGATCAAGCTGATCTGACCCCCTCGCCGAGTTTGCGTCTACCGTCGTATAGCGACGGTGGTTGCAATCTCGCGATTCGCGGTTTCCGGGGCGAGGCGCCCGGCCGACGGGTCGCTCGAAGCACTGACGGGAGGCGAGTAACTAGCCTGTCCGGTCGATGCGAGCTGCAGCGATGAGATCCATCTAGATGAAGGTCCTAGTCACAGGCGCCGCAGGGATGCTCGGCCGGGACGTGATGCTGGCGGCCGGCAACGCCGGCCATGACGTCGTCGGCTTCGGCCGCGCCGAGCTCGACGTCACCGACCCCGATGGGCTGGAGAAGAAGTTCGACCTCGAGCGGCCCGACGTTGTCATCAACTGCGCCGCCTGGACCGACGTCGACGGCGCCGAGGAGGCCGAGGAGGCGGCGATGGCCGTGAATCGCGACGGCGCCGGGAACGTCGCCACCGCGGCGGCTGCCCGTGGCGCCAGCGTCGTCTACGTCTCCAGCGACTACGTCTTCGACGGCGCCAAGGGCGAGCCCTACGTCGAGACCGACCAGCCGGCGCCACTCTCGGCCTACGGCCGCACCAAGCTCGCCGGCGAGGATGCGACGACGGCTGCGAACAAGCGCCACTTCGTCGTCCGCTCCTCATGGCTGTTCGGGATCGGCGGCGGCAACTTCGTTGAGACGATGCTGCGCCTCGCGGTCGATCACGGCGAGGTCCTCGTCGTCCGCGACCAGGTCGGCTCGCCGACCTACACCTGGCACCTCGCCTACGGGCTGGTCCGGCTGATCGAGGGGGTCGAGTTCGGCATCCACCACATGGCAGCTGACGGCTCCTGTTCCTGGTACGAGTTCGCGCGCGAGATCTTCGAGCAGGCCAAGGTCGAGTGCAAGGTGATGTCGGCGACCACCGAGATGCTCGGACGCCCGGCCCCGCGCCCGGCCTTTTCGGCATTGGTCAGCCAGCGCCAGCACGCAATCCGGCTCCCCTCCTGGCAGGACGGGCTCGCCGGCTACATCGCCCAGCGAAGCGCAGAGAAGGAGGCAGCATGAGCGCGGTGCGCGAGGAAATGACGTGAAGATTCTTGTCACCGGCGCGGCCGGTTTCATCGGCTCGACCTATGTGCGCCTGATCGGCGACGAGCACGAGGTCCGGGTGCTCGACAAGCTGACCTACGCGGGACGGCGCGAGAACCTGCCCGACGGGATCGAGCTGGTGGTCGGCGCGATCGAGGATCCGAACATCGTCCGTGAGGCGATGGAGGGATGCGACGCGGTCGTCAACTTCGCCGCCGAGTCCCACGTCGACCGCTCGATCGACGACCAGGACGCCTTCGCCCGGACCCACGTGATCGGCACCGGGAACCTGCTCGACACCGCCCGCGAGCTCGGGATCGGCCGCTACCTGCAGGTCTCGACCGACGAGGTCTACGGCTCGATCGAGTCCGGCTCCTTCACCGAGACCTCGCCGCTCGACCCCTCCTCGCCGTACTCGGCGACGAAGGCGGCCGGGGACCTGCTGGTCTCCGCCCACGTCCACACCTACGGCATCGAGGCGTCGATCGTCCGCGGCTCCAACAACTACGGCCCCCGCCAGTACCCCGAGAAGCTGATCCCGCTGATCGTCCTGAACGCGATCCATGGCGACTCGCTGCCGGTCTACGGCGACGGCCGCCAGGTGCGGAACTGGCTCTACGTCGAGGACTTCTGCCGCGGCATCCACACCGTGTTGATGGGCGGCCGCCCGGGCGAGGCCTACAACGTTGGCGGCCCCGACGAGTGCGAGAACATCGAGGTCGTGAAGCGGGTGATCGAGCTGACCGGCGCCGAGGAGTCGCTGATCGAGTACGTCACCGACCGTCCCGGCCATGACCGCCGCTACTCGCTCGCCTCCGACAAGCTCCGCGAGGAGCTCGGCTGGGAGGCGCAGGTCCACTTCGCCGAGGGCCTCGAGCGGACCGTGAGCTGGTACCGCGAGAACGAGGAGTGGTGGGGGCCGATCCGCTCCGGCGAGTACCGCGCCTACTACGAGAAGCAGTACGGCAGGGCCCTGGGCTGATGCCGGAGCGCCTCGAGACCAAGCTCGAGGGCGTCGTCCTGCTCGAGCCCCAGGTGCACGGCGACGAGCGCGGCTTCATGGTCGAGACCTTCAGCCGCGACGCCTGGGTGGAGCTGGGCGTCGACGCCGAGTTCGTCCAGCACAACCACTCGCGCTCCTCGCAGTGGACGCTGCGGGGGCTGCATTTCCAGACCGAGCCGGGCCAGGCGAAGCTCGTTCGCTGCGCGCGCGGCGAGATCCTCGACGTCGCCGTCGACCTTCGCCGCGGCTCGCCGACCTTCGGGCAGTGGGAGGGCCACGTCCTCGACGACCAGCGCCACCGCCAGCTCTACGTCCCGGTCGGCTTCGGCCACGGCTTCGCCGTCCTCAGCGAGTTCGCCGACGTCACCTACCTGCTCTCGAGTCTCTACGACTCGGCCACCGAGTCGGGGATCGTCTGGAACGACCCCGACGTCGGCGTCGAGTGGGGGGTCTCCGACCCGCTGCTCTCCGAGCGGGACACCTCGGCCCCGACCCTCGCCGAGGTCGCCGAGTCGCTGCCGTTCGAGTACCGGTGAGGGCGAAGGCGCTTTACCTGGCGAAGGCGCTCGCCCGGCGGATCGTCTTCGCGCCGGCGGACCTGCTCCGCCGCCTGCGCGGCGGGGGCGAGCTTGTCCCGCCGCGGGGCCTCTCGTTCGTCGGCGGCGGCGACTTCGAGGCGACCGGGAGCGAGTTCCTCGGCCATTTCACCGAGCTCGGCGGCCTGCGGCCCTCCGACCGGGTTCTCGACATCGGCTGCGGGATCGGCCGGATGGCGATCCCGCTGAGCGGCTACCTGGACGGTGGCTCCTACGCGGGGTTCGACGTCGGCCGGGCGATGATCCGGTGGTGCCGGCGCCACCTCGCCTCCCGGCACCCCGAGTTCGAGTTCGAGTGGGCGCCGATCCACAACGCCAAGTACAACCCGTTCGGGAACCTCTCGGCGGCGGAGTTCAGGTTCCCCTATCCCGACTCCTCCTTCGATTTCGCCTTCGCGACCTCGCTCTTCACCCATCTCGTCCGTGACGAGGTCCGCCACTACCTCGCCGAGACCGCGAGGGTGCTGAAGCCCGGCGGGAGCTGCCTGCTGACGTTCTTCCTGCTGACGCCGGAGTCGGAGGCCGAGATCGCGGCGGGAACGGCGGCCCTGGCGTTCACCCACCCGATCGAGGGCGGGGCGACGACCGATCCCGGCCTGCCCGAGGAGGCCGTCGCCTTCGGGGTCGACGAGGTGCGGGCGATGCTCGATGAGGCCGGGCTCGCCGTGCGCGACCCGATCCATCGCGGCCAATGGGCGAACGCCCCGGGCGCCCCCAGCTACCAGGACATCGTCGTCGCCGGCCGCGCTCACTGACCCGGGTTCAGGTCCCGCGGTTCCTTATGAGCGCACTGTGTGAGTAGCGAACCACGCGAGGCGGCGACCATGACCTGTGGTTCCTTACGGACCGATGTCGTGAATAAAGAACCACGCGGAAGGTGACGAGCAACTAGCCGGCGCGGCCGCGGACGACGGTCACGGCGAGGCTGGCGAGCAGTTTGGCCGCGATCCCTGCGTAGACGAGCGCGTTCAGCAGCGGGTTGTGCTCGGGCGCCTCGAAGTGGCGGTAGAACCGGCCCATGCCGCGGTGGAAGGCGACCTCCTGGCGGAACGCCCGCCGGGCGCCGCTGGAGCCGCCCTTGACGTGCAGCGCGACCGCGGCGGGCTCGTAGAACACCTTCCAGCCCCGCTGCCAGAAGCGCCGGCACCAGTCGAGGTCCTCCATGTAGAGCCAGTAGCCCTCGTCGAGGAGGCCGACGTCGCGCACGGCCTCCTCGCGACAGAGCATGAAGGCGCCGTTCACCGCGTCGACCTCACCCGGCTCGTCGTCGCCGAGGTGGGTCGCCCGGTACTGGCTGAGCGCGGCGGGGGCATCGCCGCGGCGGCCGAGGCCGGCGAAGTGGGCGAGCGCGGCGAGCGGAGTCGGGAAGGATCGCTTGGCCGCGTGGTCGAGCTCCCCGGTCTCGGTCACCAGCTTGCAGCCGACCATCCCGACCGCCGGGTCGGAGCGCAGCCTGGCGAGGGCGGTGTCGAGCGTCCCCGCGTATACCTCGGTGTCGGGGTTGAGGAGGAGGACCGCGTCAGCGCCCCCCTCGCGCAGGACGAGGTTGTTGGCGGCCGAAAAGCCGATGTTGTCGCGGCGGATCAGCCGCACCCACGGGAACTCGCGCTCGACCATCTCGGGGGTCGAGTCGGTGCTGCCGCTGTCGACCACCGTCACCCGGGTCTCGCCGCTGGCGGGGTGCGCTTCGAGCGAGCGCAACGTTCGCCGCAGCAGGCCTTCGGCCCCGTGGCTGACGACGATCGTCTCGAGGTCCATCGGCCTCAGTAGGCGCCGTCGCCGCGGATGATCGCCCGCGGGGTCCGCAGGAGGATCGCGATGTCGCCCGTGACCGAGAGGTTGTCGAGGTAGTCGCGCTCCATCGCGAGCCGCTCCTCGAAGGTGAGGTCGCCGCGACCGTAGACCTGCATCGGCCCGGTCAGGCCCGGCCTGATCGCGAGCCGGGCCCGCTGGCGCTCGTCATAGAGGGCGACCACGGCCTCCTCCTCGGGCCGCGGCCCGACCAGCGACATGTCGCCAAAGAGGACGTTGATCACCTGCGGCAGCTCGTCGAGGCTGGTGCGGCGCAGGAACCGGCCCGAGCGCGTGACCCGTGGATCGGAGGCGATCTTGAAGGCCGGCTCCTCGAGTCGATTGAGGTCGACCAGCTCGCCGAGGCGCGCCTCGGCGTCGACGCTCATCGTCCGGAACTTGACCAATGTGAACGGCTCGCCCTCCTTGCCCGCTCGACGCTGGCGGAAGAAGACCGGCCGGCCGGTATCGATCAGGATCGCGACCACGATCGTCAGCAGCAATGGCGAGAGCAGTGTCAGCAGCAGCCCGGAGACGGCGACGTCCATCGCCCGCTTCAACGCCATCGTCGAGCGCGGCGGGTCCGAGAAGCGGAAGTCGAGCACCGGCAGCTCGGCGAGGCGGTTGAGCTCGATCCCCGGCCCGAGCAGCCCGAAATGGCGCGGCAGGAAGGTCAGCCCGAGCCCGGCCGCCTTGCACTCCTCGATCAGCGCCTCGGCGTCCTGCTCGCTCATCCCCTGCTCGGTGACGACGACGCGCTCGACGTCGTGTTCGCCCGCGACCTTCGAGATGTCGGCGGCCGACCCGAGGCGCGGCAGCTCCTTCGCCGGCCCCTCGTCGGCGGGCCCGAGGTACCCGATCAGGTGCAGCCGGGTCTCCGGGTGGGTGTGGAGCCGCCTGGCGACGAGGTCGGCGGCCTCGGCGCTCCCGATCATCAGCCCTGTCGCGACGCCGGTCAGCCGGTGCCAGAGGAAGCGCAGGACCGCGCGGAGGACGAAGCAGCCGGCGAGCGCCCCGACCCCGACGATGATCGCGCTCGCCGCCGAGAGCGGACCGACGGGGCTCAGCGCCAACAGCCCGTCGAGCGCGAGCGTCCCCAGCGCGCTGGCCGAGATCAGCTGCGGCAGCTCGTCGAGGGTGCTGTGGCGGATCCGCCTGTGGTCTTTGTCGTAGAGGCCGTGCCACTTCAGGACCAGGATCCAGACCGGGCTGACGAGGGCCGCCCAGAATAGGGTCGCGACGTCGGTCTCGGCGGTGGTAGCGGTGGCGAGGCAGAGCGCCGCCATCAGCGCCACCCAGTCGCCGACCGCGAGCAGCCGCCGCAGCAGCGCCCCGCGGCGACGTGATCCGCTCGGGCCCGGTCTCGCCGCGGACGAGGTCCCGTCCTCGGTCGGCCGCGCCGGCGCCTCGTCGGGCGCCTTGCTCGCGGTCTCGCGGGCGTCTCGGCTCATCGCTGAATCACCCACAGTCTCCGGTCTTCAGGCACGGGTCGAGCGGGTTCAATTCCCGCGCCTTTTCGAGGTCGGCCTCGGCGGCGCTCTCGTCGCCCGCTTCTCGCTCGACCTTGGAGCGAAGGTAGTACCACTGCCAGTTCTCGCCCTCGCGGTCGATCGCGTTGGTGAAGTGGGAGATCGCGACGTCGTATTCGCCCTGCAGCTGCGCGAGGAGGCCGAGCTGGACGTAGGGGGAGGCGGCGAACGGCTCGATCGAGCGGGCGCGCTCGGCGTGGTCGACCGCGCTCGGCAGGTCTTCTGCCGCCGCCGCGTCCTGACTGGCCTCGATTTCGTGTTCGACCAGGAGCGGCTGGACCAGAGCAACCGCCGAGACCCAGGCGACGACGAAGATCGCCGCAGTCAGTGCCCAGCGGCGGCCCTCCTTGACATCGTCCGGGCTGTCAGTGGGCGTCGACTGGGCGCAGCGGCCGGCGATCGCGACGGCGGCGAATCCGAAGAAGACGGAGCCCATGCCGAGGATCTCCCAGAACCAGTCGATCCCGAACGCGACCGCCATCGCCACCAGGGCCGCAAAGGTGATCGCGTGGAGCTCCCGCTGGTCGGGGCGGGCGTCGCGCCAGGCGCAGAAGGCCCACCAGAGGATGCCGCCGACCAGGGCCAGGACGATGAGCCCGCCGATCGCGCCGAGCTCGGCGAAGTTCTCCAGGTAGAGGGAGTGGGCGTTGTGGAGCGGGAGGTCGATCGAGCGGTGCTTCTCCCAGTCGAACTCGTAGGTGCCGGCGCCGGTCCCGATGATCGGCTCTTCGCCGAAGCTGTCGATCGCGACCCGCCAGAAATCGCTCCGCCCGGAGCCGCTCAGGTTGGAGATATGGGATTGCGGCTGTTCGGGGAACTGCACGTCGGAGCTCTTGAACTGGTCCCAGGCCCGGCCGCCGACAGCGAGGATTGCGCCGATCGCGAGCACCACGCCGAGCAGGGCGATGGCCTTCAGCACGGTCGGGTGGCGGGAGAGCTCGAGCGCCCTGCCGGTCAGCGCCCCTTCTCGCCGCTCGAGGCGCCGCAGCCCGGCAAACAGCGCGGTGCTCAGCGCGATGCCGGCGAGCAGGATCGCCAGCACCGTGACCCCCTGGTCGACGGCGGCCTGGTTGGCGACGTTGTCGGCGAGGCTGTCCCGGGCCTGGATCGCGAGCAGCGCCGGCAGCGCCCCGAGCGCGCCGATCGCGAGGGTCCCCAGCATCCAGAGGCGATCGCGCGAGAGGGCGACCAAGATCCCGGCGGAGATCAAGAGCGCCAGCAGGCCACCCCGCGAGTAGGTCAGGTAGAGGGCGATCAGGAGCGCCGGGGTCGCCGCGACCGAAAGCCACCGCAGCGCCGTCCAGGCTGCCCTCCGGCTCATCCAGAGGAGCGTCGCGACGGCGATCCCGAACATCGTCCCGTCGGCGTTCCAGTATTCGAGCGGATATTGCAGCCGTGCCCCTTCGCCGAGCGAGCCGATATCGAGGACATGGGGTAGAAGGCGGCTTGCCAGAGCCAAAAACGCGACCAGGACGAAAGAAATTGCCAGGCCTTCAGCGAAACGTTGGCGCCTCACATCGGTTTGGGCGATTAGGAAAGCGGCTAGGTAGATGCCGAGATAGGCGAGAACCCGGTCCGCCTCGATCACGCTGAGCTCGACAGAGCCCGACCAGAGGGATGAAATTGCCGACACAAGCGCAAGGCCCCCAAGCAGGCCCGCACTCCAGTAGATCGGACGTCCGAGCCGGGCAGCCGCCCCTGCTCCGAACACGAGCATCCCGACCACAACCAGCCACACCGCGAGCGCCGCGATGTGCCTCGTCGTCACGTCGTAGCCGCCTCCGGCGATGGCCACGGGGAGGATCAGGGCGACTGGCGCCAGCAACGCCGCCGTTTGGTCTAACCTTGCGCCCGATGCACGGGATGCGCCTCCACCCGAACGCGGCCTCGGCCGGGCTGGTGTCAGTGCTGGCTCTGCTGGCATTGGCCTGCCTCCCGGTGCTCGCTCAAGCTTCCACCATCCCCGAGTACACCGACTCGCCGCCTACCGCGGTGGGCGGCGGGGGCGGCGGCTCGGGCGGCGGCACCTCCGGTGGCAGCCAGGCCGAACCGCCGGCGAAGAAGTCATCGTCGCCGGGGAACGGGTCGTCCAGCCCGACGAACTCGGGCGGTGGCGGCGGCAACAAGACGATGTCGGGCTCGACGGCGAACAATCCATCCTCGAATTCGATTGCCCATCAGAACACGGGCGGCGGTGGCGGCACCGGCCAGGGTAGCCCAGCCAAGACCACCCCCGGCAACAAGGCGGGCAACACGCAACAGGCCGCTCAGCCCGGCAACCCGAGCCCCTCCAAGAGCGATGACAGCGGCTCCTCGCCCCTGATCCCAGTCCTGATCGCAATCTTCGTCCTCGCCGCGATCTCCCTCGCCGTGGTGATGATCCGCCAGCGGCGCCAGGGAGGCAGCTCGGGCGACCCCGGCGCGCCCGCCTCCTCGAAAGCGGGCTAGACCCGGTGCGGGAGCGGGGGAAGCGCCCGAGGGGCCTGCGGATGCGCGTCTTCGCGCTCGCGCTGGCGCTCGCGGTGTTCGCCGCCGGGGCCAGCGCCTCGGCGGCCGCGGCGGTGCCCGCCAACTTCTGGGGTGTCGTGCCGCAGGCGACGCCGACCCCCGAACAGCTGCAGCGCCTGAAGCGAGGCGGAGTCGACAGCATCCGGGTCCCGATCGTCTGGAGCGCGATCCAGCAGAGAAAGGGGGGCCCGTTCGACTGGTCGGGGGTCGACGGCTTCATCGATGGGGCCGCGAGCAACGGCATCGAGGTGCTTCCGTTCGTCACCGGCGCTCCGAAGTGGGCGGTTCCGGCGGACAAGCGCTACGGCAGTCCGAAGAACCTGCCGGTCAGGACCGCCGTTCAAAAGTCCGGCTGGACCGCCTTCGTCCGCGGGGCGGTCGAGCGCTACGGGCCGACCGGGACGTTCTGGGCCGAAAACCCGGCCGTTCCGCGGCGGCCGATCCGGACCTGGCAGATCTGGAACGAGCCCAACTTCATGTACTTCGTCGCGCGTCCGAATCCGGTCGAATACGGGCAGTTGGTAAAGCTCTCCTACTCGGCGATCCGCAGCGTCGACGCGGGGCGCGAAGCTGATCCTCGGCGGCCTCTTCGCCCGGCCGTCGGAGGCGAACCTCAGCCGCAAGCCGCCGCTTGCCTACTTCGCCGCCGAATTCCTCGAAAAGCTCTACGCCGGCTCGCCGGGGATCAAGAGCATGTTCCAGGGGATCGCGCTGCATCCCTACACCTCGAACTTCAAGCGGCTGGAACCGTACGTCGAAGAAATCCGCGACGTGCTGAAGGCGAACCACGACGCCGCCAAGGGGCTGTGGCTGACCGAGGTCGGCTGGAGCTCGCAGCCCGTGGCGAAAAACAACTCCTTCGCGAAAGGTCCGGGCGGCCAGGCAAACCAGCTCAAGGGCGCGTTCCGCGTGATCGAGAAGCGGGCGAGCAAGTGGCACGTCCAGCGCGTCTACTGGTTCTCGGTCGACGACCACGCGGGCTCCTGCAACTTCTGCGACGGCTCCGGCCTGTTTGGCAAAGGCTTCAAACCGAAGCCCGCCTGGAGCGCCTACGTCAGCTTCGCCGGCGGCAGAGTCGGCTGAGAACACCCGGCGCAGAGCAGCTCCCCCGATCGGCGTAAGATCGGAGGATTGGCCACCAACCGTAAGACGAGTGCGGAATCCGATCCGCTGGCACCGTTCAGCGCCCCCGTCAGGCGCTGGTTCGAGTCCTCGTTCGCCCGCCCGACGCCGGCCCAGGCAGGGGGCTGGAGTGCGATCGCCGGGGGCAATAACGCCCTGATCTGCGCCCCGACCGGCTCCGGCAAGACCCTGGCCGCCTTCCTCTGGGGCATCGACAAGCTCTCGCGGGCGCCGGAGCGCGGCCAGGGGGTCCGGATCGTCTACGTCTCGCCGCTGAAGGCGCTCTCCTACGACATCGAGCGCAACCTGCGGGCGCCGCTGCAGGGGATCGGCGCCGACCTCTCGGTCGGGCTTCGCACCGGCGACACGCCCCAGTCCGAGCGCCGGGCGATGCGCAAATCGCCTCCGGACATCCTGATCACGACCCCCGAGTCGCTCTACCTGATGCTCTCCTCGGGAGTGCGCGAGATCCTCACCGGGGTCGAGGCGGTGATCGTCGACGAGATTCACGCCGTCGCGCAATCCAAGCGTGGATCGCACCTTGCGCTGTCGTTGGAGAGACTCGATGCCCTGGTTGCGGGGTCGGGGGAGGACCCCTCGGAGCAACAGCGGGGAGGCTCCTCAGGGCCCTCCCCCAACCCCCCCGTCCAGCGGATAGGACTCTCCGCAACGCAAAGGCCGCTCGACAGGATTGCGCGATTTCTCGTTGGGCCCCAACGTCAATGCGAGATCGTGGACGCGGGGCGGGAGAAGGAGCTCGACCTGCAGATCGTCGTCCCGGTCGAGGACATGTCGGACCCCGGCGCCCCCAACTTCCCCAACTCGGATGGGGTTCCGGCCGAGGGTGAGCCGAACGCCCACGTCCGCTCGATCTGGCCCGCGATCTACCCCGAGCTGCTGCGGCTGGTCAGGGAGCACACCTCGACGATCATCTTCGTCAACGCCCGCCGCGCCGCCGAGCGGCTCGCGAAGCGCCTGAACGAGCTCGCGAACGAAAAGCAAGATCAGGAGCTACCAGCGACTGAGCACGGAGGGCACGACCCGCCCGGCGCGGACGCGGGAGCGAGCGAGGGTGATCTCCAGTTGGGTGATCCCGAGCGAGCGGGAGCAGAGCAGCCGGGCGGAATTGTGGAGATCGCGAGGGCTCATCACGGGTCCCTCTGTCATGAGGAGCGAACTGTCGTCGAGGAGCTGCTCAAGTCCGGGCAGCTGCCGTGTCTCGTGGCGACGTCCTCGCTCGAGCTCGGGATCGACATGGGCGCGGTCGACCTCGTGATCCAGGTCGAGTCGCCGAAGTCGGTCAGCCGCGGCCTGCAGCGCATCGGCCGCGCCGGCCACTCGCTGGGCGAGGTCTCCCGCGGGCGGATCTTCCCCAAGTTCCGCGCCGACCTGCTCGAGTGCGCGGTCGTCGCCAAGCGGATGCGGACCGGGGAGATCGAGGAGACGGTGATCCCCCAGAACCCACTCGACGTCCTCGCCCAGCACCTGGTCTCGATGGCGGCGCTCGACGAGTGGGAGATCGACGAGGTCGAGCGTCTCCTCACCGCGTCGGAGCCCTTCCACGACCTCTCCCGCGAGCAGCTCGAGAACGTCCTCGACATGCTCGACGGCCGCTATCCCTCCGACCGCTTCGCCGAGCTGCGCCCGCGGATCGTCTGGGACCGGACCAAGGGGACGATGCACGGCCGCAAAGGCGCCCGCCAGCTGGTCGTCACCAACGCCGGCACGATCCCCGACCGCGGCCTCTACGGGGTCCACCTCCCCGATGGGCGCCGGGTCGGCGAGCTCGACGAGGAGATGGTCTACGAGGCCCGCCCGGGTCAGACCTTCCTGCTCGGCGCGACGACCTGGCGGATCGAGGAGATCACCCGCGACCGAGTGATTGTCACCCCGGCCCCCGGCCTCCCCGGGGCGGTCCCGTTCTGGAAGGGCGACGGGATCGGCCGCCCGGCCGAGCTCGGCCGGGCGATCGGGGCCTTCGCCCGCGAGGCGGTCTCGCGCGAGCCCGCCGAGCTTGCCGCCGAGTACGACCTCGACCGCCGCGCCTCCGAGAACCTGGTCGCCTACCTGCGAGAGCAGCAGGCGGCGACCCGCGTCGTCCCCTCCGACGAGACGATCGTCGTCGAGCGCTTCCGCGACGAGATCGGCGACTGGCGCCTCTGCGTCCTCTCCCCCTACGGTGGCCGCGTCCACGCCGCCTGGGGCCTCGCGCTCTCGCAGAAGATCAGGACCGAGCGCGAGCTAGAGGCCGATGCGATCTGGTCCGACGACGGGATCGTCATCCATCTCCCAGACGCCGACGAGCCCCCGCCCGCCGATCTGGTGATGGTCGAGCCCGACGAGGTCGAGGACCTCGTCGTCGGTGAGCTCTCCGGCTCGGCGCTGTTCGGGTCCCACTTCCGCGAGGCCGCGGCGCGCTCGCTGCTGATCCCGCGCGCCTATCCCGGCAAGCGGACGCCGCTCTGGCAGCAGCGGCTGAAGTCGCAGAGCCTGCTCGAAGTCGCCCGCGACTTCCCCCGCTTCCCGGTCGTCCTCGAGACCTACCGCGAGTGCATGCGCGACATCCTCGACCTGCCCGCGCTGACCGACCTGCTGCGGAAGCTCCACTCGCGCGAGCTCGGCCTGGTCGAGGTCGAGACGCCGACCGCCTCGCCGTTCGCCTCCTCGCTCCTCTTCGACTACGTCGCCACCTACATGTACGAGGGCGACACGCCGAACGCCGAGCGCCGGGCCGCGGCGCTGGCGCTCGACCGCGACCTCCTGCGCGAGCTCCTCGGCCAGGACGAGCTGCGGGAGCTGATCGACCCGGCGGCGCTGGAAGAGGTCGAGGCACAGCTCCAGCACCGGATCGAGGCCGGGCAGGCGGCGGACCGCGACGCGCTGCAGCAGATCCTCCGCGGCCTCGGCGACCTCACCGCCGAGGAGTGCGTCGAGCGGGTCGAGGAGGGCTACTCGGCCGCCTCCATGCTCGAGAAGCTGGTCGCCGAGCGTCGCGTGGCGGTAGTCCGGATCGGCGGCGAGGAGCGCCACATAGCGGCCGAGGACGCCGGCCTCTACCGCGACGCGCTCGGGGTTCCCCCGCCTCCCGGCCTGCCGGAAGCCTTCCTCGAAGACCACCCCGACGCGATGCGGGCCCTGGTCCGCCGCTATGCCCGCACCCACGGTCCCTTCCCGACGGCCCAGCTGGCCGCCCGCTATGGGGTCGACCCGACCCCGGCCCTGCGCGAGCTCGAGCGGGAGGGCGCCCTGGTCCGCGGCGAGCTTCTCCCGGGAGGCAGCGAGCGCGAGTGGTGCGACACCGACGTCCTGCGCCGGATCCGGCGCGCGAGCCTCGCCCACCTGCGACGCGAAGTCGAGCCCGCCGCCCGTGACCGCTTCGCCCGCTTCCTGCCCAGCTGGCAGAACGTCGACGCCCATCGCGCCGCCGGCGCCGGCCCCGACCGGCTTCGCGACGCGCTGCTGCCGCTGCAGGGGGTGGCCCTGACACCGAAGGTCTGGGAGGGCGACGTCCTGCCGCGGCGGCTCGGCGCCTACTCGCCGACCTGGCTCGACGAGCTCTGCACAAGCGGCGAGCTGGTCTGGATCGGCGCCGGCTCCCGCGGGCGCAACGACGGCCGCGTCGCCCTCTACTTCCGCGAGGACATCAGGCTCGCCGGGCCGCCGCCCGCGAACGCCAAGATCGAGGCGGCGCAGGGCGAGCCCCACGACGCGATCCGCGAGCGCCTCCTCTCCGGCCCCTCGTTCTGGCTCGACCTGCTTGCCGACCTCGAGTTCGGAGCCGAGGAGCTGCACTCGGCGCTCTGGGACCTTGCCTGGTCGGGAGAGGTGACGAACGACGCCTTCGCCCCGCTGCGGGCCCCGCGGCTGCGCGCGGTCGGCGCCCAGGAGCGCCAGGGCCGCCGCTTCGCCCGCCGCCGCTCGGCCGGTGGGGCCGCGGTCCAGGGCCGCTGGTCTCTCACCGCGCCGCTGTTCGAGAACGCCCCCGGGGTGGGGCCCAGGCTCCGCGCTCAGGCCGAGCTGATGCTCGAGCGCTACGGCATCGTCACCCGCGAGACCGTCCTTGCCGAGGGGATTCCGGGGGGCTTCGCGACCCTCTACTCGGAGCTCGGCAACCTCGAGCTGCTCGGCACCGCCCGCCGCGGCTACTTCGTCGAGGGCCTGGGAGGCGCGCAGTTTGCCCTTGCCGGCGCCGTCGAGCGCCTGCGCTCGCTCCCCGAACCGCAGGGCGATTTCCAGGTCCTCGCCGCCACCGACCCCGCCAACCCCTACGGCGCCGCCCTGCCCTGGCCGAAACCGAGCTCCGGCCGCCGCCCGGCCCGTGCGCCCGGCGCCCACGTCCTCCTGCGCGACGGTGAGCCGCTGGTCTACGTCGAGCGCGGCGGCCGCAGCATCCTCCGCCTCACCGAGCTCGATCCGGCCGAGATGGGGGAGGCGATGGGCGCCCTCGCCGCCGCCGTCACCAACGGCCGGCTGCCGAAGCTTGCGATCGAGAAACTCGACGGCGAGCCCGTGATCGGGTCCGGCCACGAGGAGGCGCTGCTCGAGGCCGGCTTCGCCCGCGGGCCGCGGCGTTTGACCGCGGCCGCAGGCTGAGCCCGAATGCGGCGATAATCACCCAATGAGTGCGGAGGATTCGGTGGGGAGTCCGAGCCCGGTCGAGCTGCTGCGCAGCGTGCCGCTCTTCGCCGACCTCGAGCAGGGCGAGCTCGAGCGCTTCTCGCTGGTGGCGGTGCCGCGCTCATTCCCGGCCGCGACCCGCGTCTTCCACGAGGGCGACCACTCCGACGCCTGCTACATCGTTCGCAGCGGCAGCTTCCGGGTCACCCGCGAGCATTCCGACGGGCGGGCGATCACCCTCGCAACGCTCGGCCCCGGAGACATCTTCGGCGAGCTGGCGATGCTCGACGGCGAGGTCCGCTCGGCGAGTGTCGAGTCCCTCGAGGACAGCGAGCTGCTGGCATTGCCCGCCGGCGAGGTGCGGGCGCTGCTCGCCCGCCATCCCGAGATCACGGTCAAGCTGGTCGCCGCCCTGGTCAGGCGGCTGCGGGTCGCGAATGAGCGGATCTCGCGCCAGTCCTTCCAAACCGTCCCGAGCCGGGTCGCCGGGGTCCTCACCCAGCTCGTCGCCGAGGAGGGCGAGGGCGGCGAGGGCGGCGAGGTGACGATCCGGATGAACCAGGCCGACCTCGCCCAGCTTGCCGGCACCTCGCGGGAGAGCGTGAGCCGCTTCCTCGCCGACCTCGAGCGCGCCGGTGTCGTCCGCCCCGGCCGCGGCCGGGTCACGGTGCTCGAGCCGGCGAAGCTCCGCAACTACATCTTCTAGCTCTCAGGCGCGGCTTCGCTCTAGAAAGCCGAAAACGTCCCGCTGGGCCCCGCTGGCATACGCCTGGAAGTGGCGCCCACTGGCGCACACAACTGGCGCACGGCGCGGCGACGTTCTGACCTACGGCAACCTTTCCAGCGCCAGAAGTGTTCTCATAGAAGGATCTTGGTTCCCAGAAGGACATTCGTTTCCCTGTTGGCGGGGACCGCGCTCGCCGCGCTCGCTCTCGCGCCGGCAGCGTTGGCCGCCTACCCAGGGGCCAACGGCAACATCCTGTTCGACAACGGCACCGCTATCTACTCACTCAGCGGAGGCGTCGCTCACAACCTGACCGGCTCCAATCCCCTCTCAGGGGGTGCGGAACCTGCTGTGTCGGGGGACGGTAAACAAATCGTTTTCACCGGCAGCCGCAACGGCAACTCGGGGATCTACTCGATGAACGCCGATGGCTCCAACATGGAGCTACTGGCGACCGAAGGGGTGCAGCCGGCGATCTCGCCGGACGGGTCGCACGTCGCCTTCGTGAATGGCGGAGGCCTGGGCATCATGAAGAGCGACGGAACCGACCTGCGCCAGCTCTCGATCGGCGAGGTTGCCGGGCCAAACGAGACTGTGAGCGGAGTCGAAAGCCCGATTTTCGACAGCACGGGCGCGACCATCTTCTTCGTCACAACTATCTATGTGCAGCTCCCTGTCTCGCCCACAGTGCCTGGTCCCTACCACACCTACCGCCAGGAGCTAGACGCGATCAACAGCGATGGCTCGGGACTGCGACGCCTCGCCGACTTCCATCCCCTCTCTCGAGGGCAACTGAGCCTTTCGCCCGACGGCGGGACGATCGCCTTCACCGGCTATCCCGAAGGCAGCAACACCAGCGAGATCTACTCGATGAACCTCGACGGCTCCGGCGTCACCCGATTGACGAATGACGCGGCGGGCGACGAAAATCCGGCGTTCTCCCCCGACGGCAGGGAAATCCTCTACCAAGTCGACACGCCGGGCGCAGCTGGTAGTGCAGCAGGGGCCGGCTGGGACATCTATGTGATGCAGCGCGACGGCACCGGCCAGCGACCGATCTATGCGACCTCCGGCGTCGAGGAGAACCCCGAATGGGCTCCGTCCAGCCTGACCTGCGACCACAAGCAGGTGACGATGCTCGGCACGGCGGGTGATGACCAGCTGGTCGGGACGTCGCAGGCCGACGTCATCATCGGCGGCGCCGGCACGGACAGGATCACCGGCGGCGCCGGCAATGACGTCATCTGCTCCGGAAAGGGCGACGACACCATCAAGGCCGGGCCGGGCAAGGACAAGCTCTGGGGAGTCGGCGGCGCAGACAGCCTGTTCGGCCGCAGCGGAGCGGACTTCCTCAACGGCGGCCCGGGTCGCGACCTCTGCAACGGAGCGGGCGGAACCGACCGCGGCAAGCTCTGCGAGCGTCGGCGCTCAATCCCCTAGCGCCAGGTTCGAGGACTGCGCTGCCCGCTGGCTGGCGCGGGTCGCCGTGGAGCAGAAGCTGACATTGACGCAGCGCGTTCGCGAGCAGCTGATCGCGACGTTCGGCGAGATCGCCGAACAGATCGGCCTCGGGCTCTACCACCTGCTTTCCCTCGAAGGCCGGACTCGCTGCTTTCTCTTCCGGAGCCGCGATCGGCTCGAAGATGCCCGCGTTGTTGCCGAACGGTGCGGGTTCGGGGTCGATGGATACGGCGACCATCTCAGCGTCGCCGCTGAAGATCTGGCGAAGCGATGGGGTGGACAAATCCTCGCCGTCGATCCCTCCGACGATGAGATTCGAGCCGTCGCCCGGAAGATCGATGAGCACGCCCGGAAGGTCCCTCGGTCCTAGCTTGGCCTGGCCCCTGAGATGCCCGAAAACCGCATTACAGAGCCAAAATCACGGTACAATCAGGTATCTGCAAAGCGCCCCCCGCGCTGCGCTAACAGCCGGGGGGCTGGCCCATAGAGAGGTAACCTCCATGAGCGCAAGAAAGCGTAGCTCCCAGGGAGTCCGCATTCGGCATAGCCGCAGCTGTACGAGCCGGGACGGCGGCAACTGCAACTGCTCCCCGAGCTTCGAGGCCTCGGTTTACTCGAAGCGCGACGGCAAGAAGATCCGCAAGGCCTTCGACCGCGAATCGGAGGCGAAGCTGTGGCGGGCTGACGCCCTGGTCCAGCTGTCAAAGGGGGCGATGCGGGCGCCGAAGCCGACGACCCTGCGACAGGCATGGGATGCCTGGCTGGAGGCGGCAAAGGCCGGGACCGTTCGCAACCGATCGGGCGACCGCTACAAGCCAGCGACGATCAGGGCCTATGAGGCAGCGATGCGGCTCCGGGTCCTGCCGGACCTGGGATCGATCCGGGTTGCTGACCTGACCAGGGGCGACCTTCAGGACTTCGCAGAGCGCCAGCTGGCCGAGAACCTGGGGGCGGCGACGGTGCAGCTGACGATCGCCCCCTTGCGGGCTGTGTTCCGTCGCGCTGTCTCCCGCGGGGAGCTTGTCGTCAATCCCTGTACGGGGCTGTCGATGCCGACGCCGGACGGACGCCGGGAGCGCTTCGCCACCCCGGCAGAAGCGGAAGCGCTGATCGAGGCCGCCCCCGAAGAGGATCGGGCTCTGTGGGCGACGGCGCTCTATGCCGGACTTCGCCGGGGCGAGTTGATGGCCCTGGCCTGGGAGGCCGTGGACCTGGCTGAGGGTCTGATCCACGTTCGCCGGGGGTGGGACCCGGCAGACGGGGAAATCGCCCTCAAGACCCGCTCTGGTCGCCGGAAGGTGCCGATCATCTCCGCCCTGCGCGACCACCTGATCGATCACCGGCTACGGACCGGCCGCAGCGAGGGCTTGGTGTTCGGGCGGGATGCCGATCGGGTGTTCACGGCGACGGCGATCAGCCGACGCGCCGACGCGGCCTGGGAGGCGGCGGGGCTCGACCGGATCACCTTGCATGAGTGCCGCCATACCTTTGCCTCGCTGATGATCGCGGCGGGGGTCAATGCGAAGGCGTTGTCGGTGTTCATGGGCCACGCCAACATCAGCATCACCCTGGACCGATACGGCCACCTGATGCCCGGCTCCGAGGCCGAGGCGGCGCAGCTCCTCGACGCCTACCTCGCGGCGCAGCGGGAGCGGGTGGAGGACGCCGCCAGGTCGGCGATGGTGGGTAGCGCCTAGAGGATTAATGGGAATAGGCTCCGCCTATGGCTGTTCGCGGGACGCTTGTCTTGGCCGCGACAAACCACTCACCAAGGAGGAGCAATGTTTGCCCGAATAGCGACATTCCAGGCTGGGGATCCGGATCGGATCGAGCAGGACATCGATACCGCTCGGAAGATGGCCGAGGCGAATTGGGAATCGCCACCTGAGGGCTTGGAGACCTCGAAGGAGCTCTACATGCTCGTGGATCGCGAGAACGCGACGGGGCTCGGGATCACCCTGTTTGAGACGGAGGAGGACATGCGGCGCGGGCATGAGGCTCTTAATGCCATGACTCCGCAAGGGGGCGGACAGCGGACGAATGTAGCCCTCTACGAGGTGGCGCTGCACAAGCAGCGGGAATAACCGGACGAATCCCCCACGCAGCTCGGCGCGCCATCTAGCGCCTGACTGGCGCATCCTCTGGCGCGCACCTGGCGCGCAGAGTCGGCTTTTGGCTTTGCAGCTAGCCCGCCGGCAATGCGCGCACGCAACTACATCTTCTAGCTCTCAGGCGCGGCTTCGCTCTAGAGCCGCGGTGGATTTTTCCGATTCTCCCTGAGAGGATCGCGCCGTTGACTACAGGAGGTCTGAGATGCAGCGGAATCGAAGTCTTGCCCCACTGACCGGCGCCCTTTTCGTCGTTCTGACCTTGATCGCCTTCTTCGCCATCGGCGGGAACACGCCAGAAGGCGACGACTCGGCGCAGAAGGTGGTCTCCTTCTATTCCGATCACGAAACCAAAGAGATCATCGCCGCGGTCGTGCTCGCCCTCGGCGCGGTCGCGCTGATCTTCTTCGCGGCGACCATGAAGCAGCGCCTCGAAGCGGCGAGTCCGGACCGCGGCATCCTGCCGACCGTCGCGCTGGGCGCCGGGATCGTCGCCTCCGGCGGCTTCCTCACCGCCGCCACCCTGCACTTCGCCCTCGCCGACTACGCCGGCGACATCGACGCTTCTGCGGCCCAGGCATTGAACGCGATCGACTCCGACTTCTTCCTTCCCTTCGTTATGGGTCTCGCGACCCTGATTCTCGCCACCTCGCTGTGGCTGGTGAGGAACAGGTCGCTGCTGCCGACCTGGCTCGGCTGGGTCGGGATCATCATCTTCGTCGTCAGCTTCACCCCGGCCGGGTTCATCGGCTTTGGGCTGGCAGGGATCTGGATCATCGTCGTCAGCATCCTGCTCTACCTGCGCGACGAGTCGGCTACGGTCGGCTCGTCCGCCCCGGCGGCAAGGCCGGGCTAGCCCCGCTCAAAGGGAGCGCGCGGAATCTAGTCCCCCCGGTCGAGCTCCGCGACGAGCAAGCTCACCCGCTGGGCGATCTCCTCGCGCAGCTCCCGCACCGACTCGACCGGCATTCCCTTCGGGTCGGGCAAGTCCCAGTCGAGATAGCGACGACCTGGGATGTACGGGCACTCGTCCCCGCAGCCCATAGTCACGACGACGTCGGCCCAGCGGGCGTCCTCGTCGGAGAGGCGGTGCGGTCTCCGGTCGCGGAGGTCGACACCGATCTCGTCCATCACCTCGACCACCTCGGGGTGGACCCGGTCTGCCGGCCGGGTGCCGGCGGATTTCGCCCCATGGCGACCCTCCGCGGCCCGGGTGAACAGCGCCTCGCTCATCTGCGAGCGGCCGGCGTTGTGAAGGCAGACGAACAGGGCGTGAGGCACATCGGGCATTCTGGATGAAGTCGCAGTTCAATCGGGTTTAGCCTGTCGGCCATCGGACCGAACGCCGACCTTGACTGAGATGCGCGACTTCGCCGAGCGGCGCGCGGCAATGGTCGAGCGGCAGCTGCGCCGGAGGGGGATCTCCGACGAGCGGGTCCTGGCGGCGATGGGAAAGGTTCCGCGCGAGGAGTTCGTCTCCGAGCCCCGCCGCTCACGCGCCTACGCCGACGCCGCCCAGCCGATCGGCGAGGGGCAGACGATCTCGCAGCCGTGGATCGTCGCCGCGATCTGCCAGGCGCTCGAGCTGAAGGGCACCGAGCGGGTGCTGGAGGTCGGGACCGGCTCGGGCTACTCGGCCGCGGTCCTGGCCGAGCTCGCAGCCGAGGTGATCACCGTCGAGCGTCACCCGTCGCTTGCGGCCGCCGCGCGCCTCAATCTCGACTCGCTCGGCGTCCGCGGGGTCGAGGTCCGGGTCGCCGACGGCAGCCGCGGGATCCCCGAGCTGGCCCCCTTCGAGGCGATCGCGGTGCACGCGACGGCGCCCTCGGCGCCCGCCTCGCTCCTCGGCCAGCTCGCCGATGGCGGCAGGTTGGTGGTCCCGATCACGCTCGACTCCGCCGACATGCTGACCGTCTTCCGCCGCCGCGGCGAGGACTACGTCAGCGCCGAGATCGGGCCCTGCCGCTTCGTGCCGCTGGTCGGGGAGGAGGGCTTTGAGGACTGAGGCTCAGCAGGCGACCGGGTCGGGGTCGATCTTGTCCTTGAGGATGTCGTCCCCGCCGCCGCCGCCGCCGCAGTTGATCGCCTTGTCGTGGCTGCCGTCGAGAGCGTCGATGAAGTCGGTGCCGCCCTTGCCGAGGAAGGTGTCGGCGCCCTTGTGCCCGAGGAAGCTGTTCTCACCCGAGTCACCGATCAGGACGTCGGGGCCGTCGGAGCCCTCGAGGCTCTCGTTGTTGCCGCCGACCCGGTCATCGTTGCCACAGCCGGCCGGCCCGCCCGTGCCTCCAAGCTGGATCTTCATCGACGCGTCGGAGCGCCCGTAGGACACCGTGTCGTCGCCGGGGCCGCCGTCGAAGGTGTGGCCCTGGCAGGTCGCGACCGAGGAGACCAGCAGGTCGTTGCCCGGGCCGCCGGAGAGGACGTCGGCGCCGGGGTCGGCATAGAGGACGTCGCTGCCGTCGTTGCCGCTGAGGGTGTCGTTGCCGTTGTCGGGGCTGTTGTAGTTCTCGCCCGCTTCGAGCACGTCGTCGCCCGGGCCGCCGCTGAGGGCGTCGGAGCCGCCGTTGCCGTTGACCCTGGTCTTGACTCCGGCCGGGACGCCGGGCCCGATGTCGATCCGGTCGTCGCCGGGGCCGCCGGTGATCACCAGCAGCCCGGTGGCGGCAGTGGAGGCACAGCTCACAACGGTCTCTCCGGCCGCCACGCAGCCGCTGCCCGGGTAGATCGGGCCGCTGTCGGAGATGACCCAGCCGCCGGCGCCGAAGTTGACGTTGAGGTCGTCGGCGCCGGGATCGCCCTGGACGACGAGGCTGGTGCCGTCGAGCCCGTCGTTGAGGATCGCGAAGGCACCAACGCCCGGCGGGCTCTGTTCGGGCCCGCAGGACTGCTCGACCGTGAAGCCGGAGCAGTTGTCGCTGCCGGAGCCGCCGAACGCTTCGTCGGCGCCGCCGCCGCCGCTCAGGTTGTCGTCACCGACGCCGCCGTCGAGTCGGTTGCCGCCGCCGTCACCGGTGATCGTGTCGGCCTGCGGCGAGCCGACCACGTCCTCGAACCCGGTCAGGTTGTCGTGCCCGTCCCCCTTCGCCTTCCCGGCGGCGAGGTCGACGGTGATCCCGCCTCGGGTCGCGCTTGCATAGGAGACGATGTCCTGAATACCCGGGCCGCCATCGAGGGTGTCGACGCCCGAGTCGCCGCGGACGATGTCGCCATCGCCGCCCCCACCGCTGGCGTCGTCGATGCCGGTGCCGCCGAAGACCACATCGGTGCCGGGCCCACCGTCGACCGCCGGGTCATCGCCGGCGCCGCCGTCGAGGCGGTCGTCGCCGGGGCCGCCCTCGAGGCGGTCGTTGCCCTTGTCGCCGACCACCTGGTCCTGGCCGCCGCCGCCGTCGAGGTCGTCGCTGCCTTTGTCGCCGCTGAGGAAGTCGTCGCCCGACCCGCCGAAGATGTTGTCGGGGCCTTTGGCACCCCGCAGCTGGTCATCGCCGCTGCCGCCGTTGAGGCCGTCGTTGCCCTCGGCGCCTTCGAGGTCGTCGTTGCCCGAGCCGCCGTCGAGCTGGTCGGCGCCGGTCTCTCCGCGCAGGCTGTCGTCGCCTTCTTCGCCGAACAGCGAGTCATAGCCGCGGCCGCCCTTGATCGCGTCGTCTCCCGGGCCGCCGCAGATCCGGTCGTTGCCGTTCGGCCCGCCGCTGATCTTGTCGTCGCCACCGCCGCCGTAGATGACGTCGCTGGCTCGTTTGCCGACGATCACGTCGTTGCCCGGGGTGCCGACGATCGTCGCGTGGCGCCCGGCGCAGCTCGCGGCATCGGCCTTCGCCCAGCTCGGGACGAGCAGGATCAGTGCCGATAGGAGTAGAAGCCCCGCAACCCTGCGCGGGGTCGATTTGACCAATTCAGCCATTCCGGTCCTCTCAATCGGCCGGATACGCCGCTTCCTACACCCTCGCCATGCCTCTGTTTACTGAAAATTCAGTATAGCCGTGGCGGAATAACTCAACAGCTTGTCGGCGTCGGGTCGGCCCTGTCGCGGACCACGTCGTCCCCTTCGCCGGTGCCGCAGTGGATCAGGCGGTCGGGGGCGCCGTCGATCGCGTCGATGAAGTCGTTGCCGCCGCGGCCCAAGAAGGTGTCGGCGCCGAGGTGGCCGAGGAAGCTGTTGTCGCCTTCATCCCCGATCAGGACGTCGGAGCCGTCGGAGCCCTCGAGGCTCTCGTTGTCAGCGCCGATCTGGTCCGGGGTGGCGCAGCCCGGGGAGCCTCCGGTGCCGCCGATTTCGATCCGTATCGTCGCCGCCGAGCGGCCATAGGAGACCGTGTCGCCGCCGCCGCCCCCGGAGAAGATGTGCCCCTGGCAGGTCGGCACCGAGGCGACGAGCAGGTCGTTGCCGGCACCCCCCACCAGGCGGTCGGCGCCGGGGTCGGCGTAGAGGACGTCGCCGCCGCCGTTGCCGACCAGTTCGTCGTTGCCGTCGTCGGGGCCGTTGTAGTTCTCGCCCGCCTCGAGAACATCGTCGCCGGGGCCGCCGATCAGCTGGTCAGAGCCGGCGTTGCCGTTGGCGCGGACCCTGGTGGCAGCCGGGACGGTGGCGCCGATTTCGATCAGGTCGTCACCGCTGCCGCCGGTGACGACGAGCAGCCCGGTGGCGACCGACGAGGGACAGCCGACCGCGTTGGCGGCGGTTACAACGCAGCCTTCGCCCGCGACTACGGCTCCCCGGTCGGTCACCGTCCAGCTTCCGCCGCTGTATCCGATCGCGAGCGAGTCGGGGCCGCTTTCGCCCTGGACGACGAAGCTGATCCCGTCGAGGCCCTGGTTGAGGATCGCGTAGGCGCCGCGGCCGCGGGGCTGCGGTTCGTCGCCGCAGGAGTGCTTGACCGAGAACTGTTCGCACTCGTCGCTTCCGGCGCCGCCGAACGCTTCGTCGGGGCCGCCGTCGCCGTCGAGGGCGTCATCGCCGACACCGCCGTCGAGCCGGTTGGTTCCGGGGTTGCCCTCGAGCTCGTCGTCCTGGGCCGAGCCGACCACGTCCTCGAATTGGCTCAGGGCGTCGTGCCCGTCACCCCTGGCGAGGCCGGTTTCGAGGTCGACGATCACGCCCTGGCGGGTTGCGCTTGCGTAGGAGACGATGTCCTGCGCTCCTTCGCCGCCGCTCAGGTAGTCGATCCCGCTGTCGCCACGGACGATGTCGCCATCGCCGGGGCCTCCGTCTGCATAATCGATGCCGGTGCCGCCGAGGACAGTGTCACTCCCGGGCCCGCCCTCGAGCACAGGCTCGTCGCCGGCGCCGCCGTCGAGGATGTCGTCCCCGGCGCCGCCCTCAAGGCGGTCGTTGCCCTTTTCGCCGCTGACCCTATCGTCGCCAATCCCACCCTCGCCTTCATCGCTGCCCCGTTCGCCGAGCAGGACGTCGTTGCCACCGTCGCCGAGCATCCGGTCGGGACCCTTTTCGCCACGCAGTTCGTCGTCGCCGACGCCGCCGTCAAGACGGTCGGCCCTTGTTTCTCCCTCGAGCCGATCGTCGCCGCCCTCTCCGAAGAGGACGTCGTAGCCACGCCCGGCGATCAGTTCGTCGTCACCGGGGCCGCCGCAGATCCGGTCGTTGCCGTTCGGCCCGCCGAGAATCCGGTCATCGCCGCCGCCGCCGTAGATGACGTCGCTGGCGCGTTTGCCGATCAGGAGTCGTTCCCGGGGGTTCCGACGATCGTCGGAACCCTCCCGCCACAGGTCGTCGCGGCAGCTGTGCCGGCCGAGGGGAGCAGCGTGAAGAAGCCGCAAAATGCGGCAATGAGAACACCGATGCGAAATCCGCTGGGAGCGGGAAAGCTCCCCTTGCCTGCCACCAAACTTCCCATGCCCGCCCTTTACTGAGAAATGCCCAATTTGATTGGTAACACGAAACGGGGGTCGCGCGTCACGCGGGGGCGGGGTTGTCAGATACGCTCGCTCCGCGATGCGCGGCGGGATCTACGTACTCAACTTCTACTCTGCGGTCTTCGTCGACCAGTTGAAGCGGGCGCGAAAGACGGCGACGATCAGGCTCGGCGACAAGACGTCGAAGTACGAGCGTGGCCAGGTCGTCTGGATCACGGTCGGCTTCCGGCACAGCCCGCGCGAGAAAATCTTCGCCGCGGTGATCGACGATGTCGAGGTGAAGAAGGTCGGCGATCTCTCGCCGCGCGACATCGAGCACGACAACCCCGAGTTTCGCCGCCTCGAGGATGAGGTCAAGTTCCTCGAGCAGATCTACGGCGTGCCGATCTCGAGCGACGACCTCGTCACCGTGATCCGCTTTTCGCAGATCGTCGAGCCCCCGGGCGCGCACTTCGGCAACGGCGAGACACCTCACCACAACTGACGTGGCCCAGTACGAGTTCCTCACCAGCTGGCTCCTGGACGCGCCCCGGGAGTCGGTCTGGGACGCGATCTACGCGCAGGAGCGCTGGCCCGAGTGGTGGCGGGGGGTCGAGGAGGTCGAGGAGCTGGAATCCGGTGACGGCAACCGGCTCGGGGCGGTGTCGCGGATGGTCTGGCGCAGCCTGCTGCCCTACCGGGTCGAGTTCCAGGTCAGGACGACGAGGGTGGAGCCTCCGGTCCTGCTCGAGGCCGACGCGATCGGGGAGCTGCAGGGGGTCGGCCGCTGGCGCCTGTTCGAGGAGGACGGCGCGACCGCGGTCCTCTACGAGTGGAACATCTCGACGACCCGGCCCTGGATGAATTTCATGGCGCCGATCGCCCGCCCGATATTCGAGTGGAACCACGACTGGGTGATGGCCCGCGGGGGCGAGGGGATCGCCCGTCTGCTCCTGGCCGGTGGCTGAGCGGGGAGCGAGCAAGCGTCGAATTCTGGCCATTCGCGCAGCGAGCGAAGCGCGAAGCATTTGTTGACGGCGTCGAGTCGCTATCTTTCCCCTCGTAGCTCGTTGGCACTCTCATCCACAGAGTGCCAAGACCAGTTAGAACTTCTGACCGCACAAACGGAGGTATACGGATGAAGCTGAAGCCCCTCGGGGACCGGCTGATCGTCAAGCCGATTGAGGAGGAGGAGACGACCGCTAGCGGCATCGTCCTCCCCGACACGGCCAAAGAGAAGCCGCAGAAGGGCAGGGTCGTCGCCGTCGGCGATGGCGCTATCAACGAGGACGGCAGCCGCCGCCCGCTCGACGTCAGCGATGGCGACGAGGTCCTCTACTCGAAGTACGGCGGCACCGAGGTCACCGTCGAGGACGAGGAGCTGCTCGTCCTGCGCGAGTCGGACGTCCTCGCCAAGCTCGGCTAGACGTCGCCAACAGGACTTAGAAGAGAAGGAGGACTGAATTCAGATGGCTCATAAGGAGCTGAAGTACCACGAGGAGGCCAGAGGGGCCCTGCAGGCCGGCGTCGACGCCGTCGCCGACGCGGTAAAAGTCACCCTCGGCCCGAAGGGGCGCTACGTCGTTCTCGACAAGAAGTTCGGCGCCCCGACAATCACCAACGACGGCGTCACCATCGCCCGCGAGGTCGAGGTCGAGGACGTCTTCGAGAACCAGGGCGCCCAGCTCGTCCGCGAGGTGGCGACCGCGACCAACGACGTCGCCGGTGACGGCACGACGACCGCGACGCTGCTGGCCCAGATCATCGTCCGCCAGGGGCTGAAGAACGTGGCCGCCGGCGCCAACCCGCTGGCCCTGCGCCGGGGGATCGAGAAGGCCGTCGACGAGGTCGTCGAGAACCTGCGCGAGAAGCAGTCGAAGGAGGTCGCCGGCAAGGAGCAGATCGCCCGCGTCGCCGCGATCTCCGCCGGAGACGACGAGATCGGCAACGTCATCGCCGACGCGATCGAGAAAGTCGGCAAAGACGGGGTCGTCAACGTCGAGGAGGGCCAGACCTTCGGCATGGAGCTGGAGTTCACCGAGGGGATGCAGTTCGACAAGGGCTACATCTCTCCGTACATGGTCACCGACCAGGACCGCATGGAGGCGGTGCTGGAGGACCCCTACATCCTGATCGCCAACCAGAAGATCGGCTCGGTGCGAGACATCCTGCCGGTGCTGGAGCAGGTGATGCAGGGTGGCAAGCCGTTGCTGATCGTCGCCGAGGACGTCGAGGGCGAGTGCCTCGCGACCCTCGTCGTCAACAAGCTCCGCGGCACCTTCACCGGGGTCGCGGTCAAAGCGCCGGGCTTCGGCGACCGCCGCAAGCGGATGCTCGAGGACATCGGGATCCTGACCGGCGGTGAGGTGATCACCGAGGAGATGGGTCTCAAACTCGAGAACACCCAGCTCACCCAGCTCGGCAAGGCCCGTCGCGTCGTCGTTTCCAAGGACACGACGACGATCATCGACGGCGGCGGCGAGAGTGACGACATCAAGGGCCGGATCAAGCAGATCAAACAGGAGGTCGAGAACACCGACTCCGACTTCGATCGCGAGAAGCTCCAGGAGCGTCTCGCCAAGCTGGCCGGAGGTGTCGCCGTGGTCAAGGTCGGCGCCGCCACCGAGACCGAGATGAAGGAGAAGAAGCACCGTGTCGAGGACGCCCTGCAGGCGACCCGGGCGGCGCTCGAGGAGGGTGTCGTGCCGGGCGGCGGCGTCGCGCTGCTGAACGCGCAGGACGGCCTCGACCCCGACAAGGTCGGTGCCGACCCCGACGAGCAGACCGGGGCGCGCATCGTGCACCGGGCTCTCGAGGAGCCGGTCCGCCAGATCGCCGAGAACTCCGGCGAGGAGGGCTCGGTCGTGGTCAACAAGGTCCGCGACCTGAAAGCCGGCGAAGGCCTCAATGCGGCCACCGGTGAGTACGGGGACCTGATCAAAGACGGCGTCATCGACCCGACCAAGGTGACGCGGTCGGCGCTCGAGAACGCCGCCTCGATCGCGAAGAACATCCTCGTCACCGAGGCGATCATCGCCGAGCCGCCGGAGAAGGAAGGCGCCGGCGGAATGCCGGGCGGCGGCATGCCCGACATGGGCGGGATGATGTAGCCACGCCGAGAGGCGTACCCTCGCCTCAACAGGCGAGTGACTTTCGAGAGGCCCGGCGACCGCCGGGCCTCTCGCGTTTCAGGCTTGGTGCGGTCGCCGCGGGGACGACTCGGCGACGAGCGCGACCACGACGATCGCGGCGAGCGCCCCGATCTGGATCGCCGCCTCGGCCTCGGTCCCGAGCGGGATCGCCGCCAGCAGCAACGGCGCCGCCAGGAGCCGTGCCTTGTTGCGCTCGATCCCGAAGGTCCGGCGGAAGCCGACGTCGCAGAGGATGAAGAGGACGGTGCCGACGGCGAGCCCGACGGCTATCCCGCCGTGGAGCAGCATCACCACGAGGCAGCCGATCCCGAACGCGAGACCAGTGCTCTCGTACGCGTCGGGGATCGCCAGCGCGATGATGAGGAAGCCGCCCATCCCGCCGAGCAGGAGCAATCGAAATCGCAGCAGGTCGGTCGAGATCGCGTTCGTCAGCCAGGCGTAGCCGTCGTAGATCCACCAGATCAGGAGCAACATCACGACGACCTGGACGACCGCTTCGAGGTCGTGGCCGTCGGCGAGGACCGTCGTCAGCTGGGTGATCGTGGAGACGAAGACGAGGTCGAAGAAGAGCTCGAGCTTGGAGACGGTGACGCTGCGTTCGGGGAGGGCGGGCATGTCTGGATCATGCCCCGCCCGGCGGTTACATCGTCGGGACGGGCACCGGCGTCGGTGTGGGCACCGGTTTCACCTTCGGCGGCGGCGGGGGCAGCGGCGGCAGGGTGCCGGCGTTGTATTCGGCGTAGCTGAGGAAATTGGGGCGGCGGACCTTGAGGCGCAGGGTGTTGGCGGCCCGAGGGTAGTGGCCGAGGTCGTAGGTGTTCTCCGCCGGCGTCCCGAACCCCGTGTAGTAGACGAACATCCGCACCCGCTGCCGCTTCGCCGTCCAGGCGACGAGCTGTTTCGCGAAGCGGGGTTCGTCGGTGCCGTAGACGCCCCACTCGGCGATCCCGAACGGCTTCCTCTTCCACTGCTTGCCGGCGTAGAAACGGTTGAGGTCCGTCCAGACCGGATACTGGGAGTAGAAGTCGGTCCCGACCCAGTCGACCCAGCGGCTGCCGGGCCAGTAGTTGCTCGGGTAGTTGCCCTTGACCCTCGGCGAGCCGCCCGGCAGCGGGCTCCAGATGATGCTCACGGGCGCCACCGGCAGCGTGGTCGGGGGCGGGCCCTTGGTCCGGTTGACCGGGGGAAGGCCGATTTCGGCCAGGGTCAGGTTCATCTGTTCGAGGGTCATCCCGCCTTTGACGATCAGCGAGATCCGGCGGAACGCCTGCTTGTACCAGCCGGTCGTGTGTTCGCCGCCACGCTGGGTGCCGTTGCAGTTGACCGCGGTCCACGGGTTGAGGCAGCGGTTCGGCTCACCGAGCGGTCGGATGTAGGCCGGGAGCCCGTGTTTGGCGAAGAAGTCGTTGAGCTGGAGCAGGTAGTTGTCGCCGTAACCGAGCGCGATCTGGGCGGGCGTGATCAACTCCTGCAGGGTTTGGTCGTCGGCGGTGGAGATGTGGAGGATCGGCCGGGTCGCGGTTTCGCGCCAGCGTTCATAGGCCTCGTTGAGGCTGTTGCCCCATGGGTGAAAGGTCTCGAGCAGCGCCGGGTGCTTGCCGATCAGGCCAGCGAATTCGTTGAACTCGGTCGTCGAGCCGCGGTCGCTGACCCCTAACAGAACGCTCGGCTTCGGCGGGACCAGGGACATCGCGCCGGCGGGCGTAGCGAACAGCCCGAGGGCGGTGACGGCGACCGCCGCGATCCAGCTAGGTGTCCTCCAGGACATCGCTCATCCTCCTCGGCTCGACTCCGAGCGCCTCCGCGTCGGCGGTGCCGCGCTCGCTGACCATCGGGACCTCCATCAACTCGGCCTCCTCCCAGGTTGCAAACACCGACTCCCCTGCGATGGAGCGGGCTGCAAGCAATCCGTAGCGGACGAGCGGCAGGGGTAGGTGGACCAGCGGCCGCGGCCGGCCGGCCGCGCGGCTGACGAGGTCCGACATCTGGTCGTAGTCGAGCACGTCGGGGCCGGCCAGCTCGAAGCGGCCTGCCCGGGGTGACTGCAACAGGCGATCCACACAGCCGGCGGCGTCGGCGGCCCAGATCGGCTCAAAGCGCGCCTTGCCGGACCCCGAGACCGGCAGCACCGGCAGGAACGAGAAGCGGCGCAGCAGGGTGATCCAGGGATCGGAGTGGTCGTAGACGATCGAGGGGGCGAAGATGGTGGTCTCGAGGCCGGAGGTGGCGATCGCCTGCTCGGCCAGCCACTTGGCGCGGAAGAAGCGGGTCCGCTGCGCCGCCGATGCGTTCAGGGCGCTGAAGAAGACGAAGCGGCGCACCCCGCTGCGCTCGGCCGCGCGCAGCAGGCGGACCGTCGCCAGCCCGTTCAGCTCCTCGATTCGGTGCGGAGGCTGGTCGCGGATCGTCGCCGCGAGGTGAACGACGGTGTCGATCCCGCGCAGCGCCTGGCGCACCAGGTAGGGATCCGACATCTCGCCGAGGTCGCCGAGCGCGATCTGGACGCTGACCCGCCGGTCGCCGAGTTTGCGCGGTTCGCGGACAAGGCAGCGGACGTCCTCGCCGCGCTCCAGCAGAAGCGGGAGCAGGCGCGACCCGATGCTCCCGGTCGCCCCTGTCAGGAGCAGCACCGCGGGCTCCGGTGGCTTCGGTCTGCGTCTCCCATTGCTGGACCCAAGGCTAGAGGACCGCTGCGGGCCGACCCGCGGCCTCAATCTTTAGAATGTGCGCTCGCGTTGGCGGGGGCCCGTGGCCCCGCCGGGCACCGAAAAGACGAGCTAGGAGAAAACGCCGAATGACCTACGTCATCGCCGAGCCGTGCATCGGCACCAAGGACAACTCGTGTGTCGAGGTCTGTCCTGTCGATTGCATTCACCCGACCCCGGATGAGCCCGACTACGACTCGGTCGAGATGCTCTACATCGACCCCGACGAGTGCATCGACTGCGATGCCTGCGTCGAGGCCTGCCCGGTCGACGCCTGCTTCGCCGAGGACCAGCTCCCGGCCGAGTGGGCGAAATACGCCGAGATCAACGCCGAGTACTACAAGAGCAAGGTCTAGCCCCAGGCGTTGCAAGCCGGCCGAGGCGTTCCGATGCTTGGCGGCCTCAGCTGGCGGGAGCTCGCCGGAGCGAGCCTCGTCCTCGCGGCGATGTCTGTCGTCGTCTTCGGCTGGTACGCGCTCCACGGCGGCTTTATCGCCGACGATTGGGTCAACGCCGACCGCTACTACTTCCACACCGGCTCAGGGTTCTGGGGGGCCGTCCAGAACTATCAGACGCCGAGTAGGCCGGTGGCGGCGCTGTATGTCTCGCTGACGTACGCGGCGCTGGGCACGCACTTCCATCTCCACCTGGCTCTCTCCGTGGCGC
Source organism: uncultured Solirubrobacterales bacterium (assembly GCA_963697805.1). GTDB lineage: Bacteria > Actinomycetota > Thermoleophilia > Solirubrobacterales > 70-9 > VRUE01. The sequence goes on from CAVOPB010000002.1 coordinate 472,847, forward strand.
TCGCGGCGTTCCTCTCGGTCGCCCTCTTCGCCTTCCTGCGCACGGTCGGGCTCGAGACCTTGCTGGCACTGGCGGCCGCCGCGCTCCTGCTCGTCTTTCCCTCCTCGGACTCGACCCGCTTCTGGAGCACCGGCAGCCAGATCGACCTCTTCATCGGCCTCTACCTCGTCGCCGCGATGATCGCAATCGCCGGGCGCAGGAAATTCGGGCCCGACCCGACGCGACCCGCGGTCGCCACCCAGGCGCTCGCCTCGGTGCTCGCGGCCACCGCCGTGGCCGGCTACGAGATCGTCGCCCCGGCGGTGCTGCTCTCCGGCATCCTCTATCGCTTGGTCTGCGGTCGCGGAGGGGTCGTCTGGCGGTCGGTCCTCGACGCAGTTCCCACCCTGCTGGTCCTACTCATCTTCAGCCGGAAGTTCGGCAACGGCGGCGTGGAGCACGGCCTCGGCCTGTTCGACAATCTGCGCCTGGTCGCCGACGGCGCCGTCTCGGTGCTGGGTTACTCGATCTACCCGAGTCGCGGGATCTCCCCCTGGCCGGTGCTAGCCGCCGCCGCCGCGGTCATCTGCGTCATCCTGGTTGTCCGGTGGCGCGCGGCGCCGACGCCCGGTCGCGAGGCGATCGTCCGCTGGCTGCGCCCGATTCTGCTGGCGATCGGAGGCGTCGCCGTCGGCTACCTGATGATCGTCCCGAAGGCGGACCAGTACCCCCTTTACGCCCCAGGCGTCCAGAATCGTGTCAACTGCTTCGCTGCGCTCGGGATCAGCGTCCTGGTGGTGCTTCTGATCGCGGCGGTCGCATCGATTCTCGTCGCCGCCCTTCCACGCCTCTCGGAGGATGTCCGAGCCCCGCTTCGCCAGGCGGTCACGGCCGTCCTCTTCCTCGGCATCCTCGCCGTCTACGTGGTGCGCATCAGCGAAGACGAAGAACGGTGGAGGACCGCTGCCGCCATCCAAGCCCAGATCCTCGCTGGGGCGCATGCCCTGGTGCCATCGCCACCGGCCCGCGCCACGATCTTCACCTCCCCGAGCCCGGGATACTCGGCTCCCAGCATCCCCATATTCGGCGGTGGCGGGAACGACGACGAGCTCTCCGCCTTCAGGGTCAGCTACGACAGCGGCCGTCTGCGGGCGTTCCCCTTGCTCGAAGCGGTTGGCGTCACCTGCGGCCCGCGGACGATGTGGACCTCCGACACAGGGAAAAGCGAGACTGATTACGGAAAGGCGATCCTCGTCGATTTCCGCGCCTCCACGGTGCGCCGGCCGCGCAATAGGCGGGAGTGCCTTGAGGACAGCGCGGCGATGAAGCCGTTCGGCCAGATCAACCTCTCGGAAGAGTGGTGAGGGCTACTGGACGACCGGCAGCGGGGTGCCGCTGAGCGGCTGCTGCTCGGCGACCGCGGGGGTCGCCTGCAGGACCGGCAGCTCCTGCGGGGTCGCGGCGACGATTCCGCGGGCCGCGTCACGGATCGCCTGTGAGGCCGGAGCGTCGGGCTCGGCGGTGACAAGGGGCGAGCCGTTGTCGGCATGCTCGCGAAGGGCCTCCGAGAGGGGGACCTTGCCGAGCAGCGGCACGTCGAGCTCATCGGCCAGGGCCTGGCCGCCGCCCTCGCCGAAGATCGTGAACCGCTCGCCGTCGGGTGTCGTGAAGCCGGACATGTTCTCGATCACCCCGAGCATCTCGAGGTCGAACTTGGAGGCCATCTCGGCGCTGCGGCGGGCCACCGACTGGGCCGCCGGCTGCGGGGTGGTGACGACCAGGAACTTGGCCTGCGGCAGCAGTTGCGCCAGCGTCATCGAGACGTCCCCGGTCCCGGGAGGCATGTCGAGCAGCAGGTACTCGAGGTCGCCCCAGGCGACGTCCTCGAGGAACTGCTGGATCGCCTTGTGGAGCATCGGCCCGCGCCAGACGACCGCGGAGTTCTCCTCGACGAAGAAGCCGATCGACATCACCTTCACCCCGCCCGGCGAGTCGAGCGGCAGGATCTTGCGCTCGGCGTTGACGTCGGGTTTGCGATTGACGCCGAGCATGCGCGGGATCGAGTAGCCGTAGACGTCGCAGTCGAGGGCCCCCGCGGGGTGGCCTTCGGCGGTCAGCGCCGCGGCGAGGTTGGCGGTCATCGTCGACTTGCCGACCCCGCCCTTGCCCGAGGCGACGCAGATCACGTTCTTGACCTGGGCCAGCGCGCCCTCGGGGAGACTGCCGCGGCCGAGGGCTTTCTGAAGGTTCCCCTTCTCCTCGTCGGAGAGGACGTCGAAGCCGACCGCGACCTCGGTCACGCCGTCGAGCGCGGACACCTGCTGCGCCACCGCCCCTTCGAAGTGGGAGCGGATCGGGCAGCCGGCGGTGGTCAGCGAGACGACGACCTCGACCCTGCCGCTGTCGTTGATCTCGATCGAGCGCACCATGCCGAGCTCGACGATCGAGCGCCGCAGCTCGGGGTCGATCACGGTCCGCAGGCTCTCGGTGATCTGGTCCTTGGTCGGAAGTGCCATCTAGCCCATTCTCGCAGAGCCGGTCCGGGGGGAGAGATCTCGGCGCTGGGGCCTTGGCCCCGAACAGAAGTCGTCAGAGGAGGCTGGATGTCGGGTGCACGCATCGCGGTGGTGAGGATCGTCGGGCTCGGGCTTGCGCTTGCGCTCGCCCTGCTGCTGCTCCTCGCGCGCGATGCCGAGGCCGGCAAGTATTCGGTCGCCCAGTGCGGCTGGTACGTCGGCATCGATGCCGGTTGGGCCGACACGACCGGCGGCGCAAAGTTCCGCCCCGAGGCCTTCTGCGCGGTCGCGCCGGGCGCCGACCCCTTCGACGGCGTCCACGTCAAGAGCTTCACCCAGGCTTCGGGGACGGTCTCCGGCACCCGCTTCGCCCGTTGGCGCTGGGACGCGCCCCCCGGCACCGCGATCACCCGCATCACCGGCACCTGGTGGCAGGCGCTCCACGACGGGATCGAGCAGCGGATCGGGACGATGTCGCCCGCCGGCTTCTCGCCCTTCGCGGTCGCGACTGTCACCAATGTCACCCCGCGGAGCTTCGTCGCCGGGTTCTCGCCGCCGGCGCCTGCGATCGAGGACCGGTTGCTCTGCGCGCGCGCCGAAGCGAAGTGGTGCAGCCTCGAACCCGGCTCCTGGTCGGCGGTCCGGGCGCTGACGATCACGGTCGAAGACAACGGCGTCCCCGCCGCCGCGATCGGCGGCGACCTCACCGCCGGCGGCTGGCGTCGCGGGGTTCAGAGCTTCGGGTTCTCGGGCAATGACGGCGGCAGCGGGGTCCGCTTCGGTGAAACCTCGATCGACGGCGGCCGCGTCGACCTCACCGAGTACCTCTGCCAGAAGGTGCAGATCAGCGGCGAGTGGCGCGGGACCCGGATGCAGCCATGCCTGACCCTGGTCGGGGGGTCGGGGGCTGTCGACACGAATCGCTTCAGCGATGGCCCCCACACCCTTGGCCACTGCGCGACCGACTTCGCCGGCAACGTCGGCTGCGCCGCTCCCCGCACCGTGCTGATCGACAACAACCCGCCTGCAGGCCCCCACACGCCGTCGCTCGCCGGTGGGGACGGCTGGCGGCGTACGGACGACTTCGACCTCTCGTGGGCAAATCCCGACCAGGGGCGGGCGAGCCCGATCTGGGGCGCCTACTGGCGGATTACCGGGCCCGGCGGATTCGACACCGGGGTGAAGCTCGCGCCCGGGCAGTGGGTCACCTCGCTCACCGATCGCTCGGTTCCGGCCGCCGGCGCGTACACGCTCCACCTCTGGCTGCGCGACGAAGCCGGCAACGACGCCGCCTCGACCGCGGTCGAGGTGCCGCTTCTGCTCGACACCATCGCTCCCGGTGTCTCCTTCGAGCAGACACCCGAGCGCGAGCCCGACGAGGAGTTGCCGAGCACGATCGCGGCGCTCGTCACCGACGCCCACTCGGGCCCGGCGGGCGGGGCGATCAGCATCCGGCGCCTCGGCGCCGACAACTGGGTCGAGCTGCCGACCAAGCTCGCCCCAGGCGTCGCCGCAAGCTCCGCCCGCCTGGTGGCGGCGCTGCCCCGCGACCTCGGGCCCGGCACCTACCTGTTCCGCGCCGACGCCGCCGACGACGCGGGCAACACCGCGACGAGCACCCGGCGCGCCGACGGCACCGAGATGGCCCTGCGCAGGGTTGCCGTGGCCCAGCGGGCGCGCGACGCCGCGGCGGCGGGTAGGGACAGGACCCGCCTCTTCGCCAGGCTCCGTTGGCGGCACCGCAGCGGCCCCAAACTCACCGTCCCGTTCGGCGTCGCCGCCACCCTCAGCGGCCGCCTCGTCACCGCCGATGGTGCCGGGCTCGCCGGGCGGGCGCTGCGGATCGTCTCGCGGCCATCCCGTGGCGCCCTGGCCAAGCGCCGGGTGGACGAGGTCCGCACTGGGTCGCACGGCGGCTTCCGGCTGCGGCTTGCGGCGGGGCCCTCGCGGCGGATCACCGTCAGCTTCGCCGGAGACGAGCGCCTCGACGGATCGCGCCGCCTGGGCATCGCGCTCCGGGTGCGCGGCGGGCTCCGCCTCGACGCAGTGCCAAGCGCGGTCCGGACCGGTGGGGTCGTTCATTTCTCCGGCCGGGTTCGGACCCGCGGGGCGCCGCTGCCACGGCGCGGCAAGCTGATCGCGATCCAGTACTACGAGGCGGAGGCCGGTCGGTGGCGTCCGGTCCTGTTCGTCCGCAGCGATCGGAGCGGATATTTCCGCGCCCGCTACCGGTTTCGCTACGTCAGTGGGGCGGCGAGGATCAGATTCCGCGCCGTCGCCCTGGCCGAGGAGCGCTGGCCCTACTCGACCGGCGCCTCGGCGGCGTTGATCGTCCGCGTCAGCGGCTGATCGATAGGGTGCAATGAGTGCGAAGCACGAACATTCTTCATTGATGTCGCGGGCCACCCTCCACACCAGCGCCGGGCCGATCGTCGTCGAGCTGCACGACGAGGACGCCCCGAAGACGGTCGAGAACTTCCGCAAGCTCGCCGGCGAAGGCTTCTACGACGGCCTCATCTTCCACCGCGTCATCCCCGACTTCATGATCCAGGGGGGATGCCCGGAAGGGACCGGCACCGGTGGCCCCGGCTACACCTTCGAGGACGAGTTCAACGACCACAAGGTGGTCAAGGGCGCCTTGGCGATGGCCAACGCCGGACCGAATACCAACGGCTCGCAGTTCTTCATCGTCACCACCGACTCGGCGCCATGGCTCGACGGCAAGCACACGGTCTTCGGCGCCGTCGTCGAGGGGATGGACGCGGTCGAGGCGGTTGAGGGGACGGCGACCGACGCCGGCGACCGGCCGCTCGAGCCGCAGACGATCGAGCGCGTCGAGCTCTCCGAGTAGCTCACTCCTCCAGCCGCGACCAGAACAGCAGCCATTCCCGCTCGCTGGCGATCCCGGCCTCGAGGGTGATCCGGACTCCCGATGGCAGGTTCTCGCCGCCGATCTCGAGGACGCGTTCGTACTCCTCCAATTTCGCCTGGTGGGCGGCGAGCTGTCTCGTCGCCAGCGGGCCGGGATCGGCGCCGAAGAAGACCTTGAGCAGCGCCTTGTCGCGGAGCTCGGGCAGCTCATCGGTCGTCTCCGCCAGCCAGTCCGCCAGCGCCTTGCGGCCCTTGGCGGTGATCCGGTAGTGCCTGCGACGTCTGCCCTTCTGCTCGCGGCGCTCGGTCAGGTAGCCCGCGGCGGCCAGCCGTTCGGGCTCGGAGTAGAGCTGGGCGTGCTGCAGCGACCAGAAGTTGCCGAGGCTCGCGGCGACGCCGAGTTTGAGGTCATATGGGGTCGACTCCCCGGCCGCGTCGAGCATGCCGAGGACGATGTAGGAGGTGTTGGTTAGGCGGATCTCGCTTGACATGGATTCTGGTTGGGAGTATAAGAAGAACCGTCCATAATGGACCGTCAACCAAGGAGGAATGATGGCGGCTGAGGCGCAGACGGTAACCGGCAGGGGCTACAGGTTGGGCTTCGAGACCCTGGACTCCGAGATTTCGCTCGACTCCCTTCCCGTTGAGGGATCGCTCCCCGATTGGCTGGTCGGGACCCTGATCCGGAACGGCCCCGCCAAGTACGAGGTCGGCGAGAGGCGCCTGCGGCACTGGTTCGACGGGCTGGCGATGCTGCACCGGTTCAGCTTCGGCGGCGGCCGGGTCTCATATGCGAACCGCTTCCTGCACACGAATGCCTACCGCGAGGCCGAGCAGGGCCGGATCTCCTACCGCGAGTTCGCGACCGACCCCTGCCGCTCGATCTTCAGGCGGGCGGCGACGATGTTCCGGCCCGACTTCTCGGACAACTGCAACGTCAACCTCGCGAAGCTCGGGGACGAGTACATCGCGATGACCGAGACGCCGCTCCCGATCGCCTTCGACCCGGAGACGCTCGACGCGCTCGGGGTCGCCTACGAGGTGCCCGGCATCCACGCCACCGCGCACCCCCACCACGACCGCGAGACCGGTGAGCTGCTCGCCTACGTCACCCACTTCGGGCCTCGCTCCGAGTACCGCCTGTATGCCCAACGCGACCGCTCTCACCAGCGGCGGATCGGGTCCAAACGCGTCGCCGAGCCCTCCTACATGCACAGCTTCGCGTTGACCGAGCGCTATCTCGTCCTCGTCACCTTCCCACTCGTCGTCAACCCGCTCCAGCTCGCGCTCAGCGGACGCCCGTTCATCGAGAACTATCGCTGGAAGCCGGAGCTCGGGACCGAGTTCCTGATCTTCGATCGCGGCAGCGGCGAGCTGGTCCGCACCGTCGAGGCCGAGCCCTGCTTCTGCTTCCACCACATCAACGCCTTCGAGCGCGGTTCCGAGATCGTCATCGACATGGCCTCCTACGAGGACGCGGCGATCGTCGACTCCCTCTTCCTCGATCGCGTCCGAACCGACCCGCCCACCGGATCGGCACTGGCGCGGCCGGTCCGCTACCGGATCCTGCCCGATCGCGACGGTGCGATCGAAGAGGAGTTGAGCGACGCGGCGCTGGAGCTACCGCAGGTCGATTACGGGGAGCGGAATGGCCGCCCCTACCGTTTCCTCTACGCGGTCGGCGCCCACCGCGACGGCGATGCGCCGGACTTCATCGACCAACTGATCAAGCTCGACGTCGAGAGTGGCGAGGAGACAACCTGGTTCGAGCCGGGCACATACCCGGGGGAGCCGGTCTTCGTTCCCTCTCCGGAGCCCGATCGGGGCGAGGACGAGGGCGTCCTGCTGTCGGTGGTGCTCGACAGCCGCAGCGGCTCCTCGTTCCTGCTCGTCCTCGACGCCGAGACGCTGACCGAGCTCGGTCGGGCGCGGGTCCCTCACCACATCCCGTTCGGGTTCCACGGCCATTACTTCCGCTAGGCCAGGGCCCCGCTCGCGGGCGGGTCCGGCCCCGCCTGCATTTCCTCGAAGCGCTGGGTCGGCAATCGGCGGGTCGTGAAGAAGGCGCCGATGACGAGGAAGGCGGCGAAGAGGAGCGCGGTCTTGAGGGCGTCGAGCTGGGCGTCTTCGTAGTTGTCGACAAGTGCTTCGACGGTCTTCGGGTCGAGGCCCTCCTGGGTCGCGATCGCCTCGACTTCGGCGGCGGCGATAAAGCTGCCGCCGGAGCTGAGGTTGTCCTGGACCTGTTGGTTGACCTCGCTGGAGATCCTCGGGTCGGACTCGACCTTGCCCGAGAAGGCGGCGATCAGGCCGGTGATCACGATCGCGCCGAGCACGGCCGTCCCGAGCGAGGAGCCGAGCTGCTGGGCGGTGTTCTGGATCCCTCCGGCCTCACTGCGGTCGTCGTCGCCGACCGAGGATTGGACGACGTTTCCGAGCTGGGAGATGACCAGGCCCATGCCGACCCCGAGGACGCCCATCGCGACCAGGAAGGAGCTGTCGTCGAGCTCCGGGTTGATCGTGTCGAGCAGGAGCAGCGTCGCGAGCAGGGTGATCAGCAGCCCCGCCCGGACCAGGGTCCGCGGGGCGAAGCGTCCCGCCAGCGCAGAGCCGACGAGCGCGGTGACAAACAGGCCGACCGAGGTCGGCAACATCCGCACCCCCGTTTCCAGCGCGTCGAGGCCCTGGACGATCTGCAGGTAGAGCGGGATCGTGAAGAAGATCCCCATCAGGATCATGTTCTGGGCGAGCAGCATTGCGGTCCCGCCCCGCAGGGTGGGGATCCGCAGGAGACGCAGGTGCACGAGCGGCGCCAGGCCATGCTCCTCCCGCCGGCGCTCCCACGGGACGAACGCGCCGAGGACGACCGCCCCGGCGGCGATGACGAATGGGGTCAGGGAGAAACCGAAGGGCTCGATCGGCGAGCTGAGCGGCCGCAGCCAGCCCCAGTTGCTCGCCTGGAGGACGCCGAAGACGATCAGCGCCAGCCCCGATGCCGAGAGAACGCTTCCGACCCAGTCGAGCCCCTCTGCCGGGCCCTCCCGCTCGGCCTCCTTGATCAGGCGGGTGCCGATCAGGATGCCGATCGAGACGATGACCTCGCCGACGAAGACCAGCCTCCAGGTGAACTCGGTCGTCGCCCAGCCGCCGAGGATCGGGCCGACGGCGATCCCGGCCCCGGCGACGCCTCCGAGGACGCCGTAGGCAATCGCGCGATCGGCGCCCCTGTAGTTGCCGGCGACGAGCGCCACCATGGCCGGCAGCACGAGCGCCGCGCCGATCCCCTCGAGGATCGACCAGCCGAACATCAGCGAGGGAACGCTCCAGGAGGCGGCGGTCAGGCCCGAGCCAACCGCGTAGATGCAGAGACCGACCGCGAACGCGCGGCGCCGCCCGAAGAGGTCGCCGAGCTTGCCGCCGGTCAGCATCAGCCCGGCCATCACCAGCGCGTAGAGGGCGATCACCATCTGGATCGTGGTGACGGTGGTGTCGAAGTCTTCGACCAGTTGGGAGATCGCGACGTTCATCACCGCCTGGTCGAGGACCATCAGGAATTGGGCAGTCGCCAGCACCCCCAGGACTCCCCACTTCGCCATCGCGGCAGTATCCCTCAGTGACCCGGCTCTGCCTGCTCTGGCTGGCTCTTCCCGCGCCGCGTGAGAAGTCCCTGACCCGGCCGCCAGAGGCTGACCAGGCCGGCGACGAGGGTGACGAGGAAGATCTGGCCGATCATCATCTCCAACCCGGAGACCATGCGCCCGACCTGCCCGACGGGGACCAGGTCGCCGTAGCCGGTCGTGGTCAGGGTGGTGTAGCTGAAGAAGAGGAAGTCGGTTCCCTTTTCCGCTCCTTCGAGACCGAAGAAGTTGCCACCTTCGAGCCGATCGACCGCGCCGTAGACCCAGGTGAAGAGGATGCCGAGCGCCGTGTAGACGCTGATCGCACCGAGGATCGTGCGGGAGGAGACGCTGTCGGAGGCGACGACCCGCCTCAGCACCGCGCCCATTGCGACAGCCAGCAGGCAGACCACGAGGAATGAGGAGGCGGTGAGCCAGTGGCGGCCACCGAAGATGGCCGAGATGACCGCCAGCAGGACAGCCAGGCCGGCGACCAGGAGCCCGCGCCTCACCGCGGCCTCTTTGACGTGGGAGCTGGTCAGCGCGACGACCGAGGCCGCGCTGGTGGAGATCGAGAGCACCACCGCGCCCCACCCTTTGTTCGAGAGCACCGAAGCCAGGACGTAGTTGAGGAGGACCAGCGCCAATACCAGGCCGAAGGCGTCCCGCACTCGCTGGGCTCGGCGCTGCCAACGATCACGCGTGCGCGCTCGGCGCCCCTCGGGGTCCATTCCCGCACGTTCGGGCGGGACCGAGGCATTCCTGCCAATCGAGGTGAAGGTCCCTACACTCCGACCTGAGGCACCCGCCAAATACCTAGATGAAATCCGTCAAGCTGATCAAGGGTCGGTAGCAACGGGGAAGGGAAGCAATGAATCTTCGACGGTCCAGCTTCTTGGCAGCCCTGCTCATTGCGGCGCTCAGCCTCGCGACAGCGGCCTCCGCCCTCGCCGATACCGCGGTCCCCCTCGGCGGCAGCCCGCTGAACGTCTATGTCGGCGAACGGGGGCAGCTGCAGGCCGTCCGGACTGATACCGGCAGCGGGATCTTCTACCGGTCGACCGACACCGTCGGCGACGCCGGCTTCTTCATAGCCCTGAACCCGGGCCAGGTCGGCGGAAAAGTATTCGGCTTCGAAGGCAACGCCGGCCCGGACGGACTCGAGAAATACGAACCGGTCACCCAGTCGCCGGTCAGCGGCAGCGGCAGCGCCGCCGACCCGCTCAAACAGGTGACCACCTACGAGGTCGAATCGGCTCTGGAAATCACCCAGACGACAACTTTTGTGAACGGCTCGCAGGAGTTCCGGGTGCACTGGGACGTCCACAACACCACCGTTGCCGCCGTCAAATTCAAGGCCCTCGCCGCCGCCGACTTCTTCTTCGAGGGCGACGATGCCGGAACCGGGATCTTCACCGCCGGGCCGCCGCGCTTCATCGGTGGCACGAACCTCGACTCGGGAAGCTCGGGCGGATTTGCCGAGGTCACCGATGGTGGCATCGCGCCGTGGTCGGCCTACCAGGCGCTCGACTTCCCGGGGGTCTGGACCAAGATCGAGGAAGCGGCATCGAGCTCCGGCGCCACGTTCGACGATTCGGTGCTCGCTCAGGCTGTCGACAACGCCGGCGGCGTCGAGTGGGATCAGGACGCGACCGGCACCGGTCTCGCCTCCGGTGGCACCCGCTCCTACGAATTGATCGTCCGCAGCGCCGTCCCGTCCGCCCTCCAGCTCAGCCCGACCAACGGCGCATCGCGGCAGGGTGTGCCGATCAACATCACCGCGACCGCGACCGACTCCAGTGGCACTCCCTACGCCGGCAAGACGCTGCGCTACACGATCACCGGGCCGAACGCGACGACGGGAAGTGCCACGCTCGGCCCGACGGGAAGCGCGGTTGTCACCGATCCTGGCGCAAAAGCGGGGACGGACACCGTGACCGTCTTCGTCGACTTCAACAACAACGGGACCCGGGAGCCGGCCGAGCCGCAGGCCTCGGCGCAGGCGACCTTCGTCGACTCGGTACCGCCGAACTGCACGATCAAGGCCAGCGGCACCCTGGTGGCCGGCGGCGAATCCGGCAAACCACTGGTGATCGACGTGAAATGCGGCGAGGCCGGGACGGTGACGGTGGCGACCACTCTGGAACCGCCCGCCGGTTCGAGCGGCTCCTCTGCGAGCGCCTCGAAGAAGGTGAAGATCAAGCTCAAGCCGGTCAAGAAGAAGGTGAAGAAGGGCAAGAAGACGGCGTTCAAGATCAAGATCCCGAAGAGCGTCGCCCACAGGTATGCCGGCCAGACGCTGAAGGCGAAGATCAAGGTGACCGCCCGCGACAAGCAGGGCAACAAGAAGACGAAGACCTCCAAGGCAAAGGTCAAGCTCGCCAAGTGAGGCTGGCCCTGATGGTGGCGCTGCTCAGCTCGGCGCTATTCTCGAGCTCCGCGAACGCCGCAATCACGGTCAACACGACCACCGACTCGAACGCGCCCGGGGGGTGCGCCGGGGTCCCGGGGGACTGCTCGCTGCACCAGGCGATAGCACTCGCCTCGCCGGGTGAGACGGTGGTCGTCCCCGCCGGGACCTATCCGCTGGCCTTCGGCGGCCTGACGATCACCCAGGCCCAGAGCATCCAGGGTGCCGGCGCCCGCGCAACGAAGGTGATCGTGGACGGCGGCACGTCCGCGCATGCGTTCGTGGTCGCGAGCCCGGACCAGGTGACGATCTCGGGAATGACGATCTCCGCCGGGCATGTGATCGGGGAAGGGACCGATTTCCTCCACGGTGGAGCCGTCTCGAACCTGACCAACTCGGTGCTCTCCCTGGTCGGGGTCGCGGTGTCGGGGACCACACTCGAGAAGACCGATGCCTCCAGCGGCGCGGTTCGCGGGGCAGGGATAGCCAACAACGGGACCCTCAGCATTGCCGACAGCACGGTGAGCGGGAATACTCAGGTGGCGACCGAACCGGCGAGTGGAAACCAGGGCGGCGGGCTGTTCAACTCCGGGGGAACGGTTTCGATCATCAACAGCACCTTCGCCGGAAACTCCCAGATCGCGACCTACGGAGCGAGCTCCAGCGGGTCGGCGATCGAGAACCTGGGGACCGAAGTGACGCTGCTAAACGTCACTGTCGCCGCCAATTCCGGCTCGCCCGCGATCGACAACATCGGCACGATCAACACCAGGAACTCGATTTTCTCCAACGCCCCGGGCGGCAATTGCGACGGCACGCTCACCTCGCAGGGAACGAACCTCGAGAGCACCGACCAGTGTGGGCTTCACGCCGCCGGAGACCAGGTCGGGATGGAGCCGCTGCTCGGGTCTCTCGGCGACAACGGCGGCCAGACCGACACCCTCGCGTTGTTGCCGACAAGCCCGGCGATCGACCACGGCTCCGCCTGCCCGCCCACCGACCAGCGTGGGGTGACCAGGCCGCAGGGCCCGGCCTGCGACGTCGGAGCGTTCGAGCTCGTGCCGACGAGCGCGACGCCCTCGAACGCGTTCAAGTTCGGGCAGCTGAAGCGCAACAGGGCAAAGGGGACAGCGGTCCTGTTCGTCTCCCTTCCCGGCCCCGGGACGATCGCCCTCGCGGGCAAGGGGGTGGTCGGCAAACCGGCGAAGGCGGTCTCCGCTGCCGGCGTCGTCAAACTGCAGATCAAGGCAAAGGGCAAGTCCCGCCGCAGCCTGAGTCGCGTCGGCAAGGTGAAGGTGAACGCGAAGGTGACCTACACCCCGACCGGCGGCATCGCCAACACCGAGGCCAAGACGATCAAGCTGCTCAGGCGACGCTAGGCCGGCCCTCAGGAAGCCGCCAAGCGGAGCTTTCTCCCGCCTCTCGATCCCCTCCGGGCCCGGTGGGCGGCCCTCGCGAGCGGGGCTGGCACCTCGTGCATCAGTCGTTCCCACTCCCGGTCATAGGCCGGGTCCACTGGCCCGCCTGCCGTGACCGCCGCGTGCTCGGTCGTGCGGATGCGGGCGCTCCAACCTGGCCCGTAGAGAACCTCCGGGCTCGCTCCGAGGGACCGGGAGATCGACGCTAGGAACACCGCGAGCGTCAGGTCGAGCCTCGCCGGGTCGACGCGCATCAGAAGCTCGCGAGCCCTCCGTTCGAAGGCAGGATCGCGTCGCTCCGAGGGGGTCGCGTCGAGCAGTTCGGTCGACAGTCGGCCGGCCATTCGTAGGGTCGATTCCATCCCAACCGCTCTCGGCTCTCCGCCGGGACACCCTGAAGCCGTTGGACGAATCGGCTCACCCTTTTTGGGACGGGCCTGCTGTAGCGGAGGGGGTGGGATTCGAACCCACGAGACGCCCAATGAGCGCCTAACGGCTTTCAAGGCCGCCGCATTCAACCGCTCTGCCACCCCTCCGGGGATTGGCCGGATGAGCGTAGGTGATTGGATCGGGGGATGCGCAGGCTGCTCATCCTCGCCTCGACGATGGTCTTCTTCGACGTCGCCTTCTACTCGGCGATCGCTCCGCTGCTCCCTCATTACGTCTCCGAGTTCGAGCTGAGCGAGGCCCAGGCGGGCATCCTCCAGGGGTCCTACGCCGCCGGGACGCTGATCGCCGCATTCCCCGCCGGGATGCTGGTGGCGCGGATCGGGCCCCGGGCGACGGTGCTCGGCGGGCTGACCCTGTTCGGCCTCTCCGGGCTGACGTTCGGATTCGGCGAGCACATCGCCCTCCTCGACGCCGCCCGGTTCACCCAGGGGGTCGGGGGGGCGATGATCTGGTCCGGGGCATTCGCCTGGCTGATCGCGGAGTACCCGCCGGAGCGGCGCGGGGCGGTGATCGGCACCGCTGTCGGAACCGCGGTCGCCGGCGCCCTCTTCGGGCCGCTGCTCGGCGGCGTCGCCGCCCAGATTGGGACCAAGCCGGTGTTCGCGACCGTCGCCCTGGTCGCCGTGCTGCTGGCGATCGCCGCCGCTCGCACCCCGGAGGTGGGGGTCAGCGATGTTCAGGATCTGCGCAGCGCGCTCGCGGTCATCACCACCCGTCCGATCGTCATCGCAACCGCGTTCGTCGCCGCCCCCTCGCTGATGGCGGGCGCGATCGAGGTCCTGGTTCCGCTCCGGATTGACGATTTCGGCGGCAGCGCGACCGTGATCGCCGGTGGGTTCGTCGTCGGCGCCGCGATCGAGGCGTCGCTCGCCCCGATAGCCGGCCGCTACTCGGATCGGGAGGGCCGCCGTCTGCCGCTCGTCGGCGGGCTCGCGGCCTGCGCCGTCGCGATGGTCGCGATCGCCGTCGCCCAGGGGCTCGGCGTCGTTCTGGGGGGCCTCTTCCTCGTCTCGTTCGGCGCCGGTCTCTCGTTCACGCCGGCGATCGCGTTGCTCTCGGAGGCGGGGGAAGCGGCCCAACTGCACGAGGGCTTCGCAGCCGGGCTATCGAACATCGCCTGGGCGTCCGGCCAGGTCATCGGCGCCCTGGTCGGCGGCGCTCTCGCCAGCGCCGTCGGCTTCGCGGCGCCGAATCTCGCCGTGGCCGCAGTGCTCGCCGGCACCGCGATCTACGCCGCCCGGGCGTTGGGTGCCGGATACGCTGCGCCGATGACCTCCGAAGGCAGCTAGGGGTGGCCGCGGCCGAGTGGCGCAACTGGGCGGGCGACCAGGCGTGCCGCCCGGCGCAGAGGCTGGCTCCCCGCGACCGCGGGGAGCTCGCGGCCGCGATCGTCGCCGCGGCCGAGGCGGGGAGGAAGGTGAGCGTCGCCGGCTCGGGCCACTCGTTCACCGAGGCGGCGATGACCGACGGGACGATGATCGACATCGGCGCCCTCGGTGGAGTGATCGACGCCGATCCCTCGACCGGACTGGTCAAGGTCGGCGCCGGGACCATCCTCGCCGACCTCAACCGCGAGCTCGACCGTCTCGGCCTCGCGATGGAGAACCTCGGCGACATCGATCGCCAGACCGTCGCCGGCGCGATCTCGACCGGAACCCACGGCACCGGCGCGATGCTTGGCATCCTCTCGAGCCAGGTCGTCGGGGTCGAGCTGGTAACGGCCGACGGTGCGGTCCATGAGCTCGATGAGTCCGAGCCCGACCTGCTGCGGGCGGCGCGGGTATCCGTCGGGGCGCTGGGGGCGATCACCGCGGTCACCCTCCGCTGCGTCCCGGCCTTCGTCCTCGAGATGGTCTCGAAGCCGGAGCCCCGCGAGGAGGTGCTGGCGAGCTTCTCGGAGCGGGCGGAGGCCAGCGACCATTTCGAGCTGTTCACCTTCCCCTACGCGGACTCCGCCTTCGTCCTCGAACGCGACCGGACCGAGTCGCAGCCGCGCCCGCGGGGAACGGTCGGCACCTACCTCAACGACATCGTGCTCGAGAACTGGGCCCTGGGCGCACTCTCGGCGACCGGCAAGGCATTGCCGGCGGCGATCCCGAGCCTCTCGCGGCTCGCCGCCTGGCTCGCGTCGGGCGGCAGGGTGACCGATCGCAGCGACCGGATCTTCGCCAGCGACCGCCGGGTCCGATTCACCGAGATGGAGTACGGGGTGCCGCGCGAGAGCGGCCCCGAGGCCGCCCGACGGGTCGTCGATTGGATCCGCGAGAACCGCTACCCGGTCTTCTTCCCGATCGAGATGCGGGTCGCCGCCGGCGACGAGGCCCTGCTCAGCCCCTCGCACGAGCGCGACACGACCTACATCGCGGTCCACCAGTACCGGGGGATGGAGTGGCGGCCCTACTTCGAGGCGGTCGAGGCGATCATGGACTCCTACGGCGGCCGGCCCCATTGGGGCAAGCGTCACTTCCAGACCGCGGAGACCTTACGGCCCCGCTATCCACGCTGGGACGCCTTCGCGGCCGCCCGGGACCGGCTCGACCCCGGCCGGGCCTTCGCCAACGAGTACGCCGCCCGAGTGCTCGGCTCCTGACAGCCCATCAAGTTGACCGTCCATCGGATGGTCAACTTGATGGGCTGCGGCGGATCCTCCTCAGAGGAATGCCCGGCCGTCGCCGCGGTAGGTCGGGACCTCGTCGACCACGCGGCCACCCTCGACAAGGTGTAGCGAGTCGAAACGCTCGCAGAGCTCGCCGGCCTTGGCGTGGCGTAGGTAGACGCGATCACCGATCTGCAGATCGGCCGCGCCGGGCCCCAGCAGCGGCGTCTGCACCTCCCCGGCGCCCTCCTCGGCGTCGAGCTCGAGGCCGGGCGGCAGCCACGGGGACGGCAGCCGGGCCGCATCGCCGCTGCCCGAGGCGAGGTAGCCGCCCCCGAGCGCGGTGGCGACCCGGGGTGAGGGCTTGCGGACGATCGGCAGCGCGAACCCCGCCGCCGGGGTCAGCGTGAAGCGGCTGTAGTGGTCGAACAGGGCGGGGGCGTAGAAGCCGGACCCGGCGGTGACCTCGGTCACCGCGTCCTCGGCCGCGGTCAGCTCGAGGCTCCCGGTGCCGCCGCCGTTGACGATCTCGAGCTCGGCGAACTCGCCGATCGCGGCGACGATCGCCCCCCGCCGCTCGGCGATCTCGGCGGCCGAGCGCCGCTGCATGAACCGGATTGCCGCCCCGCGCAGGCGCCGGCCCGGCGGCTCGTCGCCGACGCCGGAGATCTGGCCCTCGTAGGCCATCAGGGCGGCGAGCCGGAGCTGGGGCCGCCCCTCGATCTCGCGCGCCAGGGCGACCGCCTGCTCGACGACGTGCACCGGGGAGCGCTTCGGGCCGGCCTTGACCCGCCCCCCGAGCGCCCACCAGCTCGCGTCGATATCGATGCAGACCCGGACCGGAGCGGCCCCGGTGCCGAGCACCGACTCGATCGCGTCGAGGTGCTCGACGCAGTCGACCATCACGATCGGCGCCCCCTCCGGGTTGGCGGCGGAACGCAGCGCCAGCTCGCCGAGGGCGCCGGTGTCGGCGGTCGGGTAGGCGAGCAGCAGGTCCTCGTAACCCTGCTCGGCGAGCCACAGCGTCTCCGGCAGGGTGAAGGTCATCAGCCCGGCGAAGCGCTCGTCGCGGTCGAGGATTCGATCGAGCAGGGCGCGGCAGCGGATCGACTTGCTCGCGACCCTCACCGGCTTCGGCTCGGCCCGCCCCAGCATCTCTTCCGCGTTCGACCACATCGGGTCGAGGTCGACGAACGCGAACGGCGCCTCCACCTCGGCGAAAATCGACTCGTACTCGGAGTGGTCCGCCATCGAGCCACGAGCCTAGCCCGCCGGCGCGGACGTCGGGGGGGAGGCGGCGATATCGTTCTCCCTCCCGGAGAGGTGGCCGAGTGGCTGAAGGCACTCGCCTGCTAAGCGAGTAGGGGGCGCAAGCTCTCTCGAGGGTTCGAATCCCTCCCTCTCCGCTCCGGGCCTAGCCCAGGCGCGAGCGGACCACGACCCTGGCCCCGTCGGCGGGGATCATCGTCACGTTGCGGTGCCGTGCCCGCTCGGGCTCGGGGTCCTCCGCCTCGAGGTCGAGGCGCCGCGCCATCATCTCCAGCACCACCCGCTGCTCGGCCATCGCCAATGTCGCGCCGAGGCAGCGCCGGGTCCCGCCGCCGAACGGGATCCACTCGTAGGTGCCGGGCTTGTGGTCGATCCAGCGCTCGGGCCGGAACTCGAACGGCTCCGGGTAGAGGTCCTCACGGTGGTGGAGGAGGAGGATGCTGACGAGGATCGGGGTGTCGGCCTGAACCGCGTGGGGGCCGAGCCGCCAGGGCGCCTTCACCCGCCGGCCGACGACCGGCACGACCGGGCGCGAGCGCATCGTCTCGACGATCGTCGCCTCGACCTGCTCGGCCCCGTCCCCGGACCCGGAGCGGACCGCGTCGCGCAGCCGATCGTGGGCGGCGGGATTGCGGACCAGGCGCTCCCAGGCCCAGGCGAGGGAGTTGGCGGTCGTCTCGTGGCCGGCGAGAACCAGGGTCAGGAGCTCGTCGCGCACCTCGCGGTCGCTCAGCTCCTCGCCGTCCTCGGTCCTCGCCAGCAGCAGCTGGGAGAGGATGTCGCGCCGCTCGCCGAGGTCCACGGATGCGCGGCGGCGGGCGATCACCGCGTACGTGGGCCGGTCGAGGAACTCGAGCCCGACCCGGGTAAGGCCCACCGCCTCGTCGCGGAAGAGGTTCATCAGCTCGCCGATCTGCGCCGCCGGCGTGGTCGAGACCGCCACCATGCGCTTCGTCGCGAATCGCAGCCAGTACTCGGGGGTGTCACGACGCGGGATTCCCTCGATCCCGAAGATCCCGGACATGATCACGTCGAGGGTGATCGCCTGCATCCGCGGCGCCAGCGCGAACGGGCGGCCCACCGGCCAGCCCTCGATCTCGCGCTCTGCGGCCGTGGCGATCGACCGGGTGTAGCGCTCGATCGCCTCGCCGTGGAAGTGGGGTAGCAGCAGCTTGCGCTGGCGCATGTGGCGCGGTTCGAGCGCGGTCAGCACCGAGTTGCGACCGACGATCGGCGCCAGCGGCGACTCGGCTGCCAGCGACGGCGCCAGCGCCGGTTTCGCGGTGAAGAGCGAGCGGACATGATCGGGGTGGCTGACGATCACCAGCCCGCCCGGCATCGCGGTCCGCATCCTGAAGGTCTCACCGAGCCGGCGGCGGGCGCCGAAAACGAACTGGATCTGGCGCTGGTTGAAGCGCAGGATCTGGGACGCGGGGTGGAGGTCGATGACCGGGGGCGGGCTGAGCTTCGCCTGCTCCTCGCTCGAGATCGGCCCCGCGGGCGAGGCCGGCGCTTCGCCGACCAGGCCGTCCGGGGCCGACTCGGGGGCCGAGGCGAGCGCTGATCGCGGGGGAGAGGTCATGGAAGGACAAATGCTACATGGATCGATGTCATCTTTGGCGGGCGTCGCCGACCATCTACAGTCGTATGACGATGCACGCGGAGCAGCTGAAGCGAGAAGGGCGGCGGACGAAGATCATCGCGACCGTCGGGCCGGCGAGCTGGGACCAGCCCGTCCTCGGCCAGCTGATCGAGGCCGGGGCAGACGTCTTCCGGCTCAACTTCTCCCACGCCGACCGCGATCGCCATGCGGCGACGATCGAGTCGATCCGGGCCGCCGCCGAGCAGGCCGGCCGCGACGTCGCCGTGCTCGGCGACCTGCCGGGGCAGAAGCTCCGGATCGGCGAGCTGCACAACGACGTCGCCGAGCTCGAGACAGGGATGCATGTGAAGCTGACCCCCAAGGACATCGAGGGGGACGCCGAGAGGATTCCGGTCGACTGGCCCGGGCTTGCGACCTTGCGCGAGGATGAGCAGGTCTACCTCGCCGACGGGGCGATCAGACTTCGCGTGTGCGAGCCGGATGAGGCAGATGGGGTGGACTGCGAGGTTGAGGTCGGCGGGACCCTTTCCTCGCACAAGGGGATGAACGTCCCGGGGGCGACCGCGCAGGCGACGACCGACGGCGACATGGGCTGGGTCGAGTTTGCGGTCGAGCACGGCGTCGATCTGCTCGCGGTCTCCTTCGTCTCCACCGCCGCGGATCTGGTTCCGGTCGCCGACCGGGTGCGCTCACTCGGCTCCGACATCCCGCTGATCGCGAAGATCGAGAAACGGCAGGCCGCCGAGAATTTCGAGGAGATCATCGAGGCGGCGACCGGCGGGATCATGGTCGCCCGTGGCGACCTCGGTATCGAGCTCCCGCTGGCGGAGGTGCCGCTGGTTCAGAAACGGCTGATCCGCGCCGCCGGGAAGCGCTCGAAGCCGGCGATCACGGCGACCCAGATGCTCGCCTCGATGGTCACCGCGCGGCGCCCGACCCGGGCCGAGGTGACCGACGTCGCCAATGCGATCTTCGACGGCACCGACGCGGTGATGCTCTCGGAGGAGACCGCGGTCGGCGGCAACCCGGTCGAGGCGGTGAGGGTGATGGACAGTATCGCGCGAGCGACCGAGCCCGACCTTCCCTACGGCGATTGGCTGTTCACCCGCACCGACCAGATCGACCAGGAGGTCGCCGACTCGGTTGCCTGGGGCGCGGTCGGCGCGGTCTATCGACTGGGGCTCGCGGCATTGGTCGTTCCCACCTACAGCGGCCGCACCGCCCGGCTCGTCTCTGCCCACCGGCCAAATGTCCCGGTGCTCGCGATCTCCCCCCGGATCGAAACCGTGCGCCGTCTCAACGTTCTTTGGGGAATCACAGCCGTTCAGAGCGATCACGAGACCGAGGTCCGCGCCCTGCTCGACGATTGCGCGGCGCTCGCCGCTAAGCACGGCATCGCCAAATCGGGCGACCGGATCGCGATCACCGCCGGACTGCCCGAGCAGGAACTGGGCACGAACTTGTTCGAGGTACACCGGGTCCCATAGGCTGGTCTCATGAGCCTGTTCAGACCGCCCTCGCCGTCAATGGCCGTGGCGATTGCCGCGCTCGTGATCGCGATCGCGGGCACCGCGGTGGCCAGCGTCGGGACGATCAGCGTCCTGACCAAGAACGACAAGAAGCAGATCAAGAAGATCGCCGGCAAGGTCGCCGACCAGCGGATCCGCAGCGCGTCGTCGGGCCTCGTCGTCAGGAGTGCCGGCAGCGCCGACACCGCGAAAGTCGCCGACACCGCGAAAGCCGCCGACAGCGCGAAAGTCGCGGGCACCGCCACCGTCGCCGACAGCGTCTCGAGTCAGCTCTGGGCGATCGTCCATGCCGATGGCACGCTCCTTCGTGGCAGCCCCGGGATCGTCAGCGCAGGTGCTGAAGAAGCTGGGAAGAACGTGGTCCTCAGTAACCGGGACGTCCAGAATTGCTTCTTCGTGGCGACGCTCGGCGGCGACAAACCAGGCGAAGGGGTGCGGGGGGAAATCTCCGTCAACCCGATGGAAGGAGAGCCGAACGCCGTCTACGTACGGACTGGCGAACCCGGTCTGAATGCGGCCAAGCCATTCACCCTCCTGATCAGCTGCTGATGCGTCTCGAGCGCGGCGACAGCGGCCTCGCGGTGGCGACCTTCGACAGCCCGCCGCTCAATCTCTTCGACCGCGCGATGTTCGACTCGCTGCGAGAGACGGTCGACGACCTCGACCACGACCCGCCGCGGGCGCTCCTCTTTCGCGCCGAGGGTCGCGCCGTCTCCGGCGGCGTCGACGTCCACGAGTTCGAGGGGCTGACGCCGGAGCAGGGCTCGGCGATGTGGGCCGAGCTGCTTGCGGTCGTCGACAAGGTCGAACTGCTGCCGACCCCGGTCGTGTTCGCGGCCCACGCGCTGACGCTGACCGCGGCGTTCGAGCTGGCGCTGGCATGCGACCTGATCGTCGCCTCCCGCTCCGCCCAGTTCGGCCTCGTCGAGAGGGTCGTCGGCCTGACCCCCTCGATGGGCGGAACCCAGCGCCTTGCCGAGCGGGCGGGGAGCGGCCGCGCTCGGCAGCTGGTGATGACCGGCGACCTCTTCGGCGCCGAGGAGCTCGAGCGCTGGAACGTCGTCAACCACGTCTACGACGACGAGGGGTTCGACGAGCGGGCGCGGGCTCTCGCCGCCGGTCTCGCGGCCGGCCCGACCCGCGCTCACGCGATGACCAAGCACGTCCTGCGCCGCTTCCGCGAGGGCGGGATCCCGGCCGCCGACGACGCGATCCGCGACGACGCCGGCGAGCTGTTCGCGACCGAGGACCTCAAGGGGGCGGTCCGGACCTTCCTCGAGAAAGGCCCCGGGCACGCAGAGTTCGAGGGCCGCTAGCCGGACGCCGGTCGGGCCGGCCGCCACATCGTCGAGACGCTGACCGCCTCATCCGGACGGGTGAACTGGCCCACCCGTTCGAAGCCGAGCCGTTCGTAGCGGTGGTCGTTGGCCGAGTTGCTCGACTCCAGGAATGCGGGCATGCCCTCCGAGTCGATCCGGGCCAGGTTCTCGGCGAGCAGGCCCATGCCGAGTCCGCTTCCCCTCCGATCGGGACGAATGCCGAGGAGGCTCAGGTAGTAGTGAGGCTCATCGCGGGGGTGGGTTCGCTCGAATCGTTCGAGCAGCTCAATGACCTCCGCGGCCCGGGGGCCGATGAGATCGGCGAGGACCGACGGCACCCGATCCTCCTCCTCGGCCGTCAGCTCGACGCCTTCCGGCGGAATCCAGACCGACGCCGCCTCGTAGTCGCCAACGACCCAGACCCACGGGTAGCGAAGTGCGCTGGACAGGTTGAAGCGCCACCAGGCGGCGAGGTTCTCACGGTCTGGAATAGCCCAGCTCCAGAGCGGGTCATCGGCGAAGGCGGCCGTCAGGGTCCCCGTCACTCCATCGAGATCGTGCTTGGTGGCGACGCGGGCGGTCATGCCTATCGCCGACCCTAACTGAGCCGACACGGCTCAGACAGAAGGGCTAGCTCGAGGAGAGCTGCCCGAGCGCCCGCGCGGCAAAGCGAGCGGCAAGCGCGCAGGGCCCCGTGACGTGGAGGACATTCCCATCGGGGAGGGATGCGACCACCGAGGTCGAGCCGTAGTGCAGGCACCAGCCGGCCCCAGCGCCAACCACCATCGCTTTGGCCTGGGCCGCTTCACGGCGGAGCCCGGCGATGCTCGTCTGCTCAACCGCCAGCGTCATCTGCGGACCCGAGCCCCGGGGTGCGTAGATGCAGGTCGGTCCCTGCATGCCGACCGAGGCATCGACGGCACCGCCGAGAATCGCCGAGGCTTCCTCGGAGGAGACCAGGTGACAGGGGTCGGCCGCGGTGGTGCCGGTCCTGCTCGCCTCGCTCTTTGCGCCGCCGGGAGGGGTCGCGCCGGACCCTGAGTTGGGGCCCGGCCAGACAGGCCTCGGTACCGTCGGCCTGTTCGAGTCCGAAATCGGATCATGTGAGGGGACGATCTGGGAGTCCCCGCTCCCGGAGCCGGTCTGGCCGGAGCCAGATCCGCATCCCGCGAGGGCGAATGCCGCGGCTGCGGCGATTGCGGCGAGTGCGAGTCGCTTGATCATGGGACGAAGAGGACGTCGACCCAGTAGTTGGTCGCTTCGAACACATTCGTCGGGAACGTGGTCGAAGCGCTGTACGCGTAGACGCCGTTCGGACTGATCGTGTTGGCGACGGCGTGAAGGGGTGGGCTGTCGACGGTGCTGGCCAGGCCCTGGGCGGTGGCCGCGTAGTGGCCGTTCGGCGCGAAGTAGCTTGCGACGTAGGTCGTGTTCGCGACGATCGATACGGGGTTTGCGAACGCCACTTCCTGCCATCCAGACGAGCTCTCGCCGGTTGCGGTCGCCTGTGCCAGCAGCGCTCCGGCGGCGCTCCACAGGCTGACCACGTGTGTGCCCGTGTTCGCTTCTGACTTGAAGTAGCGGATTCCGAGGATCCGGCCCGGCGTTTCGCTGGTGAACTTGACCCCCAGCTCGACCGAGCCCGAATCGTCCACGTCGGGATCCGAGGGGATGGCCTGCTCGAAGATCGAGGCCCGGGGTATGACTGCGCTTGATATGGCCGACGGCGGGCTCGTTCCGGCGCCGTTTATCGCGGTGGCGGTGAAGCCGTAGGCGGTGCCATTGGTCAACCCGTTCACCAGCGCCGTCGTGGTCAGTCCCGAGACCGTCGTCGGCGTTTGAGCGGTGGCGCCGACATATGGGGTGATCCGGTAGCTGGTGATCGCGCCGCCTCCGCCCGTCGGCGCCGCCCAGCTCACCAATGCGCTCTGGTTACGGGGTTCCGCCGTGACCGCGGTCGGTGCGTTCGGCTGGGCCGCCGTGGTCGGAGTGACGGCGTTGGACGCGGCCGAATCCGGACCGGTCCCGATCCCGTTCACCGCCGCGACCTTGAAGGTGTACGCGGTGCCGACGGTCAGGCCGGTGATCGTCCGCGAAGTGGCGGGCGCTGCGACGGTGACCGGGGTTTGGGCGGTGGTCCCGATGTAGGGGGTGACGCGGTAGCTGGTGATCGCGCTGCCGCCGTCGCTCGCCGGCGCCGTCCAGTTCACGGTCGCCTGTTCCTGGCCGGCGGTGGCGCTGACATTGGTGACCTGGCCCGGTGCCTGCGCCGAGGCTGTCGGGGTGAACAGGACGTCGACCCAGTAGTTGGAGGATTGGTAGGTGTTGGTCGGGAACCGGGCCGTGCTGCCGTAGATGAAAAGGCCGTTGACGCTGGTGCTGTTCGCAAGCGCGTGCAACGGTGCGTTGTCGACGCCGGCCGCCAGGGTCGGGCCATTGACCGAGTAGCGCCCCCGCGGGGCGAGGTAGCCGGCGACATAGGTCGTGTTCGGCTGGATCGAGACCGGGCTCGTGAATTTCATCTGCTGCCAGCCGGAGGCGGTCTCGCCGGTGAAGTTGGCCTGGGCGAGAAGGGTTCCGGTGGAGCTCCAGAGGCTGCCGACGTGGGTGCCGGTGTTGGCCGCGGATTTGTAGAAGCGGACGCCGTTGATCGTCCCCGCGAGGTCGCTGCGGAACTTGACCCCGAGCTCGACCGCGCTGCCGTCACCGGAATCGACGGTCCCGGGAGTGGCGAGGTCGAAGATCGTCGCGTAGGGGGTGATCGCGGTCGAGGCCGCGGACTCGGGCCCGGGGCCGGCGGCGTTGATCGCCGCGACCGTGAATGTGTAGGCGGTGCCGTTGTTGAGGCCACCGACGCTCGCCGAGGTCGCGCTCGAGCCGGTGGTCGTCGCGGGCTGCGCTGTGGTGCCGATGTAGGGGGTGACGCGGTAGCTCGTGATCGCGCTGCCGCCGTCGCTCGCGGGCGCCGTCCAGCTGAGCTGTGCGCCGGAACTCTTGGCGGTGGCTGTAAGCGCGGTCGGCGCGCCCGGAGGATTGGAAATGGTCGGGGTGACCGCGTTGGACGCGGCCGAATCGGGCCCGGTCCCGACTGCGTTGATCGCCGCGACCTTGAAGGTGTAGGCGGTGCCGCCGGTCAACCCGGTGATCGTTTTCGAGCTCGCCGGGGCGGTGACGCTGACCGCGGTCTGGGCGGTTGTGCCGATGTAGGGGGTGACGCGGTAGCTCGTGATCACGCTGCCACCGTCGCTTGCCGGCGCCGTCCAGTTGACCGTCGCCTGCAGCGCTCCGGCGGTGGCGGCGACTCCCGTCGGGGCGCCCGGCGGGCTGGGCGCGGTCGGGGTGACGGCGTTCGAGGGTGTGGACTCAGGCCCGGCGCCGATCGTGTTGATTGCCGTGACGGTGAAGGTGTAGGGGGTGCCGCCGGTCAACCCGGTGATGGTCTTGGAGGTCGCCGGCGCGGTCACCGAGACCGGGGTCTGGGCGGTGGAGCCGATGTAGGGGGTGACCCGGTAGCTCGTGATCGCGCCATCGCCTTCGCTCGCGGGGGCGGTCCAGCTCACTGTCGCCTGTTCCTGGCCTGCCGTCGCGCTCACCGCCGTCGGGGCGCCCGGCGGGCTGGGCGCGGTTGGGGTGACTGAGTTGGACGCGGCCGAATCGGGCCCGGCGCCGATCGCGTTGATCGCGGCGACGGTGAAGGTGTAGGCGGTGCCGGCGGTGAGGCCGGTGATCACCTTCGAGGTTGCGGGCGCGGTGACGGAGATCGGGGTCTGGGCCGCGGCGCCGATGTAGGGGGTGACCCGGTAGCTGGTGATCGCGCTGCCGCCGTTGCTCGCCGGAGCGGTCCAGCTCACCGTCGCCTGTTCTTTGCCGGCGGTTGCGCTGACCCCGGTGACCTGACCTGGGGGCTGTGGTGGCGCGGTCGGGGTGACCGAGTTGGACGCGGCCGAATCGGGCCCGGTCCCGATCGCGTTGATCGCGGCAACGGTGAAGGTGTAGGCGGTGCCGGCGGTGAGGCCGGTGATCACCTTCGAGCTCGCGGGCGCGGTGACGGAGATCGGGGTCTGGGCCGCGGCGCCGATGTAGGGGGTGACCCGGTAGCTGGTGATCGCGCTCCCGCCGTTGCTCGCCGGAGCGGTCCAGTTGACGGTCGCCTGTTCCTGGCCCGCCGCTGCGCTGACCGCCGTGGGTGTGCCCGGCGGGGTCGGCGCGGTTGGGGTCACCGCGTTGGAGGCGGCGGACTCAGGCCCGGCGCCGATCGCGTTGATTGCCGCGACGGTGAATGTGTAGGTGGTTCCGCCGGTTAGGCCCGTGATCACCTTCGAGGTCGCGGGTGCGGTGACGGCGACCGGAGTCTGGGCGGCCGTGCCGATGTAGGGGGTGATTCGGTAGCTCGTGATCGGGCCACCGCCTTCGCTCGCGGGCGCGGTCCAGTTCACGGTCGCCTGTTCCTGGCCGGCGGTGGCATTGACCGCCGTCGGGGCACCGGGCGGGCTCGGCGCCGTCGGGGTGACGGCATTGGAGGCCGACGAGTCAGGCCCTGGACCGACCGCGTTTACCGCCGCGACCTTGAAGGTGTAGGCGGTGCCCGCGGCGAGCCCGGTGATCGTCTTCGACGTCGCCGGGGCGGGAACGCTGAGTGCCGTCTGGGCGGTCGTGCCGATGTAGGGAGTCACCCGGTAGCTCGTGATCGAGCTGCCACCATCGCTCGCCGGCGCCGTCCAGTTCACGGTCGCCTGTTCCTGGCCTGCCGTCGCGCTGACCGCGGTCGGGGCGCCCGGCGGGTTGGGCGCGGTCGGGGTGACCGAGTTGGACGCTGCTGAATCGGGCCCGGTTCCGATCGCGTTCAAGGCGGCGACCTTGAAGGTGTAGGGCGTTCCGGCACTGAGCCCGGTGATCGTCTTCGAGCTCGCCGGCGCGGTGACGCTGACCGGGGTCTGGGCGGTCGTGCCGATGTAGGGAGTCACCCGGTAGCTCGTGATCGCGCTGCCACCGTCGCTCGCCGGCGCCGTCCAGTTGACCGTCGCCTGTTCCTGGCCGGCGCTGGCGCTGACCCCGGTCACCTGGCCCGGTGGCTGTGTCGGGACGCTCGGCGCGAACAGCACGTCGACCCAGTAGTTGGAGGCCTGGTAGGTGTTGGTCGGGAACCGGGCCGTGGTGCCGTAGATGTAGACGCCGTTGGCGCTCACGCTGTTCGCCAGCGCATGCAACGGCGGGTTGTCGACAGCAGCGGCGAGGGTTGGGCCGTTGACCGAATAGTGGCCGTTCGGAGCGAGGTAGCCCGCGACGTAGGTCGTGTTCGGCTGGACCGCGACCGGGCTCGAGAACGTCACCTGCTGCCACCCGCTGGAGCTCTCCCCGGTGAAGTTGGCCTGGGCGAGGAGGGTGCCGGTGGAGCTCCAGAGACTGCCGACGTGGGTGCCCGTGTTGGCCGCGGCCTTGTAGAAGCGGATGCCGTTGATCGTGCCGGCGACGTCGCTGCGGAACTTGACCCCGAGCTCGACTCCGCTGCCGTCGCCGGAATCGACCGTTCCGGGCGTCGCGAGGTCGAAGATCGCCGCGTAGGGGGTGACCGCGCTCGATGCCGCCGAATCCGGCCCGGGGCCGCCGGCGTTGATCGCGGCGACCCTGAAGGTGTAGGTCGTGCCGTTGATGAGGCCACCGACGCTCGCCGAGGTCGCGCTCGAGCCGGTCGTCGTCGCGGTCTGGGCGACGGTTCCGATGTATGGGGTCACCCGGTAGCTGGTTATCGCGCTGCCGCCGTCGCTCACCGGCGCGGTCCAGCTGAGCTGTGCGCCCGAGCTCTTGGCGGTGGCGCTGAGCGCGGTCGGAGCCCCGGGCGGGTTGGCTGCCGTCGGGGTGACTGCGTTCGAGGGAGCCGAGTCCGGTCCGGGGCCGAGGCCATTGATCGCCGCGACCTTGAAGGTGTAGGCGGTACCGGCGCTGAGCCCGGTGATCACCGTCGAGGTTGCCGGTGCGGTCACCGAGATCGGGGTCTGGGCGACGGCTCCGATGTATGGGGTCACCCGGTAGCTGGTGATCGCGCTGCCGCCGTCGCCGGCCGGCGCAATCCAGTTGACGGTCGCCTGCAGCGCCCCCGCGGTCGCGGTGACCCCGGTCGGTGCCCCCGGTGGGTTTGGCGTCGTCGGGGTCACCGGGTTGGAGGCGACCGAGTCGGGCCCGGGCCCGATCGCGTTGACTGCGGTGACCTTGAAGGTGTATGTCGTGCCGCCGACGAGGCCGGTGATCGTCTTCGAGGTCGCCGGGGCAGGAACGCTGACCGGAGTCTGGGCGCTTGCCCCGATGTAGGGAGTGACCAGGTAGCTCGCCGGGGACCCGCCAGTTGCGGGCGGCGTCCAGTTGACGGTCGCCTCCAGAGCCCCTGCGGTTGCGCTCACCCCGGTCACTTGTCCGGGCGGCTGCGACGGGCCGGTCGGGTTGAAGATCACGTCGACCCAGTAGTTCTCCGCCTGGTAGCTGTTCTGCGGGAAGGTGCTGCCTTCGGTGTACTGGTACAGGCCGTTGCCGTTACCGGTGTCGGGCAGCACGTGGAGTGGGGGGCTGGTGTCGAGAAAGTCGGGGCCGACCGCCGGCGGATGCTCGACGGCGAACTCGGTCGACGAGTAATGCCCGTTGGGAGCGAAATAGGCGGCGACATAGGTCGTGTTCGGCTGGATCGCGACGGGGCTCGAGAAGGTCACCTGCTGCCAGCCGCTGGAGGTCTCGCCGGAGAAGTTCGCCTGCGCCAGGAGGGTCCCGGAGCTGGTCCAGAGGCTGCCGACGTGGGTGCCGGTGTTTTTCGCCGACTTGTAGAAGCGGATCCCGTTGATCGTGCCGGCGGTGTCGCTGCGGAACTTGATGCCGAGCTCGACCGAGCCCCCGTCTTCTGAATCGACCTTGGCCGGCGTCGTCCCGGTGAAGATCGAGCAGGGGCAGGAGACGGAGGCCGTCCTCGGGGCGCTGGCCGTGCCGATGTTGCCGGAGTCGTCGACCGCGCGCGCCCTGATCGTCGTCGAGGGGTTGCCGTGGACGATCCAGGGGTAGGTCCACGAGGAGGTTCCGTTCGCCGTATGCCAGGTCGCCCCTCCGTCTGTAGAGACCTCCACCGCGGCGACGGCCCCGCCCGTATCCGTTGCCGTGCCGGAGATCGTCGCCGTGTTGCCGTCGCTGAGCGCGGCACCGTCGGCTGGAGAGCTGACGGTGGCGGTCGGCGGGGTGGTGTCGGTCGTGCGGGCGGTCGCGATCAGAGGAGCTTCCAGGGTCGCCGGCTGCGCACCCATGTCCGCGAGCACGTTGACCGTCGCCTGCTGCATGTTCGGGTCCGGTTCGTTGCCGTCGGGCCCGCTGTTGTTCCAGGCGTTGGTGACGTCGAGGCCCCAGGACCATTGAACCGTTCCGGCACCGAACACCAGGGCCCCGCTCGGCGCCCGGTAGAGGGAGAGGCTGTGGGTCGCGGTGACGGGATCTTCGACTTCGGAGCCGTAGTCGGTGAACGCCTGTATCCCCGCGACTGTCGTCGACGAAAGCGAGATTCGGCCCGGCGGGCGGAAGCCGTTGTCCGGGTTGACGTCCCACTCGTACCCCAGCGTCCCGGTTTCCGGGGCGAGGGTCAGCGTCTGTCCAGAGTTCAGTTTCGAGACCGCCGTGTTCCGCCAGAAGCGGAGGTTTGCGAAGGTGCCGGGGACCTTGATCGTCGAGGTCCCCGAGTTGACGAGGAAGAGCTGGCCGCTGAGGCTGTTCTCCGGTCGCCCGGCGTCGCCCGGCGGGCTGAAACGGGGGTCGCGCCAGGTCGGCGTCGTGACGGTCGGGCCGAGCGGGTCGACCGGCGTCGCAAAGTGGGTGTCCTTGTAGTCGACGAGGGTCCGGTACGACGTGTTCGACCCATCGGAGCTGTTTGCCCAGCGCGTCTTCCAGAAGACCTCGTTGCCGCTGAAGAAGGCCAGGCTGACGCCCGCCGCGCGCGCCGCCTCGACACCTTGGCGTTCGCCCGCGGACCAGTACTCGTCATGGCCGCTCGAGATGAAGACCCTGTGGTTTTGCAGTAGCGACCCGTTCGAATCGAGGTCCCTGCCGGAGACGTAACTGAGGTCATAGCCGTTTCGCTCGAGGAATCGAATCAGCTGGTACTCGGCGTAGAAGGGGTCCGAGAACCCGGCGTCGGTCGAGAGTGTCCCGTCAAAGGGCCGGTTGTAGGAGACCGCGTAGGCCGCCTTGTATCCCTCCGGTTCGCCGGGCGGGCAGGCCACCGTGCACGAGTAGAGGCTGTTGCCGCCGTAGGCGTTGTACGCCTGCCAGGTCGTGTCGGCGGTCTTGAGGACGAGGTCGGAGTGGCTCGAGTCGTCGCGGACGACGAAGAAGATCTGGCTCTCGCCGCCGGTGTCGTTTCGCACCAGATGGGCGATGTAGAGGCCCGAGACCGCCGTCGAGGGCACCGTCCATGAGGCCGAGACCCCCCAGTTGCCGCATTCGACCAGACCGGTGGAGCTGGTCGTTGTGCAATTTGGCTGGGTCTGCGGGAGGGTCGCCGACGGTTTGATGTTCGACTGGATCAACCGCGCTCCGTCGCCGCCGTAGTACCCAAGTCGAAGGATGTCGATGTGGTACGAGCTCGCCGGCGTCTTGATCTTGAAGTTGACCGTCTGGCCGACGTTGACGCTCATCTGCGTTGCGAACCCCTGGATCGTCGAATCGCCGATCCCGTTCACCTGCCAGTCGGACGGGGCGTCGCCGGGTTTCGTGTTCTCGCAGGCGACCGCGTTGGTCACCGGCGGGGTGCAGGGGTCAGCAGCGAATGCGTGGGCGCTTCCCAGCCCCGTGACCATCACGATCGTGAGCAGCGGAACCGGGAGCAGACGGAATGCTCTGAGACTTCTCATCCATATATGGAACGGCCTCGCGGAAGCCGAAGTTGCAGCCGCGAAAGTAGGAAATACGGCCTACTCGGCCAGTTCGTCGGCGATCAGCCGGGCCAGCGCGATCGACGAGGTGGCGGCAGGGGAGGGAGCGTTGCGGACGTGGATCGCCCGCTCGGTGCGATGGATGACGAAGTCGTCGACGAGCCGGCCGTCGCGGCCGAGCGCCTGCGCCCGGATGCCGGCGGGACCGGCCTCGACCTTCGCTCCGCGCAGGCCGGGGACGAGGCGGGCCGCCTCGGAGACGAAGGACCGGCGGCTGGCCGCGTGCCGGATCTCCCGCGCGCCCGCCCGCCAATGCCGGGCGCCCATTCGCCAGGTCCCCGGCCAACCCACCGTCTCGGCGAGGTCACGGCCGCGCACCGTCCTCAGCCGGTAGGCATCCCGAGCCCCGACCATCAGCGCGCTGGGGCCGATCAGGACCTCATCGCCCAGGGTCCGGGTCAGGTGGGCGCCGAGGAACGGCAGCTCGGGATCCGGCACCGGGTAGACGTTGGCCCTCACCATCTCGGCCTCGGGCGCACGGAGCCGCAGGTAGCCACCGCGGAAGGGCACGATCCGAGGGTCGGCCGGGGCGCCACACCGGACCGCCAGCCGATCCGACCAGAGTCCGGCGCAGAAGACTGCCGCCGACGCCACGGTGGCCCCGCGCGAGTGCCGCAGCACGATTCGATCCGAGCCGGGGTCCGCCATCTCCACGACAGTGCCCCGATGGATGGTCCCGCCGGCAGCGGCGACGTCCCCCGCGAAGGACTCGGCGACCCTGACGAAGTCGACGACGCCGGTGGCCGGGGAGTGGATCGCGGCGACCCCGCGGGCATTCGGCTCGACATCCCCGATCTCCTCGGCGTTCAGCCGCCTCATGCCGGGAACCCCGTTCGCCCGGCCACGCCGCTCGAGGTCGTCGAGGCGCTCCAGCTCGGTCTCGTCGGTCGCGATCACCAACTTGCCGGAGCGCCGGTGGGGGATCTCCCGCTCCTCGCAGTAGTCGTACATGGCACGCGCGCCGTCGACGCAGAGCTTCGCCTTCAGCGAGCCGGGCTTGTAGTAGATACCGGCATGGATGACCCCACTGGAGCGACCGGTCTGGTGGTACCCCAGTCGCTCCTCGGCCTCGAGGACGCAGATCGCCGCTTCGGGATGCCGTCGGACGAGCTCCCTGGCGACCGCCGTCCCGAGAATGCCGCCGCCGACGACCGCGAGGTCGCACTCCGACGGGGGTTGGTCATCTCGATAGTCCGGCATCGGTTGCCGCGGCCGTGTCAGTGGCGGCGACAGCCGCAAGTCTGCCAGCCGATACGGTTCCGAGCCGATGCCGGACTTCGACGCCATCGCCGCCGGGATGACCGAGGCGGTTCCGTTCGCCAAGTTCCTTGGCCTGGAGATCGAGATCGGCGAGGAAGAGGCGCTCGTGACCCTTCCGGAGCGCGCAGAGCTCACGAACCACGTCGGCTCGCAGCATGCCGGCGCACTCTTCACGGCGGCCGAGACCGCGTCCGGGGCAGCTTTCGTCGGCGCCTTTGCCGAGCGCCTCGGCGAGGTCACGCCGCTGACCCGCAGCGCCGAGATCTCCTACGAGAAGATCGCCGACGGGCGGGTCGAGGCGCGGGCGACGCTCGGCGTCCCCGCCGCCGAGGCGCTCGAGACCCTCGACGCAGAGGGCAAGGTCGTTTTCCCCTGCGAGATCAGGCTCACCGACTCCGACTGCAGACAGGTCGCGAGCGCCACGGTCCAGTGGCCCGTCCGGCTCAACCAGCCGGCAGCCCAGGAGCAGGCGAGCTGATGCGCATTCCGAAATTCCTCGCGCTCGGCGTGATCGCCTCGACGCTGGGCCTTGCCGCGACCGCGTCGACCGTCTCCGCTCGAGTGGCCTACGTCGCCGACTTCGAGGGCGAAGCGGTCGCCGCAATCGATCTCTCCACCAACCAGCTGGTCGCGCCCCCGTTTTCGGCGCCGAGCGGAAGCGGCCCTTACTCGCTCGCGATCACTCCCGACGGCAAGACCGTCTGGGTCGTGAACTACGAGGGCGCCAGCCTCTCCTCCCTCGACACCGCGACGAACCTGTTCATCGGCGCTCCGGCTCCGATCAAGAAATTCTCCTACGGCTTCGCGATCACCCCGGACGGGACCCGCGCCTATGTCGCAAACAACAGCGAAGACGAATTCGGGAACAACCCGGACGAAACCGTCGAAGCCATCGACCTTCAGAGCAGAGCGCGGATCGGCGCCCCGATTCCCGTCGGCGAAGGGCCGGGGGGGATCGCGATCAGCCCGGACGGGCGACGCGCCTACGTGTCGAACGAAATCGCGGGAACCGTGACGGTGATCGACACCGCGACGAATCAGCCGGTCGGAGGGCCGATCGTCGTCGGCGAAAACCCGTTCACCAGCGCGATCACACCCGACGGGCACTTCCTCTTCGTCTCGGTCAAGACGGGGATTGCGGTCATCGACACCGCGACCAACCAGGTCCTCGGCCCGCCGATTCCGATCGGCGAAGAACAGGCGATCGCGGTCGCCATCTCCTCTGACGGAACGCGTGCCTACGCCGCCGCGCAGAACAACGTGCCCAGCTCGGTTGTGGTGATCAACACGGCGACCAGACAGGTGGTCGGAGGCCCGATCCCGGTCCCCGGCGAAATCGAGTTCCTCGCCGTCACCCCGGATGGAAAGCGAGTCCTCGCCGAGCAGATCGAACCGGCGCAGGTCTCGATGATCGACACCGCGACAAACCAGGTGGTCGGGCCGCCGCTGTCGGTCGGCGGAGCCGAAGGACAGGGCCAGATCGCGGTCGTCCCCGACCAGTCGCCGGCAGCGGCGCTCACGAGCACAGGCCGGGCCCGCCCCGGAGTCCCCTACACCCTCAGCGGCGCGGCCTCGACCGATCCCGACGGGTCAGTCGCGAGCTGGGCCTGGGCGTTCGGCGACGGCACGACCGCGGCCACAACTGTCCCGACCGCCAAGCACACCTTCCCGAAGCCCGGGAAGTTCAACGTGACGCTGAGCGTCACCGACAACGAGGGCTGCTCGGTTGCGCTGGTCTTCACTGGCCAGACCGCCTCCTGCCATGGCTCCCCCGGCGCCGCGGTCACAGAGGCGGTGAAGGTCGCCTATCCCGGCGTCAGGGTGCGGTGCCCGAAGAGCGCCGAGGGACCCTGCCGATTCAAGCTCAAGGGCGTCGCCAGGAAAGGCAAGAAGCTCAAGGCCCAGAGCGCCGTCGCCAGGGCCACGGTCAGGCCGGGCAAGAAGGCGGTCGTCTCGCTAAAGCCGAAGAAGAAGTTCGCGAAGAAGCTCGCCTCCGCAAAGAAGGCCCTGGTCCAGCAGGTGGTGACGATCGGCGGTCGGCAGACGACCACGGTCGCGAAGCTGAAGATCGTCCAATAGCTCGCCGGCGCAGACGCTGCCGGGCCTGAGCAGCGGCCACTAGAATCGCCCTCCCGGGCTCACCCGGAACCCGCGCCCGTAGCTCAGTTGGATAGAGCGTCGGTCTACGAAACCGAAGGTCACAGGTTCGAATCCTGTCGGGCGCGTTCGGCAGGTCTCATGCTCAGGGTCGGCTCCGCGCCCGCTCCCCGCGAGAGTCGGCTCGATCTGGGGCCCTCCATATGGTTTGCTGTTCCACCGGACTGGGAGGAGAGGTCGGAAATCGATCAGACCGCGGTGATCCTGCACGTCGAGACGAATCTCGGACTTCGCCCCGGGGGCGTCGAGCGCCTCGGTGTAACCCTGCTTGAGTTGGGCCTTGCGGGGCGCATTGGCGCGCAGGTCCTCGACACCCTCCGCGCCCCGCCATTCGAGAAGGAGCGGGATCCCGTGTTCGGCGTCCCCAACGTCGAAGCGATCGCCGAGCTCGCCAGGCAGCAGGCTGACAGGGTCGGCCAGATTCTCGAAGACGGCGCGTTCCCGGTCGTCCTCGGTGGGGACGACAGCGTCCTGTTGGGAAACCTGCTTGCGCTCCGCCGGCGTGGCTCGGTGGGCCTGATGTTCCTGGACGGCCACACCGACTTCTGGGATCTCGCCAAGACGTCGACAGGGGAGCTCTCCGACAGCGACCTGTGGCTTGCGACCGGCCACGGACCTGATGTCCTGGCGAATCCCGAGGGGCTAGGACCTCTTGTGGACCCACGAGCATGTGTGATCTACGGGCATCGCGACCGGCGTGAACAGATAGAGACGGGCAGTGAGGACGTCTACCGCCAGCCGATGCTGGTGCGCAACCTGGCCGAGATACGTAGCGCGGGCACCGAGGACGCCTCTCACCACGCCATCGCCTTCCTTGCCGGCTCCGGAGTCGATCAAGTCTGGCTTCACCTCGACGCCGACTGTCTCGATGACGCGCTGATGCCGGCGGTGGATTGGCGAGTGGCGGGTGGCATGTGCTCGGTCGAGGTCGTCGACCTGATCCGGCCGCTCCTCGAGGCCCACCTGCTAACCGGTATGGACGTCACCATCTACAACCCTGCCCTCGACACGAGCGATCTGGCAGCTGGTCGGGTGCTCCTAGAGGTTCTGGAGGCCACCCTGTCGTGATGCCGATCGCACCGCCGTTGCGGCGCTTTCGTGAGCATCGATAAGACGGGACGGCCGCCTCGAGCATGTCCTCGCCGCGCCCCGATTACGCCCTTCTGAGAAGGGCGAGAAAGGGTCGAAAGCGGTATCGAGCGGGGCGCTTCGGTGAACGGGAAAGTCACCTGTCAGCAGGGCTATTCGGCGGGAAACAGCTCTGTAGAGCGCAATGCGCCGCCCTGGCCGAATCGGTCTACGAAACCGAAGGTCACAGGTTCGAATCCTGTCGGGCGCGCTTGATTGATCCGCGTCAAGCAGCGGCCCTGACAGAATGGCGTGGTGTACCGGGGTGGAGTCGACGAGACCCGGTCGGAAACGGTCCGGCGACGGCTGCGGACGATCTCGCCGCTCGTGGTGGGCCTCGTGCTGGTCACTGCGCTGCTGCCGGGGTTGCTCGTCATCGGCCTGGTGATCGATGCGGTGCGCCGGGTGGCGTTCGGCGTGCCGCCGACCGCCGCGCGGCTCGTCCTGTTCCTGTGGGTCTATCTCGCCGCTGAGGTCGGCGGACTCATGGCGCTGGCGGCGCTTTGGCTCGCAAGCTTTGGCGGGCGGCGCCGCGCATGGATTCTCGAGCAGACCTGGCGCTTCCAGCAACTGTGGGCGGGGGTGCTGTTTAGGGCGGTTCGCGTGCTGTTCAGCGTGCGGCTCGAGGTGTCAGGGGACGACGCGGTCGCGCCGGGGCCCGTGATCGTGCTGATCCGCCATGCCAGCATCGTCGACAACTTGCTGCCGGCCAACCTCGTCGCCAGTCCGCATCGGATCCGCCTGCGCTATGTGCTCAAGCGGGAGCTGCTCGCGGATCCTTGCCTCGATGTCGCCGGGCGACGACTGCCGAACTATTTCGTTCGCCGGGGTACCGGCGAGGCGCAAGAGGTGGAGCGGGTGCGTGCGCTCGCCCACGGCCTCGAGACAGATGAGGGCGTGCTGATCTACCCGGAGGGCACGCGCTTCACGCCGGGCCGCCGCGCCCGTGCAATTGCGCGCATCGCGGAGCGCGATTCCCGTCTGGCCGCCCGGGCCGAGCGACTCCAACATCTGCTGCCGCCACGACTTGGCGGCGTGGGCGCTCTGCTCGACGGCGCTCCCGCCGCCGACGTCGTGGTGATCGCCCACCACGGCTTCGACGGCCTGCGGCTGATCTCGGACATCTGGCGCGGTGGCCTCGTCCGGCTCGTGGTTCGGGTCCGCGTGACGCGGGTGTCGCGCTCCACGGTGCCCGAGGAGGCAGCCGCGCGCGTCGAGTGGCTCTACGACCTCTGGCAGGACGTCGACGACTGGCTCGAGGAACAGTTTGCAGCAGCCGGAAAGCAGCCGGCAGCGTGAGCACCGCGGGCCTGCTGGCAGTCGAGGGCGGGTCTCGTGCTCGTCCTCGTCACGGCGCTGTGGGCGGTCAGCGTCGCTGTGCGCGACACCTCGATCGTCGACGTCTTCTGGGGCAGCGGCTTCGTCGTCGTCGCGTGGGTCGGCCTCGCGCTTGCGGACGGGAGTCGCGACCGTCGCCTCCTCCTGGCGGCGCTGGTGACGGTTTGGGGCCTGCGTCTGACCATCTATCTCGCCCGTCGCAATCTCGGGAAGGGCGAGGACCGCCGTTACGCAGCGATGCGCCGCCGCCACGGCGACCGCTGGCCGCTGCGCAGCTTGGTCGTCGTGTTCTGGCTGCAGGGTGCTCTGATGTGGGTCGTCTCACTCCCGGTTCAGGTCGGGATGACGGACCCCACGCCGCCCGGCCTCGGGGTGCTCGATTGGGCGGGCACGGCGTTGTGGGCCGTCGGGCTCACGTTCGAGGCCGTCGGCGACCAGCAGCTCGCGCGGTTCAAGGCCGATCCGGCAAGCCTCGGCAAGGTCATGGACCGCGGGCTGTGGCGCTACACGCGTCATCCAAACTACTTCGGCGACTTCTGCGTCTGGTGGGGGATTTGGCTGGTCGCTCTGGCCACCGGCAGCGCTTGGTGGACGGTCGTCGGCCCGGCGGTTATGTCCCTCCTGCTGATCCGGGTCAGCGGCGCCGCCCTTCTCGAGCGCTCGCTAAGCCAACGGCGCGAGGGCTATGCGGACTACGTCGCCCGCACGAGCGCGTTCTTTCCATGGCCGCCGCGCCGCGACTGAGCGGACCCGAGGTAAGTCAGTTCCCCTCGCCCGAAGCGGGAGCAGACGAATTCGCATAAGTCACCGCCGCGCCGATCCGCTGCATGGTCGTCGGGTGGGTGCCGAATAGGCATTGGAGGAAACCCGGGGGACTCGGGTCGGCGACGTTGGTGACCGCAAGGCGCTTCTGCAAATCGACGAAAGCGCTCGGCTTACGGGTCAGCTCGAGCGCGAAGGCGTCCGCCCGCGACTCCACTGCCCGCGAGAGCTGATTTCCGGGAATGCCGAGGACGAGGGCGACGGCGGCGGCCGAGAGGGAGAGCGCGGGCAGCCCGGCGGGCGTGCGGACGTCGTCGCCGCTGCGCCTGGTCAGCACCTGCGCGGAGAGCTGGACGAAGAGCACGCCGAGTGGCGCAACAAGCGTTATGTAGGCCAAGCTCCGGAGGATGTCGTTTCCTTTGACGTGCCCAAGCTCGTGCGCGACGACCGAATTGAGCTCGGCTGGACGAAGTTCGCGGAGGGCGTTGTCGTAGATCACGATCCGCTTGGTCGTGCCGATTCCGTCGACATACGCGTTGAGCGCAGTGGACCGCCGGCTCGCGTCAACCCGGTAGACCTGTCCGACGTCTACGCCGGCGCTGTCGGCGAGCGCGAGGACCTCCGAACGCGTGCGGCCATCGGGCAGCGGCTCGAACCGGTTAAAGATGGGGGCAAGCAGGACAGGGGCCAACCAGATGGAGGCGACAGCCCCTCCGACCACCAGCGCCGAGCCGCCAATCCAGAAGCGGCAATCGAGATTGCGAACCAGGGCCACGGCTGCAGCGCCGCCGAGCGCCGCCAGCAGTGCGGTGATGCTCGCTGATCGCCCCCTATCGCCAAGCCAGGAGGCGAATGTCTGGGTCGAGAGCCCTACGTCGCGGGCCCGGGATTGGGCCACGGCCCCCAGCGGCAATTCCGCGCCAACAAGCGTCAGCGCGATTCCCGCCCCTACGGCGCCCGCCCCGACGATCGGCCGCCGGGACGCGACTTGAAGCCCGTTGCGCAGGGCTGGCGGGCGCCACAGGGCCAGCGTCACCACTACGCCTCCCTCGACCGCCAGTGCCGCCAGGCCGATCAGCCGCTGCGCGTCGCGAAAGTCGGATGCGCGTTTCAGCTCGGCGGCTTTGAAGTAGGCCGTCTCGCTGACGGTGGCCGGCTGGATCGAGTCGTAGCGCGGGCGCAGCAACCGGACGGCGCCCTCGGCGACGAGCACCGCCGCGACCGCGACCGTCCCCAGCCGTATGACGCCGTAGAGGGTCAGATCGGTGCGAGCGGCCACTCGTCTCACGATAGACCCCTGGCTCAGGAGGGATGGGACTCCCTGGTCGGCCTTCAGAGGTCCCGACGCCCGCCCCGATTCCGCCCTTCCGAGAAGGGGGAGAAAGGGTCGCAAACGGTGTCTAGCGGGGCGCTTTGGTGAATGCGAAAGTTGCCTGTTAACAGGGCTATTCGCATCGAGACCGCTCTGTAGAGCGCAATGCGGCCGACCTCGCCGAATCGGTCTACGAAACCGAAGGTCACAGGTTCGAATCCTGTCGGGCGCACTCTCCGCGGGACGCGGCGCCCGGCGGCAAGGGCTGAGGAGGCCGGGGAGGGGCGGGTCGACCCGCCCCTCCCCGGCGCCGCTCCTCAGTTTGCGAATCTCAGGGCGCTGAACAGGCCGGCGTGATCGGAGTCCCAGAAGCCGTTGACCGGCAGCAGCCCGGTCACCGCCGAGCTCTGCAGGGTGATGGCGGATGGATTCCGGGTCATCACATGGTCGACCTGATGGTCGAAGTCGGCGAGGCTGCCGCCTCCCCCTCCGGCAAGAAGGCTCGAATTGAGGCAGCAGCCCAGCGGTTCATCCGTGCTGCGCTCGACCATTCCCGCTTCCAGCAGGACCCGATAGGCCTGCTGATCGCCGGGGGAGACAGTGTCGTCATCCGAGTTGAGATCACCAACCAGGACGACCGGCAGGGTGCTGGTCGCGGGGCCGCCCGGGGCGACCAATTCGCCCGCCTGCAGAGCACGGATGCTCGGCACCAAGAACGCCGGGTCAAACGCCTCCAGGTGGGTGTTGACGAAGCGGAACCAATGGCTGCCGCGCACCTTGGCGTCGGTTGCCGTCCAGCCCCGTGTGACCGTCACCGCTTTGCCAAGAATCGGCACTTGAAGCAACGTTTTGAAGTTGCCCGA
This sequence comes from uncultured Solirubrobacterales bacterium, assembly GCA_963697805.1. GTDB lineage: Bacteria > Actinomycetota > Thermoleophilia > Solirubrobacterales > 70-9 > VRUE01. The sequence goes on from CAVOPB010000002.1 coordinate 512,198, forward strand.
CTGGGGGTTGGCGGTCTGCACCCCGGCGTCGCGCCGGTAGAGGATCACGTCGCGCATCGTCAGCCGCCCGTTGATCTCGGCGTTGGCGATTGCCGGGTTGGGGCCGCCCCCCGGAGTCCCGTTCACATCCGCCGGCGCCTCGAAGTCGAACTCGTTCTGAGAACGGACCACTTCGTAGCGCTTTTCGCCCTTGTTGAGCTCTTCGAGCAACGACTGCAGATAGTCGTAGCGGACCGTGGCCTCGGTCGGTTTTCCGGTGAGGACCGGCGTCAGGTCCGGCGGCCCGGTGCGCCACAGGGCCACCTCCTGCAGGCCGACCAGGTCGGGCTTCTGGGCGAGGATCTCTTGGACCAAGCCCTTGGCTCGGGTCGGGAAGTCGTTGGCGGTGACTTCGCGCAGGATTCGGCCGTTGGCGGCTACGAACGCTTCGAGGCTGGGGGCGCCGATCGCCGGCGCCAGGTCGGCGCCGAGGTAGAGGTTGCGGGTCATCACGTTGGTGACCTTGCCTTCGTCCCCCGGCTTCGCGGCGGCAGCGCCCGGCACCAGCAGGGCGGCAACGAACGCCGCGACGATCGCCAGCATCCAAAGCCGGCGGGTGATTGGGTGACTCAATGGTTTCTCCTCCTCCGTGATCCCGATCCAGCCGGATCGATCTGGTTGGAGGCGCCTCCGACCGGCAGCCATTGCCCAGTGGCTGGTGTCCCAGGTCAGCGGCCATCCCATGCGGGGGACCCAGGTGGAGGTTTGAGCGGCGGCTGGAGTCCACCGTGGAAGGAGTATCGATCCGGCCCTGACCCCGTGCGGATCACGGGTCGCTGCTCGGGAACTCAGGCAGTTTCCGGCGATTGCCGGCCGCAAACACGGCGGTTCTTTCACAGTGACGGCGTTTTTTTTAATCCAATTCGTTGGACCAAATTTGGGGGATGGGCGAGCGTCAAAACGATGCGCAAACCGCATTCTAGACCGAAAAACGCACGGTTTTATCGACATTTGCTCAAACTCTCTGGTAGGTTCGCGACTAGTTAGCCACCCAGATCCAGCGGCGACTCGGGAGGAGATCGCGGTGGGAATGAAGGACCAAGCGATCAATAAATCGAGTCGTCATGGAGGAAGAACATGGGTGCATCTAGTCATCGCAAGCGGTTCAGTCGCCGAAAGCGGTCGGTTGTCGGTCTGCTGGCGTTGGTAGCCAGCGCCATCTTCTTGTTGCCAGCCAGCCAGGCGTCCGCGGTTACATACAACAACGCCTGCGTGAACAACATCGAAACGGGCAAATCCGCCTTGATCCCGGTGACGATGACTGCCACCGCGTCGCCGAATCCGGTCGCAACGGGGCGATTCGGTCACCTTGAGTTCGATCCACCAGGAACTGGCGATCCCACCGACGGTCTTCGTCTCGGGCTACAACCTTGGGCTTCTGCACGACGGGCTAAACGAACTCCCCACCACCCTCTTGACGAGAATTGTCGGCACGAACACGGTTGAGGCTGAACAGATCGCCGAAACGGAAGGGGTAGCAGAAACAATCGTCACCGATCCCACCCCCACCGAAACCAGGCAGCGGTGATGAGAGCGCGACTGCGGGCATGGTTAGCGTCAACTACCCGAACGAGACCTGGACCGCGGCGTGCCAGCGGCACGATCAATTTCCGCGAGAAAACGCAGGAACCGCTGAAAGCGACCTCCGCCGGCGTCCAGACGTCGACGGACGTGGGGCTCCCATTCCCCGCTCAATTCGGTTGCGATCCTGGCACCGTGGTAGACGAAGCACCCCCGTCAACGATCACACTCGCGACAGGGTCGACATTCGCCAGCACGGAAATCGAAAAAGCGAAATTCCCGGTGAATCTCTCGGTCACCACAGCAAACGAAGGCGGTGCGACCGGCACCGTCGCATGCGAAGTCAACGGCAGCCCACAACCGTGCACCGGGACCTACACGTCCTTCGACCGGTCAAAGTCGTGGCGACTCCGGGGTCGAGAATCCAACGTCGGTAGCATCACCGGCACCGGCTCGGCCGCGGGCCACTGCAGCGTCGCGACCGGGGTGTGCGAATTCGAACTCACCGAAGACACCTCGGTGGCGGTCATGTTCGTACCCGCGAGCACGAAAGACGAAGACGAAGGAAACGTCCACGGCGAAGTGCCGCAGACCACGACCCTCGAATCGGTCTGCTCCGATGTCGACCTGGGCAAATTCGTGCCAGGCGCGGCTGGGGTGGGCGAAGTGCCGCCACTGGTCGAAGGCCACAGTTACGAAGGTAGCTGTGCCGTGATAGTGACCAGCACCGGCGAAGAAACCTCGCTGACCGCGGCAGACCTGAGCGGGATCGACACTGGGTTCCTGACCCAGAAACCGGTCCACCCCTACACGCTGGCCAAACCGCTCTTCGTTGGAGCCAAAGAGCTCCTTCCGCTGGGCGGCTCAGCCACGGTAGGAGGCGCGCTGGTCAGCCCCGTCACCCTGATGACCTGGGCAGCGCCAGTGAGCAAAGGCCCCGTGGGCGTGGGGTTCAGGCAGCCGATCGGGGAACACGATCCGCTGCACACCGGCGTCTACGCGAAGACGATCACGCTGACCCTGCAGCAGACCAAACCGTAGTCGACGCAGGGCCCGCATGGCTGCATGAGGTATCTGGCTACCGCCGCCGCGACCGCAATGGTCGCGGCGGCGGTTTTGCTTCCTCGCGGGCCGGCGCATGCCGCCGAAGGCCCTGACACGACGGCGCCCACCGGCGCCGTCGTCGGCGTGACGAACCCCGCCTCGGGCACGCTTGAACTTCTCCTCTACGCGAACGACGAAGGCGCCGGGCTCGCTTCCGCCGAAGTATCGCTCGGTGGCGAACCGGTCCTCTCTGCGCCCCTCGCCGGCAACTCGGTCTCGGCCTTTCCGCTGCCGGTCGACACGGGCGTCGTCGCGGACGGCTCCCACCAGCTGGTGGTGGAGGTGACCGACGCCGCCGGAAACAGCGCCCAGGTGCTTGACCGCGAAATCACGGTGACCAACGCGGTGATCCCGAGCGGCCCCAGGGCCACCGTGACGGTCGGCGTCAGCGGCGGGCAGCCCGGCGCCGAAGAACCCGGCGGCGGCAAGGCCCACCCGTCCTCTGCTTCCGGTGAAGGGCAAGGCGGCTGCCGCCGCCCGAAGCTGAAGATGCATCTCGCCCGCAAGCCGCTTTGGTACACCCGCCCGCGCCACGTTCCCGTCCTCCGCTACGGCCGCCACTACCCCTACAAGGGGAAGCTCACCTGCCTCGCTGCCTCGGGCAAACGGGTCCCGGCCGCAACTGGCACCCGTGTGAAGGTCTATTACCGGGTGTGGAACATGAGCTTCAAGCGCCACCACGGCCCGGTCAAGTACTACCTCCTGCGCAAGATCAAAGTCCGCAAGAAGGGACTGATCAAGGTGAGCCTCGGCTTCCGCTCCGGACGCACGATCCTCTTCCGCTACAACAACCCGGGCGGCGAACTGGCAAAGGCAAAGCTTCGCCTCGCCGTCCCTCCCCGCAGCCGCAAGCCCCCCTGGGGGCCGCGATGAGCGTGGAGGCGGCAAGCACGCAGGCCCGCCCAGGCGCGCTGACCCTGGCGGTCGCTGTCCTCACCGCCTCGCTCCTACTCGCCGCCCTCGGTCGCGCGCAGGGGTCGCCGGTCCCCGGCGGCTCCGTGCCCAGCACGCTTTCGCTCTCGCTCGGCCAGCCGAGCCCGTTCCAGCGCGTGGGCGCCGCGGGCAGCGGCAGCGACGTCTACATCTCGGTGATCCATGCCGAGGTGACCGCCACCGACACTCCGGTTCGGCTCAGTCTCGTTGACGGCGAAGCGACCCATGGCCCGCGCCTCGGACACCTGGCGGCGGGGTCCTCGGTCCTTTCCCCGGCGCTGCGGGCTCAGGCCGGCGGCGGGGCCTACCTCCCGCTCGACGCGTCGATCCCCCCTGAGCTGAAGAGCTGGGGCCAGCCGGTCGCGGCCACAGCGACGAAGATCCGCCTGCGCCAGGAAGCTCCCAACGTCCGCGTCCTCCGCAATCACCACAAATTGCTCCTGGTCACGCTCACCGCGGGGGGGCCGTGAGCGGACACCGCGACCTTTAGCCCCGACAGGGTTCCTAACTTATGACTGGAGAAGATCAGACGATGAGACCGCCAACCGCCAACCGCCGCCCAGCGCGCGCCCGCCGCTCCGCGATCGCGGCGCTCTGCCTGCTCGTGGCCGGCCTCGGGGCCGCCCATGCGCTCGGCGCCCGCGGCGGTCTCTCGGTCACCCCGGGCATCCTCGAACACGTCGCCCAGCCGGGCGCGGTCGGCCCGCTCACGATCTCCAACACGACCCCCCGCCCGATGAGGGTCTCGGTCGCGGCACGCCCCTGGCTGCAGTCCCGCAGCGGCGCTGTTGCCCCCAACCGCCGCAAGGTGCTCGGCAAGGTGCGCGCCGGCCGGCGCTCATTCCGGCTTGCCGCCGGCGGGACGCGGACGGTCGGCCTGAGCCTGACGCGCCGGCCCAGGGGCGGCTCGTTGTACGGGGCGATCGAAGTCACCGGCAGCCCGAAGGGCCGCCCGCGGCAGGGGCGTCAGGGTCGCCTATCGCCTCGTCACCTCGCTGCGCCTCTACCCGCCTCTCGGAGCGCGTCGCTACAGTGCGCGCCCGCAGCGCTTCTTCGAGCACGGCACCACCCGCCACGGCGCCGTCTTCCTCGCGGTCAAGAACAACGGCAACACGATCGACCCGATCGGCGGCCGGGTGCAGATCAGCGGCAACCACCACACGCTGAGCGGCGTCATCGAGTCGAAGGCGATCTTGCCCGGAGCGACCGTCAATCTGAGATTGGCCCAGCTGCGCGGCACCCTGCCCCGCGGCCGCTACCGGGTCGGGGGAATCCTCACCCAAGCCGGCCAGAAGGCGGGTTGGTTCAGGGTGGGGTGCGGTTGCGATGATCAACTCTATGAAGAGGAGGAGTCCCATGTCTGTATCTAAGCGTCGCAACGGGCCACTACTCGCCCTGCTGGCTTTGGTCGCCACTGCGATTTTCCTGTTGCCCGTTAGCAGGCTGCAGCAATTGAATTCCCCAACGCCTGCGTGAACAACGTCGTCGCCGACCCAGCCAGCTACGATCCCGGTCACCATGACCGCCAAAACGTCGACCGCCGGCCCGTGAAAGCCGGCGACTCGATCACGCTGGAAGAAATCAAACAGGAACTGGCGATTCCGCCGTCCGTCTTCCTCACCGGTTACAACCTCGGCCTTTGACGACCGGGAGAAAACAAAATTCCCACCGAACTCAATACGGTGATCAGGGGCACGAACACGGTCGAGGAATCACAGTTCACGAACACCGTGAAAACGGAAGCCGAAACGACGATCACCGATCCTGACGGGGAACCACGACACCGGTACGCCGGGCACAGAAGCGACCCCCGGCACGGTGAAAGTCACCTACAACAACCAGACCTGGACCGCGGGTGCCAGCGGCCCGATCAATTTCCGCGAGCAAGACGGATAGCCACCGCTTCCGCCTGGCTGCACCGGCGGCATCGGCGGCATCGTCGCCAAAGTCGGTCGTTGGCGGCGTCATCACCGTCAAATTCGGCTGCGACCCCGCCGAAGTGGAAGAGCCGCGCCACCGACAACGATCGAACTCGAAACGGCTCCAGCATTCGCCTCTCTCGTGAACGAAAACGCAGCCAATAGGGCTCCAACGGCAAACGCCGGCCCCGACCAGCGAGTCAGCCCTGGGATCGCCGTGAAACTGAACGGGTTCGAATCGTCGGACTCCAGCGATGAATCGTTTACGCTCAAATACAAATGGACGCAGACCGGCGGGCCGGCCGTGACTCTGAGCGGAGCCACCACTCCGGGACCCACCTTCACGGCCCGTCCGAACCTTCGGTCCTGATAGTTCAAGCTCGAAGTCTGCGAAAGCAGTGGGCCGTCGCTGTGCGGCACTGACAAGTGTCGGATAAATGTTGGGAACCTGGCCCCGACTGCAAACGCCGGACCCGGCCAGGAAGTGGCCTCCGGAGCCGGGGTGACGCTCGACGGCAGCGGTTCCTCGGATCCCAACGGCGACCCGCTGACCTACAAGTGGACCCAGACCGGCGGTCCAAGCGTTGCCCTGGGCGGGGCAGAAACCGCGAATGCCACCTTCACGGCGCCGACCGGACCCGCGACGCTGAGCTTTCAGCTGGAAGTCTGCGACAACGGCACGACGTCACTGTGCAGCACCGGCACCGTGGCGATCACGGTGAAGGCCCCGGCGGCGGGCCCCGGACCAGTAGACACGCCACCAAACACGAAGCTGAAGTCGGTGAAGATCAAGAAGCGCAATGTGACCATCGAATTCAGCTCGAGCGAGAAGGGATCGACCTTCCTCTGCAAGCTCGACAAGGGCAAGTTTGCCAAGTGCAAGTCGCCGAAGACCTACAAGAACCTGAAGCCCGGCAAGCACAAGTTCGAAGTCAAAGCAAGCGATGCCCAGGGCATGGCCGACGCGTCGCCCGTGATCAAGAAGTTCAAGATCAAGGGGTAGTAACCGCCCGCCGGCGGGCTGTGGATTCGGCAATGGCGCCGATGAAAACGGCTCGCCGGCGGATTTCCTTCCGTCTCGGCGCGGGGAATGGCGTCGTCACCAACATTGGCGAGGCAGCGAATCACCCGTTAGGGGCCGCCAGCGCACCGCATTGCCAGTTCGCGGTCTTTTTCCGCGAACTTCGCCAGTCCTACCACCGCTCTGCCTACGCTTTCGAAGGTTCCGGTCGGGAAAGCGGCGGCGTCTTCCTGGCTTAGTTTTTCCGCTTCCGTTGGGTCTGCATAGAGGCCTATGAAGATACGACCCCCACCCGGTCCCATCGCTGTCACCGTTCCCTTGTTCCCTTCGGCTGCGCCGTTCACTCTGGTGGCACCTCCAGTGCGAAGGCATTGCTTCACGGTGGCAACCGTCACCGCCGTTGGGTCTTGTTCGCATTCGTGCCCGAGTTATCGCTACCACCGCCGCAGCCGACGAGCGTCAATCCAGCCAGTAGGATTCCGACCCCGCACAACCTCACGAGGTTGCCGCCGTCAGACTTCGAGGTGCCGGACCAGAACGGTGATCCGGTCTGGCTTTCGGCGCTCATCGGGCTCCTTCCCAGCAGGTGCACTGCTCTTGTTGATGAGAGTGTCGTCACGATGATGCACGAAACCGACGTCACCGCTTTGATCCTGTCGGTCGCTTAGAGCGCGGGCCTCTAGAGCCGCCCGCGCAGCTCCTGGCGCGCCGACGCAGTGAAGGTCAGCCGCCGAACGGTGACCGACCGGTGGGGTCGCGGCGACTTCCGCGAGCTCGTCCAGCAGGCCCGGGACCGTTTCGGGCACCGAACTGCGCGCAACTGAGAGCAAGACGGAGCAGGAGAACCCGCTTGAGCGCGCGTAATCCGGGGTAGCGCAACCCCCACCCACGGTCTACGAAACCGAAGGTCACAGGTTCGAATCCTGTCGGGCGCGCTGAGAATCACCTGGTAATCGCCTAGTTCCGCAAATCGCCACAGCCGGGGGTATGGGGTTCCGCGCCGATTTCGGCCCTCAGGGGAGCGGTGCTCTAGCTGTAGTTCCTAAGCACGTTGTTCATCCGGGCCTCCTTGGAGGCTGGGGGTGTCAAGCCACCCAGCACCAAGGAGAAGGCCCGGATGAAGATTCACGCTAACGCGCCGCTCGGCCCGAAGGGCAGGGCGATCATGGTCAGGCGAGTGCTCGAGGAGGGGGTCGCGCTCACGGAGGCGGCCGAGGCCGCCGGAGTGAGCGCGAGGACCGCCGGCAAATGGGTGCGCCGCTACCGCTCCCACGGCGAGGCCGGCCTGCTCGACCGCAGCTCCGCCCCCAGGCGCGTCCACAACGCCACCCCGGCCGAGCGTGTCGAGGCGATCGCCGCCCTGCGGCGCCTGCGGCTGACCGGGCCCGAGATCGCCGAGACCCTGGAGATGGCGACCTCGACGGTCTCCGCGGTCCTGAAGCGGATCGGCCTCGGCAAGCTGAGCCGCCTGGAGCCCGTCGAGCCGATCCGCCGCTACGAACGACGGCGTCCGGGCGAGCTGATCCATATCGACGTCAAGAAGCTGGGCCGGATCAACCGCCACGGAGCAGGGCATCGTGTTCTCGGTCGGGGGCGGGCCAAGCGAGGCGCCACCCGCACCGACGCCGCCGGCGTCAGGCGCCTGCAGACCGGCTGGGAGCGGGTTCACGTCTGCGTTGACGATGCCACGCGCCTCGCCTACGTCGAGGTCTTGCCCGACGAGAAGACGAAGACGGTGATCGGCTTCCTGAGGCGAGCGGTCGCCCACTACCGATCCCACGGCATCACGGTCGAGCGGCTGATGACCGACAACGGCTCTGCCTATCGCTCGGCTGCCCACGCCCTTGCCTGCAAGGCGATGGGGATCCGCCACATCCGCACCCGCCCCTACCGCCCCCAGACCAACGGCAAGGCAGAGCGCTTCATCCGCACGATGCTGCGGGAGTGGGCCTATGCCGCCGTTTACGGCTCCTCGCCAGAGAGGGCCGCCGCCCTCTCTGGCTGGGTCGAGCGCTACAACTACCGCAGACGACACGGCGCCCTCGGCCACCGGCCGCCTATTCAGCGGTTACGGGAGCTGACCGGGAACAACGTGCCTGGCATCTACATCTAGCGCTTCCTGAGACGCACGGACTTCACGCGGCTGTTTGGCGTCCCACCGTCCGGCGTAAAGCTGATGACCGCCCTTACGGTGCAGAGCCCGGTGCGGATGAGCTTGCGCCTGCGCTTGCCCTTTGCCCGGATGGTCACCCTCGCCGTGCCAGGCCCGCTCAGGACCCGGCTGAGGTGAGCCAGGCCTCTGCCGCCCACGGTGAAGGTCCCGGCCGCCTGTGAGGTCAGCGCCAGCGTCGCTGTTCCCTTCTTCTTATTGAGCTTCGGTCGGCCAATCCGAAACGCATTCGACGGCGGTTCCGGTGAAGGCGGCGGCGGCGGCGGCGAGAGCGCGTCCACCGCGACCCCGCAGATCGATTTACCGCCGGTGGCTGTGAAGTTCTGGTTGACCCCGGTGCTGTTCGTGTTAGCGCGCCCGATCGTGTTGGTTCCCGCGTTCGCCCAGTAGACCTGCGAGCCGAACACCGCTATCCCGCAGGGGGCCGAAGCATCGCCGATGATGCTGGCGTCGACGTCTTTCCCCGTGCTGGTGGTGGCTCGGCCTATGCTGGTACCTGGGCCGATGAAGCCAAAATCGGTCCAAAAGATGTTCTCCGGGCTGACCGCCACCCCGCAGGGGAACGAGATTCCGGGGATCTCGACGAATTTGTATGCCGGTTCGGAGCCGTCGAACGGAGCGCGGCCGACATAGGCGGTGCTGGCGTAGGTGGTCCAGTAGATATGGCCGCTATCAACCGCGACGCCGCATGCGCTGTCCACACCGGTGATCAGGTTCGGCTGCGGGTTCGAGCCGTCGAGTTTCGCCCGGCCGATCGAGTCGATCAGATTGCTCGACCAGAAGATGAACGACCCGCTCACGGCCACGCCACCCGGGGAGCTGAGCCCCGAGATAAAGCTCTGATCCACCCCGCTGCCGTCGACGTTGGCGCGTCCAATCGAATCACCGGACTTATTAGCCCAGTAGATATGGGCCGCATCCACCGCGACCCCAGACGGTCCGTTCCCCCCGGTGATGAAGTTGGGGTTGACGCCGCTGCCGTCGTTGCTGGCGCGTCCGATCGTGCCGTGCCCGTAGTCGCCCCAGTAGATATACGCACCGGCGCCCGGCGCCCAGGCGAGCATCGCGAGCACCACCAGGCCGCCGAGCGAGATCGCTCGGGATCGCGAGGCATTGGGTGGTCGTCGCCGGTGTCGGTGTTCAGGCCGACGTCCTCTCCCTGGCATAGAGGCAGGATAGGGCCGTCCCCCGGTTGGCCGCAATCGTCGTCCGCAAAGGCTCGCATCCGGTGGCCCGCGAGAACAGGCTCCGGTTGAAAGCGAGCAGGCGGCCTGTGATCCGCCGAGCGCCCCGATTACGCCCTTCCGAGATGGGCGAATAAGGGTCGAAAGCGGTGTCGAGCGGGGCGCTTCGGTGAAAGCGACAGTCGCGTCCCAGCAGGGCTATTTCGCGGGAATCCCCTCTGTAGAGCTAAATGTCGCGCCCTCGGCGAATCGGTCTACGAACCGAAGGTCACTGACCCGGTGACGGAGCAACGGCTATAGAGAAAACCGAGGGGCCGCCTATGCATCGCCTTCAGGCTGGTCGACGAGGAGGTCGAAGCCGAGGCCGCTCGATCCTTCGCCCCGACCCGTCTGGCGGCTGACGCCGAGCCAGACGACGACGCGGCCGTTGGTCCAGCGGGTCCGCTGGTAGGCCTGGAAGACGCGGGTGCCGGCGCGGATGACCTCCTCCTCGTGGATGAAGTACTGCTCGGCCGGGGTGCTTTCGAGGCCTTGGCGCAGGAGGACGGTCCGCGGCTCGACCTTGGCCGGGGCGGGATCGCCGGCGAGGACACGGGGCAGGGCCGCGCGCTGGAGTTGGACTTCGCGGTTGCTCCCTTCGACATGCACGGGGATGAACGGGATCCAGTTCTCCGGCACGGTGCTCATCACCTCGTAGCGGATCGGCGCCGGCGGTTTGCCCGGCGCCGGTTCGGCGACGCCCGCAGCGCGCGCCTCGAGGAGCTCGCGCAGGCGGCGGGCGGTCTCGATCCCCGGGGCGCTCGCCCCGCCGGCCAGCGGCACCGTCGTCTCGATCCCCCAGACCATGTTCGCCACCTCGTCGCGGATCAGCATCACGTCCTCGGTCGGCGGCCCCTGCTCGACCTTGGGCGCCGTCGGCAGCAGGAGCAGGGTGGTGTCGGCTTCCCCTTCCCCTCCGAGGACGTCGATCGTGAACATGCTCCAGCGCTGCCAGTCCTCCTCGGCGCCGCCTCCCGCCGGCTCGACCCAGAGGCGCTCGCCGAAGGTGTTGGTGACGGCGAGCCCGCGAACGTCGGAGAGGGTCCCGGCCGGCAGCGTGTAGGGGATCACGAACCAGTCGTTGCCGTAGACGAGGGCGAACTCGAGGAACAGGAGCTTCGCCAGGTCGGTGGTGGTGGCGTCGATGTCGCCGTAGTTCGTCTTGCGCTCCTCGAACGCCCACCAGCGGGTGTTCGGCATCCCGGTGAAGGAGACCGGGACGGGGATCGTCACCCGTTTGACCGGCGCCGGCGCGGGGTCGATCCCGGTCCCATCGCCGAGCGCGTCCGCCTTCGGGTTGGTGTCGAGGCTGTACCAGTCGAGCCGCCCTTCGCTGTAGCCGTCGCCGACGTAGACCTTCTCCGCACCTTCACCTTCCGGGGTCGAGGCGGCGAAGCCGTACTCGAGCCGCGGCGGCTGCCAGGCGTCGTCGCCTTCCCGTGGCGGCTGCAGGATCAGGCGCTCGAACCAGGAGAGGAACTTTTCCGCCGCTTCGTCGAAGGCGGAGTGATCCGATTCGGCGATCCCGGCCACGCCGTCGTAGGCGTGGTTGCCCGGTGCCGCGACGAGGTGTTCGTAGAGCGAGCCGCCGTCCATCTCGCGCCCGGCGACGGCGTCGAAGAGCTCCCAGGTCTCGGGGCTCGAGACGATCTGCGCGTCGGCGTCGGAGCTTGGGTCAGGCGCTCTCACCGGGTGTGCTTCGACGAAGGCCTGGCGGTGGTTGCCGATGCCTTCGACCAGGGCCAGCCACTCCCGCCCCATCGCCAGCCGCAGGTCGAGCGCGGCGACCCCGTGGCTGATCCGCAGGGGCAGGTGTCGGCGCTCGACCGTCGCCTCCAGGGGGACGGTTTCGTCGAAGCCCTCGGTCGCGCCGGTCCCGGGCCGGTAACGGGTCAGCCGGCTGGTGTCGACCTGCAGCTTGGCGAACACCGGCGAGCCGGCGTCGCTGCCGCGGAACTCGCCCATCTGCCACTGCTTGGTCAGCATCCAGAGGGCATCGCGCACTTCCGCCCGCAGGGCCCGGTCGAAGCTCTGCGTGCGGGGCCTCCCCTCGACCCGGTTCCAGGTCGTCACGGTCGGGAACAGGCGCTCCTCGAGCGCGGTGCGGACGTCGAGGACGCGGATCGAGCTAGGCATCGCCTTTCACCTCTACCTGGTCGAGCACGCCGCTGGAGACGGCGAGCATGGTCGCGATCGAGATCCCCCGTAGGGTGACGGCCATGATCGTCGCCGGGAGGAAGCGGGAGTAGGTGGTCGGGTCGATCATGGCCGGCTCGAGCGCCCGTTTCTTCGCCAGGTCGAGCGTCTCCTCAAGCGCGCCGACGACGTCCTCCCACGCCCAGCTGCCGCCCGCCGCGGCGGGGGCGACGAGCAGGATCGACTGCGGCGCCTCGTTGTCGGGACGGTCGAAGTTGAAGGTGATGCCGGTGTCGCGTTCGGTGTCGGGGATGACCTCGGTCCACTCGTCGAGGAGCAGGCCGCACTGGCGGCCCGCCGGTTCGAACGGCGCCGCCGCGTGGGTGGTGTAGAGGAGCCGGTCGCCGTCGATCTCATAGGAGGACGGGAACTGCAGCGCCAGCCAGGGCGCGCCGGCCTCGAAGGGCAGCTGGGCGGGGACGAGGGCCGGGGACGGGCGCCCGAAGGTGCGGGCGAGGAGCGCGCAGGTCTGCCAGGCGGCGAGCGCGGGCCGTACCCGGGCGACGCCGAGCAGCCACTCCTCGACCGGCCGTTCGATGCCGAAATTGGTGACGAGTTCGGAGACGAGCGCGCCGCTTTCGCCAGCACCGAGGGCGCTGCCGAGCGCGGCGCCTGCTTCGGCGGCGAGCGCGAATTCGGGCACCAGCGTGAACGACTCGCCGAGGAGCGCCTGCGCGGCGGCTTGGAGCGCTTTCACCTGGGCGGGCGCGGTAGCCGCGTCGGCGTGGGCTTCGAGCTCCGCCTGCACCGCTCGCTGCCGTTCGAGCAGCCCTTCGCCGAGGCTTCCCAGGGTCGCCGCGAGGTCGGCGGCGAAAGTGACGGCGCGATCGGCGAGCGGCTCAGGGTCGAAGGGCACCAGGTCGAGGGCGTCGATCGGGAGCAGCGCTCGGACCGCGGTCAGGGCGGCGAGGAAGGAGGCGTGGTCGGCATCGGCGACGGCCTCGAATTCGTCGCGCTTGGCCTGCAGCGCGGCGCGCTTGGGGTCGAGTTCCGCGCGCAGCGTGGCCGGTTCGGCGGGCGGCGGTTCGACGATCGCGACGGCGAGCGCCTCGGCGGCAGCCAGCGCTTTGAACCGGTCGGCCGCGGGGGTCGGGGCTGGCAGCACGTCGTAGGCGGCGATCGCTGCGTCGAAGGCTTCCAGCCGTTCGTCCCAGGTCGCGACCCGTTCCCGCACCAAGGTGAGGAGATCGTGCATCGCCCCCCGCCGCCAGTCGTAGGCGAAGCCCCAGCCCGACTGCGGCAGGCCGAAGCGGGAGGCGCGCTCGAGCAGCTCCACCCCTTCGTCGAGCCAGCCGTCGACCGCGGCGACGATCGCCTCTCGGTTGGCGACCGGGTCGGCGAGGGGCGGCCGCAGCATCCCCAGGTAGGCGTCGGTGTCGAGGAGGAGCGCGTCGAGCGCTTCCTTCGGCCCGGTGACGCGGCTCGGGTCGGCGAACACGGCCGTGTCCTGGATCGGCCGCGCGTCGTTGCTTAGCTGCGAGTCGGTGGCGCGGAGCGGCCGCGCGCTCCCTATCAGCGTCCGCAGGTTCCGCGCCGCCGCGGACAGCTCGAAGACGCTGAACGACGCCCCCGCCGGCGCCTGCCGGTACTGGATGAAGAGCTCGGCGTCGGCGCGCGGCGCGCCGACGCTCGCGATGACGAACCGGAGGACGCGGTCGTCCAGCTCGGTCATCGCCTGCACGTCGTCGGGTCGGACCAGCTCGATCACGTCGAGCGGTCGCAGGCCGAGATCGGCGAGCGTGACACCGGCGGAGCGTGCGCCGCCGCCGACCGGTTCGGTCCAGGCGACCGTGCAGCCGACTTTCTCGAGCGGCGGCAGGACGCTCTCGAGCCAGGAGTCGAGCGCCGGCTCGGCGATCGCCCGCGGCGTCGCTCCGGCAGGCGCCGTCAGGCCCGGCTTCAGGTGAAGGGCGACGCGGTGCGTAAGGCCGATCCCCGGCGCCGGCGTCTGCACCACTTCGGGCTCGGGCGGGAAGGTGGCGCTGCCGTAGGCGTCGAGGGTCGCGGCGACGCGGTCGAAGTTCCCCTGCACCGCCTGGTGCACGCCCTCGGCGAGGGCGAGGTCGGCGACGGCGTCGTTGACGTCGCGCATCGCGTCGACCTCGGCGTCGATCGCCTTTGCCTCGTCTTCGGTGGCTTCGGGGAGTTCGGCCAGGCCGAAGGGGTATCGCGCGTCCCCGGTGGTCTTGACGCGGTCGAGCAGTTTGCGGCCGTCGAGGACGTTGCGGGCCTCGATCGCCTCGATCGGCACGTCCGGTTCGGTCTCGGTAGGGGCGAGGGAATCGGCGACCAGCGGGAACGCCTTGCGCAGCGGGTAGATGAACTTGTCGACCTCGGCGAGGCCATGGTCGTCGTGGAGGCCGCGCTCGAAGCCGTAGCCGAGCAGGGCGCCGAGGCTCTGGCCGTTGCGGATGCCCTCGAGCAGCGAGAGGGCGAGGCGGACGCGGTCGGAGGAGAGGTTGACCGACAGCGCGTCGGGCGCTTCTGGGGAAGCGTTGGCCAGGTAGCCGCTGCGCAGGACGGCGGCGGTGCGGGCGTGGGTCAGCGACGGAGCGTGGATGAAGCCGCCGTTGGCCGGGTCGTGGCGGAGCGGCTCGGGGCCGGAGAAGGCTTCTTCGAGGTCGGGCGGCAGCTCGATCGGCTCGAGCGCGGCGGTCGCCGGGCGCAGGTCCTCGACCCAGGCGTAGGCGCCGAGGTAGAGGCCGTCGCCTGCGCTTCGCAGCTCGTCCAGCCGGTGGCCGACCAGGGCCAGGAGCCAGGCGTCGAAGCGATAGCCGACGACGTCGACGTGCTCGGCGAGGAGCCGTTCGAGCTCCGCCGTCGGCGCCCCCTCGAGCACCTTCAGCGCCTCGATCTGGTCCGCCAGCCCCGCCGCCTCGGCGAGGGCGCCGAGGTTCTCGGAGATGTAGTCGCTGACCAGCAGCGCCGGGTCGGAGGTGATCCGCGGCTCGACCTTGTAGAGCGCCGCGAAGCGGCTCTCGCTCTCCGTCGCGGTCGGGTCGACGTGGATGAAGGTCGGCTCCGGCTTCATCGCCAGGAGCTCCGTCGCGTCGAGAAACCCGGCTGCCTTGTGCAGCTCGTAGCTGGTGTCGTAGTAGCCCAGCTGCAGGGCGTGGCGGAGGTAGAGGTAGAGCAGGGCCCGCGGCGAGGCGTCGCCGCTGAAGCCCTCCTCGGCGACCAGCGCGTCGAGCGAGGCGCCGGCAGCGTCGATCAGCCAGCCGATGTAGTTGCGGTGGTCGTCGGTGTACTCGCGGATCGGTTCGGTCTCCGAGGCCGGACGGTCGTCGACCAGGACCTCGATCAGGCCGGAATCGCGCATGAAGACGTGCTGCAGGATGTCCGGCGGCGGCCCGCGGTAGCCCAATCGCCCGAGCAGCGCGGCGTTCTCGGCCTCCAGCTCGGCCTTCTCCCAGGCTTTCCAGACGGCGGGGCCGACGCCCCAGAGGTTGGTCACGTTGTAGAGCTCGTCGAGGCTCTCCGAGTAGCGCCAGTGGAACTCGACCGAGTCGGGGTGGAGGCCGACGACGTCGAGCAGCGTCTGGTGGGGGTCGCCTTCGCGGCCGAGGTGGGCGGCGCCGGCGCTCATCGCCGTCCAGTCGGGGTCGATCGCGCGCAGCAGCTCCAGCACCCGGGCGAGGAAGGCGCGGCTCGGCGCCGCTTCGCGGATCGGCTGGCGGCCCACCGGCGGCTTCCCGGCGAACCAGTCGATCCGCGAGAACGCGGTCGTTGGCAGCACCCCGTAGGCCTGGGTCCCGATCTGTACCGCCGGGACCGTGCCGCGCCCGCGCACCCAGCCGGTGAAGAAGGCGCGGGTCTCGGCCACCGTCTCGTCGCCGAAGACCGGGGTCAGCATCTTGTCCATCCAGTAGCCGAGGGTCGCCGGCCAGAGCGCCCGCTGCATCGCCCGCGCCCGCCGTTGGTCGACGCCGCCGGCGCCGTGGACCGCGGCGAGCGCCCCGGGGTCGATCCCGAGCGCCTCCGCCAACCACTGGCCGTCGCGCTTTTCGGCGGCGTCTTCGGTGGGCGTGAAGAGCGGCGCGTCGCGACGGTCGTCGAAGCTCTGGTCGGCGTCGTCGAGGCGGGTGTAGCCGCTGCCGGCGCCGGTGGTGTTGTGGGTCGGCGTGCCCTGCGGGATCAGCGAGAGGCCGCTGCGCCCGACCCGGTGGTGGTCGATGAGCTCTTCCAGCGCCCCTTTGCCCGACTGGTCGTCGAGGCCGACGCGGACGCCGACGACGAGCAGCCGGTCGAAGCCCGCCCGCGCCGACTCGGCGTCGAGGTCGATGGCGAGGGCCATCCCCGCTTCCACCGCGCTCTCCAAGTCGACCAGCCAGCGCAGCTGCGGCGGGATCACGAGGTCTTCGCCTTCGGGGTGGATCGAGTCGGCCGGTTCGGCGGCGGGGTCGGGGCCGGCGTAGAGAGGCTCGGCGACCGGGTGCTCGCTGATCTCCTCCAGCACCCGTTCGCCGCCGCGGTAGCCGATCACCACGAAGCGCTCGGGCAGCTGCTTGACCTCAGGCGCCCGCGACCAGGAGAATTCCTTCGCCGGCGGGTCCGGCCCGAAGACGACGAAGGCGGTGGAGAGGGCGACGCCGGCCTTGGTCGCCGGCGCCGGCGGCACGTCTTCGAGGTTGAACGGGGCGTAGTCGTCGCGCAGTTCCCCTGCCCGCGCCGCGCCGACCGCGGCATCGAGCGCTGTCGCCGCCGCTTCCAGTGCCGCCTCGTCTTCTGCCCGCCAGACCGCCTCCCAGAAGGCGGCGATCGCGTTCGCCTCCGCTTCGCCCAGTGGACTCTGGGTGGGGATGACGAGGATCTCGTCGGCGGGTTGGGCCTTGGTCGGCGGCGAGGCCACGTTCGTCGGCTGGAATTCGTCGACGACGAAGCCGGCGCGACCGGAGCCGTGGGCGGCGACCAGGTCGCGCCAGGCCGCCCGTTCGTCGCCTTCGACGCCGCCGGCGCGCCAGATCCGCATCCAGTAGCGCTTCGCGTTTTCGACCTCGTTGGTCGAGAGGTCCGGCTCGAAGGTGTCGATCGAGCAGTCGTCGGGATAGACGCGGACCCAGAGCTGCGGGCGGCCGTCGTCGCCGCTGCCGAAGCGGGTCTCGATCCGCAGCGGCAGCAGCGCCAGCGGCGAGCGGTCGGCCAGTTGGCCGATCATCCGGCGGGGGTCTTCGCCCGGGAGGCGGCCGGCGGCGGGGTCGTTCACGAGCGCCTCCGCAGCATCTCGTCGGCGTGGATCGCCACCATCACCGGCGGCCGAAAGAGCGTGTACGCCCAGCGCGCCGAGTTCGGGGCGGCTTTCAGCGCTTTTTCGTCATCCGCGTGTTGGTCGCCCTTTTCCTCCGGGTCTCCGGGTTCGAGTTCCGCCAACGCGAAGGAGGCGAGGCTGTCGGCGGGGAGGAAGTCGCCGCCGCCGGGCATCGCGTCGTCCCAGGTCAGCTCGTCGAGCACCTCCGGTTTCGCGTCCCGTTCGAGCTCGAGGCCGAAGCGCGGCTCCCCCGGCCGCTCCTTGATCACGAAGAACCAGCCGGGGTCGGTGTCGGGCGGCTTTCCCGTCCCGCCCATCGCTTCCTCCACCGTCAGGTCGAAGCCGAAAAAGTAGATGTCGGGGTCCGCCTTGGCCTCGTAGAGGGGCGTGCGCAGCTTCGAGCGCGGCGGTTCGGCTTCCTCGCCCGGTTCCAGATGGACGAGTTTGCGGGCCTTGGTCAGGTCCGGCGTCACCCCGTCTTTCTCGAACTCCCATTCCGCCCGGTTGGCGTAGATCACCGCGGTCGGGTACTTCTTCAGCAGCTCGCCGCGGATCACCAGCACCGCCTGCTCACGGCCTTCTTCGCGTTCGGCCGGGGCCTGGCGGTTGTTGTGGCTGCCGAGCGCGCTCGCCGGCGGCCAGCGGTGCAGCTCCGGCACGTCGTAGAGCTGCTCGCGCAGCGCCGCTTCGCTCAGCCCCTCGCTGTCGATGTGGCTGCGCACGTCCCAGAACTGGCGGAAGTAGGAGCCGCGCTGGTCGGTCGGGAACTCGCGCCAGAGCAGCTTGCGGGCGAACTCGTGGTTCAGGCCCACCATGTAGGACTCGATGAAGCGCTGGTTGGTCTCGACCAGAGTGACGCTGTTCGGCTCGATCAGGTTGATGTTGGGGAGGAAGAGCTCGACCGAGCGTTCCTTCAGCGGTTCGTACATCGGCAGGTCGATCCGCGGGTAGGCCATCACCTCGCCGAAGTCTTCGGTCAGCGCCTCGGCGATCCAGGGCGGCAACTTGATCAGCGCGTCGGCGCGTCGGCGCAGGGTCAGCCGCGGGTCGAGCTTGTCGATCACGTTCCCGTTCAGGCCGACCAGGTCGAGCGGCGCCTGGTCGGGCTGGCGGCCGACCTGCCGGCTGGCGTCGATCACGGCGAAGGAGTCGCCGAGGGCGGCCTTCAGTCGGGCGGCGTTGGCGCTGTCGCCGCTGCCGACCGGGCTGCTGGCGCCGGCGCCCGGCTCGCTCAGTTCGAAGCCCGGGTTCTCCGGCAGCGCTTCCACCGCGCCCGGCGTCTGGTCGGCTTCGTCGATGCTCGCCGCCGGCGCCTCCTCTGCCCGCCGGCGCCGGAGGAGCGCGGCGAGTCCGACCAGGACGAGGAAGACGATGATCCCGACCAGCAGCGAGACCGCGAGGGCCAGGGCGACCAGCAGGACCACCGCCGCGGCCAGCAGGGCCCAGATCAGCCACGGGTAGCGGACGAGCAGGATCGCGACCCCGCCGGGGACGTCTTCGGGCGCGGCCGCCGCGGCGACTTCTTCGACCGTGACGACCCCGCTGGGGACGGTCTTCGGCGGCGCCGCGGTAACTTCGCCGGCGTTGACCCGTTCCAGCAGGTTGCCAGGGCTGGCCGCCGCCGTGAACGGCAGGCCGCGGATCAGCCGGCCGCCGGGGCGGACGACGCGCCGGAAGGCCGGCGAGGTGAGGACCGGCGGCACCCGGCTGGCTTTGCGGACGTGGGCGACCGTGGTCGGGCTGGCGAGGAGCTTCGCCTGCACCGGCGCGGTCAACGCCAAGGTGCGCTCCGGCCCGAGCGCGGCGAGCGGCGTCAGGTGGAAGTCGTACCAACGGGCCGACACCGCGGTGGCGAGGTGGAAGCGGCGGATCAGCGTGTTGGCCTCGAGCACGTCGCCGATCTGCTGCCAGGCGAAGTTCATGTATTGCTCGGCGTTCGACTCGACCACCTCGGCGCCGGTCCCGGCCGGGACGCGGAAGCGGGGGTCGAGGTTGAGGCGCTGCGGCCAGGCCTGGGGGTTCGCGACGGAAGTGCCGTCGCGTTCGGTCAGCAGGCGCTGGGTCAGCGAGTGCCACTTGCCGTAGAGCGGCGCGGTGATCAGCGGGTCGCGGTTTTCCTCGACTTCGGCCCCTAGACCGGTTTCGGCGTTCGCTTCCCGGGCCTCTTTGGAGGCGTAGTCGTCAGGGAGGTTGACGAAGGCGGCGAGGCCGGTCTGGAAGTCGTCGGGGAACGGCTGGTCCCAGTTCTCGAAGCGTTCGCGGTCGGCCAGCTCTTCTTCGTCGAGGTCCTTGTCGGGGACCTGGAGCGCGCCGCCGAGCCGCAGGATGCCTCCCAGGTCGAGGATGCCGGGGACCCCCGAGCCTGGTTCGCGCACGTCCATGTCGCGGGTGCCGACCCGCGGGTCGACCGGCTGCGGTTTCAGTAGCCGGACCAGATAGAGGAAGTCGCCGTGGTCGCCGGTGCGGAAGTACCAACTGAAGTAGTAGGGGTACTCGTTGCCCTGGGCGCGCGGTTTCGGCGCCCCCGCCGGGTAGTCGGCCCAGGCCGAGGCGGTGGCGAAGGGCGCGTCGGCGGGGTCTTTGCCGAGCCCCGCCAGCCGACCCGTCTCGAAGGTGGGGACGAGGAAGGCCCGGTAGGGGGTTTCATCGGCGAGCCGCCGCGGGCTGAGGAGGCGCGCGTAGCCCGCGTCGGGGTCCTGCGCGAGGAGCGCCTCGGCCCGCCCGACGACCGCTGCCGCGTCGGTAGTCGACACTTCCCTCGGCGCGCCCTCCACCGACTGGTTGAGGTGGACGTGGGCCCAGGCCCAGAGGTCGCCGGCGGGCGGGAAGAGTCTCTGGTCGGCGACCGTGATGTAGGGGAGCGGTCGCCCGGTCATGTCGGTGCCCTCTTCGAACTCGCTTTCCGCCAGCACCACCAGGCTCAGCCAGGGACGGAGCCGAAGGTGGCTGCCGTCGGGCGCGGCCGGGGTGTAGCGCCAGAGGAAGTCCTCGTCGTAGAAGTCGATAGCCGCCAGGTAGTTCGACTCGAAGTTGGTGATCCAGTCGCGCGGCTCGGTGCGCAGGATCGCCCGCCCGTCGATCCCGACCAGGTCGCCCGGCCCGTAGAGGGCGATGTCCTGGCCCAGGTCCTGGCGCAGCGGTTCGCCGCCCGCGACCGGGGTGCCGCTCAGTTCGAGCTCGACCCGGGTGCTGACCCGCGCGCCCGCCGTCGGGTCGCCGTCGGCGGTGGTGATCGTGTTCGCGATCCCGCGCCGGTACCAGGGCAGGAAGGAGTAGGTGGGGAGGCCGCTCACGCCGCCACCTCGAAGCTCGAGAGCACCTGGACGGAGCCGGCCAGGGCGGGCTCGGAGGCGACCGCGGCGGCCATGTAGTCGCCCGCCGCGGCCTTGCTTGCGAAGCCGGTCGCTTCGGCGTGCAGCGGCGTGTTGTCGGCGGCGTTGACCACGGTGAAGGTCTCGGCCCCGATCGTGACCGCGTCGGGCTCGGGCTTCGTCAGCTTCGCCTGCGCCTGCGAGAGGGAGCTGAGGGCGACGCTCGAGCCGCCCAGCCAATGCTGGAAGAGGGCCTCGGGATAGAGGAAGAAGCGGAACCGCTGCGGCGGTTGCAGCGCCGTGTCGACGATGTGGAGGTCGTAGCGGACGACCCGGGTCAGCGCCGCGCCGGTGTCGGCGCCTTTGCCTTCGGGGGCGAGCTCGACGCCGCTGTCGAACGGCGAGTAGGCGGGCGCCGAGAGCTTGCCCGCGTCGTCGAGGTCGCGGAACTGGGCGGGCGCGAACGGTTCGCTCAGCTCACGCGTCCGTTCAAGTCCGGCGGAGGAGACCGTGAGCGCGAACTGGTCGGCGTCGCTCGGCTTCTGGCTACCCACTTTGTCGAGGTGGAAGTCGAGCGGGATCGCTCGCTGGCTGACCTGCAGCGAGCCGACGGGGTGCAGGACCATTTCCGCCTCCGCCGGTTCCAGCGGCCGCAGCGAGACCAGCAGGTTCGAGCCGGACGGCAGCTCGGCTTTCCAGTTGGTGCGCTTTTCCAGCTCGGCGGCGAGGATCGGCATCACCGCCACCGGCGGCAGGGTAGTGTCGCGCGGGTCGCCCCAGGTGAAGTCGATGTTGACGTCGATCGAGAAGAAGAGCAGGGAGATCGAGGCGGTGCCGTGGGCGTGCCAGGGCGTCGGTCCCTCCAGGGTGAGGTCGATCCCGAGGCCCCAGACGCCGACGCCGAAGACCTTGACGCAGAACGAGGTGGAGATCTCGACGATGAAGTGGAAGGGGGAGAACTGGATCAGCGCATCGAGCCCGGTGTGGCCTTCGACCGACAGTGCGGAGAAGCCGAAGAACATTTCCGAGTGGGCGCCGAACTGCACCGTGTTGGTGGTCACCGCGAAGTAGGCGTCGCAGCGGATCCGCGCGTAGCTCTCGTTCAGCACGTTCAGCTGCACCCGCTGGGGCGAGGGGAAAGGCAGCGGCGGCGGGTTGAACTGGGGATGGAATCCGCCGACCGAGAGGACGAAGTTGGCGTCGTCGCCCCAGGCGAAGAGCAGCCCCATCTCGCCTTGGATCGTGATGAAAAGGATGTGCGAGTCGTAGAGCGAGGCGAAGAAGTAGAGCCGTTCCTTGCTGAACTCGAGCGCCCCGGCGAAGTTCACCTGCAGGCGCAGGATGTCGGCTTCTTCGGTGGGCAGGGCAAGCTTCAGCACGCCGAGCAGGGCGATGTCGCCGGGCGGGACGACGATGGTCACGCCGAGCGAGAGGCTGATTAGTGTCGGCTCGCCCCAGCCGATCTTGGCCATCGGGCCGATCAGGAAGGTGCCCTGGTTGGGCGGGAAGATCGCCCGCAGGTCGCTGATGATCCGCGGCGCGTTGGCGACCACGTCGCGGGGGAACATGATGTCCTCGATCGACCCGGTGCGGACGCCCTGCATCAGGGGTTCGAACAGCATGGTCCGGTTGACGCCGAGGAGGCCGCCGACCGCATTCAGGGTGAAGCCGAAGCCGAGCTGGATGCCGGCGCCGAATTCGGCGGTGATGATGATCAGCAGCGAGAAGCCCGGCGTCCCGTCGGGGTTCTTCGTCGTGATCAGCCCGATCGCCTTGACGCTGACGATTTCCGCCAGCGAGAGTTCGAGGACGCCGGCGTATTCGCCGCGGTCGGGATCGAAGAAGAGGTAGCCGCCGCCGACCACGACGCCGGTGTCGATCGAGAGGCCCGCGCCTTTCGGCGGCTTGAAGCGGAAGCCGAGGTCGAGCGGGCCGAGGTTGCCGTGGTGGTCGGTCGGGAACTTGAGGTCGGCCTCCAGCCCGACCTGCTCGACCACCGCCTGCAGCGGGCCGAGAGCCGCTTTCAGGTTGGCGCTCAGGCCGATCGGGAGCTCTTCGCCCTGCAGCCCGAGCGAGAGGGTGATCGCGTCGATGTCGATAGGGCCGAGCGAGATGTGCGTGGGCAATTGGATCTCGACCGAGCCGCTGCCGGTGAAGAAGACGCCGCTGCCGCTGGTCCAGCCGAAGCCGAGGTCGAACTGCGATTCGACCCGCAAGCCTTCGAGGATCTGCTTGAGGAAGCCGTCGGCCTCCTCCATCGTCAGCGTCAGCTTGCCGCCTTTGACCTGCCCTTCGAGGCCGAGGTCGGCGGTCGCCTGGTTTTTGGTCGAGTCCCACTCCAGGTCGGCGACCAGCGCGGCGCCGATCAGGCCCGCCTCGAGCCGGCTGCCGCCGGGAATCGCGAGCAGCTCGATCGTCGTCGCCGGCGCGGTCGGCAGCCGCTGGACGCCGATCGCGGCGCGTCCCTGCGCCGACCCTTCGGGCGGGAGCACTTCGACCTGGGCGGGCGGCTGGATCGTCACCCCGGCGTCGGCGGCGAGCTCGGCTTTGAGGTCGACCGCGAGCCGCCACTCGGGGGCGAACAGCGGGATGCTCAATTCTTCGGCGACCGGCAGCGAGAGCGCCAGCTCTGCCTCGAGGCCGGGCGGCGAGAGGTCGGGGCGCGCGAACAGCCGTAGCAGGAGGAGCCGCAACTCCGGCGGCACGGCGGCCGCGTCGTAGGTGGCCGGCAGCGAGACGCTGGCGAGGAATTCGCCCAGCCGCTCGAGGATGGCGCGCCCGTCGAAGCCGGGTTCGCCCCAGCCGTAGAGCGTTCGCAGCTGGGTTTCGGGGGAGCTGAGGAGGTCGCCGATCCGCTCCAGCTTCAGCGTCCGCTTGACGTGGGCGACTTTGGTCGCGTCGGTGGAGTCGCCGGATTCGTGGACGATTTCGACGATCCCGAGCAGGGCCAGAGCCTGCAGCAGGACCGGGTGGTAGTCCTCCAGGTAGCCGGCGATCGAGAAGTCGAGGAGGCGGACCGCGAGGTCGGCGGCGAAGGCTTCGACCGCCGCCGGGTCCATCCCCGGCAGCGAGCCGGACAGGCTCTGCAGCTCGGAGGCGATCGTCTCGATCGCCGGGACGACGTTGGTCACCACGCCGACGATCCGGGTCGAGAGTTCGACGATGCGCGCGACTTCTTCGGCCTCGATCGCGGCGACCAATTCTTCGACCAGCGGCTCCAGCTGGCCGATCGCCGCGCCCGTTTTGTCGAGCGCGGCGACGAACGAGCCCTGCGTCTGCAGCGCCGGCGGGAATTCGAGCCCGAGCTCGACGAAAAGGTCCTCGACTTCGCCGGCGCTCAGCCGCGACTGCAGCGGCTCCAGCAGTTTGGCCAGCTCGAGGGCGATCTGGTCGAGCGTGCCCCCGGCCATCGCTACACCAGGCTCGCGAGGACGAGGACGACGAGGACGAGGATGGCGACGATCGCCGCAAGGGCGGCCAGGGTGGCGGCGCTGACGAGCCCGAAGAAGGCCGCGGCGCGGAGCTCGGGCGGGCGCGCGCGTCGGGTCAGCGCCTCGGCGCAGGCGACGATCGCGATCCAGGGCTCGACGACCGCGTGCCGGACCGCGGCGCGCGCGCGCTCGTGGCGGTGCAGCCATTCGGCGGTCGCCGGGCTGAAGCTGTAGTAGACCCGCTCGACCCCGCGCATGAAGCGGTCGCCGACGGCGGTCGTCCGCATCTCCCCGTCGCGGACGTCGCAGAGGTAACGGACCTTCGGGTGCCAGGGGGAGCCGTAGGCGGCGGTCGCGATGAAGCAGTAGCTCGGCGATTGCCCGGGAGGCGGCGTCGGCGGCGGCGTCGAGGGAGGGGTGGAGGTGGTCGCGGGCGGCGGGGCCGGGGCGTGCCAGGCGGAGGCGTAGGCGATGAACGCTGCCAGGCCCATGGCGACCTCGCGCTCGACCTTCGGGTAGACGGTTTTCGCGTTCGGCTGGAAGCCTTCGTCGGTGATGCGCCCGCACTCGAAGGTGTAGGCGAAGATCGGGTCGAGGGCTTTGGCACGGACGGGGGTGCCGGGCTGCGCCGCGATCTGCAGGCTGAAGGCGAATTCTTCCGAGGCGCCGGTGGTGAATTCCAGCGAGCTCCCGAACAGGTCGGTCGCCGGCACCGTGTCGTAGTTGGATTCTTCCCGCGCCTGTTTGGCGATCGGGTCCGCCAGCGCCTGGTTGGCCGTGAAGCCGGTGCTGTCGGCGATCTGCGTGGCCATGTGTTCGCCGAGGACGCGGTGGGAATGTTCGCTGCCGGGCGGCAGCCACTCTTTGTAGGCGAGCCCCGGGCCGTCGCGCTCGTGCCCCGCGTGGCCGTTGTCCCAGGCCGGGTTGAGGAAGGTCTGTTCGGGGTCGGTCTCCTGGTTCTGCTCGAGCCCCCAGGGGAAGAGGATCTTGCCCGCGGCGGAGTGGACGTCCATGAAGAAGTTGATGTTTTTCGATTTGAGCAGGCCTTCGATGTTCCGCACCTCGGGCTCGGGTTCGCGGGTGCCGGAGGTCGGCGCCGGGCCGTGGTAGTTCTGGCCCGGCGCGCAGGGCGAGTCGCTGATCCCCAGTTCACCGTGTGCGTCCATCGCCGCGGCGGCGGTGGCGCCGAAGTATTTCCGGAAGTCCCAGGCGATCTCGAAATTGCGGTTGAGGTCGACGCCGATCGGGATGTTCGAGGCCCACACGTTCGGTTTCGACAGGGGCGGGCAGGTGACCCCACTCGGAGCGGGCCGCCGGTTCTTCCGCCATCCGTTGCGCCCGGGGCCCGACATCGAGTAGGCCCGGCCGTCGGGGTTGGCCAGCGGCAGGACGTAGAGCTCGGTTCGCTCGATCATCCTTTTCACGTCGGCGTACGGGATCCTGATCTCGGCGTAGGGGATCGACGGCGATTTGCGTTTGTCGACGAACCGTGCGTAGACCACCGGCGTCGAGGTTCGGTAGGCCTCGAGCAGCTTCTCGACGAAGGTGACGATCGCGTCCGGCGGTACCCACTCGCGGGCGTGAATGCCGCCGACGATCAGGATCCGCGGCCGCCCTTCGCCCGTCCCGGTGCCGAGCTGCAGGCAGGAGACGACGCGGCCCGTGCCGCCCGACCCGCCCTCGTGGGTGTGGTTCGGCAGGTCGAAGCGGGTGCAGTAGCCGGCGTATTTCTTGGTCGCCGGCGCCGCCGGGTCGAGCGCGTGGATGCGGTTCTCCAGCGCCTCCGGTGAGGACGGGTAGGCCATCGACCCTCAGGCGATCGGCGGTTCGGGTTCGTCGATCATCGCCAGCAGTTCTTCGAAGTCGCTTTCCGCCTCGGTCGAGTTCTTGAGGATCGTGACCGTGGCCCCCAGCGCTTCCAGTTCCGGCACCGCTTCGTCGCTCGCGTACCCGTCGAGCCGCGTCCGCCCGCCGTCGAGCGGCGTCCCACCCAGGAATTCCGTCCCCGCCAGAGCCCGCGCCGCCGCGAGCTGGTCGTCGGGCAGCTCGGCCTGGACGAGGTTCAACTCATCGGCTCCAGAAGAGGCCGGGAGGCCGGCCGGTGGTGAAGTTGGAGCGTCGCACTGCGGACGAGCCCCCTTCGGAAGAGCGCTATTGAACAGGGTTTTAAGCAAGGCCAAGCTAGTGCCGGAGGGTGGCCCTGTCAACTAGTCTCGATCATTGTTCGAGCAGCGTTGAAAAGACCGAGCGCGACGACATCGCCGCGGAGCACCTCCCGAACCCTCGCCTCTTCGCCGGCCGCTATGCGAACGCGCTTTCCGTCTGGAGTGATCGCAATCCCGGACGGGTTTTCGCCGATCCCGGTCGGCGGGAAGCCCTACGGGCTGGCTGTCACACCGGACGGAAGATCCGTCTATGTGGCGCGCGAATTGGAAGGCGTTGTGTCGGTTATCGACACGTCCTCGAATCAGGTTCTTGATCCACCGATCCCGGTCGGCGAAAACCCGAGCGAGGTGGCGATCACACCGAACGGAGCCCGCGCCTAGGTGAGCAACTACGAAGACGGCACGGTCTCCGTCATCGACACCGCGACCAGGCAGGTGGTCGGATCACCGATCACGATCGGGCCGAGAATCGAATACCTCACCCCCTCCCCGGACGGGTCCCGCATCTTCGTCGCGGAGTTCAAAGCAGGCCGGATCTCCGCGATCGATACCGCGAGCAACCAGGTCGTCGGCACCCCCGTCGTCGTCGGCAAAGGGACGGGAGGCATCGCCGTCGTCCCCGATCAGTCTCCGTCCGCGTCCTTCTCGAACCCGCGCGCGCGGCCAGGCGTGCCCTGACGCTGAATGCCTCGGCCTCAAGTGACACCGATGGCACAGTGGCCGTGTACGGCTGGGGGTTCGGCGACAAGAAGACCGCCACCACGAGCAAGGCGAAGGTCAGCCACACCTACAAGAAGCCCGGCAAGTACGAGGCGACGCTGACCGTGACCGACAACGAGGGTTGCTCGGCGGCCCTCATCTACACCGGCCAGACGGCCTCGTGCAACGGCTCGGCGGCGGCCGCCGAGACCAGGAAGATCAAGGTCGCCTATCCGAGCGTGAAGCTCAAGTGCCCGGCCGACGCCAAGCCCGGCGGCTGCAAGTTCAAGCTCAAAGCCGTCGCCAGGAAGGGCACGAAGCTGAAAGCGCTGAGCGCCATCGCCAAGGGTAAGGCCAAGGCCGGCAAGTCGGTGACCATCTCGGTGTAGCCGAAGAAGAAGTTCGCCAAGAAGCTGGCAAAGGCAAAGAAGGTCCTGGTCCAGGAGGTCGCCACCATCGGCGGCGAGGCGCAAACCAAGGTCCGCAAGCTCACGATCGTCCAGTAGCTGCCGGCCGCCAGGCAGCTCTCACATAGCGGTATGGCGGCATAGAGCCGCGGAGAGCGCCGCCGCCCGCTATCTCGCCGGGCATCGAAATGCACACTGTTCCCGGCGCCGCAGGGGATTCCGCCGGAAACCGCCCCGTAGAGCGCAATGCGCCACGGCCGTCGAGGCACCAACTTCGGGCTTGCGTTCAACGAGCCGGGCCTGCGCATCGTCAGGGTCGGCGAGCTGCCAAGCTGGTTCCGATGTCGCCGCTATCGGAGCTCGGCGGGAAGCGACTTCCGTTCCTGCGCTGGTCGATGGTGCGCATGCTGCTTGGCATGCGGCACCTAACGACCGAGTGGCAGGTGGGCGACGGGCGGGAGCTGGCGCTTGCCCGATACATCGAGGCCGAGGCTCGTCAGGGTGACCTCGACGATGTGATCCGCGTCGTCGATGACTTCGCGTATCACCGCAGCTTCCTGATCAATGTCGGCGACGAGAAGGGCGAGATCCTGGACGCGGCGATCCGGCGGACCGAGCCGCGCCAACTGCTCGAGCTGGGGACCTACTGCGGCTACAGCGCCCTGCGTGCCGCGCGGGTGATGCCCGAAGGGGCGCGGCTCGTGTCGATCGAGTTCAACGCCGACAATGCGGCGATCGCACGCCGTATCTGGGACCACGCAGGCATCGGCGAGGAGCTGACGGTGCTCGTCGGGACGCTCGGCGACGGGGGTGCGACGATCGCAAGGCTTGAGTCTGAGTACGGCTTCGCCAGCGGATCGCTGGATTTCGTCTTCATCGACCACGACAAGTCTGCCTATCTGACCGATCTTAGGCGGATCCTGGACCAGGGCTGGCTGCATCCCGGCTCGGTGGTCGTCGCCGACAACATCAGGCAGCCTGGAGTGCCCGACTACCGCGAGTTTATGCAGACGGAGGAAGGCCGGAGCTGGCGGACGAGCGAGCACGAAACCCACGTCGAGTACCAGTCGCTGCTCAGGGACCTGGTGCTCGAGTCGGAGTACCTGGGAGTACCTGCAGGCTGAGCCGCCGATTCCCGGTGAGGCTGTGGCCATGGTTGGTGGGGTAGGGAGCATCACGAGAGCGGAACGATGGTCTGCTTCGAGGTGTCCGCAAGACGAGATGCCCTCGAACGTCCCGGCCTTCGCGCTGCGACGATGAGGGACCGAACCGACCGAGAGGAGGTCCAGATGGCTGAGTTCCCCGCACCCCGGGAGGGGATCGTGCTGACGCACTTCATTGTCTCCGACGACGTCGAGCGCTCGCGCCGCTTCTACACGGAGGTGCTCGGAGGCGAGGTTGTCCGTGATGGCGAGCCCTCGTTCGTGGCGCTCGCGAACAGTTGGATCATCATCAACGTCGGTGGCGGGCCCACCGATGACAAGCCGACTGTCACGCTCGAGACCCCGCCGGACCCGGATCGTGTGAGCAGCTTTCTGAACGTCCGCGTAGCGGACATCGAGGCGGTCTATGCCGACTGGAGCGTCCGTGGTGCCGAGTTCCTGACCCCACCGCAGGACCGTGGAGCGGAGATCCGCTGCTACCTTCGCGATCCGGACGGGCACCTGATCGAGGTTGGTCAGGCGACTGGGGCTGCGCAATACCAAGGTCAGTGAGAGAGAACGAAGGCGCCCCGATTACGCCCTTCCGAGAAGGGCGAAGAAGGGTCAGAAACGGTGTCGCGCGGGGCGCTTCGGTAAATGCAAAGTCGGCAGTTAGCAGGGCTATTTCGCGGAAAACCGCTCTGTAGCGCGGAAAGCGATGCCTTGGCCGAATCGGTCTACGAAACCGAAGGTCACAGGTTCGAATCCTGTCGGGCGCGCTCACAACCCCGGCGTAACCCGGGAGATTTCAGGTCCGGGAGCCAGTTGACTGCTCCCGGAACCGGGAATCGCCGGTACCCTAGCTGCAATGCGCCTGAGGATCTGGGGGATCGCAAGCGTCGTCTTCTTGGCGTTGGCTCCTGCCGCCCACGCCGGGCAGCGCTACGCGGCGCCGGCCGGGACGGGAACCGAATGCACGCAGGAAAAACCCTGCGAACTCAAAGAAGCAGTAGGTGCAGCGAAAGCCGGCGAAGAGGTGATCATCACCGCCGGGACCTACGAAGCGAAAAGCCCGATCTTCACTCCAGCGGTCACCAACGTGCAGATCCACGGTGACCCGGGCGGCCCGAAGCCGAAGATCAATGCGGCCTTCGCAGGCCCGGTGTTCTCGCTCAACCAGACCGGTGACAGCCTCAGCTATGTCGAAATCGAAAACAACGCGAACAGCGGCGTCGGCGCTGTCTGCTTCGGCGCAAGGCTGGAAAGGATCAGCGTGCGGATAGTCGGCACCTTCGCCACCGGCGCCCTCGCGCTTGGTGAATGCCTGATCCGCAACAGCCTCTTCCGGGTCGAAGGCGGCGGCTCGATCGGAATCCGCGGAGTGGGATCGGCTCCGACGACTTCGACCTTCTTGCGGAATGTGACGGCAATCGCGTCGGGCTCAGGTTCAATCGGCGTCAGCGCCGAGTACAACGAACCCGTCGAAGGCAGCTACACCATCGATCTGCAGAACTCGATCGCGCAGGGGGGCGAGCAGGACCTGGAGGCGACGGCAGGTACAAAAGGCGCCAGCAACATCGCCGTCAACCATTCCAACTTCGATACCTCGAAAGCTGAAGGCGGAGCAAAAGTGACCGATGGGGGCGGCAACCAGACCGCGCCGCCACTCTTCGTCGACGCCGAAAACCGCAACTACCACGAGGCAGCAGGCTCACCGACCACCGACGCCGGCATCGCCGGCGAACTCGGCCCACTCGACCTCGACGGCAACCCGCGCATCCTGGGCGCCGCCCCCGACATGGGAGCCTATGAGAGCTCGAACCCCGTGGCGGTCGCGTCGGTGGCCGAGCTTCAGTCCCTGAAGCTGTCGCCGAGCTCGTTCCGCGCCGCGAAATCAGGCGGCGCCGTGGCCAGCGCCAAGAAGAAATCGAAGGGACCGATCGGGACGACGGTCACCTTCTCCCTCTCCCTGTCCGGCAAGGCCGACTTCACCGTCGAACAGCTCACCACCGGCCGCAGGGTCGGAAAGAAATGTGTGAAGCAGACCCCAGCGAACAAAGGGAAAAGGAAGTGCGATCTGGCAAAGCCGCTCAAGGGCGGCTTCTCCGAAGCCGGGGCCGCCGGGCAGAACCACTTCAAGTTCACCGGGCGTCTGGGCAGCAAGGCGTTGAAGCCCGGCCGCTACCGCCTGGCCGGCAGCGCGGGTGGCGTGGTCAAGCGCGCCAACTTCAAGATTGTCGGATGAGGATCGTCGCGGCCGCTTTCGAAATGGCCGGTAGAGCAATCTGCGACCATGGCTCAGGGTGCGTCTTGCGTTACGGATAGCGATAGCCGCAGTCCTCGGTGCCGCTGTGCTGGCGGCTCCTGCCATTGCGGCTCCCGAACGAACCGTCTCAGTGCGGGGGGAAGCGACGGTCAGAGTGCCGAACGATGCGGCCAAACTGGGGTTCTCGGTCAGCGTGGTGCGCGGCAAGCGCAGCGCGGCGCTGCGGGCGGTCGCGGCCGGCCTCCGTTCGGTGATCGCAGCAGTGCAGAAATCTCCTGGGGTCGGTGAGGGCGATATCACCACGGCAGCGATTTCGGTGAACAGGGTCAACCGCCCCAAGCGCGACGTCTACCGGGCGAGTGAGGGGATCGGGGTGATCCTCCACCAGCCCGATTTGGCCGGTGACCTGGTCTCGGCCGCGATCGAGGCCGGCGCGACCGGGACCCGGGGCCCGAGCTTCTTTGTCGGCAACCCGAGCGCCGCTTACAACGGCGCTCTCGCCTCCGCTCTGACCCAGGCGAGGGAAAGGGCCAGCGCTCTGGCCGGGGCGGCGGGTGCCTCTCTGGGCCCGGTCATCAGCATCGTCGAAGATGGTGAGGTGACCCCTGAATTCAGCGAAGGCACGGCAAAGGCGACTCCGGTCTGCGGCAGCGCGCCTGTCGCCGTCAAGCGCTCCTCCAAGCGATGTGGGGCGGCTCCACCGGTGAAGCCCGGTCGCTCGACCGTCACCGCGACGGTCCACGCTGTATTCGGGTTGCTCTAGGCGCCGCGTTTGATCGTCAGCTTGACGGCGGTCCCCGGGGCGGCGACGGTGCCGGGCTTCGGCGTCTGCTTGGCGACCTTGCCCTTCTTCGTCGTGGCGCCTTTGCGCTTGGTCAGCTTTCCGACCTTGCAGCCGGCCGCCCTGATCTGCTTCTTCGCAGCCTTCACCTTCTTGCCCCTCAGCTTCGGGACCCTGCATCCCTCGTAGCTGAAGTTCTGCGGGGAGGTTGCGGTACCGGCGACGGTCGTGACGCTGACCGGGACCGAGGCGATTGCAGCGCTGGGCGGGGCGGAGGCGGTGATCTGGGTGTCGGAATTGACGGTGAAGCCGGCCGCCTGGGTGCCGAATTTGACCGCGCTCGCTCCTGTCAGGTCATGGCCGCTGATCACGACGCTGTTGACCGCATTGATCGGGCCGCCCGCTGGGGACAGCGTGGAGATTCCCGGCGAGGGCTGGACGTCAGCATTGAAGAGCAGCTGGAAGCCGTTGGTGATCGAGGTCGGAGGTCGCATTTCGCCGCTGGCCAGGGTCCCGGGCCAGTAGCCGATCGAAGTCCCGGGCTGGTTCAGGAAGGCGAGGCTGCTGCCGTCTTTCGGCATGTCCAGGCCGACCTGCTCCCCCGCCCTGATCGGGACATTGGCTGAGAATTCCTGCAGAGAGGTCGTCGCCGCGGTCTCGGTCGGGCCGACGGCTCCCCCGGTGTTGCCATTGAGCACCCGGAGTGTGAATTGGCCGGTGCTTTCGATCACACGCCAGCGAACGATCACTCCCGAGACGGGGGCGACGTATCCTGGCCCAGCCTGAGAGAAGGTGCATCCGCTGATCGACCCCGCATGTGTACTTGGTGCCCGAGGTGAGCCCGGTGAGATCGGGGCCCAGCGTGACCGTCGCCGCCGGCGCGCTCGCCGCCGCAGAGAGGCACAACAGGCAGGAGGCGAGGGCTGCTAACGATGCGCGCTTTCGCAGTCTGGGGCCGGTACCGAGCACCGACCCAAGCTAGTCGGGCGGGGCATGCGGGTCAAGCCGTCCGGGGCGCCGTCAGCCGACGATCGTCAGGCGCGCGAACTTCGTCCGGATATCCGTGCCGATGCGCGAGGTCAGCTTGGCGAGGATCCTGCTGCCGATGCCGAAGCGGTCGGCGAATCCGGTCGTGGGCCTGAGCGAGACGAGCGCAGAGTGGCCCGCTCTCGACTTGACCCGAGCAAGCGCGCTCTCCGCGCGGCCGTGCTTGCGCTTGGTCACAGCGCGGAGCTTGAAGAGGCAGCCGCGCCGGCCGGCCCTGCCTGGGCATCTCAGGTGGACCGCCGGGTAGGCGACCGCGACCGAGCCCGTCGCCCTCGCCGCCGCGGACCCGTTACAGGAGGCGGTCTGCCCGGTGTAGACGAGGGTCGTCGAGCAGCCCTCGTCGTCGGTCAGCGTCAGGCTGACGCTGTAGGTGCCGGGACTGGAGTAGATGTGTGCGGGCGCCGGGCCGGCGCTCTGGGTCGCGCTGCCGTCGCCGAAGTTCCAGGCGAAGATGGCAATCGACCCGTCGGCGTCGCGAGAAGCCGAGGCGTCGAAGGAGACCGGCAGGCCGGGGCGCGTCAGCGCCGGGGTCGCGAAGGAGGCGCTGGGCGGTTGGTCGGGGTTGAAGACCAGGCGGCTGGGCTCGACGCCGACCCCGATCGGCCCATCGAGCGCGTGCTCGCTGTCTGCCCTGAAGCCCCGGACCATCTGGTCCGCGAGGGTGGTGACGAACCAGGTCCCGCTATCGGGGGAGACCGCGATCCCCTGCGGTTCCTCTTCGCCGACCACAACCGTGGTCAGGACCTCGTTCGTTTGTGGATCGATCACCGACACCGAGCTCGAGCCGAAGTTCGAGACGTAGACGGCGGTGTCGTCGGGGCTCACCGTGACCCATTCCGGATCGGTGCCGACTTCGATCGGAAGGCCGGTGACGCCGTTCGTCGCGGTGTCGATCACCGAGACGGTGCCGGAGATGTCATTTGCGACATAGACGCTCCGTCCATCCGGCGTGATCGCGATCCCCCCCGGCCTGTCCCCGACCGGGACGGTCGCCGTCACCAGGCCGGTGCTCGTGTCGATCACCGAGACGGAGTCGCCTTCGGCATTGGTGACGTACGCGTGCGCCCCGTCGGGGGCGAAGATGACGTTCTCCGGCCCGTCGCCGACCTCGATCGATTTGGCGGCGACCGTGTTCGAGTGGGTGTCGAGCACGAAGACGCTGTCCTGGGAGAAGTCCGTCATATAGACGCGGCTGCCGTCGGGGCTGATCGCGACCCCCTCGAGGCCTTTGCCGACCGGGATCGGGGCCCCGATCGGCCTGTCGGTCGTCAGGTCCAGGGGCAGCACGCTGGCCGGGTTGTCATTGATCAGGTAGCCCCTGCGGCCGTCGGGCGTTATCGCGATCCCGGCGGGGTGGGTGCCGAACTCGATCGGGGGAGTTGCGGTGTTGGCCTGGGCGTCGACTTTCGAGATCGACCCCGGCAGGTCCACTTTTTCGCCGAGGAAGCCGAAGTTGGTCACATAGATCGTTCGCGCCCCGGCTCCCGCGGGGAGGGCTGTCGCCGCCGCGCTCAGCAGGGCCAGGGCTACGGCGACGCGTCGCATTCTCATCAATTCGGTCTACGGAATAGCGGACCAGAGGTTCGATTCTGTCAGCAGCGTTAGTGTCGGAGCACCATGAGGGAGATCGACCGCGGCAGGCTTCGTCAGGCCCTCCAGGCTGAGGAGGAGCGCTTCGTCGCGACTCACCGGCGCTCCGGCGAGCTGTTCGAGGAGGCGAAGGGATCGCTACTCGCCGGGGTGCCGATGCCGTGGATGACGGAGTGGGCCGGGCCCTACCCGGTGTTCGCCGCCGGCGCCGCGGGCGCGCACTTCACCGACGTCGACGGCAACGAGTACGTCGACCTCTGCCTTGGCGACACCGGCGCGATGACGGGGCACTCGCCGCCGCGTACGGTCACGGCCATCGCCGAGCAGGCGGCGCGGGGGATCACCCTGATGCTCCCGACCGAGGACTCGGCCTGGGTGGCGGGGGAGTTGGGGCGCCGCTTTGGGCTGCCCTACTGGCAGTTCGCCCTCACCGCGACCGATGCCAACCGCTTCACGATCCGGCTGGCGCGGACGATCACCAAGCGGCCGAAGGTTCTGGTCTACTCGTGGTGCTACCACGGCACCGTCGATGAGACCTTCGCGATCGTGGCCGACGGCGCGACCGTGTCGCGACCCGACAACATCGGCCCGCCGGTTGACCCATCGGTGACCACGGTGGCGATCGAGTGGAACGACATCGGGGCTCTCGAGGCGGCGCTGTCGAGCGGCGAGATCGCCTGCGTCCTTGCCGAGCCCGCGATGACCAACATCGGCATCGTCCTTCCCGAGCCCGGCTATCACGACGCCCTGCGCTCGCTGACCCGCGAGCACGACACGCTGCTGGTGATCGACGAGACTCACACGATCTGCGCCGGGCCGGGCGGCTACACCGCGGCCCACGATCTCGAGCCCGACTTCCTGACGATCGGCAAGCCGCTCGCGGCGGGCGTGCCGGCCGCCACCTACGGGATGAGCGAGGAGGTCGCCGCGCGGGTGCTGGCCGAGAACGAGCTGCTCGAGGTCACCGATGTCGGCGGGATCGGCGGCACGCTCTCGGGCAACGCGCTCTCGCTCGCCGCGATGCGGGCGACGCTCGAGGGCGTCCTCACCGACGAGGCATTCGCCCGCATGATCGCCCTCGGCGAGCGGTTCGAGGCCGGGGTCCGCGGGGTCATCGACACCCACGACCTGCCCTGGCATGTGACCAGGTTGGGCTGCCGGGTCGAGTACGCGTTCAGCCCCGCGCAGCCTCGCAACGGCGGCGAGGCGGCCGCGGCCGGGGACCGCGAGCTCGATCGCTTCCTGCACCTGCACGCCCTCAACCGGGGGGTCCTGATGACCCCGTTCCACAACATGGCGCTGATGTCTCCCGCGACCACCGAGGAGGACGTCGATCGCCACACCGAGGCCTTCGCCGAGGCCGCGGAGGATCTGATCGGTTCGAGTAAGGCGAATTGACTGCGACAGGAGCGAGGAATAACGTCGCTTGTGTCTTGAGCCAAGGGACCCGATCCAGGTGCTCTCGCTTCGCTGCCGTACCAGTCGTTCTCGGCCTCTACCTCCTCGTCCTTGCTCCCGGCTCGGCGATGGGCGGCACCGCTTCGGGTTGGGGTTTAAACATGCACGGCGAGGTCGGGAACGGCACCCCGACCCTGTCTGGGTGCTTCTGCCTCGAATCGCCCACCTCGGTCAATGGGCTCTCATCCGTGACCCAGATCGCCGCCGGCGAGTATCACTCACTCGCCGTTCTCTCTGACGGCACCGCCAGGGCGTGGGGCTACAACGCCTACGGCCAGCTCGGCAATGGCGGCGTCGGCGACAGCGCAGGACCGGTCCCTGTCAACGGCCTCCAGGACGTCGCGGCGGTCTCAGGCGGCTCCGAGCACAGCCTTGCGCTGCTGGCGAACGGAACGGTGATGGCCTGGGGAGAAAACGAATACGGCGAGCTCGGCCTCGGATCCTCGAGTGGCCCCGAAGAATGCGCCGGTCAACCCTGCGGCCGGTTCCCGCGGCCGGTGCCCGGCCTCGCCGACGTCATCGCGATCGCCGCCGGATACCGCTACAACCTGGCGCTTCTAGCCGACGGCTCGGTGATGGCCTGGGGAGCGGACGAGGCCGGTCAGCTCGGCGATGGCGTCGGGATCCAAAGCGGCTGCCTATGCGTGGACCATCCTGCGCCCGTGCCCGGGATTTCGGGGGCGACGGCGATCGCGGCGGGATACCAGGCCGGTTTCGCGCTACTCCAGGACGGCACCGTAAGGGGCTGGGGCAGCAATTACTACGGGGGCCTCGGGAATGGCACGGCCACGACCACCAGCACCTGTCGCTGTCTGGGGCCGGTCGCGGTGAGCGGGCTCTCCCGTGTGAGGTCGATCGCCGCAGGGGGATTCCACGCCACGGCCCTGCTTTCCGATGGCGCCGTACGGGCATGGGGATACAACGCTCACGGCGAGCTCGGGACAGGTTCCAAAGTCGGACCCGAGGAATGTGTCGAATCAACAGCCTGCAGCAGGACCGCCCTCGCCGTCGATGCTCTCTCGGGCACGGAGGCGATCGCTGCCGCCTCCGACCACACCCTGGCGCTGCTCGGCGACGGATCCATTCGAGCCTGGGGCTACAACTCCCTCGGCGAACTGGGGGACGGCACCAACATGGAGCGCGATGCACCGGTCCCGGTCAGCGGATTGAGCGGTGTGAACGAAGTGGCGGCGGGTGAATTCAATGGCTTCGCACTGCTCGGCCCGTCCCAGACCCTGAGTGCCTCGCTGGCCGGTGCGGGCGCCGGCACGGTCGGCGGGCACGGGATTCTCTGCCCTCCCGGCTGCGCCGCCCGCTTCCCACAGGGCCAGCTCGAGGCCCTCCGCGCCGCGCCCGCCGCCGGCACCGGCTTTGCAGGATTCTCGGGCCCGTGCACCGGGACCGGAGCCTGTCGGTTGAGGATGGACCACGACCAGGCAGTCACGGCGACCTTCGGGCCGCCGAAGGGAACCACGATCAATCGCGCCAGGATCGACAGCCGCCGGAAGCGGGCCACATTCTCATTCAGTGCCCCGGGCGCGATCACGGGCTATCAATGCGAGCTGATCAAGCCGAGGCCCAAGCACCACAGGTCGCGGGGCAGGAAGAGCCTGAAGCACGAGGCCGGCCATCGGATATCGAAGCCGCAATTCGCGAAATGCGCAGCGTCAAGGACCTACAGGCACCTTCTGCCGGGCCACCACACCTTCAAGGTCAGGGCGTTGGACATCCTCGGCGCCGATGCGACACCGGCGACAAGGAAGTTCACGATCAGGCCGCCCAGGCATCGGCGGTAAGTCCCGTGGCGGCCTTCGCCCTTCTCCATGGCGCCTGGCACGACTCTTCCTGTTGGGAGCCCCTGACGAGTCGTCTCGAGGCGCTCGGCCACAGCACGATCTGCCCGGACCTTCCGCTACACGACCCCGAGGCCGGGTACGTTCGCCGCGCCCACCCGGCGATCGAGGCTCTCGCTGAAGCCGACGATGATGTGGTCGTCGTCGCTCACTCGCAGAGCTCGGGGCTGGGAGCCTTGGTGGCGGCCTCGCACCCGGTCTCCCTCCTCGTCTATCTCTGCCCCCGGATGGGGACCGTAGACCTGCCCGACAGGGCACCGGCCAACGTCCGGGAGGGTTTCCCGTTTCCGCCCGCCCGGCCAGATGGAGCGACCGCCTGGGATCCCGAGGTCGCGATCGAGGTCATGTATCGGCGATTGCCGCCCGAGAGAGCGCAGGCGCTGGCGCAGCACCTGCGCCCGATGGCGATGCCGCCCAGACGACTACCCATTGCACGAGCATCCCGACGTCCCGACCGCGCTGATCTATGCCACCGACGATGAGATCTTCGAGCCCGCATTCGAGCGGTTCGTCGCGCACGAGCTGTTGGGGATCGATCCGATCGAGGTTCCCGGCGGCCATTTCCAGATGGCAGAGGATCCGGATCGCCTCGCCGGGCTGCTGGATCGCCTGGCGAGGGGCCGGCCCTCGGCCTAACCTCCGGCCTCACCCCGTGCGGATCAGCTTCAGCGACCTGGTGCGGGTATTGGTCGTGCCGTCGCTGGGGGTGAAGGCGACCTTGACCGACACGTGGGCTGCTCCCTTGGACTTCAGCTGGCGGGCGAGCTTCGACTTGGGAACGATCTTGAGGGCAAACGTGCCCGCCCGTTTCGCATCCAGGGAGGATTTCTTGACCTTCTTCCCGGTCAGCACGAGCCGGCCGGGTCCAGGCACCTCCACCTGGAGCTTCGCCGTCCCCTTGCGCTTGTTGCGCTTCAACTTGCCGAACTTGAAGGCGTTGGAGGGGGATGTGGGGGCGGTGGCGGCGGGCACGGGAGTCGGCAGCTCGTAGGCCCCGCGGTCGATCACGGCCGAGCCGTCGCCGTTGCCGTCCACCACCCTGGGGCTCCCATCGAGGTCGGTGCTGGTCAGCGCGTCTCCTTCGGAGCCGGTGTCGACGGCGACCGAGCCCGGCAGCAGATGCCAGTCCGCCCCGGAGGCGAAGAGGGCGGATGGCGGAGCAAAGACATTGCGTCCCCCCGCCCCGCATTCGATCTCGCCTTTCGGCCCGTTCTCCTCCTGAAGTGGGACGACGCTCTCCTTGCATGTGACCGTCTGCGAGGCCGAGCCTTCGACCTCCTGCTTCTCCACCGCCACCGAGTTGATCAGGGTGATGCTTGCCGTTCCTTCGGTTTCGGCCCGAGCCTTCGCGGCGACTCCGCTGTGGTCGTCGACCTTCGGCTCGCCGACGTCGATCGTGTCATTCGACAACGTCACCAGGTTGACGTCGCCGAAGTTGGCGTACGCTTCGACGCCGATCGACCCTCCGGTGAGCAGCGACGAATCGATTTCCACGTCCGGCGAGCGGATGGTCGCCACGGTCCCACCGGCGGTTTCAAACCGGGATCGCACCACCTGGGTTGTTTCGGCGAACCCGAACTCGGTGTCGAGAGCCTGGCCTTGGGCGGTGCGGACATCGGAGTCGGCAACCGTCGCCCCCGGCCCGAAGATCGCGATTCCCCAGTAGTCGCCGATATGCCGCACGCGGGCGTTGAGGATCTTGGCTTCGGGTGTTTTCGCGGCGACCTCGATGGCACCGGTATTGATGCCGCCCGCGCTCTCGACGTGGACGTCGCGAGCGGTGGCCGCCGGGCCACCCAGCTCGATGCCGGCGGTGTTGACGAAGCCCGCCGGCACCTCGACCCGGAGGGATTCGATCAACACGCCGGAGGCGACGCTGATCGCCACCTCATCACCTTTGTTCGTTTCCGGCGAGCGGACCGTTGTCGCTTCGTGTGGCGTGGCCTCCTGGTCGGGCCCGCGGCCGGCGCCGTGCAGGGTCAGGCCGGCGTCGTTGGCGTCGTTGATCACCACCCGTTCCTCGTAGAGGCCGGGCCCGACCTCGATCCGGTCGCCGGTCCCGCCGGCGGCACGGGCGCTCGTCAGCGCCTGCGAGATCGTCGCGCAGGGTGCGCCTTCGCTGCATTCCGTCCCGGACCCTGACTTGCTGACGAAGAAGGTGTCCGCCTGCGCGGCGACCGGAGTCGCCCAAATGAGGAAGAGGCCGAGCGCGGTGGCGAGAGCGCGGCGTGGTTCCGGCAGGCTCATCTTGAGGGGGCTGCCCCGGGGCCGGAGGCAGCCGCAGAGGCCGCCCCCATCTCCGCCAGCCTGATCGGTCGGATCTCGGTGACGGAGGGCCCGCCGATCGGGGTGAAGGTGAGCCTGAGTCCGACCCTGGCCCTGCCGGTGCGGTCGAGCCCGCGCTTCGCCCGTCCCTTTGCTCGGACCAGGAGCTTCACGGTACGAGCGGAGTCGACCGTGGTGGAGACGGCGGAGGCTTGGGCACCGGACCCGCTGATCAGGCGCAGCGCGATCGATTTGCCCCCGGCGCGGAGGGTGCCGGCGGCCGGCAGGCTAACGGAGGCGACCGCGGTTCCGTGGCGGTGATCGAACTTCACGGTCGTCACCTGGAGGCCGACGACGCCGGGTCTGGCCGTTGGCGCGGTCAGGGCGATCGGGCCGGCGGCGACACTGGCGGCCGTTGCGACCGACAGGCTCACGCCACGATCGTCGGAGAGCGCGACCGCCACCGCGAAGCTGCCTGCCTTCCCGTAGATATGGCCGCCGCTGACCTCTCCGCCCGATGACACCCCCGGTGAGCTAGTGCCGTCGCCCCAGTCGATCGTCGCCGTCCAATGGGGATCACGCTGGAAGTACTCCTGAGAGCCGATGAGCGCGGCGGCCAGGTCCTCGTCGCTGGCGCCCGCGCCGAGCTGATTCACCCAGAGGATCTGCTCTGCGGCAGCGGCGGCCCGGTGGAGGAACCGTTGATAGAGACCGGTGACCAGGTCGGAGCGGAACTCGTAGCCTTCGAGCAGCGATTTAGCCATCTGTTCGCGGGTCCCGCCGCCGCCGGTGAGGAACGTGTTCCAGTAGCTCTGTTCGGTGGCCGACGGCGAGCGACCGAGAAGGTCGCCGTAGGCCTTCGAGATGAAGTTGGCGTTGCTGCCGCCCGCCTGATTTGCGAAGTACTCGCTCGAGCCGATGAGCCCGGCGACCACGTCCTCATCGCTGGCGCCCGCACCTAGCTGGCTCAACCAGAAGCTCTGGTCGGAAGGAGTGGGCACCCGACGCAGGAACTGGAGGTGGAGGGCGCCGATCAGTCGAGCGCGGTACTCGTTGCCTGCGAGGAGCGTCTCCGCCAACGCTTCCCGGGACGACCCCCCGCCCAGGCTCGACCGCCAGGCCGACTCCTCGCTGGGCGAGGCGGCGCGTCCGAGCTCATCCCTGTAGACGCCGGCGATGAACGCCCCCTGCGGATCGATCCTCGCGACCACGCCGGTGCAAACCGATCCGGCGACGCAGTGCAGTGCATCGCCCCCGTTCGCCGCCGCTCCGAGGGCGGAGGCGGGGAGGATGAGGAGGATCGACGCGAGCGTAAGGCCCCCCAGGAGCCCGATTGCCCGCCGAGGCTCCGGCATCAGGGTATGGGCACGGCGCAGGCCGCCGAGCTTGCTGCTGCGTAACCGCCGCCCTCGCCGATGCCGGCGACGACGTTCCAGCTGTAGGGGTTCCCGTTCTGGCTGCGGTCGAAGTTCTCGCCGAAGGTCCCGGTCGCGGTGGTCGTGACCGAGTCGACGATCGGCGCGGGAAGCGGCGGCGGCCCGTTCACCGGGGTGTAGGTCAGGCTGACCGTGGCCCCACCGCGCGCCGGGGAGAGGGTCCCGCTCACCGTGATCACCGTCGGGGTGCCGACGACGGGTTTGGAGCATTCGGTGATCAGCAGCGATTGAGGCGCAAGTGTGGGACCGGGTGGCTGCGGGCCGGGTTCGGACGCCGTGATGTCGGGTATCGCGGCGTAGATTTTCGCCGGAGCGTCGAGCACTTCATGCTCGACGATCGCCTTGCCAAGGCCTCGGACGACGATGATCGAGCCGAGGGTCGCGTGCGAGTGGCCCTTCAGCCATTTCTGTAGGGGCGAGGGCACCGGCAGCTGCAGCACGCGCACGCTGCCGTCCCCCATCGAGAATTTCCCGGCACCCCCGATCCCGATTTTGACCCCTCCGGTGAACGCCGTCCCGTCGCGGTTGAATTTGACCTTGCCGCCGTTCAGGCCGACCCGGGTCGGACCGGTGTAGGAGCATTTCGACAGCGCCTGTGGGCAGGCCGCGTTCGGGAGCGATACGTCGAAGATCCCCCGGCAGCGTGTGGTGAGGCAATCGAGGCGGGCGGTCAGCTTCGATGCCGAGCGGTTGATGCCGACCAGCGTCGACTCGACCGGAGGGGAGGGGGTACCGGTGCAGTTTGCGCCCTGCCCGTAGTGGAAGCTGACCTTCGCGTATGCGAACGAGACCGTTTCCTCGGGGATCGATGAGCCGAGGCCGGATTGGGCCCGGTAGGAGATCGGGTAGGCGTCGGTCATGCAGATCGCCTCGTAGGTGCCGCCGCTCTTCGAGAGGTGAAGACTGCCTTCTTTGTAATGCATCCCGGAGAGGACGGCCTGACGCAGAGCCGCGCTGCTTTCGTCGACCTTCTTGGTGATCGCGAGCACCGAGGCTGAGCTCGGTGCTCCCCGCCCGCCGGAGCCGTAGGCAGCGCCGGTGGGGTGTTTGACGATGTCGGAGCTGAACGCGAGGAGAGACGGAACCTGGATGGCGGGCACGCTGCCGCTGGTCAGTTCGAACGGCCCGATCGCGTAAGAGGCGTCGGCCCCCGCGGCCGTCACGAGCATTGCGATCAGAACGATCGCCGCCAGGGTCGAGCCAAGCAGAACCCGATGTCTTGCTTGCCGGTTGCGGCGCACAGCGAATTCAAGATAGCGCCGGCGGAGCCACCGGTAGACAAATATTTAGGAAGGCGACTCAGCCCCAGGAGGGCTCGGAACCAGGACGGAAGCTGGTAGTCAGGATCCGCATCCCCCGCGGCCGGGTGACGGTGAAGAGGACGACGTCAGCGACCTCCTCGGCGCTCATCATCGACTCCAGCCCGGGGTCGTCCGCCTCGCGGCCGGTCCCGATCGCGAACTCGGTGTTGACGCCGCCGGGGCAGACGCAGGACGCTCGCACGCCCTTCTCCCGCAGCTCGTGGTCGAGCGAGCGGGTGAACCCGAGCTGGCCGAACTTCGAGGCGTTGTAGACGGACTCCCCGGGGAAGGCACGGAGGCCGGCGACGCTCGCGATCGAGACGAAGTCGCCGGCGCCGGACTCGATCAGGT
This sequence comes from uncultured Solirubrobacterales bacterium, assembly GCA_963697805.1. Lineage (GTDB taxonomy): Bacteria > Actinomycetota > Thermoleophilia > Solirubrobacterales > 70-9 > VRUE01. Next base: position 555,072 of record CAVOPB010000002.1, read on the forward strand.
GGGGGAGGGTCGCGGCGGCGGTGTACAGCGTGCCCTTGAGGTTGACGTCGATCATCGCCTCGACCTGTTCGGGGTCGAGCTCGAGGAACGCCCCGTAAGACCCGACGCCGGCGTTGGCGATCGCGATGTCGAGCCGGCCCAGCCGTCCGACGAGCTCCGCGGTCGCCTCGGAGACCGCGGCACGATCGCGGACGTCGCAGGCCAGCCCCAGCCCCCGCTCGAGCCCGAGGTCGTCGCCGCGGCGCGAGAGGAGGCCGACCGCGGCACCCGCGTCATGGAGGCTGCGCGCGATTGCGGCGCCGATCCCGGCGCTGGCGCCGGTGACCAAAGCGACCTTGCCCTCGAGCTCCATCGCGTCGGTCATACCCGGATTGTCCCTCACCTGATCGCCAGGACGAGGACGATCGCGATCAGGCCGACGCTCTGGGTCGAGTGGACGAGGATCCCCATCCAGGCGCTCTCGAACCGCCGCGACGGGTAGGAGATGGCAAAGACGTTGATCAGCGCCGTCGGGATGACCCAGGGCGTGTGCAGGTGGTAGCAGGCGAAAAGCGCCCCATTGGCGACCCAGTCGTATCGGCCGAAGACGCCCCGCATCCGCGGCAGCAGGAGCCCTCGGAAGAGCAGCTCCTCGCCGAGCACGGTGTTGAACGCGGCGAAGACGACGATCACCGCGAGCCATCCCCAGGCGCCGCTGAAGAAGCTTTCGCCGGCGTCGGTGCCGAGGAACTCGGCAAGGCCCCGTGGCGATGGGGCCGGGATACCCGGTGCGACGAACCCGATCCCGAAGAGCGCCATGAAGGGGAGCACCCACAGCCAGACCCGCCCGCCGACCCGTTTCGTCGCCGGGTCCCGCGGCGCTCGCAGCCAGAGCGCGTCGCGCAGGCGCGGCCAGGAGAGCGCCCCGAGCTCGCGCCGGACGAGGATCATCACCAGCACGAACTGCCAGATCAACCCCAGGGTGATGGACAGCAGCAGCGCCCCGACCAGAGGCTCCCCGCCGCCGAGCCGATCGGCGAGCCGCGGAGCGAGGGCCCAGGAGAGAACGCCCATCGGAATTGCCGCCGCGGCCCACACCCCGAGGATCTGTGGGAGCGAGTACTGCCTCACCGCCGCATGACGATCGGGTTGGCCAGGCTCGGTCAGAAGTCCAATCTCCCTCGGTCCGCTCGAAACTCTACGAAACGTCGGGTCGTCCGCCGCTAGGCCGAGACGGCCTCGAGATCGGCACCGACCAGGGCCCCCGCATATTCGAGGAGGATCCGCCGCGCCGCCCTAGTGGCGCCTTTTGTGAGCCCCGTGTTTCTTGTGCTTCTTCTTCTTCTTGTGCTTGCGGACGAGCTTCGCACTGCGGGTCGCGGTCGCCGCCGCGATACCGGTCGGCGTGTAGGTGACTTCTATTTTCACCTTGCGCTTGCCCTTTTTTCGCAGCCCCTTCTTGGCTTTCCCGGTGGCGGCGACTTTGATTTTGACCTGGGCCTGACCGGTGATCGCGACCGTCTGCGATTTGAGGCCTTTGCCATGGAGCGTCAGGCTGCCCACCGAGGGCTGGGGGAGGGCGACAGTGAGGGTCGCGGTGCCGTTCTTCTTGTTCTTCTTCAGCTTCCCCAGCGCCAGCGCGTTCGAGGGCTGGAGCTCGACCGCGCCGATGTCAGAGCCGTTCGCGCCCGCCGCCGCGGAATTTGGAATCGTCGGGAAGTCGATCGGGCGGGTCACTCCGCGAGCGTCGGGGCCGACGGCCGATCCCTGGTCGACGGCCGGGCTGCTGAAGGCGGGAGCCATGGTCGGCGCGGGCCCTCCGTTGTTCTGGAGCGGCCCGAGCTGGGGGTCCGTGCTCACCTTGTCTCCGGCGGCGCCGAATCCGCACTCGTTCGCGCTCTCGATGTTGAATCCCTGCGATTCGAGTTTCTCGCCGCAGTTCGCGGCGCCCGCGGGTCCCGATCCGCCGCTGACGATCGAGTTTGCGACCTTGACGCCGGGGTCACCTTCGACGTCGCCGCCTTCGGCGACGCCATTCGGGCCGGCCTCGACCGAATTGCCTGCCACGGTGGAGCCGCCCAGCGTCAGGCCTGCGCCGCCATCCAATTCGACGAGGAGACCGCCGCCTTCCGCGACTCCGCCGTTGCCGCCTGAGCCGCCCGACGCCCGGGCGCTGTTGGCGGCAATCGTGAGGTTGCTGAGCAACACCGAGGGCACTTCTGACACGACAAGGAGACCGCCGCCTTCCGCGACTCCGCCGTTGCCGTTGCCGTCGCCGCCGCTCACGTCGGCGGAATTTCCGCTGAAGGTGCTGGCCGTGACACCGCCGGTCGCGCCGGTTTGGAATTCCACCGCGGCGCCTCCGCCTTCCGCGACCCCTCCGTTGCCGCCGCCGGGCCCGCCGCGAGCGTCGGCGACATTGCCGGAGACGTCGGAGTTGCGGATCGTGACCGAGGTCCCTTCGAAGAACCCGATTCCTCCGCCTTCGACGACCCCGCCGTTTCCGCCTCCTCCGGCGCCGTTGGCGAGGACGGCGTTGCCGGTCACGCTGACGCCGTCGAGCAGCAGCGCCCCATCTTCGCTGTAGACGCCTCCGCCTTCCGCGACGCCGCCGTTTCCGCCGCTGCCGCTGCCGCTGACGTCGACCCGATTGTTCGTGACGACCGCGTTCAGAAGGGTCAGGTTTCCTTCCTCGTTGCGGATGCCGGCGCCCTCCTCGACGCCACTGGGGGTGACGAGGCTCCCGTCGCGGATCGTGACGCCGCTGATCGTGATGTTGTTTCCGGCGCCGCCGACGTCGAAGACGCGGAATGGCCCGCCGGAGCGGATGATCGTGTCGGCCGCCGCGTGGCCGGCGATCGTCAGGCTCTTTTCGATCGTCAGGTCGTCGCTGGTGAGCGTGTATGTGCCGGCCGGGACGACGATCGTTTCGCCCGGCGGCGCGTCGGCGATCGCCTGTCGGATCGAGCCCGGGCCGGAGTCATTCGTGTTCGAGACTGTGATCGCCCCTGAGGCGGTGGCCGCGGGAACCAGGGCGATTACGGCTGCTAGCGCAAATGCATGCAGCGTCCGTGCGTGCACAGGCCCGTTCTATCACCGGTTCGGACACCGGACCAGCCCAATATTGGAAGTTCCGGCGGTTGTCTCCTGGCCGGTTTGGGCGTAGTGTCGATTAGTAGCTCGAGCCAGGAGGACTGATGCGATCCGGAATGAAGCTGGCGTTTTGTGTCATGGCGATCGTCTTGTTGTCGGTGCCTGCGGCCGCCTCGGCGAAGGTGATCAAGGTCAAGCCCGGGCAATCGATCCAGGCCGCCGTCGACCGGGCGCACCCCGGCGACACGGTCCAGATCGCACCGGGCACCTACACCGAGCCAGGCACCGCCTGTCCGCCGAGACCATCCCGGACCTGTGCCGTCTCCGTGACCGAGGATGACATCGGCATCGTCGGGCAGGGGGGCCACGGCAAGAAGGTGGTTCTCCAAGCCGGAGTCGATCAGCAGGAGGGCATCGCCGTCGGCCGCGAAGTCAGCGGCGCCGACTGCCTCGAAGACCCGAGCCTCCGAGTCCACGGCTCCCTGATCAGGGGGATCACCGTCCGTGGGTTCGAGGACGACGGGGTACTGCTGTCGTGCGTCGATGACTGGCGCATCACCGAGGTCGCGGCGATCGACAACGAGGAGTACGGAATCTTCCCGTCGCATGTCTTCGACGGGCGGCTCGACCACTCATTCGCCTCGGGCGCCAACGACACCGGCCACTACATCGGCCAGTCGTTCGACTCGCGGGTCGACCACAACGTTGCGACCGACAACGTCAGCGGCTTCGAGCTCGAGAACAGCATCGGGATCCGCGCCGACCACAACCTCTCGTTCGGCAACACGGGCGGGATCCTCTCCTTCGACCTTCCGTTCCTCGACGCCAAGGTCAACAGCGGCAACGTCATCGACCACAACGTGGTGACCCACAACAACCGGCCCAACACCTGCACCGACCCCGAGGACACGGTCTGCCAGGTCCCGCCGGGGACCGGGATCCTGCTGATGGCGGTCGACGAAAACCTCGTCAAGGCCAACCTGGTGACCGGTAACGACTCCTACGGGATTGCCGTCGCCAACATCTGCCTGGCGCAGGAACTACCGGAAGAAGTCTGCGCCGCGCTCGACATCGAGCCGAATCCGGACCACAACAGCGTCGTCTCCAATGTCGTCCTGGGGAATGGGCACAACCCGGCGCCGTCCCTGCCTCCGGTCTTCGCCCAGGATCTCGCCTGGGACGGAAGCGGAAGCGGCAACTGCTGGTCGAACAACTTCTTCGGGACCTCGTTCCCGGACCCGCTGCCGAGCTGCTGAGGATCGAGTGGTGGAGGAGGGTTCGACCGGGCTCGCGCTCGAACTGGACCGCGTTCTCCCAGCGCCGCCGGATGCCGTCTTCGCGGCGTTCACGAACCCGAAGGTGCTGAGGAGGTGGTGGGGACCCGAGGGCTTCACGATCCTCAGCCTCGACTTCGAGCCGCGTGCCGGGACCCAGTACCGGATCGAGATGCGGCCGCCGGAGGGGAAGGCCTTCTACCTGAGCGGCGAATTGCGCGAGGTCGACCCGCCCGCCAGGCTCGTCTTCAGCTTCGTCTGGGAGGACCCCGACCCCGACGACATCGAGAACGTCACGACCCTGTCGTTCCGGGACCTGGGCGACTCGACCGAGGTCTTCCTGAGGCAGGCCCCGTTCAAGACCGAGGCCCGCCGCGCTCTGCACGACGACGGCTGGTCCGACAGCTTCGACAAGCTCGACGCGCTGCTGCGCTTGAACTGATCGCGACAGTCTGGGAACGATCTCAGGCTGCGCGGGCCCGGTGCCGACCGCGTTTTCGCCGACTCTGGGAGGGCTCGGATGCCTTCAGGCGTTCACAAGGTGTGTGGGCGGGTCAGCTAGCGCGCCAAGGGCCTCGGCGCGAGCCTGAGCTTCAACCGCCTCGGCTTCGAGCGGTTGCGCGCGAGGTCGGTGGCGACGGCTGTGGCGCGGAAGCGGCCCCCGGCTCGGAGCTTCTTGGCGAGCTTGCCGCGGGGCCGGATGACAACGTTGCGGGAAGCCTTCTTGCTCTTCGCCCTGCCGACGACGCTGCGCTTGCTCTGCTTCGCCCCGCCGACGAGCGCTTCGACGGTGATCGCGACCCGGCCTGGCTCGGAGAGCTTGAGGACGAATTTGTCGTGCTTGCCCCGGATGAAGCGGAAGCGCTTGATCCTGGGTTTGATGGTGTCCTTCCCGACCTTGATCGTGACCAGGACCGAGTTCGAGGGCCCACCGTCGTTGCTCGCGGTGTAGGTGAAGCGGTCGGTTCCGTTGAACCCTGGTGTCGGGGTGTATCTGAAGCTGAGGCTGCCGGTGTCGAACGGGGCCACCCTGCCGTGGCCCGGCGCGCCGGCGACCGCGGTCTCGATCCCGGGCCCCGTGCAGGAGATCAGCACGGCGATCGGCCTCCCCTGGGTGACGGTCGCCTCCGAGTCACGGCAGAGCGGAGGCTCGAGGAAGCGGCGGACGAGGACGTCTTCGTTCTGGTGGGTGAGGAAGGCCGCAAACCCCAGTGCCGGTTCGGCCGCGCCGAACACGGGGCCGGCTCTGGCCCCCGCGAAGGTGCTGATCGCCCCGCTCGGGATGCCGGCCGAGTCGATCGTCCTGCCGATCACCGTCGCCGTCGACATCGTGAAGTCGGGCCAGGCAAGCGCTCCCGTGCCGCGGTCGTCGATGATCGAGCCGATCAGGTCTTCGGCCAGCCCTCCGGCTGCCGAGACCGGCTCCGGCGGCCCCCTGAATTCCCCGGTCGGGTCCAGGCCCCTCGTGTGGAGGACGCCTTCGCCGGGAGGGATGTAGCGCACCCAGGCGACGAGGAAATCGCCGGCCGTGTCAGAGGCGATCGACATCCGGCTGCTGAGGCCCGCCGGGGCGCTCGGGTCGATCATGATCTCGCCGCCGACGGGGACCCCGGTCGGGTCGAGCCGGATCCCGCGAAGGGTGAACGTCCCCGACGAGTCATCGCGCCAGGCGACCAGCCCGTTGCCGTGGGAATCGACCGCGAGCGTCGGGTCGGCGGTAGAGCTGTTCGACGACACCGTCTGCGCGGTGCCGACCTCGAGGTTCGGGCCGACGACGTTCAGTTCGGTGCCGACGCTCCTCCAGACGACCACGGTCGAGCCGTTCGGCAGGGCCGCAATCTCGAGCCCGCCCCCGCTTCCGATTTTTTCTGACATCGGGCCGACGCTGCTGTCGGGAGCGATGCGCCTGACCACGATGAACGGTTTGGCGCCGGCGTCGTTGCGCAGCGAGACGGTCGCCACCCCGGCGGGATCGACGGTGACATGGTCTTCGACCGGGTTGAATTTGCCCGGGTCGGGCGCACCGAGTGTCAGCAGCGGCCCGAGTGAGCCATTGGCCTCGACCCAGCGGCCGTACACGGTGGATTCGGATTTGGTCGCCGACCGCCAGATCGCGAACGCCCGTCCCGACGGGGCCATTCCCACCTGCGGTTCGAACCCGCTGCCGCCGGGGAAGAGATCGATCGTCGGCCCGAGCCGCCCCGACGCCGACAGCCAGCGGGCGAGCACCGGCTCGGCACCTTCGGGGTCGACCGACCAGGTGATCAGCGAATCGCCCTCAGAGTCGGTGGCGATCCCGTTGGCTTCCGGAAACGGCCCGGTCCCGATCAGGTCGTTTTCAGGGGCGAATCCTGCCTGGGCGGTGGCGCACAGCGCCAGGCAGGCCAGGAGTACGAGCGCTGGAAGCCGGAAACGGATGACGCAGAGCTTAGCCGCGGCGTTTCGGTTTTTTCGGCTTGACGACCTGGAAGTTGACCGTCTCGGTGCGCGAGACCTGACCGGCGGCGTCGGTGACCACCAGGCTGGCGCGGTACTTGCCGGGCTTCAGCTTGCGGCCGGCGATCCGCCCGCTGAAGGCGATCGCGTTGTCGCCTGGCGCCACCCTCTGTTTGATTTCGCCGACCTTGCGGTAGCCGGTGCAGTTCTTTTTCTGACCTTTTTTCGGCGCTACGCAGAGTTTTTTGCCTTTGCGTTTCTTCTTCGTGCCCTTGAAGCGTTTTTCGATCGTCAGAACCGCCTGGCCCGCCTCAGTCGAGCGGAACTTGAAGCGGGTGGCCTGACCCGGGAGCAGGGTGGTGTCCTCGACCCCGAACCCGCTGAGCGCCGGCGGCGTCGTGTCGCTGCCTGTCGTGGTCCCCGACTCCTGCTGTGGGTCGAGCGGGACCACCCGGATCGCCCCCGCGATGTTCGGCGTCCAAACCGCGAAGCCGTGGCCGTCAGGTCCGGCGGCGACCTCGGGTTCGTAGAACCCTTCCGATTTGGCGAGGGTGCCCGCCGCGGTGAAGCCGGTACCCGAGGTGTTGCTGACCGTGTAACGCAGGCGCCCGCCGTCGTGGAGGGTGGTCCAAACGACGTGGATCCGGCCAGCGGGATCCTGGAAGCTGTCCGGCGCACCGAGGCTCTGGTCGTCGATCGTGTCCGGGCCCTCGATGAAGGTCGCGCCGCCGAAGGTGTTGGTCGACCCATCGAAATGGCGCAGGACGACATGGCTGTCCCCGGCGACGAAGTCTTGGTAGGTGAGGTAGACGCCGTTGGGCCCGGTGTTCAGCGCCGTGTTGCTGTTGTCGGGCTCGGGCGAGGACAGCGTCTTGTCGACTTCCCAATTGGCGACGTTGTTGATGTTGGCGGCGGTGAGCGAGCTCCCTTTGAAGACGCCGTACTTGACGACCGCGAGGTCGTTGGTCGCGGCGACCAGTTTGTTGGTGCCCTGGAGACGGACGACCTCGGGCCCATAGACGAAGAGGCCGCCAGTCGCGTAGGTCACACCGTCCGTGCCGTCGACGAGCGCCGCCTTCGCGTTCGCCGCAGAGGTGCCGACGTAGATCGAGACGTCGTCGAGCCAGGCGCCCCTGCCGTTAGTGTCGGGCCCTGTCCCGATTTCCACGGGTGCGCCGAAGCTGGCGCCGTTGTTGGTCGAGATCCAGCGATAGATCCGGTTCTGGGTCCCGGTCGGGCAGAGCCAGCAGCCGGCGACGATCACCACCTTTTCCGGCGCCGGCGTGAAGACCTCCGCCTTGCCGGCGCGCTGGGCTTCGGTCGAGCCGGGGAAGTCGAGGATTTCGGTCCGGTTGCAGGATGTGGCCTCGGAGCTGACGCGGCAGTAGCCGACCTGGGTATTCGCCGCAACGGTCTCCCAGACGATGTGGCCGGTCCCATCTGATCCGACCGCGACGCTGGGGTCACCGCCGTCGCCGGCGGTGAACGGGGTCGCCGCCTGCGCGCTTGCTGGCAGGGCGAGGCAGGCGGTGGCGATCAGAAGCAAGCGGATGAGCGGGCGCATGGTCTCCTCGACGGTTTTCGCGGGGCGGGACGGAGCGTTTCAGAGTTCGTGCCCGCTGGTGCCATTCCTTGGACGGATTGCCGCCATTTTCGGGGATTCGCTGGAGGCCGATTCGCCGGACCGTGCCAATCCCGCCGATAGGGTCCGGTTGTGGAGACCAAGGTCCTCGACAAACGAGGCTACGAAAAGGAGCTCCGGCGCCTGCAGGTCGAGCTGGTGCGGCTGCAGGAATGGATCGTCCACGAGGGCCTCAAAGTCGTCGTCCTCTTCGAGGGCCGCGATACCGCCGGCAAGGGCGGGGTGATCCGCCGCATCACCGAACGGACCAATCCCCGGGTCCTCCGCATCGTCGCGCTCGGCATGCCGAGCGACCGCGAGCAAAACCCAGTGGTACTTCCAGCGCTACATCGCCCAGCTGCCGGCGGCGGGTGAGATGGTCCTTTTCGATCGCAGCTGGTACAACCGCGCCGGCGTCGAGCGGGTGATGGGCTTCTGCACCGACGACGAGTACGAGGAGTTCATGCGGACCTGCCCGCAGTTCGAGCGGATCATCCAGCGCGCGGGCGTCAACCTCGTCAAGTACTGGCTCTCGGTCTCCGACGAGGAGCAGGAGCGGCGGTTCGAGGCGCGGCTGGAGGACCCGGCAAAGCAGTGGAAGCTGAGCCCGGTCGACATCGAGGCCCGCGCCCGCTGGGTCGACTACGCGGAGGCCAAGGACCAGATGTTCGCCTACACCGACATCAAGGAGTCGCCCTGGTTCGTGGTCGAGGCTGACGACAAGCGGACCGCGCGCCTGAACCTGATCGCCCACCTGCTCGAACAGGTCCCCTACGAGCGCGTCGACCGCGAGTCGATCGAGTTTCCGGAGCGCCAGAAGCGCGCCTACGTGCGGCCGCCGGTCGATACCCAGACCTTCGTCCCGGAGCGCTATCGCGTCGAGTGAAGGGGCGCTCCCGCGGCCGACCGACCAGAAGTATTAACTTGTGGGAGTGACTGGCCAGGGAGCCAGTTGGACGGTGGCAACTACGGCAAAAAAGCAAGAGCGGGTGATCGTCAGGTTCGCTGGCGATTCTGGCGATGGCATGCAGCTCGTCGGTGCCAGATTCACGGCTGCGACCGCGCTGTTCGGCAACGACCTCTCGACGCTTCCCGACTTCCCGGCCGAGATCCGGGCCCCCGCCGGGACCCCTCACGGCGTCTCCGCCTTCCAGATCCACTTCGCCTCGCGAGACATCCTCACCCCGGGCGATTACCCGAACACACTGGTCGCGATGAACCCGGCCGCCCTCGCCGCCCACCTCGGTGCGCTCGAGTCGGGCGGGACCCTGATCGTCAACGAGGACGCATTCACGAAAGGCAACCTCGCCAAGGCCGGCTACGAGGAGAACCCACTCGACGACGGCACCCTCGACGGCTACCAGGTCTTCCAGGTCCCGATGACGACGCTGACGACGCGCGCCACCGATGACATCGAGGGCCTGAAGCCGGCCGAAGCGCAGCGCACCAAGAACGTCTTCGCGCTCGGCCTGATCTCTTGGATGTACGGGCGCCCGGTCGAGTCGACGATCTCCTGGCTCGAGGCCAAATTCGCCAAGCGCCCGGCGGTCCGCGACGCCAACATCGCAGCCTTCAGGGCCGGCTACAACTTCGGCGAGACGACCGAGATCGCCGCGACCCCGGTCGAGATCGACCCGGCGCCGCTCGACCCCGGCGAGTACCGGAACATCGACGGCACCCAGGCGATGGCGCTGGGCCTGATCGCGGCCAGCGTCAAGAGCGGCTTGCAGATGTTCTTCGCCAGCTACCCGATCACCCCGGCCTCCGAGCTGCTCCACCACCTCGCCAGCCGCGACCGCTTCGGCGTCCGCACCGTCCAGGCCGAGGACGAGCTCGCCGCCGCCAACATGGCGCTCGGCGCCGCCTTCGCCGGCAAGCTCGGAGTGACGGCGACGAGCGGCCCCGGGATGGACCTGAAGGCCGAGACGATCGGGCTCGCGGCGATGGTCGAGCTGCCGATGGTGATCGTCGACGTCCAGCGGGCCGGCCCCTCGACCGGGATGCCGACCAAGACCGAGCAGGGCGACCTGCTGATGGCGATCCACGGGCGCCACGGTGAGAACCCGATCCCGGTCTTCGCCCCCTCGACCCCCGCCGACTGCTTCACGATGGCGGTCGAAGCCGTGCGCACCGCGGTCCGCTACCGGACCCCGGTGATCCTGCTCGGAGACACCTTCCTCGCCAACTCCTCCGAGCCCTGGCGGATCCCCGACAGCTCCGAGCTGCCGGAGATCGACCCCAACTTCGCCGTCGAGCCGAACACGGGCGACGAGTTCATGCCCTACCTACGCGACGAGCGTGGCGCCCGGCCCTGGGCGATCCCCGGCACGCCGGGCCTCCAGCATCGCCTCGGCGGCCTCGAGAAGGAGGACGGGAGCGGCAACATCAGCTACGACCCGGCCAACCACGCGCTGATGACGAAACTGCGGGCGGCGAAGCTCGAGAAGCTGGCCGAGGAGCTGCCCGAGCTCGAGGTCGACGCCGACGAGGGCGCCGAGCTGTTGGTGCTCGGCTGGGGCTCGACCAACGGGGTGATCCGCGCGGCGGCGCGGCGGGTCCGCGAAAAGGACGTCCCGATCGCGGTCGCCCACCTGCGCCACGTCCACCCGCTGCCGGCCAACACCGGCGAGGTCGTGCGGCGCTTCCCGAAGGTGCTGATCCCCGAGTTGAACACGGGCCAGCTGCTGAGCATCATCCGCGCCGAGTTCGTGGTCGACGCGATCGGCTACAACAAGAACGAGGGCGTGCCGATCCTGGCCGAAGAGATGGAGCAGGCGATCCTGGAGACACTGTCATGAGCGAGAACGGCAGCGCCAACGGCGGCAACGGCAGCGCCCTGCCGATGCTGACCAAGGCCGACTTCCAGTCAGACCAGGAAACCCGCTGGTGCCCGGGCTGCGGCGACTACGCGATCCTCGCCAGCGTCCAGGCGCTGATGCCCGAGATCGGGGTGCCCCCGGAGCGGACGGTCTTCATCTCGGGGATCGGGTGCGCCGGGCGCTTCGTCTATTACATGGACACCTACGGGATGCACGGCATTCACGGCCGCGCGCCGGCGCTGGCGACCGGGGTCGCCGCCTCGCGCGACGACCTCTCGGTCTGGGTTGTGACCGGGGACGGCGACTCGCTCTCGATCGGCGGCAACCACCTGATCCACGCCCTGCGCCGCAACGTCCCGATCAAGATCCTGCTCTTCAACAACCAGATCTACGGCCTGACCAAGGGCCAGTACTCGCCGACCAGCGAGAAGGGCAAGATCACCAAGTCGACCCCGTTCGGCTCCGAGGACCCGCCCTTCAACCCGCTGGCGCTGGCGCTCGGCGCCGAGGCCTCGTTCGTCGCCCGCACGGTCGACGTCGAGAAGAAGCACGTCGCCGAGACCCTGCGCTCCGCCGCCGAGCACAAGGGGGCGGCATTCGTCGAGATCTACCAGAATTGCAACGTGTTCAACGACGGGGCCTTCGATGCGGTCCGCGGCAAGGCCGGCGCCCCGAACCAGATCCGCCTCGAGCACGGCAAGCCGATCCGGTTCGGCGCCGACAACGAGCGGGGAGTCGTCCGCGCCCCCGACGGCAGCCTCACCGTCGCCGACATCGAGGAGGCCGGAGAGTCGGCGGTCGTCGTCCACGACGCCCACCTCGAGAACCAGAGCCACGCCGTCGCCCTGGCCAGGTTGTCGGAGCGTCCGAACGGGCCGACACCGATCGGCGTTCTGCGGGCGGTCGACCGGCCCGTCTACGGCGCGGGCCGCCAGCGCGAGCTGAGCGAGGCCCACGCCGGCGCCTCGCTGCCGGACGTCGACGAGCTGCTGCACTCCGGTGACACCTGGACCGTCTCCTGAGCGCCCGGAAGTTCCAGATCTCCGTCTCCCTCGACGGATTCGTCGCCGGGCCCAACCAGAGCGTCGAGAACCCGCTGGGCGAAGGGGGGGAGGCGCTGCACGGGTGGGCCTTCGCGCTCGAGGCCTGGCGCCGCCCGCACGGGCGGGAGGGAGGTGAGGTCAACGTCAGCGGCGAGGTCTTCGAGGAGGCTTCGGGCAACGTCGGCGCGATCCTGATGGGCCGCAACATGTTCGGCGGCGGCCCCGGCCCCTGGGGCGAGGATCCCTGGAAGGGGTGGTGGGGAGAGGACCCGCCTTTCCACGTCCCGGTCTTCGTCCTCACCCATCACCAGCGCGAGCCGCTCGAGATGGAGGGTGGGACGACGTTCCACTTCGTCACCGACGGGATCGAGGTCGCGCTCGAGCGGGCCACCGCTGCTGCGGAGGGGAAGGACGTCGCGATCGGCGGCGGCGCACAGACGATCCAGCAGTACATCGCCGCCGGCCTGGTCGACGAGATGTGGATCCACGTCGTCCCGATCCTGCTCGGCGCCGGCACTCGGCTCTTCGACGAGACCACGGCCGGGGCGGGCTTCGAACAGGTGCGCGCGGTCGAGGGCCCGGGCCTCGTCCACCTTCAGTACCGCCGCGCCGGCTGAGCTAGGTGTAGCTACTCAGGACGTTGTTCCAACTCGGCGAGCCGAGCCGCGGGCGCCCTGTGGCCGAGAGAGCCGTGTCGTCGGCTGAAGTTGTAGTGGGTCAGCCAGCCGGGAAGCGCTGCGGTCCGCTCGGCTGAGTTGGCGTAGATGGCGCCGTAGGCCCAGCGGTTGGTGAGCGTCTGGATGAAGCGCTCGGCCTTGCCGTTTGTCCGCGGCCGGTAGGGCCGGGTTCGCAGGTGGCGGATCCCGAGCTCGCGACAGGCCCTCGCGTGCACGTGGGAGCGGTAGCAGGAGCCGTTGTCGCTCATCACCCGCTCGACCGTGACGCCCATCGAGGCAAACCACGCCGCCGCCCGGCGCAGGAAGCCGGCGGCCGTCTCGCCGCGCTCGTCTGCGAGCACCTCGACGAAGGCCAGGCGGGTGGCGTCATCGACGCAGACGTGGACAAACTCCCAGCCGGCGACCCCGTAGCCGCGGGCATCGGTGAAGCGATCGCGGCGGTTGCCTGTGACGCGGTGACCGGGCCGCAGGATGCGCCCCAGCTTCTTGACGTCGACGTGGATCAACTCGCCCGGCCGGGAGCGCTCGTAGCGGTTGGGCGGCTCGGGTGGCTCGAGGCGGCTGCGCTTGCCGAGGCCGATCTTCTGCAGCCACCTCGAGACGGTCGAGAGCGCCATGTCCAGGACCTCGGCGATCTCCGCTGCAGTCATCCGCAGCCTCCGCAGGGCCTCGATCGCCCTGACGCGGTCGGCAGGCAGCTGCGTCGGGCGCCTCCTCGGCGCGGAGCTGCGGTCAAGCAGGCCGGCCTCGCCCTCGGCCCGCCAGCGGGCTAGCCACTTGGCGGCGCTTCGCTCGCTGATGCCGGCGGCCTCGGCCGCCGCCATCAGCGACCAGTTCTTCTCTTCGATCCGCCTGACCAGGAGCTTGCGAGAGTTCGGGCAGGTGCGGGCGTTAGCGTGGAGCTTCATCCGGTGTCCTCCTTGTTGCTGGGTGTCTAGACACCCCCAGCCTTCAAGGAGGCCCGGATGAACAACGTGGTGAGGAACTACAGCTAGGCCTCGAGCCAGATCCCGGTCGGGCCGAGGTTGCGGATCGGCGTCTCGTCGATCCGGCTCTCGCAGCCCCAGGACTCGTGGATGTGGCCGCAGACCGCGAGCCGGGGGCGCTTCTCCTCGATCGCCCGCAGCAGCGCCTCGCTGCCGAAATGGTTGCCGGCGCCGTTGGAGTCGCAGTGGCCCTGCGGCGGAGAGTGAAGGACGAGGACCGCGCCCTCGGGGCAGGCGGCTAGTCGCTCGGCTGCCGCGTCGTCGTCGAGGTCGAAGCTCCAATCCCATGGGGTGACGGGGATGCCGGCGCCGAGGCCGTAGAACTCGACCCCGTCGATCACGGCACCGCTCCCGTGCAGGACGGTCGCCGCGTCCCAGCCGGCCGCCGCCTCCCGCAGCTCGTCCTCGGTCTCGTTGTTGCCGGGAACGAGCAGCGTCGGGGCCGAGATCGGCGCCAGGGCGTCGATCGTCTCGGCCAGCCCCTCGTGAATCGAGGCGAAGTCCCCGGCGCCGATCACGGCGTCGGCATCGGCCGACATCTCGACCAGCCGGGCCGCCTGGCCGAGGTCGCGGTGGAGGTCGCTGAAGGCGAGGATCCTCACGGCTCCAAACCTAGCGGCTCGACATCCGCGCGCGGCTGCCGGAAGCGCTCGCGCCAGCGCCTCGCCGGGGCCCGCTCGACGAGCTGGAGGTCGAAGTACAGGAGTGTCTGCCCGGTGGCTACGTAGGGGATCAGCAGCGCGAACACGACCGAGCCGATGAAGTTGATCAGCAGCAGCGGCAGCGAGGTGAAGATCAGCGCAAAGCCGAGGAATGGCCCGACCACGACGCTCACCAGCCAGAAGAAGGCGGCGACCCGCAGCGTGTACCACCAGCGCCCGCGGACCAGGTCGGAGCTGCTCGCGAGCGCCTCGCGCAGGCTCCGGTCTTCGAACAAGATCTGCTGCTGGATGAAGAGCCAGCCGATGTACTTCCAGGCCGCGAACGGGATGCCGATAACGGTCAGCGCCATCAGGATCAGCGCCAGCTGGACCAGGAGCTGGGCGCCGACGACCCGCTTGAACCGCTGCCAGACCCCGCGGTAGGCGGAGACGAAGCCGGTAGAGCCGGTCTCGTCGAGCTCGCGGATCGCGACGATCACCGCCGCCGAGACGATTGCGCTGGCGAGCGGCTGGCCGATCCCGGCGATCAGTTCCCCGAGCGCGACGTGGAGGCCGGAGACGCCGGTGCTTTCGTCGATTTGGCGGCCGCTGTCCCCTCCGGTCACCAGCCAGCTGATGGCCGCCAAACCGGTCACGATCGGGATCGCGCTGACTCCGATCGTGCCGAACACCCGCCAGTGGTGGCGATAGAGCTTGTCGGACGTGCGCAGTAGCTGGCCGAACGCCCGCTGCCGGCGCAGCTGGGTGATGTCGACCGGCCTCCAGGTGGTGCGCCAGACGATGAACAGGATCAGGGCCAGGAACAGGCCGGGGACGACGTACAGCAGCCAATGGTCGCGCTGGGAGCGGTTCATGAACGCGGTGACGTCGGCGACCGCGCCGCAGAACGCCCGGGTCACCGTCGGCCCCAGGACCGAGCCGACCGGCAGACGCGGGCTGGTGGTCCGGATTTCTTCCATCCAGGTCAGCGGCGCCGTCCAGCGGTCCTTCATCGCCGGCCCGGTCGGGCCGTTGTTGAACCCCTTCTCCTTCTGGCCCCAGTGGCCCTCGTAGGTGAGCCACGCGAACGGGCTGTCAGGGCCGGGTTCGGTCGGGACCTGGATCGGGGTGACGTTCAGGCGCCGATGCGGTTCGGCGGTGTTGTCGCAGCCGACGCCGGAGCCCTTGCGGCCGTTCTCGACATAGACGGCGGCCTCGTAGAAGGTCGCGTGCGAGCCCGCAGCCGGATAGACGACCGGGTGGGTCCCTTCCTTCTCGACCTTGCCGCTTTCCCAGTCGGCCTTCTCACCACCACCGTGTTGGAAGAGGCCGATTTCGCTCGGCCCTTCTTCGAGCGCGGTCGCCGGGTCCGAGGATTCGAAGACGACCTGCATTCCCTCCCAGTCGCCCTCGTGGAGGTCGTTGAACTGGTTGAAGTACCAGAAGAACCAGTACTGGACGGCAAGCCCTTCGCGTCCCACCTCACGGGCGATGTGGGCGTAGGTGACCGGCGGCGCCCTGCCCTCGCGTTTCAGCGCATCGAAGTCCTTCGCGTAGACGCAGGTGTCCCCAAGCGGGTCGCCAGGGATGTTCAGGTAGTTGTCCTGGCCCAGACCGGCGAGGTCCGACGCCCGTGGACCCTCCTTGACCGGTTCCTCCTCGCCGTCGGCGCCGGTCTCTTCGAGCACGACGGCGGGGTTGCCGAGGACCGTGTTGACCGTCGTCGACTCGTACTGCTCCTCGGCGGTGTTGCAGGGCGGGTCTTCCTGGGCGCGGATTTCGAGCCGTGGTGAGTAGGCCTCGATCAGCTGTTGCGCGGCGGACTCTTCGCCTGCGGCGGCCTCAGGCCCCGGCAGCGCCGCCGGGGCCAAAGCCGCGATGACCATGGCGATCCCGAGGCTGCGCGGACGGAGCACGACCCGCAACGTATCCGCTTCGCCCGGAGCGGTCGAGCTTACGCCCGGATGTCGGGTCTAACCTCGACCGCTACCGTGCGCACTGCGGTCCGCGAGCAGAGTCGAAATTCGCTCGAGCAACTCTTGCGGATCCTCATTCAGGCGTCGCCAGGTGACGGGAACCACCTCGATTCCCGCGACCTTGAGGTCCTCAAGGCGACGGTGGTCTCGCTCGAAGGCCCTCCGTGTTCCGTGGAACTCGAAGCTGTCGAGTTCGATGGCGAAGCGCTCGTGAGGCCAGTAGACGTCGAGCTCGTACCCCTCGGTGAAGAAGTTGACGGAGGGCTGTGGCAGGCTGGATTCTCGAAGGAGCCTCAGGAACCGTCTCTCGAACTCCTCACGAGTGAAGGCGGGGTCGTGCCGGTAGAGAGCCACGGCACGGCGCAAGCGGCGAACACCATGGTGTCTCTTGACCCGGGACAGAAGCTCTTCCACCGGGACCAGGTCGAAGAGGTCGAGCCTCTCGGAGTGCTCGATGGCTCGCTCGAGGCCCCGCGGGGTCAGGACCGCAGCCAGGTCAAGGAGCGTGCGTGGCAGCGCTGTGACCGGGATCCGATCGCGGATTGCGCGGTCGTCTTCGATCAGCACCTGTGAGTGGTGGAGCCGGATCGAACCACGCGGGCGACGCCGCTCCGGGCCGGTGACCTCAATCTGTGAGGGCTTCGAGAGAATGCCCCAGAGCCAGCCGGCCGATCGGTGGCTGAGAAGGGCGCCCGGTCCGCAGGCAAGGACGGCGGCAAGATGTCGACCTTGGTCGCTCAGATTGGTGTGTCCGACCGCATAGACGTCCCTGTGGAGTCGGTGCAGGCGCCCTGCATCCGCCGCCCTCGTAATCGCCGTCTCCGAATAGCCCAGCCGCTGGCGCAGTTGCCGTCCGGAAACAACTCCGTGCTGCAGCCCCGCCAGCTCCGCCAGCGGCTTATCCGTGCGCCTCGGGGATCCTGCGAGCGGTCGAGGTTGGAGCCGCATAGGGGTTTCAAGCTCGACCGCACTTCTTTTCTACCCTTAGGTGCCGCCCGTGGAGGCCTCGTCCTCGGATTCCACCCTGCCCGCCGGCATCCAGATCAGGGCGACGACGAAGGCGACGACCATCACCGCGGCCATCGCGTAGAAGACGGTGCGGGTCGAGAGCGCGAAGTCGTACTGGATCGCCGAGAAGATGTGCTGCGCCTGGGCGCCACCGTGTTCGGCGAAGGCGGATTCGTTGCCGCCGGCCGAGCTCGAGAGCGATTCGGCGATCTGGTCGGCCTGCGACTTCGGGATGCCTTCGGCGCCCAGGGTCGACTCGAGATGGGAGCGATTCTGGTTGATGAGAACGGTTCCGAGGACAGCCAGCCCGAGGCTCGAGCCGAAGTTGCGGACGGTCTGGGTGATCCCGGTCGCCTCGCCGTAGCGGCTGCTCGGGACCCGGTTTAGGGCATCGGTGTTCGCCGGGCTGAGGACGAGCCCGACTCCGGCGCCGGCGAGGACCATGAACGGCCACTGCGAGCCGACCGAGAGGTCGGGCATTTCGTGGGCCCAGAGCGCGAACCCGACGGCGGCGACAGCGCAGCCGAGGATCACGGTCGGCCGCGCGCCCTTTGTGTCGAGGACCCTTCCGCCGCGCTGGGTGGCGACGAAGAAGCCGGCGAAGAAGATCAGCAGGTACAGCCCGGTTTCGGAGGCGCTTTCGCCGAGCGAGATCTGGGCGTACATGCTGGCGAAGAAGAACAGCGGGATGAACGGGATCATCAGCAGGAAGAGGACGGCGTTGTCGACCGCAAAGGCGCGGTCGGCGAAGGTCCGGATCTCCATCAGCGGGCTCTCGAGGCCGAGCTCGAAACGGACGAAGGCCGCCAGCAGGGCGATGCCGGCGACGATGCAGCCGATCGTCGCGACGCTGCCCCAGCCCCAGAGGCTCGCCTGCTGCAGGCCCAGAACCGCGAGGCCCATGCCGCCCGAGACCAGGACCGCGCCGCGATAGTCGAGCGGCGCCGGGTGGCGCGCGTCGTCGGGCTTTGAGATCGCCGTCAGCACCAGCGCCCCGATCGCGACCGGGATGTTGATCCAGAAGATCGCCCGCCAGGTCCACTCGACCAGGTAGCCGCCGACCAGCGGCCCGATCGAGGTGAAGGCGCCGGCGATGCCGAAGAAGATCGCCAGAGCCCGGCCCCGCTCACGCAGCGGGAAGGCCGCGACTACGATCGCGAGGGCTGCCGGGAACATCAGCGCCGCGCCGGCCCCCTGGATGACCCGGAAGGTGATGATCCAGGGCCCGGCGGCTCCGGTTGTCGGGGTCGCCCCGCAGAGGCCGGATGCGGTGGCGAAGACCAGGACCCCGATCACGACCATCCGCCGGTGGCCGGCGATGTCGGCGAGCCGGCCCCCGAACGCGAACAGCGCCGCCAGCGAGAGCAGGTAGCCGTTGATGATCCACTGCGTCCCGGTCGAGGTGAGGGAGAGATCCCCCTGCAATTCGGGGATTGCGATCGCGACGATCGTCTGGTCGATGAAGGTCATCGAGACCGCGAGGATCATCGCCGCGAGGATCAGCGTCCTGTTGGAGCCTTCCGCCCGGGGCATGCCCCGTATTCCTACTGATACCCTCGGCCGCGCTCATGCCTGACGTCTTCTGGCTAGGTCTCGGAATCGCCGCCCTCTGCGTGCTCGTCGGCCTCTTCGCCGGCGCCCGCTCGAGCACGACCGGGGCCCTCACTGGCCTCGCGATCGGCGCCTTTCTCGGGCTCATGGCGGGCTTCCCGCTGCTCGCACTCGGACTCGCGACGGCCTGATCCGCGCCGCGGCCAAGCCGGTTCGCGAGCCGGGGGAGTGGGCCGGGCCCGACTCCGATGGAGCCGGGCCGTTCACCACTCGCGTCACCTGGAGGCTGCCCCGTGGAGAACGCGCGGTATGGACCTCGCGCGCGGCCCGCAGGCGGGGCACGATCGACCTCGTCTCCGAAAGCGGCGAGGTCACCCACATCAGCGCCGCCCCGGAGACCACCAGCCGCCTGCGGAGAGTGAACTGGGTCGCCGCGACCGCCTTCGTGATCGGGGGGTCGCTCTTCGCCCTCGGCGCCGCGCTGGCCCAGTCGGGCGTTTAGGCGACGATCACCTGCTGGGTCTGTCTGATCGGCGGCGTCTTCTTCTCGACCGGCGGCTACGCCTCCCTCCTGCAGGCGATCAACGGCCCCCGGACGGTCGACAACGGTGGGGTGCTGGCAGCGGATCCCTGGCGGTGGTGGGCGCGCGAACCCGAGCGCCTGGAATGGCTCAGCGCAGCCGCCCTGTTCCTCGGCACCCTCGTCTTCGGCGTCCTCCTCGTCGACTCGTTCATCGAAGGGCTGGGCGGCAGGGCCGAGGACCGGCTGGTCTGGTCGCCGGACATGATCGGCTGCATCCTCTTCCTCATCTCCGGGCAGATGGCGATCGCCGAGGTCTGTCACCGGCGCTGGTGCTGGCGCAGCCGCGATCTCGGCTGGTGGATCGTGATGATCAACGAACTCGGGTCCGCCCTCTTCCTGGTCTCCGCTGTGACGTCGTTTGTGCGCCCGGTCAACGACGACGTCATCAACGAGTCGATCGCCAAATGGGGGACGATCACCGGCGCCCTCTGCTCCGCGCTCGCCGGCGTCCTCCAGGAGCTCGAGCGGCCGACGCCCGCGCTTGAGCAGTCGCCCGCCGGGTAGTACAACCACGATCCCAGCGAGAGGAAGGATGTTCGATGGCCGAAGTAACCGTGATCCCGCAGGTCGAGCTCCATGACGGCGTCGAGATTCCACAGCTGGGTTTCGGCGTCTTCCAGGTTCCCCCCGATGACACCAGGGAGGTCGTCGAAGACGCGCTCGAGGTGGGCTACCGCCACATCGACACTGCCGGCGCCTACCGCAACGAGAGGGGCGTCGGCGAGGCGCTGGCCGCCTCGGCGATCCCGCGCGAGGAGGTCTTCGTCACGACCAAGCTCTGGAACTCCCAGCACGGCTTCGACGGGGCGCTCGCCGGCTTCGAGGCTAGCCTCGGCCGCCTCGGGCTCGACCGGGTCGACCTCTACCTGATTCACTGGCCGGTGCCGACCGAGGATCGCTTCGTCGACACCTGGCGCGCCTTCGAACGCATCCACGAGGAGGGCGGCGCCCGCACGATCGGCGTCTCCAACTTCAGGATCGAGGACCTCGAGCGACTCGAGCGGGAGACATCGATTCGGCCGACGGTGAACCAGGTCGAGCTCCACCCCTGGCTCCAGCAGGCCGAGCTGCGCCGCTGGCACGCCGAGCACGACGTCGCCACCGAGGCCTGGAGCCCGCTCGCCAAGGCCTGGCACCTCGACGACGAGACGATCACCTCGATCGCCTCCGCCCACGGCCGCTCGCCCGCCCAGACGATCCTGCGCTGGCACATCCAGCTCGGCAACATCGTCTTCCCGAAATCGACCACCCCGGAGCGAATCCGCGAGAACATCGACATCTTCGACTTCGAGTTGAGCGAGGAGGAGATGGCGCGGATCGAGAGCCTCGACTCCGGCGAGCGCACCGGGCCCGATCCGGCCGTGTTCGTCGCGCCCTAGCCGCTCTCGGCACCGGCGGCATCGGGCCGGCGCAGCTGGCGACGACCCTCGCCGTACTGCCTGGTCTCGAGCACGATCATGGCCCAGATCAGGACGTTGACGATCGCGAGAATCGCGATCGCCGGGATCTCCACCGCGACCGGGACCAGGATCAGGAGCACGATCGCGAGCACGAGCCGCCGCCGGTTGAGGGTGTGGACGTGGCGGTAGCGGAAGCCGACAAGCCCGAGCAGGTAGAGCGCGACCCCGCCGAGCAGGGCGAAGGCGGGGACGGTCTCGAGGTGGTCGTCGAAATGGCCGATCGTCTTCTTCAGCCCGAGGGCGACGAGGACGATCCCGGCCACCATCGGCAGGTGCAGGTAGGAGTAGGAGTCGCGGGCCATGGTGTTCTGCGCCCGGCCTGGCTCGGCAGCGGCCAGCCGTCGCCCCGAGACCAGGGCGACGACGTCGAAGTAGACCCACCACATCGCCGCCGTCAGGGCGACGCCGAGCACGGCGGCGGTGCCGATCCCGAAGCTCAGCGCGCCCGACGCCCCGACGCCGATCGCGACGATCGACTCGCCGAGGGCGATGATCACGATCAGCCCGTGGCGCTCGGCGAAGTGGTCGGGCATCAGACGCCAGCCCGCGGGGGGGATCACGTAGGGGCCCGCCAGGTCGAGGAACAGGGCTAGTGCCCAGAGGGCGCCCTGGGCGGTGCCGTCGAACATCGATGCGGCGATCAGCAGCGTCACCGCGACCGCGGTGCTGATCGCCAGGCCGAGTACCGAGTGGCGGAGCGCGTCGTCATCGGGGCTGGCGAGGATGAAGAGGCCGATCTGGGCGACCCGGACGAGGCCGTAGGCAAGGGCGAAGACGAGGCCGAGCTCGCCGAATGCCTGCGGGACGCAGAGGGCGACGATCAGCAGCGCCGCCATCGCGCCGAAGATCACGAGGCGAACCGCGCCCTCCTCGGGGTCGACGACGCTGGTCAACCAGGCGTAGCCGACCCACGCCCACCACAGCATGCCGAGGACGAGCAGGCCCTGGGCCAGTCCCGACCAGGACGGGTCGTGTGACATCAGCGCCGTGCACTGGGTGATCGCCAGCACGAAGACGAGGTCGAAGAAGAGCTCCAGCGGCGTCACCCGCTCTTCTTCGCCCTCGCGCAGCCTCGGTTTCAGGCGGGGTTGGTGGGTCTGCTCCTCGGCGGCCATGCCGGCGTCAGCTGTCTTCGGCGTGATACCGCTCCAGCAGCTCCCGCTCCTGCTCCCTCTTGGGGAAGAGGAAGAAGACGACCGCGGCGCCGAGCAGGATCGCGACGATTCCGGCACTGTAGGCCCAGGCGTCGCCCTGGAGGAACGAGGACTTCGCCGCGGCGATGATCTGTTCGGTGTGTCCGGGGTACTGGTTGGCCAGATCGGCGGCGCTGGAGAACGACTTTGTCAGCTCCCCTCTCACCTGGTCGTTGACCTGGGCCTGTTGCGGAGATTCGGCGATCGCCGCGCTCGCCGCCGCGGCGTAACCCGCGGTGAGGAGGGCCCCGAAGATCGATTGCATGATCGCCCCGCCGAGATCCCGCTGCAGATCGGCAGTCCCCGACGCCATCCCGGCCCGCCTTACCGGCACCGATCCGGTCAGGGAGTGGGAGGCGGGTGTCCCGGCGAAGCCGACCCCGACCCCGATCAGCGCGTAGCCGAGCCCGACCTTCCAGTAGGCGATGTCTTCTTTCCAGAGCAGCAGCATTGTGATGAAGCCCAGGACGCAGAAGAGGTAGCCGAGAAGAAGGGTGAAGCGGGCGCCTCGCTTCTCGACCAGCTTCGCCGAGCGCGGCGCGACGATCACCATCAGGACCGCGGCCGGCAGGATCGCCAGGCCGGCGTCCAGGGTCGAGTAGTCGAGGACGTTTTGGAGGAACTGCTGGCCGATGAACATCGCTCCCATCAGCGAGCCGAAGACGATGATCCCGGCGACCGCCGCGACCCAGAAGATCCGTCTCGCCGCCACATTGAGGTCATACAGCGGAGCGGGCACGCGGCGTTGGCGGAGGACGAACGCCCCGGTCGCGGCGATCGCGATCACCCCGAGCCCGATCGCCAGGGTGCCCTTTCCGGGGACCGGGGCAAAGTTGATCCCGAGCACCAGCGCCGCGACCAGCAGCATCGAGAGGATGCCGCCGAGATTGTCAACTGGGTCGCTGGTCTCGTTGACATGGGCGGGGACGAAGCGCCAGGCCAGGTAAAGGGCGATGGCCGCGAGCGGCACCGTGATCAGAAAGACCGAGCCCCAGTCGAAATGCTCCAGCAGGGCACCCGAGAGGAGTGGCCCGAGCGAGGCGATCGCCCCGCCGATCGACGACCAGAGCGCGATCGCCCGGGTGCGGGCCTCCCCCGCCCAGAGGGCGGTGATCAGCGCCAACGTGGTCGGGAAGGCCATGCCGGCCGCGACACCGCCGATCACCCGAGCGACGAACAGGACGTCGTCACTGGGGGCCAGCCCAGCCAGCAGCGAGGCGGGGATCGAGAGCCCCATCCCGAGCACCAGCATCATCTTCCGCCCGTAGCGGTCGCCGAGCGCGCCGAGGTAGAGGACCGAGCCGGCGAGGCCGAGCGAGTAGCCGACCGCGATCAGGTTGAGGGTCGTCTGGCTGGAGTCGAAGGCCTTGCCGATGTCGGGCAGGGCGACGTTGGCGACCGCGAGGTTGAGGTTGGCGACCGCGGCGACCCCGATCAGGGCGGTGAGAACCAGGCCGGCTCGTTTGGGGCTGCTCGACTCCATCGCTCGGCAAACCTATCCAAGCCAGTCGCCTGCGAGGATTGCGCAGATGAGCGGGAAGCGGCCCGAGGCGCCGCGCACGGAGAGGATGCTGCCCGGGGTTTGGCGTCTACGGCTGCCGCTCCCCTGGCCCGGCGTCCCGCACGGGAACGTGTGGGCGGTTGCCGCCGACGGCGGCGTCGTCCTCTTCGACACCGGGATCGGCGGCCGCGGCCGGCTGCGCCAATTCGACCTCGCCCTCGCCCAGGCCGGCTTCGGGCTCGAGGACGTGAAGCTCCTCGTCTGCACCCACTCCCACTCCGACCACTACGGGCTGGCGGCGCCGATCGTCGCGGGTGCGAAGTGTGAGCTCTGGATGCATCCGGCCTGGGGACACGTCCGGATCCAGGCCGACGATCCCGCCGCCGCGCTCGAGCACCGGATCGAGGTCGCCCGCCAGAGTGGCGTTCCCCCGGCGGCGCTGGAGCGCTACCGGGAATCGCGGAAGGGCGACGACGAAACCAGCATCGACGCGATCGTCGAGCCCGACCGGGACCTTCTGCCGGGGGTCGAGGTCGAGACCGACCTCGGGACCTGGCAGGTCCACGAGACCCCCGGTCACGCGCCCTCGCACGTCGTCCTCCACCAGCCCGAGCGCAAGCTGATGATCTCTGGAGACCACCTGCTCGGCCGCACGGTCCTGTTCTTCGACCACGGCCACAGCCCCGACCCGGTCGGCGAATTCCTCGGCAGCCTCGACGAGATCGAGCCGCTGGACGTCGACCTCTGCCTCCCCGGCCACGGGCGGCCCTTCCGCGAACCGGAGACGAAGATCGCCGAGGCGCGGGCGCAGGTCGACACCCTGCTCGGCAAGGTGCGGACCGCGCTCGCCGAGGGCGAGCGGCAGCCGTTCGAGATCGTCGCCGAGCTCGTCGGCCCCGACAACGTCAACTCGCCCGTGAGCGCCTGGGCCCTGCAGATCGTCCTCTCCTGCCTCGACCACATGCGGATCCTCGGCGAGGCCGAGCCGGTGGAGGGGACCGATCCCCAGCGCTGGAAGCTCCTCCCGGGCCGATAGCCTCCCGGGCCATGGCCAGCTTCACCTTTGTGCGCGAGATCAAGGCCCCGCCCGAGGTTGTCTTCGAGCTCCTCACCGACCACCGCGGCTACTCCGACATCACGCCGCTGCGCCGCGTCGACCTCGAGCGCGAGGGCGACCCGGCGCCGAACGGCGTCGGCGCGATCCGGGTCCTCCACGCCGTCGGCCCGCCGCTGCGCGAGGAAGTCCTCGTCTACCGGCCTCCGAGCCGCTTCTCCTACAAGGTCCTCTCCGGCCTGCCGGTGCGCGACCACGTCGGGACGGTCGAGCTGACGCCTGAGGGGGACGGCACACGGGTGGTCTACGCGATCCGCATGAACCCGACGGTGCCGCTGGTCGGCAGAGCCGTGGTCGCCGGCGTCCGCCAGGGGGTCAAGCAGCTCCTCAACGGGGTCGCCTCGGAGTCCGAGCGGCGCGCCGCCGCCTCGGCCTGAGCTGCTCGGTGGGCGGGCGCCTCGACCAGGCTGAGCTGCGGCGATGAAGCGCGCCTGGAGCAAGTTCACCGGCCATGTGAAGCGGCTCTGGAAAGAGCACCGGCGGGCGTCGATCGCCGTGATCGTCGCCGCGGTGCTGATGATCGCCGGCGGCGCCCTGCTCGCCTACGAGCTGCTCAAGCGCCCCGCCGACATCCACAACGCCGACGTCCCGTTCCAGCCCCAGAAGCCGCCGAAGCCGAAGGCGAGGACCGTCAACTGGCCGTTCTACGGCTACAACCGCGCCCGGACCAGGTACCTGCCCGCGAACGGGGTGAAGCCGCCGTTCCGCAAACTCTGGCGCTACACCGGCCGGCCGCTGCTCGAGTTCCCGCCGATCTACGTCGCCGGCCGGCTCTACTTCGTCGACAACAGCGGCTGGGTCCGTGCCCTCGATGCCGACACCGGCAAGCTCCTCTGGAAGCACCGGATCGGCCGTCTCAACGCTTCCTCGCCGGCCTACTCCAAACACCGCCTCTACATCGTCAACCTCGTTCCCGGTCACATCGTCAAGCTCGATGCGAAAAACGGGAAGATCGTCTGGAAAAAGTCGCTGCCGGGCCGGGCCGAGTCCTCGCCGATCGTCATCGGCCGCACCGTGTACTTCGGCTGCGAGAACGGCGAACTGTTCGCCCTCAGCACGATCAGCGGCGACGTCCGCTGGTCGACCCCGCTCGGCGGCGCGATCAAGTCGGCCCCCGCCTACAGTCACGGGACCCTGTACGTCGGCGACTACGGCGGCTACATGAACGCCGTCGACGCCAAGAGTGGGAGGCTCGAGTGGCAGAGCGGCTCGCTCGGGCCCGGATTCGGGGCCTCAGGCGCGTTCTACTCGACCCCGGCGGTCGCCTTCGGCCGCGTCTACGCCGGTAACAACGACGCCCGCGTCTACAGCTTCGACCGCCACGACGGCACCGTCGCCTGGAGCTACTCGACCGGCGGCTACGCCTACTCCGGCCCCGCGGTCGCGACCACGAGGCACAGCCCGCCGACCGTCTACATCGGCTCCTTCGACGGCAACGTCTACGCCCTCGACGCCAAGGACGGCTCGGTGCGCTGGAGCCGCACGGCCGGCGGCCAGGTCGTCGGCTCGCTCTCGGCTGTCGGCGACATCGTCTACGCGGCCGAGTTCAGCGGTGAGACGACCAGGGGCTACATGATGAGGAGCGGCCGCGAGGTATTCAGCTATCCGCGCGGCACCTACACGCCGGTCATCTCCGACGGTCGCCGCCTCTACCTGACCGGCTACTCGAGCATCACCGCGCTGGCGCCATACAAGTTCAAGGCCGCGGTCGCCTCGGCGGTGATCGCGCCGAAGGTGAAGGGGAAGCCGCCGAAGGCGAAGGGAAAGCCGCAGCCCAGGAGGCAGAAGAAGGGCTAGCGCCGTCGGGGGGTAGTCGGCGGCAGGCCGCCCGGAGGTGGCGGTGGCGGGGTCGGGTGGCCGGCGACGAAGTGGGGGATGCGCGGGTGGTGCAGCCAGTCGTCGAGCACCGCCAGGCTGGCCGGGTAGTTTTGGATCCGGTAGGAGCTGGTCGAGCCGAAGTCCTGGTAGTAGATGAGCATCTGGCAGCGGCGGTGGCGGTCGACCCAGGTCAGCA
Organism: uncultured Solirubrobacterales bacterium; assembly: GCA_963697805.1. Taxonomy (GTDB): domain Bacteria; phylum Actinomycetota; class Thermoleophilia; order Solirubrobacterales; family 70-9; genus VRUE01. The sequence continues at coordinate 582,041 of CAVOPB010000002.1, forward strand.
GCTTGCTGACGAAGGTCGGGTCGTCTCCCCCGACCACCCCGAACTCGGGCAGCGCGAACGGCTTCTTGTCATAGCGTCGGTAGAGGCCCGCGAGCGCTTTCCAGTCCTGGTTGTCGGAGTAGAAGTCGGTGCCGACCCAGTCGACGTATTCGTCGCCCGGATAGAAGTTCTTCGGGCGGTTCTGGGGAACCGTCGGCGAGCCCGCGGGCAGAGTGCTCCAGATCACCGCGATGGGCGCCTTTGGCAGCCCGCCGACCGTGCTTCGCAGGGGTGGCAGGCCGGCCTTGCGGAGGCGGGTGTCGATCACGCTCCGCTTGCCGCCGCCATGGACGATCAGGTAGATCCGCCGGAAGGCGCGGATGTACTGGCGGGGGCTGTGAGCGGCGTCGCGCGGGTTTCCGGCGCAGTCAAAGGAGGCCCAGACGTTGAGGCAGCGGTTCGGCTCGCCCAGTGGCCGGATGTAGGCGCGCAGCTGCTTCGCCCAGAACAGCTTGTTGAGGCGGATCAGGTACTCGTCGCCTTCTCCGCGGGCGATCGCCCGCGGGGTGATCAGCTCGTGGCCGTCGCGCTTGTCGGCGGTCGAGATGTGCATCACCGGCCGCGCCCGGGCGTCCTGCCAGCGTTCGATCGAGTCGGGGAAGTCGGTCCCCCAGGTGCGGAAGGTCTCGATCAACGCCGGGTGCTTGTGGGTCAGCTTGCTGAACTCACCGAAGTCTGCCGGGTCGCCGGTGTCGGAGATCCCGAAGAAGACCTTCTTCCCCTGTGGCGCAAGGTTGCCCGCCGCCGCCGTGGCGGGGGCGCAGACGGCGAGGAGCGCCGCCATGGCAGCGGCCAGCGCCACGGCCTTCGCGCGCAGGGTCGACCTCCGTTGCTCTTTGCACCAGGAGAGGGGCACTTCCGAGCACAACACGGTAGGCGCCCGAGGGTTGTTCCCGCGGGCGTAGCATTGCAGCGACGTGATCGACCCCCTCGACCGCTGGCGGGAGCACGGTGAGAAGCCCGACTTCGCAGGGCTCCTGACCTACGCCGGCTCGCCCTACACCGAGGACCCGGCCGAGCTCGAGGGTGTCGACGTCGCGATCGTCGGGGCTCCCACCGACGACCTCGTCTCCGACCGCCCCGGCGCCCGCTTCGGCCCGCGCGGGATCCGCGCCGCCAGCTGTCCTCCGGGCCCCCACCTCGAGGCGGGCGTCGACGCCTTCGAGCAGCTGCGGGTGGTCGACTTCGGCGACTCCCCGGTTCTGCCCGCCGACCCGGCGGGCACGCACGAAGCGATCGAACGCACGGTCGGCGACGTCCTCGACGCCGGCGCGATCCCGATCGTCCTCGGCGGCGACCACGGGATCGCCGAACCCGACATCCGCGCCTGCGCCGCCCGCCACGGGGCGATCGGCCTCGTCCACTTCGACACCCACACCGACACCGGCTCGGTCGTCTTCGGGGTCGAGGTATCCCACGGCACCCCGATGCGGAGGCTGGTCGAAGCGGGCCACGTCGACCCCGGCCGCTACATGCAGATCGGCCTTCGCGGCTACTGGCCCGGAGAGGAGGAGTTCGGTTGGCAGCGGGACCAGGGGATCGCGAGCATCTTCATGCACGAGGTCCGCGAGGACGGCATCGCGGCCGTCGTCGAGCGGACCGTCGAGGCGGTGGGGGATGGGCCGGTCTTCCTCTCGGTCGACATCGACGTCCTCGACCCGGCCTTCGCACCTGGCACCGGGACTCCGGAGCCCGGCGGGATGACCACCGCCGAGCTGCTCGGCGCCTGCCGCTCGATCGCAGAGCGCCTCGAGATCGTCGGGGCCGAGATCGTCGAGGTGATCCCGACCGCGGTCGGCTCAGCCGACATCACCGCGCTCGCCGGGGACCGGATCGTGCGCGAGATCCTGACCGGGATCGCGCTCGCCCGCCGCGGCTAGTCCTCGTTTCGATTCTCCGAATATCGGGGACTCACAGTGTCACCTGCGGCAACTAAAGGAGAAGAGATGTCCACCCTTGCGATCGTCGCCCTGATCGTCGTCGCGATCCTGGTATCCCTCAGACGCCGGGCCGGCGAGCGGCGGAAGCTCGGTCAGGCCCAGCACGAGGCCCAGCACGACGATGCCCGCCACCACCGGCAGCGCGCCGAGGAGAGCCGCGCCGAGGCCGCGGTCGCAGAGGAGCGGGCCGAACGCGCAAAGGTCGAAGCGCAGCTTGACGAGGAGCGGGCCGGGCGGCGCGAGCAGGAGCTAGGCAGCGAGCGCTAGACCCGGTGGCGGGGCTGGTTACGGCAGCCAGGGATCGCGCCAGGTGGTGATCCCTCGGGTCAGCTTGCCCGCCTCCTTCGGCCCCCAGGTCCCCGGCTCGTAGGGGTAGACGGGCCCCGGTTCTTCGAGCAGCGGCTCGACGATCCGCCAGGTCTCCTCGACGGTGTCCTCGCGGGTAAAGAGCTCGGTCCGGCCGGCCAGCGCGTCGCCGAGCAACCGCTCGTAGGGCTCGGGGTCGGCGCCGGGCTCCTTTTCGAACAGGACCTCGAGGTCGGCGGGGTCGATCGCCTCCTCGCCCGCCTTCTTGGCGTACAGACGCATCCGCGAGCCCGGTTCCGGCTCGATCCGGACCGTCAGCACGTTCGATTCCCGTTTCCCCTCGCCACCGACCTTGAGCTTCGGCGGCCGGTCGAAGACGACGCTCACCTCGCTCGCCTTGCTGGGCAGGCACTTGCCGGCGCGGATGAAGAACGGGACTCCACTCCAGCGCCAGTTGTCGATCTCGAGCTCGACCGCGGCGAAGGTCTCGGTCGTCGAGTCTGGGGCGACGTCCTTGACGTCGTGGAAGCCGTCGTACTGGCCGCGGATGTAGCGCTCCGGATCGGCGGTCCGCACCGCCTTGAACAGCTCGAGCTTCTTGTCGCGGATGGCGTCGCCCCCGTGGCCGGCGGGCGGCTCCATCGCGATCAGCGAGAGCATCTGGAGCGCGTGGTTCTGGATCACGTCGCGCATCGCCCCGACCGCGTCGTAGAAGCGACCGCGGTCGTCGACCCCGAAGTTCTCGGCGATCGTCATCTGGACGTGGGAGACGTGCTGGCGGTTCCAGACCGGCTCGAGGATCGAGTTGGCGAACCGGAGGTAGGTGATGTCCATCACCGGCTCCTTGCCGAGGTAGTGGTCGATCCTCAGGATCTGGTCCTCGCGCAGGACCGTCTGCAGCTCCGCGTTCAGCGCCTTCGCCGACTCCAGGTCATGGCCGAACGGCTTCTCGATCACGACCCTGGCGTTGTCGACCAGGCCGGCCCGGCCGAGGCCCTCGACGACGGTCGCGAACAGCGACGGCGGGACCTCGAGGTAGAAGACCGGCCGCTTCGGCTTGCCGAGCTCCTTCGCCACCCGCTCGAAGGTGTCGGGGTCACCGTAGTCGCCCTGGACGTAGGAGATGCGTTTCGCGAGGCGGTCGAAGACGTCCTCGTCGGGGTCGTTGACGGTCGCCCCGATCGCCTCGTGGGCGTGATCGCGCAGCTGCTCGATGCTCCAGTCGTCGATCGCGACGCCGACGATCCGGCAAGAGAGCTTTTCGCGAGCCTCGAGAAGGTAGAGCGCGCGGAAGGTCATTTTCCGCGCCAGGTCGCCGGTGATCCCGAAGATCGTGAGGACGTCCGCCGACTCCTCCTTCTGCTTGGCGCTGCCGGCGGTCATCGGTAGGCCAGGCTACCCGAGTGACATAGGGTTACGAACATGGAGCTGGGCATCGTCGGCCTAGGGCGGATGGGCGCCAACATGGCGCGCCGGCTGATGCGCGACGGCCACCGCTGCGTCGTCCACGACGTCAATCCCGACGCGATTTCAGCCCTCGCCGCCGAGGGCGCAGAGGGCGCCGACTCACTCGCGAAGCTGGCCGAGGGCCTCAGCGCTCCGCGCGCGGTCTGGGTGATGGTGCCCTCGGGCGAGATCACCGAGCAGACGGTCAGCGACGTCGCGGCCGTGCTCGAGCCCGGCGACGCGATCATCGACGGCGGTAACTCCTACTACCGCGACGACATCCGCCGCGCCGAGATGCTGCGCGAGAAGGGAATCGACTTCATCGACTGCGGCACCAGCGGCGGCGTCTTCGGGCTCGACCGCGGCTACTGCCTGATGATCGGCGGCCCCGACGAGGCGGTCGAGCGCCTCGACCCGATATTCGCCAGCCTGGCGCCCGGCGTCGAGGCTGCCGAGCGCACACCGGGCCGCAGCGGCGAGCCCTCCGCGGCCGAGAACGGGTACCTCCACTGCGGCCCGAACGGCGCCGGGCACTTCGTGAAGATGGTCCACAACGGGATCGAGTACGGGTTGATGGCCGCCTACGCGGAGGGGCTGAACATCCTCAACAACGCCGACGCCGGCAAGGTCGAGCGCGAGGCCGACGCCGAGACCGCGCCGCTCGAGCAGCCCGAGTACTACCAGTACGACATCGACATCCCCGAGGTCGCCGAGGTCTGGCGCCGGGGCAGCGTCGTTGGCTCCTGGCTCCTCGATCTGACCGCGGCGGCGATGCAGGAATCGCCCGAGCTGTCTGAGTTCACCGGCCGCGTCTCGGACTCCGGCGAGGGCCGCTGGACCTCGATCGCGGCGATCGACGAGGGCGTCCCGGCCCCGGTCCTGACCACGGCGCTGTACGAGCGCTTCTCCTCGCGCGGGCTCGACGATTTCGCCGACAGGGTGCTGTCGGCGATGCGCAAACAGTTCGGCGGGCACGACGAGAAGAAAGGCTGATGGAGCTCGAGGTCGTCGCCGACGAACGCGCGGCGGCGCAGCGCGGTGCCGAGCTGATCGCCGCGGCCGGCAGGGCCGCGGTGGCGGAGCGGAGGATCTTTGGGCTGGCGATGAGCGGCGGCCGCAGCCCGTGGGCGATGCTCGCGATCCTCGGCACTATCGACGAGATGCCCTGGGGGGAGACCGAGCTCTTCCAGGTCGACGAGAGGATCGCCGCGCCCGGCAGCGAGGACCGCAACCTGACCCACTTCGTCCTCGGCCTCTCGCTCGAGCACCAGTCGGCGCTGCGGCCGATGCCGGTCACACAGCGTGACCTCGACGCCGGTGCCCGCGAGTACGAATCCTCGCTGCCCGAGCCGCTTGACCTGATCCACCTCGGGCTCGGCCCCGACGGGCACACTGCCTCGCTGGTCCCCGGCGACACGGTCCTCGATATCGACGATCGCCGCGTCGCGCTAACCGGCGACGCCTACCAGGAACACCGCCGGATGACCCTCACCTATCCGGCGCTCGCCGCCGCCCGCCGCATCCTCTGGCTCGTCACCGGCGAGGAGAAGCGCGAGCCGCTGGCAAAGCTGCTCGCCGGAGACGCCTCGATCCCGGCCGGCCGGGTCGAGAACGACGAGATGCTCGTCGTCGCCGACGAGGCCGCAGCGGCCGCGAGCCGATAGGACGCAAGGCGCTTTCCCAAAGCATGGCTTACGGAAAGCGCCTTGGGCGAACGCTCTAATTGTCAATTTGGAGCCGGCTCCGAAGCTCCGTGAGGTGCTGCATCCGCTGATCGTCCCGCCCGACCGTCCGCTCCAGCCAGCTTTCGATCGCGGCGACGTCCAGGTCTTCGGTCGCCGTCAGCATCTGTTCGAGGTCGATCCAGTCCTTGGGCCGGTCGAACACCGCCTTGCACACGGCCAGATGCTCGGGCGCCAGGATCGGGACGGTCGTCTCCGCGAACGGGACCCTCCGCGCCTCCTTCCTCATCTCCTCGTGGATCTCGTCGTAGGCGAAGAAGAGGTCGACGGGATTGCTCCCCCACCACAGCCGGCACTGTCCGTCGCGCAGGAGGGCCGCCTCGTCGAGGCCACCGGCGTCGACGCCGAGGGGAGCCAGGGCGTCGACCACCTCCCGCCAGCGCTCGACCGGGACGAAGAGGTTGAGGTCGACGTCGATCGTCACCCGTGGCTCGGCGTAGTAGGCGAGGGCGAGGGCGCCGCCGAGAGCATGCGGTATCCGCGCCGCGTCGAGGCCTTCGTGGATTGCGATGACCTTGTCGGGGAGGGGGACGTTGGTCGCGTCGGGCATCATGCCGACTTCGAGTCAAGGCGCGGGAAGAGCAGTGGCTTGCCTCGGCGGCCGCGGTGCGGCAGGGCGTCGCCGAGCAGCAGGAGATCGACGAGGGCACTGCCGCGCTCTGCGGGCGTCGCCGCCATCCATTCGGCGATGGCCTGGCCCGGGTCGGCCGGCGTCTCCGCCCGATGGCCCTCCGTGAGCAGCGACCCCAGCAGGCGCCGGAGGCGTGGCTCGGGCCTTGCGCCCCGCCCCAACTCGGCGATCAGCTCTCGTGCCGCCCTGTCGGCAGGCTTCGGGGCTACGGCTGCACCGGCCCGCCTCGCCGTCCTACGAAGCGACTCGACATCGAGCGGCTTCGCCGCCCTGGCCTGCGCCCTCTCGATCACCTCATCGTCGAGCTCGCCGAAAGTCGCGAGGGTCCGGCTGCGCGGTCCCTCGGGCGTGCTGCGGGATTCCCGCAGCTCGAACTTTCCGCGCTTCGTGGGGACCACGAATGCCATAGTGGGTAAAGCGTACCACTATGGCCCCGATTGCGGCTCAGCCAGTGAGTTCCAGCGGGTGGTTGGCGACGATGCGGCCGTCGGGGTCCCACTTCCCCTTGACCTCCCTGAGGCGCTCGCAGATGGCGGCGGGAAGGATGTGGTCGACGTGCTTCGGCCGGTCGCTGAAGTTGAAGTAGCCGCCGTCGGTCCCCCAGGGGGTCATCGCCTCCTCGATCCGGTCGAGGTGGGCGGGGATCGCCTCCTTCAGCTCCGGCGTCATCGGCATCCCGACGCCGTACATCGCCCACTCGGCGTCGAGCTTCGAGAGGGCGCCGCCACTCTCGTCCTCGCGGCCGAGCGCACCGCCGATATGGCGTATCTCGCTCAGCAGCAGCGGTGAGCCCGAGTCGACTCCGGCAACTCCGACCCAGGCGTCGATCGCCTCATCGGGGAGCTCGCGCAGCGTCATTCCGTCGCCGATGGCGGGGACCGGGTTCTCGGGGTCCATGTGGATATGGCTGAGGCCGGCGGTCGGCATCTGGGTGAAGCCGTCCATCAGCGGCTCGCCGAGCGCCCGCAGCGGCGCGATCGCGGCTTCCCCGTCCTCCTGGCTGCCGATGAAGGCGCCGTCGATCGTAAGCAACGGTTTGCCGCGCAGCGGCTCCGGCACGTCGGGGATGTTCGGCGGGGTGACGAACCTGATCACGGTCGTGATCTCCTCGGTCGCCTCGGCGGCCCAGTCGCGGTAGGCGCGCACCGCGTCGGCGCCGAGCTCGGCCGGGAAGATCAGGATCCCGCCGTAGGCTTCGGCCAGCGGCAGCAGATTGACGTGCAGCGCGGTGACGAGCGCGTAGCCGCCGCCACCTCCGCGCAGGGCCCAGAACAGATCCGGGTCGTTGTCGGCGTCGACCGTCTTCGCCTCGCCGTCGGCGGTGACCAGCTCGATCGCCCTCACCTGGTTGCAGGCAAAGCCATGCCGGCGGCCGAACCAGCTGAGCCCGCCGCCGAGGGTGAAACCGGTCACGCCGACGTCGGGTGATGAGCCCGGCATGAAGACCAGCCCGTGCTCGTTCGCCGCTTTCCCGAGCTCGGCCGAGAGGGCGCCGGCCTCGACCCTGGCCGTCCGGGCGTCGGGGTCGACCTCGATCCTGCGCAGTTTCTGGGTCTTGACGAGGATCGCGCCCGCGAGGTGGGGGACGAGTGGGCCGGCGCCGTGGCCGGTCCCCTGGCCGGCAAGGTTGAGGTCGTTCTCGGCCGCGAACCGGGCCACGGCCGCGACATCGTCGGCGTTATCGACTGTCGCCACCGCCGCGGGGCGCTGGTCGGCGTCGAGGTTCCAGGCGACGCGGGCCTCGTCCCAGTTGGCGTCATCGGGTGTCGCGATCGTGCCGTCGATGGACAGCGCGGTGAAGTCGGTCAATTCGATCCCTCCGTGGTCAGCTGAGTGTCAAACGATCCACTGTGTCGCCCGCCCCGACCAGCAGGTCAGTGACCATAGCCGCTGGAAAGAGGCCGTGGGCGGCCACGCCGGGGTCGGCCTCGAGCCGGGCCGCGAGCGTGCTCGGATCGCCGATCTCGCCGCGGTAGTCGGCGATCACGCCATCGTCGGGACTGCGGGGCGCGTCGCGCAGCTCGACCTCGGGGCCGAGGCGGGCGAGTGTCGAGGGCAGGCCGAAGGCGAAGAGCTCCAGCGGGACCGGCGCGGCCAGCGAATCGACCGGCTTGCTCGAGTCGGCGATGACGACGAAGCGCCGCGCCGCGGCGGCGACGATCTTCTCGCGCAGGTGGGCGCCGCCACCACCCTTGATCAGCCAGCCGTCGGGGGTGACCTGGTCGGTCCCGTCGATCGCGATGTCGAGGGCATCCAGCGAGGCGAACTCCTCGACCGGGATCCCCAGCCCGCGGGCTTGGTCCTCGGTCGCTACCGAGGTCGCGACGCAGCGGATCCCGTCCAGCCCGCGCCGCGCCAGAGCCGGCAGCAGGTGGGCGACGGTCGAGCCCGTCCCCAGCCCGACGCTCATCCCGTCCTCGACCAGCTCCGCGGCTGCCTCCGCGGCGAGTCGCTTCTCGTCGTCCGCCGCCACCGCCTCGGACTCTAAGGTGTTCCGGTGGACGCGCGGATCTGGCTGACGGCTGAGGGCGGCGAGCCACGCTCGGTACCGCTGCCCGAGGGCCGCACCGTGGTCGGCCGCGACCCGGACGCCGACCTCTGCATCGAGGACGAGGCGATCTCCTGGAATCACCTCGAGATCGAGAGCCGTGGCGGGGTCCTGATGGCGACCGACCTCGACAGCCGCAACGGCACCGCGCTGAACGGCGAGCCGCTCGACCGACCCCGTCGCCTGCGCGACGGCGACTCGCTGATGCTCGGCCGCCACCGGCTCGAAATCTCGGACCCGATCCCCGGGCGCGCCGGCGCCACCGTGCCCGCCGCGAGCCCGGCGGTCGAGCTGACCGAGGAGGAGCGCTCGACCGCGACCGCCCTGGTCGCCCCCTACCGCAGTGAGGGCGCGTTCGCCGGGCGCCCGGCGACCAGGGCGGAGATCGCCGACACGCTTCACGTCAGCGAGCGCACCGCCCAGCGGCGGCTGGACGCGCTCGCCGCCAAACTCGACGTCTCCGGCGAGGCCGGGCGCGACCGGCCCCGCCAGATCGCCGCCCGCGTCATCGAGCTCGGCCTCGACCGCGCTCGCTGACCAGAGGTGCATTTACCCCGCAATAGGGGGCAAATGCACCCCTCGTGGCTCGGGCCGGGCCAGACGCGGCCCGGTGGGGGGCGCGGATGTCGTTGGCGCGCACGCCCCGGCGGCCGACCATCGGTGGGCAGATGCAAATCACTTCGAAAGGGACACCGATGCTCAAGCGCACAGCGTTTCTCATGCTTCTCACGATCTCCGCCCTGGCTCTGCCGGCCGCCGTCTCGGCGGCGGCCGGCTCCGGCGGCGCCCTCGTCTTCTCGCGGGTGCTCACCACCGCTCAGGGCACCAGCGGCGAAGGCACCTCGACGCCGAAAGCGGCTGAACTCGAAGGCGGACTGTTCGCGGCCCGCAACGGCGGCCTCAACCAGCTGACCGAGAATCCGGCCGACACCCAGCCCGACTTCTCCTCCGACGGCCGCCTGATCGCCTTCGCCCGCGACGGCGACATCTGGGCGATGCGCCCCGACGGCAGCGGGCAGCACCCGCTCACCAGCGGTCCCGAGGTCGACGCCGGGCCCCAGTTCGCCCCCAACGGCCACTACGTGGTGTTCGAGCGCCGGGCCGCCGCCGGCGAGCCCCGCGACCTCTACACGGTCGACATCGCCGCCGAAGGCCTGCACGCGCTGACCTCGACCCCGGCAGACGAGCACCAGGCGACCTTCTCGCCCGACGGGCATGCGATCGCCTTCGTCACCGGCGTCGCGCTCGCCGCCGGCGGCGTCGCCGACGACATCTACTCGGTGCGGCCCTCCGGGGCGGGCCTGGCCCGGCTCACCCGCACCGGCAGGGTCGACGAGTTCTCGCCGCGCTACTTCGCCGGCGGGATCGCCTACAGCCGCGGCCAGAGCGGCACCGGCCCGGGCGCCTACGCCGACGTCTACACGATGCGGCGCAACGGGACACGAGTCAGGCCCGCCGTCCGCGGGGTCGGCTCGGCCGCCATCGAGGACGTCTCGCCCGACGGGCACCTGCTCCTGTTTCGCCGCGACCAGGGCCTTTGGGTGAAACGGCTCGGCAACGGCCGGGCGCACAAGCTCACCGAGGTCGCCGACAACTCGAGCACCAACGCCGTCTTCTCCTCCGACGGCCGCCGCGTCGCCGCCTTCGTCGCCACCGACGACGCCGAGTCGCTCTCGGCGATCCGCGTCAAGGACGGCCGCAGCACCTCGTTGGCCGAAGGTTTTGGCCTCGAAAGCGGCTCGGTCGCGGCGACGATCGGCCCGGTCATCGCCTGGCAGCCGGTGCGCTAGCCCGCCGCCGCAGCCACCCGGCGGGTATAACCGCCGGGTGGCAGGCGCAGGTGAACCGGCGATCGGATCGACACTTGCCGGGTACCGGCTCGAGGCGCTGATCGCGCGCGGGGGTATGGGCGTCGTCTACCGGGCGACGCACCTCGCCCTCGACCGCCAGGTGGCGCTGAAGGTGATCGCGCGCCACCTCAGCAGCGACGAGCGGTTCCGCGAACGCTTCCTACGCGAGTCGCGGCTCGCCGCCAGCCTCGACCATCCCAACGTCGTCCCGGTCTACGACGCGCGCGAGGAGGACGGCGAGCTGATCGTCGCGATGCGCCTGATCGGCGGCGGCGACCTGAAGAAACGGATCGCCTCGGGGCCGCTGGCCCCCGAGGAGGCGATCGACCTGCTGGGCCAGGTCGGTGAGGCACTCGACTCCGCCCACCAGGCCGGGATCGTCCACCGCGACGTCAAGCCCCACAACATCCTGCTCGAAGGCGACCACGCCTACCTCTCGGACTTCGGCCTGGCGAAGGCGCTCGGCGACAGTGGGGCCCAGCTGACCGGCGCCTCGATAGTCGGCACCGTCGAGTACATGTCGCCCGAGCAGTGGCGCGGGCAGGACGTCGGCCCCGCCGCCGACGTCTACTCGCTCGGATGCGTCCTCTACGAGGCCCTGACCGGGATCGTCCCGTTCGCGCGCCGGGCCGGCGACGCCGAGCCCGAGATGCCCGCCGGCCTCGACGCGGTGATTGAGCGCTCGGTCTCGAAGGACCCCGCTGAGCGCTACCCGACCGCCGGCGCTCTGATCGAGGCCGCCCGCGAGCGCCAGGGAGCGACCCCAACCGCGACCCGGGTCCTGACCGACACCCCTGGGGCACCGACCCGTGCCCTCGTCGAGGACGAGGGAGGCCTTCGCCGCCGCCTTCGCGCCGTTCGCTGGGGTTGGCTGGTGACCCCGGCCCTCCTGATCGCGCTGATCGCCGCCTTCGTCCTTCTGCTCGGCGGCGATGACGTCTCGGTCTCCTCGCCGATCGCCGTCGGCACCCCGCCCCTCCGGGTCGCCGCGGGGGAGGGCGCGGTCTGGGTCACCAGCGCCGCCGACGGCACCCTGACGCGGATCGACCCCGAGACGCAGAGGGTCATCGGCGAGCCGCTCCGGCTCGGCCCAGGCGTCTCAGCCGTCGCCGTCGGGCGCAAGTCGGTCTGGGTCTCGAGCCCGCGCGAGGGGTCGGTGATCCGTGTCGACCCGGCCTCCGATGAGGTGATCGGCAGGATCCCGGTCAGTGGCCGCCCCGGCGCGCTGATCGTCTCCGGTGGCCGGGTCTGGGTGGCGGACGAGGGAGGCGCCGGCGTCAGCGCGATCAACCCGCACGGCGAAAGGGTCTACCGGCGCGGCATCGTCCCCCACGCGGCTCCGCTGCGCCTGGCCGGCGGCGCCGGCGGGGTCTGGGTCAGCAGCGCCTCGACCGGGACGGTGCGGCGGATCGACCCGAGCACCGCGGCGGCCGCGGGCACCCCGATCAGGGCCGGCCGCGGGCCGGCCGGGGTCACCGTCGGCGGCGGCCTGGTCTGGGTCGCGAACAGTCGCTCCGACACCGTCACCCGGGTCGATCCCTCGATCCAGACGATCCTCGGCGATCCGATCGCGGTCGGCGGCCGCCCGGGGGGGATCGACGCCGGCACCAACCTCGTCTGGGTCGCCAGCGCCGCCGACGACACGGTCAGCCGGATCGACATCGAAAACGGCGATGTCGTCGGCGACCCGATCGACGTCGGGCCCGAACCGGGAGCGATCTCGATTGGCGAAGAAGCCGTCTGGGTAGCCAACAACGGCGACGGCACGGTAACCCGCATCGAGCCCTGACGACTAGGATCGGCCGCGAGATGGTGATTCGACATCGCTGACGAAATCGACCAGCTCTGCATCAACACGATCCGGACGCTTTCGATCGACGCGATCCAGAAGGCGGAGTCCGGGCACCCCGGCACCCCGATGGCGATGGCACCGGTCGCCTACACGCTCTGGCAGCGCTACCTGCGCTTCGACCCGGCCGACCCGATCTGGCCCAACCGCGACCGCTTCGTGCTCTCGGCGGGCCACGCCTCGATGCTGCTCTACTCGCTGCTCTTCCTCGCCGAGGTCCAGGCCGTCGACCCCGACTATGAGGTGCTGGGCAGGCCATCGGTCTCGATCGAGGACATCGAACGGTTCCGCCAGCTCGACTCGCGGGCGCCCGGCCACCCCGAGTACCGCTGGACCTCGGGCGTCGAGTCGACCACCGGGCCGCTCGGGCAGGGGATCGCGACCTCGGTCGGGATGGCGATCGCCTCGAAGTGGAAGGCGGCCCGCTACGGCGCGGAGATCTTCGACTTCGACGTCTACGCGATCGCCGGCGACGGCTGCCTGATGGAGGGCGTCTCCAGCGAAGCCGGCTCGATCGCCGGCCACCTTGGGCTCGACAACCTCTGCTGGATCTACGACAACAACCACATCACGATCGACGGCAAGACCGAACTGGCATACGAGGACGACGTCGCGGCCAGGTTCATGGGCTATGGCTGGAACGTGACCCGGGTCGGCGACGCCAACGACACCGAGCTCCTCGCCGCCGCCCTCGATGAGTTCCGCGCCGAGGAGGGGCGCCCGACCCTGGTCATCGTCGACAGCCACATCGGCTGGGGCTCCCCGCACAAGCACGACACCGCCGAGGTGCACGGCTCACCGCTCGGCGAGGAGGAGGTGCGCGAGACGAAGCGAGCCTACGGTTGGCCCGAGGACGCCCAGTTTCTCGTCCCCGACGGAGTCAAGGAGCACTTCGCGGCCGGCGTCGGCAGCCGCGGGGCGGAGCTCCGCGCCGCGTGGGAGGGCAGGCTGGCCGACCTCGACCCCGACCTCGCCGCCGAGCTCGACGCCGCCGAGCGGCGCGCGCTGCCCGCCGGCTGGGACGCGGAGATCCCCTCGTTCGAGGCCGACGAGAAGGGGCTCGCGACCCGCAAGGCCTCCAACCAGGTCGAGAACGCGATCGCAGCGCGCATCCCCTGGTTCCTGGCGGGCTCGGCCGACCTCACCGACTCGACCTCGGTCCGCCTCGACTTCGACGGCGCCGTCGACTTCGAGCCCGGCTCCTTCGACGGTCGCCAGCTCCACTTCGGGATCCGTGAGCACGAGGCGGCGGCGATCTCGAACGGCCTCTCGCTCTCGAAGCTGCGCTCGCTCTGGTCGACCTACCTCACCTTCTCCGACTATGCCCGCCCGGCGATCCGGCTCTCGGCGTTGATGGAGCTGCCGGTGACCCACGTCTTCACCCACGACTCGATCGGCCTCGGAGAGGATGGGCCTACCCACCAGCCGGTCGAGCAGCTGGCATCGCTGCGCGCCATCCCCGGGCTCGACGTGATCCGGCCCGCCGACGCCAACGAGGTCGCCGAGGCCTGGCGCGTGGCCGTCGACCGCACCCACCAGCCGGTCGCCCTCATCCTCACCCGCCAGGACGTCCCGGTCCTCGACCGTTCCCGCTACGCGTCGGCAGAGGGGTTGCGGCGCGGCGGCTACGTCCTCGCCGACGCTGACGGCGGCGACCCCGAGCTGATCCTGATCGCGACCGGCAGCGAGGTCGCGCTGGCGCTCGCCGCGCACGAGGAGCTGAGCGCCGATGGCGTCGGCTCCCGGGTGGTCAGCCTGCCCTGCTGGGAGCTCTTCGAGCGCCAGGACGCCACCTACCGCGAGGAGGTCCTGCCGGCCGCTGTGACCGCCCGGGTCTCGGTCGAGGAGGGCTCGACGATCGGGTGGGCCCAGTACGTCGGGCCCGAGGGGGAGCGGATCGGGATGCACACCTTTGGCAGCTCGGCCCCGCTCAAGGACCTGCAGACCAAGTTCGGCTTCACGCCGGACCGGGTGGCGGAGGCCGGGCGCGAGGTGCTGGCGCGAGCAAACGGCAACGACGGAGGCAAATTGTGAAACCGACGCAGGAACTGCACGAGATGGGCCAGAGCCTCTGGCTCGACAACATCACGAGGACGATCCTCGGCGACGGGACGCTGCAGGGCTACGTCGACCAGCTGTCGGTGACGGGGCTGACCTCGAACCCGACGATCTTCGACAAGGCGATCTCCGAAGGCGACGCCTACGACGAGCAGATCGACGAGTCCGAGGCAGGATCGCCCGAGGAGCTCTTCTTCGAGCTCGCCCTCGCCGACCTCCGCGACGCCACCGAGATCTTCGCTCCGATCCACGCCCGCACCGACGGCGTCGACGGCTGGGCATCGCTCGAGGTCTCGCCGCTGCTCGCCGACGACGCCGCGGCGACGATCGAGCAGGCCGCCCGGCTGCACGAGAGCGGCAGCCGCGAGAACCTCTTCATCAAGATCCCCGGCACGCAGGCGGGGCTGACCGCGATCGAGGAGTCGATCTTCGCCGGGGTGCCGATCAACGTCACCCTGCTCTTCTCTCGCGAGCAGTATCTGGCCTCGGCCGAGGCCTACATGCGCGGGCTCGAACGCCGCGTCGAGGCCGGGCTCGACCCGGCGGTCGCGTCGGTCGCCTCGATCTTTGTCAGCCGCTGGGACGTCGCGGTCCAGGACACCGCGCCGGCTGGGCTCCGCAACCAGCTCGGGATCGCCGTCGCCAAGCGCGCCTACCGCGCGTACCGCGAACTGCTCGATTCCGAGCGCTGGCAGAGCCTGGCGAACGAGGGCGCGCGGCCGCAGCGGCTGCTCTTCGCCAGCACCGGGACCAAGGACCCCGACGCCTCCGACACCCTCTACGTCGAGGCGCTGGCGGCGTCGTTCACGATCAACACGATGCCCGACTCGACGCTCCACGCGGTCGCCGACCACGGTGAGGTCGGCGAGTCACTGGCTGCCGACGGCGACGACGCCGAGCAGGCACTGACCGAGTTCGCCGAGGCCGGGGTCGAGGTCGAGGCGCTTGCGGCGCGGCTCCAGGAGGAGGGCAAGCAGGCCTTCGACAAGTCCTGGCGCGAGCTGCTCGGCACGATCGAGGAACAGAAAGGGTGAGCGAGCTGCGGGAGACCGGCGCCTGGCAGGCGCTGGAGCGCCATCACGCCGATATCGGCGACCGTCACCTGCGCGACCTCTTTGACGCCGACCCGGCGCGCGGCGAGCGCCTCGTCGCCGACGGCGCCGGACTCCACCTCGACTTCTCGAAGAACCGGATCCTCGACGAGACCCTGATGCTGCTCGGCGACCTCGCCGCCGAGCGCGGCGTCCATGAACGCCGCGATGCGATGTTCGCCGGCGAGCACATCAACGTCTCCGAGGACCGCGCCGTCCTCCACGTCGCGCTGCGGATGCCGCGCGAGCGGTCGCTGATCGTCGACGGCGTCGACGTCGTCAAGGAGGTGCACGAGACGCTCGACCGGATGGCCGACTTCAGCGAGCGCGTCCGCGGCGGCGCATTCACCGGCCACACCGGCAGGCCGATCCGCAACGTCGTCAACATCGGGATCGGCGGCTCCGACCTCGGCCCGGTAATGGCCTACGAGGCGCTCCGCCACTTCAGCCGCCGCGCACTCTCGTTCCGGTTTGTCTCCAACGTCGACGGCACCGACTTCGTCGAGTCGACCCGCGACCTCGACCCCGAGGAGACCCTCTTCGTCGTCTCCTCGAAGACCTTCACCACGCTGGAGACGATGACCAACGCCCGAACCGCCCGCGAGTGGTCGCTGGCCGGCCTCGGTGGCGACGAGGCCGCCGTCGCCAAGCACTTCGTCGCGGTCTCGACCAACGCCGAGGAGGTCTCCGCGTTCGGGATCGACACCGAGAACATGTTCGGGTTCTGGGAGTGGGTCGGCGGCCGCTACTCGATGGACTCGGCGATCGGGCTCTCGACGATGCTGGCGATCGGCCCCGCCCGGTTCGCCGAGATGCTGGCCGGATTCCACGCGATCGACGAGCACTTCCGCGAGGCGCCGCCGGCCGAGAACCTGCCGCTGCTGATGGGCCTGCTGGCGGTCTGGTATGGCGGCTTCTTCGGCACCGAAACCTGCGCCGTCCTGCCCTACGACCAGTACCTGCACCGCTTCCCCGCCTATCTCCAGCAGCTGACGATGGAGTCGAACGGCAAGCACGTCACCCTCGACGGCGCCCGGGTCGACTACGACACCGGGGCGATCTTCTGGGGCGAGCCGGGCACCAACGGCCAGCACTCCTTCTACCAGCTGATCCACCAGGGGACGCGGCTGATTCCCTGCGACTTCATCGGCTTCATGCACTCGAACAACCCGCTCGGCGACCACCAGGACCTGCTGATCTCGAACGTCTTCGCCCAGGGCGAGGCGCTCGCGTTCGGCAAAACGCCGGACGAGGTGCGCGAGGAGGGGACGCCGGAGGCGGTCGTCCCGCACCGGGTGATGGAGGGCAACCGGCCCTCGAACACGATCCTCGCCGAGCGGCTCGACCCCCAGACCCTCGGCAAGCTGGTCGCCCTCTATGAGCACAGCGTCTTCACCCAGGGGGCGGTCTGGGGGATCGACTCCTTCGACCAGTGGGGAGTCGAGCTCGGCAAGGTCCTGGCGAAGGCGATCATCCCCGAGCTGCAGGCCAAGGCCGAGCCGAAGCTCCGCCACGACAGCTCGACCAACGCGCTGATCCGACGCTACCGGGAGGCGAGGGACGGGTGAACAATCTGCTCGCTGCCCGCGAGCTGATGGCGTTCACTCTCGCCTTCCACATCGTCCTCTCCTGCCTCGGTGTCG
The DNA here is from genome assembly GCA_963697805.1 of uncultured Solirubrobacterales bacterium. GTDB lineage: Bacteria > Actinomycetota > Thermoleophilia > Solirubrobacterales > 70-9 > VRUE01. The sequence continues at coordinate 599,184 of CAVOPB010000002.1, forward strand.
CCCTGCCGGCGATCATCCTGATCGCCAACTGGATCGGCCTGAAACGGGACGACGGGGACGCGATGAGGCTGGCGCGGCGCTGGTCGAAGGCGATGGCGGTGACGTTTGCGGTCGGCGCGGTCACCGGCACCGTGCTGAGCTTCGAGTTCGGGCTGCTCTGGCCGGTGTTCATGGAACGCTACGGCGACGCGTTCGGGATCGCGTTCGCGGTCGAGGGGCTCTTCTTCTTCACCGAGGCGATCTTCCTCGCCATCTACATCTACGGCTGGAAGCGGCTCGGCGGCTGGGCCCACTTCTGGTCGGGGGTGCCGATGGTCATCACCGGCATCGGCGGCGCCTTCTCGGTGGTCACCGCCAACGCCTGGATGAACCAGCCGCAGGGATTCACGCTCGACGCCGCGGGCAGGGTCGTCGACACCAACCCGCTCCAGGTCCTCTTCAACGCGGCCTGGAGCTACGAGGTCCCGCACATGATCCTCGCCGCCTACATGGTCGCCGGGTTCCTGGTCGCATCGATCTACGCGGTCGGGATGCTGCGCGGGCGCCGCGACAGGCTCCACCGGCTCGGGCTCCTGATCCCGCTCACGGTCGCCTGCATCGCCACTCCGGTCCAGCTCTTCGTCGGCGACACCGCGGCGCGGGCGGTCGCCGACCACCAGCCGGCGAAGTTCGCCGGCTTCGAGTGCATCCAGGAAACCGGCCCGAACCAGACCGAGTACCTCGGCGGCATCTGCACCGACGACGGGGTGAAGGCGGCGATCGGGATTCCCGACCTCGACTCCTTCCTCGTCGGGTTCAGCAGCGACACCGTCGTCACCGGCCTCAACGACATCCCGGTCGACGAACGGCCCCCGGCCAACACCCTGCTCCATCTCTCCTTCGACGCGATGGTCGGGATCGGGACGGCGTTGCTGCTGCTCGCCCTCTGGCTGGCCTGGGTCTGGTGGCGGCGGCGCGAGATTCCGGCGACCCCGTGGTTCCTGCGCGCGGTCGCGATCTCCGGCGCCGGGGCGGTCGCCGCGCTCTGGGCCGGCTGGATCGTGACCGAGGTCGGCCGCCAGCCGTGGATCGTCTGGCAGCAGATGCGGACCTCGGAAGCGGTGACCCAGGCCGAGGGGATCTGGTTCGCCTTCGCCGCCGTCCTCATCCTCTACACGGGGCTCGGGACCGGGGCGGTCCTGGTGCTGAGGGCGATGTCGGGGCGCTGGCGCGAGGAGGGGGACGCCGATGACGACTCCGAGTCTCCCTATGGGCCCGCGGTCGCGGAGGCGAAACCATGACCAAGGCCGACCTCGCGGCGGTGATCCTCTGGACCGGCGCGACCCTCTACGCGATCTTCGGCGGCGCCGATTTCGGCGGCGGCCTCTGGGACCTGATCGCCGGCGACGCCGAGACCGGGGAGCGGCCGCGGGCGCGGATCCAGCGCTCGCTGACCCCGGTCTGGGAGGCGAATCACGTCTGGCTGATCTTTATCCTCGTCGTCCTCTGGACGGCGTTCCCCGAGGCGTTCGGGGCGGTGATGTCGACCCTGTATGTGCCGCTGTCGCTGGCGGCGCTCGGGATCGTCCTCCGCGGCGCGGGCTTCGCCTTCCGCAAGTCGATCCGCCGGCTCGAGCTGCGGCGGGCGATGGGCGCTACGTTCGCGATCTCCTCGGTCCTGACCCCCTTCTTCATGGGCACGGTCGTCGGCGCGATCGCCGCCGGCAACGTGCCCGCGGACGGCGGCGGCGACGCCTTCTCGAGCTGGATCGAGCCGCTGCCGATTCTGACCGGCGCCCTCTTCGTCGCGACCGGCGCCTACCTCGCCGCGGTCTTCCTCGTCGCCGACTCGGGCGGCGCCGGTGACGCCGAGATGGAGGGCTACTTCGCCCGCCGCGCCCTCGGGGCAGGCCTCGTCGCCGGGGCGCTCGCCGTCGTCGGCCTGATCCTGCTGCATTCCGAAGCCCACTACGCCTACGACCGGCTCGTCGCCGAGGGGCTGCCGCTGGTGATCCTCTCGGGGCTCTGCGGGCTGGCGGCGCTTGCTCTCCTCGCCACCAATTGGCCGAGTTTGCGTTTGCCGTCGGATGAGGACGGCAAACGCAAACTCGGCCGTCGCCGCGGCCTGCGACCGCTGGCGATCGGTGCGGTCGTCGCCGTGATCTGGGGCTGGGGCGTTGCCCAGTTCCCCTACCTGCTGCCGACTTCGTTGAAGATCAGCCAGTCGGCCGCGCCGGGGCCCACCCTCGACTCCGTGCTGATCGTCTTCTGCATCGCGGCCGTCGTCGTCCTGCCCTCCCTCGGCCTTCTCTACTGGCTGACCCAGAAAGAGTTGCTCGATGAGTGAGGCGCACGCGGTCCTCTTCGACATCGACGGCACCCTGCTCGTCACCGGCGGCGCCGGTGGTGTCGCCTGGCAGCGGGCGTTCGAGGAGTTGCACGGCGTCGACGCCGACGTCGCCGAGCACACCGACGCCGGCATGACAGATCCCGAGATCGTGGCGATCATTTTTCGCGAGGTGATCGGGCGCGAGGGGGACCAGGCCGAACGCGCGAGGGTGATCGCCGCCTATCTGCGCCACCTGCCCGACGCGGTCGCCGAGTCCGACGGCTACCGGTTGATGCCGGGCATCGAGGAGGTGCTCGACCGGCTGATCGACGCCGGGATGCTGCTCGGCCTCGTCACCGGCAACATCGAGCCGGCCGCCCACGTCAAGCTCGCTCGCGGCAACCTCAACCGTTTCTTCAGCTTCGGCGGCTACGGCTCCGACTCGGCCGACCGGACCGAGGTGACGAAGGCGGCCCTGCGGCGCGGCGAGCTCGTCTCAGGCGGGACCCTCGGCGATGGCGGCTGCTTCTCGGTCGGCGACACCCCGCGCGACGTCCAGGCCGGTCACGGCGCCGGCATCCGCGTCGTCGGCGTCGCCACCGGCAAATACTCCGTCGAGGAGCTCCGTGACTCCGGCGCCGACTGGGCGCTCGCGACCCTCGAGGACGGCCTCCCGGCCTGAATTCCGGACGTGCCGGGAGTTAGGGGCCACTATGGGTACCTACAACCGGCACGTCGCCGGCGGGTCGGGTCAGCCGAGCTCGCAGCGGGCTTGGTAGATGTTGGTAAAGCCCGATTCGAAGCCGTTGCGGGCGGCGCGCAGGTAGAGCCGCCAGACCCGGACCCGTTCGGGGCCGGCGAGGCGGACCGCCTCATCGAGGTTCTCGTCGAGGCGGCGCACCCAGTGGCGGAGCGTCTCCGCGTAGTCGGGGCCGAAGTCCTCGACGTGATGGGTGACGAACCCGGCCCGTTCGAGCGCCAGCAGGTTGCGCGAGAGGTGGAGCGGGGCGGCGTCGGGGAAGACGTAGCGCTCCGAGAACGCCCCCGCTTCGGCGTCGGTGTGGCGGAGGCGGGTGATGCCGTGGTTGAGGAGGCGGCCGCCGGGCTCGAGCAGGCCGGCGAGGGCCTCGGCATAGACATCAATCTGGGAGGCGCCGACGTGCTCGACCATCCCGATGCTGGCTATCGCGTCGAAGCGCTCGCCGCGCAGGTCGCGGTAGTCCATGACCCGGATCTCGACCCTGTCGGCGACGCCCGCGGCCTCGGCCCGCTGCCGCGCTTTCTCGGCCTGCGGCGGTGAGAGGGTGATCCCGACGACGCTGACCCCGTGCTTGGTCGCGGCCCAGAGCGGAAAGCTGCCCCAGCCGCAGCCGACGTCGAGCACCCGCTCGCCCTCGCGCAGGGCCAGCTTGCGGCAGACCATCTCAAGCTTCTCCTCCTGCGCCGCCTCGAGCGTTTCGGCGCCGAGCGAGAAGATCGCGCAGGAGTAGGTCATCGAGTCGTCGAGGAAGAGGCCGAAGAACTCGTTGGAGACGTCGTAGTGGTGGCGGACCGCCCGCGCGTCGCGCTCGCGGCTGTGGCGGCGGCCGCTCGGGCGCAGCTCGGCGGCGGGCCGGCGCGGGGGACGGGTCAGGCCGGTCGCGCGGACGACGCCGAGCAGCAGCGCGCGCTTGTCGGCGCCGTCGAGGGCGGGGGGCTGCCAGTTGTCGAGCAGCTCGATCACCGCGTCCATGTCGTCGACCTCGATCTCACCGCTGACGTAGGCGCGGCCGAGGCCCAGCTGGCCCGGCGCCATCAGGGCATGGGCGGCGGCGCGCGGCGAGCGGACGTAGAAGGTCGGGCCGCCGCCGTCGGTCCCCTGCAGCCTGGTTCCGTCCCAGAACTCGATCGTGAACGGCCGCTCCGGGATCCGTGCCTGGACCTCACGGCGCAGTCTTGTCGTGTCGGCGAAGGGCATCTGAGGCGCCGAGCCTACCCATCTCGCTGGCGAGCGACGAGTCCGGCACCTATCATCGATGCAGTGTCAGCAGAAGGACTACAGCCCACCGACATCCAACCGGTCGCCAACGAGACCCGCGATCGGATCATCACCGGCTTGGTCACCCTGGTCCCGTTCCTCGCGATCGGCCTCGCCGGCTGGCAGGTCTGGGGCGAGGCCCTGCATTGGAGCGACGTCTTCCTCTTCGTCGGGATGTACCTGCTCACGGGGCTCGGGATCACGGTCGGCTTCCATCGCCACCTCACCCACCGCAGCTTCAAAGCGAAAACCTGGCTGCACGGCCTTCTCGCGATCCTCGGCTCAGCCGCGATCGAGGGGCCGGTCATCTCCTGGGTCGCCGACCACCGCAAGCACCACACCTTCTCCGACGAAGAGGGCGACCCGCACAGCCCCCACGTCGACCATGGCCACGGCCTGAGCGGCGCCATGCGCGGCCTCTTCCACGCCCACATGGGCTGGCTCTTCATCCACACCCAGCGCGGAAACAAGGAGCGCTTCGCGCCCGACCTGATCAAGGACCCGGTGATCAGCTACGTCGACCGCACCTTCCTGCTCTGGGCGATCCTCGGCCTCCTGATTCCGTTCGCGCTCGGCTGGGTGATCGGCGGAACGATCTTCGCGGCCCTCACCGGCCTGCTCTGGGGCGGCCTGGTCAGGGTCTTCGTCCTGCACCACTTCACCTACAGCATCAACTCGCTCTGCCACGTCTTCGGCAAGCAGGACTTCGAGACGGCGGACGAGTCGCGCAACCTCGCCCTGATCGCGATCCCGACCCTGGGCGAGGCCTGGCACAACAGCCACCATGCCTTCCCGACCTCGGCCACACACGGGCTCGGCCGTTGGCAGCTCGACGTCTCGGCGCTGGTCATCGACGGGCTCGAGAAGGCCGGGCTGGTCTGGGACGTCGTCCGCGTCTCGCCCGAGCGGATGGCCGCGAAGGCCGCCTCCTGACGCCGGCCCGCTAGGGGATCTCCGGCGATTCGTACCAGTCGATCCAGCCGTCGCAGGCTTCGCCGAGGGCGACGATCCGCTTCTTCCCGGCTGCGACCGCGACCAGGTTGCCGACGTGGGCCTTGCCGTTGTAGCCGGTGAGCCTCTGGAGAGTGCTGGGATCGGCGGCGGCGACCGTGAACCGGATCGGGCCGCCGTTGCTCCTGATCGCCCCGGCCGGCCAGAACTGGCCGTCGTTGGCGAGGCTGATCGTATTCGGCCGCTGGCCGTCGAGGGCCGGGTCCAGGGTCTGGTGAAAACCCTTCGCCGACAGCGTCAGCTCGAACGGCGAGAAGTACTGGAGCGATAGGCGCCAGCGGCCGGCGGGCAGGCCCACCGTCTGCGAGGTGCTCTCTCCGGTCTGCAGCTCGTGGCCGGCATCCCAGTGCGCCTTCGGCGCGACCACCGCCGCCGGGAAGATGGCGGCACGGCCGCTGGAGCCGAGCAGGACGCGGATCTCCGGCGCCTCGCAGCCCGCCAGCGCCGCCGGGTTGGTCCCCTCGAGCAGGACCCGCCGTTCCTCGGGCGCCTCGCCGACCCGTTTCCAGAGCAGGAACGACGGCGTCGCCGCTATCCGGCGAAAGCCCGGCGGCGCCTCGCTGTTCCAGGCGGCGCGGCCGGTGATCACGTAGGGGAAGCGGTCGAGCGTGCCGCGGGTGAACGAGTCGAAGTCGATCGGGCTGTAGGCGTCGCCGGTGTCGAACGGCTTTTCGGGGTTCGGCGAGATCGCCGGGTCGGGGAACTCGACCAGTGGCACGTGGGCGTCGGCGCCGAGCAGGTCGTAGGCGGCATAGCGGTCCTGGCCCGCATAGAGGACCGGTCTGTCGTGCAGGATCGGTAGGAAGGACCGCAGCTCGGAGCCGTGCCCCGGCGGGCCGACCGGGCCGTCGCGGAGGACGATGAAGCTCGAGTAGGCGGCGCCGCCGATGAAGGCGACGGCGAGGGCTGCCCATGCCAGCCGCACAAGCGGAGCGGTCGAGGTTGGACCCGCCATGCGGTCGTAACCTCGACCGCTTGGGATGATCTCGCTCAGCAGCGGCCGGATCGCGATCAGCATCGCCAGCGGCGCCGCGATCATCAGCGCCTTTGCCTGCGAGTAGTCGCCGGTGAAGGGCAGGGAGACGAAGTAGAGGAGGGCGCAGGCGGCGAACGCGATCGGGACCGAGAGGTCGCGACGGCGCGCCCACCAGATCATCCCGGCGGCCAGGGCCGCGCCGCCGATCGCCGCCGCCAGCCACGGCAGGGTCGACTCGCCGGGGGCGTCGAGCCGGTAGTTGGACGACCACCAGACCCCCAGCGACTCGACCGGGGAGACCGGGCCGTAGGTGTTGCTGCCGGCGACTTTGTTGAAGCCGGTGCCGAACCCGAACGGGCCGACCAGCGTGGTCAGGATCGCGATCCCGACAAGGAGCGCGAGGACGATCAGCGTCGTCGGGCGCAGCAGGAAGCGCAGCAGCGAGCGCGGCGCCAGCGCCCGTCGCACCGTTGGGATCGTCAGGCTCCAGAGCGCGACGATGGCCACCGGCCAGGCGAGGCCGGCGAAGCTGTAGGCGAACAGGACGCCGCCGGCGAGGGCGAGCCAGGGGAGGGCGTAGCGGAGCCGGTCGACGACACCCGGCGGCAGTGGCGCCGGGTCGCGGAGCGCCAGCGCGACGGCGAGGACGAACAGAGCCTCGGCGGTCTCCTTGAACGCGCCCTGGGCGTAATAGGACGCCGCCAGGTAGGAGGCCGTGACGAAGACCGCCCCGAGCACGCGGCGTACCGGGCCGAGTCCCGGCAGCGCCGCCAGCGCGGTCAGCGCGGTGAGGATGCCAATCGCGAGGATCTCGCCGACGAAAGCCTGCCCGAGGCCGATTCCGGGGATCGCCGCGACGGCATCGGCCAGCGCGTGCGGCCCGAGCGGGTAGCCCGCTTCAGGCGCCGGGCCGAAGCCGCTGCGCAGCCACTCGGCCCAGGCGAGGTGGAGTCCGAGGTCGTTGTTGAAGCCGACCCCGAGCAGGCCCCAGCGCCCGCTGACCGCGAACGGGATCGAGAGGACGACCGCGGTCGCGAGCGCGACCAGCAGGCCCCAGAGGAGGACATCGCGCTCGCCCTCCTCGGATCGCCGTCCCTCGCTCTTGCGGGCGAAGAGGACGACCACCGCGGCCGCGATCAAAGCGACCAGCGCCAGCGCCGATGTCGTCGCGTGCCCGGGCCCGCGCGCCGGCAGCCCGGTCGCGCAGAGCAGCGCCGCGAAGCCCACCGCCGGCTCCAGCCACGTCCAGTGCCGCTGACCGGCGAGCGAGAGCAACGCGCGGCCGACGAGCAGCGAGGCGGCGCAGATCAGTGCCGCCGAGACGTAGGTCGCGAGCATTGAGGGCGAGAAACTACCGCCTCTCCGCAGGCTCTACGCTGCGAGCGTGCCGATGCTGTGGAAAGCGGGGCTGGCGATCCTGATCGCCTGCCTGCTGGCCTCGATGGTGATCGCGATCGTGCGGCTGGCGACGACACCGACCGAGATCCTCGGCGACGGGTTTCGCGGCCTTCCCGCCCGTCAGGCCGGGCGTTAGTATCACCCGCGTCAGCGACCAGGACGGAGGACGGCTTGTTCAAACGCATCGTGGTTGGGACCGATGGATCTGACACGGCGTCGCAGGCTGTGGAGAGGGCCACCGAGCTGGCGAAGCTGACCGGCGCCGAGCTGAACATCGTCAGCGCCTTCGAGCCGGTCTCGAAAAGCCGGATCGACGCCGAGCAGCGCGACGCGCCCGCCGACGTCCAGTACGAGATCAGCCCCAGCGAGGACGTCAACCTGACCCTCGAAGCCGCGGCCGCGCCCGGTCGCAAGGAGGGCATCGACGTCCACATCCACCCGGTGCAGGGAGACCCATCCGACGCGATCCTCACCACCGCCGAGAAGATCGACGCCGACCTCGTCGTCGTCGGCAACAAGGGGATGACCGGAAAACGCCGGTTCATCCTCGGCAGCGTCCCGAACAACATCTCCCATCACGCCCCCTGCAGCGTGATGATCGTCCAAACCACCTAGCGCCGGCGCGGCTCAGGGAGTCAGCTGGCCGGGGTCGGTGGCGCGCCCGGCGTCGATCAGCCCCGCGCCCTGTTCGGTCCGTGGCAGGCCGAGGTCGCGGGCAGTGCCTTCGAGCCGCGCGGTCACCGCGGCGCCGATCTTGGTGCCCTTGAGCTTCGGCGACAGCACCCCGGAGGCGAGGATCATCGCGGCGACGCCGGAGACGTGCGCGGCGGCCATCGAGGTCCCGACGAAGTCGCCGGGCTCGCCGAACACCGCCGGGTTGCCGCCCTTCAGGGTGACCTGGTAGATCGGGCCGGTCAGCACCGAGGGGCACCCCGCCGCCGGTGTCCCGCCGCCCGGCGCGACCAGGTCGACGCCCTTGCCGGCCAGCGAGTAGGCGCCGATGCAGCCGCCCTCGGTGGCGCCGCCGACGCCGATCACGTGCGGGCCGGTCGCCGGCGGCGAGACGCAGGACTCGGCGCCTAGGTTGCCGATCGAGGCCACCGTGACGACCCCGCTGCGGTCCGCGCGCCGCAGTTCTTCGTTGATCACCGGCACCTTCTTGTGGCAGCCGAAGTTGAAGCTCATGTTGATCACGTCGGCGCCGTGGTCGACCGCGTAGCGGATGCCGCGGGCGATGTCGTCCGCCTGGCCGCTGCCGTAGCGATCGAGGACGCGGACCGGCATCAACCGGGCGCGGTAGGCGAGGCCGGTGAGGGCGATGCCGTTGTTGGTCTTCTCGCCGATCGTGCCGGCGACGTGGGTGCCATGCCCGTTTTCGTCCAGCGGCAGCCAGTCGTTGGCGACGAAGTCATAGCCTTTGGCGAACTGCCCCGAGGTGAAGTCGGGGCTGCGCAGGAACCGCTTTCCCTTCGCCCGGTAGGCGATCCCGGTGTCGAGGACCGCGACCTTGACGCCCTGTGCGCCCGGCCGCCCCACTTCCGCCAGGTGCCGCCAGGCGTCGACCGCGTCGATCCCGCCGTTCGAGGTCGGGGACAATTCGGTCCCGGCGCCTTCCCAGGGCAGGAAGTTCCACTGCTTGGTGACCCAGCCGCCGACGACGGTGCTCGGCACGGCGTCGAGCGAGCCCGGGTCGTTGGGGATGCCCGCGAACGGCGGCTCCGATGCGGTAGCGATGTAGTTCGGCTCGGCGTAGGCGACCCGGGGGTTCTGGCGCAGGGCGCTCGCCGCCTCGCCGACCCCGACGCCGGCGGGCAGGTCGACGGCGCGGCCCGGCCCATCGCCCTTGAACTTGACCAGCAGTTGGTGGGGAGCGAAGCCCCGTGCCTGGGAGATGCCGGTCGCGGCGCCCGCCGGGCTCGCGACCGCGCCCGCGGCGAGCAGGCCAAGGAGAGCTGTGATGATCGGGATTCGGCGGCTCATGGGCGGTTCTAGTTTGCGGGTCCCCTGCAATTGTCGAGCTTGCCACAAAACACCCCGGCACCGGAGAAGTTGTCGGTCGCAGATACTTCGCTGGCATGTCAGGCGTGGATGCGGAGTCTCCCGATCGGCAGCTGATGGAGCTGGCCATCGCGCGCGCCCGCGAGGCCGAGGCCCATGGCGACGTGCCGATCGGCGCCGTCGTCGCCCGCGATGGCGAGCCGCTCGCGGCCGCCGGGAACGAGCGCGAGCTGCGCCGCGACCCGACCGCCCACGCCGAGATGCTCGCGATCCGGGCGGCGGCCGAGGCGCTGGGCGGCTGGCGGCTGCCGGACACGACCCTCTACGTGACCCTCGAGCCGTGCGCGATGTGTGCGGGGGCGATCGTCCTCGCCCGGATCCCGGAGGTCGTTTTCGGCGCTGCGGACCCGAAGGCGGGGGCGGCGGGAAGCGTCATGAACGTCCTCGCCGACCCGGCGCTCAACCATCGCCCGCGGGTGAGCGCCGGACTGCTCGAGGACGAGTGCACGGCGCTCCTGCGCGAGTTCTTCGAGTCCCGACGCTGAGCCGGGGGCTCAGCCCGGCAGTGCGACGGCCGCCTCGGGCGTCGCGACCCGGAAGCTGAAGCTCTCCTCCAGATAGAGGTGGACGGCGTCGCCGTCGTCGCTCTCGTATCCGATCGAGAGGTCCTGGCCGCTCTCGAAGAGGAAGTCGCCGCCGCGGAGGCTGAGGACCACCCCTCCCTGCACCGCGGGCGCCCAGACGATCGGGCCGCCGAGGATCTGGCGCAGGTGCTCGAATAGCGGATAGCCGCCGTGCTCGCTGGTCTCGAGCACGCGGGTGTGGGCGTCGGGGTCGAGCGCGAGCCCGTAGGGCCCCTGGACGCCGGCCTCGCGAAGCGCGTCGACGGCCGCGGCCACGTGGCGCGGATAGCGCTCACAGTCCTCGCCGAGCTCGATCCTCTCGTTCGGCGTCGCGTCGATGCCGGTGATCCCGGCCGCGTCCCAGCCGTGGAAGACCGCGGCGTTCTCGGCGGTGGCGATCTCCCGGGCGGCCTTGGCGAGTGGGTCGAGGTCGATGTCGGGGGCGCCCCGGTCGGCGTCCTCGAGCTCGGAGCGGGCGATCGAGAACCGGGCCCGCAGCTCGACCAGGGGCAGGACGCGCCGCTGTAGGGCCGCGACGCCGTCGCCCACCGCCTCGGTCAGCTCCTCGGTGCGGCCGAGGTTCGTCGCCGAGTGCTCCCAGCCGTAGGGCCCGGCGAAGTCGACCAGCTGCCTCGCGGCGAGGGCGGGGGCGAGGCGCTCGCGCGCCTCGGCATCGAGCAGCTCCCAGGTCGCCTCGGTGATCGGCGCCTGGCGGCGGAGGAGGTGGCTCATCGCGCTCTCCCGCGCAGGCCGCCGATTCCCAGCGACTCGCCGCGGGAGTCCGGCGCGCCCCGGGCGGAGCGCTCCTCGGTCGCCTCCTCCTCGGCCTCCTCGCCGTGCTCGACGATGTCGCCCTCCTGGAAGAGGATCCCCTCGGCGATCTCCCGCCACAGCGGCGATCGGCGCAACAGGAACTCGAGGTCCATGCAGAAGTGCTTGAACTCCTCGCCCTGGGCGTCGCTCATGATCGCCCGGGCCTCGCGGTCGGTCTCGACCGACATCCGCTGCTGGTACCACCCGATCGCCTCGGCCTCCTCGGTCAGCGACGCGCAGAGGCGGGCGAAGGTGCGGGTCTCATCGGAGAGCTCCTCGGCCGGCTCGTGGTACTGGTCGAACCCCACGGCGACATCATTTCAGGGCAATGCCCGCAGCGCCATGGCGGCTACCCTTGGGGCTCCCGGAGAGGTGTCCGAGTGGCTTAAGGAGCGCGACTGGAAATCGCGTGGGCGGGGTTAACCCGCCTCGTGGGTTCGAATCCCACCCTCTCCGCTTCCGCTTGCGCCCCGCTTCAGGCGGCGAACGGGATCGTCAGCTGGCTGCCCCCGCCGCGCCTTGTCTCCTCGATCGCCTCGGCGTAGGCGCCATGGAGGGTGCTCGACGGTCTCAGCCCGGTGATCCCGTAGCTCTCCTCCATCGCCAATGCCAGCGTCCTCTTGAACGTTGCGCCGTGCCAGGCCTGGGCCTCCGCGGCGCGCCCGACATGGAGGTGGACCAGCTCGTGGAGCAGCACCTCGAGGACGTCGCCGCCGCGGATTCCCGGATACGCGGTGACTGAGAGACGAAACTCACTCGGCACGGCGAAGCCGAGGCGATTCGGGCGGCTGCGCGCCCGCCGCACCTTGAGCTCTGGCTCGCGCCCCGCGAGTGGCCCGCCGGCGAACACCGGAAGCGCCCGTAGCCTGCTCATCTCCCGGTCCAGGGCGATCCCCGCAACGACGAAATAGGACGGATGACGCCTCAAAGCCCGCGAAGGATCCCTTTGCCGGCGGACGGGAACACTAGGGTCGACAGTGAATGCGCTTCGCCCTGCCCCTCCTCGGCGCAGTTGCAGTGTTGGCGCTCCTATCCGGCGGTACCACGCATTCTCGAGCTGCCGACTACGACTGCGCGGACTTCTCGACCCAGGCGGAAGCAGAGCAGTACCTACTCCCCGGTGATCCCTACAACCTCGACGGGGACGACGATGGCGTCGCCTGCGAGGCACTGCCATGTCCCTGTTCGACCGGGGCACCGGCTCCCGCTCCGGTCCCGGTGGCCCCACCGCCGGCCGAAACGATCCGCTCGGGGGTCGTCCTTCAGCAGGTGATCGACGGCGACACCCTCGAAGTCCGATTCCCAGATGACAGCCTCGCCTCGGTGCGCCTGCTCGGGATCGACACCCCCGAGACACACCGACCGGACACGCCGATCGAGTGCGGCGGCCCGCAGGCTACGGCGGCGATGGAAAGTCGCGTCAAGCCGGGCCAACGGCTCCGCCTGATCTCCGACCCGACCCAGGATCGGGTCGATCGATACGGACGCCTCCTGCGCTACGTCCAGCTCGCCCGCGGCAGGCTTGACCTCGGGCGGGCGCAGATCCGGTCCGGCTGGGCCAAGGTCTACGTCTACGAAGTGGGCTTCAAACGTCTGCTCTCCTATCAGCGAGCTCAGCAGAGCGCGAGGAGATCAAACCGCGGCATCTGGAGGAAGTGCGGCGGCCGCAACCACCTACCGGCCTAGCGCGAATCTCCGGATCAGGGCGGCGGTGCGCGCGGGCTTCTCGACGTTCGGCGAATGCCCGGCCCCGGGGATCAGGACCGTCTGCGCGCCGGGGATCTTCGCGTAGGCGGCCAGCGCTCCCTTCGAGTCGTAGATCTGGTCCTCGGCGCCGAAGATCGCCAGCAGCGGCGTTCCCGTCGCCTCGATCCTGCGATCGAGCGGCTCGACGTCCATGAAGTCACCCTCCTCACCGTCGGAGTCATAGGAGGTGTAGGTCATCCGGTTGAATTCGTCGACGAACTCGTCGGGCACTTCATATCCGGGCGCGAAGGCGACCTCGAGCCCTTCCTTGATTGCGAAGTCGGGCGTCACCCGCCACAGCGCCGGCCCGATCACCGGTGCGGTGCTCATCTCGGCGGTGAACCCCAGTCCCTTCGAGAAGCGTTCTTCGGGCGCCTGGTCGATGATCACCAGCCGCCTGACGAAGTCGCCGGGGACTTCGGTGAGAGCCGTTCCGACCGTCCCGCCCAGTGACTGCCCGACCACGGTTGCGCCCTGCACGCCCAGTCGTTTCAGGGCTTCGGCGACGAACGCCGCCTGATCCTCAATCGAGTAGCCGGAGCCCGGCTTTTCGGATCCCCCGAACCCGCGCAGGTCCAGCGCGACGACCCGGTGATCGCGGTCGAGCGGCGGGATCAGCCGCTGCCACCACGCGATCGAGCAGGTGTAGCAATGGAGCAGCACGATCGGGGAGCGCTCGCGCGGACCCCTTTCCAGCACCTGCATGTCACCACCCGGCAGGTGCAGGATCCGGCCGCCGGGCATGGTCACCACGGCCGACTTCGTTTCGCCCTCGACGACCAGGGTGTTGATCGTGAGCAGCACGGCGAGCACTGCGACGACGCCGATCAGGATCTTCCACCCTTTGCCCATCCGGTCGTCACCCTAACCGGGAAGAGAGCGACGGTTCCTCGCTAGCGAGCCCGCAGCTCCGCGAGCAGCGCCTGTGGGGTGAGGACCCGGACGCCGCGGTGGGATCCGAGCGGCAGCAGGTGCTTACGATCGCCCGAGACGAGGACCTCGACTTCTGCCTCTCCGACGCAGGCGAGGATCAGGTCGTCGTCCGGGTCGCCGGTCACGGGCTCGACGGGTCCCTTCGGCGCCGGGACCGACTCCACCGCCAGGTCGGCGAGCAGTACCTCGACCTCTCGCCATCGCCCTGAGTCGAACTTCAGCTTCTCCACGAGTATGCGCTCCAGCTCGCCCATAACGGGCTCCGGCAGGACCAGCTCCAGGCGACCGTCGATCGCTTCCTCGACGATCCGGCTCGGCGGGCCGGCTGCGATGAACGCGGAGACCAGCACGTTGGTGTCGAGAGCGATACGCAGAGCTCAGCGCTGCTCGGCGCGCTGCTCGTCGACCAGCGCCTCGGCATCCTCTGGGCCGATACCCCGCTCCTCGGCCCGTTCACGCCCGTAGCGTCGCAGGGCGGCGAAGCGCTCAACCTGCACCTGACGACGCAGAGCATCCCGGACGACCTCGCTCCTGGTCTTACCCAAGCTCTGCGCGAGGGCGTCGGTCTCCTCGGCCAGGTCCTCGGGCAGCGAGACGGAGAGCAAGCGACTCATATGAAATCATCATATCAGGGGAATCACATCCTCCAGATCGCACCCCACCGCCCAGCGAGGAATGCGCAGAAGGAATCCGCATCGCGGCGAGCGCCGCGGGGTGAGCTCCACAGATATCCCGACCTCGATCACTTCAATGTCTTATTGAGATCAGGGCATCGACAGTGTGATCGAGGACAAGATTGCCTTTCCGGGCGCTCACGGAATCGTTGAGCCCGCCATTTCGTAACGCTCAGCCGGTCGCTATGACTGAAGACCGGACCCCACGCCGGTCCCCCGGAAGAAGCAGGTCCCATCGTTGTTTCGGTTCTCCAGGAACATGTCGTACACCACGGTGGTCACGTTCAGGCCGTTGTGCAGCACCATCGTGCCGCCCATCCGGTAGAAGAGCCCGCTGGTGTTGTTGGGACTGGGATTGTTGAAGCCGATCGCAACGAACGCGCCGGCGGGCAGGGAGGAGCTGGTGGTAATCGGTGTCATCAAGGAGGGAGAGGGCAAGGCCAATTCCGGCGAGGCGAATCGATCTGGAACGACGCTTCATCTCTTGGCGACACCCCCGTGTTGCACCGATCAAAGCCGTTCGGGCGTCGGCTAGCCCGCCGACCCCCTGCCGGTCCTTGAGTCAATGGTGGGTGCTCCTTTCGCTCTGTGGGCGTCGTCCATGGACGAATTGCTCCCGCCCGATCGCTAGCATCGGGGCCCTGAGTTGGCCCCGGAGGGGTGCCGGAGTGGTTGAACGGGGCAGTCTCGAAAACTGTTGGCGTCGCAAGGCGCTCGTGGGTTCGAATCCCACCCCCTCCGCTGAGGATTGAGCGGCCGTCTCCGAACCATCACACTGTGATCGGTGCAGGGTGCGGATCGAAGAGCAGGACGATGGGCGTTGCTAACGGCGTTTGGTCTTGCCGCAGTGCTGGCCGGATGCGGGCAGTCCTCGACCGCGGTGGTCGAAGAGCCCGTCAAGCCTGGGCCGCGCAGCCGGATCGCGGAAGAGCAGCCGCCGCGCCCAAAGCATCTCGATGTCGCGACGCCGGCCCAGGAGGCCGCCGCCGTTAGGCGGGACGTCGAAGCAGTGGCATCCTCTCCGGCCCCCAGGCCCGAACCGGAACCGGAAGCCGAAAAGCCGCCGCCGCCGGGGTCGCTGCCGGCAGCCTCGGCCGGAACCAACGGCTCCTACACGCCGCCACCGCCCTCGAAACGGAAAAAGATCACCCCGCGGGTGATCGAACAGATGGAGGAGCGCGAAGCGGAGGGGAGGGCGGTCCTTCTCAGCGGCATCGCCCTCGCCCCACCGAGCGCGCCGGAAAGAGTCAAGGCTGCGATCAGCGCCGCGAACATGATCGTCGGCCGGCCCTACGTCTGGGGTGGCGGGCACGCCTCCTGGTACTCCTATGGCTACGACTGCTCGGGGGCGGTGAGCTTCGCGCTCGGCGGCGGCGGCTTCCTGGCCGCGCCGCTCGACTCGACCCAGCTCGAGTCCTGGGGCGCGCCGGGGCCCGGCCGGTGGATGACCGTCTACGCGAACGCCGGCCATGCGTATGCGGTGATCGCCGGCCTGCGCTGGGACACCGTCGGCGACGCCCACGGGACGGGCCCGCGCTGGCACGCCGCCCTGCCCTACGCGGAAGGCTTCGTCGCCCGCCACCCGCCAGGCCTATAGGTCCATCTCGCGGTAGGGGCCGTCTAGGCTGGTCCGGAGACAGATGAGACCGCTCGGCGCCCTCCTGAGCATCGCAGTGTCAACGCTGGTCCTTCTGATGGTCGCCCTCGGAGCCCCGGCCGCACTCGCCAAGCCGGTGGGATTGGTCCGCGAGATCCCGATCCACACCAACGTCTCCGGAATCGGCGCCGGACCCGAAGGGAACCTCTGGTTCGCGACCAACCTCCGTCACGACGGGATCGGCCGGATCACGCCGGCGGGCAGGGTGAAGAAGTTCGGCGGCCTCGGGCGAGGAGTCGAACCCACGGAAATCGTTGCCGGGCCCGACGGCAACCTCTGGTTCACCTATTCCCGCGATTCGCTCGGCTTCAGCGGCGGCGGCGTCGGCCGGATCACCCCGCAGGGGAGGGTCACGCTCTTCCCCGAGCCACCGGAGCTGCACGGGTCGCCGTTCGAAATCGTTGCCGGGCCCGATGGCAACCTCTGGTTCAGTCACGCGGCGATCCTCACTCCGACCGGGCAGGCGATCGGCCGGGTCACCCCGCGGGGGGAGATCAGCGAGTTCAGCGCCGGGCTGAGGGAGGAGGCGCAGGTGACCAACCTCACCGCCGGCCCGGACGGCAGCGTCTGGTTCGGCGACCAATCCGACCAACCGGCGGTCGGGCGAATCACGCCTTCCGGTGAGATCACCGAGTTCGGCGGCCTCGAACCCGAGCCCTTCCCGATCTTCCACGGCCCGACGCCGGGCCCGGAAGGCAACCTCTTCTTCAGCGCCAACGAGAACACCGTCGCGGTTGAACGGATCTCACCGGCCGGGGAAATTACGCGCTTCCGGCGCGGCCTCGACCCGCTGGCCGAAGACGTCGGGCCCTTCGCCACCGTCGGCAACATGGTCTGGTTCAGGGTTGAAAAGAACGCCCCGCGGCGCAGGGCGGAAGCCGAACGAGGGTTGACCGCAATCGGCCGGCTCACGCCCGCCGGGAAGATCACAGAATTCAGCAAGTGCCTGCGGCCGATGCCGAGTTACGCCGGGCCCAACTACCTCACGCGCGGACCCGAAGGGGACGTGTGGTTCACGACCTACCCCTCGGGTGAAAGCGCCGATCCGAACCGCGCCTCGGTCCCGTCGATCGGGCACATCTCCCCTGGGGGAAGGATCACCGAATTGCGCTACGGGCTGAAGGAGGACAGCCAGCCGGAAGAACTTCTGATGACCGGCGGCCGGCTCTGGTTCATCGACCGCCGCAGCAATTCGATCGGCGAGGTCGAGCCTCCCCGGGCGCCCCCCAACACCTTCGTCATGCTCTCGCCCCGGCTTCGCCGCGGAACCGCCACCACCCTCGCTCGCGTCTACGTCCCCGGGCCGGGACGGCTGCGATTGCAGGTGCTCGGGCTGCGGGTCGGCGCCGGCGGTGAAGAACGGCCCGCCGGTCAGCTGAACTACTCCGGCAAGGCCCAGCGGTGCGGCGAGGCGGGGATCCCGGTCTTCGCCGGCGGCCCGCTGAGGCGAAAGGTGCTCGCGGGGACCGAGGTCAGGGTCTCGGCCAGGATCACCTTCACCCCGCGCGGCGGGACGCCGTTCTCCGAGAAGACGACGGTGAGGCTGCTCGCGCCGCGTTAGGCTGGCCCGGCGGACACCGGAACCGACGAGAGGACTTCATGAGCGCCACCGACCAGGAGCAGACGCCGCTCGATCAGGTGCAGGTCGCCGATCGCGCCAACTTCGTCGAGGGCCCGCCGCATGAGCTGTTCAAGCGGCTGCGGAGCGAGTGCCCGGTGCATTGGAGCCCCCGGATCACCGAGTTCCCCGACGAGGACGGGTTCTGGTCGGTGACGACGGCCGACGACGTCCACGAGGTCAGCCGCGATTGGGAGACCTACTCCTCCGAACTCGGCGGCTTCACCGCGCTGAAGAACTCGATCCTGCCGCTCGAGCTCCAGCAGGCGATGTTCATCGGCATGGACCCGCCGAAGCACGATCGGATCAAGGCGCTCTTCCAGCAGGGCTTCACGCCGCGGCGGATCGCCGAGCACGAGGACGCGATCCGGGCGATCGCGATCGACGTCCTCGATCAGCTCGAGGGCAAGGAGACCTGCGACCTCGTCGCCGACGTCGCCCAGCCGGTGGTGGCACGGGTGATCGGGAGCTTCATGGGCCTTCCGCCCGAGGACGACGCCGCCTGGGTCGCCCTGATGAACACGCTTCTCCAGGCGGGCGACCCGGATGTGACGCCCGAGGGGGTCGAGGCTGCGATGGAACGCGACGTCCCCGAGATCTTCGAGCGCTGCGGCAAGTTGATCGCCGAACGCCGCGAGACGCCGACCGACGACCTGACCAGCGTCCTGGTCCACGCCGAGATCGACGGCGAGCGCCTCGAGGACCACGAGATCGTGATGGGTTTCGTCCTCCTGATGGCGGCCGGCAACGACAGCACCAAGGCGACCTACTGCAGCGGGATGAGGGCGCTGATGGAAGACCCCGAGCAGTTGGCGATGGTCCTCCAGGACCCCGAGCTGGTGCCCGCGGTTGTCGAGGAGTCGCTGCGGATGTTCCCCGCCTTCGCCCATTTCGCGCGGACCGCGACCCGCGACACCGAGCTGCACGGGCAGGCGATCAAGGAGGGGGAGAAGCTGGTCATGTGGTACCCGTCCTCGAATCGCGACGAGACCCGCTACGAGGACCCCGAGCGCTTCGACGTCACCCGCAATCCCGAGCACCAGGCGTTCGGCGCCGGCGGTCGGCATTTCTGCCTCGGCACCGCGCTGGCACGACTGGAGCTGCGGATCTTGATTGAAGAGACGCTGGCGCGGTTCCCCGATCTCGAGATGACCGAGACGCCGACCTACGTCGAGTCACCGTTCGCGAACCAGCTCAAAACCCTGCCGGTTCGCCTCCGCCCGAGCGGCTTAATTACCTAATTTGCGGGATCGCGCCGGCCGCCCCCCTTGCACCTCAGGAAAACCCGACTATGTTCATTCCTGCGACCGGGAGGGACCGGCGCCCGCGGAAGCCCAGCGGTGAATCGGTCCCGAGGGTGGCGCGAGAAGCTTCTAGCGCGAAGGCTACGCGCGAGGCAGGCGACGAGCGTCATCACCGGTCGTTTTTTCGTGCCCTCATTCAGCCAGGTCTCGCCCCGCCGAACAGGGCCAGCTCGAGCCACTTCCAGTGGCAGTCGACGGAATCGAAGCCAGCCTCCCTCAGCCAGTCCAGCTGGTCACCCAGTGGCGCCAGCTGGTCGGAGGGGTCCGCCTCTCGTTGGTCGAACCCGAACGCCCGCTGGCTCAGGTCGTGGAGCTCCTCGGAGGGCGCTGCGACACAGTCGAGGTTGTAGAAGGCGCCGCCGCCCCGGAGCCTGCCGTGGATCTCGGCATACAGCGACCGCTTGCGCTCATCCGGCAGGTGGTGGATCGCCAGCGCCGAGACGACCAGGTCGAAATTGCCGAGCTCCTCGGGAAGCCCATCCATCAGGTCGTGGACCACGAACTCCACCTGATCGCCCGCGGCGAAGCGGTCCCGGGCCGCCGCGACCATCGCCGGCGAAAGATCCAGGCCGACCGCATCGATCCCTGGGCGGTCGCGGGCGATGGCAGCGAGGAGATGCCCTTCGCCGGTACCGAGGTCGAGCATCCGGCCAAGCCGCCGGGGGATCAGGTGCTCAACCAGCATCCGCTCCGCCTCGGGCGTGTGCGGCAGCCGCTCCCGGCGCGCGGGCCATGCCTCGACGCGGCCGGCCTCCAACCACTCGCGGCCGGTCACCGGACCAGCCGCGCGAAGTGGTGAGCTGAGATCACCATCCCGGAGTTGAGATAGAGGCGATGCGCATCGGCCCGGTCGAGCCCGACCCCGGAGTCGAGGTGGAGCTGGTCGCAGCCCAGGCGCGCCGCCTCGCCGAGGAGCCAGTCGAGCAGCGCTCGCGCATGACCGCGGCGCCGCGCCTCGGGCAGGGTCGAGAGGTCGTCGACGTAGAGGTACTGGCCCCAGGCGATGGCGTTGCCGACGCGAAAGCCGGCCACCGCCCGCGCACTCGTCTCACCCTCCTCGAAGGCCGCCACGAGCCGGTAGCCCTCGGCCCGCTGGACCTCGTCGACGCGCTGGACGAACGTGGCCTCGTCGGCCAGGTCGGTCCGCAGGGCCCGCATCGCCTCGAACGCAAGTCCGGTCTCGGGCGGAAGCAGCTCGCGGATCACGATGGCCATCCTAGGTGCGCGAGCACCTGCGACCATGTGCCGGGGATGAGACGACTGAGCAGAAGGCTGACCTACGCCAACGTCGTATCGACGCTCTGTCTTGTGCTGGTGCTCGGCGGTGGAGTCGCCTATTCCGCGACCCAGCTGAGGAAGAACAGCGTCGGGACCAAGCAGCTGAAGAACGGCGCCGTCACCCAGAAGAAAATCAGCAAGTCCGCTCAGAAGGCGCTCAGGGGCAAGACCGGCCCGGTCGGGCCCGCCGGTCCGAGCGGAATCGGCCCCGCGTTCGGTGTAACTCGGGACGACCGCTTCAAAGTTGACTCGATTGACATTTCCGATCCGACCCCATTGGTGACACTGACCGGGTTGCCGGCAGGCTCATACGCCATCACCGCCAGGACCTTCCTACATAGCACGGGCGCCGAGGATCTCGCGAAGTGCAGGTTGCTCGCTCCCGCGACTGGGCCGGGCCAGGACATCGACGAAGGGACCGCGTTCATGGGCCTGACTTCCCCTGGCGACTCATTCGACGCCGCGATCCCGCTGCAGATGCTCCACACGTTCCCGAATGACGGCGGCACGGTCCGACTCGCCTGCTCCCACGAACATCTCGAACTCCAGGCGATCAACCCGAGGATCCAGGCGATCCGGGTGACCAGCGCGACCAATAGCGCTGTCATCGGCTGAGTATCTAGTGGCGTTTCCCCGCCTTGGGGAACCTGACCGTCGTCACCGTCGAGGTCGGCTGCCCGCCCTTGGGCTGGATCGTGACAATCACCCTGCGGCTGGTCTTGGTCGAGAGATAGGCCCGGACCTTCTTCGAGAAGGTCAGGCTGACGCTCTTCTTCTTCCCGGGCCGCACCGAGTAGTGGCTCTGGGCGAGGACAGCGGGCGCGGCGGATGTCGCCGCCGCGTGCCCCTTCCGTTCGCCCGGCAGTTTGGCGTAGAGGATTCCCACGCATGGGACGGTCGCGGCCGGCGGACAGCTGAGGAAGACGACGATGCCGCCATCGCCCCTCGGCCCCGGGATCGACTGCGGCGCGTGGCTGAAGACCACTCCGCCGCCGCCGCAGTTGCCTTCGCACGGCCCATGTTTGCCGACGATCAGCGGGGCTGGGGGAGGCGAGGCGACGACCGGTGGCGAGCAATCGCCGCTCTGGGTCGGGTCCCCGGGATGGCAGTCCTGCGTCTCGTCGCCGTAGCCGTCGCCGTCCGTATCGGGCTCGATGTCGGCGTTGATCGCTATCGCGGTGAAGTAGGTGACGCCGTATGCCTCGCCTTGGTAGAAGACTCCGCTGGCCACAAACGCCGCCTTCACATTCGGCACCGCGTAGCTCGCGAACGCGATCGGGCTGTCGGCGACGATGCCGATCCGCTCACCTTTCGCGATCGGCACCCGGGCGGGAAGCTCGACCGCGGGATCGGCGATGACCTGGTTGCCGGGCTCGAGGACGAACGACGGGCCGGTCCTGACCGGGACGATGAACGAATATCCGCTCTGTCCGTCGTAGAACCCCGGTTTGAAGGTCTTCAGCGTCATCGCCAGCGATTCCGTCTGTTTTTCGGTGCAGCACCCGGCTCGGAATCGCCATTTCGTGATGACGCCGTTCGAAGGGGCCGAGTCGAGCACCGCAGGATTGGTCGAATGCAGGTTGACGAACGAGCAGGGGCTGGAGTTGCCCGGCGGGCACCCGTAGCCCAGACCGTCCCCGACCGGGGTCAGATCGGGGCCCAGCCGCACGGACGCCGCCGCGCTCGCCGTAGCGATGAGCACGATGGACGAGGCCAGGAGCGCGGCCATCGCGCGGCCCTTCACGTTTCCAGTCTAGCCCGGCTGAGCGTGGCGATACCTTGACGGGCTGGAGATGCTCTCCGGCCCGACGATCCGCCGCCTCTGCATCGCCTCACTCATCGGCCAGCTGCTGTGGCTGGTGATCGCCGGCGTCGCCGGGTTGCTCGAGCCCGGCTACAGCGAGATCCGCGACGCGGTCAGCGAGCTCGGCGCCCAGACCGCGTCCCACCCCTGGACCTTCAACACCGCGGTCGCGATCTGGGGCCTCTCGTTCATCGCCGCCGCCGCCGCGCTGCTCGGCGACGCTCCCCGCGGTCTTCGGGGGTGGCTCGGACCGGCGCTGATCGCGCTCACCGGGCTCGCCCAGATCCTCGCCGGCTTTCCGTTCCCGGCCGACTGCCGGACCACGATCGACGCCGGCTGCGAAGCCCGGGAGACAGCCGGCGAAGTCTCCTGGCACCACCTCGCCACAGCTGGGCCTACTTCCTCGGCTCGATCACGATCCTGCTCTCGGTCTTCGCGATGGCCTGGCGTTTCCACGGCGATCGCCGCTGGGGGAGGGCGGACCTGCTCGCCGCCTGGTCCGGGGTGCTCGGGATCGTGATCTTCGGCGGCCTCTTCTTCGTCACCGACGACACGATGGGCGGCCACTATGGCCTCGTCCAGCGCCTCTCGCTCGCCGCCGGCGGGATCTGGGCCGCGGCGCTGGCGGTCGGGCTGCTCGCGATCCGCGGCCGCGCCGGCGACCCGGCGGTCCGCTTCGTCGACTGGCTCCGCCGCCAACCCGGCGGCAAGCTCGTCGTCGTCCCCGGCAGTGGTCCCGAGGTTCCGCAACCCGAACGCGAATAGACTCGACGCCCCGATGCCGGATGCCCTGACCCACGTCAGTGCCTTCCGCACCGCGGCCGAGCGCCGCGACCTCGAGGGGCTCCTTGCGACCTTCAGCCCCGACGTCGTCGTCCGCTCGCCTGTGAGCTCGCGACTACGCTTCGAGGGGCCAACCCAGGTACGGGAGATCTTCCGCGTCGTCCTCGAGCGCCTCGAGGTGATCGAGTACTACGAGGAACTCGGCGACGAGAGCTCGCGGGCGCTCTTCTACCGCGGCCGCCTCGCCGGTGCCGAGATCGAAGAGACCCAGCTGATCCGCCTTGCCGCCGACGGGCGGATTCGCGAAATCGTCTTCTTCGTCCGCCCCTTCCCGGGCCTGGCCGGGGTCGCGGCCGGCCTGGCGCCGGCATTGGCGCGCTCGCGCGGGTTCAGCTCCGTGCGGGTCGCCGTGATGGCGGTCTTCGGCTCCGCCCTGCGGGTCGCGATCTCACTCGCCGACCGCGTCGGCGCCCGCCTGATGGGCTAGTTGAACTCGATCACGCTGCGGATCCCGTCCTGGGCCTCCATCAACTCGAACCCTCGGTTGACCTCGTCGAGCGAGATCCGGTGGGAGAGGAAGGGCTCGACGTCGATCTCGCCGGCGAGATAGCGATCGATCAGGACCGGCACCTGGTCGCGGCCCTTGACGCCGCCGAACGAGGAGCCGGCGACCCGCCTGCCGGTGATCAGGAAGCGGGGGACGATGTCGAGGGTCTCGCCCTTGCCGGCGACCCCGGCGACCGTGCAGAGCCCCCAGGCCATCCGCGCCGCTTCGACCGCCTGGCGCATCACCGCGACGTTGCCGGTCGCCTCGAAGGTGTAGTCGGCACCGAAGCCGTCGGTCATCTCGAGGATCTTCTCGACCGCGTCGCCCTCGCCGCCGGCGATCAGGTCGGTCGCCCCCTGGCCGCGGGCCAGCTCGAGCCGGTCGGCGGAGAGGTCGACGCAGACGATCCGCTCGGCGCCCTGCAGCCGGCAGCCGGCGACGGCCCCGAGGCCGACCATCCCGGCGCCGAAGACGACGCAGGTGGTCCCGGCTTCGACCTTGGCGGTGTTGATCGCCGCCCCGAGGCCGGTCGAGAGCCCGCAGGCGAACAGGCAGGCGTGCTCGAACGGCGCCTCCGGGCTCACCTTCGCCAGCGCGATCTCCGGCATCACCGTGTACTCGGCGAAGGTCGAGCAGCCCATGAAGTGGCGGATGTCGTCGCCGTCGCGGGAGATCCGCGTCGTCCCGTCGGGGAGGTGGCCCTTGTTCTGCTCCTCGCGGATCGCAAGGCAGAGGTTGGTCCGCGGGTCGACGCAATGGATGCACTCTTTGCACTGCGGCGAGAAGAGGGTGACGACGTGGTCGCCGGGAGCGAGCGCGGTGACGTCGGGCCCGACCTGCTCGACGACGCCGGCTCCCTCGTGCCCGAGCACGGTCGGCGCGTATCCGGAGGGGTCGGCGCCGGAGGCGGTGTAGAGGTCGGTGTGGCAGACCCCGCAGGCGGCGAGCCGGACGAGGACCTCCCCTGCCTGCAGGCTCGGCGAGGTCGACCTCCTGCACGACCAGCGGCTCGCCGAACTCCTCCAGCACCGCGGCGCGCATCCTCATCCGATCACCCCTTGCCGAACTTCGCGGCTTCCTCCGAGCCGCCGGTCGCGTCACCCTCGCTGTAGGAGTGCGCCCCCGCGCCCGCCAGCCTGCCGTCGTCGACGATCAGGTATTCCTCGCGGATCGGCCGCCCCTCGAACCAGCACTCGAGGATCTCCCGCGTCCCGGCCGCGTAGCGGGTCTGGGCGGAGAGGCTGGTGCCGGAGATGTGGGGGGTCATGCCGTGGTGGGGCATCGAGCGCCAGGGATGGTCGCGCGGCGCCGGCTGCGGGAACCAGACGTCGCCCGCATACCCGGCCAGCTGCCCGCTCTCGCATGCGGCGGCGACCGCGTCGCGGTCGCAGATCTTGCCGCGGGCGGTGTTGATCAGGTAGGCGCCGCGTTTCATCTTGGCGAGCAGCTCGGCGTCGAACAGGTTCTCGGTTTCGGGATGCAGCGGGGCGTTGATCGTCACCACGTCGCAGGCTTCGACGAGCGACTCGACGGTCGGGTGGTAGATGGCGCCCAGCTCCTCCTCGGCCTCGGCCGGGAGGCGGTGCCGCTCGGTGTAGTGGAGGCCGACCTCGAACGGCTTCAGCCGGCGCAGCACCGCGGTGCCGATCCGGCCGGCGGCGACGGTCCCGACCTGCATGCCCTCGAGGTCGTAGGAGCGGGAGGCGCAGTCGGCAATGTTCCAGCCGCCCTCGATCACCCAGCCGTAGGAGGGGATGTAGTTGCGGACCAGCCCCAGGATCATCATCACGACGTGCTCGGCGACGCTGATGCTGTTCGAGTAGGTCACCTCGGCGACGGTCAGGCCGTGCTCGATCGCCGCCTGGAGGTCGACGTGGTCGGAGCCGATCCCGGCGGTCAGCGCCAATCTCAGGTTCGGTGCCTTCGCGATCCGCTCGGCCGTCAGGTAGGCGGGCCAGAACGGCTGTGAGATCACGACGTCCGCCCCCGGCAGCTCGCGCTCGAAGACGGAGTCGGGGCCGTCCTTGTCGGAGGTGACCGTCAGCGTGTGTCCCCCGGCCTCGAGGAACTCCCGCAGGCCGAGCTCACCGGAGACGCTCCCCAGCAGCTCGCCGGGGGTGAAGCCGATCGACTCCGGGGTCGGCGCGCTCTGGCCGCCGTGGTAGCTCTCGATCTTCGGGACCCCGTCGCGCGCGTAGGTCGGCGGGTAGCCGTCGATGGGGTCGTCGTAGAGGACGCAGAGGACGTTTGCCATGGGACCGCCTCCCATCCTCTCGCACGACTGATCACAAGGTCAAGCACCGGTAGGCTTCCCGATCCGTTGAAGCTCGTCCATTTCGTCGTACTCGTCCTCGCCGTCGCCTGCGTGTTTCCCGCCGGGGCGTCGGCGCTCGACCTCGAGGTCAACACGTTGGAAGACCTCGGGGACGCGAGTTGCCCGACTACCTGCACTCTGCGAGCCGCGATCGAAGAGGCCAATGCGAGCGAGGGGCCGGATGCAATCAGCTTCGGGGCCGAAGCGGAAGGGACGATCAAACCGCAGACCCCGCTGCCGGAGCTCGAAGGGGAAGTGGAGATCGACGCGACGACGGCCCCCGGATGGGAAGGCGAGCCGGTCGTCGAGCTCGACGGGACCGAAACCACCACCGAGGGAGGCGAAACCTGGGGGATCCAGGCGGCAATCAACTCCAAGGTGAGGATCGAGGGGTTGGCGATCGGCGGCTTCTATATCGGGGTCTGGATCGGGGCCGAATCCGGGGCAGACCTCTGCGGCAATCGGATCGGCACGAACCTCGCCGGCACCGCGGCGAACCCGAACTGGATCGGGGTCGCGATCACCAGCTACGCCGACGGGGTCCGGGTGGGTCGGTTCTGCCCCGAAGGGATCGGCGGCAACCTGATCTCCGGAAACTCCGAATGGGGGATCGTCGCCGATGGCGACGAGGTCGAAATCGACCAGAACCTCGTCGGGACCGACAAATCCGGCGACGCGCCGCTTCCGAACGGCCCCGAATCGGTCGAGTTCGCAGGCGGCGGCGTCCTGATCGAAGAACACGCGACCGAATTGACCGTGGGCGGCATCGACGACCTCGGTCTGCCACACAACGTGATCGCGTTCAATCGCGGGCCCGGAGTCGTGGTCGAGAGCGGGGCCATGTTCGCGACCGTCCGCCAGAACTCGATCTTCGCCAACGAAGGGCTCGGGATCGAAAGCCCGGCGAGCACGGTGACGGCGGAGATTTCCAGCGTCGGCGAGATCGTCAACGGGACGACGACGGTCATCGGCACGGTGCAGGGTCTCCCGAACAGGGCCTACGACCTCGAGTTCTTCAGCAGCGAAGCCTGCGACCCCTCCGGGTTCGGCGAGGGCCGGTACTTCGTCGGAAGCAGCGGCGACGAAGTCGAAACGGATGCTGCGGGCTCAGCCGGATTCTCGGCGACCCTGCTCGCCCTGGTCCTGCCCGCGGCCCACTTCTTCACGCTGACCGCCACCGACGGGCCGAAAACCTCGACCTCGCAGTTCTCGAACTGCGTCTCGGCACCGCCGACGCCGGAAGGAGAGAAAAGACTGCAGACGCCGCCGCCTCCACCGCCGACGCCCCCGGCCCCTGTCAACGGGAAGAGCGTCACCGTCGCGCTCAAATCGGGCCGGGTACTGATCAAGGTCCCGGGCTCGAGCAGGTTCGTGCCGCTCGGCGACCTCCAATCGATTCCGGTCGGCTCGATCGTCGATACGACGAACGGGCGGGTCACCCTCACCTCCATCGATGCGAATGGGGTGACCCAGACCGCCGACTTCTACGAAGGCCAGTTCCAGGTGCAGCAGAACGCGGGCGGCTCGTTGGTGACTCTCCGCCTGCGCGGAGGCGACTTCAGCTCCTGCCCGAAGCGCGGGCTCGAGCGCGCGCGCCGCGAAGCGCTCCGGCCGCAAACTCTGGGGCTCGGGAGCCGGGCGGTTCCGCACCCAGGGCAATTTCGGCGCCGCCTCGGTCCGCGGCACGATCTGGCTGACCGTCGATCAGTGCAAAGGGACCTTCTTCAAGGTTCGACGGGGCGTCGTGACCGTCAGCGACTTCGTCGCCGACAAGACCCTCTCGCTGCCCGCCGGGAAGAGCTACTGGGCGAAAAAACTGTCCGGCTGACGCCTGCGATTTGGACTTTGGTCCAAATCGCGGCCCAAACTTAAAGGGATTTGGGCGTATGCCGAAAAGTCGGTACGGTCCCGACCGCCGATAAGCATGGCAATCCCCCAGTCGACAGCGAGCGCCCACAAACCCAAAGGCCGGCACCGCAGGCACCGCCGCCATGTCTGGAAGGACAAGCACTTCCGCTGGGTCCCGACCGCGGACGGCGATTGGCGGGTCGAAGGCTACATCGTCCGCCACAAGCACAAACCGGCCCGAAATCATTTCCGCGGCCCCGGCAAGAAGCCGAAACGGAAAAGCAAAGTCGCGGCGGCGCCGATCAGCGTCGAATCGCGCCCGCCCGGCGCCTACCAGGGCCCGTTCGGTCGCGACCAGGCGGTGCGGCTGCTCGACCGCGCGGGGTTCGGCGCGGTCCCCGGCCAGGCGGAGCAGCTCGCCTCGCTCGGCCTCGTCGCTGCGGTCCAGTCGCTGACCCGGCCGAGCGGGCCGGCGACCCTGACCGGGCCGGCCCCGGTCGACGACCAGGGCAACCCGATCGCCCCGGCCGACAGCTGGGGGCACGACCACCTCTGGTGGATCGACCGGATGGTGCGGACCAACCAGCCGCTGGTCGAGCGGATGGCGCTCGTCCTCCACGACTGGTTCGCGACCTCGAACGCGAGCGTCTCGACCGCGCAGCAGATGATCGACCAGTCGAACCTCTTCCGGGCGGCCGCATTCGGCTCCTTCCTCGACCTCTTCATGGCGGTGACCGTCGACCCGGCGATGCTGCAGTGGCTGAACGGGAACGAAAACCGCAAGCAGGCCCCGAATGAGAACTACGGCCGCGAGATGATGGAGCTGTTCTCGCTCGGCGCCGACCGCGGCGCCTATTCCGAGGACGACATCCGCGAGCAGGCCCGGTCGCTGACCGGGTGGCGCAACGACTACGGGGAACTTGGCGCCTACAACTTCCGCTTCGACCCGAAACTCCACGACCAGGGGACGAAGACGGTCTTCGGCAGGACCGGCAACTGGGAATGGCGCGACGCCTGCCGCCTCTGCGTCGAGAACCCGCTCCACCCGTCCTTCTTCGTCGAGAAGCTCTGGAGCTACTTCATCCCGCAGCCGCCCTCAGACGCCGTCCGCGACACCATGATCAACACCTACCGCGGCTCCGGCTGGGGGATCCGCCCCGTGCTCGAGGAAATCCTGATGAGCCCCGACCTCTACCAGGGCCCGCCGATGGTCAAGCCGCCCGTCGTCCACCTTGCCGGGATGCTGCGCAAGCTCAACCGTGGCGTTGACACCGAAGCCTGGACCTGGCTCTGCGACCAGGCCGGCCAGCTCCTCTTCTGGCCGCCGAACGTCTCCGGCTGGGACGACACCCGCTGGCTCGACACCTCGCGGATGCGGGCGCGCTGGAACCTGGTCAACTACGCCCTCGACGGGATCTCGGTCGACGCCTGGGGCGCCCCCTACAGCGAGACCGAGACCCCAGACGAAGCGCTCAACCGGGCGCTTGCGTCGTGGGGCGGCCCCAGCCTTCGTGACGAACACCGGGCCGAGCTCCTCGACTTCGGCCGGCGCTCCGAGGCGCTGGTGGCGGCGCCCTGGCAGCAGGGCCCCTACCGGGCGATGCGCCAGAACGCACTCCTGCAGCTGATCGGCATCAGCCCCGACGTGATCCTGCAATGAGAAGGAGCTGAGCGTGCACAACTGCTGCAACAACTACACCCGGTCCCAGCTCCTGCGCTCGGCAGCCGCCGAGGCCGGCAAGGGCCTGCCGGCGATCGAGCCGGGGATGCCGACCCCGGCCGGGACCGGGCTCTCGCGCCGCAGCTTCCTCTCCTGGAGCGCCGGCCTCGCGCTCTCCGTCTACGGTGCCTCGAAGATCCCGCTGGCGGCGTTCGAAGAGGGGATCGCGCAGGCGGCCCAGGGGGACAAGATCCTCGTCTCGGTCTTCTTCGACGGGGGCATCGACGCCCTTAGCGTGCTGGCGCCGGTCGGCGACCCCCGCTACTCGCAGCTGCGGCCCAACCTCGCGCTCGCGCCCGAAGCCGGGACCGAATTCACCGAGGACAACCGCCTGCGCTGGCACCCGGCCGCCGAAGCGTTGGCGACCCTCCACGGAGAGGGGAAGGTCAGCGCCTTCCCCGCGATCGGGTACGAACACCCCGACCAGTCCCATTTCACCTCGCGTCATTACTACGAGATCGGCGAGCTCGAGATCGGGTTCCGCACCGGCTGGCTCGGCCGCTATCTCGACCAGGTCGGAACCGACGACAACCCGTTGCAGGGACTCTCGATGGACGGCCGGCTCTCGCCGATGATCGCCACCGCCGACAAGCCGGTCGCGGCGATCGACAGTGTCGACGGCTACGACCTCTGGTCCTCGGTCGGCGACCCGATCAACGGCGAGATGTTCAAGAGCTTCGGCAAGTTCGGCTCGCTCCCGGTCGATTCGCCCGGCCTCGGCCAGGTGCGGCGGGCGACCACCCAGACCGAGAAGCTGCGCCAGGACCTCGGCGGCGTCGGCGACTTCACCAGCCCCGTCACCTACCCGGACAACTACTTCTCCCACAAGCTGGCCGGCCTCGCCGCCTACATCGGGCTCGGCCTGCCGCTGAACGTGGTGACGATCAGCGCCGCGGGCGGCTACGACACCCACGCCGACCAGGCTGCTGACCTCGACCGCAACCTGCGCGAGACCTGCGAGGGCCTGCTCGCCTTCCAGCGCGACCTCGAGGCGCGGGGGCTGGCCGATCGGGTTCTGGTCGAGATGTGGAGCGAGTTCGGCCGCCGGCCCGAGGAGAACGGGTCCGTCGGGACCGACCACGGCGCCGCCGGTTGCGCCTTCGTGATCGGGTCGAAAGCCAAGGGCGAGATGGTCGGCGAATTCCCCGGCCTGGCGACCCTCGACCCTCAGGACAACGTCCGCTCGACGAGCGACTTCCGGGGGATGTACTGCTCGCTGCTCGAGGAATGGCTCGGCCACGACGCGGCCTCGGTCATCCCCGGCGCCTCCGGGTTCGCCAGGCCGACCCTGGTGAAGGCTTGAGGCGTGCGGCGACGGCGCTCGGCGCGGCGACACTGATCGCCCTGATCGTCGCCCCGGCTCCCGGCTCGGCGAGCCGCGGCGAAGCCCGCGCCTCCGCCGGGTGCTCCCCGAAGCGCCACACCAAGCGCGTCGTCAAGCACGTAAGGCGCCACGGGAAGATCCGCCGCGTGGTGCGGGTCAGGCACTGGTGGACATGCCGGCACCCCGCTGGGCCGCCCGAGCTCGGGGCGGCGACCCCGCAGGTCCCGGGCCCGGGCTCGCAATCACCGACCGAACCGGTGCCGACCCTCGGCCACCTGAGCGTCAAATCGGTGGAGTACAAATACACGCTCTCGCGCCCCAGCCTGACCGCCGGAGAAGTGCAGGTCGAGCTCAACAATCAGGGCGAAGACCCGCACAATCTCAATCTCCAACTCGCCAACGGCCAGGGGCCGGAATACGGCTTTCCCGAAACGGATTCGCAGAAACGGGAGGTCGAGCGCTTCACGCTGCCCGCCGGCACCTACCGGCTCTGGTGCAGCATTCCCGGTCACGAGGAACTTGGGATGAAGGCGACGCTCTCCGTCGTCGCTCCCTGAGGGCGCCTCAGCGTCTCGGGCCGGCCTCGCAGGCCTCCGAGCGCCCCCAGCCCGGCAGTCCGTCGCAGTGGTCGTAGCCCCCGCCGCCGTAGAGCCGATCCGGGCTCGGGCCGCCGAAGAGACGGTCGTCGCCGCCTTCGCCGTGGCAGCCGTCCTCGCCAGGGCCCATGTGGCAGATGTCGCGGCCGGGGCCGCCCCAGCAGCCGTCGCTGCCGGCGCCTGTCTGGCAGTAGTCGTTGCCGGCCCCGCCGACGCAGTCGCTGTTCTCGTTGCCGGTGATGCAGATGTCGCGGTTGGCGCCGCCGAGGCAGCGATTGCGCACCGAGCCTTCGGAGTAGCAGGTGTCGGACTCGCCGTTGCCGATGAACTTGTCGGAGCCGTCGCCGAGGTAGGCGGTGAGCGGAACCGGGAGTCGGTTCAGGACCCTGACCATGTCGCTCGCGGGCCCCGTCCGCACGACGATCGAGCCGACACCGCGGAGTGGGCAGGAGGCGGCCATGCGATAGCTGGTGAAGTGGCATCCGCGGGGATGGGCACCCGCCATCAGGCCCTCGACGACCAACCGCTTGCCCTTGACCTGGAGCTCCAGGCCCGAGCCGGAGTGGGCGCCATGGATGACGATCTGCCCCTCCGGCGCCGCGCTGCCGGCGAGGGCAAGGACCAGCGCGATCGCGATTGCGACGAGTGCGGCGACCGCGCGCGGCCGGCTTTCGACCCCTGTCAGCAGCTGCATACCGAGAATTACGGAGAGGGTAAATGGTCGGGCGGGTGGACGACCACCGGATCAGGGATCCGGCATCAGCGATGCAGTCTCGGGTAAGCGTCCAATGTTTTTGGATACGAGTGCTTGCACTTCTCGAAATGATGATCTAGTGTCGCCTTGCTCGCCGGGGAGGCGGGCAGGGGTTGGGAGACGTTGGCCGTGGGACGGCTGACTGGGATCTCCACCCGGAACCACGGGGAAAGGGAGAGAGCAACGGTGAGACGTCGCGCGAAGGATTCGTTCGTGGGATCGAGCAATCGGCCATACGCAGGCCGCGACCTTCGAGGAGCTTTCGCCCGCCGCGCCGTAACCGTGGACATCGACGGCACCGGTGCGCCCTCGATCCGATTCGCCGCGGCGGCGATCGCGCTTCTGATGACACTCGTGCTGGCTGCCGCGCTGGCCACCCCGGCGGCCCACGCGGCCGAAGAAGAAGGAACACCGCAGTTCGTCACGCTCGGCGAACTCGGAAAAGTGAACCCGGAAGACGCCGCTGTGATGCCGCCCGGCGAATGGCGGTACATCAACGGCCTCGACGTCAACTGGAAAACGGGCAACGTCTACGCGCTGGACCCGAATATGAGCCGGGTCCAGGTCTTCAACAGCAACGGGGAATTCCTCTTCGCCTTCGGCTCTGAAGGTGAAGGCGCCGGCCAGTTCGGCAAATACTCGAGCCAGGGGCTATCGATCGACCAGGAAACGGGCGACGTATACGTCGGCGAGGCCGGCGGCCCGTTCTCGAACAGCAGGGTCTCGAAGTTCAAAGAAAACGGCGAATTCATCCTCACCTTCGGAAAAGAAGTCAATGCAACGACCGAAGGGGATATCTGCACCGCGGCCTCGGGCGACGAATGCCGCCACGGCAACACCCACGAAGGCGGCAACCAGCACGACGGCGAGATCTCCCAGGGCGCCGCGCCGATCGTCAACCAGCTCACCCATGCGGTGCTGGTGCCGCTGCCGGGTCCCGGCAGGGTCCAGGAATTCTCGTCGGGCGGCGCCTTCATCCAGTCGTTCCCGACCGAAAAAGTCGGGGAATTCATCCAGGCGAACGGTGAATTCCTCTACGGCCGCAGCACCAGTGGCCCACTGCTGAAATGGACCAGCACCGGGACCCTGACGGGCCTCTTCTCGCCCGGCTTCGGCCCCGAAGGCGACTTCACTGTCAACCAGATCTACATCGCCCCGGGGACCGACGCGCCGACCGAAAGCAGGCTCTTCTCCTCGATGTTCGACCTGGCACACGGCTACACCGCGATCGGCGAGTGGACTCTGGGCGGTGAACTGGTCCAGGAGCACGCCCCCGGTCTCGGCGGCGGCGGCCAGATCTACGTCGCCGTCGACCCGGTCAACCACAAGATCTACGCGACCAACGGCTACCCCGACGGCCGCCTCTTCGTCCTCGGCAAACCGGTGACGCTGCCGAAAGCGACGATCCAACCGGTCACCAATCTGACCGACAACAGCGCGACCCTGCACGGCCTCGTCAACCCGGAAGGGTCACCCTTCTCCACCGGTTACCACTTCGAGTACCGGCGGGACGTCGACTCGAAGTTCATCAACGTCCCGCACAACGAAGGGGGCTTCCCGGCCGACATCGACGTCGGCGGCGGCACCTCCGACGTCCCGGCGGAAGTCGGCATCGAAGGCCTCGAGCCGAACACCCTCTACCACGCCCGCCTCGTCGCCAATCGCAAGGAAGGCGGCGGCACCGGGATCTCCGAAGACCTGACCTTCACGACGAAACCGGTCCCACCCGTGCTCTCGCTGATCGCCGCAACGCATGTGACCGACACCCACGCGACGCTGCAGGCGGCGATCGACGCGAAGCACGCGCCGACCAAGTACCACTTCGAGTACGGGACCACCAGCGCCTACGGGACGAGCCTCCCGGCCAACCTCGAAGGAGATGCCGGCAGCAAGCTCGGCCCGTCCGGGGTGTTCGAGCAGCTCGACGGCCTTCTGCCCGGCACGACCTACCACTTCAAGGTGGTGGCGACGAACGTCGGCGGGACGGTGGAAGGCGAAGACCTGACTTTCCATACCTACAGCAGCGCCGAACTCGTCTGGCCGGCGCGGGACCTCGAGATGGTCAACAACCCCGACAAGGGAAACCAGAACGCGTTCCCCGCCCCCGGCATATGGAGAAACCCGATCTCCTACAGCGGCAACGAAGTGGCGTGGGGGACGTTCTCCGGAGCCCCGGGAAGCCCCAGCGGCTTCGCCGCGATCTTCCTCGCCAAACGCGATCCCGCGACGGGCTGGCACAGCCAGGCGATCGGGCCGAAAAGCGCCGAGGAAATGATCGGAGGCGGCGACCTCTTCTACGCGGTCTCGGCGGCGTCCAAAGACTTCAGCACCTACGTGGTCGCTGCGGAAGCAGGTTTCTTCGACACAAACCATCCCCATGTCTGGGTGAGGCTCACGCTGGACGGTGAACAGGAACTGATTCAGGACACAGGCGCCGAGTCCCTGTCGCGGGTCGCCGTGTCGGACGACGGCGAGCACATCGTCTACCAAACCCCCGAAGGCGAATTCATCGACCTTCATGA
The DNA here is from genome assembly GCA_963697805.1 of uncultured Solirubrobacterales bacterium. Taxonomy (GTDB): domain Bacteria; phylum Actinomycetota; class Thermoleophilia; order Solirubrobacterales; family 70-9; genus VRUE01. The sequence goes on from CAVOPB010000002.1 coordinate 633,750, forward strand.
CGGGGTCAAGGCAGAGATTCCGACCCCCAGCTGCGGCTTCGAAATCGAACAGAACGGCAACGTCGAAGGCGGCTATCCCTACCTGGCGACCAAAGACTTCTCGCGGTTCTTCGTCCACAGCAACGGCAACGACGCCAGCTGCGAAAGCCCAGGCGTCTACATGATCAACCGCCTCACCGGGACGATCTCGGAGATCGCGCCGGGGGGCCACTTCATCCGGACGAATCCGGACGGCACGGTCGTCATCTTCACCCGGGCTGACGGTCCGGAAGGCAAAGACGTCAACTACTACAAGTGGACCGAAAGCGGCGGGGCGGAATGCCTCAGCTGCGGCCTCATCCCGGAACCGAAATCACCGGAGGCCGCGGTGGTCTCGGATGACCTCTCGCACATCTACTTCATCATGCGACCGCCGGGCGGGAACTTCGAATTCCACAATGTGTTCGCGCTGAACGTCCAGGGCCACACGGTGAAACGGATCGCGGCGATCCGCTCGGAAGTCGGGGAGAACCCGATGGAAGTCACCCCCGACGGCAAGACGCTGATCTTCATGAACATCCAGAACTACGTGGCGTCGGCCGACGACACCGGCGGGTCCGGTCAGCTGTATCGGTACGACGACGACACCGGCTACGTCGAATGTGTCTCATGCAGGGGAACCGCGGGGCCCCAGGATGGCGGCATCGGCGGTTCCTACGGCGTGCCGTTCAAGATGTCGGCGGACGGCAGCACCATCTCGTTCGTCACCGATGTGGCACTGACCGTGGACGACATCAACGCACGGGTGGACGTCTACGAATGGCACAACGGCGTGACCCGCCTCGTGACCGACGGTGAATCCGAGTTCTCGCGGATCGGGTCCGATGCGCCCGGCCTCTGGGGCCTATCCGAAGACGGCCGCACCCTGCTGTTCGGCGAGGGTGGCGTTCCGATCACGGGCAATGAGATCGACCATCTGACCAACGCCTATGCGGCGGTCGTCGGCGGACCCGGCTTCCCGCCGCCGAACCCGCCGGCGCATTGTGTCGAGGACAGCTGTCAGGGCCCGCTCCAGGCTCCGCCTGTGCTGGAGACCCAGGGAAGCGAAAAGTTCAGCGGCCCCGGCAACCCGGTGCCCAACCGCGGCCACAAGAAGGGCAAGAAGCGCGCCAAGCACAAGCACCGAAAGCGCCATAGGCATGGAAAGCACTCGACCCGCAGGCACGGCTGAGGCGGAAGGGAGACGATGACGATGAGCAACCACATCACCGCCGATCCCGTCCGCCGCTCGGCCCCGCGCATGCTCGGCCTGCTGACCGCGCTCGCCCTGCTGGCCGCGCTCCTCATGGCGCATGCCAGCCCAGCTGCCGCCGACGTCAAATGGGACATCAAGTCGACCTGGGGCGAAAGCGAATTGCGCCCCGGCACGACCGCGATGATGGCGATCACGGTCAGGAACGTCGGCACCAGCACCGGATTCGGCGCGATCAAGGTCGTCGACCATCTGCCGCAGGGCGTGAGCGTGGACAAAGCGTTCGACGAGCAGGGCTGGATCTGCTTCGGGTCGACGACGCTCACCTGCACGGCTCCGCTCGAATCCAAACCGTGGGAAGGGATCGGCGGGTCGCTCGGGAATGTCGTCGGCCGGATCCAGTTCACCGTGTCGGTCAGTCCCGACGCGTCGGGAGTCCACAACAATGTCGCGATCGTCTCCGGCGGAGGGGCGGAAAACTCCGACGTCGACCCGATTGTCATCGGTGACGGCGTCGGCCAGTTCGGTCTGATTCCCAGCAGCATCGAAGGCGATACCCACACGGTCGAGCGCCCCGATGTCGACGTCGAACATCAGGCCGGGTCGCATCCGTTCGAGCAGCGGGTCGACTTCGACCTCAATCAGATGTACGGGGAGAGCCCGACCGATCGCAATCCGGGCGACCCCTACACCAAGTCGATCGGCCGTGTGCGAACGGTGCGGACGATCCTCCCACGCGGGATGATCGGCAACGCCGAGGGCCTGCCCAAGTGCCGTGGAACGGACCTGCTTGCCGGGGGGTCCGAATTCTTCCAGACAGCCGGCTGCCCCGCCGACACCCAGGTCGGCTACTTGAAGGCCCAGCTCTCGAACGGGTTCTTCGACGGCGGCTGGGGCTTCCTCAACGAAGTTCCGCGTGTCGCGGTCTACAACCTCGTGCCTCCAAAAGGCGTCGCCGCCGATTTCGGCTTCAAAGTCGGGCAGATCTACATCGGTCACATCTACATCACCCTCGACCCGGCGCATGACTACGCCCTGAAAGCGACCGCGCCCTTCATCACCGACCTCGAGATCGTGCGCGGCGTGCAGCTCACTCTCTGGGGTGTCCCCGGCGACCCGGCGCACGATCGTTACCGGGCCTACAAGCCCACCTTCCTGCCCAACGGAGAAGTCGACGAAAAAGAACCCTTCGGCGCCCCGGTCGGGGGACCGTACCGGCCGTTCCTCGATCTGCCGATGGATTGCGGCGTCGACAACGGCCCGTTCATGGTGAGCGTCGACTCCTGGAACCATCCGGAACAGTTCACATCGCCGCTTCCCGGGCTGACCGACCTGAACGTCACCGGCTGCGACGACCCGCGAGTTCGCTTCAAACCGCAGATCAACCTGCAACCGACGTCACGCGATGCAGGCTCGCCGACCGGGCTCGACGTGCATCTCGAAGTCCCACAGAGAAGCCAGGTGGTGGAACGCGCCGACGAACTGTATTCGGCCAGCGGCACGATCCACGGCGTCGACACGCCGCCGATGAAGAAGGTCGTCGTCACCTTCCCGCCAGACATGACGATCTCGACCTCCGCGGCGCAGGGGCTCGGCGTCTGCAGCTCCGCTCAGCTCGCGTTGGGCACGAACAAACCGGTCACCTGTCCCGACAACTCGCAGTACGGGCAGCTGACCCTGCACACACCGATCCTGCCGCCGGACCAGCCGATGCGCGGCTTCATTTACATCGCCAAGAAGGGTGACAACCCCTACAACAATTTCCTCTCGATGTACTTCGTCATCCAGGAGCCCGACCGCGACCTGCTGATCAAGATCCCCGGCAAGATCGACCTCGACCCCGTCACCGGCCAGATCAAAGTGACGTTTGACGACCTGCCTCAGTTCCCGCTGTCCGACATGCAGCTGACGTTCAAGGGCGGCGTCCGCTCGGCGCTGGTCAACCCGCGTACGTGCGGGTCGAAGAAGATCACCGCGACCTTCTACTCATGGGCGGACCCGAGCACGCCGAACACGGTCTCGAGCGCGTACGACATCAACCACAAAGCCGACGGCACGCCCTGCGTGAACAGCCTCTCGGACCGGCCGTTCGACGTGCAGATGTCGGCCGGCACGGTCAATCCCAATGCCGGCTCCTACAGCCCGTTCCTGTTCCGGATGACCCGCACCGACGATGACCAGGAGATCAGCCAGATCGGCACCGATATGCCGCCTGGCCTGACCGCGAAGATCGCGGGGACGACGTTCTGCTCCGACGAAGCGATCGAGGCGGCGGCGAATCCGCTGCGGACGGGCATCATGGAGCGGGAAAACCCGTCCTGTCCGGACTCGAGCCTGATCGGCTCGACCGACGTCGGCTCCGGCGTCGGCGTCCCACTGAGCTTCTTCCCGGGGCGCCTCTATCTCGCCGGGCCGTATCGCGGGGCGCCACTCTCGTTCGTCGTTGTCACGCCTGCGATGCCCGGCCCGTATGACCTCGGCGTGATCGTTGTGCGGACGGCGGTCAAGGTCGATCCCGAATCGACTGCGATCCACGTCCTCTCGGATCCGTTCCCGCAGATCTATCAGGGGATACCGGTGCGCATCCGCGACATCAGGCTGAAAATCGATAGGCCCGGAACGATGAGAAACCCGACCAACTGCAACCCGATGTCGATCCACGCGCATCTGACTGGCGCCGGCGGCGATGTGAACACAACCGCCGACGACACCGCATCGGAGATCACCGGGCCCTTCCAGGTCGCCAACTGCTCCCGGCTTGGCTTCCACCCGAAGCTGGGCTTCCGCCTCAAGGGCGGCACCGGCAGAAGTGACCATCCGAGCCTCGCCGCGACTCTCACGACCCGTGAAGGCGACGCGAACATGAAACGGGTCTCGGTGACGCTGCCGCACTCGGTGTTCCTCGATCAGGCGCACATCCGCACGATCTGCACCCGGATTCAGTTCGCGGCCGACGAATGCCCGCCCGGCTCGATCTACGGCTTCGCCAGGGCGTGGACACCGCTGCTCGACCAGCCGGTCGAAGGCCCGGTGTACCTGCGCAGCTCGAACCACACGCTGCCCGACCTGGTGATGGCGATGCATGGGCTTATCGACGTCGATGTCGTCGGCCGGATCGACTCGGTCGACGGCGGAATCCGCAGCACCTTCGAGGCGATCCCGGATCAGCCGGTGAGCAAATTCATGCTGACTCTGAAAGGCGGCGGCAAGGGGATCCTCGTCAACTCGACCAACATCTGCAATACGGACGCCCCGGCCAAGGTGCTGATCGACGGCCAGAACGGCGCCACCGCAGACCAGCGGCCCCACCTGAAAAACGGCTGCGCGAAGAGCTCCCGCAAGAAGCGCTCGCGAAGAGTGTCCTTCGCAAGAAAGGCGGGTGAGCGATGAACCGACGAATGATCACAGGGATCCTCTGCTCAGCCTTCCTGCTCGGCTTCGCGGCGCCCGCAGCCCATGCGTCGCTCGGCTACCAGCCCGTGAACGAGATCACCGCCATCGGCGTTGGCGAAGGAAACAACAGGGGCGAATTCTTCCCGCGGGGGATCGCGGTCGATCCCGTCACTCATGACATGTTCCTCGCCGGCATGTTCTCCGAAGCCCGACTTCACAAGTGGGACGGAAAAACAGGAGTGGAAACCGTATTCGGTCGAGAGGATTTCTTCGGCTACTTCGGGATGGTCGTTGATCCCAATAATCACGATGTCTATGCCCTGAACGCCACGTCCAAGCGGATGGAGAAGTACTTCCCGTCCGGCAAAAAAGGCGCGCCGGCCTTCTTCGCCACCGAAGCGAACGGCAACCCGGCCCTCGGGCCCGAAGGCCATTTCTTCATTCCAAAAAGCCCCGGCAAGTTCGAAAACGCGATCCTCCCCGGCGGGGAAGGGGAAATTGTCGAGTACAGCCATGGTGGTGAATTGCTCGACACCATCGATTGCTCCGCCTGCCCGGGCCTGCCGACGTTGAACGGGCCCGTGGCCGTCGCTTTGGACCAGGATGGCGACCTCTTCGTCGCGGACTGGGAAAACCACCGCGTCATCAAATTCCTGAATGTGGCCGGAGAACTGGTCAGTCCGACCGTGTTCAGCACCGGGCCGTCGAGCGCGGTGGCCGTGGATAGGAGCACCGGCCGTGTGTTTGTCGGCGGTCGCGAAACCGAAGAAGACGACTTCGAAGTGACCGTCTACGACGAACTCGGTAACCAGCTCCAAAAATTCGGCGCCGGCATGTTCGCCGATGAATTGGAGATCCTTGGCGGTGGCGACCAGATCACCGTCGACCAAGGAACGGGTCATGTCTTCATCGGCGACCCGAAGCGGTTCGTCCCCCCGGAAGGCGGATGCTGCGAATCGCTCGAAGCTCGTCTGTGGGAGTTCGCCGAACTGCTGCCGCCGACGGTGGAGACCGAACAGGCGACGGTCGAGGCATCGCGCCATGTGACGCTGAACGCGACCGTGGACCCGGAAGGGAGCCTCGTCCTCAGCTGCAAATTCGAATACGGGCCGACCGTCGCGTACGGCGCCTCGGTGCCCTGCGATCCCGATCCGGGGTTCGGGGACGACCCGGTCTCGGTCAGCGCCGACGTCTCCGGCCTGCAGCCCAACACCGACTATCACTACCGCGTCGTCGTTACCAACGAAGGCGGGACCTCGACGGGAGACGACGTCGAACTGACGACCCTGATCGATAAACCGGTCGTGACGACCGGCGGGACCAGCAACGTCAACGCCTCCGCCGCGACCCTGGAGGGGCAGGTCAACCCGCTCTCGAATCCGGTCACCTCCTGTCGGTTCGAGTATGGCGCCGACACGTCGTATGGAAATGTTGCCCCGTGCGCCACGGACCCCGGGTCCGGTGCCGCTGCCGTGCAGGAGTCGGCGACGATCGGCGACCTCTCGCCAAGCACCACCTACCACTACAGGTTGGTGGCCGGCAACGACGGCGGGGTCGAAACCGGATCCGACGCCAGCTTCACCACCCTGCCACAGACTCCGAACTCGGTGACCGGCGCCGCGACGAATCTGCTGCCCGACGGGGCCAAGCTGCTCGGAAAGGTGAACGCGCAGGGGTCGGTGACGAGTTATCACTTCGAGTACGGCACCACCACCGCATACGGTCAGAGCACGCCGACCGGCAGCGTGGTCGGAGCGGTCGACGAAAACGTCTCGGCGGTGATCTCCGCTCTGCGCCCGGCGACGGCCTATCACTTCCGCCTCGTCGCCACCAATGCAGGCGGCACCACGTTCGGAGACGACCAGACGCTGACCACGCTGGTGCGGCCGGTCGGGCACGCCGCGATCCCCGCCCGGGCTCAGGTCAAGGGCGGCAGGGCCCTGGTGCCGCTCACCTGCAAGGGGAGCGCGCTGGCCGAGTGCAGCGGCACGCTCAAGCTGCGAGCTCGGATCCAGAAGGGCATCAGGTTCCTGCTCGTCAGCGTCGGCACGGCGACCTACGACTTCTTCGGCCAGCACACCGAAACCATCGCGGTGCGGCTGAACGGAAACGGCGACAAGGTCCTCTCTCAGGCCGGCGGGAAACCGGTTCCTGCGATCGCCAGCGCCGGCGGGGCCAACCGCGAGATACGGCTCTATCTAAAGGGGGGCGCCGGGAATTCGGACAAGGGCGGGAAGCGGCATCGTGGCTAGCGGGAGGACAGCCGCCATCGCGGCGGCCCTGACCCTGACCGCCCTCGCGGCCGGGTTCGCCCAGGCGGAGACGGCGCAGAAAGCCGATGTGCGGGTCTCCTTCGACGGCAGCATCGCGCCGCAGGAGCTTCCCCGGAGCCAAGAGGTCCCGGTCACCGTCACCGTCGACACCCACATCGATCATCTGGGGGCCGGAGAACCTCCGAAACTGCTGCGCATCTCCCTGGCGATCAATCGCAACGGCCACATCGACTACGAAGGCCTCCCGAAGTGCCATTACAAGCGGATCCAGCCCTCCAACAACCGTGAAGCGCTCGAAGCGTGCGCCGACTCGCAGGTCGGCACCGGGTTCTTCTCGGCAAACGTGCTGCTGCCGGAACAGTCGCCCTTCCCCTCGCGCGGCAAAATCCTCGCGTTCAACGGCGAGGTCCTCGGCCACCCGGTCATCTTCGCTCACATCTACGGGACGGAGCCGGTCCCGACGTCGTTCGTGCTGCCGTTCGTGGTGCGCCACACCAACGGGAAATACGCCACCACCCTGGTCGCCTATCTCCCCAAGGTCAAAGCGAACTGGGGATTCATCACCGGCGTCCGGCTGAAGCTCCACCGCACCTTCCGCTTCCACGGTCGGCCGCATACTTATCTGAGCGCCTCCTGCGCGGCGCCCAAGGGCTTCTCCAGCGCGGTGTTCTCATTCGCGAAATCCGAATTCGTCTTCGCCGGCGGCACGACCGTCTCACCTGCGCTCACCCGCACCTGCAAGGTGCGATGAGACGAGACGCGCCGGCCCTCGGCGCGCTGTGTGGCCTGATTGCCGTGGCGGTCGCCCTGACTCTGGTCGCCTGCGGTGGTGGGTCTGACGCCTCCTCGAGCGAACCAGCCGGCGCGGGTGAGACCGAAACAGCGCAGGCAGAATCGGGGAGCCCGCCGTCCGCCGAAGAGGAAGTCGAAGCGGCGGGCAAGGAAGCCGAGGGCTCCGAGGCCGACGCGATCACCTCTGCGGAGCAAGAATACCTGACAGCGATCGCGGACGAGGACTACGCGAAGGCCTGCTCGCTGATCTCAGATGGGGCGCTCAAATCGCTCGAAGCCTCGATCACCCGCTCCGCCGGCAGCGTCGATTGCGCCGCGATCCTCTCCAAGGTGCTCGGCGCCGCGGCGGCGTCGGCGGCCCGCGACCAGGCCGGTGGCGAAATCCGCAAGGTGCGGGTGGTGGGCGATCACGCCCTCGTGATCTTCCGTGCCCCGGGGGCGAGGCTCTACGTCTTCGGCCTGGTCAATGAAGACGGCAACTGGCGGGCGGCGACCCTGATCAGCTCGGTCCTGGCCCCCTCGGCGGCGACCCTCGGCGGCGCCGAATAGGGGGCGACAAAGCCGACGCCCGGATTCGAACCGGGGACCCCTTCATTACGAGTGAAGTGCTCTACCAACTGAGCTACGTCGGCGCGGTGGCACATTCTAGGAGCGATCGGCCCGCGGTTCCGTCGCGGCGGCCCGCAGGCATGCACGGGGTGAGTGGAGCGCGTGCGCCGAAGCGGCGTGAGGAGAACGAGGTCGAGTTCGCGAGGATCGTCGCCTTCAGCGACGGGGTCTTCGCGATCGCGATCACGCTGCTGGTGCTGAACCTGGGCGTCGCGTCCGGTCTGTCGGGGGACCAGCTCTGGCATGCGATCTGGGAACTGCATGAAGACTTTGTCGCGTTCGGGATCAGCTTCGCCGTGATCGGCCGTTTCTGGGTTCTCCACCACCAGTTCTTCGGCGAAGTCGAGGCGTTTGACGGGCGGCTGATCAGACTCAATATCTTCTACCTCGCATGGATCGTGCTGATCCCGTTCAGCAGCCAACTGCTCGGCGAGTACGGGGGAGACGCGGCGGCGGTCGTCGTCTACGCCGTCAACCTCGCAGCCTGCGTCCTCGTCGGGTTCCGGATGAACGCCTACGCCCGCGGCGCCGGGCTGACGACGATCGACGACGACACCCACCGCCAGAACCGGATCCGGGCCGGCTACATTGCGGGGGTCTTCCTGCTCGCGATCCCACTCGCCTTCGTCGCGCCGAACTGCGCGCCCCTGCTTTGGCTGGCGCTGTTCTTCGACCCGTCAACCCGGATCGCGGCCCGCACCGCGAACTGACCGCGGTCGAGGTTGGGCCCGCTAACCGGGTCTAACCTCGACCGCGCGCGGCTATGAACGCGATCGCACGCTCGGGGCGGGCGCAGCTGACCGCGAGGCCGCGGTCCACCGTCGCTGCCAGGCAGCGGTATTCGCCCACCGCGCAGGTGGAGCGGGACTGCCCGTTCGGCGGCCGGCAGCTCGAGTCTCCGCTCCAGCCCGAGGCGACCCTCGCGCCGGTGGCGCAGTCGACGCCGGTCACCCGCAGCAGCTGATACCCGTCGCCGCCCTTGCAGCTGCGGGCCCTGACTCCGACCGGGCCGGACGCTGACCCGGAGTCGCTCTCCTGGGCCTGCGTCGTTTCGGACCCGGACTGCGCCGTCGAATCGCTCGACCCGTTCGAGCCGCAGCCCGCGAGAAGGGCGGCGCCGAGCAGGGACAGCAGTAGGATCCGGGCGAGCGGAGGCATCAGGAGCCGACCAACTTACCGGCGCGGGCGAGGATGGCGTCGAGCATCGGCTCGGTCAGCTTGCCGGTGAACGTGTTCTGCTGGCTCGGGTGGAAGCAGCCGAGGAGCGCCCGATCGCCGACCTGTGCCTCGGCACCGTGCCCGAAGCGCGGTTTCGGGCGCGGGATCCCGGCGCCCAACTCCCGCAGCGCCCGCAGCGCGCCGTCCCAGGCGAATGAGCCGAGGGCGACGATCGTCCGGCAGCCCTCGAGGAGCTCGAGCTCACGGGCCAGGTAGGGCAGGCAGTTGTCGCGCTCCCCTGGCGTCGGCCGGTTGGCCGGGGGCGCGCAGCGGACGACCGCGGTGATGTAGGCGCCCTCGAGCCGAAGGCCGTCGCCCTGGTCGACCGAGGTCGGCCGGTTCGCGTACCCGGCGCGGTGCAGCGCCGCGTAGAGCCAGTCGCCGGAGCGATCGCCGGTGAACATCCGGCCGGTCCGGTTGGCGCCGTGGGCGGCGGGCGCGAGGCCGACGATCGCGAGGCGCGCCCGCGGGTCGCCGAACCCCGCCACCGGCCGCGCCCAGTACTCCTCGCCGCGGAACCGGCGCGGCGGGGTCGCCGCCGCCTCCTCCCGCCAGGCGACCAGGCGCGGGCAGCGCCGGCAGGCGTGGACCTCGTCCTCGAGTCGACCCAGCTGGCTTTTCCGCCGAGATTGCATCAGCCGTCGTCATGCGACGGTAAACGCAAATTCGCGCTTAGGCTTGTCGCCTGCCAATGGCCCGCGCCGCCCCCGCATTCCTCGTCATCGCCCTCCTCGTCGCCGGCTGCGGCAAGCCCGGGCACGGCGCCGAAACCGACTCCGAGAAGGGCGCTGACGCCGAAAGCCTGAACGCGGCGCTGGCGCAGGAGCTGACCGCGCTCGATGTCTATACGCGCGGGATGCCGATGATCGGGCGGCGGTTCGCCCCCTCGGCCCGCCGGCTCCGCGCCCAGGAGCAGGAATTCGTCAGCGCGATTTCAAAGGCGATCCGCGGCCTCGGCGGCAAGGCGACCGCAACGGCCTCCGAACTCGACCTCGGCCAGGTCCGGAACCAGGGGGACGTCTTCACCCTCGCCTACGAACTCGAGAGCGCCGCGCTCACCGCCGACATCGAAGCGTCCTCGCGGCTCTTCAGCGCCGCGCCGAAGACGCTCGCCGCCTCACTCGCCGCCGGTCACTCCCAGCACCTGGTGATCCTCAGGCAGGGACTCGGCGCCACCCCCGCCGACGCATTCCCGGAGGCCTTCAACGGAGGCGAAGTGCCGCCCCCGGGTGGCGTAACGCCGCCCGGTAATGGATGATTCGCGCGTGACCGGGCCCCTGTACGCGATCGGCCGCTTCTGCTCGCGCCACCACTGGCCGACGATCGCCGTCTGGCTGGTGCTCGCGGTCGGGCTCGTCATCGTCGGTCAGTCCGTCGAAAGCAGGACAAACGACAACCTGACCCTGCCAGGAACGGATTCCACCGCGGCGACCGAACTGCTGGAAGACAACCTGCCCGAGCAGGCCTACGGGAATAACCCCCTGGTGATCAAGTCGAGCGGGGAAAAGCTGACCGCCCCAAAGGCGAGTGCGGCGGTCGGCAAGACCGTGAAGCAGCTCGAAGGGATGAAGGACGTGATCTCGGCGATCAGCCCGCTGAGCCCGCAGGGCGCGCCCTTCCTCAGCAAGGACCGGAAGATCGGCTACATCCCGGTGTATCTCAGCGTCGGGCCTGGAGAACTGACGGCCGACGAGGCACAGGGGGTGCTCGACGCCGGCAAACCGGCCGAAGAAGCAGGTCTCGAGACGTCGGTCGGCGGCTACGTCGGCCAGCAGCTCTCGAAACCCTCGACCGAGGTCAGCGAGGCGATCGGCCTGACCGCGGCAGTGATCATCCTCCTGATCGCGTTCGGCACGGCGACGGCGATGGTGCTGCCGATCTTCTCGGCGATCATCGGCCTCGCCTGCGCGCTCTCAGTGATGCGGTTGCTCGAGAACGTCGTCCAGATGCCGAGCGTCGCGGCGACGCTGGCGACGATGATCGGGCTCGGAGTCGGGATCGATTACGCGCTTTTCATAGTCACCCGGCACAAACTCCAGCTCGCCGAAGGGATGGAGCTGCGCGAGTCGATCGCCCGCGCGACCGCGACCGCCGGCGGCGCCGTCGTCTTCGCCGGGTTCACGGTCGTCATCGCCCTCTGCTCGCTCGCGTTCGCCGGGATCCCACTGGTCAGCACGCTCGGCTTCACCGCCGCGATCGCGGTCGTCACCGCGGTCTGCGCCGCGACGACGCTGCTGCCGGCGATGCTCGGGGTGCTCGGCCCGCGGATCAACTCACTCAGGGTGAGCTTCGGCCGCACCCACCCCGACGACCGCAAACCGCACGGCTGGCGGCGCTGGGCGGAAGGGGTCGCCGACCGGCCCTGGAAAGCGGCGATCGCCGCGACCGCTGTCCTGATCGTCCTCTCGATCCCCCTCCTCGACCTCGAGCTCGGCCAGAACGACATCAGCGCCCTGCCCAAGGACACGACCGCGCGCCAGGCCTATGACGGGCTTACCGAGGGCTTCGGGCCGGGCTTCAACGGCCCGCTCCTGGTCGCGTCCGAATTCGGCTCGCCGCAGGAAGCCCAGAAACTGACCCCGGCCCTGCAGAAAGCGGTCTCGGGGACCGCCGACGTCGCCGCGGTCAGCGAAGCCACCTTCGACAAACAGGGAACCGTCTCGGTCTTCTCGGCGATCTCGAATTCGGCGCCGTGGAAGGACGAGACCGTCGACCTGGTCGGCGAACTGCGCTCGACGACGATCCCCGAAGCGGTCGCCGGGTCCAGCGCGAACGCGTACGTTGGCGGCCAGACCGCCGGCTACATCGACCTCGCGACCCAGATCTCCGACAAGCTGCCGCTGATGATCGCGATCGTCGTCGCGCTTAGCTTCATCGTCCTGATGATCGCCTTCCGCTCGCTGCTGGTGCCGGCCAAGGCCGCTCTGATGAACCTGCTCTCGGTCGCCGCCTCCTACGGCGTCCTTACCGCCGTCTTCCAGAAGGGGTGGGGGGCCTCGCTGATCGGCCTCGATCACGCGATACCGATAGTCAGCTTCGTGCCGCTGCTGATGTTCGCGATCCTGTTCGGGCTCTCGATGGACTACGAGGTCTTCCTCCTGACCCAGATGCGGGAGCATTACAAGGCGACCGGCGACGCCAAGCGGGCCGTGATCGAAGGCCTCACCAACACCGGCCGGGTGATCACCTCGGCCGCCGCGATCATGGTCTGCGTCTTCACCAGCTTCGTCCTCAACGGCAACCCGCTGGTGAAGGAGTTCGGGGTCGGGCTTGCGGTGGCGATCGCGATCGACGCGACCCTCGTGCGCTGCCTGCTGGTGCCGGCGGTGATGGTCCTGATGGGCCGCCGTGCCTGGTGGCTGCCGGGCTGGATGGACCGCCTGATCCCCCACATCAGCATCGAGGGCGAGGAATACTTCGCGAAGCGCGATGCCGCGGCCGGCACGGCGTCGGCCGACTGAACGATGTTCCCGCTCAACCTCCCGAACGCGCTGACGCTGCTGCGGATCCTTGCGGTACCGGTGGTCGTAGTCGCGTTGCTCGGCGAGACATCGAATGGCGACGCCCTCGCCGCCGCGGTCTTCGCCCTCGCGGCGCTGACCGACGGCCTCGACGGCTACTTCGCCCGCTCGCGCGACGCGGTCACAACCTTCGGCAAGTTGATGGACCCGATCGCCGACAAGCTCCTGATCGCGGCGGCGCTGATCTCGCTCGTCTCGCTCGACCGGCTCGCGGCCTGGGTGGCGATGGTGATCATCGCCCGCGAGTTCGCGGTGACGGTGATGCGGGCGATCGCGGTCGAGCGCGGCATCATTATCTCCGCCAGCTGGCTCGGCAAGGTCAAGACGGTGCTCCAGATCGCGGCCGTCTTCGCTCTGATCGCGGCCAACCCGGCCCCCGCCTGGGTCAATGCGCTCGTCTATCTCGCGGTCGCCGTCACCCTGATCAGCGGCGCCGACTACTTCTTCGGCCTCCGACGTCGTCTGTCGGAACGCTCGCATAGGGCGAGGGCCGAAGGCCGAAGCCATGGGCGGAACTGACGCCTATGTCGCCGGAGCCTCCAGCCACTCGCGCCTCGTGAGGTGACGGCGCTCCTGCTCGCCACCCTCGAGCTCGTTGCGTAGGTCTTCGAGCTTGCCGTAGCGCTCGGCGACCACGTTGTGGCGGTGGATCGTCTCGAGGTTCTCCTGGCGGGCCATCACGAACGCCTCGCCCGGGAGGTCGGGATAGCCCTCGACCACCTGGCGCAGCATCTCCCGCACGCAGTCCTCGACGAAGCGCGGATTGGCGTGAGCTTTCTCGACCACCGAGAGCTCGTCGGGCCGCTTCATCAGCTCGTAGATCTCCGAGCTCATCGAGGTCTCGACGATCCGCAGCAGCTCGGGGGCGTCGATCCAGCTTGGCCCGCCCTCGGGGCAGCCGATGTGGAGGGTGCCGATGCCGCGCTGGTTGTGGGTCGCGATCGGGACCGCCTCGATCGCCGCCTCGACCTGGTCGGCGTCGAAGCCGCTCTGCGCGAGCCGTTCGCGGGCGACGCCGGCGACCATCTCCTGCGCGCAGGGGCAGGCGGTCATGCCCTGGGCCTGGACTCCGGTCAGGGTCCGCGTCCCTCGCACCGACGCGACCGCGGTGCCGAACAGGGTGTAGATCTCCTGGGTCTGCAGCCCGCTCTTCGGCGTCGTCACGGTCTGCGGGTAGCGGGCGGTGACGGACACCTCGGCCCGCAGGCCGCCCTGGCGCTCGCGCACGTGCTGGGCGATGTGGGCGGCGAGGACCTCGGCCTGCAGCGCCTCGCCGAGCACTACCTCGTCGATCGCCTCGGCGACGATTTCCTCGAACCGGGACATGTGAACCCCGGCCTGGCGCGGGTTGAGGTCGACGAAGCACTCGAAGTCGGCGTGGTAGAGGTTCTCGGCGCCGTCGGTCTCGACCCGGATCACCTTCTCGACGCCGGTGACGCCGACCCGCGAGAGGCTGACCATCGTCTCCGGGGTCGAGGCCTGGACGTCGCTGGCGGTCTGGGAGATCGTGCTGGGGTGGCTCGCCATCACAACCTTTCGCGCTTCGCTCGCTGCGCGGAGAACCAGATATGCACGCTTGCTCGCTCCGCACTCATCGCCCCCAAGACTAGAGGGCGGCGGGCCTCGGCGGTCGAGAATTTCTCCCTATACTTCGGCCTGGCCGGAGCGTTGGGGCCGGCACCCCGGAGGGGGAGAGGTTGCACCGGAGGTAGTGAGATCGAGCCGTTGGAGACCGTCCCGGAGGGACTGGATCAGGATTCGGGCACCCAGCCGTTTGCGGACCAGGAGGAGCTGCGCGGACTGATCGCGCTGGGTCGCGAGCGCGGCTACCTGACCTTCGAGCAGATCGCCTCGACCCTCGAGGAGGTCGAGGTGACCAAGGAGCAGGTCAGCGGCCTCCACGCCCACCTCGTCGAACACGGCGTCGAGGTGATCGCCGAAGACGGCGTCAGCGCCTACAAGGAGCAGCGCGAAGAGGCGACCAACGGGCAGCCGAAGAAACCGGAGCTCGACCTGACGATCGAACCGAGCCTCGACTCGCTGCGGCTCTACCTGCGCTCGATCGGCAAAGTCGACCTCCTCACGGCGGGCCAGGAGGTCGAGCTCGCGAAGCGGATCGAGCGCGGCGACATGCTCGCCAAGCGCCAGATGGTCGAGGCGAACCTGCGCCTCGTCGTCTCGATCGCGAAAGGCTATCTGGGGCGCGGGCTGAGCTTCCTCGATCTGATCCAGGAGGGCTCGCTGGGCCTGATCCGCGCGGTCGAGAAGTTCGACTACCGCCGCGGCTACAAGTTCTCCACCTACGCCACCTGGTGGATCCGCCAGGCGGTGACGAGGGCGATCGCCGACAAGGCGAGGACGATCCGGATACCGGTCCACATGGTCGAGAAGCTGAACCGGGTCGCCCACGTCGAGCGCCAGCTGGTGCAGCGCCTCGGCCGTGAGCCGGAGGCCGCCGAGATCGCCGCCGAGCTGCGCTGGCCGATCGGCGACGTGCGCGAGATCCTGCGCGTCGCCCAGCTGCCGGTCTCGCTCGAGAAGCCGGTCGGCGACGAGGACGAGTCCGAGCTCGGGGACTTCGTCGCCGACGACGCCGTCGCCGAGCCCTTCGAGGAGGCCAGCGAACACCTCCAGAAGGAGGGGGTCCGAAAGGCGCTTGACGCGCTGCCCGAGCGCGAGCGTCAGGTGATCGAGCTGCGCTACGGGCTCTCCGGCCTCGAACCGCTGACCCTCGAGGAGGTCGGCCGGACCTTCGGCGTCACCCGCGAGCGGGTGCGCCAGATCGAGAACAGCACGCTGAAAAAACTGCAGCGGCTTCCCGAGGCGCAGATGCTGCGCGAGACCGCCTAGGCGGGGTCGAGGACGAAGACCGCGATCTCGCGGTCGAGCTTCTCGGCGTATTCGTCGAAGCCCGAGTACTGGATGTTGTGCTTGCGCCAGAGGTCGGCGCGCTCCTCGCCCTCGGCGATCCGGGCGCGCACCGGGGTCTTGCGGCTGCCGATCTCGACCTCGGCCTCGGGGTTCGCTTTGAGGTTGAAGGACCAGGCCGGCGCCGGGGCGTTGCCGGCGTTGGTGTTGATGACGACGAAGCGGCCCTCGTCCCCGAGGTAGACGACCGGGCAGGTCCGCAGCTGGCCCGACTTGCGGCCGGTCGTCGTCAGCAGCAGCACCGGCGCCCTGCCGACCCGGCCGCCGATCCGGCCCCGCGAGAGCCTGTAGAGCGGGGTGTTGAGCTTGCCGGTCCAGCGCAGCCCGGTCGCTCCGAGCGACATCGAGATGCGCGAGTAGAAGCGATCACTGGGCACAGGCGCGAGTATCTCAGAGGTGGGCCAACTAGAATCGCCAGGTCTCCGGGGGAGTGCCCGAGTGGTTAAAGGGGACTGGCTGTAAACCAGTTGGCTCTGCCTACACAGGTTCGAATCCTGTCTCCCCCATCAAATAACCGAGGAGGAGCCTTGAGGACGTTTCGCGAGCACCTGACTTACGCCAACGTGATCGCCACGATCGCGCTCTTCCTCGCCCTGGGCGGCGCCAGCATCGCCGCAACCCATCTGGCGAAGAACAGTGTCGGCCCGAAGCAGCTGAAGAACAACGCGGTCACGACCACCAAGATCAAGGACGGCGCGGTCGACAGCGCCAAGGTCAAGGACGGGTCGCTGAGCTCCGCCGACCTGGCGCCGGGCACGGTCCCGGCCGCCCAGACGGGCCCCCCGGGGCCCCCCGGCCCGGGACTCCAGCCCGCGACCTTCATCGACGCCGGCCTCGCCGGCGGAGAACCGGGCTGCGGCGCTCACAAAGGGTTCGTCAACTTCGAACCGGCGACGACCGAACACGTCGGCTACTACCGATCGCCCGACGGTTTCGTCCAGCTGGAGGGCACGGCCACACAGTGCAGTCCCTTCGACGGCATCGTCTTCAACCTGCCGCCCGGCTACCGCCCGCTCGGGCGGGTCTACTTCCCTGTTCAGAGGCAGGGGACGGAAACGCCCGTCAAGGTGCAGATCTCTTCGAGTGGAGAAGTCCTCGCCTTCCTGCCGAACGTCGAAACCGCGATCTCACTCGACGGCATCGCCTTCCGCTGCGGGCCGGCCGGCGGTGGCGGCTGTCCATGATCTACTGCGAAAGGCGCGAAAGTCCCACAGAGGAACGCTTTCGCGCCTATTCGCGTCAGTAACCCGGTTCGGGCTGATAGGCAGGGTCGTCCGGCGGGGACCCGATCAGTTCCTCCTTGGTGATCTGCGCTTGGCTGCCTTCAGGGAGAAGGCTCACGACCCGTTCCTGTGCGAGATCCACCTGCGCGCTCAATCGGTTCACGTTGCTCGCCGAAACTAGGGCATGTCCGCAGAGGATCGGCGTCCCGAGAGGCGCCCGTTCGTTGGGACTTATCGTCGTCGGCAGTCGCTCGTCCGTCAGGCGCGTCGGCGGCCGCAGATGGATTTCGATCCATGCTCCGATGAATCTCGTGGCACCGGCGCTGGTCCACGGGATCACTTCGGGTATCGAGAGGTGCCTGCCTGCGGTAATTCGCCGGACGTTCCGATCTCGCCTCACTATCGCCTTCAGCCTGCGCGTCTTGGCGGGGTCCAGCGGTGCCGCCGGATGGAACCCGGAGGAGGGCGGTGAAATGCAAGTCGTCAGTTCTGTCGAATCCGCCGCGCTGTCACCGCAACCGGTCGCGAGCAGAGCGCAGGCGACCGCCGCTGGGATTGAGGACCAAATGCCGCGAATCACGGCGCAAGCCTAAGGCCGCGGATGGCGGCTGCTGGGATGATGCGCTGATGAGCTCGGACTCTCTCGACGGCCGCGTGATCGCCATCGCCGGGATCGGCGGCGGGCTCGGCCCGGTCGTCGCCGAGCGACTGGCGGAGGCCGGGGCGACGGTCTGCGGCGCCGATCGCGAGCAGGCGCACGCCGATGCGGTCGGGGAGAGCCTCGGCCTGCCGGACGACCGTTGGGACGGCCGCGCCGTCGACCTCCTCGAGGAGGAGGAGGCGGTGGGCTGGTGCGCGGCGCTAGTAGAGCGCTTCGGCCGCGTCGATGGCCTGATGCATCTGGTCGGCGGCTGGCGCGGGGGAGAGCCGCTGCGCACGGCACCGCTCGCCGACTGGGACCTGCTGCATGACCTCCTGATTCGCACCGTCCAGCACACGACCCGGGCCTTCCACGACGCCCTCGTCGCGAGCCCGGCCGGCCGCTTCGTGCTCGTCTCGGCCAAGCAGGCGCAGGCCCCGTCGAATGAGAACGCCTCCTACGCAGCGGCAAAGGCTGCAGCGGAGGCCTGGACGCTGGCGCTCGCCGACGGCTTCTCCAACACCGACGCCACGGCCAACATCGTTGTCATCGAGGCGATCCTCACCCAGCGGATGCGCGAGGAGAGCCCGGGCGAGGAATTCCCGACCTTCACCCCCGCGGAGCACATCGCCGACGCGATTGCATTCCTCTGCTCAGACGGGGCCGCGGAGATGAATGGGCAGCGGTTGCCGCTTACGATGAGGTGAGATGGGGATGAGGTGAGATGGCGAAATCTGCCAACGGGGAGATGACGATCAGGGAGCTGGCGGAGCGGACCGGGATGACGGTCCGCAACATCCGCGCTCACCAGACGCGCGGCCTGCTGCCGCCGCCGGTGGTCCGCGGCCGCACCGGCTATTACAACGACGAGCACGTCGTCCGGATCGAGCTGACCCGCGAAATGCAGGCCGACGGCCTCAACCTCGAGGCGATCCGCCGGGTGCTCGAAAGCGGGGACGGCTCCGCGACGGCGATCTCCGACTTCACCCGGCTCATGCGAGTTCCCTTCGAAGACGAGGCGCCCGAGATCATCGACGGCGACGAGCTCGTCGCGATCTTCGGTGAAGGGAGAAATCTGGAGCGGCGCGAGAGGACCGAAAAGCTGGGGATCATCCGCACCCTTCCCGACGGGAGGATCGAGGTGATCAGCCCCCGCATGCTGCAGGCCGCGGCGGAGCTGGCCGGGCTCGGCATCAGCGCCGAGGCGGCACTGGAGGTCGCCGAGAAACTAAAACGCCACGCCGACGGCGCCGCCCGCGCGTTCGTCAACCTGTTCTCACAGGAGCTCTGGGGGCCGTTCGAGAAGGCCGGCCACCCCGAGCAGGACTGGCAGCGAATGGGCGAAGCGCTCGAACGGCTGCGGCCACTCGCCACCGGGACCGTGCTGGCGATGTTCCAGATCGCGATGGGCGAGGCGGTCGAGAAGGAGAGCGATCGGACCCTGAGACGCGCCGCCCGCGAGACCAAACCGCCCAAAGAGGCGAAAACGAAGGGGAAAGAACGCCGCGGGAAAGGGTAGGTTCGGTCGATGAGCGCGGAGCCCAAGACGGCCGCGGCCGGCGTCGCCGGCGAACACCCGCGCGAGACGCTGACCGGAGTCCTGCCGTGGCAGGAGCTGACCGAGGCGATCGCTGCCGAATGGGTCGCCTCCGGCGACTACCGGATCCGCCCCGAGGCGATCCAGCCGGCAAGCATCGACCTCCGCCTCGGCGACTTCGCCTGGGCCCTGCGATGCAGCTTCCTCCCCGACATCGACTCGACCGTCGAGGAGAAGATCGAGGGTCTCGCCTTCCAGCGGGTCGACCTCCGCGACGGCGCCGTCCTCGAGCGCGACCGGCCCTACCTGGTGCCGCTGATCGAGGAGCTGGCGCTGCCCGATGACGTCCGCGCCAAGGCGAACCCGAAGAGCTCGACCGGCCGGCTCGATGTCTTCACCAGGGTGCTGACCGACCGCCACCACCGCTTCGACGAGATCCGGCCCGGCTATCACGGAAATCTCTATCTCGAGATCGTGCCGCGCTCGTTCGCGATCCAGGTCCAGACCGGGCTCTCGCTGAACCAGCTCCGCCTCGCCCGCGGCGAGGTCCGGCTCGGCGACGATGAGATCCGCAGCCTGCAGTCCGAGTTCCCGCTCCTCTACCTCGACTCCCGCGCGCTGCGCGAGTCGGAGCTGGCGCTCGCCGACGGCCTCTTCCTCAGCGTCGACCTCTCCGGGCCCAGCGACCGGATCGTCGGCTACCGGGCGAAGAAGAACAGCCTCCCGATCGACCTCTCGAGGGTCCGCGCCTACCGCTGGACCGACTACTGGGACCCGGTCTTCCCCGAGGCGGGGGGGCGGATCGTCCTCGAGCCGGAGATCTTCTACCTGCTGCTATCGGCCGAGGGCGTCTGCATCCCGCCGCAGATCGCGGCCGAGATGATGGCCTACGACCCGACCGCTGGCGAGCTGCGCACCCACTACGCCGGGTTCTTCGACCCCGGATTCGGCTACGACCGGGCGGGCGACCGCCACGGCAGCCGCGCCGCGCTCGAGGTCCGGGCGCGCGACGTCTCGTTCATGGTCGAGCACCGCCAGCCGGTCTGCAAGCTGGCGCTGGAGCGGACGACCGCGCCGGCCGAGCGCCTCTACGGCGCCGACCTGGGATCGAACTATCAGGGCCAGGTGACGATGCTCAGTAAGCACTTCGAGGAGCGGACCGGGCAAGCGTCTTGACCCGACGCCGGCGAGCGAGGAGCTCCTCCTCCAGCTTCTCGATCTCCTGGCGCCGGCGTCGCACCAGCTCGAGCTGCTTGGCGACGTGGTCGAGCGACTCGTCGAGGATCTCGCGCCGCCGGACCGGGTCCTCGACGCCGGCCTTCCACTCGCGGCGCAGGGCGGCGCGGGCGTCCTCGGCGGTGACCAGCTCCTTCAGCTCCTCGAGCGACACCCCGAGCAGGTCCTTGAGGCGGAGCAGATCGGTGAGGCGCTCGACGTCGCCGCTCTCGTAGGTCCGGTGGGCGCCGGGCTCGCGGTCGCCGGCGGCGGGGAGGAGGCCGATCTCCTCGTAGTAGCGGATCGTCCGCGGCGTCGTCCCGGTCAGCTTCGCGACCTCACCGATCCGCAGCTGCTCCGGCGAGCCGGCGCCGTTGCTCATCGGGCCGCGGCCTCTTCGAGCAGGCCGTCCTCGGAGGCGCGGGGGGCGGTGACATGGCGCGGGCGCAGCAGCGATACCCCGGCGCCGATGACGGACGTCGCGGCCAGGACCCAGAGGGCCGTGTGCATGTTGTGGATGAACGGCGCCAGCTGCGCTTCGGAGAGCCCGGAGGCGAGGCCGGAGAAGATCGCGAACAGGACTTCCTGCGGCACCGCGGCGGTGACGATCGCGAGAACGAAGGCGATCGAGATCACAGCGCCGGTGTTCTGCAGCATCGTCCGCGCCCCGGCGGCGATCCCACGGCGGTCGGCAGCGACGGTCCCCATCATCGCCGCGGTGTTCGGTGAGTTGAACATGCCCGAGCCGACGCCGACCAGGCCGAGCCAGAGCATGCTCTCCCAGTAGGGGCTGTTGGCCTGGAGCGTCGTCATCCCGGCGAGGGCGAGGGCCCCGACCAGCATCCCGAGCGCGGCCAGCGTGCGGGAGCCGTGGCGATCGGCCCAGATCCCGGCCAGCGGCGAGGCGACCAGCATCCCGATCGCCATCGGGGCCAGCTTGATCCCGGCGATGATCGGGTCGTCGCCCTGGGCGCCCTGGAAGTAGAAGACGAAGATGAAGAGGAGCGCGAAGCGCGAGAGCCCGTTGATGAAGGCTGCGCCGGTCGCGGCGGCGAACATCCGGTTGCGGAAGATGGTGAGATCGAGCATCGGCGCGCTGCCGCGGTGCTCGATCAGGACGAACAGCGGCAGCAGCACGGCGCTGGCGACCAGCGAGCCGATCACGAGCGAGTCGTCCCAACCGGAGATCCCGCCACGTGAGATCCCGTAGACGAGGCCGGTGAGGCCGAGGACGAAGGTCACGGTCCCGGCCAGGTCGAGGCCGCGGACGGGGTCGCGTGAGGAGAGGTCGCGGAGGACCAGCGCCGCCCACAGCGCCCCGGCGATCGCCAGCGGGACGTTGAACCAGAAGACCCAGTGCCAGGAGATCGCGACGAGGGCGCCGCCGAGGACGGGGCCGATCACGAGCCCGATCGCGGCGACCATCGTGTTGGTCCCCATTGCGACCCCGAGCTGCTCCCTGGGGAAGGCGTCGGTGACGAGGGCGGGGCCGTTGGCGAAGATGAACGCGCCGCCGATTCCCTGGACGATCCGCCACAGGATCAGCTCGGTGCCCGAGCCCGAGAACCCGGCGCCGAGCGAGGCGAGGCCGAAGACGACGAAGGCGCCGACGAAGGCCGACTTGCGCCCGAAGAGGTCGGAGAGGCGGCCGGCGGTGAGGACCAACACGGTCGAGGAGATCATGTAGGCGAGGATCACCCAGACCAGCCCGAGGAGCGAGGTCCCGAGCGAGCGCTCGAGGTCGGGCAGGGCGATGATCAGCGTGCCGGAGTTGGTGGCGACGAGGAGCATCCCGAGGCTCGTGCAGGACAGGGCCCACCAGCGGTAGTTCTCGTGGTCGGCATCCACCCCCAGGCTCGACCGCCGCTGCTGGAATCTCTTTCTTACGTTCACGTTAGATAGCGTAGCGCAGGCCCGCGGCGATCGCAACCCGGGTCCCGTGGGCATCTAGGATGGCTCGATGGCCGATCGCACCTGGCAGGTCTACCTCTCCGGGGAGATCCACTCCGACTGGCGCGAGCGGATCGAGGCGGGGGTCCGCGAGGCGGGCCTCGCGGTCGAGTTCTCGGCCCCGGTCACTGACCATGCCGCCTCCGATGACGCCGGAGTCGGCACCCTGGGCGAGGAGAGCGAGCCGTTCTGGCGCGACCACATGGGGGCCGGCGTCAACGCGATCCGGACCCAGACGCTGATCCGGGCGGCCGACGTGGTCGTCGTCCGCTTCGGCGACCAGTACCGCCAGTGGAATGCAGCCTTCGACGCCGGCTACGCGGCGGCGCTCGGCAAGCCCTACGTCACCCTTCACGACGCCGAGTTCGACCATGCGCTGAAGGAGGTCGACCGTGCCGCCCAGGGAACGGCGCGCAGCGCCGAGCAGGTCGTCGACGTCTTCCGCTACGCGATTCGGGGCGAGCTAGCTTGAGGTGGACGTGAGCGCCGACGCCAACCGGGCCCTGATCGAGCGCTTCTACGAGGCCTTCGGCCGCTGCGACGGCGCCGAGATGACCGCTTGCTACTCCGACGACGCCCACTTCCGCGACCCCGCCTTCGGCGACCTGCAGGGCGATGAGGTCGGGGCGATGTGGCGGATGCTGACCGACCGCGCCACCGACCTCGAGATCGAGCTGCGCGAGCACGACGCCGGCGAGGACTCCGGCAGCGCCCACTGGATCGCCCACTACACGTTCTCCACCGGCCGCCCGGTCGTCAACGACATCAGGGCGACCTTCCGCTTCGCCGACGGCCTGATCGCCGACCACGTCGACGAGTTCGACTTCAGGCGCTGGGCGCGGCAGGCGCTCGGCCCGACCGGGCTGGCGGTCGCCACCCTGCCGCCGCTGCGCAACGCCGCCCGCCGCAAAGCCCGCGCCCAGCTCGACGAGTTCATGCAGGCCGAGAGCGTCCGAGGCCCCTAAAGCCCCGCGAGTTTGCGATTGGCTCGTAAAGCAGCCCCGCGAGTTTGCGTTTGCCGTCGCTATTCGACGGCAAACGCAAACTCGACCGCCTACTCGGCCGCCTCGTAGGCTGCAGTCGCCCAGTAGACCGACCCGAAGGGGGAGCCCCACATGGCGATTGACCAGTCACCGCTCGGCCAGCACATCCAGGAGCTGATGCAGGAGATCGAAGACGATCCGGAGATTCCCGAGAACGCTCAGATCGGGCGAATGCTCACCATCGTCGAGATCCTCGGGACCGACGACGACAACGGCGAGTTCGCCAACATCCGGGTGCGGGCCAATACGCGGCCCTACGTCGCGCTCGGCTTCCTGGAGGTCGCGAAGTCCCTGCAGCTGAAAATGATGGGCGCATAGCCCTCGCCAAGTCTGCCGTCCCCTCCGAATGCGAACATACGTTCGTATGCGGTGGGATGAGCTCAAGACCGAGAACGACCTCAGGCTCCCGGGGGTCGGCGACGGCTCCGTCGTCCGCACCTTCGACGCGCCGGAGGCGATGGGGATCAACTTCCACGAGGTCCGCGCCCGCTCCGCCATCAACCACGTGCCGGGCGGCCGCTACGGGTTCAGCTGGACGATCAACCCCTACCGGGGATGCACTCATGCCTGCGTTTTCTGTTTTGCTCGCCGGACACACACCTACCTCGACATGAATGCCGGCCGCGACTTCGAGCGTGAGATCGTCGTCAAGGTCAACGTCCCCGAGCTGGTCCGGGCGGAGCTGGCCAGGCCGGCGTGGAAGCGGGAGCTGGTCGCGCTCGGGACCAACACCGACCCCTACCAGTGGGTCGAGAGCCGCTACCGGATGATGCCGGAGATCATCGCGGCGCTGGAGGAGGCGGAGACGCCGATATCGGTCCTGACGAAGTCGCCGCTGGTGATGCGCGACATCGACCTCTACGAGCGGATGGCGAAGCGGCTGCCGGTCTCGGTCAATCTCTCGGTTCCGACCCTCGACGAGAAGGTGTGGCGGGCGACCGAGCCGCACACGCCGAGCCCCGAGGCCCGCCTGGAGGCGGTGGCCGAGCTGCGCCGGCGCGGAATCGATTCCGGAGTCCTGATCGCGCCGTTGATGCCGGGGATCAACGACAGCCCCGAGCAGGTGCGGCCGATCGTCGACCGCGCGCGCGAGGCCGGCGCCAGCTTCCTCGGCGGCGTCGCACTGCACCTCCGCGACGAGGTCCGCGACGTCTTCTTTGGCTGGCTCGAGTCGAAACGGCCCGACCTGATCCCGAAATACGAGCAGCTCTACTCGGATCGCGCCTACCTACGCCCCGCCCAGCGCGAGCGCGCAACCCGGGCCGTTAGGGGCTGGGGCCGAGCAAGGGCGCGCCGGGTCGGCGGAGAGGGGCGGCGATTTCCTCAACCGGCGGATACTCAGAGCCGCCCGAAGGGCGGCGAGTCGGGAGAGGAAGTCGCCGCCCCTCTCTACCCGGCGCAGGGTGCCCTGTTCTGAGTCACCCTTCGTCGAGATCCTCGAATAGGCACTCCCGCGGATCCTTGTCGTCCCGAAACCTCCGAAATCGCGCGCCGTGCCTGATTCGTCCCGCCGAGGCATGGTCGTAGCCCACTTCGATCACCAGCTCGGGTCGCAGCGCCACCCACTCGAGGTCGCGGCCGCCGGCCCAGCGGCTCGGCTCGGCCGTGCCCTGTTCGCCGGTCTCGAGCGGCGCCAGTAGGTCGCGGAGGCCGCGTTTTTCGGCGGCGGTGAAGCCGGAGATGTGGCCGACCGGTCGCAGCTCGCCGCCGTCGTAGAGGCCGAGGATCAACGAGCCGACCGTGCCCTCCTCTTTGCCGGGCCGCCAGCCGAGGACCACGCAGTCGATCTCGCGCTCGCGCTTGACCTTCGCCATCCCGCGGCGTTTGCCCGGCTCGTAGGGAGCGTCGAGCTCCTTCGCCATCGTGCCCTCGGTGCTCTGCAGCCACTCCTCCGCGCGGGCCGGATCGGGGCTGAGCTCGCTAACCTCCAGGCTCTTCTGGCCGGCGAGCGCCTCGAGCCGGCCGCGGCGCTCGCGCAGCGGCGCCTCCAGCAGCGAGGCATCGTCCTCGGCGAGAAGGTCGAAGGCGACGAAGTTGGCGGGGATCTCCTTCGCAAGCAGATTGATCCGCGACTCGGCCGGGTGGATCCGGCTCTGCAGCGCGTCGAATTCGAGTTCGCCGCCGGCATCGCGGATCACCAGCTCACCGTCGAGGACGTAGCGCCCGGCGGGGAATTCGAGCTCCGGGAAGTAGCGGCCGAGGGATTTCGCGCCCCGCGACTGGATGTAGACGTCATCGCCGTCGACGAAAACGATCGCCCGGAAGCCGTCCATCTTCTGCTCGTAGGCCCACTCCTCGCCGAGCGGCAGCTCCCGACGCGTCTTTGCCAGTTGCGGCTTGATCGGGGGGCTAAGCGGAAGCGCCACGGGCGCGGGCCTCGCGGGGGTCGGGGATCGGGACCGCGTCCAGCAGCGATCGGGTGTAGGGATCCTTCGGGCTCTCGCAGACCTGGTCGGCGGAGCCCTGCTCGACGATCTTGCCGTCGTGCATCACCGCGATCCGGTCGGAGACGTGGCGGACGATGCCGATGTCGTGGGCGACGAACAGGTAGCTCAGCTCGAACTCGTCCTGAAGGTCGGCGAGGAGGTTGACGATCTGGGCCCGGATCGAGACGTCGAGCGCCGAGACGGGCTCGTCGGCGACGATCAGCGTCGGCCGCAGCGCCAGAGCGCGGGCGATCCCGATGCGCTGCCGTTGGCCACCGGAGAACTCGTGCGGATAGCGGTCGTAGTGTTCGGTCGAGAGACCGACGCGGTCGAGCAGCTCGTGAACCCGCCGCCGTCGCTCCGCCGACGAGCCGATGCCCTGGCGCCGCAGAGGGTCGCCGATGATCTGGCCGACCCGTTTGCGGGGGTTGAGAGAGGCATATGGGTCCTGAAAGACCATCTGCATCTCCCGCCTCAGCGGCCGCATGTCGCGGCGGCCGAGACCCGCGATCTCACGGCCCTGGTAGCGAACAGAGCCCGACGTCGGCTTCAGCAGCTGTAGCGCGACCCGGCAGAGCGTCGACTTGCCGCTGCCCGACTCGCCGACGAGGCCGAGCGTTTCGCCGCGGGCGATCGAGAGGCTGACGCCGTCCACCGCCTTGACCTCGCCGACGTGGCGGTCGATCAGCAGACCCCGTTTGATCGGGAAGTGCTTGACCAGGTCCTCGATCTCGAGCAGCGGCTCGCCCGTCACGCCGGCTCCTCGAGCCCGATCCGGCCCTCGACCTCGCGCAGCTCCCGCTTCCGCCCGGCCTCGAGCCAGCAGCGGTCGAGGTGATTCTCCGCGCCCTCGGCCCGGGCGGCGAGGTCCGGCATCTCGAGGCAGCGGTCGAACGCGTGCGGGCATCTTGGCCGGAACGAGCATCCTTCCGGCAGATCGAGCAGCGACGGCGGCGCGCCCCTGATCTGCGGCAGCCGGTGCGGCCGCGGCTGGTCGATCCTGGCGAGCGAGCCGAGCAGGCCCCAGGTGTAGGGGTGCTGGGGGTCGTAGAAGATGTCTTCGAGGCTCCCTTTCTCGACGACCCGCCCGGCGTACATGACCAGCACCCGGTCGGCGACCTCGGCGACGACCCCGAGGTCGTGGGTGATCAGCAGGGTTGCGAGGTTCCGTTCGCGGTTGAGGCGGGAGAGCAGCTCGAGGATCTGGGCCTGGATCGTGACGTCGAGCGCCGTCGTCGGCTCGTCGGCGATCAGCACCTCCGGCTCGAGCGCGAGCGCCATCGCGATCATCACCCGCTGGCGCTGCCCGCCCGAGAGCTGATGGGGATAGGAGTTCACCCGCAGCTCCGGGTCCGGGATCCCGACCGAGTCGAGCATCTCGATCGCCAGTGCCCGTGCGTCCTTGTCGCTCGTGCGGCGGTGGGCCCGGACCGCCTCGACGATCTGGTCGCCGACTCTGTAGACGGGGTTGAGCGAGGTCATCGGGTCCTGGAAGACCATCGCTATCCGTGCCCCGCGCACCTTCTGGAGCTGGCCCTCGCTGAGGTCGATCAGCTCCTCGTCGTGGAGCTTCACCGAGCCCTCGATCCGAGCGTTGGGCGAGCGGGTGAGGCCGATGATCGATTGCGCGGTGACGCTCTTCCCCGACCCCGACTCACCGACGATCGCCAGGACCTCTCCCGGCGCGAGGTCGAATGAGACCCCGTCGACCGCCTGCAGAAGGCCGCCTTCGGTCGCGAACCCGACCCGCAGCCCGTCGACCTGAAGGACCGGCTTGGCGCTCACTGTGCCGATTCCCCCAGCCGCACCCGCGGGTCGAGGTAGGCGTAGGCGACGTCCACCAGGGTGTTGAAGAGGA
Source organism: uncultured Solirubrobacterales bacterium (assembly GCA_963697805.1). Taxonomy (GTDB): domain Bacteria; phylum Actinomycetota; class Thermoleophilia; order Solirubrobacterales; family 70-9; genus VRUE01. The sequence goes on from CAVOPB010000002.1 coordinate 661,607, forward strand.
CGACGAAGAAGGCGCCGAACAGCGTGATCGCCATGATCGGCGGCAGGTCGAGTTTGGTCGTAGATTCGTAGGCGTAGTCGCCGACGCCGTTGAGGCTGAAGAGCGCTTCGGTGAGGATCGCGCCGCCGAAGACGACCGCCCCGAAGTCGAGGCCGAAGAGGGTGACGATCGGGATCAGCGAGTTTCGCAGGACGTGGCGGGTCATCACCTGTCGCTCGCTCAACCCCTTCGCGCGCGCCGTGCGGACGTAGTCGCTGCTCATCGCGTCGAGCATGTTCGAGCGCAGCACCCGGCTGTAGAAGCCGACATAGAGGACCGCCAGCGTCGTCCACGGCAGAATCAGGTGGTAGGCCCAGTCGAGCGGGTTTTCGGTCAGCCCGACGTAGCCACCCGAGGGGAATATCTGGGTGTCGTAGGCGAGGAACTTGAGCATCACCGCGGCGAGGGTGAAGACCGGCATCGAGATCCCGACCAGGGCCAGGATCGTCAGCAGCCGGTCGGGCACGCCCCCGGCTCTCAACGCCGAGTAGTAGCCGAACACGATCCCGAAGAACATCCAGATCACCGCGGCGCCGATCGCGAGCGAGAAGGTCGCCGGCAGGCCCTTGACGATCTGTTCGTTGACGTTGAGCTGGGTGCTGTAGGAGATCAGGTCGCCGGTGAAGATCTTCTCCATCGTCTTCACGTACTGCTGCGGCAGTGGGTCTTCGAAGCCCCAGTCTTCGTTGATGCTCTTGACAAGGGCCGGCGTCGCGACCTTGCCGGCCATCCGCTGCGCCGGGTCGGAGTTCGGGATCACGTTGAAGATCAGGAAGACGATCACCGAGATCGCGAACAGCACCAGCAGCATCCCCAGTACCCGGCGGACGATGAAGCGCCCCATCAGACCGCCGTCCCCTCGGGCTCGGGCATCCCGGCGTGGGCCTCGAGCCTGACCTTCGATTTCGGGTCGAGCGCGTCGCGGAGGCCGTCACCGAAGACGTTCAGCGAGAGGACCGTGAGCAGAATCATCGTTCCCGGCAGGATCGAGAGCAGTGGCGCGGTGGTCAGGAGCGCGAAGCCGGTCGAGATCATCGTCCCCCAGGAGGAGTTCGGCGGCTGGACCCCGGCGCCGAGGAAGGAGAGCGCCGACTCGAGCAGCATGTTGTTGGCGATGTTGAGGGTGAAGAAGACGATGATCGTCGACCACAGGTTGGGCAGTAGCTCGCCGAACATCACACGCAGCGGGCCGGCCCCCTGGGCGACCGCCGCCTCGACGAACTCTTTCTCTCGCAGCGCCAGGACCTCGCCCCGCAGCGGTCTCGCCATGTAGGGGACGTAGACGACGCCGATGATGATGATCGGGATCCAAATCGAGGACCCTGATATCGAAATCGGCCCCAGCTGCAGCCCGCCGACGGCCAGCGCCGTCCCGAGCGCGATACCGAGCAGGACCACGGGGAAGGCCCAGATCACGTCCATCGTGCGGGCGATCACCGCGTCGGGCCAGCCCCGGTAATAGCCGGCGATCAGGCCGAGAACGACGGCGAGCAGGGTCGTGATCAGCGCCGCGACGAAGCTGATGAAGATCGACGTCCTTCCGCCGTACATCAGGCGGACCATCTCGTCTCGGCCGAGGCGGCCGTCGGCACCGAGGAAGAACTTGCCCCCAGCCTTGAACCAGATCGGGCCGATCGGCTGCCCCTCGATGCTGACGACGTCGCGCTTTTCGCCGTCGACGCTGACCTTCTCCAGCGTGTGGGTGTCGTTCGGCCCGGTGTCGGCGACGTACTTGCTCCAGAGCGGAGCCGAGAGGACGAAGAGGACGATCAGGACGAAGAGGGCGAGGAACCCTAGCGCGACGCGATTGTGCCGCAGCCGCGCCAGCGCCAGGCGCCAGGGGCTGCGGCCCTGCGACGGGCTCACGGCCGGGGCGGGAGTTGGCTCGGCCACCCGCCTATTGTGAAGCAGCCGCCCCCGGCTACTTGCGCTGGAAGGTCGTCAGGTCCTGGCCGAGGGTCAGGTTGTAGACGACCTTGTCGAGGTCGATTTCGCTCGAGACAAAGGTCGTCGCCGACCGCGCTCCGTACGGGGCCCAGGGCGCTAGTTCCATGTATTCCCGGTCCAATTCCGCGTATTCGGCTTCCTGTTGCGGGCCAAGGTCGACTTCCCGGAGCCGCTTGATTTTCGCGTTCAACGCGGGTTCGTCGATATCGGAGAAGTTGCCGTTGTTGGTCGGGAGGATGCTTTCCCCGGCCAGGAGAGGCTGGAAGAAGTCGTTCGGATGCGGGTAGTCGAAGTACCAGGCGGCGTAGCCAGTGTCGAGGTCGGGGGTCGTCTGGTTGCCGATCACCGTGAAGTAGTCATCGGCGTTGAGGATTTTCAGCTCGACGTTGAAGCCCAGCTTTTTCAGCTGGTCCTGGTAGTAGGTGCCGGCTTCGTCCTGTGGGCTTTCGTTGTCGGTCCAGACCGTGATGTCGCGGTCGGAGGGGTTCGCTTCGGCGATCAGTTCCTTCGCCTTTTCGAGGTTGTACGGATACAGCACGAACGACTTGTGGCCCGGCATCCCGGGTGGCAGGATCTGCTGCATCGCTTTCAGCGAGCCGGCGTAGATCCGTTCCATCGCTTCGCCACTGAGCGCGTAGTTGACCGCCTGGCGGACCTTGACGTCGTCGAAGGGCGGCCGCGTCACGTTCATCCAGAAGTAGTAGTTGGTGATCGTCGGCTCGAGTCGGAACTGGGTGCCTTCGAACTCTTCCTTGACGGCGACGATGCGGTCGGCGGGGGGGAAGGTCTGCATGAACTGGACCGTCCCCTGTTCGACGTCGTTGACCTGGGTCGACGCGTTGTGGACCACTTTGAATTCGATCTTGTCGAAGTGCCCGCTCGTGATGCCCGGGACCAACTTCGAGTTCGTCTTTTCCCAGGCGGGGTTGCGCTTGTACGACCAGCCGCGCCCCGGGTCGGAGCTGACGATCTCGTATGGCCCGGTGGAGGGAGGCGGGTCGGCGGTGAGGTTTTTGATCGGGGTGCTCTGCGGAACCGGCGCCGTGAACATCAGGCCGAGCTCGTTGTTGAAGGTGCCTCGAGGCGCGAGCAGATCGATGACGATCTTGCCGGTCTTGTCGTCGGTCTGGATCCCCGAGATGTCATCCTGTTTTTTGGACTGGAAGTCTTCAGCCCCGACGATTTCCATGAAGAACGGCGATCCGCCGGAGTTCAGCCGGATCATCCGTTCGACCGCGAACTTGAAGTCGGAGGCTTTGACCGGAGTCCCGTCGGAGTATTCGAGCCCCTTGCGGAGTTCGAGCGTGTAGGTCTTGCCGCCGTTGCTCACTTTGGGCAGGCCCTTGGCGAGGCCGGGAATGACCTTGCTGCCCTCCTCGCCGTCGGCGCGGGCGTAGGTCAGGAGCGGAATGTAGCTCGCGTTGAGCGCAGTCCAGCCTTCGACGGTGTAGGACAGAGCCGGGTCGAGGTAGTCGGGAAAGGACCCGTAGGTGCCGTGCAGGGTGCCGCCGTCCGCGCCGCCGCCGGAATCGCTGCTGCCGCATGCGGCGAGGCCCACCCCCGCCGCGAGGCAGAGGACCGATACCGCCAGTAGTGCCGCAAGCTTTCTCAACGCCTGACCTCCGGGTTGGGGTGGGTCGGGTTTTCGCCCTCTGAGCGGACGGACCTTCCCCCTGGGATCAACTCCACCATAGTTTCGCGCCCGGCGTCCTGCGGCTCTGGACGGTTGTCGGTCTCATCCGGGCCGTGCAGCTCCGGCCACCGCGTGCCCAACAGGGGAGCGGCGATCGTCGCGGTCGCGACGACGCCCACGCCGGCGACCAGAAACGTCGCCCGTGGGCTGAAGCCGGTCGCGATCAGTCCGCCGAGGACATAGCCGAGCCCCGGGGTGGCGGACGCGATCGATTCGAGGACGCCGATCACGCGAGCCTGCATCCTCGCCGCGGTCAGCTCCTGGACCGCGCTCATCACCGCGACCCACTGGACCCCGTTGCCGGCGCCGCCGATCACGGAGGCGACGCAGGCCATCGCGAGCGTCTGCGCAGCCCCCGTCCCCAGGTAGCCGGCGCCGACCGCGATCGTGCTGAAGAACAGCAGGACCGGCAGCGGCGCGCGCCGCAGGGCGGCGAAGACGATGCTGCCGAGGACCATCCCGACTCCCCAGCTGCCGAGCAGGAGGCCGTAGCCGGTGTCGCCGGCGCCGAGGGTGTCCTTCGCGAAGAGGACCTCGATCGGGATCACAGCCGAGAAGAAGACGAAGGCCACCGCCTGGGCGGCGAGCAGGCGCCGCAGTGTCCGGTTGCCGCGGATGTACCCGGCGCCGGCGCGGACGCGCTCCCGCAGGCGCCCGGGTTCGGACTCGCCGCGTGGCAGGGGCCGGGCGGTGAGCAAGATCCACCCGATCGCGTAGAAGGAGACGGCGTCAAGCAACAGCGCGGTCTGCACGTTGGAGGCGGCGACCACGGCGCCGGCGAGCACGGGGCCGATCGCGGCGCTGGCGGTGAAGGCGACGTTGAGAACCGCGTTTCCCGCCCGCAACTCCCCTTCCGGCTCGAGCATCGCGGCGCTGACCGAGCGGGTCAGCGACTTGGCGGTCAGCGCCAGCGCGCCGTCGACCGTCGCCACCGCGACCACGGCGGCGAGCGAGAAGTTGTCGGCGAGCAGGGCCAGGGCCCCGAATGCCACCGCCTCTGCCGCGTAGAGCGCCGGTAGCACCAGGCGCGGCGGCGGGCGCTCGAGCCGCGCGACGACTATGGGGGTGAGCAGCGCCGGCACAAATCCCGTCCCGATGAACAGCAGGGTCGTCGCCATCGCGCTTCCGGTCTGCTCGAAAACGAGGAGCGAGAGGGCGACGATCCCGAGCCAGTCGCCGAACTCGTTGACCGCGTAGGAGAGGACCAGGCGACGGAATGCCGGCCTGCGAAGGGGCTCTTTCAGGCCTGGGCTGGCCATCTAAATCTGCATTCCTTTGCACAAGTTTGCGTGCACTTGCACAACTTTCCGCCTATATGTGCTACAAACCTGCCAGGAAATGAATTGATCTTCGCCCGAACTTGTGCAGTTGCCGGGTTTGCGGTTTGTACGAAAGGAGCAGGTCATGGGCTTCAAACGGTAGAACTTCAAGCAGTAGTTGATCGTTTCCCAGGGGCATGTTGTATGAGCTTGGAGAGCTCCCGCGTGGGGTTCTTTACGCGTTTAAGAGCAAATCGGCCGCATTTGCGCTAAATGCAAGGTCTTGGCCAGTTGATCTACACAGGGTTGCCGAGTGGGCGGCCACCCTCTACCTTGCAGCCAAGGTTGTGATCGTCGCAAGTCGGTGGCCAGTCGCAGGAAGCTTTTGGCGACCCGCGAATTGGCTTCAGGCAGGAACCGGCGCACGTCGAATCCCGACCTCGCGCGATCCATGGAGACCGAGCGGCCGACACGTCTGAGTCAAGCTCTGCTGGCGATTTCCCTCGTCGGCATGATCGCGGTTGCGATCTGGCAGGCCCCCGACGCCGACTGGGACCTCGCCCTGCTCGGCATCCTGCTCGGCTTCTCGATCTTCAGCGACGTGATGTCGATCGAGACCGAATCGCGGATCAAGGTCTCGGGCAACTTCCTCGCCCTGGTCCTTGCGATGGTCTTTCTCGGCGGCACGCCGGCGGCTCTGATCGGCGTCATCTCGATCGTCGCCGGCTGGCTGCGGTTCCGGGAAAAGGCGCACGACTTCCTCGTCAACCTCCTGACCTACATCACCTTCCCGATCGTCGTCGGGACCGGATTCCACGAAATCGTCGAGCGGACCGGGATCACCTCCTCGGACCCCGTCTACTACGTCCTCGTCTTCGCCGCCTTCCTCGCCGCGCTGACGATCAACTTCACGATGATCGGGGCCTACACCTGCTACCTCGAGCGCAGCTCGTTCCGCGAGAAGGTGCGGACGGTGATCGGGCCGCTGCTTCCGTCCGAGCTCGCGGCCGCGCTGATGGCGGTCGGCGTCGCCTTCATCTATGACCAGATCGGGCTCGCCGGGGTCGCGTTGTTCGGCGTCGTGCTCGTCATCTTCCAGTACCTGCTCGGCGCCCTGCTGAAGTCCCAGGAGCGGGCCCAGGAGCTCGAGATCAGATCGAAGCAGCTGGCGAGCTTCCAGGTCGGGATGTTGAGCGCGCTGCTCCGGACCCTCGACCTGCGGGATCAGATGACCGCCCGTCACTCGGCCGCGGTCGCGCGCTACTCGCGGGCGATCGCCCAGCGCGCGGGCTACTCGCGCCGCGAGGAGGAGCTGGTCCACATCGCCGCCCTGCTCCACGACATCGGCAAGTTCATCCTCCCCGACCGGATCCTGAAGGCGAACGTGCCGCTCACCGACGAAGACTGGATGCTGATCCGTCGCCACCCGCAGCAGGGCGCGCGGGTGGTCTCCTCGCTCGACGGCTACGGCCCGGTCGCCGACATCATCCTCGCCCACCACGAGAGGATTGACGGCAAGGGCTACCCGCGGGGACTGCGCGGCGATGAGATTCCCGAGCTGGCCCGGATCATCTCGGTCGCCGATACGTACGACGTGATGACCGCCCGCGACTCCTACCGGGCGCCGGTCTCCAGCTACGACGCGATCCAGGAGCTGCGGCGTGTCGCCGGCGAGCAGCTCGACGAGCGCTTCGTCGAGATCTTCATCGAGCTGCTCGAGGGCAAGGATGTCTCCTTCCGGCACGGCGAGGAGGCCGACTTCGAGAAGGAGCTGGCGCTGGAAGCGCGCATCGCCGAGACCGCCAGCCCCGGCGCCGAGCTCGGCCGCTTCCAGGTCCCCGGCGTTCCGGTCGGCTGAAGCTTCCGGCCGAGCGATACGGTTCGCGCCGCCAATGAAAGCCGTCACCTTCCAGGCGCCCGGTGAGGTCCGGGTCGAGGAGAAGCCGGATCCCGAGATCGGGTCACCCGACGAGGCCCTGATCAGGGTCGAGGCGAGCGGGATCTGCGGCTCCGACCTCCACATCTTCCACGGCCGGGTCCCGGTTGAGGTCGGCTTCACGATCGGTCATGAGTTCGTCGGCACGGTGCTGGCGGCCGGCGATGAGGTCGAGCGGGTGTCCGAGGGCGACCGCGTCCTCGGCTGCTTCCACACCGCCTGCGGCACCTGCCGCGCCTGTCTGCGCGGCGACTACAACCGCTGCGAGCGGGGGCGGATCTTCGGCCATGGCTCGAAGCTGGGCGACCTCCAGGGCTCCCAGGCGGAGCTGCTGCTCGTGCCGCGCGCCGACCTGACGCTGCGGCGGGTCCCGGAGGGAGTATCCGACGAGGTGGCGCTGTTCGCCGGCGATGTGATGGGCACCGGCTTCCACTCGATCGAGCACGCCGGCACCCGTCCCGGGGACACCGTGGCCGTGCTCGGCCTCGGACCGGTCGGGCTCTGCGCGGTCCAGGCGGCGCGGGCCGCGGGGGCGACAAAGATCTTCGCGATCGACACCGTGGCGCCGCGACTCGAGATGGCCGCCGAGTTCGGGGCCGTGGCGCTCCACCTCACCGAGGAGGACCCGAAACGCTCGGTGCGCGCCGCGACCGAGGGGCGGGGCGTGGACGTCGTCGTCGATGCTGTCGGCGACCCCGGCCCGCTGGCGATGGCGATCAGCCTGGCCCGCGACGCCGGGACCGTGTCGGGGATCGGCGCCTACGCCGGCAAGGGCGAGGTCCCGTTGGGCCTCGCCTGGCTGAAGGGCCTGAGCCTGCGCCTCGGCCTCGCGAACGTGATCGCCCACGTCGACAGGGTCTTGGCGCTGATCGAGGCCGGCAAGCTCGACCCGGCGCCGCTCGTCACCCACCGGATGAAGCTCGACGAGGCCGCAGACGCCTACCGCCTTTACGACAACCACGAGGCGCTGAAGATCGTCCTCAACCCGTAGCCAGCGCCGCCGGCTTGCGGTGGCGCCGGAACATCTCCTCGACCCAGACGTAGCCGGGGCGCTCCTTCAGCGGGATGCGGAAGGCTTCCATGCCGGCGGGCGCAGTCCCATCGACTTCCGTCGGCCCCTCGTCCGGCAGCACGACCGGGTAGAAGAGCGAGGCGGCAGTGAGGTCGGCGACGGTGAACCGGTCGCCGACCAGGTACTCGTTCCCACCGGCCTCGAGCTCGGCCTCGAGGCGGTCGAAGGCGGCGAGGATCTTTTCTCGAGCCAGGTCCGCCGCCCCGACGTCCGCGACCCCGAAGCGGAGCTTGGTGTAGACGCCCGCGTAGGAGGTTGCCAGGCCGCCCACCCGCCTCGCCGGGGCGGGCAGCGTCTGTTCGACGACCGCGCGGAAGCGATCGCGGTCACCGAGCAGCTCGTGCCAGGCGAGCAGCCGCGAGTGGGGCCCGAGCTCCTCGTCGAAGAAATCCTCGAGCTCGAGGGCGCGGCGGCGTTGCTCGGGGTCGGAGGGGTAGAGCGCCGGCTCGGGGTCGCGCTCCTCGAGCGCGGCGATGATCGCGGTCGAATCGCCGATGTTGTGGCCATCCAGCGTCAGCACCGGGAAGGTGGCCTGGGCGCCGCGGGTGAGCCAGAGCGCGAACGCGATGTGGCCTCCCGGCGGCGGCGCGCGTCGCTCGTGCTCGATGCCCTTGTGGGCGAGGGCCCAGCGCGCCTTCTCGCTGTAGTGGGAAACGGGGATGTGCCAGAGGGTGGGGAGGTCGCTGCTCATTGCAAAGTCTCGCGCTTCGCTCGCTGCGCGATGAACCAGATATGCACGCTTGCTCGCTCCGCGCTCATTGCTTAATCCCGGCCGCCCTGGCAGCATAGTCCGGGCATGCCGTTGAGCGAGCAGGAGATCGAGGCGAGGCTGACCGAGCATCCCGGCTGGGAGCTGGATGGCCGGGCGATCACAAAATCGTTCAAGCGCTCGGACTTCGTCGGTTCGGTCAACTTCGTCGACAGCATCGTCGAGCCGGCCGAGTCGATGAACCATCACCCCGATCTCCAGATCTCCTGGGACACGGTCAGGGTCAGCCTCTCGACCCATTCCGATGGCGGGGTGACGGCCAACGACTTCGAGCTGGCGGCGAAGATCGACGCCCTGGCCTGACCGGCCTCCTGGCCGTGGCCGACGAGTTGAAGATCGACGAGGACCTCGCGATCCCCCTGGCCGAGATCGAGCTGCGGACCAGCCGCTCGAGCGGCCCGGGTGGCCAGCACGCGAACGTGACCGCGTCACGGGTCGAAGCGGTCTTCGACGTCTCCTCTTCCGCCGCTCTCGATGAGGCCCAGCGCGAAAGGTTGCTGGAGCGGGTGGGGCCGACCGTAACCGCCGTCGCCCAGGACGCGCGGGGCCAGGCGCGCAATCGCCAGCTCGCGCTCGATCGCCTCGCGGCGAGGATCGCGGCCGGCCTCCGCGTCCCTCGCCGGCGACGCCCGACCCGGCCGACCCGCGCCTCGCGCGAGCGCCGGCTCGACCAGAAGCGGCGGACCTCCGAGCGAAAATCTCGCCGCAGGCGGCCGGGCGGCGAGGCGGAATGACCGATGCCGTCGAGGTTGGGTCCGCCATGCGGACCCAACCTCGACGGCAGGTCCCTGCGAGACTCGGATCGTGCCCAGGCGCAAGAAGAGACCCTCGGCCGAGAAGGCCGCGACCGTCGAGTACCGCGACGAGGAGGGAAACACTCTGGTCCTGCGCCAATCGTTGAGCCGGGCGACGATCAGGAAGATCGGCCAGGGCCCCTCAAGTGCGGCGGCCTCGGTCGATGACGCCTGGCGGCGCCGCTCGGAGCTCCTCTTCGAGCGGCTCGCCGTCAGCTGGGAGATCGCCGGGCTTCCGCTCACCGATCAGAAGATGCTGCTCGGCCGCTACCGGATGGCCGACTCGGCGACGCAGCAATGGGTCAGGAAGACGATCGCGACCCACGTCGAGCGGTTCATCCCCGAGCTTGCCGGCTAGTCCCGGCGGCGGAGGGGCCTGAGCGCCTCGATCAGGGCCTTGCCGCAGGCGCCACCGGGGTCCTTCTCGGGGTTGTAGCAGGCGATTGAGGCGCCGATCAGGGCCTCGGAGGCGAGCAGCGGCGTGAGCAGATCGCCGAGGTCCTCCCAACCCATCCCGCCCGGCATCAGATAGTCGGTCGCCGGGAAGGCCTCCTCGTCGAGAACGTCGACGTCCAGGTGGAGCCAGAACGACCCGCCGCCGGCGAGCGCGGCCGCCGCCCATTCGCCGGTCTCGGCCGCGCCGTCGGAGCGAACGGTCTCGATCGGATGCAGGCGCGGAGCCGGGTCGAGGTCCTCCGGCCGGCGCATCCCATCCTCGATCGACTCCTCACGGTCGCGATAGCCGATCAGGAAGGTCCTGGCGGGTTCGGACGACGCTCCTCCCGCGGCATCGACCCATGCCCGGGGCCCGAGCCCGAGGATCACCGACATCCCCATGTCGGCCGCCTCGCCGGTGGTCGAGGTCTCCCCGTCGTAGAGGTCGGCGTGGCCGTCCACGTAGGCGAGCCCGATCGAGCCGAGGGCGTCGCGGGCACCGCCCAGGGCCCCGGGCAGCTCCGAGCAGCAGCCGCCGACAAGCAGGGGCCGGTCGCCCGCGGCGAGCGCGTTCGCGACCGTCATGCGGATCTCGGCGGTGGCGGCGAGGACGTCGTCAGCGGCGATCAGCCCGGTCTCCGGGTCGCGCTCGTCGCCGCGGATCCTGATCTCGAGGTCGCCGCGATCTTCGGCGCCGATCACGTCGGTCAGGCCGAGCGCGCGCATCGCCACGGGCCCGCGCTCGGCGCCGCCGGAGCGGCCGACCGAGTCGATCGGGGCGCCGATCATGACGAGGGCCATCGCCGGGCAGATTACGCCGGGCCGCTCGCGGCGATCAATTTGACGTTCTGGGGGCGAGAGTTCGAGAGCTACGAGGGATTCGATCAGGATGAGAAGAGGATCGCGCGCGGGAACGGGCCCGATATCGTGACCCGGCAGTAGCCGCTAGTCTCGTCGCCGGTGGGTTCGGCCGACCAGACACCAACCGAAGGAGCCCGGTTCTACGGCGCCAGGTGGCTGACCGAGGAGGCTCCCGACCGTGAGTTCCCGGCCAGCGGGATGTCGGCGATCGATGCGATGCGCCTGGTCGGCGAGGAACTGGAGCTCGAGGGCGAACCGGCCCGCAACCTGGCGACCTTCGTGACCACCTGGATGGAGCCCGAGGCCCAGCGGCTGATCGCGGCCAACCTCCATCGCAACTTCATCGACCACGCCGAGTACCCGATCTCGGCCGAAATCGAGCAGCGCTGCGTGCGGATGCTCGCCGACCTCTTCCACGCGCCCGGGGAGACGACCGGGACCCGTACCCAGGGCTCATCGGAGGCGATCATGCTCGGCGCGCTCTCGCTGAAGTGGAAATGGCGCCAGCGCCGCGAAGCGGCCGGCAAGCCGACCGATTCGCCGAATCTCGTCTTCGGCGGCGACGTCCATGTCGTCTGGGACAAGTTCTGCCGCTACTTCGACGTCGAGCCGAGGATCGTGCCGCTGCAGAGGGGCAAGTACACGATCGGGCCCGCCGACGTCGAGCCCCACATCGATGAGAACACGATCGGCGTCGCCGCCGTCCTCGGCACGACCTTCACCGGGCATCGCGACGACATCGTCGGCATCAACGAGCTCCTGGTCGCGACCAAAGACGAGAAGGGCATCGACATCCCGATCCACGTCGACGCCGCCTCGGGCGGCTTCGTCTGGCCCTTCCTCTACCCCGACTCGGAGTGGGACTTCCGGCTCTCCCAGGTCCGCTCGATCAACGTCTCCGGGCACAAGTTCGGCCTCGTCTACCCGGGGATCGGGTGGCTGATCTTCCGCGAAAAGGACGACCTCGCCTCCGATCTCGTCTTCGAGGAGAACTACCTCGGCAAGACCGACGCCACCTTCACCCTCAACTTCTCGACCGGCTCGGCGATGGTCCTCGCCCAGTACTACAACTTCGTCCGCCTCGGCCACGAGGGCTACAACTACATCATCGGGATCATGGAGAAGAACGCTCGCCACCTCGCCGAGGCGCTCACCGCCGAGGGCGACTTCGAGCTGATCGACCCCGACGCCGAGCAGCTGCCCCTGGTCGCCTTCCAGCTCGCCGGCGACAAGCCCTACGACGAGTTCGACGTCGCCTGGCAGCTCTCCGCCGAGCGCGGCTGGATGCTCCCCGCCTACACGCTGCCACCGGACGCCCAGGACGTGAAAGTGATGCGGGCGCTGGTCAAGGAGACGCTCAGCCACGCGCAGATCGACCACCTGGCCTCCGACATCAAGGATGCCTGCGCGACACTCGAGAAGAAGGGCGGCCTGCAGGAGACCGAGCGCCGCCAGGTCAAGACCGGCACCGGTTACTGAGCCTAACCACGCCGCGGATCACACACGTGTGTTGACCGCGGCTACTCCTGGCGCATAGGGTCGTTTGCGAGCGGGTTCCTCAGGTGAGATTGGGGGTTTGTGGATCAGCCGAGTCAGCGCCGCGGATTGATTGTCTCCAAGGGCTGGCTGCAGGCTTGCCTTCTCGTCGTCCTATTCGGGTTCCTCATCCTCGGGATCCTCGCCTACAAGACGTATCAGGACGACCCGCCGATTCCGGCGAGGTTCGTCGACCCGACCGGCAGGGTCCTGTTCACCGGAGGTGACGTCAGCAGCGGCCAGAAGGTGTTCCTCCACAACGGGTTGATGGAGTACGGGTCGATCTTCGGCCACGGCGCCTACCTCGGCCCTGACTTCACCGACGACTACCTGCACCGGGCGGCGCTCTCGGTCAAGGACCAGTACCGGGGTGAAGGCATCGATGGCGCCGAGCAGCGGACGATCGACGACTTCCAGGCCAATCGCTACGACTCGGCGACCAACTCGATCACCTACAGCGCTGCTCAGGCCCGGGCTTTCGAACAGTTGCGTCGCCACTACCAAGACTATTTCGGCGACCCATCGACGCAGTTCGGCCTCCGCCCGAACGCGATCACCGATCCGGAGAAGATCAAGGACCTGACCGCCTTCTTCAGCTGGTCGGCCTGGGCATCGGCGGCGCGGCGACCGGGCCACAACTACTCCTACACGAACAATTGGCCCTCCGAGAGGCTGGTGGGCAACACGCCGACGGCAAACGTCCTTCTCTGGAGTGTTGTCTCGCTGATCGCCCTGCTCGGCGGGATCGGTTTGTTGTTTGGTGCCTTCGGGCGATGGAACTTCCTTGGCTGGAGGGGCCGCGAGCAGGCCACTCTCTCTTTCAGGGCGCCCGGTGAGGTGACACTGACGCCGGCCCAGCGCGCGACCGCCTGGTTCTTCCTCGTCATGGCTGCGCTGTTCCTGATCCAGACACTGGTCGGCGCGGCCTCCCAGCACTACCGAGCGGACCTCGGCGGCTTCTTCGGCATCGACCTCGCCCAGGTCTTCCCCTACAACCTGACACGCACCTTCCACGTGCAGCTCGCGATCTTCTTCGTCTCGAGCTCCTATCTTGCGGCCGGGATCTTTCTGGCTCCGATGATCGCCAGGCGCGAGCCCCGAGGTCAGGGCCTGCTCGCGTACGTCCTGCTCGCCGCCGTGGCAATCGTCGTCTTCGGCAGCCTGATCGGGGAGTTTGCCGGGGTGCACGGCTGGCTCGGGTCGGTCGGCAACCTATTCGGCGACCAGGGATTCGAGTATCTGGACCTCGGCCGAATCTGGCAGGTCCTCCTGGTGATCGGCCTCTTCTTCTGGGTGGCGATCCTCTATCGAGGATTGAAGGGTCGCCTTTCACGCGAGCACGTCGGAAACATGCCGTGGCTCTTCTTCTTCGCCGCCCTGGCGATCCCGGCGTTCTATGCGGTCGGCCTGCTCGCCAACGCGGGGGAGAGCTTCACCGTCACCGACTTCTGGCGCTTCTGGGTCGTCCACCTCTGGGTGGAGGACTTCCTCGAGCTGTTCACAACTGTGATGGTGGCCTACATCTTCGTCCTGCTCGGGGTGGTGCGGGAGCGCGTCGCGCTCACCGTGATCTTCCTCGACATCCTGCTCTACTCGGCCGGCGGTGTAATCGGGACGATGCATCACCTCTACTTCTCAGGTGAGCCCGCGGAGCACATGGCGTTCGGCGCGGTCTTCTCGGCAGCCGAGGTGATCCCCCTCACGTTTCTCACCGTCGAGGCCTGGAGCTTCCTCCAGCTGGGAGCGCGCCAGGAGTCGCGGTCCGAGACGCCGTTCCCGCATCGCTGGGCGGTGATGTTCCTCGTCGCAGTGGGCTTCTGGAACTTCCTCGGCGCCGGGATATTCGGATTCCTGATCAACCTGCCGATCGTCTCCTACTACGAGATCGGAACGGCGCTGACTGCCAATCACGGGCACGCGGCGATGATGGGGGTCTACGGGATGCTGGCGGTCGGCCTGGCGCTCTTCTGCCTTCGCTACCTGATCCCGGCCGACCGCTGGCCCGAGCGCGCGGCCAAGACCAGTTTCTGGTCCCTCAACATCGGCCTCGCCTGGATGTGCTTCTCGGACCTGCTGCCGCTGGGGTTCATCCAGCTCTATGAGTCAGTCAACAACAGCTACTTCCATGCCCGCTCACTCGATTTCCTCACCAACTCGACAAACACACTGCTCGAGTGGCTGCGGTTCCCCGGCGACGTTCTGTTCATCGCGGGTGGCGTGTTGCCACTTCTCTACATCTGCTGGATCGGCGTCCGTCACCGAGTGAAGGACGAGACGCTCGACGAGCCCGAGGACATCCTCTTCACCGACGTCAGCGAGCCGGCCGAGGTCTCCGCCGGATGAGCCCCGAGGCCATTGCCGGCGCCGCCTATGCGGGCTTTCTGATCGTGGCTGCGATCGGCCTGGACCACCTCGCTCGCCATACCCACAACCGGTCAGGGCGATTCAGGACACAGGGGTTCGAGTATCACGGGGGGCTCGACGTCTGGGAGTGTCCGGAGGGCGAGCACCTCAAGCCGGTCGCCATCGATCATCGGAACCGCGTCGCGCGATACCGGGCCCGGGCAGCGGTCTGCAACAGCTGTCCGGCCAAGGACGGGTGCACAGATTCCGATCAGGGCCGCGAGGTCGTGCGCCAGCTCGATCCCTGGCCACACTCGGAGGCGGGTCGATTCCATCGAGGGATCTCTGTGGCGCTCCTCGTGCTCTCCTCCCTCATAGCCGCCGTCCTGATCGCGCGCAACAACTCTCTGGGAGACCTGGTGCTGCTCGGGTCGGCCCTGGTTCTCGCCGTCTCACTCGCAATGCGCATGGCAGCCGCATTCAGGGCCACCAGCTCCGGCTTCCCGGATGAAGAAGCGATGCTTCGAGACTCATGGAGGACGTAGCGCTCTTTCTTCACCTGCTCGGGGCGCTGCTGTTCACAGCCGGAATCGTGTTCGCCGGCATCGCATTCGAGTCGGCCCGGCGGCGGCAGCGGCCGGATGAGATCGCGCTGCTGTTGAGCCTGACCAGGATCGGCGTGCTGCTGGTCATTGCGGGGGGATTGCTGCTGCTGGGATTCGGCCTCTGGCTCGTCGGGTTGGAGGACGTCGGCTACGGCGCCGGCTGGGTCCAGGCCGCCATCGGCCTGTTCATCGTGGTCCTGGCTCTCGGCGGGCTTGGCGGTCAACGCCCGAAGCGGGCGCGGCGGCTTTCGGCTCAACTGGCCGAGGAGGGCGTCCCGATGACCGCTGAGCTCCGCGGCCTGCTCGATGACCCCCTCTCGCGCGCGGCCAACTACTCATCCGCGGTGCTCGTGCTGGCGATCCTCGCTCTGATGGTCTTCAAGCCCTAGCCGGGTTGCGGCCGGGACCCACTCTGTAAGGTCGTTGCCGTGCGGTCGAGAGAGGGAACGCGTCTTCGCCTCCCCTCTCTCGGCGCCGCCGTGTGCATGATGGCGAGCGCCGCCCTCTTGCTCGGCCCGCAGCCGGGCGCGCAGGCGGCGAAGCCGGCGGTCGGGCGACTGGTCGCGCAACCCACGACGGCCGACGGCCGTCGTGGGATCGTCGTCGTCGGTGTCGTGCGCGGGCGCCGCCTTGGCCTGCAGTACGCCCGTGGCTGCAAGCGCCTGCGCCTGCGGGGCGATCGCAGACAGGGTGTGGCGACCGTGGTCCCCCGCAACCGCAAACGCTGCACGAAGCAGCGTGTGCGCCGTGGCAGACTCAGGGCCTGGGTCTGCATCGGCAGGCGATGTGACCGGCGCCGGATCCGGATCTCGCCCTTCCGCGACAGCGATGGCGACGGGCTCGGCGACCTCTACGAGCGGGCGATCCTGCACGCCTCGCCGCACAACCCGACCGAGCCCGGATCGGAGCCGCCGCCGAAGGAGCCGCTGTCGCCCCTCGCCCAGCTCGGCTGCGTTGCCAACGCCGTGAACGTGAGCTCGGCCGGCGACCTGCTCGACCAGGTCGCGGCAGGCAACGATGTCTGCGTGACCGCGCCGGTCGGCGACGTCCGCATAGAGAGCCTCGGCGACCGCGCCGGGGTGACGATCTCCAGCAAGGACAGCGAAGGCCTGATCGACCAGCTGACGGTGCAAGCCACGACGAACCTGACCGTTCAGGGCGCCCGCCTGCACTCGATCGAAATCCGCCGTGCCGACGGCACCCAGGTGCTCAGCAGCGTGATCGGCGGCACCAAATCCGAACGCATCGAAGACCAGTTGATCTTCATGCCGGAATCGAGCAGCGACGTGACCATCGAAAGCAACGACATCGGCTGGACGGTGGCCGACAATTCAGGCAACACCGGCTACGGGTGCCGCTGCTACGGCACTCTCAACAACCTCCACTTCGTCGGGAACAAGCTCCACGATCTCGCGGCCGATGGCTTCCAGGGCGTCGAGGGCGAAAACGTCCTGATCGACCGCAACGAGATAGGGCCCGTCGGGGCCAACCCAAGCTCGGACGAGCATTCGGACAACATCCAGATCACCGGCAACGGTCCCAACCTGCGGATCACCAACAATTGGATCCACCACCAGGGCTACTTCGAAGGCGCGGTCACGTATAACGCCGGGTCGACGTACATCCATGGTGGGTCGAACGGCTCGCTGCTGTACGAAAACAACCTGATCGAAACCGCCCAGGGTCGGACCGAGATCTGCGGCCTCGGCACGGGTGGGACGTCGCGCTCGAACATCACGATTCGACGCAATACCTGGGTGGACGGAGGCGAGGCCTTTGACAACTTCCCCGGATTCGAGTGGGACTGCGACTCGGGAGTGGGAAACACGGTTGAACGCAACATCGCCGTCGATCCCGACGGCGGCTTCGCCCAAGACGGCTCGGCGAGCGCGGCGGCGTTTTCGAGCAACCTGTGGGGTCAGCCATCGCTGGTCACGCTCGACGCCGATGGAAACTGCACCTCCCCCAACTGCAATCCCACGGGGCAGGAAGCGATCGGCTACCGCAAGCCCGCCGGCGTCCACTGGTAGGTGTCTTCCACGGAGCCGCGGCGCCCGGGAGACGCTGCGCTACTTGGGGCTGCAGGCCTTGCAGAGGCCGACGATCGGGAAGTGGCTGAAGCGAGCCTGGTATCCGAATTGGCTCTGGATCCGACCCCGGACCCGGTCGAGCTCGGGCGGGTCGACGCTCCTCACCGTCCCGCAGCGTTCGCAGAGCAGGAACTCCTTCTCGCCTTCGCCAACCAGCATGTAGAGGCTCGGCCCGTGGCCGAGGTGCACGTGTCGGACGACCCCGAGGTTCTCGAGGCGCTCGAGGTTTCGATAGGCCGAGCTGGGCTCGAGGTCGTCGACCGGGGACTCCTCGACGATGCGCTGGGCGGAGATCGGGCCGTCGGAGGCGAACAGCGCCTCGAGCACGAGCCGACAGGCGGTCGAGACACGGTGTCCCTCGGCCCGCAGGGCCTCGTAGACCTGATCAATGTCCTCGAAGCGGCGCGTCGGGGTTTGGGCGGGGTCGGTCATCAGCTCCCCGGTGGCTAGACGGGCTCGGAGTCCTGCAACGCCGCCGACCAGCGCTCCTCGAGGTGACCGAAATGCCATACGGCCAGCGCCAGCGCCCAGGTGAACAGGAAGAGCCCGACGATCATGAACCCGATGGTGTTGAGGTCGAGGCCGGATGCCCAATCCCAGACACCGCCGGTCAGGCTGAGCTTCTCAGAGAGGAGCGCCAGGATCTCGATCGTGCCGATCACCAGCGCGACGAAGACCGAGAGCGCTGTGATCGTCAGGTTGTAGAAGACCTTCCGCACCGGCTTCGAGAAGGCCCAGTCGTAGGCGAAGTTCATGAAGCAGCCGTCGAGCGTGTCGAGGAGACACATGCCGGCGGCGAAGAGGATCGGGAGGCAGAGGATCGCGTGGAAGGGCAGCCCCGCCCCGGCCGCACCGGCGGCGAGGAAGAGGAGCGCGACCTCGGTCGCGGTGTCGAAGCCGAGCCCGAAGAGGACTCCGATCGGGTACATCTGCCACGGCTTCGCGATCGTCTTGGTGAATCGCCGGTAGAAGCGGTTCATCAGGCCACGGTTGTCGAGCTGCCGTTCCAACTCCCGCTCGTCGTAGGTTCCTCCCCGCATCTCGCCGAGGACGCGGAGGACGCCGACGAGGATGACGATGTTGAGGGCGGCGATGATGTAGAGGAAGGTGGCCGAGACGCTGGTGCCGATCCATCCGGTCGCGCTCTGAAGGGTGGAGCCGTCGTCCTCGACCTGGCCGCTCAGCGCCCGGATCCCGATCGCGAACAGGAATGCCAGCGTGAACACGATCGTCGAGTGGCCGAGCGAGAAGAAGAAGCCGACGCTGAGCGGCTTCTGGCCCTCGTTCATCAGCTTCCGCGTCGTGTTGTCGATCGCCGAGATGTGATCGGCATCGAATGCGTGGCGGAGTCCGAGGGTGTAGGCGGTGATCCCGACGCCGACCGTGAACGCCCCCGAAGCACCGAGGCTGTAGGCATTCGGAGCGACAAAGGCGAACAGGAGGACGAAGCCCACGACGTGGAGCCCGACGATCACGGCGGCCATGCCGAACACGCCTCGCCACTGTCCTGAGTCGAGGCTGCCCTTGATGCGGTGCCAGCGGCTCGAGCGGGACCTGACCAACGCCGTAGATGCCTCCATCTCGCCCTCCTGATGAGTGTGGGGCGGCGGTTACCCGATCTATTGCGAACGTAACGCTGCTGCAACTCTGTGTCAACAAGCCCCGGTGCGAATATGCCCGAAATGACCGGCGATGAGGAGCACGACCCGCTCGCAACACCCGTCTTCTGTGCCGGGGCCTACAAGCCGTTCGGCGAGATCGGGATCGCGGACGCTCGCAGCCGCGCCGAGGAGCTCGGCGAAGCCGGGAGTTGGGGGCCGCTAGCGAAGGTTGCCGCGGTTGCAACCGCCTGGGTGGAGCTCGCCGATCGGATGAAGGCGGAGGGGGTCATTCGCGTCGCCGACCTCGATCGAGAGGAGGCACTTGCCTTCGCCCGTCGCCTCTGGGTCGTTCCTCCCCGGGGCTCGCTGCTCTGACCCCGGTCCTTGACACGGACCCCCGGGCCGGGATATACCGACCAATCAGGCGGAGCCTCCCTGATGGCTCGCCCCCTGTATTCGTTTTCGTTTGCGAGCCACCGGGTACTGACTCCCGCAACGACGGAGAGGTTATGTGCCTCGCAATCCCGGGTCAGATCATTGAAATGGTCGACGACGCCAATCGGCTCGCCAAGGTCGATGTGGCCGGAGTCCGCCGCACGGTCAACGTCGGGCTCCTCGACGAGGGCGGCGAAAGCGCCGTCCCCGGCGATTGGGTGCTGATCCACGTCGGTTTCGCGCTGTCCAAGGTCGACGAGGAGGAGGCGATTGCCACCCGGGAGCTGTTGCAGGGCATGGGCGCCGACTACGAGCAGGAGCTGGAAGAGCTGAAGGCGAGCGCGATCGAATGAGGCAAGGGAGCTAGCAATGCCGAGCCCCGCACAGGACTGCGACCACACCACCGGTTGCATCACCTGCGGGGATGAGGCGGTTGCGATGGAGGTGCTCCGCGTCGACGCCGGCCGCGGCCTGGCGCTCTGCGCGGCCGAGGATAGTCAGAGGAGCACGGTCGAGACGGCACTGGTCGAGCCGGTCGAGACCGGAGACCGGCTGCTGGTCCACGCCGGGACTGCGATCGGGAGAGCGTCATGAAATTCGTCGAGGAGTTCCGCGACGCCGAGCTCGGCAAGGTCCTCGCCGGTGAGATCGTCGCCGCGGTCGACCCCGGGCGCCACTACCAGCTGATGGAGGTCTGCGGTGGGCACACCCACTCGATCTACCGCTACGGGGTCGACGACCTGTTGCCCGAGAACGTCGAGCTGGTCCATGGCCCGGGCTGCCCGGTCTGCGTGATCCCGATGGGGAGAGTCGACGACGGGATAGCGATCGCCCGCAACGACGGTGTGATTTTCACCTGCTTCGGCGACATGATGAGGGTGCCCGGTTCCGAGCAGTCCCTGCTCGAGGCCAAGGCCGAGGGTGCGGACGTGCGGATGGTCTACTCGCCACTGGACGCGCTGCGGATCGCCAAGGCGAACCCCGATCGCGACGTCGTCTTCTTCGCGATCGGATTCGAGACGACGGCGCCCTCGACCGCGCTGACGATGAAGCGGGCGAAGGCCGAGGGCGTCTCGAACTTCTTCTGCATGTGCAACCACGTGACGATCGTGCCGCCGCTGCGGGCGCTGCTCGACTCACCCGATCTGCGGTTGGACGGCTTCATCGGCCCGGGCCACGTCTCAACCGTAGTCGGCGCCAGGCCGTTCGAGTTCATTCCGGCCGACTACGGCAGGCCGGTCGTGATCTCGGGATTCGAGCCGCTCGACATCCTCCAGACCGTGCTGATGATCGTCAGGCAGCTCAGCGAGGGCCGCTGCGAGGTGGAGAACCAATACACGCGGGTGGTCCCCTACGAGGGCAACCTGCGGGCCCTCGAGGTGATGTCGGAGGTCTTCGAACTGCGATCGCACTTCGAGTGGCGGGGGCTGGGTTTCATCTCGCAGAGCGCCCTGAAGCTCTCCGACGCCTACTCGGACTTCGACGCCGAGCAGCGCTACGCCGTCCCGGGCGTGCGGGTCGCCGATCCCAAGGCCTGCCAGTGCGGGGAGGTGCTGAAGGGCGTGATCAAGCCCTGGGAGTGCAAGGTGTTCGGCACCGCCTGCACCCCCGAGCACGCGATCGGCACCTGCATGGTGTCCCCCGAGGGCGCCTGCGCCGCCTACTACAACTACGGCCGATTCGCCAGCGAGAGGGCGGTGGTCTGAGCGATGGCCGACGCCGCCGTCAGCGATCGCGAGCAGCGGATCCTCGAAATCATCGAGACGACCCGCGCCAAGCGGCCGAAGTTCAAGGATTCCCAGGTGACGATGTCCCACGGGGCAGGCGGCAAGGCGACGCAGACCCTGATCGAGGGACTGTTCGCGCCTGCCTTCGCCTCGGCCGCGCTCGAGGAGCTCGGCGACGCCGGCGCGATCGAGGTCGACGGCGCGCGGCTTGCGATGACGACCGACAGCTTCGTGGTCAAGCCGATCCGCTTCCCCGGCGGCTCGATCGGCGACCTCGCGGTGAACGGGACCGTCAACGACCTCGCGGTCTCGGGGGCGCGTCCGCTGGCGCTCAGCCTCTCGCTGATCCTCGAGGAGGGCCTCGGCGCGGACGTCCTGCGGGCCGAGGTCGAGGCGATCGCGGCGGCGGCAGCGGTGGCCGGGGTGGAGATCATCGCCGGCGACACCAAGGTGGTCGAACGGGGCAACGCCGACGAGATGTACGTATGCACGAGCGGGGTCGGCGCGGTCGACCCGAGGGCGGCGCTCTCGACCGGCGCGATCCGGCCCGGAGATCGGATCCTCATCTCGGGGCCGATCGGCGCTCACGGCACGGCGATCATGCTGGCCCGGGGCGAGTTCGAGCTCGACGCTGACATCGAGTCGGATACTCGCTCGCTGTGGCCGGCCGCCGACGCCCTGCTCGACGCCGCTGGCGATGGGCTGCGCTGCATGCGCGACGCGACGAGGGGCGGGGTGGCGACGGTGCTGAACGAGCTGGCACGCGCATCGCAGGTGGCGATGGTCGTCGAGGAGGCAGCCGTGCCGGTCGCCCCGGCCGTCAACGGCGCCGCGGAGATGCTTGGGATCGACCCGATGTACGTTGCGAACGAGGGCCAGCTGGTCGCGTTCGTCACGCCGGAGCAAGCGGACGCCGCGCTCGAGGCATTGCGCGCCGTCGATGGCTGTGATCAGGCAGCCGAGATCGGTGAGGTGAAGACAGAGCCGCCGGGAATGGTCCTGGTGGAGACCGCATTTGGTGGACGGAGGGTGATGGATCTTCTGGCCGGAGACCCGCTCCCGAGGATCTGCTGAGAACGGAGGATTGACGATGGCGGCAACCGAGTTCGTACCGGATCAGGCGAAAACCGAGGACATCACCGCCCATGTGATCTGGATGACAACCGGACTGAGTTGTGACGGCGACTCCGTCGCGATGACATCCGCGGTCAACCCGAGCCTCGAGGACATCGTCACCCAGGCGATCCCGGGGATGCCCAAAGTCGTCGTCCACAACCCGGTGCTCGCCTACGAGGTCGGGGCCGAGTTCATGCAGGCCTGGTACGACGCCGAGGCGGGGAAACTCGACCCCTTCGTCCTCGTCGTCGAGGGCTCGATCCCGAACGAGGAGATCAACGGCGATGGCCACTGGGCCGGGATGGGGGACGATCCCGACACCGGCCAGCCGATCACGACGAACGAGTGGGTCGATCGTCTCGCGCCCAAAGCGGCCGCGGTGGTGGCGCTCGGAACCTGCGCCACCTACGGCGGGATTCCGGCGATGAAGAACAACCCAACCGGTGCGATGGGCCTCCCGGACTACCTCGGCTGGAACTGGAAATCGAGCGCAGACCTGCCCGTGGTCTGCATCCCCGGCTGCCCAGCGCAGCCCGACAACACGACCGAGACCCTGCTCTACCTGGCGATGCACCTCGCCGGCCGTGCGCCGGCCCCCGAGCTCGACGAGGCACTGCGGCCGAAGTGGCTGTTCGGGCGCACGGTGCGCGAGGGCTGCAACCGCGCCGGCTTCACCGAGGAGGGCGAATTCGCGACCGAATACGGCTCCGATCATCGCTGCCTGGTCAAGCTCGGCTGCAAGGGCCCGGTCGTCAAGTGCAACGTCCCGGTCCGCGGCTGGCAGAGCGGGGTCGGCGGCTGCCCCAACGTGGGCGGGATCTGCATGGCCTGCACGATGCCCGGCTTCCCCGACAAGTACATGCCGTTCATGGACGAGGACAGATGGGGTGGCGCCGCGGCAACCATCATGAAGTTCAGCTATGGCCCGATAGTCCGGAGGGTCCGTTACCGGCACATCCGCAACCAGTTCGACAAGGAGCCGGCGTGGCGCACGCGCGGCGCGGCGCTCACCAGCGGCTATCAGAAGAGGTGGTAGGCAGATGGCAACCGTAGACAGCACCCGCGAGCAGAAGGTCGGCGTCAAGGAGATGTCGTGGGATCCGATCACCCGGATCGTCGGCAGCCTCGGCATCCACACCGAGATCGACTTCGCCGAGAAAAAGGTCAACAAGTGCTACTCGACCTCGATGGTGTTCCGCGGCTTCGACATCTTCATGAAGGGGATCGATCCGCGTGACACCCACTTCATCACCAGCCGAATCTGCGGCATCTGCGGTGACAACCACTGCACCTGTTCGGTCCTCAACCAGAACATGGCCTACGGGGTGAAGCCGCCGCCGCTCGGTGACCTCGCCTACAACCTCGCCGAGAGCGCCGACTACATGTTCGACCACGCGATCTTCAACGACTGCATGGCGAACGTCGACTTCTGCGAGCAGATGGTGCGGGAAACGAACCCGTCACTGCTGGCGACCGCGGAGAACACCCCCGCGCCTCACGCCGAGATCCATGGCTACAGAACGGTTGCCGACATCATGCGCTCGCTGAACCCGTTCACTGGCGACTTCTACCTCGAGACGCTGCAAGTGGCCCGCTACACGCGCGAGATGTACTGCCTGTTTGGCGGCCGGCACACGCACCCCTCGACGATCATGCCGGGAGGGGTTAGCGCCGATATCACACATCAGACCTGCACCGACTACTACGTTCGATTGATGCGCTACATCGACTATGTGAAGCGGTCGGTGCCGATGCACGACGACCTCTATGACTTCTTCCTGGAGCAGTTGCCCGGGTATGACGACGTCGGCTACCGACGCACCGACCTGGTCTGCTGGGGGGCCTTCGACGACCCCGACTACGTCGATTACAACTACGCGAACATGGGGGACTGGGGTGAGAAGCGCTACGTCACCCCGGGGGTGGTGATCGACGGCGAGCTCCGCTCGACGAACCTGGTCGAGATCAACCTGATGATCCGCATCCTGCTCGGCTCCTCCTACTTCGACGACTGGACCGATGAGGAGACGTACGTGACCCAGGACCCGCTGGGGAATCCGGTCGACAAGCGGCACCCGTGGAACAAGACGACCCTGCCGAAACCGCAGAAGCGCGACTGGGGCGACAAATACAGCTGGGTCGCATCGCCGCGGATCTACGACGACCAGACCGACACCTACATCGCCTCCGACACCGGCGGCGGCCCCTTCGCCAGGCAGTGGGTCACGGCGAAAGCCGGGTTGGTCGACTTCGGCTACGCGAAGGCGACAGGGTCGAGCATCCAGATGGTCCTGCCGCGGACCGCCTCCAAGCCCGAGATGGAGCTGGAGTGGAAGATCCCGGAGAAGTCCAACGCGATTGAGCGCGACCGGGCCCGGGCCTACCACGAGGCCTACTCGGCGCTGATCGGCCTCCACAACCTCGAGCGGGCGCTGGGCGAGGTCAGAGCGGGACGGACCAAATCCTGGTCCGACTTCAAGGTCCCCGACGAAGCGGTGTCCTGTGGCTTCCACGAGGCGGCCAGGGGGGTGCTGTCGCATCACATGGTGATCAGGGGCGGAAAGGTGGCGAACTACCAGCCATATCCGCCGACGCCGTGGAACGGCAATCCACGCGATAGCTACGGCACCCCCGGCCCCTACGAGGACGCGGTGGAAAATACCCCGATCTTCGAGGAGAACGGGCCCGACAATTTCAAGGGCGTGGACATCATGCGGGCGGTCAGGAGTTTCGACCCCTGCCTCCCGTGCGGCGTCCACATGTACGACGGCAAGGGTCGGGTGACAAAGGTCGTCCACAAGCCGACCGGGCTCGCCTAGGACGACCGATGGACGCGAGCATCGCAAGTGCCCCCAACGGGGCCGGACCGGCCGACTCCTCGGAGGAGTTGCTCGATCGGGTGCAGCGGCTGTCCGACAAGGTCGATCTGCTCGAGGACCCGATAGCCCGAGACGCCGCTCACGAACTCGTCTCGGCCGTTCTCGAGATGCATGGCGCCGGCCTGGCGAGGATCGGCGAGGTGCTCGACGAAGCGGGAAGCGCCGGGGAGGAGGCGAAGCGGAAGCTGGTGCAGGACGGTGTCGTCGCCAGCCTGCTGCTGATCCACGACCTCTATCCGGTCCCGCTCGAGGAGCGGGTTCGCGAGGCGCTCGAGGAGGTCCGCCCCTACATGGAATCCCACGAGGGTGACGTCGAGTTGCTCGGAGTCACCGACGGGGTGGTCAGGCTGCGCCTCAAGGGCAGCTGCGACGGGTGCCCGGCATCGGCATCGACACTCGAGCTCGCGATCAAGGAGGCACTCGAGAAGGCGGCGCCGGACCTGGTCGGCCTCGAGGTCGCGGGGGTGGTCGAGTCGGCGCTGCCGGAGCCGTCCGCCGTCGAGCTGCCGGTGATCCAGTCGAGCGGCTGGAGGCCCCTGGAGGGGCCATCGCCCTCGGAAGGGGAGGTGACTCAGACGAAGGTGGGGGACATCGAGATCGTCGTCGCCCACGTCGGGGGATCACTGCTCGCCTTTCGCGACCGCTGCGCGGCCTGCGGCGAGCCGATCGGCGAGGGGCGGCTGAAGGGCGGGGTCCTCAAGTGCCCCTCCTGCGAGCGGCGCTACTACCTTCCTCGGGCGGGGCGCTCGATGGACGAGGAGCGGCTGCTGCTGGAACCGGTCCCGCTGCTCGAGTCGGGCGGCGAGGTGACAGTGGCGGTGGCGGCGTGAGCGAGGTGGTCGGCCGGCTCCGCGTGCTGGCCGGCAACGGCCCGGTGGCGGAGACGGCCGTGGAGCGTTGCGATCTCTGCGGCGCCGCGCTCGCGGAGGATCACCGCCATCTGCTCCACCTCGAAGAGCGGCGGATCCTCTGCGCCTGCGAGCCCTGCGTTGCGATGCGCTCGGGGGACGGGCCCTACCGGCCGACCGGCAGCAGGCTCCTCTGGCTCGAGGGCTTCCGGCTCTCGGAGGAGCTGTGGGCGAGCCTGCGGATCCCGATCGGGCTCGCCTTCTTCATGCGCTCGAGCTCGGCGCAGCGTGTCGTCGGCCTCTACCCGAGCCCGGCAGGCGCCACCGAATGCGAGCTCGAGCTCTCCGCCTGGGAGGACCTCTGCACGGAGAACCCGTCCCTCGAGTCGCTGGACGAGGACGTCGAGGGACTGATCGTCAACCGGATTCGCCGGCCGAACCAGTTCGCGATCGCCCCGATCGACGAGTGCTACCGCCTGGTCGGCGCGATCAAGGCGAGCTGGGAGGGGATCTCCGGCGGCGATGCGGTCGAGCGCGTCGTGCCCGCTTTCTTCAGGGACCTGCGGCAGCGGGCCGCCGTCGCATGACCGCGCCGGAGGGGAACGGCTGGGCACCCGGCGCCGGCGGCGGCGCCGAGGCTCATGCGGCCGCGCGACCGGCGCCCGAGCACCCGGCGCCGAGCTTCTCGGTCCGAGGCGCCCGGGTCCCACGGCACTCGGTCGCGCCGACCCTCGTCTTCGACCTCGAGGTCGACGACCCCTCCGATCGGCGGGTCTTCACCATCTCCCTCACCGTCCAGATCGCGATCGAGCCGGCCCAGCGCCGTTACGACGAGGAGACCCGAGAGCGCCTGATCGAGCTTCTCGGCGAGCCCGGCCGGATCGGCTCGCCGATGAGGACGATGCCGTGGACACAGGTGGACGTGTTGGTCCAGCCCTTTCACGGCACGACGACCGTCGCGGTTCCGGTCCTCTGCAACTATGACCTCGAGGTCGCCGCGACCGGCTACCTGCGCTCGATCGCCGACGGCGAGGTGCCGCTGGTCTTCCACTTCAACGGCAGCGTCTATCACCAGGGCCCGGACGGCCGCCTCCAGATCGTCCAGATCTCCTGGGAGGAGTCGGCCGACTACCGGATGCCGATCGCGGTCTGGCAGAAGATGATCGCCGCCCACTACCCGCACCGGGCCTGGGTCCCGGCGGCGGATGAGACGATCGAGCGCCTGCGCCGCTTCAAGCTGGAGCAGGGCCTCCCGTCCTATGACGCGGCGCTGGCGAGGTTGCTGGAGCGATGAGCGTCGAGCGGCTCGTCGACTCACTCCTCTACGAGGGCTACGCCCTCTATCCCTACACCCCGGGAGCGACCAAGAACGCGACACCGACTCCGCATGGGATCGTCTACCCGCCGGCCTACTCCGATCGCAATCCTTCCGCCCAGGCCACGCTGAGGGTCGAGGTCGTTCTCGAGTTCGGCGCCGGGACTTCGGTCTCGGGCTCGGTGCGCTTCCTGCAGGCCAGCGGCGAGCGGCATCAGGGGGTCGAGCGGTCGATCGAGCTGCCGCGGGTCGGGGTCGGCAAGCTCGCCGAGGAGCCTGTCGGCGGGCCGTTCGAATTCGATGGCGAGCGGCGGATCCAGGGCCGGGTGCGGATGCGTGCCGAGCCGCTGGAAGACGGGGTTGCCCGAGTCAAGCTCTGCGTCCACAACACGACTGAGCTCGAGGGGGACGGCGACGTCGACCGCACGCAGGCGCTGCTCGCGAGCCTGATCTCTACCCACGTGGTGCTGCGCGCCACCGACGGGAGGTTCATCTCGCCGATCGAGAACGACGGGCCGCACGCCAACGCGGTGGCCGAGTGCGAGAACGTCAACACCTGGCCGGTCCTCGCCGCGGCGGAGGATGACGTCGTCCTCGGCGCTGCAATGTTCCTCCCCGACCATCCCCGGATCGCCCCCGAGAGTCTCGGCAGCCTCTTCGACAACACCGAGATCGAGGAGGCGTTGTTGCTCCACGTGCAGACTCTGAGCGAGGAGGAGCGCGGGCAGATCGCCGCCCAGGACCCGAAGGTCCGCGAAATGATCGAGCGCGCCGAGCAGGCGACCCCGGAGGAGATGATCGCCCTCCACGGGCGGCTGGAGCCGGGACACCCGCAGTCCGGCGAGCCCGAGGCGACGGTGGCCGGGAGGACGATCAGGCGGGGCGCGCAGGTACTCCTGCGGCCACGCAAGAAGGGGGGCGACCCCTTCGACACGATCCTCGGCGGGCGCCGGGCGACGATCGAGCGGATCTACATCGACTACGACGACGAGGTCCACCTCGGCGTCACTGTCGACGACGATCCGGGCCAGGAACTGATGCGCGAAACCGGCCGGTACCTGTTCTTCAAACCCGAGGAAGTGGAGCTCGATGGACGTTGATGAGAAGAGCGTTGAGGCGGCGGTCGACCGGATGGAGGCAAGGATGGAGAGCCCAGGGCGCGAGAAGCAGATCCTCGTCGCCGGGGTCGGCAACGCGTTCCTCCGCGATGATGGGTTTGGCGGCGCCGTCGCCAAGGGGCTCGAGGGGCGCGAGCTGCCGGCCGGGGTCATGGTGATGGATTTCGGTACAGGTGGGCTCGACCTCGCCTACGAGGTGATGCGCGGCTACGACGCGCTGGTGATTGTCGACGTCGGTAGCCAGGGCGGGGAGCCGGGGACGCTCTACGTGATGGAGCCGGAGGAGTCCGAGGTCGAGGGGGGCATCGAGGACGGTGAGGTGATCAACCCACACGGGATGGACCCGAAGACCGTCCTGCGCTTCGTCAAATCGGTCGGCGGCTGGCCGGGCAAGGTGGTGATCGTCGCCTGTGAGCCGACCTCAGTCGAGACGATGGGGATGGAACTGAGCGACGACGTCGCCGGGGCGGTCGATCGCGCCGTCGACACCGTGCTCGAGCAGGTCGCCGTGCTGCAGTCGAACCAGGCCTACGGGGGATGAGGCGTGCACGAGCTCTCGCTCTCCAGCGCGATTCTCGAGACGGCGCTGCGCCATGCGGACGGCCGCCGCGTCAGGTCGGTGCAGATGACGATCGGCGCGATGCGCCAGGTCGTCCCCGAGTCGCTCGACTTCTACTTCGGGATCGTCACCCGCGGCACCGATTGCGAGGGCGCGAGCCTCGAGGCGGAGTACGTCCCGGCGAGGCTGCGCTGCGAGGGGTGTGCGGCGGAGTGGGAACCCGAGATGCCGCTGTTCAGATGCGAGAGCTGCGGAGGTGCCGAGGTCGAGGTCCTTGGCGGAGCTGAGTTCGATATCGAGTCGATCGTGGTCGAGGAAGAGGAGGAGGCGGAATGCATCGCACAAAGGTGAAGGTCGCTGAGGACGCGCTGGACGCGAACACGACGATCGCCCAGGCGAATCGGGCCGACTTCGATCGTGAGGGCGTCAGCGTCGTCAACTTCATGAGCGCCCCCGGGGCCGGCAAGACCTCGCTGCTAGAGCGCGTGCTCGGCGAGCTCGAGGCGCGGGTCGGAGTCCTCGAGGGCGACGTGCAGGGGTCGGCCGACGCCGACCGTCTCTCGGCACTGCACCTGCCGGTGGTCCAGCTCAACACCGAGGCGGGGTTCGGAGGCGAGTGCCACCTCGACGCCAACATGGTCCGCTCGGCGCTCGCGGACCTGCCCCTCGCCGAGCTCGACCTGCTGGTGATCGAGAACGTCGGCAACCTCGTCTGCCCGGCCGAGTTCAAGGTCGGCGAAGATGCACGGGTGATGGTCTCCGCCGTCACCGAGGGTGAGGACAAGCCGCTCAAGTACCCGCTGATGTTCCGGACCTGCGAGTTGGTCCTGATCAACAAGATCGACCTGCTCGAGCACCTCGACTTCGACCTCGACCTCTTCCTCTACAACCTCGACGCGGTCAACCCCGGGGTCGAGCACATGCTGCTCAGCGCCAGAACGGGAGAGGGCACCGACGCCTTCGGCGAGTGGTTGACCCGAATCGCAAGCGCCGCTCCGGCCGCGGCCTGAGGCAATGGGCGCGCCCGCGCTCAGAACCGCCGACCGACTCACCGAGCTGCAGGGCGAACGCAGCGAGGCCAACCGTGCCTTCTTCGAGGCGAGCGCCGACGCTCTTGCCAGGCTCTGTCACCGGATGGCCGAGCGGTTCGCCCGGGGCGGGCGGCTGGTTGCCGTCGGCGTCTCGCCCGCCGCGCGCTCCGACGTCCGCCACGTAACCGTCGAGTTCGTCCACCCGGTCATCGTCGGCAAGAGGGCACTGCCCGCAATCGGCCTGACCCGCGACGGCGGGCCGCTCGAGGGCCAGGTCGGCCTGATCAGCGAGCCCGACGATGTGGTGATCGCATTCGGCGCGCTTGAACCCGGGGGCGAGGAGGTCCGCTCCGGGCTCTCCGAGGCGGGCGAGCGAGGGTGCCTGACGATCGCCTTCGAGGCGGGCGCCGGCGCCGAGTGGGAGCTCGTGCCGGGCAGCGACGATCCCGCCATCCGCCAGGAGTTGGCCGAGACCGCCTACCACGTGCTCTGGGAGCTGGTCCACGTCTTCTTCGAGCACCGCGGCCTGCTCGATGGGCGCGAGGCGGGCCCGGTCCACGACAGCGGCGCCTCGAGCTTCCTCTACCCGTTCCTCTCCGAGGGTGAGACCGACATCGACTCCGTGCTCGCCGACGTTCGCGGCTCAATCGTGATGAAGGCCGAGGAGGTCGGGGCATTGCGCGAGCAGACTCTCGGTGAGAACCGCGACGCACTGGTCGCGGCGGCCGCCGACCTGCGCCGGGCCTTCGATCGCGGCGCCAAGCTGCTCGCACTCGGCAACGGCGGCTCGGCGACAGACGCGATCGACCTCGTCGCCGATCTCCGCTATCCGGCGGATCCCGGATGGCGGGCGAGGCCGGCGATCGACCTGACCGAGGACACCGGGATCATCACCGCAGTCGGCAACGACGTCGGCATCGATGTGATCTTCCAGCGCCAGGTGATCGCATACGGGCGCAAGGGCGACGCGCTCGTCGCGCTCTCGACCAGCGGCGACTCGCGCAACGTGATCGAGGCGTTGGCCGAGGCGCGTCGCCGGGAGATGCTGACAATCGCATTCGTCGGTTACGACGGCGGTCAGATCGCCGAGAACCGCCTCGCCGACCACGTGGTCATCACCCGCTCCCAGCACATTCCCCGGATCCAGGAGGCCCAGGCGAGCGCCTACCACGCCCTGCGTGAGCTGATCGAGCTTGGCGGGTAGACGGTGGCGGTGACGGTGACCACGCGCCGGGTCCGGGTTCGCGTCAGCGGAACCGTGCAGGGGGTGGGCTTCCGGCCCTTCGTCTTCCGTCTCGCCCATGACCTCGGGCTCGGTGGCTGGGTGCTGAACGACCCGCTCGGCGTGTTGATCGAGGCCGAGGGCGCGCCGCGCGTGGTCTCGGATTTCCTCGAGCGCCTGGTCGCGGACGCGCCGCCGTTGGCGTCGGTCGACGGGGTGGCGCCGGAGGAGTTGGCGCCGAGCGCCGAGCGCGGGTTCAGGATCCTCGAGAGCGAAGCCGAGGGGGAGTCGCGCGCTCCGGTATCGCCGGACTCCGCCACCTGCCGAGACTGCCTCGCCGAGCTCCTCGATCCGGGCGATCGTCGCTTCCGCTACCCCTTCGTCAACTGCACCAACTGCGGGCCGCGGTTCACGATCGTCAAGGGAATCCCCTACGACCGGGCGCTGACGACGATGGTGGGATTCGAGATGTGCGAGGCGTGCCGGGCCGAGTATGAGGACCCCCTCGATCGCCGCTTTCACGCGCAGCCGAACGCCTGCCCGGCCTGCGGGCCGCGGGCCCGGCTGACGGATGCCGCTGGCGACGACGTGGGCCTTGGTGACTCGCCCGATGCGGTCGCGGCGGCGGCGGCGGCGCTGGTTGCCGGTTCGATCGTCGCAGTCAAGGGCCTCGGCGGATACCACCTCGCCTGCCGCGCCGACGATCCCGTGGCGGTCCGGGAGCTGCGTTCGCGCAAGCACCGCGAGGACAGGCCGTTTGCCCTGATGGTCGAGGACGCCGCCGCCGCCGCCAAGCTGGTCGAGATGGGGGATGGGGAGGCGAGCCTGCTGGGCTCGAGGGACCGGCCGATCGTCCTGGCCCGGCGGCGCGGGGGTTCCGGAATCGCCGACGGAGTCGCACCCCTGGTCCGCGAGCTGGGCGTGATGTTGCCCTACTCGCCGCTACATCATCTGCTCGCGATCGACACCGCGGTGCCGTTGGTGATGACCAGTGGCAACGTCTCCGACGAGCCGATCGCCTACCGCGACGACGATGCGCTGGAGCGGCTCGGTGCGATCGCCGATCTGTTCCTCACCCATGACCGTCCGATCCACATCCGCACCGATGACACAGTCGTTCGCACGGTAACCAGGCCGGATTCGACCCGGCCGCTTCTTCTCAGGCGCTCCCGCGGCCGAGTCCCGGACTCGATCAGGTTGCCGCTCGAGGCTCCAGCGCACGTGCTGGCATGCGGGGCCGAGCTGAAGAGCACCTTCTGCCTCGCAAAGGGCGGGGACGCCTGGGTCGGCCATCACATCGGCGACCTCGCGAACTTCGAGACGCTGCGCTCCTTCGTCGAGGGCATTGAGCATTTCCAGCGCCTCTTCGCAGTCAAGCCGGGGATAGTCGCCCACGACCTCCATCCCGACTATCTCTCGACGAAGTACGCGCTGGATCGAGAGGCGGTGCGCCTGATCGGCGTCCAGCACCATCATGCGCACCTAGCCGCCTGTCTGGCCGAGCACGGCGAGACCGGCCCGGCGGTAGGGGCGATCTACGACGGAACCGGCCTCGGCCCCGACGGAGCGGTATGGGGCGGGGAGCTCCTTTTCGGGGGGCTCGGCGAGTACGAGCGCTCGGCCCACCTCCATTCCGCGCTCCTGCCCGGAGGCGCCGCGGCGATCCGCGAGCCGTGGCGGATGGCCTGCTCCTGGCTGGCGGAGGCCTTCGACGAAGAGCCGTCCATCCCCACCGCCCTGAAAGGGGTGATTGACCCGCGCGACTGGCGCAACTGCGCCCACCTGGTGGAGCAGCGGCTCGGCTCGCCTGAGACCACGAGCATGGGGCGGTTGTTCGATGCGGTCGGGGCGATGTGCGGCGCGGCTCCGCGGGTCAGCTACGAGGGCCAGGCCGCGGTCGAGCTTGAGGCGATGGCGGACCCCGGCGAGCGTGGCTCCTACGAGATCCCGTTCGCCGACGGCGTCCTTGACCCGGTCCCGGCCATCAGGGCCCTCGCCGCCGATCTGGCCGACGGGGAGCCACCCTCCCGCGTCGCCGCGGGTTTCCACAATGGAGTCGCCGCCGCGACCGCCGTCGCCTGTTCTGAGCGCGCCGCGGAGGGAGGGACCGAGATCGTCGTCCTCTGCGGTGGCGTGTTCCAGAACCGCCTCCTACTCGAGCGGACTGTTGCCCTTCTCGACGGCCTCGGCCTGCGCGCCCTGGTTCCCGAGCGCCTTCCCCCAAATGACGGAGGAATCAGTTTCGGACAGGTTGCCGTCGCGGCGGCCCGCAGTACCCTCGGTTGATGCCGGTTCGGCTGATCTTCCGCTGTGAGACTTGTGGATGCACGCCCGCAGATGCGACGCGCGAGTGCCTCGAGCGAGAGCTTCTTGACCCGCGCTTCGGGGAGTACGTGGACGCCGAGCCCGGTCATTGGCTCATCTGGCATGGTCGCGGTCTCTACGGCGCGGCGCTCTTCGCCTGCGGTGAGCACCGGGGCGAGCTCAAGGCCTACCTGCGGGAGCACTACGGGACGATCGGCCGCCACCCCTGGGCGATGCGGTCGCAGCCCGGTGGCCGGGAGATCGACTTCGAGCGAGCTCGAAAGCTCGCCCGCGCAGCCGCCACCCCGAAGTGGGGCCTCCCGGTCTAGCCGTCCCGCGATGGGCGCGGCTGGTTTCGAACCAGCGACCTCTCGCGTGTGAGGCGAGCGCTCTCCCACTGAGCTACGCGCCCGGGAGACGCACGATCATAGGGCGAGTCCCGCGAACAGAGCGGTGTTGCGAGTATGGTCAGGCCATCAAGCGACTCGTCCTCTTCGGCCTCATCCTGGCTTGTTCGCTTGTCCCGGCGAGTACCGCCGGCGCGACGGTCGGCTTCACGTCGAGCGCTCTCTCGGTCGGCGGGACTCCGCTCGACGTCGCCGTCGGCGACCTCGACGGCAAGAACGGGCCCGACATCGTCACCTCACTCACCGATGGATCGCTCGCCGTCCAGCTCAACAGCGGCAACGGGACCTTCGCCGCGCCTCACCCCTACCCGGCCGGCTGCCCCGCCTTCCAGGTGGAGTTGGGTGACCTGGTCACGACTGGCCTCCAGAACTCTGTGGACGGGCACCTGGACGCGGTGATCGTCTGTGTCCAGAATTCCGGCGACACGCAGTACCTCGGCCGCCTCGCCGGTGACGGCCTAGGTGGCTTCGGCGCCCCCGACCTGCACCCCGAACTGAATCTCGGGCCGTTCTGGATCGCCGGCCCGCAGAGCCTTGCCCTGGCGCAGATGAGGGGGCCGGGGCTGCCGCCAGTTCCGGTCTTCGGTCGCAGCAATCACGTCCCCCTGCACAACCCGGAATATTGGAACGCGCTCTGTGCGACCTACGACTGGGCCACCGCCGATTGTCTCAACGCGCCCGAATGGCCCGGCATCGGCCCGCTCGTCGTCGCCGGCGCTGTCGCCCAGGCCAGGGTCTTCACCCTCGGTGGCGACAAAGGCATCCTTGCCTGGGGAGCGGACTCGACCTGGCACTGGAGTACCCGTGAACTCGCGCCCGTGCTGCCGTCGACGGCCGGGAACTTCCTGTCTCTGACGATCGGCGACCTCGGCGGCGACGGCCCCGACATCATCAGCGCCGCCGGCAGCTGCGGCTGCGGCTACAAAGACGTTCCCGCGGCGGGGCAGGTGAACGTCCTCTACGGCAACAACGCCGAAGGCGTCCCCGACCAGGTGGGGACGAAGTTCGCCTCGGCGCCGGGCGTCAACAGCATCGCCACCGGCGACTTCAACCTCGACGGCCACGACGACCTGATCGGCAACAGCTGGTCATACGACCCGGCCGCCACCGTCTCGACCGGCGCCGTCTTCGTCCAGGAGAGCAACGGCGCCGGGGCCCTCGGCCCGCCACAGATGTTCCCGCTCTCCCACACCGAAGCCTTCAGCCGGGCGCCGATCCGCGTCGCCGACCTCGACGGCAACGGCGGCCCCGATGCGGTCGCGATCGTCGGCGGCCAGGTCCAGGTCCTGCTCAACACCCAGTCGAGGGCGGCGCTGCATGCTCTCAACCCACTTGCCGGGATCAAAGGGGTGCCGAAAGTCGTCCGGGTCGACAAAAAAGGCAACCTGCTCCTCGGCACCGCGACGAACCCCCCGACCGCCGGCGTCGACCTAACCGTCGTGCTCCCGAGCGCCAAAGGCGGCAAAGCGAGTGTGGCGGCGAAGCGGAAGGGCGGCAAGGGGAAGAAGGGCAAGGGCAAGGTGATCGGGCACGCCAAGATCAAGATCCCTGCCGGTCAGCGGCGCGCGCTCAAGGTCCACCTCAAGTCGAGCGCGCTGGCGCTGCTGAAGAAGGGCAGGACGCTGAAGACGAAGCTGACGATCGCCGCGGTCGCCACCGACGGGACTAAGAAGACGAAGACCCAGGCCCTGACGATCAAGCCGCCGAAGGCGAAGAAACACCGACGCTGATCAGACGGCCACGGGGTCGGCTTCCGGGGGCCCGACCTCGCCGGCCTCGGCAGCCCGTTTCTGAAGGGCGGCGCCGACGAACGGGAAGATCAGGGTCGAGAGCATCGCCGCGCCGACCAATCCGGCGGCGGTCGAGGTCTTCATGCGGCCGTCGTCGATCGCGATCGTCGTGATCGCGACGACCAGCGGCAGCTCGGTCGCCGAGTAGAAGGCGAGCGCCATCCGCTGGCGCGCGTTCAGCACGCTGCGGTAGAGGAGCATCGCCGGCGTCCCGCGGACGACGAGGAAGAGGAAGAAGAACATCACCAGCTTCCCGATCGCTTCGGCCGAGCCGAGCGCGGCGAGGTCGAACTCGATCCCGCTGGTGATGAAGAAGAAGGGGATGAAGAAGCCGAACCCGACCGCGGTCAGCTTCGACTCGAAGACCGAGAGCTCGTGGCCCTTGAGCGCGACGCGGACGATCATCCCGGCGACGAACCCGCCGAGGAGGATGTCGAGCCCGAGCTGGCCGGCGAGCAGGACGAGGCCGAAGACGAGCACGACGGTGATCCGCACCGCGAGCTGGCTGCTGGCCTCGAAGGTCCGTTCGAGCGCCGACCATCCGCGCCAGGCCAGTCGCACCGAGGTAAGGGCGAGGACCAGGGCGAGAGCGACGAAGGCGAGCAGGATCACGGCCTCGTGCAACGGCTGGCCGGTCGAGAGGACGAGGGTGACGAGCAGGATCGGGCCGAACTCGCCGATGCCGCCCGCCCCCAGCAGGTAGGTGCCGAAGCGGGTCTTCAACTCACCGTTGTCGCGGAGGATCGGGATCAGCGTGCCGATCGCCGTCGTCGCCATCGCCGAACCGGTGTAGAGGAAGGAGAGAACCACGCCGGCCGCCGCCAGGGCTCCGGCGATCGAGTAGGCGAGGGCGATCGAGAGCAGCCACCCGAGTGCCCCCAGCTCCAGCGGCTTCCCCTTGATCCGCTCGAAGTCGATCTCGTAGCCGGCGAAGAAGAACAGCATCCCGAGGCCAAGGTTTGCGAAGAATTCGATGAAGGCGTCGGTGTGGGCGAGACCGAGAATTTCCGGTCCGACGAGGATCCCCAGCATCAGCTCGACGACCACGACGGGAGGCGCGAACGGGCGAGGGACCGCCGCAACTGTGACCGCCGCGATTGCCGCGACGACGACGATTGCGAAGAAGGAGCCGGAGTCGACCTCGATCATGACCGGCCGATCCTATGACCAGGGCCCCCGGATTTCGCGCTAACTTCAGAAGGATGAGGCTCTCTTTCCTGACCGGCCTCGTGCTCCTTGCCGCGCTTGCGCTCGGCTGTGGTGGGGAAGGTGACGGCAGTGCCGGCAACGGAGGCCTGCCCCATGGATCCGAGAACATCGACCTCAACCCGGCGGACTTCACGGTCGCGATCGACAACCCCTACTGGCCGATGTCCCCGGGCACCCGATGGGTCTACCGGGAGACGGAAGGAGCCGGTGAGGTGAAG
This sequence comes from uncultured Solirubrobacterales bacterium, assembly GCA_963697805.1. Taxonomy (GTDB): domain Bacteria; phylum Actinomycetota; class Thermoleophilia; order Solirubrobacterales; family 70-9; genus VRUE01. Next base: position 698,765 of record CAVOPB010000002.1, read on the forward strand.
CGCGTCGTCGTCACCGTCACCGACCGAACCAAGAGGGTCGCCGACGGAATCGAGGCCCGGGTCGTCCACGACGTCGCTACGACGCGCGGGAGGCCGGTTGAGGTGACCGACGACTGGTACGCCCAGGACTCCGCCGGCAATCTCTGGTACCTGGGGGAGAAGACCGCCGAGTACGAGAACGGAAAGGTCGCATCCACCGCGGGCTCCTGGCAGGCGGGCGTCGACGGTGCCCAGCCGGGCGTAATCATGCCCGCCCGGCCGCAGATCGGGCAGGCCTACCGGCAGGAGTACTACGCCGGCGAAGCGGAAGACAGCGCGAAGGTCCTCAGCACCGACGAGCAGGTTCAGGTCCCGCTCGGCCATTTGGGCGACGCGATCCTGACCAAAGAGGTGACACCGCTCGAGCCGAGGGTCGTCGAGTACAAGCTCTACGGGCCGAACGTCGGCCCGGCGCTCGCTCTCGACGTCTCGGGCGAATTCGACCGCGAGGAACTGATCTCAGTCACTCACCGATAGGATGGGCAACGGACCGTGCTAGGCGGGGAATCAGCGGTGCCCTGTAACCCGCAATCCGCTCTAGCGGGGCCGAATCCCGTTCCGAGGGGCTGGCCGTCGGGGTCAGTGCGCCGGGGGCGGCGTTGACGGCCGGGTCCTGCGCGACGTGGGCACGTGAATCAGGTCAGGTCCGGAAGGAAGCAGCCTTAAGCGGATGCCGCGGGTGCCGCAGGAAAGCCCGGCTCGAGCCAAACCAGGTGGACACGCCCGGTGACTTCGTCTCGAAGGGCGGGGCGCACGGTCCATTTCATTCGATCAGTCGCGCCTCCATGCGGTTGATCGCGATCCGCCACATCACGAGGGCGAATGCGACCAGCGACGCGAACCGGATCAGGTCGACCGCGTCGTAGCCGAAGGCGCTGCCACGGACGAGTTCGACGAGCTGGTGGAGCGGGTTGAGCTGGGCGACGATCTGGACGCCCTCCGGCAGTTCGTCGATCGGGAAGAAGGCGCCGGAGACGAGGAAGAGCGGGGTGACGAACAGCGCCGTCACGTAGTTGAACTGGTCGATCTTGGCGACGATCGCCGCCGTCGCGACCCCGAAGCCGGCGAAGCCGAGCGCGGTGACGAGGCAGAAAAGCGGAACCAGCAGCATCCCGGGAGCGGGGTCGAGCCCGAACACCATCGTCACCAGCAGCGGGAAGCACCCGTAGATGCCAGATCGGAGGCCGATCCAGAGCATCTCGGCGCTGACGAGCTCTTCGACGTCGACCGGGGCGGCGAGGATCGCTTCGTAGGTGTTCTGGAAGCGGTGCTTGACGAAGGTGCCGAACATCGCCGGCAGGGCGCTGGAGAAGATCACCGCGGTGGCGACCATCCCGGTGCCGACGAACTGGACGTAGGGGATGCCGTTGACTTCGTCGACGAGCGTCGCCGAGAGGCCGAGGCCGAAGGCGAGCAGGTAGACGAGCGGTTCGAGCAGGCTGGAGAAGGTGGTCCCCTTCCAGTAGGTCCGGAAGTTGGCGGCCTCGCGGCTCATCACGCCGCTGATCGCCGCCGGTTCGAGTCGCCGCATCCCCACCGGTGCTCGCTCTGCGCTCATTCCGCCTCCTCCCCGGTGAGCAAGACGAAGACGTCCTCCAGCGTGGCGGCGCGGCGGACGGCATCGTCGGGAACCACGCCGTTTGTGGCGTTCTCGGAGCCGACGATCGCGATTGCCGGGCCCGCGGGCCGCACCCTCAGCCCGACCGCCTCCGCTCTGGACCGCGCCTCGGCGAGCCGCTCGGGCGGGGCGTAGATTTCGGCCGTCTCGCGGCCGGCGTGCTCGGCGATCAGCTCGGCCGGCCGGCCGCGGCTGATGATCTTCCCGTGCGCCATTACCGCGACCTCGTCGGCGAGGCGCTCGGCCTCCTCGATGTAGTGGGTTGACATCAGGATCGTCGTCCCCTGTGAGCGCAGGTTGTCGATCAGGGTCCAGAGCTCGGTCCTGATCTGGGGGTCGAGCCCGACGGTCGGCTCGTCGAGGAGGAGGAGCCTGGGGTCGTGGACCAGGCCCCTGGCCAGCAGCAGCCGGCGGCGCATCCCGCCCGAGAGCTCGTCGACGGCGTCGCGGCGGCGGGCGCCGAGCCGGGCCAGCTCAAGGGCGCTCTCGACCGCGGCGCCGACGTCTGGAACCCGGTAGAGCCGGGCGAACACGGCGAGGTTGTCCTCGACGGTGACGTCGACGTCGAGGTTGTCGAGCTGGGGGACGACGCCCATTTCGGCGCGCGCGACCTTCGCCTCGGCCGGAAGCTCGTGCCCGAGGACCCGGAGGACGCCGGAGTCGGGCAGCGCCTGGCCGGTCAGCAGCCGCATCGTCGTCGACTTGCCGGCGCCGTTCGGGCCGAGCAGGCCGAGGCAGATCCCCTCGGGGACCTCGAGGTCGAGGCCGTCGACCGCGGTTATCGGCCCGAACCTCTTGACAACGCCACGGAGCTCTATCGCCGACATCGACCTGATGCTGTCAGGTCAGGCGCCTTGGCTCAGGCCGCAGCAAGGCGCTCGGCGAGCCAGAGATCGCAGAGCCAGTCGGACTGCTCCCCACCCTGGCGCGTCACGACGATCCCCTCGGGGCCGCCCTCGACCTCGACCTTCTTCCAGCGCGTCGAGTCCGGGAGCGTCTTCATTACCGCGTCCAAGTCGGGCGGGGCAGCGGCGGCGATGCGGACCTCGCTGGCGCCGGTTCTTTCCTTGCCGCCGATCTCCACCGTCACCTGGCGGCCGTGCCGCTCCCCCTTCAGGACCAGCGCCCCGCGGATCTTCGGCCCCATCCGCGGCGTCACCGGGTCCCTCATCTCGATGTTCACGGTCGGCCGCTCGGTGACCTCGAGCCAGAGCGGGGCCATCGCCTGGCCGACACGCTCGTACCCCTGGTCGAGCTCGCCGCCGGGCCCCAGCGCCCGCCAGCTCCCGTAGAGGGCGACGAGGATGATCAGGGGCCCGCCGATCAGTAGCGGCACGAAGCTTTCGAGCAGGTACATCGCCGGGACGGTGAGGAAGATCAGCACCACGACCACGATGCCGAGGTTGATGATGTGGCGGCCGGCGGCCAAAGCGCGCTGCGGGCATGGATTGCGTCCCGCGCGCAGGCTACACGCCGTGGAAGACTGGCCGCCGTGCTCGACGAGCGATGGATCAGGGCCCTGCACGTGGAGGCGATGCGGGAGGAGGAACTCCATGAAGAGCGCGAGCCCCACGTCCTGTTTCAGGCCTCGACGATCGCCGCCCTGCTCGACGGGGCCTACGACGGCGACCTCACCTTTGCCGAGCTGGCCGAGCACGGCGACCTCGGGCTGGGGACGCTGAACGGGCTCGACGGCGAGATGATCGCCCTCGACGGCGGCTTCTACCGTGCCGCGGTCGACGGGGCGGTGGACATGGTGGCGCCGAGCGAAAGGACCCCGTTCGCGGTCGTCACCAGGTTCATGCCGACGGTCGAGGCGACGATCGGCGGGCCGCTCGCTCACGAGGTCCTGCTCGCCACCCTCGACGGGCTGATTCCCGACGGCCCGTCATCCTGCGCGATCAGGCTCGATGGCCGCTTCGAGTCGGTCCGGGCGCGATCGGTGCCCCGCCAGCACCCGCCCTACCGGCCGCTGACCGAGGTCGTCGCCGAACAGAACGTCTTCGAGCTCGGCGAGGTCGAGGGGACGATGCTCGGGTTCCGCTTCCCCAGCTACGCCGAGGGGATCGAGGTGGGCGGTTACCACCTCCACTTCATCGATGCCGAGCGGCGCCGCGGCGGTCACGTCCTCGACTCGCGGATCGGTGAGGTGAGGGTCGGGCTCGACCCCTCGGACGATCTCCACATCGAGCTGCCGCCCGCCGTCGATCTCACCGACCCCGACCTCGCGGCCGCAACCCACGCCGCGGTCGAGCGGGTCGAGGGGGGCTAGCTCAGCAGGGTCGCCAGGGCTCGGCGAAGAGGTCGTATCCCTTCCCGATCGTGCTGAACCGCAGCCTCCTCGCCTGCGGGCAAAAGCTCGAAGGCGACCCCTCATACTCGGCCGAGAAGACCGCCTTGCCGGCCTCGACGAACGGGCTGTACTTCTCGCACTCGTCATAGGCGAAGCACTCCTCGACCACGGCGAAGTCGAACCTTGCCACGAGCGCCCGCACCTGATCCGGGTCGTTCTTCAGCGCCACCGACATCCCGCGCCGGTGGACCCCGCGTGCGACCCAGCGGTTGAATCGGAGCTGATCGCCGCCGCTGAGCGGAAAGCCCGTCGGGTTTTCGTAGCCGGCGAGGTTGTCGGCCTCGACCGCGTCGAAGCCCCTGTCCCTGCAGATATCGAACCGCCTGCGGAGGATCGGCGCGAGGATGTCGATCCGCCTGATGTCGAGCCAGCGCTCGTCCGGGTAACCGGAGTACCTGCTGCCGAGGACCGCGCTGGGGTAGCTGCCGGAATCGGGGCGGTAGGACTCCCAGGCGCCGACGTCGAGATAGCAGATCACCCTGCGGCCCATCCGGTGGAGCTTGGCGACGGTGCCGCGTGGGGTTTCGAATCCGTCGACCTCGTAGACACCGGCCCTGACCGAGGTGTCGATCCTGCCCTGCAGCTGCCATTGCCAGGGCGCTGTGGTCGGCCGGGGCTGCCAGCGCCCGGCGCTCGCGGGCGCGGCGCCGAGGAGGGCCGCTCCGAGAACGATCGCGGCCACCAAAGGGAGGCATGTGCCGCGGGAGCCCTTCATCTCAACAGCGACGGTAGAGGATCCAGGAATCGTTGCGCGCGACCTCGCGGAAGCCGGGCGGGACCGTCGAGGTGAACCGCGATGGGTCCTTCGGGTCGAGGATGAAGTTGTGGATCACCTTCTGCGACGCGGGTTTGAGGAAATAGCCGTGACGGGGCTGGCGCTGCTCGGATGAGCTGACGATCGAGCTCGGCCGGACCTCGAGGTCGAAGGCGAGCCGCGGCACCGCGCGGTGGTTGGGGACCGAGATCGGCAGGCAGAGGGGCTCGAACGCGCCGGAGTCGGCGAGGTCGTTGAGGTCGGACTCGATCTCGCTCTGGTTGGTGAGGTCGGTGTCGACCTGGTGCAGGAGGTCGTATTGGCTCCTTGCAGGGTTGTTCGGCGCCCAGGCCACGAACATCAGCGCGACGAGCGCCGCAAATGCCTGCCACGGGCGGCGCCAACGGTGCCCGGGCTCGAGCAGGCGCCAGCCGAGCAGGCCGAGCGCCGCGAACACGGCCAGCACCGCGGCGGCGAGCATCGTGTAGCGGGGGAGGATCGCGAGGCCGGAGATGGCGAGGATCGCGAAGGCGCCGAGCGCGAGGGCCGCGGCGGCGACGCCGATCTCGGAGCGGCGGCGCAGGAAGGCGAGGCCGAGCACGATCCCGCCGGCGGCGCCGACCATCCCCGGCCACTGCAGCACCTCGCCGAGCCGGCGCGGGCCGTATAGGACCAGGTCGACGAGCCCGGTCTGGCGTTCGAGGGTTTCGACCGTGTCCTTGGTCCCGGTGAACGAGTAGGTCGGGCTCCCCGCCGTGGTCCAATCGAATACCGCCCATCCGATCGGCGCGGCGAGTGCAAGGACAACCAGAACGGCGAGGGTGCCCCTCGTCCGGACAAACGCCGGCCTAATCAGGCCGGCGTTTTGAGTATCCGCCCGTTCGAGGGGCACCCCCGCCGCCTCGGACTCCCGGCGTCGGCGCGGTGCCCTGAGGCGGGAGAAAAGCTCCTCGAAGTCCAAGGCGAGATATGCCAGATACGCGAGGGAGAAGAGCCAGGCCTCGGGGCGGAGGAGGCCGGCGAGGGCGAGGAGGGTAAGGACGGGCCAGCCGGCCCGCGGGCGGCGGGTCTCGATCACCAGCGCGCCGAGGACGAGCGCGATGTAGGGGATGTCGACGTAGGCCCGGAGCCCGTTCGAGAGGTACGGCGCGCGGGTGAGGATGATCGCCGCCGCGACGGCGCCGATCGCGCGGTCGAACCAGAGCGAGCCGAGGCGGTAGACGAGGTAGCCGACGAGCCCGAGGCTGACGTAGGCGATCACCATCGTCAGGTCGATCGCCCCGTCGCCGAGCGGGGACGCGACGAGCCCGAAGAGCTCGGCCAGTGGGTGCGGCGTCGGCGGCAGGGCGGCGCCGGTGTCGGGGCTCATCCCTTCGGCCATTTCCCGGCCCCAGAGCAGGGCGTAGATCGTGTCGTAGTTGGGAAACCCGAGCGGGAAGAGCAACAGGAGCAGCGCCGCGACGGCGGCGACCCAGGCGGCCGGCGTCAGCCAGTTGCGGGCCCAGGATGGCACCGCAGCAACCTACAGGCGCGCAGCTACACTGGCCTCAGTGGCTTCTGCCGGCGACTCGACCTCCCTCTACCGCCGCCATCGCCCCGGCTCCTTCGACGAGGTGGTCGGGCAGCGGCACGTCGTCCGCACCCTTCGCAACGCGGTCGAGCAGGGCAAGGTCCATCACGCCTACCTCTTCGTCGGCTCGCGCGGGACCGGCAAGACCTCGATGGCGAAGATCCTTGCTCGCTCGCTCAACTGCGAGCGCGGCGGCCCGACCGTCACCCCCTGCGGCGAATGCGAGTCCTGCGTGACGATCGCCGCCGGCACCTCGATCGACGTGATCGAGATGGATGCCGCCTCGAACCGCTCGGTCGACGACATCCGCGACCTCCGCGAGCGCGTCGCCTACGCCCCGGCGGGCGGCCACCACAAGGTCTACATCCTCGACGAGGCGCACATGTTGACCAAGGAGGCCTGGAACGCCTTCCTCAAGACCCTCGAGGAGCCGCCGCCGAACACGGTCTTCGTCCTCGCCACGACCGAGGCGCACAAGGTGATGCCGACGATCGCCGACCGCTGCCAGCGCTTCGACTTCCAGCGGCCCTCGCTCGAGCAGATCTCCGAGGTGGTGGAGCGGGTCGCGACCGCCGAGGGGATCGAGATCGAGGAGGGCGCGGTGGCGATGATCGCCCGCTCCGCCTCGGGGAGCTTCCGTGAGGCGCTCGGGACCCTCGACCAGCTGGTCGCCTTCGGCGGCAACCGGATCGGGCTCGACGAGGTGCTCGAGCTGCTCGGCGCGGCCGACGCAGAGCTGCTGTTCGGCGCCGTCGACGCGGTCGCGGCCGAGGACCCGCGGGGCGTCCTCGTCGAGGTCGAGAAGATGGCGCGCTCGGGCCGCGACCCGGCGCAATTCGCCCGCGACCTGCTCGGCCACCTCCGCCACCTGCTCGTCACCCAGACCGTCGGCGAGGTCCCCAACACCTTCGTCGTCACCGCCACCGACGCCAACCGCCTCACCGCGCAGTCGGCGGCGGTCGGCGCCGCGACGCTGGTCCGCACGATCGATGAGCTGTCGGCGGCGCTGACCGCCGTGCGCGAGGGCGACGACGCCCGCATGGCCGTCGAGATCGCACTGCTCAAGGCGGCGCGGCCCGATCTCGATCCGGGGGCGGAGGGGTTGCTGAGAAGGGTCGAGCGGCTCGAAAAGAGACTGACTTCAAGCCCCGATGGGCCGCGGGTCCTGTCACAGGATGAGGGGGGCTCTGCGGGCGAGGGCGTCCTCGACCCCCCTCATCCCGCGCCACCCCCGGCGAGCATCGGAGAAGGAGGACGAGTCGATTCCAGCCGCGACGGATCCTCCTGAGCAGCCCGACGTCCCGGAGCCCGAACGGGCCGCGGCACCTGAGGGCGGCGCGAGCGATGCGGAGGACCCGGAGCGAGGGCTTTCCCTCGAGGAGATTCAGCGGGTCTGGCCGGCCGTGCTTGACCAGCTGCTGAAGTCTGCACCGGCTCTGGCCGCCACCTTCGAGGGGGCGAGGCCGGTGGGGCTGGACGACGAGGGGCTGCGGATCGGCTTCCCGGCGAATGCCACCTTCAACAAACGCAAGGCCGAGGCCCCCGACAAGCGCGACCAGCTCGTCGAGGCGCTGGACTCGGTGACGGGCCGGCGGCTGCAGCTGCATTACGTGCTGCTCGACGGTGAGCAGGGTGAGCCCGAGCCGGAGCCGGCCGAGGAGGCCGTGGATCACGATGCGCTGGTTGAGAAGCTGAAGAGCGAGTTCGACGCGGAGGAGGTCGGTTGATGGCGAGAGCAGGGGGACCCGGGGGCTTCGACGTGAACGCCCTGATGAAACAGGCTCAGCAGATGCAGGAGCAGATGCTGCAGGCCCAGGAGCAGCTCAAGGACGAGGTCGTCGAGGCGAGCGCCGGCGGCGGCATGGTCAAGGTCAAGATGGGCGGCGACCTGTCCCTGCGCGAGATCGTGATCGACCCCGAGGCCGTCGACCCCAAGGAGGTCGAGATCCTCGCCGACATGGTCCAGGCGGCGGTCAACGAGGCCCTGCGCGCCGCCCAGGACCTTGCCGGCTCGAAGATGGGAGGGATCACGGGTGGGCTTGGCGGCGGCCTTCCGGGAATGTGAACGGGGAGGGGCCGGCGCCCCTGTCGCGCCTGGTGGCCGAGCTCTCGCGGTTGCCCGGGATCGGGCAGCGCACCGCGCAGCGGCTCGCCTTCCACATCCTCCGCGCCCCCGATGAGGAGACGACGGCGCTGGCGACGGCGATCCGCGAGGTGAAGGAGAAGGTCGGCCTATGTCAGCGCTGCTTCAACCTCGCCGAGGGCCCGCTCTGCAGGATCTGCACCGACACCTCGCGCGACCAGACGATGATTTGCGTCGTCGAGGAGCCCGCCGACGTGATCCCGATCGAGCGCACCCATGAGTACCGCGGCCTCTACCACGTGCTCGGTGGCGCTCTCTCACCGATCGACGGCGTCGACGCCGATGACCTCAAGATTGCCGAGCTGGTGCGGCGGGTCGAGGCCGGCGGGGTCGAGGAGGTTTTGATCGCGACCAACCCGACGACGACGGGGGAGGCCACCGCCCTCCACCTCGCCGAGCTGCTTCGCGACTCGGCCAGGGTCACCCGGCTCGCCAGCGGCCTCCCGGTCGGCGCCGACCTCGAGCACGCCGACGAGGTCACCCTGGGCAAGGCCCTCGCGGGCCGTCGCAGTCTCTGAGTGGACGGAAGTCCTGGACGTGTATCAACCCACTTTTCGCGGTTCGATCCCTTGCTTGCGTCCGGCGCTTCCGGGATGGTTCCGGCGTGGAGGCACACTCATCCAGTCGGGGCGGGGGCGGGGAGCCGATCCGCGAGCTTGCGCGTGAAGTCTCCTCGCTGCAGGTGAAGCTCCTCACCAGGCTCGAGAACGAGCTCGATAGCGGCGACGTCGAGACCTTCGCGACCGCGGCGCGGGAGCTGGCCGAGGCCTTCGGCTCGGTCTCGGCGTCGGCGGTCGGCGCTGTCGCCGGGGTTGCCGCGGAGCCCCAGCCCGCGGTCGAGCCGCCCCCGCAGATGCGCCACCGGCTCGATCAGCTGCTCGAGATGCACCGACGCTATGGGCATCCGTTCGGGATGGTGGTGATCGACGTCGAGGGGCCGGGGGCGAAGAACGGCAGCCCGGCCGGCGGTCGCGAGACGGTGCTGGCGGTGGTCGCCGCCGCTCTACGCGAAAGCATCCGCCTGGTCGACGAGGCGTTCCGGATTGAGGACGACGGGATCTGCGTGCTGGCCCCCAACCAGGGCACGATCGGCGGGGTGCAGATGGCCGAGCGCCTGTTGGCGCTGCTCGAGCAGCTCGAGGCCGTAGGCGGCGCCAACATCGGGATCTCGGCGGGAGTTGTCGCCTGCCCCGACCACGGCGCCGATGCCGAAGGGCTCCTGAAGGAGGCCGACGAGGCGATGTGGCGGGCCCGGGCGGTCGGACAGCCGGTCGGCGTCGGCTCGCTGCAGGCTCTGCAAGATCGCTGACAGATACACGAAATCTGTCCATAACCGGGGTAAACCTGGAAATCCGGTGCCAGAATCCTGTGCACATGGCAGGAATTCGAACCAATGCCGCTGCAGAAGTCCTCGGCGTCAGCCCCAACACGCTGCGCAGCTGGGAGCGCCGCTACGGCTTCCCGAAGCCGAAGCGCACCGCGGGCAACCACCGCCACTATGCGCTGCTCGAGCTGCAGACGCTGCGCGACGCGCTCGCCCAGACCGGCAACATCTCCTCGGCGGTCGAACTGGCCCGCCAGCGCCAGGCCGAGCCCGCCAATGGCGACGGCCTGATCGCAGCGTTCGAGAGCTTCGACGAGGGCGCCGCCGACCGGGCGATGGAGGAGAGCCTGGCGATCCGGCCGCTCGAGCGGACCGTCGAGGAGCTGCTGCTGCCCGGCGTCGACCGCCTCGCCGCCGACCCGGACCGCGGGGCCGAGCTCGAGTTCGCCGCCCGTTGGGCGATGGGCTGGCTCCACGGCGCCCGCCGCCTCGCCTCCGCCGCCTCGCGGCCTGCCGGAATTCTTCTGCTCGACTCGAGCCAGGGCGAGGACGCCGAGGAAATCCACGCGCAGGCGCTCGACCTGACGCTGCGTCGGGCCGGGTTCAGGGTCCTGATGCTCTCCGACGAGCTCGCCGAGGAGCGCCTCGAGCGGGCACTGCGCGCACTCGACCCGACGGCGATCGTCCTCTGCGGCCCCGGCGCCGACACCCCTTCAGCGGTGAAGCTGATCCGTCGCGTCCGCGATGCCGGGTTCGATGCCCCGCTGTTCGGCTTCCGCGCCACCGGCCTGATCGGGGACGCCGTCCCCTCCGCCGGCGAGCGTCCCAGCGAGGTGACGGGGATGCTCAACGCCGACCTGCGCCGCCGCGCCGCGCAGGCCTTCGCCTGATCCGGCTTTAACCATTTGGTAGCGCTCTAGTCACATCTCTGACACAGGTGCGCGCAAAGGTCTGCGGCGATGCGCGATCGAGTCTCGCCGCGTTGGCTCCTGCGGCCCACGGTCGCGGCGCTCGCCTGCATGTTGCAGCTGGCGCTGCCGGCTGCAGCCGGCGCGATCGTCTCCGATCCGCAGGCGATCGACGGCCCCAGCGCAGACATCATCGACGTCGCCGATGCGGCGATGTCCGAAGACGGCAGCGGCGGCGTCGTCTATCTGAAACGGGAGGAAGGCCGCGCCCACGTCTTCGTCGCCCAGTTTCGCAATGGCGCATGGGTCTCGGCCCAGCGGGTCGACGTCGGCCAGAAATTCGACTCGAGCTGGCCCCGGATCGGGGCCGGCGACGGCGGCCGGCTGGTCGTCACCTGGGTGCAGGAGTTCGGGGTCGAAAGCGACCGGATGTTCTCGGCGACGCTCGACCCCGGAGCAACCTCCTTCCAGCCGCCGGTCCCGGTCGATCTCAACATCGGTGAGTCGACCGCGACCTATCCCGACCTGGCGATGAACCGCGGCGGGCAGGCCTATCTCGTCTACCGGGTGATCACCGACACCAGCCCATCGAACCCGCCCGGCTACCTCGGTGCCGACGTTCGGCTGGCCCGCTACACCGGGAGGCTCTGGTCGGTGATGGGAACCCCGATCGACCGCAGCATCGCGGCGCCGGTGCGGATCCCGACCGAGGAGAACTCGCCGAAGGTCGGGATCGACATCCAGGGCCAGGGCGTGGTCGCCTGGCAGGAGCCCGACGACGAATTCGTCGACCGCGTCTGGGCGCGGAGGGTGTTCGGGTCGACCGTCGGCATTCCCCTCCTGGTCAGCCCGGCGAGCTTCGAAGGGGCGCCGCTGCGGGGTCCGGCCGACGCCTTCACGCTCGACGTCGCCGGCTTCGGGCAGGCCGCGGTGGCTCTCCGCCAGCAGCCCGACCAGTCCGGCAAGCTGGCGGCGCCGCGGATCTTCGTCAATGAGATCCCGGACGTGTTCAGTCAGTCGGCGGGCTCCTTCGCCGGGGCCCGTCTCGCCGACGGTCAGCCTCGCGACGCGCTCGGGGTACCCAGCATCGGCGTGGATCCACGCGGCCTGTATGTAGCCGGCTTCGGCTCGTCCGCCGCGTCGTTACTGGGGGTGGGTGACGACGGTGGTCTGAGCAGGGTGGAGCGCCTCGACACTGGGGCGAGCAGCGCACCTGGTGATCCGCTGGTAGATCTGGCGGAAAGCGGGGCGTCGGTCGCTGCCTGGCGGGAGCTTCGTGGGGCTGTCGGCATGGTCGGCGTCCAGGAGCGACGCGCCGACGGGGTCATAGAGCCCACGACCCTCAGCGCGGCGAGAGGTGGAGCCGTCGCCCGGATCGTGATGGGGGGATCCGGCCTGGGGGATGCGATCGCCGCCTGGGCCCAGGGCGTCGGCCCCAACAGCCAGATCGCCGCTGCCGTCGTCGATGCTCCACCGGACCCGTTCCTCTTGCTCCTTCCGAACGGTTGGCAGCACAAGAGGGAGATCCCAATCGTCTGGGATCACACGCTCAATGCGATCGGCGGGATCCGCTACTCCGTCAGTGTTGACGACGAGCCGGTGATCGAAGGCCTGCGGACATTGCACACCACCCTCAAACCCGATCAAGTCGATGACGGCCACCATCGAGTTCAGATTTTTGCCGTCGACAATGTCGGCCAGGAAACCGGTAGCAGGACCGGAACCCTGCTGGTCGACCGCCATGGCCCTAGGATCCGCCTGCGGCTGCGCGGCGATCTGCTCACGGTGGTGGCGACAGATTCCGCATCGGGGCTCCGCCATGGCGCGGTTAGGATCTCCTTCGGCGACGGGAGCCGGGCCTCTGCGCGTCTGCGTGCCCCGAAACGGAAGAAGCGGAGCGGGAAACCCAACGCCGTCGCCCGTCATCTTTATACGGGTTCGGGGAGCTACTCGGTTCTGGTCAGGGCCCGCGATCGGGCCCACAACACCACGGTCGTGAGGAAGAGGTTGCGGGTCCGGTGAGAGTCCGCGGCCTCGTGATCGTCGCCGTCGGGCTCATGACAGCGGCCGCGCCACCGTCCGCCGCTGGCTATTACGGCAATGCGGTCGACTCGTCAGCTGGCGCCCAGATGATCTCGGCCGACTATCAGAGGCTCGAGCAGGGGGATGAAACGACACTGTTCGCGGCGATCTCAGCCGATGGACGCTACGTCGTGATCCAGACCCGAGCGCGCAACTTCTTCTCCGACAATGACCCCGAACCGCCGGGTGACTACAGAGCCGGAGGTTTGTTTCGGTTCGACCTCGAGACAAGAGCCCTCGAAAAGGTTGCCGACGGAGACCTCCTCGAAGAAGGGGATAACCACCTGATCAGCCGCGGCGCGTTCAACCCCTCGATCAGCGCCGATGGCCGGTACGTGGCATTCACGACGGGTTGGCAACTCGTCCCCGAGGACACGAACGAAAATCTCGATGTTTACGTCCGGGACATGGACATACCGAGCGGTCAGCCGGGAGCGTTGGAACTCGTGTCCGCGTTGGACGGGGGCGGCTCGACGGCAGCGACCTACGGCCCGCCACCGGAACCGATTCCGGGAGGCGAACCCGGTTCGGGATCATCGCGCGGAGTTGCCATATCGGCCGATGGAGAGAAGGTTGTCTTCAAGACCGACGCTCCCAGTGACCTACCGGCGGGCTCAACCCCGGATGTCCCCCCGGGGCAGCTGTTCCTCCGTGACCGGATGGCGAAGACCACAAACCTCATCACGGCGAGACGAGACCCGGGAACAGGCGAAATGACCACGACTCCTGCCGGGGGGGCCCTGGGGGCAGCGATCAGCGCGGACGGGACGACGGTCGCCTGGACCGGTTACAACGCGTCCGAACAGACGCGCTTCCTGGGAGGGGAGAACCAGGACCCGAGCGTTCCCTACTACCTCTGGCGGCGGATTGCCGACGGGCCGTCGGCGTCGACCAGGCGGGTCACGGGCCTTTCCGACCCAGACGATCCGGGCTGTCCGGTCGAATCCGTCACCGTCTTCGACCAGGTCACCATGGGCCCCTGTTACGGGCCTCTCACCGATCAGGAGGCAAACCGAACCGGCATCGGCGAACAACCTCCGGCGATCAGCGGGGATGGCTACACCGTCGCGTTTCTCACCGGATCCGGTCCACGCCCACTCGCCTTCACCGGAGTCGGCCTTGACCTATACGTGACCGACATGACACCTGGTCTGAGTCGTAAGAACGCTACGACGGAGCTGACCCGCGATCCGGCGAACTTCGATCCGTCGACAAGTTCTCCGATCAGCGGAATCTCCCTCACCCCCAACGGCCGGTACCTGGCAATCACCACGGTGCGCACGAAGTTCACGCTGCCGAGCCTTCACCTGGTCGGCCCGGAACGAGCGGCTCCGAATGCCCGTGAACTATATGTCGTCGACCGACAGGAAGAAACCCTGGAAAGGGTTGCCCATGCCGTTGACGGTGGCGACACCAACGGGGCGGTGCTGGACGGTGCCACGCTCTCGGCCGACGGAAAACGTGTCGCGTTCGTCTCCTTCGCCACCGATCTGTTTCGTGGCGACTCCAATCAGCGCCCCGATGCATTCGTCGCGACACGGCTCCCGGACCCCGAAGGGCTCCCTGAAGAAGGACAGGGTGAATCGGGGCTCGCGGGGTCGATCGAAATCGACCGCGAAGGTCCCCAGATAGGGGTCCGCACTCGACCCAGAGCCGGTGGGGCGATCCTGGTGACCGTTTCGGTGCCCGGAGCGGGTGGGGTCAAGGCTCTTGCGAAGGCGCGCGCCGGGACGCCGCGCAAGCTTCGAACCCTCGCGACCGGGTCGGCGCGTGCAGAGGGCACCGCGCGGAGCGACGTGCGGATCATGCTCCGACCGGTGGCCCGCTACCGGGCCGAGATTCGAGAGCGCGGCAAGGTCCGCGGGCATGTCTCCGTGACCTATATCGAGTCGCGGGGTGGCCGTCCTGCCTCGGTTTCTCTTCCCGTGACCTTTCGCGCGTCGGTGCCCACCAGAGGCTCCGCGAACGAAGCCCGGAAGTGAAGTACTTGTCATGGGCTGGAAAAGAATTGGTGACGATATTGGCAACAAGCTGTAACGCAATCGTAGAAGTCCTGTGAAGCCGCTTGACAGGGTCATTGGGGGGTGACAACCCTTCTGCCGGAAGAATCAGTCGATGAAAGGAATGACTCTGATGAGCCGCACTATCAGTCCTCCCAAGCGGGGAGTGAGCGCCATCCTGGCGGGGTCCCTCGCCCTCCTGCTGTTGGCGCTGGTCGCAGCAGGCCCAACCCCCCGGGCCGCCGCGTCTTTCACCCTGGGCAAATGTGAAGGAGCGCCGATTCTCGGCCGCGGAGCGTCCTTCGCCCGTGACGCCCACCAGAAAGTCTTCATCCCTCGGTTCACCGGGAGCTACTGCTTCGGCTCCTCGGCCTCGGTGACGTACGACGCCGCCGGGAGCGGGGCGGGTAGGACCTCGATGAAGGTTCGGAACGACACTCCGCGGTTCGGCCAGAGCGACGAGCCGCCGATCCCGCTTGAGGTCGAACAGATGAATGCCGGCACAACCGGCAATCCGGCAGAAGACACCGACCACACAGACGACGGGAAGATTCACGTCATTCCAGCTGCGGTTGGCACGGTGGCACCGCTGGTCAACTTCCCAAACAACTGTGATGCGAAACTGCTCGGTCCCGAATTTCGGACGGTCACCGCTGCGGAAATCACCGCGACGCCGGCCAAGGAAGCGCTCCTGCGAGTCCGGTTTCCGAAGCAGCTGTTTGAGAAAGTTTGGGCTGGAGAAGCGAGTGTCAACACCTGGGTGGAGGCGTTTCCCGAATTGGCAACGGATGCCGACTGCAACGTCCCGATCATCCGGGTAGTCAGGTTCGACGAGTCGGGCACGAGCTTCGCGTTCAAGGACGAGCTGAACGCGCTCAATCCCGGCCGAGGATGGCTGACCACCTATTCGTTCGTCAGCCCTGGCCTGACCCGCAACTGGCCGAACGCGGCGAACTTCGGGCCGCGGGAAGACTGCCCGAAAGTCAGCGAAGCATTTGTCAACGGCCCTGGTGCCGATAGCAATGACCCGAACTCGGCGGGCCCCGACCAGCTGACGAGTGGTTGCGCGAACGGCAACGGACCCCTGGTCACCAAACTGATCAACACGGACGGGTCGATCGGCTACTCGGATGTCTCGACGGCACGGACCGCGAGCCCCACGTTGGCGGTCAATCCGGCACCCGCGGTGATGGCCCCGCCCGACAAATATTGGATGCCGATGCAGGACGGGTCGACTCCGACCGTATGGCAGGAGCCCACTCAGGATCCCAACGGGTTCCGCACCGACGGTGTCACCGGCGCGAACTGCGCGCACGCGGTGTTCAAAAACGTTCCCAGCGACACGTTCGGGGATTGGTCGAAAACGAGCGGAGTGAACTCGGCCGGCGCATTTGCCGTCTGCACGATGACCTACGGCCTCGTCTTCGACGACAACGCCGACGTGTGGGGCAATACCAGCCAGGAGGAAGCCGAAGCCCGGACGGTCAAGGATTACTGGGAAAGCGCTCTGACCGACGCATCGCAGGCGCTCCTCAGCAGCAAAGACTATTCGGAATTGCCGGCGAGCATTCTCGCCATCTCTCGGGCCGGAATCGCCGAAGTCGATTGGAACAAGGGCGAAGGCCACAGCGAAGAAGAAGAACACAACACTGATCAGGAACACAAAAACGCTGGCGGCGCGCCCCCGGCGCCCGCTCCGCCGAGCAACAAGTTCTCATTGTTGAAGCGGGCCATATCGGCCAAGAACGGAGGCGCGACCATCTCGGTCAAGGTTCCGGGGCCAGGCTCTCTGGAGATGATCGGAACCGCCAAGGCGGGTAAGAAGAAGGTCAAGGTTGGCCGGACCGTGCTCAACGCCAACCGCGCGGGAACGTTCAAACTCGCGCTCAACCCGAGCGGTGCCGCCAAGGCACAGCTGCGTCAACACGGGACCCTGAAGGTGTCACTTGAGTTGACGTTCACGCCGACCGGCGGTGAGCCGAGCACGTCGAGCTCGACGGTAACGCTGAAGCTGAGCAAGAAAGGCAACTAGCACGAGCAGCAATTGGACATATCCGCCAGCCACGGCGCCCGGGCTCATCGAGCCCGGGCGCCGTGGCGGTGATGGGGGATGTCAGGTCACGTGAGTGGAGGGAGCAGTTGAGGGGCAGATGGCTGAGAAGAAGAACAAGAAGAGAGGCGGCCTTCCACTTCGCCCGCCGAAGGTGAGCGGCCGCGAGGTGGTGGGGGCGGTCGGCGAGCGTCTCGCGGCGCTGGGACGGTGGTTTGCAAGGGACCCGCTCAGCACCGGCCTGATGGTCACCTCGCTGATCCTGATCTTTCTCTTCTTCCACCTGCTCGGTCAGATCCAGCCGAGCACGAGCGGCGAACGAATTCCGCTGAGCCAGGTCTTCAAGCTTGCGGACGACCATCAGGTCTCCGAAGCGACCCTGCTCGACCAGGACGCGAGGGTCCTGATGGAGACGAAGGCAGGCACCCTTCTGTACGCCTCCTACCCGGAGTCGGACGCACAGACCTCATCCCTCGTGCGGCGGCTGACGGCGAGCGGTGCGATCGTCGAAGTCGATCAGCAGTGGGACAAGCCGGCGAAGCAGATCGTCGTCCAGTTCCTGATCCCGATCCTGCTGCTCGTCTGCCTGTTCGTGCTGTTCACCCGGCTCGGCGAGGACGGCGGCGCCGGGGCGTTCGCGGGATTCTCGAAATTCACCGGCAAGGGCCGCAAGCGCGGCGCCGATGCCCCCGACCGCACCACCTTCGAGGACGTCGCCGGCGCCGGCGAGGCCGTCGCCGAGTTGCGGGAGATCCGTGACTACCTCGCGGACCCGGGAAAATACGCGGCGGTCGGAGCCCGGGCGCCCAAGGGAGTGCTGTTGGTCGGCCCGCCGGGAACCGGGAAGACCCTGCTCGCGAAGGCAACCGCCGGCGAGGCCGAGGCGGCCTTCTTCTCGCTCTCGGGATCCGACTTCGTCGAGTCCCTGGTCGGGGTCGGCGCGGCGAGGGTCCGTGACCTCTTTGCGAAGGCGCGCAAGCTGGCGCCGGCTCTCGTCTTCATCGACGAGCTCGACGCCGCCGGGCGCAAGCGCGGCGCCGGGGTCGGCCAGGGCAACGACGAGCGTGAGCAGACGCTCAACGCGCTGCTGGTCGAGATGGACGGGTTCGGCGGCGACGCCGGAATCGTCGTCCTCGGGGCGACCAACCGCCCCGACATCCTCGATCCCGCCCTGCTGCGGCCGGGCCGGTTCGATCGCCAGGTGACCGTCGACGTCCCCGACGTCCACGGACGGATGGACATCCTCGGCCTCCATTGCGGCAATCGGCCGCTGGCGCCCGGGACCTCGCTCGAGGAGATCGCCAAACTCACGCCCGGCTTCAGCGGCGCTGAGCTCGCCAACGTGATCAACGAGGCGGCGCTCCTCACCGTTCGCGAAGGGCGGGCCGAGATGGATCAGCCCACCCTCGAGGAGGCGATCGACCGGGTCGTCGCCGGCCCAGCCCGCAAGAGCCATGTCCTCAGCGCCGAGGAGCGCTGGGTGATCTCGATCCACGAGGCCTCCCACGCCGTCGTCACCCGCTCGATCGGCCAGAAGGTCTCAGCCCAGAAGCTCTCGATCGTCGCCCGCGGGCGTCAGCTCGGCACCGCCGCAAGCATGCTCACCGACCGCGACGCGGTGGTCATGCAGGAGCCGGACCTGCGCCGCCACCTGATCGCGATAGTCGCCGGCTACGCCGGCGAGAAGCTGGAGTTCGGCGTCGTCTCCAGCGGGGTCCATGACGACATCCACACCGCGACCGCGCTGGCGCGATCGATGGTCGCCTCATACGGGATGTCGGACGAGCTCGGCCCGGTGACGATCGGTGAGAAAGAGGGAGAGGTGTTCCTCGGCGCCTCGCTGCAGGAGCTCGGCTCGGTCGGGCCGGCGACCCTCGAGCTGATCGACCGCGAGGTCGAGCGGATCGTGAAGGACTCGGTCCTGCAGGCGGAGGAGATCCTGCGCAACAACTGGAACTCGGTCTACGAGACCGCCAACGCGCTGATCGAGCAGGAGACGCTTTCCGGCGTCGCGCTCGACGCCGTGCTCTCGACGGTGGATGGGACCCTGATCGACTTCACTGCCGGGAGAGGCGGGCGCCCCGAGCCCAAGCCTGACCCCGAGCGCCAGCACCAGGCGGAAGGTGAGTAAGAGGGCCACAGCGGCGATCGGGGCGCTGCTCATTGTCGCCCTGCTACCCATCGAGGCCCGCGCCGCCGAGCCGGTCTGGCACCTTGAGCAGCCGCCCCCACCCGAAGGAGCGCCGTTCAAAGTTCCGCTAGGCGCTCCGGGGGACCTCAAGTTCTGGGCTCCGAACCGAGGCATCCTCGCCATCGAAGGAAACGCGACGATTCCGCGGGGCATCTTCAGCTGGGATGGGCAGTCATGGCACCAGCTGGCGACGGTATGCGGAGGCCCCGGGGACACGGCCCGAGTTGCCTGGGCCGGGCCGGACGAGTTCTGGGTCGTGAGCGAACCGAGTCTCCCGAGGCGCGGGTCGGGACTGGCGCTGTGCCGGTTCAAGGACGGCGAGGTCGTTGGTTCGTGGAGCACTCGAATCGACGCGGCCGACCCGTTCCGCCAGATGATGTCGGCGACCTGCGACGGGCCGGACGACTGCTGGTTCGGCGGGATCGGCTCCCAGGACCCGTTGGGAGAACGGATCGGGGCATTCCATCTGCACTGGAACGGGACCGACCTGCAGAGCTTCTACGGGCCGCAGGGGAGGGGCGTCAGCGCGATGCAATTCCACGATGGGGAGCTGTTCGAGACGACCCTGGTCGGGCGCTCGCCCGAAGACAGGACGGATCCGGTCGAACTCGCCGAAGCGGAGCCGGTGCCGCGGTTGATCCACCGGGTGGGAGAGCTGGGATTCGACAACGACCCATTCGAGCCGGAACCGCTCGACGGCGTGCCGGCGGACGGGACCGAGCTGCTCGCCCTCGACAGCGACGGCACCGACCTCTGGGCGGTCGGCGGCGGAGCCGCGTCGGGGCCGGCGGCGCCACTCGGTGGTGCCTTCGCCCGGCCCCCGGTGGCAGCGCATCTCCTCGGCGGCTCCTTCCAGCAGGTCGAGCTGACCGGTGCCACCTTCGGGCCGACCGACCGCCTCACCGACGTCGCCGCGATCCCGGGCACCGACGAAGCCCTAGCGACCGTCGTCCCGTTCGGCGATCGGCGGAGCGTCAACAGCAAGGCGACCATTGCCAGGATCGCCGCCGACGGGGCGACGACGACGACGCGGCTTCCGGTCGCCGGTGCGGGCCGCGGCAGCGCCGCCCAGATCGCCTGCCCGGCGCAGAACGACTGCTGGCTGGTCACCTGGGCCGGCTGGCTCTTCCACTACAGCGACGGAACGCCGCTCAATCGGGACACGGACCCAGCGTTCCAGAAGACGATCGACTTCAGGCCGAACGAGTCGGCGGAACAGTTCGTCCCCGATCGCCTCCCAGTCGACGATTCGCAGCTCTTCGCACCGCCTCCACTCGAATTGACCCCGAACGAGAAGGATCCCGCGCGGGTGAGGCGCCTGCCTCCGCTCCTCAAAGAGGTGCGGACGAGGCTGCAGGGATTCGTTCTGACGATCAGCTTCACAGTCACGCGTCGCGCTCGGGTACGAGTCGAGGCAAAGCGCGGCGGCCGGATCGTCGCGAGCACGCCTCCTCGGGTATTAGCGCCAGGGCGCCACGCCCTCAGCCTGCATCTGAGCCGAAAGGAGTACCCGACGAGTCTGGCCTTCAAGACGTCGGCGGTGAGGCGTTGAGGAGGAGGATCGCCCACCTCCTCGGCTTCGGGTGCCTCCTGGCGATACTCATGGCCTTCGCGGCCCATGCGCCGGGTGAAACGCAGCCGCCGACGGTCGGACCGCTGCCCCAGTTGGGAACGGCTGACCCGGAAATGACGCTGATTGGCGCCGCCCCGGGTGGCGTTGCCGGTGAAGCATGGGGCTACCGGGTTCTTCCTCTTGCCGTCGGTTCGGTGAAGGTAGGCGACCGCTCGCTCCGGTTTGGCTCGAGCGCGGATCCGGCCCATCCCGAACCCCAGCTCGCGTTCCTCCGTCATACGGGTAGCGCCAGCTGGCAGGTGTTCGACACCCCGGTGGACCAGAACGGCAATCCGTACAGAAACGTGTTCCCGAATCAGCTGTCGGGCCGTATCACCCGCGAAGGAGGCGGGGTGTTGGTCGGCCGGGATACAGGCAGGGCGGTTGGCGAACAGGCGGTCGTGCTGCTACACAACCCGGGCGGTAACTGGCACGCGATCGAAAATCCTTCGCCGGAAGTCATGCTGCCGGCCGAAGGTGAAGCGCCGGCGGAGTCGCTGGCGGGCGAACAGGGATCCGGTGCGATCGCAGACGCTGCCTATGACGAAGGTGGTGAAACCGGTGTCATGTTCGCACCGATGGGGCGCTCGGTGACTGACGGGATCATCCGCTACGACGGTCACGGGTGGGTGCGTGACAGGGTCGAAGTTCCTTCAGCATCGGAATCGCGGTTCCATGTGATCGCTATTGATGCGAGCGGGCTCGGGAACGCCTGGGCGATAGCCGAACCCGCCGAATCATTGAATCGGTCGGTGGTCCTGCTGGAGCGGACCTCGACTTCCGAAGGAGGGTTATGGGTGGAGCGACCCCTCACCGGCTCACCGTTTGCCGAGCGAGACGACCCCGGCCAGGGGATCGCCGGTGCCCACCCGATCGGCGGCGCCGCACAGCCACTGACGGTGACGACTGACGGACTCTGGATCGATCTCACCTCGCAGATCGAAGGAGTCGGCCGCGATGTCACCCTTTACTACGACATCGGTGACGGCACAGTCCGCGGGGCCTGGTGCGATGCGTCGATATGCGCAAACGGGCCCCTCGGCGCCAGGTTCTCACGCCAGGGCGGCTACCGAAGCTTCGCCTGGCCGGGGGATGGATTCGGGACCCGAATAATCACCAACCCGCTCGATTCGCAGGGGGGCGAGAACACCAATCGCGGGACCTACCTCCGCTTTGCGGAAGGGGCCTTCTCACGGCTTCCCGGCGGGGGAGGGAATTTCCGCGCAAGCGGGGCATTTGCGAACGCCGACAGCGGCTGGCTCGAGGGTCCTGTCGAGATCTCGACCAAATCGCCCCCTGAACGACTCCAGTCCTGGCCGATCTCGATCCGTGCTCCGCTCACTGACGTGACCCCCGCTCCTGGCGCGCCCCAGGGGCCGTTGGGCTCTGGAGCGCTCGCCGTGGGGTTCGACGGGTCGGTCGCGCGTTATCTCCCGGGACAGGGATGGAAGCGGGAATTCTTGCTCTCCTCGAGCGGCGCGGTGAACAAGGCCAACCTGCGCGGCGTCGCCTGGCCCGAACCGGGACGCGCTCACGCGGTCGGCGACCTTGGCGCGATGTGGATGTGGAACGCGGCCGACGACCTCTGGGTCACCGACCCAGGTGTCCCGATCGGGTTCGAAGGCAACCTGATGGACATCGCCTTCGACCCCGCCGACCCGAATCGCGGTTACGCGGTTGGCAGGAACGGTGTCGTCCTCGGCTACGGCAAGAGCTGGGACCAGATGGCGCTCCCACCCGGTTATGAAAACGCGAACCTGACCTCGATCGCGTTTGCCGGCAGCCAGGCGATCGTCGCCGCCGGCGGAGGTCTGCTGGTCAACGACGGAGGTGCCTGGCGCGTCGACGCCTCCGCCCAGGCGCTGCTCGATCGAGTCCGTCCCGGGAACCCCTTCCTCTATGCCGTCGCCGGGCTCCCCGATGGCGGCGCGGTCGCTGCCGGACGCGACATCGTGATCGAGCGCGACGGGCCCAATTCCCCGTGGCGGTTTTCGAGCCAGCCGCTGCCGGGTTCGACCGCAATTGCGGCCGCAGCTGTGAGGGACGGGCCTGTGGTCAGAGCGATCGTTTCGGTTGTTCCCCGGCTGGCCTATCCACCAGCCGATGACCTTCCAGAACCCGACCCCAACGTGCCACCACCGATTCCCCCTCCGTTCAGCCTTCCGGGGGACGGCTATCTCCTTCGGGAAACAGCGATCGGATGGGAAGACGAGCAGCGCACCGCGTTTGCCTCCTCGAGCAACGACAGCCCGATCAAGAGCGACCCGATCCTTGCGCTTCTGCTCGACCATGCAGGAAACGGCTGGGCCGTGGGGGGGTGGAGCGGCGACACCGATTCGGCCGGTCGAGGGTCCTCCGCGCGAAACGGTGGCGGTCACGCGATTCGGGAACGGGTGCGGACGGCAGCGGTCTTCCGTTACGGCGACGGGACACCCGCGGCGGTCCCCTCGGCAAGGGTGGAAGCTCCGCCAATGCCGGCCGGGCCGATTCGAATGGCTGTGGCGGGCAACGCCGAGTGCGACTCGTCATGCGCCGAGCTTGCGCCCCAGGCCCTTGGACCGGATCGCACTTTGAGTGACGCGCTACGTTTCGTTGACCAACTGCGAGGCGGTGGGGACGGACCGCGGGCCCTCCTCTACACGGGAAACAGGGTCCGGTCAGGTCTCGACCCCTACGATGCGGCCCGCTACGCCGAACTTCTCGGCGGCCAGCCGGGTCTGCCGGTGTATCCGGCGCTCGGATCCGACGATGTCGCCGGTGGCGACGGGGTCGCCTCCTTCGAGTCCGCCTTCGCCTCATTCCCGGCGCCGCTTGGCACCGGCGCCGCGCCGAACGGGATCTCGACCGCCGGAATCCCGGGCGCCGCCGCGGCCGGGGGCGCCCGCACCCACTATGCGTTTGACAGCACAGGCCCATCTGGCACCTTGCGCGTGGTCGTCATCGATAACTCACTTGGCTCCCTTGCGGCGTCGGACCCGTACCAGAACCCGCCCGAGCCCCAGCTTCCCTGGCTCGAATCGGTTCTTGCCGACTCCCGGGCAAAGGGCATCCCGGTCATCGTGATGGGCAATCGCAGCCTGAATATGAATTTCACCCCGAAGCTCAATGTTGCCGGCGATGGGGACCAGGTGGCGCGTGTCCTGGTCGCGGGCGGCGCCTCCGCCTACGTCTTCGACAGGCCGGAAGAGAACCGGCAGATGCGGATCCCCTCGGGGGCAACCGAAACGATTCCGAGTTTTGGCACGGGGACGCTCGGCTATCGCTCCGACATCTCCGGCGTCGTCGGTTCCGAAAGGGCCGATGCGCTGTTCGGAGACAGTGGCGTGCTGATCCTCGAAGTCGGTAGCCCAGCCGCAGGCTCGAACGTCGCCGGGGTCCAGGTGCGCCTAATCCCGGTGATCGAAGACCTCTCGTTGGAGGCCACCGACGGCACACTTCTGCGCAGGTCGCGTCCGGCGCTATTTCGCGGGCTGGGTCGCCGGCCGCGCGGAGGGGATCGTTGGGGCCAGGCGTCGGCCGGTTCCGGCAACCCCAACCCGGCCGGAAGTGACCCCTACACCGAATTACCCCCGGATCAGTGCCTTATCGCCGGCTGCTCCTCGCGGGTGTCCCCCGAGTACAGCTTCACCTCCTCCGATCCCGACATCGCCGACTTCGTCCGTCAGGACCCGGCCTCGACCAACCTCCGCAAGCCCTACCTCGACGCCAGCGACAAGGTCGTCACCGACATCACCTCGGGCCTGCTGTGCCCGTTCAACGCCGGCACGACGACGGTCACGGTCAAGGCCGGCGGCTACTCCTACTCCGAACCGGTGACGGTCCTAGGCGGCAGCGTCCAGCGTCCCTGCGGGACCCGGCCGCTGCGACCGGACAGGTTCAAACGCGCGGCCCCGGTCGCCGCGCCCCCCGCTCCGCCGCCGCCGGCTCCGGCGCCGGGCGGGAGCCCGCCGGTCGAGTTCAGCCCACCGCCACCGCCTCCGCCTCCGCTGGTACAGCCGCCCGCGGTCGCGCCGCCCCCTGCTCCGAAACCGCCGCCGCCGAGCCCGCCGCCTCCGGCCTTCATCCCCCCGGCGGCTCCCCCAGTCGCTCCGGTGCCGGCCATGGTCCCGCCGCCTCCACCGCCGATCGTACGTCCGCTGCCGCCCGGCGGCGCGCCGGCGAGGACCTACCAGGTCGAGGAAAAGGAAGAGGAGGAGGCGGCGATCGAGGAATCGCAGGCCTTCTCGCGCCATGAGCCGGGGGGGACCCAGCTGAAGGTCCCGCCCTACCTGCTGGGGCTGGTCCTGCTGGCGGCATTCGCCGGTGCCACGGCCCGCGGCGGGCCCAGGGCGAAACGGCGCAGCCGTCCCGCCGCCGCACTGACAATCGCAAACCGCTCGGCAAGGAGTCGAAGATGACCAACCCCCGCACAACCGGCCTCGTCGCTTGGGCCGCTCTCGCCCTCGCCCTCGGCGCCTTCGTCTTATCGGGCGCGGCGGAATCTCTGGCGGCGCGCGGACTCCCCGGCGCCAGCCTGCAGCCGCGGAAGTTCGGGATCCTCCGGCTCAACAAGAAGAAGAAGTTCCCGGCCAGCGTGCTGCCGGCCAAGGTCTTCGACCACTGCTCGCCGGAGACGGTGCGAATCGGGACGGTCTGCATGATGACCAACCCCTATCCGCTCGAAAAGAACGACATCGGCAAGAACGACTACTTCTTCGCGACCCAAGAGTGCGCCGAGCTCGGCGGCTACCTGCCGACCGCGGCGCAGCTGATCGGGGCGGCCAACCGGGTCAAACTCGCCGGCAGGGTCGACGACAACGAAGTGACAGCCTCGACCGACATCGACCCGACCGACGGGCTCAAGGACAAGCGCGAGATGAGCGCCACCCTGACGACGACCGCCTCGGGCGGGAGGGCGGCCGGCTCGGAGGGCGTGAGCGAACAGTCACGCGGCGACCCCAAGCTCGGCGAGCCCGACCCGGCGCCGCTACCGGCCGACCCGGCTCCCGAAACGCTCCAATACGTAACCGTCTACGACAACGGTGACCACGGCGGCTTCGCCGGCGCAAAACCGGTCAGCCAGCCGGAGAACTTCCGCTGTGCCTTCAACCGCGCCCAGGGCAACGCCGGCGAGATCAAATAGAGCCACATTCCGCCCGCGTGCTCGCTCCGCTCGGGCCTGAAGAAACAGAGATGGACAGGCCCTCGCTCCCGCGTCCGCCGCGGGCGGGTGGTCGCGCGCCCGTCAACCGCTGCCCCGCCCAGGTCACCAATTAGCGTGCATCACGATCTGATTCTCTGCGAGCGGCGCTGATGCGACACATAGCCGCCATCTCCTCAGGAGATGGCGGATTTATGCCTCTTCCGGGGAAAAGCGGTAGCCGACGCCGAAGTGGGTGTGGATGTAGCGCCAGTCCGGGGCGACGAGCTCGAGCTTGTGGCGAACCTTGCGGACAAGGACGTCGACCGAGCGGTCGCGCCGCGGCATCTCCCCGCCCCACATCAGCTCGTAGATCTCGGGTCGCTGGACGACGCTGTCGAGTCGCTCCGATAGCAGCAGGAAGAGCTCGAACTCGCGCACGGTCAGGCCCGCTCGCCGGCCGTCGACCAACACCTGAAGCTCGGCCGAGCGGATCTCGACGTTGGCGATCCGCAGCGATCGACGCGCGGTGGAGGGAGGGGACATCATCGGCGCACGCGAAGGCTCCCCGATCGACGGTGTCGATCCGGTGAACCTCCTGTGTAGGACTGGTGAAGTTTTGGATAACGCCTGTCACCAGTTCTTATCCAGCTAGTTACGTCGCGTTCACTTTGAAAGGCCGCCCGGATTCGACACTTGCCGAGACCGGAACCTGTGTCACGAGCCCACGGAGCTGCCACCGAAATGAATCGCACTCGCCTTTCGATCCTCGTCGCCGTCGCCGCGCTAAGCCTCTCTCTGATCGCGACCGCCTCGGCCTCCGCGGTGACGATCACGCTCAGTGGCTCGACCTCGATCGCGCCGCTCGCCACGAAGCTCGCGAAGGCGTTTGTGAAGCAGAACAAGGGGACGAAGTTCGTGATCCTCCAGGGCGGTTCCGACATCGGGATCACCGATGTCTCACGCGGTCGTGTGACCCTCGGGATGTCCTCCCGTGACCCGAAAGCCGCCGACCCCGGCGGAATCGTGTTCAACAAAATCGCCCGCGACGCGGTCTGCGTGGTCACCAACCCGGGCAACCCGCTGCCGGGCCTGAGCCAGGCCCAGGTTCAGGACATCTTCTCCGGCCGGGTCAGGAGCTGGAGCGATGTCGAAGGCTCGGGGACCAGTGGGCCGATCGATCTCGTCGTCCGCACTGCCGCCTCCGGTACCCAGGACGCGTTCCAGAACATCTTCATGGGCGTCACCCTGAGGGTGGCGGGCAGCGCGACGACGAAAGCGTCGAACGGCCTCCAGGCGCAGACGGTCAAGTCCGACCCCAACGCGATCGGATACGCCTCGTTCAGCTTCACCAAGGGCCTCTTCGACGTGCCGTATCAGGGCGTCCCCTGCACCCTGCGCAACGCCAAGTCCGGCCAGTACCCCGGGACCCGCAACTTCTACCTGGTCAGCCGAGGCAGGGCCACGGGCGTGGCGAAGGAATTCATCAACTTCGCCCGCAGCGCCGCAGCCGCCCCGATCGTCTCGAGCGACTGGGTTCCCCTCAGCTAGTGAACGTGGGGGGCGCCCCCCGGCGCGGCACGCCTTTCTGGTCCGACCGCCGCGTCGAGCTGCTGCTCGGCGGGATCGCCTGCGTCGTGCTGGCGATCATCGCCGGGATGATCATCTTCGTCTTCAGCAGGGCGATGCCCTCGTTCACCCACAACGGGCTCGCCTGGTTCGGCGGCGGCGGTGACGTCGACCTTCAGCTCGAAGACATCTTCAACTCGCCCAGCGACCCCTCCAAGTACGTCTACACCCTGCATGCCTGGCCGCTGCTCTGGGGCACATTCCTGGTCACCGCCCTCTCCGTCGCGGTCGGGATCGTCTTCTCCCTGTTCGCCGCGATCTTCATCGTCGAGTTCGCACCCCCGGCGCTGAACCGCCTGCTCGAGCCGGTGGTGAGGCTCCTCGCCGCGGTTCCGTCGGTGGTCTACGGGCTGATCGGGATCCTCGTGATCGTCCCCTGGGTCGCGGAGCACTTCATCAGCCTCGGGCGCAAGGAATCGGTCGCCAACGTGGTCCAGCTCGACGGCTCGAGCCTGATCGTCGGAGTGCTGATCCTGACCGTGATGATCGTGCCGATCATGATCGCGATCGTGGTCGATGCGCTGCGGGCGGTGCCGCGGACCTGGACCGAGGGGGCGGCGGCGCTAGGCGCCAATCGCTGGCGGGTGATGTGGACGATCTCGGTCCACACCGCGAGGCCCGCGATCGTGGCCGCGGCGGTTCTGGCCACGGCACGGGCGCTGGGCGAGGCGATCATGCTCTCGATGGTCGCCGGCTCGGCGAGCTTCGCGCCCAACCCGATCGACGGGGTCACCTTCCTCTTCGAGCCGACCAGGCCGCTCGCCTCGGCGCTGGTCGAGAACGTCGAGGGCCTCTCGGTCAAGCCGTTCGGCCAGACGCTGTTCGCCTTCGCCGCGGTCCTCCTCGTCTCCAGCATGTTCCTCTCGATCGCCGGGTTCATCGCCAAGCAGCCGATGCGGAAATACGGAGTTCGCCCGTGAATCAAACAGTTCCGCCCACTTCCTCGGCTCCCGCAGGCGGCGAAGGAGTCATGTATGGATCGCCGCCCGCTCCCGCGGTCGGAAGTGGGCGGGGAGGTGCCAGGCCGCCCCTGGATAGCGTCCGCAGCTGGCCGCTGCGCGACCAGCTCGGCTACTTCGCCGCCTGGGGGGCGGGGCTGATCCTGATCGCGATCGCGGCCGCGATCGTCATCTACATGGCGGTCAAGGGCGCCCAGTACTTCGACCTCGGCCTGCTCACCGAAAGCCCCAACTCGACCCTCGACCAGTCCCAGAGCGGGGGCTTCAGGGACCCGCTGATCGGGACCGCGATCCTGCTCGTGCTCTCGACCATCTTCGCGGCGCCGCTCGGGGTCGTGATCGCCGTATGGCTGACCGAGTACGGCCGCCCCTACGCCCTCGCGCGGGCGGTCGAGTCGGCGGTCGAGATCGTCGCCGGCACCCCCAGCATCGTCCTCGCGATGTTCGGGCTCATCTTCTTCCAGCAGCAGTGGATCAGCTTCCTCACCTTCAGTGCCGAAGGCTCGGGGGTGGTCCTCGGCCGCTCCTTCATCGCCGCCGCCGCGATGATGTCGCTGATCGCCCTGCCGCTGGTGGTCGGCGCGACCCGCGAGGCGCTGAACTCGATCCCCGGCCATGTTCGCGAGGCCTCCTACGCGCTCGGCAAGACCAAGGCGGCCACCATCCGCCGCGTCCTCCTGCCCGCGGCCAGGCCCGGCATCGGCACCGGCACCGCACTGGGGATGGGTCGCGTCGCCGGCGACACCGCGATCGTCGTCGTCCTGCTCGGTGCCGTCCTCCAGATCCAGAACGGGGGCGGCGGCAGCGTCTTCGGCCTCTTCCGTGGCATCGGCAGCACCCTGACCAGCTACGTCTATTACAACTCGCCGGCCGGCGAGGGCCTGGCTCCCGAGAAAGCCTATTTCGCCGCCTTCGTCCTGCTCCTGGTCGTGATCGCCCTCAACTTCGTCGTCGCCAAACTCGCGGGGAGGGGTCAGGACCGATGGATCAAATGACCCCCGGCCCGCCGCCGCCGGTTCGCAGGATCGTCGTCGAGAGCGAGCCGACTGTGGTCCAACCCCCGCCCGGCGCAAACGCCGCCGCCGGCAACGGGGCCGCGGGCGCGGTCGGTCTGGCCGCCCCGGTGAGGCGCCCGCAGCCGAGCACCGGGCCGAAGATCGAACGGATGCGGACCGAGGGCGTCTCGATCGCCTACGGGGACAAGGTCGCCGTCAACCAGGTGACGCTCCCGGTCCGCCAGGGTGAGGTGCTGGCCCTGATCGGCCCCTCGGGGTGCGGCAAGACAACCCTGCTGCGCTCGCTGAACCGGTTGGTCGAGATCACCCCGACCGCGACCCGAAGCGGCCGCATCACCCTCGACGGCGAGGACATCGACCAGATGGAGGTGACGGCTCTGCGGCGCCGGATCAGCATGGTCTTCCAGCAGCCGAACCCGTTCCCGATGAGCGTCTTCGACAACATCGCCTACGCGCTGCGGGAGCAGGGCTCGGGCCGGCCGCGCAAGGACGAGCTCTACAACTACGTCGGCGACGCACTGCTGCGCGCCGGGCTCTGGGACGAGGTGGGCGCGACGCTCGATCACCCGGCGCTCCGCCTCTCCGGCGGCCAGCAGCAGCGGCTCTGCATCGCCCGCGCCCTCGCGGCACGGCCCGAGGTGCTGCTGCTCGACGAGCCATGCTCGGCCCTCGATCCGCGCTCGACCCAGGTGATCGAGGAGCTGATCCTCAAACTGCGCGATGAGGTGGCGGTCGTGATCGTCACCCACAACATGCAGCAGGCGCTGCGGATCGCCGATCACGTCGGCTTCATGTACCTCGGTGAGCTGGTCGAGTACGGGCCGGCGGAGCAGGTGTTCGGCTCACCGCGCGAGCCCCGGACCCGCGAGTACGTGGGGGGCGCGTTCGGATGAGGCTGAGTGGCGCCGCCCCGGTCACGCTCGTCCTTGCCGCCGGCGTCGCCCTGGTCAGCGCCGGCTGCGAATCGACCCAGGACAAGAGCGCCAGGATCGCCGCTGAACTCGGGCCGGTGAAACAGGAACAGGGCCTGAAGATCACCGAGCGCAGCAAGGACGTGAAGGTCCTCGGCACGACGCTGTTGGCCGAAAAGGAAGGGACCGCGGTCGTGGTCGAGGTCCGCAATGAATCCGAAAAGGACCTGATCGAAGTCCCGATCGCGATCGACGTCGTCGACGCGAAGGGCAAGAGCATCTACCGCAACAACATCCCTGGCATCGACCCGGCTCTCGCCGCGGTCCCCTTCATCCCCGCCGGGGGCGTCGTCGACTGGGTCAACGACCAGGTGCTCGCGGTCGGCAAGCCGGTCGCGGCGAAGGCGATCGTCGGCGCCAGCGATCGGTCCTTCTCCGGAGAGCAGCCGAAGATCACGGTGAGCGCGCCGAAGCTCGAGGGCGACCCGTTCACCGGGGTCAGCGCCAGCGGCGAGGTCGAGAACGAAAGCGGCGAAGACCTTCAGCGGGTGCTCCTCTATGGCGTGGCCAGGAAGGGCGACAGGATCGTCGCCGCGGGCCGCGGCGCGATCGAACACTTCAAGACCGGAGGCAAACCGCAGCCCTACCACATCTTCTTCATCGGCGACCCACGCGGGGCCGACCTCACCGTGACCGAATTCCCCAGCCTTCCGGGCCAGCGGCAGCCATGAGCGGCGCCGAACAGCAGCCGCAGTCGCCACCGACCGCCGGAGGGGTCGAGCCCTGTCCCCAGTGCGGGGCGCTGCTCGCCGCCGACCAGCGCTACTGCCTCAACTGCGGCCGGCGGCGGGGCGAGCCACGGCTCGACTTCCGTCGGCAGCGTCCGGCGGCGGCCGGGCAGAACGGCCATGCCCCTGTCGAGTCGGCGGCAGCGCCCGCACCGGATCAGCGCAAGCAGCGTGACTACACACCGCTGGCCGCGGCGGGCGGAATCGCCGTCCTCGGCCTGATGCTCCTGGTTGGGGTTCTGATCGGGAGGGGCAACGGCGACAACAGCGCCCCGACCCAGCCGACCCAGGTCGTGGTTCCGCAGCCCGAGGGCAGCGGGGCCTCGTCCGGCGCCGAAGAAACCGGGGCACTCGAAACGAAGGCCAAACCCTCGAAGAAGGCGAAGAGCGCCAGGAAGGCGGCAAAGAACGTGGCGCCGCCGGCGGCGATCACCGCCAGCGAAGACGAACTCAAGGCGCTCGAAGAAAAGAGCGGCGAAGGCAACTACTCCGAAGAAAGCGCGAAGCTGCCGGACGAAATCGCAACCCCGGGCGCAGCGCCGCCGGAAGACAACAAGACACCGGGTGGCGGCAGCAAGGGGACGACGATCGAATGAGAGCCGCCATATGAGCGCCAATGGTGACCTGCAGCAGCGTCGCGATAGCCTCGCCGACCAGCTGGCGGAGCTGCAATGGGACCTCGGCGGCCTCGCCTATGAGATGGCGATCCGCGATCACTTCCGGCTCGACGTCCTCACCCGCCAGGCAGCGAAGTTGCAGCAGGTCGACGCCGAGCTGGGCGAGGTCGAACGGATGCTGCGCCTCGACCAGGCCGGGGCCGCCGGCGCATGCCCCAGCTGCGGCGCCCTCTATGCCCAGGGCTCGGTCTACTGCTGGCAGTGCGGGAAGGGCCTGATGCCGCAGGCGGCCCCGCAGCCGGGAGCGGCCAAGACGTGAGCGCGGTCGCGAACCGCCTCCTGCGGGCCTTCTCACTGGTGGTCACCGACCGTCGCTGGGCGGCGCCCCTGAGCGCGATGGCCCTCGGCTTCGGGCTCTTCGTCGGGGTCGCGGTCGGGCCGGATGCGGCGGGCACGATGGCGGGGACCGCTCTGCTGGTCGAACTGCCGGCGCCGGCAGAGGAACCGTCCGAGGTCGAAGCCGGTGGCGGCGAAGCCCCGATCCTCGCCGGCCCGGGCCCGACCGGCGGCGGCGGGGGCGGGGCAGGGCCGATCGCCGCGCTGCCCGCCCCGGCCCTCGTGGAAGCGCCGCCGACCGAAGAAGCGCCGCCTCCGAAGAAGGAGCATCCCCTGGGCGAAGAAAAGGCGGAAGAAGAACCCGAAACCGAGGAAACTCTGCCGCTCGAGGGAGTCGTCGTCCACGCCAACCCGGCCGCGGGCAGCTACGCGATCGCGATCGAGGGCGGCGAACTGATCTCGATCCACGCCGCCAAGCTCCCGGCGCCCGGAGCCGAGCTCAAGCTGTCGGCCGTCCGCCTCGAAAACGGCACCTTCGAGGAGGCTGAAAAGCCGAAGACGACGGGAAGGTCCGCGGGCGCCTCGTTCCGCGGTGTGGTCACCTACGTCGACTCGGACCCCGCGGCTCCGGCCTACACGGTCTCCGGTCGTGGTTCCTCAATCCTGGTCAGGGTCAAAGCCGAACCCGGCGGGGCGCCCCCGGCGCTGCCGGCGATCAACTCCTACGCGACCGTCGCCGTCGCGATCGAAAAGGCGACCGCCGTGTCGGTCCTCCAACCGCCGCCGCCACCCGCTGCCGAACCGGCCTCGCCCGCTCCGACCTGTGCTCCTGAACCAGGGCAGGCGCCGTTGGAATCGATCGAATCGGCGGCCGACCTCTGGCAGGAGACGGTCGAAACCGAAGCCGAGCCCGCGTCCTACCTCGACCTGGCCGGGATGATTGCCGCGATCTGCCCGGCCACCGGCCAGATCCTGCTCAGCGCCGACGACACCCGCACCAGCGGGGAGGATCTCCTGCTCACGGTCGGGCCCAAGATCAAGGCCGCAAAGCTGAGGGTCGGCGAATCGCTGCTGGCGACGGCGACTGTCGAAGCGGACGGCTCGCTGACGCTCGCCGGGGCTGCCAGCGACGAGAAGGTCAAGGGCGCCGACGATCCGAAGGCCGCCCAGGGCGACCTCAAGCGCTGAGGCTCTGCGCCTTCCGCCGAGCCCGGTGGACACAGCGCCGCCGCGCCCGCTTCTTGCTTCGAGCTTCCGGCACTTCTTCAGCGCCCGCTTCAGTGAGAAGCTCGAGTTGGAAAGGTCGGCGAGGCAACGGGCGGCGCCGGGCCGGGCGGGACGGCGAGGGGATCGAAGATGGAGGGTGAACGGGCCCTCGTCGTTCGGGGAAGGCGCCGTCGACCGCGATCAGGTAGCGGGTGCCGGCCTGCACCTCGAGGTCGAAGCGGTGCCCGCTCTGCTGCCCGCATCCGCCTTCGCCGGTCGCCACTGCTGAAGCGCGTCGAGAAGCGTCCCGGTGTAGACGGCGAGAAGGCTGTGAACGCGGTCCCGCAGGTGCTGATCCGGACCATCCTGCTGGCGAGGGGGTCCACGAGTACCAGACGGATTCGAAGGCGGGCCCTTCTTCGAACTGCGAGTGGTCGGGCTCCTGCATCTCGACACCGGAGTCGATGGTCGTCCCGTCGACCGCGATCGGGAGGTCGGGGCCGATCGACGCGGCGTCGGCGAAGTCGTCGTTCGCGGGCGGCGAGAAGGGGTGGACGTCGAGGGTGAACTCGCCCTCTTTCTCTTCGCCGCCGCCGCTGACGGCGATTCGGTATCGGTGCCCCGCGGCGGCCTCGAAGCGCAGCGAGCAGTAGGGGAAGCTGAAGAGCGGCACGCTGGTCGTGACCCGGGTCAGGGCGTTGACGACGGCGCCGGTGTAGACGCCGACCCGCGCGCCGAAGTCGGGAGTCGCAGACCCGGACCCTGACCTCGACGCTCGTGTCGGGGGTCCAGCTGTACCAGACCGAGTCGTGGGGCGGGAAGTCGGTTTCATCGTCGCTGGCATGGTGCGGCTCGCCGGTCTCGACGCTCGAGGAAACGGTCGAGCCGGCGATGCGAGACCGGCAGCTCGGGCCCGACCGTCGCAGCGCTCGCGAAGTCGTCGTTTGCCGGGGGGCGTCTCCTCGAACATCTTCAGGGTGAAATTCGCCTTCGCCGTCGAAGAAGCTGTCGAATTTGATCCGGTAGGTCGTCCCCGAGACCGCTCGAAGCTGACCTTACAGCCGAAGTCGCTCACCCCGACCAGGACCAGGGTGGGGATCGACCCGCCGGTGTAGACGAAGAGGCCCGTGTTCCCCGGGCCGCTGACGACGCGATAGTCGCAGGTGTCGACCCGAACCGGAACGGACGCCGGGGCGGTCCATTGGAACCACACGGTATGGCCTGCCGGGTTGGCCTCCCTCGCCGGCCTCGACGGTGGCCCCAACCGACGTCCCGTCCACTTCGATCGGCAGCGCCGGGCCGACGGGGAGGGCTTCGGCGAAGTTGTCATTGGCCGGGGCGGCCAGCGCGGTCGAGACGGGCACCGCTCCCGACAGCAGGGCGATGGACGAGATGGTGAGAGTGACGAGTATTCCCTTCAACACGTGATCGAGGATACGGCCACCGCGGTGGTCGGGTTCGATGTTCTCTCCCTCAGTGGGCCTGCGCCGAGGGGGACCCGGTCTCGCTGATCCCGATCCGCTCGTAGAGGCGGCGCAGCGGCGCCGGCGCCCACCAGTTCCACTTGCCGAGCAACTCCATCAGCGAGGGAACGAGTAGGGCGCGGATGATGCTGGCATCGATCAGCACCGCGAGCGCGGTGCCGACGCCGTTCTGCTTGATGAAGATGATTTCCGAGGTCGCGAAGGCGCCGATCGCGACCGCGAAGAGGAGCGCCGCGGCGGTGACGATCCGCCCGGTGCGCTCGAGGCCGATCGCCACCGCCTCGGAGTTGGAGGCGCCGTTGTCGCGGGCCTCCTTGATCCGCGAGAGGAGAAACACCGCGTAGTCGGTCGATAGGCCGAAGGCGACGGCGAAGAGGAGGATCGGCATCGATTGCTCGATCGCCCCGCTGCTCGAGTAGTTGAGGAACCCTTCCAGCCGGCCGTCCTGGAAGATCAGGACGAGGAGGCCGAAGACCGCGCTGAGGTTGAGCACGTTCATGATCAGCGACTTGATCGGCAGCACCACCGAGCCGGTCATCAGGAACAGGATCACGAGAGTCGCGACGACGATGATCGCGAAGGCGATCGGCAGGTGGCGCGCCAGGCTCGATTGGAAATCGACGAAGTCGGCGGTCGCACCACCGACCAGGACGGTCGCCCCGGGCGGCGCCGCGACGCCGCGGATGCGTTCGACGGTCGCCTTGCTCGGGTCGGAGTTGAACGGGTTCTCGGAGATCGCCCGGATCACCGTCACCCCGCCGTGAAGCTGCTGCGGCGGCGAGACCTCGGCGACGCCATCGGTGCGCCCGATCCGCGCCGCGAGCGGGGCGGCGGCCTTCGCCGGGATGCCCTCGACCGAGATCCAGATCGGGGTCTCGCGGTAGGGCGGGAACCTCTCGCTGACCGTGTCGTAGGCTTGGCGCGCGCTGGCGCTCTTCGGCAGCACGGTCGGGTCGACGGTGTTGAACTTGATCCCGAAGAAGAAGGGCAGGCCGAGGAGGATCAGGAAGGCGGCGGAAGCCGTCGCGATCGGGATCGGGCGGCGCATGACCAGGCGTGAGAGCCGATACCAGAACCCGCTCTCGTCGGGGCGCGTGTCCGCCTCGGCGCGCCGCTGAAGGAACCTGGGCGAGAGGCTGTTGACCCTGGTTCCGAGCAGGGTGAGCACCGCCGGCAGCACCGTCAGCGAGATCAGCGCCGCGAGCAGGACCACCAGCGACCCGCCGAGGCCCATCGAGTAGAGGAAGCGCTGGGGGAAGACGAGCAGGGAGGCGAGGGCGGCCGCGACCGTCAGCGAGGAGAAGAAGACCGTCCGCCCGGCGGTGGCCATCACCCGCCGCATCGCAGCCAGCCCAGGCCCGTCCCGGGCGATCTCCTCGCGGTAGCGGGAGACGATGAAGAGGCTGTAGTCGATCGCCAGCCCGAGCCCGAGCCCGGTCGTCAGGTTGAGGGCGAAGATCGAGATCGAGCCGAATTCGCTCGCGAGCCGCAGGGTGAGGAAGGTGCCGACGATCGCCAGCGCCCCGATCATCACCGGCAACAGCGCCGCGATGAGGCTGCGAAAGAAGAGGAACGAGAGCAGGAAGAGCAGCGGGAAGGCGAGCATCTCGGCCCGCTTCAGGTCCGACTCGACCTGCTTGTTGACCTGCTCCTGGGCGACGGCGGCGCCGCCGACCGTGAGCCCGGGCCGGCCCTCGAGCTCTTCGGCGATATCGGCGCCGCTTTCCTGCCATTCCTTGTCGTCGGTCGGCTTCAGGGCCACCGAGAGGTAGGTCGAGCGGCGATCGTTGGAGACGAAATCGGTGGAGCGAGTCGTGTAGAAGCTGCTCACCGACTGGACGTCGCCGCGCCGGCCCAGCTCGCGTTCGAGCCTCGCGACCCGGGCTTTGGTCGTGGGGCTCGTGACGGGAGCGTGGTCGAGGACGACGATCACGCCGGGGACGCGCAGCCCGGCGTCATCGAGCTGCTTGCGGGCCTTCACCGACTCGGTCGCCGGGTCATCGGCGCCGTAGGGGTCCAGCCGGTCGGCGACAGATCCGCCCGCGGCGCCGGCGAAGAGGAAGAAGCCGATCGCGATCAGGCCGATCCGGCGGGCGCGGCTGTCGGCCAGGCGGGCGAGCGCGTCGAACATCAGGCCGCGCTCCCCTCGGCGACCGGCTCCAGCAGCCGCGATTCCATCCGGTCGCACCACTCGGCGAACCACTGGCTGAACTCGATGCCGCCCTGCAGCACCATCAGCGGCAGGGGGTCGCCCTTCTCGATCGCCTCCGGTTCCATCGCCCGCAGCTGCTCGGCGACGTCGAGGCGCCGCTCCCGCATCGCCCGCAGGATTTCGACCGCCTCCTCGGGGGGGAGCATCCCGGCGAAGAACAGCTTGAGGAGGCCTTCTTCACGCATCTCGGAGGTCTCGGGCGGCAGTCGCAGCCAGTCCTTCAACTCGGCGCGGCCGGCCTTGGTGATCGAGTAGACCGTCCGCTTGCGCTCACCCCGAGGGGCGTCGGAGCCCTCGACCAGCCCCGCCTTGGAGAGCCGTTTCAGCTCCGGGTAGATCTGCCCGTAGCTGGCCGCCCAGAAGAAGCGGGTGCTGTTGTCGACCAGCGCTTTGATCTCGTAGCCGGAGTGCGGGGTCCGGCTGACCATGCCGAGGATCACGTAGGCGGTCGGGCTCAACTCCATGTTCCGTTTATATCGGGCAGATATATCGCCAGGTGTGATCTAGCTCACATGTAGGCACCCGGCCATCTGGCCTGGCGGCGTCACTATCCTCAGGCGAGCGATGAGCGCGACCGAGACCGACATAGTCGTGATGAAGTTCGGCGGCACGTCCGTCGCCGGCGCTGAGGAGATCAAGCGCGCCGCGCGGCGGATCGTCAGCGCCCGCGAGGCCGGGCACAAGGTCGTCGCGGTGCTCTCGGCGCGGGGCAAGACGACCGATGAGCTCGTCGCCCAGGCGATGGAGATCTCCGACCGGCCCGACTCCCGCGAGATGGACATGCTGCTCTCGACCGGGGAGCGGATCTCCTGCGCGCTGTGCGCGA
This sequence comes from uncultured Solirubrobacterales bacterium, assembly GCA_963697805.1. Lineage (GTDB taxonomy): Bacteria > Actinomycetota > Thermoleophilia > Solirubrobacterales > 70-9 > VRUE01. The sequence continues at coordinate 736,512 of CAVOPB010000002.1, forward strand.
TGGCGATCCACGACCTGGGCCAGATGGCGATCTCGCTGACCGGGTCCCAGGCGGGGATCGTCACCGACTCCTCCCACACCAGGGCGAAAATCATCGACGTCCGCGCCGACCGGATCCGGAAGGCGCTCGAGGACGACAGAATCGTCCTCGTCGCCGGCTTCCAGGGGGTCTCGACCGACAGCCGCGACGTGACGACCCTGGGGCGGGGCGGCTCCGACACTACCGCGGTCGCGCTCGCGGCCGCACTCGGCGCCGCGGTCTGCGAGATCTACACCGACGTCTCCGGCGTCTTCAGCGCCGACCCCCGGATCGTTCCCGACGCCCGCAAGCTGGCGACCGCCTCCTACGAGGAGATGCTCGAGATGTCGGCCTCGGGGGCGAAGGTCCTGCAGCTGCGCTCGGTCGAGTACGCCCGCAACCACGGCGTCCGGATCCACTGCCGGAGCAGTTTCGAGGACGGCCCCGGTACCCTCGTCGTCTCCGAGGAAGAGTCCGAGAAGGAGAGCATGGAGCAGCCATTCGTGACAGCGGTGACCCACTCCGACGCCGAGGCGCGGGTGACCCTGACCGGGGTCCGCGACGAGCCCGGCGTCGCCGGCCGGATCTTCACCGCGCTCGCCGAGGCCGGCGTCAACGTCGACGTCATCATCCAGAACGAGCCGGTGGGCGACGACGCGCTGGCCGACCTCTCGTTCACGATCGAGCGCTCCGACCTGAGGACCGCCACCGACACGATCGCCGCCCTCGGCGACCTCAGCCAGAGCGTGCGAACCGACGAGCGGATCGGCAAGGTCTCGATCGTCGGCGCCGGCATGCGCTCCCACCCCGGCGTCGCCGCGCGGGTCTTCGAGGTGCTCGGCCAGGAGGGGATCAACATCGAGATGATCTCCACCTCGCCGATCAAGATCTCCTGCGTGATCTCCGCCGATCGCGTTCCCGACGCGGTCCGGTCGCTGCACGACGCGTTCGAGCTGGGCGAGGGCGCCGTGAAGCCCGAGGACCCGACCGGTGCTGAGCACCGGCCGACGGTCACCCCCTGAGCGCCGGTCATACTGATCTGAGATGACCGCTGATGGCTACAGAGTCGGGGTGCTGGGCGCGACCGGGTTGGTCGGGACGACGATCCTCGAGCTGCTCGCCGATCGCGAGTTCCCGGCGGCGGAGGTCGTCCCCTTCGCCTCCGAGCGCTCGGCCGGACGCGAGATCGAGTGGAACGGCACCAATCTCACCTGCCGGGACCTGAGCGAGGACTCGATCCAGGGCCTCGACCTCGTCCTCTCCTCTGCCGGCGGGTCGGTCAGCGCCGAGTGGGTGCCGCGATTCGTCGAGGCCGGCGCCGTCGTCGTCGACAACACCAGCCACTTCCGGATGCACGACGACGTCCCGCTCGTCGTCGCCGAGGTCAATCCCGACGCCGCCGCGGACCACAAGGGAATCATCGCCAACCCGAACTGCTCGACGATGCAGATGGTCGTCGCCCTGAAGCCGATCCAGGACGAGGCCGGGATCGAGCGGCTGGTGATCTCGACCTACCAGGCGGTCTCGGGGACCGGCAAGGCGGCGGTAGACGAGCTGCTGGACCAGTCGCGCGCGGTGCTCGACGGTCGCGACCCGGTCAGCAGCGTCTACCCGCACCAGATCGCCTTCAGCACCCTGCCGCAGGCGGGCAGCTTCGCCGACGGCGACGACCACACCGACGAGGAGCGCAAGCTGATCAACGAGACCCGCAAGATCCTCGAGGACCCCTCGATCCGGGTCAGCGCCACCTGCGTCCGGGTCCCGGTCGTCACCGGCCACTCGGAGGCCGTCAACGTCGAGACCCGCGCGGATCTCTCGCCCGAGCGGGCGCGCGAGCTGCTCGCCGCCGCTCCCGGCGTGACCGTGGTCGACGACCCGGCAGCGGGCGAGTACCCGCTGGCGATCGAGGCCGCTGGCCGCGACGACGTCTTCGTCGGCCGCATTCGCCGCGACCCCGGCAACGAGCGCGCGATCGACCTCTGGGTCGTCTCCGACAATCTCCGCAAGGGCGCAGCGACCAATGCGGTCCAGATCGCCGAGCTGCTCGTGGAGCGCAGCCTGCTCGGCGTCGCAGTGGACTAGCGCCGATGGACATCGGCTTCGGCGAAGCGGTTCTGCTCTTCGGCGGTCTGCTCGCCGGGGTCGCGGCGCTCTCCGGCGTGATGCGCGGCACGGTCCTATCCGCGTCCGTCCTATCGGTTGCCCTCGGCATCCTCCTCGCCGCGGTCGGCGTCGTGCACGTCGATCCTCGGGACGGGGCGATCATCGAGCTGGTCGAGCTGGCGCTGATCCTCACCCTCTTCTCCGACGGGATGTTCGTCGAGCGCGAGCTGCTGCGCCGACACTGGAGCCCGGTGGCCCGGTCCCTCGTGATCGCGATGCCGATCACGATGGTCCTGATCGCGCTCGCCGCGAAGGCGCTCTTCGGCGCCCTCAGCTGGCCCGAGGCGTTCCTGCTCGGCGCGGTGCTGGCGCCCACCGACCCGGTCGTCACCTCCGCGGTGGTGACCTCGCGATTGGTTCCGAGCGCGGTCCGGCACACGCTGAACCTCGAGTCAGGCCTCAACGACGGGCTCGCGCTCCCGTTCGTCCTCTTCTTCCTCGTCCTCGCCACCCCGGGAGGCGATCCCGGCGCCGAAGCGGCGAAGCTGTTCGGCGAGGCGCTGTTCGGCGCGGCCGTCGGGATCGGCCTTGGCGTGCTCGGCGGGCGCCTCCATCACCATCTGCCCGGCGGCGGGATCACCCCCCGCTATGAGGGGATCTACTCGGTCGGGTTCGCGCTCGCCGCCTTCGGCCTCGCCGATGTGACGATCGGCAACGGCCTGATCGCCGCCTTCGTCTGCGGGATCGCGATGGGGGTTGCCGAGCACGACGTTCCCGACGGGTTCGTCGAGTTCGCCGAGAACGCCAGCACGATCCTCCAGGTCCTCACCTTCTTCGTCTTCGGCGCCCTGATCGTCGCCACCGGCTTCAACCACAGCATCCCGCCACTGGTCGTCTTCGTCGCCTTCGCCCTGCTGGTCGCGCGGCCCGTCGCGGTGCAGCTCTCCCTGTTGCGGACCCGGCTGCCGGGCCCGCAGAAGGCGTTCATGGCCTGGTTCGGGCCGAAGGGCGTGGCCTCGATGCTCTTCGCCCTGTTCGTGCTCAAATCCAGCCTCGGCGAGGGCGAACTGGTCTTCGACGTCGCCGCGATCGTGATCCTCTCCTCGATCGTCGCCCACGGCCTCACCGACACCGTCGGGGCTCGCTGGATGGCTCGGCGCGTCGGACTCGACGAGACCCCCGAAGGCGGGCATCTGGGCTCTGCCGGACTCGACTGAACCTCAGCCGGCGACCGGAGCCGCGAGCCGCTCCTCGACCCACTCGGTCGAGGCGATGTGGCGGTTCATGCCGAGCTCCTTGGGCTCGGCGCCGAGCGCCAGGCCGACCAGCTGCGGCAGGTGGAGGACGGCGAGGCCGAGGTCGCGGTTGACGATCTTCGCGGCATCGGGCTGCTGCATGTCGAGGTTGAGGTGGCAGAGAGGGCAGGGGGTGACGAGACAGTCGGCGCCGGCGTCGAGGGCATCGCCGACGTGGGTGCCCGACTGGCGCAGCGAGGTCTCGCGGTTCATCGTGATCACCGGGAACCCGCAGCACTTGCGCGCCCCGTCGTACTCGACGACCTCGCCGCCGAGGACCTCGATCACCTGCTCGAGGTAGATGTCGCGGTCGGGGAATTCGTCGTAGCCGAGCCGCTCCTTGGGGCGGACGACGTAACAGCCGTAGAACGGGCCGACCCGCAGGCCGGACAGCGGCCGCACGACCTGCTCACGCAGTTTCTCCAGCCCATAGTCCTCGACCAGCAGCCAGAGGAAGTTCTTGTTGGTGAAGCCGTCCTTGCCCTTCTCGTAGGCGAGGCCCTGGCCACTCAGCACCTCGTTGATGTGGGCGCGGTAGGAGGAGTCGGCGTCGAGCCGCTGCTGGCACTCGGACTGGGCGCCCTGGCAGGTCGAGCAGATGTTCATCATCGCCAGCCCGGTCTGCTGGGCGAGGGCGAAGGTGCGGGCGTTGAGGGTGTCGGCGAGCTCCTGGTTGTGCTCGGCGATGATCCCGGCGCCGCAGCAGTTGGCGCGGTCGAGTTCGACCAGCTCGATCCCGAGCTTCTCGGCGACGATCGCCATCGAGCCGTGGAGCTCGGTCGTGAAGCCGCGCGAGACACAGCCTGGCCAGTACGCGAGCTTCATACCCTCTCCTCCGCTTCGGTCTCGTCGGGCTCCGGCTCGACGTCCTCCTCGCCCGTGATGTAGATGTTGAATTCGGCCCGGTGGTCCTCGGCGTGTGAGTAGATCGCCTTGACCTCGTCCTGGGCGCCGTCAGGAAGCTTCGGGTGAACGCCCGGGATCAGCTTCGGGAGCGAGCGGGCCTTGCCGGTCTTGATCGCGCGCAGTACGGTCGGCAGCGAGCTGAGCAGGCCTTTGATCGCCGCTTTGGACGGTTTCAGCTTGCCCTTGATCCCCGGCGCATAGGACTCCTGCAGCAGCAGCGCCTCGTCGTTGGTCCCCTTCTTCTCGATCATGTTGACGAAGGCGTGGACGTGGTTGTTGCCGTTGTTGGGGTCCTCGACCCCCTGCTCGTCGGCTTTGCGGCGCAGTCGCATGATCTGGTCCATCGGCGCCACCCCCTTGGGGCAGGCGTCGATGCAGCTGAAGCAGTGGGTGCAGTCGTAGATGCCGTGCGGATCATCGGCGAGGTCGTGGAGCCGCTCCTTGGTCTCTGCATCGCGCGGGTCGCCGACGAAGCGGTAGGCCTTGGCCAACGCCGCCGGCCCGATGAAGTCCGGGTCCGCTTCCATCGAGAGGCAGGAGGAGACGCAGGCGCCGCACTGGATGCAGGCCATCGACTGGGTGATGTCGATCATCGACTCCGGCTCGACGACGTACTCGCGCTCAGGCGGGTCGCCGTGGGGGAGGAGCCAGGGCGTGACGCGGCGGATCTTGGTCCAGTGGGTCGACTCCATGTCGGTGATCAGGTCCTTGATCACCGGCATGTTCCCCATCGGCTCAATCACAATCGCGGTGTCCTCCGCTCCCATCCGGTCGCGCTCATCACCACCGGCGATCTCGCGACCGGACTCCCGCGTCCGGGCACCGCTCTCCTCACCCTGGGGCGTGTCACCGTTTGCCTTGGGGCCGGTAGCAGCGGCCATCTTGTTCGCCAGCTCCTGGGCCTCGCCGATCTGGGTCTTGCAGCCGAGGCCCGACTGGCCGTTGATCTTCATCCCGCAGGAGCCGCAGATCGCGGCCCGGCAGGAGCAGCGGACCGAGAGCGAGCCGTCGTCGCGGTCCTTGGCCTGGAGCAGCCCGTCGAGGACCGAGAGCGAGGGGTCGAGGTCGACGTTGAACTCCTCCCAGTAGGGCCCCTCACCGCTCTCCGGCAGGTACCGGCGCACTTTCAGCGTGTAATCAGCCACCCGAATTCACCGCCTCTTCGCGCGTGCTCCACTCGCAGGGAATCAGATATGGATGCTCGCTGCGCATGCGCTCAGTACGTCCTCTCTTCGGGTTCCCACTGGGTGATCGTCACCTCTGAGTATGAGATCTCGGGCCCGTCGTCTCCCAGCTGCAGGTCGATGTGCTTGAGCCACTCCTCGTCGTTTCGCTCCGGGAAGTCGGTCCGGTACTGGGCGCCGCGGCTCTCCCTGCGCTCGAGCGCGCCGATGCAGGTGCACTCGGCGTTGTCGAGCATGTAGCCGAGCTCGATCGCCCCGAGCAGGTCCTGGTTGAAGACGCTGCCCTTGTCGTCGATGTAGGCGGACTCGGCCTCCTCCTTGAGCCGGCGGACGGTCTCCAGCGCCTCCTGGATCCCGGCCTCGTCGCGGAAGACAGCGACCTTGGCGTCCATCACGGTGCCGAGGTCGAGCTTGATCTCCGAGACGCGGCGGCCGGAGCCCTTCTCGCGCGAGGAGATCGCCGAGACCGTGCCCTCCTCGGCCTCCAGGATTTCTCGTGAGGGCCGTGAGGCCTCGATCCGCTTCGCGCGGGAGGCGGCGTCGGCGCCGGATCGGCGCCCGAAGATAAGCGTGTCGAGCAGCGAGTTGGCGCCGAGGCGGTTGCCGCCGTGGACCGAGACGCAGGCGGTCTCGCCCGCCGCGTAGAGCCCGGGGATGTCGGTGCGCCCGTCGACGTCGGTCTTGATGCCGCCCATCGTGTAGTGGTTGCCGGGCTTGATGCGGATCGGTTCGCGGGTGATGTCGACCCCGGCGAAGTCGCGGCCGACGAGGACGATCTCGCGAAGCGCCTCGTGGATCCGCTTTTTCGGGACCACGGTGATGTCGAGGGCGACCGTCCCGTCGGGGAACCCGCGGCCCTCGTTGATCTCGGTCTGCTCGGCGCGGGAGACGACGTCACGCGATGCGAGTTCCATCTTGTTCGGCGCATAGCGCTCCATGAACCGTTCGCCCTTGGCGTTGAGCAGGTGCGCGCCCTCGCCGCGGGCGCCCTCGGTGATTAGGAAGCCCTTGCCGGCCAGCGTCGTCGGGTGGTACTGGATCATCTCCATGTCCATCAGCTTCGCCCCGACCCGGTAGGCCATCGCGATCCCGTCGCCAGTGCAGATCAGCGCGTTGGTGGTCGGCTTCCAGACCTGGCCGTTGCCACCGCAGGCGAGGATCACGGCCTTGGCCCGGAACAGCTCCATCGAGCCGTCGGCGACGTTGCGGGTGACGACGCCGCAGCACTCGCCCTCCTCGTCCATCGCCAGCGCCGTGCAGAACCACTCCTCGTAGCGGGCGACCGAGTCGGCATGCTTCATCAACTGCTCGTAGAGGACGTGCATGATCGCCTGGCCGGTGATGTCGGCGACGTAGTAGGTGCGGGCGGCCGAGGCGCCACCGAAGGCGCGGGTCCCTAGCTTGCCCTCCTCGTTGCGGTGGAAGGTGACACCGAGGTGCTCGAGGTGGAGGATCTCCTCCGGCGCCTCGCGGCACATCACCTCGATCGCGTCCTGGTCGCCGAGGTAGTCGGAGCCCTTGACGGTGTCGAAGGCGTGCGACTCCCAGGAGTCGCCGGGGTTGAGCGCCGCGTTGATCCCGCCCTGGGCGGCATTGGAGTGCGAGCGGACCGGGTGAACCTTGCTGATGATGCCGACCGATACGCCCTGCTCGGCTGCGGCGAGGGCGGCGCGCTGCCCGGCGAGGCCGGCACCAATGACCAGGACGTCGTGTGTGGGCACGCTACTTACCCCGTTTGTGCTCTGGCGAGCGAAAACCGAGCACGGCTAGGACGCAGGACGCGGCCTTTGGTGGAGCCAAAGGCAAGCCCGAGGACGCCGCCAGGTGAAGGTTTGCAGCCGCCAGGGTGCGGGCAGGGTGGGTGGCGTGTCCACTGGGCACGAAAGCGGACTCTATAGAGCGTAAATCCGAGGGCGCGGTCGGATTTAGGCGGGCTATTTCGGGTTCAGAGCCAGCTCTCCTCGAGGCGGCGGATCGCGGCCTCGGTGAGGCGGGCAGCGTCGGCGACCGCGCCGAAATCGACGTGGGCGGAGGTGTCGTTCGGCCAGTGGTAGTTGCCGGGCTGTTTGAGGTCGTTGCAGCCGCACAGCGAGGCGGTCTCATACCCGGCCGCGAGCGGCTCCAGGCCGTCGGTCCCGTTATGGGTGCGGAGGTTCGGGTAGAGCCAGATGCCGAGCTCCTCGGCCAGGCCGTCCATCAGCTCCAGTGCCCGACGCGGGTACTCGTGGATCTTCAGGAAGCCCTCGCCGCGCAGGACCAGGAGGTGACCCGACCCGACTTGGTCGACAGAGAGGAAGAACGTGCTCTCGCGGGGCAGATCGCCGAAGTGGCGCTCGCCGAAGGCCTTGATCCCCTCGCTGAACGACTCCTCGGCGCCGGCAGAGAGGAGGATCACCCTGATGTCCCCAGCCGGCTCGGCGAGGAGCTTCTTGGCGACCGCGAGCAGGGCCACGACGCCGCTGCCGTCGTCGTTGGCCCCAGGCACCGCACGCCGCACGCCGATGTCGGTCATCGCCGCGACCGTTCCGAGCCCGAACAGGACCGCGAGCTTCGAGATCAGGCGCCTGCCGGACAGCGCCCCGAGCGCAGCGAGGATCGGCCCGGCGATGACCGGGGCCATCAGCGGCGGGCTGGTGTCCATCGACTCGATCAGGCCGAGGCGGTCGGCGAGTCGGGGCAGCGCCGGGTGGAAGACGATGCCCGCGTGGGCGGCGTCGTGGTGAGCGACGATGACCGCCGTCCGCTCGGCGTCGGCCGGACCGATTTCGCAGACTACGTTGTGGATCGTTCGGCGCGGCAGCAGCCGGCGCAGGGGACGGTGCATTCCGGGCGGGAAGTCGGCGGCGATCCCGCCCGCGCCGAGCGCGCCCAGCAACGCCCCCAGCAGGCGCCGGCCGCGCAGCGCGGCGAGGCCGCCGAGCGCGCCGAGGAAGGCGCCGATCCCGAGCGGCCACCAGTAGGTGCCGTGGGCGGGCTCGGCCTCGATCCGCGGCTCGGCCCCGAGCTCGCGCAGCTTCCCCAGCACCCACTCGGCCGCCCTTCGTTCGCCGTCGGATGCCGAGGGACGCTCGATCCGCTCGAGCTCCTCGACCAATCCGCGCAGCCATTCCTGATTAGGTGACATTCGGTCGGCGACCCTACCGGGCACCTACCATTGGTTCATGTTCGGCGGCACCCCCATAACCCTGTTCAAGGTCCGCGGGATCCCGATCTCAGTCGATTGGTCGTGGTTCCTCGTCCTTTTCCTCGTCATCTTCTGGCTCTCGAGGCTGTTCGGCAACGTCCTCGGCGAGGAGAGCTCGGCGACCGCCCCGTTCCTGCTCGCCCTCGTCAGCGCCTTCGGGTTCTTCGCCTCGATCGTCCTCCACGAGCTCGGCCACGCCTTCGTCGCGAGGCGCCACGGGATCGGCATCACCAACATCCAGCTCTGGATCTTTGGCGGCGTGGCCCAGATGGATCGCGAGTCCGACAGCCCTTCGACCGAGTTCAAGGTCGCGGTCGGCGGACCGCTGGTGACGCTGGCGATCGTCGTCGTCCTCGGCCTGGTCGGGCTCGCGATCGGGGGGGCCGACGAGTTCGGCAAGGCGATGGTGCTCGAACGCGATTCCAACACCTCGGGCGGCCTCGCCGCGGTGGCGTGGCTCACCTCGATCAACGCGCTCGTCCTCGTCTTCAACCTGCTGCCGGCCTTTCCGATGGACGGCGGCCGGATCGCCCGCTCGATCGCCTGGTGGCGGACCGGGGACCGCACCGCCGCGACCCGCTTCGCCGCCAACCTCGGGCGCGTCTTCGCCTACCTCTTCATCGCCGGCGGCCTGGCGCTGGCGGTCTCAGGCCAGGTCTTCACCGGCGTCTGGCTGGCGTTGATCGGGTTCGTGATCAACGGCTCGGCGCGTGGCGCGGCGATGCAGACCCGCGTCTCGGGGCGGATCGAGGGCGTCAGCGTCGCCGACGTCATGGACCGCGAACCGGTCGCGATCCCGGGCGAGCTCAGCGTCGAGAGGGCGCTCGACGAATACTTCCTCCGCTACCGCTGGGGCTGGTTCCCGGTCGTCGACGCCGCCCACCGGTTCCAGGGCCTGGTCGTCCGCGACCGCGCGGACGAGGTCCCCGAGACCTCGCGTGCCACCTCATTGATCTCCGAGGTGCTCGAGAGCAACGACGGCAGCTTCCAGGTCCGCGACGACGCGCCGCTCGACTCGCTGCTCGCCAACACCGCCCTGCGCCGCTTCGGGGCGTTGATGGCGGTCGACGCCGACGGCCGCCTCTCTGGCGTCGTCACGATCGAGCAGGTCGGCCGGGCGCTCCGGGACGCGCCCTAGTACCTACGCAGTGGGGCGGTGGCGCTCGATTATCCGGGTGAAATCGACGCCGGACGGGAGCGTGCCGAAGGCCTGGCCCCAGTCGCCGTCGAGCCGCGAGGCGCAGAAGGCGTCGGCGACGGCCTCGTCGCCGTGGCGGAGAAGGAGCGAGGCCTGGAGGGCGATCGCCATCCGCTCGACGACGCGGCGGGCGCGGGCCTGGATCGTCTCGATGTCGCCCGGCACCTCGTCGCGAAGCGCGGTGACGTAGGCGTCGAGGCGGGGCTCGGCGCCGGCGCCCTCCATCACCTCGTCGAAGAAAGCGTCGATCGAGCCCGGATTCTTGACCATCGCCCGCAGGACGTCGAGGCACTGGACGTTGCCCGAGCCCTCCCAGATCGAGGCCAACGGGCTCTCCCGGAACAGCCGCGGCATCCCCGATTCCTCGACGTAGCCGTTGCCGCCGAGGCACTCGAGGCACTCGACCGCGTGGGTGGGGGCGCGCTTGCACATCCAGTACTTGAGGACCGCGTTGGAGAGGCGGCGGAACTCGATGGCGCGCTCGTCGCCGGCCGCGACCTCGTCGTAGGCGCGGGCCAGGCGCAGGGCCGAGATCGTCGCCGCTTCGGACTCGACGCAGAGGTCGGCGAGGACGTTCCGCATCAGCGGCTGATCGATCAGCTCGGCGCCGAACGCGGAGCGGTGGGCGGTGTGGTGGAGCGCCTGAACGACCCCGGCCCGGTAGCCGCTGGCGGCGCCGATCACGCAATCGAGGCGAGTGTGGTTGACCATCTCGATAATTGTCGGCACCCCGCGCCCCTCCTCGCCGATCATCCGCGCCCAGGCGCCGCGGAACTCGACCTCGCTCGAGGCGTTGGAGCGGTTGCCGAGCTTGTCCTTGAGGCGCTGGATGTGGAAGGCGTTGCGCTCCCCGTCGGGTGTCCAACGGGGCATCAGGAAGCAGGAGATCCCGGAATCGGTCTGGGCGAGAACGAGGAAGGCATCGCACATCGGTGCCGAGCAGAACCACTTGTGGCCGACGATCTCGTACTCGGCGCCGGGGCCGCCGCCGTTGAGCGGAGTCGCCGTCGTCGTGTTGGCGCGGACGTCGGAGCCGCCCTGCTTCTCGGTCATCGCCATCCCGCACAGCGCGCCCATCTTGCGGTCGGCGGGCATCGAGCGCTCGTCGTAGTCCAGTGAGAGGAAGCGCGACTCCCACTCCTCGGCGAGATCGGGCTGTTTGCGGAGCGCCGGGATCGCCGAATAGGTCATCGAGATCGGGCAGCCGACCCCGCTCTCGGCCTGCATCAGCATCATGAACATCGCGGCGCGGGCAACGTGGGCGCCCGGCCCGGGGTCGCGCCAGGGCGAGGCGTGGAGGCCCTGGTCGATCCCGATCCGCATCAGTTCGTGCCAGGAGCTGTCGAACTCGACCTCGTCGATCCGGTTGCCGTAGCGGTCGTGCGTCCGCAGGACGGGCTTCTTCTCGTTCGCCTCGAAGCCCCAGCGGATCGTCTGGTGCGAGCCGGTGATCGCGGCGATCTCGCGGGTCCGTCCCTCGGCCCAATCGGCACCCTCGCGCCTCAGCGCCGCGACCAGGGGCCGGTCTGCGTCGAAGGGGTTGTAGTCCTCCAGCGGTGGAGGCTGGTTGAAGACCTCGTGGGTCTGCCGCGAGGTTGGGCGCTCGGCGGTGGCCACGCCCGCATTCTCGCAGGAGACCCGTCCGAGGGCTAGGCCGTTGCCGTCTCCGCCTGCGGATCCGGCCGGATGATCACCGTGTCGGCGACCTCGAGGACCTCGTCGGCCGGCATGTCGACCCGCTGCGCGTGCTGTTTCACAGCCTCGACGCTGGTCCCCTGATAGATGCAGACGGTTCCGAGGGTGCCGCCCTCCTCTTTGATCACGTAGCTGCGGATCCAGCGGATGTCCTGCGGAAACTCCTCCTCGGCTACCTGTTTGGAGCGTGCCGCGGTCGCCTCGAGCTCCTCGGGGCCTGCCCAGGCCTTTTCGCGACGGATCACATAGGTGTTCATTCGTCCTCCTCCGTGGGGTATTACAGACTGTCGGTCGGTAATATAGAAGATCAGGTTGGAGGCCGCAGTCAGCAAGAAGAGGGGCAGACCGAGCGAGGGCGCGCGCGAGGCGCTGGTCGAGGCCGCGCACGAGCTCTTCGTCGAGCGCGACTACGACCGGGTCTCGATCGAGCAGATCCTCGAGCGCTCGGGGGTGAGCCGGGGCGCCCTCTACCACCACTTCCCGACCAAGCTCGACCTCTTCAGGGCGGTCTTCGAGGCGAACGAGCGGCGGGTGCTCGAAGGGATCGCCGCCGAGGTGCCGCCATCCGCGACCCCGTTCGACGCTCTGGTCGAGGGGGCGAGGGCATATCTCCGGGCGGCCGAGACCGACGAGGCCCTGCGCCGGATCGGCCTCATTCAGTCCCGCGCTGTGCTCGGCTGGGAGGGCTGGCGCGCGGCGGCGACCGAGTTGGGGATCGGGTTGATGCTCGGCGGGGTCAGCGCCGCTATCGAGGCCGGCGAACTGCCGCAGCGCGATCCCGAGACGATGGCCCACGTCGTGCTCGCGGCGATGATCGAGGCGGCGATGCTGATCGTCGTCGCCGAGGACCGGGGCTCGGCGCGCGAGCGCTCCGAGGCGGTGATCGTCGACCTCATGGATGGCCTGCGTCGATAGCATCGCGACCGTGACCGACTCCCAGTCGAAGATCGCGGTCAGGAACCCGATGGTCGAGCTTGACGGCGACGAGATGACCCGGATCATCTGGGCCTTCATCAAGGAGCAGTTGATCCTTCCCTACCTCGACGTCGACCTCGTCTATTTCGACCTCGGGATCGAGAGCCGCGACGCGACCGAGGACCGAATCACGGTCGAGGCAGCGGAGGCGATCAAGCAGCACGGCGTCGGCGTCAAGTGCGCGACGATCACCCCCGACGAGGCCCGGGTCGAGGAGTTCGGACTGAAGGAGATGTACCGCTCTCCGAACGGGACGATCCGCAACATCCTCGGCGGCGTCATCTTCCGCGAGCCGATCGTGATCTCGAACATCCCGCGGTTGGTGCCGGGCTGGACGAAGCCGATCGTGATCGGCCGCCACGCCTTCGGCGACCAGTACCGGGCGAGCGACCTCGTCGTCCCGGGCGAGGGGACGCTGACGCTCACCTACACCCCCACCAACGGCGACGACCCGGTCGAGCTCGACGTCTACGACTTTCCCGGCGGCGGGGTGGCGATGGCGATGTACAACCTCGACGACTCGATTCGCGACTTTGCCCGAGCCTCGATGAGGTACGGCCTCGACCGCGGCTACCCGGTCTACCTCTCGACCAAGAACACAATCATGAAGCGCTACGACGGCCGCTTCAAGGACCTCTTCGCCGAGGTCTACGAGAGCGAGTTCAAGGGCGACTTCGAGGCTGCCGGGATCAGCTACGAACACCGCCTGATCGACGATATGGTCGCCGCCGCCCTGAAGTGGGAGGGTGGCTATGTCTGGGCCTGCAAAAACTACGACGGCGATGTCCAGTCCGACACCGTTGCCCAGGGGTTCGGGTCGCTCGGCCTGATGACAAGCGTCCTGATGGGCCCGGACGGGAAGACGGTCGAGGCAGAGGCCGCACACGGCACCGTCACCCGCCACTACAGGTTGCATCAGGAAGGCAAGCCGACCTCGACCAATCCGATCGCTTCGATATTCGCCTGGACACGTGGCCTCTCGGCCCGCGGCCGCCTCGACGACACACCCGAGGTGTCAGGTTTCGCCGAGAAGCTCGAGCGGGTCTGCATCGAGACCGTCGAGAGCGGCAGCATGACCAAAGACCTCGCCCTCCTGGTCGGCCCCGACCAGGAGTACCTCACGACCCAGGAGTTCCTCGCCGCGATCGACGAGCGACTCCAGGCCGCGATGGCGACAAGCTGAAAACCACCACCATCAGGAGGACCTTCTAAGTGAGCACCCCCGTCAAAGTCACAGTCACCGGCGCCGCCGGCCAGATCGGCTACGCCCTGTTGTTCCGCATCGCGAGCGGCCAGATGCTCGGCCCCGACACGCCGGTCGAGCTCAGCCTGCTTGAGATCCCCGACGCCGTCAAGGCGGCGGAGGGGACGGCGATGGAGCTCGACGACAGTGCCTTCCCGCTGCTGCGGAAGATCGACATCTTCGACGACCCGACGCCGGCCTTCGACGGCTGCAACATCGCCCTCCTGGTCGGTGCCCGGCCGCGCGGCCCGGGCATGGAGCGCTCCGACCTGCTCGAGGCCAACGGTGGGATCTTCAAGCCGCAGGGTGAGGCGATCGCCGCCGGCGCCGCCGACGACATCCGCGTGCTGGTCGTGGGCAACCCGGCAAACACCAACTGCCTGATCGCGATGTCGAACGCCGACGGCGTCCCCTCCGAGCGGTTCACGGCGATGATGCGGCTCGACCACAACCGGGCGATCGCCCAGCTCGCGAACAAGCTCGGCCGTCCGGTCTCCGAGGTCACCAACATGACCGTTTGGGGGAACCACTCGACGACGCAGTACCCCGACCTCGTCAACGCCAGGGTCGGCGGCGCGAGCGCCTGGGAGGAGGTCGACGACGAGGCGTGGATCGCCGATGAGTTCATCCCGCGGGTCGCCAAGCGCGGCGCCGTGATCATCGAGGCCCGCGGGGCCTCGAGCGCGGCGTCGGCCGCAAACGCGGCCATCGACCACGTCCACGACTGGGTGCTCGGCACCCCGGAGGGCGACTGGGTCTCGATGGGCGTCCCCGCCGATGGCTCCTACGGGGTCGAGGAGGGGATCATCGCCGGCCATCCGTGCGCCTGCTCGGGTGGCGAGTGGAGCATCGTCGAGGGACTCGAGGTGCCGGAGTTCTCGCGCGGGCGGATCGACGCCAGCGCTGCCGAGCTGCGGGAGGAGCGCGACGCGGTCAGCGACCTCGGCCTGATCTGAGCCCAGAACGAGAGAGGCCGGCCCATCGGGCCGGCCTCATCAGCTGACTATTTGGCGCTGTACTGGCGCCCTTTCTTTTTGACCCGGCCTTCTTTCTCCAGGTCACCCAGCACCCTGTACAGGTAGTTGGGTTTGATTTTCATCGTTTTCGCTATCTCGGACGCGGAGATGCCGGGTTTTTTCTGGATCAGCTGGACCGCCTGATCGGCCCTGGTGCCGGAGCGGCGGCGGCGGCGACCGCCGCGGCCTTTGGCCTTTGCTTTTTTCGCCCCTGAGCCTTTGGGGCGGCCGCGGCGACCCGGGCGTCGGATTCCCGCTCTCTCGCCCAGCTCGACCAGCGCGCGCTCAAGGCGCTTGCGCTCGTCATCGAGCTCGGCAAGGCGCTTCTTGACCAGGTCGCGGGCCTCGTCAAGTACCTGTGTGGTGCTTGGCATGTGTGTCCTTTCACCCCGTGCGCTCTTTCGCAACACGGATCGTCAGCTTTGGCCTCGGCACCCAGTGTGGCACAGTCACAGTTCGGTGCGACTGCACACCTGAACGATTGCCTATATCACACCGAACCGTGTTTCAAGCCGCAGGCAACGGGTAACTCAAACGGTCCGCTCGCTCTGGCGCTCCGGGGAGATGCGGACGACGTTCCAGGCGAGGCCGAGACGCTCCAGCGTCGCGATGATCAGAGCCGAGGGGTCGACCTCCCATCTGCGCAGACCGTTCGTCGCCGAGCGCGGGAACGCGTGGTGATTGTGGTGCCATGACTCCCCGAGCGACGGAACCGCGAGCCAGAACACGTTGGTCGATTGATCGTCGGTGTCGAACCGCCTGCTGCCGAGGAAGTGACAGATCGAGTTGACGCTCCAGGTCACATGGTGGACGAAGAAGATTCGAACCAACCCGCCCCAGAGGAACCCGGTCAGGGCGCCTACGAGGGTGCCGCTCACCAGATAGCCGGCGAGGGCCGGGATCGCAAGGCTGGCGAGGGTGAGCCAGGCGAAATGGCGGGCGATGAAGCGCATTCCGGGATCCTCGTAGAGGTCCGGTGCATGCCGCTTCCAGTCGGCCCTCCCCTGGGTCGAGAGCAGCCAGCCGGTGTGGGCGTGCCAGAGCCCTGCCAGTACGCCGCGAACGCCGTCGGCGTGGCCGACGTGGGGGCTGTGGGGGTCACCCTCCCTGTCGGTGTGGGCGTGGTGCTTGCGGTGGTCGGCCACCCAGGAGATCACCGGGCCCTGGACCGCCATCGAGCCGAGGATGGCGAACATGTACTCGACCGGCTTCGACGTCTGAAACGAGCGGTGGGTCAGCAGGCGGTGGAAGCCGACCGTGATCCCGATCGCGGTCGCCATGTACATCACGGCGGCGATCGTGAGGTCGGAGGCGGAGACCGCGCTGTTCCGGAGCAGCGCGATAGCGGCGATCGTCGCCGCGAAGGGAAGGACCACCGCGCCGAGGTTGATCCCCTTCTCGAGCCTGCCCATCTCGTCCATGACCCTGAAGGTACCTATCCTTTCCCACAAGATTTAGACTCCTGGCCAAGTCTGAACCGTGGTTTCTGTCACTCATATGACAAAAACAACCGATTCCGAGCCCTGGCGCGCGCTTCCGCCGACGGTCGCCGACCTGATCGAGCCCGAGCTCGAGGCGGTCACCGGGGAGATCCTCACCTCAATCGCCCGCGAGGTGCCCGAGTACGCCCGTCCGCTCGAGGGCAGCTTCGGGCGTGGTGTGCGTACCGGCGTCGCCGAGGCGCTGCGACAGTTCGTCGCCCTGGTCCGCGATTCCGAGGCCGGGCGCGAGCCGGGACGCGAGGTCTATCTGGTCCTTGGCCGGGGCGAGCTGCGCCAGGGGCGGACCCTCGACTCGCTGCAGGCCGCCTACCGAGTCGGAGCCCGGGTTGCCTGGCGCCACCTCTCGGCGACCGCGAGGGAGGCAGGCCTCGATCCCGAGGAGCTGAGTCTGCTGGCCGAGGCGATCTTCGCCTACATCGATGAACTCTCGGCCGACTCGGTCGAGGGTTACGCACAGGCCCAGTCCGAGCTCGACGACGTGCGCCGGCGTCGCCGTCGTGAGCTTGCGGCCCTGCTGACCGGCGAGCCGGGTGTGAGCGAGGCGGATGCGCGAGCGGCGGCGCAGGCTGCGGGCTGGGCGCTGCCGCGCCGGGTGGCGGCCGCGGCCTGCGCCGAGGAGGACCTCGGCCGGATCGCCGGTCGGCTCCCCGCCGACTGTCTCGCCGTGCCGCTGGAGGAGGTCGGATGCGTCCTCGTCCCCGACCCCGACGGTCCGGGCCGTCCCGCCGCGCTCAAGCGGGCCGCGGGGAGAGCCCCGCTGGCGCTGGGCCCCGCCGGGAGCCCGACCGACCTGGCCGCCTCCTGGTCGCTGGCGCAGACGACGCTCGGCGCCGCGGCGGCCGGCGCTCTCCCCGCGCGCGGCGCCCTGGCGGCCGAGGACAACCTCGGCGCCCTGCTCCTGTTCGAGGGGCGCGAGCTGGCGCGGCTGATGGCGGCGCGGTGCCTGGCGCCGCTCGAGGAGCTGACCGAGCGCGCCTCCGAGCGGATGCGGGAGACGGCGCTCGCCTACCTCGACCACCAGGGCAACTCGGTGGCGATGGCGAGGGCGCTCCACCTCCATCCGCAGACCGTCCGCTACCGGGTCAACCGCCTTCGCGAGCTTCTCGGCGAGCAGCTCGATGACCCCGGCGGGCGGTTCGAGCTCGAGGTGGCGCTGCGCTTCGCGGCCGCGGGCTAGCGGCGGCGCACCCCAAGACCCCGCCGAAGTGCCCGTGGTTCCTTTTTCACGGATGCCGTGAAAAAGGAACCACGCCAACAGCTCACGGCCGGAAACGGCAGAGGCGCGGTTCTTTTTGGACCCCTAGCGTGCGCAAGGAACCACGGAGTGACGCCGCCGGAATCGGTCACGAGCGGGGGGCCCGAGCCGAATCGGAGCCTGGGGCAGGCCGCGGGCTAGCGGCGGCGGATCCGCGGCAAGGTCTGGAAGATCGCGTCCCAGAGCGGCGAGGAGACGCCGAATCCGAAACGGTGATCCTGGAAGTGGTGGCGCATGTGCTGCTCGCGCAGCTTCCTGCCGAGTTTGGACTTCGGCACGAAGTGGTGCACGTAGTAGTGCATGTAGTCATAGACCAGGTAGCCGGCGATGAACCCGCCGAACAGGGGATAGGCCTCGGGCGTCCCGAAGACGAGGGTGAAGGCGAGGTAGAAGAGGGCGGCTAGGGGGATCGAGACGGCGGGCGGCATCACCAGGCGCAGCTTGTCGTTGGGATGGTCGTGGTGGATGCCGTGGATGATGAAGTGCATCCGCCGCCCGAACGCGTTGTCGGGCTCCCAGTGGAATACGAGCCGGTGCAGCCAGTACTCGGTCAGCGTCCAGATCACGACCCCGCCGAGCGTCAGCAGCGCCAGCTTCCAGATTGCGAGGTCGTCGGCGACGGCCATCCACTCCATCGCGACGATCACAGGGATGAAGATCACGGCCGGGATCGCGGGATGCACGCGAGAGAAGAAGTTGAGGAACTCGCTCTCGAAGAGCTGCGGCGAGGCCGCGAGCTTCTGGGACCGGTCGTGAGCCTCCATTCAGGTCCAATGGTAGCGGCGAGGAATTCCGCCGCCCGCAAGACGCGGGGAAGATGTGACGCGCCTGTATCAAAGAGGTTGCGCTTTGCGGAAATGCGCCTCCCGCCTCCGTGCCGAGAGTGCCACGATGCGCCGCGATGCCGCGTAAGCCGAAGCCGCCGAGCTGTGAGGACTGCTATTTCCACAAGAACCTGCTCTGCGCCCTCGACCTCGACCGGCCGTGCACGACCTTCCGCCCGGACCGGCCCGAGGGCCTCGTTCCTCCCCGCCAGCCGGTCCTCCTGATGCGGCCGCCCCGTTGGGCATCGCAGCAGTCCCGCGTCGCCGCCTAGGGTCGATCGATCAGCTGCTCGCGCGGGACCCGCGCGCCTGGCCTGGTTATGTTTTCCCCTATGCCAGAGCGCGATCTGTTCGTGAACTTCGCCCGGATGCGGCGGGAGATGGACGAGATGCTGGGCGGCGGCTGGGGCCGCACCGCCTATGTCACCCGCCGCAGCACGGGGTTCTCGCCAAATGTCGACGTCTACTACTGCGGCGACCCGCAGCGGGCCGTGGTCAAGGTCGATCTCGCGGGCATCGACCTCGACGCGGTCGGGATCGAGGTCAGCGGCCGGGCGTTGGCGATCGTCGGCGAGCGTCCGGTCCAGGAGACCGAGGGCCGTGTCTACCAGCAGGTCGAGATCCCGTCGGGCCCGTTCCGGCGCGTCGTCGAGCTCCAGGCCGAGGTCGACCCCAACCGCGCCAAGGCCAGCTACGACGACGGGATCCTGCGGATCGACCTCCCGCTCCGCGACCCCGCCGAGACGACCCGCCGCGTGCCGATAGGGCGGGAGTGAGATGGAGGGGACGCCGGCCCTCGAAGTCGTCGAGTCGCCGCTCGATGCCGAGGACGCGATCCGCGCCAGTCAGCCTCTGCCCGACGCGCTCCCGGTCCTGCCGCTGCGCGAGACGGTCACCTTCCCGGAGACGCTGACCCCGCTTGCTGTCGGCCAGGAGCGGTCGATCAAGCTGGTCGACGACGTCCTCGGCGCCAACCGGATGCTGGTGATGGTTGCCGCCCGCAGTCCCGATCTGGACGAACCGGGCCCCGCGGATCTCTACGACGTCGGCGTCGCCGGCGTCGTCTCGCGAATGATCAAAGTCCCCGACGGGACGATCCGGATCCTGGTCCAGGGAACCCAGCGGGTGCGGCTCGGCCCCTACGTCTCCGAGGAGCCGTACCTCGTCGCCCGGATTTCCGAGCTCCCCGACCAGATCACCGATGGCCCCGAGCTGCAGGCGCTGACCCGCAACGTCCAGCGCACGTTCTCGGAGATCGTCGAGCAGATCCCTTACCTGCCCGAGGAGCTGCAGTTGGCGGTCGCCAACATCGACGACCCGGCGGCCCTCGGCCACCTGATCGCCGGCGCGCTGCGGATCTCGACCGACGAGAAGCAGCAGCTGCTCGAGGAGGTCGACGTCGTCACCCGCCTCCGCCACCTCTCGCAGATCCTCACCCGCGAGCTCGAGGTGGTCCAGCTCGGCACCCAGATCCAGTCCCAGGTCGAGTCGGAGATCGACAAAGGCCAGCGCGAGTTCTTCCTCCGCCAGCAGATGAAAGCGATCCAGGAAGAGCTGGGGGAGGGGGACGAGCAGCAGGCCGAGGTCAACGAGCTGCGCCAGCGAATCGAGGAGGCGGAGCTTCCAGAGCACGCCCGCAAAGCCGCCGACCGCGAGCTCTCGCGGCTCGAGAAACTGCCGTCGGCAGCGGCCGAGCACGGTGTGATCCGCACCTACCTCGAGTGGCTGGTCGAGCTGCCGTGGTCGACCGAGACCGAGGACAACCTCGACATCGGCCACGCCCGCGAGGTCCTCGACGACGATCACTACGACCTCGAGAAAGTCAAGGACCGGATCCTCGAGTACCTCGCGGTCCGCAAACTGAATCCCGACTCGCCGGGCCCGATCCTCTGCTTCGTCGGCCCGCCCGGTGTTGGCAAGACCAGCCTCGGCAAATCGATCGCCCGCGCCCTGGGACGGAAGTTCGAGCGGATCTCGGTCGGCGGCGTCCGCGACGAGGCCGAGATCCGCGGCCACCGCCGGACCTACATTGGCGCCCTGCCCGGGACGATCATCCGCGCGCTCCGCGACGCCGGCTCGCGCAACCCCGTGTTCATGATCGACGAGATCGACAAGATGGGCGCCGACTTCCGCGGCGATCCCGCCTCGGCGATGCTCGAGGTGCTCGACCCGGCCCAGAACGACGCCTTCCGTGACCACTACATCGACCTCGAGTTCGACCTCTCCGAGGTCCTCTTCATCGCCACCGCGAACATCCTCGACACGATCCCGATCCCGCTCCAGGACCGGATGGAGACAATCGAGCTCGCCGGCTACACCCTCGACGAGAAGAAGCACATCGCCCGCCGCTACCTGGTCCCGCGCCAGATCGGGGCCAACGGATTGAAGGCCTCCCAGATCGAGTTCGCCGACCCGGCGCTGATCGCGATCATCGACGAGTACACCCGCGAGGCGGGGGTGCGGAACCTCGAGCGCCAGATCGGGACCGTGTGCCGCAAAATCGCCCGCGAAGTCGCCGAGGGCAAGGCCGGGGGCAAGGTGAAGATCTCGGCCAAACGCGCCCGCGAGCTGCTTGGCAGGCGCCGCGTCTTCGCCGAGCAGCGCCGCCGGACCAAGGACCCGGGAGTCGCCACCGGCCTTGCCTGGACGCCTACGGGCGGAGACGTCCTCTTCATCGAGGCGACCGCGATGCCGGGCTCCGGCGGGCTGACGATCACCGGCCAGCTGGGGGACGTGATGAAGGAGTCGGCCCAGGCCGCGCTGTCCTACGTTCGAGGCCACTGGCAGGAGATTGCCCCCGAGCTCGAGGAGGAATGGTTCGCCAAGAACGACATCCACATCCATGTCCCGGCCGGCGCCGTTCCCAAGGACGGCCCCTCGGCCGGGGTCGCGATGACGGTCGCCCTCTCCTCGCTGGTCTCGGGCCGGCCGGTCTCGAATGAAGTCGCGATGACGGGCGAGGTGACGCTGACCGGCCAGGTTCTGCCGATCGGCGGCCTCAAGGAGAAGTCGCTGGCGGCCCAGCGGGCCGGGATCAAGCGGGTGATCGTGCCCGAGCGAAATGAGGGCGACGTCGAGGAGATCCCCGAGCACGAGCGCTCCGACCTCGAGTTCGTATACGTCAACGAGGTCTCCGCGGCGGTCGACGCCGCGCTCAAGTAGGACGGGAACGTGGAGGCCGCCGGCGCGTTCGGCAGGTGGAGCCCCGCCGGCTTCCTCGATCAGATCCGCGACGCCGTCCGGGCCCGCTCGCGGGCGTTCTGGATCGTCGCAGGCCTGACCGTGCTGGCGGCCGGCCTGCGGCTCGCCACCCTCGGCGCCCAGTCCTACCACCACGACGAGATCGTCACCGCGAGCCGCGTCCTTCGCGGCAGCTTCTGGCACGCGATGGACGTCGTCGGGTTCAGCGAGTCGGCGCCGCCGCTCTATTACGTGCTCGGCTGGCTCTGGGCCCAGGGCGCCGGGACCGGAGAGTTCGGCCTGCGCTCGCTCTCGGCGCTGGCCGGGATCGCGACGGTGCCGGTCGCCTACCTCATCGGGCTTGAGCTGCGAGGCCGCAGGGCGGGGATCCTGGCCGCGGCCCTGGTTGCGGTCAACCCGATGATGGTCTGGTACTCCCAGGAGGCGCGGAGCTACTCGTTGCTGGTCCTGTTCAGTTCGGTCGCCGCGCTCTATTTCATCCGTGCGCTGCGCCGCGGCGGCCGCCCCGAGACTCTCGGCTGGGGCGCTGCCTCGGCGCTCGCCCTTGCGACCCACTACTTCGCGATCTTCCCGATCGCGATCGAGGCAATCCTGCTGGCGCGGAGGCGCGGCCACGAGGCGGCGGTCGGGTTCGGTGTGATCGTCGCGACCGGCCTCGCGCTGGCGCCGCTGGCGATTCACCAGACGGCGCAGGGCCACGCCGATTGGATTGGCGACCACAGCCTCGGCCACCGCCTCTGGGAGGTCGGCGGCACCTTCGCCGTCGGCGAGACCGGCGACGTGATCGCCCAGCCCGAGCGGCTTGCCCCCGCGATCGTGCCGCTGGTGGCAATCGGCGCGGCCCTCCTCCTGCTGGCGCTGCGCGGAGAGCGTGCGGAGCGGCGGGCGGCGGGCCTGATGCTGGCGATCGCCACCTTCACCGTCGCCGTTCCGCTGGCGATCGCCGTCCTCGATCCCTCCGCCGACTTCGTCCTCGCCCGCAACCTGATCCCCGCTTTGGTTCCGCTGCTTGCAGCGGTTGCCATCGGGGCGACCCTCACCCGCGCCCGCCGCGCCGGTTTCGCCGCCGCCGCCGTGCTGTTCGCCTACTCGCTGGGGTTCACAGTCCTCGCCAGCACCTCGCCCTCGCTGCAGCGCGTCGATTGGGACGCCGCCGCCCAGCGGCTCGGCGAACCGGGGGCGCCACGGGCGATGGTCACCTGGACCCTTGGCCAGGCCTCGCTGCGCCACTACCTCTCGACCGGCTCGTTTCAGGTCTCCCCGTCGGAAGAATTCGCCTGGTACGTGCATGAAATCGACTTCATTTCCGATGGCGACGCGCCGCCGGTGCCGCGCAGGCTGTTCGGGCCGGGCTTCACCCAGGTCGGGTACGAAAGCGTCGGCCAGCTCCGGATCCGCCGCTACGCGCTGGCCGGCCCCAACGTCGCCCGGGTGCGGCTGCGCAAAGTCGATGATGCCTCGCTCAACTTCGGCTCCAACACGGTCCTCCTCGACGGCATCGGGCCGGGCTGATACCCGGATCGGCCCCGCGGAGGTATCCTGACCACCCAAGTTTCCCCAGCGAGGAGAAGGAATGGCGACTACATCAAGGGCGACCCAGACCGCCGACCGGGCGACCGAGTTCTACTCGACTGCGCGCCAGAACCCCTACGTTCAGCGGCTGATCGAGGACGAAGAGCTGCGCGACAGCCTCAAGAACGCGTTCGAAGCGGCACGCGGCGCCTACACGCGGGCGACCGGCAACGGGCACAGCCCGGTCAAGGCCGTGACCAGCGACAAGAAGGTCCAGAAGGACCTGCGCTCCGCGGCGGAGAACCTCCGCGAGGCCTCCGATCACCTGCGGGCACCGAAGAAGAAGAAGAAGAGTCGACTCGGCCGCCTGATCCTATTCGCGATCGTCGCCGGAGTCGTCGCTCTGGTCGTCAGCGAGGATGCGCGAAAGACCGTCCTCGACGCCCTCTTCGGGGCCGAAGAGGAGTTCGAGTACACGAGCGCGAGCAGCATCAACGGCGCCTGAGAGGTTCCCGGAGTCTCCGGGACTGCTCCTAGACTGAAGCAATGGAGGCGGCGACAAAAGAGCGGGAGCTGAGCGGGGAGAAGGCCCAGCGGATCGTCGACGCCATGCGCGAGAGCGTCGCCAAACGCGGCGCCGCGGGGTCGACGTTCGAGCAGGTCGCCCGCGAGGCCGGGGTCAGCCGCGGCCTCCTCCACTACTACTTCGGAACCAAGGAGCGGTTGCTGGTCGAGGTGGTCAGGCGTGACGCCGAGATCCGTGTCGCCCGCCTCGACGAGGCGCTCTCCGGCGCCCAGACCGTCGATGACGTCCTCGAAGCTCTCGTCTCCAGCCTCACCGACCTGATTGAGAACGAACCCGCCTTTTTCCTCCTCCTCTATGAGCTATTCAGCGCCGGCCGACGCAATCCCGACATCCAGCACGAGGTCGGCCAGCTCTTCGAGCGGACCCGCTCCCACGTCGCCGAGGTGCTCGACGCGAAGCAGGTGGAGGGGGTCATCAGCCTCCGCTACGACGCGAAGGCGATCGTCTCCTATCTGTTCGCGCTCGGCGACGGCTTCGCCCTCCAGGCGCTATCCGATCCCGACCAGGACATCGATCCGGCCCTCGAGGCCGGCACTGCCTCCGCCCGCTTCCTGCTCAGCAAGTAACCAAGAGGGAGTGACCCTCCTCACAGACTCGCCCCCGCCGCTGCGGCAGTCTGGCCAGGCAGCCAATGCGCGAGTTGATGATCAGACTTTCCGGTTTCCTGCGGCGCCACCGTCGCACTGTGTTGGCGGCATGGGTCCTCGTCCTCGTCCTCGCCGCGCCGTTCGCGATGCGCCAGACCGAACACCTGACCGGTGGTGGTTTCGACGTCCCGGGCAGCCAGTCGAAGGCGGTCAGCGAGTCGCTCGAACGCGACTTCGGAGATGACGCCAACGGGATCGGCGTCGTCCTGCGCGCCGATGCCGATGCCGGCCCCGCGGCGGGGGCCGCGGCGGTCGTCAGAATCCGAGATGCTGTCTCGGAAGTCGACCAGGTCTCGTTGCCGCCGGCCGTCGCCGAGCGCGGGCGCAGGGAGCTCGAGCGCACCGGGACCGCGCTGCTGCCGCTGCGCAGCGAACTCAGCGGTGACGACCAGATCGACGCCGCGGCCGACCTGCGCTCCGAACTCGACCCGGGGACCGCTCAGAACGGGGTGACCACCTATCTCGCCGGTCAGCCGACGATCTGGGCCGGCTTCCAGGAGCTCTCGAAGGAAGACCTCTCCCAGGCAGAGGCGACCGGCTTCCCGATCGTCGCGATCATCCTGCTCGTCGTCTTCGGCTCGCTCGCGGCCGCGGCGCTGCCGCTGGCTCTCGGGTTCGTCAGCGTGACGGTCACCGGTGCGCTCATCTACTTCATCTCGCTGCAGATGACGACCTCGGTGTTCGTGACCAACATGGCCTCGATGATCGGGATCGGGGTCGCGATCGACTACTCCCTGTTCATCCTCGCCCGCTATCGCGAGGAGCGGGAAGCCGGCCGCGGTGACGAGGGGGCCCTCGACCGGGCGCTCTCGACCTCGGGCCTCGCGGTCAGCTTCTCCGGCCTCGCCGTGATCGTCTCCCTCGCCGGCCTCTGGATGGTCGACAACCAGGCGCTCCGCTCGATGGCTCTGGGGGCGATGACGGTCGTTGCCGTCTCGATCCTCACCGCGACCACCCTGCTGCCGACCCTGATCGCCTTCCTCGGCAACCGGGTGATGCCGGGCGGGGTGGTGGCAAGGGGCCTGAGGTTTCTCCGACGCCCGATCAGGCGGCGGGCGGCTCAGCATAATTCCGCCATCTCCTCTGCTCCCGCTCGGGCCAGAGGAAACACAGATGGACTGGCCCTCGCTCCCGCGTCCGGGGATGGCGGGTCTGACTCGGGAGGTTTCTGGTTGACGTGGACGCGGAACGTCATGGCCCATCCCTGGATCGCGGTGATCGGGGTGACGTCAATCCTGTTGTTCCTGGCGGTGCCGCTGCTCTCGATCGAGACCGGCACCGAGGCGGTCAAACAGTTCCCGAAGGGGAGCGATGTCCGCGTCGGCAACGAACTCGCATCGCAACAGCTGGGCGGCGGCGCCGACCCGATTCAGATCGTCGCCGAGTTCGAAGGCAACCCCGACCGGGCGGCGGTCGGCTCGTTCGTCGATCGGCTCGAGTCGACGCCCGGCGTCAGCTCGGTCGCACCGCCGGCCACCTCGGGCGAAAGCGTCCTCTTCCAGGCGACCCCGGCCGCGCCGAGCGAGTCGGACGCGGCTCGGGCCCTGGTCGGGCGGCTGCGCGACAGCGTCGTCCCGTCGAGCCGGCTGTCCGAGGTGGCGATTGTTGACGTCGGCGGCGAAACCGCTCGCAGCGATGACGCCCGGGCTCAGGTCAGCGGCTCGATGTGGAAAATCGTCCTCTTCGTCCTCACCCTCAGCTACCTCGTCCTGATGGTGATGCTGCGCTCGCTTTTGCTGCCGTTGAAGGCGGTGCTGATGAACCTGCTCTCGATCGGCGCCGCGTTCGGGATCCTCGTCGCGATCTTCCAGTGGGGCTGGTTCGACAGCCTGCTCGACTTCGAAAGCCAGGGCGCCCTCGACACGATCAACGTGCCGCTGATTTTCGCGATCGTGTTCGGCCTCTCGATGGACTACGAGGTGTTCCTGATGTCGCGGATCCGCGAGCGCTACATGCAGCACCATGACAACGAGCGCGCCGTCGCCGAAGGGCTCTCGACCAGCGCCAGGACGATCTCCTCGGCGGCGCTGATCATGACCTCGGTGTTCGCCGTCTTCGTCCTGACCGGGGTTCCCTCGATCAAGGAGCTGGGCCTCGGCGCCGCGGTCGCGATCGCCCTCGACGCGACCCTGGTGCGGCTGATCCTCGTCCCGGCGGCGATGAAGCTGCTCGGCGATTGGAATTGGTGGATGCCCTCCTGGCTCGACCGGGCCCTGCCGGAGCTGAGCTTCGAGCACGGCGCCTCGGAGCCCGAGCCGGCCGAAGCCTGAGGAGCCCCGCCGAGTACGATCGTCCTCGTGGCGGGAACAGGACAGGCCGTGAGGGCCGATGAGGAGGTTGCCTTCGCCGGCTCCGTGCGGCAGGCTGAGATGGTCCGCGCCGGTGAGGTCTCCCCGACCGAGCTGGTTCGCCTAAGCCTCGACCGGATCGCTCGCCTCGACCCCCAGCTGAACGCCTTCCGGACCGTCTTCGCCGAGCGCGCTTTGCTGGAAGCCGAGCAGGCGGAGGCGCGCCTGAGTGCCGGCGAGGAGCGGCCGCTGCTCGGGGTGCCGATCGCGATCAAGGACGAAGTCGACATCGCCGGCGAGGTCAATCTGCACGGAACCGACGCCTTCACTGACCCGGCGCCGGCCGACTCGGAGATGGTGCGGCGGCTGCGCGAGGCCGGCGCGATCATCGTCGGGTTGACGCTGCTGCCGGAGATGGCGATCTGCGGCTTCACCGAGTCGGCCACCTACGGCGTCACCCGCAACCCCTGGGATCCGCAGCGCAGCCCGGGAGGGTCGAGTGGCGGCAGTGGCGCCGCGGTCGCCTCAGGAATGGTCTCGATCGCCTCGGCCGGCGACGGCGGCGGCTCGATCCGGATCCCGGCCGCGAGCTGCGGCCTGTTCGGCCTCAAACCGCAGCGCGGTCGCATCTCGATGGCGCCCCAGCGCGAGGGCTGGAACGGACTCGCGGTCCTCGGCTCGCTCAGCAGGACCGTCATCGACACCGCGCTCTGGCTCGACATCTGCAACGGGGGCTCGACGGAGTCGGGCGCTCCGTCTCCCCCCGAGCGGCCGTTCGTCGAGGCGGCGAGGACGCCGCCCGGCAAGCTGCGGATCGCCTGGTCGACGTCCCCGCCGCGGTCAGCGGCTCCGCCGTCGGTCTCCGAGGTGGTCAAGGGCGCTGTCGCGGAGACGGTCGAGTTGCTCGGGTCGCTGGGCCATGAGGTCAATCAGCGCGATCCCGATTGGGGCTGGATCGGGAACAACATCTCGGCTCGGTTCCTGCGTGGCGTATCCGACGACGTGGGCCGGGTGCCGCACCCGGAGCGGCTCGAACGGCGAACCCGCGGCTTCGGCCGCCTCGGCTCGCTTCTCCCGGACGGGTTGTTCGAGCGGGCGTTGCAGGCCCGCGATGCGGACGCCGCCCGGGTCAACGCGATCTTCGACACCTGTGACGTGCTGGTGATGCCGGTGATGGGCGGAACCGCCCTGCCGGTCCGGCGCTGGGAGGGGCAGGGGGCGATACGGACCGTGCTCGGGATGAGCAGCTTCTATCCCTTCTGCGTCCCCTGGAACCACCTTGGCAACCCGGCGATGTCGGTGCCCGCCGGATTCGGCGCCGACGGGATGCCGCTCGCGGTCCAGGTCATCGGCCGCCCCGGCGACGAGGCGACCCTGCTTTCGCTCGCTGCCCAGCTCGAGGCCGAGCGGCCCTGGGTGGACGCCCGCCCGCCGATCTCCTAGCCCGTCTCTCGGCGGCTCTCATTGCCGCGCCGCAGCCAAGGGCGTAGGTTCTGCGGAGCGCCGAGCAGGCGCAATCCCTAGGTGAGGAGTGCAGATGAGCGTTACCGCGAAGGAGATTGTCACCGCCAACGTCAAGGGCGATTCGATTCCGTGGGTGCCCTTCACGCCCTACAGCGAGGAGGTCGAGCTCAAGTACTTCAAGGTCGAGCCCATTCACGGCGAGATCGCGGTCTCAATGCGCTTCCCACCCGGGCTCCGGCTGCCGACGCACTACCACACCGGAACGGTCATCGGCCACACGATGAAGGGCGCCTGGCGCTACCTCGAGCACGACTGGGTCTCCGAAGCCGGCGACACCGTCTACGAGACCGCTGCCTCATCCCACACCCCCGAAAGCGTCGGCGATGAAAACGCCGAGGTGTTCTTCGTGATCGTCGGCGAGCTGCTGTTCCTCGACGAAACCGGTGAGATCGTCGCCCGTGAGAACTGGCAGACGTCGATCGAGCGCTACGAGTCCTACTGCAGGGCAAACGGGATCGAGGCCGTCGACCTGACGAGCTTCGAGGGTTAGCCCCGGTCGCTCAGCCGGGGAAGACCCTGCGCATCCGCGCCAGCTCGCGGATCTTGCCCTTTGGGCGGATCCGGCGCTGGAGGAAGTACTTCATCGGCTTCTCGTCGGGCTTGGTGAACGAGATCCAGTCATTCCAGCTCGTTTCGAGAACCAGGTTCGGGTTCGGGACTTCGCCCGGCTCGGCCCTGGTTGAGCCGTTGTCGAGGATCAGGTGCCATGGCTCCGCGTCGGTGAACTTCCACTGGTAGACGACCTTGGAGCCGTTGACCGCCTTCGGGTTGGCCGAGCGGGCGGTGACGTCGAACCAGAGGCGCTGCAGCTCGGGCGAGGCTTCGGGGTTGCCGTCGGGCGGGCCGAGGACGCCGCCGAGGAGCAGCTTGACCTGGCGCTTGGCGACCTCCTTCTCGTCGAGCTCTGGGTCGAACGGGAAGACGCCCGGGGGCATCTCCTCGGTCGGGTAGCCGATCGTCCGCCAGCGCTGGCGGATCAGTTTCAGCCCGAAGGCGAAGATGTCCTCGATCGAGAAGCCGTAGCACTCGGTGTATTCGCGATTCATATCCGGCGGGGTGAAGACGGCCGGCCCGTAGGGGAGGACCTCGCGGAGCAACTCGATGACCGCCGCCCGGTTTTCCTTCCAGCCGGGGTTGCCTTCGCCCAGCAGTTCGGAGAGGACCTTGACCCCGAATCCGATGTGGCGCTGCTCGTCGCGGGAGACGTTGGCGATCCCGGAGCTGAAGCCCGGCAGCGATTCTTCGGAGGAGAAAAAGTCCTCGATGAAGTGCTGGCCCGGCTGGGCGAGGCTGCCCTCGACGATCAGGTGGTAGAGGGTGATCGCCTGCGCGTACTTCGGCAGCGAGCGGTCCTTGCGAAGTTCGTCGGCCATCACGTCGAGGCGGTCGAAGATCCCGCGGTAGCCCCAGTTGAGCTGCGGCAAGGTGGACGAGAGTGTCGCCTGGATCGTGTCGCCGCCGACCCCGATGATCTCCTTGAAGAAACGGTGGAAGAAGACGGCGTGGCGGACCTCGTCGACCTGCTGGGTCGCGAGGAAGTACTGCTGCTCCTCGGTCGGGGCCGCGGTCACGTAGGGGGCGAGGGTGTCGGCGACCCGGTCCTCGCCGTAGAAGAACATCGAGTAGATCCACATCGCCGAGCGGCGCTGGATGTCGCTGAGGGCGTCCCATCCCTCCTTGTCAGCGGAGAAGTCGATGTCGTAGGCGCTCCAGTTCCCCTGCTCCCAACGGTGGTAGAGGTCCTCGTAGGTGACGCTGTCCATCAGACTTTGCGAAGCGACGCTCATCTCTTCTCCTTTTGGTGTTGCATTCCCCGCGAGGGCAGCGTAGCGCGATCCTGGCTGCCCAGCCAGGAATTCCTTGGGTGAGGTCGATCACACTCACTGCTTCTCCGTAAGAGCGACGATCGTGCGCATGAACGAGCCGCATCGCTGGCGATCCTCCGCTGCTCGGGGAGTCTCACCGGCTCAGCCTTCCACAGGGCACGGTCGAGTATTTCCGTCGCGGCTCCGGGAGGCCGCTGGTCTTCGCCCACGGCTGGCTCGCCAACGCGAACCTCTGGCGCCACATCGTCGACCGGCTCGTTGACCGCTTCGACTGCATCGCGCTCGACCTTCCGTTCGGGGCGCACCGGATCAGTCTCGAGCCAGATGCGGATCTCAGCGCCACCGGCTGCGGAGCGCTGATCGCCGGCGCCCTCGACGCGCTCGGCCTCGAGGACGTGACGCTGGTCGGCAATGACTCCGGCGGCGCCTACTCCCAGATCGCTCTCGCCGGCGGGGTTGAGGGTGTCGAGCGCCTCGTGCTGACCTCCTGCGAGACGCCATACGACGAGTTCCCTCCGGAGCCGTTCGACGGCCTACCGGCCGCCGCTCGCGACCCCGAGACCCTGCATCAGCTGCTCTCCGCTCTCGAGGACCCCGAGGTACGCAAACTGCCGGTCGCCTTCGGCCTCCTGGTCAAGCACCCCCTCGACCAGGAGGCCTCCGACTCCTACGCGCTCCCCTGCGCGCGCGATCCCGACGTCCTCCAGGACACGGCGAAGGTGATGGCTGGCGCCTCGACCGAGGTCGTCCACCGCGCGGGCGCCACCCTGATCGAGAGCTGGACGAAGCCGACGCTGCTGATCTGGCCGAGCGAGGACCCCGTCTTCCCGGTCGAGCACGCTCGCCGTTACGCCGACGCGCTCCCGAATGCGGAGCTTGTCGAGATCGACGACAGCTACAGCTTCACTCCGGAGGACCAGCCTGGCGCGGTGGCCGAGGCGCTCGCGTCCTTCGCCGCTGGGTAGAAGGAGAGAAGAGTATGGACGCAGCGGGATCTGTCTATGCCCAGGAAATGATCGACCGCCCGACCTGGACCGATCGCTGGCGCGCTGCGCGGATCCCGCTTGCGGTTGTGCTGCTGACCGTGGCCGTTTTTGTCGTGGGGTCTGCTCTGGAACCGCCGGGTCTCGGTGATTGCTACTCGAGGCCGCCGGCGAGCGTGCGGGAGCGCTTTGGGCACCAATTCCTTCCCATCGCCGTCCTCTACGGCCTGTGCATCGCCGTCCTCACATGGTTGTCCGCGAGTCTGCGGAACGATGCCCTGGGCCGCCAGCGGCGTCCGGGTCGATTGGTCGCCGCCCTGACCTTCCTCGCGTGCGTCTTCTGGGTTGGGCTGGTCGCCTGGTCTTTCGATTTCCACCTCCTCAAGACGGCCCTGCCTGACCTGGCCGTTGTCGCCCTGATCTTCCTGGCCTTAGGGGTCGCGGTTTTCGGTTACCTCACCCTGCTCGGCGTGAGCCTCGTCCTGTTGCTCGAACTGCTCCTGCCAATCAATCGAACGCTGGCCAACTTCAGGCGCAACACCGCGACTCTCTCCACCACCTTCAGCTGGTTGATCCTCTTCTCCGTGGTACCGCTGCTGATCCTCGCGGCCTTCCACCCGGGAGAACTAGGCTCGTGCCGATAGTCGATCGGGTCGCTGGGAGGGACCCCGGACTTTCTCGCCCTGCTCAGGCCTCGACCGAGGCCGGCTTGTCGATCTCGCGCTTGAGGATCTTGCCGGTGGGGCCTTTGGGCAGCTCGTCGATGAACCAGACGACGCGCGGGTACTTGTAGGCGGCGATCCGCTCCTTGACGTAGGCGCTGACCTCCTCGGGGCTCAGGTCCTCGCCCTCGTGGAGGACGACCGCGGCGCCGATCTCCTCGCCCCACTCGTCGTGGGGGATCCCTACGACGGCGGCTTCGCGGATCTTCGGGTGCTCGTAGAGCACCTCCTCGACCTCGCGGGGGTAGACGTTGTAACCGCCGCGGATGATCAGGTCCTTCTTGCGGTCGACGATGTAGAAGTAGCCGTCCTCGTCGGTGCGGGCAATGTCTCCGCTGTGGAACCAGTCGCCGCGCATCGCCTCCGCGGTCGCCTCGGGCTTCTGCCAGTAGCCCTTCATGATGTTGTGGCCGCGGATCACGATCTCGCCGACCTCGCCCTGCTCGACGGGGTTGTCGTCCTCGTCGACGACCCGCATCTCGACCCCCTCGATCGGGGTGCCGATCGAGCCCGGCTTGCGCTCGCGGCCGGGGTGGTTGGAGCAGGCGACCGGCGAGGTCTCCGAGAGCCCATAGCCCTCGAGGATGATCGCGCCGAACGCCTCCTCGAACCCGCGCAGGACCTCGACCGGCATCGAGGCGCCGCCAGTGATGCACGTGCATAGCGCGGAGGTGTCGTAGCTCTCGCGCTCGGGGTGGTGGAGCAGTGCCCCGTACATCGTCGGGACGCCGTAGAAGTTGGTGACGCGGTCGCGCTTCATCGTCTCCAGCGCCAGGGCGGGCTCGAATTTGGGCACCAGCGTCAGGCAGGCGCCGACTCCGAGCGAGGCGTTCATCGCGACGCTCTGGCCAAAGGAGTGAAAAAGCGGCAGCGAACCGAGGACGACGCTGTCGGGCCCGACCTCGCAGGTCGTCCGCGCCGAGACATCGGCGTTGCGGGAGAGGTTGTCATGGGTCAGCTCGGCCCCCTTCGGGCTGCCGGTCGTGCCCGAGGTGTAGAGGATCACCGCCGTATCGTCGGCGGCGACATCGGCCATGCCGTCCGCTGGCGAGAGCGCCTCGAGCGTCGCGCCGAAGGCAGCCGGCTCGACCTCGATCAACTCAGCTCCGGCGTCGGCGGCGCCGTCGGCGGCCTCGCCGCAGAACCCGTGCCAGGCCAGCAGGAGCTTCGCGCCGGAGTCCTCGAGGTAATAGGCGATCTCGCGCCGCTTCAGCAGGACGTTCATCGGCACAACGATCGCGCCGGCTCGCAGGACGCCGTAGTAGGCGACGGGGAACTCCGGCACGTTGGGCAGCATCACCCCGACCCGGTCGCCGGGCTCGAGGCCGCGTTCGCGCAGCAGCGTCGCCAGTTGAGCGCTGCGCTCGTCGAGTCTGCCGTAGCTGAGCTCAATCTCCCCGAGGCGGATCGCGGGGCTGTCCGGCGCCCGCTCGGCGCCGAAGGTGACGATCGATGCCAGGTTCTCCCCCATTCCCGCAGGGAGTCTACGGCCCCTGAATCCACGCCGAGCTTGCGTTTGCCGTCGTATAGCGACGGCAAACGCAAGCTCGGCGTTGAGATAGGGTCGCGGCCGATGGAGGATCTGGGGCAGCCGAGCTCATACCTGACGCTTCAGCCGGGTGCGCCGGTGTACTCAAGCGACGGCGAGAAGCTGGGTGAGGTCGAGCACGTCCTGGCCGACCCCGAGGTCGACGTCTTCGACGGCATCGTCCTCGACACCAGCGTCCTGCCCGGGGGCCACAGGTTCGCCGACGCGCCCCAGGTCCAGGAGGTCTACGAGCGCGGAGTCGTGCTCAAAATCACCACAGCGGCGGCCGAGGGCCTGCCGGAGCCGACCGCCAATCCGGGCAGCCTCGAGGCCACACCGGACGACGTCGGCCCAAGGGACCTCGGCGACAAGCTGCGCCGCGCCTGGGACCTGATCTCCGGCAACTACTGATGCCGCGGCGATTTCTCTAGGATCCCCCGCCGTGAGAACGCTGATGCTGACAATTGCCGCCTGCGCCGCGATCGCGATCGCCGGCTGCGGCGGCGACGACTCGACGACGGGTTCGGAAACCGGGGAATCCGCCGCGACGACGACGAAGCCGGTGGTCAAGCCGCCGAAGGGCAAGCCGCCGCAGCAGCTCGAAGTCAAGGACCTGGTCGAAGGCAGCGGCGAAGAAGCCGTCTCCGGCGACGAAGTCACCGTCGATTACGTCGGCGTCAACTACAAGAGCGGCAAGGAATTCGATTCCTCTTGGGGTAAGGCTCCGTTCCCGTTCACGCTCGGCGCCGGCGAAGTGATCCCGGGCTGGGACCAGGGCGTCGAAGGGATGAAGGTCGGCGGCCGCCGCGAACTGATCATCCCGCCGGAACTCGCATACGGCTCATCCGGCTACCCGCCGACGATCCCGCCGAACGAAACGCTGATCTTCGTGATCGACCTGCGCGAAGTCGGCTGAGCCGCCGATCGGCGGTCGAGCTCGACCGGCTGGAGGACATCTCCGGCCGCGCGTCGAAGCTGCTCGAGCGGGAGGCCGACGAGGTGGCCGGTTTCCTTGCAAGCTGAGCGAATTGGCTGATTGGACTCCAGTCGAAGGGGTATCGGGTCGATATGACGGCAACGATGAGCGATCGAGACACCCCAGTGATCGAAACGCTGATGGAAATCGAGCGTGAGCTCGCAGAGGGCGACGGCTCGACCTACCGGGACCGTCTGAGCGATGACGCCGTCGTTGTCATGCCGGGGAGGGTGCTCGACAAGTCGAGCACCGTCCAGGTGATGGAAGGCTCCCCAGGCTGGGATGACCTCTCGTTCGCGAACCGGCGACTCCGCGTGCTCGACGACGACGCGGCAATCGTCACCTATCGCTTCACCGGCAAGCGCGGCTACGAACGCTACGACGCTGTCCTCTCCAGCACCTATGTGCGCGAGAGCGGCGGCGAGTGGGAACTCGCGTTCCACCAGCAGACCCCGCTGCCCTGAGCCGCAACTGCTTGGATAGGCGCCGATGGCCGACCCGGTGATCGTCCCCGCGCGCTTCAACGGGCCCCTCGCCAACGCCAACGGCGGCTACTCGGCGGGAGTCGCCGCGGCGATGCTCGAGGGCCCGGTCGAGGCGACCCTGAGGCGACCGGTCCCACTCGACCGGCCGCTGAGCGTCAGCATGGATGGCGGCGGCGTCCAGCTCCTCGACGGCGAGGACCCGATCGTCGAAGCGAACGAGGCGCCCGGCTTCGAGATCGACGTCCCGGATCCCGTCAGCGTGGTCGAGGCCCGCGAGGCGATGGGCCGCTACCGCGGACTCGACGAGGGCCCGTTCAGCCGCTGCTTCGTCTGCGGCCTCGCCCGCGAGGACAGTTTCGAGGTCTTCTCCGGCCGGGTCGAGGGTCGCGACGTCGTCGCCTCGACCTGGACCCCGCCGGACTGGACCGCCGGCGCCGACGGCCGCGTCCGGCCCGAGTTCGTCTGGTCGGTGCTCGACTGCCCGACCTTCTTCGGCGCCTACATCGACGTCGAGGAGCTGCCACTCAGCTTCCTCGGCCGGATGACGGCTCGCGTCGACTCGGCCCCCGCCGTCGGCGAGGAGCACGTCGTGATGTCCTGGCCGCTGGGCGTCGACGGCCGCAAGGCCGAGGCCGGGGTTTCGCTACTCACCGGCGGGGGAGAAGTACTTGCGTCAGCCAGAGCACTTCTGATCGAAGCCAAAAAAGGAGAATGATGGGACAGCCCGTAATTCATTTCGAGGTGATCGGCAGCGACGGCGAGCGGCTGCAGAGCTACTACGCCGACCTGTTCGACTGGGACGTCAACGCCGAGAACGAGATGAAGTACGGCCTCGTCGACCGCGAGGCCAATCTAAACGGTGAAGGCATCGGCCTCGGCGGCGGGATCGGCCAGGGCCCCGACGGCTACGAGGGCCACGTGACTTTCTACGTCGAAGTCCCCGACGTCGAGGCGGCGCTCGCCAAAGCCGAGGAGCTGGGCGGCAGCCGGGTGATGGGGCCGGAGACGATCATGGGCAGGATGGTGCTCGGCCAGCTCAAGGACCCCGAGGGGAACATGATCGGCCTGATCGAGGGCGGCAGCTAGCCGAGCTTCGGGCTGCGCCAGGGCGCATCGAGGCGGCCGGCGAGCTCATCGGCCAGCCCCTCGACCGGGACCCGGACCTGCTCCAGGGAGTCGCGGTCGCGGAGGGTGACGGTGTCGTCTTCCATTGTCTGGCCGTCGACGGTGACGCCCCAGGGCGTGCCGATCTCGTCCTGGCGGCGGTAGCGCTTGCCGATCGAGCCACCCTCGTCGAACTCGGCGGGGACGCGACGGCGCAGGCTCTCGAAGATCTCGCGGGCCTTCTCCGGCATCCCCTCCTTCGAGACCAGGGGCAGGACGGCGACCTTGACCGGGGCCAGCTTGGGGTGGAGGCGCAGCACCGTACGCTTGCGGCCCTCGATCTCCTCGACGTCGTAGGCATCGACGAGGAACGCCAGGGCCGCGCGGTCGGCGCCCGCGGCGGGCTCGATCACGTAGGGGACGTAGCGCTCCTTGGTCTGCTGGTCGAAGTACTCGAGCTTCTCGCCGCTGAACTTGGCGTGCTGGGTGAGGTCGAAGTCGCCGCGGTTGGCGATCCCCTCGAGCTCCGACCACCCGATCGGGAACAGGTACTCGATGTCGCTGGTCGCCGATGAGTAGTGGGATAGCTCGTCGGCGCCGTGCGGGCGGACGCGCAGCAGTTCGGGGCGGATGCCGAGCTCGGTGTACCAGCGCTCGCGCTCCTCGATCCACGTTCCGTGCCATTTTTCGGCGTCTGCCGAGGGAACGAAGAACTCCATCTCCATCTGCTCGAACTCGCGGGTTCGGAAGATGAAGTTGCCCGGGGTGATCTCGTTGCGGAACGACTTGCCGATCTGGGCAATCCCGAACGGCGGCTTCTTGCGGGCGAAGCCGAGAACGTTCTTGAAGTTGATGAAGATCCCCTGCGCGGTCTCCGGCCGCAGGTAGACCTCGGCCCCCTCGCCGGCGACGGGGCCGACGTGGGTCTCGAACATCAGGTTGAACTGGCGCGGCTCCGAGAGCTCGCCGCCGCACTCGGGGCAGCGCAGCTCGGCGTTCGGGTCGCCCCCTTCGGCCTCGACCGCCTCGCGCAGATGGTCCTCGCGCCAGCGCCTCTTGCACTCGCCGAGGCACTGGACGAGCGGGTCGGTGAAGCCCTCGAGGTGGCCCGAGGCCTCCCAAACGCGCGGGTGCTGGAGGATCGCCGAGTCGAGGGCGACGATGTCGTCGCGGTCCTGCAGCATCGCCCGCCACCACTCGCCTTTGACGTTGTTCTTCAGCAGGACCCCGTAGTGGCCGTAGTCGTAGGTCGAGCCGAGGCCGCCGTAGATCTCCGAGGAGGGGAAGACGAAGCCGCGGCGCTTGCAGAGGGCGACGATCTCCTCCATCGTCACCGTGTCCGGGGTGGTCTCGGGTGTTGCTGCCATTTGAGGAACGGTATAGCCCGGCTGCGATAATCCGCCGGCTCCGATGCCGATCTACGAGTACAAATGCGAGAACGGGCACGTCTTCGACGTGATCCAGAAGATGAGCGACGAGGCGCTCACCGAGTGCCAGGAGTGCGGGGCGCCGGCCGAACGCGTGCTGCACCCGGTCGCGGTCCACTTCAAGGGCTCCGGCTTCTACAACACCGACTACGGGCGCAAGAAGGGCGGTGGCGACGGCTCCGGCTCGGAGGGCTCGGGCGACTCGAAGTCCTCGGACTCCTCGAAGTCTTCGGACTCGAAGTCGTCTGACTCGAAGAGCTCCGACTCGAAGTCGACGGCGGCGACGAGCAGTGGCGACTAGCCGCCCATCAGCTTCTTCACGGCCCTCTTGCGCTCGGACTCCGGCACTTCGATGCTCGATCCGGGGCCGTCGAAATCGCAGCCCGAGTTCTGGCCCTCGCAGAGGACGTCGGCTTCGGAGTCGCCGCCGATCCCGGCGGCGAGGACCAGCTGCGGCATCGTCAGGAACCCCATGTCGCTGACGAACGCCTTCGGCGCGTTCCAACCGATCAGCGGGCCCTTGATGAAGTTGTAGGGGAGGCGCAGGGGGTCGGTGAGGCGGCCCTTGATCCCGCTGATCACTTCCTGCTGGGCGCGGGCGCGGTCGAGGTCGTCGTAGCCCAGGGTGTAGGCGCTGGCGCCGGGGCCGGGGCATTCGCTCGGCTTGCGGATCCGCGCGTAGGTCAGGGCCTGCTGGCCGTCGAGGGCGTGCTCGCCCTTCCCGAGCCGCAGGGTGTATCCGCCCTGGCCGCCGCCGGCGCCCCCGGCGATGTCGGCGCAGATCTTCACTGGGACGTCGACCTTTACCCCGCCGACCGAGTCGATCAGGTCTTCGAAGCCGCTGAAGTCGACGATCGCGACGTGGTCGATCTTGATGCCGAGGAAGTCCTCTACCGCTTCGATCTGCGCCTTGGCGCCGCCGAACGCAAACGCGGCGTTGATCTTCTGCGGGTTCTGGCCCGGGATCTCGGCGTAGACGTCGCGCGGAATCGAGAGTTTCTGGAAGTCGCCGCCGCCGGCGCGGATCAGCAACAGCGTGTCGGCGCGGAACTGCCCGACCGAGCAGGAGCCGTGGGGCGCGTCTCCGTGCGCCTGCTGGTCGAAGCACTGCTGGGTCGGCGCGTGGCCCGGCTCGGCCGCGTCGGGGGGTCGGGCGTCGGTGCCGATGACGAGGATCGTCTGCGGGTTGACGAGCAGGAGCGGGTTACCGTGCAGAGCCGACTTCGCTTCCCCGGAGAGCTTGAAGGCCTGGATCTGGGCCGAGACGGCGAAGGCGAGGAAGCTGAGCAGGATCCAGCCCAGTGCCGCGATGCCGACCCATTTCAGGACCTGCTTGCCGGTTGCCCGAGTGCGGCCGGTGTCGGCCTTGCGATCGGGCAGGCGGGGTGGCTTCTTCGAGCCGCCCCGCAGGCTCGGGAGGTCCGGTTTACGGAACCTGGAGAGGAGCCCCCGGCGGGACTTGTAGACCTTGTAATCGGGCGGTCCGGACGGCCGCTGCTCATCGCTCTCGGGCATGAAAGGCTTAGGAATGATGCCGATGCCCGCGGTCGCCCGCGAAATCAGATGAGCCCCGCCGAGTCGATAGGCGTCGATCTCGGCGGCACCAAGATGCTGGTCGGAGTCCTCGACAGCGGCTCCGAGGTGCTGTGGGAGAGCCGCGAGGCCTCGACCGGCCAGACCGAGGAGGAGCTGGTCGAGCTGCTGGTCCGCGAGGTCGGCGAGGCGCGGGAAGCTCGTGCGGGTGTCGGGGCGATCGGGATGGGGGTCCCGGCGACGATCGACCGCGAGCGCGGCCTCGCGGTCTCGGCCGTCAACCTCCCGATCGAGGACCTGCCGCTGCGCGACCTGGTCGCGGCGCGGACAGGCCTCCCGGCCTTCCTCGACAACGACGCCAACGTCGCGGCGTTTGCCGAGTTCCTCTTCGGCGCCGCCAAGGGCGCCCAGAACGTCGTCATGCTGACGATCGGGACCGGGATCGGCGGTGGCCTGATCCTCGGCGGCGAGCCCTATCGCGGTTCGACCGGGGCGGGTGCCGAGCTCGGCCACTTCACGATCGAGATCGACGGTCCCCGCTGCCAGGGGAACTGCCCCAACCACGGCTGCCTCGAGACGATGGCCTCGGGGACCGCGATCGGCCGCGAGGGCCGGGCGGCGGGCGAACGCGAGCCGGACTCCGCCCTCGGCGCCCTCCTCGCCGAGGGCCACGCGATCGACGGCAAGCAGGTGACAGACGCGGCCCACTCCGGCGACCCGACGGCGATCGACGTCCTCGAACTGATCGGGACCCGGCTCGGAGTCGGCCTCGCCGGCCTTGCCAACATCTTCGAGCCGGAAGTGATCGTGATCGGCGGCGGCGCGATCGCCGCCGGCGACCTGCTGCTCGAGCCGGCCCGGCGCGAGCTTGCGGCACGGGCCCTGCGGCCGATGAACGAGACGCCGGTGGTCGCCGCCCTGCTCGGCGAGGACGCGGGAATGATCGGGGCGGCGGCGATGGCCCG
This sequence comes from uncultured Solirubrobacterales bacterium, assembly GCA_963697805.1. GTDB lineage: Bacteria > Actinomycetota > Thermoleophilia > Solirubrobacterales > 70-9 > VRUE01. The sequence goes on from CAVOPB010000002.1 coordinate 776,217, forward strand.
GATCGAATTGGAGCGGGGCGGGGGCTGATGCCGGGCTCGCTGATCGTCTGCCCGACCCCGATCGGAAACCTCGACGACATCACCCTCCGGGCCCGCGACGCCCTCGTCGCCGCCGACTACATCGCCTGCGAGGACACCCGCCGCACCGGCTCGCTCCTCGACAAGCTGGGGATCAGGCCGGCGCCGCCGCTGGTCTCCAACCACGAGGGCAACGAAGCCTCGCGGGCGACCGAGTTGGCGCAGCGGATCGAGCGCGGCGACACCGTCGTCCTCGTCTCCGACGCCGGGATGCCGGCTATCTCCGACCCCGGCTTCCGGCTCGTCCGGCGCTGCATCGAGCGCAACCTCGAGGTGACGGTCCTGCCCGGCCCCTCGGTGGTGCCGGTGGCGCTGGTCGCCTCGGGCCTGCCGACCGACCGCTGGCTCTTCGAGGGATTCCTGCCGAAGCGCTCGGGGGAGATGGAGCGGGTCCTGCGCTCGGCCGAGACGGTGATCGCCTTCGAGTCGCCGCGGCGGGTAGGGGAGTCGCTGGCGGCGCTGGCGGCGATCGCGCCCGACCGTCCGGCCGCGGTCTGCCGCGAGCTGACCAAGATGCACGAAGAGGTCGCACGGGGGTCGCTGGCGGAGCTGGCGCGCCGCTTCCGCGGCGATGTCAAGGGCGAGATCGTCCTCGTGATCGGCCCGGCCTCCTCGGAGGACCACGAAGACCGCGACGTCAGCTTCGCGGTCGACGCCCTCCGCCACCTGGTCCAGTCCGGCGCGCGGCCGCGGGCAGCGGCAAGTGTCGTCGCCGCGTTGACCGGAACGAGGGCGAACGACCTCTACCGTGCGTTGACCGGCAGGGAGCCTCGACAGTGAGCGCGGAGCGACCGAGCGTGCATATCTGATTCTTCGCGAGGGAGCGAAGCGCGAACATTTAATTGAGCAAGAGATGAGCGACACCTACTACGTCACCACGCCGATCTACTACGTCAACGCCGAGCCCCACCTCGGGCACGCGTACTCGACGATGGCGGCCGACGTCCTCGCCCGCCACATGCGCCAGCGTGGGCTGGACGTCTTCTTCCTCACCGGCACCGACGAGCACGGCGAGCCGATCGAGACCGCGGCCGAGCGCGAGGGGGTGACGCCGCAGGAGCTGGTCGATCGCAACGCGGCGAAGTTCGAAGATCTGATGCCGATCATCGACGCGACCAACGACTTCTTCATCCGCACCTCGGACCCGCGCCACACCGAGCGCGTCGCCGAGATCATCCAGCGCGTCTTCGACAACGGCTGGGTCGACAAAGGCGTCTACGAAGGCTGGTACTGCCCGCGCTGTGCCGACTTCAAAACCGAGCGTGAGCTGGGACCGGGGGAGAGCTGCCCGATCCACGAGATCGAGCTCGAGCGCCAGCGCGAGGAGAACTGGTTCTTCCGCCTCTCGGCGTTCCAGGGACAGCTCGAAGGCCTTTACGAGGAACGGCCCGACTTCGTCGTCCCAGACTTCCGCCGCAACGAGGCGGTCTCGTTCATCAAGCAGGGCCTCGAGGACGTCTCGCTCTCGCGGCCGAAGCTGAAGTGGGGGATGCGGCTGCCCTGGGACCCCGACCAGCGGATGTACGTCTGGTTCGACGCGCTCCTCAACTACGTCACCGCGCTCGCCTTCGCCCGCGACGGCGAGGACCTGAGCAGCACGTTCTGGCCGGCGGACCTGCACGTGATGGCGAAGGACATCCTCAAATTCCACGCCGTGATCTGGCCGGCGCTGCTCTGGGCGGCCGACCTCGAGCCGCCGCGGCGGATGGCGATCCACGGCTTCCTGCTGATGGGCGAGCGGAAGATGTCGAAGTCGCTCGGCAACGTCCTCGACCCGTTCGCGGTGATCGACCGCTTCGGCGCCGACGCTCTGCGCTTCTACTGCTTCCGCGAGGTCAGCTTCGGCCAGGACGGCTCGATCTCGACCGCGGGCTTCGAGGCCCGCTACGAGACTGAGCTCGCGAACGACTTCGGCAACCTGGCGAGCCGGGTGCTGGCGATGATCGAGCGCTACCGCGACGGGACCGTCCCGATCGCCGCCGTCGACGCCGTCCTCCAGGAGGACTTCGAAGGCGTGCTCGAGCGCTTCAGCGACCTCCTCGACCGCGCCGAGCTGAGCCAGGCGCTGGAGGAGGTCTGGGCGCTGGTCCGACGCCTCAACCGCTACGTCGAGGAGACGCATCCGTGGGAGCTGGCCAAGGACGAGGCCGACCCCGAGCGCCTCGACGAAGTCCTCTACAACCTCGCCGAGGGGCTGCGGGTCACGACCCTCCTGCTCGTCCCCTACCTTCCGCAGAGCGCCGAGCGCCTTCTCAGCGCCCTCGCCGAGGAATCACGAGCACTCGCCGGGCTCGGCTCGCGGCCAGGCGGCCAGAAGGTCGAACGCGTCCCGCCACTGTTCCCGAAGATCGAGGACGAGGACTAAGTCGGATTACTGGTTGCTCACCCCGAGCTAGATGCGGATGCGGTGCTGAGGTGGAAGGCGCCTGCTGGTCGAATTGTGAGTCCATGGACTACATCGGGGGGTCACCTCATCGTTACCGATAGGCGTTTGATCTCTCGGCCAAATCGATACGAAACTGCGAGGGGTCGCGAGCCTTGGACAACGTCGTTGGAATCTGGTCAGAGTCGCAATCCTCGACCGCGATAGCTCAATGCTCACGAGCGCCGTACGAAAACGCCTCGGAATCGAGCTTGTGGATGGCACCGAGTCGTTCATCATGAACAAGCTGTCGAAGCGCATCGTCGCTCTTCAAAGCGCCCTCCGCGGAGCTTGAACCGCCCCTAGTGGCGCCCAAGGCGCTTTCTGCAACCTGTGCTTTCGAAAAGCGCCTTGCGCGCTCGGCGACTGGGCCAGCGCGTCGGGGCCGATCTACCCCGACTCGGTGTGGCCGCAGAGGGCCATCGTCAGGTCGAGGTCGGCGAGGAGCATCTCGAGGACGGTTTCGACGCCCTGCCCTCAATGCGCGCGGAGCTTGGAGAAGGAGAAGCCTTCCTCACTCATGGCCAGGCAGCCGCCGACCGCAATACCCGCGGCGGCCGCCAAGGCGACGAAGATCGGGGTCTGTGCCGTGGCCTCGACGGTAGAGGTTCCGAAACCGTCGGAGAAGGAGGTTCCAACCGAGCCGAAGCTGGGCGGGTCGACGATCCGAAAGAGGATCAGCAGCGTCGAGACGATGCCGAGGATTGCGACGGCTGCGTCGACCCGGAGAAGCTTGGGTTTGGCCGGGTTGACCAGGCGAATCGTCACCGCGAAGAGGGCGGCAAAGACGGCAATCAGGAGGATGCCGGGGATGTAGTCGAGCGTGTCCCAGGCGCTGCGGTTGTCACTGAAGAGGTTGAGGGCAGATTCAGCGGAGAGCTTGGTTCCGAACCAGTCGTAGATCGTGGAGACGTAGAGCAGGATCGCCGAAACGCCCGCGATCAACTCGCCGTAGCTGGGTTTCCCTGGGCGCATCTGGCTCCGGTGGGTCTAGGCCAGCGCCTCGGGGCCGATCTGGCCGGGCTCGGTGTAGCCGCAGAGGGCCATTGTGAGGTCGAGGTCGGCGAGGATCATCTTGAGGACGGTTTCGACGCCCTGCTGTCCCTCGAGGGCGAGGCCCCAGATGTAGGGGCGGCCGAGGAGGACGGCCTCGGCGCCGAGGGCGAGCGCCTTCAGCACGTCGCTGCCGCTGCGGATGCCGCTATCGAAAAGGACGGTGATCTCGTTGCCGACCACCTCGGCGATCGGGGCCAGGGCATCGAGCGAGGCGATCGCGCCGTCGACCTGGCGGCCGCCATGGTTGGAGACGACGATGCCGTCGACGCCGCGGGCCACTGCTTCGCGGGCGTCGTCGACGTGCTGGATGCCCTTGATGAGGATCGGCAGCGAGGTCAGCTCGCGCAGCCAGCCGAGGTCGTCCCAGGTCAGCGAGGGGTTGACGTAGACGCCGAGGAAGTGGCCGGTCGCGGCGCCGACGTCCTCCTCCGGGGGCTTCTCGAGGCCCTCGCGGAAGACCGGGTCCTGGAAAAAGTTGGCGACGCCCATCCCCTGCAGGAACGGCAGCCAGGCCTGCTGCAGGTCGCGCGGCTTCCAGCCCGGGATGAAGGTGTCGACGGTGACGACGATCGCGCCGTAGCCGGCGGCCTCGGCCCGCTTGACGAAGCTCTCGACGATGCGGCGCTCGTTGGACCAGTAGAGCTGGAACCAGTGGGGGCCCTCGCCGCAGGCGTCGGCGATTTCCTCGAGGGTGAAGTGCGAGGTGGTGCTGGCGATCATCGGGACCCCGAGCGCGCTGGCAGCGCGAGCGGTCGCGAGCTCGCCGTCCTCGTGGACGATTTTCTGAACGCCGACCGGCGCCAGCAGCAGCGGCGCCGGCATCTCGGTCCCGAGCACCGTGGTCTTCAGGTCGCGCTCGGCGACGTCGCGGAGCATCCGCGGCACCAGCCGGCGCCGCGCGAACGCGTCGCGGTTGGCGTCGATCGTGTCCTCGGTGCCGGCGCCGGCGAAGACGTAGGCCGCCGCGCCCTCGTCCATCTCCTCGGCGGCGCGCCGCTCGAGCTCGGCTACCGCGACCGGGATCGAGGGGGCCTCGCCGCCCAGGCCGCGGACGTAGATCTCGCGGTAATAGTCAGCCGGATCGGGCACGGTTGAAGGCTATTCATAGACTGGCCGCGGTGATCGACTCCCACACCCATCTCTTCCTCTGCGAGGGCGAGGAGGACCGCCTCGTCGAGGCAGCCGAGGCGGCCGGTGTGCGGAGGATGCTCAACGTCGGCCTCGGCGCCGAGACCAACCCGGTCGCCCTGGCCGCCGCCGAACGGCACGTGGGGGTTTTCGCGACCGCCGGCTGCCACCCGACCAGCGCTGGCGAATTCGACGACGAGCTCGCCGCCGAAATCCGCAAGCTCGCAGGGCACGAACGGGTGCGGGCGATCGGCGAGACCGGCATCGACTACTACCGCGATTCGGCGACACCGGAGGAGCAGCGCCTGGCGTTCGACGCCCAGATCGAGATCGCCCGCGAACACGAACTCCCGGTGGTCATCCATGCCCGCGATCCCGAGGGAGAGACGACCGCGACCGACGACGTCTTCTCGATCCTCGGCGACGCCGGCGACGATCTGCGGGTCATCCTTCACTGCTTTCTCGCCCCCTGGCGGGTCGGGGACGCGATCGAGCGCGGCTGGTACTGCTCGTTCTCGGGAATCGTCACCTATCCCGCCGCCGACGATCTCCGCGAGGCCGCGGCGACCGTTCCCGACGAGCTGCTCCTGGTCGAGACCGACGCTCCCTTCCTGGCGCCGCAGCCGGTGCGGGGAAAGCCCAACGAGCCGGCCAACGTCGTCGCCACGGCGGAGGTCGTGGCGCAGACGAGGGGCCAGGCCTACGACGAGCTGGAGCGCGTCGTCGAGGCGAACGCGCGCACCCTGTTCGGCTGGTAGCGGCCGGGATGATGGTCAGGCTCGGCCAGAACTTCCTCGCCGACCCGAACCTGCTCGACGCGATCCTGCGCGACGCCGAGCTCGACCCGGCCGACGTCGTCCTCGAGGTCGGGGCCGGGGAGGGGGTGCTGACCGAGCGCCTAGCCGGGGTCGCCTCCCACGTCCACGCGATCGAGCTCGACCGCGGCCTCGAGCCGGCGCTCGCGGCGATCGCGGCGCGCCCGAATGTCGAGCTGCACTGGGGGGACGCGATGGGATTCGACCTCGCCGCGCTCGACCCGGCGCCGACGGCGATGGTCGCCAACCTGCCCTACTCGGTCGCGACCCCGGTCCTGCTGCGCACGATCGAGGAGCTCCCGTCCCTGAGGCGGTGGACGGTGATGGTCCAGCGCGAGATCGCCGACCGGCTCCGGGCCGGGCCGGGGAGCCGCACCTATGGCTCGCCCAGCGCCCTCGTCCAGCTCGCCTGCGAGGTGCGGCTGGTGCGAACCGTCGACCCGGCCGTCTTCCGTCCCCGACCGCGGGTCGAGTCGGCGATCCTCGGCCTGCGCCGGACCGGGCCCGGCGCCGATCCCGCCACCCGCGAGCTGGTCCGGGCGGCGTTCGCCCACCGGCGCAAGTCGCTGCCGCGCTCGCTCGAGCACGTTCGGCCGGGGACGATCGACGCCGCGCGCAGGGCGCTCGAGGAGATCGGTCTGCCCCCCGACGCGCGGGCCGAGGCGCTCGCCCCCGAGGAGTTCGCGGCGCTGGCGGCGAAGCTGGGTGAGTGGTGATCCACGCTCCGGCCAAGCTCAACCTCTGCCTCTACCTCGGGCCGCGCCGTCCCGACGGCCTCCACGAGCTCTGCTCGCTGTTCGAGCCGCTGGCGCTGGCCGACCGGCTCCTCGTCGAGGAGGCCGAGACCGACAGCGTCCTTTGCGAGGTGCTGGGCGGTGGCGAGAACCTCGCCGAGCGGGCGCTGGCCGGGCTCCGGGCACGGGGTTGGAGCGGCCCGCCGCTGCGGATCGAGGTCGAGAAGCGGATCCCGATCGCCGCCGGCCTCGGCGGCGGCAGCGCCGACGCCGCGGCGGTCCTCCGGCTCGCGGCCGGCCAGGTCGGCGATCTCGAGGAGCTCGCGGCCGAGCTCGGCGCCGACGTCCCCTCGCAGCTGGTCCCAGCACTCTCGCTCGTGCGCGGCGCCGGCGAGCGGGTCGAGCGCCTGCCGGAGCCGGCTCCGCACGCGGTCGTCCTGCTTCCCGGCGGGGGAGGCCTGAGCACCGCACGGGTCTTCGAGGAGGCCGACCGCCTCGGCCTCGGTCGCGATCCGGCCGAACTCGCCGAACTCGCCGATCGCCTGCGCGCGGTGGCCGGCTCCGGTGCCTCGCCGCTCACCTATCCGGACCTGCTCGTCAACGACCTCGAGCCGGCTGCGCGCGCCGTGCGCCCCGAGATCGGCGACGCCCTCGACGCCCTGCGCGGCGCCGGGGCTGGGCACGCGATGCTGACCGGCACCGGGCCGACCGCGGTCGGACTCTGCGAGGACCTGGCGGCCGCCGAGCGCATCGGCGGTCTGCTCGACCGCCAAGCTGGCGCGATCGTCTGCGAGGCTGGCGCCGCGCCATGAGGCTGCCGGGCAGCAAAGCGAAGGGATGGAGGAAGTGGGCGCTCCGGGGTGCGATCGGCGTCGCGGCCCTCGCCGCCTACATCGCCTTCACCCAGCTGGTCGATCTCGAGAAGGTCCTCGAGGACGTCTCCCACGCGCTCGGGGCCTGGACCTACCTCCTGGTCGGCTTCTTCGCCTTCGCCGAGACCGGCGCCTTCGTCGGCCTGCTGGTGCCGGGGGAGACGGTGATGATCCTCGGCGGTGCCACCGCCGGGCAGGGCGCGACCAACGTCTACATCATCATCGCGATCGCCTGGATCTGTGCCTTCGCCGGCGACTCCACCAGCTTCTTCATCGGCCGCAGGCTCGGCCGCGAATTCCTGATGCGCAACGGCCCCCGCTTCGGGGTCAACAGGGAGCGCCTCGAACAGATCGACGACCATTTCGAGCGTCACGGCGGCAAGACGATCTTCATCGGCCGCTTCGTCGGCTTCGTCCGCGCCTTCGCTCCGTTCATCGCCGGCAGCTCGGGGATGCGCTACCGGATGTTCGTCCCCTACAGCGTCCTCGGCACCGGGATCTGGGTCAGCAGCGCGATCGTCCTCGGGTACCTCTTCTCGCGCAGCATCGACTCGGTCCTCAACTACGCCGGCAAAGGCGCCTTCGTCCTCGGCGCCTTCATCGTGATCGTCGTCGGCGGGTTCTCCCTCCGACGCCACTTCAGAGTTGCCGAGAACCGACGCGCGGCCGTCCGTTGGCTGGAGTCCCACGCGGCGACCCGCTGGATCCTCCTCCTCGTCCGCCGCTTCCAGCCCCAGCTCGAATTCCTCTGGGCGCGGGTGACGCCCGGTGGGACCTTCGGGCTCGAGTTCACCTCGCTGATGGCGGCGCTCGCGGTCGGCGGCTTCGTCCTGATCGGGTACATCTCGATCATCAACGGCGACCCCGGGCCGACGCCGGGCGACGAAACCGCGGCCGACATCGTCGAAGCGCTCCGCACCGGCTGGCTCGTCGACGTCGCCAAGGCGGTCACCGTCCTCGGCTCCTCGGCGGTCGTCTTCCCGCTGGCCGGGATCAGCGCCGTGGCGCTGGCGGTGCGGCGCCGCTGGGCCGAGGTCGCGGTCCTCCTGGTCGGGATGGCGATCGTCTTCGCCGGCGTCCACGAGATCAAGGCGGCGGTCGACCGCCCGCGGCCCGAGGGCTCGCTGGTCGACGTCTCCGGCTCCTCGTTTCCGAGCGGCCACGCCGCCTACTCGACCTTCTACGTTTGGCTCGCGGTGATGTTCGTCGTCAGGGTTCGCCCCGGGATCAGTCGCGGCGCGGCGATCGTCACCGTCGGGATCGCGTTGGCGGCGCTGGTCGGCCTCTCGCGCGTCTATTTCGGCGCCCACTACCTCAGCGACGTCAACGCCGGCTGGGCCCTCGGCGCCGCCGCCTTCTCACTTTGCGCGGTGATCGCGCTCATCATCTCCACGGTGCGACAAAATGAGCCGCATGTTGCCGCTGGCACTCCAGAAGATCGAGAATGAGTACCTGCTGTTCGGCGCCGCGGGTGTCGTCTGCCTCGTCGCCTTCATCGGCCTGATCCTGGTCCCGGCGGTCAGCTCCTACGGGCGGATCTGGGAGAAGGCGGCTGCCGGGATCCTCTCCGTGATCGTCCTCGTCGCCTTGGTCCTCACCGGAGTCGTCTTCGGGCTGGCCTTCGTCTACTACTACGACGAGATCTCGAAGCTCCTCCACTGAGCCCGGGCCGGAGCGGCCCGGAAGGGATAATGCCGCCATGTCGGCGACCGCCAAAGGTCAGAAAAAGGCTGCAAACACGCCAGAAGTCGGGACTCTCGACGCGCTCTCGGAGGCGGTCGAGGCGGGCGCCGGCCTACCCGCGGTCGCCCGCGCGGCATCGCGGGTCCTCGATGCCAGCGTCGCCCTGATCGACCGCTCCGGAGCGGTTCTCGCGGTGGCCGGGGCCTCACCCGATCAGGAGAGGAAGCTGCTGGCGGCGGGGGAGGGCGTCTCGACGACCGAGCTGCGGGTCGCCGACAGCGTCGTCGGTGAGCTCCGCCACCGGGCGAAGGCCGAGCCCGACCCGACGATCGCCCGGATGGTGACCACGCTGCTGGCGCTCGAGCTCGAGCGCGCGCGCTCGCCGGAGTGGGAGAGCGAGGAGGTCGCGAGCGCCTTCGTCGACGCGGTCCTCGCCCGCGATGTGACCGACCGCGGCGACATCGTCGCCCGCGCCGCCGAGCTCGGCGCCGACCTCGAGAAGGGAGCGGGGCTGATCGTCGTCCGCGCGGCGCCGCGATCCGCCCAGACCGGCGAGTGGCGCGAGCGGGTGCTCAACCTCGCGATGCGGACGCTGCGGTCCTTCGCGTCGGGGGCGCTGGCCACCCCCGCCGGCGGCGAGAACGCGGCCGAGATCGCGGTGATCGTCCCGGCCGAGGACGACGACCGGCTCTCGCGTGCGGCAAACGGGCTGGCCCGCGAGCTCGAGGATGCCCTCTCCGCGTTCCACGTGACGATCGGGTCCAGCCGGCGCGCCGCCGACCCCGTCGACCTCCACCGGGCGGGGAGCGAGGCCCGGCTCGCGGTCAATGTCGGCGAGGCCGAGGGGCTGGCGCTGCTGGCGTTCGAGGACACCGGGGCCTACCGCCTGCTGCTGCCGGCGATGAGCGAGGACCCGGGCGAGCTCGAACGCTTCTACGCCGAGACCGTCGAGCCCCTCTCCGCCTACGACGAGCAGTACGAGACCGAGCTCGTCAGGACGGTCGAGGCCTATCTCGACAACAACGGCAACGTCGCCGCGACCGCGAAACAGCTCTTCACCCACCGCCACACGATCCGCTACCGCCTCGAGCGGGTGCGGGAGCTGTGCGGCCACGACGTCTCGGCGACCGAGGGGCGCGAGAAGCTCGGCCTCGGGCTGAAGGCCATGCGCGTCCTCGGCATCTCCTCCCCACGTGGCCCGGCGCTCGAGCCCGGCGCCGAAGGCGGGCAGGTGCCGCGCTCGGCCGAGGATTAGCAAGGGGCCGGGTAGGGGCCTAACCTTGAGGCGCTTGGGGAGTCGGCTAATGGCAAGCCTCTGGCCTTTGGAGCCAGCTATCCCGGTTCGAGTCCGGGCTCCCCAGTGAGAAGCACACTGGGAGCTGCATTTCCCCCGCTATAGGGGGCAAATGCAGCTCTGATGAATATGGCCCAAAGTAAGGCAGTGATCGCGTCTGCCGGTACGCCTAGGGTTGGCGTCATGGAGACGGGTGGCTTGGCGGCGGATCCTGAGGCGCAGGAGGGCCTGCGCAGGACCTGGAGGGCGCTGATGGCGATCGGGATCGTCGCAATCCTGATCGGGTGCGTCGCGATCGTCGTCCCCGCCGCCGCCTCGGTCGGCACGGCGATCTTCATCGGCTGGATCCTGATGATCGTCGGCGTGTTCCTCATCGCCGGGGCATTCGCCGCGCCGACGATCGGCACCCTGCTGCTGCGGCTGGTCTGGGCCTTTCTGACGTTCGTCGTCGGTCTCTGGCTCGTGCTCGAGCCCAATGACGGGACGCTGACCCTGACCATCGTCCTCGGCATCTACTTCCTCTTCATGGGCCTGACCCGGATCGCCGTCGCCTTCGCCAGCCGCGGCCGGCAGGGCGCCGGTCTGGTCGGGCTCAGTGGAATTGCCGGCCTCCTGATCGGGATCCTGGTTCTGGCCAAGCTGCCGAGCTCCGCCGACTGGGCGATCGGCCTCCTGGTCGGCATCGACCTCATCTTCGCCGGCTGGACGCTGGTCTCGCTGGCGCTGGTCGGCAAAGACCTCTCCCGCTCCTCCCGCGCCTGAGTCGGCGCATTTCCTGCGTCCTCGGGCGCTCGGCTTCGGGTCACGCACCCGAGTGCGCTTCCCTCGCCGCGCTTCCTGCGTCCTTGGACTGCTTGACTCAGGCACGCGAGAGCGTATGGGGGCCTGGAGGCGAAACCCAGCGAGCGCAGGAGCACCCTCAACCCACGTCCCGCACTACGATCTAGTGGTGAGCTCGCCTCTGGTCCTGGTCCTGGCGGCGGGCGAGGGGACCCGTATGCGCTCCTCGCTGCCGAAGATGCTGCACCCCGTCTGCGGGCGGCCGATGGTCGCCTGGCCGATCCACTCGGCCCGTGAGGCCGGAGCCGGCCGGGTCGCCGTGATCGTCTCCCCCCAGCGCGATCTCTCCGCCGGCCTGCCGGAGGGGGTCGAGACAGTCGTCCAGCCCGAGCCGGATGGGACCGGTGGCGCGCTGCGGGCCGCGATCGAGTTGATCCGCGACTCCGAGACGGTGGTCGTCCTCTCCGGTGACCATCCCGTCGTCTCCTCCGAGGCGATCGCGGGCCTGCTCGAGGTTCATCGCGACTCCGGCGCCGGCGCGACGGTGATGACCGCCGTCCTCGAGGACCCCGGCAGCTATGGGCGCATCGTCCGCGATCCCGACTCCGGCGACCTCGCCCGGATCGTCGAGGCGAAGACGGCCGGCGACGCAACCCCCGAGCAGCTCGAGATTCGCGAGGTCAACACCGGCACCTACGCCTTCGCCGCGGCGCCCCTCGCCGACGCCCTCGGGCAGATCACCAACGACAACGGCCAGGGCGAGTACTACATCGGCGACGTCCTGCCGCCGATCCGCGCGGCCGGCCTACGGGTCCTCGCCAACGTCACCGAGGACGAGGGAGTGATGCTCGGCGTCAACACCCGCGCCGAGCTGGCGCAGGCGGAGGCCGAGTCGCGGCGCCGGATCCTCGAGGCCCACATGCTGGCCGGGGTCACGATCGTCGATCCGGCCTCGACCTGGGTCGACGCCGACGTCGAGATCGCGGCCGACGCCCGAATCGAGCCCGGCACCTGCCTGCGTGGCGCCAGCGCGATCGGGGCGGGCTCGACCGTGGGGCCGATCAGCACCCTGATCGATACCCGGCTCGGCGAGAACGTCCTCGTGCCCCACTCCTACCTGGTCCAGTGCGACGTCCTCGACGGCTGCCGGGTCGGCCCCTTCGCCTACCTGCGGCCCGGTGCCGCGCTCGAGGCCGGCGCCAAGGCGGGCTCGTTCGTCGAGATCAAGAACTCGCGAATCGGCGAGGGCGCCAAGGTTCCGCACCTCTCCTACGTCGGCGATGCGGAGGTCGGCGCCGGCAGCAACCTCGGCGCCGGAACGATCACCGCCAATTACGACGGTTTCCGCAAGAACCGGACGGTGATCGGCGACCAGGTCCGCATCGGCGTTGACACGATGCTGATCGCCCCGGTACAAGTCGGGGACAGGGCCTACACTGGCGCCGGTGCGGTGGTGAAGGACGACGTTCCCGAAGGGGCACTTGCGGTGAGCGACAACGACCAGCGGAACATCGAGGGCTACGCCGAGAAAAAGGCGGGCGAGGTGCGTGAGGAGGACGACGAGTGAGCGTGGAGCAAGCAAGCAAGCATCTCTGGCTCTATGCGCAGCGAGCGAAGCGCGAGGGGTTGTCGTGAGCGCGATCGAGGAGCGAAGCCTAGAAACGGTCCCCGCCGTGACCGCCATCGGCCACGACTACTCGAAGCGGATGATGGTCTTCGGCGGCCGCAGCTCGATGGAGCTTGCCGCCAAGGTCGCCAACAAGCTCGACATCGACCTCGGGCAGGTGACGCTGAAGACCTTCGCCAACGGCGAGGTCTACTGCCGCTACGAGGAGTCGATCCGCGGCGCCGACGTCTTCATCGTCCAGTCAACCAGCGCCAACGAGCAGAGCGGGATGACGCCCAACGACGCCCTGGTCGAGCTGCTGACGATGATCGACGCCGCGCAGGGCGCCTCGGCGCACCGGATCATCGCCGTCATGCCCTGGTACGGCTATGCCCGCCAGGACAAGAAGTCGGCTCCGCGCGAGCCGATCTCGGCCCGGATCGTCGCCAAGTGCCTCGAGGGCGTCGGCACCGATCGCGTCCTGACGATGGATCTCCACGCCGGCCAGGTCCAGGGGTTCTTCCACATCCCCGTCGACCACATGACCGCGATGCCGATGCTGACCCAGTGGTTCGTCGACCAGAACATGACCGATGAGTTGGTGATCGTCTCCCCGGACGCCGGACGGGTGAAGACGGCGCGGAACTTCGCCCGTAGGGTCGGCACCCACTGGGCGGTGATGGAGAAGGAGCGTCCCGCCCAGCAGGTCGCCGAGATCGGCTACGTCGTCGGCGACGTCAAGGGCAAGACCGCTGTCCTCGTCGACGACATGATCGACACCGCCGGGACGCTCTGCGCCGCGGCCCAGACGGTCCGCGACGAGGGCGCCGCACGGGTGATCGCCGTCGCCACCCATGGCGTCTTCTCCGGCCCCGCCTACGAGCGCCTCGCCTTCGAGGAGTCCGGGATCGAGCGGATCGTCGTCACCGACACGATCCCGCTGCGACCGGGCGCCCCCGACAACATCACGGTCCTGACGACCGCCAGCACCTTCGCCGACTCGATCCGGCGGATCTTCACCGACGACTCGGTGTCCGAGATCTTCGCGGGCGAGAACCAGCTGTTCTAGCGACCATCGCAGGGGTCCCTGTGCTGGGCGAGCTCATCTGGGCTGCGTTACGATATATCGCGTTAGTTCACGATAGAAAGGCATTTCATGCACCACAGACACAGATCACCACTTGGCGATCGCCAGCTACGAGCCGAGTTCGCCCGCAGCCGAGGCATCCGCTACGGCCGCGGCCGAGGAGGATCCCGCGCCCGGCGCGGTGACGTTCGCGCCGCCGTGCTCGCCCTCCTTGCCGAGCGGCCGATGCACGGCTACGAGATGATCAAGGAGATCGAGGAGCGCACCGACGGGTCCTGGACCCCGAGCGCCGGCTCGATTTACCCCACGCTCCAGATGCTCGAGGACGAGGGTTTGATCAGCGGCCAGGAGACGGAGGGGAAGCGGCGCTTCACCCTCACCGACAGCGGGCGCGCCGAGCAGGAGTCGCGTGCCGGCGAGCGGACGCCCTGGGACGAGGTCCGCGACGCGGCCGCCCCCGAGCAGCTCCAGCTGCGCGAGTCGGTCCACAAGCTGCACCACTCGATCGGTCAGGTCTTCCACGCGGCCGATGAGGATCAGCAGCGGAGGGTTCGCGACCTCCTGGATGAGACGCGGCGCGGGATCTACGCGATCCTCGCCGAGGGGAGCTGAGCGGCTGCCGCGATAATGCAGGTCCGATGAGCAGCTCCACAGCAGCGCCCTGATGCCGGACGGATTGCGACTGGTCGGCCACAAGGGCGCCGAACAGATCGCCCCCGGCAACACGCCGGCGAGCTTCGCCGCCGCGGTCGAGGCCGGGGTCGACACGATCGAGATCGACGTCCTCTGGACCCGCGACGGCCACCCGAAGGCGCCGGCCGCTGAGCGGACGCCGCTGGTCATCGCCCACGATTGGCACGACGCCGAACGGCGCCGGCCGCTGACCCTGACGGAGGCGCTCGACGCATTCGGAGAGCCGCCTCTGGACCGGGTCGAGGTCGATCTCGACATCAAGCTCCCGGGCCGCGAGGAGGAGATCGTCGACGCGGTCAGGGAACGCGATCTGCTGGGCCGGGCGATGGTCTCGACGATGGAGCTCTCGACCCTGGCCCGGATCCGCGAGCTCGAGCCCGCCCTCCGGCGCGGTTGGACCTACCCGAAGGTCACCAAGGACTGGACCTCGAAGCGCTGGGCGCGGCTACCGATGTTGGCAGCGCTTGTCTCGATGCGCCGCCGCTTCCCCGGCATCGCCGCCCGCGAGCTGCCGCGGATGGGGGTCGGCGCGATCTGGGTCTACCACCCGATCGTCTCGCCGCGGCTCGCCGAGGTCGCCCGGTCCGCCGGGGTCGAGCTGATCGCCTGGACCGTCGACGACCTCGACCGGATGCGCAAGCTGGTCGCGGCCGGAGCCACCGGCCTCTGCTCCAACGACCCGCGCCTGTTCGCCTCACTCGGCTGAGGTGCCGGAAGGAAAGGGTGGCTCGGCCGATGCGGAAGAGCTAGGCTGGCTTTCAGGGTGAACTACCGGCTCGCTTACGCGCTCGGTTTCCATCCCTGGGAGGACCTCGCCGAGCACCCGCCCTTCGCCGACAAGCTCTTGGAGCTGGTCGCTCGCGAGGAGCAGGGCGGCGATCCTCCATACGGCCGGGCGCTCGACATCGGGACCGGAAGCGGCGTCTGGGGCGTCCGCCTCGCAGAACGCGGCTGGGAGGTGACGGGTGTCGACCTCGTGGACCGCGCCCTCGACCGCGCCAGGGAGCGGGTCGAGGAGGCGGGGGTCGAGATGCATGTGGTCAGGGCCGACGTGACCGCGTTGAGGGAAGCTGGAATCGGGTCAGACTTCCGCCTCCTCGTGGACACCGGAACCTTCCACGGGCTGCGGGATTCCCAACGTCAGGAGATGGGCCGGGAGCTGACCTCCGTCGCCGCCCCCGGCGCCGCCCTGATCCTCGATGCCTTCGCACCTCGGCGCCGAGCGCCCCTACCCCATGGCGCCGACCGTGCCCAAATCGAGCGGTGCTTTCCCGAATGGATGATTACCGACGTCGAGGTCGCCGATACGGACCCCGATGCGATCGCCCGCCTATTCAAGTTCGACGAGCGCTTCTATTGCCTGCGCCGGAGTGCAGGCGGCGAAAGCTGAGCGGTAAGACGCAGGTGAGCCCGCTACTTCGCGAAGACCCTGTCGCCCAACGCCGTGTCGCCGATCGAGTCGAATGCGATCAGCTTGCCCTCGGCGTTGTAGGTGAGGACATCTGCATCCTCATTTGACTCGCCCTCGAGCGTGACCGTGGCCAGGACGACAACCTTGTCGCCGTCGGCGACGAAGTCGTGGGGCTGGGTGCGGAAGTCTTTGCTCAAGAACTTCCCCCAGAGCTCAGCGACCGCTTCCTTGCCGTTGTACGTCCCGGTCAGCGCGTTGTCGCCGCGCACCTTCCACTCGATCGAGTCGTCCATGTTCACCATCGCGGCCTCACCGTCACCGTTGCTGAAGGCCGTGTATGCCGCTTCGGCTGCCTGCTTGTTCTCCTGAGCACCCATCTTGGGTCCCTTCTTTAGATGACTAAATAGGAGGTGCGAGCATAGACCCGATCAGGCCGGTGGGGGGCCGGGAAATGGCTCGAGCCGGTCAGGCGCGGCCGGCAGCGATCAGGACCAGGTTTCCCATCCTGACCTTGCCGTCGTCGGCGTACTCGCGAGCCGCCTCGGTGATCGCCGCCCAGGTCTCTTTCTGGACCTCCTCCGGATGGGGCTTGAGGAGATTGGAGACCGGCGGGGCAATTTCCCTGACGAAGCGGGTGAAGTCCTCCGGGGACTCGAACTCGAAGTCGACCGTGAGTTCCTCGACCTCCACATCGGAGAAACCACCTCCCTCGAGCAGCCCTCCGATCGCCTCTGGCGTCGGCCGCGACAGCGGGCCCGGTGTGCCGGGTGGGGGTGGCGGCACCTCCAGCCGTTTCATCGCAGTCATCATCGGGACGGCCAGGAACGGGACGCGATCGGGCGGCCCCCAGGAGGCGATCGCCATCCGCGCCTCGGGCTTGAGAAAGCCGCGGACCCTCGCAGCGGCCCCCTCCCCGTCAGGGTCGAAGATGATCCCCCAGCGCGAGAGGGCGGCGTCGAAACCCTCCGCCGAGAGGTCGAGCGATGCCGCATCGCTCTCGACGAACTCGACGTTCTCGAGCCCGGCTGCGGCCGCCCGTTCGCGGCCGAAGGCGAGCATCTCGGAGGAGATGTCGCTCGCGACGACGCTGCCCTGCGGCCCGACCACCCTGGCTGCGGTCAGAGAAGGCTCGCCGTAGCCGGCCGCCACATCGAGGACCCGATCGCCCTCCTCTATTCCCGCCATCTCCACCATCCGCTCACTGACCGAGCGCGAGGAGCTGTCGATCAGCTCGTTCCACGCGCGCCAGCCGCTCGACGCGGAGTTCCAGTCGCGACGCTGACCCTGGCGAAATTCACCGGGGTCGATCTCTGCAGCGTTCATAGCCCACCTCCAGGGTCGAGTCCGACCTAACGTATGGGATCAGGGCGGGCGGGTAAAGCCGCGCTCAGATGGTGCCGGGGGTCGCCGTCGGCGGGACGCTGCGGCCGCCTTTCGTCCTCACCGCGGACTCGAGCTCCTCGGAGGTGAAGCCGCCGAGCGCCTCGTCGCCGATCGCGTAGCGGTAGAGGGCGACGCCGAAGATTCCGCTGAGGGCGCTGCTGATCAGCGCCGCGATCGCAAACCCGATCACGCCCAGGATCACGAGCAGGGCGCCGACGAAGCCGGCGGAGGACCAGATCAGGACGCCGGCGACAACCAGGAGGATGCTCGGCAGCATCCCGAAGAGGAAGACGGCGCCGCCGATCGCGATGTTGCCGGTCACCTGCTGACCCCATTTGTCGCGGAACAGGCTCGAGGAGCGCTTCAGGGTCTCGACCGGCCCCGTCCCCTCGAACGCGATCACCGGCGCCGCGAGGAAGGTGATCAGGGCCCAGCCGACGGCCAGCACCCGGCCGAGGACCTCGCCGAAAATCCCGCCCTGGTTCTGGAGTGCGCTGAGGATCAGCCCGACGAAGGCCGAGAGCGCCGCCCAGCCCGCGATCTGCGAGAAGCGGCTGCGCGAGACCGCGAGGCCGTCGGCGACCGTCGCCTCCTCGCCGCGGAAGACGATGTCGGCGGCGGCGGCGAGGCCGACGCTGAAGTAGAACCCGATCAGAGCCAGCAGGTAGTAGCCGATCACCGCCAGCGGCCCGCCCAACGCGACCTTGCCGTCGTCGATCAGGAAGAGGCCGGGGCCGATCACGATCACGGCGCAGAGGATCACCGCGATGCCGCCGTAGAGCGGAAAGCGGGCAAGCGCCGGGTGGCCGCGCAACAGCGCCCAGCTCTTCTTGCTCAGCTCCCATCCGCGCCGTATCCGTCTCATCCTCGCTCCTGTCAGCTCGTTTCGGCCAGGCCGGGTGTCCGTCTGACCCCTCTTCCCTCGAAGTACTCCCACTCCTGCTTGCCGAGCTCTGTCGCCGGCGGGTCACCGTAGACCCACTCGCGCATGATCCGGTGCCAGTTCCGTCGCGCGCGGAGCTGACCCAGGACCGCGACGACCCCGATTTCCATCCGCCGCCCCATCAGCTCGTCGGCCGGCAGCGACTCACGCCGCATCAGGTCGTAGTACTCGGAGCGGGGGTCGTTGGTCGATTCGATGATCTTCATCACCCGCCGGGCGCTGATCTCGATCTCGCGGTCCTCGATGTACCAACCGCCGACGGCCATCATGTGCTCCATCAGGCGTTCGGCGTCGAGCTTCGACGGGTTCTTGATGAAGCCGAGGTCGACCAGCGCCTCTCGGAACGCCTCCGGGTCGTCGCGCGAGGCGGCGTCGAAGGCGCGCGCTTGGAGAACGATCTGCTCGTTGTCGAGCTTCTTCGTCATCCCGAAGTCGAGGAAGGCGACGCGGCCGTCGTCCATCAGCAGGTAGTTGCCGGGGTGGGGGTCGGCGTTGAAGTGCTGGAGGTGAAAGGTCGAGCCGAGGCTGCCGCGGAAGACGATCTCGCCGAACCGGCTCCGCTCCCCGTGCGGCAGCTGTTTGATCTCCTCGAACCCGATCCCCTCGACGAACTCGGTCACCAGCACCCGTCGCCGCGAGAGGCGCGTGATCACTTCGGGGACGTAGATGAACGGGTGGTCGCGGTAGGCGCGCGAGAAGCTGCGCTGGTTCTGGGCCTCGTACTCGTAGTCGAGCTCCTCCATCACGCGCTCGCGAATCTCGTCGGCGATCTCCTTCGCGTCGAGGCCTGGAGCCAGGGTCCGGGCGAGGCGGACGATCGTCCCGGCGTTCCGGAGGTCGGCGTCGAGCGCCTCGGCGATGCCGGGGTACTGGACCTTGACGGCGACCGCGCGCCCGTCGAGGAGCGTCGCACGGTGAACCTGGCCGATCGAGGCGGCGGCGAACGCCTCCTGCTCGAAGTCGGCAAAGAGCTCGTCGAGCGGCTCCCCGTAGTACTCCTCGTCGAGCACCTTCTCGACCTTCTCCCACGGCATCGAGGGGGCGTCGGTGCGGAGCTTGGCGAGCTGCTCCTGGTAGATCTCGCGGTACTCCTCGGGGATGAACTCAGTGTCGATGAAGGAGGCGAACTGCCCGAGCTTCATCGCGGCGCCCTTCATCTGACCGAGGGCGCCGACCATCTTCATCGCGGTTTCGATGTGGCGCTGCTCGAGCTTCTCGCGCCCCCCCTCCTCGGAGCGGGCGACGTTGGTCGCCTTCGTACCCGCGTAGCGGGCGCCCTGGACTCCTACGACTGAGCCGAGCTTCGCCGAGCGGCGGATCCGGCCCTTCGGGATCTTCGATTCATCGGCCATGGATTCGGCCCTGAAGGGTGCCACAGGTTCCCGGCGGCGCCGTTTCTCTATCCTCTCCGACCGATGGCTCGCGGACGCGAAACCCTGAAAGCGGCTCCCCGTGCGGAGTTCGGATCGCGCGGCTCGCGCCGGCTGCGGCGCGAGGGCCTGGTGCCCGGCGTCGTCTACGCCGGCGGCAGCGACGCCCGCACCTTCCAGGCGGGCGAACGCGAGATCCGCGCCGTCCTCGCCGGCGGCCAGGCGCTGTTCGACCTCGAGCTCGAGGGGGCCTCGGCGGTGCCGGTCGTCGTCAAGGAACAGCAGCTTCACCCGGTCCGCGGCAACCTCGAGCACATCGACCTGCAGGAGGTCAAGCTCGACGAGGAGATCCAGGCCGAGGTCACGATCGAGCTCGAGGGAGCTGAGGTGGCGCCTGGCGTCAAAGAGGGCGGCGTGCTCGAGCACGTGACCCGCGAGATCACCGTCGAAGCGCTGCCGACCGAGATCCCGGAGCGGATCGTCGCCGACGTCTCGGCGATGGAGATCAACGACACCCTTCAGCTTGTAGCGATCGCGATCCCGGACGGCGTCAAACTGGTCGCCGACGACCCCGAGGAGGTCACGATCGCGACCCTCTCGCCACCGCGTGTCGAGGAAGAGCCCGAGCCAGAGGTCGAGGAGGAGACGGAGCTCGTCGGCGAGGAGGGCGAGGCCGCCGAGGGCGAGGGCGAGGGCGCCGAGGGCGAGGCCGACTCGGGCGACTCGGGCGAGGAGTAGCCGCAATCGGCCTGTTTCGCCGCCGGGAGGACTCCTCCGGCGAGCGAATCCTGATCGTCGGTCTCGGCAACCCCGGCAAGCGATACGCCGGGACCCGCCACAACATCGGCTTCGAGGTCGGCGCCGAGCTCTCGCGGCGCTGGGACCTGCCGCGCGCCAAGAGCCGCTTCGGCGGCCAGATCGCCGAGGGCCGTGCCGGGCCCGGGGGGCCGCGGGTGGCGATCCTGCTGCCGCAGACCTTCATGAACGACTCGGGCGACTCGGCGGGGCCGGCGCGGGGCTCGCTCAAGGTCCCGCTCGACCGGGTCGTCGTCCTTCACGACGAGATCGACCTTCCCTTCGGCGAGGTCCAGGCCCGGCTCGGCGGCGGGCTCGCCGGCCACAACGGCCTCAAGAGCCTGAAAGCGGGATTCGGCGACCCCGAGTTCTGGCGGGTGAGGATCGGCGTCGGCCGGCCCGACTCGACCGACCCCGAGATCGTCTCCGCCCACGTCCTCGGCAGCTTCCGCGAGCCCCGTGCGGAGGTCGAGGCGCTGGTACTCGAGGCCGCCGACGAGGCCGAGCGCCTGGTCGAGCGGCTAGGTTCCGCGGCTGACGATGACGAGCGCTGAGCGGACCGCATACGAGGTCGACGAGAACGGGGTCGCCGTGCTCCGGCTCGAGCGCCCCGAGGCGCGGAACGCGATCGACACCTTGATGCTGAACGAGATGCTCGCGCGGATCGGCGAGGCCGGCGAGGACGAAGGGGTCCGAGTCCTGGTCATCAGCTCCGGCGACCACATGGGCCTCTCGGCCGGCGCCGACGTCCGCGAGGAGCTCGCGGAGGAGGAGGCGAAGGTCGCGCGGATGCAGCTATTCGCCGACCTCTACAACGCGATCGTCGCCTTCCCGAAGCCGACGGTGGCGGCCTGCCACGGCGACGTCGTCGGCGGCGGCGCCGAGATCGCGATCTGCTGCGACCTGCGGGTCGGCGGATCGAACTTGCGGATGCGGTTCCCCGGGGCCGCCCTCGGCGTCCCGGTCGGGCCGGCCCGCTTGGTCACTCTCTGTGGCCTGGCCACCGCCAAGTACCTGCTGTTCACCTCGCGCACGGTCGGCACCGACGAGGCCCTGCGGCTGGGTCTCGTCAACCGGGTCGCTCCGGCGGCCGCGACCGAGGAGGCCGCGGTGGAGCTGGCGACCGCGGTCGCAGCTCACCCGCCCGAGGCGCTCGCGCGGCTGAAGCAGATGCTTCACGCCTGGGACGACATCGAGGGTCGTTCGGCGACCGAGGGCGAGGGCCAGGTCGAGTGGCAGCGCTCCGGCCCGGGCCTGCCACACAAGCCCTGACCGCGTCTACGATGGGCCGCGTGTCCGCCCGTGTGAGCCGAGTCCTGCCCCTGGTCTTCGTGGCTGCCTTCGTGATTCTCTCGCTGGCGGTCCCGGCCGTCGCATCGGCGGTCGAATTCAACGTCACCGCCGTCGCCGACGAAGCCGACGACAACATCGGCAACGGCGTCTGCCATGCGGCCGGAGGGGCGTGCACGCTACGGGCGGCGATCGAAGAGTCGAACGCCACCGAAGTCAAAGACCTGATCACGTTCGCGGCCAACTTCAACGGCGAACTCGCCGACACGATCGCCCTAGGCAGTGAACTCTCGATCACCAAACCCACCGCGGTCATCGGCGGGATCTGCGAACACAGCCCCACACTGAGCGGCCCCTGCGTCGGGGTCAACAGGAGCGGCGGCTTCGGCCTGAAAGTCGACGACGCGAACGAAGTCACAATCGCCGGGCTGGCCGTGACAGGGGCGCTCGTCGGCATCGACGTGGTCGACAGCTCCCAAAAGTTCACCGCACTCAGGAACTGGATCGGGGTGAAACTCGACGGTTCCGCCGGGCCGAACAGCACCGGGCTCTTCCTCGATCCCAATTCCGACAGCGCGGTGATCGGGGAAGAAGAAGAAGGCAACGTTTTCGCCAACAACAGCCTCGAGGGCCTCGACCTCGAGGGCGCGAGCTCGGCGAGAATCCAGGGCAACCTCTTCGGGGTCGCGCCGGACGGCGTCACCCAGGCCGCCAACGCGAAGGACATCGAGATCACCGGTTCGACCACCGGCGGTGGCACGACGGCTGCCGGGAACGTCGTCGGGGAACAGGTCGAAACGGCGGCGGCGGGAACTACGGAATGCGACGCCGGCTGCAATGTGATCTCGGGCGCGACCTTCTTCGGGATCGACCTCAAGGGGAACGGCGGCGGCGAAAACGAGGAACCTGCGGGAGAAACGATGATCTGGGGGAATCACATCGGCCTCAACGCCGCCGGAACCGGGGTGGTGGCCAACGGGGCGGTCGGGGTCCTGGTCGGGGAAGCCGACGAAATCAAGATCGGCGGGCCCTCGGCGGAATTCGCCAACCACATCAACGGTGGGACGGCCGGAGTCCAGGCGGGCCCGGCGGCCCAGGACCTGTTGGTCGAACGCAACCTGATCGGCCTCAACCACCCAGGCACCGCGACGCTGTCCCCGCCGAACGCCGAAGGCGTCTTGCTCAAAGCGGAAGGAGCCCAGCTGAACCACCAGGCGACGATCGCGAAAAACGTGATCGCGATGGGGAGCGGCATCCCGATCGAGGTCGAAAAAGGCGGTCCGACCGGCACCTCGATCGTCCAAAACGTGATCGGCCGCGGCACCGGCGGCCAGAGCCTCACCGGAGGGGCGTTTGGCATTCGCGTCGACGGCCCGCCGGGCACCGGCAACGCGATCGAACGGAACGTCGTCGAAAACTCCCATCTCGACGGGATGCTGATCGAAAGCAGCAACAACAGCGTGATCAAGAACGAAGTCCTCGGGACCGAATCGGGCTCGGGAATCGCGATTCAGAACTTCAACGGGGTCGAAGAAGCGAGCGGCAACACGATCGGTGGCGACACGGCGGCGGAGGAAAACGTGATCTCCGGCAGCGGCGAAGACGCGATCGAAATCCTCAACGGCATCGACACCGACAACCAGATCAAGCGCAACACCGGCAGCGGCAATGCCGGGCTGTTCATCGACCTCGGCGGTGACGGGCCGGGCAATCAGCTGAGCGGCCCCAACGACGGGATCCAGGCGCCGGCGATCGCCGCCGCGACGCCGACCGCTGTCAGCGGCAGCGAAGCCCTGCCGAACGCGACGGTGCGGGTCTTCGGAAAGGCGAGCGCCCAGAACGGCGAGATCAAAGGCTTCCTCGGCGAAGTCAAAGCCGACTCCGGCGGCAGCTGGAAATTCGAATACGACTCCCCGCTCCCGGAGGGGACCGAGATCGGCGTCACCCAGACCGGCCTCGAAGGGACCTCGGAGATGGCTCAGGCGACGACCGCCACGCCCTCTCCCCCTGGTGGCGGTGGCAGTGGGGGCGGCGGAGGTGGCGGGTCTACCAACCCCGCCGCCGACATAGCCGCGCCTCAGACGAGGATCACCAAGGGCCCGAAGCCAAGTTCCAGCTCATCGAAGGCAAAGTTCAAGTTCACCTCGACCGAGGCGGGCTCGACCTTCCAGTGCAAGCTCGACCGCAAGCCGCTCAAGCCCTGCCGCTCGCCGAAGAAGTACAAGGGCCTCAAGCCCGGCAAGCACGTCTTCAAGGTCCGCGCGACCGATGCCGCAGGCAACGTCGACGCGAGCCCGGCCGTGAAGCGGTTCAAGATCACCGGATAGCCGCCCCGCAGCTCCGGTCGTGGAGAATGGGCCGGTGCTGACCGTCGCCGTCACCGGACCGACAGGAGAGATCGGCAAGCCGTTCATGGCGGCGCTGCAGCGGGCGCCCGAGGTCGAGCGGGTCGTCGGCATGGCTCGGCGGCCGTTCGACCCGGTCGCGACCGGCTGGGACAAGGCCGAATATCGGCCCGGCGACATCCGCGACCCCGACGCGGTCGAGGCCCTGGTCGCCGACGCCGATGTCGTCGTCCACCTCGCCTTCGTCATCGTCGATGACGGCGGGGATGGCTCTGAGATCAACCGTGCCGGGTCTCGAAACGTGTTCGAGGCCGCCGTCGCCGCCGGCGCGAAACGGATCGTCTACACGTCCTCGGTGGCGGCCTACGGCTTCGGCCGCGACCTGCCCGACCTGATCACCGAGGAGGAGCCCGCGCGAGGGGCCCGCAGGCACCCCTACTCGGCGGACAAGGCAGAGGTCGAGGCCGACCTCAGCGACGTGCTCGAAGACGCCGAGACCGAGGCCTACGTCTTCCGTCCCTGCATCGTGGCCGGCCCCGAGGCGACGCTGCTGCTCGACATGGTCCCGCTGCTCGCCCTCGGCCAGAAGCTGCCCGGCCCACTGCGCTGGGCCCTCGGCCGCACCCCGTCGCTGCGCCCGGTCCTGCCCGATCCCGGCGTGCGCTTCCAGCTCGTCCACCACGACGACGTCGCCGCGGCTCTCACCGCCGCGACGATCGGGATCGGCGAGCCCGGCGTCTACAACCTCGCCGGGCCCGGGGAGCTGACGATCACCGACCTCGCCCACGAGCTCGGCTGGCATGCAATCGGAGTCCCCGCCGTGCCTGAGCTCGCGGTCGGGGCCGCCGCCGAGGCCATCTCCCACATGCCGTACCTGCCTCAGGAGGCGACCTGGATCGAAGCGCTGAGACGGCCGATGCTGATGGACACCACCCGCGCCCGCAACGAGCTGCGCTGGATGCCGCACCGCGACGCCCGCGAGACGCTGCGGGAGACGGTCGAGGCGGTCCGCTCGCGCTGAGTCGCGCTCAGCCCCCGGCCCAGCTGGCGCTGTCGAGCGACGTCCCGCCCTGGAAGGCACCGGGGTCGGCCAGAACGTGGTCGGCGATAGTGGCGCACGGGGCGACCCACAGCTCGCCGGCGGCCGATGCCGCGGCGGCGCGGTCGAGGAGGGCGGAGAGGCGCTCGCCTCCAAGCCACTCGAGCATCGCGAGGTGGAGGACGATCGCGATGAATCCGCCCTCGACCGCGAGCCGCTTCAGCTCGCCCTCGAGGCTCGCGAGGAACGCCTCCGGCCCGACCGGCCCGGGCTGTCCCGCGATTTCCTCGCGGGCAGAGTCGAGGTTGGGGAGGACACAGCTGGCGTCGACATCGCGCCAGCGGAACGGGAGCAGCGCCAGTCCGCCCTCCGCGCCCGCCCCTGACCCGGCGGGCGAGCAGTAGCGGAGCCCCGCATCGACCAGGACATCGAGCCCGCCGGTCCCGAGGCCGCCTCCGGGTGGCCGCAACCCCGCCAGGCTCAGGCCGAGCTCACCGAATGCCGCCTGGCCGCGAGCCAGGTTCTCGGCCTGCTCGGCGGCGCCGAGGTCTGACCAGTGCTCGTGGTGCCAGGCGTGGTAGCCGACCTCGTGCCCGGCCGCGTCGACCTCGACCAGCAGCTCCGGGTAGGTCTCGGCGTTGAGCCCCTCGACGAAGAAGGTCGCGCTCAGCCCGCGCGAGGAGAGCTCGCCGAGCAGCGACGGCAGAATGCGGGTCGCCGTCGGATGGTCGCCCAACGGAGCGTCGGGGTCGATCGCGCCGAGCTCGATCTCGGCCGCCTCGCCGAGGTTGTCGAAGGTGAGGCTGAGGGCGCCGCGGGCGCCGCCGGGCCAGCCTCCGCCGCCCTGCGCACTCATTCGAGCAGGGCCGGGCTCCAGCGCTCCGGTTCGCGGCGTGCCTGCTCGCGCGCCCAGCGGAAGTGGTGGCGCGCCGAGGCGAGCAGGACGGGGAAGTTGAGCATCCCGGCGACCGCGAACCGGCGCGAGCCCGGGGCGGTCTCGGTCAGGACGCTGACGGCGCTGGCGATGCCCCAGCCCCAGAGGACCGCGTTGTAGGCGGGCAGCTGTGCGTCGTCCAGCCCCTCGGCTTCGTCGAGCATCGGCAGGCCGTTGTGGAGCGACCACGGCCATGCCTTGAAGTGGACCGCGACACCGGCGACCCCGATGCCCGCGTTGAAGGCCGTGATCCGCTCCGCGGCACGCCCGCCGCGGACGGCGGCGACCAATCCCATCGGGATCAGGAACGCCCAGAGCGCTGTCGCCCCGCGTCGGCCGAGCTCGGGCTCGAATACCAGCCCGACGCCGGCCCGGGTCTCGAACGCGTTGTGGGCGAACAGCCCGAGCGTCGAGCCGGCGGCGAAGGGACGGCGCAGTCGCATCGCGGGCAGCCTAGCCCGTCTATCTAGAATCGGCGGGAAGCGCCCGAACCACCGGTTCGGGCTTTTCGCGTGCCATGAGCCTTCGACCCTTAATCGAGATAACCGCCGAAAACGAGCGCCTGAGCGCGCTCGCGGCCGAGCTTGCCGACGCCGCGGGCGCCGGCGAGGCGGTGAGCGTGCGCGCCTCGGCCACCCTGCGGCCGCTCCTCTTGGCGACGGTGCTCGAGGACAATCGCGGCCTCGCCGGCCGCCCGGCCCTCCTTGTCAGCGCCGACGACCGCTCCGCCCGCGACCTCGCCGCCGACCTCGCCGCCTACCTGGGTCCGCGCCGGGTCCGACTCTACCCGTCGCGGGGGACCGGCTACGCCTCCCATGTCAGTCCGCCCCCGCACCTCGTCGGCCTCCGGATCGATGCCCTCGACGCGCTCCGCGAGGGCAGCGACGCGGTGGTCGTTGCCAGCGCCGTGGCGCTCGCCGAGGCTGTGCCAGACTCCTCGCTTCGGCCCGCCGGCTTCGCGATCTCCCGTGGTGAGGAGATCGACCTCGGCTCCGTCGCCGAGGATCTGGTGAGCGCCGGCTACGAGCGGGTCGAGCAGGTCGAGGAGCGGGGTCAGTTCGCGATCCGAGGTGGAATCCTCGACGTCTTCGGGGCGACCGAGGAGCGCGCCGTCAGGGTCGAGCTGTTCGGCGACGAGATCGACTCGATGCGCTGGTTCTCGACCTTCACCCAGCGCTCGCTCGGCGAGGCCGAGCGGGTCGAGCTAGCGCCCGCGGCCGAGCTCGACGTCGACCACCGCGAGCTGGCGGAGCTGGCGGCGATGGAGGCCGCCGAGGAGGGGGGAGAGGCGCCCAGCCTCGCCGAGGTCCTCCCGCTCGATCAGTTCGGGGCGCCGCTCGACCTCGTCCCCGAGGAGGCGGCCGTGATCCTCGCCGCCGCCGAGGAGATCGAGCCGGCTCTGCGCGACCACTGGGACGACGTCACCACCGCGATGCACGCCGACGACGCCCGCCACCTCTACGTCGACGTCGCCGGGCCCCTCGCCGAGCGCGCCCTGCTCTCGGTGACCGGTGCCGGGGATGACGAGGAGGAGGCATTCCGCGCCTCGCGGGCCGAGTCTCCCGCGCGCAGCATCAAGGAGGCCGAGGGCGAGCTGCAGAAACTGATCCGCTCCGGCTATCGCACGGTTGTCGCCTTCGACGGCCGCGGCGAGGCCGATCGTGCCCGCTACGGCCTCGACCGGCTCGACGCCACGATCCTCGACGGCGGCGTGCTCTCGCCGGACCCGGGCCTCGCCTTCGCCGAGGCACGCCTGCGGGAGGGGTTCGTCAGCCCCGAGCTGCGGCTTGCCGTCTTTCCCTTCCGGCGCCTGGTCCACCGTCGCCGGCGCGCCGCCGAGCGGGCTCCGGGGGCCGGCCGCGGCCGCCTCGCCTTCAGTGACCTCCGGGTCGGCGATCACGTCGTCCACGAGGACCACGGGGTCGCCCGCTTCGCCGGCTTCGAGACGCGCGAGGTCGGCGGCGTCACCCGCGACTACCTCTACCTCGAATACAAGGGAGAGGACCGGGTCTACGTCCCCACCGACCAGCTCGAGAAGCTGAGCCGCTACGTCGGGGCCGGCGGCGAGGCGGCGCTCTCGGCGCTCGGCGGCAAACGCTGGCAGAACATGAAGGCGCGCGCCCGCCGCGCGGCGGGCGCCCTGGCGGGCGAGCTGCTCAACCTCTACGCCGAGCGGAGGACCCGCAAGGGCCACGCCTTCTCGCCCGACGGCGAGTGGCAGATGGCGATGGAGGCGGCTTTCCCCTACCGCGAGACCGCCGACCAGATCGAGGCGATCGAGTCGGTGAAGGGCGACATGGAGTCCGAGCAGCCGATGGACCGGCTCGTTTGCGGCGACGTCGGCTTCGGCAAGACCGAGGTCGCGCTGCGCGCCGCGGTGAAGGCCGCCGCGGACGGCAAGCAGGTGATGGTCCTGGCGCCGACGACGATCCTCGCCCAGCAGCACTTCGGGACCTTCCGCGAGCGCCTGGCCGACCTGCCGTTCATGCTCGACTGGGTCTCGCGCCTGCGCAAGCCGGCGGAGGTCAAGGCCGTGCTCGCCGCTTACAAAGAGGGCAAGGTCGACATCCTGATCGGCACCCACCGGCTGCTTTCGCGCGACGTCCGCGCCGAGGACCTCGGGCTGCTGGTCGTCGACGAGGAGCAGCGCTTCGGCGTCAAGCAGAAGGAGCTGCTGCGCCAGCTGAAGCTGAAGGTCGACGTCCTCTCGCTCTCGGCGACGCCGATCCCGCGCACCCTGCAGATGAGCCTCGCCGGGCTGCGCGACATCTCGGTGATCGAGACGCCCCCTGAGGGACGGCGGCCGGTGCGCACATATGTCGGCCCCTATGACGAGGACCTGGTCAAGCGGGCGATCGAGCGCGAGCTCGAGCGTGGCGGCCAGGCCTTCTTCCTCCACAACCGGGTCGAGACCCTGCCGGAGGTCGCCGAGCAGCTACGCGGCCTGATCCCGAAGGCGCGGGTCGCCGAAGCGCACGGTCAGATGGACGAGTCCGAGCTCGAGCAGGCGATGCTTGGGTTCCTGCGCGGTGACGCCGACTGCCTGGTGACGACGACGATCATCGAGTCGGGCCTCGACATCCCGACCGCCAACACGCTGATCGTCGAGCGTGCCGATCGGCTCGGGCTGGCCCAGGCCTACCAGATCCGCGGCCGGGTCGGACGTTCTCGCGAGCGGGCCTTCGCCTACCTGCTCTACCCCTCCGCCGAGACGCTGACCGAGGAGGCGTCGGCGCGGCTCTCGACCCTCGCCGACCACACCGAGCTCGGCTCCGGGTTCAAGATCGCGATGCGGGACCTCGACATCCGCGGCGCCGGCGACCTGCTCGGCGAGGAGCAGTCCGGGCACGTCGCCGCGGTTGGATTCGAGCTCTACTGCCAGATGATCGACGAGGCGGTCGCCGCGGCCGAGGAGGAGGGCGGTGAGGAGGCCGCCGAGCCGCTCCGCTTCGACGTCCCGGTTGACGCCTACCTGCCCGCCTCCTACATCCCGTTCGAGGCGGCGAAGATCGACGTCCACCGCCGTATCGTCGCCGCTCGCGAGCCGGGGCAGCTGCGGGCGATCCGCGACGAGCTGGGCGATCGCTTCGGGCCGCTGCCGCCCGAGGCCGAGAATCTGCTGGCCCTGCAGCGGGCGCGGATCGAACTGCGGCTGGCCGGCGCCCGCAACGTCGAGTTGCGCGGCGGGCGTCTCAGCATCGTCGGGGTTGAGCTCGACTCCGAGCAGGCGACGGCCCTGGGGGAGCGGGTCGAGGGCGCCCTCTACGAATGGCGCGAGAAAACCGCCTCGATGCGCGTCGCGGACGATCCCCGCGAGCGACTCGACGCGGTGCTGGCGATGGCCGCCGCGCTGCGCGATGCGTTGAGCGCAAATTTAGCCGGAAAAGATATGCTCCCCGCCTCGTGAGTCCGAATAAGGGCAGGAGACCTACCTCAGGGAAAGGTGGGAAGAAGGGCGCCTCGGCCAAACGTGCCAAGGACCCGGCTGCGCTGCGCCGCCTTGCGGTCCTCGTCTTCGCCGCCCTCTTCATCGTCCTGTTCGTGATCGTCGCCGTCGCCGAGGGCATCGGCGACCCGAACATCCCCGACGGCGACGTCGCCGTGATCGAAGACGCTCCCAGCGGCGAAGGCAACATCAGCGAAAAGGAATTCGACCGTGCGCTCAAACAGTCGGCGGCTCAGAGCGGCAAAAAAGAAATCCCCAAGCCGGGCGACCCGCAGTACGACGAACTGAAGGAAGCGGCGCTCGGCAGCTTGCTCGACGCGGCCTGGTTGAAAGGCGAGGCCGCCGAAAAGGGCATCACGGCGAGCAAGGCCGAAGTCGCCAAAGAATTCAAGAAACTGAAGAAGGAAAACTTCAAAACCGAAGTCGAATACGAAAAATTCCTCAAAGAATCGGAATTCACCCAGGCCGACGTCGACTCCCGGGTCGAACTCCAGATGCTCAGCACCGAAATCCAGAAACAGATCACCGAAGGGGTCGGCGAGCCGAGCAAGAGCGACATTGAAAACTATTACGACGCGGCCCTCGCGACCCAGTTCACCCAGCCGGCAACCGTTGACATCCGCCTAGTCGTCAACAAAGACAAGAACAAAGCCGAATCGGCGCTGGCGGACCTGAAAGCCGATAACTCGGCGAAAAACTGGAAAAAAGTCGCGGAAAAATACTCCGAAGACGAACTGAGCAAATCCAAAGGCGGCTTCCAGAAAGGCATCGCCGAAGGCGTCCTCGAAGAACCTCTGAACAAGGAAGTGTTCAGCACTCCCGAGAACCAGGTCGAAGGGCTCGTCAAGACCGAACGCGGCTACAACATCTTCAGCGTCGAAAACTCGACACCGGAAACGACCCAGGATCTCGAAGCGGTCGAATCCCAGATCAAGTCCCAGCTCGAACAGCAGGGTGAACAGGAAGCCTTCACCGAATTCGTCGCCGGCTACTCGAGCAAGTGGAAGGCCCGCACCTTCTGCGCCGATGGCTTCGTGATCGAACGCTGCGCCAACTTCAAGGCTGAAGCGCACCCGCAGACGGCGCCTCCCGCCTGCTACGAAGCGAACCCGAAAACTCCCGCCGAAGCCTGTCCCGCCCCGGTCTTCCAGCTGATCCCGGCGATGCCCGGGACCGTGACGCCGGTCGAACCGCGCGGGACCCCGCTGGCCCAGCGCCCGATTCCGGTTGCCGGCGAAGAAGCGCCGCCGACGACCCCCGGAACGACGCCGATACCGACGACTCCCTAGCGTCGCCGCGGCAATAGACTGCCCGCTGCCGTGAGTGCGGAGCGAGCAAACGTCATTTTCTGGTTCTTCGTGCAGCGAGCGAAGCACGAGCCTCTGCCGTGAGCGCCATCGCTTCGATCCACGCGCGCCAGATCCTCGACTCGCGCGGCAACCCGACCGTCGAGGTCGAGATCGTCCTCGACTCGGGCGCGCGCGGACTGGCCGCGGTCCCGTCCGGTGCCTCGACCGGCGAGTTCGAGGC
Organism: uncultured Solirubrobacterales bacterium; assembly: GCA_963697805.1. Taxonomy (GTDB): domain Bacteria; phylum Actinomycetota; class Thermoleophilia; order Solirubrobacterales; family 70-9; genus VRUE01. Next base: position 807,451 of record CAVOPB010000002.1, read on the forward strand.
CGTCGAGCTGCGCGACGGGGGCGACGCCTGGGCCGGCAAGGGCGTTGCCGGAGCGGTGGCCAACGTCAACGGGGAGATCGCGAAGGCGCTGATCGGGGCCCATGCCGCCGAGCAGGGAGCCCTCGACGAGACGATGATCGAGCTCGACGGCACCCCGAACAAGGGCAGGCTCGGGGCCAACGCGATCCTCGGCGTCTCGCTGGCCGCGGCGAAGGCCGCCGCCGCCGACTCAGACCAGCCGCTCTACCGCTATCTCGCCGAGCTCTATGGTGGCGGCGAGCCGACCCTGATCCCGGTGCCGATGATGAACGTGCTGAACGGCGGCGCCCACGCCGACAACTCGGTCGACTTCCAGGAGTTCATGGTTGTCCCCGCCGGCTCCTCCAGCTTCTCGGAATGCCTGCGGGTGGGGACCGAGGTCTTTCACGCGCTGAAGAAGAGCCTCGCCTCGAGCGGGCTCTCGACCGCGGTCGGCGACGAGGGCGGCTTCGCCCCCGATCTCGACTCCAACGAGGCTGCCCTGAAGGCTGTCCTGGCCGGGATCGAAACCGCCGGATTCGAGCCCGGGTCCGACGTCTACATCGCGCTCGACCCGGCGACCAGCGAGCTCTACGAGGACGGGGCCTACGACCTCGAGCACGAGGGCCGGAAGCTGACCTCGGAGGAGATCGCCGCCTACTGGGAGGACGCCTGCTCCCGCTACCCGATCGTCTCGATCGAGGATGGGATGGACGAGGAGGACTGGGCGGGCTGGAAGCACCTGACCGAGAGGATCGGCGACCGCGTGCAGCTCGTCGGCGACGACCTGTTCGTCACCAACCCCGAGCGCCTGCGCCGCGGGATCGCGGAGGGGGTCGGCAACTCGATTCTGGTCAAGGTCAACCAGATCGGGACCCTGACCGAGACGCTGGATGCGATCCGCATCGCTCGCGACGCCGGCTACACGGTGGTGATCTCGCATCGCTCGGGTGAGACCGAGGACACGACGATCGCCGATCTCGCCGTCGGCACCGGGGCGGGCCAGATCAAGACCGGGGCGCCGTCACGCTCGGATCGAGTCGCCAAGTACAACCGGCTGCTGCGGATCGAGGAGGAGCTTGGCTCGGCCGCCGAGTTCCCCGGTTTGCAGGCGTTCGCCCAAGCTTCCGTCTGGTGAAGGAATGCGGGGCCCGGCCACGTAGCACCGGGTATGGCAGCGCGCGCCCATGCGGGGAGGAAGACCGCGCGGCGGTCGCGTCGTCGCCCCGCCGCCCGCCGCAAACCCGCCGCCCGCCGCGGCCAGAGCCGGATCCAGTGGGATCGGGTCGGCCGGATCGCACTCACGCTGGTCCTGGCGGCGGTCCTCTACTCCTACCTGAACCCGGCGATCGACCTGGTCAAGACCTACACCGCGACGACCGCGGCGAAGGTCGAACTGCACGAGATGCTGGCCGAAAACAAGCGGCTGCACCGCCGCATCCAGTCCTCGGACGACCCGGTCGCGATCGCCCGCCGGGCGCGCGCCCAGGGCCTGCTCGCCGAAGGCGAGAGGCCGCTGGTCGTCCGCGACCTGAAGCCCTGAGACCCCCCTCGGCGAGGGCCACCCGGCCGTGATAGGCGCCGGCACCTACATCCTCAGCGCCGCGCTGCTGGCGGCCGTCGTGGTCCCGATCGGATTCAGCGCGGTCCGCATCCGCCGCCGTCTCCTGCCCGAATGGGAGGGCGCCCCCGCCCACCTCGTCGAGGCAATCCTCGGGGTCGCTCTCCTGATCTGGCTCGCCGAGATCCTCGGGACCCTGCAGCTTCTCTACAGCTGGGCGCTCGTCCTCGCGTCCCTGCTGTTGGCGGCAGGGACCTACGCCTTAACCCGCGCCGACGGTTCTCAGTCGGAGAGTGCGGTTCCTCCAGCAGGTGGCGCGGATTTGGGGGGGTCGAGGACGGCTCGGCCCGCAGCACCCCCCCAAAGCCGTGCCAGGACCCGCTGGCCGGAGGCTCTCATCTCCCTGATCACAATCGGCGTGGTCGCAGTTGTCTTCGCCCACTGGGGACTGACAGCCAAGGACGCCCTGGACCGCGGCACCTTCAACTTCGACTCGCTCTGGTACCACATGCCCTACGCGGTCGAGATGGCAAAGAGCCACTCGGTTACCGGCTTCTTCCACACCGAGACGGTCCTCACCAACTGGTTCTATCCGCAGAATTCGGAGCTGCTGCACGGGGTCGGGGTCCTGCTCACCGAGCGCGACACGCTCTCGCTCTTCCTCAACTTCGCCTGGCTGGCGGTCGCGTTCCTCGCCGCCTGGTGCATCGGCCGCCCCTACGGGCGCGGGCCGCTCTGCGTCGCCTCGACCGCGGTCCTCCTCGAGTGCCACACCCTGGTCGTCCGCGAGCCGGGCGCGGCGAAGAACGACCTCGTCGCCGCGGCGCTGATCCTGGCCGCGATCGCGATCCTCCTCAACGCGGCATCGGCAAATGGCGACAGGGGGCGCGCCACCGTGCTCGGCTGGCCGCTGGCGGCGGCTGGGCTCGCGGTCGGGCTCGCGGTTGGGACCAAGGTGACCGCGTTGGCGATGGCGGCGGCGCTCAGCGTCGCGGTCATCGCGCTCGCGCCGGCGGGCAGGCGCTGGGCGGCAGCCAGCTGGTGGTTTCTGCCGGCTTTCGCCGCAGGCGGCTACTGGTACCTGCGGAACCTGATCGCGACCGGCAACCCGCTGCCCCAGGTCGAGCACCTGGGGCCGATCGGGCTCCCCCATCCCGAACGCCTGCAGTCCGGCCGCCCCGACCACAGCATCCTCCACTACGCCACAGACACCGGCGTCTGGCACGAATACTTCGTCCCCGGCCTGCACGACGCATTCGGGACCCTCTGGCCGATCGTCATCGTCGGCGCCTTAGCCGGCGCGGTCATCGCCCTTGCCTGGGGCGGCGACAGGGTCCTGCGCTGGGTGGGGGCGGCGGTGCTGTTCGGGATGCTGGCCTATCTGGTCACGCCGCTCGGCGCGGCGGGCGCCGAGGGCGAACCGGTCGGCTTCGCGATCAACATCCGCTTCGTCCTGCCGGCGATGCTGGCTGGAGCGGCGCTGCTGCCCCTCGCCCCCTTCCTCAAGCGGGAGCGGTGGCAGCGGGTAGCCCTGGCGGTTCTGCTCGCCGTGCTGGTGCTCACCGACCGCCCCGACATGGTCCTCCGCGACCCCTCGCGCCTGTTCGGGCTGCTGGTCGCGGCGCTCGCGGTCCTCGTCCCCGCCGCCCTCGTCTACCTCTTCTGGCGGCGCCCGGCTCCCCTGGCCGCGGTCGCCGCTGCGTTCGCCGGGCTCGCCCTCGTCGCCGTCGCCGTCGGCTACCCGGTTCAGCGCCACTACCTGAGCGACCGCTTCGGCCCCGGGTCGGGGATCCCCGGCTACGGCCTGGACCCGGCCTACGTCTGGGCCCGAGACAAGACGGACGCCAAGATCGGCTTGGTGGGAACGTCGGCCGGGTTCGTCGGCTACGGCTTCTACGGCACCGACCTCTCCAACGACGTCCAGTACCTCGGCGTCAAGGGCCCACACGGTGCCTTCAACGCAATCCCGACCTGCGGCGAGTTCCGTGCCGCGGTCAACGAGGCCGATCTCGACTACCTGGTCACCGCGCCATTCCTCAACTACATCCACCCCGACCAGCCGATCCTCTCGCCCGAGGCGGGGTGGCTGCGGGGGGAGACGGCGGTCGAACCGCTCGAGCGCAACCACGGGGTGACGGTCTGGCGCGTAAACGGGCGGCTCGACCCCAGCGCGTGCGGGCCCAGGAACGCGCCGCTGCGCCGGATCCCCCAGCAGCCCGCCTCCTGAGGAGCGGCTCTGGGTAATCTCGTTGGGGTGAGCTACTCGCTGGAGAACGGGCTCTTCCAATGGGAGGACGGCAGACGCATCCTCGATGGGCTGGGAGACGACCCCGCCGAGCGACGTCGCGCCGACCGTGCCGTCGCCGCCGTCGACGAGGAGCTGCGCCGCCGGATCGGCGCCACATTCCGCGCCGCCGAGCTGGCCGAGCTATATGCGCAGGGGACCGATCCCTACATCAGGATCGCCCAGGACTCGGCCCCGGGCCTGCAGACCGATCCGCAGTCCCTGGTCGACGCCGCCTTCTGGCTCTACCTGCGGCGGGCCGGTGACTTCGCCGGCGGCCGCAACCTCGCCGTCTGACGCCGGCGCATAGCGGCGTCCTCGGTCGCTCGTGTGCAGAGCACGCCACGCTCCCTGCGTCCTTGCTCCGCCAGGTCAGACGGCGAGTTGCTACTCGTCGTCGTCGGGCTCGTCGTCGGGCTCATCGGCGCCCGGGCGGCGGATGACGATCTGGTCCGGGTCGATCCGGACCGTGACCTCGCGTTTCCCGGCCCAGTGCTCCACGTAGACCGGGTTGTCCTTGACCGAGGCGTCGAGCCAGAGACCGTAGCCATCGGTCTCGCCGTGATCGAAGGTCCCCTCGATCTCTTTGCGCCTGCCGCGGCCACCACGGCGGCCCCGTCGGCGGCGTCGGGGCCGCGGCCGGGTCTCGCCCTCGCCGCTCTCCCCGCTCTCGCTCTCCCCGCTCTCGGTCTCCTCACCGTCCTCGTCCGCCGGCTCCCCCTCGGCGACCTCCTCCTCGGTCTCGGCTTCGGCGGTTGCCGCCTCGACCTCGGCCTCGATCTCGTCGCGGAGATCGACCTCGGTGGTCCCAGCGTTCTCGTCGTCGGGATTCAGGTCGTGCTGTTTGCGGAACTCGCGGAGCTCGGTCGCGCTGACCTCGAGCTGGTGCGCAATCCACGCGTCGGTCCGGCCCTGGTGGACCCAGGAGCGGATCTGGTTGAGCTGTGGCTTCAGTGAGCGTCGGGCCATCGGCGGGCGAGTCTATTCAACAGCGGGCGCGGGGCGCGGGCCGCGGTGGACACCTAGGCCATCAGGAAGGACAGTGCCTCGAACATCGCGACGACGACGACCACGACGGTGACGGTGAGGCAGACGGCCAGAACGCTGAACCGCACCTTTCCATGCTGCTCGTTGCGGACGATGCGGCGCTCGCGCGAGCGGTTGGCCGCGCGACGGCGCAGCTGCTCGCGCCGGCGGCGCTCCAACGATGTCTCCTGCTCGAAGGCGACCTCGAACTGGGAGATGCTCTGACGCATTCGCATAGGTGGGTCGGCAGGGCGTGAGGCCCGCCTGGGGCTGACCGTACCAAGGTGAACGCTTAATTGCAGCCGTGCGATGTGGCGAATCGCACGAACTCTTGCTGCTGAGGGCCTAGAGCCCGCAGGCGCTCCACAGACCACTCCCGCCGCGCGCCGCCGCGATCTCGAGCCGGCGCAGAAACGGGGCATAGCGGTCGTTGGGGGGAATCGTCAGCGTCCTAGCGAGGCCGCGACGAATCAGCATCGCGTTGACGAATCGGTCGCCGAGATGGACGTAGGCGAGCAGGCGCCCGTAGATGTCGCGTTGCTCGACCCCGGGGACGAGCCGCACCGTTCGGCCCTCGAGCAGGCGGTGGGTGAAGTGGGAGGCCTGAGGGCCGAAGCACTGCACCGGCGTGTCGGGCTTGACCGTCTCCGGGGTGTCGATGCCGATCAGGCGGATGTCCTCGTCCTCGCCGCCGATCCGCGCTTCGAAGGTGTCGCCGTCGACGACCCTCGTCACCGACGCCGTCACCGGAGTCGATGCGAGATTCCGTACCTCGTCCCCCGACTCCCAGGGGCGCACGATCAGCAGGACGAGGACGACGATCAGGAACGCGCTGCCGGCCGACTCCCTCCTCATTCAGACCAAAGCGCGCAGGCGCCAGGTCTCTGCCCGCCGCTAGGGGATACGGCGAATGCTGGAGAGCAGCGTTTCCTTGATCTGGGCGATGATCTCGAGCGCCTCGCTCCACTCGCGCTGCCAGACGTTGCGACCGAAGATGACGCCGCTGCCGCCCGCCTCCATGATCTCGCGGGTGTGGTTGAGTACGGTCTCGTCGTCGACCTTCGAGCCGCCGGAGAGCACCACCAGCGAGCGGCCCGCGGACTCGACGCACTGGCGGATCGCCTCCGCCTCATCGACCTCCATCTCGTCGTAGGGCGCCTGCGCGTCCTTGTCCTTCGCGGGGTCGACCTTCGGCATGTTGAGCTTGACGACGTCGGCGCCCATCTCCATCGCCATCCGAGCGGCGTAGTCGATCGCGTAGAAGGAGTTGGGCCCGCCCTTGGCGTCGACGAATTCGCCACGCGGATAGGACCAGACGACCAGAGGCATCCCGTAGCGGTCGCAATCCTGGCGGACCGCGCGCAGCTGCGCCAGGTCCTCATCCTGGCGCGGGGAGCCGACGTAGAGCGTGTAGCCGACGGCATCGGCCCCGAGCCGCACCGCGTCCTCGACGCTGGCGTTGCAGCTCGAGAACGATTTCGCCGCTGGGGGGATGTCGGTCTTGCCGTTGACCTTGAGAATCAGCGGCACCTGGCCGGCGTAGTCGGGGTAGTACTTGCTCGCCATCCCGATCTGGCAGGCGAGGGCGGAGTAGCCGGCCTCGGCCGCGAGCCGGAACTGGTAGTCGGGGTCCTTGGAGGCGGGGTTGGGGAAGAAGTCGCGCGGGCCGTGCTCGATCCCCTGGTCGATCGGGAGCAGCATCAGGGTGCCGTTGCCGGGACCGAACTCGAAAAGCAGCCTCCGCAGCCGGGTCCGTTTGCCGGGGGCCAGCTCGGCCAGCAGTGATTTCTGCTCGGTGAGGCTCTTCAACTCCACGCTATTTCCTCCTCGGTTCTCCGAAGTCGTGTGTCTAGGCAGTATGCCACCGGACCGGGGCTGTGGGCAGGCCGTCGGCGGCCAGTTATCCTCGTTGAGTGGCGAGCGAGCAAGCTGGCATCCATGAGTGAGACCGAGCTCAGCGTCATCTGCAAGAACTGCGGTTCCGAGGTCAGCCCCTACGTCACCGAGTGCCCGTACTGCGGAGCGCGGCTGCGGAAGCGGGCGCCGAAGCTAGAGCGCCGCGGGGACGCGCTCGAGGCGAGGCCGCGGCGCCGTGCATCGCGCCTGCGCGGCCGCCTGCGGAACCGTGCCGTGGGCGCCGTCACCGAGCGCACCTACGCCACCTGGGCCGCGATCGGTGCCTCGGCAGCGCTCCTGATCGTCCAGAAGGCGACCGGGGCCACGCTGGCGCAGGTCGGCGGCCTCGAGGTCCCCTTCAACGACCAGTGGTGGCGACTCTTCACCGCTCCGTTCGCCTACGTCGACGTCGGCTACCTGTTCGTGATCGCGATCGCACTGGTGATCTTCGCCGCGGGAGTCGAGCGGCGCCTCGGCAGCGTCGCCGCCGCGGTGCTGCTGATCGCCTGCGGCGCGCTCGGGATGCTGGCCGGGACCGGCGTCGCCGAAGCGGAAGGCGGTTTCGCACTGATCGGCGGCGGCAACGGGATGGCGCTCGGCGCGATCGCCGCCTGGTTCGCGATCCGCCGCTCCGAAGCGCGGCGGGCGATCGACCAGGACTTTGACCTGATCGGCGTCGCGGTCGCCGCCGCGGTGATCCTGCTCCTGCCCGTCTTCGAGTCGAGCGCCGACGTGTTCGTCGGGCTCGCGGGCGGAGCGGTCGGCGGGCTCGCCGGGTTCGCCGCCTCGGCGCTGCGCCCATCCGAATAACCTCAGCGGATGGCTCACGAGGACCCCGAGCGGCTCAGCGCCGCGATCGAGCGTCTGACCGACGCCGAGCGCTTTGCCGAGGCCGAGACGATCGTCGCCCGAGCCGCGCCCGAGCTGCAGCGGGTTCTGGCGTCGGCGATGGCCGAGGGCGGTTGGTTCGGCGAGTCGCACGAGGCCGAGGCGCTGCGGGCGGCGACGGTCCCCGACCCCGACGAACGGATCACTGCGGTCCGCTCGCTCGTCGCCGAGGAGGCGAGGATGGGGATGATGGTCGGGGTCGCTGTGGGCTGGGCACTGAAGGAGGAATTGACCGAGACCGACCCCCAGGAGGGAGAGAGCTGAATGGAGATCCGATACCACGGGCACTCGTGCTTCGAATTGAGCGAGGGGGGCGCGAGGCTGCTGGTCGACCCGTTCCTGAAGCCGAACAATCCGGCCGCCGTCGTGACCGCCGAGGAGGTTGATCCCACCCACATCGCGATCTCCCACGGTCATATCGACCACATGGCGGATGCGGTCCCGGTGGCGACGAGGACCGGCGCCGAGTGCGTCGCGATCGTCGAGATCGCGAACTGGCTCAAAGAGCAGGGTGTGGATGCGATCCATGACCCAAACCTCGGAGGCACGGTCGAGTTCGAGTGGGGGTGGGTCAAGCTGGTCCCCGCCTGGCACACGAGCACGATCGCCGGCTCCGAGGATGCGCCATTCAGCCCCACCCGGGGGACGGTCACCGGCACCGCAGCCGGCCTCGTGATCTCGATCGGCGGCGTCACCGTCTACCACGCGGGCGACACCTGCCTGTTCGGGGATATGAAACTGATCGCCGAGCGCAACCCGATCGACGTCGCGATGCTGCCGATCGGAGGCCACTACACGATGGACCGCCACGACGCCGCCTACGCAGCCGAGCTGATCGACGCGGCGACAGTGATCCCGATGCACTACGACACGTTTCCCGCGATCGCGACCGAAAGCGGGGCGTTCAAATCCGACGTCGAGTCGGCGACTTCGATCGAGGTCGAGCTGATGGACCCGGAGGAGACGCTGTCCTTCTGAGCACCCTTGGCTGGCCAGCCAGTCCTGCGCTAATCTCGCTCCCTGCCCTGTAGGCGAGAGCGAGGAGAGGATGCAGATGGAGGCAAAGGAGGTAACGGGGACCAAGCCGCGGACCGAGCGCGAGGACTTCCAGGCGACCGCCGACCCGGCCCTGATGGAGGAGGCCGACCGCACCTCTGAGGTCAAGCTCCTCACCTACGGCGAGCTCTACCTGCTCTGGGAGCGTCAGCAGTGGCTGACCCAGGACCTCGACTTTAGCCGCGACCGCGAGGACTGGCACGAGCGGATCCCCGAGGAGGAGCGCTTCCAGCGGATGTATGGGCTCTCCTCGTTCTTCATCGGCGAGCAGAAGGTCGCCGAGGAGCTGGGGCCGATCATGCGGGCCGCTCCGACCGAGGACCAAAAACTGTTCCTCTGCACCCAGATCGCCGACGAGGCGCGTCACGTCCGCTTCTTCGAGCGCTTCTATCGCGAGGTCGGCGTTCTCGAGTCCGACGAGCTCTCGCAGATGCTCGAGCAGACCTCCGAGCACCTCAACGAGAATTTCGGCCGCCTCTTCGACGAGATGCTGAAACAGCGCACCGACCGGCTCTCCGTGGAGCCCGAGGACACTGATGCCCTGGTCGAAGCGGTGACCCTCTACCACATGGTCATCGAGGGGATGCTGGCCCTCACCGGCCAGCACTTCATCATGGACTTCAACGAACGCGAAGGGACCCTGCCGGGATTCGTCGAGGGGTTCCAGAACGTCGCCCGCGACGAGCATCGCCACGTCGCCTTCGGGTCGGTGTTCCTCCGCGAGAAGGCTCGCGAGGACGACCGCTACAAGGAGGCAATCCAGCGCGCTCTGCAGGAGTCGCTCCCGGTTGCCGACGGCGTCCTCTCACCGCCATGGGCGGAGGACGTCGAGGACTGGGATCTGTTCGGCTACTCCCTCGACGAAACGCGCCAGTTCGCCGGGACCTGCCTGGCGCGCAGGCTCAAAGTCATCGGCCTGACCTAGCTGTAGTTCCTCACCACGTTGTTCATCCGGGCCTCCTTGAAGGCTGGGGGTGTCTAGACACCCAGCAACAAGGAGGACACCGGATGAAGCTCCACGCTAACGCCCGCACCTGCCCGAACTCTCGCAAGCTCCTGGTCAGGCGGATCGAAGAGAAGAACTGGTCGCTGATGGCGGCGGCCGAGGCCGCCGGCATCAGCGAGCGAAGCGCCGCCAAGTGGCTAGCCCGCTGGCGGGCCGAGGGCGAGGCCGGCCTGCTTGACCGCAGCTCCGCGCCGAGGAGGCGCCCGACGCAGCTGCCTGCCGACCGCGTCAGGGCGATCGAGGCCCTGCGGAGGCTGCGGATGACTGCAGCGGAGATCGCCGAGGTCCTGGACATGGCGCTCTCGACCGTCTCGAGGTGGCTGCAGAAGATCGGCCTCGGCAAGCGCAGCCGCCTCGAGCCACCCGAGCCGCCCAACCGCTACGAGCGCTCCCGGCCGGGCGAGTTGATCCACGTCGACGTCAAGAAGCTGGGGCGCATCCTGCGGCCCGGTCACCGCGTCACAGGCAACCGTCGCGATCGCTTCACCGATGCCCGCGGCTACGGGGTCGCCGGCTGGGAGTTTGTCCACGTCTGCGTCGATGACGCCACCCGCCTGGCCTTCGTCGAGGTGCTCGCAGACGAGCGCGGCGAGACGGCCGCCGGCTTCCTGCGCCGGGCGGCGGCGTGGTTTGCCTCGATGGGCGTCACGGTCGAGCGGGTGATGAGCGACAACGGCTCCTGCTACCGCTCCCACGTGCACGCGAGGGCCTGTCGCGAGCTCGGGATCCGCCACCTGCGAACCCGGCCCTACCGGCCGCGGACAAACGGCAAGGCCGAGCGCTTCATCCAGACGCTCACCAACCGCTGGGCCTACGGCGCCATCTACGCCAACTCAGCCGAGCGGACCGCAGCGCTTCCCGGCTGGCTGACCCACTACAACTTCAGCCGACGACACGGCTCTCTCGGCCACAGGGCGCCCGCGGCTCGGCTCGCCGAGTTGGAACAACGTCCTGAGTAGCTACAGCTAGTCGCGGGCTATTCGGCGGGAGCCGCTTCGGAGGCTTCGGTGTCGGAGCCCGGCGATTCGGCGGGCGGCTCGGCCGGCGCCGGTGGCGGAGCTTCGACCGGGGCCGGCGGTGCAGTTTCGGCGGGCGGGGCGGCGGGAGCGCTGCCGACCGTGACGACGACGGTTTCGCTGCCGTCCGGAGCACCGGCGGAGCCACCCGGCGTCGTTGCTTCGGTAACGGCGGGGGCGCCGCTGCCATCTGGAGTCGCGCTGTCGCCCGACGCGTGCGATGGGGCGGCGGGATCGGCGGTGGTGTCCATTTCAGGCGCCGGGACGGGAGCCGGGTCTTCGGCGGCGGGCGGTTCGGCCGGCGGGGCGGGGGCGACCGCTTCGGTGGGTTCGGGCGCCGTCCTTGCGGGCTGGCTCTGGGCGACCGCCGGGGCGGGGCTTGAGTGGGCGTTCGAAGTCATCGCCGCCGGAGTGGGCGGCGCCTGGGGCGTGGTCACCTGCTGCTTGACCTCGACCGCGCCGGCGGTGAGGACCGCCGCGGTGACGACGCCGGCGACGGCCTTGCTGCCGATCGCCCCGCCGACGGCGCTGAGGCCGCCCGCAGCGCCGCTGCCGCTGAGCGCGGCGCTGACGGTGCCGACGGCGCCGCTTGCGGTGGCGCCGGCACCCGCGCTTGCGGTGGCGCCGGCACCTGCGGTGGCGCCGGCACCTGCGGTGGCGCCGGCACCTGCGGTGGCGCCGGTTCCTCCTCCGAAGCCGAGCTTGGAGAGGATGAAGCCCTTGAACGCGAGCAGCGGGCCGGCCGGGAACAGCGCGGCCAGCGCCTTGTCGTTGGAGCGGACCTGGGAGCGGAAGTCGGAGCACTCCTCGCAATCACGAACGTGGCGGCGCACCGGGCCCGAGACCTTGCGCAGGCCCTCGGTTGCCTCGGCGAGCTCGATCCGGACCTCACCACAGGTCAGCTGCCGGGCTTGGCTCGCCTCGGCGAGGGAGATCCGGGCGCGGACCAGGAGCGACTTGACCGACGGGACGCTGGTCTCCATCGCCTGGGCGATTTCCTCGTAGGACATCGCGTCCATCTCGCGCAGCATCAGCGCCGAGCGCTGGGTCTCGGGGAGCTTGCCGACGTCGGCGAGGAGCTGACGGAACTCCTCGCGGTTGTGGACCTTCTCGGCGGTCGAGGCGGCCTCGACCATCGGGACCATGTCCATCGATTCCTGCGCATCGGCGGTCGGTTTACGAAGGTGGTTGAGGCAGCGGTTGCGGGCGATCCGGTAGAGCCACGGCCGCAGGTTGATGTCGCGGTCGTCGGCGAGCATCGCCCGGTAGGCGTTTACGAAGACCTCCTGCAGCACGTCCTCGGCGTCCTCGGTCGAACCGAGCATCTGCCGGCAGAAGCCAAGCAGGCGGCCCTGATAGCGATCGACGATGGTCTCGAAGGCGCCGGGGTTGCCGTTGCGGGCCATCGAGATCAGGCGACCATCCCCCTGCAGTTTCAGCAGTGGCGAGCGGCGGGCCAGAAGCCCGCGCTGACTGGCATGTGTTAGAGCCGATGCCTCCAAGCTTCACTCTCCAGGGAAGGCGTTTGCGCTGTGCCCGTTGAGACACCGTACCAGCGCGTTAGTTGCGCCTACACAGCATTTTTAGGATTGTTTTAAGCCCTGCGGCGAGTGCCCGGGGCGGGACTCGAACCCGCAAGCCCCCGAGGGGGCAGCGCCTTTTAAGGGCGCCGCTTTTACCAGTTTCGCCACCCGGGCAACCTTGATTATTCCCATAGGCTTCGGGCTGTGGAGCACGGAGGACGACTGGTGGCCAGGGCGCTGCGCTCGCGGGGGGTCTCGCACCTCTTCACGCTGTCCGGGGGGCATCTGTTCTCGATATATGACGGCTGTCGCGCCGAGGGCATCGAGATCGTCGACGTGCGCCACGAGCAGTCCGCCGTGTTCGCCGCCGAGGGGTTCGCGAAGGCGACGCGGAAGATCGGGGTCGCGGCGCTGACCGCGGGCCCAGGCGTGACCAACGGGATGAGCGCGATCGCCGGCGCCCGGGCGAACCAGTCGCCGGTCTGCGTTCTCGGCGGGCGGGCGCCGGAGCTGCGCTGGGGCGCCGGGTCGCTGCAGGAGATCGACCACCTCCCGTTCGTCTCGCCGCTGGTCAAGGACGCGCAGACCGCCAAGGACCCGGCCCGGATCGCCGCGATGACCGCCGCCGCACTCGACCTCGCCGCGGCCGCGCCAAGCGGCCCGACGTTCCTCGACTATCCCCTCGACGTTGTCTTCAGCGAGGCTGAGCCCGAGGTCCCCGAGCTGCCCGACCGAGCCGGGGCCGCGGGGGCCGGCATCGAGGAGGCGGCGGCGCTCTTGGCCGGGGCCGAGCGGCCGGCGATCATGGCCGGGACGGGTCTCTACTGGGGACGCGGAGAGGAGGAGCTTCGGGCCCTCGCCGAGCGGCTCGGGATCCCCGTCTTCCTCAATGGGCTCGGCCGAGGGTGTCTGCCGGCCGACCATGAGCTCGCCCTCAGCCGGGCCCGTGGCGCCGGGCTCGGCGGCGCTGACGTCGCCCTCCTGATCGGCGTCCCACTCGATTTCAGACTCGGCTTCGGCGCCAGCTTCGGTGAGGACGCGAGGCTGATCCGCCTCGACGCCGGCCCGAACGAGCTGAGCGCGAACCGGATGCCGGAGGTCGATCTGGTCGGCGACGTTCGCGTCACCCTGTCGGCGCTGGTCGAGGCGCTCGGAGAGGGGGCGCCGCGGACCGCCGGCTGGCTCGAGCAGCTGCGCGGGGTCGAGGAGGAGAAGCGCGCCGCCGAGCAGGACGAACTGAACGACGGCCGCTCGCCACTGCATCCGGTCCGGGTCTACCGGGAGCTGGGCGAGGTGCTCGAGCGTGACGCGATCGTGATCGGCGACGGCGGCGACTTCGTCTCCTACGCGGGCCGCTTTATAGAGACCTTCGAGCCGGGCTGTTGGATGGACCCAGGGCCATTCGGCTGCCTCGGCGCCGGCCCGGGTCAGGCGATCGGCGCCAAGCTTGCCCATCCCGAGCGCCAGGTCTGCCTGTTGCTCGGCGATGGCGCATTCGGCTTCGCCGGGATTGAGTTCGACACAATGGCGCGTCACGGTCTCGGGGTGGTGGGCGTGATGGGGAACAACGGGATCTGGGCCCTCGAGCATCACCCGATGAAGTTTCTCTACGGCTACTCGGTCGCCGCCGAGCTGCGGCCCGAAACGCCGTACGAGGAGATGGTCGAGGCGCTCGGTTGCGACGGGGTGCTCGTCAGCGAGCCCGAGCAGCTGAGGCCGGCGCTCGAGCGGGCCTTCGAGTCGGGCAGGCCGACCCTGGTCAACGTCATCACCGACCCTGAGGTCGTCTATCCGCGCAAGTCGAATTTGGCTTGACGAATGGGATTGGTGCACGGCTCCCAATACGGGGCCGAAACGAGAATCGACCGCCATTGCTGGCGGCCGATTCAATGTGGCCCCTCAGGACGGGCAGGGGTACGTCTTCAGGGACCAGTATGTGCTCTCCAGACCCAGACGGCGGGAGGCGCCATGATGCGGCAATCGCCCGAGCCCTTCGAGCGGGTTTGGAAACGGGCATGAGCCTATCCCCAATCCCACTGTGGCGATTATCTGCCTACCTATCCGATCTGTCTAGTCGTGCATTATCTGGCTACCAATTTATAGGTAGAGTTGGAATACCAAGTTTTATGGGTTCGAGCAATTCGTTTACCCATATGTAGGGGGGCGCTGTAACAACCTGTACAGCCGGTCCCAAGTGGGAGCTAGCTCCGCAGCCTGCGCCCTGCCGCCGCGATCGCCGCTCCGTAGAGGATGTCGTGCTCTGAGACCTCTATCTCGTCGAGCTCGAAGGCCCGCATCGTCTCGACCAAGATCACGACGCCGGCGATGATCGTCGGCGCCCGATCCGGATGCAGGCCGACGATCTTGCTTCGCTCGGGCAGCGGCGCTGCGGCGAGCCTCGAGAGCAGGCGCTGGATCGTCGGCAGTGAGAGGACCTGGCCGTGGACCCGCTCGGGGTCGTAGGGATCGAGCCCCAGCTCGACCGCGGCCAGCGAGGTCGGCGTGCCCGCGACCGCGATCCCCTTGGTTGCCTTCGCCCCAGGCTGTTCGGAGGCCGCGGCCTCGATCAGGGACCGGGCATCTGCGGCGAGCGCCTCGAGCTCGACGGTGGTGGGGGGGTCGGCGACGATGTGGCGCTCGGTGTGGCGGACGACGCCGGCCTGCAGCGAGGTGTGGAAGTCGATCCGGTCGCCGTGGCCGACGATCAGCTCGGTCGAGCCGCCGCCGATGTCGATCACCAGGGCGGACTCGGTCGCCGGCCGTTCCGCGGTGGCGCCGACGTAGGTGAGGCAGGCCTCCTCCTCGCCGTCCAGGACTCGCGCCGAGAGAGCGAACCGCTCGCGCAGCTCGGCGACGAACGCATCGCCGTTCTCGGCGTCGCGGACAGCGCTAGTCGCGATCGCGTCGGTCGCCTCGACTCCGGCCGACTCGCAGACCCTGACGTAGTCGGCGATCACATCGCAGGTCGCCTCGATCGCCTCCGAAGACAGCTGACCGGAGAGGTCGACTCCGCGTCCGAGCCGGGTCACCCGACTCTGGCGCTCAACTCGGCTGACGCTGCCGTCGGCGACGTCGGCGACGAACAGGCGGGTCGAGTTGGTGCCGATGTCGATCACGGCGACCCTGGTGGGGCTTCCTGGCATGGTGGCGGCACTCTAGAGATGTCGCGCGGTCTACTCCGGCAGGCTGAACTCGGCCCGCCGGGAGGCCGGAACGAGCTCGAGCGCCGAGGGGTGGCGCCCGATGTACTCGCGCACGAAGGGGCAGTGGGGGATGACGGCGAGGCCCTCCTCGCGGGCCCGGTCCAGGGCCCCGGCGATCAGCACGCTGCCGTATCCCTTCCCCTCATGTTGGGGCAGGATTTCGGTGTGGATCAGGTCGATTCGGTCGGGGAACCGGCGGTATCTCATGTAGCCGACCCGCCGGTCGTCGACGACGACTTCGAAACGGCTCCTGTCGGGGCTGTCCCGAACCTCCGGCTGGTGTCGACGCCTCATCTGACCTCCGCTAAGATTGGCAGTCCGCCGCGGGGTGGAGCAGTCAGGTAGCTCGTCGGGCTCATAACCCGAAGGTCGCGGGTTCGAATCCCGCCCCCGCTATGTCTCTCACGACCACCGCTGAGCCCTCCATTTGGAGGGCTTTCGCGTTCTCGAAGGCATTGGCCACGGCCTCCGAGACAGTGGCGGAGATCTCGATCCGCCGGCCGACCTTGTCGTAGGCGATCTGCAGGTCGAAGGCCTCGAACACCTGCCGCTGCACCTCCGGCGTCGCCTCGACCAGAGCCTTGCTCAGGTCGGGCACCCGGGCGAGCTGCTTGGCCAACTCGTCGTCTTCCATCTCCTCATGCTCCGCCCCGAGTTCTGCCAGCGCCTCTTCCAGAGCTTCCTTGTCGCCGCGGAGCTCGGCGATCCGCTCGGAGACGAGCTCCGGCTCGACCCCCTTCTCCAGTGTCTGCACCTGGGCCTT
The DNA here is from genome assembly GCA_963697805.1 of uncultured Solirubrobacterales bacterium. Taxonomy (GTDB): domain Bacteria; phylum Actinomycetota; class Thermoleophilia; order Solirubrobacterales; family 70-9; genus VRUE01. The sequence continues at coordinate 823,691 of CAVOPB010000002.1, forward strand.
GATCTTGCGGTCGATCTCCGCGATCTGTTTGCGGAGACGGGTCCCGGCGAGCTTGCCGTTCTTGCGCTCGCTGCGGGCATGGGCACGCAGCTGCTTCTCGAGGCGCTCCAAGCGGAGCGGCCCGAAGATCCGCTGCTCGAAGAAGCGCAGGACAAGCCGCAAGAGGCGGTCCTCGCGGGCCGAGATGAACTTCTGGTTGTCGTGCGCCTCCAGCGCCGCCGCATCGCCGTAGCGGGCCGCGTACTCGCAGACGTAGTAGACGTGGCCTTTGCGCCGCTTGCCCGCCATCGATAGTGGCCCATGCCCCGAGCAGCAGCGCACCATCCCCGACGCTCGAGGATCCGTGGGTGGTAGCGAGAGACGAATCGGGCCCGGTATGGGAGGCCTGCGACGCCAATGCCCACGGGCTGAGAAGAAGCCAAAGGCGCTTGAGAGGAGCTAGCGGAAGTGAGGGCGAGGATGAGCGCCGTCCGTGCCGGCCCGGGGCGTCGACCCACCCAACGAGGCTCTGCCCCGTGCCGCGGTTCGGCTCCGAGTCTCAACTCAGCATCGGCTTGCGGGCCGAGACGAACTGCCCGAGGCCTGCCAGGCGCTGACTGACGCTGGTCAGGCCTTGAGCCGCCAGCGCGGATGTCAGCTCGTCACGACCGAAGAGGCGGATTCCGGTCAGCGCGCGCACGGCTGCCCCGGTCCTGCCAGGAGACAGGGGGCCGCGAGCGCAGCTCGCCAGCAGGCCCACTCGCCCGCCCGGCGCAAGGACACGGACGATCTCGTCGAGCGCGATCATCGGCTGTTCGATCAGGTAGAGGGCGGCGAAGCAGCAGACGGCGTTGAAGACGGCATCGGCGAAAGGCAGCGCGCAGGCGTCGCCTCGCACGTAGGCCAGGTTGGCGGCCCCGCCCGCCTTCACGGCCGCGGCGAGCATCGTCGCCGAGGCGTCGACGCCGACCACTAGGCCGCCATCGCCTGCTTCGCGGGCGAAGTTCCGGCTGAAGTTCCCTGGGCCGCAGCCGACGTCGAGGACGCGGTCGCCGGTCGAGATCCCGAGCATTTCCCGAGCGATCCGCTGCTCCTCGGCCGTTCCTGGCCCGATGACTCCGAGCAGGAGGCGCCCGCCCACCGGACGCCAGAGCCGCTCGTAGATGAGCGGCAGTGCCCTGCTCCGCATCAGTTGCTGACCGGGGTGGGGGCCAATCGCGTCGCGCTCCTCGAGCACGTCGATGTAGCCGGCCATGGCGTTTGGCAGCCTGTGAGTGGCACCGGGCCGCAGCAGGTCGAGTGTCGCCTCAACCACTGCCGAGGAGGGGTCGGCGGATGCGCTTTCGCTCACGGCTCGAGACCCTAGAGGCACGGCGCGACAGGCAGGGACTTCATTCGTGCATCGATGAGGTGTCCCCTAGCCCATCTCTCGCGAATGGGGCACCGTTCGAGCTTCGCCATCTCGCCTTCGGGGCCGCAGGCGAAGGAAGCGACGACTGACACCAGCGCGATCCACATGCATCAGCGGTCCGGCTCATGCAGCGCCTGCCGCAGCGCAAACGAGCTGACGCCCTCCACGGCCACGACCTTGTTCCTTGACTTCTCTCCCCGGACGATGGCTACCTTGGACTGAGCCACCCTAAGCCGCCTGGCGATCAGCCTGCACAACGCCCGATTCGCCTGGCCGTCCACCGGGGGGGCCGCCACGCGGGCCTGCAGGACACCTTCTCGGATCCCGAGCAACTCATCGCGGCGGCCACGCGGACGGAGGCGGACGTCGATCTTCGCGGTAGCCATAACGAATCTTGTACATATCTAGGGCCACTTGATGGCCTCTGCGCAGGGGTCGAGGTACCAGCCGTGGTACCAAACAGAGCGAAACTCAGCTGATCTGAGAGCACCTCAGACCGCTTGGCAGAGCGGTAGCTCTACTGGGAGCGGCCCCCAGAGGCTCCTCATAACCCGAACGGGGTGTGGGCCGGACATTTGTGCACCGTCGGGTTATCCAGGGCTTTCGCCTGCCGCCCTTGACGGTCTTATGAGTGGCGTGCCTGGAGTTGGCAGTCGGCCGGGGGCGTTGGGCTACCGTCTCTGATCGAGGCGGGGCCGAGCGAATCCAAGGAGATCACGATGCATAGATCGATTGAGCCATCTCGCCGCGCAGTGGCGGTTGGCATGGCGATTCTCATTTCCGCCGTTAGCGTCACCGCCGTCGCGATGGCCAGCGTGGGAGCCACCGACTCCAATTCGAAGAAGGCCAAGGTCAAGTGCCCGAGCAAGGTCAGCACCGGAAAGAAGGTGACTTGCAAGGTAATCGGTCAACTTCCCAAGGGCCCAAAGGGAGCGAAGGGAAACACAGGCGCTCCCGGCGCGCCCGGTTCTCCGGGACTTGGCGGCTACGAAGTCGTCAGTCAGACCTTCAAAGAAGTCTTCATCGTCAACAGCGGCGGCCAGCGCGGACTCAGCGAAGTCGTGACAGTCGGCTGTCCCTCCGGCAAGCGAGTAATCGGCGGAGGCTCGGACCTAGGAACAAATGAATCGCAAAACGGTCAACAGCGACAGGTTCTCGTCTCGCTGAACGGCCCGAACGGAGCCGGAAGCGGGTGGTCCGTGCAGCTGTTCAACAACTCGACATCGATCGACACCTCGATCGATCTGAGGGTCTACGCGATTTGCGCGACGGTCGGTTAGGGCGCGATCCCGAGCGACGCTCGACGAACGCGTCCGTGGCCCAAAACCAGATCAAGCCGTAGCGCCTGGTTCCTCCCTGCCGGCCACGGTCCCGCGGCCGGCAGGTGGGAACCCCGCCGCTCAGCTTCCATGACTGCATAACCTGACAGTGGTTCGCCTTTGTCAACCTCAACCGTCGGGTTTGACCAGCTCGCGACGCCGCCGCCGCTACGGATCGCTCGTAGATTGCCCTTGAAGGATGTGGATGGGGCAGAGGGGAGTCACCTGAGCGATGCCCGGTAAGTCCAATCAGCGAGGAGCTGGTCTCCGACAGCTTCGTCTACCGCTACAACGTGGACGTGTCGCCAGATGGGCTCGCCGGCGAGGAGGGCGCCCTTCTCGCTCTGCTCCTTCTGGTGGGTGGAGGCGCTCCCCAGGGGCCGGGCGGCTCGATGAGGCACGGCTGGCCTTCGAGAAGATGCTCACCTACGCAAACCGCGTCGGGCTGTACTCCGAGGAGATCGGGCCGACGCGCGACCAGCTCGGCAACTTCCCCCCAGGCCCTTCACGCACCTGGCGCTGATCATCGCCGCCTACAACCTGGGCCGCCAGCTCGGGTGAGCGCCGGTGGTCGCCGTCGGGGATTGGGGCTCCGAAGCGCGCCCGAGAACCGCGAGAAATGCGCGGTGCAGCAGCCTAGATCCACGCCAGCACCGGGCCGAAGACGATCAGCGCCGCAGCGACGAGAGCCGCCATCGCGCCTACCACCCGCAGCCGCCTCCCGTTGTCGGGAGCGTCGTAGACGTAGGCGGCGAGGAGAAAGAACCAGAGATAGCCGAAGATGATGATCGGAAGGACGAAGGGGAAGTTCCACCACCAGTACTCCCAGTGAAAGTAGCCGGTGCCTTTCAGCAGCACCTCGACGAAGACGGCGAAGATCGAGAATGCGAGCGCGATCGAAAGGCGGTTCGGCAGCCCCAGCACCTTTGTCTGGCGATCCTCTGGAAGCACTTTCACGTAGACGATCCCGGAGATCGCGAACATCAGTGAGATCTCGATCGTCAGCCCGATCAGGATCAGGTAGGCGGTTTCGCCGGTCACCGTCCACAGGGCGGCACGGTGGCTGAAGTGGAGGATGAGCGAGTTGGCGATCTCATTGATCCAGTCGGCGAGCCAAAACGCAAGGCCAGCGAGGATCACATCCCAGCGCCTTCTCTCGACCTCAACCGAGTAGACGTAAATGACGAGGACGAGCAGCGTGACGACGTACCATTTGAACTGCGTCTCGTCGCGCAGCAATCGTTGTGCTTCGGCCGTGAATTCAGTGACGGCTGGCACCAAGCCCGGCCCTACGGACGTCCCTCGTATGCCGCCGTGAGCAGCGAGGCAAGCTCGTCGAGCATGGGCATCCTCGGGTTCGTCCTGAGGCTCGGGTCGGCGAAGGCATTCCTCACCAGTTCGGGCAAGGCGTCCTCGAACTCCTTGCGCTCGACCCCCGCATCCGCGAGCGAGCGGGGCATGTCGACCGCATCGAGAAGCTCGTCGACGCGGTCGAAGAAGCGCTCGCGCCGCTCGTCCATGTCCCTGCCGCCCAAACCCAGAACCCAGCCCATCTGCGCGTACTTGTCGGGCGCCACGTAGGTCGAGTACCCGGGCGCCGGCATGAACTTGGTCGGGATCGAGGCGTTGTAGCGCAGGACGTACGGAAGGAAGATGCCGTTGGCGCGGCCGTGCGCAATGCCGAAACGTGCCCCGACGGAGTGGGCTAGTGCATGGTTGACGCCGACGAACGCGTTCGAGAAGGCGAGCCCGGCGATCGTCGCGGCGTTCGACATCTTGGTCCGCGCCTCGAGGTCGGCGCCGTCGTCGCAGGCCCGCGGCAGGGCCTCCATGATCAGGTTGATCGCCTGCATGCAGAAGGCGTCCGTGTAGGCCGAGGCGAATATGGACACGCCCGCCTCGAGGGCATGGGTGAGGGCATCGACGCCGGTGTCGGCGGTCACGGCGGGCGGCATCGAGACGGTGAGGGTGGGGTCGACGATCGCGACGTCGGGGACCAGCGAGTAGTCGACGAGGGTCACCTTGCGCCCGTCGGCGCCGACGACGGCAGCAGGGGAGACCTCGGACCCGGTGCCCGCCGTGGTGGGGACGGCCACCAGCCGGACCGTGTGCTCGACCTCGGGATAGTGGGCCACGCGCTTGCGGGCGTCGAGGAAGGGAAGCGACAGCTCCCGCAGGGTCAGCTCAGGGGTCTCGTGGAACAGCCGCATCGCCTTGGCCGCGTCTAGGACCGAGCCCCCACCGACCGCAACGATGCAATCTGCGCCGACCTGGCCGAGGACGTTGACCCCGGCGCGGATCTGCGACTCGCTCGGCTCCGGCTGGATGTCGGAGTAGACGTGAACGCCGGCTCCATCGATGTAGCGGCGCACCTCGTCCGCGACCCCTCGTGCCTCGCCGTCCATGTCGGTAACGACCAGGACCTGCGACGCCCTGACTTCACGCAGGTTCTCGAGGGCCCCGGCGTTGAAGTAGGTGTCGGAGGGAACGCGAAACCACTGCGGGGGCGCCTGGCGCCTCGAAACGGTCTTCACGTTGAGAAGGTTGCGGTAGTTGACGTTGTCGGTCGTGTTTGAGCCGCCCCAGGTCCCGCAGCCGAGCGAGAAGGTGGGAGTGAGCGAGTTATAGATGCCCCCCAGGGCCCCCACCGCGGTGGGGGCGTTGACGAGGATTCGGCCGGTGCGAACCCGTGCGGCGAACTGCTCTATCACCGTGTCGTCGGAGGCGTAGACGGCCGAGGTGTGCCCGAGCCCACCGTGCTCGGTTACAAGCTCGCAGGCGGCGACGGCATGATCAACCGAGGGCGAGCGGACGAGGCCGAGCACCGGCATCAACTTCTCCTGGATCAGGGGGTGCTCGGCCAGCGCCTTCAGGTCGGCAGGCAGTGGCGCCAGCAGGACCTTGACGCCGTCCTCGACCAGGAAGTCGGCCATCGCCCCGAGATTGACGCAGGACTGCCCGAGCGCGCCGACGTTGACGCTGCCGTCGGCGCCGAAGGCGAGGGAGGCGAGGCGATCGACCTCGTCGGCGTCCAGCATGTGCCCGCCCAGCCGCTCGAACTCGCTGACGACCGCGTCGTAGATCGGCTCGTCGATCACGCAGGTCTGCTCGGCCGGGCAGATCACCGAGGAGTCGAAGGTCTTGGAGATCAGCATGTCGACGACCGCCATCCCGATGTCGGCGCTGCGGTGCAGGTACACCGGCGCGTTCCCCGCGCCCACGCTTAGCGTCGGCTTGCCGGCCGCGTTCGCCGCGGCGACCGCTCTTGGCCCTCCGGTGGTCCAGATCAGATCGACGCCGTCGTGGTGGAACAGATACTGGGAGACGTCAAGCGTAGGATCGGGTATGACCTGCAATGCGTTGGGCGGCAGCCCTGCGCTCTCACCCGCTTCCTGGAGGATTTCCACTGCTCGCACCGCGCACTCGGCGGCTCGAGCCGAGGGGCGGAAGACGATCGCGTTGCGCGTCTTCGCGGCCACGATCGACTTGAAGAGGGCGGTCGACGTCGGGTTCGTGATCGGGAGCAGCGCCAGGACGACGCCGATCGGCTCGGCGACGTACTGGATGGCCCTCGTGGGGTCCTCGTCGATGACGCCGACCGAGCGCTTGTCCTTGAGGTAGTCGTAGAGGAACTCGGTGGCGATGTAGTTCTTGACGACCTTGTCCTCGAGGACGCCGAACCCCGTCTCCCGCATGGCAAGCTCGGCGAGGTCGAAGGCGCTCTCCAGCCCGGCGACGACCATCGCCCAGACGATCGCGTCAACTTCCTCCTGGTCGAATCGGCGGAATTCCTCCGCCGCCCGCTGGGCGCGCTCCACGAAGCCGTCCAGGCGGTCGGCCTGGACGGGGTCGACGACGGTTTGCGGCTGAGGCTGAGTGGTGGAGGCCATATCGTCCCGGGCTCAGGAACACCGTAGCGCCTGGTGCTCAGCTTCCACGGCTGCGCAACCTGACCGCGGTTCCCCTTTGTCAAGCGCCCTATATCGCCCGTCGGCTGGCGGGCACTGCGCCTGCCGTCACTTTCCAACCCCGCGGTGGATTCCGCGCTAGCCGTCTGTAGATATGCCAGCTGGGCGTGCGTATCCGTTCGACAATCCGCGGGTGGCAGCGGGAGAGAATCGAGCCCGGTATCGCTCGTCGCGACCACTGAGCCACCATGCCTGATCACCCGCTCAGTCCGGTCGCCAAGGATCGAGCCGCGGGATCCAGCGCGGCACGGCGCGCTTGTAGGCGCGGTACTGCTCGCCAAAGCGGCGTTCCAGGCTCGGCTCCTCGAAGCGAAGGAAGTAGATGAAGTTGATCGCCAGGAAAACCCCCGCCCAGACCAGCACCCAGGGTGAGCCGAGGAGGAGCGCCTCGCCCACGAGCAGGACCACCACCGCGGTGATCATCGGGTTTCGCGCGCGGCTGTAGGGGCCCTCGACAACGAGCCTGCTGGTCGGGTCCCAGGCGGCAAGCGTCCCTTTGCCGATCCGGCTGAACAGTCGCACTGTCCAGAGCCAGAGGGAGAAGCCAACGACGATCAGCGCGATCCCGACTGCCACGACCAGCGCGCCGGGCAATCCACCAAGCCCCCAGCCCAGTTCCGGCCCTGAGGTAAGGACCAGGATCACCGCCGGCACAACGATCGTCACGTTGCCGGGAAGCAAGGCGATCGCGCGCACCTGCCGCCACCCGCTCATTGGGCCAGCCTACTCCTGTCCCTCAGTCTAGATTCGTGCGTATCCGTTCGACTATCGCCGGGTGGTAGCGAGAGACGAATCGGGCCCCGGAATCGACTTATCCAGGGTTTGGCGGTAAACGCCTTCTCACGGGAGATCGACCGCGACCTCCACGGCACCCATGCCCGCCGATTTGGTCTCGTAGACCCCCATGACCTTTTCTAACAGGCGCCTGATCGCGATGTTGTCGGAATGGATCGTGCCTGTAAAGCGGATGATGCCCACTTCGCAAGCGCGGAGCACGAGCGCACTAAGCAGCGCCGTCCCCAGACCAATCCGCATCCATCGATCGCCGACGCCGACCGCGAACTCCGCCACCTCAGGGTGGACGTCGCTGCGGATGTAGCGGGCGGTGCCGAAACTCTGGCCAGTTTCGGGATCGACCGCGATCAGCGCCTCGTGACGAATGTGGTCAACCGCGGTCAAATAGTCAAGCTGGCTCTTCGAGAGCTGCGGTAGAGGGGTGAGGAAGCGCAGGAATATTGACTTTGGGCTGGCACTCATAAACCCTTCGTTCAGCCGTTCGCGATCCCATGGTCCGATCGGTCGAATCAACGCCCTAGTCCCGTCTCGGAGCTCGACGGTTTGCCCCGTCTGGGGGCTCGCTTGCGCACTTGACTTCGTCGATGTTCTCCGCATAGCAAGGAGTACGGGCTTCGGCGGGTAGATGTTCGATTCCGCTTCGAACTCGGATTCTTCCGATCCGCTTCTACCGCCCCATATCGGCGAACCCCCTACCGAGAACGACGCATCTCGGCCGTGTCAAGAGAATCGCAGCGGCGACCGCCAGGCAGGTCCTAGCCCCGCCGAAGATCCAGGCGTTGGTCAGGGCGGCAAATGAGCATGGCATCACCGTGGTCACCCGGCGATCCCGAGGCACCCCGGCCAGGGCTCTGGCACGACCCCGTGCGTCGCTGCCTTCATTCATCTACGGGCTGCTTCACCGGCGCCAAATGGACGAGGCAACGACCTGATCTGAACCGACAGGCTGCTGCTCCCGTACATGAAACCCATCAAGCGAGATTCTCACAACAACAGAGAGGGATAGACCAGTGAATGCGAACCAGGAACTCTGGGAGAAGGGCGATTTCACGAAGATCGCACAGACCATGCGGGAGAGCGGCGAGGCGCTCGTCAGGGATTTGAGCATCACCGATGGGCTCAAGGTTCTGGACCTCGGTTGCGGCGACGGCACCACCGCGGTGCCGGAGGCTCAGCTGGGAGCCGACGTCCTCGGTGTCGACATCGCAAGCAACCTGGTCGCGGCGGGAACTGCGCGCGCCGAGGACCTCGGCCTGACGAACATCCGGTTCAAGCAGGGCGATGCGTCGGACCTGCACGAGCTCGATGACGAGAGCTTCGATCTCGTCGTCAGCATCTTCGGGGCAATGTTCGCTCCCAAGCCGCTCGACGTGGCCAAAGAAATGGTCCGGGTGACCAAACCCGGTGGCCGGATTGTGATGGGGAACTGGATCCCGAACGACCCGACCCTGGTGGCTCAGATCCTGAAGATCAGCGCCTCATACTCGCCTCCACCTCCGGAGGGCTTCGTCAGTCCGATGACATGGGGCGTGGAGGACGAGGTGATCGGGCGGTTCACAGCAGCCGGGGTCCCCGCGGAGCAGATCTCGTTTCAGAGAGACACCTACACGTTCAATTATCCGGGATCCCCGTCGGAGCTCGTCGGCGAGTTCCGGAGCTACTACGGTCCGACGATAAACGCGTTCGCGGCTGCGGAAGCAAATGGCCGCGAGGCCGACCTCCAGGCCGAGCTGGATGCCCTGTTCAACGAAAAGAACACGGGCAATGGCGAGACGTCGATTCCAGCGACGCTCCTGCGGGTGACGGTCAACCAGACTCGGTGACCTGGCAGCCTGACCCGGCGGTGGAAGGGGAGGGTAAGCGGAACCGATGAGCGATCAAAAAGACCGCCGGGTGGCTCAGCGCAAAAAAAACCGCATTTCACAAGGGGGGGGGTAGCTCCGACAGGAGCGGGCTCGATAGCGCCCGCCGCCTGTGTAGCGGTCGAACGTCTGTCCCTCTTCCTTGCCAGCCGGCGTCGAGCTGGCCTAGCGTTGCCTTGGTCGCTGGAGGACTCAACTCGTAACCTCCCTCCGATCCGGCCCCCGGACCTGTCGAGTGTCCTGCTTACGGTTGCGGGGGCTTCTTTTGCGGGGTGGCTCCGCGCCTCTGCCCGATGAGCCCTGCCCAGCGGAGTCCGAAGCCCGTCGACGTTAAGGCGTCCGTTGGAACCCGCGGGCTGCATTCGGCCAGCTAGAGTCTCCGCGGTGTTGACCCCATACGAGGCTGGAAAGTCCGAAGCCGAGGCATGATGAAGATCGCCGTACGGACCGGCGATACATGCCGCGCCATTAGAAGGAGAGTCCTCGTGAATAAGTTTCGTAACCGACTCACGTATGCGAACGTGATGTCTTCGATAGCCGTGTTCCTCCTGCTCGGCGGCGGCGCCGCCCTTGCGGCGGGGCATCTTGGCAAGAACACCGTCGGCGCCAAGCAGTTGAAGAAGAACGCGGTGTCGACCGCGAAGATCAAGAAGGAAGCGGTGACGACCGCGAAGCTGAAGAAAGACGCTGTCAACGGCGCCAAGGTCAAGGACGGCTCGCTGAGCGGCGCCGACATCAACCTATCCACTCTCGGCACCGTGCCGACCGCTGAGACTGCCAACAGTCTCAAGGGCTTCAATACGTTCACGGGCAGAGGCTCGGAGGACACGGTGACGACTCTTTTCAGCACCGGCCAGTTCGACGTGGTTGGGATCTGCGATGAAAACGGCGATTTCGATCCGCCCGGCTTCCCGTTCGAAAACACCGGCAGCGCCGTCGGCATCGTCAATCGCGGGGAAAACGGCGGCTACGCCGATTCGAGTGACGACGACGATCCCGTGTTCAACGTCGGCGATGGCATTGCCTTCGACTACCTCGACGCGGGCGATGGCGGATCGGCGGTCCTGCCGAACGGACACTCGATATTCGCTTTCGGCGGCGTGATCACGGAATTTGGGGAAAACCCGAACTTTGGCCCCGGTTGCACGTTCCGCGGCCTGGTTTGGTTCAACTAGGTCCCAGACGTCGCGCACGTAGGGGGAGGGGGGTGGGGCCCCCCTCCCCCTCGTGCGAGCGTCCACGCACCGGACTCAGGCGATCCGGTATTCATGAACATCTCAAGGCCAGAGACCCCCACGGCGCAGCGACCTGACCTTCTCAGACCGCGGCGAGCACGACCTGAAGGGCATCCCGGGTCGCTGGTCCCTCTACGCGGCGGCCTAAGGCGCCGCGGTCCGGTACCGCTTTGGTACCGGATGCATCGTCCGATATGTCCTATGAGTCCAGATTGTGGGACAGGAGGGGACGCAGGGGACGCATAGGGACGCTGACAGACCTGTCCGCCGGCTGGGGGCCGAGCGGTCGCCGGTTCAAATCCGGAACAAGCTGCTGCTTGTCGCGCTCTGCGTCAGCGTCGGCCTTGCCGCCTTCGCGGTCTAGGCGCTCGGCTCCGCCCTAGAAAGTGCGCCCTCGGGCGGCATCTCAGGCGCCGGTGGCGGCGATCATCGCTTCGATCGCATCTGCGGCGGCCGGAGCACCCCCGGCGCTCCTGAGGTCGCGCGCGACAGAACGCGCCGCTTCCCCGCACGGACCGGAGATCACCGTGTCCGCCGCCGCACGGATCCCCGCAGGCGTGGCGTCACGAGCGTCGATCGTGCGCCCGGCCCCAAGCTCCGCGACCCGTGCCGCGATGATCGCTTGCTCGGGCGACTGCGCATAGAGGAGCAGCGGAACGCCTAACGCTAACCCCTCGCTCACACTGTTCATCCCTCCGTGTGTGATGAACAGGCTCGCCCGGCGCAGGACCGCGAGCTGGGGAACGTTCCCCCTGACGATGCAGTTGCGCGGGATCGGACCGAGCGACGCGGGATCGATGTTGACGCCGACCGAGAGGAGCAACATCTCGTCCCCGTCGGCGAACGCCTCAATGCAGGCCCGAAGGAAGCGCGCGCTGGGTGGGATAACGGTCCCCATCGAACCGTAGACCAGCGGGGCGTCGGCGAGGCTCCGCATGAGCTGCGGGTCGGGATCCTCGGTTTCGCGCAACAGCGGACCGACGAAGCGCACTGACTCGTCGAAGCGCTCCGCGTTCGGGTGGAACGCGCGTGTCGTGTAGGCGATGGTCAAGCGGTCGCGAAACACGAACAGGTCGAAGAGGCCTCCCATCTCGACGTGATAGGTGCGGCGAAGCCGCCGCGCCGCGCGCCGAAAGCGGAGATAGCCCGCGACTCCGGCGCCAACCGCGCGCGCGAACTGAGCCGGGGTGGTGTGCTTGCGAAGCAAATCCGGGTCGATGGGGAGCGCGCTCAGCGACGAGACCCCTGGAATTCCCTCCACGCGTGCCGCCAGGCGGCCCCATGGGCACATCGCGTCGCTGATCACGACCACCGGGCGCTCCCGTCGCAGCTCGGCGATGGAGAACGGCAGGAGATCCTCAGTAGCCCGCCCGAGCACGCCGGCTACCCGCAGGTAGTTGGACGGAAGTCTGGAGTGGTCGTAGGAGAGATGCCGACCGTAGCTGCCGAACTCCGCGCCCTGTCGCTCCACCTGGTCCCGGAACTGATCCCCGGTGTAGTAGAGGACCCTGGCACCCCGGCGGCTGAGCTCGGCTACCAGGGGCAGGGTCGGATTGACATGTCCCGAGGCTGGCAGGTTGAAGAAGATGAGGCTGTTCGGGTTCCCTTTCGGGTCCACGGGGCCGAGTATCGCAGCGCCCCGACTAGCCACCTCGTGGGCGAGGATCGGACGCAGCGCCGCGTTGATCGCCACCGGGTTCCGCGTCCGACCAAGCCGCGGGCACGGGGAATGCGGCGTGCACCGGTCACCTCGCACGCACCTCCGCTGCAGTCGGCGCTCAGGCAGGTTCTTGATCGTGAAGTGAGGGGGCAAAGGAGATCCCGACGATCAAGCCATCCTCGGTGAGCAGCCTTGTCACCGTCTGCCCCCACGGCTCGGTGCGGGCGGGGTGCAATAGCTCAAAGCCCGCACGCTGAAGCTCGGCGCCTGCCTCGGCGACAGCCTGCGCGCCCTCGACCTCGAACTCGATTAATGCCTGGGGGTCACTCGGTCAGCGGGCCACTCCGATGTGTCAAAGCAGCCTTCTGCTGCCTGCGACAGCGGCCACACACCGAAGTGCTTGCTACCGGCGATGCTCCCACTGGAGTAGTAGCCATCGCCTTCGCCCTCCAAAGGGAGGCCCAGCGCATCAATGAACAACTTGCGGCTCTTGGGCGGGTCGGAGGCGACAACCGCCAGGCTCGTGATGAAGACCACATTCATGTGCCACAGCCTACGGCCCGCTTATCCGCTCCCCACGCGCCCGTGGTACCGCTTTGGTACCGGACGCATCGTCCGATCTGTCCTATGCGTCCCGATCCGGGGACGCATGGGACGCATGGCACGCGTCCGGACGCATAGGGCACTCGTGTCCTCCGGCTGGGGGATGAGCAGTCACCGGTTTAGCTGGCTAGCGCCGGATTCGGGCACCCACGCTCCGAACCGGGCCCCCGCTTTCGGTGGTTGAATCCGATTGTGCCCAACTTCTCGCTCCAGTTTCCGCCGGAGGACGTGCCGGAACTGGCGTCCCGCTACTCCTTTCGGAAAGACGATCGACCGTGCCTTGCAGCGGGGGCAGCCGCTCGGAAGCGTGGCTATTACGCCCGCGACGAGCTAGTTCGCGTCTGCGAATGGAAGACAGAACGCAAGAAGGGCCTGGTTGCCCTGAACACCGATGAGGACGTTGAGTTCATCACCGCTGAAGCGCTGCGCGCGCCTGACGAGCGAACCCGCATGTCAACGATGAGGTGGCTCAACGGGGTCGAGATACCCACCGCGAGCGCGCTTCTCTTCTTCGTATTCCCCCGCGCCTACCCGATCATCGACAAACGGGCGCTCGCGAGCCTTGGGCAGCAGGCGCCGCGCTACTACTCGCTTAAGTACTGGACTGAATATCTCGACGCATGCCGGGCGCTCGCGGACCGCCTCCATGTGCCGATCAGAACACTCGACAAAGCTTTGTGGCAAGCGTCCGCCGAGGGGATCGTCGAGGGCTGACGGGTCCAGCGCCTGCAATGGGACAGGGCGGCGCCCGAAGCGCCCGATTCGAGCCAGCCAGGGAGAGCCTCTCTCGGGGCCTCCGCAAGGTTGCACTCGGTGTCGGGATGCAAGGTCGCGGGCAAGTGTGAGCCTCCGCGGAGGCGTCCCGCCGCGTCCCGCGTCCCTGCGTGTGCCGCGTTTGTCAGCCAGTCCATCGGCGCTCAGGGGATCCGTCGAAAGGCGGTTTGACCCCGGCACTCGGTTCCCAACCGAGAGGTCAATCTCTCGACTGAGGTCGGCACCAGTGTGCAGCTGTGCGCGCACACCCGCACATCCCCGAGGCCACGGAAGCCTCTCCGCACCTCTCCGCCGCCGCACAGCCACTCAGATATTCAGAGATATCGAGGAATCCACGGGAAGCGCTCCCGTGGCCTCGGAGAGGTCTCCGTAAGGCGGGGTTATCGGGCGTTGGGGCCTTGCGCGCAATGGCGGTTAGCGGTCAGGCTGCACTAGACCGCATCAGCAGCCTCGGGTCGTTCCGGCGCCCTCCGGCCTGAGGTGCACTTCGGGTGCCCTACTTCTTGGCGGGCTCGAAGTAGGGGTTGGTGCCGACGGCGTGGTCGGTAACGTCGACGACACGGGCGATCTCGGGAACCGCACCCGTGATCGCGACCTCGATCCCCTGGCCGAGGGTGACGGTGGCCATCCCGCAGCCCTGGCAGCCGCCGCCTAGGCGCAAGTAGGCGGTGTCCTCCTCGACCGCGACCAGCTCCGCATGCCCGCCGTGTGCGGCGATGGCCGGGTTGACCTGCCGGTCGATCACCTGGATGACCCGCTGGGCGACGTCGCCGCTGAGGTCGGCGGGCGGAGGACCGTCGATGGGCGGGCTCGCGGGTGCCGCCATCGGCGGGCTCATCATCGGCAGCTCCGCCGGAGCCGGCGGCTTGTTCGGGTTCACGAAGATAAACCCACTCTGCTCGAGGCTCTGCGACCAGTCGATGGTGGCGTCTTGCAGCTTCTCGACGCTCGACTTCGGCACCACGATCGCCAAGTCGTCGTGGCGCTGCACCACGTCGTCCTGGCGGGCAACATGCAATGCGTTGAGGGAGAGCTTGTAGACGTACTCGCCGTCCGAGACGCCGCTCACTTCCACCCACAGCGCCTGGCTCTCGGGGTCCTCGGACTGCGCGCGTAACCCCCTGACCTTCTCGATCGCCTGCTCGGTGATCGCGAGCGTCGGCTCGGCTGTGTCTTCGACGGTCATCTCATATCCCGCATGGCTGGTAGCCGCTCGCCGGTGGCGCTGGCCCATCGCTACCTACGATACCCATATGGCCCGAGTCCTCCTCCTGCTGCCCACCGCCACCTACCGCGCGAGCGATTTCCTCGCCGCGTCGCGGGCGCTGGACGCCGAGGTGGTGATCGCCTCGGAGCGCCGCCAGGCGATGTCGGGGATGATGGGAGACCGTTCGCTGGTCGTGGACCTGAGGCAGCCCGAGGCCGCCGCCGAGGCTATCGTCACCCGGGCGCAGGATAAGGCGCTCGACGCGGTGGTCGGCGCCGACGAGCAGGGGGTGCTCGTGGCCGCGCTCGCCGCCGCGCGCTTGGGGCTCCCGCACAACCCGCCCGAGGCGGTCGCGGCGACCAGGGACAAGATCGCGATGCGTGGAGCCTTCGCGGCCGCCGGCCTGCGCCAGCCCGACTACCGGGTCGCCGGGCCCGACGCGGACGTGGCGCAGCTCGCCGGAGAGGTCGGCCTTCCCTGCGTGGTCAAGGCGGTTTCGCTGTCGGCGAGCCGCGGCGTAATCCGCGCCGACGATCCGAGGGCGGCCAGCGCGGCGGCCGAGCGGGTCAGGGCGATCCTCGCCGAGGCCGGCGAGGACCCCCACGCGCCGCTGCTGGTCGAGCGCTACGTCCCAGGCGTAGAGGTGGCCGTCGAGGGCCTCTTGTGCGGCGGCGCCCTCGAGATCCTGGCGGTGTTCGACAAGCCGGATCCTCTTGAGGGCCCTTACTTCGAGGAGACGATCTACGTGACCCCGTCGCGCCTGCCTGCGGAGACCCTTGAGGCCGTCACCCTTCTCACGGCCGAGGCGGCCGCCGCGCTCGGCCTGGTCGAGGGGCCGATCCACGCCGAGTTGCGGATCGACGGGAATGGCGTGTGGATGCTCGAGCTCGGCGCCCGCTCGATCGGCGGGCTATGCTCGCGCTCGCTGCGCTTCGGGATGGGCGTGAGCCTCGAGGAGCTCATCCTGCGCCACGCCCTCGGGCTGCCGCTCGACGACCTGGGCCGCGAGGCCGCCGCCTCCGGGGTGATGATGCTCCCGATCCCGAAGGCGGGCGTGCTGAGGGAGGTGCGGGGGCAGGCCGAGGCACGGGCGGTGCCCGGCGTGACCGGGCTCGAGATCTCGATCGCGCGCGGCAAGGCGGTGCGGGCGCTGCCCGAGGCCGACCGCTATCTCGGCTTCCTCTTCGCCCGGGGCGAGACGCCCGAGCAGGTCGAGCGAGCGCTGCGCACCGCCCACGGCCAGCTCGAGATCGTGATCGGCGAGCCGTCGAAGTGAAGCGAAGCGAAGGCTATCCTGGCGCTGTGCGGGTCCTGCTGATCTCCACCTACGAGCTTGGTCATCAGCCGTTGCACCTGGCCTCGCCGGCGGCCGCCCTGGAGGCCGCCGGGCATCGGGTTCGGTGCATCGATCTCTCCGTCGAGCAGCTTGATCGAGACAAGATTGACTGGGCCGAGGCCGTCGGCGTCTCCGTTCCGATGCACACCGCGATGCGACTGGCGATTGGCGCCGGCGAGCAAATTCGAGCAATCCAGCCGCGGTTGCCGATCTGTTTCTACGGTCTCTACGCCGCGGTCAGTGACGACCCGACGATCGGTGGACTGGTCGACCGGCTGATCGCCGGCGAGTACGAGTCGGAGCTGGTGGAGTGGGTTGAGGCGCTCGGCGACTCGCCGGCGCTGCGACCGGCAACCAGCTCGATTGACCTGGGGCGCCACGAGTTTCACACTCCGAGCCGAGGGCAGCTGCCGCCCCTCAAGCGCTATGCGCGGTTGGAGCGCGATGGCGAGGAGCAGCTCGCGGGGTACGTCGAGGCCAGCCACGGCTGCGTGCACAAGTGCCGGCACTGCCCCGTGCCCGTCGCCTACGACGGTCGGATCCGGATCGTCGGGAGCTCCGTGGTGATGGCGGATATCGCCCAGTTGGTGGCGGCGGGGGCACGCCATATCACCTTCGGCGACCCGGACTTCCTCAACGGAGTCAAGCATTCCCTGCGAGTGGCACGCGAGCTTCACCGCCACTTTCCCGAGGTCACCTTCGACTGCACGACCAAGGTCGAGCACATCCTCGAGCATCGTCAAGTCTGGCCCGAGCTCGGCGAATACGGGTGCCTCTTCGTGATCTCGGCGTTCGAGTCGCTCAACGCCGAGATTCTCACCTATCTCGACAAGGGTCACACCGCCGAGGAGGCCGCCCAGGCGGTGGCCTTGCTGCGCGAGCATGGGATCGAGATCCGCCCGTCGTGGTTGCCCTTCACGCCCTGGGCGACACCGCAGGACATCCTCGAGATCCTCGATTTCGTGATCGCCAACGAGATGGTGGGGAATGTGGATCCGATCCAGTACACGATCCGTCTGCTCGTGCCCAAGGGCTCGCTGCTGCTCGATCGCCCCGAGATCACACCGCACCTGCAGGACTACGATCGCGACCGCCTCACGTATGACTGGCAAGCCGGGGATCCGCAGCTGGATCGCCTCCATGCCGAGCTCGCCGAAATCGTCGAGGCCGATGTCGCGGCGGAGGTCGACAGCGTGTCGACGTTTCGGACCCTGTATCGGGCGGTGGCCGATGCCGCGGGACATTCAGCCGACCCCGCCGGCCTTGGCGACGTCGAGCCCCGCCCGCGGCTCACCGAGGCCTGGTTCTGCTGCGCCGAGCCCACCGACATCCAGCTTGCCTCGGTGGCCGGCAGCGAGCCGGTCGCTTAGCGGGCTCGACCGAGCCCTGAAGCCGCCTTGCGCTTCGCAGCTACAGCGTGATCACTTGGTCCGGCGGGTTTCCCGACAGCGCCCGGTAGAGGTCCGGAAAGCAGCCGACCCGCACTCCCGCCACCGTGCCGCTGGGACGGCAGTCGCCCGGCTCACCCTCCGCGAGCGAGCGCTCGATCGCGCAGCGGTCGCAGAGCATCAGCATGATCCCCTGCTCATCGGCAACCGCGGCGAGGCGCTCGCCGAGCGGATCGCCCGCGCGCAGCACGTAGGTGTTGTCGTCGAAGAAGAACATCCCGACGACATCCACCCCGTGATCTCCCTGCTCGAGCTGGGGCAGAATCATCTTGCCGAGCTTGTAGCTCGCCGTGTGCCCGGAGGTGGAGAAGATGTAGGCGACCTTCATGCCCCGCAGCCTAGCTTCCACGCCGCGTCTCGCCGCGGCCCGGTGAACCTCAGAGGCCGAGGGCGGCGACCCCCGGCTCGTTGTAACCGAGGTGGTGTGCGACCTCGTGGCGCAGGGGTGCGCCCGAAAGCGCTCGTCGTCGCCCGCGGTTCATGAGACCGACCGTCGCGAGGTGATCGGGATCGACATCGGTGAGGTCGAGTCCGAGGCCTTCTGGGTCGAGCGCTCCGCAGGGGCTTTGGGCGGGACCGTACGACTGCTCAATGTCAACTCGAAGCCTATGGAGGCGTCGGTCCAGATGCCGGGGGCGGATCTCTCAAGCTGCGGCTCTGGCTGCTGGCGCTTTGTCGGACTGCCTCCCGTGCCCGGCTCCGGGCTCGGATCGAGAGGGACGGTGGGAACGAGGTCACTGTCCCGGCGCTCTGGCGACCGCGTCGCACGGCTGAGACCAGCCATGAGCAGGCTACTGCCGCAGATGCGGGGCGGGGTACCAAATCGGGTACCAAATTGAGGCAAACTGCACCCAACTCAGAGCAACTCAAACCCGCTCCACAGGCACGAAACAAGCCAGAACAACCAGCCCGGGCAAGCTCATAACCCGAAGGTCGCGGGTTCGAATCCCGCCCGGTATCGGTCCGCCGCTACCACCACCATCGAATCCGAGACTCTTGCCTTGATCACGACGCGACAGCCGGTGCCGATGCTGGCGCCGGTCAGCTCCCGAGCACCCGAACCAGCCCGGCGACCAGCCCTCGCTCGATTGCCCGCGGCGAGGCGGTCGTCAAGCCTGCGGATCTCTGGCGCGCATACTCCGTCAAGGGGCCCATGAACAGGGCGGAGTAGAGGTCCGGCTCCATCCTGCGGATGTGGCCCGCGCGAGCCTCACGCCGGAGCCAGGCGCCGATCGCGTCGCTGTACTGGGCGTAGTGACGCTGTCCGCTCGGGCGATCCCGCTCGACCTCCTCCCAGCGGAGCATAAGTCGCGTCAGGGCGGGGTGCTCCTCCAGCCAGCGGACGTGGAAGCGAACAAGCAGCTTGATGGAGTCGACGAGGTCGGAGCCCTGCTCGAGGGCGGCGACGATGCCGGTGAGATACTCGGCCATGGCCTGGCGGACGAGGTGCTCGAAGATGTCCTCCTTGCCGTTGAAGTGATGGTAGATGCTGCCGACGCTCACATCAGCGGCTTCGCAGATCTCGTCCATCGTGGTGGAAGCCACCCCCTTTTCGTCGAAGCAGCCGAGTGCTGCATCGAGGATCCGTCGGTGCCTTGCCGGTGTGGTGGCCCATGACCTGGGCCTTCGCCCCTCTCCACTCGGCTTCGTGGAACGCTTCGCACGTATAGCCATTTCTAGAGTATAGTTCTAGAATAGGACTCTATAAATAGACACACCCGGAGGCATTTCCTATGGCTGCAGATCTCACGCGATATCGCCAACTCTCCGATCACGTGCTCTCGAGTTGGAACTCCCAGGACGTCGAGCGGGTGCTCGCCTGCTACACCGATGATCTCGCCTACCTTGATCCCAACACGCAGGGTCCGGTCATCGGGCGCGAAGCGATGCGCGCCTACCTGACTAGGCTGTTCGGTCGCTGGACGATGACTTGGGAGGGCGGAGAGCTGCTCCCGCTCGAGGGGACGGACGGTGTAGCGATTCGGTGGTCAGGGACGCTGTCCCCGGCGGGCGAGAGCCGCTCGGTCGAGATTTCCGGGCTCGACCTTGTGATCCTCGATGGAGACCTCGTCAAGCGGAACGAGGTGTATTTCGACCGCAGCCCGCTGGCCTCGCTGTTGGCACCGGCGTCCGCCTAACCGGGTGCGGAATGTCCCGTCTCCGACGGCTGACCGTCCGGGCGGCCTTTCCCGCGCCAGCGACCTGAACTCCTCCGAGACCGTGTTCGTCCTCCCCAGTCGGGCCCCCCGCGGCCTGTGGTCGACTGAGCGCTTCGCGGCCGCGTCGATCTCCTCCGGTGTAAGAAGCGCCACCATCCTCACCGTTGCTGCTCCGGCCGCGTTGACGGCCAGCGCGATTGCGGCCGCGCTCTCTTTGTCGAGGACGTCGGCGATCACGTTGGCATCCGGGTCGCCGAAGGCGAAATAGAAGCTCTCGAGCTCCCCCCGACGCTCTTGGCGACGTCGGCCACCGCTTCGCGCCTGCTGTTTCCGCCCGCGCTCTGGATTCCCTCGATGCCCTCCGCCCGTGCACGAGGCTTCGAGCGGGAACTTGGGCATGGGCCCCTCCTTTGCGTCGTTCGGTCCCACTGTCTCATTCACCCGGATGCCGAGCCGCAAAGCTAAGCTGCGGGAGACCGACACGGTCATAGGAAGGAGCAGCATGGGGAAGGGAAATGACAACGACCGGTATGTGGTTCCGCGACCGGGTCAGGGCTGGGCCGTCGTGAAGGAGGATCACGAGCGTGCTAGTGCCATTAGACGCACGCAGCACGAGGCAATTGACCGCGCAAAGCAGATCACTGGCAACCTGGGTGGCGGGGAGGTTCGGGTCCAGAACCGCCATGGGAAATTCCGCGAGGGGGAGCGCGGCAAGAAAGACTAGTCGTGCGGTTCCGCGTCCGACGGCGCGAGGTCGAGTTTGGCTCTGTGGGACGCGGTCGCGCCTGTGGCCGGATGCGAAACCGAAGGTGACAGGTTCGAATCCTGTCGGCGCGCTTCGTTTACTGGCCACAAACGGCTTCACGCTGGGAAGCCCATAGAGGTCGCCGCACGGAGGTGACAGACCCCGCGCCTTGCCCCCCGCGCGGCAGAACACCTCGCTGTGCGGGCTGTGCGCGCACACCTGCACAGCCCCCAAGGGCACGGAGGCCCCTCCGAGCCCGCTCCAGCTACTCGGATGTTCAGAGACCCCGAGGAATTCACGGGAAGGCGCTTCCGTGGCCTCGGAGTTGGGTGGCCGTCAGGTGTCAGGTGCGAGCAGAGAAGATGCCTAACCGCACCGACCACCTCGATCTGGACGCTGTCGAATCGCTGGTCGCGTTGAGCCTTGAGCTGTCGAGGTCGTCGTCACGGTTACTGAGGTGCCGTCGCGTAACGTCCCCACGATGCCGTTACTCAATCGCCTCAGCCGCCAGGCTCGCTCCGGCGTCGAGCTAGCCGGCGCTGCGTGGCCGCAGTTCCTTCGCCCACTAGCGCTCGAGCTCGCATCACACCGGCCGATTCGCGAGGTGCTCCCCGGCGTCCACCACTGGACAGCGATCCACCCGAGGATCAGGCTGCCCGTTGACTCCTACTACATCGAGCCCGCCCGGGTCGTCCTCGACCCGATGGTGCCGCGGGAGGGCCTCGAGTGGTTCGAGCGGCGAGAGACCCCAGGCCAGATTGTCCTCACCAACCGCCACCATCTCCGCCACAGCGAGCGCTTCGCGGAGACCTTCGGATGCCCGATTCGTTGCAGCGACGCCGGCTTGCACGAGTTCAAGGACGGCCCTAAGGTCGAGGGCTTCGCGTTCGGGGAGGAGCTAGCGCCGGGGATCACCGCGCACCAGCTGGGGGCCATCTGCCCGGACGACACCGCGATACACATCCAGACCGCCGGCGAGGGCGCGGTTGCGTTCGCCGACGGCCTCACGCGCCCCCGCGGCGGGGGACTTACGTTCGTGCCGGGATTCTTGATGGGCGATGATCCCTCGGCGGTGCGGGCTGGACTGCGGGAGTCGCTACGCCGGCTGCTCGACCTCGATTTCGACAGTCTCTTGTTCGCGCATGGCGAGCCGCTGGTCGGCGGCGGCAGGGTCGCGCTGCGTGATTTCGTCGCAGCTGGATGACCTGCCGCGCCGCCCTGCACCGCCTGAACGGGGGAGGCTCTCGTTGAGATCCATGGTGTAGCCGGCGACAGGGGCGCCGGCCCTCAACCCTCGCTCGGCTACTCAGACACTCGGAGATATCGAGGAATCCATGGGAAGCGCTCCCGTGGCCTCGGAGGGGTATCCGAAGGCGGGGATATCGGGCGCGGGGGTTCGAGGTTGCGCACGGAGCCGGCCAGCGATAGCGCTGCGCCGCTTCAGCTGGACGCCCGCAAGCGCCAGCGCCTGACCAAGGCAAGATGGACATGACATATACAGAAGGAGGCGAGTTGATGAACCACGAGCCCGGATCGCTGCCGATGCGAACCGACCTTGTTGCCTCCGCGGACGGCACGCCGATCGCTACCGGTGGTCTGGCGGCCCCTGCTGCCAGGGCTCGACTCCTAGCCGTCTGGTCAGATCCACCGCAGAGCGGATCGCGTCCTCGTGCAGGCCGTAGCCAAAATAGCTGCCGCAGTAGTAGGTGTTCTTCACGCCGTTCAGCTCTGGCAGTCGGGCGGTGGTGGCGCAGGAGCGGAAATCGAAGATCGGCGTTCGCAGCACGGTATCGAGCTCGATGTGATCCTCGCGGATCGGAAAGTTCGGGTGCTGCGAGGCGATCAGGTCGCACGTGTCCGGGACGGATGGCTCGAACCACAGGGCCCCGTTCACCGAGGTCGAGAAACCGCCGTCCCGCCGACGGTAGAGGAAGGTGTAGGCCTGCATGAGCTCGCGCTGCGGGAATGCGGTGTAATCGCGGTGCACCACCAGCCGGCCGTCCTTATAGCGCCAGGCGGAGAGCAGCTCCCGCTCGAGCGGTGTCGGGGCCTCGAGCAGATCCAACGCCTGATCGGGATTACAGGCGAAGATCACCTTGTCGAAGCTTGCCTCGCCACCGCCGGCAAACGCGACACGGACTCGGTCCTCGT
Organism: uncultured Solirubrobacterales bacterium; assembly: GCA_963697805.1. GTDB lineage: Bacteria > Actinomycetota > Thermoleophilia > Solirubrobacterales > 70-9 > VRUE01. The sequence goes on from CAVOPB010000002.1 coordinate 846,343, forward strand.
CGCGGCGCACGGCCCGGATCCGGGCCCTACGCACGATCCGCCCACCGAAGGCCCGCGCCAGGGCGGATACGTAGCTCCTCGTTCCCCCCGGGAGGGTGCGCACCGAATAGATCGCCTTCGGTGACATGAGGTCGTTGTGAACTGCGATCTTCCCGAAGAAGAACCGCGCTGGCGCCTCCAACACCTCCTCGGCGCTCATCGAGGACAGGAGACAAAGCGCGCAGATGAGGATCGTCTCTGCGTCACCGCTGATGCGCGGGAGGAGGCGCAAGGCCTCGCGCACGGTGAGATCGCCGAACCCAGCCTCCTTCTGGATCCTCCGAGCCGCAGCCAGCCCGCGCGACAGCTCCCAGAACGGCCGCAGCTGCGAGGGTCGCAGGATCCGGAAGCGCTGGGCGCGCAGCCCCTGAAGGCTCGGCGTGACGTAGATGCCCTGCCGAGTGTCGAGATCGTGGAAGCTCATATACGTGCCTGCCGAGGAACGGGTGACAATCCCGAGCTCGGCGAGGAGGCGGAAGAAGTGCTCGTAACCGGCTCGGCCGAACGCGGCGACCGCGATGTCGAGTTGCTGTCCGTCCCGCCCCGCGTAGGTGTACGCATTGCCGCCCAGGCGGGGCTCCTTCTCAAACAGCGTCATCTCGAATTGCCGTCCCAGCAGGTAGCCGGAGGCTAGCCCGGCAACTCCACCTCCGATGACGGCGATGCGCTTGCTCATCTGGCCATCGATGGACGGATTATGAGCCGTGCTCGGCGTCTGAGGTTGGTTGCGGCTCGACCGGGACGCCCAAGGTCGACTAGGCCCCGGCACCAAGCAGGAGGTCACTGGTCGAGCCCGATGCGGCCCACTCTCTCGAATCCTCTGCTGTGCGGACGCAGGCGACGATAGGCTTGTCCATCCGCTGCCACTCGCGGAAGGGCTCGATGGCACACATGGACGGCACCGCCAGCGCAGAGATCGACGCGTCCATCGATGAGGTGTGGGCGGTGGTGGAGGACGTGCTCACGGCGCCCGACTGGCAGGGCGGGCTGGTGGCGATGTCGGCGCTGGAGCGGGACGACACCGGGCGCCCGAGCTTGGTGGAGAGCGAGAGTGACATCAAGGTCAGGCACGTCAAGACGCTGGTTCGATTCAGCTACGAACCGCCCACGCGGCTTTCCTGGGCGCAGGAGAAGGGCGACCTCAAGTCGTTCGAGGGCTCCTGGACGTTGGAGGATCTGGGCGATGGGCGGACGCGAGCGACGTACACCCTGGACGGCGATCCGGGACGGGTGATTGGAATGCTCATCCGCGGTCCGGTCGAGACCGCGGTCCGCGCGATGCTGGTCAACGCCCGCCCGGGCGAGCTAAAGGCGCGCGTTGAGAGCGCCTGACCTGGGTCGTGAGCTGTTTGCCGCCGACGAAAGGGATGAATGTCGTCCGCCCGCGCGTCCGAGTGGAGGTCTTCGGGCACAGGACGCTCATACCCATTCAGCACTCCTCGGCCGTTGATAGGGCGGTGAGCCCCGTCACCATCCGCAGTGTGGTCGCCCCGCCGCCCCGTTGTCGTGTGGGACCGGCAAGGCAGGTGGAAGGGAACTGCGTTCCTTCCACATTCGCGCTGAGACCCGGCTCCCCTCATCGCCAGCTAGATCGACCCATCGGCCACGATTTCAATCACCAGCGCCAGGCATGTCGCGCTCATAGCACGTTCCGGACACCTGCCTCATCGGCCTCCTGCCGCTTCCGCTTAGTCGATGAAGGGCTCGGAGGCATCCCCTGCAGACGGGCATGACAGAGTTCGGGCCGATGTCGACGACCCTCAATCCCGAGCTGACCGAGATCTCGATCGACCGCTTGCGGCTCCGGCACAGCGCCAAGTGGGCCCGCTACCCGGCCGACGTGCTGCCCGCCTGGGTCGCTGAGATGGACTTCCCGCTTGCCGAGCCGGTCAAGCTGGCGCTGGCCGAGGCTGTGCAGCTTGACGACTGCGGCTACGCCTCGCCACAGGAGCTGGGGTTGGCCGAGGCCTTCGCCAGCTTTGCCGAGGACCGCTTGGAGTGGAGCCTGGATCCGCAGACGGTCTCCCCCAGCTCCGATGTGGTCGGCGCGATCACGGCGGTGTTGCGGGCGATCGCGGAACCGGGTGAGCGCGTCGTCATCAACACCCCCGTCTACCATCCCTTCTTCGCCGTGATCGAAGAGCTCGGATGCGAGCTGGCCGAGGCGCCGCTTGTTGCCGGCGAGCTCGATCCCGAAGCGATCGAGCGGCGTTTCGCCGAGGGCGCAGTCGCCCTGATTCTCTGCAGCCCCCACAACCCCACCGGCGCCGTTCCGGGCCGGGAGCAGCTGGCCGCGATCGCCGACGCGGCGGCGCGCCACGGCGCCTGGGTGCTCGCGGACGAGATCCACGCGCCGCTGGCCCTTCCCGGCGCCCGGCATGTGCCGTTCCTCACCGTCTCCGAGGCCGCGGCGGAGCGGGGCATCGCATTCTGCTCGGCGTCGAAGACGTTCAACGTTGCCGGCCTGCACTGCGCCCAGATCGTCACCGCTTCCGAGAAGGCGGCCGAGGTGATCGGGAGGCTGCCGTTCAGCGCCACCCATTGCGGCCATCTGGGCGAGATCGCCGCCGTCGCCGCCTTCGGCGACGGCGGGCCGTGGCTCGACGATGTGATCGCAGTGCTCGACCACAACCGCGGCCTGCTGGCGGAACTTCTGGCTGAGTATCTGCCCGAGGTCGGCTGCGCGCAGCCCCAGGCCGGCTACCTTGCCTGGCTCGATCTGCGCGCGCTCGATCTCGGCGAGGACCCCTCCCTGGCGATCCTGGAGCAAGGCAAGGTGGCGCTCAGCCCGGGGCCGACCTTCGGCCGCCAGGGTGCCGGCTTCGCGCGGCTGAACATCGGCACCTCACCGGCGCTGCTCGAGCAGGCGGTCGAGGGAATCGTCAGAGTTGCCGGCCGTGGCTGACGTCGCCGCTGGGCCGAACCGTAAGGAGCCGGAGGAGGGGCCGCTCGAGCTCGAGTCGCGACGATGGCTGGAAGCGGTCGAGCGCGAGGCCGGACCGCTCTCGCTCTTCGACGCCCACACCCACTTTGGGCGCAACGACCCCGACGGCTACCAGCAGGAGCCGGAGGAGTTGCTGGCGACGATGGAGCGGGCCGGTGCGCGCGCCGTCGCCTTCCCGATGCACGAGCCCGGCGGATATCCACCGGCCAACGACGAGGGGCGTGCCCTGGCCGAGGCCTCGGGCGGCCGCCTGGTGTACTTCTGCCGAGTCGATCCCCATCGCGATGCGCTGGCCGAGGCCAGGCGCTGTCTCGACGCTGGCGCTCGCGGCATCAAGCTGCATCCCCGCGCCGAGCAGTTCGCCATGCACGAGCCCGCGGTCGAGGAGCTGGTGTCACTGGCAAACGAACGGCGGGTCCCAGTCCTGATCCACGCCGGCCGCGGCATCCCCGCTTTGGGGCGCGACACAGTCCACCTCGCCGAGCGCCACCCGGGCGCCCACCTGATCCTCGCCCACGCGGCGGTCAGCGACATCGCCTGGCTGTGGCGGCTGATGCCGAGGTATCCGAACCTGCTCATCGACACCTCCTGGTGGAACCCGGCCGATCTGATCGCGCTCTTCTGCCTTGTGCCCCCAGGCCAGATCCTCTGGGCCAGCGATTCTCCGTACGGGGAGCCCCTCGGCGCCGCCCCGCTGCACCTCCGTTGCGCTCTGGCAGCCGGCCTCGACCGCGTGGCGATCGCCTCAATCGCTGGCGGCCAGATCGAGCGCATCCTGGCCGGAGAAGACCCGGCCGACGCCGGTCCGCCGCCTGGCCCTCCCGGCCCGCTCGACCCATCGATGGAGCGGGTCTGCTCCCACCTGCTGACCGCGGTCGGCCGCGCTTTCGCCGGGGGCGACGTGACCGAGTCGGTGGCGCTGGCCCGCCTCGCCTGCGACATCGAGGGAGAGCATGGCGCTGTCGGTGAGGAGGTGATCCGTCTGCTCGGCCTTGCCGAACGCCACCACGGCCCACCGCCACCCGGACGCCGCATCCCACCCTCGATGTGGTTGTTGGTCCTCGCGCTCTGCGTGGCCCGAACGCCCGACGTGGCGTTGCCCGAACGCTCCGCGTAGCAGTGGAGCGACGTCAGCTGTCAGGGCGCAGCGAAGGTGCAGTGCGGTTGGGCTCAACTAGGCAGACCGCACGGGCGCTCGCGCCCCGCGGCGGTGCACACACGAGCGGGCTGAGTCGCATGCGGGCGCCTCTGATCGAGTTCCCGGCAGGTGACGACCGAGGATGATCCAGTCAGATGATCGCCAACGGATCGCCATGCATCCTGATCACGATCCCCATCAGTCACTACTGCGAGAAGGCCCGCTGGGCGCTGGATCGAGCCGGGATCAGATACGTGGAGCGGGCTCACCTGCAGCTCATCCATCGAGTTGCCGTGCGTCGCGCCGGGGGCGGGACAACCGCTCCGGTGCTTGTCTGCGGCGATCGAGTCCTCGCTGACTCCTCCGACATCCTCAATGCGGCTGATGCCCGCACCTCGGAGAACCGCCGCTTGTACCCGAGCGATCCGAGCGGCGCTGCCGAGGTCAGGGCGCTTCAATATCAGTTCGACACCCGCCTGGGCCCGCAGGGGCGCAGATGGATGTACAACGGCCTGCGGGGGCGTCGCGATATCGCTATCGCCTACGCCTGCACCGGCGTCCCGGCCTGGGAGCGCCGCGTGCTGCCGCTTGCCTATCCGATCGTTGCGCGGGTCATCGATCGCGTCCTCGATGTCACGCCAGCCACTGCGGCCCGGGCCGAGACCGAGGTACGCGAGATCTTCGACGGGCTCGCCGAGCGCCTGAGGGACGGCCGCCCCTACCTCTGCGGCGAGCGCTTCACAGCAGCCGATCTGACCTTTGCCTCCCTGGCAGCGTCCGTGCTGATGCCGCCTGAGTACGGAGTGCCGTTGCCGCAGCCTGACGAGCTGCCTACATCCATGGCCGCCGTCGTTCGGGAGCTCCGTGAGCACCCTGCAGGGGCGCACGCGCTCTCGATGTTTCGAAGCGAACGTCGGGAGTGCTCCGCTCGTTAGCCCCTAGCCCGCGGGGAGGATTGGGAGGTCGCCGGCGCCCCTGGCCGGCGACAGCGCGGCTCATCACCGAGCTGTTGGCCCCGCGACTGCATCGAACACCATTCTGATCTCCGTGTGCGCCTGCGCATGCACAGAGGCGCACAACCCCGCCACGAAGCACTCTCGTGGCCTCGGAGACACACATGAGCGATCGTTATCGGGTGATGGCCTCAGCCCTGGCGGTCCGGCCCGGCCCGCTGCAGCTCGATCCGGATTAACACCCGCTTTTCACGGCGCATCCGCTCCCGGTACTCGTCCCAGGCGGGGTTCTCGTCGGGAAAACGCTTGTAGTAGTCGATCAGCGGGTCCATTGCCTCGGGCAGGGAGAGAGTCTCCGCCTCGCCGTCGATGCCCATCCACTGGCCGGGCCAGCGGTTCTCGAATACGCAGAGCTGGGCATAGGGATCTTGCCTCAGGTTCTTGACCTTCATCGCTGTCTCGCGACTTGAGATAACCCCGCGGCCCTCCCCGTCGAGGTTGACAAGCACCGGGCTAAGCTGGACGCTGCCGTCCCGTCTGCGGGTCGCGAGTACGGCACGATGGTTCTCGCGGATGAACTCCCGGGCGCGATCGAGGTCCACGCCCTGAGGCTACAGCCCACACTGCGCTCGATGGCAAGGTCGTGCTCTAGCGCCTAACCATGGCGTCCGTCACGGCGCCATCACGACCCGGCCGAAGGCGGTCCGGCCCTCCAGGTACGCATGAGCCGCGGCCGCCTCGGAGAGCGCGAACGACCTGTCGATCTCGACGTGGAGCTCGCAGCGCAACCCCGCTCGATCAAGTCAGCGTTCACCGCAAGAACCCATAGGTACGCGCCACGTGTCGCGCTGGCTGCCGACCCTGGATCCCGCGGCAGCCTTGACGACGTGCACGCCCGACCAGACCTAGGCTCAATCCGCCGCAGTGCCGACCGCGCGCCGGCAGAATTCCGACAGCGGGCAGTGCACCAGAACCCAGGGGCATCGAGATGGTCTAGCCGGGAGCGATCGCGATTACCGCACGGCAGTCGCCGGTTCTAATCCGCGTCCACCCCTGGAAACGCTTCGCCTACAAAGGCAGCTCGTCGCCGGCGACTATTCCGGTCGCCACCAGTTCGCGCTCGATCTGGCTGGCCGCCGTCAGGAGAGGAGGGAGGAGGTCCCGCTCTATCGATTTCGTGCTGCGGCGGGCTGCGTGAGTCGAAAGGTTGATTCGATCGGTCAGTTGCCTCAAGGCGCAGAGCTCCTCGGGCGAAGGTGATTGGGTCACCCGAAGATCGCTGGAGACTGCCAGGTCCCAGCCTGTGGCGGCCTCGACATCGGCCAGCTCCACCCCCGGGTGCACGTGTGTGGGTGTGGCGGTTAGCTCTGTTGGGAGCTCCTGCCATATCAGCATTTGCGCGGAGACCAAAACGCGGAGGCATGCAGATGCTCCTCCCTGTTGATCCCCCTAACGACCTTCAGGAGGACCGTGTGGATGACTGAGCGTGGCTATAAACCGCCGGCCGAACTCGAACAATTGAAGGGCAACGAGCCCTTCAGCACTGGCTCCAAGGTCCTTGACTTCTGGCGCTGGGCGCTGGGAGACCTGCGGATGAACACGGCTCGTGGCTTCCCCACGGACCTACTCCCTGCTCAGCTCGCCCGACCACATCAGTTCACGGGCGTCGAGCGCGTCCGCCAAGCCTTCCTCATGGGGGCAGATACGGTTCGGGCTGAATGACCGAGCGGATCGAGATCGATGGTCTGACGCTGGCCTACGAGGACACCGGCGGCGAGGGCCCGGTAGTTCTCTTCCTCCACGGCTTGGGCGGCTCGGCCAACGCCTGGCTGGCGCAGCTCGAGGCTTGCCGGCAGCGTGGCTGGCGCGGAATCGCCTACGACCAGCGCGGCGCGGGGCGCTCCGACAAGCCCCCCGGCCCCTACTCGGTCGAACAGTGGGTGCTCGATGCATGCGGGCTGCTCGACGCCCTGAGAGTCGAGCGGGTGGCGATCATCGGGCACTCGGTGGGGTCAATGGTCTCCGCTCACGCAGCAGTGCGCCTCGGAGAGCGGCCCTGGGCCCTAGCAGTGTGCGGCGGTGCGCTGGCCTGGCGCCCGGAGGCGGGTCCTGTGTTCGAGCGTAGGGTTGCGCTGGCCCGGGCCGGTCGCATGGACGAGATCGCTGCCGGGGTCGCGATCACCGGTCTCTCGGCGCGGTGCCGAGCCAAGGACCCGAGGCTGCTGGGCCTGATGCAGGAGCTGATTGCTTCCAATGACCACTCGGCCTACGCCGAGTGCTCCGCGGCCACGGCACCTGCGGCGATGCCCGACCTCTCGGCGCTGCGCTGCCCACTGCTCGCCTTCTGCGGCTCGGAGGACCCCGTGACACCCCCGGAGGCGGCCAGGCTGATCGCTCAGGCCGCCCCCGAGGGCCGCACCGGCGTGGTTGAGGGCGCGGCGCACTGGTGCGCGATAGAGGACCCGGGCGCGACGAATGCTGTCCTCTTTGGCTTCCTTGACGAGCTGGCGCCGTAGCGTTGGAAGCGCCTGCCGCTCAAGCAGCATGCTGTTCCCGGTGGCTCGAATGCAAGCGAACGTTCGACCCCGACGGCATCTTTTGCTCGCCTTCGACCTGAGTGCCTGTCAAGGCCGGTTGCGGCCGTAGAGGTCGTGTGCTTTGACCCATTCTGCGGCGAGGATCGCCCAGCCGAGCGAGAGCTCGCCGCAGAGCACGGTTGCCGCGACGATCTCGGCCAGCTTGCGGACCTTCCCTGTGCCGTAGCAGCCGAGCAGCCCCAGGCATTCGCGCTGAGTGGCGAGTCCGGTGCCGCCGCCGTAAGTGGCGACGATCAGCGATGGGAGCGTGATCGAGGCGTAGTAGTCCCCGTTGGGGAGCAGCTCACTGAAGCCGAGGGCCGCGGAGGACTCGGCGACATTGGCCGCATCCTGGCCGGTGGCGATGAACAGGGCGGCGATTCCGTTGGCCGACTGGAGTCCGTTGTTGTTGACCCCGGACATAAAACCACCGAGGTTCGACACCTGCCGTGCCCGGAACAGCTCGTCACCGCTCGTGTGCATTTGCTCCTCGATCAGTGCAGCGGGGATCGTCGCCTCCGCGACCACGCGCTTACCCCGCGTGCGCAGCACGTTGATCTGCGAGCTCTTCTTGTCGGTGGCGAAATTCGACTCCAGATAGAAGTTGGTTATGCCCTCATAGTTGGAGGTGATCCAGGCGCACGCGGCGGCGGTCGCCTTGCCTGTGAGGTTCTGGCCCGCGGCGTCGCCCGTCGTGTAGTCAAAGCGCGTGAACAGGATCCGGCTGGCCGAGTACTGCTCGATGCCGCGCAGCTGGCCGGTACGCGTCGTGGTCTCGGCCGCTTGCTTGATCTCCGCGAAGTGCTCCCTGAGCCATACCCCGAACGCTCGTGCCTCGCGGGCGCTCTCGAACACGAAGGCGGGGGCGCGCTGCATGGCGTCGTCCAGGATCGTGGTCTTTACGCCGCCCGCCTCGCGCAGCGTCTTCATGCCGCGGTTGTAGCTAGCGACCAGCGTGCCCTCGCTCGTGGCCAGGGGGACGTAGAACTCGCCCTGCGCATGCTCCCCGTCGACGAGCAGCGGGCCGGCGATGCCGATCGGCACCTGCGCGACCCCGGTGAAGTGCTCGATGTTGCCGGGGAGAATCGATGGATCGAAGGAGTAGTGGGAGACGTGCTCCAATCCCACGCCGGTCTGCTCACGTAGGAAGGCGCGCCGTGCTTGCGCTGCCTCGGGCGTGTAGTCGTTCTCGCGATCACGCGGGATCTTCTTGCGCTTCGATCGGGGAGGTGTCATGTCTGCTCCTGACCTGGATTATCGTGGACCACAGGCGTCCGCGAGGTGGTCAGGATGGGCGAGCGACTCCATCCCCTTGTGCAGGCCGCGCCGCCCAGCCTGCCGGCGATCAGATCGCCTCGCTCGTCATGACGTTTAGCGAATCCCACCATCGCGTCCTTCGAGCAGCGCAAGGACCTGCTGCGTCAAGCCCCCCCTCAAGCCGCGATCCGTTCGACGATCCGAGGGTGGTTGCGAGAGACGAATCGGGCCCCCGCTACAGGACGGAAAATGGCCTTGGGGCAAGCTCTGGGGCAAGTTGAGGTTCGGGAGAGGTCGATTCCAGCCCTCGCGCAGGGCCTCCACCTACGTTCGCTCGCGAGAAACGCGAATAGGGCGGCCCCGGCGACGTTGGAGCGCCCCGGGGCCCGGCACCCAAGTACGAGCCTTCGATGCGAGAGAGAGGGTACCGACGCAGATCGTTCTAGATCGTGTCGCGGGCTCGTTCTCGGTGCCCTATCGAGAGGAGGGGGCGCCTTGCCAACCCGGGAAGCCAGGGAGCGTGCACTGCCCTCGGCTGAGTGAGTTCCTTCTCCCGCTTCATGTTCACCTAGCTGGCGCTAGTCACCCCACCAATCGCGCTGGCCATCGACGTCTTCGCGTGGAACCTCGCCGAGATTGGGCGCGCCGATGACGAGGATCTCGAGGCCCTCCGGCCCGGCCTCGTAGCATCGCCACGTACCGGGCGGGACGCGCACCGCGTCCCATTCCTTGAGCTCGACGGCCTCGTCGTCGAGTTTCATCCGCCCGCTCCCGCGCAGGACCACGTACACCTCCTCCTGCTTCTTGTGCGTGTGGCCGTACGGAAAGCGATAGTTGGGCGGGACGCGCTGGAAGCTCAGGCCGGATTTCTCGAGTTCAAGCGCCTCGGTCGCCATGCGGAACTCCAGGTCCGGCGCGCCGTCGAACCTGGACCCGATGTCCTCCAGGTCCTCCTTGAGGTTCCTGATCGTGAATGGCACGGCGCGCAATCCTATGGCACCCCTGACTGGGGTCGCCGATCTCATGCGTCAAGCGCCGCGGGGCCAGGTTCCTTCCCGGCGGCGCTCCGCGGTCAGACAGTAGGTACTGCCTTCCCATGCATTGCAGGAGCCCTGGTCCCCGGGCATCGCGCTTCCCTTTTTCGCGACATCCGGCAGTCGTCGGTGCGTCCAGGCTGTCGAACAAGCCTGGGGCAAGAAAATGGGGCAAGAAGCCCCACAGATCCCAGCCGATCACGATCTCGCGAAAACTGCTTGAAACAGTGCTCCACGAAGTCCAGCGGGGTCCTAGGTTCGGGCTCATAACCCGAAGGTCGCGGGTTCGAATCCCGCCCCGGATTGGACCCATTGATTTGCAGGGATCGCTCCCGCTTGTCCTGCAGGTGGTCGGGCATTCCAGACAATGAAGTATGCGTCGATTCAGAGAAGCTAGCGCGCGACTCTGTGAGGAAGAAGGAACGGGTAAGGGCGCCGCCGCACGTGCCACTGCCAGGCCCGGTCGAGGCGGCGGATGCGTAGAAGCCATCCCCATAACCGCGCGTCCGAGCGGTAGTACCTACGCACTTCCTGCTCGCTGATCGGAGGGTCTAGGCTCCGGTTGACGGGCTCGAGGAAGGCCGGGAGCCAAGCGCCGAGGCGCTCCTTGATCAGGTTGCCCAGCAGATCATTTGCAACGCCTCGCCGATGACGATATCCGTCGAGGATGCTTGGCGCCAAGCAACGCCTGACTGGCCAGCGTGCGATCGCAGGAAGGGATCGGACAAGGAGGTCGAGGTCGAGCCGGGGGCTCCCGTCCGCCGCCCAGATCATCGGAGTCGTGACGTCGAGGTAACGGAGGCGGCCTTTCTCCCAAGTCCAATTTGAGAGCTGCGCATCGATTCCCAGCCGTGGCCCGATCGTTTCAAAAGCCTTCTCGACGATTGCGTTGACCAAGGGGTGCCCAGCCGCCGGATCTCGGTCCGCGAGAACGGCTGGCGCCAGCGTCTCGGCCGGCAGCACCGGCTGCACCGCGTACCCGGCAATCGTGCTGTCCTCGCACGCGATCGGGATGAGCTCGGTCTCGACCACGTCGACGCCGCGCTCTCTCAGCGCATCCAGATAGTCGAGAAGGGTTTGCTGGTAAGCGTCGAATCGGGCGCGGGTCGGAAAAATCGGAAGCCGCTTGCACGCGAATGCCGGATCGGCCGGCGGCCAGCCGAGAACCAACGACATCTCGCCGCCGCCGAGGACCAGGAGCCGCGACTCGTCGCCGTGGTCGAGCGCCGACTTGACCTCCGCGTCCAGCTGCCACAGCTCGTCTTCGGAGATTTGGCCGGCCACCTGGCTCATGCAAGCGCGTGGCGAACGGCTCCGATGATCTCATCGGCCTCGCCGTCGCTGAGGATCAGAGGTGGCTTGAACTGCGTAACCGAGTGGTCGTGCTCGGCAAAGACCGCGAATACGCCCGCGTCGATCAGCTTCTTGGCCGCTTCGACACCGCCCTCCGGTTCCTCGAACGAGAGACCCATAGTCAGGCCGCGGCGGCGCAACTCGAAGGGCAGGTCGTCGAAACCTCTCTCGAAGCGCTCGCCCAGGGCGCAAACACGGTCCATGAACTCCGGCCTGGTGATCTTTGTCATCACCGCATTCGCGGTGATGCATCCAAGCTCCGAACCGCCGAAGGTCGAGACGTAGGCGAAGGGGCGCTCATCGAAGAAACTCTCCAGCTCTGCGCTGATCAGGGCCGCGCTCACCGGGTAGAGGCCGCCGCCTAGGCCCTTGCCGGTGATCACGATGTCCGGCTCTGCCTGCTCCTGCTGGTAGTACCAGGGGGCGCCGGTGCGCCCCAGTCCCGTTTGCACCTCGTCGAGGACCAGTATCGCGCCATGGCGCCGAGCGAGCTCGCCCGCCTCGCGCAGGTAGCCGGGCGCTGGGGGCGGAAAGCCGAGAGTCGCGGGGATCGACTCGAGGATCACCGCCGCGGCGCCCCCCTCCAGCTCCGCGCTCAGCTTGTCGAGGTCGTTGAACGGCACGTGCGCAAAGCCCGGAAGGGGCTTACCGTAGGGCTCTGACCAGCGCGGGTCGCTGGCGGCGCGAGCAAAGCCGGCCAGCCCGTGGTAGGCACCGATCGCCGCGACAATCTTCTCGCGGCCTGTATGGCCCCGGGCGAGAGTCAGTGCCAGATCCACTGCCTCGCTGCCCGAGGCGGTGAAGAGGGCATAGGGCAGCTTGTCCCCCGTGCTCCCTGCAAGCTGCTCGGCAAGACGGGCGCGCCAACCGGAGATCAGATGGTGGTTGCCGACGTCGAGCTGGTCGAGGGCATTTCGTAGCGCGGCAACTACGGCCGGATGCCGATGTCCGAGGTTGAACACGCCCCCGTTGCAGTGGCAGTTCCAGAACCACCGGCCGTTGTAGGCGTCTCGAAAACGGGCCCCCTCGCGCTCGCCGACGACGATGTCAACCCCCATCGCCCGAAGAGCTGCCACCTTGCCGCGGTTGACGTGAGCCGCAAACGCCGCAGCCACCTCCCCGCGACTCCGGTAGGGCTCGGTGGCCGAGAGGGCTTCGGTGCTTGCGGGTTGCTCCATCTGGACCTCCTTATAGTGCGTCCCCGCTAGTCGAACGTACAGCAGGGTGCGGATCGGCGCCAGGACGCCCCCGCTCGGGTTGGTCGGGCGGTCCATGTGGAGCCAGGCGGCGGCCGCGGCTGGCATGGTGTTGCGGCTCATCGTGCTTCAGCTGGGCCCGGGACACCCCCAAAGCTATCGCTGGAAACGATAGGTTCGTTTCAGCTCGTCGCAACCTAAGGAGAAGTCTTCGATGGCACGCATCAGCGGCAGCGCCAACGCAGAGATCGATGCGCCTGTGGCGGAGGTTTGGGTGGTGGTGGAAGATGTGCTCACGGCGCCCGACTGGCAGGGTGGCCTGGTGGCGATGTTGGCGTTGGAGCGGGACGCCGACGGGCGCCCGGCGCTGGTCGAGACCGAGAACGACCTCAAGCTCAGGCACATCACGACGCGAGTGCGGTTCCGCTACGAGCCCCCCACGCGCCTTTCCTGGACGCAGGAGAAGGGTGATCTCAAGTCGGTCACCGGCTCCTGGAGCCTGGAGGATCTCGGCGAGGGACAGACGCGGGCGACGTACACCCTCGAGGTCGACCCCGGGCGCATGCTCGGGATGCTGATTCGCGGCCCTGCCGAGGCCGCCATCCTGGCGGGGCTCGTGAACGCCCGCCCGGGTGAGCTGAAGGTGCGCGTCGAGAAGGCCTGACTAGCGCCCACCGCATTTGGCCCAGACGCCCAAGTCTGCAATCTTGGCTGACCTCTGGGCGCTTTACGGCCCCTGGTCCCCACCCCGGCGCCCCCGGAGGGCGGCTAGCGCAGGAAGTGGCGGAGCTCGGCTTCGTAGGTGCGCGCCAGCAGCTCGGGCTCGACGGATAAAGCGGTGTCGGCCATGAAGCCGACCGTGAGCTCGCCGGCGTAACTGAAGATGCTGACGGTCATCCCGAGGCTGCCCGAACAGGGCGCCCAGACGAGCACCCCGGTGATCGGCACGCCGGCGAAGCTGAGCGGCGCACGCGGGCCGGGCACGTTGGTGACGACGAGGCTCGCTTTGTCGGTGAAGTAGCCGATCAGGCGGTCCTCCACCCAGGGCGGCGTCAGCCCCATCGCGCTGATCAGGCCATGGGCGAGGGGCGCCTCATGGGAGTCCTTGATCGTTCTCATCAGCCGGTGGACCTCGCGCAGGCGCTCCTCCGGCTCGGCCCGCCCCAACGGCAGCGCCAGCAGGATCAGCGCGAACTCGTTGCCGAGATCGGCGGGGATCGGCTCCTCTGGCGGGCGCAGGTTGATCGGGACCATCGTGTGGATCTCCTCCGGGAGCGTGCCGTCCTCCTCCAGGTGCTGCTGGAGCGCCCCGACCAGCGCCGCGACGACGACGTCGTTGATCGTCGCGCCCCGCCGCCGGCCCGCCGCCTTGATCGGCGCCAGTGGGAAGCGCCTAGACCAGGCGACCCTGCGGCTCCCGTCGAGCGGCGCCCTCAACCCGGTCGCGGCGTCGGCCGGAGCGGCAACCAACCTCGCGGCGGTGGAGACGTCGCGCATGGCGGTGCCGGCCAGCTCGCGAAGGTGGTCCGGATGGGCAAGCGACTCCATCCCCTCGTGCACGACGGCGCTGCCGAGCCGGCGCGCCGCCGAGACGACGCCACGGGGCGCGGCGGTGAGCCGGCTCAGGGTGCTCTGCCCATCGCGGGGCGGCGCCAGCTCGAGCCCGCCGTCCACCTCATCGGCGGTCGAGAGCAGGACGCGGGAGAGGGCGATCCCGTCGGCGATGCAGTGGTGGATCCGCCACAGCACCGCCGAGCCGCCTTCGCAGCCTTCGATCAGGTAGAAGTGCCAAAGCGGCCTGCTCGGGTCGAGCGGCGGGGTGACCAGGTCGCCGACCAGCCCCTCCAGCGCCGCTCGGTCGCCTGGAGCCGGCAGCGCCAGTCGGTGGAGGTGGCTGCGGATGTCGAACGACGGGTCGTCCTCGAAGGCGGGGCGGCCGAGCGGATCGGAGACGCGCTGCCGGAAACGGGGGAAAGGGGCCACGAAGCGCCGCTCGAGCAGCTCGGCCACCGCGTCGAGGTCCGGGGTCCCGCCGAGCATGACGAGCGAGTTGACGACCATCGGGTTGGTCCGCCGATCCATGTGGAGCCAGGCGGCGTCTGCGGGTGGCATCGGGTGACGGCTCATGCGTTCGATCCGGTGGCGGTTTGCTTTGGCCTCTTCAAACTAGACGATTGATCCCTGATCCCCGCCCACCTGGCCGGGTCGGAGACCGGTCCCTGGCAGGCGCCAGGGGGTCGACTCCGACCTCCCGATCAACTTGGGGGGTCAATGCAGGTCGTCATCGTCGGGCCATCCCTCTTCGAAGGGCTCCGCCCTCCCCTGAGAGCCCGCTCAGGCGCTGAGCCGCATCCGTCGCGAAGCTGCCCTCCTCCTCGAGCCCGACCGCCCGCTCGAAGGCGCTGCGGGCCTCCACCCGCTCGCCAATCGCCGCGCAGGCGTTGCCCAGCCAGTACCAGCCCCAGGCGGTGTGGGGCACCAGCTCGGTGTAGCAGCGAAGATGCGGTGGGCCAGGCTTGAACTCGACCAAGTACCAACCGTGCGAATTTGGGCGGTAAGGTGGAACCTGCTGAAAGCTGAGGACCTACCAGGGAGAGGCAAAAAACGACTACGCCATTCCCCAGCATCGTCTGCGGCATCGAAGGCGGCCCAGGAAGCACCGAGGCGGCGCGGCAGGCGGTTGCGTTGGCGGCAACCGGGGCCTCCGTTCACTTCATCGCCGTTCGCGTCGACCGCCAGCTGGGGCCGGAGTACAGGCAAGAAGGGCTTGAGAAGGGGTTGGAAGAGGCCGGCAGGATCGCCCGAGAGGCCGGGGTTTCAGCTTCGATCGAGATTGGCAGCAATCGCCAAAGCGCCACAAATGTCTTGCTTCCACTGAGCGAGCGTCATGACCTGTTGATCCTCGGAACCCACGGTCGCTCGCGCGCTGCCGGGATCATGCTTGCCGGCACCGCCACCAAGGCTGCCCACATGACGGACCGATCTCTGTTGATCGCGCGAGAGCCCCCCGGCCCAAACAGGTTCCCGACGCACTTGATTGTTGCCAGCGACGGTTCGCCCGGGTCCTGGGCTCCGATGCGGGTCGGCGCGCGGGTCGCCACCGCCTTCAACTCGAAGCTCGAGGTTGTCCACGTCGTCGACAGGTCGCATCCGGAGCGCCACCGGGCGATCGAAGACCAGATTGCCGAGATCGGCGAGATGACCGGCGAGGAGCCTGCGCTCAGCGAGCCCAGAGGCCACGCTGCCCACGAAATCATCGAGGCCACCCAGTCGAAAGCACCCTCGATGCTGATCTGTGGTCGTCGCGGCCAGGGCGGAATCAAGGCACTGGGCAGCGTCAGCGAGCGAGTCGCGCATCGTGCCGCGTGCTCGGTCCTACTAGTCCCGACCGGCAACGGGGCATCGGATTCGTCGCAGCAGTGAGATCGCTCAGGGTCTCTCCGGCGCAAATCGGTGCAACCTGTGCCCTTTTTCGAGGTGTTATTTGTGAAGCGAGTTGCTAGGCCTCCTAACTCCCATGAGGTCTAGTTGTCCGCAGAATCCTTCCCGATTACGCCTTTCCGAGCGGGAGTTTCGGGGGTTCGGGTCGTGGGTGAGCGTTCCCGGTAGCAGGAGGCGACGGGGGCGAAGATGGCTCTGGGCCCGGGGTCTAGATCAGGCCCCGGCCGGACCCGGCGCCATCAGGGTCTCCAGGTGCTCCAGTGCCTTCGCCTCTCCCATCGCGACGATCACCTGGCCCTCTTCAAGCACGGTGTCAGAAGGCGGCTGTGGTTCCACTGTCCCGCCCCGGCGCCCCAACGCCACGATCGTCGCCGATCCCCGCACCTCCTCGAGGGTCCCACCAGCGCCGGCACAGCCGACGGTCACCTCAATCTCCTCCATCCGGTATCCGGGGGCGACCTCGACGACCCCTGTCACCTGCGGGTGCAGGATGGAGCGGGCCATCTCCGCGCCGCTCTCCCTGTAGGGGGAGACGATTCGGTCGGCGCCCGCGCGGCGCAACTTGCTCTCGGAGTCTTCGACGCTGGCGCGGGCGACGATCGCGAGGTCGGGGCGCAGCTCGCGCGCGGTCAGCGTGATGAAGATGTTCTCGGCGTCCGAGTCGACGCAGGCGATCACCCCGGCGGCGCTCATGATCCCGGCGCCGCGGAGCACCTCGTCATCTGAGGGCGAGCCCTCGATGAAAGGCGCGCCCATCGCGTCGGCGTGCTCCCTCGTCTCGCCCGGGTTGTTGTCGAGGACGATGAAGTCGCGCCCCGCCGCCTGCAGGTCGCGGGCGACCTGGCGCCCCACCCGGCCGAAGCCGCAGATCAGGATGTGGTTGTACAGCGAGTCGATCTTCCTTAAGACCCTTCTCTCCTCGAGCAGGCCTGAGAGATGGCCCGCGACGAAGAACTCGGTCAACGTAACCACTGCGTAGAAGAGGGTACCCACGCCGAAGACGATCAACAGGACCTTGAGGATCTGACCTCCTGTTCCGATCGGCTCTGGGATTGAACCGACTGTGGCAACTGTGTCGAGGGCCCAGACGAGGCCGAAACCAACAGACGTGCCTTCGGTGACCATGTAGCCAACGGTCCCGACGGCGAGCAGCGCGCAGATCGCGAAGCCCAGGAGCGCGAGCCGCTCGAGCAATTCCACAAGCTGGCGCCGCAGCAGGGCGCGGGAGCCGCCGAGGCCGGGATGGTGTGCGATCCGGCGCAGGCCCGCGCGTCCGGTCGGGAAGCCGGGAAGCTGTCTCGAATCGTCCCCCATTTCGACTGCGGTCAATCCGCCTCGGCGGCGCGGGCGACCCCGACGGAAACGGCGGCCGGAGCGCCGGCCCCGAACACCGCCGAGATGGCAAGTACGGGGAAGGTGGCCGCCTCGGCCAACCCGCTCCGCAGACGATTCGCCTCAGATAGGCCGACGAAAGTCGGCGGCCTGGTCACCTCCGTTCCATGGATCATCGCGAGAGCCGTTCCAATGGACGAGCTCCGGCGGCACCCGCCGAAGCTCTCGGGCGCGATGGGCAGGTGGCCAACGCCCTGTTCGGGCGATCCGGGGCAGGGGTCCGGATAGGGCGGCCGAGTAGCATTTCCGCCAAGCAGCGGGCTTCAAGCCCTGGAGACACGGAACGAGCTTATGGGAGGACCGCGAAGGGGCTTCTCGCAGTCCACGGTCTTCGGTGCTGCCTACCTTTCACCACGTCGTCCTGATTCCGCCCGAGTAGCCAGAAGGGTGGGGGCGGACTGCATAAGGCCTCTATGCTCACCTCACCTTGAACGCAGACCGGAAAGGGCCACCCGAGGTCAAGATCGTTGAGGCGGGGGTGGAGCGACTGGACGACATAGAGTCGCTGTGGCGAGCGATGCACGACTACCACGCCGGTGTCGCTGGCGAGGCGCGCGAGGTCGCCCCATTCCGGGATGCAGAGGACTCCTGGCAGCGGCGCCTGACCGAGTTCGAGCGCTGGATGCGCGCAGGTGAGGCCTGGTTATTGATCGCCGAGCGCGAAGGCTCGCCTGTCGGCTTCGCCTTCTTCCGGATCTGCGACAGCGACTGGAGCTTTGAAACGAACGAGCGGATGGGCGAGCTGGAGGCGCTCTCGGTTGAACCCGAGCTGCGCCGCTGGGGGATTGGCTCGTTGCTCATGGAGCAGGTCGAGCTGCGTCTCGCTGCTGCGGGCGTTGGTTTCATCGGGCTGAACGTCATCGCTGGCAACGAGGAAGCGCTGCGCTTCTACGAGCGCTGGGGGATGGTGCCATCGCACGTCCGTTGCCTGGGTCGGATGCTTCCAGGCCGTAGCGGCGAGTAGCACCCACCCACTTGCGCCTGGCGTCCTCTCCAGGAACTCCCCGATACACGAGAACAGGTAGCGGGAGCCCGAAGAAGGCTATGAAAGTTAGAGGCGCTTCTTGGCGTGCGTCTAACTTAGGCGGCGGGGCCGTTTCGATCCCCGTCGCTTAGCGCGAAAGCTACTGGGGCTTGTGGTACGCAGCCAGATCGAACCACTCGACGCGGCTTGGCGGATCTTCGACGCCGGCTTCTTTCAGGGCTTGCCCGAGCCGCTCAGCCATGAAGCGTTCTTGGTCCTCCTGCGAGGCCCAGACCTCGGAGACGATCCAGCCGCCCGGCTTGACTCCGCCACTGTGAAAAAACAGGCCCGCCGGCCAGTCCCCCTCACCGCTTGCCACATCGATTCCAAGGCGCTCGGTGACCCTTTCATAGCCCTCAACGTCGCCGGCGAACTCCATGATCAGGATCTTTGCCACCTTGTCCCTTCATCGCTTGCATATGCAAGACGAAGCTGCCACAGCGAACGGAGCGCGTCAAGAGTGAATCACGCAGAGCAGCGCAGAAGGCAGCCGCCCCCGAAGCACGGGCTCGAGATATATGCCCGGTGGCGAAGGGCGGCATCAGCGATACCGCGCGCCCTTGAAGGGCCGCTTACTTGAATTCGCCAGCCTTGATCATCGGACCGTCAGCGACGGTAGGCGAAAGCCCTGGCAGAGATGTGCGGTGGGCGGCGACCCCGCTCGTCCCGACCTAAGCCTCCTCACCTTCGCCGCCGCTCCCAGCCGACTCGCCGGCGCTGTGCACGATCTTCTTCAGAAATTCGTACTGGGTCTCGACCAGCTTGTCCGCCATCTTCAGCGCCGAGTCGACAATCTCCTCGACCTGCGAGGGGCTCGCCGATCCAGCCAGCGTCTTGTCGACGCTGCCGACGAAACCGCGAACCGCGCCGATCGCCGCCTCCTGTCCGTCCTTGATCTCCTCCAACACTTCCTCGGAGAGCTCCACGGATTTGTCTGCGAGTGCCATCTGGACTCCTTTCCAAGTCCCCTATTGGACTTTGCCTCTTGTCATCTTGTCGACTTTGCCGAATGGTTGCGGTCCCTCGTCGACGCAGACGCGTCGGGAAGGGGTGGATGCCGGAGATCACCTGAGGCGTCAAAGCGAGCCAAGCCCCGCCTTCAGGTCATCGAAGCGGTGCTCTTACGTCCATCCCCCTCGTCTCCCCGGCGTCGCTCCACCTCCAGCACCTGCTGGGTGGTCTTGAGCACCGTGTCTGGGTTCAGGCTCATGGAGTCGATGCCGATTTCGACCAGGTACTCGGCAATGTCCGGGTAGTCCGACGGCGCTTGGCCGCACAGTCCGGAGTGAATGTGATTGCGGCGGCATCCCTCGATGGCCAGGCGGATCATCTCCTTGACGCCCTCGTCGCGCTCGTCGTAGTCGAACGCGACGATCTCGCTGTCGCGGTCCACTCCCAGGGTGAGCTGCGTGAGGTCGTTGGAGCCGATCGAGAAGCCGTCGAAGCGTTGGGCGAACCTGTCGATGAGAATGACGTTGTTGGGGATCTCACACATCGCGTAGATCTGGAGGCCGTTGTTGCCGCGCTCGAGGCCCAGTTCAGCCATCCGGGCAAGCACGCGATCGGCCTCGTCCACGCGGCGCACGAAGGGGAGCATGAGGATGACGTTGGTTAGCCCCATCTTCTCGCGCACGCGTTTCATCGCCTTGCACTCCAGGGCGAAGCCCTCCGTGTAGGCAGGATGGGCGTAGCGCGAGGCGCCGCGGAAGCCAAGCATCGGATTGTCCTCATCGGGCTCGAAGTCGGCGCCCCCCAGGAGGCTCGCGTACTCGTTGGTCTTGAAGTCGGACATGCGCACCACCACCGGCTTGGGCCAAAACGCCGCGGCGATCGTCCCGATGCCCTCGGAGAGGCGCTGCACGAAGAAGCTTTCGCCGTCGGGGTAGGAGCGGGTCAGCCGCGCGATGCTCTCGCGTGCGTGGGGGTCTTTGATCTGGTCAGGGTGAATCAGGGCCAGTGGGTGGGCCTTGATGTACTCGCTGACGATGAACTCCATGCGCGCCAGACCGACACCGTCATTGGGCAGAAAGGACGTCTTGAATGCGAGATCAGGATTGCCGAGGTTGATCATGATCTGGGTGGCCGGACGCGGGATGTCCTCGACCTCGGTGCGGTCGACGTGGAACGGCACCGCGCCGCGGAGGACGCGCCCGATGTCGCCCTCGGCGCAGGAGATTGTGACCGCGACCCCGTTCGAGATGCTGGTGGTCGCATCGCCGGCGCCGACAACGGCGGGGACGCCGAGCTCGCGGGCGATGATCGCTGCATGGCAGGTGCGGCCGCCGCGGTTGGTGACGATCGCCGCTGCGGTCTTCATCACCGGCTCCCAATCGGGCGTGGTGATGTCGGCGACCAGCACCTCGCCGGGCTTGAACTCAGACAGGTGGGTCAGGTTCTCGATCAGGCGAGCGTTGCCCGAGGCGATCTTCTCGCCCACCGATCGCCCCTCTGTGAGGATCTCCCCGCGCCCGTCGAGCGAGTAGCTCTCGAGCGACGTGGGCTTGCGCTGGGAGGCGACCGTCTCGGGCCGGGCCTGGACTATGTACAGCTTGCCGTCGATGCCGTCCTTGGCCCACTCCATGTCCATCGGTCGGCCGTAGTGGTCCTCGATCTTGATCGCGTAGTCGGCCAGCTCCAAAACGTCCTCATCGCTTACGCAGAAGCGCTCGCGGTCGGTCTTGGGGGTCGGGACATTACGGGTGGTGTGCTTGGTCTCGCCTTCGAGGAAGATCATCTTCACCGCCTTGTCGCCCAACAGGCGGCGCAGCACCGCGTGGTAACCGGCGGAAAAAGTCGGCTTGTGGACGTAGAACTCGTCCGGGTCCACGGCGCCCTGCACCACGTTCTCGCCCAGGCCGTAGGCGCCGGTGATGAACACAACGTCACGAAAGCCGGACTCGGTGTCCAGCGAGAAGAACACACCCGAGGCGGCGAGATCGGAGCGCACCATCTTCATCACGCCGATCGACAGCGCCACCTGGAAGTGATCGAATCCCTGGTCGATCCGGTAGTGAATCGCGCGGTCGGTGAAGAGGCTCGCGAAGCAGCGCCGGCAAGCGTCCAACAGGCTCTCCTCACCGCGGACGTTCAGAAACGTGTCCTGCTGGCCGGCGAAGCTCGCCGTCGGCAGATCCTCCGCGGTGGCGGAGCTTCGCACCGCGAGGCTCAGGTCCTCGCCATACTCCTCCTGTAGCTGCCGGTAGCCGGCGCGAATCTCGCCTGCCAGGTCATCGGGCAGGCCGGCGCCGTACACAATCTCCCTGGCGCGCTTTCCCCTTCTGGCCAGGTCGGTGACATCGGTGGGGTCGAGGTCGTCCAGCGCGGCGTGCAGCTCATCGCGGGCGCCCGCCTCCTCCAGCATGTGACGATACGCCTCGGCGGTGGTGGCAAAGCCGTTAGGCACGCGCACGCCCCCGCTCGAGAGCTCCCGATACATCTCGCCCAGAGATGCGTTCTTGCCGCCCACCAGCGGTACGTCGGTGATGCCGAAGTCTTCGAAGAAGCGGACGTACTTACTCATTCTTGACCTCCAGAATTTGTTCGAGCGTTTGGGCTGCCTGGAGTCCCAGCCAGGTGTTGCGCAGGGTAGCGATCGCCCGGTGGCGCGCGCCCAGTCCCCCGTCATCGCAGCGTCGTAGGAAATCCGCGATCCCACCCTTCCATTCCCCCAAGACACCCGACGAGCACGATCAGGCGCACGGCTGGCTACCGCCGTCGTCTCCAACTCCGCGCCGGGGCGCGCCCAGCCGCCGCGCGGGTCGCGCGCGGCGGCCAGACTCTCGGCCAGCGCAGCGCGGCCCATCCGATCGTGAGGGTGGGAAAGCCACCGTCCTGCGCCTGCAGTCCGCGCAACCAACGGCCGGTTGTCTCGACCGGCAAGGGCTCGGCGGTGGGAGCGGCAAGCGGCGGGGGATTGGCGGTGCGTACCATGCCCGCATGAGCGAGGCGGCCCAGGTGCGCCTGTGTGCGCTGTTGCGCGAGGACCCCGCACCCGAAGTGCGCGCGGAGGCGGCGCGAGCGCTGGGCGTTGTCGGCGAGCTCGCAGAGTCGGTTGAGCCGCTGATCGAAGCGCTCGATAACCCCAGCGTGACCGTGCGTCGCGCGGCCACGCTCTCCCTGGGGCGCACCCGCGATCCGCGTGCCTGCCAGGCGCTGCTCGAGGTCCTTGGCGAGCGTCCGGAGCTCTGGCGCGAGGCGTCGGCGGCGCTTGCAGCCACCGGCGATCGCGACCTCTACGATCGCTTGCTGCCGCTTCTCGATTCGGAGTCCGGGGAGGTGCGATCCGGCGCCGTTCGCGCGATTGCCGCGATCACCAGCCAAACGCCGGCCGGCGAGTTGGAACCGGTCTTCGAGTACTCCGACGGGGAAGGCCACCGGCATCCGCTCTTCTGAGCGCCCGCCCTGGACACTTCAACTGTGACTAATGAAGCTCGACGGGCGGCGACTCGTCGGCGAGATCGCTCACAATCGCCATCACCCAGCTCGAGTCTCGGTGCCACCAACCGAGTTCGACCAAGCCCTCCTGCCAGGCGACTCGAAATCGCTCCCATCCGTCGCCAGGGTCAATCAGTGGCCCGAGTTCGACGGTTGCCTGCCGGATATTTAGCCGCAGGCCCTCGCGCCTCGCCTTCGAGGCCGCCTCCTTCGCTGTCCAGACAAGGTTCGCCGCCAGATCTCGGTGGTCTCCGGTCAGACTGCTCACCAACTCGCGCTCGTCCGCGCCGAGCCACTCTCTCACGAATGCCGGGCTGCGCGCCTCCAGCACCTCGAGGTCGCAGCCGAGCGCGGCTGGCGCATCGCTCACGGTGACCAACGCCCGCCCCCCGCGATGGCTGAGCGAGAGCGCAACCGGCGTCTCCCCGCCGTCGATGAACGCTTCAGGCGCCCCGTCCTCCGCGGCGAGAAGCTCGACCGCAGCCGGCGGCACCTTCTTCCAAGTCGCCACCGCGGCCTTCGCCGTCCACCGCCCGAGCCGCCAGTCGCGGTGACGCTTCTCGGATCGGAGCGTCGAGAGGATCTCGCGCTCTCGCTCGCTCAGCCACGCATCGTCCTCCGGGACCTCAGCGAGCACGCGCGTCAGCCACCCGAGTCCGGCCATCGCCGCCCCTTCCCGTTGACCGTGCGCCGCATTCCGCTCTCGATGGCCTCGATCAGATGGGGGCGCAGCGCCGCCGGCGAAATGATCGAACCGACCGAACCCACTTCTACCGCCCGCTCGACGCTGTGGATCGAGTCGAATTCAGCGGCAAGCTCGCCCTGCTTCTCCGAGCGCACCCGATCCCACAGCTCGGACCGCTGAGCGCGAAGACGGGTGCGCTCCTGGCCCTCGGTTGCTACGATCCGCGCTTCTATCTCGACGATTCGTGGATCGCGGCCCGTCGCCTGGGCGACGTCGCGGGCGAACACAACCGCTGCCGCCGGGGCGCCGCCGATCACCGACGCGTGAGCGCCCTCGAGGGCGATCGTCTCGAGGTTCTCATTGAGGCGCTGAGAGAAGACGACGAAGGCACCGCCGTGGTAGCGCGATACCACGCAGAAGACGATCGGGCCCTTGAAGTTGACCACCGCCCGCCCGATCTCGGCGCCGAACTCCAGCTGCCACTCGCGCATCGACTCCGGAGAGCCGTCGAAGCCGGCGAGATTTGCCAGCACGACCACCGGGCGGCGTCCCGCCACCGAGTTGATCGCCCGGGCGATCTTCTTCGAGGAGCGTGGAAACAAGGTGCCGGACGTCCACCGGTCTGGACCGTCGGCAGGCAACTCCCCGCGCCGGGCGAAGGGCCGCGACTCGATCCCGAGGAGGGCCACGGGCCAGCCACCGAGGTGCGCGTCCCAGACGACGGCGCTCTCGGCATCACGCATCGCCGCCCAGCGCTCAAGGGGAGGGTGATCGCGGTCGATCGTCGCTCGCATCACCGAGCGGATGTCGAACGGCGCTCTTCGGCCCGGGTTGGTCTTGTCGGAGAAGATGTCACCGATCCGGCTCAGCCCCGACTGCGGCGCGCGGTGAGGCTCCTGGCTGACGTCCCGGCCGAGGGGATCGGAGGTTTTCGCGCGCCGGGGGAAGCGCTCATCAGGCGCCACGTAGGCATGCTCGTAGTAATCGAGCAGCAGTCGGCACGCCGCGGCGAGATCGGGGGCCCAGTACTGAGCCTCACCATTCGGCCCCATGATCCGCTCATAGCCGCCGATCCCGAAGTTGTCCTCGGCCGAGACGCCGCCCGAGTAGTCGAGGGCCTGCTTTCCGGTCAGCACCATGGCGCTGTCGGGGGTCATGATCAGGACACCGCGCGTGTGCATCAGCATCGTCGCCTCGGCGTTCCAGTACGGCTGGGCGCCCACGTTGATCCCGGTGACGACGACGTTCACTTCCCCGCCGCGCTGCGTGAACTCGACGATCCTTCGCAGTACGGCGGCGATCCAGTCCATGTTCTCGGTGCCGCTGTCCATTGCGATCTTCGCGCCGGCCGAGATCGCGAACCACTCGAGCGGCACGTCGAGCTTGGAGGCGAGGTCGAGGGCGGCGATGATCCGCCGGCACTCCGGCTCGGCAAGCGAGCCGAGCGCCTTCGTCGGGTCCCCGAGGAGAGCGACTCGCCGCATTCCCTCCGGATAGCGCTCGGTGTAGTTGCTGATCACCCCTACCACGATCCCGGCCGGGTTTGTCGCCAAGGGGCGCCGCACCGGCACCAGGACTCCGGCTGGGTCGAGGTCGTGCTCCTCGAAGTCCCCGGCGGGCTGGCCCGGCACCGTGTCGTCGCCCGAATGCGCGGGGGCGATCATCTTGATGATCTCGGCCGGGTGCAGGGCCCCCCGCCTGCGTGCGGAGACGATTCGCTCACTGGACTCGTCGTAGGGCATCAGGGGCCGGTTTGGCGGATCGTCGACCTCGACCACAACGCCAGAGCCAGTCGGGAAGAACCGGATCACCCGGTCGCGCTCGGCGCCGTCCGGTTCTCGGACCCGGGCATTGACGAACACCATCTCTATCCCCAGCCCGCGCGTCGAAGGACCGAGGCGGGTCAGCATGGGCTCGATCTCCGCCGGGGTCAGCCCCTCGACCACGGGCCAAACGTGGAGCACCACCCGGTTCCAGAGCAAGCGTCGGCTGGGCTTGCGGTGAGCCTGGAAGCGTCGGATCCCCTCCAGCGCGTGAACCAGCATCCGCTCGAACTCCGGCAGCGCGGTGAGGCGCCCGCGCTGATCGCGGATGGCGGTCAGATCGCGCACCTCGGCGAGGGCGAAGACCCGCTCGTCTTTGGGATTCTCGCGCGCCACGCCATGGAAGAGGTAGACGTCCTCGGCTGTCGAGGGCAGCTGCTCGAGCTCGAAATTCGCCAACCTCCAGAGACGAAGGCGGTCCGCCATCTCCGGATGCAAGACGCCCCGCAGCACCTCGTCCTCGACCATCGCGCCTTCGGCCGGCCGGTAGGTGAACAGGTCCACCGCGGACATACCCCGCCCGCGAGCCGGCTCCGCCACCCCGATCACCATCCGCTCCACGCCTCGCGCCAGCCCCGCTGCGTCGAGTACCGAGCTGAGCCGCTCTGCCAGCTCCCCCCGTGCAGGCGGCTCGCCGTCGTACTCGGAGTAGAAGTCCGCGACGAGGGCCTCACCCTCGGGCAGCGAAGCGGCGTAGGCGCTCAGGGCAGTGGCTGCGGTGGGGAGGTCTCCCAGCTCGACATAGGAGGCCACCACCCGGCGCCGATCGGTTCTGTCAGCATAGGTTGCCGTGATGAAGAGGCGCCCGGCGAGCTCCAGCACTTCGAAATCACTCAGCGCGCGCCTTCGGTAGTAGCGCCTTGTCATCACCTCGAGCAGAGCGCGGCGCACCTGCTCTCCCGTGTCTCGCAGCCGCTCGTTCAGCAGCGTCACCAGCGGGCGCGGGCAATCGACGAGCGCGTCGATCCTATCCGCCCGGGCGGCACCCTCCGGGTCGGCGACGAGGGCCTCGAGAGTTGCTTCGGCCTCGCGGTAGGTCGTGGTCGTAGCGGCCTCGATCAGTGGCTGGTCGAAGTAGCGGAAGCGGGTTTCGCGCGCCAGGTCGGTAAGGATCTGATCGCGCCCTTGGGTCGCGACGATCAGGCGGTCGAGCGCCTCCCGGAAGTCGTCCCCGACGTGACCCGCCAGCAGCTCGACTTGCTCGAGCCGCCGGTCAAGCAAGGCGACGATCACCCTCCTGACCTGTTCCCCTCGCCGCTGCGAGAGGAACAGCCGATAGCAGGCCTCCTCGAGCTGCGCGGTTCGGTCCAGCCCCTCGACCCCGTAGTGCGAGAGCGCTCGCCTCAGGTCGGCGACGAACCGCTCCGGCAGCCCCTCGGCCTCGACGTCGAGAGACCGAAGGTACGCGTCCAGGTACTCGCGCGGGCTTCGCAAGAACTCGGCATCGGGATCGGCTTCATCGTGGTAGGGCCTGCTGAGGGCCTGGAGGTCCGCATAGACGCCCAGAATCCTGTGTTCGCCCGGAATCAGCGCCGGGTCACAGGTGAGCGGATCCGAGCACGCATCGTGAAGAGCCGCGAGGATCCGATCGTCCTCCCCGGCCTCAGAGTCGTAGCCGAGCATCAGCCACCCGAGCCGCCGCAGGTTCTCGCGGCAGAACGTGGCCCTGTCGGCGCTGACCTGGTCTCCGATCGAAAGCCGCAGGCGCTCTACGCCCGGCTCGGGGACCCCTGCCTCCACGGGCTCGATTCGGACGAGCGGCTCCTGAGCGCCAACGTGGACATTGGGACCGACCAGCACCTCCCGCACGCGGCCCGGGAAGGGCGCGCCCAGCGACGACTCCATCTTCATCGCCTCGACCACGGCCACGACGTCCCCGGTGGCGACCTCGTCTCCGGGCTCAACCGGGATCGAGACCACTACTGCCGGCGCCGGGTTGCGCACCAGGCCACCATCGCCGCGGGAGACTCGGTGCGAGACGCCGTCGACCTCGACCAGCAGGTCCTCGCCCTGACTAGAGGTGACCACCCTGAACCCGTGGGAGCCGAGCTGCAGCCGCCGCTCGTGGGCGCTGATGCGCTCCGCACTGACCTCGACCGAGGTGCCGTCAAGGGTGACGCGGTAAAGGCTCGGCCCGATCTCGCGAACCGCGGGTCGGTAACGGTGCCCGTGATAGCGAAGCTCGATCTCGCGGGAGCCGGCGGCCGGAGTCTCCGGGCGCCCCCTTCGCGCGAACGCGTAGAACGCGGCGCGATCGACAGCGGTTTGGACATCCGTCGCTTCCACCGCCGCCGCGACCAGCGCAACCTCGGCGTGACGGACCGGAATCGTCTCCCCGCGCAGCTGGAGGCGATCGAGCCAGCCGGTGTCCACCTCGGCGGCGCGAAACTCCGGCCGCGCCAGGACGTCGAGCAGGAAGCCGATGTTGGTCGTCCCGCCCTCGACCACGATCGTTGTTTCGGCGAGGGCGCGTCGCAATCGGGCAAGGGCTTCCGTGCGGTCCCGTCCCCAGGCGATCACCTTGGCGATCATCGAATCGAACTGCGCGGGGATCGAATCGCCCTCCGACATCCCGGCGTCGACACGGATCCCCGGCCCGCCAGGTGGTTGGAGCAAGATGATGCGCCCGGGCGCGGGCGCGAAGCCGAGTGCGGGGTCCTCCGCGTTGATTCGCGCCTCGATCGCGTGGCCGACCGGGGGAGGGGGCGCACCCTCGAGTCGCCCGCCGGCCGCGACGTGGAGTTGGAGCTTGAGAAGATCAAGACCGGTCGTAGCCTCGGTGACCGGATGCTCGACCTGCAGGCGGGTGTTGACCTCCATGAACGACAGCAGCCCCCGATCGGGCTGGTAGAGGAACTCCACGGTCGCCGCGCCTCGGTAGCCGGCCCTCATCGTCAGCCGCGCCGCCGCCTCGCTGACAGCTCGTTCCTGCTCGGCGGAGAGCGCCGGGCTGCTCGACTCCTCGACCACCTTCTGGTTTCGCCGCTGGAGGGAGCAGTCGCGGACCCCCACCGCCCAGGGGGTCCCCTGTCCGTCGGCGATCACCTGTACCTCGATGTGTCGCGCCGGCGCGATCAGCGTCTCGAGCAGCACCGCATCGTCGCCGAACGCATCCCTCGCCTCGGCACGCGCGCTCCCGAGCGCGGGCTCCAGCTGCTCTGGCGTGTCGACGCGGCGAATCCCTCTGCCGCCTCCACCCGCGGCGGCCTTGATCAGAAGGGGGTAGCCGATGCGCTCGGCCTGCTCGCGGGCGTCGGCGAGGCTGGCGACGGCGCCGCCGCTCCAGGGCGCCACGGGCAAGCCCGCCTCTTCGGCCAGATGCTTGGCCGCGACCTTGTCACCGAGCAGCCGCATGGCGCTCGCGTCGGGGCCCACAAATACGACCCCCAGGCGCTCACAGAGCTCGGCGAAGTCCGGATCCTCGGCGATGAAACCCCAGCCCACCCAGGCGGCGTCCGCCCGTGTCGCGACAAGCGCCTCCTCGATGGCCCCGAGGTCGAGGTACTCGCTCGAGTACTCGGCTCCTTTGTCCCCCCGTACGCGGGTCGGGCGCAGACAGTGGGCCTCGTCCGCCTTTCGGACGAACATCGCCTGTGGCTCGAGCTCGGTGTAGAGGGCGATCAACGTGATCGGGTCGTCGGCTCCCTCGTTCAGCTCGCGCACCGCTCGGATCGCGCGCATGGCCGGCTCGCCTCGGTTGACGATCGCGAGCCGATGGAACGAGATGTCCATACCCGGCCCCCCGCTATCTCATCGCCGTGCGGATCGGCTCGAGCGCGTCGGAATCGAGAGCACCGGGGAGCTCGATCGTGCGATAGCCCTCGAGCAGGACCCGGACGTGGCCCTGCTTATCCACCACCCGGGCGTCGATCGAAGATTCATCCTCGCGCGGGGTAACGATCGCGACGAGCGTCCCCGGTGCGCCCGCTTGGGCGAAGCGGGTGATCCGATCAACGTGGGTGGGAAGCGCCATCCGTCCCCGGGTGCCGAGCTCCCAGACCCCCGCCGTCTGGAAGCAGAGCTCGATCAGGCGGGGCGCAGCCTGCGTGGGCTCGCCGGCCGGCTGGTGATCAGGCGGCAGGTCGTCGGCGAGGAGCCCGACCACGGTGCCGTCACAGCGCCAGGCCCGCTCCAGCACCTGGTAGGCGGGGCCATGGAAGTAGATCCGGTAGATCGCCTCCGAGCCAACGCCCCGATTCTCGGAATCCTCGCCGGGGGCCACCTCCCCATCCGGTGGCTGGGAAAGCTCGCGCGCGAGAACAGCTCGGCCGGTGAAGTGGACCTCTCGCTGCTCGCCCTGGGGCAGGGAGCGGCTCCCCACGAGACGGCAGTCGGCCACCAGCGTGCCGTCACCGCGGTCGCGCGGCAGCACCTGCAGCTCGACCGTGCGCGGCTCGTCGCGGTAGAACTTGAAGGGCGCCGTCAGCTCGATGTCTTCGAGCGCCACCACCTGCCACCCGGGCATCAGCGCGGCCGCCGCCTCTGCGAAGGCCTCGATGCCCATTGCTCCGGGCAGCACCGGGATTCCCTCGATCCGGTGGTCGTCGAGGAACGCCTGATCGGTCGGATCGAGCTCGGTGAGGACGGTGAGCCCCTCGGCGAGGGTGAAGCTCGACGCACGGCCCGTCATCGGCCAGCGATGGGCGGTCATCGCCTCGCTGGCCGAATCCGGATCCAAGCCTCCGGTCGGATGATGATCCTCGGCCAGCACCCCGAGCGCTCCGGCCACGACCACCTCGCCGCCGGGGCCCGTGGCGGTGAGCTCCCGGCCGACGACGGGCACTCCCTCCGCCGGCGACAGCATCTCGATCCCCGCCATCTCCATCACCTTCGGTATCGAGCCGCGGCTTGCCATGCCGATTCCGGCCCAGGCGGTCCAGTCGATCGCCACGCCGCGCATCCCTGTGTCGCGGCGCAGGCGCGAGATGCTCTTGCAGAGAAGGTCATTGGCGGCCGCATAGTCGGTCTGGCCGGCATTGCCGAAGCGTGCGGCGATCGAGCTGAAGACAACCGCGGCATCCGGGCCCTTCTCGCCGAGCGCCTGGAGCAGGTTGAACCAGCCGTTCGCCTTCACGTCGAAGACCAGGTCGAACTCGCGCTGCGGCTTGTCAACCAGGTTGTGGCTCACCTCCATGCCGGCGCAGTGCAGGAGGACGTCGACCTGACCGCTCTCCCGCAGGGCGGCCGAGACCGAGGCCGACACCTGATCCGGATCGGTGAGATCCACCTGGTGCCAGTGCGCGCTGCCGCCCGCCTCGCGGATCGCCTCGATCGCCTCGAGAGCTGCCCGAGCACGCTCGATGCGCGAGATCTCGCGCTCGACGAGCTTCGGGGTCGGCCGCTCACCACGCTGCTTGATCCGCTCGGCGAGATCGCGCTTGAGCCCGTCGCGATCGTCCGAGAACCGCCTGACGTCGGGATCGGCGGGGTCGGGCTCAGGGACGAGGTCGAGCAGGTGGAAGGTGCCTGCCGACGCCGCCGCCAGATCGGCGACGATCGCTGCGACGATGCTGCCCGCGGCCCCCGTGACCAGGAAGGCGGTGTCGGATCCCAGCGTGCGGGCTGGGTCGCGCTCGGCCGGTCGCTCGAGCAGGCCCACCGACCAGCGCAGGTCATCTGCGTAGCCGACCTCGACCACGCCCGGATCCAGGCGCGCCTCCTCGATCAGAATCTCGGCGAGCGCGGCGGTCTTGCGGCTGGGCGCGAAATCGACAACCTTGACGAGCGCTTCCGGGCGCTCGCGAGCCAGCGACTTCGCGAATCCACTCACGGCGCCGCCCATCGCCGAGGTCGCGCCGCGAGATTCATAGCCGTGCCGGCCGCCGAGCCGCGTGCCCGCGACCAGGAATGTGCCCTCGGAGCCAATCTGCTCGGAAAGAGCCCGCATCGTCATCGCGAGGAGCTTGACCCGGGAGCGCAGCTCCCCGGCCCAGCTCTCCGAATCGAGCTCGGCCAGCGGCCGCTCGGCGTCCAGGGCGGGCAGCCAGAAGGCGCCCTGTACGGGCCCCGCGTCCTTCCAGGCCTCGATCCGGCGCTCGAAGGAGTCGTCGTCCTCAGCGCCATTCGCGATCAGCACCTCGACCCCGAGCTTCTCGAGCCTTGTGGCGAGCGCGGAGGCGACGCCTCCGGCATCGGGCATGACGATCACCCGGCTCCCGGCCCCGAGCGAGACGCCTGTGGCCACGCAGTGCTCCAGCGCCGGCCGCACCACGGGGACCGGAACCCGGCGTGTAAACCTGCCGGGCTCCTGTTCGCCCGAGGCCTCCGCACCGCCGGCGCCCTCGGAGGGTTCCAGCTCGCCGGCCCCGGGGGCCGCCCGCTCACGCACGAAGGCGACCACGTGGTTGAGGGTCGGGTAGTCGCGCAGCTTCAGGTCTTCGTCGAAGGGGATGCCGTAGGCCTCGCGGATCGTCGCGAACACCTCCGCCTGCTTCACGGTGTCGATCCCGAGATCGGCCTCGAGGTCGAGATCGAGGTCGAGCAGGTCGGGCGGGTAGCCGGTCTGCTCGGCGACCAGCGCCAGGACGCGGTCGGTGACCTCGTCCGTGGCGGCGGCCGCGGCGGGGGAGGGCGGCGGCGGCGGGATCGCCGCCCGCTCACGCACGAAGGCGACCACGTGGTTGAGGGTCGGGTAGTCGCGCAGCTTCAGGTCTTCGTCGAAGGGGATGCCGTAGGCCTCGCGGATCGTCGCGAACACCTCCGCCTGCTTCACGGTGTCGATCCCGAGATCGGCCTCGAGGTCGAGATCGAGGTCGAGCAGGTCGGGCGGGTAGCCGGTCTGCTCGGCGACCAGCGCCAGGATGCGGTCGGTGACCTCGTCCGTGGCGGCGGCCGCGGCCGGGGAGGGCGGTGGCGGCGGGATCGCCGCCCGCTCACGCACGAAGGCGACCACGTGGTTGAGGGTCGGGTAGTCGCGCAGCTTCAGGTCTTCGTCGAAGGGGATGCCGTAGGCCTCGCGGATCGTCGCGAACACCTCCGCCTGCTTCACGGTGTCGATCCCGAGATCGGCCTCGAGGTCGAGATCGAGGTCGAGCAGGTCGGGCGGGTAGCCGGTCTGCTCGGCGACCAGCGCCAGGATGCGGTCGGTGACCTCGTCCGTGGCGGCAACCTCCTGTTGGCCCGCGACCGGGATCGAGGGCTCCGTCGGAGGTGGAGCCTGTGCGGGTGGGACCGGACCAGCGGGTTCCGGAGTCGGCGCCGGCGCGGGCGTCGCGAAGCGATCCTCGCGCTTCGCGCCCGGGCCACGGTCGACGAACCGCAGCCGCCGTTGCACTACCTCCAGCTCGGGCGCCTCCTGGCCGCTCATCGTCCGCAGCCAATCGGTCCACCTCTCGTGGTCGCTGATTCGGTAGGAATAGCCGAGCTCCTCGGGATTGCGGCGACGGCCATCGCGCACCGGGGTCCAGTGAAGCAGCAGCATGCTGACCTGCGAGCCGAATCCAGCGGCAAGGCGAAGCGCGAAGTTGACCGGGTACGAGCCCCCCTGGGAGAGATTGAGGGCACCCAGCTCCGGATCCACCTCGCGGAAGTTCGGGACCGGTGGAACGAGGCCCGTCTCGAGCGACTTGACCGCAACCACGTCCTCGAGCCCGACGCCCATCGGATGCCCGGTGATCCCCTTGGTGTTCGCGATCAGCGCTTTCTCGGCACCGGCGCCGAAGACCCGGCGCAGCGCGTGGATCTCGGCCGCCGCGCTGCCCCCCCGCGCCGGGGTGTAGGTCTCGTGGGAGACGAACACCATCTCCTCGCCGATCCGGCCCCGGTCCATGCCCCTCGCCTCGGCCTGGGCAACGACGCTCTCCATCACTTCGCCGATGTGGTCGACGTCGAGGCGGGTGCCGTGGAAGGCGCTGTTGGCGGTGACCGAGCTGAGTACCTCGCAGATCGGCGTGACGCTACGCTCGCGTGCGGAAGCGGCGCTCTCGACAATGAGCGCCGCGGCGCCCATGCCCAGCAGCATTCCATGGCGACGTTGGTCGAACGGCAGGGCGGCCTCCTCGACGACCTCGTCGGTGGCCGCTGCGCCGGAGGCGAGGAACCCGGCACCGATCCACGGTAGGAGCTCGTCCGAGGTTGCGTCATCAGCCGCGACCACGATTGCCCGCCGGCAGCGTCCTGCACGGATCCAATCCTCGGCGATCGCAACGGCCTGGGTCGTGCTCGCGCACGCTGCATTGACCTGGGTGTTCGGCCCACGTGCGCCGATCAGCTCCGCGAGCTGGGAGTGGCCCATGGAGAGGACCCGGAAGAGGAAGCGGCGATCGAAGCGATAGGGCTCCTGCTCGAGCTCGATCTCCAGGTCGTGGATATGGCGGTCGACCTCGGCAAGCGCGACGCTGTCGCCATGACCGGCGAGGCGCTGGCGCAGGGCTTCGACCTCGGCCAGTCGCTCCCGGCGGGAGCGATCCTCGGAGAAGCGCTCGGCCTCCGAAGCGAACTCTTCCAAGCCCGGAAACGCCGACGCGAAGATGACCGCCGTATCGTCGCGCAGGGGAGTAGGCAGTGCCCACCGGTCCGGGAGCTGAGTCCCCTTTGTGGTTGTCTTGTACCGGAGGACGAGGGGAATGCCGGCGTCGCGCAGGGCGTCGATGCCGGCACCGATCGCGAGTTGGGTGCTGCGGCCGAACGCTGCCACCCGGTCGGGGTTGACCCCGAACTCCGCGGCCAGGTCCAGCTGGCCCTCCCGCGCAGCAAGCTTGATCACGTCGGCGACGTCGTCGATCGCTTCGAAGCTCGCCGATCCGTCGTCGCTCTTGACCAGACGCGTGATGTGGCGATCGAGAATCTGGTGTCGCAGGCCCGAAGGGATCATGTCGATGAACTGCTCGCCATGGAGGATCCGCGCGATGTTGCGGTCATCGAAGACGTGCTCGGTTCCCGGGAGGCCCAGCGCTGCGCCCGTTATCACCACGGGATCGGACGGCCCGCCGGTCGGTGCGGCCCCACCTAGGAGCTCGCTGCCGCGGCGAAGGAAGTCGACAGCGAGCCGACCGAGCTCCCGGTCGACGTCATCGCTCTCGCCGGAGGGGCGGGACGCAGAGGAGGGCGCGGGTTGTGCCGGAGGTGCACCGTCCACCGACTCGCGCTCCCGGCCGAAGCCGAGCCCGGCGGCATAGAGGCCGCAGAGCGCATGGTTGAACGACGCCAGGTCGCCGAGCTTCGGGTGATTGGTGTAAAGGTTGAGCACCTCATCGCCGTCGAGGACATCGGATGCGAACCCGTGCAGCGCCCGCTTGGGCCCAGTCTCGACGAAGATGCGTGCTCCGGCGTCGAACAGGGTATGCAGGCCCTTCTCGAACTGCACGGGCGATGCGACCTGGCGTCCGAGGATGTCGATGACCTGCTCCTCCACGCCGGCTTCCGTCGGGTAGAACTCGCCATCGACGTTGGCCACGATCGGGATCCGGGGGGGCGAGAGTCGAAGCCGCCTCAGCATCGCCCGCAGGGGCTCGCTCGCCGGGGCCACGATCTCGGTGTGGAAGGCGTGGCTGACCGGCAGCGGGATCGCCTGGTGGCCACGCTCCTGGAAGGCGTCGACGGCGCGCGCGACCGCCTCGGTGCCGCCCCCCAGCACGACCTGGTTGGTCGAGTTGATGTTGGCGAGCACGAGGTAACCCTCCGAGGAGGCGAGCACCTCCTCGACCTCCTGCGCCGGCGCCATCACGGCCGCCATCGCACCCGGATCCGGGAGCTCGAGGCTCGTCATCTCACGGCCTCTAGCGCTGACAGCCTCTAGCGCCTGCTCGAAGGACAGTGCTCCCGCCGACACCAACGCTCCGTACTCGCCGAGGCTGTGGCCCATGACGAAGTCCGGGAAAATACCGTAGGCCTCCAGCATCCGGGTGAGGGCGACGTCGACCGTGAGGACGGCCGGCTGGGTGATCTCGGTTCGCCGCAGCTGCTCCTCCGCCTCGGCAAGTGCCTCCGGGCTGTCGCGATCGGCGAAGACGAACCCGCTCAGCTCCCTGCCGTTGAGCAACGGCCTCATGACCTCGTCGGCCTCCTCGAAGACCTCGGCAACGAGCGGCTCGATTGCCCGCAACTCGGCGAGCATGTCGGCGTACTGCGAGCCCTGGCCCGGGTAGAGGAAAGCGACCTTGCCGCGCTGCGGCCCGCTTCCGCGGAAGATTCCGCGTGCCTGAAGCGCCTGCCAGACGCCGGCTTCGTTCGAGTCAAGCGCCTTCAGGGTGGCGCTGGCCTTCGCTGCCAGCTCCTCCGCGTCCCCGTAGTCGATCGCCACTCGCTCGGCTGAGCGGAGCGCCTCCGCATCCGGCGGCGACCGAGCGGGGCAGCGCCCCGCGCGCGCCTCCTCGAGGGCGGCGCGGAGCGCTCGAGCGACGGCCGCCTCATCGGTGCCGCCCAGCACGAGGGCTCCGCGCACGGGGGCCTTCGCCCCCCGACCGTCTTTCCCGCGGGCCGCGCTCGGTCGGGGCGGCGGCGCGAGGGCGCCGGAGTCAGCGGTCGCGCCGGCATCGGCCGGAACCGAGATCGCGGCCGAACCGTTTCCGCTCAGACGCCCGGGCACGTGCTCTTCGAGCACCGCGTGATAGTTCGTGCCCCCGAAGCCGAATGCGCTCACGCCCGCAACCCGCGGCACGTTGTCACGGGTCTCCCACGCGCGCAGCTCGGTGTTCACCGCGAACGGCGAGTCGGTCCAGTCGATGTTCGGGTTCGGCCGTTTGAAGTTGAGGCTCGGCGGCATGACCTTGTGGTGCAGCGCCAGACTGGTCTTCAGCAGCCCCGCCGCCCCCGCGGCGCCCTTGAGGTGCCCGATGTTGGACTTCACGGACCCCAGGGCGACGGATCCGGCAGGCAGGCGCGCCCCGGCGAATGCCTCCGAGAGGCTCTCGACCTCGACGACGTCGCCGACGCGGGTCGACGTACCGTGGCCCTCGATCAATGAGCACACCTCCGGCGAGAGCCCCGACTTTCGCCAAGCGCGCTCGATCGCGAGCCTCTGGCCGACCGGGTTCGGGGCCGTGATCCCCTTGCCCTTGCCATCGCTCGATCCCGCCAAGCCGCGGATGACGGCGTACACCCGGTCGCCGTCGCGCTCAGCATCCTCGAGCCGCTTGAGCACGAACACCGCTGCGCCCTCGCCCATGACGAACCCGTCGGCACCGTCGGCGTAGGGCCGGGTGCCGGTTGCAGAAAGGGCGCCGATCGCGCAGAACTTGATGAACGTGGAGGCACCCATGTTGCGGTCGATCCCGCCCGTGATCACCGCATCGAACTCGCGCTCGATCAGCCCGTCGATCGAAGCGTCCATTGCCGCCATCGCCGAGGCGCAGGCCGCATCGACGACGAAATTGGGCCCGCGCAGGTTGAAGAGGTTGGAGACGCGACCCGCGAGACAGTTTCCGAGCTCACCCGGCATCGTGTCCTCGGTCACCGGCGGCAACCACTCGTCGATGTTCGAGTGGAGCTCCCGGGCGATCGCCTCGCGTGCGCTCGCGGGCAGCTCGGCGTAGCTCGGCGCCCTCGCCAGCTCGCGCTCGAGCTCGGGGAAGGCGAGGCGGATCGTCGTCAGATAGTGATGCTCGCCGGCCATCGCGTTGCCGAAGACGACGGCGGTGCGCTCGAGGTCGAGCGGCCGCTCCGGCCAGCCATAGTCGAGCAGCGCCATCCGGGTGCAGGTGATACCCCACTTCTGCGCATCGTCCATAGCCTCCGAGACCTTGGGCGGGATGGGAAGATGCCATGCGAGGGGGTCCCACTCCCATGAGCGCACCCAGCCACCGATCTTCGAGTAGGTGCGCTCCGGAGCCTTTGGGTCCGGATCGAAGTGGAGCTCGGGGTCCCAACGATCCGAGGCGACCTCGCTGATCCCATAGTGGCCCTCGCTGACGTTGCTCCAGAAGGTCGCCGCGTCGGGCGCGTCGGGGAGGATCGCCCCCACGCCGACGATGGCGATCGCTCGGCTCGCCTCGCTCATAGGCCGGCTTCCGGCACGGGACTGTGGCGTCGAACTGTCATCCCTCGGGCTCCGACCGGCCATAGATCGCGCCCGCGACGGTGTCCATGTCGGCAAGTAGGCCCGCCTGCGCCGCCTGGATCGCGGCAAGCCCGATTTGGGATACCAGCGCTGTCGAGTCGTCTTCCCCGACAGCCTTCGCACCGGAGATCCAGCGCACCCCCTCGGTGGCCACGTCGAGCGCGACCTCGCGGGCGTTGACCCGGGCGATCGCCGCGAGGGCATCCGCATCGAAGCGCCGCGATGCCTTCGGCGAGAGCGTGCCCGCCGCCGCCCGCGCCGCCCGCCGCACCAGGGTCGCGGCGCCCTCGACGGTCGCGACGTGCTGTCCGAGTCGTAGCAGGATGTGTTGGCTGCGGGTCAGCCGCGCGTTCCGCGCGGCCTCGAAGACCTCGGCCAGAGCGTGCAACGCGAGCGCGGTGGTCCCCGCGCCGACCTCGGGGTGCTCGGCCCCCAGCGCCTCCAGCTCGCGCGCCGCGGCGTGGAAATGATCGCCGTGCGCCTTCAAATGCTGTTGCCAGCGATCACGCGCGATCGTCATCTCCATGATCTCCGAGGTCCCCTCGTAGATCGTCGTGATGCGGACATCGCGCTTGATCTTCTCGACCATGTACTCGTGGGTGTAGCCGTAGCCCCCATGAGCCTGGATCGCTGCGTCTGCAGCGGCGTTTCCACCCTCGCTCGCCAGATACTTGGCGATTGCGCCCTCGGTGTTGAGGGATCCTGCGCCGGCGTCGATCCGCTCGGCGGCCTCCTCGATAGCCGCGCGGGCGGCCTCCAGCCGCACGGCGTGCGGAACGATCAGCTTGTGGGTGTAGCCCTGCTTCTCAGACAGCGGGCCCCCCGCCTGGATGCGTTCGGTCGAGTAGGGGATCGCGCGGTCAAGCGCTGCCCAGCCGGCTCCCAAGGCGAACGCGGCGACCATCAGTCGCGTGTAGCCGAAGATCTCCTGGGCCTGGATCAGGCCCTGTCCCTCGGCAGCGCCGATCAGGTCGGCAGCGTCGACATAGGCGTCCTCGAGGAACAGTGCGGCGGTGTTTGACAGCCGGATGCCGTGCTTGTCCTCGTGTTTGCCATGGGTGAAGCCCTCGGTGCCGCTCTCGATCACGAACCAGCTCGGGCCACCTGGCGCAAGGGCGAGGACCGAGCTGAGCTCCGCCACACCCCCGTTGGAGATCCATTGCTTCGCACCACTGAGGCGGTAGCCGACCACCGTGCCGTTCTCGGACACCGGCTCCGCCCTGGTCTTGAGCGCGGCGAGGTCGCTGCCGGCGTCGGGCTCGGTTGCGCCGTAGGCCATCAGCACTCCCTCCTCCGCAATTCGCCGCATCCAGCGCCCCTTCTGCTCGGGCGTTCCACCGACAGCGATCGGGTCGCTGCCCAGGAAGGTCGCGAGAACTGAGGTGGCGATTCCCAGATCGACGGCCGCCATCAGCTCGCAGACCCGATAGATGTCCAGCGCGCCGCCACCCATCCCCCCGTGCTCCTCGGGGACGAAGAGCAGCTGGATTCCGAGCTCTTCTCCGCACATCCGTCGCACGACCTCCTCTGGGAACTCGTCGCGCTCATCCAGCTCGATCAGCACAGAGTCCGGCAACTCACGACGGCCGAACTCGCTGAGCGACTCGAGGGTGAAATCGAGCGTCTCGAGGTCCAATCCGGGCGGCATCTCTACAGCTCCCGCTCGACCTCCCGTGACACGGAAGGAAGCCGGTCTGATCGATCGGATGCGGGCCGGTCCCTGGTATCGCGAATCTTCTTCATCCGGCTACGAACCATGACACACGGGGGGCCATCGCGATAGGGGTGCCCCGATGCGCCGCTGCTCACAGTGGACGCTCCACCGAGCTGCCGGCAGCCAGCTCGATGATCTCCCCTCTGATGCCGACCCTGATCGGATAGACGTCCGCGGGGCGCGCTGTGACCCTGATTCGATCCTTCGCAATGTCGACCTCAACGCCCCAATGCCGCCGATATCGGATCTTGAACCGCAGGTTCGTCAACTCCTCGGGGAGGACGGGGTCCAGCCACAGCACCTCTTCGCGGGTCTCTGTTCCCGGGAAGCCACGCTGGACCAGGTCCACGGTGCCGGCCATCGCCCCGAGGTGCACGCCCTCGGACGTGGTGCCTCCCTGGAGGTCGAGCAGGTCGGTCTCGAGGGCGTCGCGGAGGAGCCTCCAGGATCGCTCGCGATCTGAGCGAGAAAGCACCCTGGCGTGAACCACTCGACTCAGGGTTGAGCCGTGTGAGGTGCGCGCCAGGTAGTAGTCAATGTTCCTCGGGATCGTGTCCCCTTCGAGCGGGTAATCCAGTCGTTCGAAGAGCATCCGGAACTCATCGCCCGACAGCAGGTAGAAGAGCATGAGAAGGTCCGCCTGCTTCGATGCCTTGTACCGATTCGTGCTGTCATCCTCGGCCTCCAGGATGCGATCGAGCCGCTCGATGTTCCCGTACGCCTTGCGATAGGCCTCCCAATCGAGCTCCTCAAGACTCTCGTAGCCCTCGAACTGGCTGATGATCCCGTCGCCGTGGAACGGGATGAAAAGCTTGTGGCTCATCTCCTCCCATTCCTCGAGCTCTTCGCCTCCCAACCCGAGCATCTGTGACAGCCCGAAGCGGCGCTGCTGGGGAAGCGCGTCGAGCACGTCCCGAATCCGCCAGAGGACCCACGCCGCCATTGCGTTCGTGTAGGCGTTGTTGTCGATTCCGGGTCGCTCCGAATCGGGGTAGGCGTCGTGGTACTCATCGGGTCCGACGACGCCGCGAATCACGTACCGGGCGCGGGCGGGATCGTAGTGAGCGATGCTTGCCCAGAAGCGGGCGATTTCGATGAACATCTCGGCGCCGTAGAGCGCCAGGAACTCGATGTCCCTGGTTGCCTGGTGGTACATCCAGACGTTGTAGGCGATCCCGGCATTGATGTGCCGCTGCAGATGAGAGTTGTCCGGGATCCAGTGGCCGGAACGTGGGTTGAGATGGACCGTGGGGGTGAGCTCGGTGCCGTCAGAGCCGCTTTGCCAGGGGTAGGCCGCCCCCTTGTAACCGTCCCCTCGGGCGATCCAGCGGGCGGAGCCGAGCCGCCGGTACCGATAGCGGAGCAGGGCTCTGCTCAGGTCCGGGAAGCACAGGTTGAAGAAGGGGAAGACAAAGAGCTCGTCCCAAAAAACGTGTCCGCGGTATGCCTCTCCCGCCAATCCCCGGGCCGGGATCCCCGCGTCGATCTCGGCGGTGTGCTCGGAGATGCTCCCCAGTAAGTGGAAGATATGGAGGCGCACCTCGGTCGGCACGGCGTCCTGGTCGTCGATCATCTCCAGCGAACACTGATCCCAGAGGTGCTCCCAACGGAGAACGTGCTCGGCGAGCAGCTCGGTGAAGCCGCCTAGGTTGGCCACCTCCCTATGGGCCTCTAGCCCTGGCTCGGAAACCGCCGGTTCTCGCGATGTGTACAGGGTGGCGACCTTCTCCGCAGTGATCTCCGTGCCCTCGCTGACATCTGCGTCGAGTTCGCGTCCGATCATGGCCCGCCCCTCGATCGACCGGCTTGCGGCGGCGACGGGCTCGCCATCGCGCATCAATCGCGTTCGGGCTGCCGCGGCGACCCGGATGTGGGACTGGCTGGTCTCCAACTCGACAAAGACTGTCTCGGGGTCGTCAGCCCCCGCGTCGATCGGCCGCAGGTGACGGTTGTCCAGGCCCATATAACGCGCGACGCCCTCGTTCGCCACGTCGCCGTCCAACGCCGAGCGGAAG
This sequence comes from uncultured Solirubrobacterales bacterium, assembly GCA_963697805.1. Taxonomy (GTDB): domain Bacteria; phylum Actinomycetota; class Thermoleophilia; order Solirubrobacterales; family 70-9; genus VRUE01. Next base: position 887,356 of record CAVOPB010000002.1, read on the forward strand.
GTCACCCTGCCGGACCAGTTGAGTGCGAGGAGCCTGGTCTCGAGCGCGAAGACGTTTGGGTTCGCCATGCTCACGAGCCGGCGCTGTGTGAGGGCGGTCTCGCGACTCTCGTCGTCCCGGAAGCGAAGCCGACGGGTCAGTACCGCGCAGCGAAGGTCGAGTTCCTGGCGATACTCGGCGAGCTCCACCTTCGAGAGGTCAAACCATTCGGAGTCCTCGATCCTGAAGGTGAGGGGAAGCCAGTTGGGCATGTTGACAATCGACTCGTCCTGCACCTTGCGACCGGCCACCTCGCTGGTCAGCCGGTTGTAGCATCCGGCCGCATACGTGCCGGGGTAGTGAATCCCGTCCGCATCATGCTCAGGCGCTGCTCCGCGGCTCGCATAACGGCCATTCCCCAGGGCGCAGATGGCCTCGCGCAGGGCCTCCTGGTCGGGATCGAAGCCTTCGTAGACCAGCGTCCAGCCACCCAGGGTTGGCGCCCCGGCGGTTGCGGTGCCGCTCAACGGAGGCCTCCTCCCGTCTCCCCAATGCGAATATCACCAAGATCGCTGACCACGACGTCGGCTCCTCGTTCCCGCAGCGCCTTGGCATGGTCGCTGCGGTCGACGCCGACCACAAGGCCGAAGTGCCCACGACGCCCGGCCTCGACGCCGGCGAGCGCGTCCTCGACGACCGCTGTGCGCCCGGGCTGGACCCCAAGCCGGCCCGCGGCCTCGATGAAGACGGCGGGGTCGGGCTTGCCCTCAAGGCCGAGGCGATCTGCGTCTAGGCCGTCGACTCTCTCGTCGAAGAGTCCGGCAATGCCCGCCGCTTCGAGAACCTGGGCGCAGTTGCGGGACGCGGAGATGATCGCCGTTCGAGTGCCCTTCGCCCGCAGTCGATGCAGCAGCTCAATTGAGGACGGAAAGGAAGCCACGCCCTGCTCCCGCAGGAGAGTCAGGAAAAGCTCGTCCTTGCGGTTGCCCAAACCGGACACCGTTTCCGCGGCAGGGGGATCCTCAAGCTCCCCGCGGGGGAGGAAGATCTGCCGAGAATCGAGAAACGATCCAACACCGTCGTAGCGCGGTTTGCCGTCAACGTATAGGTAGTAGTCATCGTCCACGAAAGGTCGATGATCCTCGGGCGCACGATCTGCACGATCTGCGAGGAACCGGTTGAACATGCGCTTCCAGGCGTTGGCGTGGACGGACGCTGTGTCTGTGATCACGCCGTCGAGGTCGAAGATCACAGCATCCAAATCGTCCGTCCGGATTTCTGCAAGAGCCACCTGATTGACCGCCATCATCCCGAGAGCTTGAGGCTTGCGCTACGCCAGAGCCTAATTCCTGCGAAGACGCGACCGAAATCAAAGGCGGACCGGTGAGCTCGAGTCATCGGCTCCGGCGGGCTGCTTGCTGATCAGCTTCGCAGACCTCGCCGGTCGCAGCATCAAGGGATTGCTGTTCGAGCTCCATAATTGTCGATGCCTATGTCAGGCGGCAATTGACGATGTCCGGGCATTCCCGGCCGGCGGCCGGACCACCCTTCGAGGCTCTCGACTTCCTCTACATGCCGAGCCGTGACGTGGAGCGCGACCTCGCCTTCTTCACCGAGGTGATTGGCGGCGTTGTGGTCTTCGCAATCGAAGCTTCTGGGGCCCGCGTCGCCCAGATGCAGTTGAGCGAGAGGTCGCCGCGCCTCCTCCTGGCCGATCACCTTGAAGGGCGGGCGCCGGTTCTCGTCTACCGAGTGGGCGACCTCGATTCAACGCTCGCCGAGCTCGAGCGGCGCGGTCTAGAACTGGAGGGGCAATTCGCCATCCCCCACGGACCATGCGCTGCGGTGCGTTCCCCTGGTGGGCACCGCCTCGCCCTCTACGAGCTGACACGCCCCCAAGCCGACGAGCATCTCGCCGGCCGGCACGACTTCGGGCCAGGCCGGACAGGCTCCGCTACCTAGTAGCAACTCGGTTCTCAGCGACCCCAGTGTCCCAGATCCGTGGTACCAAACTGAGCGACTCCCGCGCAGCTACCGCCGCCTGCTCGGCCTGGCCGAACGCCACCACGGCCCACCGCCACCCGGGCGCCGCTTCCCGCCCTCGATGTGGTTGCTGGTCCTCGCGCTCTGCGTGGCCCGAACGCCCGACGTGGCGCTGCCCGAACGCCCCGCGTAGCAGCGGAGCGACGTCGGCTGTCAGGGCGCAAAGGTGCAGTGCGGTTGCGGGGCTCGACCAGGAGACCTCACGAGCACTCCCGCCCCGCGGCGCTGCACACACGAGCGGACAACCCGACAACAAGGAGGTGGAGATGAGCGCCAGGTCAGGTCTCTAAGTCCAGCTTCTCGACTATTCGTGGTTGGTATCGAGAGACGAATCGGGCCCCCGCTATGGAGAAAGGCCCCGGAATCGGGGGCTTTCCGTGTCCAGGTTTGCCTGGTCTCCGGCTGCCGGGTACCATGGAGCGGCGGTGGCGGTAGGGTCGGAGCGCGCAAGAAGCATTGACGACGGTTCGTTCAGCTAACGACGATTTCGATCCCACCCGAGGAGAAGAAATGAGTTTCTTGCCCCGCCTCCGCTTCGCCGCCGTGGTCGCCGCACTTCTGGTCACCCTCGGCCTGCTGGCCTCGTCCGCCTCGGCCACCAAGCCTGCAAAGGCGACGGCTGCTTCCGGGCATGGCCATGCGAGCCATGGCCATCAAGAGGCATCCGGCAAGAAGGGCAAGCACGACGGCAGGAAGGGCCATCACGACGGCAGGAAGGACAAGCGTGACCTGAGCGTGATGACCCAGAACCTCTATCTGGGCTCCAGCCTTGTGCCGGCGCTCAGTGCGAGCGACCCAGCGGCGTTCGTCGGCGCCGTCGCGCAGATCTACGCGACCGTGCAGTACACGAACTTCCCGGCGCGCGCCGAGGCGATCGCCGACGAGATCCAGGCCGAGGAGCCGGACCTCATCGGTCTGCAGGAGGTGACGAAGTGGACGACTGGTGGCGTCAACCCGCCGCCCGGCTACGACTTCCTCGCCATCCTCCAGAGCGATCTCGCCAACCGCGGGCTGGACTACTCGGTGGGTGCGGTCGCCAACAATGCGAACATCGGCCCGGCGCCCCTCGCGCTGCCGGGTTGCGTCCAGCCGGACCAGAGCATCACCTGTTCGGTGCAACTCCAGGATCGCGATGTAATCCTCGTCAACGACGACACGCATGGACTGACCTGGAGCAATCCAGAGAGCGGGCACTACACCGCTCAGGAGGTCATCAACTCGCCCGTCGGCCCGCTGTCATTCGACCGCGGCTGGGCCAGCATCGACGTGAAGCTGAAGCACCAGCCGTTCCGGTTCGTGAACACCCACCTCGAGACCGAGGACTTCCCTGCCGTACAGCAGGCGCAGGCGGCCGAGTTCCTCGCGGGCCCGGGCAAGGGCGGGACGATCATCGCCACCGGCGACTTCAACTCCGCATCGGACGGCTCCACAACAAATTCGTACGCGCAGCTCACCGCGCCCGGCAAGTTCCGTGACGCTTGGGACGAAGATGAGCTCGGCCCCGGTAGCTCGTGCTGCCAGGAGTCGAATACGCCGCCGCTCGCGCCGGGGGCGCTGAACAATCCGGTTTCGACGCTGCGGACCCGTATCGACCTGATTCTCAGCCGCGGCGCCGCCCGCTCGGATGGAGATGAGGCCGAGCTGGTCGGGGACACGCCGTTTCAGGGGGCCCCGCCGTTCTGGCCCTCCGATCACGCCGGCGTGGTCGCCGAGGTCCGGCTAAACGGCTGACCAGATGTAGCTACATCTGGCGGCTCGACATCGTGACGGGGCCGACTTATGACCGCGACTTCTCGACGATCAGCGCGCTGATCAGCCTGCCCTGCGGATCGTAGGAGAGCGCGCCGAGGCCGCCGTTCAGCTCGGCTAGCGAAGTCCTCCAGTTCTCGTCTTGGGGTTTGTCACGCCGACCCCGTTGGTTTCGTCTTTCTTGCTGACGGCAGAAACAAGAGGAGGCAAACATGACTCAGGAATTCCCGGCAGGGCGGATGCAGATCGCCGAGCAGGCCCCGAAGCGGCTGATGTGGGCGATGCTGAGGTTCCAGACCTCGATCGAGCTGGAGGAGCACCTCCACCACCTGTTGAGCCTGCGCGCTTCGCAGATCAACGGTTGCGCCTTCTGCATCGACATGCACTGGAAGGACGCGCGCGCCGCGGGCGAGACCGAGGAGCGCCTCTACTCGCTCGGCGCCTGGCGCGAGAGCCCGATCTACGACGCGCGCGAGCGGGCGGCGTTGGAGCTCTGCGAGGCGATGACGCTGATCTCCGAGGGCCACGTGCCCGACGAGGTCTGGGAGCAGGCGAGCGACGCCCTCGGCGAGGAGCTCGCCCAGGTCGTCTTCGCGGTCGCCGCGATCAACACCTGGAACCGGCTGATGATCACGACGCGGGCCGAGCCGGGCCACTATGAGGCGGGGATGCTCGCCGCTGCTTGAGGCGGCGGGGACTGGGTAATGATCCTCAGAGGGCTAATGGAAGAGCGGCGGGCCCCTGAGGCTGAGTTCGAGGAGCAGCGGAGGCTGACCTTCGCGATCGCCTACCGGATGACCGGCAGCGTCAGCGACGCCGAGGACATCGGGCAGGAGGCCTTCCTCAGACTCGAGCGCGCCCGCCACGACGGCGAGGCGGTCGAGTCGCCGCGGGCCTGGCTCTCGACCGTGACGACACGCCTCGCGATCGACCACATGCGCTCGGCCCGAGTGCGGCGGGAGAGCTATGTCGGGCCCTGGCTGCCCGAGCCGCTCCTCACCGAGGGCAGCCCGGGCCCGGCCGAGCACGCCGAGGTGGCGGACACGGTCTCGCAGGCCTTTCTCGTCCTGCTCGAGACGCTCTCGCCGGTCGAACGGGCGGTCTTCCTGCTCCGCGACGTGTTCGGCTACGACTATCCGCAGATAGCCGAGGCGGTCGGCAAGGGGGAGCAGAACTGCCGGCAGATTGTGCGGCGCGCCCGCAAGCACGTGGAAGCGCGCGAAGCCCGCTTCGAGGCCGATCGAAGCCACGGCGACGAGCTGCTCGACCGCTTCCTCGAGGCCAGCGAGAGTGGCGACGTCGAGGCGCTGAAGGAGACCCTGGCCGCCGACGCGGTCGTCTACTCCGACGGCGGGGGAAAGGTGACGGCGGCGCGCCGGCCGTTCTCCGGTGTCGACCGGATCGCCCGATTCATGGTGAAGATCACCGGCCGACGCCCGCGGCGGGACGGCTTCCGCCGCCGGCGGATCACCGCCAACGGCCAGCCCGCCCAGATGTTGATCGGGCCCGACGGCGACGTCATCGACGTGCTCACTGTCGAGGTCGCCGATGGCCTCATCCGGACGATCCGCATCGTCCGCAACCCGGACAAGCTCCGACACCTCCGGGCCTGAGCCGCTGCCAATGAACCTGGTACAGCCCCGCGCCGTAACCCAATACATCTCGGCCCTCGAGTCCGAGACAGCCCGCTAGCGACCCAGATCAAACGAGAACTCGACGGGTCGCCTCGGCTTGACTTCGATCAGGAGGTATGAAGTGACCAGGACGATCTATGCGTTTGCGCTGCTCGCTGCGCTGGGCGCGCTCGCGCTCGCCGGCTGCGGCGGCGGAAGCAGCTCCGCAGGACCTGCTTCAAGCTCATCGGAAAATGGAGGGATGACGCTGACCGGTTCCGAAGTCTCCGGCCTCGGGACGGTGCTCGTCGACTCGGAAGGGCTCACCGTCTATGAGTTCGCCAAGGACAGGGGCACGACCTCGTCGTGTTACGGCGCATGTGCAAAAGGCTGGCCGCCGGTAACCACGAAGAACGCGCCGACGGCCGGTGAAGGTGCCATGTCCTCGCAGCTCGGGACCACCAAGCGCAAGGACGGCAATATGCAGGTGACATACGCCGGCCACCCGCTCTACACCTTCGTCGAGGATCAAAGCCCGGGCGAAGCGACTGGCAACGGGTCCCTGGCGTTCGGCGGCAAGTGGTCTGTTATCGACGAAGCCGGTTCGGCGGTGGAAAGCATGGCCGGCGGAGAATCGGAATCTGGCGAAGAAGGCTCGAGCGGCGGCTACGGGTACTGACGTCGTCAAAGAGGAGTGCGCCTAGGCCCTGGCGAGTACCTCGGTGCTCGCCAGGGCCGGCGCATACCAATCGATCTGATGGCGAAGAGCCAGGCCATCCTCTCCGGCTTGGCAGCGAGCTTCATCATCGGAGGGAGAACCAGGTCTCGGAGGACTCGGCCGACCGGTCCCGGTGCCTTGTTCGAGTCAGTCCGCTTTCCGTGCGCGATCACCCTTTCGACGCGTGGTCGCCGCAGCTCCTCATAGCGGGCGAAGGCCTGTTCGACGCTCGCGGCGTCACGGAGGCGACCTCGATGCCGCTCTCGATTGCCATCGATGCCCCCTGGCCTGAACCGGATGAGGCGGCACGAGCAGCGTCGCCGATGATGATCGTCCGTCCCCGACTCCAGACCGTCGGAGTCTTCAGGCGGACCTGATTGCCGGTCGTCATCAGGTCCTCTGGCCGGACCATGCTCAGGATCTCGACCGCCGCTGAGTTGTCATCCGCAAATGTGTCCAGCAGCGTCTCGAGCGATTGTGCGGATGGAACAGCTTCGGCTTCGGCGATCGAGAGCTTGGCCCCTGACGGGCCGATCCTCGGCGTGCGCGTCGAGGATCTCGAGGTCAAGGAGGCGCTCTTACAGGACGATCCCCGGGTCTTCTTCACGACCTCGCACTTCGACGGCTACCCCGCCGTCCTGGTCCGGCTCGAGGAGATCGGGGTCGAGGAGCTGAAAGAGACGATCGTCGAAGCCTGGCTCTGCCGGGCGCCCAAGCGACTCGCGAAGAGTTACTCGACGAGCTGGGTTGACTCAACCGCCGAGTACCGCCTCAATCTCGGCCAGCTGCGTCTCGATCCCGGCGCAGACTCCCTCACAGATTTCGTGCACACCCGGGTCGGCGATCCGATAGAGCGAGCTGGTTCCCTGCTTGCGGCGAGCGACGAATCCCTCTGCGAGGAGTGCCAGGAGGTGCTTGGAGACGTTCTGCTGGGAAGCGTCGAGGACCTCGGCCAGCTCGCCCACCGACGCTTCTTCCCTGGTTCGCAGGAGGTCGATGATTCGCAGCCTGGTCGGATCGGAGAGGGCGCGGAAGCGGCGAGCGATCAGCTCCGCGGCGTCGGGGGTCAATGGGCTCTTCATCATCCCTGCTATTCTACTCTACAGTTGTTAAGTTGTTGACTTGTAATCCGACGGCCGGAGGATAACGATGCCAGCCACGACCGAAAGACCCTCCTGGCCGCTGGAGCGGATCCTCTTCCTGATGGCGGGGACGATGACCGGGCTCAGTGCTCTGCTCAGCGCCCTCGTCAGTCCCTGGTTCCTGCTGCTGACAGGCTTCGTCGCCGTCAACCAGCTGCTCTTCGTCGGCCTCGGCAACTGCCCTGCCTCGCTGGTCCTGCGGAACTTCATCGGCGTCAAGGCCGCCTGCGACCGATGAACGCCCTCGGCCCGATCGGCAGGCTCGGCCGCCTCGCTGCGACCCACCGCGGCACGGTCTTCATCACCTGGGCGGTCATCGCGGTCGGCCTCGGGATGCTGGCGCCGCGGGTCGAGACGGCGCTCTCTGGCGCCGGTTGGCAGGCGAACGGCTCGGAGTCGGTGAAGGTGCGCGAACAGCTCGACGCCGGTTTCGGCGGCGCCGGCGCCTACGCCCTGCAGGTCACCGTCCACTCGCAGGAGCTGACCGTTGCCGACTCCGATTTCCGCCGCAGCGTCGGCCGGGTCGAACACGTCCTTGCTGCCGACTCCGCTGTCGGCAGGGTGGTCGCGCCCCGTCCCGGCGCCTCGATCTCGCGTGACGGCCACACGGCGATCGTCGCCGGCACGGCCGCGAAGAGCCCCAACGAAATGGTTGCCGCCGCAACTGACCTCAAGTCGGAAGTCGCCGCCGCAGTCGCGCCGGGTGTCGACGCGAACCTGACCGGTGCCCCCGGCATGTGGTCGGACTTCAACGAAGCCAACCGCGACGCGATGTTGAAGTCGGAGCTGATCTCCTGGCCGGTGACGCTGGCGATCCTCATCGTCGCCTTCGGTTCGCTGGTCGCCGCCGGGCTGCCGCTGATGCTGACGATCGTCGGCCTGATCGCCTCCGCCGGGGTCCTCTTCCTCGGCACCCTGATCTCGCCGATCTCGATCTGGGCGATGAACTTCGCGCTGATGTTCGCGCTGGCGCTCGGCATCGACTATGCCCTCTTCATCGTGATGCGGTTCCGCGGTGCCCTCTTCGGCCGGCACGAGAAGCCCGAGGAGGCCGTCGGCGAGACGATGGACACCGCCGGCAAGGCGGTCCTTTTCTCTGGCCTGACCGTGCTGATCTCGCTCTCCGCGGTGATGCTGGTTCCCAGCCCCGCCTTCCGCTCGATGTCGGTGGGGATCATGGTCTCGGTCCTCTTCGTCCTTGCTGCGACATTGACACTGCTGCCGGCTGTGCTCTCCAAGCTCGGACCGCGGATCGACAAGCTTGCCCTCCCCTGGGCCCACTCCGGCGAGCACCGTTCGCCCGGCTTCGCCCGTTGGGCAGAGCTGCTGTGGCGGCGGCCCTTCCTCTTCGGCGGCCTCGCCCTGATCGTCCTGCTGGCCCTGGCGCTGCCGATCGTGGGCCTGCAGACCGGGATGCCGTCGATCAAGGTCGTCCCGAAGGACGACCCCTCACGCGTCGGCTACCGCCAAATCAGCACCGCCTTCGGCCCCGGTGCACCGGGGACGCTGCAGGTGACGACGCCGCGCGCAGACAGTGCGGCGAGTGTGGCGGTCCTGCGCGGCGATCGGGGGATCGCCGCGGTGTCGGCGCCGGTGAACGGCGCCGACGGCCTGGTCCTGATCCACGCGGTGCCGAGCAGTGGTCCCTCCAGCGACGCAAGCGCAAACGTCATCGACAGGCTCCGGACCGATCTGCCCACCGCAGCGCTCCTCGGCGGCCCCTCGGTCGAAAACCACGACCTCGAAGCATCGCTGGCGTCGAAGACGCCACTCGCGATCGGGGTCATTCTCGCGCTCGGCTTCCTGCTCCTTCTGATCGCGTTCCAGGCGCCACTGATCGCGGCGATCGGAGTCCTCGCCAACCTGCTCTCGACCGGCGCGGCCTTCGGCGTCGCCACGCTGATCTTCCAACACGGCCACCTCTCGGGCCTGCTCGGCTTCGAATCCCAGGGCTTCCTCGACGCCTGGGGCCCGATCTTCTTCTTCGCGATGATCTTCGCGATCGCGATGGACTACACGGTCTTCCTGCTCTCCTCGGCGCGCGAGCACTGGGAACGAAGCGGAGACGCGAAGGATGCGATGGTTGGCGGTCTCGCTCACTCGGGGCGGGTGATCCTTGCTGCGGGGGCGGTGATGGTCGCCGTCTTCTTCACCTTCGCCCTCTCGGGGCCGCTGCCGCCCAAGGAAATGGGCACGATCCTCGGCGTCGCCGTCCTGCTCGATGCCTTCCTGGTCCGGCTGCTTCTGCTGCCGGTGTTCCTGAGGGTGGCCGGCGCGCGCGCCTGGTACCTGCCCGGCTGGCTCGACCGGATCCTGCCCGATGTCCACTTCGGGCATGGCGGATCGATGGCGCCTCCTCCGGCGTCGGACGAGCCGCGCGCCCCCGTCGGCACCGCGGCCTGAGCAGAGGCGACTACGTGCGCTCCCTCAGCCAGTGGCATCCAAGGCCGTGGGTTTCTGGAGTGAAGCGGGTAGACATCCAGGATGCCACTTTGGATTGCCCGCAAGGCCGCACCGACGATCTGGCGTCGGATTCCGTGGAAGGTCGTCTGGGCCGTCGCCGTATGGCTGGTGAAAAAGGGCAAAGAGCGCGTCCATAAGAACCTCACCCAGAGAGAACAACGGGAACTGCTTGACCTCGTGACGAAATCAAGAGGCCGACCCTCGAGTCTCTCCCAGCGTGATCGCTCCCGGATCAGGAACATCGCCGGCAACGCGGTTCGTGGGTGACTCTGCCGCGACCGCTTCCGCCGTTGCAGCTCACCGGCTCGGATTGGCCCGGCAGCTACCGGGGTAGCGGTGCAGCGCATGGGAGAGCTACTTGCGATCTATCTCAACGACCACCTGGCGGGCGCGACGTTTGGAATCGAGCTGGCGATGCGGTTGCGGGCAAGCAATCGAGACGATCCAGAGTTCGGGCCGGCGCTGGCCGAGGTCTGCGCCGAGATCGAAGCCGATCGAGAGACGCTCAAAGCGGCAATGGATCAGCTCGGGATGGGGCAGAGCAAGCTCAAACCGCTTGCCGCCATCCTCGGTGAGCGACTGGGCCGGTTGAAGCTGAACGGGCGGCTGTGGAGTTACTCGCCGTTGAGCCGCCTCGACGAGCTGGAGCTGTTGCAGATCGGCGTCGTCGGCAAGCGTCGGCTCTGGCGAGCGCTCGAGCACACCCACGCCGACGACCTGCCGGGCTTCGAGCTCGGCGCCTTGGCCGCACGGGCGACCGAGCAGCTGAGGCGACTCGAAACGTTGCACCTGAAGGCCGCCGCCCTGGCCCTGTAGCGGACGAGCAAGCCGATCCCGGCGCCGCCGTCCGAATGAGCGTTCTCTAGTGGTGAGGCACTCCCTCGACGCACCCGCGCAGGCGATCGTAGGCCTGCTTCCAGATCAGTACGCGGTCGAAATCGCTCGGCTGTCCAGGCGGAAACCGATACCTGACGGCGCCCACCGCTGAGGACGGCGAACCACAGGCCGAGGGCACCCTCAGTCTCGGGCCAACGATGCCGAAGGCGAAGACCCTCCCATGCCACCCGAGGGATATCGCGCAGCCGGTGGATCAGGTAGTCGTTCATGCTCACATGGACCGGTCCGGTGTATGCACCCGGCACCCCGTCCCGCCAGATCGCGCTCGAGCACATCCGCGCCGCCGCCCTGGACGGCTTCGCGCGCGACGGCGCGGCCTCAACCTCTATCCGCGACGTCAAAGCCGCCGCGGGAGTTTCCCCAGGACTGGTGCAGCACTACTTCCGGTCGAAGGGGGATCTGCGCGCTGCCGTCGACGCGCATGTGACGGAGGTGGCTCGGGCGGCGCTCGCCGTCCGCCCGGTCGAGGGGGACACCGTCGAGGACATTGCGACTCGGCTCACAGCCCTGGTCTCCGAAGACTTTGTCGAGCTGCGCTACGTGGGGCGGGGGGTGGCCGAAGGCGATGAGGCGGCGATGAAGATCTTCGACACGCTGACGCAGCTCTGCCGCGAGCAGCTCGCCAAGTTCCAGGCGGAGGGCCTGCTGCGCGAGGACCTCGACCTCGAGTGGGCCGCTCTGCACACGGTCCTCATCAATCTCGGGACGGTGATCCTGGAGCCCGGCGTGAGTCGCCAGCTTCGCCGCCCCCTTCTCGACGAGAGCGAGGTCCGGCGTTGGAAGGAGGCTACGACCGCGTTGTTCGTCGCCGGCGAGATCAGGACTCGTTCAGCGCGACGGCGGCGCGGATAAGCGCCTTGAACGCGTCCTCATCGATCTCGTCCTCCTGATGGAAATCGATCGCGCGCCTGGTGTTGCCCTCAAGGCTCGAGTTGAAGAGGCCCGAGGGATCCTCCAGCGCGGCGCCCTTGGCGAAGGTCGCCTTCACGTAGTTCTTGTAGGTCTCGCCAGTGCAGATGATTCCGGAGTGCTCCCAGACCGGAACCCCCCTCCATTTCCACTCCTCGACCACCTCGGGGTCGGCCTCCTTGACGAGGCCTCGAATCTGAGCGAGCGTCTCGCCCCGCCAATCGCCCAGCTCCACGATCCTCGCGTCGATCAGTTGGGAGGGAGACTCTCCTCCATTTGCCTGCTTCGAGCGGCTGGTCCTCTTCATGTTGTCGTCGCCCTCTCGTGGGGGTTTCTGATGCGAGGGTCCCCGCCCAAACAGCCTATTCGGGGTCGCGCTTCTCGGCCTCGATCGCGGCCTCGACCTCCCGCTCGAGGCCGCCGTGCTCGAGCTCGGCGACCACCTCGCTCTCGTCGTGGCGCCGGCGGACCGCCCCGACCACCGGCAGATCGCGTTCGGCGGAGAGCTCCTTCAGCTCCTCCTGCATCATCGCCGTGACCGCGTGGTAGACGGCCTCGACATCGGGGTCCGGGCCGAAGCGCCGGCGCAGGTCGATCTTCGGCAGGACCTGGACCGTGATCTGAGAGGGGAGCGGGATTCGCCCCGGCAGGTCCATCACCGTCACCCCGAAGGGAGGGGCGATCTGGATCGGCATGACGTCGACTCGCAGCAGCCGGTGGAGGCCGAGGAGGCGGGCGAGCCGTTCGCCACGGGTCACGAAGAGGGCGGTCTCCTGGCCACCGACCGCGACCACGGGGACGATCGGAACGTCGGCCTTCAGCGCGAGGCGGACGAAGCCGGTGCGGTGGCCGAAGTCGATCTCTCCCGAGTGCCATGAGGGTCGGTAGGTCTCGTGGTCCCCTCCGGGGTAGACGAGGAGCGCCGCCCCCCGCTCCAGCGCCGTGATCGCGTTCTCGTGGTTGGCCGGGATCGTCCCGTACCTCCGCAGCGGCAGCAGGCCTGGCACCTGGAAGACGAGGTCGTGCGCGAGCTGAAAGAAGAGCCGGTCGGGGCCGAAGTGGTTGTAGAAGGCGTAGGAGAAGGCGAAGGTGTCGGCGATCAGGGTGCCGCCGGAGTGGTTTCCGACCAATAAGACCGGTCCCTCGGCCGGTATCTGCTCGAGGCCGCGGACCTTGGGGCGGAAGTAGAGCTTCGCCAGGCGGCTCGAACCCGGCAGCGTCTCCCTGATGAACTCCGGGTCGCGCTCGGCCAGCGGGTCCTCGGCATGGCGGCCGAGCAGGTCGTGGACCATGACGGAGGCGGTCGCCCGAGTGGCGCCGATGGCGTCGCTGACGATCTCCCTCACCTGCTCTCCAAATCCTCCGCGAACCTGGTCGGCAACAGGTCGCGGAAATCGGGCCAATCGGAGGCTGGGCCCTCCGGCCGACGAACCCTGAGGGGATCCCCGGGCGGAAGCTCGGAGAGCAGCTCGCGGATTTGCGGCTCTCGCAGCTGTTCGGCGACCGTGCGTCGTGCGACCTCGATGACGCGATTGCGGTTACCGCTGCGCATCAGGTTCGGTCCCATCGCCTCGAGGTCGTCGCCCGTCGGCTGAATGAGGACCACGTCGGAACCGAATCTGCGGATCTTCTTCGCCTCGCTGCCGAGGCGGCGGCCTGAGCTGCGGCGGAGGAAGATCGTCACGGCGTCGCGGGGGTTGATCGCCTGGATTGGATGCAGAGTCGAGGTCGGGTTGAGGCAGATGACCAGATCCAGGCCCTCGCCGCGCAGCAGGTCCAGATTCGAGACCGAGTAGATGCCGCCGTCGACATAATGACGGGCGCCGATCTTCACCGGGTGATAGATGCCCGGGATAGCGCAGGAGGCAGCGACTGCGTCGGCGAGGTCCGCCCGCGGCGCGCCGGCGCGCCCGAAGGGAGTGCGGCGGCCGGTCTCGTAGTCGGCGGCGACGATCCAGAGGTTCGGGTGTGGGCTCCAGCCGCGGGGGACGACGCGGCGGATCGTCTCTTTCAGGGGCTCGGTCGAGAAGACCCCGCGCCACAGCCAGCCGCTGAAGACCGTTGCGGGCGTGTAGCGCCGAGGGTTGGCGAGAGTGCGAAGCGCAAGTCGCCAGGAGCCGGGGCCGATCGGCGGCCAGGTGCGCTCCAGCTCGAGCCGCGCGCCGGCAGACCGATCGGCTGTTGCCGCCGGACGGCCCTCGGCGTCGCGGACGCCGTCGAATGTCTCGCCGCGCGAGTGGGCGACCATGAACCAGGGCGGAACGCCGGAGGCGCAGAGCGCAGCGATCATCGAGCCCGCGGAGGTCCCGACCACGTGATCGGCACTCGCCGGGTCCCACCCTGTCTCTTCGGCGATCGCGTCGAGGCCGCCTGTCAGCCAGGCGCCCCCCTGGATGCCACCCGCTCCGAGGACAAGACCGACCTTCACGTTGTCTGAGCAGCGTCGAAGAACTCGAGGATCGCCGCGTGGGTCTGCTTCGGCGCCTCGAGCTGAGGGACATGGCCGCAGTCGAGCTCCAGGTGACGGGCATCGGGGACGGCCCGCTCGACGTGCTTCCTGAAGCCGATCGGCACCAGCTGGTCCTGACGGCCCCAGACGAAGAGGGAGTCGCGCTGGATATCGGCCAGCCGCGACCAGAAGCCCTCCTTCCCGTGCGGCTCGTCGAGGTATATCTCCCGCGCCGCCTTGTAGAAGGCGACCCGCCCGCGCGGGGTCAGGAAGGAGCGCAGGAACTCGTCGACGCCGGCCGCCGACCAGCCGTCACTTCCGCCCGGAACCAGGTTGCGGACGATCGGCTCTGTGATCGCACGGGGTGCCGGCTGTACAAGGCCCAGCAGGGGCAACGGCGCCTGCAGCAGCCAGCGCGCGTGGCGGCTGCGCAGCCAGGCGAGCGCGGGGCTGAGCAGGGCGACTCTCCGCACCCGCTCCGGGAAGAGGAGAGCGGTCTCGATCGCCACCCGGCCACCCATGCTGTTTCCGACGAGGTCGGCCCGCTCGATATCGAGCTCGTCGAGTAGCGCGGTGACGCAGTCTGCGAAGTACGCCGCGTCGTACGCGGCGCTGAGCGGCTTGTCCGAGTCGCCGAAGCCGGGCAGATCGAGTGCGATCACGCGGCGCTCGTCGGCGAGCGCCGCGACCGTCGTCAGGAACGAGGCCTTGGTCCCGCCGAGCCCGTGGATGCAGATCACCGGGTCGCCATCGCCGGCGGAGAGGGTCGAGATCTCCCCCCTGCGGGTCGCAAGCGAGTCGAAGCGCAGCCGGCGATCGTCGGCGATGTTGCTGGTGGCGGCGAGAAAGCCGACGCCGAGGTGGAGATTCTGGCGCACGCTCAGCCGGCGGGCGCGGAAGGCATCCATCCCGCCGCGAACATCAGCCGCCACCCGCTCCCACGTGGCCTCGTCCGCGGTCAGGATCGCATCGGGCTGCTCATCGCCCGGCGTGACGAGCGAGATCTCGTCGCCGTCAATCGCGGCGTCCCATTCACCCTTGCCATCGACGACGAGGCGGATTCGCGCCTCGCCGCTGGGGACGTCGATCACATCGGGGTCGAACCGCTCGACGAGAGTGGTGAGCGCGGGCAATGGGCCTGCGCTACCGCGCGATCCCTTCTCGGCCGTCTCGGTGGCCACTCCACCAGTATGCATTGCCGCCCCGATCCGCCACTAGACTGCGCGCCTTGGCTACGCTCGAGGAAGAGCACTCGGCGTCCGAACCGCCCTTCCATCTTCTGCTCAAGGATGACGAGGTTCGGGCGACGGCGACCGCCCTGAACCTGCTCATCGCCGACGAGCGCCACGAGCCCCCGATCCGCCCGCTGGCGCGCGAGGTGCTGGCGAACCTGGAGGCGCCGGCAGATGAATCCGGCATCGTCTCGGTGCCCCTGACGCCACAGCAGATGAAGATCACGCACACGGCCGTCAAGCTGGCCTTCGACGACACCCGACGCGAGCAGGCTCATGAACGCGACGCCTTCCGTCGCATCCTCGACAAGCTGCCGGACGAGCACACGATGCGGGCCATCGAGCTCCAGTAGCCGGTCCGCCGCCTGTAGACGTCAGGGTCGGGCTATGGGCGGCCGGAGGCCTCTGACCCGTCGCCGGTGATCAGCCTCGCCCCGCGGCCGCGGGTGAAGAAGCTGATCGACCAGCGGATCATCACCAGAAGGCGATTCTGGAAGCCGATCAGGTACCAGAGGTGGACGAGGAGCCATGTCAGCCAGGCTGGGAAGCCGCTGAGACGGACGAGATGGAGGTCGGCCACGGCGGCGGCGCGGCCGATCGTGGCGAGGTTTCCCTTGTCGCGATAGCGGAAGGGCTCGACGGGCTTCCCGGCAACTCGGGCGCGGGTCGCGCGGGCGGCATGGCGTCCCTCCTGCATCGCGACCGGTGCGACCCCCGGCAGTGCCTGTGGGGATCCGTCCTCGCCACGAACGAGGACCATGTCGCCGAGGGCAAAGACCTCCGGGTGGCCCGGAAGGGTCAGGTCGGGCTCGACCAGGACCCTGCCGGCGCGATCGAGCTCGGCCCCGGACTCCTCCGCGAGCCCGGATGCGAGAGAAGAAGCGGTCACGCCCGCGGCCCAGATCACGTTGCCGGCGGGGATCTGATCAGAGCCGCCGCCGGGGTCCTCGATCGTCACCGATTCCTCGTCGATCCCGGTGACGGTCCGGTTCAGCACCGGCGTCACGCCGAGGCGCTCGAGCGAGCGCGCTGCGCGACGGGAGAGTGACGCGGGGAACGTCGAGAGCACCCTGTCGCCGGCCTCGATCAGCAGGACCCGGCCCTCCTCCGCGTCGACCGATCGGAAATTGCTTCGCAGTGTGCTGCGCGCGAGCTCGGCGATCTGACCGGCCATCTCGACGCCCGTCGGCCCCGCCCCGACCACGACAAATGTGAGGAGCGCCCGGCGCCGCTGCAAATCGGTCTCCATCTCGGCCGCCTCGAATGCACTCAGCAGGCGCCCGCGGGCGGCGAGCGCGCTCTCGAGCGACTTCACCTCGGGTGCGCTCGAGCGCCACTCGTCGTGGCCGAAGTAGGAGTAGCGCGAGCCGCCGGCGACGATCAGGGTGTCGTATCCGATCGTCGTCGGGCGCGGGTCCCCCGCCCCCGGAGTCACGGCGACCCGGCGCTCATCGAGGTCGAAGCCGGTCGCCTCGGCGAGCATCACACGCACGTTTTCCTGGCGCTTGAAGATCTCCCGCAGTGGATAGGCGACTTCCGCCGGCGAGAGGGCGCCGGTCGCCACCTGGTAGGTGAGGGGCTGGAAGAGGTGGAAGTTGCGCCTGTCGATCAGGGTCAGCTCGACGGGGGAGCCGGCGAGGTGCTTGGCGGCGAGGAGGCCGCCGAAACCGCCGCCGACGACGACGACCCGGTGGCTCATGGCGCCGTCGCCTCCGCGGTCCCGATCTTCCCGGTCAGGTATCGCTGCACCGTCGGGCCGACCGCGCTGACGACGTCCTCGGCATCGAGCGAGGCGAGCGGCTCGAGCTTGATGATGTGGCGGGCAACCCCCATCCCGACCAGCTGGGAGAGGGCCAGATCGATGCGCAGTCCGGGCTGGTCGGAGCCGAGCTCGGCCATCAGCGGCGTCAGGAGCTCTTCGCTGAGGAAGGCGCGCAGCATCTCCGCCGCCTGCGGCTCGGTCATCGCCGCCCGCAGGAGGGTCAGGATCGGGTGCCTGCTTCCCTCCTCGTCCCAGGTCCGGACGACCAGCGCGACGAGGTTGCGGCCGGCATTGCGGCGGCCGTCGGCGAGGAGCGTGGGCATCATCTCGGCGGGGTCGAACGGCCAATGGACAGCCTCACCCAGGAGCGCGGCCTTGTTGCCGAAGAAGTGGACGACGAGCGAGGCGTCCACCCCGGCCTCCGCGGCGATGCTCCTCATCGTCGCCCCGGCGTAGCCGCGTTCCCCGAACTGGCGCCGGGCGGCGGCAAGGATCGCCTCGCGCGTCGTGCTGGCGCCGGGGCGCCGACCGGTGCGGGGTGTCTTTGTCTTGCGTCGGACGTTGGCGGCCATCGGAATCGGAGCTTGACAGACTTATTCAACGGTGTAAAGTCAACATCGTGAAGTCAACACCGTTGAACAAAGTTCTTTTCGCAATGTGCCCGGCAGGTACTCGAGCAAGGGAGCAAGCATGAAGGTGTTCGTTGCCGGTGGCGGCGGCGCGATTGGCGCCAGCCTCCTCCCCAAGCTGATCGACGCGGGCCACACGGTGGTCGCGACCGCGAACTCCCCCCAGGGCGTGGACGAGATCGAGCGCCGCGGTGCGAGCGGCGCCCTGATGGACGGCCTCGACGCGGCCGACGTCCTCGAGGCGGTCGGACGCGCCCGGCCGGACGCGATCGTCCATGAGATGACGGCCCTGTCGGGCAACTCAAGCCTGCGCCACTGGGACCGCTGGTTCGCACTGACCAACCGCCTCCGGACCGAAGGGACCGCAAACCTGTTGGAGGCTGCGTCGAGATTCGGCGTGCTGAGGTTTGTCGCCCAGGGCTACACGGGCTGGACGAACCCCCGCAGTGGCGGCCCGGTCAAGAGCGAGGAGGATCCGCTCGACCCCGACCCGCCCAGGGAGATGCGAAAGACCATGGGGGCGATCCGCGAGCTCGAGCGCGCTGTCCTCGATGCGGATCTCGAGGGCCTGGTCCTCCGCTACGGCAGCCTCTACGGGCCGGGGACCGCGTACGCGACCGAATTCGTTGAGCTAGCCCGCGAGCGGAAGCTGCCGGTGATCGGCGACGGCGCCGGCGTCTGGTCCTTCATCCACGTCGATGATGCGGCCGACGCGACCGTGGTCGCGGTCGAGCGGGGCGAGCCGGGCATCTACAACATCGTCGACGACGACCCGGCGCGAGCGGCGGACTGGATCCCGGTGCTGGCTCGGCGCAGCGGCGGTGACCCGCCTCGGCATCTGCCGGTCTGGCTGGGGCGGCTCGCGACCGGGGAGGTCGGGGTCTCGCTGATGACCCGGATCCGCGGCTCCTCGAACGCGAAGGCAAAGCGCGAGCTTGGCTGGCGCCCGGCGCACCCGTCCTGGCGTCTGGCGCTGGGGCCGGCGGAGGACGAGGCGATGGCGGAGGCGGCGCGCTGACGTCCCCTCGGCGATCCTTGCGGCCTGCGCTCACCGTAAGGGAGACTGCAACCACGACGAAGGAGGCTGGGATGAGAAGGGCAATTCTGGGGGTCGGTGTCGTGGCGGTCGCACTCTGCGCTCTTGCGGTGAGCAGCGCCTCGGCCGCGGTCGGGGTCGAGAAGGTCAGCCGCCACGGTGGCGGGCCCGGGGACGAGGTGACGCTGACGCTCGCCTGCGGCTTCTGTTTCCCGCCCTGCGAGGGCCCCAAGGGCGAACGGCATCCGAGGGGATTCGACCACGGACCGTGCATGCTCGGCACCAAGGCGGATCCTCCCGCCTCCTTCGGCATTTCGCTTGTTCCCCTCTCGAGCGCGCCGCAGCCACGCAGATGCGGGCCGCGCGCCGTCTGCTCGCCCGACTCCGCCGCCCCGCCGCGCCGGAGCCCGTACACCTTCCTGGGTCTCGCCGTTCCTCCCCCGGGCGGGAACAATCCCGAACACGGCAACCCGCCCCGCTACCTCCTCCACTTCACGATCCCCAGCCTCGACCCGGGCGCCTACGCCTACGTGATCTGGTGCGACGCCTGTCTCGGTGGGAAGCGCGGATCGCTCATCTCCTCCCCGGCGTCACACCTGTGGCGGCTCACCGTGCGTCGTCCCTAGGGTTCGGCCCACCGTCATCGAGCCGTGGCGGGCTGACCGCCACGGCGGGCCCCGTTTCTCCTTTTTTCACATTTCCGGCCTAGCCTGCGATCGTTGGCCCTGCTGATCCTCTTCGGGTTCGTCGCCGGCGCCGCCACGGCGCTCTCGCCATGCGTGCTGCCGGTACTGCCGATCGCGCTCTCGGCGGGCGCGACCGGCGGCCGCCGTCGCCCGCTCGGGATAGTCGCCGGGCTCGCGATCTCGTTCACGTTCGCGACGGTGGCCCTGGTCTACGTCATCTCCGCCCTCGGCCTGCCCAACGACTTCCTCCGCAAGCTGGGGATCGTCGTCCTGCTCGGCTTCGGGATCACCCTGATGATCCCGGCGCTGGCGGCCCGGCTGGAGGCCTGGATGAGCCGGTTCGCGAGCCGCGCCGGGGTCGCCAAGAGCAATGGCGACGGCTTCTGGTCCGGGGTCGTGGTCGGCGCCAGCCTCGGCCTTGTCTACGCGCCCTGCGCGGGGCCGATCCTGGCCGGCGTCATCACCGTCTCCGCCTCGCAGTCCTTCAGCACCGGCCGGCTCGCCGTCGCGCTCAGCTACGGGATCGGGTCTGCAGTCGTCCTCTACTTCCTGATGCTCGGGGGGCGTCGGGTGATCCGGCCGCTCGCCCAGCGCGGCGTCGGCCTGCAGATAGCGATGGGCGGAGTGATGGTGCTCGTCGCCCTGGCGATGCTCGGCAACTACGACATCCGCTTTCAAAACCACATCGCGGGCAGCCTGCCGAGCTTCCTCGTCAACCCGAGCAAGGGCCTCGAGGACACAGCCTCGGCAAGAAGTGCGCTCGCCGACATCCGCGGCGGGGGTCACGGGGTCGGCTCCGAAGCCACCGGGGCGGCGCCGGAATCCGACGCCAGGGGCAGGCTCGATCTGCCGGTGCTCGGCGTGGCTCCCGAATTCGTCGACAACCAGCGTTGGTTCAACACTCCTGGCGACCGCCCGCTGACCCTCAGCGGGCTTCGGGGGCGGGTCGTCCTCGTTGACTTCTGGACCTACAGCTGCATCAACTGCATCCGCACCTTTCCCTACCTGAAGGCATGGGACGCGAAATATCGGAAGGACGGGCTGACGATCGTCGGCGTCCACACGCCCGAGTTCCCATTCGAGCGCGAAGCGAGCAACGTCGAAGCGGCGATCTCCGAAAACGGGATTCGCTACCCCGTTGCCCAGGACAACGAACAGGCGACCTGGAACGCCTATGGCAATCAGTACTGGCCCGCCGAGTACTTCATCGACGCTCAGGGCAGGGTCCGCTTCGTCCATTTCGGCGAGGGCGAATACGGGGAGAAAGAGAAGGTCATCCGGGATCTCCTCGCCGAAGCGGGAAGAACCGTCAAGGGGGGCGCGACCCGGGTCCGTGCGGTCGCGCCATCGAGGACGGTCACCACCCCGGAGACCTACTTCGGCGCCGCCCGCGCCGAACGCTTCACGAACTCGATGCTCTCGCCGGGCTCGCACGACTTCACCGCCCCGGCCTCGCTTCCCGCCGACGAATTCGCCTACCACGGCAGGTGGAGCATCACCCTCGACTCGGCGACCGCCGGAGCTGGAGCATCGCTTGACCTGAACTTCGGGGCGCGGCGCGTCTACCTCGTCCTCGGCTCGCCTGGGCACCACCGCAGGGTCAAGGTCCTGCTCGACGGGCGGCCGATCTCGGGCTCCGACGCAGGCTCCGACGTCCACGGCGGCGCCCTGACCGTGACCGGTCAGCGCCTCTACAACCTGGTCGACCTGCCGCGGGTCGGCCATCACGTCCTCAGCCTCGAACCGGAAGCGGGGGTTGAGGGCTATGCCTTCACCTTCGGTTAGCGGCGGGGCCGCGACAATGGTGGCGATGGCCGAGACCCCTCAGGGGACCGTGCTGGTGGTCGACGACGAGCCGACAATCCTCGACGTCGTCGGTCGATATATGGAGCGGGCGGGATACGAGACCCACCGTGCCGCCGACGGGCCCGAGGCGTTGCGCCTGGCGAATCTCCATCGTCCCGATCTCGTCGTCCTCGACCTGATGCTGCCGGGGATCGACGGGATCGAGGTCATGCGGCAGCTGCATGATGACCCGGGCCCGCGCATCGCCGTGATCCTTCTGACCGCCCGCGGTGAGGAGTCCGATCGCGTCGTCGGCCTGGACCGGGGCGCTGACGACTACGTCGTCAAGCCGTTTTCGCCGGCCGAGCTCGTCGCCCGCGCCGGCGCGGTGCTGCGCCGGGTCTCGCCGCCGGACGACGAGGCACCGCCGATCACGCACGGTCCCCTGCGGGTCGAGCCCGCGACACGCCGGGTGCTGCTCGATGGTGAGCCGCTGTCGCTGACGATGCGCGAGTTCGATCTGCTCGCCCACCTGGCGGCGCATCCCGGCCGGGTCTACTCGCGAGATCAGCTCATGGAAGCGGTCTGGCGCGAGGCGTTCTTCGAGGACACGAGTACCGTCACGGTCCACGTCCGGCGCCTCCGTGCCAAGCTCGGCGACGATCCGAACCAGCCTCGATTCATCGAGACGGTCTGGGGCGTCGGCTACCGGTTGCGGCCATGAAACGCGCAGTCGTCATCGCCATCGCCGCCTTTTTCGCCGGCGCCGCAGCGGTCGCGGTTCCCAGCCGGATGGGAGCGACTCAGATTCTCCTCGTGGTGGTCGCCGCGGGCGCTGCGGCGCTGGCCACCGCGCTCGCCGTCCGGTTGGCCATGGAGGAGCGCTCCAAGCGAGACATCGAGGAGGCGCGCCGGCAGCTCGTCGCCGCAGCCTCGCATGACCTCCGCACTCCGCTCGCCTCGCTGCGGCTGCTGGTCGAGTCGATCGACGATGGGGTGGCGACGGGGGAGACCCGCGACCGCTACCTGAGGGAGATCCGCACCCACGTGGGTGTCCTCAGCAACCTGATCGACGATTTGTTCGAGCTCTCGCGGATCGAGGCAGGCGACATCTCCTGGACGATGCGCCAGGTCGAGCTGGCCGACCTGATCGGCGAGACCGTGGCGGCGATGCGCGCCCCGGCCGCCGAGCGCGGGGTCAGCCTCGCCGCCGAGCTGCCGGACGTCGCTCTCGTCGCCAGCGCCGACGCGGAGAAGGTTCAGAGGGTGCTCTTCAACCTGATTCAGAACGCGATCCGCCACACCCCGGCCGACGGCAGCGTCACCGTGCGCGCCCGCAGCGCCGGTGGCGGGGTCGAGGTGGAGGTCGCCGACAGCGGCGAGGGAATCCCGGCCGGTGACGATGAGCGGGTCTTCGAGGCCTTCTACCGCGGCGACGCCGCTCGGGGAGAGGACGGCGCCGGCCTTGGCCTGGCGGTCTCGCGGGCGATCGTCGAAGCCCACGGCGGCAGGATCTGGCTCGAAGACGGGTCCCCCGGGACTCGGGTCCACTTCACCCTGAGGTCCGCCTAGGCTTTGGACCCGCTGTTTGACCGATCGGTCGCGACCCTCGTCCAATCGTGGCGATTCCTCGCGACCGGCTCGCCCGGGGCGGAGGTGTCGAGACCGACGGTGCGGCCATCGCGGTCTTCGTCCGGCACCGGACCGTAAGTTCTTCAACAACGCGATCCTCGGGGTGAGCAACGCGAACCTCGATCCGACCCTCGAGGAGGTCGAGCGTGTCTACGCAGACCACGGTGTCGAGCGCTACGCGGTCTGGGCACACGAGTCAGACACGACCGCCGCCAGCCATCTGGGTGCCCGAGGTTACGTCTTTGACTCCTCGACCCGGTCGATGGCCATGGGGGTCTCCGAACTGGGCGAGGCCGATACCTCGAAGCTCGACCTCGTCGAGCCGAGCATCGAGGAGTTCTGGCGTGTGGGGGCCTCGATGGCCTTGTCCCCGAGCTCTCCGCCGAGGGCGCCCATTTCCACGTCTCTCGTTTCGACGGTGAGAACGCGACGATGTTGATGGCTTTCGATCACAACGGCGACTGCGGGATCTACATGGTCGGCACCGTGCCGAGTGCCCGTCGCCCTGGCCTCGCCACCGCACTCTCGGCGCTCGCGGTCGCCGAGGCGGGCGCGCGCGGTTGCACCACCGTCAGCCTGCAGGCGACCGCGATGGCGGAGGGCGTCTATGGCAGGGTGGGCTTCCGCGATCTCGGCCGTTTCGACGAGTACGTGCCGGGGCCATGACCCGAGGAGCGAGGTGATCGATGTCGGCCAAGCAATTCCGAATCGCCCGACCGACGGACCGGCTCGAGGCGGTCGAACGCTTCTACCGCGACGGGCTCGACCTTGTCGAGATCGACCGCTTCGCCGATCACGCCGGCTACAGCGGGGTCATGTTCGGCCTGCCCGACACGGACCACCAC
Source organism: uncultured Solirubrobacterales bacterium (assembly GCA_963697805.1). GTDB lineage: Bacteria > Actinomycetota > Thermoleophilia > Solirubrobacterales > 70-9 > VRUE01. Next base: position 910,925 of record CAVOPB010000002.1, read on the forward strand.
CTCGAGTTCATCACCCACGTCGACGGCAGTCCGGGCGCCGCGCCGAGTCACGAGAACCTGCTCGTCCTCTACTACGGCTCCGCCGCCTCGGCGGCGGCCGTCGCCGACCGCCTGGCCGCACTCGGCCACGAGCCGGTCGAGGCGGAGAACCCCTATTGGGAGCGCAGCGGAGCGATCACCATCGCGGACCCTGACGGGTGGCGCGTCGTCCTCGCTCCAGCGCCCTTCTGCTGAGATGCCACCCCCCCGTGCTCAACGACTACCGAATCGAGGAGAAAAGGTGACCGAACTGACCGAGATGCAGGCCGAGCTGTGCGAGAAGAGCGAGACCGACTACTCCGACCTGCGGGCGCTGTTCATCAACTGCACCCTGAAGCGCAGCCCCGAGGTCTCGAATACGCAGGGCCTGATGGACATCTCGATGGAGATCATGCGGCGCAACGGGGTCGAGGTCGATTGCATCCGCGCCATCGACCACGAGATCGCGACCGGCATCTGGCCCGACATGACCGAGCACGGCTGGGAGCGCGACGAGTGGCCGGAGATCTTCGAGAAGGTGATGGCCGCCGACATCCTCGTGCTGGGGATGTCGATCTGGCTCGGCGAGAAGTCCTCGGTTGCGACCCAGATCGTCGAGCGGCTCTACGGCAACTCGCACCTGCTCAACGATGCCGGTCAGTACGCCTACTACGGCCGAGTCGGTGGCTGCCTGGTCACCGGCAACGAGGACGGCGTCAAGCACTGCGCGATGAACACCCTGTACTCGCTGCAGCACCTCGGCTACACGATCCCGCCCCAGGCCGACTCGGGCTGGATCGGAGAGGCTGGGCCGGGCCCCTCCTACCTCGACGAGGACTCGGGGGGCCCCGAGAACGACTTCACCAACCGCAACACGACCTTCGCTGCCTGGAACATGATGCACCTGGCTAGGATCCTGAAGGAGGCCGGTGGCATCCCTGCTCACGGCAACCAGCGCACCGCCTGGGACGCCGGTTGCCGGTTCGACTTCCCCAACCCCGAGTACCGGGCCTAGGAAAGGAATTTCAATGACCCCGCCCGAACAGGAATCTGACGGCAAGACCCGCCTTGCCTACATCCTCGGCGTGCCCCTCGCCGAGAATGTCGTCCGCCAGTGGCCGCAGATGGGGGAGATCGTCCGTACCAGCCGGCTGATCGGCGAAGTGGAGGGGAACTTCGCCGAGCTCACCCTCGAGGTCGGGAGGCGGCTGCAACTCGATGACGTCATCGTGGTCGAGTGGACCTGCGACTACGGGGACGGGCGCCTCTACCGCAACGTGACGATCGGCGAGCTGGAGGGCGGTGAGGCCGTGCGCGTGACGGACTACTGGGGTGAGCCCACCTCGACGCCCGAGTGGCGCCGGTCAAGAACCGACCGGCTTGAGATGCCCGCCGACGGCACCTGGCCCGACGGGGCCCATCTCGCTCACCACTAGGTCGTCGCCGAGGCCTCTTCAATCAGATCGGCGGCGCGCTTCGTCCCCTCGAGCGCGCGGAGTCTTCCCGACATCGCGGCGAGGCGCTCGGCCAGCGCCCCGTCGCCGAGCAGGCGGTTGATCGCGCCGGTGAGTTCGGCGCCGTCGTGGCCGTAGGTGTCGAGGCGGACCCCGAGGCCGGTCTCGTCGAGGCGCTGGGCGTTGTCGTACTGGTCCCAGAAGAGCGGCAGCGCGACCATCGGCTTGCCGAAGAGGAGCGACTCGGTGACCGTGTTGTTGCCACCGTGCGTGATCACGAGGTCGACCTGCGGCAGGATCGCGGTCTGGGGCAGGAACTCCTCGCCGGTCATGTTGTCGGCGAGCTCGAACTCGCTCGCCTGGGGGCCCTTGGAGACGATGATGCGATAGGGCGACTCCGCCAGCTCGGTGACCAGCTTCTGCATCAGCGAGACATCGGCCGAGCCGAGCGAGCCGAGGCTGAGGTAGACCAGCGGGCCATCGCGCTTGGCGAGCCCGGGCGGCAGCGCCCAATCGGGGTCGGTGTCGCGGACGCTCGCCTCGAGGTTGTGCCAGTTCTCGCCCAGCGGCCGCTCGCGCCGGTAATCGATCTCCGCCGGATAGAGGTAGAGGTTGAGTAACGGGCTCTCGTGGATGAAGTCGTCGGGCGGAAGCGGCGGCGCCCCGCGCTCCTGGCAGAACTCGCTGAAGCCAGCGTGCATATCACCGAGCGCGTCCCGGTAGGCGTCCCAGAACTCGTCCCAGCCGGTGCGATCGGACTCGGGCAGCCCGGAGAAGGTCGGCGGGACCGCCGGGTCCTTCATCTCGGCCGGGTTGCAGGAGGCGATCCTTGCCCAGGGCCGGCCGCAGGAGAGGAGGGCGGGGAATGTGACGACGTTGTCCTCGACCAAGAGGTCGGGCTCGACCTCGTCGATGATCTCGAGCAGGCGGTCGTCGACGTAGCGGGCGCCGTCGATCAGCGCCTGGAAGGTCGGGCCGATGAAACCCGAGAGCTGGTCGATCGTCGGGTGGCGGAAGACGGGCGCCGTCTCGCGGATGAACTCCTTCCAAAACTGGCCCGGGACTTCCTCGACCTCCGGCGGCGGCGTCAGCCGCATCAGCCGCTCCTCGAAGCCCTGCGCCTCCAGCGTTCCCGCGAAGGACTCCTCGATGATGAAGACGACGCGGTGGCCGCGGCGCCGCAGCACGTCTCCGATTCCGACGCAGTTGTTCGTCGGTCCGTACGCCCCCTCGGGGAAGAAGACGATTGTCGAGGGCTCGCCGCTCATCGCGACCAATCTATCCCGCCGATGCACCCGCCTCCGCCTCCCAATACCTAGTGGCATGCTAGGTTTTCGGCAAGCCTTATTAGGCGGACCTAACAGCGGCCGCCGTCAGGAGACCCGAACCAGATGATCCCGACATTCGTCATCACCCTGCGAGAGGGCGTCGAGGCCTCGTTGATCGTCGGCATCATCGCCGCCTTCCTGGTCAAGGAGGGCCGCCCCGACGCCCTGCGGCAGATGTGGATCGGGGTCGGGATCGCGATCGTCCTCTGCGCCGCCGTCGGTGTCGGCCTCGATCAGCTTGGGCAGCAGCTGCCGCAGCGCCAGCAGGAGGGGCTGGAGACGGTGATCGGCGTCATCGCCGTCGTCGCCGTCACCTACATGATCATCTGGATGCGCCGCCACGCGCGCGGCATCAAGGCGGTGCTCGAGGGCGAGGCCGCGACCGCGCTGGCAGCCGGCTCGACGATCGCCCTCGTCGCGATGGCCTTCCTCGCGGTGCTCCGCGAGGGCTTCGAGACCTCGGTCTTCCTTCTCGCCGCGTTCCAGGACGCGAGCGACACCACCGCGGCCGGCGCCGGCGCGGTTCTCGGTCTGCTCGCCGCGGTCGCGATCGGCCTCGGCCTCTATCGCGGCGGGGTCCGCATCAACCTCACCAAGTTCTTCCGGATCACTGGCCTCGTGCTCGTCCTCGTCGCCGCCGGGCTGCTCGCCTCCGCCGCCCACACCGCGCACGAGGCGGGATGGGTCAACAGTCTCCAGGGCCAGGCCATCGACCTGACCTGGCTGGTCCAGCCGGGCACCATCAGCGGCTCGTTGCTGACCGGAATGCTGGGTCTGCAGCCGAGCCCGACCGTGATCGAGGCGACCGTGTACCTCGCCTACGCGGTGCCGATGGCGCTCTACGTGGTCTGGCCCGATCAGCTGCGCCGGCGCCCCCGCATCCCCGCCCGCGGCGGCCGGGCCACCGCCGAGACCGCGGCCTGAGCCCCCGCGGGGCCCCGCGATGAGCCCGATAACCCGCCGCAAGCTGCTGACCTCGGCCGGCATCGGCGCCGCCGGGATCGGCCTCGGCGCCGGTGGCTACCTGGCCGGCCGCGACTCGGCCGAAGCAAACGCCGAGGGCACCGGTTCGGTCGACTACTACGGCGAGCATCAGGCCGGGATCGCCACCCCGGCCCAGGACCGCCTCCACTTCGCCTCCTTCGACCTCGAGACCGAAGATCGCGCGGAGCTGCGCGAGCTGATGCGTGAGTGGTCGCTGGCGGCCGCCGAAATGACCGCCGGCGAGTTGGTCGGTGACGTCAACGACCTCGAGCTGGCCCCGCCAGACGACACCGGCGAGACCGTCGGCCTGCTTCCCTCGAGCCTCACCGTCACCTTCGGATTTGGGCCGGGCCTGTTCGAGAAGCCCGGCCTCGGGCTGGCCGCGAAGCGCCCGGCGGCGCTGAGGCCGATCCCGCCGCTGCCGGCCGACGAGCTGAACCAGCTCGAAAGCGGGGGGGACATCTGCGTCCAGGCCTGCTCGGACGACCCCCAGGTCGCCTTCCACGCGGTCCGCAACCTGGCCCGGATCGGACGCGGCACGGTGACGATGCGCTGGTCGCAGCTCGGCTTCGGCCGCACCTCGACCACGAGCCGCAGCCAGGACACGCCGCGCAACCTGATGGGTATGAAGGACGGCACCGCCAACATCAGGGCCGAGGACACCGACGCGATGCAGCGCTTCGTCTGGCTTGGCACCGGCGACTCGCCGGCCTGGATGACCGGCGGGACCTACATGGTCGCGCGCCGAATCCGGATGCTGCTCGAGATCTGGGACCGCTCCTCGCTCGAAGACCAGGAGCAGACGATCGGCCGCCACAAGTACAGCGGCGCCCCGCTCGGCCACAGCGACGAGTTCGACCCCCTGCCGCTCGACTCCGAACGGGACGGCAGGCCGCTGATCCCGGTCGACGCCCACGTCCGCCTCGCCTCCGCCGAGGTCAACGGCGAGCGGATCCTGCGGCGCGGCTATTCGTTCACCGACGGGGTCGACGAGCGGCTCGGCGAGCTCGAAGCCGGGCTCTTCTTCATCTGCTTCCAGCGCGACCCCGTGAAGCAGTTCGTCGCGATCCAGCGGCGCCTCGGCGAATCGGACGCGCTGAACGAGTACATAAAGCACGTCGGCAGCGCCGTCTTCGCGGTCCCCCCCGGAGCCCGAAGTGGCGGCTACATGGGCGAGACCCTTCTCGGCTGAGCGCGCCCCTTCATTTCCGACCGCGTCGCTCGGGGTTTTTAGTTAGGGTGCCCTAACTCGTCCACGGAGAATGACCAGGAGCCTCGAAGCAGAATGATGAAACACGCCGCCTGCGCCGCCCTGATCGGGGCCTCGCTCGGCCTTCTGGCGGTCTTCACGACCGCCTGTGGATCAAACGAAGATGTCCCCAAGGGCGCGAAGACGCTGTCATTCAAGTTGACCGACGCCGGATGCGACCCGCACAACGCCAAGGCGCCGGCGGGGCCGATCAACTTCGAGATCGAAAACGCGGGCAGCGGGACGGTCACCGAGCTCGAGGTGCTCGACGGGGAAACGATCCTCGGCGAGAAGGAGAACCTCACCGAGGGCCTCTCCGGCAGCTTCTCGCTGACCCTGGAGCAAGGCGAGTACACCCTGCGCTGCAACGGCGGCGAGGAAGAAGACGGGACGATCACCGTCACCGGCAAGCTGCAGGCCGAGAATAGCCCCGAGGTCGAGGCGGCGATCTCCGAATACCGCAAGTACCTCGAGCAGAACACCTCCGGGCTTGTCGCCCAGACCAAGCCGTTCGTGGCCGCGGTCGTCGCCGGCGAAGTCGAGAAGGCGATGTCGCTGTATCCGGCGGCCCGGATCCCCTACGAGCGGATCGAGCCGGTGGCCGAGTCCTTCGGCGACCTCGACCCGCGCATCGACGCCCGGGAAAATGACGTTCCGAAGGGCGAATGGGGCGGCTTCCACAAGATCGAGAAGGGGCTCTGGGAAGAAGGCACCGCCGAGGGCATGGCCCCGGTCGCCGAACAGCTGCTCGCCGACGTCGAAGAACTGCAGGCCAAGGTCAGGACGGTCGATCTCCAGGCGGTCCAGATCGCGAACGGCGCCAACGAGCTCCTGGGCGAGGTCTCGGCTTCGAAGATCACCGGCGAGGAGGAGCGCTACTCGCACATCGATCTGGTCGACTTCGAGGCCAACGTCGAAGGGGCCGAGGTCGCGTTTGAATCGGTCGAGCCCCTACTCAGTGCCGAGAACCCGAAGCTGGCGAAGGAAATCGAAGCCGACTTCGCCAAGGTCTATGCGGCCCTGAAGCCCTACCGGCGTGGCGGCGGCTTCGTCCCCTACACCGCTCTCACCTCCGCCGACACCCGCAAGCTGGCGCAGTCGATCGACGTGCTCGCCGAGAAGCTCTCGCAGGTGCCGGCCGAAATCGTCGGCGCATAGAAGGGCTTGTTCTTTAGGTTCCCTGTAACAGCACTGTGAAGAATCCGCGGAGTGGAATGGTCGATCCTCCATGCCCTCAATGACTTCCTGCGCCAGCACGATGCCGTCGAGGACCCGCTCGTCTTCTACATCAACATCTCCGAGGTGCTGTTCGCGGCGACCCTGGCTGTGATCTTCCTCGCGGCGCAGGGTCGCCGCTGGCGCGATTGGCGGCGGGCATCCGTCGCCGCGGGATTGAGCGCGGGTCTCGCCCTCGCCCTCGCCGCGGTCATCGCCGGCCTCGTCGATCGCGCGCGGCCGTTCGTCGCCGATCCGGGGCAGCTGCACCTGTTCGTGGCCCATAGCGCCGACCCGAGCTTTCCAAGCGATCACGCGACGGCCTCCTTTGCGATCGCGACCGCGATCCTCCTGCGGAAGCCCCGCTGGGGGCTCGTGGCAATGGCCCTGGCCGCGATTCTCTCGGTCGGACGCGTGGCGGCGGGCGTCCACTACCCGAGCGACGCCCTCGCGGGTGTCGTCCTCGGAGCCGCAGCCGCGCTGCTGCTCTGGGCAGCGCCACTGCGCAGCAGGATCGACTCTGTCTCGGACCGCGTCGGCGGATGGTGGGACGAGGCGGTCGCCCAGTCCCGGCGGATGCTGGCTCGGTGAGCGGCGAAAACTAGAGAGCCTGCGGCCGAGGGGCGGGGGCGGTCACCCGTTCCCCGGCCGGCAGCAGCAGCGCCGAGGCGCAGACCATCAAGAAGGCGGATGACTGGAGGACGACCCCGAGCGGGTCGGAGGAGAGGGGGTCGCCGAAGACCAGGACGCCGGCGGCAATCTGGGTCGTGTTGGCGACCAGCCCCATCAGGCCGATCGTCTCGATCGCGCCGCCTCGCTGCAGCGCCGAGACCGCGGTGTACTGGGCGAGGATGCCGCAGAGGACGATGAGCGCGACCCAGCCGGAGACGATCGGGGCGCCCAGCCCGGCGGCGCCTGTGAGTCCCTTGATCGCGACCCCCGCGAGGGCGAACAGGGTGCCGGCGAGTGCGGCAAGGAGAATGCCGCCGTGAGAGTGGAGGCGCTCGGTGCGGTGGCCCAGGGCCAGCGCCGCGGCGATCAGGGCGAGGCCTCCCTCGAAGCCGAGGATCGGCGCCCACTCGAACTGTGAATGGCTGCCGCTGAACTGCGGCACGGTCACAGCGAGGAGGGCGAGGCCGGCGCCGCCGAGGAACAGGGCGAGCCACTGGCGTCGCTCGACCGGGCTGCCGAACAGACGTTGTGACATCACCGCCAGGGTTACGGCACCACCGGCGAGGATCCCCTGTACGAGGGAGATCGGAGCCATCGAGAGCGATGCGACGTGGATCAGCCAGGCGACGGCCGCGAGCCCCCACCCGGCGACGAACCAGCGCGACCGGGAGAGCTCGCGAGCACTCTGCAGCGGCCTGCGGATGTGGACGGGAGCGACTCCCTGGCATCCGCGGTGCTTGAACAGGCTCGCCATGTTTGCCATCAGGGCCGCGACCAGGGCGAGCGCGATACCGATCTGAGCAGAGCCCATCGGGCCCTCTAGCCGTGGCTCGCGATGGCCCGGCGGGCGTCGGCGCGGTCGCGGTCGGTGCCGGGTGGCGGGCTCTCGTCCATGTTCAGTCGCTTGCGCGCGGCGGCCACGGCCGAGGCGCTGGTGCGGCAAGCCCTGGCGATGGTGTTGTCGGTGAGCGTGGGGGTGCGCCGCACCTCGAACTCGATCAGGCCGGCCCGGCGGGCTTTGGCACGGACGTCGGTGCCGCAATCGGTCGGCGTCGCGGCCAGGGCCTCATCGGCGGCTCGGGCGCGGCGGCACGCGAGGCAGAAGTCGCCCTCGGCGCCGCTCTCCCAGCTATCCGGAAGCGGCACCGGCTTGCTGTCGATTCGGCCGACAGCCATCTGACAGCGGTCGCAGGTCCATCTCCTTGCTGCAGAGCGTGAGGTCATCGAGCCCTGCTCGCCTTCCGGCGGCGGGAGCGGGCGTGGTCCCGCTTCCCGTGCGCTCGATTCGCGGTCCGCTGGTCGCGCTGACCTTCGGCGCCGTTGTACTCCCTGGCGAGGCCGAGGTCGCCGGCCATCCGGCGCACCTCGTCGGCCTGGTCGGCGAGGACGAAGCTGATCCCGGTGCCGCGGCGCCCGGCGCGGCCGGTGCGGCCGACCCGGTGCACGTAGGAGTCGCGATCGGCCGGGGCGTCGTAGTTGATGACGTGGGTGATGCCGGAGACGTCGATTCCGCGGGCGGCGACGTCGGTCGCGATCAGAGCGTCGACCTTGCCGGCGTCGAACCGGGCAAGGGCCCGTTCGCGTTGGTGCTGGCTCTTGTCGCCGTGCATCGCCACGGTCTCGAGCCCGTGGCTGCGGAGCCGTTTGGAGAGGCGGTCGGCGCCGCGCTTGGTGCGGACGAAAACCAGGGTGCTGCTGTCCTCGGCGCCGCGCAGCTGCGCGACCAGGTGGTCGAGCTTGGCGCTCTGGGAGTCGACGTGGAGAAAGCGGTGCTCGATGTCGGCGGTGTCGCGCTCGTCCTTCGCCTGGGTGTGGCGGCGCGCGTCACGGGTATAGGCGGCGGCGATCTTGCCGGTCGCGCCCTCGAGCGTCGCCGAGAAGAAGAGGGTCTGGCGCCGGTCGGGTGTCCGGGCGACGATCCGGCTGACCGCCGGCTTGAAGCCCATGTCGAGCATTCGGTCGGCCTCGTCGAGGACGAGGACGCGGACCTGGTCGAGCGAGACGACACCGCGGTCGATCAGGTCCTCGAGCCGGCCGGGGGTGGCGACGAGGATGTCGGCGCGGCCGGCCGCCTTGATCTGCGGGCCGAAGCCGACGCCGCCATAGACGGCGCTGACCCTGAGACCGCGGGCGTCGGCGATCGAGCGCAGCTCCTCGACGATCTGGGCCGCGAGCTCTCGAGTGGGGGCGAGGACCAGGGCCGAGGTGCTCTTGGACCCGGGCTCGATCAGCTCGACCAGCGGGATGCCGAACGCGAGCGTCTTGCCAGAGCCGGTCGGCGACTGGACGAGCAGGTCGTGCCCGGCGAGCGCGTCACGGACGACCAGTTGTTGGACGGGAAAGGGTGAGGTGATGTCGCGGCGAGCGAGCGCGCGCACCACGGTTTGTGAGATGCCGAGATCGGCAAACGAAGTGATTGTTGTGGCTCCTTGTTGAGCGTCTAGGGGAGATCCAGTGGCCCCAAGACGCCAGCGGCGCACGGAGGAAACGGAACCTCTCGGGGCGGCGTATTGGCCAGACCCGACTCAACAAACGGTAGCAGCCGCCGGCCCGGACACCCACATCGGCAGACGGAATCCGCGTGTAGCATCGCGCGCCATCGACGAGTTTCGCTCGCCCGCAGAGCAGTACGACCGCTTCATGGGCCGCTACACGGTCCCCTTGGCACGAGCGTTCGCGGACGCGATCGGGGTCGGGAAGGGGATGCGCGTCCTCGACGTCGGCTGTGGCCCGGGGGGGCTTACGACGGAGCTCGCGGCGAGGGTCGGTGAGGAGAACGTCGCCGCGATCGATCCGGCGCCGCAGTTCGCCGCCGCCTGTCGAGCTCGTAACCCGGATGCCGACGTGCGCGTCGGCGTCGCCGAGGAGCTGCCGTGGGACAACGACGCCTTTGACACCGCACTCGCGTGCCTGGTCATGGCCTTCATGCGCGATGCCGATGCGGGGGTCCGCGAGATGGCCCGAGTGACCAAGCCGGGCGGTGCGGTGGCCGCCTGCATGTGGGACATCGCCGGCGGTGGGATGACCATGCTGCGGACCTTCTGGGCCGCGATGCGCACCGTGAAGCCGAACGCCGAGAGCGAGCTGCGGCGGCCTGGAACATGGGAGGGCGACATAGCCGAGCGCCTCGAGCGCTCCGGGCTTCGCGACATCTCCGCGGGCAGCCTGAACGTGGCCGTCGACTACGACGATTTCGACGACTTCTGGGAGCCGTTCACCTTCGCGGTCGGGCCCTCGGGGAAGGCGCTGGCCGCGCTCGACGACGAGGGCCGGGCCGCCGTCCGCGAGGCGGCCCGTGCCGAGGTCCCGGTTGGGCCCTTCACGCTTGACGCGCGCGCGTGGTACGCGAGCGGGAGGAAAGCTGCGAACTAACCGGGCCCGAGCCAGGTCATCGATACCTCGGGGCTGGTCTCGGCGCCGCCGCTGGAGACCCCGAGGTTGAGGGCCCCGCCCGAGGTCTGCTCGACCCTGGCCTCGGCGAAGTCCCCGGCATTCATCAGGTAGACGGTCGATAGGGCCTCGGGTGATTCGGAGGTATCGGCGGCGGAATCGGCGACGAAACCGACGAACTTGCTGCCGTTGATCTCGATCCCCAGGTCGCGCTCGCCATTCGAGTTCCCGGCCCAGAAGACGTTCGCAGTCAGCATGTAGATGCCGTCGATCGGGGCGGTCAGCCTCGTGTTGTTGGTGCCGGAGTGGAGCCCGGCGGTGTCCCAGGTCTCGCTCGTCAGCTGGATCGAGGCAAAGTTCCCGTTGGGAATCGACTGCGTCGCTGTCCGCCGCACCCGCGCTGACGGGATGATCGCGAGGTTGGCGGGGGCCACGGTGGCGCCCGCGAGGTCGGCGCCGGTGAGGCTGCCGTTGAAGACGTCGGCGCCGGTCAGGCTCTCGGCCTGGACGTCGGCGCCGGTCAGGCTCCCCTCCTGGACGTCGGATCCGGTCAGCCCCTGGTCGAGGACGTCGGCGCCGGTCAGGGTGCCGTTGAGGATGTTGGTGCCCAGCAGGGTCTCGTTGCCGACGTCGGCGCCGGTCAGGCTTCCGTTGAGGACGCTGGTCCCGGTCAGGGTCTCGGTGGCCAGGTCGGCTCGGGTGAGGCTGCCGTCACTGACCTCGATCCCGCTCAGCGAGCCCTTCTGCACGTCGGAGCCGGTGACGCTCCCGTCTTGGAGGTCGGCGCCGGTCAGACCTCCGTCGAGCACGTCGGCGCCGGTCACGGCGCCATCCTGGATGTGGCGGCTCCTGATCGCGTTCTTGCGGATGCCGTTCGGGCCGATCTTGCCGGCCGCGTAGGCGCCGGTGCCTCCGAGCGCGATGAACAGGGCCAGAAGAGCGAGGTGGTTCTGGCGAACGTAGATGCCGAACTTCCTCGTCATTTCGATCCGACGCTATCCCGCCCCGACCCCGGGGTCAAGCCGGGCCGTTCAGGCAGTCGCGCGGCGGCGGCGGAGCTTCGAGAAGCGGCCGTCGCGGAGGATCCGCTTGGCGGCGTTGTGTCCGGGGGCGGCCATGACGCCGCCGCCCGGGTGGGTCCCGGCACCGCAGAGGTAGAGGCCTTGGACCGGGGTGGCGTAACCGGAGAGCAGCGGTGAGGGCCGCATGAAGGCCATCTGGTCGAGGCCCTGCTCGCCCTGGAAGATCGAGCCGCCGACCATCCCGAAGATCCGCTCGATGTCGGGCGGGGCGAGGACCTCGCGCTCGATAATCGCGTCGGGGACGTTCGGCGCGTAGCGCGCGAGGTGTTGGATGCAGGCGTCGGCGTAGCGCTCGCGGGCGCCCTCGGGCCAGTCCTTCTCGTCGTGCGGGCCGTACTGGGTGAACATCGTCATCACCCAGGTCCCGTCGTCGGTGAGGCTCGAGTCGATCGCCGAGGGAAGCTCGCACTCGACGTAGGGTTCCGCCGCGGGACGGCCGCCGAGGGCGTCCTGCCAGGCGCGCTCGAGGTAATCGATCGAGGGCGCCAGGTTGACGCCGGTGTGGCGGAGCGTCTCCTGCATCTCATCGGAGACGCCCTCGTAGCGCGGGGGCTCGGAGAGGACCATGTTGATCTTCACCGAGCCGCCGCGGGTCCGGTACCGGCGCATGTCCTCGGCGACCTCGGCCGGGAAGTTCTCGGCGCCGGCGAGGTCGAGGACCGTGGTCTTGGGGTGGGCCCCGGAGGCGACGATCGGGGCGCGCAGCTCCTCGCCGCCGGCCAGGGTGACGCCGATCACGCGCTCTCCCTGGACGTCGATCGAGGTGACCTCGGCATCGGTCCGGATCTCGGCGCCGGCGGACCGGGCGGAGGCGGCGATCGCCTCGCTGATCGCGCCCATGCCGCCGATCACGTGGCCCCAGGCGCCCTCGATCCCGTTCAGCTCGCCGAGCGCGTGGTGGAGAAGGTTGTAGGCGGTGCCGGGCGTGTTCGGCCCGGCCCAGACGCCGACGACGCCGGTCGATGCGATCGAGCCCTTGAGGGCGTCGTGCTCGAAGTAGTCGTCGAGCAGGTCGGCGACCGACATCGTGAACATCCGGACCACCTCGTGGACCTCGGCCCGCGAGAGGCCGGCGGCCCTGCTCGCCTCACGGGCGAGGGAGAGGAGGTCGCGGGGGCTCTTCGACCCGAGCGCCGGCGGTTCGCGCAGCATCATCGGCCGCAGGAACTTGGCGACGCGGAAGAGGCGGTCCTCGAAGGGGGCGAAATTGTCAGCGTCGTTCGGCGCGATCGAGCGGATCGAGTCGGCGGTCTGCCGGGCGTCGTCGTAGAAGACGATCGGGCCGTCCTCGGTCATCGCAGCATAGGCCGGGTCGAGGGGGACGGCGCGGTAGCCGAAGTCTTCGAGCCGCAGGTCGGAGACGACCTGCGGTTGCAGCATCGAGACGACGTAGGAGGCGCGGGAGACGCGCTTTCCCGGCCACAGTTCCTCGGTCACGCAGGCGCCGCCGAGGATCGGCCGGCGCTCGAGGACGACCACGCGCATCCCGGATCGTGCGAGATATGCGGCTGTCGTCAGGCCGTTGTGGCCGCCGCCGACGACGATCGCGTCATATGTTCGTGGGGAGCCGGTGCCCACGGCCGGCGGGCGCGGTGTGGTCACGGCCTCCATCGACGGGCATCCTAGCATGAGATAGTGAAATTGACTACAAGGTAAACTGGAGCCATGGACACAGCAAAAAGCGCCGATGTCGAACGCCTGCAGAGACTCGCCAAGCAGCACCTGATGCTCCATTTCACCGACATGTCCGCCTACGCGGAGCGCGACATCCCGATCATCGAGCGGGGCGAGGGGTGCTACGTCTTCGACCTCGAGGGGCAGCGCTATATCGACGGCCTCTCGGGCCTCTACTGCGCCAACCTCGGCCACTCACACGGCGAGCGGATAGGCCAGGCGGCGGCCGCGCAGATGGCTCGCCTTCCGTTCACCAGTAACTGGACCGTCGCCCACCCGCCGGCGATCGAGCTCGCCACCCGCCTCGCCGAGCTCTCCCCGCCCGGCCTCGACCGTGCCTTCTTCACCTCGGGCGGGGCTGAGGCGGTCGAGTCGGCCTGGAAGCTCGCCGTCCAGTTCCACGCCGCCAACGGCGAACCGGGGCGGAGGAAGGTGATCGCTCGTCAGGACGCCTACCACGGGATGACGCTGGGAGCGCTGGCGATGACCGGGATCGAGGAATGCCGGACTCCGTTCGAGCCGCTCGCCGTGCCCGTCGTCCACGTGATGAACACCAGCGCCTACCGCCATCCCGAGGGCGGAGACGAGGACCGGCTGTGCGCGGCGCTGCTGGCCGAAATCGAGAAGACGATCGAGGCCGAGGGCGCGGAGACGATCGCGATGCTGATCGCCGAGCCGGTCCAGAACGCGGGTGGCTCGATCGTCCCGCCGCGCGGCTACTGGCAGGGGCTGCGCGATATCTGCGACCGCCATGGGATCCTCCTCTGCGCCGACGAGGTGATCTGCGCCTTCGGTCGCATCGGCCACTGGTTCGGAGTCGAGCGCTTCGACACCGTCCCCGACCTGATCACCTTCGCCAAGGGCCTGACCGGCGCCCACTTCTCGATGGGCGGGCTGCTGATGTCTGACCGTGTCTCGGCGCCGTTCCTCGACGGGCGCAGCAACTACCTGCATGGCTTCACGTTCGGCGGCCACCCGGTCGGCGCCGCGGTGGCGCTGGCCGCGATCGAGACGATCGAGTCCGAGGGCGTGATCGAGAACGTCCGCGCCAACGAGCCGGTCGTCGCCGCTGCCCTGGACGGCCTCCGCGACATCCCGATCGTCGGCGACATCAGGGGCGCCGGACACTTCTGGGCGATCGAACTGGTCAGCGACCAGGAGGAGCGCACTCAGTTCGACGGCCCGGCGGCGGAATGGCTGCTGAAGGACGTCCTCTCAGAGGAGCTCTGGAGCCGCGGCTTGATCTGCCGGCTCGACGATCGCGCCGAACCGGTGGTCCAGATCGCGCCGCCCCTCGTCGCCTCGGCCGAGCTGATCGAGGAGATCGCCTCGATCCTGCGGGCCGGGCTGGAGACGGCTACCGAACGGATGGCTGAGCGCCCCGAGTTGACCGGCGCCGCCCCCTAGGGTCACGGGGTAGCCACCCCACTACTCAACCCGGCCGCGCCGGGCCACCGCGTCGACGGCGACGCAGCCGTCGCGGCCGAGCAGGGCGGGGTTGACCTCGATCAGGTCGAGACCCCCGTCCAGCAACAGTTCACCGAGGCGGGAGCCGAGTTCCGCGGCCGAGCTGAGGTCGAGCGCCCGGCCGTCGCGATCGCCGCGGAGCACGGCGGCGCCGCGCAGACTCGACAGCGACTCCTCGACCCGCTCGGGGCTCGCCGGCAGCGGCACGATCGCGACGTCGTCGAGCGCCTCGGTCCAGATCCCGCCGAGGCCGATCACCAGCGCCGGGACGACCCCGTCGCCCCGGGCGGCGACGATCAACTCAGCCTCGCCGTCGACCATCTCCTCGACCAGGAGGCTCGCGCCTTCCGCCGCGGGCAGGGCGAGCAGCCGCTCGCAGGCAGCACCGACGGCGCCCTCGCCCTCGAGGCCGAGGGCCAGCGCCCCGGCCTCGCTCTTGTGCTGCAGCGCCGAGCCCGAGAGCTTGACCGCGACCGGGCCGCCGATCTCGGCGGCCAGGGCGATTCCGGCGTCGGCGTCGGCGACGACGCCGGACCGCGGCACCGCGACTCCGGCGGCGGCGAGCAGTTGCTTACTCTCGGCCTCGCCGAGCCAATCGCCCGCTCCGCCGCCGCTGCGCGCTTGTTGCGCCGCCGCCGCGATCTCGAGCAGACGCTGCGGCGAGGGAAGCGGAGCGCGAAGCGCCCTGACGCAGCGGATCGCCTCGCTCAGCCCTGCCAGCGCCGCGATCCCGCGGTCGGCGAGCTCGAGCGCGCTCCGCTCGGGCAGCAGGTCGGGCACGGTCGAAGCGAGGAGGGGCACGCACCCGGCGCGTTCGGCCCCCGCGATGAGAGCCCCGCGCACCACATCCCAGCCGGCCTTGGCGGTGGGGGAGAGCCCGTCGGGCTCGTCAAACAGCAGCAGCAGCTGGCCGATTCCCGGGTCCCCGCCGACCGCTTCGACGACCCGCGCGAGCACCTCGGGCTCGTCCCAGAGCATTGTCGTGTAGTCGAGTGGGTTGCCGACCGTCGCCGCCCCGGGGAGCAGCTCGGTGAGGCGGTCCCGGGTCCGCGGCGAAAGCTCGGGGAGGGGGAGACCCTCGCCCTCGGCGAGGTCGGCCGCCAGCCCCGAGTCCCCGCCCGAGCAGGTGAGGACGGCGACGCCGCCGCCTGCTGCCGCGCGCCCCCGAGGCGCCTGTGCAAGGCACCGCGCCAGCTCCAGAAGCTCCTGCGGATCGCGGGCGCTCGCGGCCCCGGCCTCCTCGAGCAGGGCGGAGAAGATGCGCTGGTCTCCGGCGACGGCGCCGGTGTGGGCGCCCGCGGCGCGCGCACCGGCCTCCGAGGACCCGACCTTGAGCACGGCGACGCCGATCTCGCGCTCGGCGCAGACGGCCAGCGCCCGGGCGAGGCGCGCCCCGTCGCCGTCCTCCTCGAGGAACAGCGCGATCGAGCGCACCCCCTCGAGCCCGGCGACGGCCTCGATCCAACCGCTGGCGTCGATTACCGCCTGGTTTCCGGTCGAGACGACGGTGTGGAAGCCAATCCCCCGCCGCATTCCGAGGGCGTTCACCGCGAGGTTGCCGCTCTGGCTGATTAGCGCGACCCCGCCTTCCTGCAGGTGCTCGACCGAGTCGCCCCAGAGCGGGGCCCGCGCTCGGACCGAGACGATCCCGTCGCAGTTCGGCCCGCAGACGGGGAGGCGGCCGGCGAGGGCGATCGCGACCAGCTCCCGCTCCATCTCCCTGCCGGCCTCGATCTCGCCGAAGCCGGCCGAGATGACGATCGCGCCGCCGCAGCCGCGCTCGATCGCTTCGGTGAGGACGGCGGCGACGCCCGCCGCCGGAATCGCGACCACCAACGCGTCGACCGGCTCCGGCAGCTCGCCGACGCTCGCCACGCAGGGCCGCCCATGCACCTCGTCGTGCTTCGGGTTTATCCCCCAGACGTCGCCGCTGAACCCGGCCGCGGCGATATTCCGCAGGACGTTGTCGCCGTAGGACCCCTCGCGCTCGCTCGCGCCGACCACCGCGACCGAGCGGGGACGTAGGAGGGGGGTCGGGTCGGGTGCCCTGCTGGCAGCTGCCAAGGCGCCGCTCAGTGCAGGACGGGGCCGACGCCGCGGCGCTCCATCGCGCGGGCGACGATCAGCCGCTGGATCTCGCTCGTCCCCTCCCAGATCCTGTCGACGCGCAGCTCGCGCAGGAACCGCTCGGCGACGTTCGAGCGCATGTAGCCGCGGCCGCCGAAGACCTGGACGCAGCGGTCGGCGCAGCGCCAGGCCGCCTCGGAGACGAACAGCTTCGTCATCGACGCCTTCGCGTGGACGAGCTTCGGGTCGGCGCCCTCGTCGCAGAGGCGCGCCACCTCCATCGTCATCAGCCGGCCGGCCGCGGCGTCGGCCGCCGAGTCGGCGAGCGGGAAGCTGACTCCCTGGTAGTCATAGATCCGGCTGCCGCCCTGCTCGCGCTCGAGCGCCCAGCCGACGGTCTCATCGAGCAGCCGCCACATCGCCCCGATCCCGTGCGCGGCGATCCCGAGCCGCTCCTCGGTGAACCAGAGGCGCTGCAGGTCTTCGCCCTTGCCGACCCCGCCGATCACCGCGTCGGTGGGCACCTCGACCGAGTCGAGGCGGATCGTCGGGTGGCCGTCCGGGTAGCTGTGGGTGAAGCGTGGTTCGTCGATGATCTCGACCCCCTCGGCGTCGGCCTCGACGAGGAAGAGCGTCGGCAGGCGCTCATCGCCCTCGACCAGGTTCGCCATCACGATCAGGACCGAGGCGACGTCGCCGGAGGTGACGAACCACTTCTCGCCGTTGAGGACGTAGCCGGCGGCGGCCGGCTCGGCTGTCGAGGTGATCCGCGACGGGTCCGAGCCGGCATCGCGCTCGGTCACCGCGTAGGCGTCGCGAAGCTCGCCGCGCAGGGCGGGGCGGAGGTAGCGCTCCGCCTGGTCGGGGCTGGCGTGAGCCCAGACGTTGTAGGCGTTGGGAATGTGCCAGTGGATCGCGTTGGTGCTGCGACCGAACTGCTCGGCCACCAGTGCCCACTCCTGCAGCGACCAGCCCTGGCCGCCGTGCTCGGGGGCGTGGAGGCCACCGGTCAATTTCGCATCGAGGGCCTCTCGCTTGACCCTCTCGATCGCCTCGTCGGGGAGGCGACCGTCGTTTGCCTCGGCCTCCTGCTCGAGCGGGATCAACACCTCGTCGGTGAACCGCCGGGCGCGCTCCTGGAGCTCCGCCGCCGCCGGGTCGATCAAGGGGCCCGCCATCGCCCGGCAAGGTATCATGCTGTTGACTACAAGGTCAACAAGGCGTGATTCGTGCCTGTTGACGCCTGGAGGGAAAGGAGTCGGCCGTGACGCTGCAACTTGATCGGGTGGATGTGGAGGGGACGCTTCAGCCGGTCGAGCGAGCGTCGATGCTGCCTCCGGCCGTTTTCACCGACCCGGCCGTCCTCGACTGGGAGCTCGCGAACATCTTCGGCGACGGCTGGATCTGCGTCGGCCACGTCTCGGCGGTCGGCGAGCCCGGCGCCTACATCACGCGCGAGGTCGGGGGCGAGAGCGTCCTCGTCGTCGGCGGCGAGGACGGCCGGCCTCGTGCCTTCCACAACGTCTGCCGCCACCGCGCCTCGCGGCTCGTCGAGGACCGCGAGGGGCAGGTGCGGAAGCGGCTGCGCTGTCCCTACCACTCCTGGTCCTATGACCTCGAGGGCAACCTCCGCGCCGCTCCCCACATGGAGGAAGTCGAGGACTTCGACACCAGCTGCTTCGGGCTGCGGGAGGTGCGCAGCGCCGTCGTCGGCGGCCTCGTCCTGATCGATCTCACCGGCCAGGCCGGCCCGGCCGGAGAGCATGTCGGCGAGCTGCTGCCGAGGCTCGAGCACTACAGCGTCGAGGGGCTGCGGCGGGGCGGGCTCCTGACCTACGAGGTTGCGGCGAACTGGAAGGGAATCGCCGAGAACTACAACGAGTGCCTGCACTGCCCCGGAGTCCACCCGGAGCTGAACGCGCTCAGCGACTACATGAGCGGCGACAGCGCTTATGGCGCCGGCTCCTGGTGCGGGGGATCGATGACCCTGGTCGACGGCGCCGAGACGATGGGCACCGGCGACGGCCATGCCGGCAACCGACCGCCGATCGCGAGCCTGGAGAGGTCGGACCTGCGCCTGATCCACTACTTCGCGCTGTTCCCGAACGCGCTCGTCTCGTTGCACCCCGACTACGTGATGCTGCACACCCTCTGGCCGAAGGCACCCGACCGGACCGACGTCATCTGCGAGTTCTTCTTCGAGCGGGCTGCGATCGAGGCCCCCGACTTCGACCCCTCCGATGCGGTCGGGTTCTGGGACCAGGTCAACGGCGAGGACTGGCACGTCTGCGAACTGAGCCAGAAGGGCGTCGGCTCTCGCGGCTACTCCTCGGGCCGCTACTCGGCCGAGGAACACGACGTCCACGCCTTCGACGCGATGGTCGCCGCGGGCTACATGGACGGACTTCGCGAGGAGGTGGCAGCATGAGCGAGGGGATCGCCGCCCAGCTCGGCGAGGTCGGTCTGCCGGAGCCGCTCCGCGACCTCGCCGGCCGCGAGTGGGACGTCATCGTCGTCGGCGGCGGCCACAACGGGTTGACCGCGGCCGCCTACCTGGCGCGGGCCGGCCGCCGCGTCCTCGTCCTCGAGCGGCGCGAGCGGCTCGGCGGCGCCTGCACGCTGGAACGGCCGTTCGCCGACGACCGCTACGTCGTCAGCCCCTGCGCCTACGTCGTCGGCCTGCTCGACGAGGTGGTGATGCGCGAGCTCGACCTCCGCCGCCGCGGCCTGCGCTTTTTCGTCGCCGACCCGAATCTCTGGGTCCCGTTCGAGGACGGAACCTCGTTCGGCCAGTGGCTCGATGACTCCAGGACCCAGGCCGACCTCGAGGCGATGGGCCTCTCGAAGCGCGACATCGAGGGCTACTGGGCCTACGAGGAGCTCTTCGACGACGTCCGCCGCCGGCTCCGAACCGGGGCCCGCGACTCCTGGATCGGGGACTCCCCCGGGCGGGCGGAGCTCGAGGAGATGCTGGGTGGCGAGCAGGAGATGATCGACCTCCTCTTCGAGGCCTCGATCGCCGACGTCCTCGACGAATACCTCTCCGACCAGCGGCTCAAGGACGCGCTCTTCGGCCAGGGCGTGATCGGGACCTGGGGCGGCCCCAGGGACCCGGGGACGGCGTCGATCAAACTCATGCACTACCAGGGGGACCTCGAAGGGCAGGGCCCGGTCTGGGGCTATGTCGAGGGCGGTATGGGGATGATCAGCTTCGCGATCGCCGACGCCGCCCGCGAGGCCGGCGCGGTCCTCGCCTGTGGCGTGCCGGTCGCCGAGATCCTTCCCGAAGAGGGGGTGCGGATCGAGGACGGGACGACGATCCACGCCCCGACCGTGCTCTGCAACGCCGACCCCAAGGTCGCCCTGGGCCTTCTCGGCGACGCCGAGATCGAGCCCGCCTTCCGCGAGCGGCTCGAGGCCTGGAAGGTCCGCAGCCCGGTCGTCAAGTTCAACGGCTCGCTCTCGCGGCTGCCCAACTGGACCGCCGCCCCCGGGGAGGAGTGGCCGGCGCGGGCGACGATCGACGTCACCGGCGGGGTCGACGAGGCCCAGCGGGCCTTCGAAGCATGCGACGCCGGCGAGCCGGCGGTCGGGTTCGGCGAGATCTACGTCCAGACCGGCTATGACCCGACGCCGGCGCCCCCCGGCACCCATCTGATGAGCGTCTTCGGCCAGTACGCCCCGTACGAGCTCTCGAAGGGGGACTGGGACTCGCGGCGGGGCGACGTCGAGCGACAGTTCGTCGAGCTGATCGGTCGCTTCGCCCCCGATTTCGCCGACTGCCTCGTGGAGTGCGAGGTGCTCGGCCCGCCCGACATCGAGAGCCGGATCGGCCTCTCCGGCGGCAACATCTTCCAGGGCGAGGTGACGCCCGACCAGATGTGGGAGGGGAGGCTGCCGGCCCGGACGCCCGTGCCCGGCCTCTACCTCTGCGGCGCCGCCACCCACCCGGCGGGAAGCGTGATCGCGCTCAACGGCCGCAACGCCGCCGCCGCGATGCTCGCCGACCAGGGCGAGACCGTCGACTTCGCCGCCCCCGCGATCTAGGGTTCATTCAGCGATGGCGGAGGGAACACGGGAGCGGATCCTCGAGGCCGCCTGCGACCTGATCGCGGCCGAGGGGATCGATGATGTCAGGATCGCCCGGGTGGCGATGCGGGCCGGCGCCTCGACGGCTCTCGTCCACCACTACTTCTCGACCAGGGAGGAGCTGCTCGAGCAGGCGCTGCTGCACTCCTTCGAGCGCGCCGGGGACGAGCGCTTCGCGGTGGGGGAGGGCGAGGCCGGAACGGCGACCGCGAAACTCGCCGCGGCGATCGAGGAGTGCCTGCCTCAGGAGGGCCGGCTCGAGCGGGACTGGGTTCTCTGGGTCGAGCTCTGGCTGCGGGCTGCCCGCGACCCCGAGCTGCGACCGATCGCCGCCGATCTCTACGGGCGCTACCGAGAGTGGCTCTCGGGGGTGATCGAGGCCGGGGTCCGAAGCGGCGAGTTCGAGCGCCCCGCCGACCTCGACGACCTCGTCGACCGGGCGATGGCGCTGCTCGACGGGATGGGCCTGCGGGCCCTCCTGCGCGACCCGGCGATGGACCTCTCCCGGGCCCGTCGCCTCGCCGCCGAGTTGCTCGGCGGCGAGCTCGGCGTCGACCCCGAGGAGCTGATTGCGCCGAGGGGCGCCCTCGGCTAATCTGAATCCGGGTTCAGGAAACCGAGCCGCGGGAAGGAGGGAGCACGAGCCCTCGGCCACAGATTGATCACATTCGACGTCCGCAGATTCTCGCGGCCGCCGCCGAGGTGATCGCCGAGCGCG
Source organism: uncultured Solirubrobacterales bacterium (assembly GCA_963697805.1). Classification (GTDB taxonomy): domain Bacteria; phylum Actinomycetota; class Thermoleophilia; order Solirubrobacterales; family 70-9; genus VRUE01. The sequence continues at coordinate 932,332 of CAVOPB010000002.1, forward strand.
GCGTCGCCGGCACCCGCCTCGCCGACGTCGCCGAGCGGATCGGGGTCAGCCCGCCCGCCGTCCTCTACTGGTTCGACTCCAAAGAGCAGCTGCTCGCCGAGGCTCTGGTCGCCGACGAGCACCGCTACTACCACGCCCTCGGCATCCGCCTGGCTGAGCTCGAGAATCCCGCCGACCGCCTCTCGCTGCTGATCTCCTCGGCCGCCGGCAGCGCTTCCGAATTCGCCCTCTGGCTCGAGCTCTGGGCCTGGTCGCTGCGCGACGCTGGCCTGAGCGAGGCGCGCGAGCGCCTCGACCATCGATGGCGCGGGGAGATCGAGAAGATCGTCCGCGACGGGCAGATCGCCGGAGTGTTCGCAGACGTCCCCGCCGCCCAGGCTGCGCTCGCGATCGCCTCGCTGCTCGACGGCCTCACGGTCCAGGTGCGGCTCGGTGACAGCCTCTCCGCCGAGAGGATGGTCGAGGTCGCGGTCCTGGCCGCCGAGCGCCTGCTCGAATGCGAGCTGTCGAGGCCGCCGCTGCTGAGCGTCGGGGAGATGCTCGCGGGGGTCGAGGCATGACCGGCGAGCGACTCGAGGAGAGCTGGCTCTGGGAGGAGACGATCTCGCGCCGCCGGCTGCTGAAGGCGGGGCTCGCGGCCGGGGCCGGGCTCTCCGCCGCATCGATCCTCAGCGCCTGTTCCGACACCACCGTTCCCGGCGGCCAGTCGCCGAACAAGGCCCCGGGCGGCCTGCCGCTGGCGCGGCCGGATAACCCGGTGACGCTGCCGATCTACCCCGACAACAAGGCGATCCCGTCCGGCCTGCAGCCCGAGGACGGCCCGCTCAAGCTCTACAACTGGGCGGAATACATCAACCCGCCGGTGATCAAGTCGTTCGAAAAGCGCTACGGCGTCGAGGTCGAACTCAGCACCTTCTCGACGATCGACGAGGCGGTCGCGAAGCTCGCCAGCGGCGCCGTCGGCTTCGATGTCTTCGTCCCGACGCAGCCCTTCATCTCGATGCTGGTCTCGGGCCGGATCCTGCAGCCGCTGAACCTCACCTACGTCCCCAACCTGCACAAGAACGTCTGGCCGTCGCTGGTCGACCCCTGGTATGACCGCGGCTCGCGCTACACGGTCCCCTACACGATCTACACGACCGGGATCTCGTGGCGCAACGACTTCCTTCCCGACTACGACCCCTCGAAGCTGCGCAACCCCTACGAGAGCTTCTGGCAGGCGACCGACATCGCCGGCCGGGTCGGACTGCTCGACGACCAGCGCGAAGGGCTGGCGATGGGCCTGCTCCGCAACGGCGTCACCGACGTCAACACCGAAGACGAGAAGCAGCTCGAAGCCGCAAGCGACGCCCTGCGCGAACTGACCGACAACGTCAACCTGCGCTTCTACACGAACGAGTACCAGCACCTCGCCGACGGCTCGATGTGGCTGCACCAGGCTTGGTCGGGCGACATCGCCGCGATCGGCTACTACATGCCGAAGGGGACCTCGCCGAGCGACGCCAGCTACTGGTGGCCCGAAGACGGCCGCGGCCTGATCGGCAACGACACCTTCGCCGTGCTGAAGGACGCGCCGCACCCGGTGCTGGCCCACGCCTTCCTCAATCACATGCTCGACCTCAAGGAAGCGTTCGTGAACTTCGAATACATCTGTTACCAGCAGCCGCTGACCGGGATGACGCCGGAGCAGATCGTCGAAGAAGAACTGGTCCCGCCGAACCTGCAGACGACGATCCTCCGCGAGGAGCAGTTCAAGAAGGGGTTCGTCCAGGGCCCGCTCAGCGCCGAAGCGCTCGGGCTGTGGGAGACGGCCTGGTCAGAGGTGAAGTCGACATGACCGAGGAACGCGGACTCTGGCGCGCCCTTTCCGCCCCCGGGGTGATCTGGCTGGTCCTCTTCGTCGTTGTCCCCGCCTACGCGGTGCTGGCGGTCGCGATGGGCGAAATCGACACCCTGCTGCAGCCGGTCCCGATCTGGAACCCGCTCGACTGGAACGTCGGCTTCGTCAAAGAGGCGTTCAGCAGCATCGTCCCCGGCGGCAGCTACTGGCCGGCGACCCGCAACACCTTCGTCTACGTCGCCGCGACGATCGCGCTCTGCTTCGCGATCGGGTACCCGGTCGCCTACTACATCGCCCGCCACGCGAAACGCAGCAAGGGCCTTCTCCTGGTATTGATCTTCGTCCCGTTCTGGGTCAGCTACCTGATGCGGATGCTGGCCTGGATCGGGCTGCTGGCGCCTGACGGCTACGTCAACCAGGTGCTCGCCGACGTCAGCATCGGGACCCCGCCGGAATGGCTCAACGGCAACCCCTACTCGGTGATCGCCGCCCTCACCTACGGCTACATCCCCTACTTCATCCTCCCGGTCTACGCCGGCCTCGACCGCATCGACGGCAGCCTGCTCGAGGGGGCGCGCGACCTCGGCGCCTCGGCATGGCACACCTTCCTGCGTGTCACCCTGCCGCTGAGCTGGCCGAGCATCCTCGCCGGCACGATCCTGATCATGCTGCCGATGTTCGGCGACTACTACACGAACGACCTCATCTCCGGCTCGCCCAGCACCAACATGCTCGGCAACAGCGTCAACCTCCTCGTCCAGGGTGGCCCGCAGAAGAACCTCGGCGCCTCGATGGTCCTGGTGCTGATGACGCTGCTGGCGGTGGGGATGCTCTATTACCTCTGGGAAACCTCGAGGCAGGAGCGGAGGCGGGCATCGTGAGCGCGGAGCGAGCAAGCGTCGCACTCTGTTTCTTCGAGCAGCGAGCGAAGCGGGAGGATTTGTCGTGAGCGCCACGGCCGCGGGCGCCGGGGAGGGCCGGCCGGCGATTCGCCCCAGCCGGGTCCCCGCCTGGCTGTCGAACCCCTGGGGGCGCCCCCGGTTCCTCGCCCTCACGACCTGGCTCTACATCGTCTGGGCCCTGGTCCCGGTCCTGTTCGCGATCGCCTTCTCGTTCAACGACGGGCGCTCGCGCAGCGTCTGGCAGGGCTTCTCGACCCGCTGGTGGTGGGGCGACGACACCTTCTCCGTCTTCCACGACCCGACCTACACCCACGCCCTCGAGCAGAGCCTGAAGCTGGCGGTGCTCGACATGGCGATCGCGGCGCCGCTCGGCATCTTGCTCGCGATCGGCCTCTCGCGCTGGCGGGGAAGGGGCTCGCGGGCCGCCAACTTCCTGATGCTGGTGCCGCTGACGACACCCGAGCTGGCGATGGCGGTCTCGCTGTTGCTCGTCTTCACCCAGCTCGCGGTGATCCCGTTCAGCGCCGTCCACCTCGGGACGACCGCTCAGGTGATCGGCCAGGTGACCTTCTCGGTCTCCTACGTGGTGGTGATCGTGCGCAGCAGGCTGGCGGCGATCGGGCCCGACTACGAGCAGGCGGCGCGCGACCTCGGCGCCTCACCACGGCAGGCGCTTCAGCACGTGCTGCTGCCGCTGCTTACGCCGGCGATCCTGGCCAGCATGCTGATCGTCTTCGCGCTCTCGATCGATGACTTCGTCGTCACCCAGTACATGTCGTCGAGCGGCGACACGACGACGATCCCGATGCTTCTCTACTCCAACGCGCGCGGCGGGGCGACGACGCCGGCGCTGAACGCGGTGGCGACGATCATGGTCCTCACCACCCTGATCGGCGTCGGCGGGGCGTACGCCGCCCTGCGCTGGTTCGGCGCCCGCACCGAATCCGACTCGCGTGGCTCGGCGATGCGAGAGTTGACCGCGGTGGAGAACTGACGATGGCGACCCGGGAAGACGAGGCGATCGCGGTCGGCACCCCGGCACCCGATCAGGGCGGGTCTGTGGCGCTCAGGGGGCTGACCAAGACCTTCGGAGTGGTCACCGCCGTCGACGGGATCGACCTCGAGGTCGCCGCCGGCGAGTTCTTCTCGCTGCTCGGCCCGTCGGGATGCGGAAAGACGACGACGCTGCGGCTGATCGCGGGATTCGAGCGGCCGACCGCCGGTGAGGTGCTTCTCGACGGCACCGACCTCTCGGCCGTCCCGCCGGAGCGCCGCAACGTCAACACCGTCTTCCAGAGCTACGCGCTGTTCCCGCACCTCACGGTCAGCGACAACGTCGCCTTCGGCCTCCGCTACCAGAGGGTCGCGCGCGGGGAGCGCAACCGTCGCGTGCAGGAGGCGCTCGAGCTGGTTGAGCTCGGCGAGCTCGGCAAGCGCCGCCCGCACCAGCTGTCCGGCGGGCAGCAGCAGCGCGTCGCGCTGGCCAGGGCCCTGATCCTGCGCCCGGCCCTGCTCCTCCTCGACGAGCCGCTGGGGGCGCTCGACGCGAAAATCCGCCGCCAGCTCCGGCTCGAGCTGAAGTCGTTGCAGGAGGAAGTCGGGACGACGTTCATCTTCGTCACCCACGACCAGGAGGAGGCGCTCAGCATGAGCGACCGGATCGCGGTCATTAACCGCGGCCGGATCGATCAGATCGGGACCCCGCGCGAGGTCTACGAGAGCCCGGGGACGCTGTTCGTCGCCGACTTCCTCGGGGTCGCGAACACGATGACCGTCGAGGTGCTCGACGGTTCCGGGGGTAGCTGCAGGGTGCGGGTCGGCGAGTTCGTCCTCGAGGCCGGTTGCGGCGACCTCGACGCCCGCGGCGAGGTCACGGTCGTCGTCCGGCCCGAGCGGCTCGAGGTCAGGGACGCCGACGCCGACTCGAAGCCGAACTGCGTCCCCGGGATGGTCGATCGCACCGTCTTCGTCGGCTCCAACCTTCAGGTCATGGTGCGGCTCGCTTCGGGGGCGCTGCTGCAGGCCTCGGTCCCGAATGGCGGCGAGGGCTTCGACCGCCACCGCCAGGGCAGCCCGGTCAGCGTCCACATCCCGCCCGATGCCCTGCGCGTACTGCGGTCGGAGAGCTGACAGCTACGGGAAGACGGTCTCTCCGGTCTCGTCGTCGATCACTGAGATCGCGACCGCGGGGCACGTCTCGGCCGCCTCGAGGATCTTCTCGAAGGGACCGGTGCCGACCACTGCCGCGACGTCGTCGTCGAGGCGGAAGACCTCGGGCGCAATCTCGACGCAGTCGCCGTGGGCGCTGCACTCGTCGGGGTCCACCACGGGTATATAGGTCATGCGGCCGCCTCCTCACGGTTCTTTGCGGGCCAATGCCCGTTGTCAATCCGCTTCTTCAAGGCCGGAATGGCACGGGGACGTCCGACCACGAGCCCGGCGACGGGGGCGCCGCCGCGGGTGAAGACCGCTTCGAAGTCGCGCTCGCCGGGACTGCCCTCGACGACGACGGCATCGGCATGGTGTGCGTGGCCGACGTACTGAATCCGCAGTCCGTACTGGTCGCTCCAGAAGCTGGGCAGGGGAGGGACGCCGGGGTAGTCCCCCAGCATCGCCTGGGCGACCGCGGCGCCCTGCCAGGCGGCCGCGTCCCAGTGCTCGGTCCGGGCGTGGACGCCGAAGCGGGGATCGAAGGGCAGGGAGGCGTCTCCGGCGGCGAAGACGCCGGGCAGCCTCGTGCGCCCCGCCGTGTCGGTTCGAACCCCGGACCCGTCGAGGCCGCTGCCATCCACCCAGGCGGTGGCCGGTTCGGTGCCGACGCCGACCACGACCGCGTCACACTGGACCACCTCGCCACCGGCGAGGATCAGCTCCTCTGCCCGCGACCGGCCACGGGCGCCCTCGAGCATCGCGCCGGTCATCACCCGGACGCCCTCATCGAGGTGGAGCGCGGCGAACCAGCCACCGATCTCGGTGCCGAGGATCGGAGCGAGCGGGGTCTCAAGCGCCTCGATCATCGTCACCTCGACGCCGAGCCGGCGAGCGGTGGCGGCGACCTCCTGGCCGATGAAGCCGGCGCCGACGATCGCCAGTCGCGCGCCGGGCAGCAGCTCCGCGTGCAGCCGGCGGGCATCGGCGATGGTGCGTAGGGCATGGACGTTCTCGTAGCCCTCGAGGAAGGGCAGCCGCCGCGCCGCGCCGCCGGTCGCGATCAACAGCTTCTCGTAGCCCAACTCGACGCCGGAGTCGAGCCTAACCGTGGAGGTGTTGGGCGAGAGCGCGACAGCGCGGGCGCCGAGCAGCAACTCGACCCGCTTCTCCTCATACCACCAGGCCGGGCGGTAGGCGATCGATCTCTCCTCGATCTCCCCGGCCAGCAGCTCCTTCGATAGCGGTGGCCGGTCATAGGGAGGGTCGGGCTCGGCGCAGACCATTCGTACCGTGCCCTCGTAGCCGCGACGGCGAAGGGACTCGGCGCACCGCTGTGCGGCGAGCCCGCCGCCGACGATCAGGATTCCTTGGTCAGCCATCAGGCCTCCTCGGGTATTGGGGATCGGGAAATTGGTGCGCCTCTGGAGTGGGCCGGCAGGCTGGGGCGATGCTCGCGCGCTCCTTCATGCGCCCGGTCGTCCTCACGCCTCCGGGAGCGGGCGCGTTTGGCGCTACCGGCGAAGACCCGATAGACGAACAGGCCACCGATCACGGGTGCGGTCATCAGCACCCACCAGCGGAACCACACCGTGGACGCGTCGCTACCGGCCCCGATGGCGTGGACCAGGCCGAGCAGGTAGACGACGATCGTCGCCCGGTGGGCCTTGCGCCATAGGCGAGGGCCGATCCGCTTTCGGGCGTAGAAGCTGAGCCCGAGCAATGCCGCCAGGTAGCCAGCGATGATTCCGAGGCCTGTCGCGATCGGGCGGAAGCCCATCGCGAATGGGACGGTGACCCCGGCGACACCCGGGTGCAGCCACGGGTCGCCGAGCAGGGTGATGCCGTGCACCGCGATTGCGACGATCCCGGCCAGCGCCGTGTGCTCGTGAATCGCCAGCAGCTTCCGCGAGAGCCCCGGCCGGCGCATCACCTTCCCCGCCATCGCCAGGCCGAGGCCGACCGAGATCGTCACCAGGACCAGTGCGACCAGGCCGGAAGCGCGGCTGGCCAGCCACCAGCCGTGGGTCTGAAGGGTGGTGGAAGCAGCGTTCATGCGGCCGCCCTGGCGCCCGGGAGCTCCGGGATGCGGATGCGGGGCCTGGCGGCGAGCGGCCCGGCCGTCTCGATCCGACCGTTGTCGTGGACGAGCAGCCCGCCGCGCTCGGCCAGGATCGCGCGGCCGACCTCGGGCCCGGAGAGGAGCGCTGCCTTGGCGAAGGTCTCCGCCTCCACCGCGGTATCGCCGAGCGCGGTGACGCCGATCAGGCCGGTCCAGGCGGGTTCGCCGGTCGAGGGGTCGAGCAGGTGGTGGCCGTAGCGGCCGTCGGCGCCGCGCCAGATCCGCACATTCAGCCCCGAGGTGGCGACGGCCCCGGAGCCAAGCCGCAGCACATAGGCGCGCTCGCCCGTCAGCGGGTGCTCGACGAAGACCTCGTAGGGGTCGACCAGCGCGCCGGACCCACCGAACCGAATGTCGCCGCCGCAATCGACGATGAAGCGCGAGTAGCCGTGCAGGCGGCTGGCGATCAGATCGGCCGCCAGGCCCTTTCCGGTGCCCCCGGTGTCGAAGCGGATGCCGGGCGGGCGGGCGATCGTCCCGGCGGCGTCGTCGACCTCGAACCTCCGCCAGTTCGCCTGCGGGTTGGGTTTCGCCGATTTCCGGGACGGGGCCTCGGCGAGGGCGGCACCGAGGGGCGCGCCCGGGACGCCCGCCCGCGAGGCGACGTAGCCGGCGGACTCGATCTCACCGACCAGGGTCGGGTCGACCAGGCCGCCGCTTTGCTCGGCGCCCGCGAGGCCGGCCCTGACCGCGGTGCGCAGCAGCGAGGAGGCCTGAACGCGCTGGCTTGGGTTGTCATTCAGCGCGCACAGCTCGCTCTCGGGCTTGAAGCGAGACAGCGCCGCGTCAAACTCGACCACGAACTGTCTCGCCTGCTCGGCCGCCGCGGCGGCCGGCGGCATTCCGGGGCCCGGCTCGCCGATCAGCAGGCGAACGTGGCTGCCCATCGCATCGAAGATGACGTCGTGCTCGGCCATGGTCAGGAGGCGCTGGTCGTGACCGGGGCGGATTCCGGCGAGGGGGCCGAGCTGGCGAGGGGCCCGCTGCTGGTGACGGTGGAATGACCGGGGGTTGGGACGACGGTGGTGACGATGCGGCGCTTGACCACCTGACGCACCAGGACCGGGCGCGATTCGGGCGCCTGGCTGGCACTGAGCTGGTAGGTGAGGAGGGCGAGCATCACCGCGAAGAGGGCTACCGAGCCCCAGATCACGAGCGCCGGTCCGGGTTTGCTGCGACGAGTCTGCTCAGTCACCGTGATCGCTTCCCTCAGACTCTCCGTCATCACCGCCGGCGCCGCCCCCACCGCCCGCACCGCTGGTCTGAGTCACCACCGGGGTCGTGCTGCCACCCCCGGTCGAGCCCGCGCTCGAGCCGCTGGTGTGGGTGACGACCGGAGTGCTGTGGGAACCGCCACCGGAGCCGGCGTGGGAGCCACCACCGGAGCCGGCGTGTGAGCCGCTGGTGTGGGTGGTGACCGGGGCGCGGTGGCCGCCGCTGCCCGAGGTGGAGTGGGAGCGACCACCGGAGCCGGCGTGTGAGCCGCTGGTGTGGGTGGTGACGGGGGCGCGGTGTCGGCCGCCGCCGGAGGTGGTGTGGGAGCTACCACCGGAGGTGGCGGGGGAGCCACTGGTGTGGGTCACTACAGGGACCGGGCTGGAGCCGGTCGCAGAAGTCGGGACGGACGTCGAGGCGCCGCTCGAGGAGGTCGTCACCGCAGCCGGAGATGAGGAGTAGGGGGAGTTTCCGGTCGACCCGGCCCCCATGCGGGCGGCACCCGCGGCACCGGCCCCCACCGGATGCTTCGGCTTGGCGTGCTTGGTGACGTGCACGGTGCGCCGGATCACCTTGGTGCGAACCAAAGGCTTCGCGGCGACCGGCGGTGACTTGTGGGCGCCGGCGTTGAGGGCGACGCCGGTGAGGCCGCCCAGGCCGACGATCGTGGCTGCTGCTGCGAGGCGGGTCTTCAGGTTCTTCACGCGATTCATCTCCTGGCCGGTTTCGAAGGCAGTCTGCGGATGGGGTGTTCAAGCGCGCGCCAGGTGTGGGTAAAGAGACGGCAAAACCTTTGAGCCGGCCCGCGGAGGACCCCGGGAAGCGCCGTTACAGTGGCCAGATGGAGACCCAGTCCGCTCCGGGCGGGCGCATCCTTGTCGTCGAGGACGAGGACTCGATCTCTCAACCCTTCGCCGAGGCACTGCGCAGGGCGGGTTTCGAGGCCCTGATCACCCGAACCGCGTCGGGAGCATTGGAGCTGGCGGGTGAGGCGGAGCCGGATCTGGTGATACTCGACCTCACCCTTCCCGATGGCGATGGCCGCGATGTATGCCGCGAGCTGCGGCGGCACTCCGATGTGCCGATCATGATGCTGACCGCGCGCGGCACCGAGATGGACAAGATCGTCGGCCTCGAGCTGGGCGCCGATGACTATGTGGTGAAGCCGTTCAGCGCCCGCGAGGTGATCTCGCGGATCAGGGCGGTGCTGCGGCGCAGTCCCCCGCGCGACGGGACCGGCGCCGGGGAGACGCCGATCCGGATCGGCGACCTCGAGCTCGATCCCGCGGCGCGCGTTGCGCGACTCGACGACGAGCGGCTCGACCTCTCGCGCAAGGAGTTCGACCTGCTCGCCGAGCTGATGCGGAATGCCGGCCGGGTGGTCAAGCGAGAGGAGCTGATGTCGAAGGTCTGGGACGTCAACTGGTTCGGCTCGACGAAGACGCTGGATGTCCACATCGGATGGCTGCGGCGCAAGCTCGGCGACGATCCCAACCGGCCTCGCTACATCGAGACGGTGCGGGGAGTCGGCTTCCGCTTCGCCGCACCGGAGGTCGAGGAGCCGTAAGCCTCAGAGCCGCCCTTCTTCTGGCGCTGGCCTATGTCCTGTTGCTGGCGCTGATCGCGCTCGGCGTCCCACTGGCGGTGAGCCTGCGCGACCGTGTCGACTCCGAGGTGCGCGGCCAGGCTCGAAGCCAGGCCGACGTCGTGGCCGCGTCCGCGTCGGAGCTCCTCCGTCCAAGCCGGCGGCCCGCTCTCCAGCACCTCGCCGATGTCACTGCCGAGACCGTGCGCGGGCGGGTGATCGTGGTCGACGGCCGCGGCCGTTTGATTGCGGATTCCTCCGGAGGCAATGCGGGGCGCAGCTATGCCAGTCGCCCTGAGATCAGGGCGGCGTTGCACGGACGCGCCGAGCAGATCACGCGGCATAGCCGAACGCTCGGCGCTGACATCCTCGCCACCGCCGTGCCGGTGCTCGAGCACGGCTGGCCGCACGGCGCCGTCCGGATCACCCAGAGCGTCGCGGCCGTCAGCCGCGCCGTCAGGACCTCGATCCTCGACCTGGCGGCGCTGGGGGGTGTGGTGCTGTTGCTGGCGCTGATTGCCGCTGCGCTGATCGCCCAGCAGATTGCTCGGCCGATCCGCCGCCTCGACCGAGCGGCACGCAGCGTCTCCGGCGGCGACCTCGACGTCGCCGTCCCGGTCGAAGGGAGCACCGAGCAGCGCTCGCTGGCCCGCGCCTTCAACGAGATGACCCTGCGGATCAAGCGGTTGGTGGGCGTGCAGCAGGACTTCGTCGCCGATGCCTCCCATCAACTGCGGACTCCGCTGACCGGCTTGCGGCTGAGGCTCGAGTCCCTGACGGATCGCTTCCGCGGCGACGACCGCGTCGCGGCTGAGCTCAAGGCGTCGATGGGGGAGATCGACCGGCTCTCCCTGATCGTCGACGAGCTTCTGATCCTCAGCCGTGCCGGCGAGCACGAGCTACCCGGCGCGGAGATCGAATTGGCCGATGCCGCGAACAGAGCGGTCGAGCGCTGGCGGGATCTGGCGCGGGAGCGGGATATTGCGCTGGAGACGGGCGGCACCGGCGAGGCCGGCGTCGTCTGGTGCGCGGGCCCCGACCTCGACCGCTCGATCGACTCCCTGGTCGAGAACGCGCTGCGTTACTCGCCCGGCGGCTCGACCGTGAAGATCGAGGTCGGCGCCGACCGGATCGAGATCCTCGACGAGGGCTCCGGCCTGGAGCCCGGCGAGGAGGAGGAGGTCTTCGAGCGCTTCCGGCGGGGCAGCGCCGGGCGGCGCGGGCCCGGTGGGACCGGCCTCGGACTCTCGATTGCGCGCGAGCTGACTCGCCAGTGGGGTGGCGAGGTCACCCTTTCGGCAAGGAGGGGGGGCGGGGCCGGGGCGACGATCTCATTCGCCCAGGAGCGCGGCCAGGTGGAGCGGCCATGACTTTGCCGAGCCTTTACCGGGGCTGCTCTACGTTTATCTCGATGATCGTGCGCGATGAGAGGTCGGCGTGAGGGTGCCGGCGACCGTTCGCTGGGGGGGCCTGGCGCTCCTCGGCCTGCTGGTCGCGGCGGGCGTCTCGATCGCCGCCGGCAGCCTGGCGAGCCAGCAGATCGGCCTCGCCTCCGAACCGATCTCCGCCGGCGACTCTCTGGCGCCGCAGGCCCCGCCGCGATCCGATCGCCACAAGGAACATCCGCAGGCCGCCTCTCCGACGCAACCCACCGTAACCAGCCCCCCGGTGCAAGCCGCCCCACCGCCGGCGACCGCTCCAACTCCGGCGGTCCAGGGCGGTTCAGGTGAATCCGGCGAAGAGCAGGATCACAACGCCGGAGCTGGCGAGCCCGCCGACGATTGAGGATCGCGTCAGGCGGTGAGCCAGCGCTTCGGGTTCTCGACCATCATCGTCTCGATCTGAGCGTCGGTCGCGCCGCCGTCTCGCAGCGCGGGAATGATCTCCTCGAACAGCAGGGTCATGCTCCAGCCCGCGATGGCTCCACCGGCAACCAGCTGCTCCCCAACCTCGGGCGGAAACCAGTCGAGCCCGGCGGCGATTGGGATGTCGAAGTCCTGTGAGAGGAACATCCGCTCGGCGTAGCCGCGGCGCAGGAGCTCGAGGACCGTGGCATTGCGCTTTTCGGTGGGGAAATAGATGTCGAGCCCGTAGCGGTCCATCCCGATGTAGACCCCGCGCTCGAGCAGCCCCTCGATGTACTCCATGTCGTCGGTGTCGCCGGTGTGCGCGATATGGATCCGCTCCGGCGGTACCCCCTCCTCGAGCAGGATCTCGACCTGGCGCGGCCCGGTGTTCGACGCCGGGCGCGAGTGCGCCATCACCGGCACACCGGTCCGGACGCTGGCGCGGGCGGCCGCGCGGTGGACCTTCTCGACCCGCTCGTTGACGCCGGCCGCGTCGGCGGCGCACTTGACGAAGGCCGCTCTCGCCTCAGTCCCCTGGATCCCCTCCTCGATGTCGTGGACGAAGAGGTCGGCCAGGAAGTCTTCGCTCCGGTTGAGCAGGAACTGAGGGAGGTGATCGTAGGTGTAGATCCCGGTGCAGGCGACGATCTGGAGGCCGGTCTCGGTCGCGACCCGGATCGAGGCGCGGACGTCGCGGCCGAGCAGCATCGCGGTCGGCTCGACCACGGTCCTGACCCCATGCTGTTTTACCGCCTCCGCCGACTCGATCGCCAGCCGATGCTCGGTCTCGTGGTCGCGCACGTGCGGCCATTGCACCGTGACCGCCTCATCGGAGGAGAAGAAGTGCTCGTGGATCAGCGTCAGCCCGAGCTCGTCGGCGTCGATCGGCCCCTTGACTCCCTGTACGACCGCCATCGGGCCTGATCCTAGCCGCCCTCGCGGCTCCGGACGCTCTCCCTGGCCCGCCGTTTGGCGCCGCCGGGGACCCATCGGGAGAGCCCCGAGCGGTGCTCGGCGACCCAGCGGTAGCCGCGCCCGGTGGCGGCGGGGAACCGGGCGAAGGCGGCGGCGGGGAGGCGGCCACCGCGCAGGAGCCTCAGCAGTGGCGGGATCGCGTCCCCGCCCGAGAGGCGCTCCCCATCGGGGGAGATCAGGTGCCAGGAGGCCATCCGCTCGGCCGGCGCGAGGTCAGCGAGCAGATCACCCGCCTCGGCGCCCTGGATCGGCATCGACCGCAGCGACCGGTCGCCGTCCCAGCGCATCAGGCCGGACAGCAGCCACATGCAGAAGCCGCAATCCGAGTCGTAGGCGACTATCCAGCGTCGCGAAGGTCGGCCAACCGTCTCGGCCATTCCCGCTCGACCTCCCTGATGATCGCCGGGTAGACGATCAGGAGCCGGAACGGTGTGATGGCCTTCATGTAGGCCGCCCCGAAGGCGCCGTTCGGCTTGACCAGCACTGCCATCTGGCCACGGTAGCCGCCCTCGGGGCTCGGGACCCAGCCGAGGTGCATGACGCCGTGCACGGTTCGGTTGGCGATCTCGGCCGCGTACTCGTCCTCGAGCAGGTAGAGGGGCCGGAAGGGAAGGGCGGGATTGGAGGCGGCCGATGTCTCACGGAGGTCCGCCGGCAATCGGTCGCGGAGGGTCGGCACCCGCGAGCCGAGCCCGTCGTCCTCGTCGTCCCACCCGAAGATCGCGCCGAGCTTCCAGCGCAGGGCGAACAGGGCGCGGACGGCGCGCGATTTGCCTTCGGCGGGATCGATTGAGGTCGCGCCCCGGACCAGGGCATGGAAGTCGTCCTCCCCTCCCGGCGTCGGCAGCGCCCAGACGTCCTCGAGGTCGAAGTCCGGGGTCAGATCGTGGATCCGCCAGGGCTGGGAGGTGTGGGCGCTGTTAGGTAGCCTCGGCGACGACATATCCATACGGTAGCGTATGGAAGATGGCGACGACGCGCACCCCTCCGGAGAGGTGGGTCGAGGAAGGGTTGCGTGCCCTCGCCGCCGGCGGCCCCGACGCCGTGCGGATCGAGGCCCTCGCCGAGGCGCTCGGCGTCTCCAAGGGCGGCTTCTACTGGCAGTTCGACGATCGGCGCGCCCTGCTGGAGAGCATGCTGGACCGCTGGGAGCGGGCGGTCGTCGACGATGTGATCGAGCGGGTCGACGGCGAGGGCGGCGATGTCCGGGCGAAGCTGCGGCGGCTGTTCGCGATCGCCGGCACCGAGCCACTCGAGGTCGAGCTCGCCGTCCGCGACTGGGCCCGGCGCGACCGAGAAGTGGCCGGGCGCCTGCGCCGTGTCGACAACCGCCGGATGGATTACATGCGCTCGCTGTTCTCCGACATCTGCCCGGACCCGGACGAGGTCGAGACCCGCTGCATGCTGGCCTTCTCGCTCTGGATCGGCAATCACTTCATCGCCGCCGACCACGGCGGGCGCAGTCGCGGCGAGGTGGTGGCCGGGGCCCTGCGGGGCTTGGTCAGATAGCCCCGGCCTGGCATCGTGAGGCCTGGTGAGCTTCGAGATCGTCACCTATGAGCCCCGCTTCCTCGACGCGATTCTGGCGCTCTGCGAGGAGGCGGAGAGCTTTCCGACCTTCGCTGCCGACCGCGAGCGGGCGGGACGGGCCCTCCAGGCGCCCGGCGCCGTCGCGCTGGTCGCCGCGCGCGACGGTGAGCTGGTCGGGTTCGCCCACGCGATCAGCGACCGCGCCTTCCAGGCCTTTCTCTCGCTGCTGCTGGTCCATCCCCGCGCCCGCCGGCAGGGCATCGGCCGTCGTCTGGTCACCGAGGCCCTCGACCGCTGCGGCGCGGTGCGGCTCGACCTCCTCTCATACGAGGAGGCCGACCCCCTCTACGCCTCGTTCGAGCACGAGCGCTTCGCGGACGTCTCGGCCTTCCGGCTCCGTGGGCCGGGATCCGCGACCAACTCGATCGGGTAGGTTCGGCGGCGATGAGAGCCGGATTCGACCGCCTCGCCGCGTCACTGGCCGAGGGCGTCGCCGGGATCCGGCCCGACGGGGAGGCGCTGCCGTACGTCCTCCTCGACGTCTTCACCGACACTCCGCTGGAGGGCAACCAACTCGCCGTCTTCACCGACGGGCGCAGCCTCGACACGGAGGGGATGCAGTCGCTCGCCCGTGAGATGAACCTCTCCGAGACGGTGTTCGTCCTGCCCCCGGAGGAGGAGGGTGACGCTCGGATCCGGATCTTCACCCCCCTCAGCGAGCTGCCGTTCGCGGGGCACCCGACGCTCGGCACCGCCCTCGCGGTCGGCCTTGCGCTGGGCAGCGCCGGCGTCAGGCTCGAGACCGGGATCGGCCTTGTCCCGGTCGAGCTCGAGCGCCGCGGGGACCGGGCCGGATTCGGGCGGATGCGGCAGGCGGTCCCGACCTGGGCGCCGTTCGAGCGCGAGGCCGAGCTGCTCGCCGCGCTCGGCGTCGAGCGCTCCGGCCTGCCGGTCGAGGCCTATGAGAACGGGCCCCTCCACGTCTACGTCGAGCTCGGCAGCGAGGAGGAGGTGGCGGCGCTTCGTCCCGACATGGGGGCCCTGACCGAGATCGGCGCCCCAATAGGCGCCAACTGCTTCGCCGGCGCGGGGCTGCGCTGGAAGACCCGGATGTTCGCTCCCGCCGACGGCGTCGCCGAGGACCCCGCTACCGGCTCGGCGGCGGGACCGCTCGCGATCCATCTCTGCCGCCACGGGCGTGTCGGATTCGGCGAGGAGATCGAGATCAGCCAGGGCGCAGAGCTCGGCCGCCCCTCGACCCTGAGAGCTCGCGCGAGCGGCACCGCGGAGCGGGTCGAGCGGGTCGAGGTCGCCGGCGGCGCTGTGATCGTCGCGGGAGGGCGGTTCCTGCGATCGGATGTCGGGTAGGGCCGAGGCATGACCATCGCCCCGGGGTCTGACGTAGTGCCCGCCCCGCTGGCGACGACGGCGCCGCGACCGCCGCTGCCGCCGGCGCCGTATCTGGTCGTCGGCCTCGGTCGCGCCGGGATGGCCGTCGCCCGGGCGCTCACCGCGTATGCCGAGCCCGGCGATGTCCGCGTCTGGGACGCGGCGGCGGATCGGCCGCAGCTCGAGCGGGCGAGCGAGTTGCGGGACCTGGGCGTCGACGTGCGATTGGGCGACGACGGGCTCGATCTGCTCGCCGGCGTTGGGACACTGGTCAAGAGCCCGGGCGTGCCGCTGGAGATCGCGGTCGTCGCCGAGGCGCAACGGCGCGGGCTCGGAATCGTCGACGAGCTCGATATCGGCTGGCGGCTTGTCGCGGCGCCGACGGTTGCCGTCACCGGGACCAACGGCAAGTCGACCGTCGCCGGGCTCTGCGTCTCGGTGCTGGAGGCGCATGGGTTGAGCCCGGTTCTCAGCGGGAACACCGAGTTCGGCCCGCCCCTGAGCGAGCTTGCGCATCAGGAGGCTCCGCGCTCGATCGTCGCCGAGGTGTCGAGCTATCAGGCGGAGTGCAGCCCGGCGCTGGCCGTCGAGGGCGCGATCTTCACCAACCTGACGCGCGACCACCTCAACCGGCACCGGACGATGGAGGCCTATGGAGCAGCCAAGCGGGCACTCTTCGTCCGCGACGCCGAAACGGTGCCGGTCGCGGCGTTGAACGCCGACGACGAGCTCGGCCGGGCGATCGCCGATGATGTCGAGGATCGCGGCGGCCGCGCAATCCGCTACGGGACGGATGCGGGCGCCGAGTACAGGATCATGGGCTGCCGCTGGGGGCTCCGTGAGGCGGAGGTCGAGATCGACTCCCCGGACGGCCCGATCGGCCTGGTCACGCGCCTCCCGGGGGCCCACAACGCCCACAACGCCGTGTCGGTCCTGGCGATGGCCGATGGGCTCGGCCTGCCCCGTGATCCGACCCTCGCCGCCCTTGCGGCCGCGGCCCCGACCCCGGGGCGGTTCGAGCCGGTCGATGTGGGCCGGCCGTTCGACGTGGTCGTCGACTTCGCCTACAGCCTCGACAGCGTCAGTGCCGTCCTCGATGCGGCGCGCCCGGTGGTGGAGTCACGGCGAGGACGGCTGATCACGGTGCTCGGTGTCGTCGGCAGGGCCGGCCCGGTGAGCGGAGACGAGGTCGCCGCCGCCGCGCGCGAGCGCTCCGAGCACCTGATCCTCTCGGGCACGAGCTATCGGGGAGAGCCGCGGCTGGTCACCCTCGCGCGACTGGCGGCCGGCGCTCGGGCTGCGAGGGGCGGGGAGCTCGAGATAGTGATCGACCGCCGCCGCGCGATCGCCGCCGCGATGGCGGCCGCGCGCCCCGGAGATCTGGTCGCGATCCTCGGCCGCGGGCCCACCGACCGCGAAGCAACCGACCGTCGCGGCGGTTTCGTCCGGCTCGACGATCGCCAGGCGGCCCGGGAGCTCGCCTGAGACGGCAGCACCCGACCCGCAATCCGTCCTTTTCGGAAATCGGGCGCCGGGTAGTGCTCTATAAGGAAAGCCCCAGTTCCACTGCGAAAGGACGGGTCGCATGATGGTCCCGTAGGCAGTTTTCGCCGGGTCGGCGAGGGCTCCCCGGTTCTCAGCGGGGCCCTCGCCGACCCGGTTTCAGCCGCGCGGAGGACCCGCCCCCCGCGCTCAGGGCGGCGTCAGCCAGGACTCGGCCACGGCTTCGGCGCTCTGGTGGCTGCGTCTGTGGCCGGTCACCGCCTCGATGAAGTCCTCGCGCTCGAGCGCGAGCAGGCGCATCCTCCCGGTGGCGCGGACGGTGGCGGTGCGGGGGACATCATGCAGCAGCGCGATCTCGCCGAAGCCGTCGCCGGCGGCGAGATTGCGTTTGAAGACGCCGTCCTCGATCACCTCGACCTCGCCCTCGTCGATCAGGTAGAAGCGGTCGCCGAGCTCGCCCTGGGTGATCACCTCCTGACCTGTCCCGGCATCGACCTCGACCAGTGAGCGGCAGAGCCACTCGAGCGTGTGGACCGGCAGAGGGGTGAAGATCACGCTGCCGCGGAGGAGGTTGAAGTGCCGCTCGGAGACCGGGGCGCCGATCTCGAGCTCGCGCAGCGCCCGCCAGCGCAGCAGCGCGATCGCCGGCAGCAGCGCGCCGAAGACCAGCAGTGCCCCGCGCGCCCCGAGCAACGCGACCAGGGCCGGGGCGATGATCGCCCCGAGCGCGGTCGCCGCCAGCCGGCTCGTCTCGAGGAACGAGATCACCCGGGCCAGCGACTCGTCGGAGCCGAGGCGCAGGAGGAGGGTCCTCGAAGCGACCTCGACGCAGGCGTAGCCGAATCCCACCATGAAGTAGGAGGCGTAGGCGGCGGGAACGATCGGCCAGATCCCGGGCAGGGCGAAGCCGACCCCGGTGATCAGGCAGCCGAGCGCGAGCCCGCCGGCGAGGTTGCCGCGGTGGACGAGGACGCCGAGGCCGACCCCGGCGACCAGCGCGCCGATTGCCCAGGCGGCGTTCAGCCAACCGACGCTGCCTTCGCCGAGGCCGAGAAGTTCGAGGGCGACGACGACGATCATCACGTCGGCGGCGCCCTCGACCAGGACCAGGGCGGTGATCGCGATGCTGACCAGTCGCAACCGCGGGTCCGCCATCAGGTCGCGGAGCCCGATCGCGGTCTGGCGGAGGACACCGAGCGTGCCTCCGTCCTCCTCGTAGGTGGGGCGGGTGTCGCGGTCGATGGTGGCGACGACGCCCGCCGTGAGCAGGGCGGCGACGGCCGCGAAGGCGAACGCGACCGCGACGCTGGTCAGCCCCAGGAGGAGGCCCGCGGCGAGCGAGGCGATCAGGAACCCGAGGTTGTCCGCCTGGCTGTGGGCGACGTTGGCGGTCGAGAGCTCCTGCGGGGTGCGAGCGGCGATCGGGAAGAGGGCGCCCTCGGCGGGGATGTAGGCCGTCGAGGCGACGCCGAAAAGACCGGCGCAGGCGTAGACGACCCAGCTCGGAGAGTCGAGGGCAACCGTGATCGCCCCGAGGCCGATCGCGACGCCGCAGAGGGCCGAGCTAAGGACCAACAGCAGCCGTCGCGAGTGCCTATCGCCGAGCAGGCCGGCAAACGGCGAGGCCAGCGCCCCCGGCATCAGCCGCACAATGGCCGCGATCCCGACCGCGGTCGCGCCGCCCTGGTCGAACGCGTAGACAGCGAGCGCGATCGCGAACGTCCAGGTCGCCACCGTCACTCCCGCCCAGCCATAGATCAGCCTCGCCATGTCGCGATTGCCGAGCACGGCGATCATCGACCCCAGGGAGGCCCGCAGCTGCCCCATGGCGGGTCATTCTGATCGACCGGCGACCGTCGCGCCGCCCACGGCCGGGCTTGCGTACTCCCCCGCCAGGGCCAGGACCGAGCCGGCGGCGCGCCGGACGAGGCTGCCGGGGACGATCGCCGGAAGCTCGACCACGAACGCCGTTCCGGCCGCCATCGCATGGTTCTGCCAGGTCGAGACGCTGCCGGGATAGCGGCGCAGGCCGACCAGAGGCAGCCCGACCAATTGGGCGTAACGCCGCTCGACCGCCGCGTCGCCTCCGGAGCGGTCGACGAGCCCGAACGGCTGGTGGAACCAGATCGTCAGGTCGGGCCTGACCCGACGGATCAGGCCGAGCGCCGCGCGCGACTCGGGCTCCGAGAGCGGGCCGGGGCCGGAGTATTCGAGGCCGCCGAGGGGCTGCCAGCCGAAGGGGAAGTTGCGGTTGAGGTCGACGCCGTGGGCGTTGCCCCTGGTGCCGGCGGCGACGCCGTCGGGATTGAGAGTGGGGACGACCCAGAGCGCGGTGCCCGACGGCGGCGACGCGGCGATCAGCCGGCGGGTGACGCGGATCCCCGCCGTCTCGTTGCCGTGGATGCACCCGACCACCAGCACCCGCAGGCGGGTCCGCGGCGGGAGGTCGGCGACCGCGACGATCGGCCGCCCCCTCACCGAGTCGCCGATTACGGTGCGTTGATCCGCCGACGCGAACACGGGGCCGGCGAGCAGCCAGCAGGCCAGGGCGAGGACACCCGGCGCCAGGTTGCGGGGGACTAGTGCCGTCTGCCCTTCTTCTTCCTCTTCTTCTTGTGGACCTTGCGGACCAGCGTCGCCTTGCGCGAGAGGGTCACCGCGGCGTTGCCCACCGGCATGTATGTGACGTCGATCCCGACCTTGCGTTTGCCGCGGCGTCTGAGGGCTTTGCCGATTTTCTTGCTGCCGATGACGACAGGCAGCTGGATCGTCGCGATGTCGGCGACCGGCACCGCTTGCGGCTTCAGGCCCTTCCCGGACAGTGTCACGCTGCCGTTGCCTGGAACCGGGACGGTGACGGTCAGGGTGGCCGTCCCCCTTTTTTTATTTCTCTGCAGCCCGCCCAGGGTGAGGCCGCTCGCGGGCTGCAGCTCGAACGCCCCGATGTCGGAGCCGTCGCCGCCCGCCGCGGGCGAGTTGGGGATCTGGGGGAACTCGATTGGCCGCTGGACCCCGCGCTGGTCGCCCGGCTGGCCGGAGATCGAGCCGCGATCCACGGCCGGGCTGGTGGCGCCTGGCGCCATCGTCGCCGTGCGGCCACCATTGTTCTGGAGCGGCCCCAGTTTGGGATCGGCGTTGATTTGATCACCCGCGGCGCCGAATCCGCATTGGTCGGTGCTCTCGAGATTGAATCCGAGGGAGGTGGCTTTTTCCGAGCAGTTCTCGGTGCCCGCCGGCCCGGCGCCACCACTGACGATGGTGTTGCGGAAGGTCGGCGTGACTTTGCCCTGCCAGAACACGTTTCCACCGGCGCCGACTGTCGGGTCGACGGAATTTCCGGAAATGGTTGCGCTGGTCACCGTCAGCGCCCCGACCGAGGAACCTTCGAAGTAGAGCCCGCCACCCTTGACCTGTCCGCCCGGGCCCCGCGCCTGGTTGGCGGCGATCGTCATGCTGGTCAGGCTCAGTGAGGCCGAGCTCTCGAGGACCAGGATCCCTCCGCCCTCGGAAATACCTGCAAATCCACCAGGGCCCTCCGAGGCGTCAACGACATTTCCGGAGAACGTCGTCGCGCTCACGCTCGCCGCCGTGTTGGTGATGTCGGCATAGAGACCGCCTCCGAGCGCGATCCCGCCGAACTGTTCGGCGTTCGACGGCCCCTGACCGCCGCGGGAGTCGGCGATATTGCCGGCGATCGTCGAGCCGGTGATCGTGAAGGGTCCGAGGCTCGCCACGCCGCCGCCCTCGGTGATGCCGCCGAATTTCCCGCTGCCGCCTACCGCGCTCGCCTTGTTCCCGGTCACGACGCTGTCCACGAGATGCAGGGTCCCGGATTGGTTGTAGATGCCACCACCGGCCGCTATTCCCCCGAATTTGCCCGCTTCGCCGTCGGCGTCGGCGACATTGCCGGTGACCACCGCATCGCGCAGCGTCAGCGTCGCTTCTCCCCCGATCAGGACTCCGGCTCCGCTCGGGACCCCGTTCCCGTCGCGGATCGTGATTCCGCTGATGGTGACGTCGGTGTTCGGGCCGCTGACGTCGAAAACACGGTTCGGCATCCCCGCGCGGACAATCGTGTCGCCGGCCCCATGACCGGAGATGGTCAGGGACTTGTTAAGCGATTGCGTGAAGGGAAGGGTGTAGACCCCGGCGGGGAGGACGATTGTTTCCCCCGGCGCCGCGTCTTCGATCGCCTGGTAGAACGACCCGGGGCCTTCGGCGTTGGTGTTTCCGACCGTGATCGCCGCCCTCGAGGCCCCTGGCAGCGCCAGGCTCAGCATCAGAACCAGGGCGAGCGCGACTCGAACGGGCGAACGCACCCGATCGTTCTACCACGGCCGGCGAACTTAGACTGCGCCTGTGCCCCTACTCGAACGTCTCGGAGTCGAATCGCCGGTCGTCCAGGCGGGCATGGGCGGCGGCATCAGCCGCCACGAGCTGGCAGCCGCGGTCTCGGAGGCCGGCGGGCTGGGGACGATCGCCGTCACCGGCGCCGACGCGATCCGCGCCGAGCTGGCGGCGGCCCGGGCGCTGACCGCACGGCCGGTCGCGGTCAACGTCCTGCTCCCCCTCTCTCGCCGCTCCTGGTTCGAGGCGGCCACAGGCGCCGATGTCGTCGTCACCTTCTGGGGGCGGCCACGCCGCCTGGTCCCGGGCGTCTGGCTCCACCAGTGCGGCTCGGTGGAGGAGGCTCAGGCCGCCCACGCCGAGGGCGCCGACGCCGTGATCGTCCAGGGGGTGGAGGCCGGCGGCCACGTTCGCGGAACGCTGCCCGCCCTCGAGCTCCTCGGCCGGGTGAGGGCGGCGTTGCCGGCGGACTATCCGCTGCTGCTCGCGGGCGGGATCGGCGATCGAGCCGATGTGGAACGGGCGCTGGACGCCGGGGCGGAGGCCGCGGTCGCGGGCACCCGCTTCCTCCTCTCCGCGGAGAGCCGTGCGCATCGCGGCTATCGTGAGCGCCTGCTGGCGGCGGACAGGACCATCCTCACCGAGCTATTCGGCGCCGGCTGGCCGGCGCCACACCGGGTGGTGGCGAACGCGGCGACGGCGCGGTGGCTCGAGAGCGACCCGCGCGGGCCGCTGCTGAACAGAACGATCAACCGGCTGTCGGCAACGGGCGCGCGCTACGTGCCCGAGGCCATCGTCGGACGGATGGCGCGGGCCCAGCGGCCGGGGAGCAGGCTGCTCTCGCCGGTGGCGCCGACCGATGACGGTCCCGAGAACCTGCTCGACGCGGGGGCGCTCTACGCGGGCGAGACGGTGGCGAGGATCGCCGACGTCAGGCCGGCGGCCGAGCTGGTCCGGGAGCTTTCGCCCTGATGGGCCTCAGGGTCGTCTGGCGAGCCCTGTTGGTGCTGCTGCTTGACGCGGCAGCCCTGCTGCTCCTCGCCGCGGTGCTGCCGGGCTTCAGCGTCGACAACGCCTGGGCGGCGTTGGGCGCCGCGGCCGTGATCGGCGTCCTCAACGCCCTGGTCTGGCCTGTGCTCGCCCGGATCGCGCTGCCGCTCACGGTTCTCACCCTCGGCCTCGCGGCGCTGCTGCTCAACGGGATCCTCGTCACCTTCGCGATCAATCTGATCCCCGGGGCGCACGTCGACGGCGTCCTCGACGGGATCGTGATCACGATCGGCATCAGCTCCCTGACCGCCGTCTTCTACTGGCTGCTCTCGATCGACGAGGATGAGACCTGGTACCGGAACGTCGTCGGCCGGCAGGCGCGGCGCCGGCGCGAATCGATCGACACCGAGGTGCCCGGGCTCGTGTTCCTCGAGATCGACGGCCTCGCCCACGACGTCCTGCGCCGGGCGGTGATCGACGGCAGCGCCCCCCAGATCGGGCGCTGGCTGCGCAGCGGCTCGCATCGGTTGGAGCGCTGGGAGACCGACTGGTCCTCCCAGACCGGTGCCTGTCAGGCCGGCCTCCTGCACGGCAACAACGACGACATGCCCGCCTTCCGCTGGTGGGAGAAGGACCGCGACACAGCGATCGTCACCAATCACCCACGCGATGCCGAGGAGCTCGAGCGGCGCCACTCCGACGGGCGGGGCCTGTTGCACGCCGACGGCGCCAGCCGCGCCAACATCCTCTCCGGGGACGCACCGCACTCGATGCTGACGATGAGCACGGCCCTGACCCGCCGCCGGCCGATCGGGCGCGACTACGCCGCCTACTTCGCCCGCCCCTACGCGGTTGCCCGCACCTTCGCCCTCGCGATCGCCGAGATCGGGCGCGAGCGCCGGGCCGCGCGCAGCCAGGTGCGCGACGACGTCCGCCCGCGGATCGAGCGGCCGCGCTCCTACGCGCTGGTCAGGGCCTGGGCCACGGTCATCCAGAGGGACCTCCAGGTCGCGACCGTGGTCAGCGACATCCTCGCCGGCCGGCCCGTCATCTACACGACGTTCCTCGCCTACGACGAGGTCGCCCACCACTCGGGGATCGAACGCCACGACGCCCTCGCCGTCCTCCGCGACCTCGACCGCCAGATCGCGAGGATCGAGGCGGCGGCCCGCGATGCCACCCGCCCATACCGACTCGTCGTTCTCTCCGACCACGGCCAGTCGCAGGGTGAAACCTTCCTCGACCGCTACGGCGAAACGCTCGAGGACATGGTGCGGGCCGCGTGCGATGCCGAGAGCATGATCGCGGTGACCGAGGGAGGCGACGACGCGCTCGCCTATCTCAGCGCCGGGCTCACCGAGATGGCCCGCGACGACACCGCGGCCGCCGGGGCGGTCCGGACCGCGACCCGCGGCCGGCTCGCGGACGGCGCCGTCGCGCTCGACTCCGACGCCCGCGAGGACATCGAGGAAGCCCACGGCGACGAGATCCCGGAGCTCTCGGTCATGGCATCGGGGTGCCTGGGGCTGATCAGCTTCCCGCGGATCCCCGGGCGGGTGACCCTCGAGCAGCTCGAGGCCCTGCACCCGAGGCTGCTGCCCGCTCTCCGCGATCACCCGGGGATCGGGTTCGTCCTCGTCCGCTCGGAGCGCCGCGGCGCGATCGCGATCGGCGCCGAGGGGATCAACTTCCTCGATGAGAACGAGATCGAGGGTGAGGACCCGCTGGCGCCGTTCGGCCCCAACGCGGCCGCTCACGTGCGCCGCACCGACGGCTTCCCGCACTGCCCCGACCTCGTCCTCAACAGCACCTACTGGGAGGACTTCGAGGAGGTCGCGGCGTTCGAGGAGCTGGTCGGCTCGCACGGGGGCATGGGGGGGACCCAGAGCCATCCGCTGGTCCTGCACCCGGCTGACCTTCCCTGGCCCGAGGGCGAAGTGGTGGGGGCCGAAGCGGTCCACCGGATCTTCCGCTCCTGGCTCGCGGGCCTCGGGCAGGAGGCCTACGCCGACAGCGAGGTCGCCTCGCCGGGGGAGAGCACCCGGACCTCGACCTGAGGGGCGAGCTCGGCGCAGCGGCGTTCGAACTCGCGCGGCGGCGCGATCAGATGACGCCGGCCGACCCGCGAGAGGCCGATCGGGAAGAGCGTCCCCCAGTGGATCGGGACCGCGATCCGCGGCTCCAGGATCTCCGCCGCCCGAGCGGCGCGCTCCGGGTCGAGGTGGCCCGGCCCGAGGGTCGGGCCCCAGCCCCAGACCGGCAGCAGGGCGAGGTCGAGCCCACCTCCGAGCTCCGCCATCCCGTCGAAGAGGTCGGTGTCGCCGGCGAAGTAGGCGCTGGACGTTCCCGAGACCACGAACCCGATCGCGTCGGAGTCCTCGGAGCGGAGCCTTCGCCCGCCTCCGTGCTCGGCCTCGACCGCCGTCACCTCGACCCCGCCGATCGTCTCCGAGCGCCCCGGCGCCAGCTCGGTGACCATCGGGAATCCCCGGCGCCCGAGGAAACGGGCGGCCCCCGGCGGGGCGAGGATCGGGGTCTCCGGCCCGAGGCGCTTCAGCGACGGCAGGTCGACGTGGTCGTGGTGCAGGTGGGAGATCAGGATCGCGTCGAGGTCGGCCGCCGACTCGCGGGCGGGGGCGGGGCCCTGGCGGCGCAGGTGGGCCAGCCTCGAGCGCAGCACCGGGTCGGTCAGGAACCGCGCGCCGTCGAGCTCGAGCAGCACCGTGGCGTGGCCGACGTAGGTGACGCGATCTGCCTCCGGATTGGTCCGCACCGATGCATATCTTCACCGCATGAAGCATCGGATGGGCCAGGAGGACCCCGACATTGCGGTCCAGCCGGGCGAGATCAGCGGCCTGTTCCAGGCGCCGCAGTGGCTGCGGAACCTCGGGATCGCCTGCTGGCTGCTGTTCGGTGTCGCGGCCGCGCTGGTCGGGGTCGTCTGGCTGCTGGCGCTGACCCAGACGATCGTCCTGCCGTTGATCACGGCGGGGATCATCGCCGCCGTCTTCGGGCCCGCCGTCGACCTTCTCGCCCGCCACCGGGTCCCGCGCGCCGTCGGCACCGTGATCGTCTTCCTCGCGATCGCGGGGATCGCCGCGTTCGCCGGCTTTCTGGTCCTGAAGGGCATCAGCACCGAGGCCGAGTCGCTGCGGTCCAATCTCGCCGGGGCCTCCGACAAGATCGAAGGCTGGGCGAAGGACCTCGGCGTCGGCGACGGCACCGCGACCGACGCCAAGGACCACGCCAGCGCTTCGGTCAGCAACGGCGTCCAGGCGATGCTGACCGGGCTCACCGCCGGATTCGACCGACTCGCCTCGCTCGCGGTCTTCCTCTCCTTCACGGCGCTGAGCCTGTTCTTCCTGCTCAAGGACTCGCCGACGATCGGCGGCTGGGTCGAGCGCCACGTCGGCCTGCCGGTGCCGCTGGCTCACGCGATGCTGGGGCGGGTCGCGAGCTCGCTGCGGGGCTACTTCCTCGGGGTCACGATCGTCGCCGCCTGGAGCGCTCTCATCGTCGGGATCGGCGCCCTGCTGCTGGGGGTGCCACTCGCCGGGACGATCGCGGTGGTCACCTTCCTCGGCGGCTACATCCCCTACATCGGCGCCTGGGTCGCGGGCGCCTTCGCGGTGCTGATCGCCCTCGGTGGCGCCGACCCCGAGACCGCGCTGGCGCTGGCGGTGGTGATCCTGCTCGCAAACGGGATCTTCCAGCAGCTGGTGCAGCCGGTCGCCTATGGGGCGGCGCTCGGGCTCCACCCGCTCGCGGTCCTGATCGTCACGATCGGGGCGGGCGCACTGTTCGGGACGATTGGGCTGATCCTCGGAGCGCCGCTAACCTCGGCCGTGGTGCGGATCTCCTCCGACATCGCAGCGGGGCGGGCCGAGGAGGCGGGGCCAGAGGGGGGCGCGGCGGTCGCGGGAGCGCACGACCCCACCCCCGCCTGACCGTTGTCACATAAATTTCACATGTGAGCACGACAGAGTTCGCCGAGGTCGGCGTCGAGCGGGTAGGCGAGCTCGGCTTCCAGCATTGGGCGGCGGTCAGGCGCGCCGCGCTCTGCCTCTACGGCGCAGTGCTGGTCGCCTGGAGCGCCGCCTACGGGATCCCGGTCCAGCGCGAGCTGGTGATCGGCTGGGTCTGCGGCGCCCTCGCCTGCGTCTCGATCGGCCGCGAACCGCGCCAGATCCTGCAGCTCGCGCTCGACTGGCTGCCGATCGTCGCGATCCTCTTCGCCTACGACCTCACCCGTGGGGCGGCGGACTCGTTCGGGATCGGCGCCCACGTTCACGCGATGATCGACTTCGACCGCTTCGTCTTCTTCGGGCAGACGCCGACCGAATGGCTCCAGGCGCGGATCCACGAGCCCGGCGTCGTCAGCGCCTGGGACGTCGGCTTCACCCTCGTCTACACCTCCTACTTCATCGTCCCGTTCGTCGTCGCCGGCGTCCTCTGGGCCCGTGACCGGCTCGCCTTCCTCGCATTCACGAAGCGGCTCGTGACCCTGACGCTGGCCGGCCTCGCGACCTACATCCTGTTTCCGGCGGCACCGCCGTGGATGGCCGCCGAAATGGGCCTGCTCGAAGGCGTCCACCGAACGACGGCGGAAGGCTGGCAGGTCCTCGGCGTCGGCACCGCGGGCGTCTTTTCCAAGGGCCAGGCCAGCGTCAACCTCGTCGCCGCCGTCCCCTCGCTGCACTCGGCGCTGACGGCGCTGGTCGCGATCTTCCTCTGGGGGCGGGTGCGGCCGGCGTTGCGGCCACTGCTGGCGCTCTACCCGCTGGCCATGGGCCTGACCCTGATGGCGACCGGCGAGCACTACTTCTTCGACGTCCTCCTCGGCTGGATCTACGCCGGTGCGGTGATGGCGGCCTGGGGCTGGTGGGAAGCGCGCCGCGCTTACGCCAACTCGCCACCGTACTCGCGGTAGGGATACCACTATCGCTTTGCGCCGGTCGCTGTGCTTGGTGCCAAAGGCTCCAGACCGCGCCAGCTCGCCGTCGCCGCACCTTCCGGGCCTTGCCGAGCCGAAACCTGGGGCAATTCCCGGATGTTCGCCTCGCAAAGCGACCAGCCTTCCTTCAACCTCGCGCTCGCCCCAGGGCGCGAACTTGGCTGGTACAAATTGACCTGGCCAGACCTGCGAAACAGATGGGGCACTGCCGCCGATGACCGATGAAAGCTTCACAAGAGCGCCCAGCAAGGTTGTCGCCCTCGTCCTGATGTTCGTTGCTGCGCTCTCCGCCTATATAGCGATGCGCTTCATCCGCGCAGGCAAAGGCGAGGAACGTCAGGATCGGGTCATGGCGAGGCTCGACTCGATCGAAGCGCGACTAGAGCATCTGGAACGCGGGTAGTGTCTGAACGTGGCTGGGCTGGACGGTGTCATAGAGGCAGGGCCAAGGACCGGGCGCGACTTAGCGGCGCGGCGCGTGTTCTCCTGAGGCTGGGCGGTGGCTCAAGAGCTGGGGAGCGCAAGGATGCACCGTCGGTCCTTGACGTAGGCCATTCGCCCGGCGTTAGCAAGCCTGGCTCTTCATCCCGGTCCTAGAACCGCTCCGGCCTGCATAGAGGAGGCTTTGTGCCGTCGCCGGTCGCCTCAACTACTGCGTTGAGCGTATGGATACCACCATTCCTTGCGCTCGATCCGTGCCCACCCGGGCCATGCCTCCCGGGTCGCCGCCACCGCGGCGTCGACCTGCTCGGCGGAGGCGAACCGCATATCGACGATCGAGTCGGTCGTGAACGGGTTCTCGATCGGGGCCGTCGCCCCCTCGCCGTCGACCGGCGCGCCGCCGATCAGCAGCTTCGTCGGATGTGAGACCTCGGCGGGCATCGGCAGGGGTCAGGCTAAACCCTGCCGTGGCCCACCGATTCCGCTAGTGGCTGTTCTCCTGCGCGTCGGCGCCCGGAGTGGGCGCGCCGCGCTTGGCGAGCTCGCAGCTCTGGTTGACCTTGTCCGCGTCGTCGGCGTAGACGACGTCCTTGCCGGGCCCGCAGAGGACCTGGTCCTCCTCGCCGTCGCGGACGCGGACCACGTCGTTGCCGCGGCCGGCCTTGACGGTGTCGCCACCCGGGAGCTGGACGTCGATCGCGGCGAGGGCGCTGATGTGGTCGTTGCCCGGTCCGCCGAAGAGGACGTCGGCTCCAGGGCCGCCCCAGAGGAAGTCGTTGTCGGCGGCGCCGCGGAGGTTGTCGTCACCTTCGCCGCCCCAAATCTTGTCATCGCCTTCCTGGCCGAGAAGGGTGTCGTTGCCAGCCTGGCCCATCAGCCCGTCGCCGTTGACGCCGGCGGCCAGCACGTCATTGCCTTCGCCGCCGCTGAGGCCGTCGAAGCCGATCCCGGTTTCGAGCTGGTCGTCGCCGGCGCCGCCGTCGACCGTGTTGTTGCCGTCGCCGGCGTTGACCACGTCGTTGCCATCGCCGCCGCTGACGGTGTCATCGCCCCCCGCGGCCGAGATCGAGTCGTTGTCCGCGCCGCCTTCGACGGTGTTGTTGCCGTCACCGGCGTCGACCCTGTCGTTGCCGGTCCCGGCGTTGACGGTGTCGTCACCGCTCAGTGCATTGACCGTGTCGCCGCCGCCCTTGGCTTCGATGTTGTCGTTGCCGGGCGTGCCGGTCAGCGTCTCGACCGTGTCGTCGCCGATGATCGTCGCCGCATGGGCGACCGTTGCGCCGGCCGCAAGCAGAAGCACCGCCGCCAGCACCGCCGTGATCCGCTTGACGCTCATGGTCCTCCCTGGTGATGAGTCGAGGTGAGTAGGCAATTCGCCAAAAGAAGGCCAGGTTTATACCTAAAACTTCTTAGTCGGTCCAACTCCCTCGACCTTCCTGCAAGCGTTCTGTCAGGCCGATGCAGGTCGCCGCGAGCGGGAGATCGCGCCGCCGATCGCCCCGAGGGCCGCCCCGATCAGGGCGTCGATCACGATCAGAAACGGCGGGAAGTCCCCGAGCGAGACCTCTGCGTCGGTGCCGGTGATCGCGTGGGCGATCAGGATCCCGAGCCCGAACAGGGCGCCGCCGATGCAGACGCGTTTGGCGCCGCCGGCCGGGTCCGGGTGCTCGGTTCCGGCGAGAACCCCTCCGATCGCGGCGAGCGCCGCCAGCACCCAGTAGACGCCGGCGGAGATCCCGAGGAACACCCCGGCGAGCGCGCCGAACAGAAACGGGACGACGACCGCGAGAACGATCTGTGCTCGTTGGGTGCGCTCGCTGAATGGCGGTGGCATCGCGGCTAGTGTCCCATCGATGGCGAGCGAGGGATTCTCGATCCGGCGGGCGGAGCGCGGCGACGTCGCGGAGCTGCTGGCGATGATCCGCGAGCTCGCCACCTACGAGCGCCTCGCCGACCAGGTTGTCGGCGACGAGGAGCGCCTCGAGCGGACCATGTTCGAGCTCGGCGCCGCCGAGGCGCTGATCGCCGAGGTGGGGGGAGAGCCGGTGGGGTACGCGATCTACTTCACCACCTTCTCCACCTTCCTCTGTTGGCCCGGGCTCTGGTGCGAGGACATCTTCGTCCGCCCGCAATGGCGCGGGGACGGGATCGGCGGGGCGCTGTTCGCGGCCGTCGCCGGGGTCGCCGCCGAGCGCCGCTACGAGCGACTGGACTGGGTCGTCCTCGATTGGAACGAGCCGGCGATCGGCTTCTACGAGGGCCTAGGCGCGAGCCACATGAGCGACTGGCAGACGATGCGGCTCGACGGGGAGCGGCTGCGGAGGGTCGCCGCCGACGCCCCGGCTATCGCTTCACCCTGATCTTCTCGCAGTGCGTCGGCTTCGGATCGACCTTGTCAATCACGGCGACGTCGTGCTTCCCCGGGCCGCATTCGATCCGGTTGTCGCGGTCGTGCTCGGCGGCAAGGATCAGGTCGTCTCCCGCGCCCGCTTCGAAGCTGTCGTCGGGGAGGTTCGGCGGATTGTCGTCGTCGGTCGCCTTCGGGCCGCCGTCGAGGACGTCGTCGCCGCCACCACCGGTGAGGAAGTCGCCTCCCCGGTTGCCGATCAGGCGGTCGTTCCCCTGCTGCCCGTAGAGGTAGTCGCTGTTGTAGATCGTCGTCGGCGGAGTGCCATATCCGGGGCTCTTCGCCGGCACGTCGCTTCCCGTCAGCACGTCGTCACCGTCGCCGCCTTTGACTTCGAAGCTGCCGATCGAGGCCGTCGCGTCGAAGGTGTCATCTCCGCCGCCGAGTCTGGCGACGATGTCGCTCCCCGCCCCCGGTTCGCCGACCGAGGTCCCGTCGGGGCAGAAGTCATGCGTTGCGTCTTCGGTCAGGCAGGCGAATCCCTCGGGGTTGGTGATGTTGTGGATCCCGGCCGTGTCGGAGATGTAATGGCCCCACATCGGCTCGCCGCCACCTGGGTTGGATTTCGGCGGGCCGTAGGTGACGATGATGTGGTTGACAGTCGAGTCGCCGGTTGCCCTCAGGCTGACAGTGAACCCCTGGTCAAGGGTGGTCGGGGCGGCGAGCGCGGCCGCGGTCAGGGAGAGCAGGCCTACGGTCAGGATTACCGCGACGATCGGAGCCACTCTCCTCACCCGTCCAACCTAGCGCCGGGGTGCTTCGCTGGCAACGGCAGCGGTAGCCTCTTCTGAGTGGCGGAGAAGAGTGTCCTCGTAACCGGCGGCTCGGGGTTCCTCGGCAGTTGGTGCGTGATCGAGCTGCTGCGCCGCGGCCACCGCGTCCGCACAACGGTCCGCGACCTCGACCGCGAGGCCCAGGTCCGCGCCGCGATCGCGCCCGAGGTTGAGGCGGGCGACCGGCTCACCTTCCACGCGGCAGACCTGCTTCGCGACGAGGGTTGGGAGGAGGCCGTCGAGGGCTGCGACCGTGTCCTCCACGTCGCCTCGCCGTTCCCGCCCGCCCAGCCGAAGGACCCTGACGAGCTGATCGTTCCGGCGCGCGACGGGACCCTGCGGGTACTCCGCGTCGCGCTGGCGGGCGGGGTCGAGCGGATCGTCATCACCTCCTCGGTCGCCGCGGTCGCCGGCAGCGGCAAACCGCTCTCGGAGAGGCGGACCGAGGAGGACTGGACCGACCTCGCCAGCGACGAGCTCTCCCCCTATGTGCGGTCGAAGACTGTCGCCGAGCGCGCGGCATGGGACCTGGCCCGGGAGGAGGGTGCGGAGGATCGGGTTGCGGTCGTCAACCCGGGCGCGATTCTCGGCCCGGTGCTGAGCGAGGACCGCTCGTTCTCGCTGCAGGCGATCGAACGGCTGCTGAACGGAATGCCGGGGGTGCCGCGGATCGGTTGGAGCTTCGTCGACGTCCGCGACGTCGCCGACCTCGAGATCAGGGCGATGGAGTCGCCGCAGGCGGGCGGAAAGCGTTTCATCGCCACCGACGAATTCATGTGGATGTCCGAGGTCGCCGAGGCCCTGCGGGAGGAGCTGGGCTCCGATGCCGCCAAGGTCCCGAGCCGCTCGGTCCCGAACCTCGTGGTCAAGGCGATGGCCCTGTTCGACCCCGGCGTTCGCGGCGTCGTCGGCCAGCTCGGACGCAGGCTCCAGTACTCGAGCGAGCGGGCCCGCTCCGATCTCGGCTGGTCTCCCCGCTCAAGCCGGGAGTCGGTCCTCGACACAGCCCGCAGCATCGTTGCCGCCGCCTGAGAGATGGCGGCTGAGGCGCCAGCGGTCACCCGCACCGTGATCCCCGACCCGGCGGTCCGGGTTCCGCTGATCGCCTGGCCGACGATCGCCCTGCTCCTCGCCGCCGCCGGGCTCGCGGCGGCGTCGACCCTGCTCGGCCTCGACGGCACCCTGCCGGCGCCGGTCTCGGCGCTGCTGAACGCGGTCGCCTCCTACCTCTTCTTCACCGTCGCCCATGACGCCGCCCACTCCGCGGCCTCTTCGAACAGGACGCTGAACCTCTGGATCGGCCGCATCTCGACTCCGTTCATCACCCCGGCCGCGAGTTTCGGCGTCTGGCGCTTCATCCACATGCAGCACCACCGCTTCACCAACCACGAGGACGGCTCGGACCCCGACCACTACACGATGGAGGGCCCGGCCTGGCAGCGGCCGCTGCGCTGGGTGACGGTCGATCTCAACTACCTCGCCTTCTATCTGCGGCGGTTCGGCAGCCGGCCGCGGTCGGAGAAGGTCGAATCGATCATCCAATCGACCGTGGTCGCGGCGCTGATGGTGCTCGTGATCGCTCGCGGCGGCTTCGTCGACCTCCTCGTCTACGTGCTGATCCCGCAGCGCCTGGCGCTGCTCTGGCTCGCCTTCGCCTTCGACTACCTGCCGCATCACGGGCTCCACCTGCGGCCGGCCGAGGACAGGCTGAAGACGACCCGCAACCGGATCGGCTCCGAGGCCTGGCTCTCGCCGCTGCTGCTCTACCAGAACTACCACCTGGTCCACCACCTTCACCCGGTCGTTCCCTTCTACCGCTACATCCGGGTCTGGCGGCGGAACGAGGAGGCCTACCTCGACGGCGGACCGGCCCTGACGACGGTCCGCGGCAGGCCGATCACCGTCGAGGAGTACCGAGCCCTGCGCCGGCTCGGCGAGCACTGAGTGCGGAGATGGATCCTGATCCCGCTCGTGGCCGTGGCCGCCGCCCTGGCCGCGACACCCGGCTGCGGCGAGGACGCCGCCACCGTCGGCTCGGTCGGGTCGCCCCCGCCCGCCGCCGCGCCCGAAACGATCGAGTCGTCCACCTGTCCCCCCGATCTGGCCGGGTGCCGTTCCGCCCAGGGGCGGATCGGGTACGTCGAGGCCGTGGACCCGGATGGCGACGGCGATGCCCACTTCGTGATTGCCGACCCGCAGGGGATCACCCTGCCTGGCCTGACCGCGATCGACGTTCGCCGCGGCCTGCGCCCGCGCCCGCTGCCGGGGCCGGGTGACCTGATCAGCGCCGCCGGGCCGGTCCAGACCGGCTCCTATGGCCAGAGTCAGATCCATGCGATCGAGCTCCATGTCGCCGGGCGCGACGGCTGAGCCCGAATGCCGACTCCGCAGTCGATCGAACGTGCCTATCTGACGCTGCTGCTGGGGAACACGCTCGCGGCCTCGCTGATCTGGGGAATCAACACGATCTTCCTCCTCGACGCGGGGCTGACGAACCTCGAGGCGTTCGCGGCCAACGCGTTCTTCACCGCCGGGATGGTGCTGTTCGAGGTCCCGACCGGGATCGTCGCCGACACCATCGGGCGCCGTGTCTCCTACCTGCTCGGCACCGTGACCCTGACCGGGTCGACGTTCCTCTACGTCCTCCTCTGGCAGGTCCAGGCGCCGTTCTGGGAGTGGGCCATCGCCTCGATGCTGCTCGGCCTCGGGTTCACCTTCTTCTCCGGCGCGGTCGAGGCCTGGCTCGTCGATGCGCTGGTCGCGACCGGGTTCACCGGTCAGATGGAGACCGTGTTCGGCCGCGGCCAGATCGTCACCGGCGCCGGGATGCTGGCTGGCTCGGTCGCCGGCGGGCTGATCGCCGAGCAGACCAGCCTCGGGGTCCCTTTCGTGCTCCGCGGCGTCGTCCTGATCGTCATGTTCGGGGTCGCGTTCAGGGTCATGCACGACGTCGGCTTCACCCCGCAGAAGGGGCGGCACCCACTGACGGAGATGCGGAAGATCGCCGCCAACTCGATCGAGTACGGGTGGCGGATCCCGGCGGTCAAGTGGCTGATGGTCGAGGTCCTGTTCACCGGCGGGGTCGGCTTCTACGCCTTCTACGCCCTTCAGCCCTACCTGCTCGAACTCTACGGAGACCCGCACGCCTACCAGATCGCCGGGCTGGTGGCGGCGATCGTCGCCGGCGCCCAGATCGCGGGCGGGTTCGCCGCGCCCCGGATCCGCCGGCGTTTCCGGCGGCGGACCTCGGCGCTGATCGTGACCGCGGTACTGAGCGTCGTCGCCCTGGGTCTGATCGGAGTCGCCGACAGCTTCTGGCCCGTGCTCGGCCTGATCGTCGTCTGGGGGCTGCTTTTCGCGGCCACCGCGCCGATCAGGCAGTCCTACCTCAACGGCCTGATCCCGTCGCGGCAGCGGGCGACGATCCTCTCCTTCGACTCGATGATGTCCTCGACCGGGGGGGTCTGGGCGCAGCCGGTGCTCGGCCGGACGGCCGACGTCTGGGGCTACGCCCCCTCATATCTGTTGGCGGCCGGGATCTCGATCCTCGCCGTGCCCTGTCTGGCTCTCTCCCGGCGGGAGAACGCGCCGGCGGACACCCTCGAGACAACGGCCGAGGTCGTCCCGCAACCCGGTTGAGTCGCCACCTCGCCCGGCTCGGTCAGCCGCGTTTGCTTCAATCGCATGACCAGAGAAAGGAGGTGGTCCTAAGTTGAGTGACATGCTTTGCGGGACACTGGAGGTGCAGGGCCGCTAGGCGCCGCACGGGTACGGGCGCCCGCGGAATCCACCCCGGGCACCGGCGGGCATGGGAGGCCGGGCACGTCCCTCTCGGTCGTTTCTCCCGCGTCCGCTCCACGCACCTGATCAGGGCCGCCTTCGGGCGGCCCTGATTCTTTGGGCCTCAGCCGGACGGGGCGCGGCCGCCGCCACCGCAGTGCCATTTGCCGAGGCCGTTGACCGGGACCCGGTGGTTTGCGGCGTTCATCACCATCCGGATCTCGCGGTTGCAGAGGTAGTTCCCCTGCGCATCGGTGTGGCGTTCGTCGAAGATCCGGCAGTGGACGACGAGGTTCCCCTTCCGGTCGCAGTTCATCACTCCGGAGCGGACGCAGCTGACGTCCTGTTTGCAGGTCCGGTCGGCGAATTGGCCCGCCTTTTCGGTCGCCTTCGGAATCGTCAGCTTCACCTGACCCGCCGAGGCCGGACCGGCGAGGAGGCACAGGAACGCAGACACCCCGAGAGCGGCGGCCAGGGCCATCCTCACGCTCATTGGTTTATTTGGCTTGACCATCTGCGATATGACGAAGGAGACTCGCAGCGCCCCTCACCGATGTCAACACGGCGCAGGGCCGGCGGCTGCGCCCCAGCAGATATCTTCCGGCGACGATGGGGAGAGCGGTAAGGGAAGTCACCTCGGTGCTCAGTGCCCTTGCCGTCGATTTTGGCAACCGAGACCTCGGTCTGCTCGGGGTCGCGAGGATCGGCACCTCGTTTGCGTTCTGGTCCTTCGCGATCTCCCTCGGTGTCTACGGGTTCGACCACGGCGGAGCCGTTGCGGTCGGCGTCGTCGCCCTGGTCCGCCTCGCGCCGGGCGCGATCGCCTCACCGTTCGCCGGCCTACTGAGCGACCGCTTCTCGAGGCGCTCGGTGATGATCGGCAGCGGTTTGGCGATGTCGGTGGTCCTCCTCGCCGCCACGATCGTCGCCGCCACCGACGCGCCGGGGGGCTTCATCCTCGCCCTGGCCGGGCTCTTCACCGTCGCACTCAGCGGTTACGCCCCAGCCGAGTCGGCGCTGCTGCCGTTGCTGGCGAAGACGCCGCAGGAGCTCTCCGCCGCCAACGTCACCCACAGCACGATGGAGAGCATCGGCTTCCTCCTCGCCGCGCTGGGCACCGGCCTGATCCTCGTCGTCGCCACTCCCGCAGTGGTCTTCGGCGCGGCCGCCGGGGCGGCTCTGGCGACGGTCGTCCTGCTGACCAGGATCAGCCCCGACCACCGGCCGGAATACGCGCCGTTGGAGGGCGAGCTCACGGGCATAGCCCAGGAGACGACGCTCGGCTTCCGCACCCTGATGAGACATCCGGCGCTGCGCCTCTGCGCCGCCGTGGTCACGATGCTGGTCTTCTTCGAGGGTCTGGCCGACGTCCTGATCGTGATCCTGGCCCTCGAGCTGCTCCACCTGAGCCACGACAGCGTCGGCTTCCTCAACGCGGCCTGGGGGGTCGGCGCCCTGATCGGGGCGGTCGGGCTGGCGCTGCTCCTGCAGCGCGGCAGGCTCGTCGCGGCGCTGGTCGGAGGCAGCCTCGTGATCGGTGCCGGGGCAGCACTGCCCGGCGCCTGGACCGTTCCGGTCGCGGCCTATCTCGGCTGGCTCGGGATCGGGTTCGGCTACACGTTCATCGAGGTCGCGGCCAAAACCCTGCTTCAGCGGCTGGGGTCGGACGAGACTCTGGGCCGGGTGGTGGGCTCGTTGGAGTCGGCCCGCCTGGCGGCGATGGCGCTCGGCTCGATCAGCGCCTCCGCGGCGGTCACCCTGCTGGGCACCGAGGGCGCCCTGTTCGTCCTCGCGGCGCTGATGCCGGTCTTCATGCTGCTCTGCTGGACCCGGCTCCGCGCCCACGAGGTCGGCGCCCCGGTTGCCGAGGCCTGCTTCGGCCTGCTGCGGGGCAACTCGATCTTCTCGCCGCTGCCGGTTGCCACCCTCGAACGCCTCAGTCGCGACCTGGTCGGGGTCGACGCGGCGGCCGGCGAGGAGGTGATCACCCAGGGGGACCAGGGGGACTCCTTCTACTTGATCGAGACGGGAGAGGTCGAGGTCTTCGAAGACGGGAACTTCCGGCGCAACGAGGGGCCGGGGGAATCGTTCGGTGAGATCGCCCTCCTGCGCGACGTCCCCCGCACCGCAACCGTCCGGGCGACGGCCCCCACCCGTCTGCTGAGGCTGGAGCGCGAGCAGTTCATCAGCGCCGTCACCGGACACCGGCGCAGTCAGCACCAGGCGCGCGGAGTCGCCAACGCGCGTTGGGCCTCGGCCGACTCCGCGGCCGAGCAGTCGGGTCGCTAGCTCGGCTCAGGCGACGGTCAGGAGCGCGAGCAGGAACAGGGCGATGAAATGCCCGGTCTGGTCGACGGCCAGTCGCAGGCCGGGTGGGGCGGTGTCGCCGACTCCCTTGATGTCGCGCATGTAGAGGTCGAGCACGCGGCCGTCGTCCTGGAGCATGTGCGGGATCGCGACCAGCGCCGCCACGCCGAGCGCCCAGCCGGCGCCGATTTCGGTGCCGATCCAGATCAGGGCCGGGATGAACGCCGCCGTGTAGGTGATGGTGTGCGAGATCAGCGCCCGGCGGGAGACGCTGTCCCGGCCCAGGCCCCCGATCTTGTGGGTCGCCTGCCAGTTGGTCTGCAGGAGGAAGTCTCCGGCCAGATGGCAGATGACGAAGACGGCGAAGACCTCGACCCAGAGCACGATCTGACCGTATCGCCTAGGCCTCGGCCTCAGCCGGGCTGCGCTCGGGAAGCGACCAGACCTGCAACGGCATCTCCCGGCCGCGGACCTCGAGCTCGCCGACGTTGACCAGCTCCAGCTCGGGCCGCACCCGTGCCTCCTTCGTCGAGTCGGAGATGAAGACCGAGTGCTCGGTGCCTTTCGTCATCCCCTCGAGTCGGGAGGCGGTGTTGGTGGTGTCCCCGATCGTCGTGTATTCCCGCCGCCGCTCGGAGCCGACCTGGCCCGACATCACGTCGCCTGTGTTGAGCCCGATCCCCATCTGGAAACCCTCGCCGTGCCCCGACTCCTGCATCCAGCGGCAGAAGGCCGGCAGCCGCACCTCGAGCATCTCGCGGGCGGCGGCGATCGCCCGGTCGGCGTGGTCGGGCTGCTCGAGCGGCGCCCCGAACACAGCCATGATCCCGTCGCCGATGTAGGAGACGAGGGTGCCGCCGTGGTCCATGATCGCGTCGGTCATCTCGCCGAGGTAGACATTCAGGACTTCGACGACCTCCGACGGCTCGCGCGACTCCGAGTAGCTGGTGAAGCCGCGCAGATCGCTGAACAGAACGGTCGATTCGCGCCGCACCCCGCCGAGCTGCAGCTCGCCTTCGCCTTCGGAGAGGACCTGGTCGACGACGTCCTCGGGGACGAAGCGCGAGAACGTGAAGCGGACCCGCTGGCGCTCGAAGGCCGCGAGCAGGTAGTGGACGGTGAGTGTGCCGACGGCTCCGACGGCAAGAGCGAGCAGGGGGCAGACGATCGCGACGATCCAGCCGGTGTTGAAAACGAGCTGGGCGACGGCGACGAAGATCGCGGCCGCTGCCAACGACATGAAGATCGCCATCACCGGCCGCAGGAAGTACCCGGCCAGCGGCCCGATCGCGGCCAGCAGGAGGATCAGGAAAACGTTCAGCCAGCCCGGGGCCGAGCGCAGCGGGATCCCGTCGAGGACGGTGGCGATCGCGTTCGCCTGGACCTCGGCGCCCGGCATCAGTTCGCCTCCGTAGGGGGTCTGCTTTACATCCTGGAGCACCGGCGAGGTGGCGCCGACGACGACGATCTTCCCCTTCAGCAGGTCCGGGTTGACCCTCCCGTAGAGGACGTCGACGTAGGAGTAGGTCGGGATCGTCTGCGGCGGCCCCGCGTAATCGATCCAGGCTTCGTTGGACTCGAAGCCATCGTCTTCGATGAATTCGCCCTTGCCGACTTCGGCGGCGGCGACGGCGAAGCTTTCGAGGTTCTGGAGCGCGTAGGGAATCTGCCTGACGGTCCCGTCCGAGTCCGGGACGTAGAGGGTGTTGCCGGCGCGGGCGCCGATCCGGCGCAGGACCGCGTTGCCGCCGAAGATCCGGTGCTTCCCCTGGCTGCTGACTTCGCTCGTCGCGAGGACCACGTCGCCGGCTCGCTGCACCGCTTCCACCAGTTCGTTGTCTTCGCGAGGGTTGCTCGCCTCGGTGAACTGGATGTCATAGGCGATCGCCTTGGCGCCGTCCTTGGCGAGGCGGTTGATCAGGCGCGCGTGAAAGCGGCGCGGGAAGGGCCAATGCAGTGCCAGTTCGCTGAAGGTCTTGTCGTCGATCCCGACGACCGCGACTTCCGGCGACGGTTCCTGGTCGCCGCGGACCGAGAACCTGGTGTCGACGCTCCCGAGTTCGAGCCCGTGCAGGAGGCCCCCCGCATAGCAGCCGATGCCGATCGCCGCGGCGACGGCAGCGACGGCGGCAAAGGCGACAACTCCCCGCCGCGACGACATCGGCTATCGGAGCCGGAGGAAGGGCGCTTTCGCGACGTAGCGCTTGCCGGGAGTGATGATTGTCGAGATCCCCTTGATGAAGTCGCGGACCTTGACCTTACCTTCTTTGACTTCGAAGACCGAGGACAGGTCGCAGCGATCGACGACCAGCCAGGTCGTGCCGAGGACGCTGGCCGAGCCGTAGTTGCCGACCGTCTTGAAGTTGCCGCTGCCGGCGCCCCAGAGCTTGCGGCCGCCACCGCGACCGCGAAGGAAGTTGCGGCCAGCGCTGGAACCCTTGGCGCCGGCGCGTTTCTCGCACCGCAGGCGCCCGCCGAGGGTCGCGACGGCTTCCTGTTCGTCGCCGGGGCTCTGGTCGATCTCGAAGGTCCCGCCCCAGAAGTAGGCCGACTGGGTGACGCCGCTGCTGCCCCGCGACGCGGTCAGGGCAACGGTTCCGCTGTCGGTGTCCAGTTCGCAGCCGACCGGGATCTGTTCGGCCGCGGAGATCGTTCTGAAGTCGCTGTCCCCCGGGCACCTGACCCTGACGACCCCGCTGGCGGTGTCGACGTTGACGCTCTGCCCGGCGACGGGGGGTGGGATACCGGGGCCCGGTTGTGTCTTCAGGCCGAGGACGGAACTCTGGACCGGGGTGGGCCCGAGCTCGTTGGTGGCGGCGACCCGGTAGGCGTACTGGGTGTCCGGCGCGAGGCCGGCGATGTTGGCGCTGAGGCCTTTCTGGGTGACGGCGGCGGCGATCGTTTTCGCCGGAGTGTGGGTCGCGCTCTGCGGCGACGCGGCCGGCCAGTATTCGAACCAGGCCTCGGCCGGGAGGTTGCGGGGGTTGACCTTGGCGCTGAGGACCGCGGTGCTCGAGGTGACGCCCTGAGCGCCTTCGGCGCCGACGATCGGCGTCCCGACAACCTCGAGCGAGGTCGCCTGCGAGGTGTCCTCGGTGACGCCGTTGCTGGCCGTCACGGTGAAGTTGAAGTCGCCGGCGGTAGTCGGGGAGCCGGAGAGCTCGCCGTCGCTGCTGAGGTGGAGGCCGCCCGGCAGATTCCCCCCGGTGACCTCGAACTGCGGGCCCGGGGACTGGGTCGTCGTCCGGAAGGCGTAGGAGTAGTCGTCGCCGATCACGCCCCGGGGCAGCTCGGCAGGCGCAATCTGCGGCCGGGACTGCCCATGGGAGTTGTCGCCCCAGCAGACGGACTCGCCGGTCGTCCGTACGGCGCAGGTGTGGGCGCCGCCGGCGGAGACCGAGACGAACTCGCCGTCGGGGATTCCGTCGAGCTGGCCGGAGCTGTCGTCGCCCCAGCAGGCGAGGGTGCCGTCGGTCCGGATCGCGCAGGTGTGGGTGGCGCCGGCGGAGACCGAGACGAACTCGCCGTCGGGGATTCCGTCGAGCTGGCCGGAGCTGTCGTCGCCCCAGCAGGTGAGGGTGCCGTCGGTCCGGATCGCGCAGGAGTGGGCGCCTCCCGAGGTGACCGCGTCGTACTTGAGCCAGTGCCGGTGCGGGTGCCAGTAGCCCCACCACCAATGCCAGTCGACGGTGTAGCGCGGGGCGTCGCTGACCTGGCCGGAGCTGTCGTCGCCCCAGCATTTGAGTGTCCCGGCGCTCCGCAGCGCACAGGTGTGGGCGCCGCCGGCCGCGACCGAGGCGAACGTGCCCCACTTCGTGGTGGGTATTTCGTCGAGCTGGCCGGAGCTGTCGTCGCCCCAGCAGGCGAGCGTTCCGTCGGCAGTGCGGATCGCGCAGGTGTGGGCGCCGCCGGAGGAGACCGCCTGGAATGCGCCGGTCGGGATCTGGTCGGGCTGGGTCGCGGCGTCATCGCCCCAGCAGGCCAGGGTTCCGTCGGCGGCGATCGCGCAGGTGTGCATGCCACCCGCGGAGACCGCGATGAACGGGCCGCTGGGCACCTCGCTCACCTGGCCGGAGGAGTCGTCGCCCCAGCAGGCGAGGTTGCTGCTGATGTCAAGGGCGCAGGTGTGCGTGCCACCGGCGGAGATCGAAGGCGTCGAGAGCTCAGCGGGCGCGCTGGAGGAAAACGGCAGAGCGACGATCAGGGTGGCCGAGAGCACGGCGAGCAGCGCCAGTCGGCGGACGGCACCGCTCAATACTTCGTTCCTGGGCGGTCACTCCGCTTCATCGGCCGACCTTACCAACACATGTATGGCTTTGGAATGAGGATTTTCGGTAATTCAGGGGCTCGCAGGGACTTGACTTCTCTGGTTAGATACGAACATACGTTCGTATGATCGCCTGCGTCCTCATCCCCCGCTTTTCGCTCCGGGTCGCCTGCCCCGACCGGCTCGATGAGGCGGTCGCGCTGGCGCCGCCGGCGGGCGGTCGCCAGGTGGTCGGTGAGGCCTCCGCCGCCGCCACGGCTGACGGCGTCGAGGCAGGGATGCCCCTCTCCGAGGCACTCGCCCGCTGCCCCTCGCTGCGGCTGGTCCCGTCCGACCCCGTCG
Organism: uncultured Solirubrobacterales bacterium; assembly: GCA_963697805.1. GTDB lineage: Bacteria > Actinomycetota > Thermoleophilia > Solirubrobacterales > 70-9 > VRUE01. Next base: position 973,996 of record CAVOPB010000002.1, read on the forward strand.
GCGTCGCCGAGCGCTGGGATCGGTTGCTGGAGCGGCTCGAGGGGATCGGCGCCGCGGTCGAGTCCGAGCGCCCCGGCGGGGCCTTCTTCGAGGTCGACGGGCTGCTCGGGATCCACGGTGGCGACCTCGAGGGGGTGGTCGCGGCGGTGCGCGAGGTGGTGCCGGTGCCGGTCCTGATCGCGGTCGCCCCCAACCGCTTCGTCGCCCTCGCCGCCGCCGGCCGCGAGGTGGTCGTCCCCCGCCGCGCGCTCGGCCGGTTCCTCTCGCCGCTGCCGGTCGCGACGCTTGCGGCCGGGCTCGGCCCGGACGAGCCGGGGGCGAGGGATCTGGTCGGAGCGCTGAGGCGGCTCGGCCTCGGCACCCTCGGCAGGCTGGCGGAGCTCACGCCCGACCAGGTCGCCGACCGCTTCGGCCCGCTCGGCCTGCGGGCTCTGCGCCTCGCCCGCGGCGAGGACACGCCGCTCCGCCCGCGCTGCCCGCGCGAGGAGCTGGTCGCGGAGATCGAGCTGCCCGAGGGGGCGGCGGGGTCGCAGCTCGGACGCGCCCTGGAGCTGCTCGTTGACCGGCTCCTCGCCGCCCGGGATCGGCGCGAGAGGACGGTGCTGGCGCTGCGCCTCTCCGCCCGGCTCGAGGGCGGCGGCAGCTGGAGCGTCGAGCAGGGCCTCGGCCGGCCGACGGCGTCGGCCCGGGTGATCGGCTCGCTGCTGGCCCCGCGGCTCGAGGCGCTGCCCGAGCCGGCGAGCGTGCTGCGGCTGCGGGCGCTCGCCCTCGGGCCGCGGGCCGCCGACCAGCTCGAGCTCGCCCTCGGCGGGCGCGAGCCGCGGCGCGGGCGGCTGGCGGCGGCGGTGCGGGAGGTGAGGACGGCGGCCGGCGCCGAGGCGCTGCTGAAGGCGATCGACGTCGACCCCGGCTCCCGCGTCCCCGAGCGCCGGGTGCTGCTGACGCCCTTCTTCCCGGAGTCATGAGCGCGGAGCGGGCACACCGCGTCTACGCCCCGCGGAGCGCCGCGGTCGAGGCGGGCGAGGACGGCGCCCCGCGCGCGCTCGCCGGGACGGCGGTCGAGGCGATCCGCGAGGAGTGGGTCGTCGAGGACCGCTGGTGGACCGCCGAGCCGCTGCGCCGCCACTACTACGAGCTCGTCCTCGCCGACGGCCGCAGCGCGACCGTCTTCCGCGACATGCGGACCGGGCGCTGGCACCGACAGCAGGCGTGATGGCGCCGACCGCGCCCTACGTCGAGCTGCACGCTCACTCCGCCTTCTCCTTCCTCGACGGCGCCTCGACGCCGACCGAGCTCGCCGCCGCCGCCGCCGCGCTCGGCTACCCCGCGATCGCCCTCACCGACCACGACGGCGTCTGGGGGTCGATGGAGTTCGCCCACGCCTGTGGGGGCCTGGGGGTGCGGCCGATCACCGGCGCCGAGCTGACGGTCGCGCTTGGCAACAACTGCTCGCGCTTCGCTCGCGGCGCGAACAGTCAGAGTTCGACGCTTGCTCGCTCCGCGCTCGAGCCCGGGCTCGCCCACCTGACCCTGCTGGTCGAGACCGCCGCCGGCTACCGGAACCTCTGCCGCCTCCTGACCGCCGCCCACTCCCACACCCGTGACGGCCCGGGGCGCCGGGCCGGGCAGCCGTGGGTGGGCCTGGAGCGGGTGAAGGAGCACGCCGAGGGCCTGATCTGCCTCACCGGCTGTGCCCGCGACGGCGTGCTCGCCGGCCGCTGGGAGCGCGGCGAGCGCCCGCGGGCGGCGGCGCTCGGCGGCGAGCTGCTGGAGGCCTTCGGGGCCGAGCGCCTGCGGGTGGAGCTGCAGCGGCCCTACGAGCGCCACGATCGCGCCCGCAACCGCTGGCTGGCGGGGCTGGCGGGGAGATTGGGGGTGCCCTGCGTCGCGAGCGGGAACGTCCACTGCCACCGCCGCTCCCGCGCCCGCCTGCAGGACGCGTTCGTCGCGGTCCGCAGCGGCGCCGGGCTGGAGGAGACGGAGCCGCTTCGGCGCGGCAACTCGAGCGCCGCCCTCGCCTCGCCGGAGGGGATGGCGCGCCGCTTCGCCGAGCACCCCGAGGCGGTGGCGGAGACGCTGCGGGTGGCGGAGCGGCTGCGCTTCGACCTGACCGCCGAGCTCGGCTACCGCTATCCCGGCGCCGAGGACACCGGCGCCGACCGCAGGCTGGCCGAGGCCTGCCGGGCGCGGCTCGCCGATCGCTACGCGGGCTCCACCCACCGGCGCGAGGCTGAGCGCCGGCTGGAGGAGGAGCTGGGGGTGATCCGCCACCTCGGCCTCTCGGGGTTCTTCCTCCTGCATCGCGACCTGCTCGAGCTGGCGCGCGAGGTGGCGGTGCGGGTGCGGGGGCCGGGCTCGGCCCGGGCGGTGCTGCCGCCGGGGCGGGGGAGGGGCTCGAGCGTCAGCTCGATCGTCTGCTTTCTGACCGGGCTCTCCCACGTCGACCCGGTCAAGGCCGACCTCTTCGTCGCCCGCTTCCTCAACGAGGAGGTGTCCGCCATGCCCGACATCGACCTCGACTTCCCGCGCGACATCCGCGAGGTCCTGATTCCCGAGGTCCACCGCCGCTACGGCGCCGAGCGCTCGGCGCTGGTAGCCGCCTTCCCCACCTACCGCCCGCGGGGCGCGGTGCGCGACCTCGGCAAGGCCCTCGGGCTGCCGCCGGGGGAGATCGAGCGGGTGGCGCGGATGGTCGGCTTCCACGGCGAGGCCGGGGAGGTCGAGGGCCACGTGCGGGCCGCGGTCGGCCCCGAGCGCGCCGGCTCGCCCCGCTGGCTGGCGCTGGCGACGCTCTGCACCGAGGCGATGGGCCTGCCCCGCCACCCCTCCCAGCACCCCGGCGGGATGGTGATCTCGACCATGCCGTTGATCGACGTCTGCCCGGTGGTGCCGGCGGCGATGGAAGGCCGCCAGACCGTCCAGTGGGACAAGGACTCCTGCGCCGACGCCGGCTTCCTCAAGATCGACCTGCTGGGGCTCGGGATGCTCTCGGCGGTCGAGCGCTGCGTCGTCGAGATCGAGCGGGTGCGGGGTGAGCGGGTCGACCTCTCGCGGATCCCCCATGACGATGCCGAGACCTTCGAGTCGATCCGGGCGGCGGAGACGACCGGCGTCTTCCAGATCGAGAGCCGGGCCCAGATGCAGATGCTCCCCCGCACCCGGCCCGCCGACCTCGACGACCTCACCGTCCAGGTCGCCCTCGTCCGCCCCGGCCCGATCCAGGGCGGCGCCATCCATCCCTATCTAGAGCGCCGCAAGCGGCTGCGGGAGGACCCCTCCTTCGAGGTTCCCTACGAACACCCCCTGCTGGAGCCGGTCCTGCGGGAGACCCTGGGGACGATCGTCTTCCAGGAGCAGGTGATCGAGGTGGCGATGGAGCTGGCGGGCTTCTCCTCTTCGGAGGCCGAGGGGCTGCGCCGGGCGATGAGCCGCAAGCGCTCCGAGGAGGCGATTCGCGCTCATCACGAGCGCTTCGTCGCCGGGGCCGGGGAGCGCGGCGTGCCGGGCGAGGTCGCCGAGCGGGTCTGGCTCCAGATCCAGGGCTTCTCCGGCTTCGGGTTCCCGAAGGCGCACTCGGCGGCGTTCGGCCTGCTCGCCTACCAGTCGGCCTGGCTGCGGGTCCACTACGGCCCCGAGTTCCTCTGCGCGCTGCTGAACGAGCAGCCGATGGGCTTCTATCCGCCCGACTCGCTCGTCCATGAGGCGCAGCGGCGCGGGGTGCGGGTCGCGCCTCCCGACGCCGGGCGCAGCGACCTCCTCTGCGGGGTCGAGCGCGAGCGCGGCGGCCTGATCGTCCGCATCGGGCTCGGCTACGTCAAGGGGGTGCGCGAGGAGGAGATGGAGGCGCTCGTCGCCGAGCGCGAGCGCGGCGGCCCCTACACCGGCATCGCCGACCTCGCGACCCGCTCCGGCGCCGGCCGCGACGGGCTCGAGCGGCTGGCCTGGGCCGGCGCCCTCGACGGCCTGCCGCTGGGACGGCGCGAGGGCTACTGGCAGCTCGGCGTCGCGGGCGCCCCGCGGGCGGCCGGAGGGGGCCGGCAGCTGCCGCTCCCGCTCGAGCCGCCGCCGGCGCCCGAGCTCGAGGGACTCGACCGGTGGGAGACGACGATCGAGAACTACCGCTCGACCGGGATGAACCTCGGCGAGCATCCGCTCGCGTTGCTGCGCGAGGGGCTCGGCGAGGGGGTCGTCCGCAGCTCCGAGCTGGCCCGGGTCGAGGACGGATCGACGGTCGAGGTCGCCGGGATGGTCGTCGCCCGCCAGCGGCCCGAGACGGCGAAGGGGATCACCTTCATGCTGCTCGAAGACGAGCGCGGGACGATCAACCTGATCGTCCCGCCGCGGGTCTACGAGCGCTGCCGCTCGCTGGTCCGCGCCGCGCCGCTGCTGCGCGCCCGCGGTCGCCTCGAGCGGCGCGAAGGAGCGTCCAACGTGATCGTGTCCGAGCTCGCCGCGCTCGAGCGGAGCGACCCTCCCGTAGGGGCGGGGGCGGCCGCCACCGACCCGGGCCGCCGCGCCCGCGAACGGGCCGTCGCCGAGATCCGGGCGGTCGCCCCGGCCGGCCACAGCTTCGGCCGCCGCGGGCGCTAGGCGCTACGGTCCCAGCGTGCGACTTTGCCGTCGCTCTGGGGCGCCAGGGGGTTGCCGTCCCGGTTCCCAGGGCCGGGAAGCGCTTCGCATACGGCGGCGCCGGATTCGTGTTCACCGACAACGCGGCGCTTCTCGCTCGGTCGTGGACCAAACGGCAATACGAAATCTCCGCCCGGATGGTCGTCGACATGGAGGAGAAGCTCTGCAAGGCAAGCACGGGGCGCCTCTGTCCCGCGTGAGCGGTCGAGGTTAGAACCGCATACGGCATCTAACCTCGACCACTAGGCCATCGCCTCTTCCTCTGCCAGTGCCAGGCGCAGGGTTTCGTCGAAGCCCTCGGGCTCGATCCCGAACGGCTCGGCCCCGCTCGGGTCGGTGACCACCGTCGCCGTCCGCAGTCCCTCGACCAGGGGCCTGGCGACCTTCGTGTCGACCGGCGTCACCAGGCCCAGCCAGAGCGACGACAGCGACGGGCTCAGCAGCGGCACCGGCAGCTTGCGCCGCGGCTCCTTCCCCATCGCGATCGCCATCCGATCGAGCATGTCGGAATAGGTGAGGACATCCGGCCCGCCGATCTGGACCTCGCGGCCCTCGGACTCGGGCACCTCGGGGGCGCGGCGCAGGTACTCGACCACTGCGTCGATTCCGATCGGCTGGGTGTCGGTGCGCAGCCAGCTCGGGGCCACCATCACCGGCAGCCGGCCGACCAGGTAGCGGAGCGTCCGATAGGACTCGCTGCCCGCGCCGACCACCATCGCCGCCCTGAAGTAGGTCAGCGGCGGCCCGTGGGCCGCGAGGACCCTCGCCGTCTCGTGGCGGGAGCGCAGGTGCTCCGACCGGCTCTCCTCGCCGAGGCCCCCGAGGTAGACGACCCGGCTGACCCCTTCCTCCTTCATCTGTCTGGCGAAGTTGCGGGCCCCCAGCCTCTCGCGGTCGGCGAAGCCGCCGCCGCCCGCCATCGCGTGGACGAGGTAGTAGGCGACCTCGACGTCCTCGCCGGCGCCGGCGAGACTCCCCGCGTCGATCACATCGCCGACGTGGAGCTCGGACCCGGCCTCCTCGAGCCGGCGCGCCCTGTCGGGGTCGCGCACCAGGCAGCGCGGAGCCGCGCCGGCATCGGCCAGCGTGGCCGCCAGCCTGCCACCAACGAATCCGGTTGCGCCTGCGATCAGCGTTTTCGAAGCGATGCCGGAATGTTTACCCTCGATCGCCGATGCGCACCCACCTCCTCGAGCGCAGCCAGTCGGTCGGGGTCCCGGTCGAGCAGGCCTTCGCCATCTACGGCGACACGCTCAACCTCGAGCCGATGACCCCGCCCTGGCTCCACTTCCACGTCACCAACGCCGGCCCGGTGACGATGGAGCCCGGCGCCCTCCTCACCTATCGGCTGCGACTGCACGGGGTGCCGATCCGGTGGACGACGAGGATCGAGAGCTGGGAGCCGCCGACCCGGTTCGTCGACATCCAGCTGCGCGGCCCCTACTCCCTCTGGGAGCACACGCATGACTTCGAGCCGGATGGTGCCGGCGGGACGGTGATCCACGACCGGGTCCGCTACGCGATCCCCTACGGGCCGCTGGGAGGGCTCGCGCATCGACTCTTCGTCCGACGCGACCTGGAGCGGATCTTCGACTACCGGGCGACCGCCTTCGCCCGGCTCCTCGAGCGCGACCCGGCCCGCTAGGGAGCCTGGCCACCGCCGAGCTCGGGCGGCATCGCCTTCAGGCCGCGGGGATACTGCTCGCGGATCTGCTCCTCGCTCATCTCCAACGTGCTCGCTGCCTCGTTCGGGGTGCCGAAGACGATCCAGAGCTGGTCGGCGTCGGTGTCGTTGAACGGCTGGCGGACCGTCTCGGGCTCGACCAGGACCGCGCTCAACGGCTCCAGGGTGAGGACGTCGTCATCGACGTGCATGCGTCCGGTCCCCTCGAGGATGACGTAAAGCTCGAGCGTCCGGCGGTGCCGGTGCAGGGTCGAGGCCTGGCCGGGCGCCAGACGCCAGAGCCGGGCGCCGAGTGTCTCGGCCTCGAGCTGGCGGCCGAGGTCGGTGTTGAGGACCTTCATCTGGTTCGAGGGGCGCCAGTGGGCGTCGGCGGCAGGGAGGACGCGATAGGCCATCGCAGCTGAGGATAGGGACGCGCTACGGCGCCGCGGCCAGCCAGCGGCGCTCCTTGGCGAGCATCACCGGCGTCGCCAGCAGGCTGCCGAGGCGCCGCTGGACCGCCCGCGCCCGGGAGCCCTGCGCAGCGGGCAGCAGCTTCGCCAGCTGGCGGTACTCGCGCGAGACCTGGCTCGAGCGGAAGACGTTCGCGATAGTCCCCAGCAGCTCCGCCGGCTCGGAGACGGTCGCGCTCGCCAGCTCCTCGCCGGCGAGGATGATCCGCAGCTCGGCCGGATAGGAGCGGGGCGGGGGCGGCACCAGCGGGCCGGCGAGCGCGGCGGCGACCGAGGACGCGAGCTCGGCCCGGACCGCGGCGGGGTCCCGGCTGCGGGCCGCACCGCGTCCAAGGCCCTCCTTGGTCGCGACCAGGGCGGCGCTGCCGAGCTCGCCCTCGGCGAACGTCTCGAGCATGCGGCTGTCGCCGCCGACGAGGAGCGCCGGGATCCCCTCGGCGGCGAGGCCCTGCCCGAACGCCTGGGCCTCGCACAGCGACTCGCCGTCGAGCAGCACCTCCATTTCCCAGATGAACGTGTGCGAGCAGAACCCGAGGCTGGTCGGCGTGCTGGCGTGGTGGCCGATGAGGACGACCGCGTCGAGCCGCCCGCCGCCCGCCGCCTTGGTCATCGAGGGGTCGGCCTCGGTAAGCGCGAGGTCCGCGATCGGCCGCACCCCGATCCCCTCCGGCATCCGCTCGCGCTCGATGTTGGTGCCGACCATGTGCCAGTCGCCGACCGTGATCCGCTCGGCGCCGCCCTCGCGCAGCGCCTCGATGACCGCCAGCACCTCGTCGGTCATCAGCCTCCGGCCGCGCGCGTAGGCGGCGGGGTGCGACGGCAGGCAATCGCGGTAGTCCTCGATCCCCGCGATCCCCTCCATGTCGGTCGCGACGAGGACGTTCACGGCGGCGCCAGCCTAGTCGACCTTCGCGAACTTGCATTTGCCTCTGCATATCGGAGGCAGACGCAAACTCGGCGGCGGGGGCTAGCATCAGGCGCGATGATCGACTTCCTGGTCAAACGCGACGACTTCCGCGAGACCCGGATCGCCGAGTCCGAGACGCCCGCGCTCGAGCCCGGGCAGGCGCTGCTCCGGGTCGACACCTTCGGCCTCACCGCCAACAACGTCACCTACGCCGTCTTCGGCGAGGGCATGAACTATTGGGACTTCTTCCCCGCCGAGGCGGGCTGGGGCCGGGTCCCGATGTGGGGCTTCGCCGAGGTCGAGGCGAGCGAGGCCGACGGCGCCGAGGTCGGGACCCGGGTGTTCGGGTACCTGCCGCCCTCATCGCATCTCATCGTCGAGCCGGTCGCGGCCGAGGGGGGCAGTTTCGTCGACGGCTCCGCGCACCGCAAGCCGCTCCCGTCCGCCTACCACCGCTACCTGGCGAGCGGCTCGGACCCCTTCTACCGGGCCGACACCGAGGCCGTGCAGATGCTGCTGCGACCGCTCTTCTTCACCTCGTTCCTGATCGACGACCAGCTCGCCGACGACGGCCTCCTCGCGCGCGGCCCGATCGTGATCTCGAGCGCGTCGAGCAAGACCGCGCTCGCCGCGGCCTTCCTGCTGAGCCGCCGCGACGGCGTCGATCTGGTCGGGCTCACCTCGCCGCGAAGCGCCGACTTCGTCGCCGATCGCGGCATCTACGACCGGGTCGTCGCCTACGACGCGATCGAGTCGCTCGGGCCCGGGCCGGCCACCTTCGTCGACGTCGCCGGCGACGGCGAGGTGCGAATGGCGATCCACACCCACTACGGCGACGAGCTGGTCGCGAGCATCGTCGTCGGCGGCACCCACTGGGAGGAGCTTGGGGCGGGCGCGGGCGAGCTCCCCGGTCCGACGCCGTCCTTCTTCTTCGCCCCCGACCGCGTCACCAAGCGCGGCGCGGACTGGGGCCGGGCGGGCCTGGAGGAGAGGGTGGCCGACGCCTGGCACCCGTTCTGCGAGTGGACCGGCGAGTGGATCGAGCCGATCGAGGGCTCCGGTTTCGAGGCTGTCCAGAGCGCGTTCCTCGACGTGCTCGAGGGCCGGGTCGACCCCAAGCACGCCCACGTGCTCTCGCTCCCGTAGAGAAGAACGTCTTCTTTTCCAGCTGCCGCGGGCCTATAGTTGAGATTGTTCGTTCGTCCGGAGGGGAGGTTCCGGTTTGACCAAGGGGGCACGCGTTCTTGGGTTCTGCGGACTTGCCGCCGTGCTGGCGGCGGCGCTCGCCGCGACCGCGCTCGGCCAGGGACAGACCGTGAAGGCGGGCAACCTCGTCGTCTTCGTCGACGGCGGCTTCCGGCCACAGAAGCTGCCGCGGACGACGCCAGCGCCGATCTCGCTACAGGCGGAAACGACTCTGAAAACCGCCGACGGCACCCACCCTCCGGCGGCGAAAACGCTGTCGCTCGAATTCGACAAACACGCCGGGATCAACACGAAGGGGCTGCCGACCTGCAGCGTGAACCGGCTCCAGAACACGCTGACCGAGCAGGCGGAAAGCATCTGCGGCAACGCCCTCGTCGGAACCGGCGAAGCGGGGGCGGAGATCGCCTTCCCCGAACAGCCGCCGTTCTTCGCGAAAGGCAAGATGCTGGTCTTCAACGGCCGCCCCAAGGGGGGCCACCAGGTACTGATCTTCCACGTCTACGCCCGGGTTCCGGCGCCGACCACGTTTGTCACCACCGCGGTGATCTCCAAGGCGAGCGGCATCTACGGGACGAAGACGGAAATCACGATCCCGACGATCGTCGCCGGCCAGGGCTCGCTGACCTTCGCAAAACTGGAAATCAAGAAAGACTGGACCTACAAGGGCAAGAAGGAGAACCTGCTGCTCGCCACCTGCCCGACGGGGCGGTTCTTCACCAGGGGCGACCTCAAGTTCGCCGACGGGACCGAGATGAAGGGCAAAGTTCTCCGCAGCTGCAGCCCGATCGGGTGAGGCCGGCGGCCGCGGCTGGCAGAATGCCGTGCCCGTGGAAACTCCCGCCACAGCTCCGCCCGAGCACCTCGACGTCCTGATCGTCGGCGCCGGCATCTCCGGGATCAGCGCCGCCCACCACCTGCAGCGAGATTGCCCAGGCCGCAGCTACGCGATCCTCGAGTCGCGGAGCGTGTCGGGCGGCACCTGGGATCTGTACCGCTATCCCGGCGTCCGCAGCGATTCCGATATCCACACCCTCGGCTTCGGGTTCAAGCCGTGGAAGGGAGCGAGGTCTCTCGCCGACGGCGACTCGATCCTCGCCTACATCCGCGAGGCGGCCAAGGAGAGTGGGGCCGACAGCAGGATCCGCTTCCACCATCGCGTCGTCAGGATCGAGTGGTCCTCTGCAGAGTCGCACTGGGATGTCGAGGTCGAGCGCACCGACACCGGTGAGACCGTGCGAATGACCTGCGGCTTCGTCTGGGTTTGCAGCGGCTACTTCGCCTACGACGAGGGCTACATGCCCGACTTCGAGGGGACCGAGCGATTCAACGGGCGCATCGTTCACCCCCATCGCTGGCCGGAGGACGTCGACTACGCGGGCAAGCGGGTGGTGGTGATCGGCAGCGGGGCGACCGCCGTATCGCTGATTCCCGCGCTGGCGGAGACGGCGGAGCGCGTGACGATGCTCCAGCGCTCCCCGAGCTACCTGTTCCCGGTCCCCGGCGTCGACCCGCTGGCCAGGGCACTGCGGCGGTTCCTGCCGCTGAAGGCGGCCTATGCGGCGAGCCGCTGGAAGGACATCCTGATCAGCTCCGTCACCTTCTGGGTCTGCAGGCGCTACCCCGGGATCGCGAAGAGGATCATCCGCAAGGCTGCCGAGCGCTCGCTGCCGTCCGACTTCGATTTCGATACCCATCTCAGCCCCAGCTACAACCCCTGGGAGCAGCGCCCCTGTGCGCTGCGGGACGGCGACCTCTACAAGGCGATCGGCGACGGCCGCGTCGAGATCGTCACCGACGGGATCGAGACCTTCACCGAGTCCGGCCTGCGACTCGAGTCGGGGGCCGAGCTCGAGGCGGACGTGATCGTCACCGCGACCGGGTTCAACCTCGAGTTCCTCGGCGGCATGGAGGTCGTGGTCGGTGGCGAGCAGGTCGACATCGGAAAGGTCCTCACCTACAAGGGAATGATGGTCACCGGGGTCCCGAACCTCGTCTTCGCCGTCGGCTACACCAACGCCTCCTGGACGCTGAAGGTCGAACTCACCGGCGATTTCGTCTGTCGGGTTCTCAACCACATGGCCGAGAACGGGCTCACAGCCTGCGTCCCCGAGCTCAACGACCCCTCGGTCCGCGAGGAGCCGATCATCGACTTCAGCTCCAGCTACGTCCAGCGCTCCATCGACCTGCTCCCGAAGCAGGGGTCGAGGGAGCCATGGCGGCTGCATCAGAACTACTTCCTCGACTCCCGCATGATCCGGCGCGGCGCGATCGAGGACGGCGCGCTTCGGTTCTCCCCCGCTGTCCAGCGCGAGGAGCCGGCCGGGGCGCTCGCCGGCTGACTCTCGCCATCGCCCGCCCCCGCGGATAGGTTGAGCGGGAGCCATGGGGTTCCTGACGCCGACAGAGCCGCCGTTCGAGATCGGCGAGTGGCGGCGGCTCTCGCACCTGGAGCGGATCAAGCCGCTCGCCCAGGACTGGGCGGTCAACGGGTTCGGGACCCCGATCGCCGTCTACCTCCTCTACGTCGTCAAGCTGATCCTCTACGCCGGCGGGGGCCTGCTCGTGATCTCGGCCACGACTCCTGGGCTCGGGTTGGGCGATCTCAGCAGCTGGTGGACCGAACCGATCGTCTTCGAGAAGGCGGTCGTCTGGACGATGCTCTGGGAGGTCCTGGGCCTCGGCGCCGGCTCGCTGCCGCTGACGCTGCGGTTCTCGCCGATGATCGGCGGGGTCCTCTACTGGCTGCGGCCGGGGACGGTAAGGCTGCCGCCCTGGCCCGACCAGGTGCCGCTCACCCGCGGCAACCGGCGCACGATCCTCGACGTCGGGCTCTACGCGGGCCTGATCGCCAGTCTGCCCTTCCTCCTGATCGTCGGCGAGACCGGAGCGGGCGCCGGGCGGCTCGACCCCCTCGAGGTCGGGGTCGCGCTCGCCTTCCTCGTGACCCTCGGGCTCCGCGACAAGGTCCCGTTCCTCGCTGCCCGGGCCGAGGTCTACGGCAACCTGATGATCGTCTTCCTCTTCCCGCTGACGAACATGATCGTCGCCTGCCAGCTGATCTTCATCTGCATCTGGTGGGGGGCGGCGTCGTCGAAGCTCAACCACCACTTCCCGTTCGTCGTCACGGTGATGATCAGCAACACGCCGTGGAACCGTTGGCGGGCGGCGAAGCGGCGCCTCTACCGCGACCACCCGCGGGACCTGCTGCCCTCATCGACCGGCGCCCTCGCCGCGCACCTCGGGACCGTGATCGAGTTCACCCTGCCGCTGATCCTGCTCGTCTCGGCGGGCGGGACGATCGGGACGATCGCCGTCGCCGGGATGATCATCTTCCACCTCCACATCCTCTCCACCTTCCCACTGGCTGTGCCGCTGGAGTGGAACATCTTCATGATCTTCGGCCTGCTGTTCCTGTTCGGGCACTACGGGGCGACCTCGTTCTCGACCGTCGATGACCCGCTCCTGATCGCGATCCTCGCGGTCACCTGCGTCGGCTTCCCGATCCTCGGAAACTTCCGCCCCGACCTGGTCTCGTTCCTGCCATCGATGCGCTACTACGCCGGCAACTGGGCGACAAGCCAGTGGCTGTTCCGGCATGGGTCCGAGAAGCGCCTCGACGAGGGGATCGTCAAGTCGGCGCCGATCGTCACCGAGCAGCTCGCAAAGTTCTACGAGGAGGAGCTGATCGACGTCCTCGTCTACAAAGGGCTCGCCTTCCGCTCGATGCACTCCCATGGCCGGGCGCTGAACGGCCTCAGCGCCCGAGCCGTCGACGACATCGAGGACTACGACGTCCGCGAGGGCGAGCTCGTCGCCGGCGTCGTCCTCGGCTACAACTTCGGCGACGGCCACTTCCACGACCAGCGGCTGCTCGCGGCGGTGCAGGAGCGCTGCGACTTCGCTGAGGGGGAGCTGCGGGTCGTCACCCTCGAGTCGCAGCCGGCGAACGACGGGCGCCAGCACTACCGGATCTTCGACGCGGCCGCCGGGCTGGTCGAGGAGGGCCATGTCCGCGTCGCCGACATGATCGTGCAGCAGCCCTGGCTCGACGGGCGCCCGTTCCCCGTGTATGACTGACGCGATCGTCGTCGGCGCCGGGCCGAACGGCCTCGCCTGCGCCGCGACCCTGGCCCGGGCCGGGGTGGAGGTGACCGTGATCGAGGCCGCCGATACGGTCGGCGGCGGCACCCGCAGCAGCGAGCTGACCGTCCCGGGCGTGATCCACGACGAGTGCTCGGCCACCCACCCGCTCGTCGTCGACTCCCCGGCCCTCGCCGGCCTCGACCTCGAACGGCACGGCCTCGAGTGGGCCTGGACCGAGGTCGACCTCGCCCATCCCCTCGACGACGGCTCCGCGCCGCAGATGGTGCGCTCGATCGAGGAGACGGCCGCGGGCCTCGGCGAGGCCGGACGGGCCTGGAAGCGCACGTTCGGGCCATCCTCGGCGTGCTTCGACGAGCTGACGGAGGACATCCTGGTGCCGTTCCTCCACCCGCCCCGGCACCCGATCCGGCTTGCCCGCTTCGGGGTCCGGGCGGCGATGCCGGCGACGCTGCTGGCGCGCACGCTCGGCAGCGACGAGGCGCGGGCGCTGTTCGGCGGCGTCGCTGCCCACTCGTTCAGCCCCCAGGGCGGGCTCTTCAGCTCGGCGGTGGGGTTGGCGCTGATCTCGGCCTGCCACCGCTACGGCTGGCCGGTCGCGCGGGGCGGGTCGCAGGCGATCGCCGACGCGCTCGCAGGGATCGTACGGGAGAGCGGCGGCACGATCGAGACCGGGCGGCCCGTCCGAGCCTTCTCCGAGCTGCCGGAGGCCGACGCGGTCGTCTTCGACCTCGCCCCGGCGGCGGTCGCCGACCTCGCCGGGAGCCGGATCTCGGCCTGCGCCGATCGCGGCCTCCGCCACTACCGACACGGCCCGGGCGCGTTCAAGGTCGACCTCGCTGTCGCGGGCGGGGTGCCCTGGACGGCCGAGGCGCCACGCCGCGCCGGGACCGTCCACGCGATCGGCTCCTACGAGGAGATCGTCGCCGCCGAGCGCGAGGTCAACCGCGGGCGGATGCCGGAGCGGCCGTTCGTCCTCGTCGGCCAGCAGTACCTCGCCGACCCGGGCCGCTCCGCGGGCGACGTTCACCCGGTCTGGTCCTACTGCCACGTTCCCAGCGGCTACCCGGGCGACGCGACCGAGGCGGTCCTCGACCAGATCGAACGGTTCGCCCCGGGGCTGCGCGAGCGGATCGTCGGCCGCCATATCCGCTCCGCGGCCGACCTCGAGGCCCACAACGCCAACTACGTCGGCGGCGACATCATCACCGGCGCGACCAACGGGATCCAATCGTTCCTGCGGCCGCGGCTCGCGCTCGACCCCTACTCGGCCGGCGGGCCCGGCCTCTACATCTGCTCCGCCGCGACGCCGCCCGGCGCCGGGGCGCACGGGATGTGCGGGTACAACGCGGCCCGGTCGGTGCTCCGGAATCTCACGGACTGACCACCGTGAACCGCGCGTACTTGGTCTTCGACTTGAGGCCGCCGGTGTCGGTCGCAACCAGGGCGGCACGGTAGCGGCCGGACGCCAGGCCCCTGCCGCTGAACTTGACCCGGTTGCCGCCCTTCTTCCCTTTCCGCGTCAGGGGTTTCGAGTGGAGCCGCACGTAGCGGATCTTGCCGCCGCTCCGGCGCCGCCGCTCGAGGGCGATCCTGACCCGGGCGCGCTCTGAGAGCCGGAACCGCAGCCTCGAGCCCTCCCGCACCCTGGCGCCATGGGCCGCTCCTCCCCTCGGCGCGAAGGCGGCCGGCTTGAACCTCACCTTGCTGATCGTGACCGGGGTCACGTCCTTGATTTCGATCGTCCGGCGCTCGGTTGTCGCCTGGCCGGCAGGGTCGGTTGCCGTGACGACGATCGTGCGCCGGCCACCGGTGTCCCTGAAGGTGTGTTTGACGGCGGTGCCGCTCGCCGCGCGCCCGTCGCCGAACTTCCACTCGACCGCGGCACCGAACACATCGAAGACGCCGGTCGCGAACGACGCCGCTTTGCCGGTTTTCGCTTTCGCCGGGACCGAGAGCGAGCGGAACACCGGCGGAACCCCGTCGTAGCCGCTCGCCTTGAGAGTCAAGTTGGGGCCGCCACCCTTATGGCCATGGAGGACGAGGAAATTCCCGGTTCCGTCGCCCGACAGATCCAGCCCGGCTGTGTCCTGGCCAGGCGGGGTGAGCGTGGTCGCCGAGCCGAACGCTCCCGCCGGGCTGCGCAATGCCGCCATCGCCGGGTTCGGGTCGTCCCCACCTCCCTGCCAGAGGAACATCATGCTGCCATCGGTCGCGAATTGGGCCTCGTCTGCAAACCCATCCGCGTTCACAGGCGCTGCGGCCGGGGCGAATGGCCCACCGGGCGGGGCCGCGGCGGCCCGCATCAGATTGCCTCCGGCACCGTCTCTCCAGGCGGTGAATGCGACCCCGGTCGGATCGATCGCAGCAATCGGGAAACCAGACTCGAACCCTGGGGTCGACATCGTGACCGCCGGGCCGAAAAATTCCCCCCCGGGCTCGGCGAGGGCGGTTTCCACGAGCTGGTTCGTCCCGTTGTACCGCTCCCAGACGAGCAGCGCCCTGCCGCCGGGGGCGACCGCCTCGCGGACGAAGAACACTCCGCTCGCGGAGACGGGTTCGTCGACGCCGAAGTCGCCACCGGCCGGCCGCCGGGCCGATCGTACAGGCCCCCCCACGCCCGTCGTCCAGGCGGCGATCGCGGTCCCGTCGGCGGCGAACTCGACCTGCGGAGACTGGGCCATGGTCGATGAGATCTCCTGCTGATCCCCGTACTCCCCTCCGGCCGGTCGGAATACATAGGCGAGGTGGAAGTCTCCGCCCGGGGCGCGAGCGAAAACCGTGAGGGCGTCTCCGGCCGCGTCCATTGCCGTCGTCGGCAGCGCGACGTGCACTCCGGCGCTGGTGACCTCTGTCGGGGTGGTGAACGCTCCCCCGGCGGGCCGGTAGCTGTAGTAGAGGCGGATGTCGTCTTTGGCCGCATCCACCACCCCTCGCCAGGTGAGGATCGCGTTGCCGGCAGGATCGGCGGTCAGGTCGAGGTTCTCGACCCCTACCCCGAAGGGCACCAGGTCGGCGGCGGGGCTGAAGCTCCCACCGGGGGGCCTGGTCGAGGTCTGGATCTTGCTTCCGGTTTCGGAAAAGACGACCCAGGCGGCGACGGTTTCGCCCTTGGAGGTCACGACGGCCTGCTGGGCCGTCAGATTCCCTGAAACAAGATCCACTGGGGGAAGCCAGCCACCTGCGTACGCCTCCTCGGGCGGGGCAGCACACGCCGCGAGTATCAGGGTGACCAACACCCTTGTCCTCATCCCAACGAGGATACTCAGCCAGACTCAGCCTCGAGCGCCTCGCCGAGCAGTCGCACGCCGTGCTCGATCGCCGGCTCCGGCAGGTTCGCGAAGCCGAGGACGAGGGCAGGCGGCCCGTCGGCGGTGAAGCGGTGCAGGGAGACGCCCTCGACCCCGACCTCGCGCTCGGCGGCGGCGGCGATCAGCGACGCCTCGTCGACCTCCGGCGGCAGCTCGACCAGCTCGTAGAGGCCAGCGGCGCCCTCGCCGGGCACGCAGCGCGGCGCCCAGCGCGCCAGCGCATCGAGCAGCGCATCGCGGCGGCCCTCGTAGCGCAGCCGCATCCGGCGCAGGTGGCGGTCGAGCTCACCGCGGGCGACGAAGTCCTGCAGTGCCAGCTGCCCGACTGCCTCCGAGCCCGAGTCCTCGATCGTCTTCGCCGAGATCAGCGTCCAGGCGAGCCAGGACGGCGCCAGCATCCAGCCGAGGCGCATCGCCGGTGCCAGCCGCTTGCTCGCCGAGCCGATCAGGACCACCCGCTCCGGCGCCAGTCCTTGCAGGGCGCCCACACCGCCACGGTCGTAGCGGAACTCGGCGTCGAAGTCGTCCTCGACGATCAGGCCGTCGCCGGTCTCGGCCCACTCGATCAGCGCCGCCCGGCGCTCGCTGCTCATCACGCAGCCGGTCGGGAACTGGTGCGCGGGGGTCACGATCACCGCGGTCGCGCCGCTCGCCGCCAGCAGGTCGACGCGCAGGCCCTCCGCGTCGACCGGGACCGCGACGACCTCGAGGCCAGCCTGTTCGACGATCAGCCGGTGCGGGTGCCAGCCGGGGTCCTCGAGGGCGACCCGCTCGACTTCCTGTGCGGCGAGCCAGCGGCAGAGCAGCGAGAGGCCCTGGGTGAACCCGGTGCAGATCAGGGTGTGCTCGGGGTCGGTGGCGGCGCCGCGGACGCGCCCGAGGTACTCGGCCAGCGCCTCGCGCAGCTCCGGCACGCCGCGCGGGTCGGCGTACCCGATCGCCCCGATCGGGGCCTGGCGCCAGGCGGCGCGGAGGGATCGCAGCCAGCGGTCGCGGGGGAACCCGGCAAGGTCGGGAAGGCCGGGGTGGAAGTGGTAGGCGTAGCTCGGCAGCAGCGAGCGCGCAGGTGCCCGCGGCGCCGAGGCGCGGACCGCGCTCGCGACCCGGACCGGAGCGCCCTGGCGAGTGTGGAGGTAGCCCTCGGCGGCGAGCTGGCCGTAGGCCTCGGTGACGACCCCGCGCGAGACCCCGAGCTCGCCGGCGAGCGCCCGGCTCGACGGCAGCCTCGTGCCGGCGGCGAGGCGGCCGGCACGGATGTCGTTTCGCAGTGAGCGCTCGATCTGCTCGTGCAGCGCCACCGGCTCCTCGCGGTCGAGCCTGAGGAGGAGTTCCGGGCCCCCGCCAACTGGCCCATCCGACAATGCCATTACTGGAACTGTATATCGGACCAGTGAGCGTCTAACTTTCGCTCATCAGGCATCCTCAAGGAGGTCGCACGATGAGCGGGATATCGATTGTCGGAGGCGGAATCGCGGGGCTGGTCGCGGCGATCACCAGCGCCGAGGCCGAGGCCGAGGTGACCCTCTTCGAGGGGCACGATGACCTCGGCGGGCGCGCCCGCAGCGCCGAGGGCCCGTACAAGGCGAATCTCGGGCCGCACGTCCTCTACAAGGACGGGCCGTTCTGCCGCTGGCTCCGCGACCGCGACCTGATGCCGGTCACCCGCGGGGTGCCGCTGGCGCCGATCCGGTTCCGCTGGGAGGGCGATCTGCGCCGGACCCCGCCGCTGGCGACGGCCCCGGCCGTCCTGCGGCTGCGTGGCCGCCAGGCGCCCGCCGACCGCGATTTCCGCGGCTGGGCGACCGACCACACCGACGCCCGGACCGCCCAGATCCTCTCCGCGGCCGCCGGCGTCTACACCTTCCATCACGACCCCGGAGAGCTCTCGGCCGAGTTCGTCTGGGGCCGCACCGTCCGCACGCTGCTCAACGCGCCGCCCCCGGCGCGCTACGTGACCGGCGGCTGGAACGCCCTGGTCGAGTTGCTCGCGGGCCGTGCCCGTCAGCTCGGCGTCCGGATCGAGACCGGCCACTGCCTCACCTCGCTGCCGGAGCCGCCGGTGATCGTCGCCACCGAGATCCGCCAGGCGCGCGAGCTGCTCGGCGAAGACTCGCTCGAGTGGCCGAGCGGACGCACGGTCTGCCTCGATCTCGGGATCGAGCACCGCCGCGGCGACCCGTTCGTCGTCTCCGACCTCGACGACGCGGGCTGGTTCGAGCGCTACAGCGCCGCCGACTCCAGCCTCGCGCCCGACGGCGAGGAGCTGATTCAGGCGCAGATGCCGATCCGCCCCGACGAGAGTCCCGACCAGGCGTGCCTGCGGCTCGAGAAGCTGATCGACCTCGCGCTGCCGGATTGGCGCGAGCGCGAGACCTGGCGCCGGCGGACGGTGATGGACGGGCGCAGCGGCGCCCTCGACTTCCCCGGAACCAGCTGGAGCGATCGCCCGGCGGTCGACCGCGGCGACGGCGTCTTCGTCGCCGGCGACATGATGGCCTCGCCGGGCCTGCTCTCCGAGGTCGCCTGGGGGAGCGGCGTCGAGGCGGCGCGCGGTGCGGTCGAGACGCTCGCCCCGAGCCGCCCGGCGCTGCGGGCCGCCTGAGCCCGCGAGGCGCTTTTCCAAACCACAGGTTCGGGAAGGCGCCTAGGCGGCGAGGCTCTCGAGCCGCTCGGCGAGGCGGTTCATCCCGCGCTCGCGGGCTGCCGCCGCGGCGCCCTCCCAATCGCTCTGACGATCGGGTGGACGCTCGACGCCGGCGTCGCGGAGGGTTGCGATGTCCTTGAAGGCGAGCAATTCATCGCGGGCGTCGAGCAGGGCGCCGCGCAGCTTCGGGCGCTGCTCGCGGATCGCGTTCTCGAGCACCCCCTCGAGCGAGCCGTGGCGGCGGAGGAGGTCGGCGGCGGTCTTCTCGCCGACGCCCTTCGCCCCAGGGATCCCGTCCGAGGGGTCGCCGCGTAAAGCGATGAAGTCGGGGACCTGCCCGGGGTCGATGCCGTAGCGCTCACGGACTCCGTCCGGGGTCACCTCTTCGGCGCCTTTGCCCCCGGTACGGACGTAGAGGACCGTCACCCGCTCGCCGGCGCACTGGTACATGTCGCGGTCGCCGGTCAGGAGCAGCGCGCGGCCGCCCGCCTCCGCCTCGAGCCGGGCGTAGGTGCCGAGCAGGTCGTCGGCCTCGAGCGATTCGCTCCTCGCCACCGTCCAGTCGAAGGCCTCGAAGAACTCGCGGCAGTCCGCCCACTGCGGCGCCAGCTCGTCGGGCACCTCGTCGCGGTCGGCGTGGTAGGCGGGGAAGAGCTCGGTCCGGTAAGAGGCGGCGTCGGGGCCGAAGCAGAGGACGACCGCGCGCGGGCTGTGGGTTTCGACCTCGCGCACGATCAGGTTGGCGGCGCCGAGCAGCGCGTTGACAGGGTTGCCGTCGGGCCCGACGATCGTTTTCGGCAGCGCGTAGAACGCGCGGAACAGCATCGAGGGGGTGTCGACCGCGAGCAGCGGGGCGCTCATCCGAAGCACCCTAGGGCCTGCGGTAGCGTCCCTCACGATGGGTGGAGACCAAACTCCCCGGATCCCGCCCGGGTCGCGCCGGCAGATCGGCCTTCTCAATGCGGGCATCGCGAGGCTCCTGGGCCTTGCGACGGGTGGGCGCCCGCCGCGGATCTTCACCACGCTGGCCCGCCACCGGCGCCTGTTCCGGCGCTGGCTCTGGTTCGCGGGGTCGCTGATGCCGGGCGGCAGGCTGCCCCGTGAGGACACCGAGCTGGTGATCCTGCGGGTCGCGCACAACACCGGCTGCGGGTACGAGTGGGGCCACCACGCGCGGATTGGGAGGCGAGCCGGTCTGAGCCCCGAGGAGATCGAGCGCGTCCGCGACGGGGCTGCGGCGCCGGGCTGGTCGGCACGCCGCTCGATGCTGCTGAGCGCCGCCGACGAGCTCCACGATGCCGGCGAGATCGGCGATCCGCTCTGGCAGCGGCTGTCGGCGGAGCTCGACGAGGTCGAGCTGATCGAGCTCTGCATGCTGGTCGGCCACTACGAGATGCTGGCGATGACCCTCAACACGCTGCGCGTCGTCCCCGAGCATCCCGCCGAACGGGCCGGCCCGTGAAGGATCTCCGCGACAAGCGCTGTCTGATCACCGGCGCCGCCAGCGGCATCGGCCTCGCGACCGCGCTGGCCGTGGCGGCGCGGGGGGCGGAGCTCCACCTGACCGACATCCAGCCGCTCGGCGACGTCGTCGCCGCGGTCGAGCGAGCGGGCGGGGGGGTCGGGTCCGCGAAGGTGGCCGACATCGCCGACCACGATGCGGTCGTCGCCCTCGCCGGGGAGGTCCACCGGGAGCACCACAGCATGGACGTGGTGATGAACATCGCCGGCGTCTCCACCTGGGGCGCGATCGAGCGCCTCCGCCACAGCGACTGGCAGAAGATGATCGACGTCAACCTGATGGGGCCGATCAGCGTCCTCGAGTGCTTCGTGCCGCCGATGATCGAGGCGGGCCGGGGCGGGCACGTCGTCAACGTCTCCTCCGCCGCCGGTCTCTTCGGCCTTCCCTGGCACGCCGCCTACAGCGCAAGCAAGTTCGGCCTGCGCGGCGTCTCGGAGGTGCTGCGCTTCGACCTGCGCCGGCACGGGATCGGGGTCAGCCTGGTCTGCCCGGGCGCGGTTCGGACGCCGCTGGTCGACTCGGTCGAGATCGTCGGTGTCGACCGCTCCGACCCACGGATCCGGAAGGCGATCGCGCAGTTCGAGCGGCATGCAGTCAGCCCGGAGCGGGTCGCCGAGATGATCGTCGAGGGCATCGAGAAGGACCGCTACATGGTCTTCACCTCGGCCGACATCAGGATCGGCTACTGGGTCCAGCGCAAGTTCGCGCTCCCCTACGAGGCGACGATGCGGCTGTTGAACGACCGCATGGTCGCCCTCGCCGAGAAGCGCTAGGGCCGCGCGGAGGGGTCGGGCACCGCGGTCCTCTAGGTTTGAATGTTCTGAGCGAGCCCGCCCTCGACATCGAGAATCTCGTCAAGCGCTACCCGACCGGGGTCGAGGCGCTGCGCTCGGTGTCGCTGCAGATCCAGCCCGGGGAGTTCTTCGGCCTGCTCGGCCCGAACGGGGCCGGGAAGTCGACCCTGATCCACTGCACGACCGGCCTTGCTCAGGTCACCTCGGGCTCGATCCGGACCTTCGGCCATGACGCGATCAGCGACTACGAGGCCTCGCGCCAGTCGGTCGGCCTCGCCCCCCAGGAGCCGAACATCGACTGGTTCCTGACCGTCGAGGAGACGCTCGACTACCACGCCGGCTATTTCGGGGTGCCGAAGCGGGAGCGGCGCGAGCGGGCGAAGGAACTGCTCGAGACCTTCTCGCTGACCGAGAAGCGCGACGAGCGGACGCGGACCCTCTCGGGCGGGATGAAGCGGCGCCTGATCCTGGCGCGGGCGATGATGCACCGCCCGCGGTTGCTGATCCTCGACGAGCCGACCGCCGGCGTCGACGTCGAGCTGCGGCTCGAGCTCTGGCACTACGTGCAGCGGATCAATCAGGAGGGGACGACGATCCTGCTGACGACCCACTACATCGAGGAGGCCGAGCAGCTTTGCGACAAGATCGCCTTCATCAACCACGGCGAGATCGTCGCCGAGGGGACGAGCGAGGATCTGGCCTCGAGCTTCGACGTCGTCAACCTCGAGGACGCCTACCTGGCGCTGGTCGGCCGCAAGGAGCTCTCGCGCTCCCACATCGATCTCGACGAGGTGGAGGCATGAGCGCCAGCGCGAGGATCCGCTTCTACACGCTGTGGCGGCGCGAGGTCAACCGCTTCATGAAGATCAAGAAACAGACGCTCGGGGCGCCGCTGCTCGAAACCTTCCTCTACATCTCGGTCTTCGGCGCCGCCCTCGGGACCCGGATCGACAAGCTGCACGGGATCGACTACGTGGTGTTCGTGATCCCGGGCCTGATCATGATGTCGTTCTCGATCAACGCCTTCACCAACAACTCGTCCTCGATCCTCCAGCAGAAATTCCAGGGCGCGATCCAGGACCAGCTCTCCTCGCCGGCATCGCCGATGGAGCTCCTCCTCGCCTTCTCCTTCGGCGGCTTCATGCGCGGACTGATCGTCGCCACGCTGACCTTCATCGCCGCCTCGTTCCTCGTCGACCTTCCCGTCGACCACATCCTGGTCCTGCTCCCGTCGCTGTTCCTGGTCGGGTTCTTCTTCTCCCAGCTCGGGGTCCTGATCGGCGTCCGCGCCGAACAGTTCGACGACGTCGCCTTCGCCCAGACCTTCGTCCTGCAGCCGCTGATCTTCCTCGGCGGCGTCTTCTACTCGGCGGCGCTGCTGCCGCAGCCGTTCGAGACCCTGACCCACTTCAACCCGATCTACTACATGATCAACCTCATCCGCTACGGCTTCCTCGGTTTCACCGAAGTCAGCGTCGCGCTCTCGCTCCTCGCCCTGGCCGCGGCGACCGGGGCGCTGTTCATGGTCAATCTGCGCCTGTTCTCGAGCGGCTACCGCCTCCGCGCGTAGGGACGTGTCGATCCGGCCGGTTCCCGTTCGTCGTTAGGGTGAAGGCGGCCATTCGGAGCCGCCGCGACAAAGGAGGCAGCCGATGCAGTACATGCTCTTGCTGATTGGTGAGGAGCCCAATTGGGAGGACGTCTCACCGGACGAGATGCAGGCGACCATCGACCTGATGGACCGCTACAACCAGGAGCTGAAAGACGCCGGCGCCTGGGTGACCGGCGGCGGCCTGCGCGAGCGGGCGACGGCGAGCGTGGTCCGGTTTCCGCTCGGCGAGGACGGCGAGGCGACAATCACCGACGGCCCGTTCGCCGAGACCAAGGAGCAGCTCATGGGCTTCTGGATCATCGAGGCCGCGAACCTCGACGAGGCGCTCGCCTGGACGAAGAAAGCGCCGCTGCAGGGCATCGCGGTCGAAGTCAGGCCGCTGGTCGAGGAGGCGGGTGAGGACGACATCTCCGGCGAGACGCTCCTCGAACGGGTACAGGCAAAGCAGTAGGCCTGCCGCTTGGGCCCGGAGCACCGCGACAGCGTCGTCGACCGCACGTTCCGGCACGAGTCGGGCCGGGCGGTGGCGACGCTGATCCGCGTCCTCGGCGACTTCGACGCCGCCGAAGAGGCGGTGCAGGAGGCGTTCGTCGTCGCGCTGGAGCGCTGGCCGCGCGACGGGGTGCCATCCAACCCGGGTGCCTGGATCACCCAGGTCGCCCGCAACCGCGCGATCGACCGCCTCCGGCGCGAGCGCAACCTCCGCGAGAAGACCGAGATCCTCCAGGGCCTCGAGGGGCTGCGCCCGCCCGAGGTCGGGCCGGCGGAGAGAGTCGCCGCGTCCGGCGAGATCGAGGACGACCGCCTGCGGCTGATCTTCACCTGCTGTCATCCCGCGCTCGCGATCGAGGCCCGGGTGGGGTTGACGCTGCGGACCCTGGGCGGGCTCGGGACCGGCGAGATCGCCCGCGCGTTCCTCGTCGCCGAGAGCACCATGGCCCAGCGGCTGGTCCGCGCCAAACGCAAGATCGCGAAGGCCGGCATCCCCTACGAGGTGCCGGATGCGGAGCGGATGCCCGAGCGGCTGCCGGGCGTCCTCGCGACCCTCTACCTGATCTTCAACGAGGGCTACCTCGCCTCCGACTCCGACTCGCTCCTCCGCACCGAGCTGAGCGCCGAGGCGATCCGGCTGACCCGGGCCCTGGTCGGGATGCTGCCGCACGAGCCCGAGGCGCAGGGGCTGTTGGCCCTGATGCTGCTGACCGACGCGAGGCGCCCTGCGCGCGTCGACGCCGGTGGCGAGGCGGTGCCGCTCGACGAGCAGGACCGTCGGCTCTGGGATGCGGGGCGGATCGCCGAGGGGCTGGCGCTCTCCGAGGCGGCGGCGGCACACGGGCCGATCGGCCCCTACACGATCCAGGCCCGAATCGCCGCCACCCACGCCGAGGCCGACACCGCCGAGGACACCGACTGGCCGCGGATCGTCCGCCTCTACGAATGGCTCGGGCGCGTCGCCCCGAGCCCGGTGGTCGAGCTCAATCGGGCGGCGGCGGTCGCGATGAGCGAGGGCCCGGGGCGGGGCCTCGAGCTGATCGAGGAGATCGAGGGCCTGGACGGATACCAGCAGCTCCATTCCGCCCGCGGCGAGCTGCTGGCGCGGCTTGGGCGCGATCAGGAGGCGTCCTCGGCCTACGGCCGGGCGATCGAGCTGACCTCGAACAAGGTCGAGCGGCGCTACCTCGAACGGCGGCTGGCAGAGGTGCGGGCTGCGGAGGCCGCCCACCCCTAATAATCAATATTTGCGCAGTGATCCGGCGGGGTCTGGTCCTATCCTCAGCGGATGCCCGGGAGACGAGCATTGGTGCGCTCGGCGGTCGCGGCCATGGTCGCCGCGGCTGCGTTGCTCGCGCTTGCCGCTCCGGCGGGGGCGTTCATCTATTGGGGAAACTTCGCTCAGGAAACCATCGGCCGCGCCGAGAACGACGGCAGTGGCGCAAATCTCGCCTTCATCACCGGCGCGGGGGCCGCGCAATCGGTCGCCGTCGACGGCGGCCACATCTACTGGACCAATGAAACAGGCGGCACGATCGGGCGGGCCAATATCGACGGCACCGGGATGGACCCGAACTTCATCACGGAAATCAAAGGCCCGAACGGAGTAGCGGTGACAACGACGTCGATCTACTGGTCGGCGATCTCCGGCGGCACGATCGGGCGGGCGAAACTCGACGGGACGAGCCCGCAGCGGAAACTCATCTCGGGCCTGGCGGTTCCCTGTGGGGTCGCAGTCGACGCCGGACACGTGTACTGGGGCGAAGGCTCCACGGGCTCCCCCGCCTACATCGGGCGCGCCGGCCTCGACGGTTCCGACGTCAAAGCCCAATTCATCGAAATCCCAGGCACGAGCGTGCCCTGCGGGGTCGCGGTCGACTCGGCGAACGTCTTCTGGAGTGAGCCCGGCTTCTTCTTCCTGACCGGAACACGCCTCGGGCGCGCCAACAAGAACACCGGCTCCGGCGCCGACCCGAACTTCATCGGCGACGCCTCGGGGCCATGCGGCGTCGCCCGGGACGGGGCCCGCCTGTACTGGGTGAATGCGGGCAACGGGACGATCGCCCGCGCCAACTCCGACGGCACCGCCGTCGAAGAGAGTTTCATCACCGGCGTCGGAGGGATTGAAGAGGCCTGCGGCATCGCTGTCGACGGGCTGAGCTCGCCGCCGGCACCTCCGGCAGGCCCCCCGGCGCCAGACACCAGGGCCCCGGTGGCGAAGATCTCGAAGGGCCCAGGCAAGAAGCTCGGCCAGGGGATCGCCAGGTTCAGCTTCGGCTCCGACGAGAGGGGATCGATCTTCAGCTGCAAGCTCGACCGTAAGAAGCCGGCGAGGTGCAGGTCGCCGAAGGCCTACCGGGGCCTGAAGCCCGGCCGCCACACCTTCAAGGTCTGGGCGACGGACGCGGCCGGGAACAAATCGAAGCCCGCGAAGCGGAGCTTCCGGGTCCCCGGCTAGCCCGGGCCGAGACAGTCGCTGACCCAGGCCAGGTAGCCGGCGCTGCCGGCGACGATCGGCATCGCGATCACCTCGGGCTCGTCATAGGAGTGGTTCTCGCGGATCGCCGCCTCGACCTCGTCGTAGAGGCGGGCCTCGGTCTTGGCCAGGCACTGCCACTCGCGTGCCTGCTCGAGCTTGCCCTGCCAGCGATAGCGGCTGAGGATCGGGCCCCCGACCTGGACGCAGGCGGCCAGGCGGCCGTCGAGCAGTTCGGCGGCGATCCGCTCGGCCTCCTCCTCGGAGGAGGCCATGGTCATGACCTGGATGTGCTCGGTCCGGCCTCGGTCCGCCATCTCAACCGGGGTCCCCGACGAGGACCTCGCCGGCGATCTCGGGATCGACGAGGATCGCGCCCTCGCCGCTCGCGTAGGCCTCCTCGCCGTGGTCGAGCACGTCCATCCCGATCGCCTCGTCGAGCTCGCTCGCCCGGAGCGGCATCACCGCTCCGACCAACCGCAGCAACAGGTAGGTCGCGCTGAACGCATAGACGGGAGCCGCGAGCGCCGCCAGCGCCTGGTCCCCAAGCTGGGAGGCGTTGCCGTAGAGGAGCCCGTCGGCGACGCCGTTCCAGCCGATCTCGGCGACGAACCCGATGAAGAGGATCCCGGTGAAGCCGGCGATGCCGTGGGCGGCGAGGACGTCGAGCGTCTCGTCGACCCGGGTCCGGGGCCGCCAGACGATCATCGCGTAACAGGGCAGAGCGCCGAGGAAGCCGAGGACCATCGCCCAGCCGGGGCCGATGAAGCCGCCGGCGGGAGTGATCAGGACGCAGCCGACGATGATCGCCGTCGCGGCGCCGATCGCGGTCACCTTGCGGCCCCTGATCAGGTCGAGCACGAACCAGGTGATCAGCGCGCAGGCCGGCGTCAGCAGCGTGTTGGTGAAGGCGAGCACGCTCGCGTCGCCGGTCGAGAAGCCGCTGCCGCCGTTGAAGCCGAACCAGCCGAACCAGAGCAGGCCGGCCCCGAGCAGGACGTAGACGGCGTTGTGGGGCAGCAGCGCCTGGCGGCCGTAGTCCTTGCGCGCTCCGACCACGAGGGCGGCGGCCAGGGCCGAGAAGCCCGAGCCCATCTCGACCGGAACCCCACCGGCGAAGTCGAGCGTCCCGTTCGAGGCCAGCCAGCCGCCGCCGAAGGCCCAGTGCGCGAGCACCGCGTAGACGAGGATCGACCACAGCGTGGCAAAGAGCAGAAAGGCGCCGAACCGCATCCGCTCGACGACGGCACCGGATACGAGCGCGGTGGTGATGATGCAGAAGGTCGCTTGG
Source organism: uncultured Solirubrobacterales bacterium (assembly GCA_963697805.1). Taxonomy (GTDB): domain Bacteria; phylum Actinomycetota; class Thermoleophilia; order Solirubrobacterales; family 70-9; genus VRUE01. Next base: position 1,001,117 of record CAVOPB010000002.1, read on the forward strand.
AAGGCGAAGAAGACGAGGTGCGGAATCGTCATCCCTTCGCGCGGGGCGAAGGCGACACCCTTCATCCCGACGTAGCCGAGGCCGCCGATCAACGAGCCGGTGCCGTCGAAGGCGAGGGAGTAGCCGACCAGCGCCCAGGTGACCATCGCGACCGCGATCGCCGCGACGCACATCATGAACGTGTTGAGGGTGTTCTTCGAGCGCACCAGGCCGGCGTAGAAGAGGCCGAGCGCCGGGGTCATCATCAGCACCAGCGCGGTCGCGGCGAGCATCCAGGCGGTGTCGCCGCTGTCGACCTGGGGGGTCATGTTTTCGCCACCGGGGTCACGGCGGCCTCGTCGGACTCGCCGGTCCGGATCCGGACCGCCTGCTCGAGCGGGACGACGAAGATCTTCCCGTCGCCGACCTGTCCGGTCTGGGCACCTTCCCGCAGCGCCGCGATCGTCGCCTGTACGAACGAGTCGGAGACCGCGACCTCGAACCGGACCTTTTCCGAGAGCCCCATCTTCACCGTCGTCCCCCGGTAGGTCTCGACCTTGTCGAGCTCGCCGCCATGTCCCTGCACCCTGCTCATCGAGACGCCCCGCACCTCGGCGCGATACAGCGCTTCCAGTACTTCGTTCGCCTTCTCCGGGCGCACGATGCCGATCACCAGCTTCACGACTCCTCCCTTCGGTCGTCCGGCGAGTGCGGGCGAGCGTAACCACGGCCGCCGGAGGCGGCAGGGATCACCCTGCTATTTGCGGAGAATCTCAGGCGCCTTCGGAGAGCCGCCGAACCTGCGGCAGGTGCGTCTCCTGCAGGTAGGAGCCCCAATCGATCGCCGCCGTGTCGAACGAGAGTTCGGCGCGATCGGCCTCCGAGAGCTGCTCCGCGAGGCGGCAGGCGTTGGCGTCGTCGAAGACGCAATCGAGTTCGGTGTAGGCGCCGTAGATCTTCACCATCCGGGTCACCCGTTCGGAGAGCGACCTGGCGGAGCGCAGCATCCGCTCCTGGGGCAGGTGGACGGGGGAGGCCATCGCGATCCGCGCCGCCGCCGCGGCGAGGCGCTCGCGGGCGATCGTCTGCCGCAGGGCGGCGCGGCGATCGACGAACCTCAGCCTGCCGATCTTGATCTGCGACCCGTTGCGGCCGGTGAGCGGGTTGCCGAGGAAGTACTTTCGAATCTCCTCGGCGAGCCGCCCGATCGAGAGCGGGTTGCGGGCGCTGCTGGCGAGCGCGATCGTCCGCATGCCCCGCTCCGGCGGGTGGGCGGCGGCGACGACGCAGGCGTTGGCGACGAGGTCGACGGGGACGATGTCGATCACGTTCCCCTCGCGGCCGGGGAGGTGGGTGAGCCCCCGCGAGGCGTAGGCGAGGATCAGCGGATCGGCGACCTTGATCCCCTCGAGCCAGCCGGGGCTCGGTAGCTCGAGTGCGGACTCGATGATCGTCGGCCGGATCACCGTGGTCGGAGCCGAGTGCCCGGCGACGAGGCGCTCGCCGAGCGCCTTCGAGAGGGCGTAGGTATCGGGCCAGCCGAGCTCGATCGCGTGCCGCCGGCTCCGCCGTGAGAGCTTCTCCCGGACCCAGCGCCTCCGCAGCTCCTCGGCGCGATCCGATGCGACCAGGCCCTTGCGCCTCGCGGCATCGCGCCCAGCAGCCTTCGCGAACTCGGCCCGCCGTCGCTCCTCGATCGACTCGCGCTCCAGCTCTTCGCGCCAGCCTCGGGCGGTGGCCAACAGCTCCTCGGGGTCGAGGTCCTCGAGCCCGTGATGGGAAACCCCGTCCTCGAGCACCCGGCCGTGCTGGCGGTCCGCGACGTACGCGGTCGAGACGTGGACGAGCTCGGGGTCCGAGCCGCTCTCGCGCAGCCGCTGCAGGAGGCGGGCCGGGCCGAAGGCGTTGAGGGCGAGGGCGTCGTCGAGCGCCTCCTCGAATGAGACGGTGGCGGCGCAGTGGATCACCGTGTCGATCCCCGCCAGGGCCTCGGCCGGCTTCTCGCCGAGCCCGTCGATCTCGAGGTCGCCGCGCAGGGCCCGGATCCGACCGGAGTCGAGCTTGGCGCGGATCTCCGCCGCCGGCAGCCCGTCGAAGCACTCGTTGGAGAGGATGCCCTTGAGGCGGTCGCTCGCGGTCGATCCCTCGGGCGCCCGGAGAAGGACGACGATCTGGTCGATGTCGGGGGCGCTGCGAAGGAGCGTCGCCAGGACGGCCTTGCCGAGGAAGCCCGAGGCGCCGGTGAGGAGGAGCTTGCGCCCGGCGAGCCGATCTCGAACCCGCTCGGTGGCGGTCGTCGCCGTGGGGGCCTCCCGGCTCACCGCGCCGATTCTAGGACAGGGCTCCTGGCCGTCTGGCCAGTCGGCTCACCCGCGCTCAACGACACAGGCGTTCGCCGGCGATCCAGTCGGACCCCGGCGGCGGCGTGCGGGTCGGGTGCGGATCTCCGACGCACTCCTCGACCCCCAGGCGTCCGACCGGGTGGGGCGCGCTCGAGGCGACGGCCGACAGCAGCAGCGGCACCGGGTTGATCGGCGTGTCGTAGTGGCGGACCTCGAAGTGGAGGTGGGGGCCGGTCGAGTCGCCGGTCGATCCGACGTACCCGATCCGGGTCCCGCCGACCACCTGCTGCCCGACCGAGGTCGTGATCGTGGACAGGTGGCCGTACCAGGTGGTGTAGCCGAGCCGGTGCTGGATCACGACGAGATTGCCGTAGCCGCCATAGTTGTAGGCGGCGTAGATCGTCGTCCCGCGGCCGGCGGCGCCGATCGGGGTCGCGTATGGCTCCGGGAAGTCGACGCCTTGGTGGCGGTGGTCGCCGCGGGGCGCCCCGAACGGCGATCCGATCGGGCCCGGGACGGGTCGCAGGAAGCGGACCGGGCCGCTCGGCGCTCCTTCGCCGTTGTCGCCGCCCCCTCCGACCCGCAGTGCTCGGATTGTCTGCGGACCGGCGAGCCCGTCGACGGTGATTCCCGCCGCCGCCTGCGTACGCACCACGGCGCCGTGGGTCAGCGGCCCGAACAGGCCGTCGGCTCTACCGGGGCCATGGCCGGCACGCTGGAGCAGGAACTGGAGCGCGGCGACGTCCCAGCCCCGATCCCCCGCTCGCATCACCCGGCTTCCCAGCCCCGGCCTGCCGCGCCAGCCGAGTGCCCGCCGGGTTCGCGGCCCGGCGATCCCGTCGACCCGGAGCCCGCGGCGGCGCTGGAAGGCGACGATCCCGTGGCGGGTCAGCGGGCCCCGGACCCCGTCGACGAAGCCGCTATAGAGGTGGAGCTGCTTGAGCGCCGACTGCAGCGCCGCGACTCGGGCCGGGGTGCTCGCGGGGGCCACGGCGGTGGCAGACGCAAGAACGATGATCGCAAGCGCCGCCGCGCCGATTGCTCGGATCGGGCGCATCCCCAATACTGGGTAGCAGCTTTGGGCTGCGCCCCCGCAACTTCAGATTCAGCGACGGTCGGCCAGGCGCGGATCGGGCTCCCGGTGCTCGAGCTCGTCGGCGTCGTGCACCGCCCATCCGACCCGCTCCACCAGCTGCGCCGAGAAGTGGTCGGACTCGAGATCGCTGAGGGCGATTCGCTCCCGGTAGACCACCGCGCTGTCGGATCGCTCGGGGACGTCGGTCACTACGAGAATCTGCGGCATAGCTCCTCCTCGGGTTCGAGTAGGCCCCAGGGTCCCGCTCGAAGCCTTCCCGGGGATCAATATTCGGTAAACGTTGAGTCAACCCGGGAAGCTGACCTAGACTGTCGCTGATGGGCTACCGCAGGATCGCTACTACGTCACTGGGGCTGGCCGCTGCCGCGCTGCTGGCCACCGCCTCGGCGTCGTCGGCGGCGCCCGTCATCGACGGCCAATTCCCGCTCGCGTCGCCGGTCGATACCAATACCAAGATCGCGGCGGGGCCCGACAGGAACATGTGGCTCGTCGTGCACGGCGTGGACAACGATGTCGCCCGCGTCACCCCCACCGGTCAGGTCGATGAATTCGAACTCGAAGACATCGAACAGCTGTCGGGGATAGCCGCGGGACCGGAAGGAAGGGTCTGGGTCACGGCGACGGGCAAAGTCGCCTCGTTCTCACCCGCCGACCCCAAGACCTCGGGCGAAGTGTTCACGATCAACGACGTCACCTCGAACGCCCCGATCGTCGCCGGCCCTGACGGCCAGATGTGGGTGGGGGCAAGCAACAACGTCGTCCGCTTCTCCCCGGCGGACCCCGAAAACACGCACGACTCGTTCGCGGTCGAAGGGCTCCAGGCCAAAGACATCGATGTCGCCGGCTCCTTGATTGCCGTTGCCGACACCGGCAAACCCCGGATCGTGACCCTGACCACGGCCGGCGTCGTCCAGCCGGACATCCCGATCGGCCACGAAGGGGCGGGCGCATCGCAGGGCGTCGCGGGAGGCCCGACATCGGGCCAGATCGCATTCTCCGACCCAGGAGCCAGTCCCGAGAGCATCGGTCTGGTCACGCCGCCCAACCCGGCCCAGGAGTTCGAACGCGACGGCGACCCATTCGGCGTCGCCTACGGGTCCGACGGCGCGTTCTGGTTCGCCCTTTTTGGAGGCGCCGCCCAGCCCGGCGTCGAGAGGATGACGACCACCGGCGAGCACACCTATCTCGGAGGCCTCAAACCGGGGTTCGGCGCCCGGCAGATCGCGGCCGGGCCGGGGAACACGATGTGGATGACGGCGGAAAATAACGAAAAAAGCGAATACGAGGTCGTTCGGATCAGCGGCCTCGAACCGCCGGTGGTCCCGATCAGCGGCGGCGCCAAACCGAAAGCGCCCGAGACGAAGATCGGCAAGGGCCCAAAGAAGACGGTGAAGACACGGGGGAAGAAGGCGAAGGTCACCTTCAAATTCAGCTCCTCGACCGCCGGGGCGAAATTCGAATGCGCCCTGGTGACGATCAAGAAAGGCAAGAAAGCGCCGAAGCCGAAGTTCAAGGGCTGCAAGTCGCCGAGGAAGCTGAGCCTGAAGCCGGCCAAGTACCGCTTCAGCGTCCGCGCCGTCGTCTCCGGCGTCGCCGACCCCTCACCGGCGGCGAAAACCTTCAAGGTCGTTCACGTCAAGGGCTGAGTCGGCTGCGCTCGGTCAGCTGGACGATCGGGATCGTCCGGTTCGCCCTCGCCGCTTCGCGACGGTAGTCGGCGTAGGGGGCGAAGACGTTGTCGGCGAGCTTCCAGAGCCGCTGACGCTCGGCCTCGTCATCGACGACGCTGGCCCGCATCGGGATCCCGCCGAAGGTGACCTCCGGATCGGCGACGAGGTTGTGGAACCAGGCCGGGTCGTGGTCGAGGCCCATCTTCGAAGCGACGATCGTCGCGAGCTCGCCGTCGTGGAAGTAGATGACGGCGTTTCGCCTCGGCTTCCCGGTCCGCGCGCCCCTCGTCTCGAGTAGGGCGGTTGGGAGGACCAGCCCCATCCCCAGCCGGCCACCGCTCGCCCGCATCAACCATGGGTCGATCTTCCACATCACGTGCGCCGAGACGAACCTGCCGAGGCGCGTGTTTGCAAGCGCGGCGTAGGCGCGGCTGAGGAGGCCGCGCGGCCGGTTCGGGTCGACGTGCTTCAGCTGCCTGGCCAGGATTCCTAGGGAATCTGGAGATTGTGCACGGGGAACTCCTTTACGTCCGGGGGGTTCGGAAACCCTTGATCACCGAGTCCCTGAATTCCCGGCATCAGCCGATCGCGGACGAAATCGTCGAATGCCTCGCGCGACTCCCAGAAATCGATAACCCCCCAGCCCTCGTCGATCGGTCCGGCCGAATGGACAATTAGTCCCGCGGGTGGGTTGCTGTCGATCTCGATCGCCGCATGAACCGCGTCGTAGACATCCTGCGTTCCTCCATCGAACTTGAGTCTGATGCCGACCGCCATTTCGAATCCTCTCGTCGAGTTTCGAGCGAGCCTACTCGCCGATCAGTTCGATCCGGTACCCGTCGGGGTCGCGTAGGCGGGTCGATCCCGTTGAAGGCATTACGCCACGACTCACGAGTAGCAGCGAAGGCTTTCGGGATTAGTCGATTCATATTTGATTTTGGGTTCGGGGTCTCCGTAGGACCCGGCCTCAGGCGAGCTATGGTGGTTGTCGCTGCATGCATGCAGCGACAACGACGCGAGGAGAGAGATGCCGACCGCCAAAAAAACCGCACTCGCCAAGAAGACCACAGACGAGAAGTCCACGGAGCTGTCTGAGCAGTGGCTCGAACTGGTGAGGACCGGTGAGCAGACCGCGAGCGAGACGCTGCATGTGTTCGTCGAGACGGTTGAAAAGGCAGTGCCCGGGAGTCTGGCCAAACAACGGGAGATCATCAACTCCGGGCTGGAGATGGCGCAGGTAATTATCCGCGCCCAGTACGAGGCAATGCGCGGCCTCGTGCGCAGCGCCGTGCTGGTGAACGTGAAGGTCGACACCAACATCGACACGGACGTTGACGTGAAGGTCCCAACGAACGTCGACGTGGCATCGCGAAAATCAACGACCTAGAACGGTAACGGCCAGCTAGGCCTCAATTATCTCGATCCGGTACCCGTCGGGGTCTTCGCCTAAAGCTGACCGGCGGGTTGATCTCGAGCCCGTCATCGAGCAATACGATGCTGGCATGTCACGTGATCCTGATCACTGGGGCCAGAGCGGGCAGGATGACATCTTCCCGCCCGGCAGGACGCTCGAGCTCAGGCCGTACCGGACCCATAAGGCCAGCTGGGATCACGACCACTGCATCTTCTGCTGGGCAAAGCTCATGGATCCCGAGTTGTCGGAGGCAAGTCGCCGGGCGGTCGAGAACGATCCAGAGATCTTGACTTCTGGCTATACCGCCGGGCCTGTCGGCGGCGAATGGGTGTGCCCCAGCTGCTTCGAGGAGTTTGCGGAGCGATTCGGCTGGAAGTCCGAGACCGGCTAGTCCTCGGGCAAAGCCTCAACTAACTCACAACGGTAGCCGTCGGGGTCGCGGACGAAGCAGATCCGGTGGCCCTCGGTGCGGCCGCCGGGGCGGTATGGGGGCTTTTCGGGCTCGATACCCTGCGCGGAGAGGCCCAAAAGGGTGCCCTCGAGGTCGTCGACGAGGAGGGCGATGTGGTTGTAGCCGGTGCCGTGGTCGTAGGAGCCGACGCCGTGGTTGTAGGTCAGCTCCAGCACGTCGCCCTCTCCCGGCAGTCCCATGAAAACGTTGATCGCCTCGTCGCCGATCGGCATTCGCCGCCGCTCCTCGAACCCGAGCTTCTCGTAGAAGGCGACCGAGCGGTCGATGTCGCCGATTCGGTAGCAGGTGTGGAGGAAGGTGGCGATGCTCCCAGGCTAACCGAGCGCCGGGATCTGGGGGTACTCTGCAGGCATGTCAACGCCTGAGATGAAGGCGGTCAGCATCCACGGTCGCGAGGTCGCCCACGTGGAGGCCGGTGAGGGGCCGGTGCTGCTGCTCGTCCACGGCATGGCCGGGACCTGCGAGAGCTGGGGCGAGGTGATCGAGCCGCTGGCCCGCGACCACACCGTGATCGCCCCCGACCTGCCCGGCCACGGCGCCTCCGAGCCCGGCGGCGGCGACTACTCGATCGGCGCCCTTGCGGCCGGGCTGCGCGACCTGCTCCACACCCTCGGCCACGACCGGGCCACCATCGTCGGCCACTCGCTCGGGGGTGGGGTGGCGATGCAGTTCGCCTACCAGTACCCCGAGATGGTCGAGCGGCTGGCCCTCGTCTCCAGCGGCGGCCTCGGACCCGAGGTCAGCCCGGTGCTGCGCGCCGCCGCGCTACCGGGCGCGAACCTCTTCATCGCCGCAACCGCCGGTCCCGGGTCGGTGGTGGGCTCGGCGCTGGGGAAGGGACTGGCCGCGATCGGCCTGCGCCCCGACCCCGACGTCGCCGAGGTGGCCCGCAGCTACGCCTCCCTGAGCGACTCCGACCGACGCGCCGCCTTCCTCGCGACCGTCCGCGCCGTGATCGGGACCGATGGCCAGCGGATCGACGCCGCCGACCGCCTCTACCTGGCCGAGGCGGTTCCGGTTCTGATCGTCTGGGGCGCCGATGACTCGATCATTCCCGTCCGCCACGGGGAGGACGCGCACGAGGCGATTCCCGGTAGCCGCCTCGAGGCCTTCGAGGGCGTCGGCCACGTGCCGCAGCTCGAGGCCCCGGGCCGATTCATCATCGCCCTCGAAAGCTTCCTGCGGGACACCGAGCCGGCGCGTTTCGACTCCGAGGAGTGGCGAGCAAGGCTCCGCGTCGCCTGAGTGATGGCGGCGATCGCGAGGTGAGCGGCGAGAGGACGCTGGTCGCCAGGTTCCGCGCCGCGCGGCGTGACCCCAGCCTGGCGGTTCTCGAGGGGTTCCACGCCCTGAAGCACGCGCTCCGGTTCGGCGCCGAGGTCGATGATGTTCTCGCGGCGGACCCGGCGGGGCTGGAGGAGTTGGCGAGGGAGCTCGCGCCCGACCTCGAGGGATCGCTCGCCGGGCGGGCGACCCCGGTCACCCCCGAGGTTCTGGCGGAGCTGGTCCCGCAGGCGCCGCGCACCGGAGTCGTCGCGATCGCCCGCCGCCCCGAGGTCGACGTCGACGCGGTGCTGGCCGGCCCGCGGGCGGCCCCGGTCGTCCTGCTCGAGGACCCGCGGACGATGGGGAACCTGGGCGCCTGCGTCAGGGTCGCCGCGGCGGCCGACGCCGCAGCCGTCCTCACCACCGGGGAGAACGACCCCTGGCACCCCGACGCGCTCCGTGGCGCGGCCGGCCTCCACTTCGCGCTCCCCGTCGCCGGGGTTGCGCGGCTGCCGGCGAGCGAGCGGCCGCTGGTCGCAATCGACCCCGACGGCGACGATCTGCGCCCGGCCGATCTACCCCCCGGCGCGATCCTCGCCTTCGGCACCGAGCGCCATGGTCTGACCGACGAACTGCTCGAGCGCGCCGACCTCCGGCTCGGCATCCCGATGCGGCCCGGGGTATCCAGCCTCAACCTCGCCACCGCGGTCGCCGCGGTGCTGTTTGCGCAACGGCTCTAGAGCGGACTAATATCCACCCGACCGTCCACCGCAGAAAGGATCCACCCCTTGCTGTCTCTCGCAGATGTCACCTTCGGCGAACTGCTTCTAATCGTCCTCGAGATCTTCTTCTTCGTGATCTGGATCTGGATCCTGTTCACGATCATCACCGACCTCTTCCGCGATCACGAGATGTCGGGCTGGGGCAAGGCGGTCTGGGTCTTCTTCCTGATCTTCCTGCCGTTCATCACCGCCTTGATCTATCTGATCGCGCGCGGCAGCGGGATGCGGGACCGGACGATCAAAGCCCAGGCGGATGCGAAAAAGCACTTCGACGAATACGTCCGCGAGACGGCGCACGTCTCGCCCGCCGAGGAACTGCACAAACTCAACGACCTGAAGGAAAAGGGCGCCCTCTCCAACGAGGAGTTCGAGCAGGCGAAGGCGAAACTGCTCGCCTGAGCCCCCAATAGGCGACGCGGCGCGGAGGCGACGCGGCGCGGTTTTCTCCTCCAAAGAAGCGGGTTTGCAACCGAAGTTGCAAGTTATTAGCAACTCCTAACATCAAAACCCGAGTTTCGTTAGCGTGCTCGACCGGATGCGTGCCCCTTCCTCCGGCCATCAAAGGCGCTGGCTGCTGTCCGCAGCTGTGCTCCTCGTACTCGTCTCGCTGTGGGCGGTCGGCGGGGCGTCGGCCGCCGAGACCCTGCAGGAAAAATTCGACTCGACCCAGGGCAAGCTCGACCAGGTACGCAAGAGCGAACGCTCGTTGAGCGCGACGATCGCCGAGCAGAACGCGGCGATCGACTCGATGCTCGGCGAAGTCTCGGTCCTGCGCCAGCGGCAGGCGGCGATCGAGTCCGAACTGGCCGAAAAGCAGGCCGACCTCGAGCGGGCGAGCGCCAAGCTCGAGGCCGACAAGAAACGCCTGGCGATCGTCCGGGCGCGTCTGCAGCGGGCGCTCTCGGTGCTTCGCAAGCGGTTGGTCGCGATCTATGAGACCGGCCAGCCGGACGTCGTCAGCGTCGTCCTCGACTCGGCGAGCTGGTCTGAAGTCAACGCCCGCGCCGACTACCTGAGTCAGATCCAGGACCACGACGACGCCGTCGCCGGCCGGGTCAAGGGGCTGCGCGACGAGGCCAAGGCCGCGGTGAGGCGGATGGCGGGCGTGCGGCGCCAGATCAAGGAGGCCCGCGACGCGATCGCCGTAAAGGAGCGCGAAGCGGCGGCAGCCCGCGCCGAAGCCGAGGAGCGGTTCGGCGAACTGAAGGCGGCCCAGGCCGAACGCCGCGAAACCCTCGACGGGCTCGAGTCCCGCGCGCAGGCGCTGGGCGACAACCTCGCCAACATCTCCGAACAGATGACCGCCGCCGGCAGCACACCGCCGGCGAGCGCACCGGCCCCGCTCACCCCCGGCCAGAGCGCCGGCTACATCTCCGAAAGCCAGGCGAGCGTTCCCGCGGACGCGCCGCCCGCGATCCAGGCCGCGATCGAAGCCGCGAACTCGATCGCCACCACCCCCTACATCTGGGGCGGGGGCCACGGCTCCTTCTCCTCGTCCGGCTACGACTGCTCGGGCGCGGTCAGCTTCGCCCTCAACGGCGGCGGCTTCCTCTCGAGCCCGCTCGACTCGACCGGCCTCGAGACCTGGGGCGAACCTGGAGCCGGCCAGTGGATCACCGTCTACGCCAACGCCGGCCACGCCTGGATGATCATCGCCGGCCTCGCCTTCGACACCGTCGGCGGCCCCGGCCCGCGCTGGCACTCCTCGCCGGTCGACTCAACCGAAGGCTTCATCGCCCGCCATCCGCCCGGTTACTGAGTCTCGCCGCTAGGCCGCCGGCGTCTCGGCGCTCTCGAGCTCGCGCCCGAGCGCCGGCCAGGCCGGCACGCCGCCGGTCGAGACGTGGACGATCGGGTCGAACCCCTCGCGCTGCAGGATCGAGGCCGCGAGACCACTCCGTTTTCCCGCCTTGCAGATCGTCGCCACCGGGCGGTCGCGGGGCAGCTCGTCGACCCGTCGCGCCAGCTCCGCGTAGGGGATGTGGACCGAATCGGGGATATGGCCGGCCTCGAACTCGCCGGCGCCGCGCACATCGACAACCAGTGGCGGGTCCTCGCCGTCGAGCAGCGCCGCCAGCCCGGCGACGTCGATCGCCTCGATCCTGCTGACCGGGCGCTCCTCCGCCCGCCAGGCGCTCATCCCGCCGCCGAGGAAGCCCCGCACCCGCAGCCCCACGGCCGCCAGCAGCTCGGCCGCCTCGAGCTCGTTGCCGTCGGAGGCAGCGACGATCAGCACCTCGGCGTCATGGGGGATCACCTGGGCGACCTTGGTCGCGAACCCGGTGTCGTAGGCGGAGGCGCTGATCGCGCCCGGGATATGGGCCTCGTCGAACTGCTCGTTCGTGCGTGAGTCCACCGCGAGGGCTCCGCCGGCCATCGCCGCCTCGACACCGCTCGCCGAGAGTCGCGCCGGCGCGCCGATCGCCTCGACCAGCGGGCCGCGGTTGAGGCCGACGATGTACTCGACGTTGGGGGGCCGGCTGCCGAGGCTCGAGACCGCATCCTCGACGAACTCGTCCTCGTCATCGAAGCGGAGCGCGCGATTGTGCCGGCGCTCGAACCCGATCGTCGAGGAGGTCTTGAGGTCGATGCCCGAGCTCCCGCAGAGGGAGCCGCCGAGGTGGCCCGGCCAGACCTCGACTTCGTCGGGAAGCGCCAGCAGCCGCTCGTGCAGGGAGCGGAAGATGTCGGCGGCGCCCTCGCGCGGCTGCACCGCCAGATCGGGGCGGGCGACATCGCCGACGAAGAGGGAGTCGCCGGTCAGGATCGCGACCGGGTCACCGCCGCGGCTCGCGTCGCGAAGCAGGAACGAGGTGTGCTCGGGGCGGTGGCCGGGCGTGTGGATCGCCTCGATCGTGGCGCCCTCCCCGAGCTCGAGGGTCCAGCCGTCGGCGAACGGCTCGTGCTCGTACTCGGCTTCGGCCAGCTCGTGGATGTGGATCGTCGCCCCCGTCGCCCGCGCCAGACGGCCGTGGCCGGATACGTGGTCGGCGTGGTTGTGGGTCTCAATCACGTGCTCGATCCGGACCCCGTGCAGGCGGCTGAGGTCGAGGTAGGGCTCGATGTCCCACTGGGGGTCGATGACCGCGGCGGTGCCGCTGCCGGCGTCGCCGACCAGGTAGGAGGCGCAACCGAGGTCCTCGTGGATGATCTGACGGAAGAGCATTGGCGAGAGTGGATAGCTTTCGATCAGGGTATCGACCGAGGAAGGAGCCCAATGGCAGCTGAGCGGGAGACCACGCTGGAGCGCGATTTGAGCGAACTGCTCGCGGTGGAGAGGTTCAATCCGCCTGGGGATTTTGCCGCGCAGGCGCTGCTGAGCGATCCCGCGGTCTACGAGGAGGCCGCCGCCGACCCCGAGGCATGGTGGCTGCGACAGGCGACGGAGCTGATCGATTGGTTCGAGGCACCGAGCGAGGCGCTCGACGAGTCGAATCCGCCCTTCTATAGGTGGTTCGGTGACGGGACCTTGAATGCCTCCGCGAACTGCCTCGACCGCCACGTCGAGGCGGGCAACGGCGATCGGGTCGCCTATCACTGGCGCGGCGAGGAGGGGGAGGAGCGCGACGTGACCTACGCTGAGCTGCTCGCCGACGTGCAGCGCTTCGCCAACGCGCTGCGGGACCGCGGCATCGGCAGGGGGGACGTGGTCGGCATCTACCTGCCGATGATCCCGCAGGTCGTCGTCGCGATGCTCGCCTGCGCGCGGATCGGCGCCGTCCACAACGTCGTCTTCGGCGGTTTCTCGGCCGGGGCTGTGCGCGAGCGGATGGAATTCTCCGAGGCGAAGGCGCTGGTCACCGTCGACGGCGCCCGCCGCAAGGGCAGGACGGCCCCGGTCAAGGCACAGGTCGACCCGCTGATCGGCGAGGTCGGCTCGATCGAGACGATCTTCGTCGTCCGCCACACCGGCGCCGAGTGCGAGATGCGCGAGGGCCGCGACCTCTTCTTCGAGGACGCGATGGCGGCCGCCGACCCCGAGTGCGAGCCGGAGCGAATGGGGGCGGAGGACCCGCTCTTCATCCTCTACACCTCCGGCTCGACCGCGAAGCCGAAAGGTGTCCTCCACACCACCGGCGGATACCTGACCGGGGTGTCCTGGACCCACCGGCACATATTCGACCTGCGCCCGGAGGAGGACGTCTACTGGTGCGCGGCCGACGTCGGCTGGATCACCGGCCACTCCTACATCGTCTACGGGCCGCTCGCCAACGGGACGACCAGCGTCATGTACGAGGGGGCGCCGGACTATCCCGCGAAGGACGTCTGGTGGGAGATACTCGAGAGCAACCGGGTGACGATCTTCTACACCGCCCCGACCGCGATCCGGGCCTGCATGAAATGGGGGGCGGAGCTGCCCGGCGGCCACGACCTCTCCTCGCTGCGCCTACTGGGCTCGGTCGGCGAGCCGATCAATCCCAAGGCCTGGCTCTGGTACCACAAGGTGATCGGCGGCGAACGCTGCCCGATCGTCGATACCTGGTGGCAGACCGAGACCGGCCAGATCATGATCTCGCCGCTGCCGGGGATCACCGCGACCAAGCCGGGCTCGGCAACGAGGCCGCTGCCGGGGATCGAGGCCGACGTCTTCGACGAGAGAGGGGAGCCCGTATCCGGGAGCGACGGCCTGCTTGTGCTCCGCCGCCCCTGGCCGGGGATGCTCCGGACCCTGTACCGCGAGGACGAGCGGTTCGTCGAGACCTACTTCTCGACCTTCGGGCCAAAGACCTACCGCTGTGGAGACGCGGCGCGCCGCGACGACGACGGGTATCTGTGGGTGCTCGGCCGGGTCGACGACGTGATCAACGTCTCCGGCCACCTGCTCTCGACCGCCGAGGTCGAGTCGGCGATCGTCTCCCACCCGAAGGTCGCCGAGGCGGCGGTCATCGGTCAGAGCGACGAGCAGACCGGGCAGGCGGTCTGCGCCTTCGTGACCCTGGAAGGCGACCTTGACGGGAGCGATGAGATCGCCGGCAAGCTGAACGAGATCATCGCCGAGCGGATCGGCAAACTCGCCCGCCCGAAACGGGTGATCTGGTCCGGCGACCTGCCGAAGACGCGCTCGGGCAAGATCATGCGCCGGCTCCTGCGCGACATCGCCGAGGGCCGCGAGCTCGGCGACGTCACGACGCTGCGCGATCCGGCGGTGATGGAGGAGCTGGAGCGGAAGGTCGCTGCCCGGCGCGACGCCGAAGGCTAGGGCGACGCGCGCTCGTCGACCAGCCGTTCGACCGCGATCTCGAGCGCGGCGAGCTGTTCGCGGATGCTCCGCAGTTCGCGCTGGGCGACCTCCTCGGCCGATGAGGCCTCCGCCTCGATCTCGTGCTCGACCTCGCTCAGTTCGGGGCCGAAGAACCGTTGGGCGAAGGCACCGGTCAGGAGCGCGATGAAGCCCAGGCCGACGATCACCAGTACGGCCGCGACGATCTGGCCGCCGGTGTCGGTGGGCTGGATGCTCGATCCCAGCGTCGTCATCGTCGTCAGCGCCCAGTAGATCCCGTCCCAGGTGCTGAGGTGTTCCTGGTTGCCCTCGAGGGCATCGAACAGCGCCCCGCCGCCGATCACGGTCAGCAGCGCGAACAGCGTCGCATAGTGGAGGCCGCGCAGGGTGAAGACTTCACGTGAGTAGCGGGCCAGCGGCAGCAGCCGCAGCAGCCGCAGCAGCCGGAGGACCCGCAGCCCCTGCAGGCCGGCAGGGAGGACCGGCGGCGTGAAGACGACGAGGATGAGGTCGAGGGGATTGCGGCGCAGCCACTCGCCGCGGTCGGGCACCACGGCCAGCATCACCACCAGCTCGAATGCGAACGCGAGCCAGGTAGCCCAGTTGAGGATGACGGCGATCGTGTGCAGGGCGCCGCCGGCGTGGGACTCGGTGATCGCCACCATCGGCAGCGTCAGGGCTGCGGCGATCGACAACGGAATTTCCAGCCGCCGCTGGACCCTCGTGCTGAGCTCGTTCATGCCCGGCGGGTAGACGGTCGGACGCATGCGCTCAGGCTCCCGGGGGCTCATCCGCGTCTAGTTCGACGCCCCGCCCCGCTGGCCTTTTCGAGATAGTTCGCTATACTAATTATCTAAGCTAATCAAATGACCCCAACGGCACAGGAGAACAGACTGATCGAGGCCGCCGCGCGAATGCGGCTGGTGATCGTGCGGACGGCGAGGAGGCTGCGCCAGGAGGCCGCCGGCGCGGGGGGGACGGAGCTCTCGCCGACCGCGGCCGCGGCGCTTGCGACGGTCGAGCGCCACGGGCCCCTGACCCCCAGCGAGCTCGCCGAGATCGAGCGGATCAAGCGCCCGACCGGGACTCGGACCCTGCGGCAGCTGGAGGAGGCGGGCCTCGTCGACCGCTCGCCCGACCCGGCCGATGGCCGCAGCGCGCTGGTCAGCATCAACGCCGCGGGCCGCGAGCGGCTGCGCCGGCTGCGGGGCCGCAAGAACGCCTACCTGGCGCGCCGCATGCGCGATCTTCCCGCCGAGGACGTCGAGACGCTCGAGCGCGCCGCGACGATTCTCGAGGGGATCCTCGAGGAGCCGCGCCGCCCGCGGCCCGAGGACAGCGGAGCATGACCGCGGCCCTGAAGCGCAGCGTCGACTCCCTCTCCGTCCCCAACTACCGGCGCTACTTCGCGGGGCAGGTCGTCTCGCTGTCGGGTAACTGGATGCAGATGGTCGCCGAGATCTGGCTCGTCCTCTCGCTGACCGGGAGCGGCCTCGCGGTCGGGATGACGACCGCGCTGCAGTTCCTCCCGATCCTCCTCTTCGGCGCCTGGGGCGGCCTGCTCGCCGACCGCTTCTCGAAGCGGCGCCTGCTGATGCTGACCCAGGCGCTGATGGCGATCCCCGCCCTCGCCCTGTTCGCCGTCACCGCCGCCGGAGTCGTCACCCCATTGATGGTCTTCGCGCTCGTCTTCGTCCGCGGCACGGTCAACTCGGTCGACAACCCGACCCGGCAGAGCTTCGCGATCGAGATGGTCGGCCCCGACCGGGTCGTCAACGCGGTCAGCCTCAACAGCGTCCTGATCCACTCCGCGCGGCTGGTCGGGCCGGCGCTGGCCGGCATCCTGATCGCCTCGGTTGGGGTCGAGCCCTGTTTCGCGATCAACGCCCTCTCGTTCGGCGGGATGATCTTCGCCCTCTGGCGGATGGAGCCCGCCCAGCTCAACTCGGCTCCACGGGCCGAGCGCGAGCGGGGCGCGATCCGCGCCGCGGTGCGATACGTCCGGGCCACTCCCGAGCTGGCGGTGCCGCTGGCGCTGATGGCACTGGTCGGGACCTTCGGCCTCAACTTCCAGGTGATCCTGCCGCTGCTCGCCCGATTCAGCTTCGGCGGTGGGCCGACCGCCTACGCGACCCTCGTCGCCGCGATGGGCGCGGGCTCGGTGGTCGGCGCGCTCGCGACCGGCGCCCACGGCCGCACCGACCCCCGGCTGATCGCCGGTGCCGCGCTCTCGTTCGGGGTCCTCGCGGCTCTTGCCGCGGCGATGCCGAGCATCGCCCTCGAGGTACCGATGGTGGCGCTGCTGGGAGCCTCCGCGGTCACCTTCGCCGCCGCGATCAACTCATCGCTGCAACTCGCCGTCGAGCCCGAGATGCGGGGCCGGGTGATGGCCCTCTACTCGGTCGTCTTCCTCGGCTCGACACCGATCGGCGGCCCGCTCGCGGGCTGGCTCTCGGAAGCGTATGACCCGCGGGTCGCGCTGATGCTGGCCGCCGGCGCCGGGATCGCCGCCGCCTGGGCGGCGCACGTCTCCTTCGCCCGGATGCGGGCGAGGCCGCGAGGGCCCCGCCCGCTCGAGCCTGTCGAGGCCGGTTAGCCGGTGTAGCCCGATTCTTCGAGGTACGCCGCCGCCACCTGCTTCGGCGTTTCTTTTTCGAGTTCGACCCGGGCGTCGAGCTCCTGCACCACCTTCAGAGTCAGGCCTTCCTGGACCTGGAGGATCGTCTTTTCGTAGTCGGGCCCGGCGTCTTCGGCGACCGACTTCTTGGTCACGAAGATGACGTTCCCGGCCGGGAAGACTTCCTTGTCGTCTTCGAGGATCACGAACTTGGAGTCCTTCCCCGACAGCTGCGGGTCGGTCGTGAACAGGATCGAGAGGTCGGCCTGGTTGTTTTCCAGCACGGTGTAGCGGAGGCCGATGTCGACCGGCTTGAATTCCTTGAACTTGAGCCCGTAGAGCTGTTCGAGGCCGGCCAGGCAGTCGATCCGCTGGCGGCACTCGGGCGAGCCGTAGAGGGACATTTCTTCGGAGATCCCTTCGAGATCGGAGATCGTTTCGAGTTCGAGGTCTTCGGCCCTTTCCTTCGTCGTCCCGACGGCGTTCGCGCTCGCGAACGGGGTCGGTTCGAAGGCGGTCAGGCCTTCCTTTTCGAATTCTTCGTTCGCCTTTTCCCACGCTTCATTCGCGTCGGAGGGGACTTCTTCGGGTTCGAGGCCGAAGAACGAGGTCAGGGCCGTGCTCGCGTACTCCGGGTAGCCCGAGATCTGGCCGGCCTTCAGGGTTTTCAGGGCCACCGTTTCCGAGCCCAGATTGAGGTCGGACTTGGCCTTGTAGCCGGCGGCGCTGAGCGCCTGCGCGTAGATTTCCCCGAGGATTTCCTGTTCGGGGAAGTTCTTCGAGCCGATCGTCAGCGAGACGCCTTCGTTTTCAGGGTTGGAGACGATTGCGCTGCCGCCTTCTTCTTCACCGCCGGAGGAGGTGGTGTCATCGCTTCCGCCGCAGGCGGCGAGAGCCAGGCTGAGGATCAGAGCGAGCACGATCGCGACAGCAGCCCGCCCCCCGTTGGTCATGGTTCTCACTCGTGTTCCTCTCTTCTCGTTTTGCAATGTCGTGGACTGGTCAACAAGAAATTTCGTGCCCCGCTCGCGGCGCGAAGAACCAGATATGCACGCTTGCTCGCTCCGCACTCAGGCAGCACTGAGACGCAAGCCTCTCGAAGTGATCAGACGTTGCAGGCCGGCGAGCGCGAACTCGAGCGCCAGCGCCATCAGGGCGACGACGATCGCCCCCGCCAGGACTCCGTTCTCGCCGTAGACGTTTTCATTGATGATGTAGTCGCCGAGGGTCAGGACTCCCGCCAGCGGCGCGATCGTCGCCGTCGCGACGATCGCGATCGTCGCCCCCCGGACCCCAGCCATCAGGGTCGGGACCGCGAGCGGCATCTCGACCAGGGTGAGGATCTCGAGCTCGGTCATCCCGACGCCGCGGGCGGCGTCGACCGAGGCGCGGTCGGCCTGGCGGATGCCGGTGAAGGCGTTGGTCAGGATCGGCGGGATGCCGAGGATCGAGAGCGCGATGGTGACGTTGAGGACCCCGACCCCGATCACCGCCGCCATCAGCGCGATCAGCGCCAGCTCCGGGATCCCTCGGCCGGCGTTGCCGATCGCGACCGCGAGGAAGCCACCGGTGCCGCGGTGCCCGAGCCAGAGCCCGATCGGCATCGCCACCGCCAGCGCCAGCGCCAGCGCCAGCAACGTCACCTCGAGCTGGGTCATCGCCAGTTCGAGGGTCTGCGAGAAGCCGCCGACGAGCTTGCCGCCGGTGACGTTCGAGGGCTGCGGCTCGAAGATGAATTCGATCGCGCCGGAGATCGAGGCCGCCGGGATCACGCCTTCGCCGCCCGCGTCCATGGCGTCGCGATCCGCTGGATCAGGTAGAGCGCGGCGTCGAAGATCATCGCCATCAGGATCGCGATACCGCCGCCGATGATGATCCCGGTCGGGAAGTTGAGGCTCTTGTAGATCTGGTCGCCGAGGCCCCAGCCGCTGACGAAGACGGCGAGCGTCGCGATCGCGATCGTGCTCACGGTCGCGATCCGCAGCCCGGCGATGATCTCCGGCGTCGCCAGGGGGACCTCGACCCGCCAGAGCAGCTGGCGGTCGGTCAGGCCCATGCCCCGTGCCGCGTCCTTGACCGGAGCGGGGACGTTGTCGAGGCCGATCAACGTGTTGCGGTAGATGATCTGGAGGTTGAACGCGGTGAGGGCGATGATCGCGGTGTCGACCCCGCGCCCGGTCAGCGGCAACAGCAGGAAGAAGAAGGCGACGCTGGGAATCGTGTAGAGGACGCCGGTCGCCGCCAGCAGCGGCGGCCGCAGCCAGCGGCGGCGGTGGGCGAGGAGCGCGAGCGTGAACGCGATCACGAACCCGAGCACGACGGCGGCGATCACCAGCTGCAGATGCTGAACCGTCGGCGTCTCGTAGCGGTCGAGGTTGTCCCGCGCCCAGTCGAAGCAGAAGAGCGCCTTCGGGTTTTCCTGGCAGGCGCCGCCGCGTTCCCTGGATTTCGACCGCGGCGAGGGGCCCGATCACGAGGGTGGCCTCTCCGTGGCGCTGTACTCGTCCTGCTCGGCGGCCGGCGAGCCGAGGAACTCGGAGATGATCTCGACCGAGAGCACACCGTCGATCCGGCCCCGCGAGTCGACCACGGCGGCGTACTGCGCCTGGCCCTGGAGAAGGTCGGCGAGTGCGTCGCGCATGATGTCGTCGCGATCGAGGACCGGCCCCAGCGGTGAGTCCGCCCGTGCCGGGACGTGGTCGAGCTCGAGGTCGCGCTGGGATAGCCACCCGATCGGGCGCCGCTCCTCGTCGACCAGCAGCGGGTAGGGGACTTCGGCGCCCGCGAGCATGGCCCTGACCTCGGCGCTCGCCTGGCCGACGTGGGCCAGCGGCGCCTCCCAGAGGTCGATGTCGGAGACCCGCATCAGCGCCAGCCGCTTCAGCGCCCGGTCGGCGCCGACGAAGTCCTCGACGAACTCGTCGGCGGGCGACATCAGCAGCTCGGCCGGGGTCGCGAACTGGGCAACCCTGCCGCCCTCGTGCATGATCGCGATCCGATCGCCCATCTTGATCGCCTCGTCGATGTCGTGGGTGACGAACAGGACCGTCTTCTTGACCTCCGCCTGGAGGCGGAGGAACTCGTTCTGGAGGCGCTCGCGATTGATCGGGTCGATCGCCCCGAACGGCTCGTCCATCAGCATCACTCGCGGGTCGGCGGCGAGCGCCCGGGCGACCCCGACCCGCTGCTGCTGGCCGCCGGAGAGCTGTCCGGGATAGCGATCGCCGAGCGCCGGGTCGAGCCCGATCAGCTCGAGGAGCTCGGTCGTGCGGTCCGCGACCCGCCTCTTGTCCCAGCCCAGGAGCTGGGGGACCGTGCCGATGTTCTGGGCGATCGTCCGGTGGGGGAAGAGCCCGGTCTCCTGAATCACATAGCCGATCTCGCGGCGCAGGTGTGCGGGCTCGATCTCACGCACCGAGCGCCCGCCGACCAGGATGTCGCCGCTGCTCAGCTCGACCGTGCGGTTGACGAGGCGCATCGCCGTCGTCTTGCCGCACCCCGAGGGCCCGACCAGGACGCAAATGTCCCCGGCCGGGACCGTCAGCGAGA
Organism: uncultured Solirubrobacterales bacterium; assembly: GCA_963697805.1. Classification (GTDB taxonomy): domain Bacteria; phylum Actinomycetota; class Thermoleophilia; order Solirubrobacterales; family 70-9; genus VRUE01. Next base: position 1,021,525 of record CAVOPB010000002.1, read on the forward strand.
GGTCATCGATGGCCGGGGAGTCCGAGCCCGGGTAGCGCTTGCTCGCGCTCTCGTACCGGACCTCCGAGGCCCCGGCGGGTGACCCTGCGTCCGTGACCTCTTCAGTCGTCACCTGAGGGTTTGAGCCTAGGCGATTCCGAGCCGCGCCGCGCGCTCCGAGGTGCGCTCGATCGTCTCCTCGGCCCCCTCGATCCGACCGCCCCTCATCAGCGGCCTGCCGGCGACCACCGTGGTGTCGATGACCGACCCGCTCGCCGCGTAGACGATGTCCGAGGCGAGGTCGCCGAGGCCGATCTCATAGGCGTCGGTGCGCAGCAGGAGGAAGTCGGCCGGGGCGCCGACCGTGAGCGGCTTTCCGGCGCCGAGGATCGGGGCGCGGGCCCCGGTCGCGACCTCGAGCGCCTCGGCCGCCGGCAGGATCGTCGGGTCGGCAGCGGCGTGGCGCTGGATCAGGGCGAAGGTCTTGAGGTCGCTCAGCAGGTCGAGGGAGTCGTTGGAGCCGGCGCCGTCGGTCCCGAGCCCGACCGCGACTCCCGCCTCGCGCGCAGCCGGGTGGGGGAACGGACCGCCCGAGGCGAGCTTCAGGTTCGCGACCGGGTTGGTGACGATGCTCGCGCCGCGCTCGGCGATCAGCTCGAGCTCGGCGCGGTCGAGCCAGACCCCGTGGGCGAGCAGGGTCCGCTCGCCGAGCAGACCGAGCCGGTCGAGGTAGAAGGCGGGCCGTTCACCGTGCGCCGCAAGGCACTCCTCGACCTCGTGCTCGGTCTCGGAGAGGTGGATCTGGACCGGCAGTCCGCGCTCCTCGGAGACCTCCGCGGTCCAACGCAGCAGCCCCTCGCTGACGGTGTAGATCGAGTGCGGGGCGAGGGCGCGGCCTATGCCCGCCGCCCCGAACCCCTCGAGTTCCTCGAGCGAGGCCAGCGCCATGCTCTTCATCCGCTCGGTCTCGCCGTCGGCATCGAACAGCGGCCCGCCGATCGTCGCCCGCAGGCCGCTGTCGCTCACCGCCCGGGCGGTGGCCGCCGGATGCCAGTACATGTCCCAGAGGCGAGCGGTGCCGGTCCGGATCATCTCCAGGCAGGCGAGGCGGGCGCCCCAGTAGACGTCCTCATCATCGAGCTTCGCCTCGACCGGCCAGACCTTCTCGTGCAGCCAGCGCATCAGCGGCAGATCACCGCCGTAGCCGCGGAAAAGCGTCATCGCCGCGTGGGTGTGGCCGTTGACGAGTGCCGGGATCAGCGGCGCGCCGGCGGCGTCGATCGTCTCGTCGCCCTCCTGCGGCACGACCTCGGGCCCGAGCGCCTCGATCACCCCGTCGCTGCAACGGAGCCCGACCCTCTCCTTGTCGAGGAGGGCCCCGGTCACGGTCAGCGCGCTCAAGCTTCCAGCTCCGGCAGCAGGGTGTCGAGGGCGTCGCGAAGCGCGGCGGCGTTGCGCTCGCGCTGGGTGTCGAGCTCCTCGGTCAGGATCGGCCGGCCCTCGATCCCGTTCGCCATGTTGTCGACGACGCAGATTGCCGCGTAGGCGATTCCGAGCTCGTTGGCGACGACGCACTCGGAGGCCAGGGTCATCCCGACCAGATGGGCGTGGGTCGCCATCAGCCGGATCTCGGCCGGCGTCTCGAACCGCGGGCCGTTCGCCTGCCAGTAGACGCCCCCGTCGTGGATCGCGCCGGCGCCGCTCGCCTCCCAGCCGTCGATGACTTTGCCGCGCCAGCCGGGGTCGAAGCCGGGCGGGATATGCCCGCGGGCGTCGTCGAAGGTCGTCAGCGACAGCTGCAGGGCGATGAAGTCGTCCGGGCAGACGAAGCTGCCGACCCAGAGCTCGGGCCGCAGCGACCCGACCGACCCGATCGCGAGCACCCGATCGCAGCCGGCGGCGGCGAGCCGCCGCATGTTTGCTCCGTGGTCGATCCGGTGGGGCGGGGTGTAGGAGTCGACGCCGTGGCGCAGGACCACCGCCTCGGCGTTGTCCTCGGTGACGGCGACGATCTCCGCGCCGGAGGGCCCGATCGCGTTGCTCCCGAGGATCGTCCCGACGCGTCCCATCTGCCTGATCCTATGGCGAGCCTCCTCTATCGTGCGATCGGTGACCGAGAGCCCATCGGGACGGGACGAGAGCGAGGCGGAGCGCCTCGACCGCAATCTCAGCGAGCTGTTGCAGGAGCTGCGCGTCGCCCTGCCCGGAGTCCAGGTCCTCTTCGCCTTCCTCCTCGCCGTCCCGTTCCAGCAGCGCTTCAGCGAGATCACGCCGTTCCAGGAAAAGGCCTACTTCGCGACCCTGCTCTTCACCGCGATCTCGGCCGCGCTCCTGATCGCGCCGACCTCCTATCACCGGATCACGTTCAGGCTCCAGCGAAAGGCCGAGCTCATCCGCTTCGCCAACCGCCTCGCGATCATCGGGCTCGCCTTCCTGGCGCTGGCGATGACCGGGGCGATCACCCTGATCACCGACGTCCTGTTCGGCGCCCTGATGACCCTCGTCACGGGCACCGCCGCGGCGACGATGTTCCTGGTGCTCTGGTACGTCCTGCCGACCCGGCGGGGCAGCCGGCTCAGCGAGTAGGCGCGGCCGCCTCTGCGGGAACCTCCGCGGTCGCCTGGCGCGGTGGGGCGAGGTCGTACTCTGCCCCCTCGACCGCGAGCTCGATCGCTTCGGCGTCGCCTCCACGCCGCACCCATTCCTCGCGGGCTTCCTCGGCGAGCAGGTCGAGGCGTTCGTCGGAGTGGCCGGGATCGTGGTGGAAGAGGATCGTGCGATCGGCGCCGGAACGGCCGGCGAAGGAGAGGGCATGGGAGAGGGCGGAGTGCCCCCAGCCGACGTGGTTGGGGTACTCGGAGTCGGCGTACTGCCCGTCGTGGATCAGCATCGATGCGTTCCGCGCCAGCGAGAAGCCGGAGATCCAGTCCTCCTCGAGCGAGTCGAGGTCCGCGCCGAGGGCGGGCTCGTGGTCGGGGATGTAGGCCAGCGAGTGGTCGCCGTCGTCGATCCGGTAGCCGAGCGTCGGTCCGCGGTGGGCCACCGACGCGGCCCGGATCCTCGCCGGTCCGATCTCCCAGTCGATCTCGGGGCAGTGGCGGAAGGAGACGTCGCAGGGCAGCTCCTTGACCTCGACCGGGGAGAGGGGAGCGGAGATGTAGCGGGCGATCCGCTCGCGCAGCGAGGCCTCGGGCGAGGCCGGGCCCCAGATCACGATCTCGGTCTGGGGCTGGAAGGCGGGGGCGAAGAACACCAGGCCCTGGATGTGGTCGAGGTGGAGGTGGGTGAGGAGGATGTGGAGGCGGGCGGGCTCGGCGGCGAGGGCGAGCCCGAGGCTGCGGATTCCCGTTCCCGCGTCGAGGGCGAGCAGCGAGCCGTCGGAGAGGGTCACACCGACGCAGGAGGTGTTGCCGCCGTAGCGGATCGTGTCCGGCCCTGGGGAGGGGATCGACCCTCGCGTGCCCCAGAGCTTGACTTTCATCTCAGCTCCCGGCCCCATTCGAGGAGATCGGCCAGAAGACGGCGATCGCGCCGTGGGTGCCATGGGGGGTGAGGATCGGAAACGCCGAGACCTCGACCGAGTGGAGGTGGCCGTCGGTCGAGCGGATCTCGAAGGTGGCGTGGGCCGGGCGGTCATTGCGGACGGCGACGACCAGCGGCAGCTCGTCGTATGGCAGCGGGTTGCCGTCGGCGTCGAAGGGGCCGAACATCGATCCCCACTCCTCGGGCCCGACGACGCCCAGCTCCTCGAACCGTTTGCCGAGCAGAGTCCCGGCGGCCTCGTTGTAGAAGACCAGCAGCCCTCCCTCGTCGACTAGGAACGCCGGCGTCGAGAGCGCCGACATCAGGTTGCGCGCGAGGATCAGCTCGAGAGGTCTCTGGGAGGCGGCTTGGTCTTTCTGCGAATTCGACACGAGCTATGGAACGGCGGTCTCGCGCGGATGGACCGGCTCCGCGGCTACCCCTAACCCTGAACATTCAATCCAGGGCCGGTCACCGTACGTGACTTTCGTCACGCTTGTCACCTGCCCTGACTGTTGCCGTCGAGGTTAGGTCCGGTATCCGGACCTAACCTCGACGGCATGGGTGTCAGCTCTCCGTCGCCCCTCCGACCGGGGCGACGAAGGTCCTCTTGCCGACCCTGATCCCGATCGCCTCGGTACGTGCCAGGTCGAGGCCGGAGCTGAGGGTCGCCTGTGAGTCGTCTCCCCATCGGTAGCGGAACGAGCCCGCCGAGAGCCGTGATCCGTCCTTTGCCTCGAGGAAGACCCGGCAGAGTTCGCCCGAGCGCACGCCGTTGACGTAGACGTGGACCTCGGTCCCGAACGGCCGCGGTTCGAGCCGGGCGCCGATCTTCATCTTCGCCGGCAGGTCGGTGAAGGCGATGTCCTGGGCGGGCCCCCCGCCGCCGCCTCCGGGGAGGATGAAGATCGCCAGCATCGCCGCCGCGACCGCCGCCGTGGCGCCGCCCAGCGACAGGCCGAGCCGCAGTCGGCGCCGCCGCGAGTGCCGTCGCTCGCCGCCGATCGAGGCCATGACCCGGTCACCGAGCCCGCGCGGCAGCGAGGGGGCGGACCCGAGGCGCTCGGGATCTGCCAGCGGCAGCAGGAGGGCGACCGACTCGAGCGACTCGAGCTCGGCGCGGCAGCTGGGACAGCCCTCGAGATGGGCGTCGAGCCCGGCGCGCTCGTCGTCGGCAAGGTGGCCGAGCGCGTAGGCGCCCAGCGACTCGCGCCACTCTCGGCAGGGGTCAGCCGTCATATCCGGTCTCCTCGAGGGCAACCCGGAGCGCCCTCAGGCCGTAGTAGACGCGGCTCTTCACGGTACCCTCGGGCACGCCCAGTTCCTCGGCGATCTCCGCATAGGGCCGACCACGGTAGAAGCTCTCGACGATCACCCGCCTGTGGTCATCGCCGATCCGCCGCAGCGCCTCCTCGACCTGCCACGAGAGCAGCACCTCGCCCAGGGGCTCGACCGAGGGCTCGATCCCGCCCTCGGCGACGCTCGGGCGCGCCGCGCGGGCACGCCCGAGGTCGATGACGACGTTGCGCAGGATCGCGAACAGCCAGGTCCGCAGTGACCCGATCTGGGGGTCGAACCGCTCGCCCGCCCGCCAGGCACGGACGAAGGTTTCCTGGACCGCCTCTTCGGCCAGGCCGGAATCACCCAGCGACCGGACCGCGAAGCCGTAGAGCTCGGGACCGTGCGCCGAGTAGGCCTCGCGGACGTCCTGCTCCCGGGTCAGTGCTCCGGAAGCCATCTGGGGATGATTGGGAAGAAATTGGCTGCCACGGCTCTCCGGGATACGAGCAGCCCGACGCCGGGGTTCAGCCCGGCACCCTGGACTTGGCGACGCCCCCGACGGCGCCGCCCCGTCCGCCTAGAGTTTGCCGATCTTGAAGATTTTGGTGCCGCAGTCGGGGCACACACCCTGGATCGCAGGGCGACCGTTTTTCATGGTCACCTGTTTTGGATCCTTGATCTCGACCTTCTTGCGCTCTTTGACGCAGTAGCCCTCAGGCATCAGGGGGCCTCCTTTCGTGCCGATCTCGGCAAGCTCGCGTTGGTGCGCGAGGTGGATTGCGGGCGACTGTAGCCGAGAGAGGGGACGAAAAGGGCAAACATCGTGCGAATCAGCACAAAACTCTCTACGGTTTCGCGCTTTCCGGGGCTTTTTCTTTTTCGCCGCCGGAGTTGCCAGACCCCGATTTCCCCTTGCCATTGGAGGATTCGAGTTCTTCGACCTGGATCTGCAGAGCCTCGACTTCAGCTTTCAGCGCCGCGGCTCTTAAGCGCCCGCCTGAGGCGGAGTCGATGCGGACTTCGAGTTCCTGCTGCAGGGTCTGGACGTCGCCTTCGCTGACCGCCCCTTCGCGGGTGTCGATCGCGAGGTAGATGGCGGTCCCGGCGATCGCGATCGCGATCACGGCAAGCGCCAGCATCACCTTCGTGCGGATGCCGAGCTTGCGCTCAACCTCCCCTATCCATGCGCGCAGCCCGTCGAGCCCCATTGGCCCTAAGTTAGTCGAGAAGCGGGTCGGGAGTTTCCTCGACTACGCTCCGCACGACCCACTTCACACCCCGGAAGCCAAGGAGAACCCCGAATGCCCGATGCTGTGATCGTCGATACCGTCCGCACGCCGATCGGCCGTGCCTTCAAGGGCTCGCTCGCCTCGCTGCGCCCGGAGGAGACCGGCGCCTACGTCGTCGACCAGCTGCTCGATCGCAACCCCGAGGTCGACCCGGCCTCGATCGAGGACGTCTTCTGCGGCGTCGGCATGCCGCAGGGCCTGGAGGCCTTCAACATCGGCCGCATCATCTCGCTGCTCTCCGAGAAGCTGCCGCAGACCGTCAACGGGGTCACCGTCTCCCGCTACTGCTCCTCGAGCCTCGACGCTATCCGCCACGCGGGCAACGCGATCAAGGCGGGCGAGGGCGACGTCTACATCGCCGCCGGAGTCGAGTGGGTGAGCAAGTTCAATGAGCGCACCGAGCCGGCCGGCGCCGACGACCGCAACCCGAACCTGATCGGCGAGAACGGGCAGCCCAACGCCTACATCGACATGGGCCTGACCGCGGTCAACGTCGCCGAAAAATATGAGGTCAGTCGCGCCGATATGGACAAGTTCGCGCAGCGCTCGCAGGAACTGGCGGTCAAATCGCAGGAGGACGGGTTCTTCGACCGCGAAATCGTCCCGGTCAAGCTCGAGGACGGAACCGAGGTCGCCAAGGACGACGGCCCGCGCGCGTCCTCGACCCTCGAGAAGCTCTCCGAACTGCCCGAGGCCTTCGGCGGCGGCGGCGTCACGGCCGGCAACTCCTGCCCGCTCAACGACGGCGCCGCCGCGGTGCTGCTGATGAGCGACACCAAGGCCGAGGAGCTTGGCCTCACCCCGCGGGCGCGGATCGTCACCGCCGCGACATGGGGCAATGAGCCCGAGTACATGGGCGTGGCTCCGATCGGCGCGATCAAGAAGGTGCTGGACAGGGCCGGGATGACGATCGACGACGTCGGCGCGGTCGAGCTCAACGAGGCCTTCGCCGCGCAGGTGATCCCGATCATGGACGAGTGCGACATCCCGCTCGAGAAGCTCAACACCCACGGTGGGGCGATCGCCCTCGGCCACCCGTTCGGGATGACCGGGGCCCGGATCATGGGCACGCTGCTGAACGCGATGGAGACCGACGATCACCAGGTCGGCCTGGAGACGATGTGCGTCGCCGGGGGGCAAGGGAAGGCAATGCTCGTCGAACGTGTTTGAGGGGGTCTGACCGGCGCATATCTGCGTCCTCGGTCGCTCGTGTGCAGGAGCACACGTCGCTCCCTGCGTCCTTGATCTGCTTGATCGGACCCCCTCAAATAGAGGAATAGGGTGTGGATTCGATGGAGCGCCTGGAAACGCTGACCTATGAGGCCGATGGGCGGGTCGCCCGGATCACGCTGAACCGACCCGAGCGCGGCAACGGGATCACGCCGCGGATGCCGGTCGAGATCGCGGCCTGCGTCGAGCGCGCCAACCTCGACCCCGAGGTCCACGCGATCGCGCTGGCGGGCAACGGGACTGGGTTCTGCGGCGGATACGACCTGGTCGCCTCGGCCGAGGGTGAGATGACCGACCTCGGCGGGATCGATGCGCCTCCCGGCTCTCCGCTCGACCCGGCGACGATCGGCGCCAACCACGCCCCCGGGACCAACTGGGACCCGGTCACCGACTTCCAGTTCATGTGGCGAAACGTCCGCGGCTTCATGAGCCTCTTCCACTCCGAGAAGCCCGTCATCTGCAAGGTCCACGGCTACTGCGTCGCCGGCGGCACCGACATGGCGCTCTGCTCCGATCTGCTGCTGATCGCCTCCGACGCCAAGATCGGCTACCCGCCGGCGCGGGTCTGGGGCTCGCCGACGACGGCTCTGTGGACCGCCCGGGTCGGCCCGATGCGGGCCAAGCGGCTGTTGCTCACCGGCGACTCGCTGACCGGCGAGCAGGCGGCCGAGTGGGGGCTGGCGACCGAGGCCGCGCCGCCGGGGGAGCTCGACGAGCGCTTCGAGGGCCTGCTCGAGCGCGTCGCGCGGCTGCCGATCAACCAGCTGGTGATGATGAAGATGCTGGTCAACCAGTCGCTCTACGCCCAGGGCCTGCATCAGACGCAGCTGCTGGGGACCTTCTTCGACGGGGTCGCCCGCCACACCGAGGAGGGGCATGACTTCGTCCGCCGCGCCGCCGAGGGCGGTTTCCGCGAAGCGGTGCGCGAACGCGACGAGCCGTTCGGCGACCACGGGTTGGAGGGATTCGGAGTTTGACTAGGGTCCCGCGGCGATGAGCGATCCGCACCCGCATCCCAGCTCGACGATCACGCCCGACAGTGTCCGTGCGTTCCTCCCGGGCAGCTTCCCCGGCGACCTCGGGATCGAACCGATCGAGATCGAGAACGACCTTGCGCGTGGGCACATCGTCGTCGACAAGCGCCATCTGCATCCAGGCGGCTTCGTCCACGGTGGGGTCTGGACCGCGCTCGGAGACACCGTCGCCGCCTGGTCGACGTTCCGCAACATCCCCCCTGGGCACAACTTCACGACGATCGAGCTGAAGCTGAACGTCTTCGCGGCAGGGGTCCTGGGCGACGAGATCATCGCCACCGGCGAGCCGCTCCACGTCGGCCGCAGCACGGTCGTGATCGAGGTCAAGATCGAGCGCCGGCGCGAGGGCCACGAGCCCCGCAACGCCGCCAACCTGATCGTGACGCAGTTCGTGCTCGCCCCGGAGGGGGCGTCGGGCTAGGCCCCCGCGTCGGCGGCTTCGACAGCTTCGACCGCCGGCGAGGCGGGGCCGCCGAGATGTTCGATCTGGGGCAGGCGCCAGAGCAGGCTGGCGATTGTCAGCCCGATAGCGGCGGCGAGCAGCGCCAGGAACCACTGGCTCGAGCTGAGCAGCGTCATTTCGAAGAAATCGCGCAGTGGGGCGATCGCGAGGATCCCGGCGTAGGCGGCTCCCAGCCCGATCACCATCACCAGCATGTATCCCTGGACCGCGATGTGCTCACGGCCGGGCCCACGCTCGAGCAGGAGGACGAAGGCGAGGCCGAGCACGATCAGGGTCGTCGTCGCCGCGGTCCGCCCCGCCTCGAGCGAGCCGCCGAAGACGGTGTCGACGAAGAAGAACGAGATGATCGAGCCGAGCGCGATCCCGATCCCGGCGGGGACCGCGAAGACGGCCAGCGCCCGCATCAGGTACCCCCGGTAGAGCGGCCCGTCGGATGGGGCCAGCGCGAGCACGAAGGAGGGGATCCCGATTGTCAGGAACGCGGCGAGCGTGAGGTGGCGGGGCAGGAAGGGAAAGGTGAAGCCCGGCACTGCGACCAGCAGGATCAGCGCCGCTGCATAGACGGACTTGGTCAGGTACAGCCGCCCCAGCCGGTGGATGTTGCGGGCGATCCGCCGCCCCTCGCCGACCGCTTCCGGCAGGCGGGAGAACTCGTCCTTCAGCAGGACGACGTCGGCGATCCCCTTCGTCACCTGGGCGCCGGAGCCCATCCCGACCGCGAGTCGCGCCTGCTTCAGCGCCGGGACGTCGTTGACCCCGTCGCCGATCATCGCCGTGTAGCGGCCCGACTCGCGCAGCGCCTGGACCAGGTCCCGCTTCTGCTCGGGCGCGATCCGGCAGAAGATCGTGTTGCGCTGGGCGACCTCGGCGAGGGCATCCGGGTCGGTGGGAAGGTCGGGGCCGTCGACGACCCCGGCGTCGCGCGGCACCCCGACCGCGTAGGCGACCGCGGTCACCGTTGACCGCGCGTCGCCGGAGATCAGCTTCAGGTCGACGTCTTCCTCGCGGATCGAGGCAATCGTCTCCGCGGCATCGGGGCGCAGGGTCTCTTCGAGGACGATCAGCGCCACCGGCTTCAGCGTCGGCGGCGGGTTCCCGGCCGGCTCATCGGGCAGGGCCCCGGCCGATTCGCCGAAGGCGACGACCCGCCTGCCCGCTTCGGTTTCCTGCTCCAGCTTCCGCTTCAGACCGGGGGTCATCGTCAGTGCTCCGGACTGCTCGAGGATGTCGGGCGCTCCCAGCACGTAGCTCGTCGCCCCGAACCGCAGCCCGCTCCACTTCCAGACCGAGGAGAACGGGACCTCGCCGCTGACCCTGCCGGACTGGACCGGGAAGCTGGAGGCGATCGCCTCGAGGGTTCGGTTGCGCTCGCCGGCGCTCGAGGCGAACCGCCCCAGCGCCCGTTCCGCCGCCTCCTGTTCGACCGACTCGGCGATCTCGATCCCGAGCAGCCTCAGCTTTCCGTCGGTCAGCGTCCCGGTCTTGTCGACACAGATCGTGTCGACCGCGGCGAGGCTCTCGGTCGCGCTCATCTGCTGGACGAGCGTGTCGCGGCCGGCGAGGCGGACCGCGGCGACCGCGAAGGTGACGCTCATCAGCAGCACCAGGCCCTCGGGGATCAGCGTCACGAGCCCCGCGGTCGCCGTCTGCGCCGCCTCGACCAGGTCGACGCTGCGCAGCTGGAAGGTCAGCAGCAGGATCGCCGCCAGCGGGATCATCACGTAGGTGCAGACGACGATCACCCGGTTGACCTCGCCCTGCAGCGGCGAGGGAGGGTGGCGGAACGCGCGCGCCTCGCCGGCGAGCTTGCCGGCGTAGCTCTCCTCGCGAACCGCGTCGACGCGGTAGCTGCCCGAGCCCGAGAGGCAGAAGGAGCCCGACAGCGCCCGGTCGCCGAGGCCCTTGCGGATGCCGTCGGCCTCGCCGGTCAGCAATGCCTCGTCGAGGGTCAGCCCGCGGCTGGCGACCACCTCGCCGTCGGCGACGAGCTGGTCGCCCGGCTCGACAACGACGATGTCGCCGGGCACGACCTCATCGGCGAGGAGCTCGGTGACGCTGCCGTCGCGGACGACCTTTGCCCTCGGGGCGACGAGCACCGCCAGCTCGTCGAGGGTCCGCTTCGCCTTCAGCTCCTGGCGGATCCCGATGTAGGAGTTGATGATCGCGATCACGCCGAAGACGGCGTCGGCGAACAGGCCGAGCAGGAGCATCAGGGCGAAGAAGACGCCGATGATCGCGTTGAACAGGGTGAAGACGTTGCCGGCGACGATCGTCGAGACTGAGCGCGAGGACGTTTCCGGCGGCGGCCCGAGGTCATGGAGCCGCTTCGCCGCCTCGCTGCTCGAGAGGCCTGTGGGGCGTTCGGGCTCGACGCTCATCCGCCTATTCAATAGGGTCTCGAGCGGATGGCGCTAAAGCTAGGACTCAACCTCGGCTATTGGGGCATCGGCCCCGCCGGGGAGGACGCGGTCGGGGTGGTCCAGGCCGCCGAGAGCGCAGGCTTCGAGTCGGTCTGGGCGGCCGAGTCCTACGGCTCCGACGTCGTCAGCGTTCTTGCCTGGCTCGCCCCGCAGACGACGACGATCAACCTCGGCGCCGCGATCCTCCAGGTCCCGGCGCGGCCGCCGGCGGCGGCGGCGATGGCCGGGGCGACGATCGACAAACTCTCGGGCGGGCGCTTCATGTTCGGTTTCGGCCCGTCCGGCCCGCAGGTCTCGGAAGGCTGGTACGGCGTGCCCTATGCCAAGCCATGGGGCCGGACGCGCGAGTACATCGAGGTGGTCCGCGAGATCATCGCCCGCGAGGGCCCGGTCGATCACCAGGGCGAGCACTACCAGCTGCCGCTGCCGGGGGGCGAGGGCAAGGCGCTGAAGCTCAACTTCCACCCGCTGCGCCACGAGATCCCGGTCTTCGTCGGGGCGATCGGCCGCAAATCGGTCGAGATGGCGGCAGAGATCTGCGATGGCTGGATTCCGATCTTCTTCAGCGTCGACGCCTTCGAGTCCACCTGGGGCGAGCATCTGGAGACGGGGTTCGCCAAGGGCGGGCGCGAGCGCTCCGACCTCGAGGTCTCACCGTCGCTGCAGGTCGCGATCGACGGCGACCTCGAGGCGGCGAAGAGCGTCGTCAAGGCCGGTCTCGTCCTCTACTTCGGCGGGATGGGAAGCCGCAAGACCAACTTCTACGTCGATCTCGCGCACCGCTTCGGCTTCGGCGACGTCGCCGACGAGGTCCAGCGCCGCTATCAGGACGGTGACAAAGGGGGCGCCTACGAGGCGATGCCGGACGAGATCGTCGAGGCGACCTCGCTGGTCGGCACCGAGCAGGAGGTCGCCCAGCGGGTCGAGCGTTTCCGCGGCGCCGGGATCGACCGCCTGATCGTCTCGCCGGTGCATGTCGAGCGCGATCAGCAGCTGCACACGCTCGAGCGCCTGGCGGCGATCGCCGGTGTGCAGGCACCTGCCTGAATGCCGGAATCGCGTAGTCTCTCGCGCCGCACCCGAGCCGAAGCGGGCCTTGCTAGGGCGAGCGAGGCGAGGAATTTGTGATGAAGATCGGAGTTCCGAAAGAGACCGCTGATGGGGAGCGCCGGGTGGCGCTCGTCCCCGACGTCGTCGCCTCGTTGCGCAAGAACGAGAGCATCGACGTCGTCGTCGAGCGCGGCGCCGGGGAGGAGGCCGGCCATCCCGACTCCCAGTACACGGACGCCGGCGCCGAGATCGGTGAGGCCGACGTCGCCTGGGGCGCCGACGTGGTGCTCCGCGTCGCCGCCCCGAGCACCGAGGAGATCGGCCGCCTGCGGTCGGGCCAGATCCTGATCGGGCACCTCTCCCCGTGGACGAGCGCCGAGACCAACAACGCCCTCGCCGGGGCGGGGGTCACCAGTTTCGCGATGGAGGCGATCCCGCGCACGACCCGCGCCCAGGCGATGGACGCGCTCTCCTCCCAGGCAGCCGCCGCGGGCTACGCCGCGATGCTGATCGCCGCCCGCGCGTCGGGCCGCTTCTTCGGGATGATGACCACCGCCGCCGGCACCGTCCCGCCGGCGAAAGTGCTGGTCCTCGGCGCCGGGGTCGCGGGGCTGCAGGCGGTCGCGACGGCGAAGCGGCTCGGGGCGATCGTCACCGGCTTCGACATCCGCCGCGCTGCCTGGGAGCAGATCGCCTCGCTCGGCGGCCGGCCGCTGGAACTCGACTTCATCCCCGACGCCGAAGGCGAGGGCGGCTACGCGCGTCCGCTCACCGATGAGGAGAACGGGCAGGTCCGGGACGCAATCGGCGAGAACGCCGCCAGGCAGGACATCATCGTCACCACCGCCGCGATTCCCGGCCGTCCGGCGCCGCTCCTGATCACCGCCGAGGCGGTTCGGGGGATGGCGCCCGGCTCGGTGATCGTCGACCTCGCCGCCGAGACCGGCGGCAACTGCGAGCTGACCGAGGCCGGCCGGACCGTCGATGAGGGAGGGGTCAGCGTGATCGGCCCCAGCAATCTGCCGAGCGAGATGCCGCGGCCCGCCTCGCAGCTCTACGCCAAGAACCTCGAGAACCTGCTCGGTCTGCTGGTCGGCGAGGAGGGTGGGCTCAACCTCGACTTCTCCGACGACATCATCGACGCCGCCTGCATCACCCACGGCGGCGAGATCCGTGGAGAGAGGACCGCCAAATGAGTCTGATGACCGAGATCACGATCTTCGTCCTCGCCGCCTTCGTCGGCTTCGAGGTGATCTCGAAGGTGCCGACGACGCTGCACACGCCGCTGATGTCGCAGACCAACGCGATCCACGGGATCGTGATGCTCGGCGGCCTGATCGTCGTCGGCTTCGCCAACGACGGCCTCGAGTACGTGATCGGGACAATCGCGGTCGCCTTCGGCACGATCAACATCGTCGGCGGCTTCATGGTCACCGACCGGATGCTCGGGATGTTCTCGCGGAAACCGAAACCAGCCGCCGCCTCCTCTGCTCCCGGTCAGGCGAAGAAATCAGATATGGATTCGCCTAACCTCCCGCGTCCGGGGGCGGCGGAAGACAAATGAGCCTCGCCGTCCTGCAGCCCGGTGGCGACGCCGCCACCGCGCTCTACATCGTCGCCTTCTCGCTCTTCATCATCGGCGTCAAACAGGGCACCCACCCGACCACGGCCAAGCGCGGCAACCTGATCGCCGCCGGCGGCATGGCCATCGCCGTGGTCACGACCCTGCTGCTCGACGGGATCGGCAACTGGGGCCTGATCGCCGCCGGCCTCGGGATCGGAGCCGCGGTCGGGGTGGTCGCCTCGGTGAGGGTCCAGATGACCGAGATGCCGCAGATGGTCGCCCTCTACAACGGGGTCGGCGGCGGCGCCGTCGCCCTGATCGCCTGGTCGGAGATCCGCCACGGGATCTCGCTCGGCGAGGAGATCCCACTCGACGAGCTGATCCCTGTCCTATTCGCGGCGGTTGTCGGCTCAGTCTCCTTCTGGGGCTCGAACATCGCCTTCGCCAAGCTCCAGGACCTGATCCCGACCAGGCCGCTCGCGGTGCCGGGCCAGCAGGTGATCAACGTGGTCCTGCTGATCGGGATCGTCATCTGCTGCGCCAACATCGTGCTCAACAACGATGACCCCTCGCAGGGCATTTTCATCGCGATCCTGATCGCCGCCGCGATCCTCGGGAACATGGTGGTCCTCCCGATCGGGGGCGCCGACATGCCGGTCGTGATCTCGCTGCTGAATGCCTTCACCGGACTCTCCGCCGCGGCCGCCGGGTTCGCCCTCGACAATGTCGCGCTGATTGTCGCCGGGACCCTGGTCGGGTCCTCGGGAACGATCCTGACGATGGAGATGGCGACGGCGATGAACCGCTCGGTCGGCAACGTCCTCTTCGCCGGGTTCGGCGGCGCCCCCGCCGGCGGCGGGGCCGCGACCGAGGAGCGGCCCCACATCTCGATCGGCGCCCAGGACGCGGCGATCAAGCTCGCCTACGCCGACTCGGTCGTCTTCGTACCCGGCTACGGCCTCGCGGTGGCCCAGGCCCAGCACGCGCTCAAGGAGGTCGCCGACGAGCTCGAGAAGCGCGGCGTCACCGTCAACTACGCGATCCACCCTGTCGCCGGCCGGATGCCGGGCCACATGAACGTCCTCCTCGCCGAGGCCGACGTGCCCTACGAGCAGCTGAAGGAGATGGAGGAGATCAATCCGGAGCTCCCGCGCACCGATGTCGCGGTCGTCGTCGGCGCCAATGACGTCACCAACCCGGCGGCGAAAAACGATCCCGACAGCCCGATCGCCGGGATGCCGATCATCGAAGTCTCCGAGGCCCAGCAGGTGATCGTGATCAAGCGCTCGCTCAGCCCCGGCTTCGCCGGCATCGACAACGACCTCTTCTACGAGCCGAACACCTCGATGCTGTTCGCCGACGCCAAGCAGGCCGCGGCGGACATCGCCGCCGAGATCCAGAACCTCTAGCCGCACTCAGCGGAGACCGAGCCGCCCAATCCGGGGCGAGATCGGACATGCCGGGACTTAGGGGCCACTATGGGTACCCAAGACCCGGCACGTCACCGGCACTCGAGAACATTTGGCGCGGCGGGAGCGTGAGCTCGCCGCCCTGGCCAATCGTCAGCACGGCATCGTCACGCGGCGCCAGCTCCTGTCTGCCGGCCTTGGAGTGAGAACGATCAAGCGGCGGGTGGAAGCGGGCCGTCTCCATCTCCTTCATCGCGGGGTGTACGTGCTCGGGCACGGAGGAGTGAATCAGCGGGGACGATGGCTGGGATCCGTTTTCGCCTGTGGCGCCGGTGCTTTGCTGAGCCACAGAAGCGCGGCGGCCCTGTGGGGTCTGATCGCCTCTCGGGGGGCCGTAGAAGTCACATCGGCAGCCGGCCGCGGAAGGCCCGGGATTGTCGTTCACGAGGGAGGAATCGACCCTGCCGATAGGTCGCTCGTCGACTCGATTCCGGTGACCTCGGTCGCCCGCACCCTCCTCGATCTGCCCGAGGTGGTCGACGAGCAGACGCTGCGACGAGCCTTTGAGGAGGCGGACCGGCTCCGCCTGCTCGAGCTGAGGGTGTTGGATGAGCTCTGCTCCAGAAGCAGCGGCCGTCGCGGACTCCGGGCGCTCCGTCCTCTGATCGCCGCCGCCAGGGAGCCGACCACAACCGCGTCGCCGCTCGAGGACCGCTTCGCCGCCTTCTGCGAGGAGCACCGGCTGCCGCCACCGGCCACCAATGTCCTCGTCCTCGGCCATGAGGTGGACGCCTTCTGGCCGAAGCGACGCCTGGTCGTCGAGGCGGACAGCTACGCCTATCACCGGCACCGCGCCGCATTCGAGCGCGATCGTGCCCGCGACGCCGAGTTCGCCGCCGCCGGCTACACGGTCATCCGCCTCACCCATCGACGTCTTGAAGAGGCCCCCGGCGCCGTTGCCGATCAGCTCCGGCGGCTGCTGGGCCTCGGCGGCGAGCGGGGGCAGGCGACGGTCGAGTGGGTCGCGCTCCTGCTGCTGAGCGCGCTTGTGTTCCTCAGCCTGATCGTCGCCGGGGTTCGATTTCCGGGGCTCTCGGTCGCTCAGGCCGTGGCATCGCGGATCCTCTGCGCGGCGGCGATCGCCGACTCCTGCGGGGACGAAAGCACCCTGATCGCCGCCTACGGCAGCGAGGTTGGCGCGCTCGCCAGAGACGACATGCCCTCGCTGGCATTCGAGCATGGCTCGCGGGCCCTGCCGGTCGATTTCCGCGGCTGCCGGGACACGAGCTGCGGTGACGGGGCCGACGGCGGCCTGGTCCTCCGCACCGACGCCGGCCGGCCGGTGACCGCCTTCGTCCATGTCGTCGATTGCCGCGAGGGCGGCGAGCGTCCGGCCGGGGCCGACTGCTCCGGAGAACGGGCCGGAAACCTCTACATCCAGTACTGGACCTACTACGCCGACTCGGCCACCATGCGCGGCGTCCCGATCGCCGGCACGAAGGGCTATCACCGTGACGATTGGGAGTCGGTCCAGCTCCGGATCGGCCCCGATGGCGAGATCGCCCAGCGCGCCTCCTCCCATCACGGCTACAACCACACGAAGGGGCCGGCCAACGCGGGGTCGGACGCCGGCGTCGGGCCGCTGCGGGTCCTCGCCGAAGCGGTCGGAGCCCGGCCCCGGAACGGCTGGGGCCCGGCGAGCGGGCTCCTGTTCGTCTCCGGTGGCAGCCACGCGGGCAACGTCGACGCCTTCACGACGATCGACCGGCTGACGCCGGGCTCCCGTGTCCACCTCGTTCCGCTCGAGCCGATCGCCGCCGAAACCGACGCCCGGTTCGCGATCAGCCCGCCGTGGCGCAAGCGGGTTTGGCTCGACCCGGAGTCCGAGTCGACCGATTGAGGCGCTCAGCCGAGCTTGAGGGACTGGGTGATCAACGCGGCGGCATCCGCAGCGCCCCGTCGAGGCGGATCGTCTCGCCGTTGATCATCTGGTTGGCGACGATCTGCTCGACCAGCTGCGCGTACTCCTCGGGCCGGCCGAGGCGCGAGGGGTAGGGGATGCCGGCGCCGAGCGCCTGGCGCGCCTCCTCAGGCAGTGCCGCCAGCAGCGGTGTGTCGAAGAGGCCGGGTGCGATCGTCACCACCCTGATCGCCCGCGAGGCGAGGTCGCGCGCCGCCGGCAGGGTCATCGAAACGATCCCGCCCTTCGAGGCGGCGTAGGCGATCTGCCCGATCTGGCCATCGAAGGCGGCGATCGAGGCCGTGTTGACGCAGACGCCGCGCTCGCCACCTTCGTCGGGCTCGTTGTCGCTCATCGCGGTCGCCGCGAGGCGCAGCACGTTGAAGGTCCCGATCAGGTTGACCCCGATCACGTTCGAGAAGTATTCGAGGTTGTGGGCGCCGGCCTTGTGCGACACCCGCTCGGCCCAGCCGATCCCGGCGCAGCAGACCGAGATTCGCAACCCTCCGTCGACGGCCGCCGCCTTCTCGACCGCGGCCGAAACCGAGTCGGCATCGGTGACGTCGGCCTCGACGAATGCGGCGCCGATCTCCTCGGCGAGGGCGGCGCCGCGCTCTGGGTCGCGGTCGACGATGAAGACCCGCGCACCCGCCGTCGCAAGCGACCTTGCCGTCGCTGCGCCGAGGCCGGATGCCCCGCCGGCGACCAGCGCCCCTGCTCCCTCGATCCGCATCGGGGCGGACGATATCGGCCGAGCGCTCCGGCTCGCTAGGGTCTTGCGCATCGCCACCGAGGTGACCTCAATCTCCAAGGACGCGATCGCGGACCGGCTCGCGGAGGCGCGCCGCCGCACCCTCGAACTCGTCGCTCCGCTCGACGACCGACAGCTCAACACCGTCTACTCCCCGCTGCTCAGCCCGCTGGCCTGGGACCTCGGCCACATCGCCAACTTCGAGGAGCTCTGGTTGGTGCAGACGATCGGCGGCCGCGACCCCCTCCGGGGCGAGCTCGGCCGCTTCTACGACGCGATCGAGAACCCGCGAACGACCCGCGGCGAGCTGCCGATTCTGCGCGACGACGATCTCCGCTCCTACCTCGCCGATGTCCGCGAGCGCACCCTCGAGGTCCTCGAGGAGGTCGATGTCGGCCCCGACGTCGAGGACCGCCTGCTGCGCGACGGCTTCGTCTACGAGATGCTGCTCGCGCACGAGCTCCAGCACAACGAGACGATGCTGCAGCTGCTGATGCTCGTCGACGACTACCGGCTGCCGGACTCGATCCAGCCCCCCGGTGCGTCCCCCCTCGAGGGGCCGGAGACGATCCGGATCGAGGCCGGCGAGTACTCGATCGGCGCGCCGGGTACGGGCTTCGCCTATGACAACGAGCGACCGCAGCACCGGGTTGAGCTCGCCGGGTTCGAGATCGAGAGGACGCTGGTGAGCAACGGCGCCTACATCGAGTTCATCGAGGACACCGGGGCCGAGGCGCCGATGTACTGGAAGGCGGCCGGCGACGGCGAGTGGCGCCACACGGCGATGGGCCGCCGCGACCCGATCGATCCCGCGGCCCCCGTCCTCCACGTTTCCTGGGAGGAGGCCGACGCGTTCGCCCGCTGGGCCGGCGGGCGGCTCCCGACCGAGTTCGAGTGGGAGGCGGCGCGACCCGAGCTCGACGGCCTCGGCTCGGCCTGGGAATGGACGAGCTCCCACTTCCTCGCCTACCCGGGCTTCGTTGCGTTCCCCTACCCGGAGTACTCGGAGGTCTTCTTCGGCGACGAGCACCGGGTGCTGCGGGGCGGTTCCTGGGCAACCCACCCGAGCGTCGCCCGCCCCAGCTTCCGCAACTGGGACCTGCCCCAACGGCGCCAGATATTCGCCGGCCTGCGCTGCGCGAGGGGCGCCGGGAGGTGAAGCTCACCGCGACGGCCGACCGGGTCGAGATCGAGGTCCACTACACAGGCGCCCAGGGTGCCGAGATGGCCCACGAGGTACGCACCGGGCTGACCACCAAGCCGAAGGAGCTGGCGCCGAAGTACTTCTACGACGAGCGCGGTTCGCAGCTCTTCGAGCAGATCACCGGGCTGCCCGAGTACTACCCGACCCGCGCCGAGCGCGAGATCCTGTCGACCCGGTGCGGCGAGATCCTCACCGCGGCCGGCTCCCCGAGGACGTTGATCGAGCTCGGGTCGGGCTCGGCGGCCAAGACCCGACACCTGCTGACCGCGATGGAGGAGGCGGGCTGCCTCGAGCTCTTCGTCCCGGTCGACATCTCCGAGGAGATCACCCACGAAACTGCGGCGAGCCTGGTCGAGGAATACCCGGGGCTCTCGGTGAGAGGCCTGGTCTGCGACTTCGAGCAGGACCTCGAGCTGATCCCGGAGGCCGAGGGCGGCCGCCTGATCGCCTTCCTCGGCGGCACGATCGGCAACCTCTATCCGGATCCGCGCCGGGATTTCCTCGCCCGGATCGCGGAGTTGCTTGGTCCCGGTGACCGGCTCCTGCTCGGGACCGACCTGGTCAAGGAGACGGCTCGTCTCAATGCCGCCTACAACGACTCGGCCGGCGTCACCGCCGAGTTCAACAAGAACGTCCTCTCCGTCCTCAACGGGGAGCTGGGCGCGGACTTCGACCCCGACGGGTTCGAGCACATCGCCCGCTACGACGAGGAGCAGGCCTGGATGGACATCGGCCTGCGTTCTGTCGTCGACCAGACGGTCCGGATCGACGGCCTCGACCTCACCGTCCGCTTCGCCGCCGGCGAGAGGATGAGGACCGAGATCTCGGCGAAGTTCACACGCGGGCACCTCGACCGGGTCTACCGCGAGGCCGGCCTCGAGATGTCCGGCTGGTTCACCGACCCGGCCGGCGACTACGCGCTGAGCCTCGCCGCGCCGGCCTAGGGAGCCAGCGCCTCGATCAGATCGCCCGCCTGGTCGGGGGTCGTGACCAGCATCAGGATCGGCAGGGTGACCCCGCCCTCGACGAAAGCGCCGAGCTTCTCCTTCATCTCCGCCGGCTCGCCGAAGATGAACGTCTCCTCGATCACGTCCCAGGGCGCTGCCTCCGCCGCGGCCTTGCGGTCCCCGGCCTCCCAGGCGGCGACCATCGGGTCGATCTTGTCGCCGTAACCGAGCCAGCGGAAGAAGTTGGCATAGACGGGGACGGTTGCGTAGGAGGCGAACATGAATCGCGCCAGCGGCTCGACCGCCTCGCGGTCACCGGGGAGGCAGAAGAAGCGACAGAGGAGCTCGAAGCCCTCCGGCGCGTCGGCGATCTGCTTGGTCACCTGGGGAAGGCCGCCGAGCGGGAGGAAGTTCGAGAACGCCCCGCTCGCGCGCTCAACGGCCAGGTCGAGCATCTTCCCGCGCAGCGCCGCCAGCACGATCGGGACCTCGAATCTCGGCTTCATTTCGAACTTGAACCCACCCGGCGCCCGCTCGCCCGCCAATGCGGCGTCGAGGAACTCGACGGTCTCGCGGACCTTGCTCAGGGGCTTCTCGAATGGGATCCCGTTCCAGCCTTCGACGATGCGGTCCGAGGAGGAGCCGATGCCGAGGACGAAGCGGCCTTCGGAGGCATCGGCGAGCGCCGATGCCTCCTGGGCGAGCAGCGCCGGCCCGCGCTGAAAGACGCCGACCACGCCGGTGCCGAGCCGCATCTCGTCGGTCCATGCGGCGCTCAGCGCCAGCGGCGTGAAGCCGTCGGGCCCGTTCGTCTCGCCGGTCCAGAGATCCGTGTAGCCCGACGCCTCGGCCCGCTTGACCAGCGCCTCATGGTCGGCGAGCGGCGTCCCCGGCAGCGGCAGCGTCAATCCCCATCTGGCCATCATTGCGAAACCCTACCCGCATATATCCGCCACCTCCTCCGCTTCGCGTCCGGGGGTGGCGGCAATCGCCATATCAGCGCCGCTCGCAGGGAATCAGACCGTGATGCTCACTAATCGGTTCACGGGTAGGCTGGCGGGCAATGGAGGGGAGCGAGCAGCAGAAGCCCGACCGCAACCTCGCGTTGGAGCTGGTCCGCGTCACCGAGGCGGCCGCGCTCGCCTCCGCCCGCTGGGTCGGGCGCGGCGACAAGATCGCCGCCGACCAGGCCGCGGTCGACGCGATGCGGTTCGTCCTCGACTCGGTCTCGATGGACGGCACCGTCGTCATCGGCGAGGGCGAGAAGGACGAGGCCCCGATGCTCTACAACGGCGAGAGCATCGGCGACGGCAGCTCGCCGGTCGTCGACATCGCGGTCGACCCGCTCGAGGGCACCCGCCTCTGCGCGCTCGGCATGCCCAGCGCGCTCGCGGTGATCGCCCTGGCAGAGCGCGGGACGATGTTCGATCCGGGGCCCTGCGTCTACATGGAAAAGATGGCCGGGAGCCAGGAGATCGCCGACATCCTCGACCTCGATCGCCCGCTCCCCGAGACCCTGAAGCTGATTGCCGAGCGCAAGGGGGGGAGCGTCGGCGACGTCACCGTGGTGATGCTCGATCGGCCGCGGCACGAGGACGCGATGAAGGAGGTCCGCGAGGCGGGTGGCAGGATCCGCCTGATCACCGACGGCGACGTCTCGGCGGCGCTGCTCGCGGTCAGCGACCGCTCCCCGGTCGACCTCCTCTGGGGGATCGGCGGGACGCCGGAGGGCGTGCTCTCGGCGGCGGCGCTGAAGTCGATGGGCGGCCAGCTGCTGGGGCGGCTCTGGCCCCGCGACGACGGCGAGCGGCAGGCGGCGATCGACGCCGGCTACGACCTCGACCGGGTTCTCACCGGCGACGATCTCTGCTCCGGCGAGGACGTCTTCTTCTCGGCCTCCGGCGTTACCGACGGCGACGTCCTCCAGGGAGTCCGCTACCGCGGTCCCGGGGCGACGACCGAGTCGCTGGTGATGCGCTCACGGTCCGGGACCGTGCGCCGCATCCAGGCCACCCATGACCGCTCGAAGCTGCGGGCGATCATCGGCGAGCGCTACGGCTGAGCGCTCCTCTCAATCGCAATCCCCGCATCCGCCGGCCGCCTTCGCCGCCTTTGTGGCTTCGGCCTCTTTCGAGTAGGGCATCTCACCGGTGTCATGCAACTCGTGGCGGAGGCTGTTGATCACCGCGCCGGCCATCAGCGAGAGGCTGAGGGCATAGAACCAGAGCAGGGTGATGAGGACGAACCCGAGCGTCGAGCCGAACCGGGAGAGGCTGGAGATGTTGGAGAGGTAGAACGGGAACGCCCAGTTGGCGGCGCCGGCGGTGACCGTGACGAACGCCGCCCCAGGCCACACCGCCCGCCACTGCATGTGCCCTTTCGGCACCGCCCAGAAGATCACGCAGAGGATCCCGAACGTGAGCAGCAGGGTCGCGGCGAGCAGCAGAAAGGTGTCGATCGCCTTGATGTCGGAGAGGCCGAGGGGAAGGCGGTCGGTGCTCGAGACGAGCGTCGCCTCCATCGTCGGCAGCACGATGCTGGCGGTGATCAGGAGGAGGACCACCAGCAGCATCGTGAACGAGAACCGCTTCTGCTCGACCCAACCGCGGCACTCGACGTGGTAGATGCGGCAGAAGGCGGTGTCCATCGCGCCCCAGAACGACGCCCCGATCCAGAGCGACCCCAGCAGTGCCGCGATCCCGATCGTCGTCGTGTTGTCCTGGATCCGGTTGAGCGCGTCGGTGAGCGTCGTTTGCTCGGTATTCGGAAACAGCCGCTGGAGGTCGTCGAGCACGCTGGCCTCGACCCCTCCGATCTTCAGCACCTGGCCGAAGAAGAAGAGGACCAGGAGGGCGAACGGGAAGACCGCCAACATTAGGTTGTAGGCGACCATCGCCGATAGACCGGTGACGTTCTCGCGGTAGGCGCGGTTCCAGAACGCCCGCAGCCACGGCTTCGGGTGTCGGAGGCCGTCAGGCATTGACTTCAGAAACTGAAGCGCCTATCATACGAACAGACGTTTGAGTGGGCAAAGCGCGTCTGGAGTGCCGAGGCAGTGTTGAGTCACCAACAATGCGGACCGCAAAGCCGGTCCGCTTTTTCGCGACTTTACGCTGCTGCCTGCCTTTCATTCAGCAGGACTTAACCACCTAGCTAAGAGAAACGAGCGCAGACAGGATGCTGGTAGCAGAGCTTCAGGAGCTTGAGGAGGTAAAAGGGCTGATCACGCGTGGTCAGCAGCTCGGCGTGCTGACCTTCGGCGATATCGCCTCGGCGGTCTCCGAGGTCGATCTCGACGAGTCCGACGTCGAGGATCTGTACGGACACCTCGAGAAGTCGGGAATCGAGCTTGTCGAGGACATGGACCCGGCCCAGAAAGCGGCCGCGGACGCGATGCCGGAGCCGTCCGGCAAAAAAGGCCGGCGCCGCCAGAAACAGGCGCTCGACCTGAAACCGGACATGACGACGGACAGCCTCCAGCTGTTCCTCAAGGACATCGGCAAAGTCCGTCTGCTCACCGCCCAGGAGGAGGTCGAACTCGCCAAACGGATCGAGCGCGGCGACCTCGACGCGAAGCAGAAAATGGTCGAGTCCAACCTGCGCCTGGTCGTCTCGATCGCCAAGAACTACCGCAACCAGGGGCTGCCGTTCCTCGACCTGATCCAGGAGGGGACGCTCGGCCTCGTCCGCGCGGCGGAGAAGTTCGACTACCGCAAGGGGTTCAAGTTCTCGACCTACGCGACCTGGTGGATCCGGCAGGCGATCGCCCGTGCCCTCGCCGACAAGGCGCGCACGATCCGGATTCCGGTCCACGTCGTCGAGAAGCTGAACAAGATCGGGCGCGCGGAGCGCAAGCTCGTCACCGAGCTCGGCCGCGAGCCGACGCCGGAGGAGATCGCCGAGGTCACCGGGATCGACCCCGAGGAGGTCGACTCGATCAAGCGCTCGGCGCAGGCCCCGGTCTCGCTCGAGAAGCCGGTCGGCGACGAGGAGGAGTCCGAGTTCGGCCAGTTCATCGCCGACGAGAAGGCCGAGTCCCCGTTCGACCGGGCGGCCGACCTGCTCACCAAAGAGGCGCTGAAAGAAGCGCTCGAGAACCTCTCCTACCGCGAGCGCCGCGTGCTCGAGCTCCGTTACGGGCTCGGCGGCGAGCATCCTCGCACCCTGGACGAGGTCGGGCGTACGTTCAACGTCACCCGTGAGCGGATCCGCCAGATCGAGAACCAGAGCCTGAAGAAGCTTCAGCAGCTCGGCGAAGCGCAGAAACTGCGCGAAGTAACCTGATCGCCCGGCGCTAAGGCGTTCGAACATCCCGGCCGATACCAGCCGGGATGTTCGCAATCGACGCAGCCCTGCACACTCTGATCGAGCGTGACGGGTCGGACCTTCACATCAAAGTCGGCTCGCCGCCGACGGTCCGCCTGCACGGTGAGCTGGTTCCCCTCGAGGGCTACCAGCCCCTGACCCCCCAGGACACCGAAAGCGCCTTCCAGCAGATCTCCCAGCCTCGCTCTGTCGAAGAGTTCCAGGCCGCCGGCGAGGCCGACTACTCCTACTCGATCGCCGGGCTCTCCCGGTTCCGCGTCAACACCTTCAGGCAGCGTGGCTCGATCTCGATCGTCTGCCGCGCGATCCCCTACAAGATCCGCTCGGTCGAGGATCTCGGTCTGCCGCCGGTGGTGACGAAGCTGGCCGAGGAGCAGCGCGGGATCATCCTCGTCACCGGGACCACCGGCTCGGGGAAGAGCACGACGCTGGCGGCGATGATCGACCACATCAACCGCACCCGCCACCAGCACATCATCACCCTCGAGGACCCGATCGAGTATCTGCACGAAGACAAATACTCGATCGTCAACCAGCGCGAGATCGGGTCGGACACCGAGAGCTTCGCGCGGGCGATGAAACGCGTCCTCCGCCAGGACCCCGACGTGATCCTGATCGGCGAGATGCGCGACGAGGAGACGGTGCGGACCGCGCTCTCCGCGGCCGAGACCGGCCACCTCGTCCTCTCCACGGTCCACACCCTCGACGCGACCGAGACGATCAACCGGATCATCGACTTCTTCCCGCCCCACCTCCAGCACCAGTCGCGGGTGATGCTTGCGGCGACCCTGAGGGGGGCCATTGCGCAGCGCCTCGTCCCCGACATCACCGGCGAAGGGCGCGTCCCCGCATCCGAGGTGATGGTCGTCACCGGCCGCGTCCAGGACCTGATCCTCAACCCCGAGGAAACGGGGAAAATCACCGAAGTGATCTCCGAGGGCGATTTCTACGGGATGCGCACCTTTGACCAGGCCCTCCTCAGCTACGTGATGGAGGGGAAGGTCTCCGAGCAGGTGGCGCTCGATTATGCGTCCAGCCCGCACGATTTCAAACTGATGCTCTCGGCCGGCGGCCAGCGCGCCAGTGGCATCGAGCAGCTCGCCGGCAACGCGGCCGATTAGGCCGTCCGCATTCCTTATTTCGGATTCAAGCTCTCGGCTTTTCCTGCCGAGAGTAAGCGAACATATGAGAGAG
Organism: uncultured Solirubrobacterales bacterium; assembly: GCA_963697805.1. Taxonomy (GTDB): domain Bacteria; phylum Actinomycetota; class Thermoleophilia; order Solirubrobacterales; family 70-9; genus VRUE01. Next base: position 1,047,148 of record CAVOPB010000002.1, read on the forward strand.
AAACTCAACAGTAATCCGCTGGCACAGGCCGCACTTGTCGGTGTCCTTCTGATCGCTGTCGGGTTCTTCCTGATGTCGACGATGGGCAAAGGCGGCGAAGAGGAAACCGCCTCGACCGCGACCGAAACGAGCGCGGCAGCTCCCGAAGAAACGGGTGTCGGCACGGTCTCGACCGCGCCAGAAGCCGCGACCGGCGCGGCGGCCCTCCCGGCCACCGCCGCCGAAGACGCACCGCCGCCCCCGAAGCCGGTCCTCGCCGCCTACAACGCCGACAAGACCGTCGTCCTCCTCTTCGTCCGCAACGGTGGCATCGACGACCGCATGGTCGAGAACGCGACCAAGAGCCTCAGCTCCCTCCCCGATGTCAAGACCTTCGTCATTCCCGCCGACCAGATCGCGCGCTACGCGTCGATATCGGAGGGGGTCGCCGTCGACCGTGTCCCGGCGCTGGTCGTCGTCCGGGCCAAGAATCTCAAGGGCGATCTCCCCGTCGCCTCCGTCAACTACGGATTCGCCAGTCATGCGAGCGTCGTTCAGGCGGTAGTCGACGCTGGATACGAAGGACGCACCCTCGACTATCACCCATAGGCAGATGGAGCAGCGGGACTACGCGACCCATCTGCGACCGGTTCCGGACTCGGGTGACGAGGCCGGTCCGGGCGGAGTCGACGAGGCGGCAAAGGACGCGCCGGCGCAGGAGATAACTCCCGAGGCGCCGCTCGAGAAGACCCCTTTGGATGGGGGCGAGGAGAACGGCGGAGCGCCGGAGGACCCGCCCCCAGTCGAGTCCTCCGAACCGATTCCGAATCCCTTCGACACCGATGAGGAGGTCGAAGAGATCGATCGCACGCTCGGGATCACCGAGCCGAAAACGCGCGTCCACTCGGCCGCGTTCGTGACCGACGTCCTCGGCGAGCTCGGCTACGTCAGCGAGGAGGTAGTGAAACAGGCGATCGACGCCGCCCGCACCGCCGGCAGGCCTCCCGAGCGCCTGCTGCTCGAGCAGGGGGCGATCAACCCCGACCAGCTCTCGCGCGCGGTCGCCGAGCGCTACGGGCTCGACCACGTCGACCTCTCCGCATACAAGGTCGACATGGCGGCGGCCAACCTGATCCCGGTCACCACCGCCCGCCGCTACAACGCGATCCCGGTCGGCTTCGTCGACAAGGAGACGCTGCTGGTGGCGATGGCCGACCCGACCAACCTGCTCGCCGTCGACGACATCAAGATCGCGACCGGGCTCGACTGCCGCGCCGCGGTCGCCCCCGAAGAAGACATCGAGTCGCTGATGGGGCGCCTCAACACGCTCCAGAGCGCGGTCAGCGAAGCGATCGTCGAGGGCGAGGAGGAGCAGACCGAAGAGGACGCCGAACTGCTCGAAGGCGAATCCGACTCCGAAGTCGGGGCCGACGACGCGCCGGTCGTCAAGCTCGTCTACAGCATCCTCGGCCAGGCGGTGGGGGAGGGGGCCTCCGACGTCCACTTCGAAGCCGACGAGGGCGAAATGCGGGTCCGGTTCCGAATCGACGGCGTGCTCCGCGAGGCCGCCCACGTGCCCCGCCGGATGATCACCGCCGTCGTCTCACGCGTGAAGATCATGAGCGACCTCAACATCGCCGAGAAGCGGATCCCCCAGGACGGCCGCGTCAGCGTCACCGTCGAAGACCGCAAGGTCGACCTTCGCGTCACCACGCTCCCTACCCAGAAGGGCGAGGGGGCGACGATCCGCATCCTCGACAAAGAGAACGCCAATCGGACCCTTGACGACCTCGGGATGGACGACGCGGCGAGGTTGCGCTTCCAGGATTGCTTCGGCCAGGCCTACGGCGCCGTCCTCGTCACCGGCCCGACCGGCTCGGGCAAGTCGACGACGCTCTACTCGGCCCTCAAGGAGCTGAACCAGGTCGAGAAGAACATCATCACGATCGAGGACCCGGTCGAGTACCAGCTGCAGGGCATCAACCAGATCAACGTCAACCGCAAGGCGGGGCTCGACTTCGCCACCGGTCTGCGCTCGATGCTCCGCGCCGACCCCGACATCGTCATGGTCGGCGAGATTCGAGACGGTGAGACCGCGCGGGTCGCGATCGAGGCCGCTCTGACCGGCCACATGCTGCTCAGCACCCTTCACACCAACGATGCCCCCGGTGCGATCACCCGGCTGACGAAGATGGGGATCGAGGCCTTCCTGATCTCCTCGGCGGTCGACTGCGTCGTCGCCCAGCGGCTGGCGCGCAAGCTCTGCAGCCACTGCAAGAAACGGGTGATGATCCCGCCGCAGGCGATGGCCGAAGCGGGGATCCGGGTCGGGGTCGACGTCGAGGCCTACGAGCCGGTCGGATGCCCTCGTTGCAGCCACAACGGCTACAAAGGCCGGGTCGGCATCTACTCGGTGATGGTCCTGAGTGAGCGGATCAAGGAGATGGTCACCTCCAACGCGACCGAGGCCGAAATCAACCAGGTCGCCCGCGAGGAGGGGATGATGACCCTCCGCGAGGACGGCTTCACCAAGGTCCGAGCCGGCCAGACCAGCCTCGAAGAGGTCATCCGCGTCACCACCTGATCCCGTTTACTCGTTTTCGAGTATCGAGGAACTGGCCGAGCGGTCGATCAAGGAAATCATGGACTTCGATTTCGCAGAGGTGCTGCGGCGGATGGTCGAGGCGAGAGCCTCCGACGTCCACATCACCCCCGGTGTGCCTCCGGCGATCCGGGAAAAGGGAAGGATCGTCCACATGGATGGCTTCCCCGTGCTCTCCAGCCAGGAAACCCGCGACGTCGTCTTCAGCATCCTCAACGAGGACCAGCGGAAACGTTTCGAGAACAACAAACAGCTCGACTTCGCCTACGCGATCCCCGCGGTCGCCCGGTTCCGCGTCAACTGCTTCTTCCAGCGCGGCTCGGTCAGCGCCGCGTTCAGGCTCGTCCCGCAGGAGATCCCGCACCTCGACTCGCTCGGGGTGCCGCAGGTCCTCCGCGAGCTGACCCAGAAACCGCGCGGCTTCGTCCTCATCACCGGCCCCACCGGCTCCGGCAAGAGCACGACGCTGGCGGCGATGCTCGACGTGATCAACGCCGAAAGGCCGGACCACATCCTCACGATCGAGGACCCGATCGAGTTCCTGCACGAACACAAAAAGTCGATCGTCAACCAGCGCGAGGTCGGCGCCGATGTGCCCGACTTCGCTCTCGGCCTCCGCGCCGCCCTCCGAGAGGACCCCGACGACATCCTCGTCGGCGAGATGCGCGACCTCGAGACGATGGCGACGGCCCTGACCGCCGCCGAGACCGGGCACCTCGTGTTCGCGACCCTGCACACTCAGTCGACCTCGCAGACGGTCGACCGGATCATCGACGTCTTCCCGCCCGAGCAGCAGGGCCAGGTCCGCTCGCAGCTCTCGATCGCGCTGCAGGGCATCGTCACCCAGCAGCTGCTGCCGACGATCGACGGCATGGGCCGCACCGTCGCCTGCGAGGTGCTGGTGCCGACGCCGGCGGTGCGCAACCTGATCCGCGAGGGCAAGACCCATCAGATCTACGCCGCGCTGCAGACATCCGGCGCGGTCGGGATGCAGACGATGGACGCCGACCTGGTCCGCCTCGTCCGCGAAGGCAAGATCTCTCGCTCGTTGGCCGAGCAGCGCTCCGCGGTACCGGAGGAGCTCAAACGCCTGCTCGGGACGTCGGCGGCGGTCACGCCCAGCGCGAAGTCAAGGGACAAGCAGGACGCTTCCTCGCCGCCGCCGGCCGCCCACTCGACCGCTCCGCCGCCCTCGGGCTCGAACGGCCCGCCCCCGCCTTCCGCGGCGACGAATGGCTCGCCGCCCCTGCCACCCGCTGCGGCGACGCCCCCGCCCCCGCCCGCTCCGCCCGTGTTGGAGGAGGAGAAGGAGGTGGACACCGCCGACGTCCCGCCGGTCACGGCGAGCGTCCCACCGCCGCCTCCTCCGCCCATCGAGGCGCCCGAGGATCTGGAGGAGGACTTCAAGCCCGTCGCAGAGGAGCCCGTCGCCGAGCCGCCGGCCTCCCCCGCTGCGGCTCCGGTTCCCCCGGCCCCCGAGCCCGTCTCCGCGCCGCCCGCACCAGTACCGCCGCCCGCGGTCAACGTCGACGCCCCGGCGGTGACTCCGCCGCCGCTGCCGCCGGCGATCGAGCCGCAGCCGGCGATCGAGCCGCAGCCCGCGGGAATCGAGCAGACCTCGGTCCCGCCGCCCCCGCCCGCGCCGGAGCGCTAACCGATGGCGGGAGCCACCACATTCGCGTTCCGCGCGATGGACGTCGCCGGGCTTGCCTCGGCCGGGGAGCTCGTCGCCGACTCCAAGGCGCAGGTGACCGAGCAGCTGCGCTCGCGCGGCCTGATCGTCCTCGATGTCAGCGAGAAGAAGTCCCCGATCGCGATCGAGGACTACTTCAAACGGTTCAAGAAGGTCGACACCCGCGAGCTCGCCGTGTTCTCGCGCCAGTTCGCGACCCTCGTCGCCGCCGGGATGCCGATGCTGCGGACCCTCACCACGCTCGAGGAACAGACCCAGGACGAGAAGATCCGCGAGGCGGCGGCCGGCCTCCGCGCCGACGTCGAGGCCGGAAGCACCCTCGAGCAGGCGATGGCCCGCCACCCCGACGTCTTCGACAAGCTCTACCGGGCGATGGTCCGCTCCGGCGAGCAGTCGGGACGGCTCGAAGACGTCCTCGACCGGATCGCCTTCCAGGTCGAAAAAGCCGACACCCTGAAGCGGCAGGTCAAATCGGCGCTGATGTACCCGTCGTTCGTCTTCGCGGTCGCGACGGTCGTGCTGCTGATCGTCGTCGCCTTCATCATTCCCGTCTTCGCCAACATCTTCAAGGAACTGGCCGAAGAAAACCCCGACGAAGTCAGCGCGGCGCTGCCGCTGCCGACCCAGTTGTGTGTATATGCCTCGGAAGCGATCACCGGCTACTGGTTCATCCTCTTCCCGGCGATCGCTCTCGCCGTCATCGCATTCTTCCGCTGGAAGCGGACCGACACCGGCAAGAGGATGTGGGACCGGTTCAAACTCCGGATTCCGGCCAAGATCGGGGACGTGATTCAGAAGGTCGCCCTGGCCCGCTGGTCACGCACCTTCGCCGGCTCGGTCTCGGCCGGCGTGCCGATGCTGCAGTCGATCAAACTGACCGGTGAAACCGCCGGCAACATCGTCATCGAGGAATCAATGGAGGAGGTCTACGCGACCGCCAAGCGAGGCGGCTCGCTGGCCGGCCCGATCGAGCGCAACCCGATCTTCCCGCCGATGGTCGGTCACATGATCGCGGTCGGCGAGGAAACCGGCCAGCTCGAGACGATGCTGTCCAAAGTCGCCGACTTCTACGAAACCGAGGTCGACGCCAAGGTCAAGGCGCTGACCGCGCTGATCGAGCCGATCATGATCGCCTTCGTCGGCGCCGTCGTCGGCTTCATCGTCATCTCGATGTACCTGCCGATCTTCAGCATCTACGACAAGATCGGCTAGCCGCGCCGGCCCCACCCTGTGTGGGTCGGCGTAGGTACTAACACCTTCTCAGTAGGTGCGTCCGGCAATACGCGGCAGTCCAAGCACGGGCGTGGAGTTTTCGCCGGAGTTATGCCTAATTTCGGGGATTTAGGGATCCAGGCCCCGTACCGATGACGGGCCTGTCAATGAATGCCAGCGCCTACCAGTGGCTATCACGGGGCAACGGCGAAACCGAAGTACAGGAACCATAGGAGGTACCTGATGTTTCTCCAGAATCTCCGGGCCAAGATTGGCGCCCGGCTCAGTGGCGACAGCGAGTCAGGCTTCACCCTGATCGAGCTCCTGGTCGTCATGCTCATCCTCGGCATCCTCGCCGCCATCGCCATTCCGGCTTTCTTCAGCCAGAAAGACAAGGCGAACGACGCAGGTGCCAAGGCGATGGCCCGTTCCGCCGAGACCGCGGCCGAGACCCTCTCGACCGACAACGGCGGCTCGTACGACGAAGTGAGCCCTGCAAACCTGAAAGCGGTCGAGGACACCATCGCGACCGGCGAAGGCGAAAGCTCGACCTACCTTTCGGCTGCCTCAGGAAACGGGCAGGAATACTCGGTCACCGCTACGTCGACCAAGACCGGCAACACGTTCACGATCGAACGTGATACGACCGGCGACGTCGAATACACCTGCACCACGGGTGGAACCGGCGGCTGCCCCGAAAGCGAAGTCTGGAGCGACTAGCTCCTGACCGCTCGCTCCTGAATGAAGGAGCAACCGATTCTGGAGACGGGCGGGCCCTCGGGCCCGCCCGTCTCGGTTTCGTCTCCCACACCCGTCCACCCGACCCACCACTACCAACTTCTGGCTTTAGTCAGCCAAACGGACCGCCGATGAAGAGTCCGCCCGAGTCCACCATCCCCAGCCATATGAAAAGCAAGTACCTGCCAAAAGCAGTACGCAGAGTTTCGGCTTCCGGTGAGGAGGGCAATGTCCTGATCGAAGTCATGGTCAGCGCGATGATGATCACCATCGCGTCGATCGGCGTCTTCACCGCCTTCACGGCCGCGGAGCACTCGACCGCCCAGGAGCGCCACCAGGCTCAGGCCCACGGCCTCGCCCAGGCGGACATCGCGCGGCTGCGGACGATGCGGATCTCCCAGCTCTCGCCCTCGCTGACCGAAACGACGACGAAAACGGTTGAAGGCAGTCCCTACACGGTCCTCTCCGACGCCCAATTCATCAACGCGAAAACCGGGACCGACACCTGCGACGAGAAAGAAGCGTCCGCCGATTACATCCGGATCAGGTCGACGATCACCTGGCCGGGGATGGGGGCGCGGCCGCCGGTCAAAGAGACGAGCCTTGTCGCACCGCCGAACAGCACCGCCAGGGCCGAAAGCGGCGCCCTGATCGTCCAGGTGATCAACGGCGAAAATCAGGCGATCTCGGGGATTCCGATCTCCGGCAGCGGTCCGACCCCGTTCAGCCATGACACCGGGGAAAACGGCTGCGCGGTGTTCGGCAACCTGCTCCAGGGCGACTACAAAGTGAGCGCGACCGTGCCGAACATGGTCGACCCCGACGGCGACGAAAGCGGGACGACGAACGTCAGCGTCGTCGCCGAGGCGACCAGGCCGCTGACCCTCCAATACGACACGCCCGGCGAACTCTTCGCCAAGTTCGTCACTCGGTACGAAAGCTCGACCGAAACACCAAAAGCCGCCAAATCGCAGGCGATCACCCTCTTCAACACAGAAATGAGCGAAGCCCGGGCCTTCAAGTCTGTCGAAGGGCTCCCCGCCGGCCAACCCCTCCCTGAAATAAAAGCCACCAGCCTCTTTCCGTTCGATGACGGTTACACCGTCTACGCCGGCTCCTGCGAAGAGAACAACCCCGACCCCGAAGGGAAACACCCATCTGCGGCGGTGGTCCAGTCGACCGTCCCGCCGGGCGGCACAGCGAACGCGACGATCGAACTCCCGGCGCTCAGGCTGACTGTCTACAGAGGCCGCTCCACCGACACCCCGAAGGTGCCCGCCCCCGGAGCAGAAGTCGTGATCCGCGACACCAACTGCACCGCGGCGGGCCTGCCGCCGCTGAGATACACCACCAACGCCGCAGGCGTGATCGAAAACCCCTCGATCGAAAACCCCGAAAAAAAAGTCAAAAATATCGCCCTGCCGTTCAGTCGAGACGACACCTCGAGCGCGACCCTCAACGGCTACACAGTATGCGCCTCGGGGAAAGCGAGCGACAGCAACACTCGTCGCAAAGAAGAAACGAAAGTCAACGTCCCGAACATTGAAACCGATATCCCCGGCGGCAAATCACTCGAAATCTTCCTTCGCGACGGCACCACGAGCGGAAGCGGAATATGCCCATGATCCGCGACGAGAGGGGATTCACGCTGGTCGAGATGCTGACCGGAATGATGATTTCATTGATCGTCCTCGGCGCGATCCTGATGCTGGTCCAGGTTGCGGTCAAGAACCAGGATCGGACCGCCGAACGCGTTGCCGCCGACCAGCGCGGGCGGCCGGCGATGACCAAGATCCTCGATCGGCTCCATGCCGCCTGCGTTGCGCCGCTGATGACGCCGGTGAAAGAAGGCAGCGACGACGACACCCTGGTCCTGCTCTCGAAAGCGGGCTCGGCAGCCGTGGTGACGCCCGACCGCTACGTGATCGGGCTCAACGGGACCGCTCTGACCGAATCGGTCTACCCGCCCTCGGGCGGCGAACCGCCGGAATGGACCTTCACCGCGGCGCCGACGTCGACCACCAAGATCGTCGACGGAGTGGGCCCCGCCGCGATCGGGGAACCGCCGACAACGGTGCCGATCTTCCGCTACTACGCCTACGAAGACGCGAACAAAGACGGAGTGATCGAAATGGTGCCGCTGAAAACCCCGCTCAGCAAAACCGACGCGAGCCGAACGGTCCGGGTGGACGTCGCCTTCACGATGCTGCCTCCGGGGGGTGCGGGTAAGGCCGCCGAGGCGGCGATCGCCCTCACCGACTCGGCGACGCTGCGGATCGAACCGGCCTCCGAGGACAGTGCCCAGGTGAACATGCCATGCGTCTGATCGCTCGAATCCGATCTCGCCTCCGCCGCCTCCGGGACGCCGAGGACGGCTACACGATGATCGCCGCGGTGGGCGCGGTCGCGTTGCTGGCGGTGCTCTCCGCCGCCGCCCTCGCCGCCAGCAATGGTGACCTCCACCTGACCCAGCGCGACCTCGACCGCAAGGCCGCCTTCGCCGCGGCCCAGGCGGGGATCGCCGACTTCTCCTTCCATCTCAACAACGACAACAGCTACTGGGCAAAGTGCACGAGCGTGCCGACGCCGAACGCGATGAACGATGTCGGCTCGACCGCGAACCGGCGGACGCTCTCGGGCGGCGGCGAATACGCGATCGAATCGCTGCCGGCGGCAGGGTTCGCCAAATGCGACCCCAAAAACTCGGAATCGATGATCGAGAAAGCGGACGGGGTCGTGGGGACGTTCCGGATCCGCGCGACCGGCTTCGTCGGCGACGAGGAAGTCTCGCTGGTCGCCTCCTACAAGCGGGCGAGCCTCCTCGACTTCATCTACATGACCAACTACGAGACTTCCGATCCGCTGACCTACTCGAGCTCGTCGGAAGTCACCGAAGCGAACAACAAATGCAAAAAATACCGCCGTGAAGGCCGATCCTCCTTCTGCAACACGATCGTCTTCAGGACCGGCGACGAAATCCGCGGCCCGCTCCACACCAACGACGAACTCGCGATCTGCGGGTCGCCGAAATTCGGCCGCGGGCCGACCGACACGATCGAGGTCAGCGCCAAAGACCCTGGCCACTTCGACGGCGGCTGCAAAGAACCCACCGGGGACAATCCGGTATTCGTCGGGCCACTGAAGACGACCGCCGACACCCTCGAACCGCCGCCGACCAATGCCCTGCTGGAAAAAATCGCCGGACCGTCCTACACGTTCAAGTGCGTCTCCTCGATCGTCCTCAGCGGCACGAACCTGACGGTCGCATCCTACGGATTCAATGGGACCAAACCGTTCCCGGCCAGCGGCGTCGTGTACATAGCGAACGGCAAAGAAGCCGACTGCGCCACACCAGGAAAAGTATGGTCGGCCTGTCCGTCGCTCTCCTCGCCGTTCAAAGCGACCTACTCCAAAGAAGTGAAGTGCGGCAACGTCTTCGTCAGTGGCAAATACAGCGGCAGGCTGACGATCGCCGCCGACAACGACGTCATCATCAACGGCAAAATTATCCGCGAAGGGTCGGGAATGCTGGGGCTGATCGCCAACAACTTCATCCGGGTCTGGCATCCATATCCGACCCAGACCTCGGCCGAAAGCTGCGGATCCGGCCCCGGTGAAGGGATCTCGAACCTTCAGATCGACGCATCGCTGCTGGCGATCGCGCACTCGTTCATCGTCGATCACTACAACTGCGGCGCGAGCCTCGGGACACTCACAGTGAATGGCTCGATCTCGCAGAATTTCCGCGGACCGGTCGGGACTGTGGGGAGCCCGGGAACCGGGTATCTGAAGAGCTACACCTACGACGACCGCCTCCGCTACATGGAGCCGCCGAACTTCCTCGAACCGGTCAAATCCTCGTGGCGAATCCAGCGCGAGACCCTGGACTTCAAATAGTCCCTTCAGCTTAGTTGCGACAAAAGGCAGTCGGCGGTCAAGGTTTTCGGCCCCAGGACCGATCCTTGAGCGATGCTGAGCACCGCGACAGGCACGATCTTCGCCTTCTTCGGTGGGGCGATGTCGGGCAGCTTCCTGAGCGTCGTCGCGCACAGGGTCCCGCGTGGGGAATCGATCGTCGCGCCCCGCTCGCGCTGCTCGAGCTGCGGGGTGACGATCGCCGCCTACGACAACATCCCGATCGTCTCCTGGCTGCTGCTGCGCGGGCGCTGTCGGAGCTGCGGCGCCAGGATCCCGGCCCGCTACCCGCTGGTCGAGATCGCGACCGGGTTGGCCTTCGCCGCCACCGCTCTCGTCTTCCACGACGAGCCCGCTCAGCTGGTACTCGGCCTCGCCCTGGTCGCGACGCTGGCGGCGATCACCCTCACCGACCTCGAGCTGCGACTCATTCCGAACCGGATCCTGCTCGCATCGGCGATCGCCGGAATCGCGCTCGCCGCGGCCCTGGACCCGGGGAGCCTGCCCGAACGGGCGATAGCCGCGCTCGCCGCCGGCGGGTTCCTGTTCGCGGTTGCCCTCGCCTATCCGAAGGGGATGGGGCTCGGTGACGTTAAGCTCGCCGCGGTGATGGGGCTCTACCTCGGGCGCTGCATCGCGCCGGCGCTGCTGACCGCCTTCCTGGTCGGCTCTCTGGTCGGCCTGGCGCTGATCGCCCGTGAGGGTTCGGCGGCGCGGAAGATGGCGATCCCATTCGGGCCGTTCCTTGCGATCGGCGGTGTCGTCGGCCTCCTCGCCGGCGAACTTCTCGTCGATTGGTATTTGACGGCGTTCTGAGCCCTCCGAGTTCAGGTTCTCCTAAAAATCGGTACTTGCAGGGCGAAAGGTCCACGGCCTTTCTGTCGATTGAGGGAGGGCCTCCCGCCCACACACCGGCGCAGAGACCTCCCAATGCACTTCCAGCTGACCAGGAACAAGAAGAGCGCATCCGTCGTCGGCCTCGACATCGAGGCGGGCAGCGTCGCCGCCACCGAGGTCAGGGTGAACGGCGCGATCGAGGTCGTCGGGTCGGCGATCGGCCCGCTCGACCCCGGTGCCTTCCAGGAAGGCGAGGTCCTCGATGCCGACCTCCTCGCCGACGCGCTGAAGTCGCTCTTCTCCAAGAACAAGCTCTCGAAGCAGGTCCGGCTCGGGATCGGCAACCAGCGCCTGGTGGTAAGGACGCTGCGGATGCCGGCGATCGAGGACCCGAAGGAGATGGACTCGGCGATCCAGTTCCAGGCGCAGGAGCAGATGCCGATGCCGCTCGACCAGGCCGTGCTCGAGCATCAGGTGGTCGGGGGGGTCCCCGCCGAGGAGGGCGCCGCGCCGCAGGTCGACGTCGTCGTCGCCGCCGCCCGCCGCGACATGATCTCGACGTTCGTCGAGCCGCTTCGCAAAGCCGGCCTTGAACCGGTAGGTATCGACCTCTCCGTCTTCGCGATGATCCGGGCGCTCTCCGGGGTCGCCGCGGCTCCTCAGGGCGAGCAGCAGCAGGGCCAGTTCGACACCGTCCTCTACTGCAACATCGGTGACATCACCAACCTCGCCGTCGCCCACGGCAGGGCCTGCCTCTTCGCCCGCGTCTCTCCGGTCGGCCTCGAGGCCGTCAGCTCGCGGTTCGGTACGACCCACGGCCTCAGCGCCGAGCACGCCACCCAGTGGCTCACGCACGTCGGCCTCGAGCAGCCGATCGAGCAGATCGAGGGCGACCACCAGATCGTCGCCGATGCCAGGCGCCACCTTGAAGAGGGCGTGACCGCATTGGCCGATGAGCTCCGCCTCTCCCTCGACTACTACGGCTCCCAGGACGGGACGATCCCCACCCAGCGGATCGTCGTCTGCGGGCCCGGAACCGCGATTCCCGGCCTCGTCGCCCGGATGGAGGCAAGCCTTCCGCTCCCGATCAGCGTCGGCCGCCCCGGCGCGCTCGAGGGCTTCGACCCGACCGCGGCCGCCAGGCTGACCCTACCCCTGGGCCTCGCCCTGGAGCAGTAGCGATGCGGCCGATCAACCTCATCCCGCCCGACGAACGGAGGGGCTCCCAGGCGCCGCTGCGCTCGGGCCCGCTCGCCTACATCCTCGTCGGCGCCCTGGTCCTCGTCCTCGTCGGCGTCACGGCGCTGGTCCTGACCGGGAACAAGGTCTCCGAACGGGAAGGCGAAGTCGCGACCCTGACGAGCGAAGACGCGACGGCGGCGGCGGAAGCCGAAAAGCTCGCCTCCTACGTCACCTTCCAGACGACCAGCGAACAGCGGGTCGCGACGGTTCAGAGCCTCGCCGACAGCCGCTTCGACTGGGAACGGGTGATGCGCGAACTCTCGCTGATCCTCCCCTCCGACGTCTGGCTGGTCGAACTCAACGCCAGCGCCAGCGGCACGGCCACCACCTCCGGCGCTGGCGACCTGCGCGGCGGGATCGCCGGGCCGGCGCTCGTGCTTGAAGGCTGCGCGACCGGGCAGGACGCCGTCGCCGGGTTCGTCAGGGCGCTGAAGGACATCGACGGCGTCACCCGGGTCGGCCTCGAATCCTCCGAATTGGGCGAAGAGGCCGAGCAGACGAGCGAAGAAGTCAGCAGCGACTCCGCCTCCTCCGCAAGCTCAAACGACTGCCGGACGAAAGCCTTCATCGCCCAATTCAACGTCACCGTCGCGTTCGACGCCGCGCCCGTGGCCGAAGCGCTGGATGGCGAAGAAGGGGCCGTGGCGCCCCCGACGACGCCCCCCCCGAGCGAAGGATCGGGCTCCGGCTCGACCGGAGCATCCGGCACTTCGAGCACGACCGAGACGACCTCGACCGAATCGGCGGGAGCAGGCGAATGAAACTCGAGATGACACACTCGAACCGGGCGATCGTCGCCGCCATCATCGTCGCCGTCGGCGCGGTCGCGTTCTGGATGCTGATGATGAGCCCGAAGCGCGAAGAAGCGTCAAAACTCGGGACCGAAGTCGAAAACATCCAGGCCTCGCTCTCCCAGCACGAAGCCGAAATCATCGCCGGCGAAGAAGCCAAGGAGGGCTTCGCGGACTCCTACAAGCAGCTCGTCGTGCTCGGCAAGGCGACCCCGGCGGACGACGAAACGGCGTCGCTCCTCGTCCAGGTCAACCACATCGCCGAAAAGTCGAAGGTCCGGTTCTCGAACCTGCAGCTCGAAGCCTCGGGCAGTGGTGGAGAAGTCGAAGCAGCCGGCGCCGCTGCCGCCACCACCTCAGAACTGTTGACGCCGACCGAGGCCTCCGCTTCGCTGTTGCCGCTGGGCGCGGAGATCGGGCCGGCGGGGCTGGCGGTGATGCCCTACAGCCTGACCTTCAACGGCACCTTCTTCCAGCTCGCCGACTTCATCCATGGCCTCGACGGGCTGGTGACGACCGACGACGAAGCGGTGACCGTCGACGGTCGGCTGCTGACGATCAACGGGTTCACGCTGAAAGGCGACTCCAAATCGGACTTCCCGCATCTTGAAGGAGAATTCTCGGTCACCACCTTCCTGACCCCCCCGGGCGAAGGCCTCTCCACTGGCGCAGCGCCCGAAACCGCCGGGGCCACCACCGAATCCGCTCCGGTCTCGACGACGACGGGAGGGGCGGCGCAATGAACTGGCTGAAGAAGGGCCCGGAATTCAAGCTCCCCTCCCTGCGCCGTGGAGGCAAGGGCGACGTCGATGGCGGAGGCGGCGGCCCGAAGGCCCCCGACTTCATCGCCGATCTCTACTACGACCTGCGCGAGCGCCGGCTGCTGCCGCTGATCGCCCTCGTCGCCGTCGCAATCGTCGCAGTCCCGTTCCTGCTCGGCGATTCCGAAGAAGTCAACGCGCCCGAAACCAATTCCGCCGCAACGGCCGGAGCGTCGAACGCCGGCGGCTCGACACTCGCGGTCGTCGCCGCCAACCCCGGGCTGCGCGATCCGAAGAAGCGGCTCAAGGGCCAGACGGCGACCGACCCGTTCCATCAGAAATTCACCGGCGCTGGCTCGAGCAGCGAATCCGAAGACGAAGGCTCGGAAGGGTCCTCGAGCGAAGCCTCGTCGCTCAGCTCGACGCCGAGCGAATCCTCGGAGCCGGTCCGGGTCGAAGTCGAAAGCGAAAACGGCGAAACCGTGACTGTGGAACGCCCGGGCGCCGGCGGGGCGCCGGGCTCCTCAGGGCCGGTGTCTCCGGATGAAACCACCCGCTACTTCGGGTTCCGGCCGAATGTCCGGTTCGGGCACGCCGGCTCGGAAGACCTGAAGAACTACCCCGAACTGGCGGTCGGGACGAGGCTGCCGCAGAAGCAGCCGGTCGCGCTCTTCCTCGGCGTCTCCGACGACGGCAAGCGCGCGACCTTCGCGCTGACGCCCGAAGTGATCCTGGTCCAGGGCGAAGGGCAGTGCATCGGCGGGGCCCAGAGCTGCACCCTGCTGACCCTGACGGCGGGAGACGCCGTCAACCTTGTCACCGGCTCGCCCGAACGGACCTTCCGCCTCAACGTGACCAACATCCAGTGGGTCGAAGTCGACCCGCCGAAGCCGCAGAAGGCCTCGTCCTCCTCGCGCAAGCCCTTCCTCGATATCGCCCAAAGCTTCAGTAAGTGAAGCACTGGCGCTAAACTCGCTGGACGAGGCGAATTCCGAAGCCGCCTCGATTCCAGATGAGTGCCGAGAGCAACTCCAACTGTCCCGTCTGCCGGACCGCCGACATCGTCTGCGGCAAGTGGACCCTCCTGATCATCCGCGACCTCGCCGGCAGCCGCAGCCGCTTCTGCGAGCTCGAGCGCTCGCTGGAGGGCATCAGCCCGCGGACCCTCTCGCTGCGCCTGCGTGCGCTCGAAGAGGAGGGCGTCGTCGTCCGCAGGACCTTCCCCGAGGTGCCGCCGCGGGTCGAGTACGCGCTGACCGAGAAAGGCGAAGCGCTGGCGCCGCTGATCGAGGACATGCGCCGCTACGGCCGCCGCTGGCTTATGGACGAGCTCGGGGAATCGGCGGAGACCGCCGAGCGGGCCCCGGCCCACGCCTAGACCCCGATCCTGCAAGCCATCGTGCAGGCGCAGGAGCGCCCGCGGGGGAGGGGAAGCGAGGAGCGTGCGCGACCCTGTCCTCAATCAGGCCCTGAAGCAGCTCGCGGCTGAAGCTGCGACCCGTTTCGCGACCCTGGTCGCCAGCGGCGACCAGATCCCGTTCGACGTCGACGAGCAGGCCGGTCCCGAGTCGCCCTTCCACAGCTACCGGCCGCTCACTTCGGAGTTCGTGCGGCAGCGTGAGGATGAGCTGCGCTCGCTGCCGTCGTTCGAAGCGGCCCAGGACGCGGTCGCCGTCGCCGACGTCGCCGCGCCGTACCTCGAGGGGCAGGGCGCCACCGTCCCGATCGACTCCGGTGAGCGGGCCGCGAAGATGCTCCTGACCTTCTTTGCCGCGCTCTGGGACGGATGCACCGAGTTCTCGCTCGACCGCGCCCGCCTCGACAGCGCCCTGGCGGTCCTCGACGCCGAACTCTGCAGCGTCGATGAGACCGACTTCCTGATCGCGCCGATCGTCGGCCTCCAGATGGCGATCCCGCGCCTTCACCTCCCGCACGGGATGCAGGCGGTCCGAGCCGACGCGATCGAGGCCCCGATCGAGGCGATGCGCAGCGAGGGGATGGGCCGGCTGGCCTGGGAGCCCCAGTTCCTGGCGATCGCCGAGAGGGGCGAGGGCGTCGAGAGCGCCGAGGAGGCGATGCGCCAGCTGCACGAGCTGATCACCGTGATGCGACTCTTCAAGGCCGGAGGCGTCGGCCTCGGCCCCTATGCGTTCGCCCCCACCGGCGAGGGAAGCTGGCGGCGGGTCGTCACCGGCGCCGGCTCGGTCCGGCCGGGCGGCTACATGCTGAGCAAGTCCGAGGCCGAGCATCTCGCCGAGTTCGCGAGCGCGCTCGAGGTCAGGCCCGACCCCGAGGGGGCGCTGGCCTGGGCCGTCGACCGCTTCGAGATGGGCCGCGGCCGCGACTCGGCTCTCAAGGGCCTGAGCGACCACCTCCTGGCGCTGCGCTCGGTGCTCGGCGGCGAGGGCCCGGTCGGCGCCTCGCTGCCGAAACGCGCGGCGGCGTTGATCGAGGACGACCCGGTCGCGAGGGGCGTATGCCACGAGCGGATCGAGGCCGCGATCGAGCTCGAGCGCTCGTTGATGCGCGGCGCGCCGGCGCTCGGGACGCCCGAGCTCGCCGCCTGGGTCGAGGAGGGCGTCCGCGGAATCCTCCGCCAGGCCGCGCTCGGTGAGATCAGCACCGACCTCGGCACCGCCGCCGACGAGTCCCTGATCGCCCTGGGCTTGGCCGAGGGCGACTCGGAGATCACCGTCTCAGTTTCGACCCCCAGCCCTTCACCACTCCCGCATGTGCCCGAAGCCGAGCCCAAGTCCGAGGAGGAACCCGTGAGGTACGAACAGGACACCCGCATCATGGAGCCGGTCCCGAAGGAGGACGAGATTCGGATCACGGCGACCAATTGGCTCGAGGAGGTGGAGGTCGAGGAGGGCAGCACCCTCGAGTGGCGCGGCGTCAGTCGCGCCGAGGACCGCGAGCCGATCGATACCCCGACCGTCCGCCATCTGTTCCCCGTGCCCGAGGACGCCGACTGGCAGGTCCGCGAGCTCGACTACGACCACTACCGGCGCGACGCGAGCTAGACGCGACCGGCGGCGATCGCGACCCGCTCCTCGCTGCTCGCAAACAGGTAGCGGTTGATCTCGGCGAGGCCGCCGAGGTCGTGGACGTCCTCGTCCAGGTAGGGGACCCGGATCACCGAGTCCGTCCGCAGCTCCCTCGTCAGGCGATCGATGTTGCGCGCGTCGCGCTCGGCAAGTGCCTGGTAATCGGCGAAGTTGTCGGCGACCCGGCCGGCGAGGTCCTCGTCGCCGAGCTTCTCGGCCAATGCCGCCCGGAGGTCGACCACGTCGCCCCGCAGGCGCTCGGCCGGGTAGTGGACCTTGTTGACGATCACGCCGCCGAACGGGAGCTTGGCCTCGACGAGCTTGCGGTGGAAATAGACGGCTTCGTCGACCGGCTCCCCCTGGGGGCCGCAGACGACGAGGAAGCTGGTCCGCGAGTCGGCGAGCAGCCCGCTGACCCGCCGGGCCCGCGCCTGAAAGCCGTCGACCATGCCGCTGAAGGCATTGAAGAACTCGGCCAGGTCGGCGATCAGGTCGAAGCCGACGATTCGCTTCAGGACCGAGAGCGCCGCCGACGCGCCACGCCCGGCGACCCGCGCCGCGAGGCCGGTCGGGCGCATGAAGACCCGCAGCGAGCGGCCTTCGATGAACTGCGTCAGGCGCCGCGGCGCGTCGAGGAAGTCGAGTGCATTGCGGGTCGGCGGAGTGTCGAGCACGAGGAGGTCGTAGCGGCCCTCGGTGTGGAGCTCGAACAGCTTCTCCATCGCCATGTACTCCTGCGAGCCGGCGAGGGCGTTGGAGATCTGCTGGTAGATCCGGTTTTCCAGGACCCGGTCGCGGGACTCCTCGTCCGGCGCCTGGCGCGCGACGAGCTCGTCGAAGGTCGCCTTCGCGTCGAGCATCATCGCCCACAGCTCACCCTTCATCTCGACGCCCTGTTGCTCGAACAGAGCCGGGTCGACTCGCTCGGCCACGTTGCCGAGCTCCTTCATCCCGAGCGAGTCGGCGAGCCGCTTCGCGGGGTCGATCGTCAACACGCAGACCTTCAGCCCGCGGGCCGCCATCCCGACCGCGATCGACGCCGAGGTCGTGGTCTTGCCGACCCCACCCGAGCCGGCACAGATGCAGATCTCCTTGCCCTCGAGGAGCTCGTCGACCGCCGGCATCAGTTGAGCTTCCGCGAGAGCTGCCGCGCCGCCTCGACGTCGAGGTCGGGCTCGAACAGGAAGGGGAGGGTCTTGACCGGGGTCTCGACCCGGCGCCGCAGCCGCGCCAGCTGGGCCCGCTGGGAGCGGGCGCGACCGTACTCGGAGAGCGCCGCCCGCGCCGCCGCCCGCGCGGAACCGTCAGACCCATCGGCCAGCCCGCCCAGGCGCTCCGCCTCCTGGTTCGAGAAGCGCTCGGGGTAGAGGCCGTTGAGGTAGATCCTGTCGACCGCGACCCCGACCTCGTTGCGGAGGTCGTGCTCGAGCGCCGCCGACTCGTTCACCGGCATCTCCTCGGGCAGGGCGACGATCGCGGTGCCGGTGTGGTTCTGGTCGGTGATCAGCCTGTTCAGCTGCTGGGCCTGGGAGTGGATCGGGCCGACGCGGGCGATCGCGGCGAACGTCCGTGGCGTCTGCAGAAACCCGATCCCATGTCCGGTCGCGGGCGCATCGACGATCACCAGGTCGTATTTGCGCCCGCTCTTGACCTTGCGGTCGAGCTGGGTGAGCTCCCAGATCTTCCCGATCGTCACCAGCTCCTTCAGCCCCGGCGTCGCCGCGGCCAGGTAGGTGAAGACGCGGCTGCGGAAGAGGAGGTCGCGCATCGCCCGGACCTTGAGCTGGAGCAGCACGTACTCGCGCATCGACTCGTCGGGATCGATCGAGATCGACCACAGGTTCTCCTCCATCTCGACCTCGTGGAACCCAACCTCGGCGTGCTCGAACATCCGCGATGCGTTCTCCTGGGCCGCGACCTCGCAGACGATCACCCGCTTTCCCTCGGCCGCGGCGCGCAGGCCGAGCGCCACCGCCACGGTGGTCTTGCCGACGCCCCCCTTGCCGGTCACGAAGACCAACCGCTTGTCCAGGAGTTCAGGAATCGGGCAATTCGTAGCAATTTCGCTCGCTGGGAGGAAAAACGGGTGCCCATGCGAATACGGCCGCAATGGGATTCCTCAGCAGAAAATCCAAGCAGGCCGCCGACGTCGCCGTCGAGGAGCACCCCATCGTCGAGGAGCTCGAGGAGATGGAAGAGGCGGTTCCGGAGAGCCCCCGGCCCGCGGATCCTTTCGTCGAGCCACCCGCCGTGGAGGCCGACCGAGATGATGAAGCTCCAACTCCTGAGCCCGATCCCGAGCCGGAGCGGATGATGGCCACCGACCTGATTGCGCCGAGTCGGCACGAGGCCGTGGTCTCCGACGAGGAGACCGAGGTTGCCGTCAAGCATGCCGAGGTGATCGCCTTCGCCAATCAGAAGGGCGGGGTCGCGAAGACGACCACGACCCTCAACCTCGCCGTCGCCTTCGCCGAGAAGGGGCACCGGGTGCTCTGCGTCGACATGGACCCGCAGGGCAACCTGACGATGAGCCAGGGAATCGACCCCGACAAGGTCGAGAAGAGCCTCTACGACGTCCTTGTCAATGACATGCCGATCAGCGAGGTGATCCAGCACCGGGAGATCGATATCGCCGTTGCCTCGATCGACCTCGCCGGGGCAGAGATCGCGATGAGCACCAAGATCGGCCGCGAGCGCTCGCTCGAGAAGGCCCTGAAAGAGGTCGCCGGCGACTACGACTTCGTCTGCATCGACACGCCGCCGAGCCTCGGACTGCTGACGATCAACGCGCTGACCGCGGCGACCAAGGTGATCGTCCCCGTCCAGTGCGAGTATCTCTCGATGCGTGGTCTGGTCCAGCTCCAGAACACGCTGAAGATGATCCAGGAGAACCTGAACCCTGATGTGCGGATCGAGGGCATCCTGCCGACGATGCTCGACGCGCGGACCGTCCACGCCAAGGAGGCGGTCGAAATCCTCGAAGAGAACTTCGGCGACCTGGTATTCAAGTCGAGGATCCGCAAGGCGATCAAATTCGCCGAGGCCCCGGTGAAGGGAGCCAGCGTGCTCAAGTACGATCCCGAGGGCAACGCGGCCAGCTACTACCGAGAGCTTGCTAAGGAGGTCTTGGCCAATGAGTCGGCGTAAGCGGGCGAGTATGCGCGAGGGCCCCCTCGCCGATCTCTTCCGCTCGACGACCGACGACGCCCCGGCCGACCCGCCTGAGTTGGAGACAACGCCCGCCGCCCCCGGTCGCGAGGCGGAGGAGGCGGCGGTTGATCCGCCCGCGCCCGACGACGATCGCAATCTGACTCCTTCGGAGGAGGGCGCGGGCTCCGAGCCCGTCGCCGAGACCTCGACCGAGACCCCGCCGGAAAGGCTCAAACGGGTGTTCTCCGAGGAGCCGCCCTCGCGCGAGGAACAGCTTCAGGACGCGCCGCGGTACGGGCGCGAGGAACCCGAATACGAGCCGCTCGGCAGCGGCCAGCCGCACCAGCCGGTGATCCGCGTCGTCGGCGTCGGCGGCGCCGGCGTCAACGCCGTCAACAGGATGGTCGAGGCCCGGGTCCCGGGGGTCGAGTTCATGGCCGTCAACACCGATCTTCAATCGCTGCAGCTCTGCGTCGCCGACGTCACCGTCCACATCGGCGAATCGCAGACGCGCGGGCTCGGCGCCGGGGCGGACCCGGAGCTCGGCCACCGCTCCGCCTTCGACGAGCAGGACCGGCTGAAGCGGCTCCTCAAGGGCTCGGACATGGTCTTCGTCGCCGCCGGCGCCGGTGGCGGCACCGGAACCGGTGCCGCTCCGGTGATCGCCCGTCTCGCGCGCGAGGTCGGCGCCCTCACCGTCGGGATCGTCACCAAGCCGTTCAGCTTCGAGGGCAGCCGTCGCGGCAACCAGGCCGGCAAGGGGATCGAGGCGCTGGCCGAGGAGGTCGACACCCTGATCGTCGTCCCCAACGACCGGCTGCTCGAGGTTCTCGACGAACAGACCTCGATGGTCGAGGCATTCCAGGTCGCCGACGACGTCCTCCGCCAGGGCGTCCAGGGCATCTCCGACCTGGTCACGCTGCCGGCGCTGATCAACCTCGACTTCGCCGACGTGCGGACGATCATGTCCGAGGCCGGCCGGGCGCTGCTCGGGATCGGGATGGGCACCGGCGAGGGCCGGGCAACGCTCGCCGCCGAAAAAGCGATCTCCTCGCCGCTTCTCGAGACCTCAATGGAGGGGGCGCGGGCGATCCTGCTCTCGATCACCGGCGGCTCCGACCTCTCCCTGGTCGAGGTCAGCGAGGCGGCCAAGCTGGTCGGCGAAGCCGCCCACCCCGACGCCAACATCATCTTCGGCGCCAACGTCGACGAGGCCCTCAGCGACCAGGTCTGGGTGACGGTTGTCGCCACCCGCTTCGACGGTCGCTCGGCGCGGCCGCGGCGCAGCGCCGAGCCGACGATCCGACGCACCAAGGACGAGGGACGCGGGCGCGGGCGGGCATCGGGTCGCGAGGAGCTCGGCAGCCTCGACGTCCCAGAGTTCCTGCCCGGCTAGCCCAGCCCCGTGACCGGGGTCGTCGCTGCGGGCCATCCACTGACCGCCGAGGCGGGAGCCCGGGTGCTGCGCGCCGGTGGCAACGCGGTCGACGCGGCGGTCGCGTCGGTCCTCGTTTCGTTCGCGGTCGAGAGCCCGCTGACCGGCTTCGGCGCCGGCGGTTTCATGATGATCCACGGAGCCAAGGCCCACCCGACCCCCTCCGACCGCGGGAGCAACCGAGCATCGAAATCTGATTCTCGCGAGGGAGCGGGAGCCGAGGAGGGGGTCGGAACGTACTTGATCGACTTCTTCGTCGCGGCTCCCGGTCTCGACGGCGTCGAGCGGGGGGCCGAGCTGGTCCCGGTCCCGGTCCACTTCGATGCCGAGACCGTGCAGACGTTCTACGTCGGGCCCGCTTCCTGTGGGGTGCCGGGCACGGCGGCCGGCCTGGCGCTGGCGCTGGAGCGATTCGGGTCGATGCCGCTCGCCGAGCTGACCGCTGACGGCATCCGGCTCGCGCGGGAGGGGGCGCCGGTCAACGCCGAGCAGGCCTACATCCTCGACATCCTCGCCCCGATCCACGCCAGGCTCGAGGGGACGCGAGAGCTCTACGCACCGGGGGGCAACCCGCTGCGCGAGGGCGACCCGTTCCGGTTCCCGGAGCTGGCGGAGGAGCTCGAACGGTTCGGCGCCGAGGAGGTCGAGCCGTTCTACCGCGGGGAGGTGGCGGCGACGATCGCCGAGTTCGTCGCGTCGCAGGGGGGCTCAATCGGGACCGGCGACCTCGCCGCCTACAGGGCGATCGAGCGGGAGCCGATCCGGGCGGATTTTCGCGGCACCGAGGTCCTGACCAACCCGCCGCCGTCCTCGGGCGGGATCCTGATCGCTTACTGCCTCGGCCTGCTCGAGCGGCTGAGTGAGCGGAGCGGCCCCGAGCAGCTCGTCGCCGTGATGGACGCCGCCAACCGCGCACGGGGCAATGAGTTCGCCGAGGGCCTCTATGGGGAGGGCCTCGCCGGGCAGCTCCTGGAGCCCGCTGCCCTGGACCTCAAGGCTGGCGATCTGCTCGGCTCGACCACCCACATCTCGATCCTCGACGGCGAGGGGATGTGCGCCTGTGTCACCTGCTCGAACGGCTCCGGTTCCGGCGTCCTGGTCCCGGGGACCGGGGTGATCCTCAACAACATGCTCGGCGAGGAGGACCTCAACCCGCTCGGGTTCCACGCGATCGCCCCGGGGCGCCGGGTGCCGTCGATGATGGCGCCGAGCGTGGTCCTGCGCGACGGCGAGATCGAGCTCGGGCTCGGCAGCGCCGGCTCGAACCGGATTCGCTCGGCGATCCTGCAGACGATTGTCCGCGTCGTCGAGCAGGGCATGGGCGCCGATGAGGCGGTGCGGGGGCCGCGGCTGCACTTCGAGCAGGACCTGGTCCAGGCCGAGCCGGGCATCGACGAGGAGGCCCTGGCGCGGATCGAAGCGCGCGGAATCGAGGTTCTGCGCCGGCCCCGGATCAACCTCTTCTTCGGCGGCTGCCAGGCCGTCGCCCGCGACCCCGTTACGGGTGCGTTGAGCGGCGGCGGCGACCCGCGCCGCGGCGGTAGCGTTGCGACGGCATGACGATCGATTTCGAGGCAGAGGGGCTCCTCGACGGCGTCGAGGGCGACGCGCGTGCGGCTCGGCTCGAGCTCCTCGAACGGCTGAGCTCCGAAGGGGTCTCGCTGGAGGAGCTCCACGAGGCGGTCGCTGGGGCGCGGCTGACGCTGCTACCCGTCGAGCGCGCGCTGGCGGGCGACGGCCCCCGCTACACCCCGCGTGAAATCTCCGAGCTCTCCGGCGTCGACCTCGATCTGCTCCAGCGCGCCACCGCGGCGATCGGCATCCCCTATCCCGGTCCCGACAGCCAGACGCTCACCGAGGCAGAGCTCGACGCGGCCCACCGCGTCCGCGCCTTCCTCGATGCCGGCCTGCCCGAGGACGGCATCATCCAGGTCGCGCGGACGATCGGGACCGGGACCGCGCGGATCGCTGCCGCCAACCGGGAGCTGACTGTGCGGACGATGATGCAGCCGGGCGACACCGAGCGCGACCTTGCGCTTCGCTTCGCCGGGGCCGCCGAGTATCTGATGCCGCTGATCGAGCCGACCTTGGTCTACGCGCTGCGCGCCCACACGCTCGAGCAGGTCCGCCGCGACGTGATCGGCGCCGCCGACCTCGCCTCCGGGGAGATCCGCGGCACCGCCGATGTCGCGGTCTGCTTCGCCGACCTCGTCGAGTTCACAAGGCTCGGCGAGGAGATCGCCCCGGAGGAACTCGGCTCGGTGGCCGGCAGGTTCGAGGAGATGGCGGTCGAGGTCGCGACGCCGCCGGTACGCCTGGTGAAGATGATCGGCGACGCGGCGATGATGGTCTCGAGTGAGCCCGAGCCGATGCTCGAAGCAGCCGTCGGCCTGATCGAGGCCGCCGAGGCAAAAGGGGACGAGTTCCCGTTCCTGCGCGCCGGCATCGCCTTCGGTCCCGCGATCGCGCAGTCCGGCGACTACTACGGCAGCTGCGTCAACAGGGCGAGCCGGATCACCGGGATCGCCCGGCCCGGAAGCGTCCTCGTCGACGAGGCGACGAAGGAGACGGTGGGGGAGGGCTACGACTACTCCTACGCCGGCGAGCGCCGTCTCAAGGGCTTCGACTCCCCTTACAAGCTGTTCCGCGCTCGCCGTGCGGGCGCGCCCCACGATAGGCTCGCCGCGCCATGAGCGCGGAGCGAGCAAGCGTGCATATCTGTTTCTTCGCGCCGCGAGCGAAGCGCGAGACATTGCCTTGAGCCTGGTCTCCTACTCGCTAGATGACGGCGTCGCGTCCATCGTCATGGACGACGGCAAGGTCAACGCCCTCTCGCCGGCGATGCTGGCCGAGCTCGCGTCTGCCCTCGACCGCGCCGAGGAGGACGAGGCGATCGTCCTGATTACCGGACGCGAGCAGATCCTCTCGGCCGGATTCGACCTCAAGTCGCTGCCCGAGCATCCGAAGGAGATGCTCGGGGCCGGCGCCAGGCTCGCCGAGCGGCTGCTCTCGTTTCCCGCGCCGGTCGTGATCGCCTGCAACGGCAACGCGATCGCGATGGCGGCCTTCATGCTTCTCTCCGCCGACGTGCGGATCGGGGTCGGCGGCGATTTCCGGATCGGCCTCAACGAGGTCGCGATCGGGTTGACGATTCCGTGGTTCGGGATCTCCGTCGCCCGCCATCGCCTGGCGCGGCCCTACTTCGATCGCTGCACCGTCACCGGGGCGATGCTCGACCCCGAGGAGGCCCTCAGCGGGGGGTTCCTCGACCAGGTCGTCAGCGGCGACGAACTGCCCACGGCCGCCGGCGAAGCAACCGCCTATCTCAAGACGCTGAACCGGGATGCCCACCGTGCGACGAAGCTTCGCGTCCGCGAGGAGGCGCTCGCCGGAGTCCGCGACGGGATCGAGCGGATCGAAAGCCCCGACCGCGAGTGGTGAGCGCCGAGTTGTGGTGAGGGTCGAGTTTGCGTTTGCCGTCGTTATTCGACGGCAAACGCAAGTTCGGCACTAAGCCTGCCGTTCAGCACTAGGCCGGGCGGCGGCCGGAGGCGAGCAGGTTGTAGAAGAGCTCGGCGGGGAGGCGGGGCTCGAGCAGCCGCGAGTCGACCTTCTGCAGGGCGATGTAGCTGTTGAAAGCGAACTTGCGCCAGCTCCATGAGACTGATTCGGGCTCGGCGGAGGACTCGAGCGTCCGCAGGCTCCAGCCCCAGGCGTTGGCGAGCAGCTCCTCGCCGCACACCCGGCGCTGCTCGAACCCGGAGTCGCGCAGCAGGCGGCGCAGGTCGGTCGGCGCGAAGGCGTGAACGTCGACCTCGCCCTCGAGCGCGTGGCTGTGGGAGATCTCGGCCTCGGGGACGCCGCGGGGGCGGGCGCCGACCGCGGTCCGCCAGACGGGGGCGGCGATCATCCCCGCCCGCTTCGGGATCTCGGCCAGCCGGTCTCCGTATCGGGAGGGCTCGCCGGCGAAGGCGATCGCGCCCCCCGGGCGCAGCACCCGCCGGAACTCGGAGAAGGCGCGCTCGACGTCGGGGATGTGGTGGAGGACGGCGTGGCCGAAGACGATGTCGAAGCTCTCATCCTCGAAGGGGAGTTCCTCGGCCTCGGTCGCGACCGTGCTGACGCTGACGCCGATCTCCGCGGCCGTCCCTTCGAGCCGCGCCAACATGCCCGCCGAGATGTCGGTCGCGGTGAGGCGCTCGACGATCCCGAGCTGGACCAGGTTGAGCGAGAAGTAGCCGGTACCCGAACCGATCTCGAGGCCGTCGCCGAAGCGCTCGCCGTCGAGCCCCCCGAGCGCCTTCGAGAGCTTCAGCCGCACCTGCCGCTGCCCGGTCGCGCCGAAGTCGATGCCCCACTTGGCGTCGTATTCGTCGGCCGCCGCGTCGTGGTAGCGGGTGTTGACGTCCTTGATGTGCGCGGGCGTTGCCGTCGGCGAGGCGGGCATGGCGCGCCACTCTAGCTGCGCCGTCGAGGTTAGGGGCGCCATGCGCCCCTAACCTCGACGGCATTGCGGCTAGTACCGTCTCAGGCGTGAAGAGAGCCGCAGTCGTGATCGCGCTGGCCGTCTTGGTGCAGACGGCAGCCACCGCACAGGCCTCCGACCAGATCTTCTGGGCGAACTTCGTCACCGACAAGATCTCGCACGCCAACATCGACGGCAGCGGCGGGGTGGTCGACCTCAACACCACCGGCGCGACGACCGATGTGCCGTACGGCACCGCCATCGACCCGGTGGAGGGTCGTGTGTACTGGGCCAACAGCACCGGCACGAAGATCTCCTGGGCAAGCCTCGACGGGACCGGGGGCGGGGACCTCGCCACCGGTGCCGCGACCGTGTCCGGGCCGCAGGGGGTTTCGATCGACGTCGCCGCAAGAAAGGCCTACTGGCTGAACGACGGCGGCGACAAAGTGTCGTGGGCAAACCTTGACGGAAGCGGTGGAGGGGATCTCGACACCGGTGCCGCGCCGATCGACCCTCCGGGCGGGCTCGCGGTCAACCCGGCGGCGGGAAAGGTCTACTGGACGAATTGGGGCTTCATCGGCGACGGCTGGATCTCGTACGCGAATCTCGATGGAAGTGGCGGAGGAAAACTGCCGGTCTCGGGCGCGAACCTGGAAACGCCGTTCGGGATAGCGATCGACGCTGGCGCCGGGCGGCTCTACTGGGTCAACGACGTCCCCGGAGTCGCTTCCTCGGCCAACCTCGACGGCAGCGGCGCCTCCGATCTCGACGATCGCGGGCTCGAAATCAACGGCCCATACGGGCTCGCGCTTGACCCCGAAGCCGGGAAGCTCTACCTGGCAAATACGGTGGAATCCGAGAGCCTCGCGTTCCTGCGGACCGACGGGACCGGTGGCGCCACGCTCCCGTTCGAGGTTGCGAACGGCAGCGCCCCCAACTTCCCGGCGCTGCTCTTCGATCCGCGTCCGAGGGGCGCCCCGAGCGTTGGACGAGCCGACATCGTCCTCAAGGCGAAAGTGAGGAAGAAGGGCGGGGGCAAACGCTTATCCGGCAAAGTCGTCGGCGTTGGCCTCCGGTGCGCCCCCGGAAAATGGGCCGGCGACCTCGTCGAGGCCTTCCTCTACCGGGCGCCGCTCTCGACTTCGGTCCAGTGGACCAGGGACGGCAGCGACATCCCGGGCGCAACCTCAGCCGACTTCAGCACGAGCTCGGTCGGCAACTACCGCTGCCGGGAATCGGCGACGAATCGCGCCGGCTCGGCCTCGCAGCTCTCGTCAGTTGCGGCCTTCTTCAAGGTAGGCGGTGCGAAGCTGAACAAGCGCAAGGGGACGGCGAAGCTCTCGGTCGAGCTCCCACCGGGCGGCCGGCTCACGGCGTCCAGCGGGGGAATGGTCAAACGGGCGACCGAGGCCGCGGGCAAGCGGACGATCCTGATCAAGCCGATAGGTCGGGAAAAGGCGAGGCTCGGCGACACCGGCAGGGCAACGATCAAAGTGACCCTCAACTTCAAACCGGCGGGCGGCCCGGTGGTCGGCCAGAGCGCCAGAGTCGCCCTGAAAAAGCGGCTTCCTCGTTAGCGGTTCCCCAGGCGATGGTCGACCACTACGTCCAGAGTGGCCAGCCCGATGGCGTGCCGCCGTTGGAGCTGACCGGCGAGCGGACCCTGCCGGACGTCCCGGAGGAGAACTACTGGTACCGACGTCACCTCGTCGTCTACGAGTCGATCGCCCGCCGCGTGGCCGGCAAGCGGGTGGTCGACATGGCCTGCGGTGAGGGCTACGGCTCCGACGTTCTCGCCGGCTCGGCGCAGAGTGTGGTCGGCGTCGACGCCAACCCCGAGGCCCACGAGCACGCGCGGCTCCGGTATGTGCGCCCCAATCTGCGCTTCGAGCGCGACCTGGTCGAGAGCTTCTCCGAGCCCTGCGACGCGGTCGTCTTCCTGCAGACGATCGAGCACGTCGAGGACGCCGGCGCGATCCTCGAGCACTTCTCCTCGATGCTCGCGCCCGGCGGCATCGCCTACATCTCGACGCCCAATCTGCTGACGCTGGCGCCCCCCGGGGCGGAGAAGTCGGACAACCCCTGGCACGTCCACGAGTACCGGGCGGCCGAGTTCGAGGCCCTCTGCCGCGACCACTTCGAGCGGGTCGAGGTCCTCGGCCTCTTCCACGCCCGCCGGCTCCGCGCCCACGAGCTCGCGATCAGAGCCGGCTGGGACCGGCTTCATAAGGCCCTGCGCCTCACCACGCCCTTCTACGACCGCTTCACTCCGGCGATCGCCACCTCCGACTTCGCGCTCCGCGCAGGCGATCTCGACCGGGCGCTTGACTTCCTCGCCGTCTGTCATGCCTGAGGAGCCCTTCGCCGGCGACCTGGCGATCGTCCTCCATTCCCACATGCCCTACGTCGAGGGCTTCGGGACCTATCCGTTCGGCGAGGAGTGGCTGTTCGACGCGGTCGTGCGCTCGCACCTGCCGGTGCTCAAGGTCGCCGAGCGGTTGACGATGACCGTCACCCCGGTGCTGGCCGACCAGCTCGAGGACGCCGGGGCGCGGGAACGGCTGCGGGAGTTCCTCATCGGCCTCCGGATCGAGGCGGCCGAAGCGGACCTCGACCAGGTGCCGCCCGAGTGTCGCGAGGCCTGCGAGGCCGAGCTGGATCGCTACCGGCACGCCCTCGAGCTGCTCGACGCCGTCGGCGGCGACCCGCTGCGGGCCTTCCGCGAGGCGGCGGACTCCGGACGGGTCGAGCTCGCCGCCTCCGCTGCGACCCACGCCGTGCTGCCGATGCTCGCGACCCGCCCGGGCAGGCGCCTCCAGCTCGACGCAGGGATCCGTTCGCACCGGCGGCGCTTCGGATGGGGCGGTGGCTTCTGGCTTCCCGAGTGCGCCTACGTCCCCGGCCTCGAGGCGACGCTCGGCGAGCAGGGGGTGCGCTGGTTCTGCGTCGACCAGAGCGCCCACCGCGAGCCGCTGGACGCGCTGACCCCGGTCGCCACCGCCGCCGGCCCGACGGCGCTGCCGATCGATTGGGAGGCGGTGGGCTGGCTCTGGTCCCTCGACGGCTATCCGTCCGACCCGGCCTACGCCCAGTTCGCGGGGAAGTCGCTGCGGGGGATCAGGATCTGGAAGGTGGGGGAGGGGCCTATGAGCCGGACGCGGCGAAGGCGGCGATCCGGCGCCAGGCGGACGAGTTCCTCGCCGCCGCCGCCGCCCGCCTGCGCGAGTTCTCGACCGCGAGGGGGCGGCGCGGGCTGTTGGTGTTCGCAATCGACACCGAGCTGCTCGGCCACTGGTGGTCGGAGGGCGCGGCCTGGCTCGGGGAGGTGGTCGCGCGGGCCGGCTCGGCCGGTGTCCGGCTCCTGACCGCGAGCGAGGCGATCGCCGAGCACGAGGCCGAGCGGATCCCGCTGGAGGCGTCGACCTGGGGAGAGGGGAAGGACCTCAGCACCTGGGACTCGCCACCCGTGGCCGATCTCGCCTGGGGCGCCAGGCGCCTCGAGCTGCGGGTGTTGCGGGCGCTATCGAGGGGACTGCGCGGGCCGGCCGCGATGCGCGCGGCGCGGGAGCTACTCGCGGCTCAGGCGAGCGATTGGGCCTTCCTCGACCGCCGCGGCGAGGCGGGCGACTACGCGTTCCAGCGCGCCACGGACCATGCCGAGGCTGCTCTCGAGGCCATAGACTCAGGCTCTGCAACCGATCCGCACATGCGCTCGCTAGCCCCGGACCTGAGCATCTCACCGCTCCTTCAGCCCTGACGCAGGTCCGATGACCCGTGTTCTCATCCTCTCCTGGGAGTACCCGCCGCTCATCGAGGGCGGCCTCGCCCGCCACGTCCGCAAGCTCTCCGAGGCGCTTGTCGAGCGCGACGTCGAGGTCCACGTCCTCACCCGTGGCGGTGAGGAGTCGCCGGCCGAAGAGCGGATGAACGGCGTCTTCGTCCATCGCATCCGCGAGCCGCAGCGCCCGACCGATCTCGGCGAGTTCGTCGCCTGGGTCGAGCGGATGAACTCCGACATGCTGGCGAGCGGGGTCGAGCTCGGCGACCGCATCGAATTCGACCTCGTCCACGGCCACGACTGGCTCGTCGCCAACGCCTGCGATCACCTCGCAAAGCGCTTCGATGCGCCGCTGGTGACGACGATTCACGCGACCGAGCACGGTCGCCACCAGGGCTGGGTCGAAAAGCACCCGCAGCGATACATCCATGAGGTCGAGCGCTGGATCACGAACCGCGCCGAGCGGGTGATCGCCTGCTCGCAGTACATGCGCGAACAGATCGCCGACATCTTCGCCGTCGAGGAAAAGCGGGTGAGCGTGATCCCGAACGGGATCGACCCCGACGACCTCCAGCCGCAGGACCCCGCGGAGCTGACCCGCCTGCGCTCGGAGTTCGCGGCGCCGGATGAGAAGCTCGTGCTCCTGATCGGCCGCCTCGTCTACGAGAAGGGCTTCCAGCTCGCCCTCGAGGCGATGCCGCGCCTGATCGAGGAGGCGCCGGGCACCAGGTTCCTGGTCGCCGGCTCGGGGACCCACGAGGCCGAGCTCCACCGCCAGGCCGAGGAGCTCGGCCTGATGGAGCACGGCACCTTCCTCGGCTGGATCGGGGACGACGTCCTGCACTCGCTCTACCGGATCGCCGACCTCACCGTGGTCCCCTCGATCTACGAGCCGTTCGGGCTCGTCGCGCTCGAGGCGATGGCCTCGGGCTGCCCCTGCATCGTCGCCGACACCGGCGGCCTGCGTGAGGTCGTCCCCCACGAGGAGGTCGGCCTCCGCTTCCGCGCCCGCGATCCCGATGCGCTGGCCAAGGTCGCGATCCGGGTCCTCTGCGACGACGAGCTCGGGCGGCGGCTGGTCGCCGAAGCCTACGAGCACCTGCGCCGCTTCGACTGGGGCGACGTCGCCGAGCAGACGGTGGTCGTCTACGCCGACCTCATTCGGGGATCGGAAGCGTCGTCTCGGCGGCCGGATCAGGCTCGACCGGGTGCGGCCAGCGCAGGTCCCGCGGCTCCTCGCGCATCCTGATCACCCGCGCCGGGATCCCGGCGACGACCGCGTTGGCGGGGACGTCCTTCGTCACCACCGAGTTGGTGCCGACGATCGAGTTGTCGCCGACCCGGACGCCGCGCAGCACGCAGGCGCCGTAACCGATCCAGACGTTGGAGCCGACCTCGACGTCGCGCATGTAGATCCCCTGCTGGCGGATCGGCCGGTCGACCTCGACGACGCCGTGGTCGAAGTCGATGAACATCGCCCGGTCGGCGATCACGCACTGCTCGCCGATCCGCACCCGCCGGTAGGCGGAGATCGTGCATTCCTGGCCCATCACCGTCTTCGGGCCGATCTCGACGACGCCCTCGTGGCAGCGAATCTTGGTCCCGTGGCCGATCCAGACGAAACGGCCGAACTCGACCCGTCCCCCTCTGGCTATCTGGAGTTCGAGGCCGCTGCCGAGGAAGAGGGGGCCGTCGGTACGCCAGCGCCATCCCGCCCGGGTCAGGAGCCGCCGCCACAGGTAGCGGCAGAGGAGCAGCGCGTATTGCGGCGTCAGCATCCCGTTGCGGGCGAAGAAGCGGATCGAGCGGATCACGGCGGCGGGAACTCTAGACTGGCGACCGTGAGCGAGGTAGCCAAATCTGCGCCCCTCGCCGAGCGCCTGGTCGCCGGCGACAAGCGGGCACTGGCACGGGCGATCACCCTGATCGAGTCCGACGAGCCCGCGGGCTGGGACCTGGTCCGCGAGGTCTACCCGCGCACCGGCAGCGCCCGGATCGTCGGCTTCACCGGCCCGCCGGGGGTCGGCAAGAGCACCCTGATCGGAGCCCTGACCACGGAGCTGCGGAAGGCCGAGCGCGACGTCGCCGTGCTCTCGATCGATCCCTCGAGCCCGTTCACCCGCGGCGCCCTGCTCGGTGACCGGATCCGGCTCTCCGACCACTTCCTCGACCCCGGCGTCTTCATCCGCTCGATGGCCTCCCGGGGGGCTCTCGGCGGGCTCTCCGAGGCGGCCCTGCAGGTGGCCCTGGTGATGGACGCCGCCGGCAAGGACGACGTCCTGATCGAGACCGTCGGCGTCGGCCAGGCGGAGATCGACATCGTCGATCACGCCGACACCATCGTGCTGGCGCTGATGCCGGGCTCGGGCGACTCGATCCAGGCGTTGAAGGCCGGGGTGATGGAGATCCCCGACGTGATCGTCGTCAACAAGGCCGACCACCCGATGACCGAAACGATGGTGCGCGAGGTGCGGAGCGTCCTCGCGCTATCCCACGACCCCGAGGGCTGGAATGTGCCGATCCTGCGCACCGAGGCGGCGAGGGGGGAGGGGGTTGCCGAGCTGGCGGAGAAGATCGACGAGCACCGCGCCCACATCGAGGCCACGGGCGAGCTCGAGGAGCGCCGCGCCCGCAACCTCCGCAGCGAGGTTCTCGGCATCGCCGGCTTGCGGCTGCGCCGCCGACTCGAGGCGATCGCCGCCGACGATCCTGAGACGGCGGCGCTGCTGGACCGAGTCGTCAGCCGTGAGCTCGATCCAGCCAGCGCCGCGTCCAAGCTGCTCGAAAGGCAGGTCGATGGCTGACGTCACCGAGACGATCCCCGAGGCAGGCCCGCCGTCGCGGGGCGAGGCTTCCTCCTGGGTCGGTTGGGAGCTCGACGAGGGAAGCGGCGCGCCGGTCGGGCGCGTCCACGCCGTCTATTTCGACGCCGAGAGCGGCGAGCCGGCCTGGCTGATCGCGGCGCTCGAGCGGGGTGGTCTGCTCGGCCGGCGCCGGGCGATCCTGGTGGCGCTACCGCTTCGCGACTGCGCCGGCGCCGCCGGCCGGGTCTGGACCGCCCACGGCCGGGAGCCGGTTCAGGACGCCCCGATCGTCGACCCGACGAGGCCGCTGCTGCGCGAGCACGAGCTCGCGATCTGCTCCCACTACGGGATCAGCGCCCGGGTCGGACGAGCGGCCGAGGTAATCGGGCGCGCCGAGGGGTCGGTGACCTCTCAGCCGGTCGCGGTGTAGTCGATCTCGATCAGGTGCATGCGGGCATCGCCGGAGAGGGTGTCGCCGGGGTCGCCAACTTTGCGTTCGAGCGTCATGCCGAGCATTTCGCCGTTCTCGATGGCGTTGGCCGGAACTTCAAAGGAAGCGCTCGTCACCGCGCCGGAGGTGGTGTTGGAGCTCGCCTGCGTTTCCCCCGTCGGGGCATTTTCGAGGTTGCCGCCGAGCCCCACTGCCCCATAGGCCAGATTCCAGCTGACGCCGCCGTTGCCGGTGGCGCTCCAGAGGACACGCATGGTCATCTTCGTACCCTCGACCCTGCTGCCGGGAACGTCGGTCGCGAACGATGCAGAGCCGTCGGCGGTGTCGGGGAAGGTCAGGGCCGGGTAGAGGCCGACGCTTTTCAGTTCGGCGGGCCCTCCGGGGATGAGCGCGCCGGGAGTGAAGACCAGGCGCCGCTGCCGGTCGGCGAGCTCGGTCGGCCCGATCGAGGACGGTACCGGCCTGATGTCGAGCGTCGACTCGTCGATGTCGGCGCCGGTCAGCGATTTGTCGATCACCCGCACGCCGTCGACCGAGCGGGGTGCGATTTTCGCCGCTGTCACCGCCTTCCGCGCCAGATCCGAGGAGTGGACCGCATTTGGCTTGATGTCAGCGGAGTTGACCTTGTTCTTGCCCGGCAGCGCGATCGCGGTTCCGCCGAGGACGAAGCAGAACAGCGCGATATAGCCGACCACGTTGTGGCGGAGATGGTCCCTGACTGCCCCTGGCAAGCGCACGACTCCCCCAGATGGTAGCGAGGCTCAGCAGCCGAGCTGACGGGCGATCACCATCTGCTGGACCTCGTCGGTCCCCTCGCCGATCGTGAGGATCTTGGCGTCGCGGTAGAAGCGGCAGACGGGGTACTCCTCGATGTAGCCGTAGCCGCCGTGGATCTGGACCGCCTCCTCGGTCGCCCGCACCGCGAGGCGGCCGGTGAGGAGCTTGGCCTGGGCGGCGGTCAGGGTGAACGACTGGCTGGCGTCCTTCTCCAGCGCCGCCCGCCAGGTCAGCAGCCGGGCCGCCTCGATCTGGGCCGAGAGGTCGGCGATCTTCGCCTGGATCGCCTGGAACTTGGAGATCGCCTGCCCGAATGCGATGCGCTCCTTCGCGTAGGCGAGCGCCTCGTCGAGGGCGCCCTGGGCGAGGCCGACTCCCATCGCCGCGACCCCGATCCGGCCACCGTCGAGGATGTGGAGGAAGTTCTTGAAGCCATCGCCCCGACGGCCGAGCAGATTGGACTCCGGCACCCGGCAGTCCTCGAAGGTCAGCGGGCGCGTGTCGGAGGCGTTCCAGCCCATCTTCCGGTAGGGCTCCCCGGCCTCATAGCCGGGCGTCCCGGTCGGGACGATCAGGTTTGAGATCTCGCGGCGACCGTCGGCCTCCCCGGTCACCGCGGTGATCGCGACGCAGCCGGAGATGTCGGTGCCGGAGTTGGTGATGAACTGCTTGGCGCCGTTGATCACCCACTCGCCGTCCTCGAGCCGGGCGGTTGTGCGGACGTTGCCGGCGTCCGAGCCGGCCTCGGGCTCGGTCAGCCCGAACGAGGCCAGCCGGCGCCCGCTGCAGAGCTGCGGCAGCCACTCCTGGCACTGCTCCTCGCTGCCCCAGAGGTGGATCGGCATCGTCCCGAGCGAGGTGTGGGCGGCCATCGTGATGCAGACCGAGGAGTCGATCCGGGCCAGCTCTTCGACCGCGAGCACGTAGGAGAGGGTGTCAGCGCCACCGCCGCCGTACTCCTGTGGGAACGGAATCCCCATCAACCCGAGGCCGCCCATCTTCTCGACGATCTCGTACGGGAACCGCTTCTCCCGATCCAGCTCCTCGGCGACCGGCGCGACCTCCTGGCGGGCGAAGTCCCGCACCGTTTCGCGCAGCAGCTTCTGCTCGTCGCTGAGCTCGAAGTTCACGCCGTCAGCCTATGTGGTGTCGCGAGCGACCTACAGCTGCAGGCTCTTGACCTGGAGCAGCTCCTCGATCGCGTAGCGACCGTTCTCGCGGCCGTGGCCGGACTGCTTGTAGCCGCCGAACGGAGCGATCGGGTTGAAGGCGCCGCCGTTGATCTCGATCTGGCCGGTGCGGATGCGGCGGGCGATCGCGATCGCGTGCTCCTGGTCGCCGGACCAGACGCCGCCGGCGAGGCCGTAGGTGGAGTCGTTGGCGATCTGCACCGCGTCCTCCTCGTCCTCGTAGGGCTGGATGACGAGGACCGGGCCGAAGATCTCCTCCTGGGCGATGGTCATCTCACGAGTCACCTCGGAGAAGACGGTGGGGCGGACGAAATAGCCGCTGTCGAGGCCCTCGGGGGGCTCGGCGCCGCCGGTGAGGAGCTTCGCGCCTTCCGCCTGGCCCTTCTCGATGTAGCCGCGGACCCGCTCGCGCTGGGTATCGGAGACCAGCGGTCCGAGTCTGGTCGACTCCTCGAAGGGGTCACCGGGGGTGAACTCCTGCGCGGCCGCGACCGCGAGCTGCTCGGCCTCGGCCAGCTTCTCGCGGGGGGCGAGCATCCGTGTCAGGGCGCTGCAGGTTTGGCCGGAGTTGAGGTAGCACTTGGCGACCCCGTCGGGGACGGCCCGCTTGAGGTCGGCGTCGTCGAGGATCACGTTCGGCGACTTGCCGCCGAGCTCCATCGCGACCGGCTTGACCGTCGCCGAGGCGAGCTCGGAGACGCGCCGCCCGGCCCGGGTCGAGCCGGTGAAAGAGACCATGTCGACACCGGGATGGCCGGCGATCGCCTCGCCGACGACCGGGCCGGTGCCGGTGACGAGGTTGAAGACCCCGGCTGGGAGACCGGCGGCCTCGACCACCTCGGTGAGGATGAAGGCGTTCAGCGGGACGACCTCGCTCGGCTTGAGGACGACGGTGCAGCCCGCCGCGAGGGCGGGGGCGACCTTGGCGGCGATCTGGTTCAGCGGGTAGTTCCAGGGCGTGATCGCACCCAGCACCCCGACCGGCTCGCGCAGGACCCGCGAGTTCCCGATCTCCTCCTCCCAGCGCACTTCCTCCATCAGGCTCGGCAT
Organism: uncultured Solirubrobacterales bacterium; assembly: GCA_963697805.1. Taxonomy (GTDB): domain Bacteria; phylum Actinomycetota; class Thermoleophilia; order Solirubrobacterales; family 70-9; genus VRUE01. The sequence goes on from CAVOPB010000002.1 coordinate 1,083,065, forward strand.
CGCCGCGAACTGGGCGGTCGGCAGGCCCGCCTGGATGATCTGACTGAGTTTCAGCGGCATCCCCAGCTCCTGGGTGATCGTCGCCGCGATCTCCTCCGAGCGATCGCCGAGGCCGGCGGCGATCGCGCCGAGGTAGCCGGCCCGCTCCTCGCGCGAGGTCTGCGACCAGGAGTCGAATGCGTCGCGTGCCGCGCGCACCGCGCGGTCGGCGTCGCCGGTGGCGCAGGCGGGGATCGATCCCATGACCTCCTCGGTCGTCGAGTTGATCACCTCGATCGGGTCGGAGCCCTCGGGCTCGACCCACTCGCCGCCGATGAAGATCCTGTCCCGGACCTGGACCTCAGCCGTCGTCGCCATCTCTTTCCTCCTACTGGTCGTTGACCCGTCCGGCCAAAGCTACCGCGCCGACGCCGGGGCCGGGCAGCGCCTTCGCGTCGCGTGCATGGAGGGTCTCACCGCAGCGCTCGCAGACGCCGCGGTCGCTGACCGGCCCGCCGCACTCCTTGTGGACGATCAGCAGCGGAGGCCCATCGGGGTACTCGGTGTGGCGATCACCCCAGCCGAGCAGGGCGATGAGGGCGGGCCAGAGGTCGAGGCCCTTCTCGGTCAGGAAGTATTCGTGGCGCTCGGGGCTTTCCTGGTAGGGCCGGCGCTCGAGGATGTCCTCCTCGACGAGCCGCTGGAGCCTGGCCGAGAGCACGTTGCGGGCGACCCCGAGCCCCTTCTGGAGCTCGTCGAAGCGGCGCCTACCGAGCATCACGTCACGAACGATCAGCAGCGTCCAGCGCTCTCCGACCACCTCCAGGGCCTTGGCGATCGAGCAGGTCTGGCCGGGATAGTCGTGGCGAAGCACGAGTGTGATCTTGGCACATTGGGTTGTTTCAAGCAACCCACTCGGATATGGTTCGGTTGCTTAATGAAACCCAGCCCACAGGAGGCACGTATGAGGCTGATATCCCGCCATAGACACCGACACTCGACAAAGGCGCCGCGGATCGCGATCAGCCAGGATGAGATCACCGCCGACCTTCACTACCCGGCTCCCCGTCGGCAGGCCTACGGGAGCGCTGCCAGGGCCCTCCGCCCGCGCTAATGGCGACACCACGGGAGGGGACCGCCGCCGACGCGGCGGCATTTTTCGCTGAAGCCGACCCGACAGCGAGCCGCAGCCGCACGATCGTCTGGCAGGACCCGGTGCCGACCGCCGCGGCCGGGGCGACGATGAGCGGCCTCGAGTACATGACCGCGGTCGTCGAGGCGACGGTCCCACCACCGCCGATCGCGGTCGTGATGCGGTTGCGCCCGATCGAGATCGAAGAGGGGCGCGTCGTCTTCGAGGGCGAGCCCGGGGAGGAGCACTACAACCCGATCGGCGTCGTCCATGGCGGCTACGCCGCGACCCTGCTCGACTCGGCCCTCGGCTGCGCCGTCCACACGACCCTGCCGGCCGGCGTCGCCTACACCTCGCTCGGTCTGGAGACCAAGTACCTGAGGCCGATCACGCGCGACACCGGCCGCGTCCTCTGCGAGGCGAGCGTCGTCTACCGCGGCCGGCGCCAGGCGACCGCAGACGCGAGCCTGACTGCCGCCGACAGCGGCAAGATCCTCGCGTCGGGCACCTCGACCTGCATGGTGCTGGGCGAAATATAGCGTTTATGCAATAAGCACATATCCGCTATACTAGGCTCGTGAAGAGCCCGGGACAGCTGCTGAAAGAGGCCCGCCGCCGCCACGGCGTCAGCCAGAAGCGCCTCGCGATGCGAGCCGGCACAACTCAGTCGGCAATCTCGCGGATCGAGCGCGACCGGGTCTCGCCCTCGGTCGACACCCTGCACGAGCTGCTCTACCTGCTCGGCGAGGACCTGGAGCTGGGTGTGGAGGAGCGGGACTTCGGGATCGACCGGACGCTGAATGCCGAGCGCCTCAAACTTTCCCCATCGGAGCGGGTCGAGTACGGCCTTGCGATGACCGAGCAGCTGATCGCGATGAGTCCCAACGTGCGGGAGGAGGCGGCGTGACCTCTGAGCCGCTACCGCCCCGCGCCCCCGACCTGCGCGCGCTGCTGACGCCGCTGATTCGCCACGGCGTCGACTTCGTCCTGATCGGCGGCATGGCCGGGATCAGCCACGGCTCCAACTTCCCGAGCTACGACCTCGATGTCGTCTACGCCCGTGACCGCGACAACATCGCGCATCTCGTCGACGCCCTGGGCGAGATCGGTGTCGCATTGCGTGGCGCGCCGGCCGACCTCCCGTTTCAGCTCGACGCCAGGACGATCGAAAACGGCTCGAACTTCACCTTCATCACCCCTCACGGCGATTTCGACATCCTCGGCCACGCCGACGGGATGCCGAGCTATAACGAGCTCAAGGCTGAGGCTCCGGTGCGCGAGATCCTCGGCCTCGAGGTCCGTGTCGCCTCGATCGACCACCTGATCGCGATGAAGCGGGCGGCGGGCCGGCCGAAAGACAGAGTCATGCTCGAGGAGTACATCGTGATCGCCGACGAGCAGCAGCGCCGGGAGGAAGCCGACGGCTAGGTGCCGAGCCGGCGCGCGACCTCGACCAGGAGGCGGACGCCGTAGCCGGTGGCGCCGTCGCCGGTGTAGGGGCGGCCGACATCCCAGGCGGTCCCGGCGATGTCGATGTGCGCCCAGGGTGTCCCGTCGACGAACTCCTCGAGGAACGAGCCGGCGTAGATCGTCCCCGCCTTGCGCTTCTCCGAGGCGTTGACGAGGTCGGCGACGCGCCCGGTCGTGATCTCCTTGTACTCGGGGTGCAGCGGCAGGCGCCAGACCAGCTCCCCGGTGGTGGAGCCCGCGCCGTCGACCTCGGAGGCAAGATCGTCGTCATTTGAGATCAGCGCCGCGTAGGTCGATCCGAGCGCGATCAGGACCGCGCCGGTCAGGGTCGCGACGTCGACGACCCGCTCGGCGCCGAGCTCGACCGCGTAGGCGAGGGCGTCGGCGAGGATCAGGCGGCCCTCGGCGTCGGTGTTGTTGACCTCGACCGTCTTGCCGTTGTACTGGGTGATGATGTCCCCGGGCTTGATCGCGGTCCCGGACGGCATGTTCTCGGTCGAGGGGATGACGGCGATCAGGTCGACCGGCAGCTCGAGCTCGGCGATCGCGGCGACGGTCTGCAGGACCGCGGCCGCGCCGGACATGTCCATTTTCATGTCCTGCATCCCCGCCGAGGGCTTGATCGAGATCCCACCGGTGTCGAAGGTCACACCCTTGCCGACGATCCCCAGGGTCGGACCGGAGCCGCCACCCTGGTAGCGCAGCAGGATCAGGTGCGGCTCCTCGGCCGAGCCCTGGCTGACGGCGAGCAGGCCGCCCATCTCCTTGGCGATCATCTCGTCGCGGCCGAGCACCTCGGTCGTTACCGAGGGGTGGGCGGAGGCGATCTCGCGGGCGCGGCGGCCGAGGTAGGAGGGGGTGGCGACGTTGGAAGGCAGGTTCTGCAGATCGCGGGCCCTGTTCTGCGCCTCGGCGCAGATCCGCGCGGCCTCGGCGGCCTCGGCCACGTCCGCGGACCCGATCAGGGTCAGCGACTCGATCGAGGGCGGCGCCGGGTCGTCGGGGTCCGGAGTCCGGAACTGGTCGAATCGGTAGGAGCCGAGGATCGTCCCCGTGACCAAGCCCTCGGCGGTCGCGTCGGCATCGTCGGAGGCGGGCAGCACCCAGGCGATCGACTTCGCCTCGAGCCGGGCCGCCTCCTGGGCGGCGAGGGCCGCCGCGACGCGGGCCCGCTCGGCGTTCATCTCCTCGGCCTTTCCGAGGCCGACCACCAGGGCCCGGGCGGGCGTCTCGGGGTGGATCGTCGCCAGCCTGCGGTAGGTGCCCCTGGCGTCGGCGGCGCCCGCGGCGTCCGCGAGGCCCTCAGGCAGCTGCTCGCCCTGGTGGAGGCCGACGACCAGCAAATCGGCCTCGACCTCGGCGATCCCCGCTTGTCTTGCCTCGACCCGCATCGAGGTTTCGAGTCTATGCGCTTGCGCACGCAGCCCGGCGCGTCCTCCCGCTATCTTTCCCGGGAGTGGGCCAGGCGGCCCTTACCCGAGCCGAGATCCGGCACAACCACGTAAGAAAGGCAGCCAAAGATGCCCAGCACAGTCATTCTCGGTACCGCGCGCACCCCCTTCGGCAAGATGGGTGGGACGCTCTCTTCCCTAGATGCCACCGACCTCGGCGGCCAGGCGATCTCGGCGGCGCTCGAGCGCTCCGGAGTCGATCCCGACCAGGTCGATCAGGTTGTGTTCGGCCAGGTCCTCCAGGCCGGCCAGGGCCAGATCCCGTCGCGCCAGGCCCAGATCAAGGGCGGGATCCCGAAGGAGGTCCCCTCGGAGACGATCAACAAGGTCTGCGCCTCGGGCATGCGCTCGGTCGGGATCGCCGACATGGCGATCCGCGCCGGCGACACCGAGGTGGCCGTCACCGGCGGGATGGAGTCGATGAGCCAGGCCCCACACCTCCTGCCGGGCGCCCGTTTCGGATACCGGATGGGCCATGTCGAGACGATCGACTCGATGGTCCACGACGGGCTCACGAACCCATTCACCGAAAAGCAGATGATCAACGAGGCCAGTGAGGTCTCGAACGAGCTCGAGATCACCCGCGCCGACATGGACCGTTTCGCCGAGCGCTCGCACCGGCTCGCCGCCGAGGCCACCGACGCCGGCCGGCTCGCCGATGAGATCACCGGAGTCACCGTCAAGTCCCGCAAGGGCGAGAACACGATCGAGGCCGACGAGGCGATCCGGCCCGAGACGACCGTCGAGACCCTCGCCGGGCTGCGGGCGATCGGCGGCGAGGACGCGACCCACACCGCCGGCAACGCGCCGGGCGTCAACGACGGGGCCGGCGCGCTGGTCGTCGCCTCCGCCGAGTGGGCGGAGCGAGAGGGAAGGGCCCCGTTGGCGACCGTCCTCTCCTACGGCACCGTCGCCGACGACTTCCCCTACCTGGCGAAGACCCCGGCCAACGCGGCCAAGCAGGCGCTCGAGAAGATCGGTCGCGCGCCGGAGGACGTCGACCTCTGGGAGATCAACGAGGCGTTCGCCTCGGTCGCCCTCAACTCGATGCGGATGCTGGGAATCGACGAGGACAACGTCAACGTCAACGGCGGCGCGATCGCGCTCGGCCACCCGATCGGCGCCTCCGGCGCCCGCATCGTCGGCAGCCTCGTTCACGAGCTCCAGCGCCGCGGCGGTGGCCTCGGCGTCGCCGCGATCTGCTCCGGCGGTGGACAGGGCGACGCGATCGTGCTCGAGGTCGCCGGCTCCTAGGGGGCCACATCTTGCAGCGAGCCGCTGCGTTCTTCGACCTCGACAAGACCCTGATGGCGGGGTCGAGCGGCATGCAGTTCGCCCGCGTCGCCGCGCGGCACGGCATCGTCGGCCGCAGGCAGCTCCTCAGCTGGGCTGTCGAGCACCTGCGGTACCGGTTGCGGGGAACGACCGACGAGCGCACCGCCGAGGTCCTGCGGGTCGCCCGCGAACTGATCGCCGGTGTCCCGGTGCGGACCGTCGAACGGATGAACCCGGAGGTCCTGGCGGCGATCCTGCCGCGCGTCTACCCCCAGATGCTGGAGGAGGTCTACGGTCACCAGGACGCCGGGCGCGCGACCTTCATTGTCAGCGCCGCCGGCAACGGCGTGGTCGAACCGCTGGCCGAGGTGCTGGGGATGGACGGAGGCATCGGGACCAGGTACGGGGTCGACGAGGACGGCGCCTTCACCGGGCGCTTCGACGGACCGTTCGTCTACGGGCGCGGCAAGGTCGAGGCGATGGAGTCGTTCGCCGCCGAGCACGAGATCGATCTCTCCCAGTCCTACGCCTACTCGGACTCGCTCTCGGACCTCCCGATGCTGCGTGCCGTCGGCCACCCGGTGGCGGTCAATCCCGACCCCGCCCTCGCCGAGATCGCCGGCGAGGAGGGCTGGGAGATGATGCGCTTCGAGCGCCTCGGCCGCCGTCTGGTCGCACTCGCCGTGACCGTGCTGGCGACGGTCGCCGGGTTTGGGGCATCGCGGATCGCGGCCCGTCGCAAGGCGCCACCCCGCCGCTTCCCCGCCCGCCGCTGATGGGGCTCGCATCTAGACTCTGACGATGGCCACCGAGCCGCGCGAGAAGCCCTCGCTCGAGGAGCGCGAGAAGCAGTTCTCGACTCTTTCCGGGCACCCGATCGACCCCGTGTACTCGGCCGAGGACGCCCCGGCCGACCCCGAGGCGACGATCGGCCGCCCCGGCGAGTACCCGTTCACCCGCGGGCCCTATCCCTCGATGTACCGGGGGCGGCTCTGGACGATGCGCCAATTCGCCGGCTTTGGGACCGTCGAGGAGACCAACGAGCGCTTCCACTATCTGCTCGACCACGGCCAGACCGGTCTCTCGACCGCCTTCGACATGCCGACCCTGATGGGCTACGACTCCGATCACGTCCGCAGCCTCGGCGAGGTCGGCCGCGAGGGGGTCGCGGTCGACACCCTCGACGACATGGAACAGCTCTTCGCCGGCATTCCGCTCGGCGGCGTCAGCACGTCGATGACGATCAACGCGCCGGCGGCGATCCTGCTCGCCTTCTACGTCCTCGTCGGCGAGAAGCAGGGGGTGGCGCCGGAGAAGCTTGCGGGGACGATCCAGACCGACATCCTCAAGGAGTACATCGCCCAGAAGGAGTGGTGCTTCCCGATCGAGCCGGCGCTGCGCCTCGTCACCGACATGATCGAGTGGTGCTCGCAGCAGATGCCGCGCTGGCACCCGGTCTCGATCTCCGGCTACCACATCCGCGAGGCGGGCTCGACCGCCCAGCAGGAGCTCGCGTTCACCTTGAAGGACGGCTTCACCTACGTCGAGCGGGCGATCGAGCGCGGCCTCGACATCGACGATTTCGCCCCCCGGCTCTCGTTCTTCTTCAACGCCCACATCGATTTCTTCGAGGAGATCGCGAAGTACCGGGCGGCGCGCCGGATCTGGGCGCGGGAGATGCGCGACACCTACGGCGCCCGGCGGGAGGAGTCGATGAGGCTGCGGTTCCATGCCCAGACGGCGGGCGTCTCGCTGACCGCACAGCAGCCGCTCAACAACGTCGTCCGCACCTCGATCGAGGCCCTCGCGGCGGTCCTCGGCGGGACCCAGTCGCTGCACACCAACTCATTCGACGAGGCGCTCGCCCTGCCGACCGAGGAGGCGGTCCGGGTCGCGCTCCGCACCCAGCAGATCATCGCCTTCGAGTCCGGCGCGCCCAACACCCCCGACCCCCTCGGGGGCTCCTGGTTCGTCGAGCGGCTGACCGATGAGATGGAGGCGGCCGCCTACGAGTACTTCGCCCGGATCGACGAGGTGGGGGGGATGGTCGAGGCGATTCGCCAGAACTTCCCCCAGCGCGAGATCGCCGATGCCGCCTTCGTGCACCAGCGCGAGCTCGATCGTCGCGAGCGGATCGTGGTCGGGGTCAACGACTTCACCAGCGAGGACGACGCCGAGACGCCGATCCTGCGGATCGACCCGGCGCTCGAACGCAAGCAGGTCGACCGTCTGGCGGCGACCCGCGCCGGCCGCGACGGAGCCGCGGTGGAGGCCGCTCTTGCCGAGTTGAAACGGGCCGCCGCCGGCGAGGCGAACCTGATGCCGCCGATCATCGAGGCCTCGCGGGCGCGGGCCACCGAGGGTGAGATGATCGCCGCGATGCAGGAGGTCTTCGGCACCTACACGGAGTCCCCGGTCTTCTAGCGCCCGCTAGGGTCCGCTTCCCCATGAGTGCAGAACGAGTGAGCATGATCGCCGGTGGGAATGAGTGCGAGCGAGTGAAGCGCGATATCTGACCATGGAGGCAGCCACAGCCCGCAAGATCCGAGTCGTCGTCGCCAAGCCTGGCCTCGACGGGCATGATCGCGGGGCGAAGATCATCGCCCGGGCGCTGCGCGATGCCGGGATGGAGGTGATCTACACCGGGCTCCATCAGACCCCGGAGCAGATCGCCGAGACCGTGATCCAGGAGGACGCCGACGCGGTCGGCCTCTCGATCCTGTCCGGCGCCCACATGACGCTGGTGCCGCGGGTCGTCGAGCTGCTCGCCGAGCAGGGCGTCGACGACGTCCTCGTCACCGTTGGCGGCACGATCCCCGCCGAGGACATCCCCGAGCTGAAGAAGCTGGGCGTCGCGGCTGTCTTCACCCCTGGGGCCGGCACCGATGAGATCGTCGAGTTCATCCGGGCGGGCGCCGGTGAGAGGCACGAGCGCGGAGCGAGCTAGCAAGATCTCCGGGCATGATGAGTGCGAGCGAGCGAAGCGCGAGAATTTTCGAGAGCGTGACGCTTGACACCCTCGCCGCCGGATCTATGGATAGACTGACTGACTAGTCAGTCAACAATCCCAAGGAGTCCGATCTTGAAGATTTGCGTCCTGGTCAAGGAGGTACCGGACGCCGCCGTCCAGAAGCGCATCGACCCCGGAACGATGCGGCTGGATCGCAGCGGTGAGAAAAACCTCAACCCCTTCGATACCCACGCGATCGAGGCCGCCATGCAGATCAAGGAGGGCGGCGCGATCCCGGTCGAGGAGGTCATTGCGGTGACGATGGGCCCCGATTCGGCCGTTCGCGCGCTGCACAAGGCAGTCGCGCTCGGCGCCGACCGCTCGGTGCACCTCTCCGACGATGCCCTCTCCGGGTCCGACGTCTGCGCCACCGGTTACGCCCTGGCGAAGGTGCTCGAGTCCGAGAGCCCGGACCTCGTCCTGCTCGGCCAGCAGTCAGATGACGGAGAGTGCTACACGATCGGCGCTGTCGTCGCCGACCATCTGCAGATGCCGTCGCTGACCCAGGTGATCAAGATCGACGTCACCGACGGCAAGCTGCGCTGCGAGCGCCAGGCCGAGTACGGCTACGACACCGTCGAGGTCGAGCTCCCGGCGGTGATCAGCGTCGGCGACGCGATCAACGAGCCGCGCTACCCGAGCCTGAAAGCGATCATGGGCGCGAAGAAAAAGCAGCTCGACGCGAAGGCGACCGGCGACGTCGGAATCGACGGCAGCATGGTCGGCGAGGGTGGTTCAAAGACCGCGGTCCTCGCGCTCAACCCGCCACCGGCGAAGGAAGCGGGCGAGATCATCGAGGACGAGGACACCAACGAGACGGTCGAGAAGATCGTCGCGTGGCTGGACGAGAGGAAGCTGATCTAAATGAGTGGCATTCTGGTTTACGCCCTTCACGACGACGAGGGGAACTTCAACAAGAACTCGCAGGGAGCGATCTCCGAGGCGGCGAGGCTGGTCGGAGACATCGGCGGCGAAGCCGCGGCGCTGGTGGTCGGCGACGTCGCCGACGACGCCTGCGCGGCGCTCGGCAGGTACGGCGCCGCCAAGGTCTACCGCGCCAAGAGCGTTCCCGAGGGGCTCGCGCAGCCGATCGTCGACGCGATGGCCAAGGTCATGCAGGACGAGGGCTTTACCTATGCGCTGTTCGGCGGCGGCCTGCTCGGCTTCGAGATCGGTGCCGGCCTGACCGCCCGCCTGGGCGCCGGCGTGACGATGGAGGTCACGAAGGTCAAAGTCGCCGACGGCAAGCTGGTCGCCGAGCGTCCGATCCTGCAGGACTCGCAGGTCGCTGACGTCGGCTACGTCGCCGAGCCGGGGATCATCATCGGCCGCCTCAACGCCTTCGACGCCAGCGAGGGTGACGGCAGCGCCGAGGTGGTCGACGTCGAGGTCGAGCTCTCGGCCTGGTCGAGCAAGGCGAAGATGGTCGAGCGCGGCGAGCAGCGCGGCGCCGACGTCAACATCGAGGACGCCGAGATCCTGGTCGGCGGGGGCCGAGGCCTCGGCGCCGCCGAGGGCTTCGATCTCTGCGAGCAGCTCGCCGAGTCGATGGGCGGGGCCGTTGCCGCCACCCGCGCGGTGGTCGACGCCGGCTGGTACCCATACGCGGCCCAGATCGGCCAGACCGGGAAGACCGTCGCGCCGAAGCTCTACCTCGCGGCGGGCATCTCCGGCGCGATCCAGCACAAGGTCGGTATGCAGAACTCGGAGAACATCCTCGCGATCAACAAGGATCAGAACGCGCCGATCTTCGAGTTCTCGGACCTCGGAGTTGTCGGCGATCTCCACAAGATCCTGCCGAAGCTGACCGAGGCGATCAAAGCCAAAAAAGGGGGGTGAGCGGGGCCGATGCCGGCTGTCTCACCGTCTGAGTTCCCGCCGCCGTTTGACAGTGCCGAGGTAATCGGACCGCCGACCGATCCCGCCGACGAGCGGATCGAGGTCGGGGTCGCGATCGTCGGCGGCGGGCCCGCCGGGCTCGCCTGCGCGGTCAAACTGATGCAGCTGCTGGAGGACGAGCCGGAGCTGACCGAGAAGCTCGGCGAAGTCCCGGTCGCGGTGATCGAGAAGGGCAAAGTCGCCGGCGCGCACCTGCTCTCCGGCGCCAACGTCGACCCGTCGGCGCTGACCCGGCTGTTCCCCGACCTGGACCCGGCCGATTGGCCCCCGGTCTACCAGGAGGTGACGAAGGACGGGACCTACTTCCTCACCTCGAAGAAAGCGTTCCCGCTGAAGCCGCCGCCGCCCAACTTCCGCAAAGAGGGCACCTACACGCTCTCGGTCTCCAAACTCGGCCGCTTCCTCGCCGAGAAAGCCGAGGAGGCGGGCGTCTACATCCTCTCCGAGACCGCCGCGACCAAGCTTCTGGTCGAGGACAGGATCGTCCGCGGCGTCCGCTCGGGCGACCGTGGTCGCGGCAAGGACGGTGAAGAGCTCGGCAACTTCGAGCCCGGGTCCGACGTCGTCGCCAAGGCGACGGTCCTGGCCGAGGGCACGATCGGCCACCTCACCTATTCCGCCTACGACTACTTCGACATGCACGGCTCCGACCCGCAGGCGTGGGAGCTCGGGGTGAAGGAGATCTGGGAGGTCCCGAAGCCGCTCGACCGGGTCATCCACACCCTCGGCTGGCCGCTGCGCTGGAGCCCCCGCTACAAGGAGGCGGGCGGCAGCTTCATCTACCCGATGGGCGAGGACAAGGTCTGCTTCGGCCTCGTCGTCGGCCTCGACTACACCGATGCCACATTCAGCGTCCACGACGCCGTGCAGAAGTTCAAGCTGCACCCGTTCATCGCCGAGATCATCGAGGGGGGGAAACGGGTCGGCTGGGGGGCGAAGACGATTCCCTCGGGCGGGTACTGGGCGCTGCCGAAGCGTTTCTCGGTCCCCGGAATGCTGGTCGCCGGCGACGCCGCCGGGATGGTCAACATCGCCGAACTCGCCGGCATCCACTACGCGATGCACGCCGGCATGTACGCGGCGGAAGCGATCGTCGAGTCGCTCAAGGACGACATCGACGCGGTCAACTTCGAGAGCTACGACAAGATGATCCGCGACTCGGTGATCGAGAAGGACCTCTACCGCTCGCGCAACATGAAGCAGCCGCTCTCCAGGGGCCTGATCTTCGGCGGCGCGATGGGGTCGGCGATGGTCGCGACCAAAGGCGCCTTCCCCGGCGGCCACTGGAAGGTTGAGGACAACGCCGAGCCCGAGGTCTTCATCGGCAAAGCCGGCGACAGCTACCCGCGGCCCGACAACGAGGTGACCTTCAACAAGCTCGACTCGGTCTTCCTCTCCGGCAACGCGACCCGCGACGACGCGCCCAACCACGTCCGGATCCAGACCAGGGTCCCCCGCGAGGTCGCCCAGACCTGGGTCTCGATGTGCCCGGCCCAGGTCTACGAAATCCCCGACGAGCAGCTCGAGAGCGGCGCGGCCGAGGTCGACGTCCACGTCACCGCCTCCAACTGCGTCCAGTGCGGCGCGATCACGGCCAAGGGCGGCCGCCTGACGCTGCCCGAGGGCGGCGACGGTCCGCTCTACCAGGAGACCTAGACAGGCGCTAGGCGGCGCGCTGCTCCGGCGGCCTGGCGGCGGCGGCGCGGTCGATCATCCGCGAGGGCCCGGTGAGCCACGGCGCCAGGTCCGGCTCACTGCGCCGTCTGGATGGCGGGGCAGTGGTCCATTCCTCGCATCCGGCGAACGCTTCATCGAGGCGCCTGGCCATCGTGCTGCGGGGGCGCTGCTGGTCGAAGATCTCCTCCGGCATGGCTCTCTCCGTCCTGCGTAGGGGACGTCACAAAGTGTGGCCCCCCGGTCAGACGAAAAACTTGCACCGGGAGAAAAGAAGCCGGATTCTGCGGAATCGGACCGGTGCCGGGCGCCCTGGCGCCCTACCCGGCCGCCGCTCCGGCGAAGCTCCCGATCTCCTCGGCGACCCGCTGCGGCTCGTCGATCGGGACGAAGGTCTTCGCGCCGGGAATCTCGACGATCCTTGCGTTGGGCGTGTCGGCGGCCAGGCGCTCGGCGTACTTGATCGGGAAGAATCGATCGCCGGGGGCCCAGGCGAGCAGGACCGGCAGCTCCGAGCCCTTCAGCTTCTCCGCCGCCTCGAGCGTGTAGCGCTTGTTCATCCCGACCGTGACCTTCCTGACGTCGTGCTTGACGCCGGTGTCGCTCAGCCCAGGCTTCATCCAGGAATCGATCAGGTCGGCCGGGAGTGGGTCGCGGGTGAAGGGGCGGAAGGCGGCCCGGGCGAGGGCGCCGATCCGAAACGGCGCGGCGAGCATCGTCATGCCGCCGGGCAGAGCCGCGATTTTCGGCATCGTCTTGAAGATCCCGGGCGGGAAGTTCTCGTGCGTGTCGCAGTTCGTCAGGACAAGCCGGCCGATCCGCTCCGGATGGCGGGTGACGAGGACCTGCGACATAGCCCCGCCGGAGTCGTTGCCGACGATCGTGACGTCGTCGAGGTCGAGCGCCTCGAGGAATGCGGCGATCGTGGCGGCGATCCCGTAGGGGGTCAGGTCGGCGTCTGGATTCATCGGAATCTGCTGGGCGCCGATCGGCCAGTCCGGCGCGAGGCAGCGGTGGGTGGCGGAGAGTTGGTCAACGACCCGATCCCAGAGCCGTCCGTCGACGAGGTAGCCGTGGACGAAGACGACGGGCGGCCCATCGCCAGCCTCCCGGTAGCGGATCCTGCCGGCTGGCAGGTCGATTTCGCGGCGCTGATCGGAATCGGGCACGGTCCTACCTCCTGGAAGAGATGCCTTGTCGGCCGGAGGTTATGTGGTCGCGGCCGGCGACACGGCCACGGGCGAGGAGTCCGATGCGCCGCGCACCGAGACCGTGATGGACGCCCGCCGCGAAACCTTGTGCGCGTACATCCGGGCATCGGCGAGCTCGAGCGCCTCGTCGGGGTCGAGCGCGTCGCCCGGGATCTTGACCGAGCCCCAGGAGGCGTTGATGTCGTAGCCCGGCCCGCTGGCGCTGAGCGATCTGACGGCCGCCCGGGTCACCTCCTCGAAGCGCTCCGGCGGGCAGGTCAGGAGCAGGCAGAACTCATCGCCGCCGAAGCGGTAGGCGGTGCCGGCCGACCCGACCGAGTCGCGCAGCGCGGCGCCGAAGCGAACCAGAAGCGCGTCGCCGGCTGGGTGGCCGAAGCTGTCGTTGTAGCTCTTGAACCCGTTGAGATCGAGGAGGACGAGCGAGACGGGCTGCGCGGCCGTCGCCTCGGCGAACCTCGCCGGGAGGTCGACCCGGACGCGTCCGCGGCTGCCGAGGCCGGTCAGGGAGTCGGTCCGAACCTGCTCCAGCAGCGACTTGTTCTCGCGGTCGCTCATCCCCAGCCTGGCGATCACGGCGGTGATAGTCGCCGCCCAGAGGACCGTCGAGAGGGCGCTGGTGGCGCTGAAGTACTGCATCGCGAAGAGGCAGATCATCACCCCGGCAAAGACCGCGGGGACGATCAGGTCACGGCGGCGACTGCCGTCGGGCGGCGAGGAGATCGCCGCGGCCTCGGCCGGCTGCCAGACGACCCCGCCGAGGCAGGCGGCGGCGATCAGGTATATCGGGTCGATCCAACTACCGAGCGGGAGCGTTTCCTGAGTCGTCTGCAGCGTGTAGGCGAGGTCGGCGACGACGAGCGCGGTGAGGCCGGCGAGCAGGAGCGACCAGGTCCGGCCGGGCCGCCAGCCGGTGAGTGCGACGACGCCGACGACCATCGCCACCATCACGATGTCCCCGAGCGGGTAGGCGAGCGTCGTCGCGATCTGGAGAGGCGTTCCTTCGGTGGAGGCGGCGACGAAGTCGAAGACGAACGCGGCTCCCAGGGCGGCGGTTCCGAGCCCGGCGATCGCACCGTCCATCCACAGCCTCCAGTTCAGCTGATCGGCTCGGGCGCGGACCAGGACCGCAAGCCCGGCGTAGGCGAACGGGTAGAAGGCGAGGTAGCCGATGTCGGCGGGTGATGGGTAGGGGGCCGCGGCGTTGCCGTCGATCGCCACGGTCCAGTAGACCTCGGCCGCGCCCCAGGAGAGGATTGCCAGCCCGATCAGGGTCCAGCCGGCGCGTTCGCGCCCGTAGCTCGAGGCCCGGACCAGGCAGGCGAGGCCGGCGCCGAGGACGACCGCGTCGTAGAGGACGCCGCCGATCGCGAATCGCAGGCCGCCGCCGATCCCAACCCAGTAGTAGAGGGCGACGATCGCGGTGCCTCCCAGCAGCAGGACGGCGAGGCTTCCGCGCAGGACTCGCTCAACGGTGCTGCCCGCGGTGATCGTCCGGCTGCTCATTGGCCACATATCGGCATTTCGCGCCGATCCGCGAGGCGTGAAATCGAGCCGCCCCTGCCTGTCATCTAGACTGGGAGCACGATGAAGACAGGAATCCACCCCGAGTACACGCTTTCCAACGTTCACTGCTCGTGCGGCAACCAGTTCTACACCCGCTCGACCAAGGATGACCTCCACGTCGAGCTCTGCTCGGAGTGTCACCCCTTCTACACCGGCAAGCAGAAGCTCGTCGACACCGGCGGTCGGGTTGAGCGCTTCCAGCGCCGGGCCGCGAAGCACGCCAAGGCCAGGCGGTAGTAGTTGAGCCCGGACGGGGGCTCTCCGGCAGCGGAAACGGTCGCCTCCAACGGCGCCGACCCGTTGATGATGCCCGACGGCGCGCTCGTCGCCAAACGCGACGCGCCGGTCGGCGGCCAGGCGGTCCTCGAGGGCGTGATGATGCGCGGCATCTCGACCTGGGCCGTCGCGGTTCGAAACCCCGAGGGCCAGATCGAGCTCAGCTCCGAGCCGCTCGTTCCGTGGGCACAGCGGCACAGGATCTGGCGGGTCCCCGTGATCCGGGGCGTCGTCGCCCTCGGCGAGTCCCTGAAGATCGGATTCCGGGCGCTGGCGATCTCGGCCAACGCCCAGCTCGAGGATGATGAGGACGGCGAGCCCGAAGAGATCGGCGGCTGGGTCTGGGGCCTGACGATCGCCCTCTCGCTGGCCCTTGCCGTCGGCCTCTTCTTCGTCGTCCCGGTCGGGCTGACCAGCCTGATCAAGGACCAGCTCGGCTCGGCCTTCTTGTTCTGGCTGATCGAGGGGGTCCTGCGAACCACGATCTTCATCGTCTACATCGTCGCGATCAGTCGACTACCGGACCTGCGGCGCACCTTCGAGTACCACGGCGCCGAGCACAAGACGATCTCCTGCTACGAGGCCGAAGACCAGTTGATCCCATCGCGCGCGAAGCTCTACTCGCGCCTGCATCCCCGCTGCGGGACCAGCTTCCTGCTGATCGTGATGGTGCTGGCGATCTTCGTCTTCGCGCCGATCGGGCTGCCGGCCTGGTACTGGCTGCTCGCCTCACGGATCCTCGGGATACCGCTGATCGCCGGCCTCTCCTACGAGGTGATCAAGTGGGCGGGGAAGAACCGCCGCAAAGCCTGGGTCCGGGGGTTGATGTGGCCGGGCCTGATGTTGCAGAACCTGACCACCCGCGAGCCCGACGAAGAGCAGCTCGCGGTTGCGATCGCCGCCCTCGACAAGGTGCTCGAGGAAGAGGACGACGAGCTGATCAAGGGCGACTCGCCGATCGAGATCGTCGCGTAGCGCCACCCGCCCGACCTACGCCTAAGGTTCACCAGATGGTCGATGCGCTTGTAGAACAGCTCCAACAACGATTCTCCGAGCTCGAGAAGCTGATGTCCGATCCCGAGGTGATCGGGGATCGGGAGCGCTATGCCGAGGTCGGGCGCGAGTACCGCGAGCTGCAGCCGGCGCAGGCGCTGGCCGCCGAGTACCGGACCTTGAAGGATGACCTCGAGGGCGCCCGCGAGCTGCTCGAGGAGGGCGAGGACACGGAGCTGCAGAAGGTCGTCGACGAGGCGCCGGCCCAGCTCGAGGCCCTCGAAGAGGAGATCAGGCTCTCGATGGTCGAACGCGACCCCAACGACGCCAAGAACGTCATCGTCGAGATCCGCGCCGGGACCGGCGGCGACGAGGCGGCGCTTTTTGCCGGCGACCTCTACAAGATGCTCGTCCGCTACGCCGAGGAGCGGGGCTTCTCGACCGAGGTCCTCTCACAGTCGGCGGCCGAGGTCGGCGGCTTCAAGGAGGTGACCTTGGCGGTCAAGGGCGAGGGCGCCTACTCGGTCTTCAAGTACGAGGGCGGGACCCACCGGGTCCAGCGGGTGCCGGAGACGGAGTCGCAGGGCCGGATCCACACCTCGACCGCGACGGTGGCGGTGCTGCCCGAGGTCGAGGAGGTCGAGGTCAGCGTCGAGGCGGCCGACCTCCAGATCGACGTCTATCGCTCCTCCGGGCCCGGCGGCCAGTCGGTCAACACGACCGACTCCGCGGTCCGGATCACCCACAAACCGACCGGGATCGTCGTCTCGATGCAGGATGAGAAGTCCCAGCTCCAGAACAAGGAGAGGGCGATGCGGGTGCTGCGGGCGCGGCTGTATGAGCGCGAGCTGGCCGAACAGCAGGCGCAGATCGCATCCGAGCGCAAGGCCCAGGTCGGAAGCGGTGAGCGCTCGGAGAAGATCCGCACCTACAACTTCCCGCAGGGCCGGGTCACCGACCACCGGGTCAAGGTCACCTCCCACAATCTCGATGGCGTCCTCGCCGGCGAGCTCTCGGAGTTCACCGAGGCACTGGCGGCGGAGGAGAAGCGGCAGCGCCTCGAGGCCGCGACCTCGGCCGCCTGAGGCGATGACGGGGACCGAGACCGCCGCCGGCGTCGCCGAAGCGCTCGAAGCCGCGGTCGACGCCCTCGCCGCCGCCGGGGTGGAGAGCCCACGCCTCGACGCCGAGCTGCTGCTCGCCGAGGCGGCAGGTTGGGACCGGGCGATGCTGGCGGCCGAGCCCGGGCGCGGCATCCCGGCCCCCGCGGCGCGGAGCTTCGGGGAGATGGTGCGGCGGCGCCTGCGGCGTGAGCCGGTGGCTTACATCCTCGGGCGCCGCGGCTTCAGGTCGATCGAGCTCTCGGTGGACCCGCGGGTTCTGGTGCCGCGGCCGGAGACCGAGCTGCTGGTCGAGCTCGCCCTGGAGCTGGCGCCGAGCGCCGTGCTCGACGTCGGCACCGGCTCGGGCGCGGTGGCGCTCGCGATCGCCGACGAGCTGCCCGGCTGCAGGGTGACGGCGACCGACACCTCGCCGGCGGCGCTAGAAGTCGCTCGTGCCAACGCCGATGCCCTCGGCCTTGCCGACCGGGTCACCTTCCTCGCCGGCTCGCTGCCGGAGGGGGAGGAGTTCGATCTGACCGTCGCCAACCTCCCCTATGTGGCCCTCGGCGAATGGGCCTCGCTCGAGCCGGAGGTCACCGAATGGGAGCCGCGGGGGGCGCTGCTGGCGGGGCCAGAGGGCCTCGATGCGATCCGTGCCCTCCTCACCCACGTCGGCGACCGCGAACGCAGTTCGTCCCGGTATGCGGGAACAACTGCGTTCGCGGCGTGTGCGCTTGAGGTGGGCGCCGGCCAGGCCGATGCCGTCGAGGTGCTTCTGGCCGACGCGGGTTTCACCGGGATCGAGCGCCGCCGCGATCTGGCCGGGATCGAGCGCGTCGTCTGGGGACGCGATGGCTGAGGTCCTCTCGATTGACAGGGACGGGGCGCCGGCGGTGCGCTCGGCGCTCGAGCGCTGCCTGGGGGAGGGTGGCGTCGCCATCTACCCCGCCGACGGCCTCTACGGCATTGCCGCCGATCCGCTCGACCCGGCGCCGATCGACCGGATCCACCGACTCAAGGGGCGGGACGACGGCAAGCCCGCGGCGGTGCTCCACTTCTCGCCGCTGGCGATGCGGGAGATCGTCGGCGGCCTCGGCACCCGCGCCCGCGACGCCGTCGGCGCGCTCTTGCCGGGGCCCGTGACCCTGGTCCTCGACAACCCCCAGCACCGCTATCCCCTCGCCTGCCGCGAGGACTCGGCCCGCCTCGGCGTCAGGCTCCTCGATGGCCCGCTCGGCGGCGTCATGCACCCGATGTTTCAGACCTCGGCGAACCTCAGCGGCGAGCCGGCGCCGTCCCGGTTCGAGGAGGTGGCGGAGGAAGTCGTCGCCGGCGCCGACCTCGCGATCGACGGCGGCGCGCTGACCGGAATGCCCTCGACCGTCGTCGACATCGCCTCGATCGACATCGACGGCACCTGGTCGGTCATCCGCGAGGGAGGACTGCCGACCGAGAGGGTGGCCGAGGCGCTCGGCTAGCGCGGCCTCAGCAGTGCTGGGGGCCCGGGTGGTAGGGGAGGCGGACGATCCGGACCGACCGGTTGTCGTTCTCGTGTTCCTCGTAGAGCAGGTTCTGGGGGTCGACCCTCATCACGAAGGCAAAGCAGCCGCGCAGGCCGCTGACGTTGACCCACTGGCGGTCGTATTCGGCGGGGTAGATGTCGGACCAACCGACCGAGGTGCCGAGCCGGACCCGCTCGCGGCCTGGGTCCTGGTTGCAGCCGGGGTAGACGCGGTGGCCCGGCGAGCGCTTCATCGACTTCGTGTGCTCGAGGTCGCGGAAGCAGTAGAAGACCTTCGGCCCGGTCCGGACCCGTTCCTGTGGCCGCCCGTCCCCGTCGAGCGACCAGATCTCCATGCTGAGCGGGTTGTGGACCTTCCAGTAGGAGCCGCCCCAATAGGCCCCGACCGAGTAGAAGTGGAGCTGGACGTCGGTCCGAAGGATCTCGACTCCGCCGCCGACCCTGTAGATCGCCTGGTTGGCCCGCATCCAGTTCCGCTTGTATCGAAGCCCGCGGAGCTCCATCGGTCCTCGACCGCGTGAGCGGAGGTCGCTGGTGGCGTGCAGCAACGTGCCGCCGCCGTACCCGTAGTTGCCCGAGCTCCGCTCCACATAGAGATCGGTGGCGCGACCCACCCGCAGGTTTGGGCACAGAAGGTGGCCGGATCCCGGCCCCTGACATGGGTCCACGACGGCCTTTTCCGCGCCGGTGGCGCCGGCGCTCAGAGCCGCCAGGGCGGCTAGGGAGAGGGCTGCCGCGGCGGTCAGACGACGAAGGAGTGAGGCCACCCCGGCAGGCTATATCCCGACCCGTTGCTAAGGTCGCTGCGGTTCCATGAGTGAGCTTCCCGAGAACATCCAGAGCGCGCCGCTCGCCGACGTCGACCCGGAGATCGCCGCCGTTCTCGATGCCGAGCTGCGCCGCCAGCAGGGGACCCTGGAGATGATCGCCTCCGAGAACTTCGTCCCCCGGTCCGTGCTCGAAGCGGTCGGGTCGGTGCTGACCAACAAGTACGCCGAGGGCTACCCCGGGCGCCGCTACTACGGCGGCTGCGAGGAGGTCGACGTCGCCGAGCAGCTGGCGATCGACCGCGCCAAGGAGCTGTTCGGGGCCGAGCACGCCAACGTCCAGGCGCACGCCGGGGCCCAGGCGAACAACGCCGCCTACATGGCGCTGATCCAGCCCGGCGACACGATCATGGGAATGGCCCTCGACCATGGCGGCCACCTGACCCATGGGATGAAACTGAACGTCTCGGGGAAGCTCTACGAGGTCGTCGCCTACCACGTCAGCCGCAATGACCTTCGGGTCGACATGGCCGAGATCGAGCAGCTCGCCGAGGAGCATCGGCCGAAGGTGATCGTCGCCGGCTGGTCGGCCTACCCGCGGCATCTCGACTTCGCGGCTTTCCGCGAGATCGCCGACAAGGTAGGGGCGAAGCTGATGGTCGACATGGCCCACTTCGCGGGGCTGGTCGCCGCTGGCGAGCACCCGAGCCCGGTCCCGCACGCCGACGTCGTCACGACGACCATCCACAAGACGCTCTGCGGGCCCCGGAGCGGCATGATCCTCTGCCGCGAGGAGCACGCCGCGGCGATCGACAAAGCGATCTTCCCCGGGCAGCAGGGTGGGCCGCTGATGCACACGATCGCGGCCAAGGCCGTCGCGATGCGGATCGCCGCGACCGAGCCCTTCCGGGCCCGGCAGCGGCAGACGATCGCCAACGCCCGGGCGCTGGCGGCCGGGCTTCAGGAGGCAGGCGTCCCGGTTCTCACCGGCGGCACCGACGTCCACCTGATCCTCGTCGACCTGACGCCGTCCGGCCTCGACGGCAAGACGGCGGAGAATCGGCTCGAGGAGGTCGGGATCACCGTCAACCGCAACGCGATCCCGTTCGACGAGCGCCCGCCGATGAATCCCTCCGGTCTGCGGATCGGCACCCCGGCGCTGACGACCCGCGGCCTGCTCGAGGACGACATGCGCGAGATCGCCTCCGTCATCGCCACCGCCCTGGGCCCCGAATTCGAGAGCGAGAAAAGCGCTCTCACGGACCGCACAGCTGCCCTGATGGACCAATACCCCCTGTACTCCCAATTAGCGAGCGTCACAGCCTGATTTCCGCGAGCGGCGCTGATGCGACAGATAGCCGCCGCCCCCGGACGCGAAGCGGAGGAGGCGGTGGTTTGATCAGCGAGCATCACTATCTGATTCTCTGCGAGCGGCGCCGATATGGCGATTGCCGCCGCCCGCGGACGCGAAGCGGAGCAGGCGGCGGATGATGCGTATCTGGGTCGACATGTCCGCACCCGCCCACGTGCTGGTGCTCAGGCCGATCATCGACCGCCTGCACGCGCAGGGACACACGGTCGAAATCACCTCGCGCGACTACGCCCAGACCCAGGCGCTGCTCGACCTGCACGGGATGCCGCACACGGCGATCGGCCGCCACGGCGGGGCCTCGCGGGTTCGCAAGGCCTACCGGCTCGGAGCGCGGACGGCGGGGATGATCGGTTTCGGCCGCGGCCGCTCCTTCGACCTGGCGCTCGCCCACGGCTCCAACGACCTCGCGATCGCCGCTCGAGCGCTCGGCATCCCCGAGGCGAACATGCACGACTACGAGTACGCCGTCACCCAGCACCACATCGGCTGCCGGCTCGCGAAGCGGGTGATGTTCCCGGAGTCGGTCCCACCCGAGCGGCTGCGCCGGTTCGGGGTCGGCCCCGACAAGCTCTTCCCCTATCCCGGGATCAAGGAGGAGTACTACCTCTTCGACTTCGAGCCCGACCCCGGTGCGATGGAGCGGCTCTCGGTCGACACCTCGCGGGTCGTGGTCGTTGTCCGGCCGCCGCCCGACGTCTCGCTCTACCACCGCAAGTCGAACCCGCTATTCCCGAAAGTCCTGACCAGGCTCGGCCAGGACGACGAGGTCCACGCGATCGTCATGCCCCGCACCCAGACCCAGCGTGAGTTCATCGAGACGATGGAGCTGCCGTCGCTGATCGTCCCCCCCGGCGCGGTCGAGGCCCAGAGCCTGATCGCCCAGGCGGACCTGGTCGTCTCGGCGGGAGGGACGATGAACCGTGAGGCGGCCGCCCTCGGCACCCCCGTCTACACCACCTACGGCGGCCGGCTCGGTGGGGTCGACGAAGAGCTGATCCGCTCCGGACGGCTGCGGCCGCTGACCGACCCCCGCGCGTTACCGCTCGAAAAGCGCTCCGCAGGAGCGACTCCGACGAGGAGGGACCCCGCCTTCCTCGTCGAGAGGATCCTCGGCACCGTCGGAGACTCGCCATCGCACGGAGAGCGACACCACGCCCTGACCTCCTAGGCGAGTCCGAGGAGACCCGGGCCAGGCTGCAGCACTTCATCGACCTCGCGGGCGACGGAGAGTCGCGCCCGATCGACTCGGTCCTGCGGGCTCTCGACGTCCTGATTTCGGCCGCCGCCCTGGTCGTGCTGGCGCCGCTCCTGGGGCTGACTGCGGCCGCGATTTTCGTCTCCTCCGGCCGGCCGGTCCTCTACCGGGGGGCCCGGGTGGGCCGCGCCGGGCAGCTGTTCTGGATGTACAAGTTCCGCACCCTTGCCCCGGACGCCGAATCGCGGCTCGGCCCCTACCTCGGCGAGGAGCTCTCGCGGCGGACCGAGGAAGAGGTGACCAGGATCGGCCGCGCGCTGCGCAAGATCCACCTTGACGAGGTGCCGCAGCTCTGGAATGTCCTGCGCGGCGATATGGCGATCGTGGGGCCGCGGCCGATCCGCCCCGCCTTCTTCACCGAGCTCTGCGAGGAGATCCCCCAGTACTGGCAGCGCCTCGTCGTCAGGCCCGGGGTGACCGGCTTCGCCCAGACCCGCGTCACCCGCGAGGAGTCGTGGGCGAACAAGCTCGCCCACGACATGGAGTACATCGCCGACCGCTCCGTGCCGCTTTACTTCAGCGTCCTCTTCGCGACCGTCACCAAGGTCGCCGGACGCGGCCCCGCCGCCCCTGCCTAGCTCTCGGACGTGCCGGGAGTTAGGGGCCACTATGGGTACCTAACTCCCGGCACGTCCGGTTGGCTCGGGCGCGACTGACAGACTGCCGCTGCATGTGCGGCATCTGCGGGCTCGTGACCGCGGGCGGAGACCGCCCGGACCTCGACGTGGTGAGGCGGATGAGCAGCCGCCTCGTCCACCGCGGCCCCGACAGCGACGGCCTCCACGCCGAGGGGCCGGTCGCGCTGGCGGCGAGGCGCCTCTCGATCATCGACCTCGAGGGCGGCACTCAACCGATCGCCAACGAGGACGGCAGCGTGGTCGTCGTCCAGAACGGCGAGATCTACAACTACCGCGAGCTGCGCCGGGAGCTGGAGCGCAGCGGCCACCGGTTCGCGACCGCCTCCGACACCGAGGTTCTGGTTCACATGTACGAGGAGCACGGAGACGACTTCGTCGAGCGCCTGCGCGGGATGTTCGCGATCGCGGTCTGGGACTCACGCGCGTCGCGGCTGCTCCTCGTCCGCGATCGCTTCGGGATCAAGCCGCTTTTCTACCGCTTCGCGGACGGAGACCTGTCGTTTGCATCCGAGCTGAAGTCGATGCTCGAGCAGCCCGGGTTCTCGCGCAAGATCGACCCCCATGCCGTCGCCGCGTACCTCGCCTTCAACTCCGTGCCGGCGCCGATGACGATCTTTGCCGAGGCGCGCAAGCTACCGGCGGGGTCCACGCTCGCCTGGCGTGACGGTGAGATCAGCGTTCGCCGCTACGCCCGCCCGTGCCCGGCCCCCGCCGGCGAGGTCCGCGCCGGCCCCGCGGGCCAGCTCGCGGACGAGCTGCGCGAGACCCTCCGCGACTCCGTCCGCGCCCACCTGGTCGCGGACGTCCCGGTCGGCGTCCTGCTCTCGGGAGGGGTCGACTCGGCGGGGCTGACGGCTCTTGCCGCCGGGGAGTCCTCCGAGCCGGTCCGGACGTTCTCGATCGGGTTCGAGGAGGCGAGCTTCGACGAGCTCGAGCGCGCCCGCCTGGTCGCCGAGCGCTACCGGACCGACCACCACGAGCTGATCCTCCGCCCTGATGCCGCCGAGCTCCTGCCGAGCCTGGTCGAGGCCTTCGACGAGCCGTTCGGCGACTCCTCGGCGGTGCCGACCTACTTGGTCTCGAAGCTGGCCGCGGGCGAGGTCAAGGTCGCCCTCTCGGGCGAGGGAGGCGACGAGCTCTTCGGCGGCTACTACACCTATGTCGCCGACCTGCTGGCGCCGAAGGTGGCGCCGCTGACCGCGCTCGCCGCGCCGCTGGTCGAGGCGCTGCCGAGCTCCGACTCGAAGGTGAGCCTCGACTACAAAGCGAAGAAATTCGTCCGCGGGGCCCGGCTGCCGGCGCTCGAGCGCCACCACGCCTGGAAGGAGATCTTCCCGGCGCCGATGCGGTCCTCCCTCCTGAGCGGAGGGGGGACCGGCTGGGACCCGGTCGACCTGCTCCGCGAGCGCTATGCCGAGACCGAGGGCGCCGAGCCGCTCGCCCGCCTCCAGGACCTCGACCTCGGCATCTACATGGTCGACGATTTGCTGGTCAAGACCGACCGTTCGAGCATGGCCCACTCGCTCGAGCTGCGGGTCCCGTTCCTCGACCAACGGGTTGCCGAGTTCGCCCTCGGCCTCGCGACACCGCTCAAGGTCCGGGGCCTCGCCAAGAAGCGTCTTCTGCGGCGGGCGTTGGCACCGCTGGTGCCGGAGGAGATCGTCAGCGGGCCCAAGCAGGGGTTCTCGATCCCGCTCGCGGCCTGGCTGCGTGGCCCGCTCGAGCCGTTCGCTCGCGAGACCCTCTCGACCTCGACCCTGGAGCGGCAGGGCTGCCTCGACCCCGCCGTCGTCACCCCGATCCTCGACCGCCACTGCTCCGGCGAGGAGGACCTCAGCCGCCAGCTCTGGGGCCTGATGTCGTTCACACTCTGGTTCGATCGGTATGCCCGCTAGCCTCGACGCGCTCTTCGCATTCCTTCTCGCGGGCCTCCTCGCGCTGCTGCTGGTGCCGGTCACCGACCGGCTCGCACGGCGGGTCGGGGCGATCGACTACCCCAACGAACGTTCCCTGCACGCGGCGCCGACGCCGAAGCTCGGTGGGATCGCGATTCTCGTCGCGGTCCTCGTCACCGGCCTGATCTGGCTGCCCTGGGACGCCGAGACAAGGGCGATCCTGATCGGCGCCGTCCTGATCACCGCCGTCGGCTTTCTCGACGACGTCTATGACCTCGGCGCCGGCTGGAAGCTGCTCGGCCAGACGATCGCGGTGATCGTCCCCGTCACGGCGGGGGTCACGGTCGAAGGCTTCACCTTCCCCTTCCTCGGCGCGCTCGACCCCGGGTCGGTCGAGCTGATCGGCCTCCCCGGCTCCGGCTCGATCGACCTCGGCGACATCGGCACCGTGGTCGGAATCGTCGCCGTGATCAACGTCATCAACCTGATCGACGGCGTCGACGGCCTCGCCGCCGGGGTCTGCCTGATCTCGGGCGTGACCCTGGCGGTGATCGCGCTCTCGCTCGAGCGCAACGCGGCCGGGGTGTTGGCGGCGCTCACCGCGGGGGCCTCGCTCGGCTTCCTCCGCCACGGCTTCCCGCCGGCGACGACGTTCATGGGCGACACCGGCTCGAACCTGCTCGGCTTCCTGTTGGGGGTGGTCGCGATCCAGGGAGCGCTGAAGACGAACGCGGTGATCGCGCTGTTCCTACCGCTGATCATCCTCGCGGTGCCGATCCTCGACACCGGGTTCGTCGTCGCCAAGCGGCTCAAATACCGGCGGCCGATCTACCGGGCCGACCGCTGGCATTTCCACCACCGGATGGCCGACATCGGGTTCTCGCAGCGGCGCACGCTCGCCTACCTCTACGGCTGGACCGTGGTGATGGCGGCGCTGGCGCTCGCCCTGCGCTTCGTCCCCTACAGCGATGACCACGGGAACTTCGACTTCTTCTGGAGCGCGGTGATGGTCTTCTTCGGCCTCCTCGCCCTCGCCGCGAGCGTCTATCTGGTCGAGGTCCTCGAGATCCTCAAGCTGCGCCAGGCGCGGCTGCGCCAGCTCGTCGGGCTGCGCCGCGATGCCGGCGGGCCGGTCCCCGAGCCGGATGCGGTCAACCGCGCGGTCGAACGCGAGCTCGAGACCGGGAACTTTCCGGCCATCGATCCCGAGACCGGCGAGTTCGAAGCCCTCGACCCGGACCCGACCCCCGGTCCGGGACGGTAGTGGCAACCGTCACGAAATCGGCTCTAGAAAGCGGATAACGGCACCTTTCGGATATAGTCGCCATTCCGCCCGTTCGTCCTGAGCCGGGCGGATTTTATGTCTCCTCCCAAGCACGTCGACCTGATGGTCCTAGTAGCCGCGCTCGCGGTTTTTGTGCTTGCCGGTTGGCCGCTCCTCGGCTTCGCCGTCGCCGCCGCCGCATGGCTCGCGCAGCGCGGGATCCAGGTCCTCGCCGGGCGGCGAATCGCGACCGCCCTGGCGAATGGACAGCGCCAGAAGGCGATGGGGACGCTGGCCGCGTCGACCCTCGGCCGGGTCTGGCTGATGGTCACGGCGGCGCTCCTCGCCGGAATCGCCGACCGCGAAACGGGGCTGGCGGCAACGCTTCTTCTCCTCGTCCTCTTCACCGTCTCCTTCGCCGCCCAGGGGATCGCCTACCTGCTCGAGCCCGAAGGGGAGGAGGTGGCACGGTGAGCGCCGGGACCGCGGCGGCGGCCGGACCGCCCACCGGGGAAAAGTCCGGTGGCCTCTCGACGAAAGCGAAAGTGCTGATCGGCCTCGGCGTCTATCTCGGGGGAGCGATCCTGCTGGGGCTGATCTTCGGCAGCGACGGGAAGAACGAAGCGTTCCAGCCCCAGAACGAGTTCAAACTCGAACCGTGGGTCTCTATCGAACTCGGCGGAATCGACCTCAGCATCAACAAGGCCGTCTTCTACCTCCTGTTGGCCAGCGCGCTGACGATCGCGGCGATGACCTGGATCTCGAGACGGATGGCGCAGAAGCCGAATCGGGTCCAGACCGCGGTCGAGGTCGCCTATGACCTGACCAAAAACAACATCACCGGCGGCAACCTCGACTCGAAGACCGCGATCCGCTGGTTCCCGTTCCTCGGCGCCCTCTTCTTCTTCATCTGGTTCTCGAACATGATCGGGTTCCTGCCGCTGCCGACCAACACCGAGCACACGGTCGACATCTTTGGCGTCGCGGTTCCGTCCTTCGCCCTCTACGCCGCCACCGCCAACCTCTCGATCCCCCTCGCCCTGACCCTCGTCGTCTGGGTCTCGTACCACGTCGAAGGGATCCGGGCCAAGGGCTTCTTCAAGTACCTGGCGAGCTGGCTGCCGCCCGGGCTCGAGGACATGAACCCGTTCGCGAAGGGGTTCATCTTCGTGATCGAGGCGATCTCCCACTTCGCCCGCCTGATCTCGCTCTCGGTGCGGCTCTTCGCCAACATTCTCGCCGGCCACCTGCTGCTGCTGTTCATGGGCGGCGGGCTGGCGGTCCTGCTCGGGATCGCCGCGCTCGGCGCCCTCACCTTCCCCCTCGCATTCTTCTTTTTCATCCTCGAGGTCGGGCTTATCGCCACCCTCCAGGCTTTTATCTTCTCGACCCTGACCGCGATCTACATCGGCGGAGCCGTTTCCGCCAGCCACTAGAAAAGGAGAGCTGTTCAATGGACCTGTCCCCAATTGCCGCCGCGATCTCAGACGAAGGGATTGAATCGGCCGGCAAGGCGATCGCGCTCGGCGTCGGCGCCGGGCTCGGCTCGATCGGCGCCGGCATCGGCATCGGCTTCATCTTCGGCAAGGAGATCGAGTCAGTCGCCCGCCAGCCCGAGATGAAAGACGAGCTTCAGGCGATCCGCTGGCTCGGCTTCGCGCTGACCGAGGCGGTTGCCTTCTACACCTTCATCTTCGGCCTCATCGCCTTCTTCCTCTAGGCCGGACAAGTGGAGCTCATCCTCGGTGAAATAACGGGCTTCCTGGTCTTCGCCGCCGAGGCGGCGGGCGGGGAGGAAGAAGGCGGCAGCTTCCTGGTCTCGCCCGGTCTCGGGTTGATGATCTGGACGCTGGTGCTGTTCCTGTTCACGATGTGGGTGCTGAGCAAGCTCGCGTTCCCGAAAATCCAGGAAGCGCTCGACAAACGCGCCAAGGTGATCGCCGAGTCGATTGAGGCGGCGGAACGTCAGCGCAAGGAGTCGGACGAGCTGCTCGAGGAGTACCGCGCGCGCCTCGCCGAGGCTCGTGAGCAGGCCGACGACATCATGGCCCGGGCCCGCAAGGCGGCCGAGACCGCGGAAGCGGAGGCGACCACCGCGGGCAAGGAGAAACGCGAGGAGCTGGTCGACCAGGCCAAGCGCGACATCGAAGCCGAGACCCGGCGCTCGCTGCAGCAGATCCGCAAGGAGGTCGCTGACCTGACCGTCCTCGCGACCGAGAAGGTGACGCGCAAGTCGCTCGACGCCGATGACCAGCGCCGCCTGGTCGAGGAGGCGCTGAGCGAGGTCGACTTCACCAGCCTCTCGGGGTCTGAGAGCAACTGATGGCGCAGGAAGCGGCTCGCGTATATGCCGAGGCCCTGTTCGAGGTTGCCAGGGACAGGGGCAAGCTCGAGGAGATCGGCAACGAGCTGGCGCAGTTCGCCGATGCGGTCGGGGCGGAGCGCGAACTGCAGGTCTTCCTGTTCAGCCCCTATTTCTCCACCCAGGAGAAGATCGAGGGGCTGCACCGGGCCGTGACCGGCGCCGACGAGGAGCTGGTGAACTTCCTCGAGCTGATGATCGAAAAGCACCGCATGACCGAGATCTTCCGCGTCCGGAGCCGCTTCGAGCAGCTCTGGAAGCAGGAGAACAGGCGCCTCGACGTGACCGTGACCAGCGCCGTCGAGCTCGACCCGGCGGTGGTCGAGAAGCTCGGGGCCGAGGTCGAGCGCCAGACCGGCCAGAAGGTCGAGCTGGCCAGCCGCGTCGACGACCAGATCCTCGGCGGGATCGTGCTGCAGGTCGGCAACATGGTCCTCGACGCGAGCATCCGCAGTCGTCTGGAGAAACTTCGAAAGAGCGTCGCGCAGGCGGCGTAAGGAAGGGAAAGAGCACCCAAATGGAGATCAAGCCGGACGAGATCGCATCGATTCTCAGGGAGAGGATCGAAGGCATGGACACGGCGACCGCCGACCTCACCGAGGTCGGCACGGTGCTGTCGGTCGCCGACGGCATCGCCCGCATCCACGGCCTCGACAACTGCATGGCGCTGGAGATGCTCGAGCTGCCGCACGGGGTGACCGGGCTCGCGCTCAACCTCGAGGCCGACAACGTCGGAGCCGTGCTGTTCGGCGAGTGGGAAAAAGTCGTCGAGGGCGACACGGTCAAGCGCACCGATCAGCTGCTCGAGATTCCGGTCGGCGAGGAGCTGCTGGGCCGCCTTGTCGACCCGCTCGGCCGCCCGCTCGACGACAAGGGCGATCTCAACACGACCGAGACCCGCCCGGCCGAGTTCAAAGCCCCAGGCGTCGTCCAGCGCCAGCCGGTCGAGGAGCCGGTCCAGACCGGCCTGATGTCGATCGACGGGATGATCCCGATCGGCCGCGGCCAGCGAGAGCTGATAATCGGCGACCGCCAGACAGGCAAGACGGCGATCGCGATCGACACGATCATCAACAACCGCGACAAGGACCTGATCTGCATCTACGTCGCGATCGGGCAGCGGATGTCGAGCGTCGTCCAGCTCAAGGAGATCCTCGAGGAGAACGGGGCGATGGAGAACACGATCATCGTCGCCGCCCCCGCCGATGAGGCGGCGCCGATCAAGTACATCGCGCCCTACGCCGGCTGCGCGATGGGCGAGCACTTTCTCTACAACGGGAAAGCTGCCCTCTGCGTTTACGACGACCTCACCAAACACGCCTACGCGTACCGCCAGATGTCGCTGCTGCTGCGGCGCCCGCCCGGTCGCGAGGCCTACCCGGGCGACGTCTTCTACCTGCACTCGCGGCTGCTCGAGCGGGCGGTCAAATTGAACGACGAGCTCGGCGGTGGCTCGCTGACGGCGCTGCCGATCATCGAGACCCAGGCCTCCGATGTCTCGGCCTACATCCCGACCAACGTGATCTCGATCACCGACGGCCAGATCTTCCTCGAGTCGGACCTCTTCAACTCGGGCGTGCGACCGGCGATCAACGTCGGCATCTCGGTCTCCCGGGTGGGGGGCAACGCGCAGACCAAGGCGATGAAGAAGGTCGCCGGAAAACTGCGCCTCGACCTCTCTCAGTACCGCGACCTCGAGGCCTTCGCCCAGTTCGGCTCCGAGCTCGACCCCGAGACCCAGAAATCGCTCAATCGCGGCGAGCGGCTGGTCGAGCTGCTGAAACAGAAGGAGCGCGACCCGCTTTCGGTCGCCGACCAGGTCGCCTCGATCTTCTCCGGCACCGGCGGCTACCTCGACCGGATCAAGACCGAGCGGGTCGGTGAGTTCCTCGCCGACCTGCGGGTCCGGCTCCAGGCCGAGAACGCCGAGCTGCTGACGCGGATCGAAGAGACCGGCAAGCTCGAGGATGACGACGAGGAGGCGCTCGGCAAGGCGATCGCCGAGTTCGTCGATGACTTCGGCGCCGACTTCGACGAGCACGGCGACCCGATCGAGTCCGGCGAGTCCGACCGCATCCTCTCGACCGAGGAGCGCAAAAAGGGCTCACATGTTCCTCAGGACGAGGACAGCGAGAGCGCCAAGGAGGAGGAGGCGGAGGCAACTCCGGCGTAGATCCCCATGGCATCGCAGAAGGAAGTCAAAAGCCGCATCGCGTCGATCAAGAACATCAACAAGATCACGCGGGCGATGGAGATGGTGGCCGCGGCGCGGCTGCGTCGCGCCGAGCAGCGGATCGAGGCCCTGCGCCCCTACGCGGAGGGGATGCGGAGGCTGACCCGCCAGGCGGCGCAGAACGCGGGCGGCATCCCCTGGGTCCCGGTGCTCGAAGAGCACAAGTCCGAAGATCGTGTCGGCGTTCTTCTGATCACCGGCGACCGCGGCCTCGCGGGGGCCTTCAACACCAACATCATCCGCGACGGCATGCGCCTCGCCGCCGAGCTGCGCGAGCGCGGCGTCGAGCCCGCCTTCTCGGCGGTCGGCCGCAAGGGCGTCTCCGCCCTCACCTTCCGCAAACAGGAGCTGAGCGGCACCTACATCGGCTTCACCGACCGGCCCGCCTTCGCCAACGCGCGCGAGATCGGCGAGGAGCTGACCGCGCGCTACGTCGACGGCGAGGTCGACCGGGTCGAGCTGGTCTACAACCGCTATGTCTCGCCGCTGACCCAGCATGTCTGGCGACAGACCCTGCTGCCGATGCAGCAGGCCGAGGTGATCGGTGAGGGAGTGTCCGAGGAGGAGGCCGAGGGTGAGCCGAGCGACGCTGAGCAGGCCCAGGCGTCGGCGCTCTGGGAGTACGAGCCCGAGCCCGAGATCCTGCTCGCCCAGCTGATCCCCGAGTACGTGAACGTCTCGGTCTACCGGGCGCTGCTCGAGTCCGCGGCCTCCGAGTTGGGTGCGCGGATGACCGCGATGCGGAACGCGGCCGAGAACGCGGAAACGATCATGGACGACCTCACCCTGGAAATGAACCGGGTCAGGCAGTCGGAGATCACGCAGGAGATCCTCGAGGTTGTCGCCGGCGCCGAGGCGCTGGGATGAGCGCGGAGCGAGCAAGCGTCGAAATCTGGTGCTCGCGCAGCGAGCGAAGCGCGAAATTTATGTCTGAACGAACTAAAGGAACCAATGTCTGAGAGCAACGGAGCGAACGCAGGACGAGTTGAGCAGGTGACGGGCGTCGTCGTCGACGCCTACTTCCCCGAGCAGCTGCCGGAGATCTACTCGGCGCTGAAGATCGAGATGGGGGGCGAAGGGGACGTTGAGAAGACCGACCTGATCTGCGAGGTGCAGCAGCACCTCGGCGACGACCGCGTCCGCGCCGTCGCGATGGACGCGACCGACGGCCTCAAGCGGGGCGACCGCGTGATCGACACCGGCGACCCGATCACGGTCCCGGTCGGGGACGAAACGCTGGGACGCATCTTCAATCTGCTCGGCGAACCGATCGACCAGGGCGCTGAGCTCAAGAGCGGCGAGCGCTGGCCGATCCACCGGCCGGCCCCCTCGGCGTCCGATCTGGCGCCGACCCAGGAGATCCTCGAGACCGGGATCAAGGTCATTGACCTGCTGGCCCCCTACGCGAAAGGCGGCAAGGTCGGGCTCTTCGGCGGCGCTGGCGTCGGCAAGACGGTCCTGATTCAGGAGCTGATCCGGAACATCGCCGAGGAGCACTCCGGCCTCTCCGCATTTGTCGGCGTCGGCGAGCGCTCCCGCGAGGGCAATGATCTCTGGCTCGAGATGAAAGAGTCGGGCGTGCTCGAGAAGACGATGCTCGTCTTCGGCCAGATGAACGAGCCGCCGGGCGCACGCCTGCGCGTCGCCCTCTCCGGCCTGACGATGGCCGAGTACTACCGCGAGCAGGGCGGACAGGACGTGCTGCTGTTCATCGACAACATCTTCCGCTTCGTTCAGGCAGGCTCGGAGGTCTCGGCGCTGCTCGGGCGCATGCCCTCGGCGGTCGGCTACCAGCCGACGCTGGAGACCGAGATGGGCGGCCTGCAGGAGCGGATCACCTCGACCGACCGCGGCTCGGTCACCTCTATCCAGGCCGTCTACGTCCCCGCCGACGACTACACCGACCCGGCGCCGGCCTCGGTGTTCGCCCACCTCAACGCGACGACGGCGCTCTCGCGGGCGATCTCCGAGAAAGGGATCTACCCGGCGGTCGACCCCCTCGACTCGAGTTCGACGATCCTCAAGCCGGACATCCTCGGCGAGGAGCATTACCGCACCGCGACCGAGGTCCAGGAGGTGCTCCAGCGCTACAAGGAGCTCCAGGACATCATCGCGATCCTCGGCATCGACGAGCTCTCGGACGAGGACAAGCAGACGGTCTCGCGCGCGCGCAAGATCGAGCGCTTCCTCTCGCAGCCGTTCTTCGTCGCCGAGCAGTTCACCGGCCGCGGCGGCGAGTACGTGCCGGTCGCCGAGACGGTCCGCGGCTTCCGCGAGATCCTCGACGGTGAGCACGACGAGCTCTCCGAGGGCGCCTTCTACATGCAGGGCTCGATCGACCAGGTGACGGAGAACGCGAGCAAGGCGAAGGCCTAGGCGTTGGCGGGGGAGACGAAATTCGAGGTCGAGGTCCTCACCCCGGAGGGTGAGGTCTTCAACGGCGAGGTGCGCCAGGTCTCGACCCGAACCGCCGGCGGCGAGATCGGGATCCTCGCCAACCACGCGCCGCTGCTGGCGGCGCTGCGCCCGGCCGAGCTTCGCCTCCACCTGAGCGACTCGGAAACCGTCCGCTACGCCCAGGCCCACGGCTGGCTGCAGGTGTTCGGCAACCACGCCCGGCTGCTGGTCGAGGAGGCGATCGCCCCCGAGGACCTCGACGCGACCTCTCTCAAAGAGCAGCTCTCCGATGCCGAGCGCCGCGTTTCGGAGTCCGAGGAGGGCAGCGCCGCCCAGGGGCGGGCCGAAAAAGACCAGGAGCGTGCGGAGGCATTCCTCGCTCTGACCCAGGGATAAGTGGGGGATCCGGGGCCCCTCCGCGGGAATTGACGCACCTCGCTTCGCTCGGAGCGAATGAAGAGCGCGGGCTCCGCCCGCGCAAAGGACAGATGCAATCTGGTTCCTGCGCGCCGAAGGCGCGCACCAATCCTGGGAGCGATGGCCCACGGGGCCGAGCGACCTCAATTCCGCCGAAGGGTGGCCGGGCCTCCATCGCCCAGGACGCGGTGCCATCGTGAGCGAGGAGATGGTGGCTCTTGCGGAACGGTTGATCGGCTATGACACGTCCGAACCGGAGGCGGTGCTCGAAGCTGCGGGTTTCGTCAAGGGCTGGTTGGAGGCGCGGGGGATCGAAGCCGAGCACGAAGAGGTCCGCGGCCTGCCGGTGCTGAAGGCCGAGGTGGGGCCCGACGATGGGCCGACGGTCGTCCTCCACGGCCACCTCGACGTGGTCCCAGCCCGGCCTGGGCAGTTCGACCCGTTCCGCGACGGCGACCGCCTCTACGGGCGCGGCACCTATGACATGAAGGGGGCCCTGGCCGCGATGCTGGTGACGACGGCGGCGATGCACGACCAGGACCGGGTCCGGGTCCGCCTCGGGATCGTCGGTGACGAGGAGTCGGAGGAGGAGGCCGAACGCGGCAGCGACCGCCTCGTCGACAGCGGGTTCATCGGCGACTTCGCGATCACCGGCGAGCCGACCGATCTGCAGATCGGCGTCGAGGCGAAGGGCGTGCTGGCGCTGCGCCTCGAGGTCTCCGGTGTCGCCGCGCACGGGGCGACGCCCTGGCTCGGGGACAACGCCGCGCTGCGGGCCGTCGACGTTTTCCGCAGTATCGAGTCGCTACCGTTTGCCCGGCACAGCTCAGAGCTGTTCGACCGCCCTTCGATCAACCTTGGCCGGATCCTGGGCGGCGACGCGCTCAACAAGGTGCCCGACCGATGCGCGATCGACGTCGACATCCGCTACCTGCCAGACCAGGACCCCGCCGTGATCCTCGATCAGGTCCGGGGGCTGCCCGACGCCGAGGTAACCCAGCTGTTCACGAGGCCGCCGGCCGTCGTCGACCGCGACCTGCCCTACGTCAGGGCGCTGCGCGACGCGGCCTCCGCCCATCACGACGGCGAGCCGATGAGTGTTGGCCGGGACGGCGCCTCCGATGCGGTCTCCTTCCTGCGGGTCGGGGTCCCAGCGGTCGAGTTCGGCCCGGTCGGCGACGGGCACCATGGCCCGGGGGAGTGGGTCTCGGTCTCCTCGCTGCTGACCTACCGGCAGACGCTCGAGTCGTTCCTTCGGGCCCTCCCCGAGCGCCTTGGCGATGATTGAGGAACCGTTCAAGAAGCCGCCGCTCTCGGGCGACTTCCAGCCGCCGCCGAAGCCGAAGCGCTACTGGTGGCGCTTCACGCTGGCCTCCGTCGTCATCGTCCTCGCAAGCGCGGCCGCGACCGCGACCAGCGCCCTCCTCTACGTCGACAGCATCGCCAAGGCCCTCTCCCACAACAACGTCCTCCAGAACAAAGTCCAGAAGTTCCTCTCCCAGACCAACGGCGGGGAACCGCAGAACATCCTCATCATCGGCTCCGACAAACGCGCCAGCGAACCCGAAGACCCGGGCCGCTCCGACACGACGATCCTGCTGCGCCTCGACCCCGACCAGGACACGATCTCCCTGATGTCGATCCCCCGTGACCTCAAGGTCGAAATCCCCGGTGTGGGGACCGACAAGTTCAACGCCGCCTTCGCCTACGGAGGCCCGAAGCTGACGCTCCAGGTGGTCAAGGAAATGACCGGCCTGCCGATGAACCATGTCGTCAACGTCGACTACCTCGGCTTCGTCAGGGCGGTCGACGCGATCGGGTGCGTCTACGTCGACGTCGACCGCCGCTACTACCACTCGAACGAAGGCCTCCCGGTGTCCGAACAGTATTCGGAAATCAACATTCAGCCCGGATATCAGCTGCTCTGCGGCAAAAAGGCACTGCAGTACGTGCGCTACCGACATACCGACACCGACCTCGTTCGCGCCGCGCGCCAGCAGGACTTCCTCAGCGACGCTCGCGAGCGGGTCCCGGTCGCGGACCTCGTCCTCGACAAGCACCAGCTGATCGACATCTTCACCGAATACACGACGTCCGACATCAGCGACGCCGAGACGATGCTGCAGGTCCTGAAACTCTTCGTCGCCTCACGGAATGCGACGATCAGCGAGGTCAACTTCCCGGCTGAACTCGGGCCGAGCTACGTCTACGCCTCGCCCGAAATGATCGAACAGGCGGTCGACAAGTTCCTCGGCAGCGAAGCGAGCGGCGGCCCGCGCGGCTCGCTCGACAGGCCCGGCGGTAACGCCAACAAGGGGGGCGGGGGCACCGCGAAGAAGGAGACGAAGCACAAGAGCAAGCCGAAGCTGACCCCCAAGCCGCCCGGGGACGACGGGCTGGTGCCCGCCAGGGAAGCCGGCGAACTCGAGGCGAAGGCCGTCACCCGAAAGGTCAGCAGCGGCTTCCCCGTCTTCTTTCCGACCAGGCTGCCTTCGGGCGCCGCCTACGAGGAAACCGACCCCTACCTCCACATTCAGGATCCGCGCGTGTACCACTTCAAGGACACCGATGGCAATCGGCATGGCGCCTACAGAATGGTTATGACCCTCGAGCTCCCGGACGGCGTCCACTACTTCGGGCTGCAGGGGATCCGGGGCTGGGACGACCCGCCGATCCTCGACAAACCAAGCCTGACCGAAACGATCCACGGCCGTGAATACGACATATTCCTCGATGGCGATCGGATAAAGATGATCGCCTGGCACCGGGGCGATAACACCTACTGGGTCTCGAACAGCCTGCTGCGCGTCCTGACCAATGACCAGATGGTCGGGATCGCACGTTCGGCTGAGGTCAGGATTCCGAATCAGAAGAGGAAACGACGAGTGAGGACCAACGAATGAGCGGTGAGCGCGAGCCGATCGGGGTGATCGGAGTCGGCTGGGTCGGGCTGGTGACCGCGGCCTGCTTCGCCGACCTCGGCCACCCGGTCATCGCGCGCGACATCCTTCCCGAGAAGGTCGAGTCGCTCGCGCGTGGCGAGACGACGATCCACGAGCCGGGCCTCGACGAGCTGCTGAGGCGCAACACCGACCGCCTCACGTTCACGACCGAGATGAGCGATCTGCTCGGCGTGGCGCGGCTGCTCTTCGTCTGCGTCGACACGCCGCCGACGGCCTCCGGCGATGCGGACCTCAGCCGCGTGCGCTCGGTCGTCGAGGAGCTCGATGCCGACGGCGACCACGTCCTGGTGATGAAGAGCACGGTGCCGGCCGGCACCGGCAACGCGATCCGCCGCGACCTGCCCGACCTCGCCTACGTCTCCTGCCCCGAGTTCCTGAAGGAGGGCAGCGCGGTCGCCGACTTCCTCAACCCTGACCGGGTCGTGATCGGCGCCGACCCCGGCGACGAGGAGGCGGGAGCGATGGTCGCCGGCCTCTACGGGCCTCTCGGCGGCGAAATGGTCAGGACCGACGTCACCAGCGCCGAGATGATCAAGCTCGCCTCGAACGCCTTCCTCGCGACGAAGATCTCGTTCATCAACGAGATCGCGAACGTCTGCGAGGAGGTCGGCGCCGACGTCGGCGAGGTCTCGCGCGGGATGGGCCTTGACGAGCGCATCGGCCCGCGGTTCCTCAACGCCGGAATCGGCTGGGGGGGCAGCTGCTTCGGCAAGGACACGATCGCACTCAAGAAGCTGGCCGGAAACAGCGGCTACCACTTCCAGCTGCTGAGCGCGGTGATCGAGGTCAACGAGCTGCAGAAGCGGCGTGTCGTCGGCAAGCTGAAGAAGCACCTCGGCTCGTTGGCGGGCAAGCGGATCGCACTGCTCGGCCTCGCCTTCAAGCCGGACACCGACGACATGCGCGACGCATCGAGCCTGGTGCTCGCGGCGCGCCTCGAGGGAGAGGGGGCCGAGGCGGTCGCCTACGATCCGATCGCCGCGGAGAGGGCCCGCGTGCTGCTGCCCACGGTCGAGCTGGCGCCCTCGGCCCTGGAGGCGCTCGAGGGCGCCGAGGCGGCGGTGCTCGTCACCGAGTGGCCCGAGTTCGCCGATCTCGATTGGGCCGAGGCCGCCGCCCGGATGGAGCGGCCGCTGATCGTCGACGGGCGCAACTTCCTCGACCGGGCGGCGCTCCTCGCCGCCGGCTTCGAGTACGAGGGAATCGGCCGGGCACCGGGTTCAGCGCCCGCCCCGACGCGGGCCGACTGAGCTCGTGGCCCGTCCGCCAAATCCCGTCATCGATCTGGCGGCTGCAAACCTGCGCCCGCCTTTGTCCTCGGTCGGCCGAATAGCGCCCACTATTTGGCCTTCCTGCGTCCGCGGCGTGCGCGGTTTTCGCTTGCCAGATTGTCAACGGCCTCACCGGACGGGCCACTGATGCAGGCGATCGTCCTCGTTGGAGGCGAAGGCACGAGGCTCCGGCCGCTGACCGAGACCGTCCCGAAGCCGGCCCTGACCCTTGTCGACCGGCCGCTTCTGGCCTACACGATCGAGTGGCTGGCCGGGCACGGCGTCACCGAGGTGGTGCTCGCCTGCGGGTTCCTGCCAGACGTCCTGCGTGAGGCGCTCGCCGGCGAGGAGGAGCGGGCCGGAACCGCGATCCGCTACGTCGCCGAGCCCGAGCCGCTCGGCACCGCCGGCGCGATCCGGTTCGCGGCCGCCGAGTTGGGAGACGGGCTCGGAGACCGGTTTCTCGCACTCAACGGCGACGTCCTCACCGACCTCGACCTCACCGCGCTGCGGCGAGCCCATGAGCAATCTGGCGCGATGGCGACGATCGGGCTCGCTCAGGTCGAGGACTCGGCGACCTACGGGCTGGTCAGCACCGGCCCCGGGGGCGAGGTGACCGAGTTCGCCGAAAAGACCGGCGAGCACGTTCCGGGCGAGATCAACGCCGGCACCTATGTCCTCGAGAGCTCGGTCCTGGATCGGGTCGCGCCGGGAGAGAATGTCTCGCTCGAGCTCGATGTCTTCCCGCGACTGATCGGCGACGGCCTGCACGCGCAGCTGCTCGACGGCTACTGGATGGACATCGGGACGCCGCAGCGCTACCTGCAGGCGAGCTGGGACATCCTCGAGGGCGCGGTAAGGACCGGGGTCGAGCCGAGCTCTGAAGGGGTCATCGTCGCCGACTCCGCCGAGGTTGCCGACGATGCCGTGATCGGGCCGCGGGCGGTGGTCTCGGCGGGATGCCGGGTTGCCGCCGGTGCCGAGGTCCGCGAATCGGTTCTGCTCGACGGCTCCACGGTCGGCGAGCGGGCACGGGTCAGCGGCTCGATCCTCGCCCCCGGCGCCGAGGTCGGCGCGGAGCTGACCGTCGAGGGAGCGGTCGCAGGCCGGCGCGAGAGGGTCGAGAGCTGAGGGACGATGCTCGAGGACGTACTGGCGATCCCCGAGCACCTCCGCGACGCGCTCTGGCGGGTCGAGTCGGCCCGGCTCGCGCCCGCCGACGCGGCCGGGCTGCTCGTCTGCGGCATGGGCGGCTCGGCGATCGGCGGCGATCTTGCCGCCGCCGTGCTCGGCGAGCGACTGCGGCGCCCGCTGTTGACGCTCCGCGACTACGAGCTGCCGAGCTGGGCGAGCGCCGAGTGGGCGGTGCTCTGCTCGAGCTACTCGGGCGAGACCGAGGAGACCCTGGCCTGCTTCGGGGCCGCCGGCGATCTCGGCGCCCGCAGGATCGTCGCCAGCACAGGAGGGGCGCTGGTCGAGGCGGCGCGTGCGGGCGAGGTGCCGGTGATCGGCCTGCCGGGGCTGCTGCCGGCGCCGCGGGTCGGCGTCGCCTACATGCTCGTCTGCGCCGCCGAGGTCGCCGCTGTGGCGGGCGTCGCCCCAAGGGTGGCGGAGGAGATCGAGGCGGCCGCGGGGTTCCTCGAGCAGCGCTCGGAGGAGTTGCGCTCGCGGGCGGGCGAGGTCGCGGCCGCGCTCGAGGGTGCCCTGCCGATCGTCTACGGGGCGGACCTGACCGCTCCCGTGGCGCGGCGCTGGAAGACCCAGGTCAACGAGAACGCCAAGCTGCCCTCATTCTTCGTCGGTCTCCCGGAGGCCGACCACAACGACATCTGCGGTTGGGACGGTGTCCCGGCGACCGGGGCCAGGGCGGCGGCGGTGATGCTCGAGGACGCCGGACAGCACCCCCGGGTCAGGCGCCGGTTCGAGCTGACGGCGGCCGCGATCGAGGCCGCCGGGGCGCCGGCGATCCGGATCGAGGCCGCCGGAGAGAGCCGCTCCGAACGGCTTCTCTGGACGCTGATGCTCGGCGACCTGGTCAGCCTCGAGCTGGCCGAGGCGCGGGGCGTCGATCCGCTCCCGATCAACTCGATCGAGAGCCTCAAGAGCGCCCTCGGCAGCCCCTGACCCGCGAGCCCGGGGCCGCCGCATCTACGTATCCTTCGCGCGACCACTGACGAAAGGAATCGATGGCAACCGCCACCTCAAACTACAAAGTCGCCGACATCGGGCTCGCCGACTTCGGGCGCAAGGAGATCGGCCTCGCCGAGGTGGAGATGCCCGGCCTGATGCAGACCCGCGAGGAGTTCGCGGCACGGCAGCCCCTGAAGGGGGCGCGGATCACCGGCTCGCTCCACATGACGGTGC
Source organism: uncultured Solirubrobacterales bacterium (assembly GCA_963697805.1). Classification (GTDB taxonomy): domain Bacteria; phylum Actinomycetota; class Thermoleophilia; order Solirubrobacterales; family 70-9; genus VRUE01. The sequence goes on from CAVOPB010000002.1 coordinate 1,122,821, forward strand.
AGACCGCGGTGCTGATCGAGACCCTGGCCGCCCTCGGCGCCGAGGTTCGCTGGGCGAGCTGCAACATCTTCTCCACCCAGGACCACGCCGCGGCCGCGGCCGCCGCCGCCGGCATCCCGGTCTTCGCGTGGAAAGGCGAGACCCTGGAGGAGTACTGGTGGTGCACCGAGCAGGCCCTGCTCTGGCCCGATGGCGAGGGCCCGAACATGATCCTCGACGACGGCGGCGACGCCACCCTGCTCGTCCACAAGGGCGTTGAGTTCGAGAAGGCCGGCGCCGTGCCCGACCCGGCCTCGGCCGACTCGGAGGAGTTCCGGGTCGTGCTCGAGACCCTGCAGCGCTCGCTCGAATCCGACCCCCAGCGCTGGACCCAGATTGCCGAGGGGATCAAGGGGGTGACCGAGGAGACGACCACCGGCGTGCACCGGCTCTATCAGCTGGCCGAGACCGGCGACCTGCTCTTCCCGGCGATCAACGTCAATGACTCGGTCACCAAGTCGAAGTTCGACAACCTCTACGGCTGCCGTCACTCGCTGATCGACGGGATCAACCGCGCCACCGACGTGATGATCGGTGGCAAGGTCGCGGTCATCTGCGGCTACGGCGACGTCGGCAAGGGCTGCGCCGAGAGCCTTCGCGGCCAGGGCGCCCGCGTGATCATCACCGAGATCGACCCGATCTGCGCCCTGCAGGCGGCGATGGAGGGCTACGAGGTGCGAACGCTCGATGACGTCGTCGAGACCGCCGACATCTTCATCACCGCCACCGGCAACAGGGACATCATCACCGCCGAGGACATGGCGCGGATGAAGCACAACGCGATCGTCGGCAACATCGGCCACTTCGACAACGAGATCGACGTCGCCGGGCTCGAATCCTCGCCGGCCGAGAGGGTCAACATCAAGCCGCAGGTCGACGAGTGGCGCTTCCCCGACGGCCACTCGATCATCCTCCTCTCCGAGGGCCGCCTGCTCAACCTCGGAAACGCGACTGGACACCCGAGCTTCGTGATGTCGAACTCGTTCACCAACCAGGTGATCGCGCAGATCGAGCTCTACGGCCAGCCCGACGGGTTCACGGCCAAGGAGGTCACCGTGCTGCCCAAGCACCTCGACGAGAAGGTCGCGCGGCTGCACCTCGCGGCGCTCGGCGTCAACCTCACCGAGCTGTCCGAGGACCAGGCCGCCTACCTCGGCATCCCGGTCGAGGGTCCCTACAAGCCCGATCACTACCGCTACTAATCGGGGCGGTGGTCCGACAGTGAGGGCCATGGTGCTTGCAGCAGGGCTGGGGACTCGGTTGCGGCCGATCACCAACGCGATGCCGAAGCCGATGGTGCCGGTTCTCAACCGGCCGGTGATGGAGCACATCCTCCGCCTCCTCCACGCCAACGGGTTCACCGAGGCGATCGCCAACCTGCACTGGTTTCCGGAGACGATCGAGGGCCGCTTCGGCGACGGCTCCGGGCTCGGGATCGAGCTCACCTACAGTCGCGAGGAGCGCCTGCTCGGGACCTCGGGAGGGGTCCGCAACGCCGCCGAGTTCCTCGGCGACTCGTTCCTGGTGATCTCCGGCGATGCCCTCACCGACATCGACCTGCGGGCGATGGCCGAGTTCCACTCCTCCCACGACGGGATCGCGACGCTGGCGACGAAGCGGGTGACCGACACCAGCCAGTTCGGGGTCGCGATCACCGACGAGGCCGGCCGCATCCAGGGATTCCAGGAGAAGCCGCCCGCCGCCGAGGCGCTCTCCGACCTCGCCAACTGCGGCATCTACATGTTCCGCTCGGCGATCTTCGACTACTTCCCCGAGCCCGGCACCAGCAGGGCCGCCTCGGATGACGACCCGCCGGGCTTCGCCGACTGGGCGATGGATGTGTTCCCGGCCCTGCTCGGGAGTGACGTGCCGTTCTACTCACACGAGATCGACCGCTACTGGAACGACATCGGCAACATCGAGGAGCTGAGGCAGGGAAACCTCGACGCCTTGCTCGGCGAGGTCGCGATCGAGCCCGGCGCTCCTGAGGTCGGCGACGGAGTCTGGTCGGCCCGCCGCCTCGAGGAGGCGGCGGTGAGCGGCCCGGCGCTGATCGGGGTGGACGTGGAGCTCGGCGAGGGTTCCCGGGTTGAGGGCCCCGCCGTCGTCGGTGACGGCTGCCGGATCGGCGCCGGGGCGGTGGTCCGGGACGCGATCCTGCTCGAAGGCGCCGAGGTCCCGGCGGACGGCATGCTCGTCGGTGGTATCGCGGCTCGCGTGGCACCGGCCTGACTCTGATTTGACATTCAGCGAGCAACGCGCGCGCCGGCAGCCCTCAGGCTGGCCGGGTGAAGCTGCTCGAGACGGTGACCGCGGCGCTCCTGCCGACCCTGTGCGCGTCCTGCGGGCGCTCCTGCGGGGACGGGGCTGTCGTCTGCGCCGGCTGCGCCAGGCGGCTCGCCACGGCGGCTCCGCTCTGCGGCGCCGGGCCGGCGGGAGTCGACCGCGCCTGGTCCGCGGCCCCCTACGAGGGAGTCGCCCGCGACCTCGTCGCCTCGCTCAAGTTCCGCTCGCTGCTCCCGGTCGCCGGGTTGATGGCGGACCGGATCCTCTGGCACGCGCCGCGCCACCTGCTGAGCGGCGAGGTGGTCCCGGTCCCGACCGCCCGGGCACGATCGGCGCGGCGCGGCTTCGACCCCGCGGGTGAGATCGCGGCGGCGCTCGCGATGCGGGCCGGGCTTCCGCTGCGGCCATGTTTGGCCCGGCGCGGCGGCGGACGTCAGGTGGGCAGGCGCCGCGCCGAGCGCGTCGCCCGGCCGCCGAGGATCCACGCGAGCTTCGAGGCGCCGCGCAGCGCCCTCCTTGTCGACGATGTCCTCACCACCGGGTCGACCCTCGCCGCCGCCGCCCGTGCCCTGCGCGAAGCCGGCGCGGTCCGCGTCGTCGCGATCACCTTCGCCCGCCGGCTCTGACCCCGGCTAGCGGTTGATCGAGGACATGTCGGCGTAGCGGTCGCCGGCGGCGGGCCCGATCGCGCTCAGACGCTCGAGCTGGCCCTCGCTCAGCTCGAGCGAGTCCGCGGCCGCGTTCTCCTCGAGCCTCTCGACCCGCTTTGTCCCCGGGATCGGGACGATGTCGTCGCCCTGGGCGAGGAGCCAGGCGATCGCGACCTGGGCGGGCGTCGCCTCCAGCTCCCTCGCGACCGCCTCGACCTCGTCGAGGATCCGCAGGTTGTCCTCGAAGTTCCCCTTGGTGAAACGGGGATTGCTCGACCGAAAGTCGCCCTCGGCCTCGAGCGCGGCCCGGTCGCGGAAGCGGCCGGCGAGGAAACCGCGGCCGAGCGGCGAGTAGGCGACGAACCCGATACCGAGCTCGCGAACCAGCGGCAGGACCTCCTCCTCGGGATCCCGCGTCCAGAGGGAGTACTCGGACTGCAGCGCCGTGATCGGGTGGGTCGCGTGGGCGCGGCGAATCGTCTCCGGCGCAGCCTCGGAGAGGCCGATGTGGCGGATCTTCCCCTCCTCGACGAGCTCGCCGAGGGCGCCGACGGTCTCCTCGATCGGGGTTCGGGGGTCGATGCGGTGCTGGTAGTAGAGGTCGACGTGGTCGGTGTCGAGCCGTCGAAGCGAGCCCTCGATCGCGATGCGGAGGTTCTCGGGCGAGCCGTCGATGCGGCGGTCCCCGCCGTGGCGGTGGGAGAGGATCCCGAACTTGCTGGCGACGACGAACTCCGCCCGCCGGCCGGCGATCGCCTGGGCCACCAGTTCCTCGTTGGTGTAGGGGCCGTACATCTCGGCCGTGTCGATGAAGTCGATGCCGAGCTCGCGGGCCCGGTGGATGGTCCGGGCCGACTCCTGGTCATCGCTCGCCGCGCCGGCGTAGAAGGCGGACATGCCCATGCAGCCGAGACCGATCCTGCTGACCTCGAGGTTGCCCAATGAGATTCGCTTCATTTACCAGAGGGTAGCCAGCGGCTAGCATCGATCCACGACCAAAGGAGGCTGGATGCGAATCGAGATACGCGGCCGCAACCTGGAGATCGACGATGAGCTGCGCGGTCACGTCTACAAGCGGTTCCGCCGGGTCGGGAAGCAGGTCTCGGAATTGGCGACGCTCGAGGTCGAGCTCTCCGAAGAGCGCAACCCCTCGATCTCCGACGATCAGGTCGCCGAGGCGACGCTGCGGCTGAAGGGCGTGACCCTGCACGCGCACGAGGCGTCCCCGGAGATGACCCACAGCATCCACGAACTGGCCGAGGACATCCGCCGCCAGGTCAAGAAACATCGCGAGAAGCGACGCAAGCGCAGCCAGACCCGGCGCCTCGTCAACAGGATGCGGGGCAACGCCGCCGAGTCGTAGGCGACAACGCAGTCCGGGCGGGCAATACAGCTACCCTAGGGGCGATGAAGCACGGGGATTCGTAGTGGCCAACGCTCGGGACATGGTCACGCGCGCGCTGCGCGTCGGTGAGGGGCGCAAGTTCAAGTCCTACGAGAGGCGCGCGCAGGAGATCAACGAGATCGAGCCCGAGATGGAACTTCTCGGGGACGAGGAGCTGCGCGCCGAGGCCGACGCCCTCCGCGAGCGCGCCAGGAATGGCGAGGCCCTCGACGACCTTCTGCCCGAGGCATTCGCGCTCACCCGCGAGGCGGGTCGCCGCTCGATCGGCCAGCGCCACTTCGACGTCCAGCTGATCGGCGGCATGGCGCTGCACGAGGGCGCGATCGCCGAGATGAAGACCGGCGAGGGCAAGACGCTGACCGCGACGCTCGCCGTCTTCCTCAACACGCTCGCCGGCGACAGCGTCCACCTCGTCACCGTCAACGATTACCTCGCCCGCCGCGATGCCGAGTGGATGACGCCCGTCTACGAGGCGCTCGGGGTCACCGTGGCGGCGATCCAGGACTCCGACGACCACGCGGCGCGCCAGGTGAAATACGCCTGCGACGTCACCTACGGGACCAACTCGGAGTTCGGTTTCGACTACCTCCGGGACAACATGGCCGCGAACCTCGAGAACTGCGTCCAGCGGGACCACAACTTCGCGATCGTCGACGAGGTCGACAACATCCTGATCGACGAGGCGCGGACGCCGTTGATCATCTCCGGCGCCCCCGAACAGGCGGCCCAGACCTACTACCAGTTCGCGCGCCTCGCCCGCCAGATGGACGGCGTCCCGGCGAAAGACCGGCTGCGCTCGATGGGGGAGTCGAAGGACACCTCGGAGGCCGACTACGACTACGAATTCGACGAGAAGCACAAGACCGTCTCACCGACCGAGCGCGGGGTGAAACGCGCTGAGGAGTTCATCGGCGTCGACAATCTCTACCTCTCCGAGCACGGCAGCCTCGTCAACCACCTCGTCCAGGCGCTCAAGGCCGAGTCGCTCTACAGGCGCGACAAGGACTACGCGGTGGTCGACGGCGAGGTGATGATCATCGACGAGTTCACCGGCCGCATCCTCGAGGGAAGGCGCTGGTCGGAGGGCCTGCATCAGGCGGTCGAGGCGAAGGAGAACGTCGCGATCGGCGAGGAGAATCAGACCCTCGCCACGATCACCCTCCAGAACTACTTCCGCCTCTACAACAAGCTCTCGGGGATGACCGGAACGGCGCTCACGGAGGCGACCGAGTTCATGAAGATCTATGAGGTCCCGGTGGTCGAGATCCCGACCAACCGTCCGATGGTCCGGCTCGACCACAACGACCAGATCTTCAAAACCAAGGACGGCAAGTGGAAGGCCGTGCTGGAGGAGATCATCGCCCGCCACGAACACGGCCAGCCGATACTCGTCGGGACGGTCTCGGTCGAGGTCTCGGAGATGATCTCGGGCGAGCTGAAACGGCGCGGGATCGAGCACGCGGTCCTCAACGCGAAGCCCGAGCACGCCGAACGAGAGGGAGAGCGGATCGCCCAGGCCGGCCGTCGCGGCGCGGTGATGATCGCGACCAACATGGCGGGCCGCGGCGTCGACATCAAGCTCGGCGGCGACCCCGAGCACCTCGCGCTCCATGAGCTGAAAAAGCAGGGCATCGGCCCCGACGACGAGGGCTACGACGAGGCGATGGCGGCGAAGGCGACTGAGCTCGAGCCGCAATGCAAGGCCGAGGCCGATGAAATCCGCGAGCTCGGCGGCCTCTACATCTGCGGTACCGAGCGCCATGAATCCCGCCGCATCGACAATCAGCTGCGCGGCCGCTCCGGCCGTCAGGGCGACCCCGGGGAGACCCGGTTCTTCCTCTCCGCCGAAGACGACGTGATCCGCCTCTTCGCCGGCGACCGGATCTTCAAAATCCTCGATCGCCTCGGGCCCGTGGATGAGGAGGGCGGCGAGATGCCGCTCGAGGCGAAAATGCTGACCAAAACCGTCGAGGGTGCTCAGAAGAAGGTTGAGGAGCAGAACTTCCTGATCCGCAAACGGGTTCTCGAGTACGACGACGTGATGAACGAGCAGCGCCGCGTCGTCTACAAATACCGACGCGAGATTCTCGAGGGGCGCGACATGTCGGACGTCGCCCGCGACGAGCTCGAGGGCGTGATCGACCGCCTCGTCGACGAGTACACGCCCGGCGACGACCTGACCGAGTGGGACATGCCCGAGCTCGAGCAGCAGCTGCGCCAGATTTGGCCGGTCAGCGTCGATGTCGCCGCGATGGCGCCGGAGAGCGTCGATCGCGAAAAGCTGAAAGACGAGCTCGACGACGACGCGATGAACGCCTACGACCAGCGCGAGGAGGAGCTCGGCAAGGAGCTGATGCGTTACCTCGAGCGCTCGATCCTGCTCGACGTCGTCGACAACCGCTGGCGCGAGCACCTCTTCGACATGGACTACCTGCGCGAAGGCATCCACCTCCGCGGCTTCGCCCAGATCGACCCTCTCGTCGCCTACAAAAACGAGGGCTTCTCGATGTTCGAGGAGCTGATGCACTCGATCTGGGAGGAGTTCAGCAAGCTGATCTTCCACGCCCAGGTCGAAGTCGACCCCTCGCAGCTTCAGGGCTCCTTCGCCGGCAACGGCGGTGAAGGCAGGATGGCCCTCGATTACTCGGGCGGCACTCCCGATGGGCAGCCCTCGGCTCTGCAGGAGGTGGCGTCCGCGGGTGGCCCTGCGGTCGGCGTCGGCGCGGCCGGGCCGAACGGTGACAACGTCGGCGCCGCGCCGGAAGTGGTCGAGACCGTCGTCAAGGACGAGCGGGTCAAGGACATCGGCCGCAACGACCCATGTTGGTGCGGGTCGGGCAAGAAGTTCAAGAAGTGCCACGGGGCGTAGACCCGGTTCGGGAGTTCATCCGCGCCTTCAACCAGCGGGACCTCGACGCGTTCGTCGCGGTCCTCGACCCGGAGGTCGAGCTGCACGCGATGCGAGGGCTGCGCCGGGGCCTCGAGGCGGCGCGGCTGTGGGCGACCAGACCGCCGGGTGGGGTCCAGCAGACGATCGTCCTCGACGACCTCTACGAGGACGGGACCGAGTCCGGCGGCGGCTCCGCGGTGGCGCTGATCCGCCGGGCCTGGGTCTGGGACGAGGATGGCTCGCCGGCCGGTGAGGACGTCATGGCCTGGCTGTTCGAGCTCCGCGACCACCGGATTCGGAGCTGGCGGCCGTTCGAGGACCGCGCCGAGGCTCTCCACGCCGCCGGATTCGACCGCGGCATCGGGTCGGCGTAGGATTTCTGAGTCGATGGTCACCGTCGCCGAGAACAACACCGAGGCAGCGCAGGCCTGGAGCGGCTCATTGTTCGAGCGGTTCGTCGAGTTCCGGGAGCTGGTCGTGGCCGGCCTCGGGGCCCACGGCGAGGCCGCGATGGAGGCCCATCCCCCGGGTGAGGGCGAGAGGGTGATCGACCTCGGGTGCGGCTTCGGCGACACGACCCAGCGCCTCGCCGGCCTCGTCGGCCCGAACGGCAGCGCCCTCGGCGTCGATGTCTCGGAGCCGTTCATCGAGGAGGCCCGCAGGGAGGCCGAGGCCGCGGGGGCACCGAACGTCAGCTTCAGGGCCTGCGACGTCCAGGTCACCGAGTTCGACGCCAAGAGTTTCGACTACGCCTACTCGCGGATGGGGATCATGTTCTTCGCCAACCCGGTCCAGGCCCTCCGCAACGTCTGCGCCTCGCTGGCGCCGGGCGGCAGGCTGTGCGCCGTCGTCTGGCGCCGCAAGCTCGACAACGAGTGGGTTCTTCGGGCGGAGGGCGTCGTCGAGAAATACCTCGATCACCCGGAGGAGACCAATGAGCCGACCTGCGGCCCCGGGCCGTTCTCAATGGCCGGCGCGGACACCGTCACCGACCAGCTCATGCTCGCCGGGTTCGAGGAGATAACGCTGCGGCGCTGCGACCTTCCGATCAAGATCGGCAACGACCTCGATCAGGCGGTCGAGTTCAACATGGCGATCGGGCCGGCCGGTGAGGTGCTGCGGCTGTGGGAAGACCGGATCGACGAGATCCGTCCGAAGATCGCGGCGGAGCTGCGCGAAGCGCTGGCGGAGTTCGAGGGGCCGGACGGGGTGACCGCTCCGGCGTCGACCTGGATCATCGGCGCCCGGGCCCCCCAATAGGCTGTTGGGATGGCTGACGCAGCGACCGAATCGGTGCCGGCGCGTCTCGCCGCTATCCGCGGGCAGTTGAAGCTGCTCGCGGATTATCTTTGACCCCGCCTCGCTTGAGGGAGAGGTCGAGCGGCTCGAGACCGAGATGCAGCGGCCCGGATTCTGGGACGACCAGGACATCGCGGCCCGCACCAGCGCCGCCCACGCCGGCGCTCAGCGCAAGCTGAAGGGCTTCCGCGAGCTCGAGGCCGACGTCGACGACCTCGATGAGCTGGCCGGGATGACCGGCGACGACGACGAGCTCGCCGGCGAGCTCGCGACCCAGCTCGGCTCGGTCGAGGAGCGCCTCGCCGAGCTCGAAGAGGCGCGGCTGTTCAGCGGCGAGTACGACGGCGGCGACGCGGTCGTCACCGTCCACGCCGGCGCCGGCGGCACCGACTCGCAGGACTGGGCCGAGATCCTGCTGCGGATGTACCTGCGGTGGGCGGAGCGGCGCGGCTTCGGGGTCGAGATGAAGGAGGCCTCGCCGGGGGAGGAGGCGGGCCTGAAGTCGGCGACCTTCGTCGCCCGCGGCGAGAACGCGTATGGCCTGTTCGCCGCCGAGCGCGGGGTCCACCGGCTGGTCCGGATCTCACCCTTCGACTCCTCGGCCCGTCGCCACACGAGCTTCGCCCAGGTCGACGTCGGCCCAATGGTCGATGAGGACGTCGCGGTCGAGATCGACGACGCCGACCTGCGGGTCGACACCTACCGCGCCTCGGGGGCGGGTGGGCAGCACGTCAACAAGACCGATTCGGCGGTCCGGATCACCCACATCCCCAGCGGGATCGTCGTCCAGTGCCAGAACGAGCGCTCCCAGACCCAGAACAAGGCGGCGGCGATGCAGCTGCTGCGCTCGAAGCTGCTCGAGCTCGAAGAGCGAAAACGCGCGGAAAGGCTGGCGAAGGAGCGCGGCGAGGTCAAAGACGTCGCCTGGGGCTCGCAGATCCGCAGCTACTTCCTCCACCCCGATCAGCGGGTCAAGGACCACCGCACGGGCCACGAGGTCGGCGACGCCGAGCGGGTCCTCGACGGCGACATCGACGACTTCATCCGCGACTACCTGAACAAGACCGCCGCCTCGGCGGCGGGCTCCGGTGGCCCGCCGGCGTGACCGGGCCGCTGCGCTTCCTCGAGCGGCCGGCGGACGCTGAGCCGACCGGGCTGCTGATCCTCCATCACGGCCGTGGGACCGACGCCCCCGACCTGCTCGGCCTCGCCGACCTGCTCGACCCCGGGCGCACGCTCCACGTCGCCGCCCCGCGGGCGCCGCTGGCGTTGCCGGGATCGCCGGGCTTCCACTGGTACCTCGTGCCGCGGGTCGGCTACCCGGATCACGACACCTTCCACGCTGCCCGCGCGGCGCTGGCAGAGCTCCACGACCGGCTCTGGGAGCAGACCGGGATCAGTCCCGACGCGACGGTTCTGGGCGGGTTCTCGATGGGCTCGGTGATGAGCTACGCGATGGGCCTCGGCGCCGACCGGCCACCCGTCGCCGGCCTGCTCGCTTTCAGCGGGTTCATCCCGATCGTCGAGGGCTGGGAGCCGCATTTCGAGGACCGGGGCGGGACCCGGGTCTTCATCGCCCACGGCGAGAGCGACCCGGTCATGGAGATCGGATTCGCCCGCCGCGCCCGGGAGCTGATCGAGGCCGGTGGCCTCGAGGTCAGCTACCACGAGTCGCCGGTCGGTCACCAGATCGATCCCGCGCACGTGCCGCTCGCGGCGGAGTGGCTGGCGCGGCTTCGCGGCTACTCGACGGGGCCGGCGGCGGGGTCCGACTGAAACCAGACGGTCTGCCCGCGGACGGTCCGCCTCAGCGCCAGGCGCCTGGTGAAGTAGGGCCGGCAGTAGCTCGGGGCGGAGGGAATGTCGAGAGTGAGGAGATAGTCGCTGGCGTCGCGGGCCCGCTCCATCCGGTCGCTGCCCAGGGTCTCGGTGAGCCGCAGGACTCCGCTTCTCCCGAGGTGGCGTTTGACGACGCCGAGGTCGAGCGACTCGGCTCCCCTGCGCATCTGGAAGTCGAGGTAGGCGCGCGTCGGTTCAACCGTCGAGTAGCGGACGATGAAGCGCAGGCGATTGCGCGAGGGAAGGGAGACGACACGGGCACGCGCGGTCCGCAACAGGCATTCTTCCGGCGCTTCGCCCCCCGCTTCAGCCGCTTCTTCGGCTTCGCATTCGAGCACGCCCTCTTCCCATTCGAAGCATTCTTCTTCGACCTGGGAGGCGCCGCTCGATTCCGCTTCCGGGAGCGCCGCGGCGGTGGCGCTCGCCGCCTTGACCAGGCAGAGGAGGCCGATCAGAACAACGGGGGTGGCGATCGAGACGAGCCAGGCGAGGCGGGTCAGGTTCGTCTCGCGGCCGGGGTTGGTGGGTCGGTACGTCATTGCCCCGTCATCGACCCCGTTTGCCGCTTGCTTAAGCCAGGCTTTTCTCAAGCGCCCCCTCGAGCTCGAGCAGCGCTCGCTTCATCGGCAGGCCGCCGCCGTAGCCGCCGAGCGCGCCGCCGCTACGCAGGACGCGGTGGCAGGGGACGACGATCGGGATCGGGTTCGCCCCGCACGCCGACCCCGCGGCGCGGACGGCACGCGGGTTGCCCGCGCTCGCGGCCACCTCCGTGTAGCTCCGGGTCCTTCCGTATGGGATTCGGTCGATCGCCCGCAGGACCCGTCGGCGAAAGTCGTGGCTGAGGCGCCAGTCGAGCGGCAGGTCGAACTCGGTCAGCCCGCCGCTGAAGTAGCTGTCGAGCTCGCGCCGGACCTGCTCGAGGCGGGCCGGCGCCTCGAGCACCCTGGGCGAGATCCGCGCCGCCAGATCCTCGAGGAGCTCGTCCGGCTCCTCCGCCGGCAGCCCGACCCGGACCAGGCCGCGCGATGTGGTCGCGAGCAGGAGATCGCCGAACGGCGAGTCGGTGGTCGTGTAGGCAACGTCGATCAGCCCCTCCTCGGCGGCCCGCTCGGTCAGTCTCTCCAGCTCGGCCCTCATGCCAGCTCCTTTCTCAATCGCTTGATCCCCTCGTGCAGGCTGCGCCGCGCGGCCTCGGATGAGCAGCCGAGCGCGGCGGCAATCTCGGCGTGGGGGAGGTCGGCCCCGAACCGGAGGGCGACCGCGGCGCGCTGTTTCGGCGGCAGCGTCTCGACCGCATCCCAGATTCCCTCGTCGGGCTCCGGATCGAGGCTCGCGACCTCGATCGGCTCCGCGACCGGCAGCGGCCGGCGGCCGTTGGCGCGGTGGTGGTCGATCGCCTTGCGGTGGGCGATCGTGAGCAGCCAGCCCCGGAGGTTGCCGGCGTCGCGGAGCTTCGGGTAGGCACGGAGCGCGGCGAGGAAGGTCTCCTGGAAGCAGTCCTCGGCGTCGGCGCGGCCGACGGCGCCGCGCAGGGTCGCCATCACGGCCGCGGCATGCTCGTCGAGCAGGGTCTGGAACGGGGGCAGTCGGCTCACCTCATTGATTAAACGCTGCCGTGGGCGTGAACGTGAGGCGCGAACGCAGTTCGCGGTTACGAACTAGGCTCCGGCCGATGGTGGGTGAGGACGCAGACCAGCTCTCGGCAGTGGTCGCCCGGGCGCTCGCCGAGGACGTCGGCACCGGCGACGTGACCTCGAGGGCGACGGTGCCGGCTGGCGCGCGCGCCAGGGCGAGGATCATCCAGAAGCAGCCGGGTGTGATCTTCGGGCTCGCAGCCGTCGCCGAGACGATGCGCCAGTGCGGGGTCGACTCGGTCGACAACCTGATCGTCGAGGGCCAATGGCGCGACGCGGTGCCGGCCGACGTCGCCCTGGCCGTCGGCCCGGCGGCGGGGTTGCTGGCGGCGGAGCGGACCGCGCTCAACCTGCTCGGCCACCTCTCGGGGGTGGCGACCCAGACCTCGCGATTCGTCGAGGCCGTCGCCGGGACCGGGGCGCGAATCCTCGACACGAGAAAGACGACACCCGGGCTCAGAGCCCTCGAGAAGCAGGCGGTGGCGGCCGGTGGCGGTGTCAACCACCGCCTCGGCCTCTTCGACGCGATCCTGATCAAGGAGAACCACATCGCTCTCGCCGGCGGCCTTGCCGAGGCGGTCGCCGCCGCCCGCGCCGCCGAGCCCGACCTCGCGGTCGAGGTCGAGTGCAGAGACCTCACCGACGTCGCGGCCGCGCTTGAGGCCGGGGCCGATCGCCTCCTGCTCGACAACATGGATCCCGATGCCCTGCGCGAGGCGGTCGCGCTGCGTGGGCGCGAGGCCGAGGACGGGAACGGCCCCGCCCTCGAGGCCTCGGGGGGAGTCGACCTTCAGAGTGTCCGTGAGATCGCCGAGACGGGGGTCGAGCTGATCTCGGTCGGCGCCCTGACGCACTCCGCGCCGAGGCTCGACCTCAGCATGCTGGTCGAGCCGCTCAGCGGGTGACCGTGAGGGTCAGCTTCATTTCCTTCGGGTGGACGGTGCAGATCAGCTTGTAGATGCCGGGCTTGCTGAAGGTCTTGGCGAAGTTGACGCCCTTGCTCTTGGTCGTGTCCGAGTTGAAGGAGCCGCCGGGGCCAGACTTCTTGGTGACGTTGTGCTTCTTCTTCCCGGTCCAGTCGAAGCTCACCTTCGTCCCGGCGCTGACCGTCTTGCTGGACGGAGCGAAGAAGTTGTCGCCGAGCGTGATCGTCGCCGCCGAAGCCGAGCTTGCCAGCGCGGGTATCGCCAGCAGGGCGGCGATCGCGAACAGGGGGACGATTTTGAGCATGCGCATCCGGGCCTCCTCGTGGTCGATGCCGGGTTGTACGCGCCTTTCTCGCGAAAGGTTCAGCCGCTACTTCAGCAGACGCGAGAGGCGCCTGTCCTTGAGGACGCGGCCGCCGGTCTGCTCGGCCGGGCAGTAGTTCGTCTGGTGTTCGGAGAAGAACACCGCCTCGATCGTGGCGCCGCAGCGCGGGCACGGCTCGCCCTCGCGGCGGTGGACCTTCAGCGGCATCGGCAGTTTGTCGGGCAGATCGGGGCCGATCGTCTCCTCGTAGTGGTCGATCGCGGCACCGAGGACCCCGAGCGCCTGATGCAGCCGACCGACCTCCTCCACGTCGAGCTCCGAGCCCTGCTTGAACGGCGAAAGCCGTGCCTCCCAGAGGATCTCATCGACCCAGGAGCGGCCGATCCCGGCGATGTCGCGCTGATGACGGAGCAGCGGATGCAGGTGCCGCGGCTGGTCGATCAGCGTGGCGAAGGCCTCGAGCGGTGGCCGCGGCCACGCTTCCGGGCCGAGCGTCGCCACGGCCTCGTCCTCGTCGACGGCGTCGGTCGGCAGAAGCTTCGCCCAGGCGCGCTGCCTGGTCCCGAACTCGCGCAGCCGCAGCTCGCGCCCGTCGGCGATCCGGACCAGGACCCGCGAGGCCCGGTCTTTCATCGATGCCCGCTTCTCGGACACGCGCAGCCTCCCGGCCGACATCAGGTGGATCAGGAGCGCCAGATCGCCGAACTCGACGACCGGCATCTTCCCGACCCTTCGGACGCCCGTCACGGTCCTCCCGGCCAGCTCGTCGAGCGGCGGGTCGAACGTCTTCATCACGTTCATCCCCGGCGCCAGCGCCGACTCGACCTCGGCGCCGGCCAGTGCGGCATCCAATCGCCTCGCGGTTATCTCCACCTCAGGTAGCTCAGGCATCTCCCCAAGTCTGCCGGGTGGATAGACTTTGGTCAGCATTCATTCGACTGGACCTAGGCACAACGCCATGCCAGCGAACATAAGACCAGCCAGCCCCCAGGGACGATTGAGGCAACGCCCATGAGAGAGCTACCGACGATCAACGAACCGGTACCGATGCTCGAGCTGGCGCCCGAGGAGATCGAGGAGCTCTCGGCCGAGGTGCGCGCCCTCGCCGCCGAGCGGGACGCGGTGATCCTCGCCCACAACTACCAGGTGCCCGAGATCCAGGACGTGGCCCATTTCACCGGCGACTCGCTCGGGCTCTCGCGGCGGGCCGCCGCCGATGCCGCATCGACGATCGCGTTCTGCGGCGTCCACTTCATGGCCGAGACCGCCGCGATCCTCTCGCCCGAGAAGACCGTCCTGATTCCCGACCTCGACGCGGGCTGCTCGCTGGCCGACTCGATCACGGCCGAGGAACTGCGCGAGTGGAAGGCGAAGCACTCGCCGGATGCGGTCGTCGTCATGTACGTCAACACCTCGGCCGACGTGAAGGCGGAGACCGACTACTGCTGCACCTCCTCGAACGCGGTCAAGGTCGTCGAGCACATCCTCCGCGAGCACGGCCCCGACACCGAGATCCTGTTCGGCCCCGACATGTGGCTCGGCTCCTACGTCGAGCGGGTCACCGGGCGCTCGATGCACGTCTGGCCGGGGGAGTGCCACGTCCACGCCGGGATCCGACCCGACGACATCGTCGCCCAGCGCACCGCGCACCCCGACGCCGAGTTCCTCGTCCATCCCGAGTGCGGGTGCGTCACCCAGGTGATGGAGTTCGTCGCCGCCGGCGATGTCGACGAGGAGGGGGTCCACATGCTCTCGACCGGGCAGATGCTCGACTACGTCGAGCAGCACCCCGACGGTGAGTTCATCGTCGCGACCGAGAACGGGATGCTGCACGCCCTGCGCCAGGCCGCCCCCCGGGTCAGCCTGGTCGAGGCCAACCGGATGGCCTACTGCAAGTACATGAAGATGATCACCCTGCCGAAACTGCGCGACGCGCTGCGGGAGATGAAGTTCGAGGTCAGCGTGCCCGAGGAAATCGCCGATCGTGCGCGGATTCCGATCGAGCGGATGGTCGCGATCGGGTAGCGGCGGATAGAGTCCGCCGCGGCCCGAAACCCAGCGCACGCACCAACTCTTTGGACCAGGCAATCACCGAGCAGACCATCGACCGCGAGCAGCTCCACGAACTCGCTCAGCAGCTCCGGGTCGACTCCGTCCGCGCCGCCGCCGCGGCCGGATCTGGCCACCCGACGTCGTCGATGTCGGCCGCCGACCTGATGGCGGTGTTGATGAGCGGGTACCTCCGTTACGACTTCTCGGCGCCCGAGAACCCGGCCAACGACCACCTCGTTTTCTCCAAGGGCCACGCCTCGCCGCTGCTCTACGGGATGTACAGGATGGCGGGGGCAATCTCGGACGAGGAGCTGCTGACCTTCCGTGAGTTCGGCTCGCGCCTCCAGGGCCACCCGACGCCGGAAATCCCCTGGGTCGACGTCGCGACGGGCTCTTTAGGCCAGGGCCTGCCGATCTCGATCGGGATCGCACTCGCGGGTGCCCGCCTCGAGCATGGGGATTTCAGGGTCTGGGTCCTCTGCGGCGACTCCGAGCTGGCCGAGGGCTCGATGTGGGAGGCCTTCGAGCACGCCGGGCATGAGCGCCTCTCCAACCTGATCGCGATCGTCGACGTCAACCGGCTCGGCCAGCGGGGGCCGACGATGCACGAGTGGGACACCGCCTCGTGGGCGGCCCGGGTGGCGGCCTGCGGCTGGGACGTCCAGGAGATCGACGGCCACGACCTCGAGGCGATCGACGCCGCCTATGCGGCGGCTCTCGACGCCGACCGACCGGCCGCGATCTTCGCCCGCACGAAGAAGGGCTCGGGAGTGGCCGCCGTCGAGGACCAGCCGGGCTGGCACGGCAAGCCGCTCGAGGACCCCGAGGGGGCGGTCGCGGAGCTCGGCGGCGAGCGTTCGCTGCGGGTCGAGGTCGCAACGCCCGGCGAGGCCCCCGCCTACGAGATCGCGCGCGAGGCGGTCGAGCGCCCGAGCTACGAGCTTGGCGAGAAGGTCGCGACGCGCGGCGCCTACGGCGACGCCCTGGCCTGGATCGGATCGGTCGACGAGCGGGTGGTCGCCCTCGACGGCGAGGTCGGCAACTCGACCTACGCGGAACGATTCGCGGCCAAGCACCCGGACCGGTTCTTCGAGATGTACATCGCCGAGCAGCAGATGGTCGCCGCCGCGGTCGGCCTGCAGACCCGCGGCTGGAAGCCGTTCGCATCGTCCTTCGGCGCATTCCTCAGCCGTGCCTACGACTTCGTCCGGATGGCGGCGATTTCCGAAGCCGACCTCAAGCTCTGCGGTTCCCATGTCGGCGTCTCGATCGGGCCCGACGGGCCCTCCCAGATGGCTCTCGAAGACATCGCCTCCCTGCGTGCGGTGTTCGGGAGCGTCGTCCTCTATCCGTCGGATCCCAACCAGACCGTCGCGCTCCTCGATGCGATGCGCGAGCACCGCGGGATCAGCTACATGCGGACGACCCGCGGCGCGCTCCCGACGCTCTACGCCGCCGACGAGACGTTCGAGATCGGGGGCAGCCGCACCGTCCGCTCCAGCGGCGAGGACGCGGTCACCCTGATCGGCGGGGGAATCACGCTCCACGAATGCCTGGCGGCGGCCGACGAGCTCGCCGAACAGGGAGTCTCGGCCCGGGTCATCGACCTCTACTCGGTGAAGCCGGTCGACGCCGAGGCGATCCTCGAGGCCGCGGCCGAGACCCGGACACTGGTGACGGTCGAGGACCATTGGCCGGAGGGGGGGATCGGCGAGACGGTCGCCGGCGTCCTCGCCGCGGCGGGCTCCGCCACGCCGCTGAGGATCCTCGCCGTCGGCGGCCGCCCGAGCAGCGGCCCCCCGGACGCGCTCCTCGCCGCCGCGGGGATCGACGCCGCCAGCATCGTCACCGCCGCGACGGCGGCGCTCGCGTGAGCCTTATTTAAGCGTTCGCTCAATATTCGCTAACCTTCCGCCAATCCGATCTGGGCGGGGACTTGCGTCGGTCACGCAGCGCAGGAGTCACCCTTTGTCTGGAGAAGGGACCGCGGCAATGGCCAGAGCGAGAAAACGGAGGCAGGACCGGGGCGGCGACGAGAGTCATCGTCCGCGTCGCGGCGGCAAGCCGATCGTCGAGCTGCGCGACGTGACCAAGGTCTACCCCGGGGGCCACATGGCGCTCGACCGGGTCTCGCTGGCGATCAGCCGTGGCGAGTTCGCCTTCCTCGTCGGCCCGACCGGGTGCGGCAAGTCGACGCTGATCAAGCTCCTCATCCGCGAGCTCGAGGCGACCGAGGGCAGCGTCCGGATCGCCGGCCGTGACATCGGCGGCCTCGACGAGAAGAAGATTCCCCAGCTGCGGCGCAACATCGGCACCGTGTTCCAGGACTTCAAGCTGCTGCCGGACCGGACCGTCTACGACAACGTCGCCTACGCGCTGCAGGTGATCGGAGCCAGCCGCGCCGCGATTCGCACCCAGGTGCCGGAGACGCTTCGCCTCGTCGGTCTCTCGACCAAATTGCACAACTACCCCGACCAGCTCTCCGGCGGGGAGCAGCAGCGCGTCTCGATCGCGCGCGCCTTCGTCAACCACCCGCCGCTGCTGCTGGCCGACGAGCCGAGCGGGAACCTCGACCCGGTGACCTCGATCGGCGTCATGCAGCTGCTCTACCGGATCAACAAGACCGGGACCACGGTCATCGTCGTCACCCATGACCGCGAGATGGTCGACAACATGCGTCGCCGGGTGATCGAGCTCTACGAGGGCCGCGTCGTCCGCGACGAGGTCAGCGGCGGTTACACCGAGGAGTCGACGACCGAGTTCGGCCTGCGGATGCGGGCCGAGATGGGGGTCGCTCCCGAGGGTCAGACCAACGGCCACGACACGCTCTTTTGATGTCCCGGCTCTTCTTCTTCATCCGTGAGGCATTCCGGGCGCTGCGCCGCAACGGCGCACCGAGCATGGCCGCGATCGTGACCACGGTCGTCACCGTCGTCCTGCTCGGGGTCCTGGTCCCGGTCTTCCAGACGACCCAGGCGAAGAGCGACCAGGTCCGTGAAAGCCTCGAGATCAGGGTCGCCCTCTACGACGACGCGACCAAAGCGGAAACCGCCGCGCTCGAAAGGCGCCTGCAGGGCATCTCGCACGTCGACTCGGTCGAACTGATCACCAAGAACGAGGCGCTGCAGGAACTCAAGGCCGACCTCGGCAAGGAAAAGAGCTCCGAACTGATCACCCAGCTCCACTCCAATCCGCTGCCCGCGAACTTCCGCGTCAAGGCCGACGACGCGGGCAACCTCGACTCGATCAGGCAGGCGATCATCCCGCCCGGCCCCGATGGCAAGCCGCAGCCGATCTCGCCGATCATCCAGGAGACCTTCGACCGCCAGACGCAGTCGGACAAGATCGAGCAGGTGACGAGCGCCCTGAAGATCGTCCTGACCGTGATCACCGCCCTGCTGATCGCCGCCTCGCTGATGCTGGTCGGCAACACGATCAGGCTCTCGATCTACACCCGCCGGCGGGAGATCGAGGTGATGAGACTGGTCGGCGCGACCCGCTGGTTTATCCGCTGGCCGTTCATGATCGAGGGGATGGTCGTCGGCTTCGCGGGCGGCCTTGCGGCAATACTGATCCTGTGGCTTGGCAAGATCACGATCGTCGACCCCCTCAGCGACACCTTCTCGTTCCTGGCGGCGCAGAACACCAGCACCCTCTCCTTCCCGGCGCTGGTGGCGATCCTGTTCGCCTCATCGGTCCTGGTCTCGGCGGTCGGCTCCGGCATCACCCTGCGTCGCTTCCTGAAGGTCTGAGCTTCCTGTGAGCCCCGCGCGGATGGTGGCCCTCGTGGCTGCGCTGCTTGCCGTGCTCGCCGGTGGGATCTGGCTCGGCGGGCACCCCGCCCACCTGCCGCCGCCGCTCCGCGACGCCTTCGTCGACGAATCCGGCGGGCTGACCGCGGAAGCGACGGAACTGATCGAGGACAACTACTTCCGCGAGGTCTCCGAACCCGACCTGATCGACTCCTCGCTGTCGGGCATGGCGCGCGGCCTGCGCCGCAAGTTCCACGATCGCTTCTCCGAATACTTCTCGCCCGAGGTCCTCGAGCACTTCAACGAAGCGATCGAAGGCAAGTTCTCGGGGATCGGCCTCACCGTGATCGAGGTCAAACCCGGGCTGCAGGTCGAAAAAGTGTTCAAGGGATCGCCCGCCGAGATGGGCGGGATCGTCGCCGGGGATGTGATCGTCAGCGTCGAAGGGCGCGACATCTCGGGCATGAGCTCGACCAGGTCCACCGAACTGATCAAGGGCCCGGTGGGGAGCGACGTCACCGTCGGCGTTCTCAAGCACGGGCGAGGGAAGTCCGAGAGGCTGACGCTCACCAGGGCCCAGATCTCAGTCCCGGTCGTCGCCAGCACCGTGCTCGAAGTCGGCGGGAGGAAGTTCGGCTACGTGCGCCTCGCGACCTTCAGCGAAGGGTCGCACGCGGCGCTGCGGCGAGCGGTCGAAAAGGTGCGCAGGGAAGGGGCGGAAGGCCTTCTCCTCGACCTCCGCGGCAACGGCGGCGGGTTGCTCGAGGAGGCGGTCCTCAACGCGAGCATCTTCCTGCCGCAGGGCAGGGTCGTGGTGACGACGAAGTCGCGCACGCAGGGGGACGCCATCTATGACGCGGTCGGCGACAACCTGCCCCCCCAGCCGATCGTCGTCCTGATCGATCGCAACACGGCATCGGCGGCGGAGATCCTCACCGCCGCCCTCGCCGACGAGGCCGGTGCCGAGGTGGTCGGCACGCGCTCCTACGGAAAGGGCGTCTTCCAGCAGGAGGTGGAGCTCTCCAACGGTGGTGCGCTGAAGCTCACGGTCGGCGAGTACTTCACCCCGGACGGCGTCAACCTGGGCGGCACGGGTATCCATCCCGATGTGTTCGTCCGCGACGATCCCGAGACCAAGCGCGACGAGGCCCGCGAACGCGGCCTCGAGGTGCTCGCCGCCGAGAAGGGATCGGGTTGAGCCGACGCGGCCGGCCCGCCGGCCGCTCGCGACGCCGAAAGGAGCCGAGGAACGCGAGGGAAGCGGTCGACGAGATGCTGGGAAACGAGCTCGGCCGCCGCGGCTTTCCGATCTCGCTCGAGGCCGAGGCGGGGAGGGCGGCGGCCGCCGCCGAGGTCGAGGGCCGGCGCGACCTGACCGATCTCCCGACCTTCACCGTCGACCCGGCGACCGCCCGCGACTTCGACGATGCGGTCTCCGCCCGCCGCGACGGTGGCGGGACCAGGCTCTGGATCCACATCGCCGACGTCGCCGCCCACGTCCCCCCGGGCTCCCCGCTCGACCGCGAGGCGCGCCGGCGCGCGAACAGCACCTACGCGCCGGGGACGGCCGAGCCGATGCTCCCCCGTGCCCTCAGCGAGGACGCCTGCAGCCTCTCGCCGGGAGTCGAGCGCCTGGCGGTGACGGCGGAGATCGAGCTCGACGCGGGCGGGGTGCCGCTCGGCGCGTCCTTCTATCGCACCAGGATCCGCTCCGACGCGCGGCTCGACTACGACCAGCTCGACGCCGTCTTCTCCGGCCGCGTGGCGGCCCCCGAGGAGGTCGCCGAGCCCCTGGCGCTGGCCCGTGAGGCCGCGGCGCGGCTCGCAGAGCAGAGGGGGGATCGTGGCCTCGAGGTCGAGTCGGCCGAGCCCGAGTTCCGCTTCGATCGCTCCGGAGAGGTGGTCGGTGCGCGGGCGGTCCCGCAGACGGAGTCGCACCGCCTGATCGAGCGGCTGATGATCCTCACCAACGAGCAGGTCGCGCAGCTGCTCGAGCGCCGCCGGGTACCGGCGATCTACCGCGTCCACGGTGAGCCGGACCCGCCGCGGGTGGAACGGATGATCGCCCAGCTCCACGCACTCGGGGTCCCGACGCCGCCGCTGCGGGGCTCGCTGGCGCCGAGGCAGGCGGGTGAGCTGGCAGCCGAGGCCAGCCGGCTGGTCGCGCGGGAGGCCTCGCGGCGCGGCCACGGCCGCGAGGCGTATACATCTCTCGTGCTCAGGTCCCTTCAGCAGGCCGGCTACAGCGACCGCAACGGCGGGCACGCGGGCCTCGGCAGCGACGCCTACTGCCACTTCACGTCGCCGATTCGCCGCTATCCCGACCTCATCGTCCACCGGGCGCTGCTCGCCGCCCTCGGCGAGGGGGAGCAGGCACCTCGCGCCGCGGAAACGCGGGAGGTGGCCCGCCACTGCAGCGAGCGCGAGCGCGACTCGATGCGGATCGAGCGCGAGGGGGACGATATCTGCGCCGCCTTCCTTCTCGAGCGGGAGCTGCGCCAACGCGGCGTCGAGGGCGTTGAGTTCGAGGGCGAAATTTCGGGAGTCATCCGCAGCGGGGCATTCGCCCGCTTCCACGGCGAGCTGGGGGACGTGTACGAGGGGTTCGTCCCCGCTCGCACGATCGGCTCGGAGCGCTACGAGCTGAACGAGACCGAGACCGCGCTCGTCGGGCAGGAGTCCGGCCGCGCGATCCGCTTCGGGGATCCGGTCACGGTCGGCGTCACCAGGATTGAGAGGGCGCGCGGCAGGGTCGACCTGGAGCTGGCCGGGAGCTAGGCTGGGTGGCGAAGAAGGGGAAGAAGAAACGGGCGCCCGCCTCCGGGGACGTGGCGACGAACCGGCGGGCCGGGCACAAATTCGAGCTGATCGAAAAGTTCGAGGCCGGGATCGCGCTGCTGGGCTCCGAGGTGAAGTCGCTGCGTAACGGCAAGGCGCAGATGAGCGATGCATACGCCGCGATCGACCACGGTGAGGTGTGGCTTCGTGGCCTTCACATCCCGCCATATGAGCCCGCCAGCCGTGAGAACCACGAGCCCGAACGCCCGCGCAAGCTGCTGCTCCACCGGGCCGAGATCGAGCGGCTTGTCGGAAAGACCGCGGAGCGGGGCCTGACGCTGGTTCCGACCCGGATCTACTTCAAGGGGTCAAGGGCAAAGGTGGAGCTGGCACTGGCGCGCGGCAAGGAGGGCAGGGACCGCCGCCGCGAGATCGCGGAGCGCGACGTGCGGCGTGAGGTCGAGCGCGAATTCAAGAGCAGAATCAGGTAGCGTCGAGTCTGTGATCACGGCATCCCTCACCAGCGACGTCGGCGATTTCGTCAGCGACAACATCGAGTACTTCGTGGCGGGCCTGGTGGTTGCGATTCTGCTGCTCCTGCTCGTGGTCAGTGTCCAGCGCCGGCGCCAGGACTCGAACCAGAAAGAGAAGGGAACGAGCGGCGGCCCGCCCCCACCTCCGAAGGCCGACAAGCAGCCGAAGGCCCCGAAGCCGCCGAAGCCTCCGAAGCAGCGCAAGCCCTCCCGGGCGGAACGCCGCAAGCAGAAGAAGTCCGAAGAAGCGGCATCCAAGTTGCCGCCGCCGTCAGCGGCGCCGCAGGCCGACGCTTCCCCCGGCGGCGTCCCGGCGCCGGCCGCCACGGCTGCCACCACCGCTGCCGCAGCTGCCCCGGCGGTCGCGCTGAGCACCAAGGACAAACGTCAGCAGTCTCGCCAGCAGCAGCGGGCCGCTCGCGCCGACCAGCGCGCCCAGCGCCAGGCGAGCGCGAAACTCCGCCGCGAAGAAAGGGCCAGCAAGCGGTCGGAACGGAAGGGCGGCGCCGGCGCACCCACCTCCTCGAAACGGGCCCGCAAGGAGGCCGCCAAGGTCGAGCGCGAAACCGCCGCCGCGCGCGCCGCCCAGGAGCGCGCGCTGCTGGCCCAGCAGAGCGCCCAGGCGGCGGGCCTGCCAGTCCCACCACCACCGCCCCAGGCATACCCGCCACCGCCGCCTCAGGCATACCCACCGCAGGCGCCGCCCCAATACCCGCCGCAGCCAGCCCAGCCCTACCCTGGCCAGGCCGCGCCGCCGCCACCGCAGTACCCGACGCCGGCCCCGTTCCAGCCGCCTCAGCCGCCTCAGCCGCCACCGCCGGCGCCGCAGCCGCCGGCCCCGCCCGTAGCGCCGGCGGTGCCCGTGCCTCCGGTCGCGCCTCCACTTCAGGCCGGCGCTACCCAGCCTGCCTACGATCCCGCGACCGCCGAACAGCGGGTTCACGACAAGGTCGCCGAGATCCAGCACGAGGAGGGCAGGATCCGGGCCGAGGCCGAGCGCCGGATCGCCGAGGCCGAGCAGCGCCAGCGCGAAGCTAACGCCCGAGTCGAGCCGAGCGAGACCGGCCAGACGACCCAGAGCATGGCTCCGCCGCCCGTGCCGCCGGGCCTGGTGGATGCCGAGCAGCACCTGCAGCGCGGGCGCGAGGAGCGCGAGCGGTCGATGACCGAGGCCGAGAGGCGCCTGACCGAAATCGAGGAGCGGACCAAAGCCGCGGAAAGGCGCGCCGCTGAGGCGCAGCGCGTCGCCGCGCTCAAAGCCGAGGAGGAGGCGCGCGACCAGAGGCTGCAGGAGCTCCGCGACAGCGTCGCTCAGGCCGAGGAGCGGGCGCGTGAAGCCGAGCGCCGCGCCGCTGAGGCCGAGCAGGCGGTGATGCGCTCGGTGACCCAGGAGCCCGCCGCGCCGGAGGCGCACTCGCCGACCTCCCCGCAGCCGACACCCGAGCCGCAGCCGACGCCCGAGCCGCAGCCGACACCCGAGCCGCAGCCGACGCCCGAGCCACCATCGCCTCCGACTCCGCCGCCACCTCCGCCCAGCCCGCCACCACCACCGCCACCTCCGCCGCCGTCAGAGCCCTCGCCGGCGCCAACCCCGGAGCCACCGCCTCCGCCGGCGCCAACCCCGGAGCCACCGCCTCCGCCGGCGCCACCGCCGCCCCCGGAGCCGCCCGCCGCCGAGGCGGGTTCGACGATCTCGCTCAACAGCGTCAACTTCGAGCAGCTCCGCACCCAGGGCCTCAGCGTCACCCAGGCGACTCGGCTGCTCGCGCATCGTGAGCGGATCGGCAGCTTCCGGTCGGTCGAGGAACTCGACGAGGTCCCGGGCTTTCCGCAGGACCAGCTCGACGCTCTGAAGCGCCGCTCAGAGCTCTAGAGCCCGTAGGCCTCGAGCAGCTTCAGCCACAGCTCGCTGCGCGTCGGGTAGGCGGCGACCGCGTGGCGCAGGCGCCCCAATGGCACCTCTCCGACGACGGCGATGGTCGCGCCGTGGAGGAACTCAGCCGTCTCGAAGCCGCAGAAGGTCGCGCCGACGACCGTCCCGGCCGACTCATCGACCACGAGCCGGGTCGTGCCGCCCGTCCCCTTGCCCTGGAAACTCGCGCCGGCGGTCCCTTCGGTGCTGACGTCGACGGCACGGGCGTCGATTCCCTCCGCCTCCGCCTGCTCCAGGGTCTTCCCGATCGCTGCGACCTGGGGGTCGGTGAAGATGACCCGGGGCGAGCCGATTCCCTCGGCGATCGCCTCGACCGGCCGGCCGTGGACGTTCTCGGCCACGACCCACCCCTGGTACTTGCCCATGTGGGTGAAGAGCGCCCGGCCGTTGACGTCGCCGACCGCGTAGAGCCAGTCCCTGCCGCCGACGCGGAGGCTGTCGTCGGTCGTGAGGTAGCCCCGCTCGTCGGTGTCGGCGCCGACCGTGTCCAACCCGATCGAGTCGGTGCGAGGTCTGCGGCCGATCGCGATCAGGACCTCGGCCGCCGTGACCGAGCTGCCGTCGTCGAAGGAGACCTCGACCCCGTCCCCAGCGGGGGCGACGCCGACGGCCCTGGTCCCGGTCCTGACGTCGACGCCGTAGGCGCCCCGCAGTGAGTCGGCGACCAGTTCGCCGGCGAAGGGCTCCTCACGCGGCAGCAGCCGTTCGCCTGCCCCGACCAGCGTCACCTCGGATCCGAGCGTCGACCACGCCTGCGCGAGCTCGGTGCCGACCGGGCCGGCGCCGAGGACGACCATGCTCGGCGGGACCCGCTTCGAGGTCGTGGCGTCGCGGTTGTTCCAGGCCCGCACCGTGTCGAGGCCTTCGATCGGCGGCATCGCCGCGCTGCTGCCGGTCGCGACGACGATCGCCCTCCTCGCGGTCAGGATGTCGTCGCCGACCACGACCCTGCGCTCACCGTCGAGGCGGCCCGAGCTCCGTAAGAGCTCGATGCCCCGGTCTTTCAGCCACGGCAGCTGGCCCGAGTCGTCGCGGTCATGGATCACCTCGTCGCGCCGCGCCAGCATCGCCTCGGCGTCGAGCCCCCCGGTCACCGCCTCCTTCACCCCGGGCACCCGGCGGGCCTCGGCGAACAGCTCTCCGGGACGCAACAGAGCCTTCGAGGGCATGCAGGCGTAGTAGGAGCATTCACCACCGACCAGACCCGGCTCGACGATCGCGACCCGCAGGCCACCATCGGCGAGGCGTCCGGCACAGACCTCTCCGGGAGCCCCGGCGCCGAGGACGATTGCGTCGAACTCCCGCTCTGCCATCCACCACACCGTACAATCGACGAAGACATAGCACGGGGGCGACAGGCTTCGACTTGGTCGGTCCGTGCGAACGGTTGCAGGCCGAGGTTGCCGGAGGCCTCGCAAAACACCGGCACCAACCAATACGTGCGGACCATGAGTTCGCCCTCGCTGCTTAGTCAATAGCTAAGTGATGAGAGTCGGCCCTCTCCCGCCCGCGGAGGGGGGTTCCGGCTTCAATTGCGGGCTCACCCAGGCGGAGCGCCTCGGCCGCCAGGGGAAATTTGAGGGGCTCTATCTTCCGCAGTGCCCGCCGGCGCGGACCCCGGGAGACGAGAATCAAGCGCCGGCTATGCCTGTAGACGCCTTCGCGCTACGACCAGGGACGCCGGTTCGATTCCGGCCGCCTCCATAGGTCCACAGTTCGGCTTACTTCTTCACAATGGGCGTCCTGAGCGCCTGGCGCCACATCCGCGCGATCGCCCTCCTGCCCGGAATCGCCGCGGTTGGCGCGCCGGCGCTGATCCTCCTCGGCTCCGGCACGAGTGTCGGTTGGGGGCTCGCCGGCGCCCTGGCCTTCCTTCCCGTTCTCCTCGGAACCGTCCTGATCGCTGCCGGACTCGCGGTCTGGGTCTGGACGGTCAGGATGCTCGCCACGGTGGGGAAGGGGACGCTCGCGCCCTGGGACCCCACCAAGCGTCTGGTCGCAGCGGGGCCCTACCGCCAGATGCGCAATCCGATGATCGCCGCCGTCCTCGCGGTCCTGGCCGGCGAGGCCGCGCTGTTCGGGTCGCCGGAGCTGATCGTCTGGTGCGTGGTGTTCTTTGCGATCAACCACCTCTTCTTCCTTCTCTACGAGGAGCCGGCGATGGAGCGCCGCTTCGGTGAGGAGTACCGCGCCTACGCGCGCGAGGTGCCGCGCTGGCTGCCGCGCCGCAGCCAGCCGAGCACCTGGGCGGCGTCGCGGTCGGGCGGAAATACGGGGTAGAAGGCCTTGACGATCCGCCCCTCCTCGACGATCAGGGTCAGGCGCCGGTAGAGGGCCATCCCATCGACCTCGAAGGTGGGGAGGCCCAGCTCGGAGGCGAGGCGCAGCCCCTCGTCGCTCAATAGCGCGAACGGGATCTGCTCGCGCGCGGCGAACTCGCGCTGTTCGGCGGGGCTCTGGGCGCTGATCCCGACCACCGTCGCGCCGAGGGCGTCGAACTCGGCGAGGGCGTCGCGGTAGGCGCAGCTCTGCGGCGTGCAGCCGCGGGCGCCCGGTATGTCGTCCCATCCGCCGGGCAGCGCCTGCCCGGGGACGCCGGTCCGCGGGTAGGCGTAGGCCACGAGAAGACCCGCCCCGAGCGCGGCCAGGCTCGCCTCGCCGCCGCCGGCGGTCGACGTCAGGCTCAGATCGGGCACAGGCAGGCCCTCGAGGTGGTCGGCGGCCCCATCGTCCTCGGGGACCGGCAGGTCGTCGGGAAGGCGCAGGAGGTCGCTCACCCCGCGAGCTTCCCAGTTCGCGGCCTGCTCCGTACCCTGGGCCGCATGACCACCCATGCCGCCTTCCTGCGGGGGATGAACCTCGGCGGCCGCAGGATCACGAACAAGGACCTCGGCGCCGCGGTCTCCGGCCTCGGCTTCGAGCAGGTCGAGACATTCAGGGCGAGCGGCAACGTGGTCTTCGCCGCCGACGGGGGCATCGAGCCGCAGGTCGCCGAGCGGCTTGAAACGGGCCTCGCCGACGCACTCGGGTACGAGGTGCCGGTCTTCCTGCGCAGCGCAAAGGAGATCCGGGCGATCGCCACCCAGGAGCCGTTCGAGCCGGGCCAACTCACCACCTCGAAGGGAAAACTCCAGGTGGTGCTGCTGCTCGAGAAGCCGGCGGCGAAGGCGCGTCGCGAGGCGCTGGCCCTGGCGACGGATGACGACTCGCTCGCGCTCGATGGACGCGAGCTCTACTGGCTGCCGAGTGGAGGGATGTCCGACTCCGAGCTCGACCTCAAGGCGATCGGCGCAGCGCTCGGGTTGACGACGATCCGGACGATGGGCACGGTCGAGCAGATCGCGTCCAAGTACTTCGCCGACTAGAGATCCGAGCGCGGCAGCGCCGCGAGCTCGATCTCGGAGCTGACCCTGGCGATCTCCTCCGGCAGCCGCGCCACCTGGGCGTTTGCGACGAACTCGATCGGGCTGCCGAGCGGGCGGAAGAAGTTGTCGTAGTGGGTGGGCACCACCATCCGCGGCTGCAGCCGCGGCAGGATGCGCTCCCAGTAGGACTCGGTGAAGCTGCGGCCGGCGACCCCGGCGAGGAAGACGTCGACGCCCCTCTCCCGGATCGCATCATCGATCAGATTGGCGCTGCCCTGGTGGTAGAGGGTGACCCCGCCGACCCTGATCGAGATCCCCCAGACCTGCCCGCACCGGTAGGCGCCGGGGGCGAGTGAGTCGAGGTGCTCGCAGGTCAGTTCCCCGTCGAACGGGACAGCGAGGCCCAGCAGCAGCTTCGAGTGGAGGCTCGGCGTGAAGCTGACCTCGAACGGGCCGAGCTCGTAGACCCGGTAGGGATCGACCTCGACCGCCCTTTCGGCGAGCCCGTGGAGCGCCATCAGCCTGACGAGAGATCTCGACCCGTAGGCGTTGCACTCGAAGCGGCGGGCGATCTCCGGGGCGTCGACCGCGTGGTCGAAATGGGTGTGGCCGACGAGGACGCCCACGACCTCGCCCGGCGCCGTCAGGAAGCGGTCGAGGGTCGCCCTCTGTGGCAGGTTCGGACGGCGCAGGAGGATGTCGCGGAACGGCACCCGGGAGAGGAAGGGGTCGATGAACAGGGTCTGGCCCTCGTGCGTGAGGCGGTAGCCGGAGACCCCGAGCCATTCGATCTCCAGTCCGGCCGGCAGCTCGAGCGGCCGGGTCTCCAACTCGCCGAGGGCCTGCCCGTCGTCGCGTTCGGAGCTGTGCTTCCTGGCGCGGGCCCGCGCCAGGTCCCCCAGGTGTCGCAATGGCCCGGACACCCGGTCGGCGGTCAGCCGGCGCGCACGTCGGCCGTCAGCCGGGGCGGGGTCGCGAGGGTCTGGAAAACCGTGCAGTAGCGCTCGGTCAGCTCCAGCAGCTTCTCGATTTCCGCCTCGGCGGCGTCGGTCTCGAGGTCGAAGCTGAGGCGGATCGCGCGGAAGCCGACCGGCGCCTCGCGGTCGACCGAGAGCGTGCCACGGAAGTCGAGGTCGCCCTCGGCGCTGACCCGTCCGGCGGCGATCGAGATCCCGAGCGAGGTCGCCACGGCTCTCATCGTCACCCCGGCGCAGGCGACCAGCGCCTCAAGCAGCATGTCGCCCGAGCAGAGCAACGTGCCGTCCCCACCCGCGGCCGGATGCAGCCCCGCCGCGGCGACGGCCCGCCCGGTCTCGACCGAGCAGGTCACCCCCTCACCGAGGGCACCGTCAGCGTGCAGGGTCACGAGCGCCGCCTCGGGGCTCTCCGCGTAGCGTTCCTTCAGCGGCGTCTGTATCGCGCGCAGCTCGTCGCGTTCCACACCTGGAGGCTACGCGACGGACCCGGTCAGAAGACGATCGTCCGCGCCCCGTCCAGCAGCACCCGGTCGTCGACGTGGGCCTTGACGGCGCGGGCGAGGACGAGCCGCTCGATGTCGCGGCCGATCCGCATCAGGTCGGCGGTCTCGTCACGGTGGCTGACCCTGGTTACGTCCTGGTCGATGATCGGGCCCGCGTCGAGCTCCTCGGTGACGTAGTGGGCGGTCGCGCCGATCAGCTTCACGCCGCGCTCGTGGGCGCGGGCGTAGGGATCGGCGCCGACGAAGGCCGGCAGGAAGCTGTGATGGATGTTGATCGCCGGCGCCTCGAGTCGCCGCAGGAACTCGCCGCTGAGGATCTGCATGTAGCGGGCGAGGACGAGCAGGTCGACCCCCTCGCCGAGCAGCTCCAGCGTGCGCGCCTCGGCCGCGTCCCTGGCGTCGGGGTCGACCGGGACATGGTGGAAGGGGAGGCCGAGCGAGTGCACCTGCTCGGCGTGGTCGGGGTGGTTGGAGATGACGCACGCGATCTCGGCCCCGAGCTCGCCGCTGCGCCAGCGCCAGAGCAGGTCGGATAGGCAGTGGTCTTCGCGTGAGACCATCACCGCGACCCGCTTGCGCTCGCTCGACTCGGCGAACCGGTGCTCCATCTCGAACGGCTCGGCGATCTCCTCCCGGAACCTTCGGCGCAGGGCGGCGCGATCGGCCGGCGCCGGCGGCTCGAATGCCATCCGCATGAAGAACCGCCCCTCGCGACTCGAGTGCTGGTCGGCGTCGACGATGTTGAGATCGGCATCGGCGAGGAAGCCGCTGACGGCGGCAATCAGGCCGGGCCGGTCGGGGCAGGCGAGGAGCAGCCGCGATGTCAGATGCTCGTCTTCGATCGGCGAATCATCCCCGAGATCGGGCGAAAGTCCCTGCAAGACAAGGTTCAGGTTTGGTTCAGAGATCTTGCGCCATGCCTGAGCTTGTGGCGTTTGGCGCGATGAATGTGAGGAGTGTGATGGCCCTCACTCTGCGGCGGCTCGAACCCAGCCACGGTTCCCCGCTTGCTTACAAAACGCACATATTCAGTCCTTGCCCTCATCGCGGTCCTCGCGCTCCCCTCCGCCGCCATCGGCGCCGGCAGGGAGCGCGGCTCGAAGGAGCGCATCGGCATCGGAGCCGGCCATCCGGCCGCGCTCGACGTTCTCTACCGGCCGGTGACCAGCTTCCACCGCGCGATCGACGTCGGGCTGCGGCGGATCCACGCCGGGCGCCGCGCCGAAGCGCGCCGCGAACGCCGTGAGGCGTACTCGACGCTCCCGGGCGGCGTCTCCCTCTCGACCCTCGAGGCGATCGCCTCCTGCGAGTCCGGCGGCGACCCGACGATCGTCTCCTCAGACGGGAGCTACCGGGGCAAATACCAGTTCACGTACGAAACGTGGGCCTCCGTCGGCGGCAGCGGCGACCCGGCCGCGGCGCCCGAGGCCGAGCAGGACTACCGTGCGGCGCTGCTGTACGCCGGCTCGGGGTCCAGCCCCTGGCCCGTCTGCGGCTGAGCGGCGAGGGGCAGGCGCCGCCCGGCGCCTGCCCTACGATCCTCTTTCGATGAGCGCGGAGCGAGCAAGCGTGCATCTCTGTCTCGTCGCGCAGCGAGCAAAGCGCGAGAAATTGTCATGAATGAAGAGCGAGTTCCCGCTCCGGACCCCGAGGGGCCGACTCGCAAGCCGCTTGCGGAGGCGATCGAGGAGGCAACGGTCCGGGCGCCGACCCGGGGCAACCGCAAGCTCGAGAGCTTCCTCTCGGCGGTGAACGAGGACGAGCAGGTCCGGACCTGGTGGTACATGGCCCAGGTCCATGCCGAACGACTGGGGATGTCGGACCACTCGTGGGTCCACATGCAGATCGTCCTCAACATCGCCCTGCGGCTGCTGCGGCTGCTGCTCAAGGCCGGAGTCGAGCCGTCCGTCGTCAGTGACCACGGACTGTCGGCCCGCGACGCCGAGGTCGTCGTCGCCGGGGGCGCGCTGCTGCACGACATCGGGATGTCGATCCACCGCAACGACCACGAGGCCTACAGCCTCTTCCTTGCCGCCGGCGCCCTTGACCGGTTGCTCGCCGACTCCTACCGCGAGCCCAAACGGACCGTAATCGCCTCGGAGATCCTCCACGCGATCATCGGCCACCGCCGCCGCGGCGAGCCCTACACCGTCGAGGCCGGTGTGGTCAGGGTCGCCGACGCGCTGGACATGGCCCAGGGCCGGATTCGGATCCCGCTCGAGGCCGGGCGCGAGGGCATCCACTCGATCTCCGCCGCGGCCGTCGACGAGGTCCGGATCGAGGCCGGGGAGGAGCGGGCCGTCCGGATCGAGATCGAGCTCAACAACTCGGCCGGGATCTTCCAGGTCGACGACCTGCTGGCGACGAAGATTCGCGGCACGCCGCTCGAGGGGCGGGTCGAAGTCGTCGCGAAGATCGAGGGGGAGAGCGAGAAACGCCTGCTCTCCGGGTTTACGCTCGAGTAGGCCTAACCGAAGCGGTTGAGGTCGTACTGGCGCATTTCCTTGCGCTTCTCGAGCCTGCGCTGGATCAGCGAAAGGACGATCGGCAGGGCGGCGAAGAAGACGATCACGCCGAAGCAGAAGAAGGTGACGGTCTTATCGGTGAGCGGGCCCGCGAGCCCGGTCCCGTTCTCGGCGAGCGCCGCCGGGGCTGCGACGAGCGACAGGGCGAGCACTGTGATGAGTGCGGCGGCGAGGCGGGTGCGGCGCGGCGGCATGGTCACGCGCCGCAATCTAGCGCACCTGCAGGCGTGCCGCTGCGGCTCTCCGTAGGCTTGGCCGATGGATTGGTGGGAAGCGGTTCTGTTCGGCGTGGTGGAGGGATTCACCGAGTTCCTGCCGATCTCGAGCACGGGCCACCTGACGGTCCTCGAGGTGCTTCTCAACCACCCGACCGACGATCCCGAAATCACCGCCTTCACAGCGATCATCCAGTTCGGGGCAATCGCCGCGACCCTGGTCTTCCTCCGTCGCGATGTAGTCAGGCTGGCGGATGCCTGGTTCCGCGGGCTCATGAACCCGGCCGCGCGCAACGCCGGCGACTACCGGTTCGCCTGGGCGGTGATCATCGGATCGATCCCGATCGTGATCGTCGGCATCGCCTTCAAGGACCAGATCGAGACGACGCTGCGAAGCCTCTGGTTCGTCGGCTGGGCGCTGATCCTGTGGAGCGGGGTGATGTGGTACGCCGACAGCCGGGCCACGCTGCGCAGGCACGAGTCCGACGTCACCTGGCTCGACACCCTGATCATCGGCATCGTCCAGTGCGTGGCGCTGATTCCGGGTGTCTCGCGATCGGGGGCGACAATGTCCGCCGGCCTTCTGCGCGAAATCGATCGTGTCACGGTGACGCGACTGTCGTTCTTCCTCGCGATCCCGGCCCTGACCGGCGCCGCGATCCTCGAGGGGATCGGAGAATTCAGCAACATCTCGAGCGGGGTCGGGTGGGGCCCGACGATCGTCGCCACGGTTGTGAGCTTCGCCGTCGCCTTCGTCGCGATCGCCTGGCTGCTGCGCTACATCGCGCACCACAACTTCTCGATCTTCATCGCTTACCGGGTCGTCCTCGGCCTGCTGATTCTGATCCTGCTCGCCACCGGCATCCTCTCCTCGACCTGAGATTCACGGCGCCGAGCATGGGCGCTCCGTCCCGGTCGATCTTGCTCTCACAAGTCACGGCAGATGCCCGGCATGGCGGACGCGGGAGCGAGGCCCGGTCCATCTCTGTCGTTCCCGTGGCCGAGCGGGAGCGGAGCACATCCGGCTCTATAAAAAGCGAACGGCCCGGGGCAGTGGGCCGTTCGCGGGGAGACAGAGAGGAGTCTCGTGAGGGCATGAGTGTCGCGCGGAGGGATGGGCCGGGAGTGAATATCCGGAGAATCCGGGCGGCGGCCTTTTGCCCAATTTGGGCCCGGGAACCTGTGAAAATTCTGTGAACGCAGGCACTTCCGCGGGGGGCCGCCGCAGTGGATGCGTACAATCGACCCGCCTCGTGCCCAGCGACGCACAGGCCTCGCAGAAGTGTGCTCACGTGAATAATCAGCAGACCATCAGGCTCGCGGTCATCGACGACGACAGTGGCTTTGTCACCGTGTTGTCGAAACGCACCGAGGCAGCGGGCTGGCAGCAGCGCACCCTCGCCGGGGCGATCCCGCCCGAGGAGCTGGTCGCGATGAAGCTCAACGCGCTCCTGCTCGACCCCACGGTGCTGGGGGAAGACGGCTGGAGCTACTTGGAGCGGGTCTGCGGGATGCTGCCCGACCTCGGCGTGATCGTCTGCACCGAACGCTCGACGGTTGCCCAGCGGGTTCGGGGCCTGCGCCTCGGCGTCGACGACTGGGTTGGGAAGCCCTGCCACCCCGAAGAGGTCGTGGCGAGGATCGAGGCGGTGCTGCGCCGCCGCCGTCGTTCGCGTCCCCAGCTGGAGACCGGGCCGGTCGTGGCCGGAGAGTTGGAGATCCGCGCCGATCGCTTCCAGGCGTTCGTCGCCGGCGGCAGCCTCGACCTGACCCGCCGGGAGTTCGAGCTCCTGCAGCTGCTCGCCGACTCCGAAGGCCAGGTCCTGGAGCGCGAGGCGATCTACCAGCGTGTCTGGGGATACGCGATGGCGCACGGAGATCGCTCGGTCGACGTCTTCATCCGCAAGCTGCGCCAGAAGCTCGAGAAGCGCTCGCCCGGCTGGCACTACATCCACACCCACTTCGGGGTCGGCTACAGATTCGACCCCGAATCGGTCGCCGGCGGCGACGTCGAGCCGACCCCCGCGGCCGAGCCGGTCGCGGACCTGCTCGCCGCCAAGCGCGAACGAGCCGTCGCCTCCTAGCACGGGCTTTACAAGCCGTTCACAGGAGCTTCACGCTGAGATAACCGCTGCGTCGCCGCGCAGCGCAATGCTCGATCGGCGATGGTCGGCGATACCGGACGGATCGAAGCGAACTCCGCGCGCCTCGAGATCAGGCCCGAGGAGCACGCTGCCCTGGTCGACGGACGGCCGCTGCGACTGACGGTGAGGGAGCTGCAGATGCTGAGCACCCTCGCGGCCCACCCGCAGCGGATCATGACCCGCGAGGAGCTCTATGCCGAGATCTGGGGCGGGGAGCCGCGCCGCGACGATCGTTCCGTCGACGTCTATGTCAGCCGCCTGCGGTCGAAGCTCGGCGAAGCGCTGCCGGGGATGAACCTGATCCATACGCACAACGGGATCGGCTACCGGTTCTCGCCCGACGGCTGAGCCAGTGCCTTTTACATCTTTTTTACATTCCCGACACAGGCAAGTAACAAGCTGTTCGGCAGCCGCTGAGAGTGTGGCGACCGAAGGCGGCCGAGGGCCGGCAAGCGGTTTGAACCTAACCAGAAGGAGACAGTGTGACTAGCTCTAAGTGGCTCATGGTCATCGCCTCCGCATGCATCCTGGCGTTCGGGGTGGCGGCCTGCGGCAGCGATAGCAACAGCGGTGGCGGTTCCTCGGGAGAAATCTCGGGCGAAATCGCGGGAGCCGGCTCGACCGCGCAGGAGGCGGCCCAGGAAGCGTGGCGCGCCGAATTCGTCAGCGAAAACTCCGACGCGACGATCTCCTATGACCCCGTCGGGTCAGGTGGCGGGCGCGAACAGTTCATCGCCGGCGGCGTCGCCTACGCGGGAAGCGACGCGGCCCTGGAAGAAGAAGAAGGCGAACTGAAGAAGGCGATGGACCGCTGTGGACCGGGTGAAGTGGTCGAGGTCCCGACGTACGTCTCGCCGATCGCGATCATCTACAACCTCGAAGGGGTCGAAGAACTGAACCTCGACGCCGAAACCGTCGCCAGGATCTTCAACCAGGAAATCACCACCTGGAACGACCCGGCGATCGCCAAGCTCAATAAAGGCGTCGAACTGCCCGACACCCGCATCACCCCGGTGAATCGCTCCGACGAGTCCGGGACGACGGAGAACTTCACCGACTACCTCTCCCAGGTCGTCCCGAGCATCTGGAAGTACGAAGTCAGCGGCGACTGGCCGGTCAAGGGAGGCGAGGCCGCGGACGGCACCTCCGGTGTCGTCGAAGCGGTCAGCGCCGGCGACGGCGCGATCGGCTACGCCGATGCCAGCCAGGCCGGCGAACTCGGCATCGCCAAGATCAAGGTCGGCAGCGAATTCGCCGAACCGACCCCCGAGGCCGCGGCGAAGGTCCTCGAGGAGTCGCCGGAAGCCAAGGACCTGGCCAAGGACCCCTACATGTTCCCGTTCGAAGTCGATCGGAAAACCGAATCCCAGGGCGTCTACCCGATCATCCTGGTCTCCTACATGCTCGCCTGCACGAAATACGATTCCTCTTCGGAAGCGGCGATCGTGAAGGCCTATCTCGAATACGTGATAAGCGCCGAAGGCCAGGAAGTGGCGGCCGAAAACGCCGGCTCGGCGCCGCTCTCGAGTGCCCTGACCAAGAAGATCGAGCCGGCCGTCGAAGCGATCGAAACCTCGTAACGACGTTGGAGTCCACGCGCACAACGGGGCCCCGCCGAGCACGGCGGGGCCCTGTGCGCGCTTGCCGCCGGTCCTGATTCATGGCGGCACACACCGACACCACCACCAACGCCGGCCAGATCCTCGCCTCGGCATCCGGCGGGCGTCGGCGGGTCGGCGACCGCGTCTTCTCGAACCTTGCTGTCGCGGCGGGGGTGACGATTCTCGCCCTCCTCGCCGGGGTGGCGGTCTTCCTCGTCTGGGAATCGATGCCGGCGATCACCGCCGACTCGGCGAAGCTGCCCGAAGGCAAGAGCCTCGTCGACTACATTGCGCCGCTTGCTTTCGGGACCGTGCTGGCGGCGACGCTCGCCGTCGTCTTCGCCGTGCCCCTTGCGGTCGCGGTCGCGCTCTTCATCAGCCACATCGCCCCGAAACGGCTCGTCCTCGTCCTCGGCTTCTTCGTCGACCTGCTCGCCGCGGTGCCGAGCGTGGTCTACGGGCTCTGGGGAATCTTCGTCCTCGGCCCGGCCGCCGTCCCGGTGCTCGAATGGCTCGAACGGAAGCTCGGCTTCATCCCGTTCTTCGAGGGGCCGGCATCGGCCACCGGCCGGACGATGCTGGTCGCCGGGATCGTCCTCACGGTGATGATCCTTCCGATCGTCTCGGCGGTCGCCCGTGAGGTCTTCTCGCAAACACCGCGAAAGCTCCAGGAGGCCGCGCTGGCGCTCGGTGCCACTCGCTGGGAGATGATCCGAATGACGGTCCTTCCGTTCGGGAAATCGTCGGTGATCAGCGGCGCGATGCTCGGTCTCGGCCGGGCGCTCGGCGAGACGATGGCGGTCGCGATCGTCCTCTCGGTCTCCGGCATCGTCACCTTCAACCTGATCAGCCAGTCCAACCCTTCGACGATCGCGGCCAACATCGCGCTCGATTTCCCGGAGTCCTCGGGCGTCGCGATCAACACCCTGATCGCGTCCGGCCTGGTGCTGTTCGCGATCACCCTCGTCGTCAACCTGATCGCGCGGGCAATCATGTCCCGCCAGACGTTCGAATAGATGGAGGGCCGGGTCGACACTCAATCGCCGCTCGTCTCCAGCGAGCTACGCGCCGGCACCCTGCCGAGCTGGGCTCCCTACGGGGTCATCGCCGGCTCGGCTCTGTTCTCGGCCCTGGCCCTGCTCGCGACCGGCGCCTTCAGCATCGCCCTGCTGCTGGTCTTCGCGACGATCGTGTCCTGCATCGCGATCTACGCCTGGTCGCGCGCCGTCGAGGGGTCGCGGAGGGCATTCGATCGCCTCGCCACCTTCGCGATCATCGCCGCCTTCGGCCTCGCGCTGATCCCCCTGGTATCGCTGCTCTACCAGGTGACGAAGCGGGGGCTGCCGGGGTTCGACTG
Source organism: uncultured Solirubrobacterales bacterium (assembly GCA_963697805.1). Classification (GTDB taxonomy): domain Bacteria; phylum Actinomycetota; class Thermoleophilia; order Solirubrobacterales; family 70-9; genus VRUE01. The sequence goes on from CAVOPB010000002.1 coordinate 1,159,849, forward strand.
GGAGTTCCTCACCGGCGAGCCGCGCGGCATCATCGGCGGCGGCGGCGCCTACCACGCGATCGTCGGCACGCTCGTGATCACCGCCGTGGCGTCGCTGATCTCGGTGCCGATCGGGATCATGGCCGCGATCTACCTGATTGAGTACGGGCGAAGGCAAACTGCGCCGGGCGCTCGACCTTCTTCGTCGACGTGATGACCGGCATCCCGTCGATCGTCGCCGGCCTGTTCGCCTACGCCCTGTTCGTGCTCTTCTTCGGCCCCGGAATCCGGCTCGGGTGATCGGGCGCGGTCGCGCTGTCGGTGCTGATGATCCCGATCGTGGTCCGCTCCACCGAGGAGATGCTGAAGATCGTCCCGAACGACCTGCGCGAGGCGTCGTACGCGCTCGGCGTGCCGAAGTGGCGCACGATCGTCAAGGTGGTGCTGCCGACCGCGATCGCCGGCATCATCACCGGCGTCATGCTCGCGATCGCCCGGGTCATCGGCGAGACCGCGCCGCTGCTGGTGATCGACCGGCGTGATCGACTCGATCAACACCAACCCGTTCGACGGGCGGATGAGAACCTGCCCGTCTACATCTACAGCGAGTACAGGCCAGCCGGGCGTGCCAAACAGGCCTCGTACGACCGGGCCTGGGCGGCGGCGCTGACGCTGATCGCTATCGTGATGGTGCTCAACCTCGTGGCCCGGCTCGTTTACCGGCGATACAAAACGGAGATCAGGTCGCCATGGTGGAAAGGAACAGAGCGATGGTCGTCCGACAGGACCAGGGCTCGGAGCCGAGGTGCCGGCGCCGGAGCGACCGAAGCGAGTCCGGCGTTGCGACGGACTCGAGATCCCATGGCCAAGCAGCATCGACGTCGGATCCGGACCTGAACATCTACTACGGCGACTTCCTCGCCGTCGAGGACGTCAACATGACGATCGAGCCGCGCATCGGTCACGGCGCTCATCGGGTCCGTCCGGCTGCGGCAAGTCGACCTTCCTGCGCATCGCTCAACCGGATGCACGAGGTGATCCCCGGCGCGCGGGTCGAGGGCAAGGTGCTGCTCGACGGCCAGGACATCTACGCGCCCGGACGTCGACCCGGTCAACGTGCGCCGGCAGATCGGCATGGTCTTCCAGCGGCCGAACCCGTTCCCGACGATGTCGATCTACGACAACGTGCTCGCCGGCCTCGCGCTGAACGTCGGGCCGGGTCAAGAAGTCCGAGCTGGACGAGATCGTCGAGCGGTCGCTGCGCGGCGCGAACCTCTGGAACGAGGTCAAGGACCGGCTCGACAAGCCGGGCTCCGGCCTCTCCGGCGGCCAGCAGCAGCGGCTGTGCATCGCCCGCGCGATCGCCGTCGAGCCGGAGGTGCTGCTGATGGACGAGCCCTGCTCGGCGCTCGACCCGATCTCGACCCTGGCGATCGAGGACCTGATCCACGAGCTGAAGAGCAGACTACACGATCGTGATCGTCACCCACAACATGCAGCAGGCCGCGCGGGTCGAGCGACAACACCGCGTTCTTCAACCTCGAGGCATCCGGCAAGCCGGGCCACCTGGTCGAGATCGACGCGACCAAGACGATCTTCACCAACCCGACCGAGAAGGCGACCGAGGACTACGTCTCCGGGCGCTTCGGCTGATGCCCGAAGCACGCGTCGAATACCAGGAGGAACTCGAGCAGCTCGAGGCGAGTGCGATCGGGGGGCTCGACCTGGTCAGCGCCGCGCTGAGCCGCACCCTGGAGGCGATCGAGCACCAGGACGTCGAGCTGGCCCAGTTGGTGATCGCCGACGACGACCGGATCGACGGTCGCTATCTCGAGGTCCACCAGGCGTTGATCGCACTGCTCGCGACGCAGGCACCGGTGGCCACGGACCTGCGCCTGATCTCGGCCCTTCTTCACGTCCTGAAGAACGTCGAGCGGATGGGCGACCAGTGCGTGAACATCTGCAAGCTGATCCCGCTGACCGGCAACGAGCCACCGGCGGACGCCGAAATGGTCAAGCTGATCCTGACGATGGGCAGGCAGACCCGGACCCTGCTCGCCCAGTCGAAACGTGCCTTCGGGGAGCGAAACGTCGACATGGCCCGCGACCTCGTGCGTCAGGACGACGCCGTCGACAACCTCAACCGCGAGTGCTTCGGGCTCGCTCTCGAGATCGGCGACGACCCGGACAGGCGCGAGTGGGCGATGACGATGCTGCTCGCCGCCCGGGCGATCGAGCGGATCGCCGACAACGCCGTCGACATCGGTGAGCAGGTGGCGTTCGTTGTCACCGGCCTCTTTCGCGAGTTCGAGGACGCCTCGCATCCCGAGGAGACCGTCAGGCCCTGATGTCGCCTCTCGGGCCGCCGGAAACAGCGGGGACCCGGCCGATCGAGTCCGAGGCGTCTGACAACATGCGAATCGGTAGCTGATGCTCTGTGGGGCCATAGATATCGGGTCGAATACGACGCGCGTGCTCGTCGCTGAGCCGGTCGACGGCCAGCTCATGAAGGTGATGGAACAGCGCGCCTACACCCGCATCAACAAGGCGATCGGGGCAGACGGCGCGATCGTCCCCGAGAAGATCGAGGAGGTCGTCGAGGTCGTTGCGACCCAGGTGCGTCTCGCGCGTGAGCTCGGTGCCGAGACGATCCGTGCGGTCGCGACCGCCGCGGTCCGCGAGGCCGACAATGGCGAGGCCGTCGCGGCGAGGATCGCCAAGGACTCAGGGGTGCCGGTCGAGATCCTCAGCGAGGAGGAGGAGGGGCGCCTCGCCTTCATCGGCGCGACGAAAACGCTCGGCCACCCCGCGGACGGCAAGGTCGGCGTCGTCGACGTCGGCGGTGGCTCGACCGAGGTCGTCCTCGGAACCGTCTCCGGTGGGGTCGAGGAGGTGCTCTCCTGGAAGGTCGGTTCGGGGGCTCTCGCGGACGAGCTGATCTCCTCCGATCCGCCCTCGGCGGCCGAGATCCGCAAGATCCGTGACCGGATCGACGCGATCTTCGAGGGCGTCGAGATCGACCGCCCGTCGCAGGCCGTCGCGGTCGGCGGCAGCGCCACCTCCATGCGGCGATTGGTCGGCGCCGTGCTCGAGTACGAGACGCTCGAGCGCGGAGTCAGGATCCTTGCCGGTGAGCCGGCCACCGAGGTTGCCAGGCGATTCGAGCTCGACCCGGAACGGGTGCGGATCCTCACCACCGGCGTCCTCCTGCTGGAGAAGGTCTCCGAGCTGCTCGGCCAGCCGCTCCAGATCGGCAAGGGGGGACTGCGCGAGGGCGTTGTCCTGGACCTTCTCAACGGCAACGCCAACGGCGCGCCGGCCGCCCGCCTGGCCGCCTGACTTAGCCTGACCCCGTGGCTCGTGCCCGGGAGATCCCCGACCTCGATTGCGAGGCGCCCTTTGCCGAGGCGGCGGCACGGGTTATCAGCACCCGTGCGGATGAGCTATTCGAACACTCGCGAGGCGTGCTCGACACCGGCGACATCGAGCGGGTTCACGACATGAGGGTCGCGACCCGGCGCCTGCGCGCGGCGATGGAGATCTTCGAGGCCTGCTTCCCGCGGAAACGCTGGCGCAGGGCCCTGAAGCGGGTCAAGGAGCTCGCCGATGCCCTCGGGGAGCGCCGCGACCGCGACGTCGCGATCGAGTTCCTCGGCGGGTTCACGGGTGAGGTTCGCGGTCCCGGTCGCGAGCGCCTCGCGAGTGTGATCGATGGCCTCCGCGAGGAGCAGCGCGAGGCCAACGAGGGCCTCGCGCCGGCGGTCGACGAGAGGCGGTTGGAGGAGCTGCGCCGTCGCCTGGACAGGCTCGTCGAGGCGGTCCGAGAATGAAGGCACACCCTGTCGAGGGGCTCGATCCGGAGGGATCGTTGCGGGCCAACGCCGGAAGGATCCTCGCGACGAGGATCGGTGAGCTCCGCGGGTTCTCGGGCGAGGCGCTGGACCAGGCAGGCGCGAGTGCCCAGCACGACCTGCGGATCGCCGCCAAGCGCCTGCGCTACGTCCTCGAGATCACCGAGTCATGCTTCGGCCAGGAGGCGGTCGCCGCCCGCAGGGCGGCCAGGGATCTGCAGAGCGTGCTCGGCGACATCCATGACTGCGACGTGATGCTGCCCAGGGTCGAGGGCATCCCCGCGCTGGCCATGCTGCTCGGCGCCAGGCGGGCGCAGCTCTTCCGCGACTTCCGCGACCTCTGGCAGGCGGAGGAGGGTCGCGGCACCTGGGCGGCGCTGGAGCGCCTCCTCCAGCCCTGATTCACAGGTTTTTCACGCGCAGTTTGCTGCCGGTTCACAAGTTTTCCCTGCTAATCGCGGAAACTTGGTGGTGAGAAATCGAGCGAACAGAGAGGGAGACACCGATGACTTCCCGAGTTGACATGCACTGTCATTCCACCGCCTCACAGCTTTCGCGACTCGGCGTTCAGCGATCGCTGGGCCTGCCGGAGTGCGCGACGCCGCCATCAGAGGTCTACGAGCTGGCCAAGCGCCGTGGGATGGACTTCGTGACGATCACCGATCACGACACGATCGCCGGCTGCCTCGAGCTCGAGGGCCGGCCCGACTGCTTCGTCTCCGAGGAGCTGACCGCCCGCTTCGCCGGCGAGCCCCAGGCGGTGCACGTCCTCTGTTACGGGATCACTTCCGGGGACCACGAGTGGCTGCAGGCACACGCCGGCGACGTCGAGGCCTGCGCCGCCTACCTTCACGAGAACGGGATCGCGTGCGCGCTCGCGCATCCCTTCTACGACGTCGCCGCCCCGCTCACCCCGCGCCACCGGCGCCGGCTGGCCGAGCTGTTCCCGATCTGGGAGGTGCGCAACGGGTCACGGGCGCCGGAGCTGAACGCGCCGGCGGTGATCTACATCGAGACGCACGGCGGCACCGGGATCGGTGGTTCCGACGATCACGCCGGCGTGGATATCGGCAGGACCTTCACCGAGGTGCCGATGGCGTCCACGCCGGAAGAGTTTCTGAACCGACTCCGCGACGGTGAGGCCGCCGCCGGCGGCGAACAGGGGAGCGCGGCGAAATGGGCCCACGCTGCGATGGCGCTCGCCACTCGCGCCCTTGCGCTCGACGGCCAGGAGGTGGGAGAGGGGGCGCCGGACCCCGCCACCGTCCTCAAGATCGCCCAGCGGGTGGTCGGCCAGGGCGCCGCCAGGGAGGGCTCGGTCGCCGCCGACATCGGCCCCGAAGACGCCCGGCGACTGCTCGAGACCTGGCTCACCTCGGTCGGCTTGGACCTTCGCGGCCGGGCCCTGCTCTCCCATCTGCAGTCGGAGGGCTTTCTCGCACGCCGACCTCTACCGGCGCGCCCGCCGGGCGCCACGAGCGGCGCCTGCGCTCGCGGTCGAGGCGGTCGCCGACGGCTCCCGCGCGGTGGTCGAGAACGACCTCGGCAGGGCGTTCGGCGGCGTCTTCGAGGCGCTCGTCCCGGCGATCCCCTACGCGCCCTCGGCCGCCTTCCTCGGCGCCGAGAAGGCGAAGCTCGCCGGCCGCGAGGGAGAGCGCCGCGTCGCTGTGATCGTCGACGGGATCGCCTCGATGCACGGCGTCACCCACACCATCGAGCAGATCCGCGAGCACGGCGTGCCGGGCTACGAGGTCGATGTGGTCGGCACAGACGCGGGAGTCGACCGGCGGCTGCCGGCGGCGGCCGAGCTCGAGGTCCCCTACTACGAGGGGATGAGCCTCGGCGTGCCGGGCCTGACCGACCTGGTCGAGACCCTCGCCGAGGGGCGATACGACCTGCTCCACGTCACCGCCCCCGGCCCGGCTGGGATCGCCGCGATGCTGCTCGGCCGGATCACCGGGATGCCGCTGGTCGGCAGCTACCACACCGAGCTCACCGCCTACGCCGGCATGCGCACCGGCGACGGCGGCTTGCAGGCGATGGCGCGGGCGGCGATCGCCGCCTTCTACAACGTGCCCTCGGTCGTGCTCTCGCCGAGCCCGGCCGCCGACGACTCGCTCTCCGGCCTCGGTGTCGACAGGGCCGGATCGGTCGCTGGGAGCGCGGAGTCGACATCTCCCGCTTCGACCCGGTCAAGGCCGACCGCGACGCATACCGGGGCGAGATCAGGGTCCTCTACGCGGGCCGGATGACCCGCGAGAAGGGGGTCGACCTCCTCGCCGAGTCCTTCCTCCGCGCCCACCGCAGTGAGCCGCGGCTGCACCTGCTGCTGGCCGGCGGCGGCCCCGAGGAGGGAGAGCTGCGCGAGCGGCTCGGCGAGCACGCCACCTTCCTCGGCTGGCTCGAGGGCGAGGACCTGGCCCGCGCCTACGCCAGCGCCGACATGTTCCTCTTCTGCTCGCAGACCGACACCTACGGGCAGGTGGTGCTCGAGGCGAGTGCCAGCGGGCTGCCGGTGATCGCGGTCGCCCAGGGCGGGCCCGCGACCCTGATCGAGAACAGCCACACCGGGCTGCTCTGCCAGGCCGACGCCGATCACCTCGCGGGGGCGATGATGCGGCTCGCCTCCTCGCCGCTGCTGCGCCGCCGGCTCGGGGCCTCGGGCGTCAGCGCCGCTCACGGGCGCTCCTGGGGACGGTCCCTGGAGCAGCTCGCCGCCGGCTACGGCCGGGCGGTCGGCGCCCCCGCGCTGGGCGGCCGGCAAGCCACAGGTCGTGCTGCCTGAGTCGCGTACGATGGCTTGATCGACGATCCAGCGCTTTACTTCAATCGCGAGCTCTCCTGGCTCGACTTCAACCAACGGGTGCTGGAGTTGGCCGAGGAAACGAGCGTGCCGCTGCTCGAGCGAGTCCGCTTCTGCTCGATCTACGCGTCGCAACCTGGATGAGTTCTTCATGGTCCGGGTCGCCGGGCTCTTCGACCAGCTGGAAGCCGGCATCGACGCGCGCGGCCCCGACGGGCTCGGGCCGGGCGAACTGATCGACTCGCATCCAGGCCCGGGTCCTCGAGCTCGACTGGCGCCTCCGACAGCTGCTTCAACGGTGAGCTGCGGCCGGCGCTGGAGGAGGAGGGGATTCGGATCGTCTCGCTCGAGACGGCGACCGACGAGGAGCGGCGCGAGATCGACGCCCGCTTCCATGACCAGGTCTTTCCAGCGCTGACCCCGCTGGTGATCGGGCTCGGGCGGCCGCTTCCCCTACATCTCCAACCTCTCGCTCAGCCTCGGGGTGCTGCTGCGCGACCCCGAGAGCGGCACCGAGATCATCGCCCGTGTCAAGGTGCCGAAGGAGCTGCTCGGCCGCTTCCTGCGGATCGGCGAGGAGGGGAGGAAGGCATTCGTGCCGCTCGAGGAGGTGATCGCCGCCAACCTCGACGCCCTGTTCCCGGGGACCGAGGTGGTCGACCACGGCTTCTTCCGGGTCACCCGCGACACCGACTTCACCGTCTCCGATGAGGCCGACGACCTCCTCCAGGCTGTCCAGGACGAACTTCGCCGCCGTCGCTTCGGCGAGGTCGTCCGGCTCGAGATCGCGGCCGGGATGAACTCGAAACTCCGGGCGCAGCTGATCGATGCGCTGCGGCTCGAGGCCCGCGAGGTCTACGACGTCGACGGGCCTGATCGACCTCGCCGACGTCAGCGACCTCGCCGACGTCTCCGGCCGCCCGGAGCTGCATTACGAGCCCTGGAGCCCCTGCACCCAGCCGCGCCTGCAGGGCGAGGACGAGGAGCCGATCGACATGTTCGCCGCGATCCGCCAGCGGCGACATCCTCGTCCACCACCCCTACGACTCCTTCCCGACCTCGGTCGATCGCTTCGTCGACCAGGCGGTCGACGACCCGGACGTGCTCGCGATCAAGCAGACGGTGTACCGGACGAGCGACGACTCGCCGCTGGTGCCGGCGCTGATCCGCGCCTCCGAACGCGGCAAGCAGGCGGTCTGCATGGTCGAGCTCAAAGCGCGCTTCGACGAGGCGGCGAACATCCACTGGGCGAAAGTCACTGGAGGAGGCGGGGGTCCACGTCGTCTACGGCATCCCCGGCTTGAAGACGCACGTCAAGGCGATCCTCGTGGTCGCGCCGCGAGGGCGGACCAGGTGCGCGAGTACGTCCACATCGGGACCGGCAACTACAACTCGAAGACGGCGCGGCTCTACACGGACCTCGGCCTGTTCACCGCCGACTCCGAGATCGGCGCCGACGTCGCCGAGATGTTCAACTTCCTCACCGGCTACGGCCGGCCGGCGGGGTTCCGCAAGGTCCTGGTCGCGCCGACGACGATGCGCGACCGACTGCTCGGCGAGATCGAGCGGACGATCGCGGCCCACCGCGCCGGCGAAGACGCCCGGATCGCCCTGAAGATGAACGCCCTGGTCGACGCCCGGATGCATCCGCGCGCTCTACGGGGCCTCGCGCGCCGGGGTCCCGGTCGAGCTGAACGTGCGCGGGATCTGCTGCCTGCGCCCGGGCGTGCCCGGCGTCTCCGAGAACATCCGCGTGCGTCTCGGTCGTCGGTCGCTTTCTCGAGCACTCGCGCGTCTACACCTTCCACCGCGGCGAGGAGTCCACGGTCCTGCATCGGGTCTGCCGACCTGATGCCGCGCAACCTCGACCACCGGGTGGAGCTGGTGACCCGGTCGACGACCCGGCCCTGCGCGACGAGATGCTGGATGTCCTGGAGCGCTGCTTCGCCGACAACACGAACGCCTGGGAGCTCGACTCCGATGGCGTCTGGACAGACTCCCACCCCCGAGGTGGGACGCCGCAGCGTCCAGGACGAGCTGCGCGAGCGGCACGGCGGCCGAGCGGCCGAGCAGCTCGCCGCCGCGGCGGGCTGAGGCCAGTCCGATCGGACTAGGATGGATCGATGGCTCGGCTCTCGCTCCTGCCTCGCGATCACACCTTTTTCGATCTCTTCGTCGAGGCGGGCGCAACACCCTGAGCACCGCGCAGCTGCTCGACCAGATGATGCGCGACCTGGCCCGACGCGGCGACCTCGGCCGCGAGATCCTCAAGGCCGAGCAGGAGGGGGACCGGATCACCCACGACATCGTCCAGCGGCTGAACTCGACCTTCGTGACACCGATCGACCGCGAGGACATCTACGCGGTAGCGACCCAGATCGACGACATCGTCGACTACACGGAGGAGGCCGCCGACTTCCTCGGGCTCTACCAGATCGAGGCGCCGATGTCGCAGGCGCAGGCATTGACCAAGGTCCTGGTCAGGTGCCTGCGAGCAGCTGGCCGGAGGGCTCGATCACCTGCGGGAGCTGAAGGGGTTGGACAAGTACTGGATCGAGATCCACCGCCTCGAGAACGAGGGCGACCGGATCTCCCGCGATGCGGTCGCGTCGCTGTTCTCGAACGGGATCGACCCGATGGTCGTGATCCGCTGGAAGGACATGTTCGCCGTGCTCGAGAATGCGATCGACTCGACCGAGACCGTTGCGCAGACCCTCGAGGGCATAGTCATCAAGAACTCGTGAGCCGCGACCTGATCATGGTCCTGGTCGTCGCCAGTGCGCTCGGTTTCGCATTCAGCAACGGGTTTCACGACACCTTCGACCTGATCTCGACCGCGATATCGACCGGCGCTGCGCCGCCGCAGGTCGCGATCGCCGTAGCCGCGGTGCTGAATTTCCTTGGGGCCTTCATCTCGGTGGCTGTCGCGGCGACGATCGCCGGCGGCATCGTCGAGGCGACGCAGATCACGCCCGGCGCCGTCCTCTGCGGCCTGGTCGGGGCAATCGCCTGGAACCTCTGGACCTGGCGCCTGGGCCTGCCCTCTAGTTCCTCACACGCGTTGATCGGCGGCCTCGTCGGCGCGACGCTGGCCGCCGGCGGCACCGACGCCGTGATCGGCGGAGGCCTGCTCGACAAGGTCCTGATCCCGGCGCTTCTCGCGCCGCTCGCGGCCTTTCTCCTCGCCGGGGTCATGATCGGGGTGATCTACCGGCTCGTCGGCAACTGGCCGCCGGGGTCGGTCGGCCGCTCCTTTCGCCGCGCGCAGATCGTCTCCGGCAGCCTCCGGCCCTCGGCCACGGCGCCAACGACGCCCAGAAGACGATGGGGGTGATCACCCTCGCCCTCGTGGCCGACGGCACCCACGGCGTGGGCAACGACCCGCCGTTCTGGGTCATCCTCGTCGCCGCGGTTGCCCTGGGCCTCGGCACCTACAGCGGCGGCTGGCGGATCCTGCGGGGAACCGGCTCGCGGGTCATCAAGATGGACTCCGCCCAGGGCTTTTCGGCTCAGGGCGCCGGCGCGGTCGCGATCCTCGTCTCGACCGCGCTCGGCTATCCGATCTCCTCGACCCACGCGATCAGCGGCGGCGTCATGGGTGCTGGAGACGCCGCAAAACGGATTTCCGCGGTCCGCTGGGGTGTGGCGGGGGAATATCGTCATCGCCTGGCTCCTGACCCTGCCGGCGACCGCGGCGATCGGGGCGGCCCTGTATGGGGTAGCGAAGCTTTTCGGGGCGTAGAATCTGGCCTGATGCGGACGTTTCGCAACATCGCGATCGTGATGGCGCTGGCGCTCGCGGTGGCCTTCCTCCCGGCCGGCGGCAACATCGCCGAAGCGATCCTGACGGCGATCACGCTCGGGTTCCTGGCGGCGATCGCATGGACAGTCTACGTGCTCTCCCGCCAGAACCAGCTGACGCTGGCCACGCTCAGCGACGGACGGCGCGCGATCCTCTACGGGGCGTTGGGATTGATCGCGCTCCTAATCGCCGGCAGCGACGAGATGTTCGCGAGCGGGGGCGGAACCCTCGCCTGGATCCTCCTGCTGGGGGCCTCGGTGGCCGCGATCTGGCGGATCTGGATCGAGGCCAACACCTACTGAGTTTCGTTCGCTTCGTCGCGCCACGCTTGAAGGGCGGCGTGGGACGGTCGGATCGTGAGGTCCTCGAAACCCGTCCGCCGCCGCAACGAGGCAGGCTCGGCCTCGGTCGAGCTGATAGGGGTGCTCCCGTTCCTGCTCCTCACGATTCTCGTCGCCGCCCAGCTGGCGCTCGCCGGACAGGCGCTCTGGTCGGCAGCTGTGGCGGCGCGTGCGGGCGCCCGCGCGGCGCTGGTGGGGAGGGATGCCGGGGACGCGGCCCGGGCCGCGCTGCCGCCCTCGATGCGACAGGGCGCTCGCGTCGGCGACAGCGGCGCGGTCTCGATCGAGGTGCCGGTTCCACGCTTGCTGCCGGGACTCCCGCCCCTCATTGTCGCCGCGAGCACGAGGCTGGGGCCCGGTGGATAGCGAGCGGGGCCAGGCTTCGGTCGACCTCATCGCCGCGGTCCCCGCGTTGCTGCTCGCCGCCCTGATCGCCCTGCAGTTACTGCTCGCCGGCTATGCGCTGACCCTGGCGGACGGAGCGGCCGAGGCCGGTGCCCTGGCTCTGGCATCCGGCCGTTCGGCGGGCCCGGCGGCGCGCGGGGGGCTTCCGGGTTGGGCGGAGGACGAGGTCGAGGTCGCGGTCGACCGTGACAGGGTCACGGTTCGGCTCAGCCCGCCCTCGCCGCTGGGCCTGTTGGATGGCCGGCTGGTCGTTTCCTCATCGGCTTCGGCGAGGGAAGGATGAGCGTCGTCGTGCTCGTCGTCAGGGTCGGCGAGGCCGCCGGCGCCCGGGCCGCCGCCGCGGCGCTGGCGTGCGCCGGGTCCGGGCCCGACCGGGCGGGGCTGCTGGTCGATCTCGATCGGGGCCGACGGCCGCGGCCTTCGCTGGTGGCGAGCGGCGCCGCGCGCAAGCTCGAGGAGCGGCTGGCCGCCCATCTGCCTGAGGCCGCGGTGGCGTCGCGAGGAAGGATCTGCCACCTGGTCCTGCCGGCCGACGAGGACGGGCTGGAGCTGGCCTCAGCGGCGGCCGCGGTCGGCCGCGAGGAGATCGTCGCGCTCCTGCTTGCGCCGCACCTGTTGCAGGCCGCGCTGGGCGGGGCGATACGGCTCTCCGGGGCGCTGCTGCGGGCCGACCTGGCGGAGGATCGCGCCCTCACCGCGCTGACGGTCGGCGACCTGCTCGAGCGCGGCATCAGGCCCGCGGTCCTGAAGCGATCCCTGGGTTGGATCGCGGCCCGCACTGCCCTGGCCGGTCTCCCGGTGGCGGCCGGCGAGGGCGGCCTTCCCCCCCGGATCGGCGAGCGGGTGCTCCGATGCGACCCTGAGCCCCTCCGTAGTTCACCCCGACCGGACGGCCGAAGACTGCGGATGGACCGGGGGGCCCGAACGTTGTAACTTCGATGGTAGGGATGGATTCAACGTTCGAGGTCCGCATTCATGGTCGTGGCGGCCAAGGTGTCGTCACCGCCGCGGAGCTGCTTTCGGTTGCCGCCTTCGATCAGGATCTCCACGCTCAGGCCTTCCCCAGCTTCGGCTCGGAGCGAAGCGGTGCCCCCGTGGTCGCCTACTGCCGCTTCGCGAGCTCTCCGATCAGGACCCGCGAACCGGTGGCCGAGCCTGACGCCCTGATCGTCCAGGACCCGACCCTCCTGCACCAGGTCGACCTCTTCAATGGGCTGGGGCCCGAGGCCCACATCCTCATCAACAGCAGCCGCGGCCTCGGGGGGCTCGGCCTCGACGAGTTCAGCCGGCGCTTCCGTCCCGAGCGGATACTGACGGTGCCGGCCACGGACATCGCCCGCCGCTGCCTCGGGCGCCCCCTTCCCAACGCCGCCCTCGTCGGCGGCTTCGCGGCGCTGACCGGGCGGTTGCGGCTCGAGTCGGTCATCGCTGCGATCGTCGAGCGGTTCCCCGGCGTCTTGGGAGAGCGAAACGCGGCCGCCGCCCGGGAGACGTTCGGACTCATCGAGAGCGAGTTGGGGCAGGTGGAGCGTGCTTAGGCAGACCGAGGGCTCCGCGGCGGTTGCCGAGGCGGTGGCGCTCAGCCGGCCGGAGGTCGTATGCGCCTACCCGATCTCGCCGCAGACGCACATCGTCGAGGGGCTGTCCGACATCGTCCGCGAAGGGAGGCTGGAGCCGTGCGAGTACATAACCGTCGAGTCCGAGTTCGCCGCCCTCTCGGTCTGCATCGGCGCCTCCGCCGCCGGCGCCCGTGCTTACACCGCGACCGCCAGCCAGGGCCTCCTCTACATGGCCGAGGCCCTATACAACGCCTCCGGTCTGGGCCTGCCGATCGTGATGACCGTCGCCAACCGGGCGATCGGATCCCCGATCAACATCTGGAACGACCACAGCGACACGATGTCCCAGCGCGACTGCGGCTGGATCCAGCTCTACGCCGAGACCAACCAGGAGGCCGTCGACATACACATTCAGGCCTTCAGGATCGCGGAGGAGCTCTCGCTGCCGGTGATGGTCTGCATGGACGGCTTCATCCTCACCCACGCGCACGAGCGCATCGACGTGCCCTCCCAGGAGCAGGTCGACTCATTCCTGCCGGGCTTCGAGCCGCGACAGGTCCTCGACCCGGCGGATCCGATGACGATCGGCGCAATGGTCGGGCCCGAGGCGTTCACCGAGGTCAAGTACCTGGCCCACGCCAAGCAGCTGCAGGCGCTCGACCTGATCCCGCAGGTCTCAGCCGAATTCGGGTCCGCCTTCAACCGCCTCTCCGGAGGCCTCGTCCGCAGCTATAGGGCTGAGGATGCCGATACCATCGTCGTCGCTCTCGGCTCGGTGTTGGGGACGATCGAGGACGCGATCGATGAGATGCGCGACGGTGGGGTCAGCATCGGCGCCCTCGCGATCAAATCGTTCCGCCCCTTCCCGCTCGAGGAGGTCCGCAAGGCGCTCGAGGGCGCGCGACGGGTGGTCGTGCTCGAGAAGGCGCTCGCGGTGGGCATCGGCGGCATCGTCTCGGCCAACGTCCGGATGGCGCTCTCGGGGATCCAGCTCCACGGCTACACGGTGATCGCCGGGCTCGGGGGGCGCCCGATCACCAGGAAGTCGCTGCTCGGCCTCTTCGAGGAGGCTGTCGCCGACAGGCTGGAGCCATTGACCTTCCTCAACATGAAGTGGGACACCGTCGAGGCCGAGCTGAAGAGGATGCAGCAGGGGAGGCGGAGCGGCCCGCACGCGGAGAACATCCTCCGCGACGTCGGGATCATCGCGGCGCAATCACACTGAGGAGAGATGCCCGAGAAGAGAAAACCCCGTCCCGGCGAGCAACAGGTGAAGTTCTACCAAGCGGGCAGCTTCGTGGTCGGAAATCGCCTGCTCGACCCCGAGCAGCGCTCCGTGCAGGCGCGGATGGACCGCTCCAACAGCCTCACCTCGGGGCACCGGGCCTGTCAGGGCTGCGGCGAGGCTCTCGGGGCCCGCTACGCGGTCGACGCCGCGATGCGCGCCACCGAGGGAAAGCTGATCGCCGCCAACGCCCACCGGCTGCCTCGAGGTCTTCTCGACCCCGTTCCCCGAGTCCTCCTGGCAGCTTCCCTGGCTTCACTCTCGCTGTTCGGCAACGCTTCACCGTCGCGACCGGGATGGCTGCAGCGATGAAGGTGAAGGGGCGCGACGACGTCCGCGTGATCGGGCAGGGGGGCGATGGCGGGACCGGTCGATATCGGTTTCGGCTGCCTCTCGGGGATGTTCGAGCGGAACGACGACGTGCTGTTCGTCTGTTACGACAACGAGGCCTACATGAACACCGGCGTGCAGCGCTCCGGCGCGACCCCGCCGCCGCGCGCACCGCCAACACCAAGCCGATCGGGAACAGCCCGGGCAACGTCTTCGGGCAGGGCAAGAACCTGCCGCTGATCGCGATGGCACACGAGATCCCCTACGTCGCGACGGCGACCGTCGCCGAGCCGCGCGACCTCGAGAACAAGGTCGAACGGGCGATGGAGTTCCGCGGCGCCCGCTACATCCACGTCTTCGTCCCCTGCCCGCTCGGCTGGGGCTCGGCCTCGCGCGACACGATCCGGATCGCGCGGCTGGTCAAGGAGACCGGGCTGTTCCCCGTCTTCGAAGCCGAGCACGGGGAGGTGGTGGGGGTCTCGAAGATCCGCCGGCGCGGTGCCGGTCGAGGAGTACCTGAAGCCGCAGCGCCGCTACGCGCACCTGTTCGGCGAGCAGCCGCTGACCGAGGTGATCGAGCGGATCCAGGCGATCGCCGACCGCAACATCCGCCGCTTCGGCCTGCTCGCCTCCGCCGAGGAGGGGGCCGACCTTCCCCGGCGCCGCCGGAGACACCGCGGGGCGGCCCGATGGCCTGGAGCGGCCGCCGCTGCCGAACGAGGCGAGCAACCTGATGCGGCTGCTCGCCGAGACGAGCCGCGGGCCACAGTGACAGACAGGGCGAGCAAGCCCCTACGCGGTCACCCTCGACGTCGGCTCCAGCCTCGCCAACAAGACCGGCAACTGGCGCACCGAGCGGGCCGAGTACGTGGATCGCCTGCCTCCCTGCAACAACGCCTGCCCGGCCGGGGAGAACATCCAGCGCTGGCTCTATGAGGCCGAGGAGGGGGAGGAGGGCTACGAGCGGGCCTGGCGCAAGCTGGTTGAGGACAACCCCTTCCCCGCGATCATGGGGAGGGTCTGCTACCACCCCTGCGAGACCGCCTGCAACCGGGCGCAGCTCGACGAGGCGGTGGGGATCCACTCGGTCGAGCGCTTCCTCGGCGACGAGGGGATCAAACGGGGTTGGAGCCTTGCCGCCGATGCCGAGCCGTCGGGCAAGCGGGTGCTGATCGTCGGCGCCGGCCCCTCCGGGCTCTCGGCCGCCTACCACCTGCGCCGCCTCGGGCACGAGGTCACGATCCACGAGGCGGGCCCGATGGTCGGCGGCATGATGCGGTTCGGCATCCCCAAGTACCGCCTGCCGCGGGAGATCCTCGACGCCGAGGCGCAGCGCATCCTCGACCTCGGCATCGGGCTGGAGCTGAACACCAAGGTCGCCAACATCGAGGAGAGCATGCGCGAGGGCGGCTTCGACGCCGCCTTCCTCGCCGTCGGCGCCCACATCGGCAAACGCGCCTACATCCCCGCCGGGGAGGCGGCGCGGATTCTCGACGCCGTCTCGCTGCTGGAGAGCATGGAGGGTGAGGAGCGGCCGCTGCTGGGCAGGCGGGTGGTCGTCTACGGGGGCGGCGACACCGCGATCGACGCGGCCCGAACCGCGAAGCGGCTCGGCGCGACGGACGCCATCATCGTCTACCGGCGGACCCGTGAGCGGATGCCCGCGCACGACTTCGAGGTCGAGGAGGCCGAGGAGGAGGGCGTGATGATGAAGTGGCTCTCCACCGTCAAACATGCCGACGAGGGAAAGTTGGTGCTCGAGCACATGGAGCTCGACGAGAGCGGCTTCCCCCAGCCGACCGGAGAGTTGGAGGAGCTGGAGGCGGACTCGCTGGTCCTCGCCCTCGGCCAGGACGTCGATCTATCGCTGCTCGAGGACGTCGAGGGGATTGAGGTCGAGGACGGCGTCGTCCAGGTCGGGCAGAACATGATGACCGGACATCGGGGGATCTTCGCCGGCGGCGACATGGTTCCGGCGGAGCGCTCGGTCACGGTCGCGATCGGCCACGGCAAGAAGGCGGCCCGCAACATCGACGGCTGGCTGCGCGAACGCGAATACGCGCCGCCGGCCAAGCACGAGATCGCCACCTTCGAGATGCTCAACACCTGGTACTACTCGGATGCGCCCCGCACCGTCCAGCCGCAGCTCGAGGTCGAGCGGCGTCGCTCCAGCTTCGAGGAGGTTCTCGGCGGCCTTGATTCAGACAACGCTCTGTACGAGGCCCGCCGCTGTCTGTCCTGCGGCAACTGCTTCTCCTGTGACAACTGCTACGGCGTCTGCCCCGACAACGCCGTGATCAAGCTCGGCGAGCCTGGCGAGCTCTACGAAGTCGACCTCGACTTCTGCAAGGGCTGCGGGATGTGCGTCGCCGAGTGCCCCTGCGGCGCGATCGAGATGGTGCCCGAGGAGATCTGATCGGGCGACGTGACTGAATAGTCCGTTTGTGCGTCCCACCCATCCGTCGCCTCCGGTCAGGCTGCGGCCGTGGGAGATCGAAGAGGTGAAACCGGCCAGGCGCTGGTCCTTGCGATCGGCGGCTCGTTTGCGTTGATCGCCGGGGCGCTCGCTCTGGTCGCGATCGCCGGCGCCGTGACCGGCAAGGGCAGGGCACAGCGGGCCGCGGACCTGGCGGCGATCTCGGCCGCCCGCTCGATGCGGGATGACCTGCCGCGCCTGCTCTCGCCACCGACCCTCCCGAACGGGCTGCCGAACCCGGCCCACATCGGCAAGGCGGCCTACCTCCTCCGCGCCCGGCTGGCGGCCACCGCCGCCGGCCGCGCGAACGGGGTCGGCCTGGCGCGGCTGCGGGTCGCCTTCCCCGACGCGCTCGCGTTCGCGCCGGTCCGGGTCAGGACGGCCGTCCTCGCCGATCTGGCGGGGACCTCCGAACGCCTCGAGGCCACGGCCGAGGCGGAAGCCGCCGCGCCGGCCGGCGCGGTGCCCTCGCTGCCGACCGTGGCCAGCGGCGGCGGCTATGGGGGTCCGCTCACATACCGCCAGGGGGAGGGGATGCGGCCCGACGTCGGGGCCGCCTTCGATCGGATGGCGGTCGCGGCCCAGGCGGCGGGCATCGCTCTGATCGTCAACTCGGGCTTCCGTTCCGACGCCGAACAGGCGGCGTTGTTCGCCGCCAATCCCGACCCGCGCTGGGTCGCGCCCCCGGGGCACTCGCTGCATCGCTGCGCGACCGAGCTCGACCTCGGCCCCGACTCGGCCTACGGCTGGCTCGCCGCCAACGCCGCGCGCTTCGGGTTCGTCCAGCGCTACTCCTGGGAGTTCGCCGATTGCGCTGAAGGTACGTGAAGTGGCTTTAGAGCGGGGGAAATCCGTTCATCGGGGTCGACAACAAAGGCGCGGTCAGCGGCCTCGTTCGCGTATTCGCGGATTGCATCGCGGTCAGCGGCAGAGACGCTCGAGAAATCGCCGGCGATGTCGACGCTCGGCGGCGGTACGAGCGGCACCACGACGATGCTGTCGAAGTTTCCGGCGCGATTCGCGGAGTTCACTTCAATCGTGAAGCAGGAGAAGATGTCCCGCAACGCCTCGTTGATCCGGGCCATCGTGTTTGCACCTGCAAGCCGCCCGCGCACAGCGTCTCTCAGCTCGTTGTAGAAGTCGAGCATGGCGTCGGCCGGGGCCTCGGTGGGGACGGCCCCCAGCGCGCCCTGAGCGGCTCTCAGACGATTCTGGCGGCGCCCCAGCTCCTCTTCGGCCTCTCGGATCAGCCGTAGGGCCACCTGCATCTCGCCCCCGTCCTCAGCGACGTCGGGCAACCGACACCGCTTCGCGCAAATCTTCTCCTGCTCGCCGACGTCGCGCTCGGCCTTCGCTACCTCGCGCCTCAGCCGCTCCCGCTCGTTGTCGTATCCCGAGAGAATCTGCTCGCGCCATCGCTCGAAGTCTCCGAGGTAGGAGTCGAGCTGATTGATCACGCCGGTGTCGATGGCCTCGGCGTCGACGGCGGGCATATCGCAGAGCCCGGTGCCGTCGTGGACGTGGCGGCAGACGTAGGAGCGTCTGCGCGAGCCGTCCTTGCGCCTGTAGCTGCTCGTCTTCGGTCGCATGAATGCGTCGAGCCGGCCTTCGCTGAAACAGCGACCACACACGGCTAGCCCGGCGAGCGCATGATTTACGGTCGGGCGGCCCCTCGGACTGCGCTCGGAGCCATAGGCCCGATCTCGACTCCCGCGCTCGGCGGTTCGGCGGTTGAAATCTTCGCGGGTCCAGGGCGCGGGAAAGCTCGTCTCCCAGTTGATCTCTTCGTCCGGCCTCCCTCGGCGCCAAGGAACACCGCCGTAGTAGAGCGGCATTCCTCAGCAAATCTTGTACGCGGCGGCGAGTCCAAGCGCCCGCCGCTCTTGGTGCGGTGTCCTCGACGATTCAGCTCGCGGGCATATCGAAGCGTCGCCCCAGCCTTCGTCGGCGAGGTCGCCGATCAGCCGGATGACCTCGATCCGCTCGGGGTCGAGGCGAACCTGCTTCGGCTTCTTCGGACACAAGCTCGAAGCCATCGGGGATCGGGCCGCCGGGGAAATCACCGCGCTCCCAAGCTCGCCGCTTACCCGCTTTCACGGCCTCAGACTTCCGGCGGCGAGTCCTCGGTGTTGCGCTCGCCCATCACCACGGCCATGACCAGGTTCTCGAAGGTCGCGGGGTCTTGGACGCTGCGGATCTCGACTTCCGATTTGCATCGCCCAAAGCGCGACCTCGACCAGGTGCCGCGCCTGCTTGCCATCGCCTCGCGCGCTAGCCGGTCCGAATGCTGGACGATCAGGATCGCCGGCAGTCGCGCTCGGCATGATCCAGGGCTTCGGCGAGGCCGGGTCCGCGGTCGCCCCTGCCATGCTGTGAAGTTCTCATCCGTGTATTCGCCCGCGACCTTCCAGCCCTCCCGCCCCGCCATCGCGCGGCAGTCGGCGAGCTGGGTGTCGATCGAGCCTTTCTCGTCCGGACTCGATTTCGCGGCGTAGGTGACAGCCGCCTTCACGCTGACCTCCTCGAGCTGCTCGTCGTCGCTGCCGGTGATTTCGGGGATCGCGGATCGACGATTTCTTTCGTCGCATCCCGTCGACGGTTCCCGTTTCCACCTTGCGGCGCCGTTCCGCCAGCGCACCCGCAGCCGTTCGGCATCGCGCCTGGCGGTGACGCGCGCTTGGGCGTCAGAAGACCGCCGCTTCCGTGCCAGGTCGGCGGCTTCCACCGCTCGAACTCTCGATGTGCGGCTATCGAGGAGCAACGGTTAGCGAACTGTGGGAACGCCCCGGAGGGCGGCAAACCGGGCGGCACGCGCCTGATTCGGATGTCGGCCGACCCCGAGCTGGATTCCTGGCGCCTGGCCGGTGATTTCCTCGGCTTCGATGAAGTTGACACGCCGGTATTGCCCTCAGGCACTGGGGAACGGCTGCACCACGGCTTCGCGCCCGCATCGACCGTAGGGCGGCGATCGCGGCAGTTCCAGTCTCTTCGGCTCGGTGCTTCGCTTGCGCCCGCTTATGCGGCGGTCGCTTCGCCTGTGCAGACGCGGACGCGGTTAGACGGGGTTCTTCGTTCCTCTTGGCGTGACTCGTGCTGTCGATGACTTCGGAAGTTGTTTTGCCGCTCGAGGCCGGCATCCCAGTCGGGGGGATTGTGGGAAGTCCTTCGGGATGTAGGGAGCTCGGTGTCATCAGATGCGCAACGGGACGTCAGCCCGGCCCCGGGACGCCCGCCCGAAGGCAGGACACCGGAACCGAACCGAAGGCCACGTCGGGCGTCCGCCACGACACGCCGACGGGCCTTGACGGGGGGAAAGCCAGCCCCCGCAAGCGATTCGCCGCTCCTCCTCCGCGGCGATGAAGATTCTCCCTCTACCAATAGTCTGATCGTCCATCCGGATCGATTCCTGCGCACCTGGGTTCAGGCAGCTCCCGCGGCATCCTGACCGGTGTAGGTGATGAGCCGGATCAGGTCGCCGGCGACGACGATCACGCGGCCGTCGCGTGACCTTGATCGTCGCATCGGGGTACATCTGCTTCGCGCCGCGGACGGCTCGCTCGAGGGCGGCGGCACCTGCCGCGATTGCAGCTTCGTGCATTGTTCCTCCGGTTCTTGGTTTCGTCTGCCTGTTCGGCTCCGGCCCTTCAACGCGAGTCTCTTCGTCTCAACCCTGCTTCGACGTTCACGGTTCCCCCTCGGGGACTGTCGCCCATCCATCCGTCCCCGGTAGAGGCGTTGTTTCCCCTCAGTCGCTGCCTCGGCACGTAATTGCGATGCTCTCTGGGCCGGATCGCGCCATAGCTCTCCCCGCTCGCTAGCGTCAGCGTTCGATGTCATTCGGGAACCTCTTGAGCCAGCTCGATCCTCGGCCAGATGTCCGTGGTCGCCAGTTCGAGCGCATCTGCCGCTGGTATCCTGCGGAACGCGCCCGAGTACCGGGGCAGGTTCCGCCAGGTCTGGCTGTGGGCGGAGTGGCCGGACGCCTGGGGACCAGACGCCGGGATCGACCTGGTCGCCGAGGAGAACGACGGCGACCTCTGGGCGATCCAGGCGAAGGCGTATGACCCCGAGCTACGCGATCAAGAAGGCCGACGTTGACTCGTTCCTGGCCGAGTCGAGCCGCCCGCAGTTCTCCTACCGGCTGCTGATCGCCACCACCGATCGCCTCGGCCCGACCGCGAGGCGAACGCTCGATGCCCAGCGCGAGCCGGTCGGCTACCTGCTGCGCTCCCAGCTTGAACTCGCCCCGGTGGCGTGGCCCGATTCGCCGGACGATCTGCGCCCCCGCCGCCCGCCGCGAAAGAAGCCGTTCCCGCACGTCAGGGAGGCGATCAGGGACGACGGTCAAGGGCTTCAAGACGACCGACCGCGGCCAGTTGCTCATGGCCTGCGGCACCGGCAAGACGCTGGCGGCGATGTGGATCGCCGAGCGGCTGGACGCCAAGCGGACCCTGATCCTGGTGCCCTCGCTCTCGCTCCTGGCGCAGACCCTGCGCGAGTGGAGCGCCAACGCCACCAAGCCGTTCGACTACCTCGCGGTCTGCTCCGACGAGACGGTCGCCGGGGAGGACGAGTTCGTCCAGCACACCGCCGAGCTGGGGCTGCCGGTCACCACCGACCCCGAGGTGATCGCCGCCTTCCTGCGCCGCCGGGGTCGGCGGGTCGTCTTCGCCACCTACCAGTCCTCGCCGCAGATCGCCGCCGCCTACACGGGCCGGACCCCGCAGCTTCGACCTCGCGGTCGCCGACGAGGCCCACCGCTGCGCGGGGCGGGTCGGCACCGAGTTCACGACCATCCTCGACGCCGAGCAGATCAAGAGCAGGCGGCGGCTGTTCATGACCGCGACGCCGCGCTTCTACACGCCGCGCCTTCGCCGCGAGGCCGGGCAGCTCGACGTGGAGGTCGCCTCGATGGACGACGAGGCGGTCTTCGGCCCGGTCCTTCACCGCCTCAGCTTCGGCGAGGCGATCGAGCGCGACCTGCTCTCCGACTACCAGGTGGTCGTCGTCGGGGTGGACGACGAGACCTACCGCACCTACGCCGAGCGCGGGGAGTTCGTCACGACCGACGGCAAGACGATCACCGACGCCCGCACCCTGGCCGGGCAGATCGGGCTCGCCAAGACGATGCGCAAGTACGACCTGCACCGGGTCATCTCCTTCCACGGTCGCGTCAAGGCGGCGCGGGAGTTCAGCGCCGAGATGCCCGAGGTGATCGCCTGGATGCCCCCGCAGGCGCGGCCCGGCGGGGCGCTTTGGAGCGAGCATGTCTCGGGACGATGACCAGCGGCCACCGCGACCGGCTGCTGCTGCGCTTCCGCAACCTCGCCCCGAAGGAGCGCGGCCTGCTCAGCAACGCCCGCTGCCTCGGCGAGGGCGTGGACGTGCCGAGCATCGACGGCGTCGCCTTCATCGACCCGCGCCGCTCGACCATCGACATCGTCCAGGCCCTCGGCAGGGCGATCCGCAAGGCCCCCGAGAAGAAGGTCGGGACCATCGTCCTGCCGGTGTTCCTCTCCGAGGACGAGGACCCCGAGCAGGCGCTTGACGAGTCGCACTTCAAGCACGTCTGGGATGTGCTGAAGGCGCTGCGGGCCCACGACGAGGCGCTCGGCGAGGAACTGGACGAGCTTCGCCGTCGCCTCGGCGCGCGGCGGCTACCGCCCCGGCGACCGGGCAAGATCAAGCTGGACGTTCCCGCCGAGTCGGGTCGGCGCTGAGTTCGTCCGGGCCTTCAATGCCCGCCTCGTCGAGCAGACCACGGCCTCGTGGGAGTTCTCCTTCGGGCTTTGCTCAGCTTCGTCGAGCGCGAGGGCCACAGCCGGGTGCCAAGCGACTACCGAGACGACGACGGGTTCAGGCTGGGTCAGTGGGTGAACCGTCAACGAGCGCTTCGCGGCCAGGCCGACTCTCCGAAGAGCGACAGCAACGGCTGGAAGCCGTGCCGGGCTGGGTCTGGGACGCGAAGGAGGCCGCCTGGGAGGACGGCTACGACCCGCCTGCTGCACTTCGCCGAGCGCGAGGGCCACAGCCGGGTCCCAGCATGGCTACCGAGACGAGGACGGGTTCAGGCTGGGTGCGGTGGGTCGAACGCTCAACGAGCGACTCAAAGACGCGGCCAACTCTCCGAAGAGCGACAGCGGCGACTGGAAGCCCTGCCGGGCTGGGTCTGGGACGCGTACGAGGCCGCCTGGGAGGACGGCTATCGCCCGCCTGCTGCGCTTCGCCGAGCGCGAGGGCCACAGCCGGGTGCCGACGGGCTACCGAGACGACGACGGGTTCAGGCTGGGTGGCTGGGTCACCAATCAACGAGGTTCGACGGTCGCGACCAGCTCTCCGAGGAGCGACGAGCGGCGACTGGAAGCCCTGCCGGGTTGGGTCTGGGACACGCTCGAAGCCGCCTGGGAGGACGGCTACGCCCGACTGCGGTCGTTCGCCGAGCGCGAGGGCCACAGCCGGGTGCCGCAGGGCTACCGAGACGAGGACGGGTTCAGGCTGGGTCAGTGGGTCAACGTCAACGGAGCGTCGAGGCCGCGGCCGACTCTCCGAGGAGCGACAGCGGCGACTGGAAGCTCTGCCGGGCTGGGTCTGGGACACGCACGAGGCCGCCTGGGAGGAGGGCTACGCCCGTCTGCGAGCGTTCGCCGAGCGCGAGGGCCACAGCCGGGTTCCAAGCGACTACCGCGACGACGACGGGTTCAGGCTGGGTCAGTGGGTTGGCAATCAGCGGACGGCTCGCGCCGCGGCCAGCTCTCCGAGGAGCGACAGCGGCGACTGGAAGCTCTGCCGGGCTGGGTCTGGGACGCGCTACGAGGCCGACTGGGAGGACGGCTACGCCCGACTGCATGCGGTTCGCCGAGCGCGAGGGCCACAGCCGGGTG
Organism: uncultured Solirubrobacterales bacterium; assembly: GCA_963697805.1. Lineage (GTDB taxonomy): Bacteria > Actinomycetota > Thermoleophilia > Solirubrobacterales > 70-9 > VRUE01. The sequence continues at coordinate 1,183,561 of CAVOPB010000002.1, forward strand.
CCAGCATGCCTACCGCGACGAGGACGGGTTCAGGCTGGGTCAGTGGGTCAGCAGTCAACGGGCTGTTCAGCGTCGCGGGCGAGCTCTCCGAGGAGCGACAGCGACGCCTCGAAGCTGTGCCGGGCTGGGTCTGGGACACACGAACGGCGTAGAAGACTTATCCATCACATGCCCCCACTTGTTGGCGCGACCCTACGCTTCCGGGTTGCTGCTGTCAACGAAAGATCAACGCAAGCCTCTTGCTCTTGTCCCCTACCCTGTCTAGGATGCGCCGACTACTTCTGGTGCCGGTCGTTGCCCTCATGCTCGCCGCCTCAGTCAGTTCCGCGTCAGCGGCGCACCGGATCGACTCGTATTGCAGTCCGACCGGGGACTACTGCACAGGCATCTTCCGAGAAGGTGGCCGGGTCAAGTTCCGGATCGACACCTTCTCCTTTCGCTCGTACAAGCTGTGCGTCAAGCCGCCACGCGAACTCAGCGAATGCCGATCGTTCGCTCTCGCCAGGAAGACAGGCGGGCTGTATGGCAGCAAGATCGACTTCGGCAGGGTCTTCTCATCCCATCGCAATGGCCGCTATGCGGTGAGCTGGCACTCCGAAGGGTTCCGTATAGGCCCAACCCTTCACTTCTCGAAGGATTGAGCCCGCACACGGCTAGAACAGAGCATCAGTCGCAGGGCTGGGTAGCCGTCTGCGAAGACTGCGACTGGATGGGAGCTGACCACCGGGAGCCCGAGCCGGCTGCCGAGGAAGCGCGAGAACATCGGCACAGCCAAAGCCCCGAGTGGGTCTTGGAGAAGGTCGAACCGTGGTCCCCTGGGGCCGACCACTCCCGCTAAGTCAGCAGAACACCGCCCAAATGGTCCCAACGGCCTGGATGCCAACTCCGACGAAAAAGGCCGCAGCGTCGCCGATGCGGACGTTGAACGATTCGCTCTCCACCCTCTTCACGCTCTCCTCAAGGGCCTGATCGCGCTCAAGGCTTTCGCGGGCAACGGCATTGGCCCGATCATCGACTTTGCCGATCCGGCGCTCCGAGTCCCCAACCCGCTCCTCGACGTAGCCCACCCGTCGAAGCATGATCTCGAACCGCTCCTCCAAGGGGGCATCGGGGTCATCCTCCCGCGTCCCTTGGATACCAATGGCGGCCAGGCCGCCACTCGCTCTGGCTTCCGCAGGCGAAGCTTTGATGATGGCGGGTCTTGTCATCCCCAGCATTCGCCTTACCTTCGCCATTCCTTGAAGGATGCGGGGCTTCACTACGGGCCGCCAGATGATCCGAAAAAGAGCGACCAACTCAATGCACACTCCAATCGCCTGGAGACTGTTCGAGAGGGTGTCGCAGCTCACCGGCTAAGCCTATTTCGAGCCTCGGACCGTGTTCTAAGCCCTCCTGACGGTGCAACACCCTCAGACGGGGGATTCCCCGAGTCTGTGGTTTCCACGGCCTGAGATGGCCCCCTGCGGGCCTCTGACACTTAGCCCGAGCAAGTTCTACTCGGGTTGAAGACGACCCGGTTGTTCTTCGGGGAGTGTCAGGATTCGGCGCGGAAGGAGATACCGCTGAGGCTGACGTCTCCTCCACCCACATCCACGGTGCTGACCTGCCCATCTTCAAAGGTCAGAACGTTGGTTCCGGCAATGGCAACTGGCTGTGCTTCCGGATCGCAGCTGTCGCAAACCCCTGGGATCGAGATCAGAACGCCCCTTGCCGGCCGATAGCCAACTGGAAGCTGGAAGATCGTTCCGACGCCTCCGCTCGCTGAGCCCGCTAGGTGCACCATTCCCCCTTGGTCTTTGAAGAAGGCGACATGTGCCAGAACCCCTGGGGGTGGGTTTTGCCAGGTTCCATGGAAGGCCGGCTCTCCCGGTTTTCCGACTTCGTGCAAAGGCTCTGATGGGGCGAGTGCGTTTGCCGATTGGGCCGTTTGCGCGGTCTGCGCATTCGGGACCGTGCCGAGGCTGGAGATGTCGATCTGGGTTCCCGTCAGCGTGCCCTTCTTTACCTTCGCGGCAGTGATCGCTTCCTTCTTGACTTTCGCTGTCGTCACCGAGCTCTTCTTCAACTGCTTTGGCCCCACCGAGTTCTTGCCGAGGTGACCGGCGGCGTAGGCCCCACCGCCGAGCAACAGGAAGAAGCACAACGTTGACATCACGTTCGCGTAGGTCAGCTTCGGGCGCATCTGGACCTCCCTTGGGTTGGCATTCGGGCCTTGTCCCCCCAACGGACTGAGGCCCCGTCGATGACGGTAGTCCTCGTTGGCCATTGGGTCAATCGACGGGATGTCCCTCGCCCTCGGTCAGCGCCTGCTCCTACGTCAGGCGTTTTGGGTTTCACAACGGGGGGGTGGACCGCGCAGGAGCAGACCACCAGGGGCCAGGATCGAGGCTAGCCCTACGCGCAGTGATCCGTCAATGCGAACGTTCCGTAACACATCGGAATGGATGGAGGGTTGAGATTTCTTCCGGGGTGACTGACGATGCTGCCGTCTGAACGCGATGCGGTTACAACGTTGGCTTCGGATTCAGACCCGTTCTGGAACGACGGTTCGACCCACTCGGAGGGCGGTTTGCCCAACTGCTGCATGTCGAAAGCGCTCATCTCCCCCATCGTTGGAAGGCGGCGGTTGAGGAAAGCGCAAAGTTTTATCGCCTCGGTGAAGGTCGTCGCCAAGTGTTCGGCTTCTTCGATGCAGATTCCCGCCGCCGCAGGAATCGTGCCGTAGGCTATTGCTCCTGCCGGGCGAGGCCCTGGTTGGCATAACGAAGTCCATATTGCGGAAAGCTGACCCAGCGACACCCCTCCGAGAGCTTCGGCATTGGCTGCATTCGGCACCGTGCCCAGCGTCGAGGCCTTGATCTGTGTTCCGGTCAGCGTGTGCTTCTTCACCTTGGCAGCGGTGATCGCTTCGTTCTTGACTTTCGCCGTGGTGACAGCGTTCTTCTTCAGCTGCTTGGTGCCGACGCTGTTCTTCGGCACCTTGAAGGCGGCGTAAGAAGCGCCGCCGAGAGCGATAAAGACCGCGATGACGGACATCACGTTCGCGAAGGTCAGTCTCGGGCGCATATCAGCGTCTCCTCGGTTGTGGCTCTGGCCTCGCAACCCGTGGGCCGAGGCTCCTGCACCGACCGTAGCCTGCGCCGGAGCGCCCGTCAATCGAGATTGGACGAGAGGCGCGTTAGTCACCAGAATGTATGAGAGGGACATGAATACAAAAAGGACAGACGCGGCAGCCGGCAGGCCCCCCCGCCCCCCTCCACACTTCAGGCTGGACCCTCCAAGCCAAGCCGCTCCGCTCCGCGTCTCAAACTCTTAGCCTGAACCTGAGCAAGTCCGTAACACGTTATGCATCGGTGCATGGTTGGTGATGGTCGGCATCATGTGCTTGCTCGAGGGTGTCGACGTCGACGTCACCTGCCTCAAAGTTCACGACGTCGTGACGTTCTACCTTGAGTTCATCGCCCTTACTCGAAGGTGAGTTGGGCGTGATTTACAGCAAACGCTCGAATGGTGTGTGTTACTGTTCCCTCTTAACGTAAATGCCCCCGCACCGCAGACACGGCCGGGGGCGCGACACCGAAGGGATTAGCTTCGATGCAAGTTCTAGGATACGTAAGAGTCTCGACCAACGAGCAGGCTGACAATGGCGTCGGGCTCGAGGCACAGCGAGAGGCGATCAAAGGCGAGTGTGAGCGGCGTGGCTGGGATCTCCTCGAGATAGTTGAGGACGCCGGCTACTCGGCCAAGGATCTCAAGCGGCCGGGGATACAGTCTGCGCTCGAGCGGCTTGGAAGCGGTGAGGTAGACGGCCTGGTCGTAGCGAAGCTCGATCGGCTCTCTCGCAGCGTCCACGACTTCGTGGGCCTGATGGCGCTGGCGCAGAAAAAGAGCTGGGATATCGTCGCCTTGGATCTAGGCGTCGACACGACTACCCCCGCGGGCGAGGTAATGGCAACGGTTCTGGCTGCCATCTCTCAGTTCGAGCGCCGCCTGATCGGTCAGAGGACCAAAGAGGCGTTGGCCGTGAAGCGGAGCCAGGGAGTGAAGCTCGGCCGTCCTAGGACGCTACCCGAGAAGGTGCGCTCGAGGATCATCGACGAGAGGGAGTCCGGGTCGACGTTGACCGCGATAGCTGACGGCCTGAACCGCGACGATGTAGCTACGGCTCAGGGCGGAGTGAAGTGGTGGCCGTCGACGGTGCGGGCAGTGCTCTCGTCGAGCTGCTGACTCTCACCGGGCGATATACCGATATACCTATGGGCGCCTGATATCAACCTCGGAGCTGGATCGCGGGCGATCATGCTCCTCTCGCGCGTGCGCGCGTACGTGCGCGCGTTTTCCGCCGTGGCTATCTGAGGATTGGGCGTACCCCGCACATAGGTATCTTTCCCGGCCTGCGCCTGCGGCTTGGCTTGCTACTGCGGTTCTCTAGCCCTTCGGTTTTCCCGGAGCCTTCCCTCTACTGCTCTCCGTTTCCGGCCTGCTTTCGGGGGTGGCTTCTTCTCGCTGTGCTGCACAACGAGACTGGCGGCCGTCGATGTGTGATTGGCCAGGGCGATGTAGACCGGTTCTTTCGTCGTCGTATTCTCACCCTTCGCCAGGGTACGAGACCGGCGGAGCCGGGTTCGGCCGTGAGACAATCGGCCCGCCCTCGCCGACGCTAATCGTCGCTGGGTGATCCGGGTCGGCGGATACCCGAGTGGTCTGCCCGGGGTAGAGGGTGAAGGTGTCAAGCCCTGTTGGTGCGTACTCGTCAGTCATCGTGTGTCCTTTCTCAATGGAGTTGAATTAGCTCGATTGCAAGGGCGACCGTTGACACGATGCCCGCCGCGATGGCGGTGACACGGAGCCAGAGCGCGTCAATGGTGTCGGACTGAGGCCCGATTGGCCCGTGGTGTCCGCGTGGGCCCTGTGGGCCCTGGTCGCCGGTGTTGCCGATCATTCCTTGTGCGCCTCTCTCGCCCTGTGGTCCCTCTGGTCCGACCGGGCCTTGACCTCCTGTGCCAGCAGGCCCTCTTGCGCCCGTGAGTCCGACTGAGCCCCGCGGGCCGGGTGGTCCGGGCTCTCCGATGGTGTCAGGCATCCCTAGACCTGACTCTCAGCCGGCGGCGCGATGTATTCGTCTTCGGCTTCGGGTTCTACCTCGGCCTCGTCGGGGTCCGGCTGCGCCTGGTGCTCTTCAAACGCTTCGACCATGACATCGTGTTCATCGTCGTCGTTCCCCTTTTCGCGACCGATCAGCCTCCCGTACGACTCATCGAGGTCGATCGGCGTTCCCGGGGTCGACCTTTCGGCGTCGTCCTGCAACACGTCGAGCTCCCCCTCCGTCAGTTCGCGACCTTGTCGCTGCTCGAGACGGACAACTTCCTGGGCAAAGTGGTCGCTGAACCGCTGCTGCTCGACCTCGGCCGCTTCGGATTCAATCTCCTGGTCAAACTGCGCGGCGACCTGTTCGGCGGCGGCCTGAGCCTCCTCGCCCCACTCGCCGTCGAGGGCTTCGGTCAGCTCCTCCAGATTTGCGAACTCGTAGTTCATGCGGTCACCATTCTCCGAAGCTCCGCAAGGCGGCCCTTAAGCTCCGCCCGGCGGGCCTCGATCGTGTCGTGTGATTTCCCAGTCAGCGCGGCGCGCTCCTCGATGGCCTCGCCGAGATCAGGGGAAACTTTGACCCAGTGCTGCTTGCCCTCGGTATCCGCGACCTGCACTTCGTAGGTTTCGCCGATCGCGGCCGAGATAGACGCCGACGTGGCCGGCGACGCTCGTACGCCGGGACGGCGCCGGCTTCGTCTCCTCGCCCCCGAGCATCGAGGCGTAGTGCGTGACGTGCTCGCGCAGCGTGTCTCGCTCGGCGCTGATCTCCTCGAGCGCGGTCGTGAGCTCGGTGACCTTGGCCTCGGCCTCGGCCTTCGCGGTGTCGGCGGCCTCTGCGCCCTCAGCGCGGCTCAGTGCCTGATCACGTTCGTCGCGCACCTTCGAGGTGTCGGCGATGATGTGCTCCAGGAAGTCGTCGACGGCCGCGGCGGCCAGCTCGTTCAGCGTGGCATCGGGGAGCGGGGCCGTTCCGTCGACCCCCAGCTTGCCGAAGAGCAGCCGCTGATTTTCGCCGGGGCTGTAGACGTCGCTGTCACCGACAAACGAGATTTTCCAAAGCAAGTAGATGCGCTGGTCGGCGCGCGGTCGGCCCGCCATGAAATCCGAAAAGTTGCGGAGTGCCTCGGCGTGGGCGCCCGCTTCGAGCTCGTCGGCGATGCGCGCCTGTTCCTTCGCGAACGTGGCGACCAATGCGGGTGTGGCATCGCTGCCGGCGATCCGGCCCAGCGTCGTTGTCTCGGTCATCGTGCTTCAGCCTCCTTCGGCCAGTAGTTGCTTTCTAGAAAGCGGTCGCGAGCTCGGCCGTGTCGTTCCCGGCGGCGCCGCTGTTCGCGATCACGGTGCCGGCGCCGGCATTCCGCGCAGTAGCGCTCGGGCTCGGTCGGGTTCATCAGGACGCTGCAGCTCTCGGTCCTGCAAGGCAGATATCCGGCCTTCAGCCACACGGCGCGACTCGGCCAGCCGTCCGGGTTCGGCAATTCCCGTAGATCGCGGAGAACTACCGGCGCGGGGCTCACTTCCCCACCACAGTTCGAGGATCGGGGCGGGCGATGACTCCTTTCCCGCTCGTCAGTCGTCTTTCCATCGTCTCGAGCCAATCGGCGACGATCGCTCGGGCCTCGAGTCGGGAAAGCCTTCGATCTCGTCGACCATGGCTCGCCACGCGCCGGCGATGTCTGGTCGATCTTGTTCGGGTACCCGGTCGGCGAGTGCGCTGACACGACGGGCTGCTGCGCCAGGTCGTTGTTGATGGACATCGGGATCTTTTCTCCCTCTACTGGGTAGGTCACAAGTCTCGGGAAGTCCCGCGGGAGGCGGACGAATGCCCGCCCTGGATAAAGGACTTCCAGCGTGTGGACGGCAACCACACACTGGCTCAGAGAGAGAGGGACGCCCGAAAGAAGGCCTCGCAGCCGAGCAACTGCAACGAGGCAGGTCGTAGGGGATGAACTTACGACCCGCTTGTTACTTCAGTAGGGGCGGCTCGCAGCGCTCGCCGCTGGCTCCGCAACAGCTAAGTCTTAAGCAGTTGCCCTCCCAGCGGGGGAGAGGACAACGGAGGTGGGTGGAGACAATCTGCCCCCCGTAGGGGACAGAGAGTCGATTCCAGCGGTGGATGAGGTATCCGGGTACGGGTATCGACAGCGAAGGGGTGGAACCGAGCCGGGTACAAACGCTTACCCTCGGCGGCTGGTCGTTGCCGAGCCAGCCTCCCCCTCCGTCTGCTCCGCTTTCGCGGACGGGCTTACTCCCCCTATCTCACAATAGGAGGGATAGCTATGGGCGGCGATTCCCAAGGCTCCGGAGGTGTCTCCCCTATCCCTGTGGCCAGCAGCACCGGCCTCGGGCGTCAACTCCCATGTCGGCGGCAGGATCCGCCTCTTGTGCAATCATGCACAAAGTATTTGCGGGGCTCGCCGCGGGGGAAACGGATTGGGGCGGGTCCCGTTTTTCTGTGGTCGGCGTTCAGGCGCCGTAGGAAGCTTTTCTCAGGCCATCAGGTCTGTAAGAAGGGTCGGGGCCGGCAAAGGCCCGCGAGGTCCTCAGATAGCGGCATATGCGCTATTGGAC
>CAVOPB010000003.1:0-540507 GCA_963697805.1 uncultured Solirubrobacterales bacterium
CCGAGCAGGATTCGAACCTGCGGCCTACTCCTTAGGAGGGAGTCGCTCTATCCAGCTGAGCTATCGGGGCAGTTTGCGCCGAGCCGCTCCGAAGCGGCTCCTGGCGTGTTGGTCAAGGGTAGAGATCGAGAGAGGAGACTCGCCGTGCTCTCGAGTCGGACGGCCTCGTCATTGGTACGGGGTGAATCCTCGCACCGATTCGAGGGCATTTTCGCGGTACGTATTCGACCCGGACAGCGAAGTTCTCGAGCCACCTTCGTCCCTGATTTTCCGCATGACATGCCGGATTATCGCCGTCCGACGATCACTGGAAGTCGGCCTCTGGTTCATTTGAACGAACCTGTTTCTTGACAAACTGGTCCGCATCTGTTCAAATTGCCGCCGCCTTGGGAAAGCGTCCGCTCCTCTTGAGGAATCGGCGTGTTCCTATAGGCAAGGAAAATGGGGTCCCGCAGATCAGGGCATCCAGGCCGTGGGGGCTTGGGTGGGCGGGTCGCCAAGCAACAGGGAAGGGAAAGCACTTCGTGAAGCGCCCCGAGGGACGGGACCATCACGCCGGTCATCACCGGCAAGACCAGAGAAGCGCCGCTCGGTGCTGGCCATCGCTTTCCTGCTCGTCCTTCTCGCGGGGATGATGGGCTCTACGGGAACGGGCCAGGCGGCTCTGATCCATGAATTCGACTCTTACTTCGGCGGTGGGTCCCTGGCGACTCCCGAAGCCCTCGCCGTCGATCAGACGACGGGCGACCTCTATGTCCTCGAACGTGGCGACGGCTGCGTCTCCCGCTTCTACGGGGAACGCGGCGGGCCCGAAGCAATGGAACCTCACGACTTCACCGCCACCGGGACCAACCAGATCTGCGGCCTCCAGTTCCGTGAAAGCCCCTCGGCCGCCCAGGTTGCGATCGACAACTCGGGAACCTCGACCGAGGGTGAGATCTACGTCAACTCGCCGCTTCGAAACGGGGTCGGGGCGACGCTCGGCTACGACCCCGAAGGCAATCTCGAGACCGAACTGCCTCCGCACGGCGAAGACTACATCTGCGGTGTCACCACGGACTCCGCCGGCGGCGTCCACGTCGCGCAGCACTACTCGGGGATCTGGGACTACTCCCACGCCGACCCGGTGACCGACGCGAACTTCCTCGGCGGCGCCTATGAAGGCCCGATCTGCGGCATCGCCCGGGCCTCGAGCGGCCTTAAGTACAACGTCTTCGAGCCGAACGGGCCGGTGATCAAAGTCCCCCCGTCGACCGTCCTGCGGGACGCGACCTACGCGCTGACCCTCGATCCCTCCAGCGACGACCTCTACCTCTCCGAAGGCGGCATCGTGACCGCCCTCAGCGACGACGGGATCCTGTTTGATCAGTTCGGCTCCGGTGATTTCACCGAAGCGCGCGGGGTCGCCGTCGACGAGGTGAGCGGGACGGCCTACGTGTCGGACACCCCCAACGGCCAGATCGCGATCTTCAATGGCGAGCGCGCATATCGGGTCGAAGTCGAACCGACGGGGACGGGGCTGGGCGCGGTGACCGCCGCCACTCCCCCGGTCAAAGACTGCGGCGACAACGGGCAGTGCGCCGGCTACTACCTGCCATCGACCGTCGTCCTCAAAGCGACGCCGCAGCCTCACTCGGAGGTCGACGGTTGGACCGGGTGCGACGATGTCAGCCCGGCCGGCGATGAATGCAGCGTTGAAGTCACCGCCGCCAACCGCAAGGTCTTCGCCAACTTCACCCGCCTCAAACAGACGGTCACCGCCACGACCAGCGGCACCGGAACCGGTTCGGTCAGCGACGCCAACGGGCTCGGCGCGATCCAGAGCTGCGGTGAGGCCGGCACCTGCGCCGGTCCCTATGACGAGGGCTCGGCGATCGACCTCGTCGCCACCCCGACCGGCCACTCCACGTTCACCGGCTGGTCGGGCGACTGCACCAACCAGTCGGGTCCCTGCCACGTGATCGTCGAAGACTCCCCATCGGTCACCGCCCACTTCACCGCCCAGCACGCGGTGAGCGTGAAAAAGGCCGGAACGGGCGCCGGCGGAGTAGTCAGCGAGCCGGGCGGACTCGACTGCGGAGCCGTCTGTGTCGGCTTCTTCACCGATGGCCAGCCGGTGACGCTGTCAGCGGTCCCCTCCGGCCACTCGACCTTCGTCGGTTGGTCGGGCGCGGGCTGCTCGGGCACCGACGTCTGTGAAGTCGAAGCCGGTGAAGCGACGACAACCGTCACCGCGAACTTCGCCCACGACGCAGCCGACGTCGTCACCGACCCCACCGTCACCTTCATCGGCCAGCACGTCGCGACGGTCCACGGGTCGGTCGACCCCAACGGGGCGGCGGTCACCGGGTGCGTGGTCGAATACGGCACCGGCCAGGGCTACGGGGCCGAGCAGCCCTGCGCGCCGAGCTCGGTCGGAAACGGCGACGCGCCGGTGGCGGTCGGAGTCGACCTCGCGGGCCTGCGGCCGGGAACGACCTACCACTTCCGCTTCACCGCGACGAACCTTGGGGGGTCGGCCTCCGGGGCGGACCAGACGCTCCGCACCCTCGAGGACACCTGTGACACCAACGAGGCGCTCTGCCCGGTGCCGGTGATCACCACCGAACCGAGCACCAAGAAGTGCGGCAAAGGGCAGGTCCGCAAGAAGGGCCGCTGCGTCCGGCGCAAGCGCCACGGTGGCAAGGCCCGAAATCATCGCGGCAATGGAGCGCGACGGTGAGAGCGCGAGCCATCCTCCCGATCCTCGCCGGCCTGGCGGCGACGGCAGTCCTCGGCGGGCCCGGCGCCGGCACGGCGGGCGCCGCCTTCACGACACCGGAATACGAAGCGACCTTCAACGACGGCGGCGTGATCGGGCAGGCGGTCCACGTGGCGGTGGACGAAGCGACGCACGACGTCTACGTCGCCGACCAAGCCAACCGCCGGATCGAGAAGTTCGACTCTGACGGGAACTTCCTCTTCATGTTCGGGGACGGTGTGAACGAAACCACCGGCGGCAATAAGTGCCCGGTGAGCCCCAGCGATTCCTGCGGCGCCGGTCAGCAGTCCTCGCCGACCTTCCCGGATTTCACCAACCCCTCTGCGATCTCCGTCGACAACTCCGGCAGTCCCTCCAAGGGCGACGTCTACGTCGCCGAAGGAATCGGCAACGAAGGGCCTGGGGTCGTCTCGAAGTTCGACAGCGCCGGCCAGCTCATCCCAGCCTGGGGCACAGCGGGGACGATGGCCGTCCCGTACCTCAACAAGATGACCGTCAGCCCCTTCACCGGCGATGTCTGGATTCTCGATGGCTACGGGACCACGGTGTTCTCGTCGAGAGTGTCGGCCTACGACTACGCCGGCAACCGCCGCTTCATCCACGAATCGTGGATCGAAAACGGTGGCGACGGCGATTTCGCGGTCGACTCAGGCGACCGCTTCTGGACAACCGACAAGAATCGAGTTCCGCTCATCGCCGACGCGGCGCAATTCGACGTCACCCACAATCACGCGCTCGGAGCGATCCATCCCGCGCCGGCGCAGGGTTGGGCGACGAACCCGGCCAACAGCGACGTTCTCACGGTCCTCAACGACGAAGCGGTCTATGTGTTCGAACGGTCCTGCGAACCGACGAAGGGGGTCTGCGCGGAGAAGGAAAGCTTCGGGGCGGGCCAGCTTCCCTCGCCGAAGGCGCTCGCCGTCGACAGCACCGACTACTCGGTCTACGTCGCCGTCGAAGGCGGGATCGCGGCCTTCCGCTCGAAACCGATCCCCGACATCACACCCAAACCGGCCTCCGTGGGCCAGAACGACGCGGTCCTCACCGCGCACCTCGATCCGATCGGCGCCGGCAACATAACCGGCTGCGAAGTCGAATACGGGCCGACCAATTCCTACGGCTCGACGGCAGCCTGTGACCAGTCGCTGCCGCTGACCCAGGCCGGCGACGCGACCGTCCACCTGGCGGGCCTCGAAACGGAGACCCCCTACCACTACCGGTTCCGGGCGGCCAACGGCAACGGCACCACCAACGGTCCCGATCGCACCTTCACCCCCCATTGGGTGCCAGGGCTCGAAACCGGCGATGCGACGGACATCGGGCCGGGAGCGGCGACCATCCACGGAGAACTGAATCCCTCCGGCGAATCGACCCACTACTACTTCGAATGGGGCGAGACGAAATCCTACGGGAGCAAGACGCCTGCGCCGCCGGGTGCCGTGACGTCGGCGGGGGCACTGACCCAGGTCGAAGCGAGCCTCGCCGGGGAGCTCACCTCCTCGACGACCTACCACTACCGCCTGGTGGCCGTGAACTCCCTCGGGACCAGCTTCGGGTCGGATCGCGAATTCACCACCAGCCTCGCCGATCCCCCGCAGATCCGGAACGTCGTCGCGACGCCGACCGGCCTCAGCACAGCGGTCCTCAACGCCGAGCTGAATCCCGGATTCGGCGATGTCGCCTACCGGTTCCAGTACGGGCTGGGTAACTCATACGGGAGCAACACCGTGATCACCGGCCCGATCGCCGACGACGGCACCTTCCATTCAATCTCCGTCGCCATTTCGGGGCTCGAGCCGGGAACCGCCTACCACTTCCGCGTCATCGCGTTCAATTTCGTCAGCCATGTGGCCAGCCCGGACCTGGTCTTCACGACGCCCGACGTGCCGACGATCGGCGACTCCACGGCAACGGTGATCGATGCCCATAGCGTTCGCCTCTCGGCGGCGGCGGGCTCGCCGGGTACGACGACGTCGATCCACTTCGAGTACGGGACGAGCGCCGGCTACGGTGCGCAATCGGCGAGCGCACCGGTCGGCCCCGACGGGCTCGGCTCGGTGGTCGTGACCGGCCTCAGCCCATCGACGGCCTACCACTTCCGCGCCGTCGCGACAAACGAGTTCGGCCAGGCGGTCGGCAGCGATCGGGCGTTCACGACCGGCGCCGAGCCAAGCACAAAGGCCCCCCGGCCCAAGGCCTGCAAGCGGGGCTTCGTCCGGCGCAAGGGCAAGTGCGTGAAGAAGCGCAACCACAGGCACGGGAAGAGGCGATGATGAGACTCAGGAGAGCGACTCTCGGCGCAGTGGGGCTGGTTCTGCTGATCGCCCTGCCCGCGGTGATGCCGGCTGCCGCCGGCGCCGAAACCACGCACAAATTCCTGAAGAGCATCTCGCTCCCGGTGAACGGCGCCCGACTGATGGGTGTCGACTCGCAGGGCAACGTCATCCTGCTCGCCGAAGGGGCGGTGCGGAAGTTCAGCCCGGCCGGCGAACCGGTGAACTTCTCGGCCCTGGGGACCAACGTCATCGACGGCGCCGGCGACGACGACGAAACCCCCTGGAACAGCCTCGGCCCGGCGTCGGTCGCCGCCATGAACCCCGCAAAGACGGGCCCGACCGCGGGCTACATGTACGTCGCGGCGGTCAAGGAAGTGGAACCTGGGATCAATCACGCCCAGATCGTCGCCTTCGACGCGACCGGCGCCTACCGGGGCCAGGTCGACACCACCCAGCCGACTCCGTACCAGAGCGCTGAAGGCGTCCCCACCTTCCTCTCCGTCTCGCCGAGCGGCAGCAGCATCATCGTCACCTACAACGAACAGACCGTCGGCGACCAGTATCACGCCGACAAATACCAGGCCGTCGACGCGAATCCGGCGCACGACCCGTTCATCGGCCAGATTCGGAAGGGCACCTACTTCGGGAACAAACTCGCCACCGGGGGCTTCGGTCTCGGCGCGGTCGCCGATGACGAAGTCGTCTACGTCGGCCGCGGCAATTTCTACGGCCCGGGTGAATACCACCCGATCTGGGAGCTCTACGACGCCGCGTCATTCACGGGGCCGCCCGGCGACTCTCCTCCGGTTGACCTCGATCCGAACAAATGCGAATGCGACACGTCGGGACCGTGGACCCTCGGCGGCCGCCATGAAGACGGCTACGGTTATGTCGAATCGGCCTCGATCAATCCGGCGGACCACAACGCCTTCCTCCTCGACGGCGGAAGGGGAATGATCGAAGAGTGGGCGAGTCCCACCGAAAGAGTCGGTCCCGCGTTCGGGAGCCCGGAAACGATCGGCTTCGCGGGCGGGCAGATGGTCTTCGACACCTCCGGCATCCCGAGCACGAACGGACGGATCTACGTCAGCCGGGGCAACTCCCTGGCGGTATTCACCCCGCCCGTGCCGATCCCCAACATCGAAGACGTGCAGGCATCTGTCGGGCACGACGACGCGACGATCTCGGCGACGATCGATCTCGACCACGGTCCGAAAGTGTTCGAATGCCGCGTGGAATATGGCGAAGAGCCATACGAACCCCCCTTCCAGTACACACAGTTCAGGCCATGTGAACCGCCGGCGCCCTTCGAAAACGAATCGACGGCGATCAGCACCACGTTGACCGGGCTGCAGACGGAGGTCAGCTACCGGGCGCGGGTTGTGGTCAAAACGAACAACGGCGTGAACCGAAGCGCAGCGGTGAAAATCCGCCCGGCCGCCGTCCTCGACGTCAAGACCGAACCGGCGACAGGCGTGACCCGCACGACGGCGCTGCTGAACGGCTCGCTTGACCCCGACGGCATCGAAACGACCTACTGGTTCGAATACGGGATCGACACCAACTACCGGCAGCGGACGGCGGAAACCTCGGCCGGCTCCGGTTCCGGAAGCGTCTCGGCGGACCCGGCCGAAATCGCCAACCTCCAGCCGGGCCGGCGGTACCACTTCCGCCTCGCCGCGAACAACTCGATGGGGACGACCATGGGCCCGGACCAGACGTTCGTCGCAGCGTCCCCCCCCACGATCTCGGGGGTGCGTCCGTCGGATGTGGGCGAAACGGGGGCAACACTGAGTGCCCGCATCGACCCCGTGGGCTTCCCTACGACCTACCGGTTCGAATACGGGCCGTCGACGAGCTACGGCCAGGTGAGCCCCCCGGGCGGGGCGAGCGTAGGCGAAGGCCACGGACCGGTGCCGGTCACCCAGCACCTGACGGGCCTCCAGCCCGGTGTCACCTACCACTTCCGGGTCGTCGCGACCAATGAATGGGGTACCGAAGTGACAGACGACTCGACATTCAACTTCTTCCCGCAGGACTGTCCCAACGCGTACGCGCGCCAGCTGACCCGCGCGGCCTACCTGCCCGATTGTCGCGCGTACGAGCTCGTCAGCCCCGGCAACGCCAGCGCGATCGAGCTCTATCCCGGGGACGTCACCGAAGACCTCTTCTTCTACACCATCGGGGCGAACTTCATCCCCCACTACAAGACCGAAGCCCTGAATGTCGGCACGGCGAGAAATCCATCCCGATTCTCCTTCTCGGGTCTGAGCGGGGGCCTGCCGGGGACCAATCCTCCGAACTCCCTTCTTGACACCTACACCTCGACCCGCACCACGAGCGGGTGGGTGACGCGGTACTGGGGACTGCGCGGCAGTGAAGTGCTCGTCGCGAGCGGGTCCAAGTGCGACCTCGAGATGAAGGTCTGCATCGACTACAAAACGAGGGGCGTGCTCGGAGCCACGGAAGAGGATCTCGAAGGCGTGTCACGCGCGCCCTACGTCTGGGACTCGGAAGGCAACAGCCTCGGCCGCTGGCCGACGAACTTCAACGTCGTCAAAGACGCCGCGAAGTACATCGGCGACGACCGTCCGTCGCCCGACTTCTCGCACTATGTCTTCTCCTCCGTGAACATCCCCTTCACGGTGGAAGGTCGAACCGGGGCACCGGGCTCGGCCTATGACAACGAGATCGACGACGCGACGGTCACGAAGGTGTCACTGCTGTCGAACGGCGATGACATACAGGAGGGCACCGGAGGCAGTGGCGAAACCGAAGAATACGTGAAAATTCCGGCCGTCTCCACCGACGGAAGTCACATTCTGATGACCACCGAAAACAACGGTGGCGTCAACCTATACATGCGCGTCGATGACGCCGTCACCTACGAAATCGCCGCCGGGAAACGCGCGATTCGTCTGATCGGGATGACGAGTGACGGCTCCAAGGTCGTCTTCTCCTCCCCTGATCACGTCACGTCCGACGACACGGACTACCCATTCAGCAACGACATCTACGTCTGGGAAGAGCAGACCGGCGAAATCACCCGGGTCTCACAGGGCAACGGGGCCGGCGACTCGAACTCCTGTGCGCCACCGGAAGGTATCGGCCCGCTCTGCTCCGCGGTGCCGCTGAAAACCAAGAGGCTCGACAGCGACGACCGGATCGCGTCCCAGAGCGGCGATGTCTACTTCTACTCGCCCGAGCAGCTCGATCCCGACAGTCCCGGTGTCTTCAACGAGAAGAACCTCTACGTCTACCGGCACGGCTCCGTCAAATACGTCGCCACCCTTGATGCAAACACGGCCATCGACCGCATCCAGATCTCTCCGGATGGAAGCCACGCCGCGTTCCTAACCGCGGCACGCCTGACCAGCTACGACAACCAGGGCTGGCGCGAGATGTACGTCTACAACCCCGAAACCGGCGTGATCCGGTGTGCCTCCTGCATCCCGACCGGGGAACCGCCGAGTGTGATGCGGCCGCCGGAGGAAACCGGGCTCGCGCAGTTCCCGTTCGACCCGGAACGCGGCGAACCCCGCAAGGACGTGCTGGCCAGTCAGAGCGGTCGCTTCATGTCCGATGACGGGCGGGTCGCATTCGCGACCTCGGATTCCCTCGTCGAAGGCGACACGAACGGGCTCGTCGACGTCTACGAGTTCGTCGGAGGGCGACCGCAGCTGATCAGCAGCGGCACCGCTCAGGCCGACCTGCTGCCGGGGAACCACTTCTACCCCGGGGAGTACACCGGCGTCGAGTCGATCAGCCACGACGGGGTGGACATCTTCTTCTCCACGTACGACACCCTGGCCCCCGACGAAGACTTCAACGGCCAATTCACGAAGTTCTACGACGCGCGCACGAACGGCGGCTTCACGCCGCCGCAGGCCCATCTGCCGTGCGTCGCCGCCGACGAGTGCCACGGCGACGAAAACCTGGCGCCCGGAACCTCGCCGATCAGGACCACCGCCCCCCTCGGCTCGAGCACCGAAGCAAGGCAGAAGGGCGCAAAGCACAAGAAGCATCACAAGAAACGGTCGAAGGCGCGCCACAAGCGGCGCCGCCCCGCCGGAGGGAGCCGGGCCCATGGCTGAGCGAACGGACATGAGCCGCGTGCTCGCGACCCTGGCGGCCGCGATCGCCGCCCTGGCCCTGACCTGGTGCTTCGCCGACCAGGCGCACGCGGTCGAGGAAATCAACGAGTTCGACACCCACGTCTCGACGACCCAGGCAGGCGGCCACCCCGATGTCGACTACAAAGTCACCTGGACCACCCGAAACTCGAGCAGCCGGCCCTGCAACTGCGAGGACGCCCGGCGCCTCGACATGCATTTCCCCACCGGATTCATCGGAGATCCACACAACGTTCCTGCCTGCAGGCTGACCGAATTCGCACTCCACTCATGCCCCGCGGAGTCCCAGGTGGGGGTGGTCGAGATTCAGGGCGCTGTACGGGAGGCAATGTTCAACCTCGTGCCTCACGACGATGAGGCCGGCCTGACGGGCTTCTACGTGCTCGGAGCGAACACGGCACTGTTCGTCATCCTCCACGCGCGGACCGGATCCGACTACGGCCTCGACGCCACGACCTCGCCGATCTATCATCTCTTCGCAATCAGCACGACCGAGGTTCATCTCTGGGGCGTGCCTGCGGACCCGAGTCACGACGCAAACCGCTTCCCGGTCGGCACGACCGAGGGGATCTCCTCATGCAAACCGTACCCGGAAGGGTGCTACGGCCCGGTGAAATCGAGCTCGCCGCCGGCCCCATATCTCCAGAACCCGACCACCTGCGGCGTGCCGCTGACGGCAAGCCACTCGATCGAGTACTACTCCGGGGTGGAGGTCCAGGCCGAGGACGACTGGCCCGCGACCACGGGCTGCGATCAGCTCACCTTCAGCCCGAGCCTCACGGCGACGCCGACGACGGATGCCGGAGACAGCATGTCCGGGCTCGACGTGACTCTCACGGTGCCGCAGACGCAGAGTCCGACGACACCCTCGCCGTCGGAGATACGCAGCGCCTCGATGACTCTTCCGGCCGGGTTCTCGTTGGCGCCCAACGCCGCCAACGGCAAGGTCGCCTGCGCCGACGAGGAACTCTCCTTCACCACTGAGGATGCGGCGCACTGCCCCGAGTTCGCCAAGATCGGCACCTCCACCATCGACAGCTCGGCCCTCCCCGGCCCGATCCAGGGCAGCATCTACATCGGCCAGCCTCTCCCCGACCAGACCTACCGCGTCTTCGTCACCGCTGACGGTTTCGCCACCCACGTGAAACTGAAAGGCGCCGTCAACCTCGATCCCGACACCGGTCGGGTGGTGGCCACCTTCTCCGACCTCCCCCAGTCGCCGATCCAGAAGGTCGATCTCCACTTCTTCGGCTCCGAGCGTGGAATCTTCGCGACGCCGAAACAGTGTGGGAGCTATCCGGTGGTGACGCGGTTCATCCCCTGGGACCAGGTCCTCGAAGACCAGGTCTCGACCAGCTCGATCTCGATCACCACCGGGCCCAACGGCTCGCCCTGCCTCGGCTCCCCGCCGCCCTTCAACCCGCGGGTGAATGCGGGCAGCGCCGACAACACCGCGGGGGCGTTCTCTCCCTTCACGGTCGAGGCGAGTCGCGACGACGGCGACCAGGAACCGACCGCGCTCAAGGTCGACACGCCGCCCGGGTTCCTCGCATCTCTGCGCGGGGTCGCCTACTGCCCCGAGCCGGCGATCTCCAGCCTGCTGGCCGGCGCCTACGACGGTCGCCAGCAGCAGGCCGCTCCGCTCTGTCCGGCCGCCAGCCGCCTCGGGTACATCAAGGTCGGGGCCGGCCCCGGGAGCCGCCCGATCTACGTCGGCGGCGACGTCTATATGGGCGGCCCCTATAGGGGCGCTCCCATCAGCCTCCTGGTCGTGATCCCCGCGGTCTCCGGGCCGTATGACCTCGGCAACGTGGTCACCCGGGTAGCCGTCTTCGTCGATCCCGCGACAGCGCAGATCTCGACGGTCTCCGACCCGCTGCCGCGGATCCTCGATGGCGTTCCGCTACGGGCTCGCTACCTCCAGATCGGCCTCGATCGCCCCGGCTTCGCCCTCAACCCGACCCGCTGCGACCCGTTCTCGGTCGGGATCCAGGTGATCGGCGACGAAGGGGCGCTGGCGGACCGCGCCAGCCACTACCAGGTCGCGAACTGCTCGGCGATGAACTACTCGCCCTCTCTCAGCCTGTCTCTGACCGGCGGCCTCGAAACGCGGGGCCACCCGGCCATACACGCGCTCTTCAAGGCCCGTCCGGGCGATGCGAACACCCGCCGTGTCCAGGTCACGCTGCCGAATGGCGAGCAGCTCGACAACGCACACATCGGCACGGTCTGCAGGCGGGGAGAATTCGCGACCGACACATGTCCCCCGAACTCCCTGGTCGGGCACGCCGTTGTGACGACGCCGTTGCTCGACGCGCCCCTCGAGGGAAGCGTGTACCTGCGCGCCTCCTCCCACAAGCTTCCCGATCTGGTGATGGACCTGGAGGGCCAGATCAACATCGAGCTGGCGGGCCGGGTCGACGCCGTCGACGGGCGCCTGCGCACGACCTTCGAATCGGTCCCCGATGCGCCGGTGACCTCGCTCAAGTTCGACCTGATCGGCGGGGCCAAGGGCCTGCTCGTCAACAGCGAAGGCCTCTGCGGCCGCTCCGCGCGGGCGACGGTGCGGATGACCGGGCAGAACGGTGACGTCGTCAACGTCAGACCAAAGCTGAAGACCAACTGCGGCTCCGGCGCGAGCCGCAAGCGGCATCGGTCGGCGCGGGGAAGGGGCTAGCCGGTGAAGACTCCGACGAAATCCGGTGTGAGGGCGCTCGCGGTCCTCGCCCTCGCGGCGCTCTCGCTGCTTGCCGGCGCTGCGCAGGCGAGCGCGCGCACCGTCCCGGTCTACACCTACACCGGCCAGTACTACGACGGGGCCGGGTCCACGGCCGGGACGCTCGCATACCCGAGCGACCTCGACCTGAACCAGACCGCGGAAAAGGGCTACCTCACCGACCCGGCTCGGCTCGGCGGCTCGGTGTCGCAGTTCGACGACGTGGGAAACCCGCTGGCGTTCAGCGCGCTCGAAGGAGCGACCGCCGTCCCCCTCCACCTCGAAGCCGCCGAACACGTGGCGGTGGACAACTCATCGACGTCATCGCACGGCAACATCTACGCCCTCGCCGAAAACGTGGTCAAGGGATTCAGGCCCGATGGAACCGAACTCGGTGGGGGATTCCCGCTCGGAGGGTTCCAGAAGACCTGCGACATCGCGGTTGACGCCGAGGGCGATCTCTGGGTCGTGAACTACTCCAGCTCGAAGATGCTCGAGTACAACGCGCTCGGTGAATCGACCGGGAGGTCGATCTCCTACAAGCCGTTCACCACCGGGCTGTACAACGGCGCCTGCAGTCTCTCGTTCGACTCCGACGACAACATCTACTTCGTCACCTTCGGTTACCTCAACGGGGTCGAAAACGACTACGGGAAAAAACTCGACTCGGAAGGGCATGTCCTGTCCTCGTTCGGGGGCAGCGCGGTGACGACCTCGAACATGACGACGGACATGACGACCAACCATGTGTTCACGCTGGAGTCGAAGCCCTACGAAGGCGGATTCGCGCCGGTGGTGATCGAGTACGACGAGAACGGCGAAGCGATCACCTCATTCGGGACCCCGGATCCGGCACATTCCTTCCTCGGCCTCGAAGGGCCGACCGGAGTGGCCGTCGCCGCCGGCGACGACAGGGTCTACGTCGCGGACCAGCGCGATTTCAGCGGGACGAAGCGGATCGAGATCTTCGAAAAGACCGGGCAGGCGACGGTGCCCACCGTCAAGACCGAACCCCCGGCGCTGACGCCGACGAATGTGACGCTCAATGGGACCGTCGACCTCGACGGCGCCGGCAACACGACGGAATGCTATTTCCAGTGGGGCTCATTCGGGAACTACGGTCAGGAAGCGCCGTGCAATCCGGGCGGCCCGATCTCAGGCGCGGGGGTGCACGCGGTGACCGCCCAACTGGAAGGGCTGACCCAGGGAGCCCAGTACCACTACCGGCTGGTCGCGAAAAACGCCAACGGGATCCTCGCCTTCGGCCATGATCGCCCGTTCCGGCCGCAGGGTGAACTCTCGATGTCGGACCCGGTCGTCTCCGAGGTGAACTCGGATGGGGTGCGCATCTCCGCCGACCTGGAACCGAACGGTGGAGAAACCACCTATTCCGTCGAATACGGGCAGGAAGACTGCGATCTGAGCACCTGTCTCGTCGCCCCGCTCGCGGAACTCCCCAAGATTCTCGGCACCCAGGAAGCTTCGGTCCGCCTCAGTGGCTTGAAATCGGACACGAGCTATCACTTCCGGCTCGTCGCCAGCAACGACTTCGGCGAAGTGGCGAGCGCCGAAGACGTCTTCCGGACCTATGTCGTCGAATCGACGGCGGACACCTGCCCGAATGCGCTGATCCGCAAAGAGACGGGCACCGTCCTGCTGCCGGACTGCCGCGCCTACGAGCTCGTCTCGGCCGCCAACGCCGGCGGCTACGACGTCCGCTCGGACCTGATCCCCGGCCAGGCGCCGCTGGCCGCCAAGCCCCGGGTCGGCGATCGGGTCCTGTACTCCCTCAACTTCGGCAAGGTCCCGGGGTCCGGTGGAGAACCGACGAATCACGGCATCGACCCCTATGTCGCGACGAGGACCGACGAAGGTTGGTCCACGAGCTATGCGGGGATCTCGGTGGGCGACCCGCCCTACCAGGCCCCCTTCGGATCGACGCCGCTGGATGAGTCCGAAGACCTCTCGACCTTCGTATTCGGCGGCCCTGAAACCTGCAGCCCGTGCTTCGAAGACGGCAAGACCGGGCTTCCGCTGCGCCGCAACGGCGGGCCGCTGACGCAGGGAATGGCCGGCGCGCTCGACCCGGGCCCCTCGGCCGAGCCCGATGGCTACATCGGCAGGCGCCTCTCGGCGGACGGGACCCACCTGGTCTTCGGCTCGACCTCCGCCTTCGAGGCGGGCGCGGCCGGCGGCGGAGACGTCTCGATCTACGACCGGGACCTCGTCGACGGCGTAACCCACGTCGTCTCGAAGGCCCCCGGCGGCGCCGCTCTGACCTGCCTCCAGGGCGCCGGCAACTGCCACGGGCCGGGCGACGCCGACGGCATCGGCTCGCTGGACATCTCAGCGGACGGCTCGCGGATCGTCGTCGCCCAGCGGGTCGCGACGGACCCGGCGGGCAACAGGTACTGGCATCCGTACATGAACATCGGCGACTCCCCGAGCACCGTCGATCTGGCGCCCGGCAGCGCCAACGGGGTCCTCTTCGACGGGATGAGCTCGGACGGCTCCTCCGTCCTCTACACGACCGTCGACAAGCTGACGACGGACGACCACGACGCGAGCGCCGACATCTACCGGGCGAACGTCTCTCCGGGTGGCCTCGTCACCCTCACTCGTGTCTCGAGCGGCTCGGGAGCGGGCGACACCGACTCCTGCGACCCTGCGGCCGCCGCCGGCCGCAACAACTGGAACGCCGTCGGGGCGGCGTCGACGAACAGCTGTGCCGCCGTCGCCTTCGCCGGCCAGGCCGGCGTGGCCCGCGGCTCCGGGGCGATCTACTTCCTCTCGCCGGAGAGGCTCGACGGCGCCTCGGGGGTCCAGAATCAGCCGAACCTCTACCTGTCCGAGCCCGGGCAGGCTCCTCGCTTCGTCGCCACCCTGGAGCCCTCCAACCCCGCGATCACCGATGCCGTCCTGGACAGCGAGATGGTCGGATTCGGAGACTTCCAGGTGACGCCGAGCGGCGACTTCGCGGCCTTCTCCTCGGGTTTCCCCCTGACCAACTTCCCGACCGCCGGACACACGGCGATCTATCGCTTTGCGGCGCCGGGCAATTCGCTGATCTGCGCCTCCTGCCCGACCACCCGGGCGACACTGAACGCCGACACCGAACTGTCCGAATACGGCCTCAACCTCGCCGACGACGGCAAAGTCTTCTTCACCTCGACAGAAGCTCTCGCTCTGCGTGACACCGGGGTCTCGTCAGACGTCTACGAGTGGAAGAACGAACGGCTCTACCTGATCTCGACGGGCCGCTCGCCCACGGCAACCGGCCTTCTTTCGGTCAGCACCGACGGCAGCAACGCCTACTTCTACACACGGGAGACATTGGTGAGCGGTGACCACAACGGGAAGACCGTGAAGATCTACACGGCGCGGGCAAACGGGGGCTTTGCGACCCCGCCCGTGATCCAGGAATGCCAGGCGTCCGATGAGTGTCACGGGCCCGGGTCCGCGGCGCCGCCCTCCGCCGCCCTGCCCACCTTCCAGGGGACCGGCGGCGACGCGAAGCCGGAAGTCACCAAGAAGCCGAAGAAGAAGAAGTGCACCGGCCGCCAGAAGCGCCAGAAGAAGTGCGCTCGTCGCCATAACAAAGGGAGCTCACGATGAGCGTCAGGATCACGGCCGTGCTCGCGGTCTTCGCGCTGGCCCTCTCCGTTGCCGCCGAGCGAGCCGGCGCCACCGAGCCGATCAGCTCGTTCGGAGTCACGACCACCTCAACCGCGGCCGGCGCCCACCCGAATCTGACGGCGAGCTTCAGCCTGGAGGAACCGGGCGAACCGGAGGCCGCCGAAAACGTCACCGTCAACCTCCCGCAGGGGGTGTTCGGAAACCCGAACGCGATCCCGACCTGCACGGTTTCGGACTTCGCCCTCTCTCAGTGCCCCGCCGCCTCCCAGGCGGGCACCGTCGTCGTCCGGGCGAACTACGGCGGGAACCCGAACGCCCTCCTCGGGGCAGCGCCGGTCTACGACATCGCTGTCCAGGTCGAGGGGGAGACCGCCCGGCTCGCATTCGTCGTCCCGACCATCAACATCCCGATCTCGATCCCGATCCAGGTCCGAACCGGATCCGACTATGGGCTGCGGATGACCGTCGCGGGCATCACGCAGTCGATGCCCCTCGCCGGTGCCGCGATCTCGGTTTGGGGATTCCCGGCGGCGGTCGAAAACGACGACGAACGCTTTCTCCCCGGTTCACCCGGCAACCCGGCGGGCTGCCCGGGACTGGCCAGCGCGCGCTGCGCGTCCAACAACGGCCAGACGCCGCACCACGCCAACGTCGTCGAGGCGCCCCTGATCGACAATCCCAGCGTCTGCACGGGCGAACCGCTGACCGTCTCGCTCGATGTTCGGACCTACCAGGACCAGTCCCACGCGTCCCATGCGGAGGACCAGTATCCGCCGACGACCGCCTGCGACCAGCAGACCTTCCAGCCGGCGCTGAACGCCGGGTTGACCTCGGAAGCGGCCGACTCGCCCTCGGGGATGGACATCAGCCTGCGGGCGGCGCAGCCACTGAGCCGCTCGCCGACCCCGTCGAGCATCCGTTCGGCGACCGTCCTGCTGCCCGAGGGCCTCTCGGTCAACCCGGACGCAGCCGACGGGCAGACGGCCTGCACCGACGCCGAGGCCCGGTTCGGCAGCGAGGCGCCGGCGCAATGCCCGAACAGCTCGAAAATCGGCCGCTTCGACATCCGCACGCCGGCGCTCGTCGGCCCGCTCTCAGGTTCGATCTACATCGGGGAGCCCACTCCCGGCAACCAGTACCGCCTCTTCCTGGTCGCCGGAGGGTTCGGCATCAACGCGAAGATAGTCGCCTCGGTTCGGCCAGACCCGACGACCGGGAGGCTGGCCATCTCCGTCAACGACCTCCCGGAGGTTCCGTTCGAAGAGTTCAACCTCCACATCTTTGCCTCCGACCGCGGCCTGATCGCGACCCCGACCCATTGCACGATCTACGGGGTCGATTCGAACTTCGTCCCCTGGAACCAGCTGCTCGCCCCGCAGCGCTCCCGGCCGATCTTCAGCATCACCTCCGGCCCGGGAGGCGCCCCCTGCCCGGCCCAGGTCAGGCCATTCTCGCCGCGGCTCGAAGCGGGCACCTCGAACCCGGTCGCGGGGGGCTTCAGCAGCTTCTCTCTGAAGCTCGACCGTAGCGACGGCGATCAGTTCCTCCACGACCTCGACTTCACGATGCCCCCCGGGCTGACCGGCTCGCTGCGGGGGATCGAATACTGCTCCGAGGACGCGATCCGGCAGGCCGCGGCGCAGCTCGGCCGCACCGAGGAGATCTATCCGAGCTGCCGCCGCTCGAGTCTGATCGGCACCTCGAACGTGGCTGCCGGCCCCGGGAGCCACCCGTTCCACGTTACCGGCAGGATCTATCTCGCCGGGCCGTTCAAGGGTGCGCCGCTGAGCCTGGTCGTGGTCACTCCCGCGGTCGCCGGGCCCTACGACTACGGGACCCAGGTGGTGCGGGTCGCGATTCATGTCGATCCGCTCGACGCCCACGTGAGCGCCGTTTCCGACACCCTGCCGACGATCATCGGCGGCGTCCCGCTGCGGATGCGGACGATCGAGGTCAACATCGACAGGCCTAGCTTCATGATCAACCCGACACACTGCGGCAACCTGAGCATCGCCTCGCGCGGTATCGGGGACCAGGGGAGCGCTGCCGACTTCAGCTCCTACTTCCACCCCGTCAACTGCTCGGATCTCGGATTCAAGCCGACGATGACCGTTCGCCAGCTCGGCCACCAGACGCGCCGCGCCCAGAACCCACGGCTGCAGTTCGACCTACGCACCAGGAGCGGAGACGCAAACCTGAAGACGGTCACCGTCACCCTGCCCAAGGCCTACCAGGTCGATCAGCGACACCTGTTCAACATCTGCTCCCGCTCGCAACTGGAGTCCGAACGGTGCGCCGGCCGCCAGCCGATGGGCAGCGTCTCTGTGAAGACTCCGCTCCTCGACGAGCCGCTGAGCGGCCCGGCCTATGCGGTCTCCGGCTACGGCAACCTTCCCCACCTCGTTTTCATCCTCAACGGCCAGGTCACGCTCCTGCCGCAGGCGGAATCGGCGTCCGACAAGACCGGGCGCCTGCGGACCGTCGTCCCCGTGATCCCCGATGCGCCGATCGGCCACTTCCGGCTGACCCTGCTCGGAGGCAAGAAGGGCTACCTGAGCAACACCAGGGACCTCTGCAGCAAGTCCGGCTCGATCGACGTCGAATACGTCGCCCAGAGCGGCAAGCGGCTGAAGCAGCAGGTCAGGGCGCAGACGCCCTGCTCGGCGAAACGCTAGACGTCGAGGGATTCGTCAGGCGCTGAACTGCGCCCCGACCTCGTACTTCTCGACGCCGACACGCTGGCCCATGCCCTCGCCGGGCGGGCTCATCTCGTTCAGGGTCGCGTCGCCCTGGCGCGTAGTCCTCCTCGGTCTCGAAGAGCATGATCGCCATCGAGCGGCCGCTGTCCTTGTCGTTGAGCAGGAGGAACTGCTTTGCGGGGACGCCCTCCGGCGGGCCGGAGCCGCCCTCGGCATCGGCGCGAATCTGAGAAGCGCTCTGCTCGAGGGCCTCCGGGTTTCCGCCCTCCCAACGAACGACTCGTGCGTACATTTCTACCTCCTCGACTGGCTGCAACTGGTCTCGGTGAGGCTAGCGGGTCGAGCTCACCATTTCTCCTGTGACTCGGTCGCCCGTTCGTAGGCCTCCTCGGCGCCGATGAACGGCGCCAGGGTCATGTAGGTGGCCATCGGCGCCAGCTCGGGGAGAGTCTCCGGCCCGTGGCGCTTGACCTGGTCGTGGATCAGGGCGTAGATCGCGCCGCCGATCGCCTCGGCGGCGATCGGCGCGGTCTCGGGCGCCATCTCGTAGCCGGGCATCAGCAGGACCTCGAGGCCTTCCATCACCCGGTCGCGGGTCTGCAGCGCCTTTTTGCCGACCGTGTACATCTCGACCGCGCCGAGCCGGGTGTACTCGGGCTCTTCGATCCCGAACGCGAACATCGCCTCGTACGCGCCCCGCACCGACTCCTCCCAGCTCCGCGCCCGGCGGAAGGCGGGCAGGACGGTCCCCAGCATCTGCGCCGAGCCGCTATCGAGCGCCGCGAGGAACGCCTCTTCTTTGCTCTCGAAGTGCCCGTAGAAGACGCGCTGCGAGGTGCCGGCGAGTTTCACGACCTCGGCGACCTTGGTCTCCTTGTAGCCCTTCTCGGAGACGATCGCCGCCAGCGCCCGCAGCACTCGCTCCGGCGGGTGGGCGACCGCCTGGCGCTCGGCGAATGGCCGCGCTTTTCGCCCGCGCCGCCGCACCGACTCGAGGGGGCCCGGGGGCGGGGGATAGGAGAGGCCCCAATCGGCAATCGACTTCGCCAGTCGCGGCAACTGGTCGGCTTCGTCGCTGTAGAGGCGCTTGTGGATCACCTTTTGGAGGCCGCCGATCAGCGCCCGCACCATCTGCGGCGGCGTCCCCTCGCGGCCGGGAATCTGATTCAGCTGTTCGACCCCGAACCTTTCGAAGGTGTCGAGCGCCCGCTCGACCGTCGCTTCGCCCTCGGGCCCCGCAGCGTAGACCTCGATGAAGCCCATCCTCGATGCCGCCGGCTGGGAGGCGATCAGGGTCAGGAACGCTTCCACCGCCTGGTGCACCCGAGCTTCGCCGGTGGGTGCGTCCTCGGCCCGCTCGATCGCCGCGATCGTCGGCTCGACCAGCGCCTCGACGGCCGCCAGCAACAGCTCCTTCTTGTTGGCGAAGTGGTCGTAGAAGGCCGCCCTCGAGACGCCGGCCAGTTTCGCCAGCTCGCCGATCTTGGTCGCCTCGTAGCCCTGCTCGGAACTGATCGCGACCATCGCCCCGAAGAGGCGCTCACGCTGGCTGCGCTCCGACTCCTCGGGCGTGTTCCCGCGCCCGGGGCGCATCTTCATCGAGCGCAGGTCTGCCGCGTTCCCCCAAGGTGTCCGGACCATTGCCGCGACCACCATATCCGGGTACGTATATGGCTCTCAAATGGCCTTGGACCGCGAGTCACGCTACGGTACGGAGTAGTTCTTACACTGTTCTCAACGGTGTCCCGGGATTCGCCTGTTCGTAAGCCCCTCAAGACGGTTGCTCCGTTGGAGCAACCGTCTTGAGCCTAGGGGGTTTATGGACCATAAAATTTCTCTTTTCTTCTCGCCTGACTCAAAGGACAGCATTGTTCATAGGGCACGCCCGCGTTCCAAAGGAGAGTTCACTCCCATCTCGAAGCACTCCCATTGGACCATTCGGTCCGAGCTGGTCCCTGTAAGAGACCATAACGGTACGCAAGCGAACCAATTCACGTTTCCCGGTTCAAAGCCCGCTGGAAAGCCAAAATCGGGATGACAACAGGCATTGCAAACACTTGGTTACCGAAGATTTTTAATCCACCGGACCCATCTGTTCTTGACTTTACGGTCCATCTATGTTCCGATTTAGGCAATGCTTGTGAGCCAGGAGAACGGGGACGGCGGTCGCCGTCCGACTGCCCCGGGAGAGACGGCGGCAGCCGCGGCCCGTCGCGGCAAGGCCCGGTTCCTACCGAGCTTCGCCGCGCTCAAGGACCACGTCGCCGAGGCCTGCGCCGGCGAGGAGAGCTGGGAGGCGCAGGTTGTCGCCGCGATCCGGGCGGTGTTGGAGTTCGCGGCTGCGGACCCGCAGGGGGCTCACGCGTTGACCGTCGATGCGCGCCGTCATACGGCCGGGGAGGTCGACCTCGAGCACGAGGCGATCGGCTACTTCGCCGGCCTCCTCCGCCAGGTCGTGAAGGTGGAGAGGCCCTTCGCGATTTCAACCGAGGAGGCGCTCATCGAGTCGATCGCGACGCTCATCAGGGGACACCTCCAGCTAGGCACGCCCGACGAGCTTCCGGGGCTCGCCCCCGACCTCGTCTACATCACCCTGATGCCCTATCTGGGCATCGCCGAGGCCCGGCGCTGGGCGGCGTCGAGTTCCATAGGCAGCAGTAGCGGTACGTAGGATTTTGTTTTGGCATGCGTAAATCTTGAGAATCAGTTGCGAATCTTGACATTACGGTCTCTACCTGTTCTGATTTCGCGGATGCGAGAGACGCTTTGTCAGAATGCTCGCAGCTGGCATGCCATACCAGGGTCGTCCCGTCCCTTCCCTGTGCGGCGCGACCCGATCGTCAACGCGGACTGGCGCGGCCCGGGGGAGACCGTTATCCGGCTCCTCCGGGCCGGTCTGCGCCCAGGGGGGCGGCGGATCGTCGTTTCATTGGCAACGCTCGTCTCACTCGGGCTGGCGGCGACCCCAGCGGTTGCGCAGGCGCCCGACTCCGGCACCTGGGTCGGCCTGGCCGGGGGTCGGATGGGCGACGTCCGGTGGTCGGTGAAGGTCGCGCGCCAGCCCGACTCTGCGCGGCGACCGTGTCTCATGGTCGGGACGAAACGGGAACGGGGGCGCTTCGACTACGAAGGCAGCAAGTACCGGGGCTGCGTCGAGCGCACCGAGCGCCTTGCCGCCACCGAATCGCCACTGATCGTGACCGGCGCCCAGGCCTCTGCAGGGCTCAAGGTCAGCCTCACCGCGGTGGGGATGGTCGCCTCGCCCGCGGCCCGACGGATTCAGGTGACCTACGACGACGGCCGGGAAGCGACCATCCTCCTACGGGAGCCGAGCCCGAACCTGGAGCACGAAGCCCGGCTGGTCCACTTCCGGTACGCGGCGTTCGCCGTTCCCGGGACCTGGTCTGTCGAGCGGCTCGTCACCGAGAACGCCTCCGGCAGGACGCTCTGGGACAGCGCCGTCGGCGGCTGAGCCAGCCTCAAGCACCTGTCATCACCTTGCGGTACACGGTAGTCCCTTATTTCAGTTAGGGGTATTTTCCGCTCTGGCAAGCGCCATTACGGACCCTTACATCAGGTCCTGTACAACCTCTCACTTGACAGAACGGTAGATCTCTGTTCTCATTACCGCCGGAGAGAGAACGGCCGCCTCAGGTCGCTCGGGGGACCTGTCCCGACGGGTCAGGCAAGAGCGAGAGGGGGCCAGGGAATGAGGAGAGAGATTCGAGTGACAGACGCGGGACAAGAGTTCTTGGGTTCGACCCGGAGGCACGTGCGGCTCGGGATCCTCATCGCTCTGGCAGCGGCGGTGCTCGCCATGACCTGCTCCACGGCCGACGCGGCGTACATCCATCCCGAACCCGGCTACGAATTCGGCCCGACGGGGACCTCGAGCAGCGCCTTCCCGGGCTCGGTTGCCGAGATGGACTTCGACCAGTCCAGCAAGCACATCTTCCTTCTCGTCAAGGGCGACAACAAGGTCTACTCGATGGTCTTCTCGGGCCCCAGCGCCTACGCGCCCGCCGGGCTCCCCTTCCCGCTATCGGTCCCAGGGGCGGGATGCTGCACGGAGATCGCGGTCGACAACACCGCCAGCGCCACCGCCGAAAACCTCTACTACTCGCCCGACGGCGACCCGATCCTCGGCTACACGCCGGCCGGGGCGGCGCTTCCGGCCTTCGCCCCAGAACCCGGCGAGAAGTGCGGCGTCGGGGTCGACAACGAAGGGCACATCTGGACCGGGAACTTCAGCACCCGCAAGATTGAAGAGTTCAACCCGACCGGCGGCGTCCCGATCAAAACTGTCGACGTCAGCGCCACCGGAGCGCCGTGCCGGGTCAGGTTCGACCTCTCGAACAACGACATGTACGTCCCGCAGTACTTCGGGGAAGGGACCATCCGCTACACGGCGGCAAGCGGATACGCACCGGGGTCGGCGCAGGTCTTCGGCACCACCACCAACGGCACGGTTGCGATCAACGCGACCCGGCACGTCGTCTACGTGGCTGGGAGCTCGAGCGTCTCGGCCTACGACGCGGCGACGGGGTCACTGCTCGAGACATTCGGGGAAGAAGGCGGCTGCGGGATCAACGGGATCGCGGTCGACGACGCGACCGACACGGTCTTCCTCTCGCGCTCCTGCACCAGCAGGATCCAGGAATGGAAGGGGTCCGTCGTTCCGGACGCGGTGACCGGCGACCCTACCGGCAACTCGCAGGTGTCGGGCTCGGTGGCCCTCGCCGGCGGGGGAGAAGTCATCAGCTGCAAATTCGAATTCGGGGAAACCACCGCATACGGCCAGAGCAAGCCGTGCAGCCCGGCGGCCCCGTACACGTCCGATCAGGCGCTGGTCACTGCGGAACTGAAAGACGACATCGAAGGCGAGAAGACCTACCACTACCGCCTCGTCGCCTCGAATGCCAATGGGACCGCGAAGGGCATCGATAAGACGATCTCCCCGCACAACGTCAAACTCCTCGCGACGGGGCCGGCATCCGAAATTACCAATACCTCGGCTCGGGTCTCCGGCACCTTCGAAGGCAACGGGGAAGACACCCACTACTGGTTCGAATGGGGCAGGACGACGTCCTACGGCCACGAGACTCCGCTGCCGCCCGGGACGGACGCCGGCTCGCCAACAGGACAAACCGAAGTCCACACCGATCTGACCGAACTCGTCCCCGGCGCTATCTATCACTACCGAATCGCAGCCGTCAACGGCTTCGGAATCTCGCGGGCAGGCGACGCCACCTTCTCGACCTACCAGCCGCCGTCCATCCTCGGATTCTCGAGCTCGGGAATCACCGCGACCTCGGCTGACATCGGCGCGAAGATCGACCCGAACGGCTTCGAAACGGAATACGAAGTCCAGTACGGACCGACGGCGGCCTACGGGAATAGCGCCCCTATACCGGCGGCCGTCCTTCCGGCCGGCAACACCACCGAAACGGTGGGTGTGCACCTCAACGATCTAGAAGGGATCGTCTACCACTTCCGCGTCGTTGCTCACAACACCTGGGGAACGACGGCGAGCGCCGACCGGACCTTCACCTTCTTCCCACCCTTGTGCCCGAACGGAGTGCTGCGGCAGAAGACCGGAAGCAGCTACCTGCCCGACTGCCGCGCCTATGAGCTGGTCTCGCCGGCAATTGCCGGGAACATCAAGCTGCTCGCCCTTTCCACTCCTGCGCCCTACGCACAGAACCCCAGCCGATTCCTCTATCTCGGCGTGGATGGCGTGCTGTCGGGGACGGGCGGCACCAACGCCTACAGCGCCGATACGTACGTCACGACCCGCACCACCAGCGGATGGGTCACTAAATACACGGGAATCCACTCCGACGAAACCTCATTCAATTGGTTCGCCGTCGGCAACCGGGATCTCGACAAATTCATGAACTTCAAAAGCGGGTGCT
This sequence comes from uncultured Solirubrobacterales bacterium, assembly GCA_963697805.1. Taxonomy (GTDB): domain Bacteria; phylum Actinomycetota; class Thermoleophilia; order Solirubrobacterales; family 70-9; genus VRUE01. The sequence continues at coordinate 24,137 of CAVOPB010000003.1, forward strand.
GCGCCGCTCAGGTGCCCTTCGTCTTCGACGTCAACGAAGACTTCATCGGGAGGTGGCCGATGAACTGGACCGACTTCCTCGAATCAGACCCCGGGCCCAACGACGCGCTTGGGTTCTTCCAACCCTCACCCGACTTCAGCCGCATGGCCTTCTCGTCGCAGATCAACTTCGATTCCGATGGACACGGCCTCACGAGCGCTCCCGGATCCGCCTACGACTACGACGTCGCAAACGAAACGACGGAGCTGATCTCGAAGACGGCGAATGGAAGTGATATCGCCCAGGACCCGAGCAGCACCGATCCCAAAGAAGTCATCAATTTCCCGGGCCCGGAACCCCTGGGAACGGGGACGCCAAAGGAAATGTTCCCCAGCGTCTCGATCAACGGGTCGCACATCCTGATGACCACCAAGCATTGCAACGGCTGCACTGAAGAACACATCTACATGAGGGTGAACGACGCGATCACCTACGACATCGCGGACGGCGCGCCGGTCAACTACTACGGCATCACCGCCGACGGGTCAAAGGTCTTCTTCACCGCCGAACAGCAGCTCACCGAAGACGACACCGACACAAGCGCCGACCTCTATATGTGGAGCGAGCAGGGCGAACTCGAAGGGGAACCGCTGACGCTGATCTCGCTCGGCAGCGGTGGCCAGGGCAACACGGATCTGTGCTCCGCCTCCTGGACGAACAAATGTGACGTCGGGATGGTGAAAGGGCAGGAAATCACCGACTACCCGATCGCGACCAGCAGCGGCGACGTCCTCTTCTACTCGCCCGAGGTCCTGGACCAGGCGGAAAGCGGGGTCGACGGAGCCCGCAACCTCTACTTCTATCGAAATGGCCAAATCCAGCTCGTGACCACCCTCAGCGTCGACGGGACCGGCACCGTGCGGAGGATCCAGGTCTCGCCAGATGGTTCCCATGCCGCCTTCCTCACCAGAGCGAAGCTCACCGGCTACGAAAACGAAGAATTCTTCGAGATGTACTCATACGAGCCGTCCACGGGTGCGCTCGAATGCGTCTCATGCATACCGAGCGGCGAGCCTCCCACGGCGGATGTTGCGGCGAGTGTCTCCGGGTTTTTTATGTCAGACGACGGTCGGACGTTCTTCTCGACGACAGATGCCCTGGTCGCGAAAGACACCAACGAAGGGTCCGACGTATATGAGTTCGTCGAGGGCAGGCCGCAGCTGATCTCGACCGGGACCGGACAGGCCTACCACCGGGCCAGCGGGGCAATCATTCCGCTCTCTCTCATGGGCGCGAGCCCGAACGGAGTCGACGTCTACTTCTCGACCTTCGACACGCTCGTGCCCCAAGACCTGAACGGGGCCTTCCAAAAGTTCTATGACGCCCGCACGGGGGGTGGATTCGATTTCACCCCGGAATCCCCACCCTGCGAAGCAGCCGACGAGTGCCATGGGGCCGGCAGCTCACCCCCGGGCTCAACCGTGATCACCAGCGACGGGAACCTCGGGGCGGGCGGCAACGCCACCGCGCCGCGGAATCCAAAGCGCCACTCGAAGCGGAAGAACCATCGCCACAAGAAGAACGCGCACCGGAGGGCGAACCATGGCTGAGCGTCGGACAAGCGAGGAAAGAGGTCGAATGAAGAGCCTGGCCGGTGTGGTGGTCTGTGCGGCGATCCTGCTGACGCTGGTCCTTGGAACGGGGAGTGCCGAGGCGAACTCCCCCATCAACTCGTTTTCGCTCAGCCCGAGCTCGACCCAGGCCGGAGGGCATCCGGACGTCAGGACCCTGATCTGGATGAGCAACTCCTCGACCCAGGTGACCGGACCCGGAGATTGCGAATGCCATGACGTCAGGAACATCACTGTCGATGCGCCCGGTGGCCTGATCCCGAACGTCTTCGCGACCCCCCGGTGCAGCCAGGCGGACTTTGGCCAGAGCCAGTGCCCGATCGATTCGCAGATCGGCTACGTCGTGGTGGGGATCGGGGGCGACAATCCGAACTCGATCAGCTTCCCGGCGCCGAAAGCGGTCTACAACCTGGTTCCGCGTCCAGGTCAGCCGGGACTCATCGGGTTCATCGAGCCTCTGCTCAACAGCGCGCCGATCTTCACCGACATTGAGGGCCGGACCGAGGGTGACTACGGCCTCGAGTTCACCGTCAGCAACATCAACCATGTCTTCAGCGGCGTTTCCGTGGTCGAAGAGGTCTTCTGGGGCGTTCCCGCTGACCCGGCCAACGATCCGCTGCGTTTCAAACCCGTCGGCTGCACGGTCTACGGGGTGAACGGGGCCCCCGAATGCGAAGGGGGAGCCAAATCCAACGCGCCTCTAAAGCCGTTCATCAACGCTCCGACGATCTGCGGAGTCGATCTTCAGACCGAATCACTGGTCGAGTCCTATGACCACGGCTTCGACAGGGCGACGGGGAGCTTCCCCGGGACAACGGGCTGCGACCAGCTGAGCTTCAACCCGAGCCTCTTCGCCCAGCCGACCACCAATCGCACCGACACCGCTTCGGGGCTCGACATCGACCTCAAGGTGCCCGCGGCGGAAAGCCCGATCTCACCGTCGCCGTCGGCGATCAAAGCCGCGATCGTGACCCTCCCGAAGGGCTTCTCGATCAACTCGAGCGCGGCCGACGGTAAGACGTCCTGCTCGGCGGAGCAAGCGAAAATCGGGCTTCGGCACGAGGCAGCCCAGTGTCCGGAGGACTCGAAGGTCGGGTCTCTTTCGATCACAACCTCGTCTCTGCCGGCCCCGCTTCCGGGATTCGTCTACCTGGCAGAGCCCAAGCCGGGTGATCCATACCGGGTGTACCTGATCGCGGACGGGTTCGGCGTCCACGTGAAGCTGCCGGCAGCCTCGATCGAAGCCGACCCCGACACTGGGCAGTTGACGGCGAGGCTGGAAGGCCTGCCCCAGTTCCCGTTCAACGAGCTCGACCTGCACCTGTTCGGGTCCGAGCGCGGTCTGCTCGCGACACCTGATCGCTGCGGCACCTACGCGGTCGATAGCACGTTCACCCCGTGGGACTCGTTGCTTCCCGACCAGACTTCGACCCAGTTCTTCGATCTCAATGAAGGTCCGAATGGAACGCCGTGCCCGGGTCAGACCCGCGGGTTCAACCCCAGCTTCCGAGCCGGCGTGGCCGACCGCGGCGCCGGAGTCCACTCGCCGTTTACCTTCGATGCGACCCGCCCCGACGGGGATCAGGACGCGGTCGGGCTGAACGTCAATACGCCGCCTGGCTTCACAGCGAGTCTCAAAGGGGTCCCGTACTGCCCCGAGGCGGCGATCTCCCAGCTCCAGGTCGGGGGCTACTCGGGCAGGACGGAGCTGGCGGCGCCCGCCTGTCCGCAGGCCAGCCTGGTCGGGACGGTAAACGCCGGAGCCGGAGCGGGAACCCATCAGGTCTACGTCGACGGCAAGGTCTACCTCGCGGGCCCCTACAAAGGCGCTCCGATCAGCCTCGTCACCGTCGTCCCCGCCGTCTCGGGGCCCTACGACCTTGGCAACATCGTCGTCCGTACCGCGGTCCAGGTCGACCAGGAAACCGCCCGGGTCAGTGCGAACACCGATCCGATCCCCAAGATGGTGGAAGGGGTCCCGCTGCGGACCCGTCATATCCGGATCAATCTCGACCGTCCGAACTTCACCCTGAATCCCACCAATTGCGATCCGTTCGCGGTCGACTCGGTCCTCTTCGGCAACGAAGGCGCGGCGGTCAGCCGGAGCAGCTTCTTCCAGGCCGCGAACTGTTCGACGCTTGGATATGGGCCGTCGCTCTCGCTGAAGCTGAGCGGCGGCGTCGACCGGCGGGGCCATCCCGACATCCACGCGGTTCTGCGGACCAAACCAGGTGAAGCGAACACGCAGAAGGTGTCGGTTACCCTGCCGAAGGGCGAGCTGCTCGACAACAGTCATATCGACACGATCTGCACCCGGGTCAACTTCGCCGCCGACAACTGCCCACCGGGATCCCGGATCGGCTCTGTCACCGCGACGACGCCGCTGCTGGACCAGCCACTGAGCGGCGGAGTCTTCCTGAGGGCGTCCAACCACCGGCTTCCGGACATGGTCCTCGATCTGCGGGGGCAGGTGCACATCGTTCTCGACGCGCGCATCGACAGCGTCAAGGGGAGGCTCCGCACCACCTTCACGTCCGTCCCCGACCAACCCGTCGGCAAAGTGTCGCTGCGCCTGACCGGCGGCAAAACGGGGTTGCTCGAAAACAGCGAAAGCCTTTGCGGGAGATCCAAGAAGGCCTCCGTGACCATGACCGCCCAGAACGGGAAGGAAATGGAAACAGGCGTCAAGTTGCAGACGACCTGCGGCAAGGGGAGGGGCGGAAAGTGAGGCCGAGCGCGAAACGCCTTCTCCGAAGGGCCGCCGTAGGCGCATCTTTCGCCGCGTTGGCCGCCCTCCTGTTCACGGCCATGGCGCCGGCGAAAGTGTTCGCGCCCTATGCGTACAAGGGGACCTTTCCAAACGGCTCATTCACCGGATCGGACGCCGTCGGCGGTCAGGCTCCATTCGACACCAGCCTGAAGGGGATCGACGTCGATCAATCAAACGGCAACGTTTACGTGGGCGCCGAAGGAGGGGGACTCCTTTACAAGTTCAGCTCCGTGGGTGCGGCACTGCCGTACAGCGCCTTCACGCCGAACACCGTGCTCAGCGGCGTCGCGACCAATGGCTTCGGCGAGACCCTGGTCGACAACTCAGGCACCGCCACCCAGGGGCGCATCTACCAGTGGTCCGAGCAGAGCCCGGTGAAAGCCTTCCTCCCGTCCGGGGAAGAACTGAACTCAGGAAACGGCTTCCCGAAGTTCCCCCTCACGGAAACCGGCGACAACTGCGGCGGCGAAGTCGCGCCGAGCGGCAACATCTGGATTTCCAGGTTCAACCAGGGCGTCCAGGAGTACGACACGTCGGGCAACATGACGACCGCGGGGCCGGCCGGAGGGTTCCTGCACGCCGAAGGGACCTGCTCGGTCGCGATCGACTCCGAAGAAAATTTCTACACCAGCCAGTACGCGTCCGGGCTGATCCGCAAATGGAGCAAATCGGGGGAACTCCTCGGGACCGTCGACACGACCTTCGGTGAAGCCGGAAGCCTTGTGGTCGATCGCTCCAACGACCATCTGTTCGTCAACTACAAGAATTTCGTCAAAGAGTTCGACCCCGAAGGAGGCCTGGTCGGAACCATTGGGACTCCGGACCCCGGCCATTTATATCCGGGATTCAACACCTCGGAGGGGATCGCGGTCAACGAAACCACACATGAGGTGTACACGACCGATCGCTTCCCGAACCGCGTCGACATCTTTGCGCCGGCGACTCCACAGACCATTCCCGATGTCATCACCGTGGCGGCAACGAGTATCTCGGCGACGGGGGCGACTCTGAACGGGAACATCGACCCCGACGCCGGCCACGGCGGCACCGAAATCGTCGCCTGCGAATTCAAATGGGGACTCAGCCCCGGGAACCTCAACAACTCCGCGACCTGCGACCAGACGCTTCCGATCAACGACAATGCCAACGTCACCGCGTCCGTCAGCGGCCTGACGGCCGGTGCCACCTACTTCTTTCAAGCAACGGCAAAGAACTCCGACAACGGCATCGTTTCGAAAGGCAAGACCCTGTCCTTCCAGCCGGCCGGCCCGCCCTCGATCACCGATGCCTCGGTATCGAATGTCCACAGCGACGGGGCCACACTGTCGGGAACGGTCGATCCTCAGGGCGGACATACCACCTACCAGATCGAATACGGAACGTCCGAAGCCTATGGCCGCAGCGTTCCCGCTCCGGAAGGCGAACTGGCCAACAGCCTCGGCAAACAGAGCTTCAGTCAGCTGATCACGGGCCTCCAGGCGGGAACGGTGTACCACTTCCGGATCTCTGCGACCAACCCCAATGACACCACCCTCGGCCCCGATCACACCTTCACGACGTTCCCCTTCACCGCGATCCTGAACGACCCCTGCCCGAACGCACACGTCAGGCAGCAGGTGAGCGCGGCACTGCTGCCCGACTGCCGCGCCTACGAGCTTGTATCGGCAGCGGACACCGGCGGCTACGACGTCGAGTCCGACCTGGTCGCCGGTCAGCAGCCGTTCGGTGGCTACCCCGATGCACGGGGCAAGGTCCTCTATGGCATCCACAGCGGCGCGATTCCCGGCCCGTGGAACCCGACCAACCGCGGCGTCGATCCCTATGTCGCGACTCGCTACACCAATGGCTGGACCACGGTGTATGCGGGCATCGCTGCCGACAATCCGTTTGCGGCGTCGCCGTTCGCTTCTGACCTTGTCGAAGCGAGCTCGGATCTGACCCGGCTCGCGTTCGGCGGCCCGGGAATCTGTTCCCCGTGCTTCGCCGACGGCTCGACCGGGATCCCGGTGCGGGAGGACAGCGGCACCCTGGTCCAAGGCATGGCCGGCCCCGAAGAACCAGGCCCCGGGGCCCAACCTGACGGCCTGGTCCGCAGGCGGTTCTCGGCCGCCGGCACCCACCTGATCTTCGGCTCGACGTCGCTGTTCGCCGCTGGCGGCAACGACGAAACCGGCGACGTCTCAATCTACGACCGGAACCTGACGACCGGCGAGACCCAGACGGTGTCGAACGACACCTCAGGCAATCCGCTCGACTGCCTGCAGGGCGCCGGCCAATGCCATTCCCCTGGGGATACACCGGGCATCGCCGAGCTCGACGTGTCCAGCGACGGCTCGCGGACCGTCGTCGGGCAGCTGGTTCACACCGACACCGCCGGCAATCAGTACTTCCACCTCTACATGCACGTCGGTACCGATCCGGAGACGATCGACCTGACGCCCGGCATCACCACGGGTGCCCTCTACGATGGGATGACCGAAGACGGATCCGCCGTCTACTTCACGACGAGAGATCCGCTCACCACGGCCTCGAACCAGGACTCCGACTCGAGCGCCGACATCTTCAGGGCCGACGTCACCTCCGGAGGCACGACCCTGACCCGGATCTCGGTCGGCACCGGCGGCGTCGGCAACACCGATTCCTGCGACCCGCTCGCGAATGCCACCAACGAACACTGGAACGCAGTTTCGGGCCCTGTAGGCGACTGCAGCGCTGTCGCGATCGGCGGAGGGGGCGGCATCGCGTCACAGTCGGGGACGATCTACTTCCTCAGCCCCGAGCAGCTCGACGGCGCCGGCAACGGTACGCCTGACGCGCCCAACGTCTACTACGAGGAGCCTGGCTCCGCCCCTCATTTCGTCGTCACCCTCGAGTCGAGCCTGACGGCGCCCGACCCGCCGACCGAATACCACCCGTATGACCACAGCTTCGGCTCTGCCCAGAATCCGCAGTTCGTCGCTGTCGACGCGTCGGGCGGGCCATCCGACGGCGACATCTACATCGCCGACAACACATCGCACGTGGTCCGCAAGTTCGACACCGCCGGCAATCTGGTCACAAGCTGGGCTGACGACGGGGTCCTAGACGGTTCGACGACGACCAAGGGGCCATTCCATTCGATCTCAGGGCTTGCCGTGGGCCAGGACGGAAAGCTGTACGTCGGCGTCTTCGAAGAATTCAACGGCGAAGACGAGCTCTTCGAGTTCAACGAAGGCGGCAGCTTCTCATCCGAGCACGCCGTCGACGGGGCCATCCAGCCGTTCGGAATCTCAGTCGACGGCGCCGGCAACGTGTTCTATGTCGGCTATTCGGAAGCTGTGGAGCGCTTTGACGGAGTCAGTTCGACGGAAGTCTCCGGTCTGACAGAAGGGCAATTCGGCGAACCGATTCCGAAGAGCGGCCTCGCCGTCGATCCCAACAGCGGTGACCTCTTCGTCGACATCGGCGGCGAGTCGGTGGCAAAGTTCTCCTTCGATGCGTCGGGCCGCGTGATCGGGAACGGGCCTCCCTGTGACAGCAGGTGCACTCCGACCGCGGCCTTCGGCGCGAGCGATGTCTCCGGTGGGACCGGGATGGCCGTCGATCCCTCCAATGGTGACGTCTACGTCGACGCCGGCAACAGGATCCTGCGCTTCGACTTCACCGGGCTGCGAATGGCCGGGCCGGACACCGGTGTCGGCCGCCTCAACAACTCGAACAGCATCGCTGTCGCGGGGGATGGGTCCGTCTACGCCAACACCAGGATCCCGGGGGGCGCCAACGTCGCAGCCTTCGCGCCGCTGACCCTCGCTCCCGAACCCCGGACCGACAACCCCGCAATCGTCGATTCCGTCAACAACGCGGGCGCCCGCCACCTGTCCGACTTCCAGGTCACACCGACCGGTGGCCATGCCGCCTTCCCGTCGGCGATCTCGCTCACTGGCTACGACAATGGCCGCCACCCGGAGATCTTCCGCTACGACTCCGGGGGGGACACGATCGCGTGTGCGTCATGCAACCCCACCGGCGCTCGGGCGATCGGCGACGCCTCGATGGCTCTTGACGGTCTCAGCCTGACCGATGACGGCCGGGTGTTCTTCAACTCCGATGACGCCCTTGCGCCGCGGGACCTCGACAACCGCCAGGACGCATACGAGTGGAACGGCGAGGATCCGGAGCTGATCTCGACCGGAGGCAGTCCCTTCGACTCCAGCCTGCTGAGCGCCAGCGCAGACGGGGCGGACGCGTACTTCTTCACCCGCGACTCGCTGGTCCCGCAGGACGAGAACGGAACCCTCGCGAAGGTTTACGACGCCCGCGAAGAAGGCGGCTTCCCCTTCCCGCCGGACCCGGTCCCCTGCAAGGCCTCCGATGAGTGTCACGGGGCCGGCAGCGCCGCACCGGGGCCGCTCCCGATCGGGACGATCACCGGCAGCGGCGGCAATGCCGAAGAGGTCAAGAAGTGCCGCAAGGGGTTCAAGCGCCGCGGCGACCGCTGCGTCAAGAAGACCACAAAGCAGAAGCAGCACCGCAAGAGGAGACGGAGCAGACGATGAACGCCACGGCCCGCATAGCCGGAGTTGCCGCCCTGATCGCAACCATGGGCGCCATCTTCGCGGCGCCCGCTGGCGCCGAAGAGTCGATCGAATCCTTCTCCTCGACCCTCTCGACCACCCTGGTCGGCGGTCACCCGGATATCGAAACGACCTTCCGGCTCGCCGAACCCGGCGTCGAGGAGGCGGCGAGGAACGTCGCCTTCGAAGCCCCCGAGGGGATCTTCGGCAACCCCCGCGCGATCGACGTCTGCACGTCTTTGGACTTCGCGCTGACCCAGTGCCCCCCGTCCTCCCAGGCGGGCCTGATCACCCTCCACGCGAACTACGAAGGCGACCCCGAGTACCTGCTCGGGACCGCTCCCCTATATGACCTCGATCCCGGCGCGGCCCAGCCGGCCCGGTTCGGCTTCATCGTCCCGATCCTGAACATCCCGATCACGATTCCGGTGACGGTACGAACCGCAACGGATTACGGGCTCCGCTTCACCGTCTCCAACATGACCCAGCTGACCCCGCTCGCCGCGGCTCGGATGATCTTCTGGGGCTTCCCGTCGGAAGAAGGGCATGACGCTCAGCGCTTCCCCAAGGGAGCGCCCGGCAACCCGGCCGGCTGCCCCAGCGAGACCGGGACGGGATGCGTCATCGAACCGACAACGGCGGCGATCCCGGTCCACCCGCTGACCGACAACCCGACCATCTGCACCGGGCAGCCGCTCCCGGTCCGACTAGAAGTCCAGACCTACCAGGACCCGCTGCACCCATCGGATGCGGACACGACCTACCCGCCGATCACCGAATGCGAAAAAGAGACCTTCCAGCCGACCTTCTTTGCCGCGCCGACAACCAAAGAGGCAGACTCGGCATCCGGCCTCGACATCAGCCTCAGCAACCCCCAGGCGCTGAACCGGGCGACGACCCCGTCTGAGCTCCGGGCCGCGATCGTCACCTTTCCCGAAGGCCTGACAATCAACCCGGATGCTGCCGACGGTCAGCGAGCCTGCACTGACGCCGAGGCGAACTTCGGCTCCGAAGGGCCGGCCAATTGCCCGGACAACGCGAAGATCGGCACGGTTGCGATCCACTCGGTCGCCCTCGATGGAAGCCTGATCGGGTCGATCTACATCGGCGAACCCAAGCCCGGCAACCAGTACCGCCTGTTCCTCGTCGCCGACGGGTTCGGGATGCACGCGAAGCTGGTCGGGTCGTTCCGCCCGGATCCCGAGACCGGCCAGGTGAAGGCCTACTTCGAAGATCTGCCCCAGGTCCCGTTCGACAAATTCGACGTCCACCTGTTCGCGTCGGATCGCGGCCTGGTTGCGACGCCGACCACCTGCCGCATCTACAACGCCGAAGCGGAGTTCTTCCCATGGAACTCGGTCCTGCCCGAAGTCCACTCGAGCCAGATCTTCAGCCTCGACTCGGGCCCGAACGGGCGCGAATGCCCCGGCCAGACCAGGCCGTTCGCGCCCCACCTCGCCGCCGGGACGTCGAACTCGGGCGCCGGCGCCTCCTCCGATTTCGCCCTCCAGCTCGATCGCGACGACGGCGATCAGTTCCTGCGCGACCTCACCTTCACGATGCCCCCGGGCCTGACCGGCTCCCTGCGCGGGATCACCTACTGCCCCGAGCCCTCGATCGCGGCCGCGGCGAAAAACCCGGGCCGCACCGAGGAGGCCTCGCCGAGCTGCCCCGCCTCGAGCCAGATCGGGACCACGAACGTCGCCGCCGGCCCCGGCGCCCACCCCTTCCACGCGATCGGGAGCATGTACCTGGCGGGTCCGTTCAAAGGCGCGCCGCTCTCGCTTGTCGCGGTGACCCCCGTGCTCGCCGGCCCCTACGACTATGGGACCCAGGTGGTTCGGGTGGCGATCAACGTCAATCCCTTGGACGCACACGTCACCGCGGCGTCTGACCGGGTGCCGCAGATCATCGGCGGGATCCCGCTGCGGCTGCGCTCGATCCGAGTCAGCATCGACCGCCCCGGGTTCCTGCGCAACCCGACGAACTGCTCGTCGTTCGGGGTCGACTCGCAGGGGATCGGCGACGAGGGGACGGTCGTCGGCTTCTCCTCCCACTTCCACGTCGACAACTGCGCGACGATGCCGTTCAAGCCGAGCTTGACCATTCGCCAGCTCGGCGGGCGCAAGGCCACCGCGAGGTCGAGGAACCCCCAGTTCCGATTCGACCTTCGTACCCGCGAGGGCGACGCGAACCTGAAATCGATCTCGGTGACGCTGCCGAAAGCGTTCGCGATCGACCAGCGTCATCTCGGCAACATCTGCTCCCGGGCCCAGCTCGCCTCCGAACGCTGCGCCGGCCGCCAGGCGATCGGGACGGTTGTGACCGAAACGCCGCTGCTCAACGCCCCCCTCAGCGGCCCGGCCTACGCAGTCTCCGGCTTCGGGAAACTGCCGCACGTCGTCTTTATCCTCGACGGGCAGGTCATGATCATGCCCGAGGCCGAATCGTCTTCGGTCAACGGCGGCCACCTGAAGACGGTCGTCCCGGTTATCCCCGACGCCCCGATCGGTCACTTCCGCCTCAACCTCTTCGGCGGAAAACAGGGCTACCTCGTCAATACGCGGAGCCTATGCGCCGGTAGCGTCGCCGCGACCGTCGAATACATCGCCCAGAACGGCAGGAAGCTGACCCAGAATCCGCGCATCAAGACCCCCTGTGGGGCCTCGAAATCCGCAAAGAGGGCTCACCGCTAGGCAGGCGAAGGTGAATAGAGACGTCCGAATTTCCTAAGACCGGCGCCAAAAGCCCCCGCAACTTGGGGAGTTTCCCGCCGGATGACGCTGTGAGCCGCACGCAGCGGGATACCCAATAAGTACAGGTACGTACCGCAAATGAGCCCCAGACGCGGTAGTCTGGTTTGGACAGGCGCCCGTAATCGGGTCCTTGAAGTTGAACCGAGGAAATCGGATGGGTCACACCGCGGAGGTATCGGTATCGCCATCACCGGCACGGTGGAGGCCAGTCTGAAGCGGCTCGCTCGCCACCCCGCGGTCCTCGCCCTCGTCGGCATCGTCGCGATCAGTGCGCTCGTGACTCCGCTCGCCGGGGCGGAGCGCTCGCAGGTCGGCAACCTGATCGTCTCCCTCAACGGCGGGATCCATCCGAGGACGCTGCCGCGGCACGACCGGGCGCCGGTCGGGGTGCATCTCTCCGGGCGCGTGGTCACCGCCGACAAGACCCCGGTGCCCCGGGTCAACTGGATCCGGCTCGAACTGGCGTGGAGGGGAGTGCTCCACACCAAGGGCCTGCCGGTCTGCCCGCAATCGCGGCTGGCGGGGCGCCTGAGCGCACAGGCGATGCGGGCCTGCGGGGCGGCGCTGGTCGGGCGCGGGGAGCTCTCCGCCGAGATCTTCGTCCCCTACCAGGAGCCGTTCGGGATCACGGCGCACCTCCTCGTCTTCAACGGGAAGACAAAGGCCGGGCGACCCGAGGTGCTGGTCCATGCCTTCACCGCCGACCCGCCGGTCTCGTTCGTGATCCCGTTCACCGTTCACAGGGTCGGCCCCTACAAGACGGTCCTGATCACGACGATCCGGAAGTCGATCGGTCCCTGGCCTCACGTCGCCGACTTCCATGTCGCGATCTCGCGGAAATTCAACTACCAGGGCCACAGGGTCAGCTACCTGAGCGCCTCCTGCCCGATCCCGAAGGGCTTCACCGCCGGTTTCCTCTCCTTCGCCCGCGCGACCTACACCTTCGAGGGCGGGAAACAGCTGCGTACCGAATCGGTGCGCAGCTGCCGCGCCCGCTAGGGCATGTCGTAGAGGCTCTCGGACGCGAGCTCCTGCGCCCGGCGGCTCCAGAGCTTGATCTGCATGAAGATGTCGTCGCCGTAGCCCTTGAGGGCGTCGAGGGCGAGGATCGTGAAGCGCTCGTTCGAGATCGCTTCCTGGTCGACCGTCTCGCGGTCGAGCTCGGCGGTGGCCGCGACCGCGTTGGCGACGAGCGGGCGGCCCCAGACCAGGGTCACGTCGCCGGCGCGGCCGTTCTCGCCGAGCCAGCGGCCGATCACGTCGTCGTTGAGGTCGATCCTCCAGTCGGGGTTGTCCTCGGCGATCACGTCGGTGAAGTCGGCGCTGGCCCTGAAGTCGTTCGGCTCGCCCTCCTCGGGGCGGGCGTATGAGACGTGGCCGAAGAGCTCGAGCTCTCCCTCCGGCCCCTCGACTCGGGCCGTGCAGGGAACCCAGGTCCGGCCGCCCCACGCCCGCTCCGGGAACCAGAAGAGCTTGTCCGGGGCCCTGACCCCCTCGGGCAGTTCCTCGATCTCGGCACACGCCTTCCGGAACGGCTCGGCGAGCCGTTCGACGAAGCGACCGTGCGGGATCCCCTCCTGGGTGCTGTCGGCGATGAAGCTCGGGATCGGTCGGGCGGTCGGCGCCATCGCGGGAGACCCTATTCGCCGAGCGCCGCACGCAGGTCGGCCGCCGCCCGCTCGGGGGGGTAGATGTTGATGTCGACACCCGTCGCCAGCTCGAACGAGGCCCTGACCGTGAGGCGGGGCAGGATGTCGATGTGCCAGTGGAAGTGCTCGGCTCCGCGGGGCGCGGTGCGGACCCACATGTTCAGCTCCGGCGAGCCGCCGAACATCTCTCGCAGCCCCCGCAGCGCGGTGTGGAGCATCGCCGCGCCCCCGTCATCGTCCTCGAAGCGGGCCGACTCGACCCGCGGCACGACTCGCAGCTCGAATGGCGAGCGCGAGGCCCAGGGGCAGATCAGCGCCGCCTTGTCGTCGATCGCGACCAGGCGCTCCTGTTTGCGAACCTCGGCGACGAGGACGTCGCTGAGAATGCCGCTGCCGCCGGTCCGTTCGCGGTAGGCGCCGAACCGCTCGCGCTCGCGCGCGACCGCCAGCGGCACGAACGGCAGCGCGTAGAGCTGGGCGTGGGTGTGGGGGAGGGAGGCCCCGGCCCCGGCGCCCTCGTTGACCACCAGCTGCACGTAGTGGGAGTCGCGGTGGGCGCGCATCCGCTCCCGCCACGTCGCGATCGCGCCCGCGAACCGCTCCTCGCCGAGCTCGACCATCGCCGTCGCGTGCTCAGGCGCGTGGACGATCACCTCATGGGCCCCGCGCGCCGGCCGCGACGCGAACAGGTCCGCTTCGCCCGCCCGCCGCGAGGTGAGGAGCGGGTCGCCGCCCTCGCTGAACGCGCCCGCCTCAGCCGAGGTCGCCGAGGCGCCGGCGGGCTCCCCACCCGCCTCCAGTGCGGGGTAGAGGTTCGGGACGACGCGGCTCGTCCACCCGGGTGTGTCGGGATCGCCGCCGTCCGGTCGCACCGCATAGACCTCGGGCGGCGTCTTTCCCTCGCTGCCCTCGCAGAACGGGCAGCCCTCGGGCCCCTTCTCCTCGCTCCGCGACGGGCTGAACCCCTCCGGCCGATCGGCGCGGCCGGGCGCGAGGATCGTTCTCAGCCCGGTCAGCTGGTCGATTCGTATCTCGGGCGCGCTCAGGAGCGGGAGGGGGGAAGGTCGTCAGGCAGAGGGGGCGGCTCGGGCGGCTCGGGCCCCTTCGGCCTCGGCGTCGGCGCAGCCCCGCCCTGGCTGCGGCCCTCGAAGGCCTCGAGCAGGTCCATCGGCAGCGGGAAGACGACGGTGGTGCTCTGGTTGGTGCCGATTTCGAGCAGCGTTTGGAGATAGCGGAGCTGCAATGAGGCCGGGTTGGTGCTGATGATGTCGGCGGCGTCGGTGAGCTTCTGCGCCGCCTGGAACTCGCCCTCGGAGTTGATGATCTTGGCTCGCCGCTCACGCTCGGCCTCGGCCTGGCGGGCGATGGCCCGCTGCATCTGTTCGGGAATCTCGACGTCCTTGATCTCGACCGCGGTCACCTTCACCCCCCAGGGCTCGGTCGACTCGTCGATGATCGTTTGCAGCTCCTCGTTGAGCCGCTCGCGCTCAGAGAGAAGCTGGTCGAACTCGGCCTTGCCGAGTACCGAGCGCAGCGCCGTCTGTGAGATCTGCGACGTCGCGAGGAGGAAGTTTTCGACCTCGGTGATCGCTTTGCGCGGATCGATCACGCGGAAATAGGCGACGGCGTTGACGCCGGCGGGGACGTTGTCGCGGGTGATCACCTCCTGCGGCGGGATGTTGAGCGTGACGGTTCGCAGATCGACTTTGACCATCCGGTCGACGAACGGGATCAGCAGAATCAGCCCCGGCCCCTTCTGAGCGATCAGACGTCCGAGACGGAAGATCACCCCGCGTTCGTACTCGCGCAGGATCCGCACTGCGGAAAGCAGGACGACGATCAGAATCGCAAGCACCACCACCAGTGCGATAAGTGCTGCCATCTAGTCCGCTCCTTCCTCGGTTCCGGTCAACGGCACCACGACAAGCGTCAGGCCATCGACCGACTCGACCCTGACTCTATCTCCCTGTGTCGCCCGCCCCTCTCCGTCGCGCAGGCGAGCGTGCCAAATCGCCCCGTGAACGAAGACCCGGCCCTCTGGGTCGAGGGTGGACCGGACCTCCGCGATCTTCCCCTTCATCTCCTCGTAGCCGGTCTGAACCGGTTCGTTGCGATATGCGGCAAGCGCTTTGCGGCCGGCGAGGATGACCAGGGCGCCGAGCACCAACGCGACCGCGACGATCACGACGACGGGCACGGTGTGACCCTGGTCCCGATAGATCAGTCCGGCGGCGACGAGGGCGCCGACGCCGAGGATCCCGAGGACCCCGCTCGGGACGTGGGCCTCGGCGATGAACAGCACCAACGCTAGCGCCAGCAGGGCGACGATCTCGGCGGTCATCCGGACCTCATGATCCCAGTGCGTAGCGCTCGATGTCGGAGCGGAGCTCTGCCTGGTTGTCGTAGGGGCCCTGTTTGAGGAAGACCAGCCTGCCGTCGGGCGAGTAGAAGGCGGTGTCGGGGAGCCCGACGCTGGCCCCGATGCTGTCGGCGATGTCCTCGTCGGGGTCGGTGTAGCTCGGGTAGGGAACCGGCCGCTCGCCGAGGAAGGTGCGCGCGGCGTCGTCGGAGTCCTGGCTGTCGATCGCGAGGAACGCGACCCGCTTGCCGTACCTCGCGCTCAGCTGCTGGAAGGACGGGAACTCGAACCGGCAGGGGCCGCACCATGACGCCCAGACATTGACGACGACCGGGAAGCCGTGCAGCTCCGCGATCCGGGATCGGTAGGCGTCGAGGCCGCCCCCGAGCAGCTGGTTGGACTGGCGGTGGAGGGCCGCGAGCGGCGCCGGCGCGCCGGCCAGCGCCTTCGCGTAGTCCGGATGGGCGCCGCCGCTCTCACCTTCCCCCGACCCGCACCCGGCGACGCCAGCCACGACGGAGATCAGGAGGACGAGGCCGATCGAGAGCCTTTGCCGCAATGCCGTCAATTCCTTGACTACAATACGTTCCGTTCGGTTCGCCGGTATGCGGGCCGCTGAGTAAGCCAGAGGAATGGGGAGACCACCTCCGGCAGCCTCACCAAGTTTTCTCGGCAGCACACTCGAGTCGCTGCTGAGACGAATCCGGAAGCCTTTATGGCCAAGACCAGCGAAGTTGCCACGCCAGTGGCAGTTCCTTCAGCCGCCGATATCGAGCGGGCGGCCGAGTTCGCCCGCGAGCCGCTCCTCCTCGACGGCGAGGGGCCGGAGGCGCTCGCCCCCGGCACCGCGCGCCGCGAGGCGCTCGACGCCGCGGTCGCCGAGCTCGACCAGGGGCTGGAGAACCCCTCGATCGAGTGGCGGCGGAACTTCTCGCTGCTGCTCGGCCTCGAGCGCTTGCTGGCGGAGGAGCCGCCGAAGCTGCGCGACGGCGCCGAGCTCAACCCCCACCAGGTGGACGCGCTCTCCGGGACCCTGACCGAGCTGATCGCCGAGCAGCAGGTCGCGCTGAACGGCGGTGGCCGCAACGGCGCCAACGGCGGCGCGGCGGCAGTCCCCGCCGCTCCCGCCGACGAGGAGGAGCCGCTCGAGGATGAGGAGCCGCTCGAGGATGAGGATCTCGCCGCCGACGAGGAGCCCCAGGACTGGGATGAGCCGAAGGGCGAGGATGAGGAGCAGGTCGCCGAGGCGCCCGAGGACCCCGGTGCCGCACGCCGCTTCTGGTTCGAGCACGCGACCGGCGCCGGCAAGACCGTCGCCGCGGTCGGGTTCATCGACGCCTCCCGCACCGGCGGCGTCCTGATCCTCACCCACCGTCGCAACCTCGTCGACCAATTCATCGGCGAGATCTCCGACCGCGGGTACAAGGAGCGGCTGCGACCGCCCCTGCTCGACGGCCGCGACGACCCCGATGGCCCGGTGACGGTCGAGACCTACCAGTGGTTCGTCCGCAACCACAAGAAGATCTCCGACGCCTACTCGATCGTGATCTGCGACGAGGCCCACACCGCCCTCGGCGAGAAAACGAGTGCCTGCATCCGCGCCTGGGACGGTCCGGTGTTCATCGGGATGACCGCGACCGGGGCGCTGATCGCCCGGCACGTCACCGACCTCTTCCCGACCCAGACCTCGCGCTTCGACCTCGCCCAGGCGGCGCGCCGCGGCGTGATCTCGCCGCTCCGCTGCATGCGGATTCCGCCCGGGCCCGGGGTGCGGACGATCGCCAAGGTGCCGCTCCGCAAAGGGGAGGTCGACCAGGACTTCGACCAGGAGGAGCTGGCCGCGCTGCTCGACCAAGAGCCCTTCAACGTCGCGATCGCCGACCTCTACAAAACCCGGTTCAAAGACGTGCCCGGCGTCCTCTACACCGCCGGCGTCCAGCACGCGAAGAACGTCGCCAAAGCGTTGCAGAAGGCGGGCATCGTCGCCCGCGCGGTCTCCGGTGAGACGCCTAAGCGCGAACTGGCCGAGATCCTCGCCGGGTTCGAGCGCGGCGAGGTCGATGTCCTCTGCAACGCGATGCTCCTCGCCGAGGGTTGGAACTCGCCGCGGGCGACGATCTGCATGCATCTGGCGCCGACCGCCTCGCGGCGCGTCTACCAGCAGAGGGTCGGCCGCGTCACCCGCCGCGCCCCCGGCAAGGAGGCCGGCCTCGTCGTCGACTTCGTCCATCCGGCGACGACCCACGACGAGACGATCGTCACCCTCCACAGCCTGCTCGACCGCGACGTCTATCGCGGCGGTGCGATCGTCATCGGTCCCGTCCGTCGCGGCCGCGGCCGCCGGGTCCGGGTCGAGCGGCGGGTCGTACCCGTCTCCGAGGACCCGGAGCGCCGCACCCAGGTGCTCGAACGGGAGATGTGGCGGATCGCGGTCGAGAACCTCGACTACCCCGAGCGTCACGCCTGGGCGGCGCTCGCCGGCGCCCGCGTCAACCCGCAGAACTGGCGTCGCGCGCGGGCGATGCTCCAGAACGACAAGACCAAGGAGCTCCGCCGGCGCTTCCTCCTCACCTGCGTCCAACGCAATCGCAACTCGCAACTGCGGCTCAAGGCCCTGGCGGAGATCGCCGACCTGCGCGACCCCGACGCCTTCGACGACGCGATCGACATCGTCGGCACCTGGAGTCGGGAGGACAAACGGGCCGGGACGAAGACCCTGCTGCAGGCGCTGGTCGACAAACGGATCGGCCGCCGCGACCAGGCCCAGGCCTGGGTCTGGCGGCTCGCCACATACACCCGCGAGCTGCACGAAGAGTATGCGGTGCAGCGCTGGCCGGAGACCAAGCGGCTGCTCGGGCTGCTCGTCAACTCCTCCGGCCGCGCCCATGGCCGCAACGCCCGCCGCCTCGTCCACGCCGCCCGCAAACAGGACCGCCGCCTCGCGGTGGCGCTGCTCGCCGGCGCCGTCTCCCACACCCCCGAAGGTGAGGAGGTGCTGCGGGGGGCGCGGATGCGGATGGCCCGCAAACCGTCGGCGACCGCGCGCGAACTGCTGAGGAACTTCCCGAAAGGCGGAAAACGGCGCCGCAAACGC
The DNA here is from genome assembly GCA_963697805.1 of uncultured Solirubrobacterales bacterium. Lineage (GTDB taxonomy): Bacteria > Actinomycetota > Thermoleophilia > Solirubrobacterales > 70-9 > VRUE01. Next base: position 42,928 of record CAVOPB010000003.1, read on the forward strand.
AAAAAGAACAAGAACGGCAGCGAGAACGGCGCCGCAAAGGGCGGCAAGAAGGGCGGCAAGGCAGCTATCGAGGAGGCCGCCGCCGAGGATGTCGTGGTCGATGTCGAGGAGAACGGGTCAGACGGTGAGGTGGACCTCACCGGCGCCGAGGGCGACGCGGTCGCCGCCGGCGGTGAGGACGAGTAGGTCCCCCGACTCGCCGACGCCGTCGGCGATCCCCGAGCCCCCGTCCCAGGAGATCTCGCGGCCGCGCAGCGCGTCGCGCTCCGCCCAGGCGGAGATGACGGTCCCGGCCTCGGCGTCGACCCACCGGCCCAGCCTCGCGTCGAGCGCCGCCCGCGCCTCCTCGGCCCGGGGGGTGGAGCGCAGCGAGGTCGCGGTATCCCTCAGCTCGGGCGGGAATTCCTCGCTCGAGATCGCGATGTTGAGCCCGATCCCGACGACCGCCCAGCCGTCCTGCGGCCTCGCCTCGATCAGGATCCCCGCCAGCTTGCGCTCTCCGACCCAGATGTCGTTGGGCCACTTGATCCGGCACTCGACCGAGTCGTCGAGTTGCTCGGCCGTCTCGCAGACGGCGACCGCGGCCGCGAGCGGCAGCAGCGCGTGCCGCCGCTCGAGCGGGCGGACGATCGCCGAGTAGAGGAGGGCGCCGCCGGCCGGCGCCGTCCAGCTGCGTCCCTGCCTGCCGCGGCCGGCGGTCTGCTCGGCGGCGGTGACGACGGTCCCGCCGGGGGCGCTGGCCGCCGCCAGCTCACGCGCCACGGAGTTGGTCGAGTCGGTGACCCGGAAATGCCGGTGTGGCCGCCCGAGCCTCATGCCCCGCATTGCGGTCGAGGTTGAGACCGCATACCGGCTCTAACCTCGACCGCACTCATTCCGTTGAGCGGCCGGCAGCGTCGGCGAGGAGAGCCGCGAGGAGGCCGTCGATGTCGTGGCGCTCGGCTTCGGCATGGACCGTGAGTCCGGCCTCCCGTGCCGCCGCGCTGGTAACCGGCCCGATCGAGATCACCCGGGCGCCCTCGGGAAACCGCCCCCCGAGCGCCGCGGTCAGATTGCGGACCGTGGAGGAGGAGGTGAAGGTGACGTAGTCGGCTGCCTGCGCGGCCTCGATCGCCTCCGGCGCCGGGTCCTCGCGGATGGTCTCGTAGAGGGCGACGTCGTCGACCTCGGCACCGCGCTCGCGGAGGCCGTCCGGCAGCACGTCACGCGCCTCGGCTGCGCGGGCGAGGAGGACGCGGCGGCCCTCGACCTCGGTTGGGGCGAGTGCCTCGAGCAGGGCCTCGGCGACGAACCGCTCGGGGACGACGTCGGCCTTGATCCCGTTCCGGGCGAGCCCGGCAGCCGTCCCCGGCCCAATCGCCGCGACGGTCGCGGCGGCGAGTGCCCGGGCGTCGCGGCCGGCCGACCGCAGCGCATCGAACAGGAGGCGCACCCCGTTCGCGCTCGTCAGGCAGATGACCGAGTAGGCATCGATCTCCTCGACCGCGCGCCGGACCTCGTCGCTCTCGATCCGCGGCTCGATCCTGATCGCCGGCAGCTCGACCACCTCGGCCCCGAGCAGTCGCAGCTCCCGCGCCAGCCCGCTGGCTTGGGCGCGGGCGCGGGTGACGACAACGCTGCGGCCGTGCAGCGGGCGCCGCTCGAGCCAGGCGAGCAGTTCTCGCCGCCCGACGACCTCGCCGACGACGATCACGGCGGGGGCTCCGACCCTCTCGCGCTCGACCTCGGCGGCGAGGGTGGCCAGGGTCGCGGTGACGCTGCGCTGACCGGCCATCGTTCCCCGTTCGATCGCCGCGGCAGGCTCGTCGGGGTCGCGGCCGGCATCGATCAGCGCCGCCGCGTTCTCGGCCAGGCGGTTGACGCCCATGTAGAGGACCAGGGTGCCGGGGAAGCGCGCAAGCGCCTCCCAGTCGAGGGCCGACTCCTCCTTCTCGGGGTCCTCGTGGCCGGTGACGAAGGCGACCGCCGAGGCATCGTCGCGGTGGGTGACAGGGATCCCGGCGTACGCGGTCGCCGCCACCCCGGCGGTCACACCGGGGACGACCTCGAACTCGACCCCCGCGGCCCGCAGGGCTTCGCCCTCCTCACCGCCGCGACCGAAGACGAACGGGTCGCCGCCCTTGAGGCGAACGACGCTGCCTCCGGCGCGCGCCGCCTCGATCAGGCGCTTGGCGATCTCCTCCTGCGGCATCGAGGGCCGGCCCGGCTCCTTGCCGACGTAGACGAGGTCGGCGTCCTCGCGGGCCCCGTCGAGGGCGCCCGGCGGGATCAGCCGGTCATGGAAGATCGCGTCGGCAGAGCCGATCAGATCGAGCGCCCGGGCGGTCAACAGCCCAGGGTCGCCCGGCCCGGCGCCGACCAGGTAGACGACCCCCGGCCGCGCGCTCAAGACGGCCCCTCCGCGAGGAGCGCATCCGCGCGCTCGAGGATGTCGCGCGCCCCGGCGGCCTCGAGCCGCTCGGCGAGCATCGCCCCTGCCGCGGCCGGCTGCTCGACCTCGACCTCGATCCGATCGCGGACCCACTCGCCGCCGTCCGGGAGGCCGACGAATGCCTCGACCGCGAGTCGATCGCCATCGAGCATCGCGTGGACTCCGATCGGGCTGGCGCAGGTGGCATCGAGAATCGAGACTACGGCCCGCTCCGCGGTCAGCTCGAGCAGCGCCCGCTCCTCGCCGATCGCGGCAGCGGTGTCGAGCGCCTCAGTGTCATCGACCCGGGCCTGCAGCACCAGTGCCCCCTGCCCGGCGGCCGGTGTCATCACCTCGGCCGGGATCGAGAACGACGCCTCGCCCTCGCGGCCGAGGCGCCGCAGACCGGCGGCGGCGAGGACGATCGCGTCGAGCTTGCCCTCGGCCAGGCGCCGCAGCCTGGTGTCGACATTGCCGTGCAGCTCTCCGACCTCGAGGTCGGGGCGCGCGGCGAGGAGCTGGGCGCGCCGGCGCAGGCTCGCGGTCCCGACTCGGGCGCCGTCCGGCACCGCCTCGAGCGAAGTGCCGGCGCCAACCCAGAGGTCGGCGGGGTCCTCGCGCTGCGGCACCGCCGCGATCGCCAGGCCGTCCGGCATCTCGGCCGGGAGGTCCTTCGCCGAGTGGACGCCGATCTCGGCCTCGCCGGCGAGCAGCACCGCCTCGACCCCGCGCACGAACCGCGCCTTGTCCCCGGGCTCGCCATCGGAGGAGACCTCGACCAGCTCGGCCCCGCCGAGCAGCCCGGCGACCCACTCGGCCTGGGCGAGCGCCAGGGCACTCCCCCTGGTCGCGAGGCGGATCGCCACCCCCGCCCCTAGCCGGACTTGCGGCGTCGGAGCTCGGTGACGTTGGCCCGGCCCTCGTTCTCGGGCTCGGTCTCGGCGTCGAGGCCGAACAGCTCGCGCAGGGCGCTGACGTAGAGGTAGGCGTCGTCGCTGCCGGCGGCGCGCTTCATCCGCAGGGTCGGCTCGTGCAGGAGGCGGGACGCGACCGCCTTCGCCATCAGCCTCATCCGCTCGCGGTCGGCCTCGCCGAGGCTCTCCCAGCGGCCCTCGTTCTCGGCCAGGATCCGCTCGACGATCTCGTCCGCGCTCTCGCGCAGAGCCGCCACCGTCGGCGCCACCGCGAGCGAGGCGAGCCAGCCTTCGAAGCGATCCTGCTCGGCATCGAGGATCGGCTCCGCCCGCCGCGCCTCGGCCTCGCGGCCGCTCGCATTGCGCTCGACGATCTGCTGGAAGTCATCGATGTCGTGCAGGGTGACGCCCGGGATCTCGCGGCACTCGGGCTCGATGTCACGGGGGACGGCGATGTCGATCAGCAGCAGTGGCCGGTCCTCACGGCCGCCCATCACCTGCTCGAGCTCGTCGCGCTCGACGATGTGGTGGGGGGAGTTGGTCGCCGAGACGACGATGTCGGCCTCCGCGAGCTGCTCGGGCAGTTCCTCGAGGCGGATGGCGGCGCCGCCGAAGCGCTGGGCGAGGCCGATCGCCCGGTCGTGGTGGCGGTTGGCGACGAAGACGGTCGCGACGCCGCGGGCGACCAGCGCCCGGGCGACCAGCTCAGCCGTTTCGCCGGCGCCGATCACGAGGACGCGGAGCTCGCTGAGGTCGCCGAGCGTGCGCCGCGCCAGCTCGACCGCGACCGAGGGGATCGAGACGCCACGCTCGCCGATCGCGGTCTCCTCGCGGGCGCGGCCACCGGCGGCGAGGGCGCCGCGGAAGAGGCGGTTGAGGACCGGCCCGGTCCCACCCTCGACCAGTGCCAGCTCGTAGGCGCGCCTGACCTGGCCCTGGATCTCGGCCTCGCCGACGATCATCGAGTCGAGACCGGCGGTGACCCGGAAGAGGTGGCGGACGGCCTCGCTCGAGCGCAGGGAGTAGAGGTGGCCGAGCAGCTCGGTCGGTCGCAGCTCGGCCTGGCGGGTGAGGACGCCGAGCGCGGTCGACTCGGCTTCGACCGGGTCGGAGACGATCAGATAGAGCTCGGTCCTGTTGCAGGTCGAGAGCGCCGTCGCCTCGTGGATGCCCTCGGCCGCGGTCAGCTCGCGGAGGGCGCCGACCGCGCGGCCCTCGGTCAGCGAGAGCCGCTCCCGCAGGTCGAGCGGAGCCGTCTTGTGAGAGACGCCGAGCGCGAGGAGCTCAGACATCGAGCGCCACCTCCTCCCGCTCCTCGGCCCGCTCCTCGGCGAAGCCGGCCAATTCTCTGAGTTCGCGCTCGATCCGCTGCAGTTTGATCGCCATGATCGCGACATAGACGACGAGCAGGACCATGAAGACGACGTAGGCGCCGGCGACGTACTTGCCCGCCTCGTCGAGCGGTAGCGCCGGCATCTAGCTCACCTCCGGGGCGACCCGCGAGCGGGAGCCGGACGGCGGGGCGTCGAGCGCGCGCCGCAGGCGCTTCACCTGGCCCGAGGCGCTCTTCGCCGTCAGCTCCAGCTTGACCAGCGTCACCCAGAGCAGAGCCATCGCGGTCAGGCAGACGAGGAAGGTCAGCATCATCGATCTGGGCAGGCCGCCGCCGGTCGTCGCGAACACCCGCGGGTGGACGAGGCTTTCGGCGAGCCGCACGGAGAGGAAGTTGAGCGGGACGAAGGCCCCGGCGGTGATCGCGAAGACCGAGGCGTAGCGCGCCTGGCGATCGCGGTCCTCGATCGCGTAGCGAAACGGGTAGTAGGTCGCGTAGAGGAGGAAGACGATCAGGAAGCTGACCAGGGTCGGCTCGTCCCAGACCCACCAGTGCCCCCACGAGGCCTTCGCCCAGATCGAGCCGGTGATCAGCACCGCAACGCCGAAGATCACCGACATGTGGATCGAGACGTAGGAGTACGCGTCCCAGCGGCTGTCGCCGCTGCGCAGGTGGAGGATCGCGAAGATCCCGCCGACGATGAACCCGACGAGGGCGACCATCGCCAGCGGCACGTGCAGGTAGAAGATCTTCTGGATGAAGCCCTGGTCGGCGTCGAGCGGCGCGTAGAAGAAGACCAGCGAGAGACCCGTGGCGAGCGCCACGACGGTCGCGATCGAGAGGGGTTTCAGTCCTTTGCCGTACATCCGCTGGGCGCCCGCGGCGGCGCGTGCTCAGTCCTCCAAGAGGAAGTCGAACACCGCGTATCCGACGAGGAGGAAGATCAAATCGTATAGGCCCAGGACCGCAAGCCAGGTGCCGAACCGCTCGTAACCGGGGCCGCCCGCGGCCAGCAGGTGCCGGCTGGCGCCGGTCGCGGCGATCATCAGCGGCACCACCAGGGGCAGCAGGACGAGCGGGCCGAGGAGGTCGCGGGCGCGCGAGTTGACCGCCATCGAGGAGATCAGGGTGCCGGTCGCGGCGAGGCCGACATCGGCGAGCAGGAGGACGCCGGCCAGCGGCGGGATCGCGGACGCCGAGTCGAGGAAGAAGATCGCGAAGACCGGGACGACGATCAGCTCGAGGATCACCAGGTAGGCGACGAGTGCCGCCGCCTTCGCGGCGAACAGCGCCGTGCGGTCGATCGGCGCCAGCCTGATCGCGTCGAAGCCGCCCTCCTGGCGCTCGGCGACGAAGAGGCGGTTGATGCCGAGGATCGCGGCGAACAGCAGCGTCGCCCAGAGCACGCCGGAGGCGAGGCTCCCCGAGAGCTGGGTGCGGTCGAGCCCGAAGCGGAAGATGACGAAGGTCGTCACCGCGAACAGCGCCATCGCCGGCAGCGACTGCAGGGTCCGGAGCTCGGTCCGCAGGTCCTTCTCGAGGATCGCGCGGAAGGCGACCGTCGAGCGGGTCATCGTAGGACCTCCGCGCCGACCTCGGCCCGGCGGCCGACCGCGAGCCGGAGCGTCCGATCCGCCTCGGCCTCGAAGCGCTCGGGGTCGTGGGTGACGACGACGCGGGTGCGGTCGGACCCGGGGCCGATCAGGCCGCTCGCCAGCTCGCGACCCTCCTCGTCGAGGTGGGAATCCGGCTCGTCGAGCAGCAGCAGCCCGGGCTCATGGAGGACGCAGCGGCAGATCGCGAGGCGCTGCCGCATCCCGGCCGAGAGCTCGCCGACCCGCTCGTCGGCGCGGCGCTCCATCCCGATCGCGCGCAGCGTCGCCTCGATCCGGGCCTCGCCGGCGTCCCCGGCGATCCCGTGCAGGCGGGCGTGGAAGCGGAGGTTCTCGCGCCCACTCAGGTCGCGGTAGAGGAGCGGCTCGTGGCCGAGGTAGCCGATCCGGCCGCGGAGCTTCCAGGCCTCGCGCGGCAGCGGGCATCCGAGGACCTCGATCTCGCCGCCGCTGGGCCGCAGCAGGGTGGCGAGGATCCGCAGCAGCGTCGTCTTGCCGGCCCCGTTGGAGCCGAGCACGAGAAGCGTCTCCCCAGACCCGAGGGTCAGGTCGACTCCCTCCAGGGCCGTCCGTTCGCCGAAGTCGTGGCGCAGGCCGCGCAGCTCGATTGCCGTGCTCACTCGCCGGATTGTCCCCGAGAGCGGCAGAAAAGCCGCTCTGCCGCGGGGTTCAGCCGCGCTTCTTGCGCAGCGTCCGCCGCCCGACCGCGAGCAGCGGGCCGGCGCCCTCGCGCAGCGCCGTGGTCCGTTCGGTGCCCTTGCCGTAGAGCAGCTTGGCCGAGGCGCGGACGGCTTCGCCCAGCGTGCGGTCGTAGGGGTGCCACCAGAAGTCGCGGGTCAGCCCCGGCTCCCAGGCGTTCATCTTGACGTTGACGCACTCGTAGAACCCGAATTTGGAGTGCGAGCGGCCGACCCCGGAGTCCTTGACGCCGCCCCACGCACACTGGCAGGCGCCGTGGCTGAAGGAGTGGTCGTTGACCCAGACCATCCCCGATTCGATCCGGCGCGACATCCGCTCGCCCTTCTGGCGGTCCTTGGTCCAGACCGAGGCGCCGAGGCCGAACTCGGAGTCGTTGGCGAGATCGATCGCCTCCTGCTCGGAGTCGACGACGACGATCGGCAGCACCGGGCCGAAGATCTCCTCGTGCATGATCCGCATCTCATGGGTGACCTCGGTGAGGACGGTCGGCGCGATGAATTTGCCCGGCAGCCCGGCGACGTCGATCGGGCCGCCGCAGAGCTTGGTCGCGCCGGAGGCGACCGCGTCCTCGATCAGCTCGACGACGATCCCGTACTGGTCCTCGGAGGTCATCGGGCCGATCTCCGTCTCCCACTGCAGCGGGTCGCCGAGTCGTAGCCGCTTGGCCTCGCGGGCGACGCCCTCGACGAAGCGGTCGGCGACCTGGCGCTCGACGTAGACCCGCTCGATCCCCGAGCAGGTCTGGCCGGCGTTGGCGAAGCCGCCCCAAACGGCGCCGGAGATCGCGTTGTCAAGGTCGGCGTCGGCGCAGACGATCATCGGGTCCTTGCCGCCGAGCTCGAGGACCGAGCCCTTGAGGCGCTGGGCGCAGACCTCGCCAACCTTGCGGCCGATCTCGACCGAGCCGGTGAAGAAGATCTTGCCGGCGCTCGAGCGGGCCAGCGCGTCACCGACGGCTCCGCCACCGTGGACGACCCGGACCAGGCCCTCGGGAAGGCCACCCTTCTCGAAGACGCGCCGGATCGCCTCCCCCAGCAGCGGCGTCAGGCTGGCCGGCTTGAGGACGACGCCGTTGCCCGCCATCAGCGCGATCGCGACCTCGCCGAACGGGATCGACCAGGGGTAGTTCCAGGGCGCGATGACGCCGACGACGCCGATCGGCTCATAGGAGAAGCGGCTTTTCTTGCTCATCAAGGGGGCCTGCGACATCCGCACCTTCTCGTCGGCGAGGATCTTTGGGCCCGCCTTCGCGCACCAGTGGAGGGCGTCGACGGTCGGAAGCAGCTCCATCGTGTAGGCCTCGGCGCGCGGCTTGCCCTGCTCGTTGACGAGCAGTTCGGCGATCTCGTCGATGTCGTCGAGGAGCGCGTGGGCGGCGCGGCGCATGTAGGCGGCGCGATCGTCGAGCGCCAGCTCCGCCCAGGCGGGCTGGATTCGGGCGACGTCGTCGACGACGGCCTGGACCTGATCGGGCGTGATCGTCGCAACCGAGCCGACCAGCTCGCCGGTGGCGGGGTTGAAAGACTCGAGGGTGGACGCGGCGGGGCGTGCTTCGGTAGTAGCCATACGGTCGATTCTAAGCCGTGTGTGGGGGGATCGGTCAAGACTCGTCGTCGCGAACTGCATGGAGGCTCCGCCGAGCCTCGACCGATCCCCTCATACTCAGGCGTAGTGGCGGACCGCCTGTTCAGCGACGAGGAGGCACGCCCCGCGAATTCCTCGGCGGGGGATTCCTCCGCGGGTGGTGTTCCATCGGATGCTCCTCTGGCCGTGCGGATGAGGCCGCGGTCGTTGGATGAGATTGTCGGGCAGGAGCAGGTGCTGGGGGAGGGGTCTGCGCTGCGGACCGCGATCGAGGCCGGCCGGCCGCACAGCGCGATCCTCTACGGGCCACCCGGGTCGGGCAAGACGACCCTCGCCAGGATCGCCGCCGCGGGCTCCGAAGGGGCCTTCGAGGAGGAGTCGGCGGTCAATGCGGGCCGGCCGGAGATCCGGGCCGTGATCGAGCGCGCGCGCGAGCGGCACAGGACGAGCGGGCGCCACACCGTCCTCTTCCTCGACGAGATCCACCGCTTCAACAAGGCGCAGCAGGACGCGCTGCTGCCGGCGGTCGAGGACGGCACCCTGACCCTGATCGGGGCGACGACCGAGAACCCATACTTCGAGGTCAACTCGGCGCTGCTCTCGCGCTGCCAGATCTACGAGCTGCGCCCGCTGGACCCCTCGCGGGTGGAGGGACTGCTGCGGGGCGCCCTCTCGGAGCCCGAGCGGGGCCTGGCCGACCCGCCGGCGGTCGACGACGAGGCGCTGGCGATGCTCGCCCGGCGCAGCGGCGGCGACGCCCGGGTCGCGCTTTCCGCCCTCGAGCGCGCGGTCGAGCGCTCCCAGGGCGGCCGGGTCGATGTCGCCGCGATCGAGGACGCGATGCAGCGCAAGGCGATCGACTTCGACCGCGACGGGGACCGCCACTACGACTTCATCTCGGCCTGGATCAAGGCAACCCGCGGCTCCGACGTCGATGCCTCCCTCTATTACCTGGCGGTGATGCTCGAGGGTGGCGAGGACCCCCGCTTCATCGCCCGCCGGATGGTCATCTTCGCCTCCGAGGACATCGGCAACGCCGACCCTCAGGCGCTGCTGATCGCGGACGCGGCGGCCCGAGCCGTCGACCGGGTCGGTCTCCCCGAGTGCGCCCTCAACCTCGCCCAGGCGGCGGTCCACCTCGCCCTCGCGCCGAAGTCGAACGCCTCGATGAGGGCACTGTCCCAGGCCCGGGCGGAGGTTCGCCAGCACGGCGCCAGGACGCCTCCCGACCACCTTCGGGACGGCCATTATCCGGGCGCCGAAAGCCTCGGCAGAGGCGAGGGATACCGCTACCCGCACGACGAGCCCGAGGGCGTCGCCGACCAGCCGCTGATGCCAGAGGGCCTCGAGGATCGTCGCTTCTACGAGCCGACCGACCGGGGGTTCGAGGCGGAGCTGGGTCGCCGCCTGGAGGCGCTGGAAAAGTTGCTCAAGAAGTCCTGAGTCGGCGCCGCAACTTCCCCAAGGACACCGTGTTTTGAGAGTTGGCTTTCCAAGCTAGAGCCAGGGAGAGCCGACACCGGCCGGAGGCCTGGACTGGGGGCCTCCGGCCGGACCTAATAAGGGGATACAGGGGAGGACTCGACGACCGCGCAGGGGCGCGGCCGTCGAGCGCCTGCAGGCATAGCGGGCCGATAGCCTCTCCCGCCGATGTCGCCGCCGGAGTTGATCAGCGTCGCTGTCTGGTCCTTCGCGGTGGCGATCGCGGGCGGTATCGCCGGCCTCGTGCTCGGCAATCTTCGGCTGCCGCTCCTGCTCCAGTTCTCCTCCTCGGCTTCTGCAGGGGCCGGCGCGAACATCGCGGTCAGCGCCGCCTCGGCGCTGACCGCCTCGATCGCGCACTGGCGCGGGGGGAGGATCGACTGGCGGCTGTTCTGGATGATGGCGCCGCCGTCGCTCGCGGGCGGGATCGCCGGAGGAGTGATCTCAGGGCTGCTGCCGCAGCGGCTGCTGTTGGGGGTCATCGCCGTCGTCGTCCTCTATGGCGCGGTCGAGATCTCACGCCACCGGCGCCGGCCCGAGCGGATCCGCCCGCCCTCGACCGGCTGGGTGACCCCGGTGGCGATCGCCTTCGCTGTCGGCGTCCTCGGCGGCCTCGTCGGCCTGATCCTCGGCACCCTGCGGCTGCCGGCGATGGTGCGGTGGCTGGGGACGACGCCCAAGGCGGCGGTCGGGACCAACGCCGCGACCGGTGTCGTGGTCGGGATTGGCGGCCTGATCGGCCACCTCGCGGGCGGCATCGACTGGGATCTGCTCGCCGCGGGATGCGCCGGCGCCGTCCCCGGCGCCTACATCGGCGCCCAGCTCACCGGCCGGCTCGATGACGACACCCTGCTGCGGGTGATCTCGGTGATCCTCGTCGTAGCCGGTGTCTCGCTGGGCCTGCAGGCGATCGTGGACTAGGCAGCGCCGACTCCCTAGTCTGAAGTCTGTGAGCGAGCGGCTGAGACTCGGAGGGATGGCGCTCCGCAACGGGCTGCTGATTCATGGGCCGACGCACTGGGCCGCCGCGGTGCGGGCCGGGGACGGCTCGATCGAAGTCGCCGCGGAGCGCAAGCCGGAGCTCGCGCCGCGGCTGGCGGCCCGCCTCCCCGGCCTCCGCGGGCCGCTGAAACTCGCCGAGGCGATCGCCGTGCTGCCGTTGGTGCGCCGCAGGCTGCCGGCAGCGCGCCTGCCGTTCGAGGACCCCCGCGTGATCGCCGCGATCGGCGCGACCCTGATCACGACGGCGGCGCTGCGGCGCCGGCTCCCCTCACCGGGCCTGCGCGAGGCGATCGTCCAGGTCGTCGGGGTCCTCCCGGCCCTGGTCGCCCTCAGCGATCGCAACCTGGCCGCCTACCACGGGGTCGAGCACAAGGCGATCGCCGCCTATGAGCAGGGGCTCGACGACCCCGCCTCGGTTCCCAAGGAGCACGATCGCTGCGGCTCGAACCTGATCGCCCCGATGATGATCCTCTCGGTCGGCGGAACCGTCCTCCTCGAGCGCCTGCTCGAGAGCCCCGGGCCGCTGGCCCGGGCCGGCGTCGGCCTCGGCGGCGCCTCGCTCGCGGTCGAGATGTTCGCCTGGAGTGACCGCAACCACGGCGCTCCGCTGGCCGAGGCCTTCCACGCGCCGGGCCGCGAGATCCAGCGGCTGATCGCTACCAAGGAGCCAACCGCCGAGCAGCTCGAGGTCGGGGTCGCCGCCCTGGCCGAGATCCTGCGCGCCGAGGGTGCATAGACTCCGCCACTGATGTTTGGGCGGATCGACCACATCGGCGTCGCTGTCGAGGACCTCGACGGCGCGATCGACCTCTACGAGAAGAGCTTCCAGATGGAGCTTGCCCACCGTGAGACGGTCGAGTCGCAGGGCGTCGAGGCGGTCCTGCTCGATGTGGGCGAGGGCCATGTCGAGCTGCTGAGGCCACTCGGTCCCGAGACCTCGGTCGCCAAGTTCATCGAGCGCAGGGGCCCGGGCCTCCATCACGTCGCCTATGCGGTGGAGGACATCGACTCGACGCTGGCGGCGATCGGCGCCGCCGGCATCGAGCTGATCGACACCGAGCCGCGGACCGGTATCCGCGAAAGCCGCGTCGCCTTCCTGCACCCGCGATCGACCGGCGGTGTGCTGACCGAGATCGTCGAGCCGGCCGGGCACGGAGGCGAGTGATGGCCGAGGCGCAGCGGGTCGAGATCGGATTCGAGGGCGGTCAGGTGATCTCCGTCAGGCTCGGCGACGGTGAGCTGAAGGACCTCCGCAAGCAGCTGGACAAGGGCGGCTGGTACGACGTCAAGACCGAGGACGGGATCCTCGCCGTCTACCTCGGCAAGGTCGCGTTCCTGCGTATCGACTCGGGCGAGCACCGGGTCGGCTTCTCACTCGATCAGTCGGAGTGATGCGCGCCCGGACGCTGCTCGGCCTGGCCGGCGTGGCGACTCTCGGGGCCGCGCTCTGGTGGCGCAAGAATCCGTCCGCCTGTCCCTACGGGCAGCGCTTCTGGGTCGAAGCCCCGCACCCGATCGTCACCCGTGAGCGGTTGCGCTCGGTGCTGACGCCCGAGCCCGGCGAGCGCCTGCTCGAGATCGGCCCCGGGACCGGCTACTACACCTTCGAGATGGCCGACTGGGTCGGCCCGGAGGGGAGGGTCGAGATCTTCGACCTCCAGCAGGAGTTCCTCGACCATGTGATGAGGGGCTCGGGCGGGCGAACCAACATCGTCCCCACCCAGGGCGACGCGACGGACCTGCCCTACGAGGACGCCTCGATCGACGCGGTGATCCTGACCGCCGTCCTCGGCGAGATCCCGGACCGGGGCGCCGCCCTGGCTGAGATTCGGCGCGTTCTGCGGCCCGGCGGGCGCCTTGTCGTCGGCGAGCTGTTCGGCGACCCACACTTCACGACACTGGGCTCGCTCCGGCGTCAATCCGGAGAGGCGGGGCTCTCCTACCAGGAGCACTCCGGCAACCCGCTCGCCTACTTCGCGCGGCTGATCCCGGCCCAGGCCTCCGGCTGACATCTCGGGCACCAGTAGGTGCGGCGGTTGGCGTCGCCCTGGCCGGCCGATGAAATCGGCGTGCCGCAGCGTGGGCAGGGTCGCCCGGCACGTCGGTGGACGGCGGGATCCGAGTGGCCGCGCTCGACCGCGTCCGACATCAACCGGTGGGCTGCGAGGAGGACCTCGCCCAGCTCCTCGGGGCTCAGCCGGTCGATGGCCCGCGTCGGGTTGATCCCGGCGGCGAAGCAGGCCTCGCTCTTGAAGATGTTGCCGATCCCAGCGACGAGCCGCTGGTCGAGCAGGGCCTCCCCGAGCTCCCGGCCGCCGGCGCGTCCGAGCGAGGTCGAGGCTGAGGCAATGTCGAGATCGCGGGCGAGGATGTCGGGGCCGAGGCCGGCCAGCAGCCTGTCACGCGCGACCTGAGTCGCGCCGAGCACCCGCAGCGTCGGGCCGCCGAACTGGGCCGCCTCGCTCTTGGAGCCGGTCAGGATCACCCACGCCCCACCCACCGGTCGGCCCCAGCCCCGGCCGCGGCGGCCGACTCGCCACGACCCGCTCATGCCGAGGTGGCTGTGGAGGACGAGGTCGCCGAAATCGAGGAGCAGGTGCTTGCCACGCGCCTCGACGCGATCGAGGGTCAGGCCGTCGAGCCGTTCGACCCCAGCGCCGCGGCCGCGGGGGTTGGGCGCCCGGACGCCGAGCGCCTCGCCGCCGAGGGCCGCCTCGAGTCGCCGGGCGGCCCTGAGGATCGTGTCGCCCTCGGCCACAGATCAGGCTGTGGCCGAGGGCTCGACGATCAGGCTGCTACTTCTTGCCCTTCTTCTTCGACTTGCCGCACGAGGTCTTGAGCTGAAGCTTGTTGTTCTTCAACTGCTTCCCGTTCTGGGCTTTGATGTTGAGCTGACCCTTCTGCTTCTTCGAGCAGAGACTCGAGGTGTTGATCAACAGGCCCTTCTTGCCGCCGTTCATTTCCAGCGTGAACTTCGTGACCGGCGTGTCGGGAACGGTGCGGAACGTGGTCTTCAGCTTGCCGCCCTTGGACGAGATCACGCCGCGGAGGCGGACGTTGACCTGGCCCTGGAGGTCGACCAGCAGGTCCGGGAGCTTGTTGTTGGACGAGGTCAGGTAGACCGGGCCCTTCAGCGCCCCGGCGATCAACGGCGAGGTCGCCTTCGCGTGGCCGTAGACGGAACCCTTCGGGCAACTGTTCGCAGACAGCTGCACCCTGGTGCAGATCGTCTTGATGTTGCTCTGGTCGAGGATCGTCGTCTTCGGCAGCGTGAACGCCGTCCGGGCAACGTTCGCGTCACCGCTCCGTCCCTGCAGGATCGCCTGCAGCTTCGGATGCGAGCGGCGCTTGGTCGCCTTCTTGCCACCGAGGATCTTGGCGCTGAACTTCGGCTTGAACTTCAGCGCGTTGCAGTCGGTGGCGGTGAACGGGTTGTTCTTGGTGACCGTCGACCAGCTGGCCGGATCATTCGGGTTGGCGCCACCGCCTGAGATGTTTGCGGTGACTCCGAACGGGCTGCAATTGGTCGGGTTGATCGTGTACGAGCTGCGGTTGAGGTTGACGTCGATCGACCGGATGTCGAGCTTGATGCCTCCGAGGATGTACGGGATTTCGTCGGAGACAGCGTTGACCACGGCCGTTTCCGGATTGACGTTGAGCGCCGTGCGGACGACGTCGGTGCCGAGGTCATACGGCCCCGCGACCGCCGGAACGATCATGACCAGACTCACCGGAGCGCCCTTGTAGGGGCCGGCGAAGTAGGCCTTGCCCTTGTCGTCGGTGAACGGGTCCGCGCCCGAGCCCGCCTTGATCGTCACGTCGCCGACCAGGCTGCCGGCCGGACAGCTCGGATTCGCGAGCTCTTCATTGCCGGACCTGGTCGCCGCCGCTGCGATGTTCGCCTCGGGGCAGTAGTCGACGCCGGCCAGTTTGGCCGCCATCCCCGGCGGCAGGGTGACGTCGAGCTTGCGGAACTCCTGCTGACCGTCGGGTCGCAGGAGGTGCAGCTCGAACGGGCTGTAGGCGCCCGCCTTCGGGTTCGTCGTCCCGGCGGTGTAGCCCGGGTCCAACGGACGGTCGGCGAGCGTTTTCGCACAGGGCCCGCCGCCAGGAGCGCTGCTCAGTTCGAACTGAGACTGCGCCGTGGCGTTCGGCACTTCCGGCGTCCCCCACGGTGTGTAGTTCGCGGCCGATTGGTGCGGACCGCACGTGTACGGCGAGGTCAGCGCGCCCCTCGGGCCGCCATCGATGTTGACCCTGAACGAGGTGAACGGCTGCTGCGGGTTGTTATCGACGACCGCGGTCACCTGACCGGTGGCCTGATCCGGGAGGATGTTTCCGACCAGCCGGACGTTGACCCCATACCGTGTATTGAACGCGTGGATGAAGATCCGGAACATGTCTCCGGAAGTCGGTACCTGGTTCAACGGTTCGGCTGCGTAAACGGTCCCTTCGAGTTCCTGGTCCAGCGCCGGGCTGTTGACTTCGACCGTCCCGATCTTTGAAGCGGCCGGGCACTGGGTCGGGTCATCGGTTCCCTTGCCGAACTGGGCGTCGCTGCAGGTCTCGAGGCCGTTGGCGAGCGACGGGTTGATGCTGGTCCCTTCCGGCAGGGTGACTTTCGCCGTCAGCAGGCGAGAGTTTTCGAGCCCTGCCGCTTCCGGTTCGAACGGCATTTTCACGTTCACCGTCGCCGGGTTCGGCGAGTCGGTGTCACCGCTGGAGGTGACCTCGACCCCCGGTTCGAACGGCACTTCGTCGCAGCCGATGGTGCCGACGTCCGTGGTGAATGCTTCGGTGTCGGTTTTCGGTGGTTCGTCGTGCGAGTCGACCGTGAGGGTGGTTGTCTGGCCTTCTTCGCCCGTGCAGTTGGCCGGCATCGTCAGGTAGGTGCCGTTCCCCGCCTGGCCGTTGAAGACGAGGCGCGAGCCGACGACCGGGATGCCTCCTTCAAGCGGCGACTCGATGTCGGTGACCCTGAAGATCACGCTCTGGTCGGTCGGATCGAGATCGCCGACTATGTACGTCGTTCCGGTGGTCGTCGGGAAGGCGACCATCGAGGGGACGCCTTCGAACGGTTCGACGTTGAAGACCGGGACTTTGACACGGGCCTGTGTACATTTTTCGCCGGTGCATGTCGGTGCCGGTGCTTCAAGCGCCACGGTGAAGTAGTTGTACCCGACGAGCGCTTTGCCCAAGGTCGCGATCGCGCAGGCTTTGAATCCCGCTTCGCCTTCTTCGGCCTGTTCGATCGTGCAGGCCGGCGCCGCCTCGGGGTTGACGTTCAGCCCTTCGGGCAGGTGAGTTTCGTTGTCTTTGATGAATTTGTCGGGGAACCCGAGAACTGGTTCGCCGAGAGTGTTGAGTTCGAAGTCGGTGATCCCGAAGTTCGGGTGGCCCGACGCCTGCCTGTACCACTTCGATTCGGTCGACCCGGTGCACTGTTCGGGGTCCTTGGGGAGAGGCGGTTTGCCCACGACGGCTTTCGCGAGCCCTTCTTCCGTCGGCGTGTCTTTGTTTTCTTTGCAGGTCAGCGCTTCCCAATTGGCGATGCCGAATTCGGCATGCGCGGGGGAGGCGCCGATCGCGAGAACGACGAACGCCGACAGGAGCACAAGCAGCCCAGCCGGGCGAGCCTTACCTCTCATTATTTGACCTCTCTCCTCACAAGACGGGGTTGGAACTGCTTGCATACCCTACCCGCCTCCCGCTAGCCAAAACGGTACCGCACGCTGTCAAGTACGACCGCGGGATTAGGGCGAGTCTGACCTTGAAACACCGCTTCCGGCCCGATGTTTCGGCTCAGGAATGCGACAGCGCGGACCAGAGCCGGTCCTCGGCCTCGGCGACTCGCTGCGCGGCGGCGTCGATCTCGGCCCAGAGTTCCGGCTCCGCATCGGCGGCCTCGCTGGCGGCCTGCAGCGCGGCGGCGAGCTCCGTCCACCGCGTCGCGGCCTCGGCCGCGAGCGACGCCTCGGGCCGTCCGGCCTCCTCGAGGAAGCGCGAGTACATCAGCCGGAAGCAGCCACCTCCCGTGCCCCGGCGCTCGATCACCTGGTAGCCGAAGCGGGCGCACCATTTCCAGTCCTCGGCGGTCTGCGGCCAGGAGCCGATCTCGGCGGCGAGGCGGTGGACGGCGTCGAGGCCGGAGAATTCGCGGAACTCGGGCTCGGTCATCGCGGTGGCCGCGCGCTCGACCGCGGCCGGGACCGCCGCGAGGAGGCGGTCGGCGTCGATCGCCTCGGAGGTCGTGAACATGTGGCCGGAGAGGGGGTAGGCGGGGTGGTCGCCGTGGCGGGCGCGGTCTAGGCTCTCAAGCCCGGTCCTCTGCAGCTCCTCGAACCCGGTGTCGGAGAGGTGCGCGACCTCGTCGTCGTAGCCGGCGAGGACGACCGCGTGGCCCGGGAAGCGGGCCGAGTCCCCGTAGTGGTCGAGGTGGTAGATGTCGGTCAGGAGAAGCGCCGGGCTGCCGGCGTCGATCGTGGCCCGCGCCGCCTCCCACGCCGCACCGTCGCCCTCCTCGAAGGTCCGCAGCTCGAGCGCCGAGCCGGTCAGCTCGCTGAAGTTCTCCTCGAGCCGGGCGGTGCGGCCGTTGAACCAGCGGGTCGGGGAGGCCTCCTCGAGGGTGACGTAGTAGAAGCACGGCCCGGCGCCGAGGCCGAAGGCCATCTCCTCGCTGATCTCGACGCCGTCGTGCGCGAGCAGGTTCCGCAGCGCGGTCGAGCCGCAGTGATGGCCGGGGGTGTGCGTGTAGCCGGGGACGAAGGGCATCGCGCTGATTATCGACGCTGGCCCGCCTATGCTCCTGCGCCGATGGATCGGCTTCGACCAGAGACTCCTCGTCGCGATGCGCACCAGCGGGCACACCGCCGCCGTAGAGCGGGCGGCGATCCTGCTCGGCAGGGCGGGGAACAACGGGGTGATCTGGGTCGCGATCGGGGTCGTCCTGGCCCTGGTCGATTCCTCCAACCGTGAGGCGTGGTTGATCTGCGCCGTGCTCGGCCCGGTGGCGATCGCCGTCAACTACGTGATCAAGCTGCTGGCGCGCCGCCCGCGACCGGTCCTCGAGGGGCTGCCGCCGCTGGGGGGCGCCCCGAGCTCGCTCAGCTTCCCCTCGGCCCACGCCACATCCTCGTTCGCGGTTGCGACCGCGATGGCCCGGGTCGAGCCCGTCGCCGCGCTTGCCTTCATCCTCGCCGCCGCGCTCGCGCTCGGTCGCCCCTACCTCGGCATG
Source organism: uncultured Solirubrobacterales bacterium (assembly GCA_963697805.1). Taxonomy (GTDB): domain Bacteria; phylum Actinomycetota; class Thermoleophilia; order Solirubrobacterales; family 70-9; genus VRUE01. The sequence goes on from CAVOPB010000003.1 coordinate 61,199, forward strand.
CACTACCCATCCGACGTCCTCGCCGGCGCCCTCATCGGCGTCGCCCTGGGCCTGATCGTCCCCTTATCCCTATGACGCCGACATCGATGTCCGTCACTGGCGAGCAACCGGCCCCCACAAAACGCCGCCTCCTCCGCTCCCGTGGGGGGCCAGGGGATCAGATATGGATGGCCCCCCACTCCCGCGTCCGGGGGCGGCTATGAAGGTCGGAATCGTCGGGCTCCCGAATGCGGGCAAGTCGACGCTATTCAACGCCCTGACCAAGGGCGGGGCGCAGACCGGGGACTACCCGTTCACGACGATCGAGCCGAACGTTGCGATCGCCCAGGTGCCCGACGAGCGGCTGGCCAAGGTCGGGGGGACGGTCCGCAGCTCCGAGCTGGTTCCGGCGACGATCTCCTTCCATGACATCGCCGGCCTCGTCAAGGGCGCATCCGAGGGCGAGGGCCTCGGCAACAAGTTCCTCGCCTCGATCCGAGAGACGGACGCGATCTGTCACGTCGTCCGCTGCCACGCCGACTCGGGTGTGCCCCACCCCGACGGCCGCGTCGACCCGATCACCGACATCGAGACGATCGAGACCGAGCTGACGCTGGCCGACTACGAGCAGGCCGAGCGCCGGCTGGAACGGATCGAGAAGGGGGCGAAGTCGGGCGACCAGGAGGCGATCGCCGAAAGGGAGTGGCTCGTGAAGGTGATCGAGGTGCTCGGCGCCGGGCGGCCGGCTCGCTCGGTCCCGGTTCCCGAGGCCGCCCCGGCGGCGGCGATGAACCTGCAGGCGCTGACCTCGAAGCCGATGCTCTACGTCGCCAACGTCGACGAGGACGATGCCGACCCGCCGCCGGAGGTCGCACGCCACGCCGAGGGGCACGGCGCCGGCGTGGTCGCTGTCAGCGCCCGGATCGAGGGCGAGCTTGCCGAGCTCGACGCGGCCGAGGCCGAGGAGATGCGTGAGTCCTACGGGGTCGAGGGCTCCGGCCTGGCGCGCCTTGTCCGCGCGGCCTATGACCTGCTCGACCTGCTCACCTTCTTCACCGCCGGCGAGGACAAGGAAGCGGTCGCGCGGACTCTGGCAAGGGGCCTGACCGCCTGGGACGCGGCGGGGACGATCCACACCGAGATTCAGGACGCGTTCGTCAAAGCCGAGGTGATCGGGTGGGATCAGCTGGTGCAGTGCGGCGGCTACGCGCCGGCCCGCGACCGCGGCCTGCTGCGGATCGAGGGCCGCGATTACGTCGTCGCCGACGGCGACGTGATCACGATCAAGGTGTAGCGGTGTAGCGTTTTCGCATGGACCAGGGGGCGAGGTATCCGAAGGTCGCCGCCAAGGCCGGCCACTACGAGAGCTTCTACGTCAAGGCCTGCCGCCCGGGTGGCGGTCAGGGCCTCTGGATTCGACACACGGTTCACAAGCGCCCCGGGGCCGAGCCGAACGCGTCGATCTGGTTCGTCCTCTTCGACCGCGATGCCGAGCGGCCGCGAGCGACGAAGGTGACCGTCCCGGCGGCCGAGCTATCGACGCCGGCCGGCTCCTGGATCCGGGTTGCGGGCGCCGAGATCGGCCCCGGGCAGGCGAGCGGCTCGATCGCGACCGACGCCCTCACGGCGTCCTGGGACCTGAAGTTCAGCGGCGATGCCGAGCCCTGCAAGTACCTGCCGGCGGAGTGGCTCTACGAGGCGCCGGTTCCTCGGACCAAGTTCGTCGCCCCGTATCCCGATGCCCGCTACAGCGGCCGGCTCGAGATCGACGGAGAGACGATCGAGTTGGACGGCTGGCCGGGGATGGTCGGGCACAACTGGGGCAGCGAGCACGCCGAGCGCTGGGTCTGGTTGGAGGGCACCGGCTTCGAGGGCGCCGAGGGCACCTACTTCGACGCCGGCGCGGCGCGGATCAAGCTCGGCTCGTGGACCACTCCCTGGGTCCCGTCCGGGATGCTCTCCCTCGACGGTGAGGCCCACCGCCTCGGCGGCTTCGGAAGGATCCGCTCGGCCTCGGTGCAGGAGTCGGCGGGCGAGTGCGCCTTCGTCTTCCCAGGCAAGGAAATCGTCGTCCGCGGGCGGGTCTCAGCCCCCCGAAAGGACTTCGTCGGCTGGGTCTACGCTGACCCCGACGGGCCCGAGCACAACACGATCAACTGCTCGGTCGCCGACCTCGAGCTGACCGTCGAACGGCCGGCCGAGCCTGCCCGCAGCCTGACCCTCGCGGCCGGCGCCGCCTACGAGCTCGGGATGCGCGAGACCGATCACGGGATCCCGATCGAGCCCTATCCGGACGGCTGAGCGCCGGTGAGGCGGTCCGGTGCGCACCGCCACTGGCTGATCTGGGTGGCGACGGTCCCGCTCGCCGCCTGGGCGATCATCCGCGGCTTCGGCCTCGAGCGTGGCTTCCCGCTCGACGCCCTGATCGCCTACACCCCCTACGTCGCGGTCGCCGCGCTGCTGGTTGCCGGGGTGGCGCTCGGGCTGCGCAACTGGGCGGCGGCGACGGTCGCGGCCCTCGCCCTGGCCTGGCTCGCGGCGGGGATCGCTCCGCGGGCGATCGGGAGCGACGAACGGCCCCGCCCCGGCGACCTCCAGCTCGACGTGCTCTCGACCAACATCCACCATGGGACCGCCGACCCCGACGCCGTGGTCGGCCTGGTCGACCGTCATGGGGTCGATGTCCTCGCCGTCGAGGAGCTGACCCCGAGCTTCGCCCGTGAGTTACGGGGTGCGGGCATCTCCTCCCGGCTCCTGCCGAGCCCCCAACAGGGGGCCTCACCATGGATCCTGCCCGGCGACTTCAACGCGACCCTCGACCACGCCGAACTTCGCCGGGTTCTCGACCTCGGCTACCGCGACGGGCAGCGCGGGATCCGTCGTCTCCTCTCGGTCGATGACATTCCCGGGAGCGACCACCGCGCGGTCTACGCGCGACTGGCGATCTCCGCGGGACCTAGCGGGCGATCGCCTCCGACTGAGCCGACCTTGCGTATGCCGCCGCTATTCGACGGTGGACGCAAACTCGGCTTCGGGGCGACCCTGCGGAAGGTCATCCAGCGGTCGTAGGCGCCGAGGGCGCTCTGCAGCTGGTCGCCGCGGATCTTCGTCGTCCCCCCGGTCCCGACCAAGCGCGCCCAGACGATCCGCGGGGAGGCGCCGCGCTCCGTGACGACGACCTGTTTGAGCTGGCCGTTGAGGTCGCCGCCGAGCTTGGCGCTGATTTCGGCCCCGGAGAACCGGAGCGTCCAGGAATCAAATGGGCAGGCGCCGTCGTAGGGGTCGGGGACACCGACCAGGTAGGGGACGGGCGGGCCGAAGAAGACGTTCTGGACGCTCTCGGTGTGGCCGCCGGAACAGGCCGAGAAGAAGGTCTCGGCGATCTGGCCCTGGTAGAGGACAACCTGGCCTCTGGTCGCCGCCGCGGCCGCGTTGCTGCGGGCGGTCTCGCTGTCGATCCCCCCGTAGAGCTGGCTGCGGGTGTCGTCGTAGAGGTCGAAGCCGTTGCCGCCGACGCTGCTCGAGAGGGCGAAGGAGCGCGCCGCGACCGTTTGCGCCTCGAGCGCCGCCAGCGGCCATGAGGGCGGCGACTCGTTGGCGATCACGCCCTTGACGTACTGGTCGACGGCGACCGCGTTGACGGCGTTGAGCGAGCCGGGGTCGCTTTTCGTCGGCACCACCTCCAGCGCGCCGCGGTAGGCCTCGCCATCGATCCTGATCGTCCCGGGGCCGGCGGCGCGAAGCTTCGGGCCGCAATCGGCGAGCGGCCGTCCGCCGGCGCTGCGCAGCCGGACGCTGCCTCCGACCCGGTGGGCGGCGTAGGCGATGCCCGGGTCGAGGCCCCGGCCGCAGGCGCTGGTCGCACCGCTGAAGCCGACGTCGCCGCCGTCGATCCCGACCAGGACGCGGACCACCCGCGGCCCGCCGATCGTCCCGATCGTGGTCCCCGTGTAGTAGTGGGCGAGGATCGCGCTGTACCCGAAGCCGTGCGTCGCGTAGCCGTAGGCGCCGTACTGGCTCATTCCCACGCCGTGGCCGAAGCCGTGGCCGTTGACGATCCAGCTGACCCCCGCGCGGGCGGTGCCGGGCGCGAGCAGGAGCCCGAGGCTGAGGAGGATTGCGAGGCGGAATCGCGAGACCTGCTTCATGTCCGGTCAACCAATTCGCCCCGAGTGAGTCGCGGCCTGCTCTAGTCTGAAACAGACGAACCAGAGGAGGTCCCGGAATGGCGACACAGACGGTCCAGGTGATCGACCACAAGCTCTTGGCCGCCGGCGAGTGGACGGCGACAGGCGAGTGGGATGAGGTTCTGAGCCCGTACGACGGCACCGTAGTCGGCAGGGTCGCGCAGGGCGACGCGGCGCTGGTCGACAGAGCCGCCCGCGCGGCGCAGGAGGCTTTCGACGCCGGCGACTTCGCCCAGCATGAGCGGGCGGCGGTCCTCGACCGCGCCGCCGAGATCGCCACCGAACGGATCGAGGACCTGGCGCTGACGATCGCCGCCGAGGCCGGCAAGCCGCTGAAGACGGCGACGGTCGAGGCCGGCCGCTGTGCCGAGACCCTCACCTTCTCCGCGGTCGAGGCGCGCAAGCTGAGCGGTGGCACGGTGCCGATGGAGGCGTCATCCGCGGGCGCCGGCAAGCTCGGCGTGATGCTGCGGGTCCCCTACGGGGTGGTGGGCGCGATCAGCCCCTTCAACTTCCCCCTCAATCTCGTCGCCCACAAGCTCGGGCCGGCGATCGCGGCCGGCAATGCGGTCGTCCTCAAGCCCGCCGGGCAGACGCCGATCTCCTCGATCAAGCTGGCCGAGATCCTGCTCGACGCGGGGCTGCCCGAGGGCTGGCTGAGCGTGATCCCCGGCCCCGGCTCAGACGTCGGCAACGCGATCGTCGAGCACGAGCTGACCCGGGCCCTGACCTTCACCGGATCGGCGCCGGTCGGCTGGGGAATCCGCAGCAGGGTCCCGCACAAGAAGGTCAACCTCGAGCTCGGCTCCAACGCGCCGTTGATCGTCCACAGCGACGGCGATTGGGAAACAGCAGCCGACAAAACCAAGCTCCACGCCTACTCCCACGCGGGCCAGAGCTGCATCTCGATCCAGCGCATCCTCGTCCACGAGGACGTCGCCGACGCCTATACCGAGCGCCTCGTCGCCAATCTCGGCCAGCTCCGGGTCGGCGACCCGCTCGATCCCGAGACCGACGTCGGGCCGCTGATCTCCCCCGGTGATCGCGACCGGGTCAAGAGCTGGGTCGACGAGGCCGTCGCGGCCGGCGCCGAGCTGCTGGCCGGCGGCGAGCTGGTCGACGAGGGCCGTTGCCTGGCGCCGACGCTGCTGGGATCACCGCCGCGCGAGTCCAAGGTCTGGTGCGAGGAGATCTTCGGCCCGGTCGCGACAATCGACCGCTTCTCCGACTTCTCGGAGGCCCTGCGGATGGCAAACGACTCGAAGTTCGGCCTTCAGGCAGGTGTCTTCACCCGCGACATCGGGCTCGGCCTCGAGGCGGCCGACACCCTCGATTTCGGCGGCGTCCTGATCAACGAGGTGCCCGACCTTCCGCGCCGACCAGATGCCCTACGGCGGCGTCAAGGACTCCGGCAACACCCGCGAGGGCCCGGCCTACTCGGTGATCGAGCTGACCGAGGAGCGCTTCGTCACCTTCCAGGGCTAGCCGCCGGACCGCGATAGCCTCCATTGCGAAAGCGATGAGAAAGGGGAGGTCGATGTCGGGAATTGCGCGCTTGAGGATGGTCGGAGGCAGGGCTCTGGCAGCGCTCGTCGCGACCTGCGGGCTGCTCGCGCTGCTCGCTCCAGGAGCCTCCGCGGCGACCGTGGTCAACGGGAACTTCGAGGCGGGCAACCTCTCCGGCTGGGTATCGGTGGAGCCGCCGGAATCGGACGGGAATTGGTTCGCGTACTCCGGCACCGCCGCGCCCATCAGCAAAAACGAAATGGAAGCGTCCCCGCGAACCGTGATCGCCCCGCCTCAGGGGAAATTCGGCGCCATCTCCGATGAGGACGGGCCCGGCACCCACATCCTTTACCAGGACGTCGCACTCGAGCCGGGGATGACGCACTCCCTCTCGCTGCTCGTGTATTACCAGTCGGAAGAACCGATCACGGTTCCCAGTCCCGACTCACTCAGCGCCGACAGTGCTGAAAATCAGCAGTACCGGATCGACGTGATGCGGCCGACCGCTCCGATTGATTCGGTCAACCCCGCCGACTTGCTGACGACCGTCTACAGGACACTCCCGGGGGCTCCCTTGACAGTAACGCCGACCCCCGTCTCGGTCGATCTGACCCCGTTCGCCGGGCAGACCGTGCGACTCCGCCTTGCCGAGGTCGACAACCTCTTCTTCTTCAACGCCGGCGCTGATGCCATCTCCATCTCCAGTGTGCCGATCAACACCTTCACCTTCGGCAAGCTGACCCTCAACAAGAAGAAGGGAACCGGACAGCTCGAAGTGAATGTCCCGGGCCCCGGCACGCTGACCGCGGTTGACGCGAGCTCCTCGGCCACAAAATCGGCGGTGGCGAGCAAGAAGAAAAAGAAGCCGGCGCTGATCAAGAAGGCCAGCCTCACGGTCGCCGTTTCTGGCGTGGCGAAGCTGAACCTGAAGCCGACCAGCGCCGGCAAGAAGAAGCTGAAGGAAAAGGGAAAGCTCGCATTCAAGATCAATGTGACCTTCACCCCGACCGGCGGCACCGCGGCCACCCAGACCTTCAAGGGCAAGCTGAAGCTGGCGAAGAAGAAGAGCGGCTGAGCTACTCGTGCGGCCGGGCCATCCGGCGGTGGTCGAGGGCCTCCTCGAGGACCGCCGGCTCGACCCCCTGCTCGAGGGCCACCTCGCGCAGTGAGCGGCCCGACTCGGCGGCGGTCTTGACGATGTCGGCGGCGCGGTCGTAGCCGATGTGGGGGTTCAGGGCGGTGGCGGTCGCGAGGGTCGCCTCGGCGTGGCGCTCGGTCATCTCCTCGTTCGCCTCGATCCCGGCGACGCATTTCTCGTTCAGCAGCCGCGAGGCCGAGGCGAGGAGCTTGATCGAGTCGAGCAGGTTGCGGGCGATCAGCGGCACCCGGACGTTGAGCTCGAACTGGCCCTGGCTGCCGGCGACTGTGATCGCGGCGTCATTGCCGATCACCTGGGCGGCGACCTGGATCACGACCTCGGGGATCACCGGGTTGACCTTGCCGGGCATGATCGAGGAGCCCTTCTGCAGCTCGGGCAGGCGCAGCTCGGCGAGCCCGGCGCGGGGGCCGGAGCCCATCAGCGCCAGGTCGTTGGCGATCTTGTTGAGCGAGACCGCGTAGACCTTCAGCATCCCCGAGAGCTCGACCAACGAGTCGCGGTTGCCCTGCGCCTCGAACGGGTCGAGCGGGCCGGAGATCGCCAGGCCCGTCTCGGCGCCGAGCTTCTCGCGGACCCTGGCGGCGAACTCGGGGTGGGTGTTGAGGCCGGTCCCGGTCGCAGTTCCGCCGAGCGGGATCTGGCCGACCCGGCGCAGGGTCGACTCGATCCGCTGCGAGCCGAGCCGGACCTGAGCCGTGTAGCCGCCAAACTCCTGGCCGAGGGTGACCGGCACCGCGTCCATCAGGTGGGTGCGCCCCGCCTTGACGACGTCGGCGAACTTATCGGTCTTGGCCTCGAGCGCGGCGCCGAGGCCGTCGATCGCCGGCAGCAGGTCGTGGGTGACCTGGCCGAGTGCCGCGAGGTGGACGGCGGAGGGGAAGACGTCGTTCGAGGACTGGCCCATGTTGACGTGGTCGTTGGGGTGGGCCTCGTCACCGGCGAGGGCCGCGATCACCTCGTTCGCGTTCATGTTCGAGGAGGTCCCGGAGCCGGTCTGGAAGACGTCGACCGGGAACTGGTCGTCGTGTTCGCCGGCCGCGACCGCGTCGCCGCCGGCCGCGATCCGCTCCGCCAGCGCCGGGTCGAGCCCGCCGAGCTCGGCGTTCACCCGCGCCGCCGCGGCCTTCAACCGCCCCAGCTCGCGGACCACGGGCACCGGGACTCGCTCGCCCGAGACCGGAAAGTTCTCAACCGCCTTCATCGTCTCGCCACCCCACAGCTGCTCAGTCAAAAGTCGTCGCCTCCATCGATTTTCGTCTCCTCGGCAGCGTAGTCAAGTCCGAGCGGCGTTCGTGCGGTGCTCAGCCGGTGGTCTGGCCCGCTTCGAAGCCTTCTTCGTAGGCGCGTTCGATCTCGCGCGGCTGCGGCTGGTTGGCGGGGCTGTACTTAGCCGCCGCTTCGAGGCGGCGGATCAGCTCGGCGTGGATGCCGGCGGTGTCCTCGGCGCCGCGTTCGGCCGCTCCGAGGAGATAGCCGAGCCGCATCGCGGCGGGGCTGCCGGGATCTTCCCGGGCCTCGGAGTTGAGCTCGGTCGCCGCCCTCACCATCGCCGCCCCTACGGTCGCCAGCGCCCCGCCCGCCTGGTTCTCGGTCAGGCAGTCGCTGATCCTCGTCCCGCCGGCGAGTCGGGCCGAGTTGGGGGCCTCTTCGAGGGCGCGGAGGTAGGCCTTCGAGCCTTCGAGGCAGGCGACCGGCGTCGTCTCATCGGTCGAGCCGCAGGCCCCGAGGGCGAGGGCGAGGCCGATCAGGACCAGCGCTGGGGAGTGAACGCGGCGCATCGGCCCCGCATCCTACGATCGCTCCCATTCCCCACGCCCCCTAGTCGCCGTGGGGTGAGAGGCCGCCTGAGCGGACGGTCGAGATGCCGCCGGGCGGCGGCGGCGGTTCGCTCGGCCGTGGCCGGCGCTGCGGCCGGGGCCGCTGGGCGACCCCTTCGAAGCTGACCGGGAAGACTTCGACCCATTCGGCGAGTTCGGAGGGGGGCGCCGGAGCGTGCATCCAGGAGAGGTGGAGGTGGTTGCCGCAGCCGTGGCCGGCGTCGCCGTCGTACCCGACCCAGCGGAACGGCGGCCGGACAAGATTCTGGCGCGGCTCCGCCCAGTGGGCGAGCCGGGTGATCCCCCGCCAGTTGGTGTCGCAGCGGCCGTCGCCGTTGAGTGGGACGATGTCGACGGCGAGGCCGTTGAGGTGGTCGGAGTGCTCGACGTGGCAGCCGCTGCAACCGACATGTTCGCCATCGGGCAGCCTGCCCGAGAAGCCGTCGGTGATGTAGATCGGGTACCGCTGGGCGATCCAGCGCAGGTCGGGGACGATCCGGCGATCGATCATGTCGCCCTCTTCGTGAGGGACCGAGGCCGGGATCGGGACGATCTCCCCGGCCGCGTAGGAGAGGCGGGGTTCAGGTGGCGGAGCCGCGGCGGCAGGGGCAGCGGCCAGCATCGTGATCGCGGCAAGCGCAACGGCAACCAAGCGTCCCATGTTCCTGCATATCGGGCTGTTCCACGCCCCGGCTTGAGAACCGCAATCTCCCTGTAGGGTTGCCTCGCCATGCCCACCGTCCTCGGCGCCAGCTTCGACCTCTTCCGCGCCCAGGGCATGACGACGATCTTCGGCAACCCCGGCTCGACCGAGCTGCCCATGCTGGGGTCGTTCCCATCCGATTTCCGCTACGTCCTCGGCCTCCAGGAGGCGGTCGTGGTCGGGATGGCCGATGGCTACGCCCAGGCCTCCGGCCGGACCACCGTCGCCAACCTTCACACTGCGCCCGGCGTCGGCAATGCGATGGGGGCGATCTTCAACGCCCAGGCGAATCACTCGCCGGTCCTGGTCACCGCCGGGCAGCAGGTCCGCGCCCAGATGACGCTGCAGGCGAACCTGACCAACCGCGATGCGACGCGGATGCCGCAACCCCTGGTCAAGTGGGCTCACGAGCCGGCCCGCGCCGAGGACGTGCCGCTGGCCCTCGCCCACGGCCTCCACCTCGCCGGGCTTCCTCCGAAAGGCCCCGTCTTCGTCTCGATCCCAATGGACGATTGGTACGCGGAGGTCGACGACGACGACGCCGCCCACGCGATTGGCCGCGAGGTCAGCGGCCGCGCGCTTGCCGACCCAGGGGCGGTTCGCGCTCTTGCCGAGCGCCTCGACGCCGCCTCCAACCCCGTCCTCATCGCCGGGCCCGACATCGACGCCTCCGGTGGCTGGGACGCGGCGGTCGCCCTCGCCGAGCGCCAACGGCTGCCGGTCTGGGCCAGCCCGGCGACCGGCGGCGCCCGCCTCGGTTTCCCGGAGAACCATCCCAACTTCCGGGGCGTCCTGCCACCGGCGATCGGGCCCGTCGGCCAGACGCTCGAGGGCCACGACCTGATCCTCGTCGTCGGCAGCTCGGTCTTTCCGTACTACCCGCACATTCCCGGCCCGCTGATGCCGGAGGGGGCGCGGCTGGTGGCGATCACCAGCGACCCCGAAGAGGCCGCCCGCGCGCCGATGGGGGACGCGATCGTCGCTGATGTCGGGCTCAGCCTCGCGGCGCTGCTCGAGGCCGTGCCCGAGTCCTCGCGCCAGGCGCCGGAGCCGAACGAGGGACCGCAGGAGCTCCCCGCGACCGACCCGCTCAACTCCTCGACCGTCCACTCGGCGCTGGGCGAGGTCTTCCCCGAGGACGGCATCATCGTCCTCGAGTCGCCCGCAAGCACCCTCGCGCTCCGCAACCAGCTGCGGCTCTCGCGGCCGGGCAGCTACTACTTCAGCTCCGGCGGCGGTCTCGGTTTCGGCCTCGCCGCCTCGGTCGGGGTCCAGCTCGCCCAGCCCGACCGCCCGGTCGTCTGCGTCCTCGGCGAGGGGTCGGCCCAGTACGCGATCACCGCCTTCTGGAGCGCGGTCGCCTACAACACCCCGGTCACCTTCCTCGTCCTCAACAACGCCGAGTACGCGATCCTCAAGTGGTTCGCCGACGTCGAGGGTGTGACCGGCGCCCCCGGCCTCGACCTGCCGGACCTGAACGTCGCCGCGGTCGCCGCCGGCTACGGGGTCAGCACCCGCCGGGCGAGTGGCCGCGACGAGGTCCGGGACGCGCTGGCGGCCGCGATCGGCTCCTCGCAACCGGAGCTGATCGAAGTCCCGGTCGAGCCCGGGATGTCCCTCTTCTAGGGCGACGGATGGGGCTCCTGGAGCGCCAAATTAGCGCGCCACCCGCCTCGGAGCCGGCCCCCGACCGCGCCCCCGACGAGCTCGCCTCCGGCACCGCGGAGCCGCTCCGCGGCGACCTCGGGGACCTCCTCGGCGCCGACCGGGTCCTGGCCCGTGCCAGCGACATCGTCCGCTACGCCTCCGACGCCAGTCCCTACCGCCTCCTGCCGCAGGCGGTGGTGATGGCGCACGACGCCGGTGACGTCGCCAAGGTCCTCGAGTACGGCCGCGCCTCCGGCATCCCGGTCGTCTTCCGCGCCGGCGGCACCAGCCTCAACGGCCAGGGCCAGAGCGACGGAATCCTGGTCGACGTCCGCCGCCACTTCGGCGGCGTCGCGGTGGAGGACGGCGGAGCGCTCGCGAGGGTCGGGCCGGGGACGATCCTCGGCCACGCCAACCGCGTCCTCGCCCCCCACGGCCGCAAGCTCGGCCCCGACCCGGCCAGCACCGACATCGCCACCGTCGGCGGGGTGATCGCCAACAACTCCGGCGGGATGCGCTGCGGGACGACCAGGGATTCCTACTCGACCGTGCGCTCGCTGACCTTCGCCCTGCCCTCGGGAACGACGATCGACACCGCCGCCCCGCACGCGGCGGCGCGCTTCGAGGCCGAGGAGCCCGAGCTGGCCGCCGGGCTCGCCGCGATCCGCGACGAGATCCGCTCCGACGAGGAGCTCAGCGAGCGGATTCGGCGCAAGTTCGCGATCAAGAACACGACCGGCTACCGGCTCTGCGCTTTCCTCGACGCCGACGAGCCGCTGGAGATCTTCCGTCGCCTGATCGTCGGTTCCGAGGGAACTCTTGCCTTCATCGCCGAGGCTGTCTTCGAGACGGTGCCGCTGCCGGCACGGACGACCACCGCCTGGATCCACTTCCCGGGCGTCGAGGAGGCGATTGCACCGGTCCGCGAGTTCGTCGAGGCGAGCGCGAGCGCGGTCGAGCTGATGGTCGCCCCGGCATTGATCACCGCCGCCTGGAACATGGTCGGCGCCCCCGAGGAGTGGAAAGAGCTGCCGCCGGAGTCGGCGGTGCTGCTGGTCGAGTTCGGCGCCGAGACCGACCAGGAGCTCGATGCCGATCTCGCCCGCGCGGGCGAGATCCTCGCCTCGCACGAGACGATCCGCCCGATCGCCTTCACCCGCGACCCCGAGGAGATCGAGCTCGCCTGGCGGGTCCGCGAGGGCCTCCATGGCCTGATCGGGCGCCTGCGGCCTCCCGGGACGGCCCTGATCGTCGAGGACGTCTGTGTCCCCCCGGAACGGATCGCAGAGGGCGCCCAGGACCTGCAGGCGCTGCTCGCCGAGCACGGCTTCCTGCCCGGGGTGGCCGGCCACGCCTCGGCCGGAAACCTGCACTTCATGCTCACTCCCGACTTCGCCAAGCCCGAGGACCTCGACCGCTACGAGGCGTTCATGGCGAAGCTGGTCGAGCTGATCGTCGGCAAGTACGACGGCTCGCTCAAGGCCGAGCACGGGACCGGGATCAACATGGCGCCCTACGTCGAGCGCGAGTGGGGCGAGATGGCGACCGAGCTGATGTGGCGGGTCAAGCGCCTCGCCGATCCCGGGGGCGTGCTGGGCCCGGGCGTGGTCCTCAACCGCGACCCAGGTGTCCACCTCCGCAACCTGAAGACGACGCCGCAGATCGAGGAGTCGGCGAGCGCCTGCGTCGAGTGCGGCTTCTGCGAGCCGGTCTGCCCGAGCCGCAACCTGACGACGACGCCGCGGCAGCGGATCGTGCTGCGCCGCGAGATGGCGCGCCAGCCAGCGGGCTCGCCGCTCCAGCGGGTCCTGCTCGAGGAGTACGAGTACGACTCGCTCGAAACCTGCGCCGCCGACGGCTCCTGCCAGCTCGCCTGCCCGGTCGGGATCGACACCGGGAAGCTGGTCAAGGAGCTGCGCGGCGATCGCCGTACCGAGGCCGCGGAATCGCTGGCGCTGCGGACGGCGAGGCGGTGGGCCACGGTTGAGAGGGCGAGCCGCGCCGGCCTGCGGGTCGGTGGCCCGCTTGCCCGCCGCACCGAGCGCGGCCGAAGCCTGCCCGGAGCGGCCTCGGCGAGCCTTCCCGAGACGGTGCGCGAGGGCGCCGCCGCGGTCTACGTACCGTCCTGCACGAACCGGATCTTCGGCCGCGGCCGGGCGGGCCTGAGCCTGCCCGAGGCGCTCGTCGCGGTCTCCGAGCGGGCCGGTCTGCCGGTCTGGATCCCGCCGGATGTGGGCGGGACCTGCTGCGGCCTGCCCTGGGGCTCGAAGGGCTACGGCGATGCCCACCGCCACAAGGCCAACGAGCTGGTCGAGCGCCTCTGGGAGTGGAGCGGCGAGGGGGAGGTGCCGGTCGTGATCGACGCCGCCTCCTGCACGCAGGCGATCGCGACGCCCGGCGAGGGGGTCCTCGGAGAGCGCAACGGCCGCCGCCTCGGCGGCATCGAGATCCTCGACTCGGTCAGCTGGGCCCACGATCGCCTCCTGCCCGGCCTGGAGGTCACCCGGACGGTCGGCTCGGCCACCGTCCACCCGACCTGCGCGACCCGCCACATGGGGCTGGCGCCGCGGCTCCGCACGCTGGCCGGCGCCCTCGCCGACGAGGTCTACGTCGCCCCCTCGGCGACCTGCTGCGGCTTCGCCGGCGATCGCGGCATCTCCCACCCGGAGCTGACGGCCGCGGCGACGGCCGACCAGGCCGCGGAGCTGGCCGGCCGCACCTTCGACGCCCACCTCAGCAGCAACCGGACCTGCGAGATCGGCCTCCGCCGCGCCACCGGTGCCGAGTACGAGTCGTTCGTCTTCCTGCTCGAGGAGCTGACCCGCCCCGACCCGGGCCGCGCGATCGTTTGAGCGTTAACGCCGTGCGGCCTCGACCGCGGCGGCTCCGCGGTCGTCGGCCACCGACTCGATGTCGCGGGTGATCGAGGTCGGGCTCTCATGGCGCCCGAGGCGGCTGTCGAGAAGCGGGTTGATGATTCCTCGGAGCGCCGAGACATAGCGCCACCAGCGCGGGGCGAAGATCCGCGGCGAGCGCTCTTCGATCCCGCGGACCACCGCGGCGGCTGCCTCCCCCGGCTCGATCCGCCGTTTCATGAACGCCGGCAGCTCGTTCTGGAGGCGGTCGAAGTGGTCCTGCTCGGCGGCGTCCTGGACCATCCTCGTGTCGACCCAGCCGAAGTAGGCGACGCTGGCGCTGGCTCCCAGCGGCGTCAGCTCGGCCCGCAGCGAGCGGCCCAGCGACTCGACCCCGGCCTTGGCGGCGGCGTAGGGGCTGTTGAGGAAGCCGTTGACGAATGCGTAGACGGAGGAGACGACGACGACGTGGCCGTGCCGCTCGACGATCTGGGGGAGCGCGGCGCGGACCGTGCGCCAGACGCCGAGCGCGTCAACCGCGAAGACGCGCTCCCATTCCTCGCCCGGCATACCCCTCGCCGTCGCCAGCTTCTGCGGCGCGATCCCGGCGTTGGCGACGACGATGTCGAGGCCGCCGAAGCGCTCGACCGTCTCCGCCACCGCGCTCATCATCGCCCCGTCGTCGGTGACGTCGGCTCCGATCCCGATCGTCCGCTCGCCGATCCGCTCGGCGGCTTCGCGCGCCTGCTCGGGGTCGAGGTCGAGTACCGCGACCGAGGCGCCGCGCATCTGCAGCTGCCGCGCGGTCTCGTAGCCGATACCGCGGGCCGCGCCGGTGACCAGGGCCACCTTTCCGTTCACATCGAGGGCGGGCATCGACCAGCAGCGTATTGGTCGCGCCGCGCGACTAGGGTGCAGCGGGTGTCCGGGGTCGAGTCCGCCTACAGGGATCTCGCGGAGGCGCGTGGGCTGGAGCGGGTCGAGCGGCTCGAGGCCGGCCCACTGACGCCGCTGCTGGTCGAGTCGAAGTCCTGCGTGCTGGAGCCGGCGGTCCGCGGTCGCTTCTCGGGAACGACTGCTGGAGTCGCCGGCCAGCTCGCGTATACGCGGAACAAGACCTTCCGATTCAACGTCGCCCTGACCGAGGTCCCGGCCTCGACCGCGTTTGCGCCGCGCGTCTTCTGCATTCGCCAGGGCCGCAGGACCCGCGACGACGAGTTCTACGGCTTCGAGGCGCGCGACTCGAAACTCTGGACCGAGAGCGCGACCCTCAGCGAGCGCTACCTGGTCAGCACGAGCCCGTTCCAGGACCAGAACTGGCTGCGGCAGCTGTTCGCGCCCGGGTTCATCGACTGGCTCTGCGCCGAGCCGCCGGGGGACTTCTCGTTCGAGCTCGCCTACGGCGCCCTGCTCGGCAGCATCGAGGAGGACGACCCGACGCCGGCGGCGTTGGAGGCGCTGTGCGATGCGACCGGCCACGTCGCCGAGCGGATCCGGAGCGAGTGCGAGGAGTAGTCGATGGCGATGCAGATGAATCGCACCGGTGTCTTCCTGATCGCCTTCTTCGGGCTCTTCGGGCTGGCGATGATCGCCGCCCCGATTCCCGGCGAGGCGGGATGGATCCTGAAATCGATCGGGCTGATCTGGCTGCTGGTAACGCTCGGGCTCCTCGTCTTCGCCCGCCGCCAGAAGCGCAGGGCCGCCCATCAGGACTGGGTCTTCCAGAACGGGCTGAAGGGCTCGGCGACGGTCTTGAAGGCCTCGAGCCACACGACGGTCAACGAGATGCCGCTGATCAGCCTGATCCTCGATCTCGACATCCCGGGTGTCGGGAGGCGCCAGGTCAAGCGGCGCGAGCTGATGTCGGTCTTCGCCGCCGCCCGGGTCGGGCCCGGCCTGGTGCTGCCGGCCCACGTCAACCCCGAGGACCCCGAGGACTTCGTCCTCGTCTGGTAGCCACGCGGCCCGGCGCTAGATTCCCCTTCCATGCCGGGATTCCGAGCGGTCGACCCGAACCAGTCCTTCCCCTTGCTCGAGGAGCGGATCCTCGCGCGCTGGGCCGAGCGCGACGTCTTCCAGCGCTCGCTCGAGAACCGCGCCGACGCCGAGGTCTGGAGCTTCTACGAGGGGCCGCCGACCGCCAACGGCCGCCCCGGATCCCACCACGTCCTCGCCCGCGTGTTCAAGGACATCTACCCCCGATACCGGTCGATGCGCGGTTACCGGGTCCCCCGCAAGGCCGGCTGGGACTGTCACGGCCTCCCGGTTGAGCTCGAGGTCGAAAAGGCGCTCGGCATCGAATCCAAGCAGGAGGTCGAGGAGTACGGGATCGCCGAGTTCAACCAGCGCTGCCGCGAGTCGGTCTTCGAGTACGTCGAGGAGTGGAACCGTCTGACCGAGCGGATCGGCTTTTGGATCGACCTCGACGATCCCTATGTCACCCTCGATGACGACTACATCGAGTCGGTCTGGTGGTCGTTGCGCAGGCTCTGGGACTCCGAGCTCCTCTACGAGGGCCACAAGGTCGTCCCCTACTGCCCGCGCTGCGGCACCGCGCTCTCCTCGCACGAGGTCGCGCTCGGATACGAGGACGTCGAGGACCCGAGCGTCTACGTGAAATTTCCGGTCACCGCGGTGCCGCCGAACGACGAGATCCCCGAGGCGCCGGTCGAGCCCGGCGACAAGCTCCTGATCTGGACGACGACCCCATGGACGCTGATCTCGAACGCCGCGGTCGCCGCCGGGCCTGAGATCGAGTACGTCCGCGCCCGGCTCGGCGACGAGGTGCTGGTCCTCGCCCGCGACCTGGTCGAGCGGGTGCTCGGCGAGGAGGCGGAGGTGATCGGCCACCTTCCGGGCTCGGCCCTCGCCGGCGTCGCCTACGAGCCGCCGTTCTCCTACGTCACCGATTTCGGGCCGCGCGGCCACACGGTGCTCGAGGCCGACTTCGTCACCGTCGAGGACGGGACCGGCCTCGTCCACACTGCGATCGCCTTCGGCGAGGACGACTTCGCGCTCGGCGAGCGCTACGGGATCAAGCTCCAGAACCCCGTCCTTCCTGACGGCACCTTCGAGGACCGGGTCACCGAGTTCGCCGGGAGGTTCGTCAAGGAGGCCGACCCCGACATCGTCACGGCGCTGGAGCGATCGGGCCGGCTGCTCCGCTCCGAGGTCTACGAGCACGCATACCCCCACTGCTGGCGCTGCGGCACGCCACTCCTCTACTACGCGAAGGCGAGCTGGTACGTCGCGACATCGCATAGGCGTGAGGGATTGCTCGCCAACAACGAGGAGATCGGGTGGCACCCAGAGCACATCAAGCATGGCCGGTTCGGGAAATGGCTCGAGAGCAACGTCGACTGGGCGCTCTCGCGCGACCGGTACTGGGGGACGCCGCTGCCGATCTGGGAGTGCGGCGGCGAGGGCTGCGAGGAGCGCGCCTGCATCGGCTCGGTCACCGAGCTGCGCGAGCGTGCCGTCGGCGAGGTGCCCGACGACCTCCACCGCCCGTACATCGACGAGGTCGTCCTGCGCTGCGAGAGCTGCGGCGGCGAGATGCGCCGGGTCGAGTCGGTGATCGACACCTGGTACGACAGCGGCGCGATGCCGTTCGCGCAGTTCCACTACCCGTTCGAGAACGAGGAGCAGTTCGAGGAGCGCTTCCCGGCCGACTTCATCTGCGAGGCGATCGATCAGACCCGGGGCTGGTTCTACACCCTTTTGGCGGAGTCGACCCTGCTGTTCGACACCTCCAGCTACCGCAACTGCGTCTGCCTCGGCCTGATCCTCGATCCCGAGGGCCAGAAGATGTCGAAGAGCCGCGGCAACGTCGTCGAGCCATGGGACGTGATCTCAGCCCACGGCGCCGACGCCTTCCGCTGGTACTACCTGACCTCGCAGCAGCCCTGGTCCGGGTACCGGTTCTCGCTCGAGACGGTCGGCGAGTCGGTCCGCCAGTTCCTGCTCACGCTCTGGAACACGTACTCCTTCTGGGTCCTCTACGCGAACGCCGAGGGGCTCGGCCCGGCCGACTTCGCGGGAGCGGGGGAGGCGGCCGGAAATGATTTGGACCGCTGGCTTCTCTCTCGCCTCCAGGGAACGGTCGCCCGGGTCACCGAGCGGATGGACGAGTTCGACTGCACCGCGGCGGGCCGCGAGATCGCCGCCTTCGTCGAGGAGCTCTCGAACTGGTACGTGAGGCTCTCGCGACGCCGGTTCTGGGATGGCGACAGGGCTGCCTTCGCAACCCTCCGCCACTGCCTGCTCGAGACCGTGGCGCTGCTGGCGCCATTCACCCCGTTTCTCGCCGACGAGATCCACCTCAACCTCGCCGGCGGCGAGGGCGAGGAGTTCGGCGCGCTTCCCGACTCGGTCCACCTCCGCGACTACCCGGAGCCCGACGACTCACTCGCCGACCTCGACCTCGAGGCGGCGATGGAGGCAGTCCGCCTCACAGTCGAACTCGGGCGCGCCGCCAGGGCCCAGGCGAAGGCCAAGGTACGACAGCCGCTGCGCCGCGCGGTGATCGTCGCCAACGATGCCGAGCGCGATGCGATATCCGCCCGGGCCGACCTGGTGACGGCAGAGCTCAACGTCAAGGAGCTCGACTTCGTCTCCGAGGAGGCGGAGCTGGTCACCTACTCGGTCAAGCCGAACTACCGCGCGCTCGGCCCCAGGTTCGGCAGCCGGATGCCTCAGGTCGCGGCGGCGATCGAGTCGCTCGATCCGGAACACGTCGCCGACGTGATGTCTGACGGGGGGGAGATCGGGATCAACATCGACGGCGACGAGCACACGATCAACCCTGACGAGGTGACCCTCGCCCTGCAGCCGCTCGAGGGCTACGAGGTCGAGGCCGAGGCCGGCCACGCGGTCGCGCTTCAGCTCGAGCTCGACGATGAGCTGCTGCGCGAGGGTCTGGCACGTGAGATCGTCCACGCGGTGCAGAACGCGCGCAAAGAGGCGGGGTTCGAGATCACCGATCGGATCGAGCTGACGCTCGGCGGGGATGCGGACCTGGTGCAGGCCGCCCGCGCGTACCAGGATTACCTCGCCGCCGAGGTACTTGCCACCTCGGTCGCCTACGACGACGGCGGCGCCGACGGGGCGGCGACGACGATCGACGGCCGCGACCTGCTGATCGGCGTTACTCGGGCCACCACCTGAGCCAGGCGCAAAACTCCCCAGATGGACGGGTTTTGCGCCTGCTCTCAGTCGCCGGTCGGCTCGCCGATGATGAAGTCCGATTTCGCAGAGTCGGAGAACTTCACCCAGCAGTGCTCCGGGGGAACCCCGGCGACCTCGATCAGCGCCGCTTCGATCCGCTTTGCGATCTCGGCCTTCTGCTCGTCGGAGCGACCCTCATACCAGTGGACTTGGACGAAGGGCATGCGTTCAGCCTATGCCAGCGCGGGCTCGAGCTCTGCCTCGAGGCGCCGCTTCGGCATCGCCCCGACGACTTTCTTCGCGATCGCCCCGTCCTTGAACAGGAGCAGGGTCGGGATCGAGAGGACTTCGTACTGGGCGGCGGTCTGCTGGTTCTCGTCGACATTGAGGCTGAGGATCGTCAGGTCCTCGCGCTCGGAATCGATCTCTTCGAGGACCGGGTGGACGACGCGGCACGGACCGCACCAGGGGGCCCAGAAATCGACGAGAACGGGGCCGTCGGCCTCGAGCACGTCGGACTTGAAGGTGGCGTCTGTCACGTCGGTGAGCTTGCCTGTCACAGAGATCGGTCTCCTGGAATCGGGGATTTGCCAGCGCTCAATACTTCAGAAAGTATAGCGACGGCCCGTCGAGCAACCCAGAGGCAGTTCTATTTTGACGAGTATGACCAACGCAGAGATCGCCGCCGCCCTCGAGGAGCTCGGAGTCCTCTATGAGCTCGACGGGGCCGTCAAATACCGGGTCCTCGCCTACAGCACGGCGGCGAAGGCGATTCGCGAAAGCCCGGTCTCGGTCGCCGACCTCGCCGCCGAGGGGCGGGCCACCGAGATTCCCGGCGTCGGCAACACGCTGGCGGAAAAGATCGACGCCCTGATCGAGACCGGCGAGATCCCAGCCGCGGTGAAATTGAAGGCGAAGTTTCCGCCGTCGCTGATCGCGGTCACCCGCGTTCCCGGGCTCGGTGCGAAAACCGCGCGGCGCCTATACGACGAACTCGGGGTCACCACCCTCGAGGAGCTGAAGGAGGCGGCCGAGGACCAGCGGATCCGCGACCTCAAAGGGCTCGGGGCGAAGGTCGAGGAAAACGTGCTGGCGGCGATGGAGCGCCTCGGTGAGCCCGGCGAGGGGCCGGGACGGGTCCTGCTCTCGGCGGTCCGCCCGATCGCCGAGGAGCTGGCGGGGGCGCTCCGCGACCACCGGGCCGCGCGGCGGGTCGAGGTTGCCGGCTCGGCCAGGCGCTGGGCCGAGACCTGCAAGGACATCGACCTGATCGCGACCGCCGAGGAGCCGGCGGCGCTGGCCGAGCACCTCGCATCGCACCCGCTGATCGCCGCGGCCGGCACCGCCGGTCCAAACGGGGTCCGGGCCCAGACTCACAACGGGATCTCGGTCGACCTCCGGATCGTCGCGCCGGAGGCGTTCGGCAACCTGCTCCAGCATTTCACCGGCTCCGCGGCCCACAACATCCAGCTCCGAGAAGAGGCGGTCGGCCGCGGCCTCTCGGTCTCCGAGCACGGGATCGCCGACACCGAGACCGGGAAGGTCGACCTCTGCGAGACCGAGGAGGGCGTCTACAAGCGCCTCGGCTACTCCTACATCGTCCCCGAGCTGCGCGAGGGGAGGGGGGAGCTGAAAGCCGCCCGCGACGGGAAGCTGCCCGAGCTGGTCACAGTTGACGACGTCCGCGGCGACCTGCACTGCCACACGACCCTCTCCGACGGGCGCAACACGCTGGAGGAGATGGCCGCCGCCGGGCGCGAGCGGGGCTATGCCTACATGGCGATCACCGACCACTCGGCGAGCCACGGCTTCGGCGATCACGTGACCGCCGAGCGGCTCTGGGAGCGGATCGAGGAGATCCGGGCCTGGAACCAGGGCAAACGCGGGTTCCGGCTGCTCGCCGGCTCCGAGATCAACATCGGCCTCGACGGCTCGCTCGACTACCCCGACGACCTCGTCGCCGCGCTCGACTGGGTCGTCGCCAGCGTCCACACCTCGTTCTCGATCTCCGAACTGGAGATGACCGCGCGCGTTCTTGGCGCGATCGAGAACCCCGACGTCGACTGCATCGGCCATCTGACCGGGCGCCTGATCGGGCGCCGCGAGCCCTATGGGGTCGACGTCGAGGCGGTCGCCGAGGCTGCCGCCAGGACGGGGACGATGCTGGAGATCAACGGCAATCCCAACCGTCGCGACCTCTCCGAGCACCATGCCCGCCTTGCCGTCGATGCCGGCGCGACGATCGTCCTCAACACCGACGCCCACGGAGTCGACACGCTCGACAACGTCGCCTACGCCGTCGCGACCGCACGGCGGGCATGGCTCGGCCCGAAGGACATCGCCAACACCCGCGGCTGGCGTGAGTTCAAGCGATTGATCTCATAGGCACTGCCGCAGCGCCTCCACGAACTGTGCGGGCTGGTCCCGCGGAGGGTCGTCGGCGCAGTCCTCGATCACGAGCAGCGGCCATCCGTACGTTTCGCTCACCGCCTCCGCGACGCGAAGTCGGTTTGCCTTGTCCTGCCTCCCCCAGATCAGCGTCGTCGGTGTCGAGATAGCGGCCAGATCGGAGCTCGGAATCCTCCTCATCCCGAAGTCCCGCAGTATCCGCCCGACCATCTTCGACTCCGGTCGGCCGGCAAGGTCGAGGTTGTACCTGACAAAGGGGCCCCATCGCTCGCCCATCTCCCGTTGCAAACGGTCGAGGTCGAACGAGCATTGCCTCATGAAGCGGGTGTAGTTCTGTTCACTCGGCTTTGCCTGGAAGCGGATCAGGGTCGCCGCGAAACGCGGTGCCGGGAGGAATCGCGCCAGACCGAGGCTGTCGACGAGCGTGAGGCTGGCGAGTTGGTCGCTGTGGCGGATGGCGAACCGGGCCGCGATTGCTCCGCCGAGGACATGCCCGACCAGCGCCGGCGGGGAGGCGCAGGTCTGCTGGATCAACTCCTCGAGCCATTGCAGGAACATCTCGACGGTCGGCTTTGTCTCGGGCACCTCGGTCGATCCGTGGGCAGGCAGGTCCGGGGCGATGACGCGATGGGTCTCGACGAGGCCCGGGATCACCCGCAGCCACTTGGCGGCGAACTCCCCCGGCCCATGGAGGAGGACGATCGGGTCACCCGCGCCGCCCTCGAGGACGGCAGTTGAGATCCCCGCCAGGCGCAGACGGCGATCCTCTACGGGGAGCCCGGCCAGGAGGAGGTCGCGGCTACCGATCCCCACTCTTGATCCTTCCTGTTCGGCTGAGGTCGCTTGCGTGGACATGACTCTCCTTTCAAGCTCGGATCAACACTCAGCGGAAAACTAGGGCCGGAATCGGGTCTGCGCATCGCCTGGAATCACCAACTTGTCCGCCTGCCCGACGTGGTCATTTCTGACCACATCGAGCGGGGCAGCTGTTCTCAGAAGAGATCTCTTTCGATTGCGAAGGCGCTCGCCGCGGTGCGCGAGGAAACGCCGAGCTTCGCGTAGATGTTCTGGAGATGACGCGCGACCGTGTGCTCGCTGATCACGAGCTGCTCGGCGATCTCGCGATTCCTCTGGCCCGACGCCACAAGCCTCAGCACCTCGGTCTCCCGCCCGGTCAGTCCAAGGCCGTGCTCCTGCCGGGGCTCGTTCGAGACCGATTCCAGCCGGGCGAGGTCCGGACCCGCCCCCAGCTCGGCATAGGTCGATCGCGCTGCATCCAGTTCGAGTTCCGCCGCCTCCTCATCGCCGAGCTCTCGGCAGGCACGCCCGATCAACTCCCGCACGCGGGCCGCCTCATAGGGGGCGTCCAACTCCCGCCACGCCCGCGCAGCTCGCCGCAGGGCTGCAAGTGCCGTTTGGGGATCGTCCCGGCCGAGCTCAAGGGCTCCCCGCGCTCCGTCGGCGGCGGCCTCCAGGGCGGCGCTGCCGAAGCTGCGGGCGAGGCCCTCCAGCTCCTCGCAGGCAACAGCGGCCGCATCCAGCTCTCCAACAGCGACCATGATTTCGGCGAAGGGCGGCAGTAGGTCGCAGCGTGCTGTCGCGTCCTCGGTCTCCTGGAGCGCGCGGCGGATGGTCGCCTCGGCGGCGTCCCGGTTCCCCTGCTCGAGTCGCAGCAGCGCGAGCCCGGGCTGAGGGTCGAGGCCATGCTCGCTGGCGGAACGGTAGGAGGCCTCTGCTCCTGCAGGGTCCCCGGTCAACCTCTGCAGCTCCGCCTCCCGATAGATCGCCTCGCCTGCCGCCGCGCGGTTTTCACCGCGGAGACTGCGCTCGGCGGCGCGTCGGGCCTCATCGAGCGCAGCCGGCCAATCTCCGCCGAGTTGTTTGATCTCGGCGCGGTGGATCAGACAGCGGCCGGTGAAGGCGACCATTTCGGGCTGCGCGTCACACCAGTCCGCCAGCATCGCGGTCCACTCCCGCGCCCGGCTCAGGTCCTGGGCGCGCTCGCAGGCGATGATCACCCCGCAGTAGACGATCCCGGTCACGATCGGGGACAGCTCCCCCCCGCAGGCCGCGAGCATCGCTTCATCGAGGCGCGCGATTCCCTCCCTCACGAGCCCCTGACGGATCAGGGTATGGCCCCGCTCGTGACCGGCCAATGCCGCGAGGTCCGGGTCGCCGAGGCGCTCTCCGATCTCCTGCGCTTCGGCCGCGATCGCCCCCGCCGCCTGCCAGTCGCCGCGGGCCTCGTGCTCGAAGACGTTGGGAAGCAATATGTAGCCGCGCTCGACGCACTCACCTTCCTCGCGATCGAGGAGCCGTCGGGCTCGGCTCATCCAGCCGCTCGCCTGCCCGGACTCCCCGCCGCGGGCCAGGTTGAGGGCAACCCAGAAAGCGCAACGTGCCGCCCCACGGTCATCGTCGGAATCGAGGTAGCTCTGGTAGGAGCGTTCGAGCAGCTCCAGAAACTCGCTCTCGCGCCCGACCATGTAGGCGGAGGTGGCGAGAAGCTGCAGGTCGGCTGTCGAGAGCGCTCGTTCGGAATCAGCCTGGACAAGGAACTCGTAGGCCTCCAACCAGGCCCGGCCTGCGTAGCGCTCGCGGCCGCGCTCGAGAGCGTCGGCGGCATCCGTCGCCATCGCTCCAGTATCGCGAAAAGCAGCCGCGGCCCGGCAGGGGAAAGTGGAGGCTCAAGCGATTCTTGAGCCGCTGAGGCGGTCGCTCCGCAGCCCCGGGGTGCGGACCAGTTCGATCGGGCGCAGGGCCGAGTTGGGGACGACGAAGAACTTGACGCCGTCGCGCTGCTCGACCCCGAGCACCGCCGCCTCATGGGTCCGCATCGCCAGCGCGGCCAGCAGCGCGAAGCCGGCGCCGACGGCGGCGACGCCCGGGTAGAGGACACCGAGGATCCCGGCGGCGACGGCCGTCACCCCGATCGGCCAGAGCCGGATCAGCGCGACCCGCGACGGCGTCTCATCCGGGAGCGAGGTCGCTGTCTTGGCGCGGGCGAGGGCGTCGCGCACCCCGTCGGCCGCGCGCTCCGGGCGGCCGAGCCGCAGCCCGATCACGAGCGCCGCGAGCCACCAGACGGCGGCGACGAGGATCGTCCGGGTGTCGGTCTCGCGCCCGGCGGTGATCGCGGTGATCGCCCCCAGGACGGTTGCCTCTGCCCCGGCGAGGAAGACGGTGATCCGAAGTAGTTCGGTGAACGGCATCCTCAACCGACCAGGGACTCGAGCGCCGCCAGCCAGCCGGCAGGCCCGTCGACGGTCCAGTCGGATTCCTGGGCCAGCTCCGGCGGCGCCTCGGGTGAGGCGACGCCGACGCAGAGCGCCGCCTCGAGCTCGCCTTTCTCGCGTAGCTCACGCAATCGGCGGAAGGCGTCGAGATCGGTGCGGTCATCGCCCGCATAGGCGGCGGCTCTGATTCCATCGGTCGCCAGCAGGGCCGCGACCGCGGCGTCCTTGCCCCCGCCCCCGGCCGGGCGCAGCTCGAGGACCTTGCGGCCCCAGCGGGGTTCCAGTCCGGCCCGGCCCGCTGCGGCGGCGAGCTCGTGGGCGCGCGCCTCGGCGGCGCGCTCATCCTTCGCGCCGCGCCAGTGGAGCGCCTGGATCGGGCCCTTGTCCTCGGTCCTCAGTCCGGCGCCCTCGACGGTCTCGGTTTGGGCGGCGATGAACTCCGCCGCCGCCCGCTCGCGGTTGCCCAGGGAGGGATCAAGCTGGGGGCCGTCCTCACCCGGCAGCAGCAGTTCCAGGCCGTGATTGCCGGCGTAGGCGATCTCCTCGACGCCGACCAGCCGCCGTGCCTCCTCGGCCTGGCGCCCCGAGACGCAGCCGACGAGGCCGAATCGCCGGCTGAGTGTGATCAGAACCTCGCGCGCCGCCTCGGGCACCGCCGCCTGGTCGGGCCGTTCGACGATCGGAGCGAGCGTCCCGTCGACGTCGGTGAGGATCGCGGCGGAGGCAGGATCCGCTCGCAGCGGAGCCAGCCGATCGAGCCGCGCCCCGCCCGCCCCGCTGCCGGTTTCGGGAGACAAGGCGCTTAGTATCGCGGCGATGCCGAGCGAGCGCACGTTGAAACTGGCTGCGATCGGCACATTGGCAGGCCTGTTCAGCGGCCTGTTCGGCGTCGGCGGGGGGACGGTGATCGTCCCGCTGCTGATCTTCTGGTTCGGCTACGGCGAGCGGCTTGCGACCGGCACCAGCCTCGGTGCGATCGTCCTGATCGGATTCCTCGGCGCCTTCGCGCAGGGGGGGATCTACGGCAACGTCCACGTCGGGACTGGGCTGGCGCTCACAGTTCCCGCGATCCTCGGCGTCGTCCTCGGCACCGCGATCCAGCAGCGGATCCCGCAACGCGCGGTCTCGCTCCTGTTCGCGGCGCTCCTGGTGGCGATAGCGATCGAGCTGATCATTCCGTGAGCGCGGAGCGAGCAAGCGTCGCAGTCTGTTTCTTCGCGCCGCGAGCGAAGCGCGAACATTTGTGGTCAGCGGAGCCCGGACCATGAATGAGGTCCTGGCGGCGCTGGTCGCCGTCCTCGGTGGGCTGTCCGGCGGCCTCGTCGGCGTCGGCGGCGGCGTCCTCTTCGTCCCCGCGTTGACGATCTTCCTCGGCCTCTCCCAGGTCGAGGCCGAGTCGACCTCGCTGATGATGATCGTGATCGTCGCCTTCGTCGGCGCCTACCGGCAGCGCGGCTACGGCAACCTCAACATCGGCGACGCACTCTGGATCGGCGCCCTCTCACCGATCGGGGTGCTGATCGGCGTCGTCATCGCAAACGCGGTCTCGCAGCGGGCGCTGGAACTCTCCTTCGCGGCGCTGGCGCTGTTCGTCGCCTACACGCTCGTGCGCCGGGCGATGGCGGCCGGCGATGAGCCCTCCCCCTCCGGCGCTGCAGAGCGCCATCGGTAGTCTCAATCTGTGGAATCGCTGACCTGGGAGACCGATGTCCCCTCGCTTCGCTCCCCGATCCTCGTCTGCAGCTTCAGGGGCTGGAATGACGCCGCCGGCTCCGCCTCGACCGCGCTCGCCGCGCTCGCATCGGGGTTCGAGGCCGAGCTGATCGCCCGGGTCGATCCCGAGGAGTACTTCGATTTCCAGGAGACCCGGCCGACGATCACCCTCAGCGAGGGCCAGGCCCGCCACATCGAGTGGCCGCAGAACAACCTGATCTCGGCCCCGGTCCCCGCCGCCGAGCGCGACCTGGTGCTGCTCGACGGGACCGAGCCGAACCTGCGCTGGCGAACCTTCTCGGAAACGATCGCGACCGCGGCCGACGCGCTCGGGGTCGAGATGGTGGTGACGATGGGGGCACTGATCGCCGAGGTCTCCCACACGCTTCCGGTCCCGATCACCGGGCTCGCCTCCGACCCGGAGCTGGTCGAGGAACTCGAGCTGCAGCGCTCGAGCTATGAAGGGCCGACCGGGATAGTCGGGGTCCTGCACGACTGCTGCAACCAGGTCGGAATCCCCTCGGCCTCGCTCTGGGCCGCGGTCCCGCACTACGTCGCCGCCGTCCCCAACCCGAAGGCCGGGCTGGCGCTGCTGCGCCGGCTCGAGGGCCTGACCGGGATCGCGGTCGAGGCGCGCGAGCTCGAGGACGAAGCGGCCAGCTACGAGGAGCAGATCGGGCGCGCCGTCGCCGCCAATCCCGAGATCGCCGAGCTCGTCGAGCGGATCGAGGCCGAGCAGGTCGAGCAGCTCAGCGACGGCGAGGACCTTCCCTCGGCTGACTCGATCGCCCGCGAGTTCCAGCGCTTCCTGCGCCAGCAGGGCAACTGAGCCCGCCGGCTCAGCTCTCGGCCGCCGGGCAGATCAGCCGGTAGTCGCACCAGCTGCAGACCGCGGGCGAGGGCCGGGGCTCGAAGTCCTGGCCGAGGATCCCCTCGCCGACCTCGAGCACGGTCCGCTCGACCCGCTCGGCGTCGTCGGGCTTGGTCGGCGCCGCGACCTTCTCGGCGTCGAGGACGTAGTAGTAGCTGCCGTGGGCGGCCTCGATGTCCCAGGCCTCGCGGGCGGCGAGCCGGTAGAGGGCGAGCTGGAGGTCGCTCTCGAGGTCGGACTCGCTCTTGCGCTCGCCGGTCTTGTAGTCGATCAGCTCGTGCTCGCCGTCGGGGAGGCGATCGACGCGATCGACGCGGCCGCGCACGTGGTGCTCGCCGATCTTGATGTCGAACTTCCGCTCGAGCCAGACCGGTTCGCCCTCGGCCCCGCCCTCGCGCTCGTAGTAGAGGCGGAGCGCCTCGCGGGCGCGGTCGCGGAACTGGAGCTCGTCGTCGCTGGTGCCGAACCCGCTCCGCCGCCAGCCTGCCTCGAACAGGGCCATCAGCCGCTCGAGGTCGCCCTCGCCGCCCTCGCTCCGGTCCTTGTGGAAGCGCTCGAGGACGTTGTGGATGAGGATCCCGAAGCGCTGGTTGATCGTCGGCTCCTGGGGAATCCCGAAGACCCGCGCGAACTTGTACTTCAGCGGGCAGGTCAGGTAGAGGCCGAGGTCGGAGGCCGAGAGGCTGAGGCCACCGTCGCCGCGGCGCGGCAGGAAGGCCTCGAGCGAAGGCTCGTGGCGGGCGCCGATCAGCTTGCGGCGGCCCTCGCGGCGGCGCTCGGAGTCGAGCAGGTATGAGTCGAGCGAGGAGGCGTCGAGCTCGGCCTGCTGCTCGGGGGTGGCGACCTGGCGCAGGAGCCCGTTGACCGCGTCGACGGCCTCCACGGTTGGCTGGGCGTCGCCGGGGCGCTGGGCGAGCGCCGCCAGCTTCAGGAGCTCGAGGAAGCGGGCGACGGCGCGGTTGACGTCGACGGCGGTGTCGAGCCGCGGCTCGGAGAGCTGGCGGCCCGCTTTCCAGGACTCCTCGAGGACCTCCTCGCGGAGGCTGCGGTAGGTCGCGTGGAGGCCCTCGGCCGGGCCGAACAGCTCCTCGGCCTGGCGCTCCTCCTTCGCCCCGGCCGCGGCCAGCGCCCCGGTGTAGAACGGCGAGGGCCGGACCTCGCCGCCGTCGTCGCGCTCGATCCGCGAGAGGACGAGGCCCGAGCGTGCCGGCCGGCCGATCCGGTCCGCCGCGTCGTCCTGCTCGAGCCCGAGCACAAAGACGTGATCGAACCCCATCCCCTTGGCGGCGTCGCGGGCGAGGCCCTGGACGGTGTCCGGCGCCGGCGGCTCGGTGACGCCGGCCGGCTCGACCCCGGTTTCAGCGACCGCGCTGAGGTGGCGGACGAAGTCGCGAGTCGACCCGTGCGGCTCGCGGCGGACCCAGGCGGCGGCGAGCTCGGCGAGCCGCGAGAGCCCGAGCAGCCGCTCGGCGACCTCGGGCTGGGCGGCGAACAGGCGCTGGCGCCGGATCCCGACCCGCTCGATCAGGCGACGGACGAAGACGTCGGCGCGGCGCTCCTCCATCGCCGCCGAGGCTTCGCCGTAGAGCTTGAGGAAGTCCTGGATCCGCTCGCGCGCCTCGGGCGGGATCCGCGGGCTCTCGAGCGCCGCCTCGCAGGCGGAGACCATGTCGAGCTTGCGGCGGCGCGCGATCGTCGTCAGCCGGGCGAGGTCGGCGGGCGGCAGCTCGATCGGCGGCCGGGTCAGCGCCCGCGCCGCCGCCGCCGAGTCGGCCGGGTCGGCGAGCACCCGCAGCCAGGCGATCGCGTCGCGGACCTCGGGCCGCTGGAACAGCGCCGCCGGCCCCGAGAGGTGGAACGGAATCCCCCGCTCCTCCATCGCCGCCGCGACCGGGCCGCCCCTCATCACGGGGTCATCGATCAGGACGCAGACGTCGTCGGGCCGGGTGCCACGGGCGAGCAGTGCCTCGACCTCGCGTGCGACGGCCTGGGCTTGGGCCCGCTCGTTCGCGCAGCGCCAGAACCGGAGCTCGGGGTCGCGGAACAGGTGCTCGAGCGCGATCACATCGCCGTCGGGGTGGACCCCGCGGTACCAGCTGCCGAGGTCGGTGGCGGCGGACGGCTCGAGCGCGTAGATGTGGCATGGGTTCTCCCTGGCCAGCGACGCCAGCAGGGCCCGCTGGGCCGAGGTCGTGTCCTCGAGCTCGTCGACCATCACCTCGGCGAATTGATCGGCCAGGGCGGCGCGGACGTCCTCGCGCTCCTCATGGAGCCGGCTCAGGGTGAGGAAGACGTCGCCGCGGTCGAGGTTGCCGGTCGCGGCGAGGATGCGGTCGTGGGCCGCGGCGAGGTCGGCGAGCTCGGGGTCGGGAGCGTCGGCGCCCGCCTTGAGGACGTCGATCCGTTCCAACAGCCGCGCCAGCAGGCCCGCCGGGTTGCCGCGGATCTCGTGGCTGCGCAGCGGCAGCTCGTCGAGGCGGTCGAGGAGCATCGCCAGCCGCTCGGCGGGACCGAGCACCTCGAAGAACGGGTCGAGGCCGGCGGCATCGGAGTGCTCGCGCAGGACCCGTTCCCCGATCGAGTCCCAGGTTCCCACCCAGAGCTCGCCGTGGGGGTCGTCGAGGAGCGATTCGACCCGGGCCCGCAGTCGCTCGGCGCCGGCGCGGGTCGAGGTGACCAGCAGCACCCGGTCGGGCGCCGCGATGCCGTCGGCGGCGAGTCGCGCGAGCCGCCGGGCCAGCGCCTCGCTCTTGCCGGTCCCGGGCTCGCCGAGAACCAGCAGCGGCCCCTCGGCATGCTCGATCGCGTCGACCTGGGTCTTTTCTTGCTCGCTCTCCATATCTGCTTCGCCGCAGCTTCCCTCCCGAAGAATCAGATTTCGACGGTCGGTCGCTTCGGCTCGCTGCCGCGTCCGCCGCGGGCGGGTCGTGCTTCGCCCAACGCTAGCGACATAGCATTGGCGCGATGGACGCGGAGCGAGCAAGCGTCGCAATTTGGTTCATCGCGCCGCGAGGAAGCGCGAAGGGTCGTAGTGGACGTCCTGTCCGCAGATTGGCGGGGAATCTGCCGTCGGATCGTCGCCGAGCAGCGACAGATCTTTGACGCGACGCCCGGAATCGAGGAGCGGACCGTCTACGAGGGCGTCGGCGAGGGCGGGGATCGCGCGCTCGCGATCGACCGTCGCTGCGAGGACGTGGTCTTCGCCGAGCTCGACGCGCTGGCCGACGATGGCGCCTCATTCGTCGCCGTCTCCGAGGAGCGCGGCGAGGTGAGCTTCGGTGAGGGCGGCGCGGCGCGGGTCGTGATCGACCCGATCGACGGCTCGCTCAACGCCCGCCGCACGCTTCCGTCGCACAGCCTCAGCATCGCCGTCGCCTCCGGGCCCTCGATGGCGGACGTCGAGTTCGGCTTCGTCCATGACTTCGGCGCCGGCGAGGAGTTCGTCGCCGAGCGCAGCGGCGGCGCGACCCTCGGTGGGGAGGCGATCGCGGTCGGAGAGGACCGCGAGAAGCTCGAGGTCCTGGGAGTCGAGTCGGCCGAGCCGCGCTGGGCGCTACCCGCGCTCGAGGCGCTCGACGGGCATGTCTACCGGCTGCGGGTCGTCGGCTCGATCGCGATCTCCGCCTGCTACGTCGCCGCTGGCCGCTTCGACGCGATGATGAGCCTCCGGCCCTGCCGCTCGGTCGACATCGCCGCCGCGCAGCTGATCGCCCGCGAGGCGGGCGGCCGGGTCACCTTCGGGGCGGCCGGGGCCGATGACGCCGACCTCGGGATCGATGCCCGGTATCCGGTCGGCGCCGCCACCGGCGAGCGGGCGATGGCAATCGTCCGCGGCGGCCTTGAGACGTTCGCCTGAGCCTGCGAGCATGGGTCGATGCAGACGGCGATCCTCGTCTACGACGAGATGACGGTCCTCGACGCGATCGGGCCCTACGACGTGTTTCGCTCGGTGCCCGGCTGGGAGGTGCAGTTCGTCGGCAAGGAGAGGGGGGAGGTGAGAGACGAACCGGGCACGCTCGGGATCAACGCCGATCACGCCCTCGATGAGGTGACCGACCCGGACATCGTCCTCGTCCCCGGTGGAGCCGGGAGCCGGCCGCTGATGAAGGACGAGGAGGTGCTCTCGTGGCTCCGCGCGGTCGATGAGCGGACAAAGTGGACGACCTCGGTCTGCACAGGCTCGCTCGTGCTCGGCGCCGCCGGGCTGCTCGAGGGCAAGCGGGCGACGGGCCACTGGCTCTTCCTCGAGCCGCTGCGCCAACTCGGTGCCGACCCGGTCGGTGGCCGCTACGTCGAGGACGGCAAGGTGATCACGGCTGCCGGCGTCTCCGCCGGGATCGACATGGCGCTGCACCTCGTCTCCCGCGAGCTCGGGCCCGAGGTCGCGGAATCGGTGCAGCTCGGCATCGAGTACGACCCGCAGCCCCCCTTCGACGCCGGTTCGCCGCAGAAGGCGCCGGCAGCGATCGTCGAGGCCGTGACCGCGGTCGCGGGCCCGACCGACGAGTGGGTCGAAGCTCCGCTGTAACCCTTCGCGCGAACTCGTTTACAAACGTATGTTCGCTAAGAACGTATGTTCGCTACACTCGCGAACCTCTCCCAGCCCAGCCACTCCCAACTCCCCGAAAGGTCCCAACCTCATGCCTACCCAGAGCAAGACCAGCAAGGCCAAGACCAGCCAGACCAAAGCCCAGAGCAACGGCACCGTCAAGGCCGCTACCTCCCCCGCCGACCGCGCGAAGAGCGCCGCCGGAGCCGCCGTCGACCTTCCCGTCGGCGTCGTCCTCGAGGTCTCAGACCGCGTTGCCGAGCTGGTCGAACCCTTCACCGATCGCACCGACGCCGAGCGCCAGCTCAAGTCCTACCGGACGAGCCTGCGCCGGACCGTCAAGCGCACCGAGCGTCGCGGCCACTCCGCCCGCCGTAAAGCGACGACCGAAGCCCGCAAGACCCGCAACCGGGTCGAGCGCGAGGCCCGCAAGCGCCGCCGCACCGTCGAGACGACCCTGAAGCGCAACCGGACCGACGTCGAGAAACGCGTCCGCAAAACGATCGACACGCAGACCACCCGCGCCCAGGACCTGGTCGACCAGGTCGGCGAGCAGCTCTCCTCGCTGCGCTAGTACCCCTGCTCAGATCCCGAGCACAGCGACTGGCCCCGAGCTTCCCGGCTCGTAAGGCCAGTCGCTTTGCGTTGCGGCGCGGGCGCGGAACTGGAAGCGGACCCCGCGGCTGTCGTCGTCGCTGAACCGGTAGGCGTAGCGAAATCGCCCGTGCGCGTCGGTCCTCACGGTCCGGAACTCGGTCCAGGGAACCCCCGGCACCCGGAACTGCAACGAGAGCGGCCTGCCCTCGGCCGGAATCTCCCCCTGCTCGGCGATCAGCCGGCCGCTGAAGACCACGGGCCGGCCGCCGACCCTCGCGGTCGGCGATGAGGCCCGGAGGCTGACCTTGCTGCGCACCCCCAGTCGCAGCGACGTCGCGGCCGACCGGGTGAGCGTGCGGGAGCCGGCAAAGGTGGCGGAAATCCCGCGACTCGGCCCCTCCTCGACGCGGATCGAGAACCAGCCCGCGGAGTCGGTGCCGACGATGGCGATCCGCTCGGCGGCGCCCGCCCCGCGCCCGAGCTGCTCGGAAATCCTCACCGGCGCGCCCGCGATCGGCGCGCCGGCCCCGGTGGTGAGCCGGCCGCTGATCAGAGTTCCGCGCCCGTAGGGGACGACGCGGCTCTGCGGACGGCGCTCGAGCGCCGTTACGGCTTCCCGCCTGCAGCGTCGGCCGCCGTCGCTGCGGGTGCATTTCTGCCAAACCAGTCTCTCTCCCCCGAATCCGATGCTGAGCGCGGTCGGCGTCTTCAACGGATTGGAGAGGGCCATCACCGAGCGGTCGACCCGCCGCTCGGTGATCGTCAGATTGCCGGCGTCGTCGTAGCCGGTCGCGCGGAACTCGTAGCGGCCCGGTGGGTAGGCCTCCGAGTCCCAGCGGGCTCTGAAAGAGCCTGCGAGCACCTGGGTGGGGATCGGCTGGAACCTGTCGCCGGATCCCAGGGCCCGGATCGCGATCGAGCCGCGCTCGGCGCTGGGGCCCGACAGGAGGTCGGTCACGCGGGCCCTGATCAGCTCCGGATCGGCGGGGTCCTGAGAGTCGAGGAACGCGACCCCGGGAGGGTCCCTGTCGATCCGCACGGTGGAGATGCTCGGCGGCAGGTTGCGGACCCCGTTCCGGGTGGCGCCGTCGTTGACGTTCCCGGCGCCGTCGCGCGCGTAGTGGGCGATGCGATGCACGCCGTCACCGATCACGGTCGAGCTGACCGAGTCGCCGTCCGCGACGGTCGGCGGTGCCCCGTCGATCTGAATCGCGGTGAAGGCACCGTCGCCCTCCATCCCCGACGCGGAGTCCGTGGCCGTGACGGTGACAGGGATCGCGCGGTTCGTCCACCCGCTCGGCACGCCGCCGAGATGGGTGGTCGGGTCGGTCCTGTCGACACGGAGGACGGTGTCGCCGACGGCCGTCGACCTGATCCCCGACCCCGACACCGCGACGACGTGGACGTGATTCTCCCCCTCAGGAAGTTCGGCGACCGGCAGCGAGTCGCCTTCGATCCCTCCCCGCAGGTCGGTCTCGGTCTCGGTGCATCGACTCGGGCCGGCGCAGGGCCGGTCGTCGGGCGAGCGGTCGATCGAGACGGCGTAGCCGCGGATGCCGGAGGGCGGAGGTGAGCCCTTCGGATGCTCGATCTCGATCAGGTGGGGGAAGTCGGAGCGGCCGAGCCAGCGATCCGGCTGCACGGCCCTCGCAGTCGCCGGACTCGTGTCGTCATAGCGGAGCGAGACAGCCGCCGGGTAGCCGGCGCCGACTCTGTCCTCGAACCAGACGACCGCCGTGTATGAGCCGGGCGGGCCCGGGATCGTGAGGTAGTCGATCTGATGGGCCGCCCAGCCCAGCCAGGCTTCCTTTACGACCGCCCCGGAGGGATCGCGAATCAGGTAGCCGACATCGGTGATCGGCAGGCTGAATCCGGTATCGGGGTTCTTCCACTGGAGGAAGAAGCGATTTTCCGGGTGCCAGGCTTCCTCACCGCCGGTGACCCTGAGGTCGATCGGAGCCGGGAGCCTGGCCCAGGCGTCGCCGACGGCGCCGGGACCGACCAGCGCCAGCGTTGTCAGGACCGCGAACAGCAGAGCCCGCGGCCTCATGGCCCGAACTCCCCGGCCGCGCTGCCACTGCTGGGCGAGGACGATTCAGCCCCGCTCGACGCCGGCGGCGGGGGCGGCGGGGGCGCGTATTCGACGGCGCCCGCCGAGGTTTCGGGAGCGGGAGGAGGTGGAGGCGTGGGTTCAGGGTCCGGCGCCAGCTCGGTCTGTTCCTGCGCGGGCTTGGGCTGTGGCGTCGGTTCGGTCTCGGTGGGGACCGGCTCCGTCTCGACGGCTTCGGGAGAGGTGTCCTCGAACGCGGTTCTCGAGATGTGCTCGACCGCGGGCGCCTTCGTCTCGTGCGCCGGGATCAGCGGCGCGGGGGTGACTCCGACGGCGACGCAGGCCGCGGCGCCCCCGGCGGCACCGGCACAGATCGTCAACAGTTTCGCCAGCGCCGCCATTCCGGCGCCGCGCGTCCCACCAGCCGCGGCGACCTGGGTGATCGCGGAGTCGCCTCCGCCCCCACCGCCGAACGGAAGCCGCGACTGGACCGCCGCGGAGATGTCGTGCAGGCGGTCGAACATCGTGCGGGCGGGAAGGACCGGAGCCAGCGCAGCCGCGGCTCCGGCGGTCGCCCGGTAGGCTCGCATCGTCGCCCGGCACCCCGCGCACGCCCGGAGGTGCTCGCGAACCGCGGCGGCGTCCGCCGGGCCCGCCTCGCCGTCGCAGAACGCGGACAGGAGTGGCCGGATCTCCGCG
This sequence comes from uncultured Solirubrobacterales bacterium, assembly GCA_963697805.1. Classification (GTDB taxonomy): domain Bacteria; phylum Actinomycetota; class Thermoleophilia; order Solirubrobacterales; family 70-9; genus VRUE01. Next base: position 96,342 of record CAVOPB010000003.1, read on the forward strand.
CAGCGGCTTCCGTCCTCGCTGCGGGCGAAGAGACTGCGAAACCGCTCCCGGCCCTCGGCGAGGCAGCGGTTGACTTTTGTCTGGCTGAAGCCCGTGATCTCGCCGATCTCGGCATAGGAGTAGCCCTCCGCGAGCAGTGTCAGTGCCCGCAGCTCGGCCGGCTTCAATGTCTGCAGCGCCTCGCGACTGCGGGCGATCCGCTCGCCGCGCTCGACCCGCAGGTCGGGCCCGTCACCGGTCGCCGGTATCAGCGCGACCCAGTCCTCGCGCTCGGGGTCCTCGGCGGACCGCGGCACTCCTCCCAGCATCCGCTCCCGCTTTCGCCGGACCGCGAGCGCCTCGTGCTTGATCACCGTGTGGGTCCATCTGACCAACTCGTTCATCCGGTCGTTCGGCGCTTTGGTCAGCAGGATCTCGAGTGATCTCTGGTATGCGTCCTCGGCGTCCTCCGCGTTCAGCGAGTAGCGGCGGGCGGTTCGGCGCAGGGAGGCGCCGTGCTGCGCGATCAGCTCGACCGCGGCGCGCTTGCGCGCCGCCGCGTCAACGCCCGGCGCGTCCGGCGTCCGGATCCCAATCGAGTTCTGCTCCATCTGAGACACACACCTCTCGCTGCACCCCCCGGTGCACCGGGACGGCTTGATCTTCAACGACCAGGTGCAAACGCGGGAAAGGCCGGTCTTCTCCCCCAAACGGAACGATTTCGGCAAGAAAAAGCCGGAAATTGCAGCAAATGATTGGAGGGGCCGGACCGCCCGTCGCCCTGTAGCATCGCTATCGATGAGCACCTGCGTCGTCACCGGCGGAGCCGGCTTCCTCGGCTCCCACCTCTGCGAATACCTGCTTGGGCAGGGGCATCGCGTGATCTGCATCGACAACCTCGAGACGGGGTCGCTGCAGAACATCCACCACATCCGCGACCCCGAGTTCGATTTCCGCCACATCGACATCACCGAGCACGTCGACATCCCGGAGGACGTCGACTTCGTCTATCACCTCGCCTCGCCGGCGAGCCCGATCGACTACCTGCGCCTTCCCCTGCACACGCTCAAAGTCGGGTCCCACGGGACCCATCACATGCTCGGGGTGGCGAAGTGGAAGCGTGCCCGCTTCCTGATCGCCTCGACCAGCGAGGTCTACGGCGACCCCCAGGTCCATCCCCAGACCGAGGACTACTGGGGCCACGTCAACCCGATCGGCCCGCGCGGCGTCTACGACGAGGCCAAGCGCTACGCCGAGGCGCTGACCATGGCCTACCACCGCCAGCAGGGCGTCGACACCGCGATCGTGCGCATCTTCAACACCTACGGCCCGCGGATGCGGGCGCGGGACGGTCGCGCGGTGCCGACCTTCCTCCGCCAGGCGCTCCAGGACCAGCCGCTGACCGTGTTCGGCGAGGGCGAGCAGACCCGCAGCTTCTGTTACGTCGACGACCTGATCCGTGGCATCGTCGCGCTGGCCGAGTCCGACGCCCACCAGCCGGTCAACATCGGCAACCCGGACGAGTTCACCCTGCTGGAGCTGGCGAAGACGGTGATCAGCGTCACCGACTCCCGCTCCGAGATCGTCTTCGAGACGCTTCCCACCGATGACCCGCAGCAGCGGCGCCCGGACATCACCCGGGCCCGCGACCTGCTCGGCTGGGAACCTGAGATCGCCCTCGAGGACGGGCTGCGACGGACAATCGAGAAGTCCGGCCTCGAGCGACTCGTCGGCGCCACCGAGTAGCGCCCTCGATGTCCTCGATCCTGAAGGGCCTCGGCGTGGGGCTGCTCCTTGGGATCGCCGGAACGCTGCTGGTCGTCCACGTGACCGATCCCGAGAAGAGCGTTCCCGAAAGGCTCGAGGAGGCCCTGCACTGCGAGGACGGGCCGGCCGATTCGACGGCGGCGGTCGCCCACCACACCGCCGGTTACTCGATCTGGGCCGCGACGCATGCCGAGCGGCTTCTCGGAATCGGCTGCGACGCCGGTCCGGCGACGATCTACATGCGCTTCAGCCCCTACCGATCGACCCTCGAGCACGCGATGGCGACGATGCGTGGCTACGGCCGTGTCTGCGTCGTCGATTCCGGCCTGTTCGGGGGGCGCTCGTTGGGCGGCGATCTGCTCAAAGAGCTCTGTGATGAGGTCGGGGGCGAGATCAGGGACCTCTAGCGCAATATCCTCCCCCCTATGGCCGGCAAGAGCGACAGCGCCGCTGCTGAGGAGACCCACCGCACGATCGCACCGATCGTCGGGCCCGAGGACGAGCGCGTCTTCACCGACTCCGGGATCGAGATCGAGCGCCTCTACACCGAGGACGACGTCGCGCCCGGCTTAAAAGAGCGCCTCGGGGCACCGGGTGAGCCCCCGTTCACCCGCGGCATCCACGAGGGCATGTACCGCGACCGGCTCTGGACGATGCGCCAGTACGCCGGCTTCGCGAGCCCTGAAGACACCAACGAGCGCTACCGCTACCTGATCGAGCACGGCTCGACCGGGCTCTCGATGGCCTTCGACCTGCCGACCCAGCTCGGCCGCGACTCCGACGACCCGCTCTGCCGCGGCGAGGTGGGGCGGACCGGGGTCCCGATCGACACGATCGAGGACATGCGGATCTGCTTCGAGCAGATCCCGCTCGACCAGGTCTCGACCTCGATGACGATCAACGCCCCGGCGGCGATCCTGCTGCTCCTCTACGAGATCGTCGGCGAGGAACAGGGCGTCGCGTCCGAGAAGCTCCGCGGCACGGTCCAGAACGACGTGCTGAAGGAGTACATGGCCCGCGGCAACTACATCTACCCGCCCGAGCCGACGATGAGGCTGACGACCGACATCTTCGAGTACTGCCACGAGAACGTCCCGAAATGGAACACGATCTCGATCTCCGGGTACCACATCCGCGAGAAGGGATGCTCGGCGGTCCAGGAGGTCGCCTTCACGCTCTCGAACGCGATCGCGTACGTCGAGGCGGCGCTCGACCGAGGCCTGAAGATCGACGAGTTCGCTCCTCGCCTCGCCTTCTTCTTCAACGGCCACAACAACGTCTTCCAGGAGATCGCGAAGTTCCGCGCGGTGCGGCGGATGTGGGCGGAGATCGTCGCCGAGCGGTTCGGGGCAAAGGACCCCAACTCGATGAAGATCCGGTTCCACACCCAGACCGGGGGCGTCACCCTTCAGGCCCAGCAGCCCGAGGTGAACATCATCCGCGTCGCCCTGCAGGGCTTCGCCGCGGTCTGCGGCGGCACCCAGAGCCTCCACACCAACGGGTTCGACGAGGCCCTGGCGCTGCCGACCGAGCGCTCGGCGCGGATCGCGCTGCGTACCCAACAGGTCCTCGCCCACGAGTCCGGCGCCGCCGACACCGTCGACCCCTTCGCCGGCTCCTACTTCGTCGAGTCGCTGACCGATGAGATCGAACTGCGCTCCAAGGAGCTGATGGAGAAGGTCGCCGAGCTCGGCGGCTCGGTCGACGCGCTCGAGTTCATGCAGCGCGAGATCGAGGAGTCGGCGCTCTCCTACCACGAGCGCTACAAGAGCGGCCAGGACATCATCGTCGGCGTCAACAAGTACGTCACCGACCAGGTCGACGACGTCGACATCCTCCGCGTCGACCCCGAGGCCGAGGAGCGCCAGCTCGCCCGGCTGGAGGCCTTCAAGGCCTCGCGCGATCAGACCAGGGTCGACGAGAGGCTCGATGGGCTGCGCGACGTCGCCCGCGGCGACGGCAACCTCCTGCACCCGATCCGCGTCGCACTGGGCGCCGGCGCCTCGATCGGCGAGGTCTGCGGCGCGATGCGGGACGTGTTCGGCGAATATCGCGGCGGCGCCTTCTTCTAACGATCAGAGGAGTGTCGCCTGGGCGGTGAAGCTGGTCAGGCCGCGATCGAGGTGGCACACCGACCCGACCAGGAACCGCGCCGCGGGGCGCTCGGCGCCGCCCTCGCCGACGAGCACGATCTCCCCGCCGAAGCGGCCGGTCGAGCGCGGCGCGACCGCGCCCAGGACTCGCGTCTCGCCGCCGATATCGCGGGAGCGCAGCTCCGCCCGCGTGGCCGGGAAGAGGCTACGGATGAGGGTTTGGATCGTGTCCTCGTGGGGGATCACGTCGAGCCGAAAGATCCCCTCGGCCAGGAGGAGCATCGACCTGGCCCCGAGCTCGACCTCGCGGCCAGCCGAGATCACCGTCACGGGAGCGCCACCCCCATCCGGCGCGGGAACCTCCGTCCGGCGTTGTCCTCGCGGCAAGCTCATCTCACGCTCGGCTCACCGCATCACCAGCAGAGCCCACTCGGCGGCGCGGACATCGTCGGCGACCTGCAGTCCCTGGGCACCCCAGGCAGAGGCAATCGCATCGATCAGCTCCGGGCCGAAGCCGGAGGCGATCACCGTCCGCGGGCGCCACTCGAGGTGCCGCGAGAGCGCGAGGTGAACGTCGGGCGGGACGTTGGCGACGATCGTCTCCGCCGCCGGGGGCTGCTCGGAGGCGAGGTCGACCCTGCGGGCCTCGACCTCGACGCCGTTGCGCTGAGCGTTGACGCGGGTCGCCCGCACGCTGCTCTCGTCGATGTCGACCGCGATCACCGGCGAGAACCCGAGCGTGGCCGCGGCGATCGAGAGGACGCCCGAGCCGCAGCCGTAGTCGGCGAGGGATCCACCGGCCTCGGTCTCGGCCAGCACCGCGAGGCAGGCCTGGGTCGTCGGGTGCATCCCGCTTCCGAACGCAGGGCCCTGCTCGATCACGATCTCGGTCAGGCGCGGGTCCTCGCCGGGTGGCGCCCAATCCGGACGCAGCAGGAAGCGATCGGCGATGACCAGGGGCCGGTAGCGCGCGAGTCGCCGTTCGCGCCAGTCATCGGCCGTCTCGGCAACGGTCAGGTCGATCAGCCGGGACCCGGCCAGCCCGCGCAGCTCCTCCTCACCCGGCGCCTCGGGCGAAGCGAGTAGCGCCAGCGCGACGACGTCGCCGTCACCGCGAAGGTGAAGGCCTCCCGGTAGCGCCGGAAGGATCGAGTCGAGGACGTCCTCGACGTCCTCGGCGCCCACACGCAGGGTCAGCTCGAGCACCCCGGCAGGCGGTGGCTACATCCCGACCAGGATCTGAACCGTGACCTGGGTGTCGATCTTGGTGAAGTTAAGCGTCGCCACCTGCGAGCCGGCGCCGATCAGCTGGAACGCCTCGGTGTGCTCGCCCGTCGCGCAGGAGAGGCTCTCGCCGGGCTTCAGGGTTCCGGCTCCGACCGTGCCACCCGCCGGTGCGTCGCAGGCGGAGTGGGTGATGTCGCTCGAGCTCGAGTTGGTGATTTTCACCGCGGCACCGCCGGGGAGCGCGTCGACGTTGACGAGGTTCGGGACGCTCAGCAGTGAGACCGGGTTCTGCGCGGACGGCTCCGCGGTCGCGGTGAAGACCGAGCCGTCGCCCTTGACCAGCGGCACTGTCGATTTCCAGTAACGGTTATCGGCGTCGGTCATCTTGACGTAGCCGGGGAGCTCGCCCTTGATCGACTGGAGATCGTCCTTGATCGACTGGAGGTCGCCGTTGACTTCCAATTCGTGCGCGCCGTCGGTGTGCCTGAAGTAGTAGAACGCCTTACTCGACACGACCTGGCCGCTCTTGAAGTCCTGGAACAGGAGCGAGCCGTTCTTGATGTTCGAGCTGTCGAACTTGGCTTTCTTGAAGATGTCGGAGGCGCTCGACCGCGCCGTGGGCGCAGGCCCCGCCTGTGCCCATGCGGTTGCCCCCGCGATCGTCCCGGCAGCGACGAAGGCGACCGCCAGGCGTGCTGCTGCCACCCGGCGTTTGACCCGCTCAGCCACTCTGGAGAAATTACCCAACCGGTGCGCCACCGGTCAATGGGGCTCAACGTAAATTTAGGCGACTGAACGGTCCTGCCCACGGCCTGTCCGGAGAAGGAACACCGGTGCCATGGTTGAACCGGGTCCCATGCTTGAAGTCTCGAGGACGCTGGTCAAGTCCGAACCGGAGCTCGCCGAGCTCGTCGACGCCGTCGAGGGTGTCGAGGTGACGATGGCCGAGAAGGGCTTCGGGACGCGGGTGGAGGTACGCGCCGACGAGTCCTCGGGGCTTGCGCTCGCCGACCTCGAGCGGATCCTCGACGGGCTGGCCGAACCGCAGAAGCAACCCTTCGACAGCGCCTGAGTGTTGTCGGGAGACAAGACGAAATCGGGGCCCCAGCGCCCTGGAAGGAGATTTTCGACGTGAAGAACCTGAAGAGGCACCTCAACGTCGCCAACGTGCTCTCCGCGATGGCGCTGTTCGTGGCGCTCAGTGGGGTCACCTACGCGGCGACGGCGGCCAAGAACTCGGTCAAGGCCAAGAGCATCGCCAAGGGCGCGGTGACGACACCGAAACTGAAGAACCTCGCCGTCACCTCCGGCAAGATCGGCAACGGCGCCGTGATCTCCGCCAAGATCGGTGCCTCGGCCGTCGGCGGCACGCAGATCGCCGATGGTTCGGTCCGCGCGGTCGAGCTCGGCGGCGGCGTCGTCACCAACCCGAAGATCCAGAACGGCGCCGTGACCGACTCCAAGCTCGCCAACAACGCCGTCACCAGCAGCAAGATCAACGCTGAGGCGGTGACGACTGGCAAGCTCGGCAACGAATCTGTGACCGGGGCGAAGCTCTCGGCCTCGATCCTCAGCCAGCTGGTCAAGAACGTGTCGTATGTGACGGCCAAATCGGTCAAAGACCTCAGCGCCGAACCGAAGGGCACGACCGCGGTCTGCCCGACCGGCAAGCAGGCGATCGGGGGCGGGGCGAAGATCCTGACCGGCTCCGCCGAAGAAGCGGTCACAGCCGCGATTACCCAGAGCGCGCCCAGCTTCGACAGCGGCGGCAAGGCGACCGGCTGGTTTGCCCAGGCACGGCCGATCGGCGGCCCCGGCTCGGTCGCCTGGGAAATCGAGGTTCACGCGGTCTGCGCCGAACTCTAGGCGGCAGCAGACGCAGATTGGGAGGTTGGAAAGGCCCGCTTCGGCGGGCCTTTCGCAATCAACCGTCCGGATTGGTTGGGCCCGAGGAGGGATCGTTGTTAGGTTTGCCAAATACTCGGTAGGCCGCCCACTTGCGCCCAGGGAGACCAAGGATGACCAAGCGCCTGTGCCTCGCCCTGACGATCGCGATGACCAGCTCACTCGTTGCCACCGCAGGAGCCGGCGCGGATTCAGGCGGCTTCTTCCTCTGCGTGGGGAAGAAGGGGGACGAGAGAGGGAAGGTGAAGATCGCGCCGGCGAGCTCCAAATGCCCGAAGCGGAAGTTCGCGGTACATGAGGTGAATGGGGCCGGCGTCCCGGGCCCGGCGGGTATCCAGGGGCCGATCGGCAATCCAGGTCCTGGTGGTCCTCCCGGAAGCGCTGGCGCGACCGGGCCCGGCGGAAGCTCCGGCGCGACCGGACCGGCGGGACCTGCGGGAGCGACCGGCGCCAGCGGAGCGACCGGCGCCAGCGGAGCGACCGGCGCTTCAGGTGGCGCGGGACCGACCGGAGCGACCGGCGCTTCGGGACCCGCGGGCCCGACCGGGGATACCGGGGCGACAGGGAACAACGGGGCGACAGGGAACACGGGGGCAACCGGCCCATCGAGCGTCAGCTTCGAAGAAATCGTGGTCGAAGAGCCGCCCAGCGGCGAACCGCCGGATCAGCTGGACAAGTCGATCACGATTCCCTGCGGGGCCGGCGAGGCTCCCGTCGGAGGCTTCTCGATCCAACCTGCGGGCGCGGGAATCATCGCCGACAGCCTCGCGAAGCTCGGAGAATTCTTCTTCGTCAACGCTGTCGACAACCCCGACAGCAACGAACCGTGGTCGCTGACGGCGCAGGCGACCTGCATCAAAGTAGCCCCCTAGCCGCGCCCGAAATAGACTCCGGCGCCCAGCATGCGCCAGAAGGACCCGAACAGCCACGTCGAGAAGCTCGCCTACCTCCGCGAGCTGCGCGACGCGGCGATCCACTCTGCCTCCGAGGAGGCGGTGGAGAAACAGCACGCGAAGGGCAAGATGACCGCCCGCGAGCGGGTTGAGAAGCTGCTCGACCCCGGCTCATTCGATGAGCTCGACACCTTCGTCCGCCACCGCACCTACGACTTCGAGATGCAGAAGAAACGGCCCTGGGGCGACGCCGTCGTCACCGGCCACGGCACGATCGAAGGCCGAACCGTCTTCGTCTTCTCGCAGGACTTCACGGTCTTCGGCGGCAGCCTCGGCGAGGTGATGGCGGAGAAGATGTGCAAGGTCATGGACCTCGCCGCCCAGGTCGGAGCGCCGGTGGTCGGGATCAACGACTCCGGCGGCGCCCGGATCCAGGAGGGCGTCGTCTCGCTCGGCGCCTACGGCGACGTCTTCGTCCGCAACGTCAAATGCTCGGGCGTGATCCCGCAGATCAGCCTGATCATGGGTCCCTGCGCCGGCGGCGCCGTCTACTCGCCGGCGATGACCGACTTCATCTTCATGGTCAAAGAGACCTCGCACATGTTCATCACCGGCCCCGAAGTGATCAAGACCGTGACCGGTGAGGAGGTCGAGTTCGAGGAGCTGGGCGGGGCGATGAGCCACAACTCGAAGTCGGGGGTCGCGCACTTCGCCGCCGAGGACGAGGAGAGCTGCCTCGAGGACGTCCGCCACCTGCTCAGCTTCCTGCCCTCGAACAATCTCGAGTCCCCGCCTCGGTTCGAGCCGAGTGACGACCCCGAGCGCGAAGACGTCGAGCTCGACACCCTCGTCCCCAACGACCCCTCGAAGCCCTACGACATGCGCGAGGTGATCGCCCGCATCGTCGATGACGAGGAGTTCTTCGAGGTCCACGAGCACTTCGCGAAGAACATCGTCTGCGGGTTCTCCCGCCTCGACGGGTTTCCGGTCGGCATCGTCGGCAACCAGCCCGCCCACCTGGCCGGCGTCCTCGACATCGAGGCCTCCGAGAAGGCGGCCCGCTTCGTCCGCACCTGCGACGCCTACAACGTGCCGCTGCTGACCTTCACCGACGTGCCGGGATTTCTGCCGGGAACCGATCAGGAGTGGAACGGGATCATCCGCCACGGGGCGAAGCTCCTCTACGCCTTCACCGAGGCGACGGTGCCGAAGCTCACCGTCGTCACTCGCAAGGCCTACGGGGGCGCCTACGACGTCATGAACTCGAAGCACATGCTCGCCGACTTCAACGTCGCCTGGCCGACCGCCGAGGTCGCGGTGATGGGCCCGGAGGGCGCGGTCAACATCATCTACCGCAAAGACATCGCATCATCCCCGACGCCCGACAAGCGCCGCGAGAAGCTGATCCACGACTACAAGGCGCACTTTGCGAATCCCTACTCGGCGGCCGAGCGCGGCTACATCGACGATGTGATCGAGCCCCGCCAGACCCGGCCGAAGCTGATCCGTGCGCTGCGGATGCTGCAATCCAAGCGCGTCGAGCAGCCGAAGCGCAAGCACGGCAACATCCCGCTGTAGCCGGGAGGTGTCGGGCGTCCCTGCCGCTCGCTGGGTTCTTCGCCAGCGAAGCAAGCTCCACTCATGGGTGGGGCGAAGAACATGACGCCGCTCGCGGGCATGGACTTCCGACACCTTTCCCCTGCAGTTCGTTGGGCCGTACCGGGGAGAGGGGCGGGTACCTCTACTTCGCGCTATCCGGCTTCACCGGTAGCGCCGCGCTCGGGTAGAGGCACCCGGCCCCTCTCCTCGAGCAGGAGTGCCGATTAGCGAGCATCACGATCTGATTCTCTGCGAGCGGCGCTGATGCGGCGATTGCCGCCGCCCCCGGACGCGAAGCGGAGGCGGCGGCGGATGACTACGGGACGGCGGTGGCCTCGGTCTCGACGCCGCCCCCCTCGATCTTGCCGCCGCCGCGGACGGCGACCGCCCCGCCTTCCTCGGACGTCAGGCGGTGGGCGATGTAGACGGGGATGATCGAGATCAGAACGACAATTACGGCGACCGCGTTGACGACCGGTCGTTCCTGGGCCCGGAAAAGGTTCGTGAAGATCCAGTACGGAAGCGTTTCTTCGCCGGCTCCGATCGTGAACGTGGTGACGATGATCTCGTCGAAGGAGAGGCCGAAGGCGAGCAGGCCGCCGGCGCCGAGCGCCGAGCGCATGTTGGGCAGGGTGACGTGGCGGAACGTCTGCCAGGGGTCGGCCCCGAGGTCGGCCGACGCCTCCTCGAAGGAGGCCGACATCCGCCGCAGCCGGGCGATCACGTTGTTGTAGACGACGACGATGCAGAAGGTCGCGTGGGCGACGATCACGGTGAACAGGGAGAGGTCGATCCCGAATACCTGGGTGAAGGTGTTGTTCAGCGCCACCCCGGTCACGATTCCCGGTAGCGCGATCGGGAGGATCACCAGGAAGGAGATCGTCTCGCGTCCGAAGAAGCGGAAGCGGGCGACCGCCAGCGAGGCCAGGGTTCCGAGCACCAGCGCAATCGTCGTCGCCGCCAGGCCCGCTTTGATCGAGGTCCAGAACGCCTCGGGAGCCGAGCTTTCGAATGCCTTCGGGAACCATTCGAGTGTCAGACCCGGCGGCGGCCATTCGAGGATTTTGCTGGCATTGAAGGCGTAGATCGCGAGGATGATCAGCGGGATGTAGATGAACGCCAGCGCGATCGCGACGGCGAGGCGGAGGAGGTTGGTGGAGCGTCGAGAGAGTCTCATGGCCGCCTATATGTGCTCGAACGCGCCCAGTTTCCGCGCGACCAGCAGGTAGCCGATCATCACCACGATCGGGACCAGCGCCAGCGCCGAGGCGAGCGGCAGGTTGTTGGAGATGTTGTTGAAGACGACGTTGCCGATGAACTGGTTGTTGGAGACCAGCCGCGGCGTGATGTAGTCGCCGAGGGTCAGCGCAAAGGTGAAGATCGACCCGGCGACGACGGCCGGGAAGGTGAGCGGCAGGATCACCCGCCTGAAGGTCGTGAACGGCTTCGCGCCGAGGTCCTCGGAGGCACTGATCAGGGTGTTGGGGATCCGCTCGAGCCCGGCGAAGATCGGCAGCACCATGTAGGGCAGCCAGAGGTAGCTCATCACCAGCCACACCGCGGTGTTGCCATAGCCCGGCCCGGATAGGCCGAGCGGCTCAAGGGCCCAGTTGATGAAGCCGCCAGCCGAGAGCATCGTCCGCCATGACAGGACCTTGACCAGGTAGCCGGCCCAGAGCGGGATCAGGATTGCGACCACCAGCCCCGCCCTGGCCCTGCGGCTGGCCACCTTTGCCATGAAGAAGGCGATCGGGAAGGCCAGGATCGCATCGGTGATCGTCACCAGCGCCGCGATCAGGACCGTGCGGCCGACGACCGTCCGGTAGACCGGTTCGTTCCAGAGGATTTCGAAGTTTTCGAAGCTGAGGCTCTTCTCGAGCTCACCGCTGACCGGGTTGACCGACCAGAAGGCCGCGATCAGGAGGAGGGCGAGCGAGCCCAGGTAGCCGATGACCAGCCAGCCGACCGGGCCGGCCAGCAGGGTCCCCACCTGTAGGCGAGGACGGCCGTGGAAGAGGCCGGCGAGCCTGCGGCCCACCGACCTCCTCTGCTCGGCCCCCTCAGTTGCTGCCATGCGTCACTGCTTCTGGATCAACCTTTGATCGAGGTCCAGGCCTGGACCCAGTCGTTGTAGTCCTTGCAATCTTCGGACCCGTTTCCGCAGTCTGCGAGCGGCGTCTTCCAGTAGTAGACGCGTTTCCAGAACGCCGGGTCTTCCGCGTGGTATTCCGCGCAGAAGTTCGGGTTCTTGGTCACTTCGCAGGCCTTTTCCTGCGCCGGCGCCTCACCGAAGAATTCAGACACTTCGGCGTTCGCTTTCGGTTCGATGATCCAGTTCATCCACATGTACATGCAGTTGGGATGCTGGGCTTCGGAGCTGATCATCCAGGTGTCCGACCAGCCCGTCGCTCCCTCTTCCGGCAGGAAGCCCTGGCTCGCCGGGCTGGCTGAGACGGGCTTGCTTTCTGCTTTGAGCGCGAAGTACTGGTACTGCCAGGTGGTGCCTACCTCGATGTCGCCGTTTGCGAAGGCCGAGATCTGCTTTTCGGCTTCCGACCAGTATTCGCCGACGTTCGAGCGCTGTTCCTTCATCAGGTCGACAGCGGCTTCGAACTGCTCTTCGTTCAGCTCGTAGGGGTCTTCGATCCCCAGGTCCGGCTCGTGCATTTTCAGATACAGCGCCGCTTCGGCGATCGACATCGGATCGTCGTACTGGCTGATCTTGCCCTTGTACTTGGCCGCTTCTTTGGGATCGAGGGTGACGCTCCACGACTTCGGCGCCGGCTTCACTTCATTGCTGTTCCACATCAGCAGATTGGCGCCGCGAGCGTGCGGGATCCCGTACGGCTGGCCGTCGAACGTGTTGTACGGCTGGTCCTTTAGGTCCGCGAAGACCGTCTTGTAGTTGGGGACGAGGTCGACGTTGACCGGAGCCACGTCGCCGCCTTCGAACAGCCGCGCGGTGGCGTTCCCGGACGCGGAGACACCGTCGTATTCGCCGGTGCGCATCAGGTTGACCATTTCGTCGGAGGTGCCGGCGACCTTGTCGTTGACCTTGCAGCCGGTCTTCTGTTCGAACGGCTTCGACCATTCTTCTTCGACGTAGCCGGCCCAGGAGATCAGGTCGACCTCTCCCTCGCCCTTGCCGAGCTTCTGCAGTCCTTCTTCGCCGCCGCCCGAGCTGGTGCTGTCGCTCGATCCGCAGCCGGCGACCAGCAGCATGAATGCCAGCAGGCCGGCGATGATCGCCCAGGCGGTCCGGTGCGGGCTTGCGTTCCTAGTCCTCACTTGAGTCCTCCTCCTTGGTTGCTTTCCCCCGTACGGCGACCGCGTGCTCTGGACGCCATCCGACCTGTACCTCGTCCCCCTGCGCGGCGGTCGCGCTCTCCGACGCCCCCTCGACGTTCTGTCTCACAAGTTGAAGCTCTCCGCCGGCATCGAGCGCGACGGTGTAACGGGTGACCATCCCGGCATAGGCGATCTCGCCGACCCTGCCCCGCTCGGTCTGCAGGCCGTCCGCCGCGGCGCCCGGCTCGAGGATCTGGATCTTCTCCGGGCGGATCGTGAAGCGCTTTCCATCGCGCTCGAGGATGTTGGAGACGCCGACGAAGCCGGCGACAAATTCGGTCGCCGGCTGCTCGTAGAGCTCGAACGGGGGGCTCACCTGCTCGATCCTGCCCTCGTTGAATACGGCGATCCGGTCGCTCATCGTCAGCGCCTCGTCCTGGTCGTGGGTGACGTAGACGAAGGTGATGCCGACGTCGCCCTGGATCGACTTCAGCTCGACCTGCATCTGCTCGCGCAACTTCAGGTCGAGGGCACCGAGCGGCTCATCGAGCAGCAGAACCTGGGGGCGGTTGACGATCGCCCGCGCGAGGGCGACCCGCTGCCGCTGCCCGCCGGACAGCTCGCTCGGCTTGCGCCCGCCGTATTCCGGCAACCTGACCATCTCCAACGCCTCTTCACGGCGCTGCCCGCGATCGGCCTTGGCGACGCCGCCGACGCGGAGCCCGTACTCGACGTTTTCGCCGACGGTCATGTGCGGAAACAGCGCGTAGTCCTGGAAGACCGTGTTGACTGCCCGGTCGTACGGGGGGATGCCGCTGACGTCGCGCCCGGCAAGTTCGATCGTGCCGCCGGTCGGGTCCTCGAAGCCCGCGATCATCCGCAGCGTCGTCGTCTTGCCGGACCCCGACGGGCCGAGCATCGTGAAGAACTCCCCGCGCTGGATCTCGAGGTCGATGCCCTCGACTGCCCGGACCTCGCCGTAACGCTTGCTGAGGTCGGCCAGGCGGATGTCAGGTGGAGCAGCTACACGCAGAAGTTATCCGAGCAGTTCTGGAAAGCAAGGACAAACTCACCCCGACCAGTTGGCCGGGGTGGAGCACGTCCGGGCCTCGCTGCTCAGTAGCCGGCCGGGTGGCGGGCGACGAAGCCTGCGTTGGTGCGCAGTTCTTCCTGCCAACTCGGCCCAGTGGTGCCGTCGGTGTTACCCGATGTGTCCCACCGGTAGCCGGCGATCACAGCGTAGGCGTGACCGGGATTGGCGTAGATGGTGATCCAACGCCCTTCGCCGCGCAGGCCCCAGGCCATCATCGGGCCCGAGGGCATCGGGCTTTCGAGGAACCCACCGCCGCGCAGCGCGAAGCTGACCGAGCCGGAGCAGTCGTAGCCCCTGTCCCAGAAGCTGGCGTGGCCGCCGCCGTAGATGTAGGGCTTGTTGCGGATCCGGTTCGCGTATTCGATCGACTCCTTGACCCGCAGGGGAGCCGCTTTCGGCGGGATGAGCATCCCGTTGTCGAGCAGACGCGCTTTCGGCGTCGGGGTGCAGATGTCGATTTCAGCCGGTGTGACCCCGCCGCCTTCGCACGCCGCGGACGCGCCGCTGGGAGCAATGGCGAGGGCGGCAAACGCCACCATACAGACCAACCCCGACCAGATCGTTCGATTGTTCGTAGGCACTACCGATCTCCTTCGTCGGCCTACGGGGTTAGCTGTCGGGCTGGCGCGAAAGGAGCCTGCGCCCCCGCCCTGCTGGGCGGGTTAGCCCCGAAAACGTGGTTCCCCCGCTCCCGCGGCGCCTCCAATAGCGCACGGGACTCGGCGTCTCGGTTGTTCGGAACGGGGGGCAGTGTAGACGATCCCCCCGCCGTATGCTCATAAAAAATAAACATTTTGTAGCCATTCGCACTTGCTCCCCCCATTCCTGTCGGCCGATCCGGTGCTAGCTTGCGCCTTGGGATGGAACTTTCCGGTCGCACCGTTCTTCTCACCGGCGCCACCGGAGGCCTCGGTCGGGCGATCGCCGAGGCCCTTGCCGAGCATGGGGCGGTCCTTCTCCTCAGCGCTCGCGGCTCGGATGCGCTGGAGGCCCAGGCGGAGGCGCTGCCGGGTGACGGGCACCGGGTCCTGCCCGCCGACCTGGCCGAGCCCGGGGCCGCGGAGGAGCTCGCCGCCACCGCGGGCCCTGTCGACGTGCTGGTCGCCAATGCCGGCCTCCCCGGCGCGGGGTGGCTGACCGACTTCACCTCTGAGCAGGTGACCCGGGCGGTGCGGGTAAACCTCGAGTCGCCGATGCTGATGGCGCGGGCGCTCTACCCGGCGATGGTCGAGCGCGGCGCCGGCCATCTGGTCTTCATCGCGTCGCTGGCGGGCAAGGCGGCGAGCCCGCGGACGTCGATCTACAACGCGACCAAGTTCGGCCTCCGCGGTTTCGCCCTCGGATTGCGCTCCGATCTGTCGCCGATGGGAGTCGGGGTCTCGCTCGTCAGCCCCGGGTTCATCCGCGACGCGGGAATGTTCGCCGACGCCGGGGCCAAGCCACCGCCGGGCCTGGGAACGGGAAGGCCCGAGCAGGTCGGCGCCGCGGTCGTGAAGGCGATCGAGCGCGACAAGCTCGAGGTCACCGTGGGGCCGCTCCAGCAGCGGGCGTTGGCGCACCTCGGGCTTGCCAGCCCCGGTCTCTCGGACCGCGCCCAGAGTGGTTCGACCGGCCAGCGGGCGGCGCAGGCGATCGCCGACGCTCACTCGGAGGAGAAGCGGTAGCTCGACTCCAGCCGTTGCCTAGGATGGAGTGGTGAGCAATCTCGACTCGTTCGGAGCGAAATCGACCCTCGACGTCGGGGGCCGGTCGTACGAGATCTACCGGCTCGATGCGCTGCAGGAGAAGTTCGATGTCGCCCGGCTGCCCTATTCGGTGAAGGTGCTGCTGGAGAACGTGCTGCGGCTCGAGGACGGGGTCGCGGCGACCGCCGGCACCGTCGAGGCGATCGCGAGCTGGGACGCCGCCGCCGAGCCCAGCGTCGAGATCCCGTTCCAGCCCGCGCGGGTCCTGATGCAGGACTTCACCGGTGTGCCGGCGGTCGTCGACCTCGCCGCGATGCGGGACGCGATGGCCGAGATCGGCGGCGATCCCGAGAAGATCAACCCGCTGGTCGACGTCGACCTCGTGATCGACCACTCGGTCCAGGTCGACGCCTTCGGCAACGAGCGCGCCTTCGCCCTCAACGCCGAGCGGGAGTTCGAGCGCAACCGCGAGCGGTACTCGTTCCTGAAGTGGGGGAGAGAGGCGTTCGACAACTTCACGGTGGTCCCGCCGGCGACCGGGATCTGCCACCAGGTCAACCTCGAGCACATCGCCCAGGTCGTCTACAGCGACGGGCGCGGCGCGACCCTGCAGGCCTACCCCGACACGCTGGTCGGTACCGACTCGCACACGACGATGGTAAACGGCCTCGGCGTCCTCGGTTGGGGAGTCGGAGGGATCGAGGCCGAGGCGGCGATGCTCGGGCAGCCGATCTCGATGCTGCTGCCGCAGGTCATCGGCTTCCGCCTCAACGGCGAGCTGCCGGAGGGCGGTACCGCCACCGACCTGGTCCTGACCGTGACCGAGATGCTCCGCGAGCACGGGGTCGTCTCCAAGTTCGTCGAGTTCTTCGGGCCCGGGCTGGCGACCCTCGGCCTCGCCGACCGGGCGACGATCGGCAACATGTCGCCCGAGTTCGGCTCGACCTGCGCGATCTTCCCGGTCGACGCCGAAACGCTCCGCTACCTCGAGCTCACCGGCCGACCGACCGAGCTGATCGAGCTCGTCGACGCCTACGCCCGCGAGCAGGGGATGTTCGCGGGCGCCGACTACGAAGACCCCGTCTTCTCCGCGACCCTCGAGCTCGACCTCGGTGACGTCGAACCGAGCATCGCCGGCCCGAAACGACCGCAGGACCGGGTGCCGCTGGCTCAGGCCAAGGAGGCCTTCCTCGAGGCGATGGAGGAGTTCGATCCCGAGGCCGCCGAGCAGCTGAGCGACCTCGACGAGGCGGGGCAGGAGTCGTTTCCGGCCTCCGACCCTCCGGCCGAGGACCACGACCTCGAGGGCGACCGTCCGCGACCGGCGGTGACCGGCGGGACGACGACGACGCTCTGGCGTTGCAGCGAGGACGCGATCGAGGTCACCCTCGAGGACGGGACCCTGGTCGAACTCGACCACGGCAGGGTCGTGATCGCCGCGATCACCAGCTGCACCAACACCTCCAACCCGTCGGTGATGGTCGGCGCCGGGCTGCTCGCCCGCAACGCCGTCGAACGCGGCCTTTCACGGCGGCCATGGGTGAAGACCTCGCTAGCGCCGGGCTCGACCGTGGTCACCGACTACCTCGAGAACGCGGGCCTGACCGAGTACCTCGACAAGCTCCAGTTCAATCTCGTCGGCTACGGGTGCACGACCTGCATCGGCAACTCCGGGCCGCTGCCGGCGGAGATCTCGGCCGCGGTCGAGGAGAAGGACCTGGTCGTCTGCTCGGTCCTCTCGGGCAATCGTAACTTCGAGGGTCGGATCAACCAGGACGTCAAGGCCAACTACCTGGCCAGCCCGCCGCTGGTCGTCGCCTACGCCCTCGCCGGCCGGATGGACATCGACCTCGGGAGCGAGCCGCTCGGTGAGGGCACCGACGGCGAGCCGGTCTACCTCGCCGACATCTGGCCGAGCGCGGAGGAGATCAAGGAGGTCGTCGGCAGCTCGATCGCATCCGAGATGTTCACCCGCAACTACGGCGAGGTGCTGGCCGGGGACGAGAACTGGAACGCGGTCGAGGTCCCGAAGGGAGACCGCTACACGTGGCCCGACTCGACCTACGTGCGCCGCCCCTCCTTCTTCGACGGCATGCCGGCGGAGGCGCCGGGCGTCGAGCCGATCGAGGAGGCGCGGGTGCTGGCGCTGCTCGGTGACTCGATCACCACGGACCACATCTCTCCGGCGGGCGCGATCAAGAAGGACAGCCCCGCCGGCCGCTGGCTGATCGAGGAAGGGGTCGAGCCCCGCGACTTCAACTCATACGGGTCCAGGCGGGGCAACCACGAGGTGATGATCCGCGGCACATTCGCCAACATCCGCCTCCGCAACCTGCTGGTCGAGCGGTCGGGCGGCTACACCCGCCGCTTCCCCGACGGTGAGGCCGAGGTGGCGATCTTCGATGCGGCGATGGCATATGCCTCAGAAGGTGTGCCGCTGGTGGTACTCGCCGGCAAGGAGTACGGATCGGGCTCCTCACGGGACTGGGCGGCGAAGGGGACGCGGCTGCTCGGGGTGAGAGCCGTGATCGCCGAGAGCTTCGAGCGCATCCACCGCTCGAACCTGATCGGTATGGGTGTGCTGCCACTGCAGTTCCCGGACGGCGAGAGCGCCGAGAGCATCGGCCTCAGCGGCGAGGAGTTGATCGACGTCGGTGATCTCGAGGACGGCGAGGCGACCACCGTCAGGGTCGCAGCGCGGCGGGACAGCGAGGCGCCGATCGAGTTCGACGCGACGGTTCGGCTCGACACCCCGAACGAGGTGACGTACTTCCGCAACGGCGGCATCCTGCAGACGGTGCTGAGAAACCTCAGGGACTGATCAGCCGGGCCGTGTGGCGACCGGGCGGACAATAGGTACAGCAAGGGCCGCGGGAGGCAGGGGGGTCCGCGCGACCCTCACTGCACCTGAGCGTCGGTAGCCAGGGAGGGATGCCGACGCGGCCGTTCCCCCGGACGGGACTGCCCGGAAGAACAGTCATCTATTAGCTATAGCGCCTCAGGCGTCAGTGGTCAAGGAAAGATGGCGCGTCTACGGTTAATTCGGGGCGTTCTGCGGAGCCTGGGCAACACCCCACCCCTTGCGCTCGATCAGCTCGATGCCGATCACGCTTCCAACCGGCCCGACCGGTGTAAGCGTGGCCGCAAGCAGTGTGTATGGAGCCTCCCGCCTCACCGCGGCGATCCAGATGACCACGCAGAGGGCGATAAAGCCGAGGCCATGTGCCCACCCGAACACCATCGTCTCGGTTTCGAACCCCGGCACTACCCAGAACAGAATCAGGGCCGAGAAGATCGCCAGCTCGACCCAGCTGAACCGCTTGACCCAACGGAAGAGGGGGCCAGGCACCGGCTTGCTCATCAGCTTCCGGTGGTGAGTGCGGTGAGGACGATCCGTTCCTGCTCGCGGGCATGGGCGCCCGCGTACCCCTCGCCGGTGCTGGCCCGAGTCGGTCGCCCGACGTAGCCGAGCTCGACGCCCTCGGGGAGCAGCTCGGGGAGGCGCCTGGACATCACCTTCGAGGCGCCCATGTTGCGGGGCTCCTCCTGGGTCCAGACGACCTCCTTCAGATTCGGGTAGGAGGCGATCACGCCTTCGAGCTGCTCCTTGGCGAAGGGATAGAGGAGCTCGACCCGGGCGATCGCGACCTCCTCGGCCGCCTCGCGGCGGTCGCTTGCGTCGAGGTCGTGGTAGATCTTTCCCGAGCAGAGGATCAGCCGCTTGACCTCCTCGCGGCGGTCTGCCGCCTTTGGGTCGTCAAGGATCAGCTCGAAGTGGCCGTCGGTGAGTTGCTCAGGAGTCGCAGCGGCGCGGTCGAGTCGCAGCAGCCCCTTCGGGCTGAATACGACGAGCGGCCGCGGCTTGCGGATCAGCGCCTGGCGGCGCAGGAGGTGGAAGTACTGGGCCGCGTTGCTCGGATTCGCGATCCGGATGTTGCCCTCCGCGGCAAGCGCGAGGAAGCGCTCGATGCGGGCGCTCGAGTGCTCGGGCCCGGAGCCCTCGTAGCCGTGCGGGAGTAGCAGCGTCAGCCGGCTGGTCTGGCCCCACTTCGCCTCGCCGGAGACGATGAAGCTGTCGATGATCACCTGGCCGGCGTTGGCGAAGTCGCCGTACTGCGCCTCCCAGATCACGAGCGCGCTCGGGTTCGCGGCCGAGTACCCGTACTCGAAGCCGAGGCAGGCGATCTCCGATAGGGGGCTGTTGTAGAGCTCGAACGGCGCGTTGGCGGCGTCGAGGTTCTGCATCGGGCAGTACTTGAGGCCGGTGTTCTCGTCGTGGAGGACGAGGTGACGGTGGGAGAAGGTGCCGCGCTCGGTGTCCTGGCCGGTGAGGCGGATGTGCACCCCGTCGGCCAGCAGCGTCGAAAAGGCGAGCGCCTCCGCCTGGCCGAACTCGATCCCGCCCTCCTCGAGCGCGGCGATCCGCTTGGTCAGCGGTTTGCGCAGCTTGCGGTGGATCGTGAAGCTCTCCGGGACCTGGATCAGCGCCTCGTTCAACTCGCGCAGCTTCTCGATCGGGACCGCGGTCTCGACCGGGGGGCTGGCGCTGCGGTCGAGTTCGCCGGTAGCGCTGGTCGTCACGGTCGGGTCTTCGTACTCGCCGAGCTCCATCTTCTTGCGCAGGTCTTTCAGCGCCGCGGACATCTCCTCGCGCCGTTCGGTTCCCTCGCGTTCGGCGTCGTCCTTGGCGATCACGCCCTCGTCGACCAGTTTCTTTGCGTAGATCTCCGACACCGGCTGGTGCGCCTTGATCTTGGCCGCGGTCGTCGGCTGGGTGTAGGCCGGCTCGTCGGTCTCGTTGTGACCGAAGCGGCGGTACCCGATCACGTCGATGACGATGTCCCGGCCCCAGCGCTCGCGATAGGCCATCGCGAGCCGGATCGCCGCCGAGCAGGCCTCGACGTCGTCGGCGTTGACGTGGACGATCGGGACGTTGAATCCCTTCGCCATGTCGGCGGCGTAGGGGGTCGAACGCGCCTCCTCGGGATCGGTGGTGAACCCCACCTGGTTGTTCTGGATGATGTGGATCGTGCCGCCGGTCGTGTAGCCGCGCAGCCCCTGCAGGTTGAGGGTCTCGGCGACGACGCCCTGGCCGGGGAACGCGGCATCGCCGTGGAGTAGGACGGGGACGGCGCGGCGGGGGTCATGGCTCAGCTCGGCGCCATCGAAGTCGGACTGCAGGAAGCGGGTGCCGCCGACCACGACCGGGTCGACGAACTCGAGGTGGCTCGGATTCGGGTAGAGGCGGACGGCAATCTTCTCGCCGGCATGGGTCTCGTAGACCCCCTGGTGGCCGTAGTGATACTTGACGTCCCCGGTCCCATGGTGGGGAATCGCGGCAACGGCCTTTACGGCCTCGATCTGCTTCGAGCCCTCGAACTCGGCGAGGATCGACTCGACCGAGCGCCCCACATTGTGGGCGACGACGGCGAGCCGGCCCCGGTGTGCCATCCCGAGAACCACCTCCTCGGCGCCGGCGCGCCGGGAGAGGGTGATCAGCTCGTCGAGCATCGGCACGATCGCGTCGAGCCCCTCGATCGTGAAGATCTTCTGGCCGAGGTAGGCTTTCTCGCAGAAGCGCTCGAACTCGAAGACATCGATCAGGCGCTGGAGCAGGCGTCGTTTCTCATCGTCGGCCAGCGGCTTTCGGTGGGCGCCGGTCTCGACCATCTCCCGCAGCCAGGTCCGCTGCTGGTGGGAGGAGAGGTGCTCGAACTGGTAGGCGATCGTCCCGCAGTAGGCCTCGCGCATCCGCGGCAGCGCCTCGAGCAGGGTCTCGCCGGGGACGCCGATCCGCAGGATCGAGGCCGGGATCCGCGCCATCAGCTCCGGGGTCAGGTTGAGGTTCTCGGGCTGGATCGCCGGGTCCCCCTTCGGCTCGCTGCCGAGCGGGTCGAGCCGGGCGGCGAGGTGCCCGTGGGTGCGGTAGCCCTTGAGCAGGGAGGTCGCCGCCTGCACTGCCTGCAGCAGCTCCTCGTCGGGCTGGGTCGGGGTGGTGGCCGGCGGCGGCGCCCCGAGCGGCGGCGCCGAGGCAGCGGCCGGGTGGGCCGCGGTTATCGCGCCCGAATCGACCCCGAGGTCCGCCGCGACCGACTCGTAGAAGCCGTCCTCGCCCTGCAGAAGCTGCTCGATCCGGCGCAGGAACGAGCCCGACTCGGCCCCCTGGATGACCCGGTGGTCGTAGGTCGAGGTCAGGGCCATCACCTTCGAGACCCCGAGCTGCTTGAGCCGGTCAGGACCCGCGTGCGCCCACTCGGGTGGGTAGGCGATCGAGCCGGTGGCGATGATCGCGCTCTGCCCGCTCAACAGCCGCGGCACCGAGGCGATCGTCCCGATCCCGCCCGGGTTGGTCAGCGAGATGTTCGTGCCCTGGAAGTCGTCGGCGGTCAGCTTGCTCTCACGCGTCTTCTTGATCAGTTCCTCGTAGTAGCTGTGGAAGGCGGCGAAGCCGAGGCTCTCGGAGCCCTTGATCGCGGGCACCATCAGGCTGCGGGAGCCGTCCTTGCGCTCGATATCGACCGCGATCCCGAGGTTCACCGGCCCGCCCTCGATCGCGAATGGTTTGCCATCGCGGAGCTCGAACACCCGCGTCATCACCGGCCACTCCTTGGCCGCCTGGACGATTGCCCAGGCGATCAGGTGGGTGAAGGAGACCTTCATTCCCCGCTCGTTGAGGATCCCGTTCAGGGCCTTCCGCTTGGCGTCGAGGGTGTCGACCGAGATCGTCCGGAACGAGGTCGCGGTCGGCACCTCGCGGCTCTCGTCCATCGCCTGGGCCAGCATCGCCGCAGGGCCGCGCAGTGCCTTCGCCACGCCGGCAGCGGTGGGCGCGACCGCAGGCGCCCCATTCCCGCTGCCGTCGGCGGCCGCCAGCACGTCCTCTTTCGTCACCTTTGCTCCAGGCCCGCTCCCCGCAACGGCCCCGAGGTCGACGCCGTTTTCAGCGGCTATACGCCTCGCGATCGGAGTAGCCCTGACGTCGGCACCGTTGCCCGGGGGCGACTCGGCCGCAGCGGCTCGGCCCGCATCCGGCCCCGAGGGAGTCAGATTGCGATCGGCGCCGGATGCGGGCTTGGTCTCCACATCAGGCGCCGCCTCCTCCGCTTCGCGTCCGGGGGCGGCTGGACCCGCGGTTGGTGTGGTTGGTCCCGCGGAGGAATCATCTCCAGGCTCCATCTCCGCCAACGGCGCCCCGACCGGAACCTCCTCGTCGACCTGGGCGATCAGCTTCGTGATGACGCCGGCGGCCGGCGCCGGCACCTCGGCGTCGACCTTGTCGGTCGAGACCTCGACGACGGTGTCGCCCTCGTTGACGAAATCACCCTCGGCGACGTGCCACTCGAGGACGATGCCCTCGGTCACCGACTCGCCCATTTCGGGCATCTCAATCTGCACAGTGGCCGTTTGCGCCATCCTTGCTTTGAGTGTATGAAAGAGCGATGAGCTGCGAGACAAGGCGGGAGCCCTGAAATGAACTACTTCGTAACCGGAGTGACCGGCTTCATCGGTCGCAACCTCGTCGAGCGACTGCTGCAGCGCGAGGGGACGATCTACGCGCTCGTCAGATCGGGCTCGCGCGGGCGCCTCGAGGAGCTGCGGACCTCGTGGGGAGCCGACGGGGCCCGGATCGTCCCGGTCTCCGGCGACCTCGCCCAGCCGAGCCTCGGCGTCTCCGAGGAGGATCTGGTGACCCTGCGCGGCGACGTCGACCACTTCTTCCATCTCGCGGCGATCTACGACATGGCCGCCGGCGCCGAAGCGCAGGAGGTCGCAAATGTCGAGGGGACGCAGCACGCGGTCGAGCTCGCGACCGCGATCGAGGCCGGCTGCTTCCACCAGGTCAGCTCGATCGCCGCCGCCGGCCTCTACCACGGCGAGTGGCGAGAGGACATGTTCGACGAGGCCGAAAACCTCGACGTCCACCCCTACTTCAGGACCAAGCACGAGTCCGAGCGGGTCGTCCGCGAAGAGTGCCCGCGCCCCTGGCGCGTCTACCGCCCCGGGATCGTGGTCGGCGACTCACGCACCGGCGCAACCGACAAGGTTGACGGCCCCTACTACTTCTTCAAGGTGCTGCAGCGGGCGCGGCGGGTCCTGCCCTCCTGGCTTCCAGCCCTCGGAGTCGAGGGCGGCGAGATCAACATCGTCCCGGTCGACTATGTCGCCGCCGCGATCGATCACATCGCCCACGAGCCCGGCCTCGATCGCCAGGCGTTCTCGCTCACCGACCCCCGGCCGAAGACCGCGGGCGAGGTCGTCAACCTGTTCGCGAAGGCGGCGGACGCGCCGCAGGCGGCCTACAGGCTCGACTCGGGAATCACCGACTCCGCCACCAGCCTGGTGAAGAGCGGCCTGAGGCTGTTTCCCCCGCGAAGCAGGTCGGCAACCGGGCCCTGAGCGAGCTCGGCATCCCGCCGGGGCTCCTCAACTACCTCGATTACCCGACCCACTTCGACTCCACCAACGCCGAGGCGGCGCTCGCCGGCTCCGGGATCGAGGTGCCGGCGCTGGAGACCTACGCCGACAAGCTCTGGGACTATTGGGAGCGCAACCTCGACCCCGACCTCTTCAGCGACCGACCGCTCGCTGCCGCGGTGCGCGGCAAGGTGGTCCTCATCACCGGCGCCTCGTCGGGAATCGGCAAGGCGACCGCGGTCAGGGTCGCCGACGCCGGCGGGACGGTGCTGCTCGTCGCCCGCTCGATGGACAAGCTCGAGGAAACGAAAGATGAGATCGAGGCCGCCGGGGGGATTGCGCACATCCACCGTTGCGACATGTCCGACACCGACGACGTCGTGCGGATGGCAGACGAGGTCCTCGCCTACCACGGCCGGGTCGACATCCTGATCAACAACGCCGGGCGCTCGATCCGGCGCTCGGTCGGGCTCTCCTACGACCGCTTCCACGACTACGAGCGGACGATGCAGGTCAACTACTTCGGCGCCGTGCGACTGATCCTCGCCCTGCTGCCGTCGATGCGCGCCCACAAGACGGGCCACATCATCGACATCAGCTCGATCGGGACCCAGACCAACCCGCCGCGCTTCTCGGCCTACGTCGCCTCGAAGGCGGCGCTGGACGCCTTCGGCCGGGTGATCGCATCCGAGGTGATCGACGACGGCGTCCACATTACGACGATTCACATGCCACTGGTCCGGACCCCGATGATCGCGCCGACGCGGATGTACGACATGTTCCCGGCGATCACCCCCGAGGAGGCGGCGGATCTGATCGCCGGCGCGATCGTCGGCCAGCCGAAGAAGGTGGCGACCCGACTCGGCACCCTCGGCGAGGTCATCTACGCGGTTGCCCCCACCTTCAGCGACCGGATCCTCAACACCGCCTACAAACTGTTCCCAGAGTCGCAGGCAGCAAAGGGCAAGGGGGAGCAGGCGCCCGACAAGGCGCCGTCGACCGAGGCCGTCGCCTTTGCCCACCTGATGAAAGGGGTTCACTGGTAGAGGGCGGGGTCTCCCGCTCTATCGCGAACGGCGGTCTGAATTCAGACGGAGCGGGCGAAGGACCAGGTCGAGTAGCCAGCCCGGATCGACCTCACGGTAGCTGGATGGTTCGCAGTAGACGAAGGCACGCCCGTCGAGGCTCAGGTGGAGGTACCTCCTCGTTTCCCAATGCTTGTAGGCATGTAGTCGGGTTCCTCCGACCAGCTCGACCTCGAACATCCACATGAAGTCGTCGATGTGTTCTGGCGCAAGCTCCAGCAGCGGCTGCCAGTTGGGGGTATCACCCTGGATGGAATCGCCGTGAAACTCGGTCGTTTTCATCGCCGGGATTTTCCGCGCCCAGGCTGTGACAGGACAAGACGTGAACGTGCCAATTGTGGGTCCGAACCTCGGTGCGTCCTCCCAAGTAGCGTTGGGCACAACGATGGGAACTGATCGCCGGCTCAAGCATTGGGGGTGGGGGTACGAGGACCAGGCCCCCTCACGGGCGGAATTGGAGGAGGCCGCCGCCGGGATCAGGGCTCGGCTCGGCATCGGGGGCGAGGTCGAGGAGGCGGTTCCTCTCGAGGAGGTCGAGATCCGCGGGCCCCGGCTGAGGCGGCCGACGGACCTCGGTGACCTCTTCAGCGACGGGAAGTACGAGCGGGTCTCGCACGCGCTCGGAAAGTCCTACGCCGATCTCGTGCGGGGCTTCAGGGGCGAGTTCGAGAACCCCCCGGACCTGGTCGCGATGCCGCGCGACGAGTCGGAGATCGAGCTGGTGCTGAGCTGGGCCGAGTCCGAGGGCGCGGCGGTGATCCCGTTCGGGGGCGGGACCAGCGTCGTCGGCGGAGTTGAGGGAAGGCTGGGGGAGAGGCCGTTCGTCAGCCTCGACCTGCGCCGGCTCGACCGGGTGCTCGAAATCGACCCGGAGTCGCTTGCGGCGCGGATCCAGGCGGGGGCGACCGGGCCGCGGCTGGAGGACCAGCTCCGCGAGCACGGCCTGACCCTGCGCCACTTCCCCCAGTCGTTCGAGTACGCGACGCTCGGCGGCTGGATCGCGACCCGCGCCGGAGGCCACTTCGCGACCCTCTACACCCACATCGATGACCTGGTCGAGTCGGTGCGGGCGATCACCCCGCGCGGAGTCTGGGAGAGCAGGCGGCTGCCGGGATCGGGCGCGGGCCCCTCGCCCGACCGGGCCCTGATCGGCTCCGAGGGCATCCTCGGCACGATCGCCGAGGCCTGGGTCCGGGTCCGGCCGCGACCCACCTTCAAGGTCTCATGCGGGGTCGAGTTCGCTGACTTCCTCGCCGCGGCGGCAGCGGTCCGCGAGATCTCCCAGTCCGGGCTTTATCCCTCCAACTGCCGCCTCCTCGACGCGCTCGAGGCTGGGACGACCGGGGCAGGCAGCGGCGAGTCGAACCTGCTGATCCTCGGCTTCGAGTCGGCCCACCACCCGGTCGACGACCCGATGCGCGTCGCCGTCGAGATCGCCCGCGAGCACGGGGGTGACCCCGGTGAGGTCCGCAGCGGCGGGGGAGGAGGCGGCGGCTCGGCCGTCGACACATGGAGGCAGGCTTTCCTCCTTGCCCCCTACCTGCGCGACACCTTCGTCGCCTGCGGCGTCCTCTCGGAAACGTTCGAGACGGCGATCACCTGGGACCGCTTCGAGGAGTTCCACTCAGACGTGATGGCGGCGGTGCGCTCGAAGGTGGCCGAGGTCTCCGACGACGAGCCGCGGGTGAGCTGCCGCTTCACCCATGTCTATCCCGACGGCCCCGCCCCGTACTTCACGGTCATGGCGCCAGCGGTGCGGGGCGGCGAGGTCGAGCAATGGGCCGAGGTCAAGGCGGCTGCGGCCGAGGCGGTGATCGAAGGCGGCGGCACGATCACCCACCATCACGCGGTCGGCCGGGACCATCGCCCCTGGTACGACCGCCAGCGCCCGGACCCCTTCGCGGCGGCGCTTCGCGCCGCCAAGGCGGAGCTCGACCCGCACGCGATCATGAACCCCGGCGTGCTGATCGACCCGTAGGGCCTGCCCGACCGCCCTTCGGCGGTACCCTGTCGCGACGAATCTCCCCAGCCGGGCGGCATCGAGCATGTCGCGCGGCGGCTCACGATGGAAACGATCACTTCGGAACAGCCGACGATCCCGGCTCCCCCCGCGAAGCCCAACACCGCCGCGGAGGAGCCGGTGGTGCCCCGCCGCACGCCGCTGCGGGCGGCGGTCAAGACGGCGCGGCCCCAGGAGTGGGTCAAGAACGTCTTCGTCTTCGCCGGGCTCCTGTTCTCGGGCAAGTTCAACGACCCGCACGACATCCTCCTCGCCACGCTGGCGTTCATCTCCTTTTGCGCGATCTCGAGCGCCGGCTACTACGTCAACGACCTGATGGATGTCGAGCTCGACCGCAAGCACCCGAAGAAGCGGTTCCGCCCGCTCGCCGCCGGCGAGCTCTCGACCGGCGCCGCGAAGACGATTGCGCCGCTGCTGGCGGCGATCGCGATCGCGATCGCCTTCGCCACGGTCAACTGGGAAGTCGGGCTGATGGTCGTCGGCTACGGGATCGCCCAGGTCGCCTACAGCCTCGGCCTGAAGCAGATCGTGATCGTCGACGTGATGACCCTCGCCGGGCTATTCATCCTTCGCGTCGCGGCTGGGGCCAGCGCGGTCGACGCCCACGCCTCGGAATGGCTGATCCTCTGCACCGGGATGTTCGCCCTCTTCCTCGGGGTCACCAAGCGCCGCCAGGAGGCGGTCTCCGAGCTCCACCAGGGCACCAGCACCCGGCCGGTGCTCGAGCACTACTCACTGCCCTTCCTCGACCAGATGGTCGCCCTGGTCACGACCGGGACGATCCTCAGCTACTCGATCTACGCCGTCAACTCGCCGCTGATCGGCAACCAGATGATGTGGACGATCCCGCCGGTCCTCTACTGCATCTTCCGCTACCTCTACCTGATCTACGATCGCGCCGACGACCGCTCGACCGCGGCGATCATCGTCGAGGACAGGCCGCTGATCGCCGGCGTCGCCGTCTTCGCCGCGACCGCCTTCCTCCTCCTTTACGTCTTCAACTAACGGGAGGCCGGGGTCGCGGACGTGCACCGCTTTCCGAGAGCGGCATCGCTTGCCCGCTAGTCCGGCTCGATCGGCAGGTCGGAGCGGAGCTCGACCTTGCCGCCGCGGTGGAACTGGAGGTCGACCGTCTCGTTCTTGCGATAGGTCCCGAACAGGCCCAGGTACATCGCCAACCAGCGCCCGGTTCCGACCCTCTCCTTGACCAGCTGGCGGGTGAAGACGATCTCCCCGGCCCGCACGTTGTAGTCGGCGCCCTCGCGTTGCTCGACCCCGTTGACGAAGACGGTGTAGGGAGCCTCGGACCCCGGCGGCAGCTTGATCCGCCGCCCCGCCGCGTAGCTGCCCTTCGGGATCCCGGCTTCGGCGGGCTCGCTCACCCGCCCGCCTCCAGGGCCTCGCGGACCGCGTCGAAGGGCGTCTCGTGCTCGGTCGGATCGAGCTCCTCGCGGCCGACCGCGCCACGGTAGGGGACGAACGTGCCATCGCCCCTCAGATCCACCCCGGCGACGGGCTTGCGCAACAGGCCGCGGCCCGCGAGCTGCAGCCGGGCGTGGACCTGGGCCTCGGGCCCGAAATCCCTCAGCCCCGAGACCGGCGCCGCCGACCCCTCGGCCCGGATCTCCAGTGCCCGGCGCCGCATCGTCGCCACCGCCTCCCCGAGATCGTCAAAGCTCGCACGCTCCACATCGGACCCATGCCGAACAGTTAGACGCCACTCGTTCCTCCGATTAGCGAGCATCGCAATCTGATTATCTGCGAGCGGCGCTGATTTGGCGATTGCCGCCGCCCGCGGACGAAGCGGAGCAGGCGGCGGAGTGTTAGTGGGCGAGAACCCAGCGCCGGGTGAGGGGGCCACCCGACCCTTCCCCGCAGTCCTACGCTCCGCGCCGCGGCCGTTTCGGCCGTTTCGCCGGCGGCCCGACAATTTTTTCGGGCCCCTCGCGGTCCGGGATCGCGACGTACTTGCGCTCGCGATAACCGGTGTAGATCTGGCGCGGGCGGGCGATCTTCTGCTCGCTGTCGTCTTTCATCTCCATCCACTGCGCGACCCAGCCGGCGGTGCGGGGGATGGCGAAGATCACGGTGAACATGTTGGTCGGAATCTCGAGCGCCTCGTAGATAATCCCCGAGTAGAAGTCGACGTTCGGGTAGAGCTTGCGCGAGGTGAAGTACTCGTCCTCGAGGGCGCGTTTCTCGAGCTCGCGCGCGATCTCGACCAGCGAGTTGTACTCGGTCGCGTCGAAGACATCGTCCATGTGCTGCTGGATGATCCGCGCCCGCGGGTCGTAGTTCTTGTAGACGCGGTGGCCGAAGCCCATCAGTTTCTCCTCGCGCTCCTTCACCCGCTCGAGGAAGTCGGGGATGTTGTCCGGGGACTCGATCCTTCGCAGCATCCTCAGCACCGCCTCGTTGGCGCCGCCGTGCAGCGGCCCGTACAGCGCCGCGACACCGGCCGCGACCGCCGAGTAGGGGTCGACGTCGGAGGAGCCGACGCCGCGAACCGCGTTGGTCGAGCAGTTCTGTTCGTGGTCGGCGTGGAGGATGAAGAGCACGTTGAGCGCCTTCGAGAGTGCTTCTTTGGGGACGTGCTGGGCTTCCGTTTTTTTGAACATCATCGAGAGGAAATTCTCGGAGTAGTTCAGGTCGTTGTCGGGATAGGCGTAGGGAAAGCCCATGTTGTGACGGTAGGAGAAGGCGGCGAGGGTCGGGATCTTGGCGATCAGCCTGACCGCTGCCATGTAGCGCTCTTCGGGGTCATCGGTCTGCTTCGCGTCGGGGTAGAAGGTCGAGAGCGCCCCGACCCCGGCCAGCAGCATCCCCATCGGGTGGGCGTCGTAGCGAAACCCGTCGAAGAGCTGCTTGAGGTCCTCATGGACGTAGGTGTGGTGGGTGATGTCGAAGACCCAGCGGTCGAGCTGCGGCTGGGTCGGGAGCTCGCCGAAGATCAGCAGGTAGGCGACCTCGAGGAAGGTCGAGCGCTCACAGAGCTGCTCAATCGAGTAGCCGCGGTGTTCGAGGATCCCGGCCTCGCCGTCGATGAAGGTGATCGCCGAGCGGCACGAGGCCGTGTTGGTGAAGGCCGGGTCGTAGGCCATCATCCCGAATTCGCTCTCGTCGACCTTGATCTGACGCAGGTCCATCGCCCGCACCGTGCCGGCGGAGATCGGCAGCTCGTAGGTCCTCCCCGTGCGGTTGTCGGTGACCGTCAGGGACTCGGAGCCGGTGGCAATGCCACCCTCGCCGGCTGGACTGCTGATCTGCTGCTCGGTGGCCATCACCCCTCCTAAGGACCGGACTGGTAGAGAACTCAGTATCGCAGTTCGCCCGCTCCGGACCGTCCCCTTCAGGTGGGGCGGGGCGCTACTCGCTGGTGACCGGCAGCGGCTCGAATCTGGTCATCGCGACCAGCTCCTCGAAGCGTCCCTCGATCTCCTCGCGGGTGAGGCGGGCGACCCGCTCCGTCCCGAACTCCTCGACGTTGAAGGAGGCGAGCACCGTCCCGTAGCCCATCGCCCGCCGCAGGCAGGCGTCGTCGGTGGGCCCGGGATGGCTGTCGAGGTAGCCGAGGAAGCCGCCGGCGAAGCTGTCGCCGGCACCGGTCGGGTCGCGGACGTCCTCGAGCGGGTAGCCCGGCAGGGCGAAGAAGTTGTCTTCGGTGAACAGCGCCGCGCCGTACTCCCCCTGCTTGGCGACGACCGCGCGCGGACCATGGGACATGATCTGCCTCGCGCCGCGGGCGAGGTTGGACTCGCCGGTCAGCTGGCGGATCTCGGCGTCGTTGACGATCACGCAATCGACCTCGGAGATCGCCGCCAGCAGCGAGTCCCTCGTGGTTTCGATCCAGAGGTTCATCGAGTCGAGGGCGCTGAAGCGCGCATCGGCGCACTGGGCCCGGACCTGGCGCTGGAGGTCGGGCTGGATGTTGGCGAGGAAGACGACATCGGCGCCCTGCGCGGCGGCCGAGAGCTTCGGCTCGAAGTTGCCGAAGACGCCGAGCCGGGTGTCCTCGGTGTGGGCGACGTTGAGGTCGAACTCGTAGCGCCCGCGCCAGAAGAACGATTCCTCGCCCTCGACCACCTCGATATCGTCGGTCGCGATCCCGCGGCCCTCGAGGACGGCGAACTCGTCCGGGCCGAAGTCGCCGCCCACCGGGCCGACCGGTCGGACCTCGGTGAAGAAGCTCGCGGCGAGCGAGAAGTGGACGGCGGCGCCGCCCAGCATCCGATCCCGCTCGCCGAACGGCGTGCGGACGGAGTCGAAGGCGATGGATCCGACGACTGTGAGCGACATTCGGGCCGGGAGGTTACGGATCGCGCGCTGCCCCCGCCCCGCGCCCACCGCGGTCGAGGTTAGGGCCGCATAGCGGCCACAACCTCGACCGCGGTCGTGGGCGAATAAGGTGACAGCCGTGAAGGCGATCCAGATAGAGGAGTTCGGCGGGCCCGAGGTGCTCCAGTACCTCGACCTTCCCGACCCCGAGGCCGGCGACGGCGAGGTCGTCATCGAGATCGCACGGGCCGGGGTCAACTTCGCCGACACCCACGCGACCCGCAACGACTACCTGGCCGAGCAGTCGCTGCCGATGATCCCCGGCGGCGAGGTCAGCGGCCGCACCCCCGACGGGCGTCGCGTCGCGGCGCTCCTCGGCGGCGGCGCCTACGCCCAGAAGGTTGCCGTCCCGGAGGTCCTGATCATCCCGGTCCCCGATGAAGTCGACGACGACCAGGCCGCCGCTCTGCTCCTTCAGGGGCTGACCGCGATGTCGCTGGTGCGGCTCTGCGCCCGCGTAGAGCCCGGCGAGACGGTCGTCGTCGAGGCCGCCGCGGGGGGCACCGGGTCGCTCTCGGTCCAGCTCGCGAAGCGCGCCGGGGCGCGGGTGATCGGCCTCGCCTCCAGCGCGGAGAAGCGGGCGCTGGTCGAGCGGCTCGGCGCCGACGCGACCGTCGACTCCCGCTCCGACAGTCTCAAGGACGAGATCCTCGCCGCCAACGACGGCCACCGGGTCGACGCGGTCCTCCACATGAGCGGGGGCAACGCGTTCGACGAAGAGCTCTCGGCGCTCGGGCCGCTGGGGCGGATGGTCGTCTTCGGGATCGCCTCCCGCGAACAGCGCGAGGTCTCGACCGCGAGGCTGCTGCGCGGGTCGAAGGCCGTCATCGGCTTCTGGCTGATCCACCTCCTCGCCGCCCGCCGCGAGCTCGCGACCGAGATGATCGGCGAGCTGCTCGGGGCGGTCGGCTCGGGCGACCTCGAGGTCACCATCGGCGGCGTCTACCCGCTCACCGAGGCGGCGCGCGCGCACCAGGACCTGATCGCCCGGACGACCACCGGCAAGCTTCTGCTGGACCCCCAGCAGTGAGCCCACGCGGAGCAAGCGTCCATCGCTGTCTCTGCGCAAGCGGAGCGTGGGCGAAGGCTGTGCAGTGACCGCATTCCCCGATCTCGGCCTCGCGCCAGAGATCCAACAGGCACTGGACGAGCTCGGGTTCGAGGAGCCGACGCCGATCCAGGAGCAGGCGATCCCGGAGCTGCTCGCCGGCCACGACGTGATCGGGCAGGCCCAGACCGGCACCGGCAAGACCGCTGCCTTCGGCCTGCCGCTCCTCCAGTACATCGATCCCGCCAGCGACGAGGTCCAGGCGATCGTCCTCACTCCGACGCGCGAGCTCTGCATCCAGGTGACGCAGGCCATGCGCTCCTACGCCGAGCACCTCGATGTCGAGATCGTCGCCATCTTCGGTGGGGCGCCGATCCGCTCCCAGCAGGCGCAGCTGCGCGCCGGCGCCCAGGTCGTCGTCGCCACCGTCGGCCGGATGATGGACCTGATGTCGCGCCGGTCGCTGGTTCTGACCGCGGCCCGTTACGTCGTCCTCGACGAGGCCGACGAGATGCTCGACCTCGGCTTCATCGAGGACGTCGAGAAGATCCTGCGGATGTGCCCGAGCGGGCGCCAGACGGCGCTCTTCTCGGCGACGATGCCGCCGCCGGTCCAGCGCCTTGCCGAGGGCTACATGTACGACCCGACGACGATCCGGATCACTCCGAAGAAACTCACGGTCGACGCGATCCAGCAGGCGTTCGTCGAGGTTCCCCAGAAGGAGAAGGCCGAGCGGCTGGTGAAGCTGCTGAAGGCCGAGGAACCGGAGCAGGCGATCATCTTCTGCCGGACGAAAATCGGCGCCTCCAAGCTCGACAAGCTGCTGCGGGATCGCGGCCTCGACGTCAAAGCCCTGCATGGCGACATGAGCCAGGGCTCGCGCGACGGGGTGATGATCGCCTTCAAGGACCACCGGGTGAAGCTGCTCGTCGCGACCGACATCGCGGCGCGGGGGCTCGACATCGAGCACGTCACCCACGTCATCAACTACGACGTGCCGGCCTCCTCGGAGGTCTACGTCCACCGGATCGGCCGCACCGGCCGGGTTGGCCGTACCGGCCGGGCGATCACCCTCGTCACCCCCGCCCAGCGCGAGGAGATCGACCGGATCGAGCGCGATGTGAAGGTCTCGATCGGCGAGTGGGAGACCCCGGAGGAGCGCCTCGAGCACGCGCCGCGGCCCCGTCGCCGCGAGCGCCGCCAGCCGAAGCCAGCGGAGAACGGCGAGAGCGTGAAGCTGTTCGTCAACCACGGCGAGCGCAGCGGGATCACCGAGGAGGACCTGCGCTGGGCCCTGCGCGAGGGTGCCGTCCTGCCCGAGGAGGCCGTCCACGAGGTGCGGGTCCTGCACCGCTTCTCGTTCGTCGAGGTCGCTCCCGACCAGGCGGAGCGGGCGGTCGAGTTCCTCGACGGGACGAAGCTCAAGGGCAAGGAGCTCCGGCTCGAGCTGGCGAAGGCCTAGCCGCCGGTCAGCTCGGCGATCCGCGCGAAGAGCTCCTCGAAGTCGATCGGCTTGGTGACGAAGCCGTTGATCGCGAGTCCCTCCTGCGATGCCGCGTCCATCTCGCCCTGATGGGCGCTGACGATCAGGGCCGGCGTGCTGACCCCCGCGGCCCGCAGCTCGCGCAGGGCGTCGATCCCGGATTTCCCCGGCATCATCGCATCGAGCAGCATCACCTCGGTCCAGCCCTGCGAGCCCTGGATCACTTCGACGACCTGCTGGCCGTCGGCGGCGGTCGCGACCTCGTGGCCCTCCATCTCGAGCCTGGTGCGCATCAGCAGCAGGATCGTCTCGGAGTCATCGGCGACCAGCACCCTCGCCATCTCAGGCCTCCGCCCAGCCGACACCGGCCCGGTCGGGCGCGGGGGTGGCCGGCAGCCGGAAGCGGAAGGTCGCGCCGGCGCCGGGGGCCGATTCGACCCAGATTGATCCGCCGTGCAGCTCGATCAGGGATTTCGAGATCGCGAGACCGAGGCCGGTTCCGCCCACCCGCTGGGTGAGGCCGGCTTCGCCACGGGTGAAGCGCTCGAAGATATGCCCGATCTGCTCGCTCTGGATGCCCGGTCCGTCGTCGATCACCGCGATCTCCACCTCGCCATCTACCTCCCTTGCCTCAACCTCGATACCCGCCCCTTCTGGGCAGTACTCATTGGCATTGGTCAGGAGGTTGACCAGCACCTGGCGGATCCGGTCGGCGTCGGCGTTGACCGGCGGCAGGTCGTGCCCGATCCGCTCGGTCAGCGTCTGGTGTTTGCCCTCGATCTGGCCGCGCATCGTCCGCACCGCTTCCTCGACGAGCTGGATCGGCTCGACCAGGATCGGTTTGATCGTCAGCCGCCCGGCGTTGCTGCGGGCGAGGTCGAGGAGGTCGTTGAGGAGGCGGACGAGGTGCCGGCTGTTGTCGAGGATCACCTCGACGGTTTCGGCCTGCTTGGGGGTGAGTTTTTCGCGCTCCAGCATCAGCAGCTCGGCAAAGCCCTGGACCGCGGTCAGCGGGCTGCGCAGCTCGTGCGAGGTCGTCAGCACGAACTCGTCTTTCATCCGGTCGAGCTGGTCGCGTTCCCCTTCTCGGCGCTGTAGCTCCTCGGCCATGTGGTTGAAGGCGGTGCCGAGCGCGGCGGTCTCGGAGAGGCCGCCGACCCTGACCCGGGCGTTGAGGTCTCCTGCGGCGAGGCGTTCGGAGGCGGCGACGAGGTCGTCGAGGGGTCGACGCATCGAGGAGATCAGGCCGCTGAATAGGAGCGCAGCCCCGGTCAGGCCGGCGATCAGCCCGGCACCGACCAGCAGCGCGGTGTCGCGCGTCTTGCCGTCGATCTCGTCGCGCAGTTCCTGACGGTGGTCGTGCTGGGTGAGGATCGCCTGCCGGGCGTCGGCCGGATGTTCCCCCTGTGCCAGTTCATTGCGCGCGTGAATCTCGCGCTGGTAGGAGCGTGCGGTCGCGTTCTCGAAGTCCTCGCGCTGCTGGATGAAACGCGCCACCCCGATCACGGCGAGGCCGGTCAGGACCGCGAACGCGATCGCGAAGCCGATCGTCAGCCGGTTAGCCAGCGACGGACTGAGTCTTAGGCGGCGTCGGGAATATGCTTCGGATCCGATGGGCGACGAGGCTACAGGCACTGACCCCGGCGCCGTCACCGAGGTCGAGGGAATCGACCGCGCGGGCGTCGAAGCGTGGTTTGGGGAGAACGTCGCCGAGGCCGAGCTTCCACTCTCCTTCGAGCGGATATCGGGCGGTCATTCGAACCTGACGTTCGGTGTCGCCGACGCCGCCGGCCGCCGCTGGGCGCTGCGCCGGCCGCCGCTCGGAAAGCGGCTCGGGTCCGCCCACGACATGTCGCGCGAGCACAAGGTCGTCTCGGCGCTCGGCCCCACCGAGGTCCCGGTCGCGCCGATCGCCGGTATCTGCGAGGACGAGAGCGTCAACGAAGCGCCCTTCTACGTGATGGAGTTCGTCGAGGGCCCGATCCTGCGCTTCAAGGCCGATGCGGACGCCTTTCCCGAGCCGGCCGAACGCCGCGCGATCGGCGAGCGCGTGGTCGACACGCTGGCCGCGATCCACGCGGTCGACCCCGATGCCGTCGGCCTCGGCGACCTCGGCCGCAAGGAGGACTACGTCGCCCGCCAGCTCCATCGCTGGCAGGGACAGTGGGAGAAGTCGAAGACGCGTGAGCTGGAGGTGATCGACTCGGTCCACGAGCGCCTCCAGGACCGCATCCCCGAGCAGGGCCCGGCAACGATCGTCCACGGCGACTACCGGCTCGACAACATGATCCTGACCCCGGCCGGCGAGGTCGCCGCCGTGGTCGACTGGGAGCTCTGCACGCTCGGGGACCCGCTGGCCGACGTCGGCCTGCTGATGGTCTACTGGTCGGAGCCCGGCGACGAGCTGATCCCGCTCGCCGAGCCGGCGACGATCGAGCCCGGGTTCCCCCGGCGCGAGGAGCTGCGCGCCCGTTACGCCGAGCGCTCCGGCCGCGACCTCTCCGAGCTCGATTTCTTCATCGCCCTCGGCTACTGGAAGCTGGCGATCATCCTCGAGGGCGTCTACGCCCGTTACGCGGCGGGCCAGTACGGCAAGACCGACGAGGGCATCCACCAGTTCGCGATCGTCGTCGAGCAGCTCGCGAACGCCGCCGACGCGGCTGAGCGGAGCGGCAGCTGAGAACCGGCCCCTCCGACCCTCGGCCAGCGGGTTTGACTTGAGCCGGGGCGGATGAGATCGTCGGTCCCCGTGAATCGGATCCGCAGCCGGCTCACCTACGCAAACGTGATGTCGACGATCGGCGTCTTCCTCCTCATCGGGACCGGAGCGGCCTTCGCCGCCAGGCAGGTCCTGCCGAAGAAGAGCGTCGGCACCAAGCAGCTGAAGTCGAACGCGGTCACGGCCGCGAAGATCAAGAAGAACGCCGTGACTCGGGTGAAGATCAAGAAGGACGCGGTCGACGGGTCGAAGATCGCCGACGGCTCTGTGACCGGGACCGAGATCAACGCGGCGAGCACTCCGTTCTCGCGGATCGTCTACGAGGCGAGGGGGAGCGGAACCGTCTCGGTGCCCACCCCCGGGCTGGTCGTCTACCCGCTGTCCAATCCAACCTACACCCAGGAACCCGAACGCGACGACACCTTCGCCGGCGCCGTGGACGTCCGGTTTGAACCGAGCTGCACGCCCCCTCGGGACGCGGTCGCCTACCTGATCGTCGACCCGCTCGCCCCCAACGAAAAACCAGATGAGACCAACATCTCTGCCGCCGGAGTCTTCCGGGACCAGACCGGCGCCACGCCCAGTGGCCGGGTCAACCTCGGGGCCTACCTCAACGGGGTCCGCTTCCAGCAGAGCACTCCCTCGAGTCACACCCTCGAGCTGATCGTCGTGGGGAGTTGCGATACCGGGAGCGGTGTCGTTGCGACCTCCGGCGCGGTCGATGTGATCGGCACCAAGTAGGACTGCGGTGCGGCTCACCTACGCAAACGTGATCTCGACGATCTTCGTCTTCCTTGCGCTCGGAGCGGCCACGGCCTTCGCCGCCAACCAGATCGTGCCGAAGAAGAGCGTCGGCGCCAAGCAGCTGAAATCGAGCGCGGTCACGGCCGCGAAGATCAAGAAGAACGCCGTGACTCGGGTGAAGATCAAGAAGGATGCGGTCGACGGGTCGAAGATCGCCGACGGCTCTGTGACCGGGACCGAGATCAACGCGGCGAGCACTCCGTTCTCGCGGATCGTCCACGAGGCGCGAGGCACCGCGACCGTCCAGCTGCCGAGCGGTGGCGCTTCGACCGTCTACCCGCTGTCCAATCCCACCTACACCCAGGAGGCGGGGAGTGACGACAGCTACGTCGGTGCCCTCGATGTCACATTCGAACCGAGCTGCGAACCACCGCGGGGCGCCATCGCAATCGTCACGATCGATCCCCCGGACCCGACGAACCCGGATACCGAGGAAGCGGTCGCGGCCGGGGAGGTCATCGACGAGGCGGGCGGTCAGGTCAGCAAGAGGGTCAACCTCGGCCCCTACCAGGGCTCCCGCTTCCAGACAGCGACCCCGAACCCTCACACGATCTCCCTCTCCGCTCAGGTGGTGTGCAAAAGCGGCAATGGCGTCAGCGCCACCTTCGGCGCCGTCGACGTGATCGGCGTCAAGTAGCGCTCGGCTCAGATCGGCCGCGGCGCGTGCTTCGGCTCGAGCTCGCCGGCAGCGGCGGCCTCGTCGCGTTTGGCCCAGCGGTTCAGCTCGCGACGGGCGAGGACCATTTTGTGGACCTCGTCGGGGCCGTCGGCGAGGCGCAGCATCCGGCTGAAGCGCCAGAGCGCCGCCAGCGGGGTGTCGTCAGTCATTCCCAGCGAGCCATGAACCTGGATCGAGCGGTCGAGGACGTCCATGACGATGTTGGCGGCGACCACCTTGATCGCCGAGATCGACTGGCGGGCGGCACGCTTGCCGTCGGTGTCCATCTTCCAGGCTGCGTAGAGGGTCAGCAGCCGGGCCTGGTCGATCTCCATCCGCGAGGCGGCGATCGACTCCTGGACGAACTGCTTCTCGCCGAGCGGCCCGCCGAAAGCCTGGCGCTCGTTGGCGCGCCGGCACATCATCTCCAGCGCCCGCTCGGCGGTCCCGATCGCCCGCATGCAGTGGTGGATGCGGCCGGGGCCGAGCCGGTCCTGGGCGACGGCGAAGCCGCCTCCTTCGGAGCCGAGGAGGTTGGACGCCGGCACCCTCACCCCTTCGTAGCGGATCTCGCAGTGGCCGGGACCGGCGGCATGACCCATCACCGAGATCGGCCGGACCAGGTTGAAGCCCGGCGCGTCGGTCGGGACGCAGATCATCGAGGCCCGCGCGTAGGGGTGGGCGTCGGGGTCGGTGACGACCATCGCGATCGCGAGGTCGGCGCCGACGGCGCCCGAGGTGAACCACTTGTGGCCGTCGATCACCCACTCCTCGCCGTCGCGCACCGCCCGCGCCTGCAGCAGGGTCGGGTCCGAGCCGGACACGTCGGGCTCGGTCATCGAGAAGCAGGAGCGGATCTCGCCTTCCAGCAGCGGGTCGAGCCAGCGCTCGCGCTGCTCATCGGTCCCGTGCTCGGCGAGGATCTCCATGTTGCCGGTGTCGGGGGCCGAGCAGTTGAAGGCCATCGGCGCGGCTGCGGGGCTGCGGCCCATCTCCTCGCAGAGCAGCCCGTACTCCCAGTTGGTCAGCCCGGGCCCGAACCGCTCGTCGGGCATGAACAGGTTCCAGAGGCCCTCCGAGCGCGCCTTCTCGCGGATCTCGACCATGATCTTCGGATAGGGGACGCCGGGGGCGACCTCGTCGTCGAGCGCCTCCATGATCTCCCGCTCCTGGGGATAGATCTCGTCGTCCATGAAGTCGAGGATCCGCTCGCGGAGCGTCTCGACCTGGGGGCTCGGCTTGAAGTCCATCGGCTCTGATCCTTTCAGGTCCGGCTGTAGCGGGCGAAGAGCTCGCCGTCCTCCTCGAGCAGCCAGCTCAGCTCGAGTGGGGCGATGCCGGGCAGCTCCCCCTCGATGATCCGCGGCGCCTCGCCCCCGGCGAGCTTCGGCGCGATCGTCAGGAAGAGGTCGTCGACGAGCTCGGCCGCCTGCAGCTGCGCGTGCAGCCGCGGCCCGCCCTCGCAGAGCAGGGCCCGGACGCCGTGCTCGGCGCGCAGGAGGCGCACCGCCTCGGTCAGATCGACGCCGCCCTCGTGACGGATCACCCGCAGCTCGGTCGCCGTCTCCGGGGGCTCGGTCTCCGACTCCGTCAGGACCACGACCCCGCCGCGGCCCTCGGTGAAGAGCGACGCGTCCCACGGCAGGTCGAGCCGGCCGCTGACGATCACCATCAGCGGGCCCTCGAGCAGGCCGAGCCGCTCGCGCCGCGCCCGCTTCTCCTCGTCGCCGACAAGGGGGCCGTAGCGCTCGGCGCGCATCGTCCCGGCGCCGATCATCACCGCGTCGAAGCGCGTCCGCAGTCCCGCCAGCATCGCGGTGTCGGTCGCCGAGCCGATCGGCCCCGAGACGCCCGCGATCGAGGCCCGCCCGTCGACCGTCGCGGCGAAGTTCATCGCGAGGAAGGGTCGATCCTCCGGCGCCTGCTCCCATGGCCGGTACGTGTCGAGCTGCTCCTCGACGCTCGTCGGCCCTGGGTCTGGGCTCAGCCTCTGCACCGACCAGACACTAGTGCCGCTGCGAATGCCGCTTTGGCTTCACGACCTTCCAGGACCGCGTGGCCGGAGTGGGGTCCACGTTCCCGGCGGGGTCGACGGCCGCGATACTGATCCGGTGGCGGCCGAACGAGAGCCGCTCGACCCTGTAGAAGACCAGGCAGCGCTTGACGGGATCACCGTCGAGCTGGCAGATGAAGTAGGCGCTCTTGTCGTTCGTGTGGAGCCGGAAGGATGGCGTCCGGTTGGGGCTCGGTTTCTTGGGCCCGGCGAGAATCTTGGTCTCGGGAGCCGAGGAGTCCTCGCTGTAGGAGAGCGGGGCCGAGCAGGCCGAGGAGTTGCCGGCGGGATCGATCGTCACCGCGGTGATCGGGGTCGTCGAGTCATCGGGAACCTGGACCTGAATTCCGGGCCCGCCCAGCTGGACTCCGGTCCCGGTCCCCGCGACGGGGCCGCTGCACCCGACGCCGGCGAAGACGTGGACGGTCGCTTCGGGTTCCGCTTTCCCGCTCACCCGAGGGAGGTTCTCGTTCGCGGGGCCGGCCGGGCTGAGTCCGGTCAGCGCAATCGACCCGGGCGCCGAATCCTCGCTGTAGGCGAGCGGGGTGGAGCATGGCCCCGAGGTGCCCTCGTCGTTCACCGCGCGGGCGCTGAAGCTGGTTGTCGAGTTATCGGCGACCGGCACTGTCACCTTCAATCCGGTCGAGGCAAATTCGGCGCTCGTCCCGGATCCCACCGCCGGCTCCTCGCATTCACCGTTGGCGAAGATTTCGACCGTCGAACCTGCATCCGCGGTCCCCTGCAACGACGGGTCGTTGACGTTCGAGGGTGACGGAGGGTCGCTGCCGGTCAGGGTCGGGGCTGTGGGGTCCGGCTTCGCCGTCGAGAGCAGCCTGGTCCGCAGCCCGACCCTCTCGTAGAGGTCCGGTGCGGTGTCGTTGTCGCCGGGGACGAGCTGCTCGGAGGTCGCGAACACCGGCCTGACTCCGTCCCCCAGTGCGGTCGCGTCGTGGGGCCCGTTGCCGTTGACATCCCCCGTGGAGACGAGCTTCGTCACCGCCCCGTGTGAGCGTTCGTAGAGGTCGACCGAGGTGTCGGTGTCTGCGTTCACCAACCGCTCGGTTGTCGTGAGGAAGACCCGTGAGCGGTCCGGGCTGATCTGCTGGAGCGACGACTCGAAGGCGCCGTTGAATGATTTCGGCCCCTGCGAAACGAGCTTGGTCGTTCCTTCCACGTGTTCGTAGATGTTCGTCAGCCTGGGGTTTTCGAGCCGGCGTTCGTAGATATCCGGCGAGCTATCGCTGTCTTCGGGCGTGAGCCGCCCGGTGCTCTTGAAGAACACGGCGCCGTAGCCCCCCGGCGAGTAGCGGATGAATTCGGCGACGGAGGGGGGCGGGAGAAACGGCTCGGACGGGCCCTGCGACACGAGGATGCTCTTGCCGTAGAACCATTCGTAGACGTCCGGCCCGAGTTTGTCCCGGTCTTCTTCGTTGAGCGTCTGTGGGCTCGACATAATGATCTGGTTGGCCTGGGGGGCGACGGCGTCGAGTTCGGCCGGGAACTCGCCTTCGAAGGGGTAGACGTAGGTGCCGTCGGAGGCGAGTGTGGTCGTTTCCCCGAAGCGCATGTAGAGGTCGGGCTGATCGTCTTCATCCGCTTCGAAAAGCGGCTCGGAGGTCGAGAAGACCGTGCGGTCGCCGTCATCGGAGGTCATCACCTTTTCGCCGACATCGAATTCGCCGTTTGCCGGCACCGGGCCCCGGGAGACCAGCGTCGTCGTTGTGCCCTTGCGCTGGTAGAGGTCGATCGCGTTGTCGGTGTCGAGGCTGGCGATCTGCTCGCGGGTGAGGAAGAAGGTCGATGAGTCGTCGGGCGTGCTCACCGCCCACTTGGCGTCGAACGCTCCGTTGAACGACTGGCCTTGCGAGATGAGCGTGGTGTCCCCGCCGGTCCGCTCGTAGATGTCGAGGGAGGTGTCGGTGTCAGCCGCTTCGAGCTGCTCGGCGGTACTGAAGACGACCGTGGAGCCGTCGCCGCTGACGGAGTCGAATTCGGCGTCGAATTCTCCAGTGCCCGGGGTGAGGAGTTCGAGCCCTGCTCCCGTCCGCTGGTAGATGTCGAGGGAGCTGTCGGTGTCGACCGGCAGCAGGGACTCGGCGGTCGAGAAGACGATCGCGTCGGGGACGACGTGGAGCCCGCCGGCCACGTCGACGTCGACGTTGCCGTTGCCGCACCCCGGGCTGCACCCCGGGGCACCGATCGTCGCCAACGTGAGCGCCCCGCCGGAGCGTTCGTAGATATCCACGAAGCTGTCGGAATCGGAGGGGAGCAGCGGCTCGTCGGTGGCAAAGTAGACGCGGGATGCGTCTCCCCGGGCGGCGGAGATGGTGAATCCCTGCACCGACGAGCAGGCACTGAGGAGGATGACGAAGACAGCCGCGGCGGTTAGCCGGGCCGAGATTGCAAGCTGTCTGCCGACGACGATGATTCTCCCCCTGTGCAATCCGAGGGGTCCCCGTCCCTCGGCTGCGGCAGAGCTTACCCCGCCTCAGGAGTACTGGTGCCAGCCGGCGAACTCGCGGCCGGTGAACTGCTGAAGGGCGGCGACGTCGGCGCCGAACCGTCCGCGGATCGTCTCGAACAGGTCGTCGGGGAGCTTCGGCTTCGGCGCCGGGGGCTTCTCGGGGTCGTGGACCACCTTCTCCACCATCCACCGCATCCGCTCCGGCAGCCGGTCGAAGTTACGGTCGAAGGAGCGAAATCCCGGCAGCTTGATCAACTTCTCCATGAACTGGTATTTGTCGCCTTCCTTGGCGCTCGACTTCTCCCACTCGCGGTCGAACTGCTCCGAGGTGAAGCTCTCGTCGACGCCGGCGAAGGCGAACGCCTTGCGGATCGTCTCCTCGCGTTCGCTCTGCAGCTCCTCCTGGGTGATGATCTCGATCCGCTCGCGGTCGAAGAGCGGCAGGTAGGGCTGCAGCTGCATCCAGTACTTGGAGCGGTTCATGTAGGAGGTGTCGGGCCGGGAGAGGACCTCGACCATCTCGCCGGTCTCATACCCGGCGCCGGTCGCGTGGACCCAGTGCGAGAGGATCCGCTTGATCGGGTCGCGCACCATGTAGAGCAGGCGGGCGTCGGGGCAGTGCTCGTGGATCCGCTCCGGGACACCCTCGAAGCGGGGCAGGTTGGTGTAGTGGGGCGAGGACTCGCCGCGGACCCGGAAGCGGCTGTCGAAGCGGCTCGCGTACCAGTCGAGGCCGAGGTCCCAGTTCAGCTCCTCGACAAAGAAGTTGAGCTCCTTCGGCTTCGACATCTGGATCTGGGGGTGGAGGCCGAGGTAATGGTGGATGCTCG
Organism: uncultured Solirubrobacterales bacterium; assembly: GCA_963697805.1. Classification (GTDB taxonomy): domain Bacteria; phylum Actinomycetota; class Thermoleophilia; order Solirubrobacterales; family 70-9; genus VRUE01. The sequence goes on from CAVOPB010000003.1 coordinate 139,785, forward strand.
TGGTGCCGCACTTCAGCCCCCCGATGATGATCAGGTTGGGCATCTCGGCGTGTTGTTTGCGGCGGCGCCTCAGCGCGCTGCGGCGGTCGCCGGCGTAGCGCTCGCGGGCGCGCGCGCACATCGCGGCGTCGGCCGGATCTGGCGTCATTCCTGGAATTGCAGGGGTCTTGGTGGGGCTCTTGGCCTCTGACACGAGCGGGCTAGTCTAGCTCCGATGCTGGTCGCGGATCTCCAATCGAGCCTCGAAGCCTTCGGCCGCGGCGCCGAAGCCTTCTTCCAGAACCTCTCGGCGATCGATTGGAGCTCCTTCGGGCTGGCGCTCCTGTTCCTGCTCGCGATGCAGCTGGCCCGTGCCTGGGCCTGGCGCAACGTCCTGCGCGCCGCCTACCCGGGGACTGAGATCTCGTTTCTGCTGCTGAGCGCCGCCTACCTGGCCGGCGCCGGGATCAACGCGATCCTGCCCGCCCGGGCCGGGGACGTGACCAAGGTCTTCCTGGTCAAACGCCAGATCCCACATTCCTCATATCCAGCCGTCACCTCCTCCTTCCTCGTCCAGAGCGTCTTCGACACCACCATCGGCATCCTCGTTCTCCTTTACGCGGTCACCCAGGGGCTGCTGCCCGAGCCCCCGCGCCTGCCCGACCTGCCCGCCTTCGAGCTCTCCTTCTGGGCCGAAAACCCGAAGGTCTTCGCGGCTGCCGTCGCTGCGCTGCTGATCGGGACCCTGATCGCGATCTACGTCCTCGCGCACCGCGTCCGCCGCTTCTGGGATCGGGTCAAACAGGGGCTCGCGATCCTCAGGACCCCGAGCCGCTATCTGCGCGAGGTCGCCGCCTGGCAGGGCATCGGCTGGATCTGCCGCTTCGCCGCCTTCTGGTTCTTCCTCGAGGCGTTCGGGATCGGCGGCTCAATCGGCAACGTCCTCTTGGTGATGAGCGTGCAGGCGATCGCCAACGTCGTTCCCTTCACCCCCGGCGGCGCCGGCGCCCAGCAGGCGCTCCTGATCGCGACCCTGACAGGGCCCTCGCGGTCGGTCGTCCTCGCCTACTCGGTCGGCACCCAGATCGCGATGGCCGTCTGGTCGGTCGTGCTCGGATTCGCCGTCCTCGTGCTCGTCTTCCGCACCACCGACTGGCGCGGCCTGATCAAACAGGCCGAAGACGACGAAGCTGAGGAACGCGGCGAGAAGGGGGGCGGTGGTGACAAGTCCGCGGTCAGCGCCGGCAAGGCCTGACCGTCAGCTCGACCAGCCCGGGTAGCGGCTCTTGATCTTCCACTGCCAGGGCGGCCGCTCATCGGCCGGGAACTCGTATTGGTCGCGGCCCGGGAGGGTCTCGAGCGGGACCAGCATCGGGTCGTCCTTGAGCAGGACCTCGGTGCCGGATGCGGCCTCGACATCGGCCGCGGTCGCCCTCCGCACGACCCTTTCCCAGCCGATGGTCGGCCGGTACATCCAGTAGGTCAGCTCGACCCAGCCGAGGGAGCGGCGCTCGTCGCGGATCGAGGTGAAGGCCGTGGGCCGCCCTCGGGGGCTGCCCGGCAGAGCACAGCTTTCGCTGCGGCAGCGGCGGAAGTCGACCGGGACGAGCGGCAGGCCCGCCGGGCCGGTGCGGGCGGAGGGCGCGGGCGCAAGCGCGCGGGCCAGCCGGGCGAGTGGCCAGCCATAGGCTGGAACCAGCGGGTGATGGTGGCAGGCGTCGGGGAGGCGGGGTGCGCAGGCGATCCGCCTGCCGATCGCGCCGGCGACGTCACGGCCCCCATCGATCTCGCCGTCGGCGGCGATGGCGGCGATCGCCGCCACCAGGAGGAGGGCGATCAGGGCCGACAGTCCCGCCTGCTCGACGCTCGCCGAGCCCCGCTCCGAATCGCCCGCCATCGGACGACGGTAGGGCCGGCCGGGACGCGGGTGGCGCGCCAAGGGCGACCAGAGTCGGCCGCGAATGTCCCTCTCTGCTTACATTTGGGTGGATGGAGGGCGGCTTCAACCTTTTCGGCGACCCGGAGGAGTTCCGCGCCCGCATGGAGGAGCTCTCCGAGCAGATGCAGTCCTCTCAGCGGGTCGCCTGGGCCGACAACGCGATCAAACTCGCGGTCGATATGACCGTCGCCTCGATCGAGCGGCTGCAGCTGACCGGCAGCCCCGACGAGCAGGCGATGCAGGTTCGCGACGCGATCCGGAGCCTCTTCCCCGAGGCCGTCACCCTGGTCCGCGAGGCCAGGGAAGGCCTCTCCTAGAGCAGCTCGAAGCGCAGGCTGATCGCGCTGCCGCGGCGGCGCGCGGCGCCGAACAGCTCCAGCGGTACGGCGGCGATCAGGGCCGGGATCGCGACGATGACGCTGATCGCGGCATCGAGCCGGCGCTGCCAGGGGCGCTCGGCCGGGACGGCTGTTGAGCGCCCGAGGGCCCCGAGCGCGACGTTGCGGCCGAAGGTGAAGCCGTTCAGCACCGTCTGCCACATCGTCACGATCCCTGCCCCCGGCGCCCAACGGGCACTCTTGACCACCTGGTCGCGGCGGGCGACGAGCCGGCGCACGGCCTCGACCGTGAACAGGTAGTGGGCACCGTGCTCGAGCCCGGCCCAGCCGGCGCCGCCGATCGAGGCCGCGTAGCCGCCCCGGTTCGCGATCGTCAGCCGGCCCTCGGACTCCATCCCGTCCAGCTCGCGCAGGGCCTCATCCGGCTCGCCGGGGTCGGCGATGACACCGAGGCCGCAGCTCTCACAGCGGCTGACCGGCCCGATCAGGCCCGGCCGCTCGTCGATCCAGCCGAAGAGCGGCTCGCCGCAGGCGGGGCAGGGCGGATTCTCGGGGCCGGCGCCCGCCTCGAGCGGGACGACTGGTGTTCGCCGCACGTCATTCACGCGTGTAGCGTACGGACCATGCAGTTGAGCGAGATCATGACGACCGGGGTCGTGACCGCGGCGCCGGAGGCGAGCACGGTCTCCGTCGCTCGCCAGATGCGCGACCACCGGGTCGGATCGGTTGTGCTCGTCGACTCGGCCGGGTCGCCGGTGGCGATGGTGACCGACCGCGACCTCGCGGTGCGGGTCTTCGCCGACGGTGCCGATCCCGAGTCCGCGGTTGGCGAGCACGCCTCGCGTCCGCTGATCTCCGGCGAGCCGGCGATGGAGCTCGACGAGGCCGCGGCGCTGATGGTCCAACACCGGGTGCGGCGGCTGCCGGTCCTCGACGGCGGTAGCCTCGCCGGAATCGTCACCCTCGACGACATCGCGGTGCGGACCGGAAATCTCGAGGTCGCCCAGCGGATGACCGCCGAGGTGATCGAGGGGGCCCTGCCCCAGTTCTACTTCCGCGAGCGGGGCTAGCTTGCGATCCAAGGAGGAGGTCCTCGCCTGGGAGGAGCGCTGGTCACGACCGGCGGGCATCGCGGCGCTGGCCGCGATCGTCTTCGTCATCGCCTCGATCATCGTCGCCTCCAAAGTCGGTGGCGGCGACGGCGATTCGGAGCTGCTGCGGAACGTCGACGCTCACTCCAGCTCCCAGATCCTCTCCAGCATCCTGCAGGGGATCGGCGTCGCCCTCCTGGCGCTGCCCCTCTACGTCCTCTTCACCGCGGCCCGGAATCGAAGCGAGCGGGTCCGCGGACAGCTGGTCGGTGTCGTCATCGCCGGGCCGCTGTTTCTCGCCGTCGCGGCGATCCTGATCGGGGTGACGACCGTTGACGCGGCCGGCGACTTCGTCACCAACGTGGTGCCGGAACTGATGAAGGAAGGGACCGCGTTGGGGAGCGAAGCGGCCGACGAAGCGGCCACCGACGCGATCACCGGGTCCTCGTTGCACGGCCTCGCGGTCGGGTTCGGGATCGGCGGCCAGCTCGGCTTCGTCATCGGCTTCGCCTATACCTCGATGTGGGCGATGCGGACCGGCCTGCTGACCCGTTTCTGGGGTTCGCTCGGTGTCGCGCTCGGCGTCGTCTCCTTCCTCTTCTTCCAGTTCGCGCTGCTCTGGTTCGTCTACATCGGCCTCCTTTTCCTCGGCTGGGTTCCGGGTGGCCGTCCGCCGGCCTGGCAGTCGGGCAAGGCCGAGCCCTGGCCGAGCCCTGGCGAGCAGGCTGCAGAGAAAATGGGGGTTGGTGGAGACCCCGGCATGCCCGGACGCGAAGCGAGCCCGAGCGAGGAAGCGTCGCAATCTGATGATTCGCGACCGAGCGAGGGCGAAGCATTTACGGGTGAGGACATGCCGGAAGGCCAATCCGGGGAGGGCAACCCGCCGAAGAAGCGTAAGCAGCGCGGCTGAGGTCAGCCGAGGGGGTTGAGCCCCGGCGGGCTGTCGGTCGCAACCCCGGCGCCGACCCGCTTGCGGTGGGTGCGGATCTCGCTCAGGATCCGCTCGAGGCGCGCCTCCTGGGAGGTGTCGACGTGGGCCATCGCTCCGGCCACCGCGGGGTGGATCGCCGCGATCCGCTCGTGCATCGCCTGGGCGACCGCGCGGTAGGCGGGGTGCCCCTCGCGACCCGAGCGCAGCTCGATCAGGTGCATCGCCTCGCGCGCGTTGAGGTCGAGGATGTAGCGGATCCGGTAGGCGAGGCAGAGCGCGTAGGGGGCGGCCTCGGCGAGGCCGGAGTCATTGAGTCGCTCGTACTCCGTGCGCGAGATCTCGAGCGCCCGCTCGAACTCGTCGCCCGCCCCGGCCTCGCGGACCTCGGCCGGGACGCCTGCCCCGAGGTCGGGGCCGAGCCGTTGCCACTGGCAGGTCAGCATCCGGTGGCGCTGGAGGTCGCGGAAGGCGCCATAGTCGGAGATGACCTCGAAGCGGTAGCGGAGCGCCTCGAATCCCCGGCCCGGTCGGTGGCGGCGGTTGGCGCGCTCGCCGACCAGCGCCCCGAGCAGCTCGGAGCGCTCCTCGCGATCGAGGACGTCGACCCTGGCGCGGATCTCGGTCTCCGACGCGGTCGCGGCCTCGAACAGGCAGGAAGCGAGAAGGTCCTCCTCGGTGCCGTCGACGTGGATCAACTCGACCGCCGGCGCGTCCTCGTCGCCGCCGCGGCGGTCGAGGCCGAGCCGCGAGACCCACTCCTCGGTCGCCGCCCGGCGCTGCTGAAGATAGGTGACCCACTCGCCGCCGCGGTCGGGCCGATCGACCCTCGAGACAAAGCTCGGCATCACCAGCTGCAGCTCACTGAGGATCATCCCGCCGATCTCCCGCGCCTCGGGCAGCGGCGAGGCCATCAGCCGCAGCAGCAGCTGCTCGTAGGCCTGGCCGGTCGCGTAGATCCCGACGTGACTGAGGGTCGAGGCGGGGAGGAGGCCGCGCAGGAGATCGAGCGCCTTGGCGCGGATCGAGCGCCGCCAGGCACCCTCGGGCTCCTCACCGCGGGGCCAGCGCTCGGCGGCCCAGGACTCGACCTGCTCGAGCGAGCGCGAATAGATCGAGAACAGCTCGTCCATCGCCGCCCGAAACTGCGGCCCGAGCTCGTCGTCGCGGTAGTAGCGGAAGCCGCCGCCGGCGTCCTCGGGCAGCGGCTTGTCGTAGGGGATGTATCGGGTCGACTGCTCGAGGTAGGCGGCGAGCCGGCCGCGCTGGAGGACCTTGGTCAGGACGTTGGAGACCCACTCGCAGGCGATGTGGGCGCCACCGACCTGGGCGATCGAGTCGTCGCCGTAGCCGAGGAAGACCCGCTCGTAGAGCTTCGCCGCGCGCTCGCCCTCGGCGCCGTCGAACGGGCGCTCGCCGACCTCGACGTCCTCCGCGAACTCCTCGAGGAAGAGCCGGCGCACGGTCCCGGAATAACGCGAATAGCGGGCAAAAAGCGCCCCTTTGACGGTCTCCGGCAGGTTGACCAGGGCGAAGACGGGACGGTCGAGGTTGGTGAAATGGGGCTGGAGGAGCGCCCGCTCCTCCTCGCTGAAGTCCTCGACCGGGTAGCGCACCGGGGCATCGTAGCCGCAGCCCCCGACAGGCCTCAGCCGCCGGGTGGGTGGGCCATCAACTCGACGTGGTGGCCGCTCGGCGCGATCGCTTCGGCGCGCTTCGAGCCCCAGCGTTCGCGCTTCGGGGTGATTTCGAAGCCGCTCTCCTGCAGCCGCTCCACGGTGCGGTCGAAGTCGGGGACGACGATCGCCGGGTGGCCGTCTTCAGGAATGGTCGGGTCGTCGGTACGCAACAGGTGGATCTGGGTGCCGTTGCGCTCGTACCAGCTGTAGACGTCGGCGAGGTCCTCAGGCGGGTCGACCTCGGTGAAGCCGAGCATCGACCAGAACTCGGCGGCGCGTCCGCGATCGGCCGGATAGACCCCGAGCGTCACGTGATGGAGCATGTGCCCAGGATACGCCCGGCCGGCGGCTCAGAAAAGCAGCGAGAGCAGCGCCGCGACGACGACGATCGAAGTCGACCAGGTGACCGCCTCGGCGGTGATCTCCATGTCGAGCCCGTAGGCGTGGGCGACGACCAGCGAGTTGAGCCCCGACGGCATCGCCGCCATCAGCAGATACGCGGTCGGCAGGTCGATCAGCGGCGCGGCGAGCGCCAGCAGGACAAGCGGTGTCACGACCAGCCTGGCCAGGATCGAGACCATCACCGGCCGGGTCAGTGGTGGCGGCACCGGGAGCTCGCCCTCGTCGGCGTTCTCGGCCAGCGTCGCGCCGACGGCGAAGAACCCGATCGGCAGGATCGCGATCACCAGCGCCTGCGAGGCATCGACGAGGAAATCGGGCGCGAGCGCGTTCGGCGCCAACAGCCCGGCGATCGCCGCGTACAGGGGCGGGTTGCGGGTAAGGAAGGCGCTCGCCCGCTCGCGGGGCCCCTCGCCGGCGCGGTCGCCGAAGGCGGCGCCGACGGCGAAGGCGCCGAGCAGCAGCGAGGGGCCGGTGACGAGGACGTCGAAGAGGACCGCGTTGGAGAGGTCGTCGTGCCCGAGCAGGGCCAGGGTCAGCGGGTAGCCGAGGTAGCCGCTGTTGACGCTGATCACGGTGCAGATCACGGCGCCGACGCTCGAGCGCGAGAGGCCCAGGACCCGGCTGGCGACGAACCAGGCGAGGAGGCCGGAGACGGCGTAGGAGACGAGGCCGAGGCCGAGCCCGATGCCGCTGTCGAGGCTGATCTCGCTCGAGGCGACGTTGAAGAAGATCACCGGCGGCAGCAGCACATAGAGCATCAGCACCAGCGACCGGCGCGCCGCATTCGCCGCCCCCGCCGGCCAGCGCCGCTCCGACCAGACCCCGACCGAGGTCGCCCCCGCGATGGCAGCCGCTGTCAGAAAGACGCCCATGGTGGGACCCTCTCAGTCAGGCAACTAGCGAGCATCGAAATCTGATTCCTTGCGAGCGGCGCTGATACGGCGCACTGCCGCCGCCCGCGGACGCGAAGCGGAGCAGGCGGCGGAGTGTTCCGGAGGAGGCGGCGGTCTATTGGAAGAGCGCGGCGCCGGCGTGTTCGGCGAACTCGACCAGCGGCTGCGGGACGATGCCGAAGAAGACCGCCGCGGCGGCGGCGAGCAGGGCCGGGACGACGAGGTTGAGGCGGGTCCCGGCGTCGGGGTCGATCGGGTCGGCCTCGGGCGCGGCGCCGGCGATCGCGGGTGCCGCGGGATCCTTGGCACCGCCGGGCCGCATCCACATCGCCGCGACAACCCGCAGGTAGTAGGCGAGGGAGATCATCGTCCCGACCGCGACGAAGACCGCGAGCCAGGTGTAGTCGCCCTCGACCAGCGCCTCGATCAGGTAGAGCTTGCCGATGAAGCCCGCGGTCGCCGGCAGCCCGGCCAGCGCCAGCATCGAGATTGTCAGCGGCCAGGCGAGCAGCGGACGCGACGCGCCGAGGCCGCGCACGCCCTCGATGTCGTCGCCGTGGATCGTCTCGCGCTCGCGGGCGACGACGACGGCGAAGGCGGCGAAGTTCATGAACGCGTAGACGGCGAGGTAGAAGACGAGCGCGTTGACACCGGCTTCGCTGGCGACTACCAGGCCGCCGAGGATGTAGCCGGCCTGGGCGATCCCGGAGTAGCCGAGCAGCCGCTTCAGCGAGTCCTGGCCGAGGGCGCCGACGTTGCCGACGACGATCGAGATCGCGGCGAGGACCGCCAGCGCCGGCTGCCAGTCGGAGGCCTCGGAGATCAGGGCGACGTCGAAGAAGCGGACGAAGATGGCGAACGCCGCCGCCTTGGTCGCGACCGCCATGAAGGCGGTGATCGGGGTCGGCGCGCCCTCGTAGACGTCGGGGGTCCACTGGTGAAACGGCGCGATCGAGGTCTTGAACGCGAGTCCGACCGCCGATAGCGCGATCCCGATCAGGACCAGAGAGTCACCGCTCAGGCCTTCCTTCTGGATCCCCGCCGCGATCCCGGCGAAGTCGGTCGAGCCGGAGCCGCCGTAGAGGAAGGCGAGCCCGTAGAGGAGCGTCGCCGAGCCGAGCGAGCCGACGATCAGGTACTTCAGCCCCGACTCGAGCGATTTCTCGCGGCGGAGATTGGTCGCGCAGAGGATGTAGAGGGGGATCGACAGCGTCTCGATCGCGACGAAGACGGTGATCAGGTTCTGGGCCTGGGTGAGGAGCACCATCCCGAGGACCGAGCCGAGCAGGAGCGAGTGGTACTCGCCCGAGCCCGCCTGCTCGGCAGCCGGCTCGCGAACCGAAAGGAAGACGGCGAAGGCGGCGCTGAGGACCGCGATCAGCGAGATCGCGATCGCGAGGTCGTCGAGGCGCAGCGCCCCGGCGACCAGGTCAGTCGGGTCGTTCCATTTCCAGATCAGGAGGCCGGCGGTCGCCGCCAGGGTCAGCAGGGTGAGGCCGGGAGCGGTCCGCCGCAGCGATGGGATCACCGCGGTCAGCAGGACGACGCAAACACCGACGGTCAGAGCCAGGACCGGCGAGAGGCCGGCGTAGTCGATATGCGGGGCGTTGAAGTCAGCCGGCATCTGCTCTGCTCCCGCTCGGATCAGAAGAAACAGATATGGACTGATCCTCGCTCCCGCGTCCGCGATGCCGGGTGAGTGATCCCTCCGGGGTTTCCGACTTTTCGACGGCCGAGACCCGCACCTGCACCGATGGGTCCGTCCGCTTCAGGATCAGCTGCGGGTAGAGCGCCAAACCGAGGATGCAGAGGACGAGCGGGACGAGGACGAAGCCGTCGCGGAGCCCGATCTCACGCGAGGCGACTCCCTCGGGGCGTCGGTTGTGCATCGTCCGCTGGTAGAGCCGGAGCGCATAGTAGGCCGACAGCGCGACCCCCGAGATCGCGACGAAGGCGAAGACGATCTTCGCGTCGAAGAGGCCGTTGAGGATGTAGAACTCGCCGATGAAGTTGGCGGAGCCGGGCATCGCCAGGGTCGCCAGGGTGACGATCAGGAACAGCGCCGCCAGCACCGGCGCCTTCGTCGCCATCCCGCCCATCTTCGTCAGGTCCTCGGTCCCGGCGCGCTCGGCGAGGAGGGCGACGATCACGAATAGCGGCGCGACCACCAGCCCGTGGTTGACCATCTGGAGGATCGCTCCGTCGGAGCCGTCGGCCGAGAGGGCGAAGATCCCGGCGGTGATAAAGCCGAGCTGGGCGACCGAGGAGTAGCCGGCGACGAGCCGGACGTTGGTCTGGGTGAAGGCCATCACCGAGCCGTAGAGGATCGATGCGATCGCGATCACCAGCACGACGTCCTGATACTGGACGGTCGCGTCAGGAAACAGCGGCAGGACGACGCGGAGGAACCCGTAGGCGCCGACCTTCGCCAGCACCCCCGAGAAGACCGCCAGCACCGGCAGCGGCGCCGCCCGGTAGGCGTCGGGCATCCAGCCATGGAGGAGGAAGGCCGGCATCTTGACCAGGAAGGCGACGGCGAAGAACCAGAAGATCCATTGCTGGCTCCCCTTCGCCAGCGGTTCCTTCGCCAGTTCCGCGATTGAGAAGGTGATCTGGCCGCCGTCGGCGGCGATGATCGCGGTCGCGATCGCCCCGACCAGCATCAGCAGCGACCCGACCAACGTGTAGACGATCATCTTCATCGTCGCCGCGACCGCCGTCGGTCCGTCCTCACGGTCGCTGCCCCAGGCTCCGAACAGGAAGTAGAACGGGACCAGCATCAGGTCGAAGAAGAGGACGAAGAGGAGCAGGTCCTGGGAGAGGAACGAGCCGAGGGTCGCGGTCTCGGCGAGCAGCATCATCAGGAAGAAGAGGTGGGGGCGATCCTGTTCGCGGAAGGCGGCGAACGCCGTCGCCGCCGTCCACAGCACCGTCGTCAGCAGGATCAGGAAGACGTTGAGGCCGTCGATCCCGAGGCTGTAGTCGACGCCCAGCCCGGAGATCCAGGTGACGTCGACGGTGTCCTGCAGCCCCGAAGCGCCCGAGTCGAAGCCGGCGAGGAGGGAGATCGCGATCCCGAGCGTGACCACGGTCCCGAGCGTCGCCCACCAGCCGCTCAACCGTCGCGGCAGGAAGAGCCCGATGAGGCCGAAGGCGAGCGGTGTCCAGAGCAGTGAGTTCGTCATGACGCACTCAACAGGAAGTAGAGGCCGAGTCCGGCGAAGCCGCCGATCAGCAGCAGCGCGTAGCTGCGGACGAAGCCGCTCTGGACGAAGCGGACGATGCCCCCGGCGCCGCGGACGGTGTCCGCGGTGCCGGTGACCACCCCGTCGACGACGAACCGCTCGAAGGTGTTGTTGGCGAAGCGGCCGATCGCGAGGGCCGGCCGGACCACCAGGATGTCGATCAGCTCATCGAAGTACCACTTGTTGAGGCAGAGAAGGTAGACCGGGCGCAGGCGCTCGCGGAAGCGGGCCGGCAGCTCGGGCCGCGCGACCCACAGGACCCAGGCCAGCCCGATGCCGATCACCGAGATTGCGCCGCCGATCGCCAGTCCCCGCCACTCCGCCCCAATCGCGGGGTGGATTTCGGCCAGTGGCGAGTTTGCGAAGACCGGGTCGAGGAAGCTGAAGAGGACGTTGTCGACCCCAGGCACCTGGATGAGGCCGGCGAACAGAGCGCCGACCGAGAGCACCGCCATTGCGACGGCCATCGGCTTCGACTGCTCGGCGATGTGATGGTGGGCTCCGGGGAAGCCGACCTCGGTGTCCTCCTCCTCTTCGGTCGCGGGGTTGATCGGTGGCCCGTGGTAGAGCTCGCCGGTGTCGATCAGGTGCTGCGCCTCCTCGCAGGGCTCGCCGGGCAGCACCCTGAACACGAGCCGGAAGGTGTAGATCGCGGTGAGGAAGGCGCCGACGTAGCCGCCGACCGCCATCCACGCGTACATCCCCCCCCGCGCCTCGGCGAAGGCGAGGATCGAGTCCTTGGAGAAGAAGCCCGAGGTGAACGGGAAGGCGGCCAGCGCCAGGCCCCCGATCACGAACATGATCGAGGTGAAGCGCATCGCCTTCCAGAAGCCGCTCATACGGTCGATGTCCTGGCGATTGGCCATCGCGGAGATGATCGAGCCGGCGGTCATGAACAGCAGGGCCTTGAAGAAGGCGTGGGTCATCAGATGGAAGAGACCCTGGGCGTAGGCGCCGATCGAGACACCCATGATCATGTAGCCGATCTGGCTCATCGTCGAGTAGGCGATTGCCCGCTTCAGATCGGTCTGGGCGATCGCGATCGACCCGGCGACCAGCAGCGTCGCCAGGCCGGTGAAGGCGGCGATGTCGGCGGCGGTCGGGGCGAGGACGAAGAGGACATGCATGCGGGCGATCAGGTAGACGCCGGCGGTCACCATCGTCGCCGCGTGGATCAGGGCCGAGACCGGGGTCGGTCCTTCCATCGCGTCCGGCAGCCAGGTGTGGAGCGGCAGCTGCGCCGACTTCGCGAACGCGCCGAGCAGCAGCAGCAGACAGATCGCGGTCACCGTCCACTCGTTGGTGCTGAAGACTTCCGGCGCCTTGGCGAAGACGTCGCCGTATTCGAAGGTCCCGAGTTCGCGGAAGATCAGGATCGCGGCGAGGACGAGGCCGATGTCGCCGACGACGTTGATCACGAACGCCTTCATCCCGGCGCTGGTCGCGGTCGTCCGCCGGTACCAGAAGCTGATCAGCGCGTAGGAGGCGAACCCGACGAAGGCCCAGCCGACGATCAGGAGGACGAAGTTGCCGGCGAGGACCAGCAGCAGCATCGAGAAGACGAAGAAGTTGAGGTAGCTGAAGAAGCGCCGGTAGCCCTCGTCGGACCCCATGTACCCGAAGGAGTAGAGATGGATCAGGGTCGAGACGCCGGTGACGACGAGGACCATGAAGACCGAGAGCGGGTCGACGAAGATCCCGAGCTTGATGTCGAGGCCGGCGGCGTTGGCGTAGTCCCAGAGGGAGGACGCGTGGTGGCGCGCCTCGGGGTCTTCGCCGAGCAGGCAGATCAGGGTCGCGACGCCGCAGATGAAGGCGAGCGCGATCGAGGCGGTCCCGATCGCGCCGGCGGCGCGGGTGGGCAGGACCCGGAAGCTGAGCCCGATCGCGATCGAACCGAGCAGCGGGAAGAGGAGGACGAGCCAGGCCCAGGACGTCGCGCTCATCCCTTGAGCTCCCTCAGCTCATCGACATCGAGCGGCAGCCTGCGGCGGAAGATCGCGACGATCAGCCCGAGGCCGACGACGACCTCGCAGGCGGCGACGACCATCACCACGATCGCGAAGACCTGCCCGTCCTCGTTCCCGACCATGCGGCTGAACGCGACCAGGGCCAGATTGCCGGCGTTCAGCATCAGCTCGAGGCAGAGCAGGATCACGATCGGGCTGCGGCGGATCAGGATCCCCATCGCACCGACCGCGAACAGGAGCGAGGAGAGCACGATGTACCACTCGATGTTCAAGACTGCTCTCCCTCCCGGCGCTGACCGGCGAGTACGACGGCGCCCACCGCGGCCAGGAGCAGGAGTATCGAGGCGGCCTCGAATGGCAGCAGGAAGCGTTCCAGCAGCAGCCGCCCGATCGCGGCCGGGTCGCCGAAGCCGGCCTTGACGTCGGGTCCGTCGGTCCCGAGCGCCATCAGCGAGGAGGCGAGGACGGCGATCGAGAGCTCGATGAAGAGCGCCGCCCCGAGCAGTGGCGCGAGGAAGCGCTGGCCGGGGATCGGCTCCCAGGCCGACTCGCCGCTGCCGCCGACGTAGGCGACGACGAAGACGTAGAGGACCATCACCGCGCCGGCGTAGACGACGACCTGCGCGGCGGCGACGAAGGCCGAGCTGAGCAGCAGGAAGAGGACGGCGAGCGAGAACAGGTGGACGATCAGCGCCAGCACCCCGTAGAAGGGGTTGCGCATCGCCACGACCCCGATCGCGCCGCCGAGGGCTCCGATCGCAGCCGCGAAGAACAGAACCTCTTCCATCTACTCGCCCTCTGCCCGCAGCGGCGTCCGCTCGATCGGCTCGGCGAGCAGCATCTCCTTGGTGAAGATCAGGTTCTCGCGGTCGTAGTCGGCTATCTCGTAGTCGTGGCCCATCGTGATCGCGTCGAACGGGCAGGCGATCTCGCAGTAGCCGCAGAAGATGCAGCGCGAGAGGTTGATCTCGTACACCGCCGCGTAGCGCTCGCCGGCCGAGACCCGCTCGCCGGGGATGTTCTCGGCGGCGACGACGCGGATGCAATCGGCCGGACAGGCGGCAGCGCAGAGCGAGCAGCCGACGCACTTCTCGAGCCCGGTGTCCTCGAAGCGGTGGAGTTTGTGGCGGCCGCGGAAGCGCGGGTAGACCGGGGTCTTCTCCTCCGGGTACTGGATCGTCAGCGGCCCCTCGATCAACCGCGCCATCGTCGTCTTCAGGCCCCGCAGGGTCTCGCCGAAGGCGCGGTAGGCGCCGCCGACCCCACCGGGGTCCGGCCCGCGCTGGACCTCGACGACATCCTGGTCCTCGAGATAGGGAAATTCGGTCATGTCACCACCACCAGCACCGCAGTCACCAGCATGTTGAGGGTCGCGAGCGGCAGCAGCACCTTCCAGCCGAGGGTCATCAGCTGGTCGTAGCGCAGGCGCGGCAGCGTCGCCCGCACCCAGATGAAGACAAAGATCAGGCAGAGGATCTTGACCAGCATCCAGATCGGGTCGAGGAAGCCCGGGCCGGGGCCCATCCAGCCGCCGAGGAAGATCGCGGCGGCGATCCCGGAGACGACGAGGATCTCCATGTATTCGACCAGGAGGAAGCTGCCGAACCGCATCCCCCCGTACTCGGTCATGAATCCCTGGACGAGTTCGGCGTCGGCCTCCGGCATGTCGAACGGGGTCCGGTTGGTCTCGGCGAAGCCGGCCAGCATGAAGATCAGGAAGCCGACGAACTGGGGGACGATGTACCAGATCTGGCCCTGGGCCTCGACCAGGTCGACGAGCGAGAGCGAGCCGCCCATGATGATCGCGCCGAGTAGCGCCAGGCCCATCGCGACCTCGTAGGAGATCAGCTGGGCGGCGCCGCGCATCGCGCCGAGCAGGCTGTATTTCGATCCCGATGCCCAGCCGCCGAGCAGGACCCCGTAGAACGCGATCGAGCCGACCGCGAAAAAGTAAAGAATCCCGATCGGGACGTCGATCCCGTAGAGGCCGACGCCGTCCTGGACATTGCCCCAGGGGATGATCGCCAGCGCGAGGACGCCGGAGAGGACCGGAAGCAGCGGCCCGAGAACGAACAGGGTCGGGACCGCGTTGGCCGGCATGAACGCCTGCTTGCTGAGCAGCTTGCCAACGTCGGCGAGCGGCTGCAGGATCCCGAACGGGCCGACTCGGTTGGGCCCGTAGCGGTGCTGGAAGCGGCCGATCAACTTCCGCTCGACCACCGTCATGATCGGCAGGATCGCGAAGATCACTCCGAAGATCACCAGCGACTTGACGACCATGATCCAACCCGCTTCGACGAAGGTGGTGTCGGCGATTGGGATCACGCGCCCGCCTTCTCGATCCTGACCGAGACCGGCCCGCCGTTCAGCAGCGTGTTCGCGTTGCCCTCCGCCGTTCCCTCGACGAGGAAGCAGACGCCCTCGGAAATCCGTTCCTTGACGTCGACCCGCGCCCGGACGCTGGTCCCGTTCTCACCGACCCGAACCTCATCACCGGCTTTGAGCCCGAGGCGCTCCGCGTCTCCCGGCGAGATCTCGACCCGCTGCCGCGGCTCGAGAAACCGCAACGGCGGATTCAGCTCCGTGATCGGCCCTACCCACAGATCGCGGTACGTCCCCAACGCAAAGGCGTCCGGTGCCCCCTCACCGGAAACTCTCCGCGAATGCGGATCCGGGGAGGGGGCGCCGGACGACCGGCCTTTCGCCGAGGCGGTGCCATCGGCTCCACCCGGTTGGGGGAGAGCAGACGCCGCCTCGCGCTCCTGCCACCGAACTCCACGTCCGCCGATCTCGGCGTCGGTGATCCCGGCGTAGAAAGGGACCGCCTCGGTCAGCGCGGCGAATGCGGTGGGCTGGGAGAAGACGCCAGTGTCGTGGCCGAGCGCCAGCGACAGCTCGGCGAGCACGCCCCAGTTCGGCCTGATGTCTCCCGGCCGCAAGGCGCTGGGCCGTACCCGCTGGAGGCGGCCGTCGGGATGCGTCACGGTCCCGTCCTTCTCGGCATGGGTCTCGACCGGGAGGACGACGTCGGCCATCGCCGTCGTCTGGTTCTCGAAGGTCGAGAAGACGACGAGATGATCGGTGGCGGCGAGGGCGCGTTTCCACCCCTCGGTGTCGGGGAAGTCGCGGAGCGGGTCGACCCCGAACAGCAGGAGCGTCTTCAGCTCGCCCGATTCAAGACCCGCGCGGATCTCCTCGGTGCCCTTCCCGACGAGTCCTGCATTTTCCCCCTCTTGCGGGGTAAATGCAGGACGCATGCCCGGCCCCGCGTCCGGCAGGCAGCCCGCCTCTCGCAGCCCGCGGGCGTTGGCGAGCTCGGGAACCTCGAGCAGCCCCGACCCGTCCTTTTCCGCCAGCCCCAGCAGGTCCGCCACCTCGATCAGTCCCTCGAGCCGGCCGCCCCAGACGATGACGATGCTCTCAGCGCCACGGAGCACCTCGGCGATCGCGGAAGCCTCGTTGTCGGCGTCATGGCGCAGCGCCTCGTCCAGCTCTGCGACAAAGCCGGCGGAACCGCCGGGCGTGTAGCGGGCAACTGCGCCTGCCCCGCCGTCGAGGGGGGTCGGGCGGTCTGTCGCGACCGCGAGGCGGGTGCCGTTGCGGCGGATCGCCTTGCGGATCCGCAGGTCGAGGATCGGCGAGCTGTGCAGCGGGTCGGTGCCGACGACGAGGACCGCGTCGGCGTCGTCGATGTCGCGCACGCGGGCCGAGATCCGCGGGTCGGCGAGCCGCAGGAGAGTGTCGCGGTCGGGCCCACGCGAGGTCCGCGAATCGACGTGCGGCGAGCCGAGAGCCTCGCGCATGATCCGCTGGACCAGGTAGCCCTCCTCGTTGGAGGCGTCGCCGACGATCGCCGCGCAGCTTTCGCCGCTGGCCTTCAGCCCGGCGACCACTTTCGCGATCGCGTCGGCCCACTCGACCTCGGCGCCACCGCGCAGGCGCGGGCCGGTGACCCGCTCCTCGGCGCCGAACATCTCGAACCCGTAGCGGCCGCGATCGCAGAGCCAGCCGTCGTCGACGTCGGGGTTGTCGCGGGCGACGACCCGCTTCACCTCCTCATCGCGGATCGTGAAGCTGACGTTGCACTGGCTCGGGCACAGCGTGCAGACCGATCCCGAGTTCTCGATGTCCCAGGGCCGGGCGCGGAACCGGTACGTGTAGCTGGTCAGCGCCCCGACCGGGCAGAGGTCGGTGATGTTGCCGTGGAACGGCGCGATGTAGGGGCGCTCGTCGAAGGTGCCGACGAAGCTGCGGTCGCCGCGCTCGAGCAGCTGCAGCTGCTCGTCCTCGGCGACCTCCTGGCTGAAGCGGACGCAGCGGTAGCAGAGGATGCAGCGCTCGCGGTCGATCGCGACCAGCGGCGAGAGCTCGACCGGCTTCTGGAAGTGGCGCTTGTCGTCGACGAAGCGGGTTTTCCCCGGCCCCCAGCCCATCGTGATGTCCTGGAGGGGGCATTCGCCGCCTTTGTCACAGACCGGGCAGTCGAGCGGGTGGTTGACGAGGAGGAACTCGACGACCGCGCTCTGGGCGTGTTTGACCTGGTCGGTGCGGGTGTGGACGACCATCCCGTCGCGGACCGGCGTCGAGCAGGACGTCTGCAGTTTCGGGATTCCCTCGATCTCGACCAGGCACATCCGGCAGGCGCCGACCGGCTCGCCGAGCTTCGGCTCATAACAGAAGACCGGGATCTCGACATCGCCCTGCTTGGCCGCGTCGTGGAGCATTTCGCCCTCGTTCGCGGTCACCTCGCGCCCGTCGATAATGAGTGTTATCTCGCTCATGCGGCGACCTCCTCGAGTGGGGCGGGAGCAGAGGAGGCGGCCGCAATCGTTTCCTCGAACTCGTCGCGGAACTTCCTCACCATCGCGCCGACCGGCATCGCCATCGAGTCGCCGAGGACGCAGAGGCAGTGGCCGATGATGTTCTCCTGGACCGAGGCGACGATGTCGAGGTCCATCGGCGTCGCCTCGCCCCGCACCACCCGTTCCAGCATCTTCACCGTCCAGTTGGTCCCCTCGCGGCAGGGCGTGCACTTGCCGCAGGACTCGTGGTGGTAGAAGCGCGCCGTCCGCAGCGCCATGTGGGGGATCGAGACGGTGTCGTCGGCGACGATGATCGAGCCCGAGCCGAGCATCGAGCCGGCGTCCGCCATCGCCTCGAAGGAGTAGGGCAGGTCGAGCCCTTCCTCGGCGGTGAGGACCGGGGAGGAGGAGCCCCCGGGGTAGAGGGCCTTGACCTCGCGTCCCTCGGCCGGTCCTCCGGCGAGGTCGTAGATCAGCTCCCGGGTCGGGATCCCGAGCTCGACCTCGTAGTTGCCGGGCCGCTGAACGCAGCCGGAAACCGAGACCACCTTCGTCCCCGGCGACTGCTCGGTTCCGAATTTCCTGAACCAATCGGCGCCGTGGGCGACGATCCGCGGCACGTTGGAGAGGGTCTCGACGTTATTGACCAGGGTCGGTCCCCCGTAGAGGCCCTGGATCGCCGGGAACGGCGGCTTCAGCCGCGGGTTGCCGCGCTTGCCTTCGAGCGCGTCGAGCAGCGCCGTCTCCTCGCCGCAGATGTAGGCGCCGGCGCCCCGATGGACTACCAGCTCGAGGTCGCGGTGGCTGCCGAGGATGTCCTTGCCGAGGTAGCCGGCCTCATAGGCCTCGGCGACCGCCTGGTCGAGGATGTCGCCCTGAAGGTCGTACTCGCCGCGGATGAAGATGAACGCGTGCGAGGCTTCGGCGGCGAGGGCGGCGATCGCGATCCCCTCGATCAGCTGGTGGGGGTTGCGCTGCATCAGCTCGCGGTCCTTGAACGCCCCCGGCTCGGACTCGTCGGCGTTGCAGCAGAGGTACTTCGCCATTTCTCCCCGCGGCAGGAAGGAGGCCTTTTTGCCCATCGAGAAGCCGGCGCCGCCGCGCCCGCGCAGCCCCGAGTCTTCGAGGTCCTTGAGGACCTCGTCCCCCTCGAGCTCGCGGTAGGCACGGGTCAGGGTCTCGTAGCCGCCGTACCCCTTGTAGCCGTCGATCGTTCGCAGCTTCGGGTCCTCGGCGTGCTCGAGGAGAACGCGCGTCTCAGGCATCGCGATCACCCGCCAGCGGCCGCTTCTCCAACGCCTTCTCGGGCAGGACCTCGCCGCCGGCGATCAGCTGCTCGATCGCCGTCGCCGCCTCGCTCGTCTCGAGCGGGCCGAAGTAGCGCTCGTCGATCGAGGCCATCGGGGCGATGTCGCAGGCACCGAGGCACTCGAACCCGGTGACGAAGACGTCCTCGCCCTCGGCGGCGGCGCGGAACGCGTCGAGCAGCTCGTCCCCGCCCCGCATCCAGCAGCTGATGTTGGTGCAGACCGCGACCTTGTGGGTCTCGACCGGCTCGGTGTGGAGGAGGTCGTAGAAGCTCGCGACCGACTCGAGGTAGGCCGGGGTCACCCGCATCACCGCCGCCGCCTGGCGGATCCCCTCCGGCGTGCACCAGCCGTAGCGCCGCTGGACCTCCCAGAGGGCCGGGATCGACGCTGATTTGCGGTCCGGGTAGCGGCTCATCAGCTCCTCGATCCGCTCCCGCATCTCCGGCGGGCAGCCGACCTCGTGCAGCTCGGGGATCGCCTCCGGAGCGCGGTCGGGGACGCGGCCGCTGGTCAGCGCCGGGTCGACCGGCGTCCCGCCGAAGCCGTTGCCGCTCATATCAATGCCTCGCGCTTCGCTCGCGGCGCGAAGAACCAGAGATGCACGCTTGCTCGCTCCGCGCTCATCGATCGACCCCGCCGAGGATCGGGTCGAGCATCCCGAGGCTGCAGATCATGTCGGCGACGTAGCCGTCGATCGACATGTCCCTGAACGCCTGCAGGTTGACGAAGGAGGGGTCGCGGATGTGGACCCGGGCGGGCTTGGACGAGCCGTCGGCGAGGACGTAGCAGCCGAGCTCGCCCCGCGGCGACTCGATCGAGTAGTAGATCTCGCCGGGATCGACCCGATAGCCCTCGGTGACGAGCTTGAAGTGGTGGATCAGCGACTCCATCGAGGTCGAGAGCTCCGAGCGGGGCGGCAGCACGTACTTGCGGTCGTCGGCGATGAACGGCCCCTCGGGCAGCCCGTCGAGCGCCTGCTCGATGATCCGCACCGACTCGACCATCTCCGCCAGTCGCACCCGGTAGCGGTCGTAGTTGTCGCCGACGGTCCCGACCGGGACCTTGAACTCGACGTCGGGGTAGGCGAGGTAGTCGAAGGCCTTGCGGAGGTCCCAGGGCTCACCCGCCGCCCGCAGCAGCGGCCCGGTGACGCCGAGGTCGAGCAGCCGCTCACGGGAGACGATTCCGACCCCCTTCGTCCGCGAGAGGAAGACCTCGTTGCGGTCGAGCAGCGCCTCGTACTGGCCGACCCGGACCGGCATGTCGGCGATGAACTCGCGCAGCTTCGTCTCGAACCCGAGCGGGATGTCCTCGATCACGCCGCCGACCTGGAAGTAGCGGGTGTGCATGCGCTGCCCGGTCGCCATCTCGAACAGGTCGAGGATCCGGTCGCGCTCGCGGAAGCAGTACCAGAGCATCGAGATCGCGCCGAGGTCGAGCGCCGTCGTCCCGAGCCAGACCAGGTGCGAGTGGATCCGGTTGAGCTCAAGGAAGATCGTCCGCAGGTACTTCGCCCGCGGCGGGATCTCGAGCTCGACCAGTCGCTCGACCGCGCCGCAGAAGGCCTCCATCTGGAAGAAATAGGAGACGTAGTCCATCCGCTCGACGAAGGGGATGACCTTCCAGTAGCTCTTGTCCTCGCAGGACTTTTCGATCCCGGTGTGGACGTATCCGATCACCGGTTTCAGCTCCCGCACGACCTCGCCGTCGAGATCGACCACCAGCCGCAGGACCCCGTGCGTCGCCGGGTGGTGCGGCCCGATGTTGATCGTCATCACCTCGGTCTGGGGTTCGAGCACCTCAGCCATAGCGCCGCTCGTTGTAGGTGAAGGTGACCGGCTCGCCGCCGACCGGGAAGTCGCGGCGCTGGGGCCAGCCGACGTAGTCGTCTGGGAGCAGGATCCGGGTCAGGTCGGGGTGGCCGCGGAAGACGATCCCGAAGAAGTCATACGCCTCGCGCTCCTGGAAGTTGGCGGTTGGGAACAGCTCCACGCAGGAATCAATTTCGGGCAGGTGCTCCGCTCCCGCTCCCGCCGAAGAAGACAGAGATGGATCGGCGGGAGCTCCCGCGTCCACCCTGCCCGGGTCTCGCAGCATGGCTTTGACCCGCAGGCGCTCGACCCGGTCGCGGTTGATCAGCTCGTAGTGGACGCCGAAGCGGGGCTCGGCCGGCAGATAGTCGGCGACGTGGAGGCTCGAGAGGAAGTCATATTCCTGGCCGGCCGACTCGCGCAGCCAGCCGAGCACGGCGAGGATCTGGGCCGGGTCGACGACCAGCGTCGCCGAGCCGTGGTCAAACCCGCTGTCGAGGACTGCGCCGGGATTGCTCTGCTCGACCTCACCGCGGATCAGCTCCAGCCCGGGAGCGTCAGGCATGGGTCAGCCGCCTCGCCTCTTCGTAGGCCTCCTCCGATTCGGTGCTCGGGATGCCCTTCGCCCACTCCTCGGTGCCGCGGGCGCCGTAGCGCGCCCGCCAGCCCTGGTCGGGGTTGCCCATGATCTTCCGCTGCAGCTTGGTGAACCCGTAGAGGACCGCCTCCGGCCGCGGCGGGCAGCCGGGGATGTGGAGGTCGATCGGCATGAACTTGTCGGCGCCCTGGACGACCGCGTAGTTGGAGAACATGCCGCCGCTCGAGGAGCAGGCGCCCATCGAGATCGCCCATTTCGGCTCCAGCATCTGGTCGTAGAGGCGGCGGACGACCGGCGCCATCTTGATCGAGACCCGGCCCGAGAGGATGATCATGTCGGCCTGCCGCGGCGACGCCCGCAGCGCCTCGGCCCCGAAGCGGGCGATGTCGTAGCGGGCGGTGACCAGCGAGATCGGCGCCTCAATCGCGCAGCAGGCGAGCCCGAAGGTGAGCGGGAAGGCTGAGTTTGCCCGGGCCCAGCCGAGCATCTTCTCGAAGTTCGTCATCACCACCCGCTCCTCGACGTAGCGCTCGAGCTCGTCGCCCTCTAGATCGCCGCGGAGCATGTCGCGCGCCCGCAGCTGGCGGTCGCGCATCGTCTGGCGCTCTACCTCCAATTCAGCGCTCCCTTCCGCCAGACGTAGACGAAGGCGACGAGCAGGAGGACGACGAAGGTGACCAGCTCGCCGAGGACGAAGAGGCTGTCGGCTCCCCTGAAGATCACGCCGATCGGGTAGAGGAAGACGACCTCGATGTCGAAGAGGATGAACAGCATCGCGACGAGGTAGAAGCTGACCCCGAATCGCATCCCGCCGGCGGGCTCGACCGGGATGCCCGACTCGTAGGGCTCGGTCTGGCGGCGGCCGGCTGCGGTCTCCTTGTTCGACCGCTTCGGCCCGATCACATGGTTGAGCATCACGAAGGCGCTGCCGACGACGGCTCCGAGGAAGGCAAAGACGAGTATCGGCGCGTAGCTGCTCAGCATTTCTAGGGGCCCGGCCGGTGTTATACACCCACCTTGTGACACATTGCTACATAGTGATTTTCCGCATCAGCAAGCCGAATCCCGACCCTCTCGGGCGGATATAGATGGCCGCGATCCATCTCGTCGTCGGCGTCGCCCTGATCACCCTCAATCTGGCGGCCTTCGCGGCCGGCGGCGTGGCCTGGATCCGGAACCGATCCTCGATCCCGTTCTGGTACCTGCTGCGGGCCGCGCAGGTCTCGGTCTTCCTCCAGGCGCTGCTCGGCGGCCTGCTCCTCTTCACCGGCCACGAGGCCCCCGACGACCTCCACTACCTGTACGGGATCCTGCCGCTTTTCGTCTCCTTCATCGCCGAGGGGGCACGTGGCGCCGCCGCCCAGCGCGAGATCGGCGATCTCGACTTCGAAGCCCTCCCCGCCGACGATCAGCAGTCGATCGCGCTGGCGATCGTGCGCCGCGAGATGGGGACCATGGTCGTCAGCTGCGGCGTGATCTTCTTCCTCGCCCTTCGTGCCGCCGGGACCAGCAGCGCGTTCTAGGTGATCCGGAAGACCGGGTGATCGGGGGCGATCCGGCGCAGGTCGTCCTCGGGAGCGTCGGGGCCGACGCCGTCGAAGAACTGGCCGACCTCCCATTTCCACTTCTTCAGGTAGGCGCGCAGCAGGGGCGGCTTCTCTTCATCTTCGAGCTCGGTCGCCGAGAACTCCTCGACCCGCCGGCCGAGGACCAGGCGGCCGCCGCCGCTGACGCGCATGTTCCGCACCCACTGGGTGTGCCCGCGCGGCGCGACCAGATATCGATTCCCCTCGAAGACGAGGAGGTTGACTGGGGTCTGCCGCCACTCGCCGCTCTTTCGTCCCTTCACTTCGAGCACCCGCGAGCCGGCGACGTTGATCCCAAGCCGGGTCAGCAGGGCGACGATCGGGTTGAAGACGTTCCTTGTGAACCAGCTCGGCTTCTGGAAGCGCGGCTCCACACCCTCAGTTTTGCAGCGTCGGACAGGTCAATCCAGCTGCCGATCGGCGAAGCTCATCAAGTTGACCGGGCATACGCCTGTCAACTTGATGAGCTGTCGTGCCGTTGGCGCAGCGGCCGGTAGTCACCACCGTGGAAGACGAGCGGGTCGCCCTCGCCGGCCTCCAGGCCCCGCACCTCGCCGGTGACGATCACGTGGTCGCCTCCCGCGATCACGTCGCGGAGCTCGCAGGAGACCCAGACGAGGGCGTCGGCGATCGCCGGGATCCCGTCGCGATCGCGCCAGTCGACGCCCTGCCACTTGTCCGCGACCGGGGCCTTGGTCGCGAAAGAGCGGGCGATCTCCTCCTGGCCCGAGTGGAGGACGCTGATCCCGAACCGGTTCGCCGCCTGGACCGCGAGCAGTGTCCGCGAGCCGCGATCGAGGCAGGCCAGCATCAGCATCGGCTCGATCGAGAGCGAGCAGACCGCGTTCGCGGTCGCCCCGGCCGGCCCATCAGGGCCATTTGCCGAGACGACCGTGACCCCGGTGGGGAGCATTCCCATCGCGGCTCGGAAACTGGCTGGATTCGGCGGCTGCATCGCACACCCATTCGTCGGGGAGGGGATCGGCTGAAGACAATATGATGCGCGCCGCGTGCGCCCAGCACTCCTCATAGCCACGGCCGTCGTCGCGGTCCTCGGCCTCGCTGCCTGCGGGTTCGGCGAGGAAGGGATCGCGGTATCCAAGGACGACCCCGACTACAACGGGGCGGTCCTCTTCGCGACCCACTGCTCCGGCTGCCACACGCTGGGCGCGGCCGGGACCCAGGGAACCGGCAACAGGAGCATCCGCACCCAGGGCCCCAACCTCGACGAACGGGTCGAGTCCTACGAAGACGCCCTCTTCGCGATCCAGAACGGAGGATTCTCCGGCGCGATCATGCCCCAGAACATCGTCGTCGGCGAAGAAGCCGAAGAGGTCGCTCGCTTCGTCGCGAAATACGCCGGCCAGGACGCCGAGGAATCGCCCCGCCCGGGCGAGTCCTCGCCCTGAGCGCGGCCCCTGATGCTCGACCTGAAGCTGATTCGCTCCGAGCCCGAGCGGGTCAAGGCAGCGCTTGAGCGCCGCGGCGCCGGGGACGACATCGACGAGCTGCTCGCCCTCGACGCTCGCCGCCGCGAGCTGCTGCCGAGGATCGAGGGAGCCCAGGCCGAGCGCAAGACCCTCTCCAAGCAGATCGGCGAGGAGAAACAGAAGGGGGGCGAGGCCGCCGACCTGGTCGCGACGGTCGGGCGCCTGAAGGAGGAGATCGAGTCCGGCAAGGCCGAGCTCGAGGAGATCGAGGCCGAGATCGAGCGGGTCGCGGCGGTGCTGCCGAACCTGCCCGACCCCGATGCGCCGGAAGGGTTGACGGAGGAGGACGCGGTTGTCCTGCGGGAGGTGGGGGAGCGGCCGAGCTTCGACTTCGAGCCGCTCGATCACCTCGAGATCGGCACCAGGCTCGGCCTGATCGACGTCGAGTCCGCCGCGCGGTTGTCCGGCTCCCGCTTCGCCTACCTGAAGGGCGATCTCGTCCTGCTCGAGCTGGCGCTGGTCCGCTACGCCCTCGACGTCGTCGGCGGCGAGGGCCACGAACCGGTGGTCCCGCCGGTCCTGGTTCGCGAAGAGGCGCTCTACGGCACCGGTTTTCTGCCCGGCGACCGCGACCAGATCTACGAGGTCCCGAAGGACGATCTCTTCCTTGTCGGGACATCAGAGGTCTCGCTCGCGGCCCTTCATGCCGATGAGATCCTTGATGCCGACCGTCTGCCCCTCCGATACGCCGGTTTCTCGACCTGCTTCCGTCGCGAGGCCGGCGCCGCCGGCCGCGACACCCGCGGCATCTTCCGTGTCCACCAGTTCGACAAGGTCGAGATGTTCTCGTTCGTCGAGCCCGGCGACTCCGCGGCCGAGCACGAGCGGCTGCTGGCAATCGAGGAGCGGATCATGAGCGAGCTCGAGCTCCCCTACCGCGTGGTCAACATCCCGGTTGGCGACCTCGGCGCTCCGGCGGCGAAGAAGTACGACTGCGAGGCCTGGATCCCGAGCCAGGATCGCTACCGCGAGTTGACCTCCTGCTCGAACACGACCGATTTCCAGGCGCGGCGCCTCGCCTGTAGGTATCGGGGCGCGGACGGCGAAACACCTCAGGCAGTGCACACTCTCAACGGCACAGCGATCGCAGTCGGACGCACCATCGTCGCCCTGATCGAGAATCGGCAGGAGCGCGACGGAGGGTTCTCGGTACCAACTATTTTGCATTCCTACGGCTCGCCTGCAAGGATCGATGCACCATGAACGCGGAACGAGCAAGCCGATGAGCACCAGCGTGCGAGAGGCAAAGCGAGTAGTCCTGTGCGACGACCACGAGATCGTCCGCGAGGCGATCAAGGCTCGCATGGCCAGTTCCAACGCCCTCCAGATCGTCGGCGAGGCCGGAAATGGCCGCGATGTGGTCGAGGTCGTCAAAGAGCTCGAGCCCGACGTCCTGATCATCGACGTCGAGCTGCCGAAGCGCGACGGGATCGAGGCCACCAAGGAGGTCCTCAAGGCCCGGCCGCGGACCAAAGTGATCATCTTCACCGCCCACGCCCAGCCGGACCTGCTGGCGCTGGCACTGCGCGCCGGCGCCTCCGGCTACGTCCTCAAGTCGGCACCGGCCGAGGACATCGCCCGGGCGGTCAAAGCGGTCACCACTGGCGGCACCTTCCTCGGCGGCGACTTCGCGGGCGGCAAGCCGTCGGAGGTCGAGAAACTGCTCGACCTCTCCCCGCGTGAGCGCCAGATCCTCGAGCTGCTCGCCGAGGGGCTGCGGGTGAAGGAGATCGCCGAGCGGCTCGGGCTCAGCCCGGCGACCGTCCACACCCACGTCCGCAACGCGATTGCCAAGCTCGAGGTCGACACCCGGACCGAGGCGGTTGCCCTCGCCGTCCGGTTCAGCTACCTCGGTGCCGGCGGCAGCATCAGCAAATAGACGCGGCTACTCGTCCTCGTCGCGGTCGAGCGTCAGGGCGCAGCCGTTGATGCAGTAGCGCTCGCCACCCGGGCCGGGGCCGTCCTCGAAGACGTGCCCGAGGTGTCCTCCGCAGTGCTTGCAGATCACCTCTGTGCGCCGCATCCCGAGGCTGCTGTCGGGGCGGAGCTCGACGTTCTCGCGGTTGACCGGCTCGGTGAAGCTCGGCCAGCCGGTGCCCGAGTCGAACTTGGTGCCAGAGGAGAACAGCTCGGTGCCGCATCCGGCGCAGCGGTACATTCCGCCGCCTTTCTCGTCCCAGTAGGGACCGGTGAAGGCGCGCTCGGTGCTGGCGTTCCGCAGCACCTCGTACTGCTCGGGCGTCAGCTCCTCGCGCCACTCCCGCTCGGACTTCTGGACCTTCGTCGTGTTCTCAGTCATCTGGCTCCTTTCTCCTACATCCAGCTTACGCACCCTGTCCAGGCCTCAGGGGCCATGGCCGCGCTTAGGATCCGGCCCGTGATGGAGAGCTTCTACGTACCCGACGGCGACGGCTACATCGCGACCGAGCTGACCCGCGGGCCCTGGGACCCGGAGGCCCAGCACGCGGGTCCTCCCTCGGCGCTGCTCGGGCGCGAGATCGAGAGGCTCGAGGGCGGGGAGGGCTTCCAGGTCGCCCGCGTCAACCTCGAGATCCTGCGGCCGGTACCGATCGGCCCGGTCTGGGTGGAGGCCCGCCTGGCCCGCCCCGGGCGCTCGGTCCAGATGATCGAGGCGACGCTTCGCGACTCCGAGAACGAGCTCGTGCTGGCGCGCGCCTGGCGGATCAGGACCTCGCGGCTCGACTTCGGTCCCGAGGTCCCGGATGGCCCCGCGGTGCCGGTCGGGCCTGAACAGGGCTCGCAGCCCGAGTTTTTCGAGACCGGGCAGGACGCCGGCTACCACACCGCGATGGAGTGGATGGCCGTCGGCGGCGGCTTCCGCGAGCCCGGGCCGGCGACGGTCTGGATGCGGATGCGCCATCCCCTCCTGCCCGATGAGGCGCCCTCTCCGCTGCAGAGGACCCTGATCGCCGCCGATGTCGGAAACGGGATCAGCGCCGTGCTCGACTGGCAACGGTTTCTCTTCATCAACGTCGACCTCAGCGTCCACCTCGAGCGGATGCCGGAGGGCGAGTGGGTCTGCGTCGACGCGGTCACCCTGCCGCACGAGAGCGGGATCGGCACCGCCGAGTCGGTCCTCTTCGACGAGCGCGGCCGGATCGGCCGCGCCGTCCAGAGCCTGCTCCTCGCCGAGCGCGGCTAGCCCGCCTCGGCCCGGCGGGCGGCGAGCAGTTCCTCGCTGCGGCCGGAGATCGTGACCGCGATCGTCGTCGCGCAGACGGCGGCGGCGCAGGCGGCGAACAGAAAGGCGCCCTGGTAGTCGCTGAGCGCGGCGGCAATCCCGGCCAGGGGCGCGCCCAGGCCTACCCCGGCGTCGAAGAACGCCGTGAAGGTCCCGAGCGCGGCCCCGCGGCGGTTGACCGGGACCCGGTCGACGACGATCAGCGAGAGCGAGGGGTAGAGCAGCGAGAAGGCGGCACCCATCGCCAGTGCCCCGACCAGCGCGACGGCCAGGCTCTGGGCGGTCGCGATCACCACCAGCCCGATCGTCTCGACGATCGCGGCGGCGGTCGCGACCCGCGCCGGCCCGATCCGGTCGGGAAGGTCGCCGCCGAGCAGGCGGGTGAGGACGACCATCGAGGCGAAGGCGCCGAACACGGTCGCCCCGTGCCCGACCCCGCGGGCGTCGAGGTGGAGGACGACAAAGGCGGCGACGGTGGCGTAGCCGATCGAGGCGAGGGCCAGCGCGCTGCCCGGCCGGACCGCCTCACGGGCGATCAATGGCTGGCCCTTTTCCGGGGCGCTCGCCCGGAACGGGTCGGGGAGGCGGAGCGCGATCAGCGCCCCGACCAGAGGCGCCGCCCCGGCGAAGATCCAGACCGCGGTGTAGCCCGATACTTGCTGCAGGAGCTCGCCGACGAGCGGCCCGACGCTCAGCCCGGTCCAGATCGCGAGCCCGTAGAGCCCGATCACCCGGCCACGGCGCTGGGGCGGGGCGATGTCGACGATCCAGGCGGAGCCGGCGGTGAAGACGGTCCCCTCGCCGGCGCCGAGCACCAGCCGCGCCAGGATCAGCCCGGGGATCCCGAGCGGAAGCAGGTAGAGGAACCCAGAGGCGGCGACGAGCAGCGAGCCGACCAGCACCGTCGGCCGGCGGCCGCGACTGTCGGCGAGCCGGCCGGCGACCGGCCGCAGCAGCAGCCCGGTGACGGCATAGGAGCCGACCACGACTCCGACCGCGATGTTGCCGCCGTCGAGCGGCCCGTGCACGTAGCGGGGCAGGATCGGCAGCACGGCGCCGACCGCGACGATCCCGCAGAAGGTGACCGCGAAGATCCCCGCGAACGCGAGTCCCGGCCGCGCGATCGGCGCGCCCGGCCCACCACCACGCTCCGCGCTCATGGTGAATCTTCGCGCTTCGCTCGCGGCGCGAAGATCCAGACTGCGACGCTTGCTCGCTCCGCG
Organism: uncultured Solirubrobacterales bacterium; assembly: GCA_963697805.1. Lineage (GTDB taxonomy): Bacteria > Actinomycetota > Thermoleophilia > Solirubrobacterales > 70-9 > VRUE01. The sequence continues at coordinate 168,271 of CAVOPB010000003.1, forward strand.
CTCACGGCCCGATCAGCCCGGCGAGGTCGTCGACGACGTGGTCGGGCGCGGTCTCGGCCCCGGCGTCGCCGTCAGCCGTCGCGCCGCTCAGGACGAGGATCGTGTCGAGGCCGGCGCGGCGACCGCCCTCGATGTCGGAGGTGATCCGGTCGCCGACCATCGCCACCCGCCCGGGGTCGCCGAGCCGCTCGCGCGCCATCTCGAACAGGTGCCGCTCGGGCTTGCCGCCGATCTCGGCGGTGGCGCCGCTCGCGGTCTCGACCGCGGCGAGGACCGCCCCGGTCCCGGGCCAGGCCCCGCCCGGCATCGGCAGGGTCGGGTCGCGGCTGGTGGCGACGAGCTCGGCGCCGTGCTGGAGGGCGAGCGTCGCCGTCAGCAGCTCCTCGTAGTCGAAGCCGCGATGCCCGGAGACGACGACGACCCGCGCTTCGCGCGCGGCGTTGCCGTCGAGCACCGCGAGTCCAGACGCGGCGACCTCGTCGCTGAAGGCCTCGGCGCCGATCACGAACGCAGTCCCACTGGGCCCCGCCATCTCCGCCGCGAGTCGGGCGGTCGATTCGCCGGCGGTGACGATCCGCTCCGGGCCGACATCGACGCCCGCCTCCCGCAGCCGCGCCGCGTAGGTGGCTGCCGGCCGGCCGGGGTTGTTGGTGACGAAGACGAACTCGCGGCCTCGCCCCGACAGCTCCCGGAGCGCCTCGAGGGCGCCGGGGATCAGGTCCCGCCCGACCCAGACGACGCCGTCGAGATCAATCAGAAATCCCTCGTATTCGTCGGCCAGCGCCACGCGGCGGAGCGTAGTCGCATATCGGTAGCGTTGAGGGGTGTGAGCTCCAACGGACAGGTGGTGGTGGCCAGCGATGTCTCGCGCCGCTACGGAGAAGGTGATGCCGCGGTCGACGCCCTGGTCGGGGTCAACACCGGCTTCGAGCGCGGCAGGTTCACGGCGATCATGGGGCCGTCCGGCTCGGGCAAGTCGACCCTGATGCACATCCTCGCCGGGCTCGACCGGCCGACCACCGGCAGCGTCAGCCTCGACGGTCAGGAGATCACCGGCCTCGACGACGGCGAGCTGACCAAGCTGCGCCGAGACAAGCTCGGCTTCGTCTTCCAGTTCTTCAACCTGCTGCCGGTCCTGACCGCCGAGGAGAACCTCGTGCTGCCGCTCTCGATCGCCGGGCGCAAGCCCGACCGCGAGTGGCTCGAGCAGCTGATCCGGACTGTGGGCCTCGAGGATCGTCGGACCCACCGTCCCTCCGAGCTCTCGGGCGGCCAGCAGCAGCGGGTCGCTGTCGCGCGGGCGCTGGTCTCGAAACCGGCGGTCGTCTTCGCCGACGAGCCGACCGGGAACCTCGACTCGAAGGCGAGTGCCGACGTCCTGAAGCTGCTGCGCCAGGCCGTCGACGAGTTCGGCCAGACGGTGATCATGGTCACCCACGATCCGAGCGCGGCGACACATGCGGACCGGCTGATCACCCTCCGCGACGGCTCGATCGTCCACGACGCCGCGCCCGGGTCGAGCGACGAGGTGATCGAGCTGATGAAGCAGATCGACTAGCGGGGTGACGGGGCTCGCGATCAAAAGCCTCTGGGCGCGCAAGGTCCGGGCGCTGACGACGACCCTGGCCGTGGTGATCGGCGTTGCCTTCGTCGCCGGCACCTACATCCTCACCGACACCACCTTCGCCGCCTTCGACGAAATCTTCTCCGACTCGCTGAAGGGGACCGACGTCGTGATCACCGCCCACGACGTGGTCTCGCAGGAATCCGGCGAGGAACCGAGCTTCAGCGCCTCGGTCCTGGGACCGGTCAGGAGGGTTCCGGGAGTGCGGCTGGCCTCTGGGGCGATCTTCACCCCCGGTGGCTTCTTCGACGCGAAGGGCGACAAGATCGGTTCCAAGTTCGCCCCCAAGTTCGTCTCCTCGCACCTGCCCGGAAGCCTCGAGTCGCTGACCTACCTCGACGGCCACCCACCGCGAAATGGAACCGAGGCTTCGCTCGACAAGTCGGCGGCCGATGAGGCCGGGATCGGGATCGGCGACACGATCAGGATCGCCTCCGTGGCGCGGGCGAAGTCGTTCCGGCTCGTCGGGCTGACCAGGCTCGGGAACGCGTCCTTCGGCGGCGCCAGCATCGCCCAGCTGACCCTGCCCGAGGCGCAGCGGGTGACCGGCAAAGTCGGGGAATTCGACCAGATCTCGATCGCGGGCGAAGAGGGCATCTCCGAAGAGACCCTCAAGCAGAGGGTGGAGAAGGTCACCCCGCCCTCGGTCCTGGTCGAGACCGCGAAGCAGAACTCCGAGCGCAACTCGAACGAAGTCCGCGACGAACTCGGGTTCCTGCGGATCGCCCTCCTCGTCTTCGCCTTCGTCGCCCTCCTCGTCGGCGCCTTCCTGATCTTCAACACCTTCTCGATCACGGTCGCCCAGCGGGTCACCGAGTTCGGGATGCTGCGGACCCTGGGGGCGAGCCGGAGCCAGATCCTCACCTCGGTGATCGTCGAGGCGCTGGCGATCGGGATCCTCGGGGCGCTGCTCGGCCTCGCCGGCGGGTTCGCGATCGCAAAGGGGCTGAACGCCCTCTTCGTCGCGATCGGGATCGACCTGCCGACAACGAGCCTCGTCGTCGAGAGCCGGACCATCGTGGTCGCGCTCGCGATCGGGATCGTCGTCACTCTGGTCTCCTCGCTGATCCCGGCGCTGCGCTCGACGCGGGTGCCGCCGATCGCGGCGTTGCAGGCACTCGAGATGCCCCGCAGCAGGCGCCGTGAGGTCGCCTACGCCGCACTTGCGACGCTGCTCGGCATCGTCGGCCTGGCGATGGTCGTCATCGCCCTCTTCGGCGGCGCCAGCGGCGGGAGCGCCGCGGGGTTGATCGGCGCCGGCGCGGTCGCGGTGATCCTCGGCGTATCCCTCTTCAGCCCGACCCTGGTCCGGCCGCTGGCCTCGCTCGCCGGCAAGCCGCTGGAACTGGCGCGGCAGCTGACCGGCCGCCTGGCCCGCGAGAACACCCAGCGCAACCCGGCGAGGACGGCAGTCACCGCGGCGGCGCTGATGATCGGCCTCGCCGTCGTCGCCTTCGTCACCGTCTTCGCGGCCGGCATCAAGAGCTCGATCGCGTCCGCGGTCGACGACAGCTTCCAGGGCCAGCTGGTGATCCAGAACACCGACGGGTTCTCGCCGATCTCTTCCGGTGCGGCGGCGGCGGCGCGGAATGTTCCCGGGGTAGAGCTGGTCTCGACGATGCGGACGGCCCAGGCGAAGGTGGTCGGCGGCAGTGGCAAGCCGAAGGTCAGCTCGCTTCCGCCCGATGCCGACGAGGTGCTGGCGATCGATTGGACCGAGGGTGGGTCCGCGACCCTGCGGGAACTCGACAGCCGCGAGGTGATCCTCGACAAGTCGTTCGCCGACGACCAGGGACTCGAAGTCGGGGACAGCATCCGGTTCCTGACCCAGACCGGGAAACGGCCGAAGCTGAGAGTGATCGGCGAATTCGACGACCGGGCCGAACTCTTCGGCAGCGCGATCGTCACACCCGCCCTGATGGCGAGCCAGTTCGATCAGTCCGACGACACCATCGACTTCGTCAAGCTGGCGCCGGGGGCGAATGCGGGGAAGGTCCAGGCGGCGCTGATCGCGACGATGAAGCGTGAGTTCCCGATCGCCGAGGTTCGCAACCAGCAGGAACTGAAGGAAAACCAGGAAGAACAGGTCAACCAGCTGCTGGGGTTGATCTACGCGCTGCTGGCGCTCGCGATCATCGTCTCGCTGTTCGGGATCGCGAACACGCTGGCGCTCTCGATCCACGAGCGCACCCGCGAGCTCGGGATGCTGCGGGCGATCGGGATGTCGCGGCGCCAGGTGCGGACGATGATCCGCTACGAGGCGATGATCACGGCCCTGATCGGGGCCCTGCTCGGGATGGCGATCGGGATCGTCTTCGCGGCCCTGATCGCCCAGCCGCTGAAGGACGAAGGCTTCGTCCTCTCCTATCCGATCTTCACCCTGATCCTGCTCCTCGTCTTCGCCGCGGTCCTCGGCGTCATCGCGGCGATCGCGCCCGCCCGGCGCGCCTCACGCCTCGACGTCCTCAAAGCGCTGCAGTACGAGTAGCTCAGCCGAGCGCTTCCGCGACCAGCACCACGGTCCCGAATACGGCGGCGAGGACGGCGACGATCGCGACGACCCTGACCGGGGGGCCGCCGTGGATCCCGGTTTCGTGGACTGCGACATGTCCCTTGCCGCGCCCGATCAGCCAGCGGTTGACCGGCATCGCCGCCGCGCCGGCGATGACGAGTGAGAACGCGAGGCTGCCCCAGAACAGGATGTCGCCGAGCCCGGCGTCCAAGGCGCCGGGAATGACGATGATGATCAGGTTGTCGACGACCTCCATCGTCGCGATGCTGAGGGTGTCGGAGGCGAGGGCGATGGGCACCACGGCAGCCAGCGCCATCCCGGCCTGCAGCAGCGGCAGGCTGGTCAGGGTGTAGCCGAAGGCGAACGCGAGGACGATGCTGAGGACGATCGTCCCGAGGTTCGAGAGCCCGAGGCCGGTTCCGAGCGCCATTCCAGCGACCTCGCCGAGCGCGCACCCGGTGAGGCAGTGGAGGGTCGCGCTGATCGCGACAGCGGTTAGGGCCGCCCCCTCGGTCGGCATCTCGTGATGGTCGTGATGGTGTGCTGTCGCCTCCATGCTGTCTCTCCCGGGCTTGGTCGGGAGCCCAGTATAGACATACCCCCTAGGGGTATTTGGAGAGGCCCATCCGCAGCGCCCCGGCGACCTCGTGCATCGCCGCCCTGGCCGTGCGGCTGACCCCGGTCATGTTGGCGAAGGTGTGGACAAGGCCGGGATGGCGGCGGAAGGCGACCTGGTTTCCCGCCTCCTGCAGCCGTTCCGCATAGCCCTCCCCCTCGTCGCGCAGAGGGTCCATCCCGGCGGTGCAGACGTACGCGGGCGGCAGGCCCCTGAGATCCTCGATACGGAGGACCGAGGCGCGCGGGTCGGTGTCGGCATTGGCGCCCTGCAGGTAATGGCCCGCGTACCAGTCCATGTCCGCGGCCGCCAGCAGGAAGCCGTCGGCGTACAGCCGTCTCGACTCCTGGCCGCCGATCGCGTCGGTGACCGGGTAGAGCAGGGCCTGCATCGCCGGCTTCGGGCCATCGTCGTCTCGGGTCAGGAGGCTGACCACTGCCGCCAGATCGCCGCCGGCGCTGTCGCCGCTGACGGCGACCCGCTGCGGGTCGGCGCCGAGTGCGGCCGCTTCCTCACAGGCCCAGCGAAAGGCCTCGACCGAATCTTCGACCGCGGCCGGGAACGGATGCTCCGGGGCGAGGCGGTAGTCGATCGAGAGGACCGCGGCGCCCGTGTTCGGGGCGAGGAAACGGCAGATCGAGTCATGGGTCTCGAGGTCGCCGAGCACCCAGCCACCGCCGTGGTAGAAGACGATCAGTGGCATCGGGGTCGAGTCGCGCCGCGTCGGGACGTAGAGCCGCGCCCCTATCGGGCCGCCAGAGCCGGGGATGGTCAGGCCTTCGACCCGGGGCAGCGGCAGCTTCGGGCCACCGACGACGATCGACTCGGACCTGGCCCTGGCCCGAGCCTCCTCGACCGAGAGGGTTCCCCCGCTCGAGACCGAGTCGACTCCAACCAGGCGTGCGAGCCAGAGCACGACCTGGATGTCGGGCGCGGGTTCGAGCCCCCCGATCTGGATCCGTGGGGAGAAGATTCGTCGCTGCAGCCGTGGCGGCAGCCCGCAGAGGAACCGCACTAATGGATGCTCGACGCGGGGCGGAAGGCGAGGTAGCTCCACGACCCCTGCAGGCTATGGCATGGGACACTCAGAAATAGAAGCGCGATGGAGGCAGCTACGACAACCGATCCGGTGGCCGCGGCCCGCCCCGCGACACGGGGCCTGCCGCCCGGCCCGCCCCTCCCCGCCCAGCTCCAGACCGCGATCTGGTCGCGCCAGGCTCGCCGGCTGCTGTTCGCCTGCCGCGAGCGCTACGGCAGCATCTTCACGATCAAGATCGTCCACGAAGGGACCTGGGTGATGGTCTCCGACCCCGAGGCGGTCAAGCAGGTCTTCACCGGCGACCCGCGCGTCTTCCATGCCGGCGAGGGGAACCAGATCCTCAAACCGGTGCTCGGCCCCAACTCGGTTCTCGTCCTCGATGAGAGGGCCCACATCAGCCAGCGCCGCCTGCTGCTGCCCCCGTTCCATGGCGAGCGGATGCAGGGCTACCGACAGACGATGGCCGAGATCGCCGCGCGGGAGATCGAGAGCTGGCCGACCGGAGCGCCCTACGCCCTGCGGCCGCGGATGCAGGCGATCACCCTCGACATCATCCTCAGCACGGTCTTCGGCGTCGGCGAGGGGGAGAGGACGGCCGAGCTGCGCTTGGCCCTGCGCCGCTTCCTCGACCTGACGACCAATCCCCGGATCCTGATGCCGGTCCTCCTGCTCGGGCCCCAGCGGGCCACCCGGATGGGCTGGTTCCGGCGGCGAATCGAGGAGGTCGACCGGCTGATCTACGAGGAGATTGTCGAGCGCCGCCGCAGCGACGATCTCGAGGAGCGCGACGATATCCTTTCGCTGCTCGTCGGCGCCCGCCACGAGGACGGCAGCCCGATGAGCGACCAGGAGATGCGCGACGAGCTCCTGACGCTCCTGGTCGCCGGCCACGAGACGACCGCGACCGCGCTCTCATGGGCCGTCGAGCGCCTCTCCCGCCACCCCGACAAGCTCGGTCGCCTCCGCGAGGAGGTCGATGCCGGCGAGGATGCCTATCTGACGGCGACGATCCAGGAGACGCTGCGGCTGCGGCCGGTGGTCTCGATCGTCCTCCGCCGCCTCACCGAGGCGGTCGAGATCGGCGGCTACGAGATCCCCGCCGGCACCTCCGTCGCTCCCTGCGTCTATCTGGTCCACGCCAACCCCGAGATCTACCCCGAGCCGGCCCGCTTCCTGCCCGAGCGATTCATCGACAACCCCCCGGGTACGTACACCTGGATCCCGTTCGGCGGCGGCGTCCGCAGATGCCTCGGTGCCTCCTTCGCCCAGTTCGAGATGGCGGTCGTGCTCGAGGAACTGATCCGGCGCCGCAGGATCAGGCCCGCGAGGCCGAAGCCCGAGCGCGTCTTCCGCCGCGCGATCACCGAGACCCCGCGCCACGACGCCGAGGTCATCCTCAGCTAGGCGGATCTCAACGCTCTCGGCTGGGGCTCAGCCGCAGCCGGTGTTGTTACCGCAGCTCGGGCAGGTGTAGCAGGAGCCGGTGCGCTGCATCATCCCGCCGCACTGGTCGCAGGCCGGGCCGAGGTCGCTGCCGACCATCCTCGCCGGGCGGACCGGCGGCGTTTCGGTCATCGCCTCCGCCGCGGCGACCGGCTTCGAGTGGCCCTTGCCGCCGTTTCCGCCATTGCCGCCGTTGGTCGGGCCGGCCGAGCCGCCGGTCTCGGCGCCGAGCGCGAGCTGGGCTGTCTCCGCTTCCTGCTTGGCGCGGACGTCCTGGGTCAGGATCCCCAGTTCCTCGAGCGTCTCGGCGTCGTCGATGAACCGGCTCGCGACCCAGCGCATTATGTAGTCGGGCATCGATTTGGCGAACGGGATCTCGGGGTTGTTGGTCATGCCCTCGGGCTCGAAGCGCATGTAGCTGAACTTGCGGACGAAGTCTTCGAGCGGCACCCCGTACTGGAGGCCGAGCGAGATCGCCGTCGCGAAGGCGTTGAGCAGGCCCCGCATCGTCGAGCCCTCCTTGCCGATGTCGGTGAGGAAGATCTCGCCGACCGAGCCGTCGTCGTACTTGCCGGCGGTGATGTAGCCCTCGTGGCCTGCGATCGAGAACTTGTGAGTGATCGATTCCCGCTCCTGGGGCATCCGTTTGCGCTCCGGCGGCCGGGAGACCGCGTCCTCCTTGGCGACCTTTTCCTCCTGGGCATCGGTGCGGAGCGCCTGGGCCGTCTTCGAGCCGTCGCGGTAGATCGCCAACGCCTTGAGGCCGCCCTTCCAGCCGCGGGTGTAGGCGTCGGCGATGTCCTCGACGCTCGCCGTCTGCGGCAGGTTGACCGTCTTCGAGATCGCCCCGGAGATGAACGGCTGGGTCGCGGCCATCATGTCGATGTGGCCGGTGTGGGAGATCGCCCGCTCACCGACCGCGACGTCGAAGACCGGCAGGTGCTCGTCCTTGAGGCCCGGCGCGCCGACGATCGTGTTCTTCTCGGTGATGTGGGCGTCGATCTGCTCGACCTGGGGCTCGGCGTAGCCGAGTGTCCGCAGCGCCAGCGGCACCGAGCGATTGACGATCGTCATCTGGCCGCCGCCGACCAGCTCCTTGAACTTGACCAGCGAGAAGTCGGGCTCGATCCCGGTCGTGTCGCAGTCCATCAGGAAGCTGATCGTCCCGGTCGGCGCCAGCACCGTCGCCTGGGCGTTGCGGTAGCCGTGCTCCTCGCCGAGCGCAACCGCCTCGTCCCAGGCCCTCTGTGCGGCCTCGAGCAGATCGCCCCTGATTCCGTTGGGGTCGATGTCGTAGGCGGCGTCGCGGTGCATCCGCATCACGCCGTTGTGGGGATCGCGGTTGAGCTCGTACTCGTCGTAGGGCCCGGTCGCACCGCCCGCGATCAGCGCCGACTGGCGGTAGGCGCGACCCGTCATCAGCGCGGTGATCGCGGCGGCGACGTTACGGCCCTCGTCGGAGTCGTAGGGGAGGCCGTCGGACATCAACAGCGCGCCGAGGTTGGCGTAGCCGAGGCCGAGCTGGCGGAAGGCGTTCGCGTTCTCGCCGATCTTCTCGGTCGGGTAGCTGGAGTAGCCGACGATGATCTCCTGGGCGAGGAAGACGATGTCGACGGCGTGCTCGAAGTCCTCGACGTCGAAGCTCCCGTCCTCGCGGCGGAACTTCATCAGGTTGAGCGAGGCGAGATTGCAGGCCGAGTCGTCGACGTGCATGTACTCGCTGCATGGGTTGGAGGCGTTGATCCGACCCGACTCCGGGGAGGTGTGCCAGCGGTTGATGACCGAGTCGTACTGGACGCCCGGGTCGGCGCAGCGCCAGGCGGCGTCGGCGATCTGCTCCATCAGCTCGCGTGCCGGCAGGGTCTTCGTCGGCTCGCCGGTCGTGCGGGCGGTCAGGCTCCAGTCCTCACCGGCCTCGACCGCCTCCATGAACTCGTCGGTGACCCGCACCGAGTTGTTCGCGTTTTGGTACTGGATCGAGGTGAAACCCTCGCCGTCGATCGACATGTCGAAGCCGGCGTCGCGAAGCGCCGCGGCCTTCTTCTCCTCGTCGGCCTTGCACCAGATGAAGTGCTCGATGTCGGGGTGGTCGACGTCGAGGACGACCATCTTCGCCGCGCGCCGGGTCTTGCCACCCGACTTGATGGTTCCGGCCCAGGCGTCGGCGCCGCGCATGAAGCTGACCGGGCCGGAGGCGAGGCCGCCCTTCGAGAGCGGCTCGACCGAGCCGCGGATGATCGAGAGGTTGATCCCCGACCCCGAGCCGCCGCGGAAGATCTTGCCCTCCTTGGTGTTCCAGTCGAGGATCGACTCCATCGTGTCGTCGACGCTGAGGATGAAACAGGCCGAGCACTGGGGACGCTCCTCGAAGCCGACGTTGAACCAGACCGGGGAGTTGAAGGCCGCCTTCTGGTTGAGCAGGATCGAGGTCAGCTCGGCCTCGAAGGCGTCGGCGTCCTCGCCGCTGGCGAAGTAGCCGCCCTCGCGCCCCCACTCGGAGATCGTCCCCGCGACCCTGCCGATCATCTGTTTGACCGAGCGCTCCCGCTTCTCGCTCCCGATCTGGCCGCGGAAGTACTTCTGGGCGACGATGTTGGTCGCGTTCTGGGACCAGGACTGCGGGAACTCGACCTCGCGCTGGGCGAACGCGGGGCTCTCGGGATCGCCGATCACGGCGTCCCGGGTCTCCCACTCGACCTCGTCGAAGGGGTGGGTCCCCGGCGTCGAAAAGCGTCGCTCTATCGACAGGCCCTCGAGGTCAGTTCGGTTCGTGCTCATGGCGGTCCTGGACATCAACTGGCTCCTCTCGAGGCGACTTTGGGGGGGCTGACGAGGATCGTCTCCGAGTCGGACGGAACCCGTCGGCCCAATACCCGCAAAAGCCGAGAAGTTTGGGTCGACTCCCTCTATGGTGACAAGGAGACGATGCGGGCGAGGGCATCCGAAAAAGCGGAATCTGCAAGGGAAGTTGCAACCTACGCGGTCGCGGCGGTCAAGCCGAAGCTGCGGGGCGTCTCCCACGAGTTCGCCTTCTTCATCTCGCTCGGGCTCGGGGCCGCGTTGATCGTCGCCGCCGAAACGCCCCAGGCCACCCTTGCCGTCGCGATCTACGCGGTCAGCCTCTCGGCCCTGTTCGGGACCAGCGCCCTCTACCACCGCGTCGAATGGAGTCGCCCCGACGTCCGCCGCTGGATGCGCCGGCTCGACCACTCGATGATCTTCTTCCTGATCGCCGGCACCTACACGCCGTTCGCGCTGCTGGTGCTGGACGGGCCGCTCGCCGACGCGGTCCTGGCGGTCGTCTGGGTCGGCGCGGTGATCGGAGCGATCGTCGAGATCGTCTGGATCGAACACCCGAAATGGGTGGCGGCGCTGGTCTACATCTCGCTCGGCTGGGTCGCGGTGATCGCCTTCCCGGGCCTGTGGGACCAGATGGGGCTGGGCGGAACCCTGCTGGTCGCAGGAGGTGGTCTCCTCTACACGATCGGTGCCGTCGTCTACGCCACCCAACGCCCGAACCCCAACCCGCGGGTCTTCGGCTACCACGAGGTCTTCCACCTACTCGTGATCGCCGCCGCCGCGGCCCACTTCGCGGCGATCGCCTTCTACGCGCTGCCGGCCTCCTGATCCTGTTGCCGTCGAGGTTAGGGTCGGTATCCGGCTCTAACCTCGACCGCGCCTCCGCTTGCGGCGAATAGGGCCGGACCTCAGGCCATCGCCGAGGTCGCCCGCTCCTGCGCGGCCTCGATCAGCGCCAGGACCTGGGTCTCGCCGCCGTCGCGGATCAGCTCGACCGGGTCGGGGTCGCCGTTGACGATCCCCTCGAAGAACTCCTTGCGGTCCTGGTAGGTGGGCAGCGTGTCCTTGGCCCAGCCGCGGGCGCCGTTGAGGATCACCGCCAGCCGCGCGTACTCCTCGCCGAAGAGATCCGAGATCTCGCGCTTCATCCGCTTCGCGAGGGCGGGCGAGGCACCCGCGGTCGAGATTGCGATCGCGAGCGGGCCGGTGCGGACGATCGCCGGCAGGATGAAGTTGCAGAGCGGGGGCACGTCGACGACGTTGACCAGCATCGCCCGCTGCTCGGCGTCGTCGTAGACGCCGATGTTGACCTCGCTGTCGTCGGTCGCGGCGATCACCATGAAGGTCCCCTCGAGGTCGGCCGAGCCGCCGTAGATCCGCTTCTCCCACTCGATCGAACCCTCCGCGGCCAGCGACTCGAGCTCCGGGTGGGCGACCGGCGCGATCAGGGTCACGTCGGCGTCGCACCTCAGCAGCCCCTCGACCTTCTCGAGGCCGATGTCACCGCCACCGACGACCAGGCAGCGCCGCCCCTTCAGCTTCAGGCAGGCGATATAGAACGGGGTCTCGAGCATGTCCCGCACACAGGACTGGTCGCAGATCCCCTTGCGGAGCTGGCAGACGCACTCCTTGCCGGCATAGGCCTGAGCGGGCATATCGACAGGGTAGTCTGCCCGCCGTGCCGCTCGTCTCGCTCCTCATCGGCGCCCTCATCCTCGCCGCTCCGGCCGCCGCCGAGCAGCCGGCGAAGCCGGACCTGGTCGTCACCTCGGTCACCGCTCCGGTGGGCAGCGTCACGATCGGGGGCACGATCAGCCTCGGCGCGACGGTTCGCAACCAGGGCGCCGCCAAGGCTCCCGCCTCCAAGCTCGGCTTCTTTCTCTCCCGCGACGGGAAACGAAGCGGCGACGACCTCGCTCTAGGAGGGCTGGTCACGATCAGGGCGCTCAAATCGGGCAGGAAGTCGACCGAGGGCACGCCCGCGACGATCCCGGCCGGCACCGTCGCGGGCGACTACTCGCTGCTCGCCTGCGCCGACGTGCGCGCCAAGGTCGGCGAGCGCAAGGAGAAGAACAACTGCCGCTCGGCGCCGCCGCTCCTGGCCCCGCCCGCTCCGGCCTCGCTTCCCTACGGGAATGACGCGCTTCCGGCCTACTCCCCGACGGCAACGGCTTCCGTTTAGATCGCCTCGAGGGTCAGGCGCAGGCCGTCCACCAGGCTCGTCTGCGCCCGCCAGCCCAGCTCGCGCTCGGCGCGGCCCGGGTCGAGGGCGATCCGCTGCACCTCGCCGGTCCGCGCCGGCGCCAGCTCGGGCTCGAAGTCGTCCCGGCCGCCGAGCTCGCCCAGCTTGGCGGCGAGCTCGAGCACGTCGGTCTCGATCCCGGTGCCGATGTTGATCGACCCGGTCACTTCAGACTCGGCCGCCGCCAGGGCCGCACTGACCACATCACCCACATATATGTAGTCACGGGTCTGAGTGCCGTCGCCGTAGACGGTCGGACGCTCGCCCGAGGCGAGCTTGCCGCAGAAGATCGCGATCACGCCCGCCTCGCCGAGGGGGTCCTGGCGCGGCCCGTAGACGTTGCCGAGCCGCAGGCTCACCCCGGGCAGCCCGTAGAGGCGCTCGTAGAGGGCCAGGTAGCCCTCGGCGGCGAACTTGCTCTGGCCGTAGGCGGAGAAGGGAGCGATCGGCGCCGACTCGTCGAGCGGCAGGTCCTGCCCGGCGCCCTCGCCGTAGATCGCGCCGCCGGTCGAGACGAAGACGAACCTTGGCGAGCCCGCCGCGCGCGCGGCCTCGAGCGTCAGCGCGGTCCCGCCGATGTTGATCGAGGCGTCGAAGGCAGGGTCCTCGACCGACTTGCGGACGTCGATCTGGGCGGCGAGGTGGAAGACCGCCTCCGGCCGCGCCTCACGCGCCAACTCGACCAGTGGCCCGCCGTCGCGGATGTCGATCTCGGCCAGCCTCACGCCGGCCGCCAGCGCCTGGTCGAGGTTCTCCCGGTGTCCGGTCGAGAGGTCGTCGACGACCGTCACCTCGTCGCCGCGGGCGAGCAGCGCGTCGACGAGGTTCGACCCGATGAATCCCGCTCCGCCTGTGACGAGGCACCTCATTCGAGCGTCGATCCTAGGCCGCTTCGCGACGTTGCGCCGGGCGGGGACGCTGGAAGCCCCTGCTACCCTCGCCGCCCGATGCGTCTAATAGTCACCGAGAAGAACAACAGCGCCAAGAAGATCGCCGAGATCCTCGGCCGGGGCGAGGTGTCGGAAGACAAGACCTTCAAAGTCCCGTACTACACCTGGTCCGACGAGGATGGCGAGCATCGCACGATCGGGCTCAAGGGCCACGTGCTCGGCCCGGCCTTCCCCGAGGGCTACTCGAACTGGCAGAAGACCGATCTGCACGACCTGATCGATGCCGAGCTGATCAAGGAGCCGACCGACAAAAACGTCGTCAAGGCGATCAAGAAAGTCGCCAAGGAGGCGGATGAGCTGGTGATCGCGACCGACTTCGACCGCGAGGGCGAGCTGATCGGGCTCGAGGCGCTCGAGGAGATGCTCGACGCGAACCCGGAGTTGGGCTCCCGCGAGGGAACTGCGGACGGCAGCCTCCGGATCCAGCGCGCCCGTTACTCGGCGCTGACAAAGGAGGAGATCGAGCGCGCTTTCGGCGAGCTCGACGTGCTCTCCTACCCGCTCGCCAACGCCGGCGCCGCCCGCCAGGACATCGATCTCCTCTGGGGCGCGACGCTGACCCGCGCGGTCTCGATCTCGACCCGCCGATTCGGCTCCAACTTCCTCTCGGTCGGCCGCGTCCAGAGCCCGACCCTGGGCCTGATCGTCGAGCGTGAGATGGAGCGCCGCGCCCACGTCGCCAAACCGTTCTGGGAACTGTTCGCCAACTTCCAGCACCCGGACGGCAGTTTCGAGGCGCATCACGTTACCGACAAATTCTGGGAGAAGACGGAGGCCGACGCGGCTCTCGCCGGCACCGCCTCGCCGGGGACGGTGACCGCGGTTACCGCTCGCAAGAACACCCGCAAGCCTCCGACCCCGTACAACACGACCGCCTTCAGCACCGACGCCTCGAGCCGCCTCGGCATCACCCCCGCGAGCGCGATGAGGATCGCCGAGGACCTCTACATGGACGGGTTCATCTCCTATCCCCGGACCGACAACACGGTCTATCCGTCCTCGCTGCCGACCCGCGAGCTCGTCTCCTCGTTGGTCAGGATCTCGGAGTTCTCGGCCGCCTCGGGCCTGCTCGAGGGTGAGCTGAAACCGACCCGGGGCAAAAAAGAGACGACCGACCACCCACCGATCTACCCGACCCAGGCGATCCATCCCGGCGCGCTCGAGGGGCCCAAGCGGCGCGTCTACGAACTCGTCGTCCGCCGCTTCCTGGCCACCTTCAGCCCGCCGATGATCACCGAGTCGACCCGGGCGGACATCGAGGCCGGCTCGGAGACCTACTTCGTCCGCGGCTCGGTCGTGGTCGACCCCGGCTACGCCGGCATCTACACCTACGCCCGCTCCTCCGACGACGAGATCCCGAAACTCGAGGAGGGGCAGGCGCTCGATCTCGACGGCGAGCCCTGGATCGTCGACAAGGAGACCCAGCCCCCGGCGCGGATCTCCCAGGCGAAACTGATCGAGCTGATGGAGGAGCGCAACCTCGGCACCAAGGCGACTCGCGCCGACATCATCCAGAAGCTCTTCGACCGGGGCTACGTCTACGGCAATCCGCCGGTCCCCTCGGAGACCGGGATCGCGCTCTATGAGGCATTCAAGACTTTCGTGCCGCGGATGGCGACCCCGGAGATGACCGCCCAGCTCGAGGCGGAGATGGACCGCATCGCCGCCGGCGAGATGACCAAAGGCGAGGTCGTCGGTGAGAGCCGCGATCTCCTCCACAACACCTGGTCGGAGATCGACAAGAGCAGGGAAGACCTCGCGAAAGTCGTCTGGAAAGGGATGGACGAGGACCGCATCCTCGGCCCCTGCAAGGTCTGTGAAAGGGCGGGCCGGACCAAGGAGGACGGCTCACCCAACATGCTGCGGATCATCCGCGCGAAAAAATCGGGCAAACGCTTCGTCGGCTGCAGCGGCTGGACCGCCGACGACCCCGACTCGTGCGACCAGACCTTCCCGCTGCCGCAGCGCGGTGACGTCTTCCGCCTCGAGGAGCGCTGCACGGTCTGCGACGAGACGCCAAGGCTGAAAGTCGTCCCCTTCCGCGGCCGTTCCTGGAACCTCTGCCTCAACGACGACTGCGAGTCGATGCAGGAGATGAAGAAACGCAGGGCCGAGCGCGAAGCGGCGAAAGCGGCGAAGAAGGCGATGGACGAGAAGCCGCCTCCGGACGGCAGCGAGGACGGTAAGGCGAAGCCGACCAAGGCCGACACCGGCACCCGCCGCCGCAAACGCGCCAAAGCGACCGCCAAAGGCTGAGGCCGGCGGGCCGTTGTTCATCTCGCTCGAGGGGATCGACGGGTCGGGAAAGAGCACCCAGGCGAAGCTCCTCGCGGAGAAGCTCGGCCCCGACACCGTCTCGATCCGCGAGCCGGGGGGGACCGAGGGCGCCGAGCGGATCCGCACCCTGCTCGCCGACCCGGGCCTCGAGCTCGACCCGCTCGCCGAGCTGCTGCTCTTCCTCGCCGCGCGGGCCGACCTGACCGCGCGGGTGATCGGGCCGGCGCTCGAGGCCGGCCGAGACGTCGTCGCCGACCGCTTCGCCGACTCGAGCGTCGCCTACCAGGGCGCCGCTCGAGGCCTCGGCGTCGGCGAGGTGATCTCGCTCACCGACGCCGCCAGCGAGGGCCTATGGCCCGATCTCACCCTGCTGTTGAGGCTCGACCCCGAGCTCGGGGTCGAGCGGGCCGAGGGTGAGGATCGCTTCGAGTCCGAGGGGCTCGACCTGCAGCGGGCCGTCGCCGAGGCCTACGAGGAGATTGCGCAGATTGCCTCCGACAGGGTCGTGGTGATCGACGGCATGGGCACGGTGGAGGAGGTGCACGGGCGGGTGATGGAGGCGGTCGGTGAGCGGCGTGCTGGCTGAGGCGACCGGGCACCAGCCTCGGGCGCGCCTGACGCTGAGCGCCGCGCTCTCGTCCGGGCCCTCGCACGCCTACCTGTTCAGCGGGCCCCCGGGGGCCGGCAAGCGGGCCGCGGCCCGGGCCTTCGCGGCGGAGATCCTCGCCGCCTCCGCCGATGACCCCGACGATGCCCGGCGTCGCGCTCTGCTCGATCCCTCGCCGCATCCCGACCTCGTCTGGCTGGCGCCGAGCGGCGCTCAGCACATGGTCGAGGAGGTCCGCGAGCGGGTGATCCGCGCCTCGGCCTACCGCCCGTTCGAGGGCGGCAGCCGCGTCTTCGTCGTCGAGTCCGCCGAGGCGATGCGCGACGAGAGCCAGAACGCGCTGTTGAAGACGCTCGAGGAGCCGCCCGAGTTCGTCCACCTGATCCTGCTCAGCTCCGAGCCGGCGGCGCTGTTGGAGACCGTCACCTCGCGCTGCCAGCCGGTCGAGTTCGCGCCGCTCCCGGTCGAGGCCGTCGAGGCCGAGCTGAGCGGGGTGGGGGAGCCCGACGAGGTGGCGGCGGCCGCCCGCCTCGCCGCCGGCGACCTCGACCGGGCTCGGGCCCTGCTCGAGGCCGGTGGGCGCGAGCTCCGCGCCGAGGCCGAGCGCTGCGCCGCGGCGGCGATCGAGGGCGAGAGCGCCTCGGCGCCCTGGAAGCGCCTGCTGAAGACGGCGGAGGACGCCGGCTCGGGCGTCGAGGACGCGACGCGGGAGGCGCTCGAGGAGGAGAAGGCGGCGGGCGTCAGGCACTCGGCCCGCGAGATCACCGACCAGGCGAAACGGGCGGGGCGCCGGCGCCGCACCGAGGTCCTCGACCTCGGCCTGGCGCTGCTGGCGGCGTGGTTCCGCGACCTTGCCGCGACCGCCGCCGGCGCCGCCGAGCTCGCATTCAACCGCGACCGCCTCGATCGGCTCGCGGAGCAGGCCGAGGGGCTTGACCAATCGCGGGCGCGTCAGGCGGCCGAGGTCGTCCAGGACACCCGCCGGCGCCTCGACCTCAACGTCTCCGAGGAGCTGGCGCTGGAGGCCCTTCTGTACCGGCTTGAGCAGACCCTCCGTTCTCCGTAGCCGCCTGCTCGCGGGCCTTCTCGATCGCCCGCTCCTGGGCGAGGCGGGTGATCTGCGCCGCCTGCCGCGACATGATCACGCTGAAGTTGAGGGCGAGGGCGAGCAGCATCAGGAGGACGATCGAGAACAGGGCGACGTTGGTGTCGCGGACGCCCATCACGTCGGCGGCGAGGGTCAGCAGGCCGGGGAAGGCCGCGCCGAGCAGCATCACCAGCCCGGCCACGAACCAGACGATGCTGTAGCGCTCCTGCAGCCGGTCGCGCCTGATCAGCTCGAGGATCATCACCATGAAGCCGATCGCGATGATCGCCGCCAGGATCCGCGTCTGCGCGGTCAGGTGGACCGCGGGGTGATCCGAGGACTCGGCGAGGAGCGGGATCATGACAAGACTTCGCGCTTCGCTCGCTGCGCGGAGAAACAGAATGTGACGCTTGCTCGCTCCGCCTCACCTTCGTCAATGGTCCCGCTTCGTCGGGCTCGCGAGGAGTCAGATTGCGACGCTCGCCCGACTCGACGGTCCGCGGGCGGAACTGGCCGACCAGCAGCACGATCAGCCCCTTGAAGATGAAGAAGGCCGAGCGCAGTGGGGTCAGGAACGATGTGCCGCCGGCCCGCTCGAGCATCCGCACCGGCACCTCCTCGACCCGCAGCCCCTGGCGGACAGCGAGCTGCAGCGACTCGATCTCGGCGAAGTCCGGCGAGTAGTTCTCGCTGAACAGCTCCATCACCCGGCGATTCGCCGCTCGCATCCCACTGGTCGTGTCGGTGAACCGCTGTCGGGTCGCGAGGGTGAGGAAGAAGCGGAAGACGCTGGTCCCGATCCGGCGCGAGATCGTCGGCTGGTAGTCGTCGCTCTCGGCCTGGCCCGGGTCGCGGTAGCGGGACCCGATCACGAGGTCGGCGTGGTCCGCCCGCACCTCCTCGAGCAGCCTCGCCACCTCCGGCGGCGGGTGCTGCCCGTCGGCGTCGAGGTGGGCGCAGAAGTCATAGCCCTGGCGCAGCGCGTAGAGGTAGCCGGTCTGCAGCGCCGCCCCCAGGCCCTGGTTGAACGGAAGCGATGCGACCACCGCCCCGGCCGCGCGGGCGGTGTCGGCGGTTGCGTCGATCGAGCCGTCGTCGACGACGAGGACGTCGGCATCGGGAAGCCGCTCCCGGACGCCGGCGATCACCGCGGCGACCGAGGCCTCCTCGTTCCAGGCGGGTATGAAGACCAGAGTCCGCATCGCTACTGCCGATTCTCCCATGCAGCCCAGGCGGCATTGTGTTAGTAAACCTTCATGAAGAGAATCGGCATGCGGCTTTGGCTCTCAGGGGCCTTCGCCGCCGTCAGCCTGATCACCGCGGGCGCTATCTACCTGCTCGGGGATCGGCCGAAGGCGGTGCTCGTCGCGCTCACTCTCGGCGTCCTCGCCGGATTCCTGATCGCGGTCGGGATCACCCACCGAGTCGGGCGCCTCTCGCGGGCCGCCGGCGAGATGGCGGCCGGCTCCTTCGACGTGCCGCTCGAGGCCGGCGGTCGCGACGAGATCGGCCAGCTCGCCCTCTCACTGGAGTCAATGCGGGCCTCTCTGAAGGAGAGCTTCGGCGTCCTCACCGCTGACCGCAACAAGCTGCAGGCGATCTTCGACGGCCTCACCGACGTCGTCGTCGTCGTCGATCAGGACGGGCCGCTGCGCTTCTCCAACACCGCCGCGGAAAGCATGATTGACTCGACCGGACTGCTGCCGGAGCCGATGCTGCCGCATATGAACCGGGCTGTCGAGCACGGCTTCGCGGCCCATCCGGCGCTGCGGATCGGCGACCGCGCCTACGCGATGACCGCCCGCGCCCTGCCCGACGAGCGGGCGGTCCTGATCGTCGCCCGCGACCGCACCGAAGAAATGCGCCGTGAGCTCGCCGAAGCGGATTTCATCTCCAACGCGGCGCACGAGTTGCGCAACCCGCTGGCCGGAATCTCGAGCGCGATCGAGGTGCTTCAGGAGGGGGCGAAGGACGACCCGAAGGCGCTCGACCACTTTCTCGGCCACCTCGCCGAGGACACCGAGCGGATGAACCGGCTGACGCGCTCGCTGCTGACCCTGGCCCGGGTCGAGTCGGTCGGCCCGGGCGAGGCCGAGATCGTCGACATCACTGCGGCGATTCGCGATGTCGTCGAGGCGGTCGAGGCGCCCCGCCATGTCGATCTGGTGGTCGAGATCGAGCCGGACCTCGCCGCCGAGGGCGATCCGACCCTGCTGCGCCAGGTGATGGTTGGGCTGCTGACCAACGCCTTCAAGAACACGCCACCGCCCGGGACCGTTACCGTTCGCGGCCGCCATGATGGGAAGACGGGAGTGGAGCTGGCGGTCATCGACACCGGGTCGGGGATTCCAGAGGCCGAGATCGAGCGCGTCTTCGAGCGCTTCTACCGTCGCTCCGAGACCCGCACGCACGAGGGGTTCGGCCTCGGCCTCGCGATCGCCAGGCGTATGGTCGACGTGATGGGCGGCGAGATCGGCGCCAGCTCGGTCGAGGGCGAGGGCAGCACCTTCTGGGTCCGTCTCCCGATCGCCCAACCCAGCCCGACCCCGGTCGCATGAGGAGACGACGATGAGCAGCGGCCACATCCTGATCGCCGACGACGAGCCCTCAGTCCGCGACTCGGTCGGGTACGCGCTTGCCCAGGAGGGCTTCGAGGTCACCCCCGCCGCGGACGGCGACGAGGCGGCCGCCATGCTCGGAGACGGCATCCCCTTCGACCTGCTGATCCTCGACATCATGATGCCCGGCCCGAGCGGCCTCGACATCTGCCGCGACGTCCGCTCCCGAAGCGCGGTCCCGATCATCGTCCTGACGGCGAAGGATGCCGAGGTCGACAAGGTTGTCGGGCTCGAGGTCGGCGCCGACGACTACGTCACCAAGCCCTTCTCCGTGCGCGAGCTGCTCGGCCGGGTCCGCGCCCAGCTCCGGCGCCGCGAGCTCGACCGTGCGCCGCTCCCGCAGGCGGTGCGGATCGAATCGGGACCGGTCGCGATCGACCTCGTCCGCCACGTCGCCACGGTGCGCGATGTCCCCGTCAACCTCACCCGTTCCGAGTTCCAGCTCCTGCGGCTGATGGTCGCTCACCCGGGGGAGGTGTTCGCCCGCCGCCAGATCATGGAGGAGCTCTGGCAGACGGAGTTCGACGGCGACGAAAGGGCCTGCGACGTCCACATCTCGAACCTTCGCCAGAAGGTCGAGCGCGATCCCCAGAACCCCGAGCTCGTGGTCACCGTGCGCGGCGTCGGCTACAAGTTCGCCAGCACAGAATCCTGAGTCTTCATTCCGGATGCCCCGGTTCCGGGCGTACCGGAATGTTTAGAACGTGTTCAGCGGGGGGTTCAAAGTGAGACGCTGTATTTCGCATTCCTGAGCCATTTGCCGGCTGACCGGGTCAGTGCTCGGCAATCGGTCTCCGGCGTAACATTTGACATTGGAGTCCTGCTGTGTTCTCATCACGCCCGTCTGTGGGCCTGGCCTTCGCAACGAGGCCGACCCGGAGGCAGGGTCCCAGTCAGGCCTTACGTGAGTCGGCTTCCGGGCACTTCTCGGAGCCCCGAAGCCGACTCACAGAGGCCGACGGTGCCGGATTTCCCACCGGCAACCGAAATAGGACCGCCGGCGTCGTTTTCCCACGACAACGGCAAGAAGCAAGCGGAGATCACCCCGGGTCGGCCAAACCTCACCGGCCGCCCCGGGGGTGACCGCTCTCACGACCGCTCAGTCTCTGGGCCCCCGACCGTCGCCGTTGGCGACCTCGGCCGCCGCCTCGGCGCCGATGAACGGCGACAACGCGATGTAGCTGGCGAGCGGCGCGATCTCTGGCATCGCCTGTGGCCCCTTGCTGACGATCGCCTGGTAGAAGAGGCCCCAGACCGCGCCGATGACCGCGTCGGCGACGAAGAGCTCGACCTCCGGGTTGATCATGAAGCCGGGTTTCATCAGGACCCGCACCTGCTCGATCGAACGGTCGCGCTGCGCCAGCGCCTTCGGCCCGGCGGCGGACGTCTCGACCGCGGCGAGGCGGGCGAAGTCCGGCTCGGTCGCGCTGAAGAAGCAGAGGGCGCCGAAGCCCGCCCGCAGGGCGTTGGGCCAGTCCGGCGAGCGCCGCGCAGCGGGCAGCATCACCGCCATCGCCTGGGCTGCCGCCGAGTCGAGGGTCGCCAGCAGCGCCGCTTCCTTGTCCTCGAAGTTGGCGTAGAAGGTCGCCTGGGACATCTGCGCCCGGGCGGCGATCTCGGCGATCGTCACCGCCGGGTAGCCGCGCTCGCCCGCCACCGCCGCGAGGGCGCGGACGATCCGCTCGGGCTGGCTGTAGGCGACGAACGCCGGCGGATAGCTCTCGATTTCGCGAGGGTGGCGACCGGTGAGTCGAAGTGGCACCGGCGGTGCCTCGTAGCTGAGTGCCCAATCCATCAGGTGGTCCGCGAGGTCGGGCAGCTTCGCCTCTTCACCCCGGCGCAGGTGGACCTGCATAATCAACTGCGCTCCGCCCAGCAGCGCCCGAACCATCTCCGGCGGCAGCTCCTCCCGTCCGCTCATCTCGGCCAGCGTCGCGCCGACTATCGCGCCGAACCTGGTCATCGCGCCTTCGAGCGCCTCGTGCCCTCTCGGCCCGATGTCGTAGATGTGGTTGAAGCAGAGGTCCGCGGCCGCCGGCTGGAACACAACGGACTCGAACATCTTGCGCAGGGCGCGGCGTGCCCGCTCCTCGAGCGTACCCTCCCCGTCGAGCTCGGCGCTGGCGATTTCCGTCGCCATCTCGAGCAGGGCGTCGAAGGTTGCCAGGAAGCAATCCTCCTTGTCGCGGAACAGGTCGTAGAAGGAGCTCCGCGAGACTCCGGAGAGGTTGAGGAGGTCGCCGACGGTGGTCGCCGCGTATCCCTTGTCGGCGACCGAGGCGACCATCGCGCCGTAGAGCCGCTCGAGCTGGTTGCGGGCACCCTTCTCCCGTGATGGCTGGGGCCCGGGCCGCAGCATCCTCTCGCGCAGGCGATCCACCTTGCCCCAGGGGGTTCGGTCGGCGTCTCCTCCGTTCCCGCCGGACATCTGGCTCTCCCTCTCCCCGTGCGCTTCGGACATCGTGCGGCAGTCTCTCGCCGGGGGGGCGCAATGTCAATCGCCGCCGACCGAAACCCGTATCCCCAGTACCGAATATTCAGACAAAGGTACCTCCGTGTCCAACCTTTACATCTCCTAAAACTTCCGGATTTACAGCGGAATCTCGGATTCGAGCCAGCCGGGGACTCAGCCGTTCCGGTACCGCTTCTTGACAGACGAGTCCGAATCTGTTCTTATCCCGGCCGTCTGTGAACCGCGGTGTTTTTCACCGAGCGGAACGGATACAGGGGGCCGTCAAGGGTGGCGGCAACAGGACAGGAAAGGGATTGGAGCCGACCGGCTCTACGCAGGAGGCCTTCGATGGGTCTCCAGGGGGAGCGGTCGGGGACATCAGGGACCGACATGAGGGGAGAGCGAGTGATAGGCGCGGGATCGCGGTTCGCGGGATCGACTCAACCTGCCGGCGTTCGTGGCCGGCACATGGCGAGCGGTTTCACCGGCGATCTCGTCCTCGACCCGTCCTCGGATGGGAGTGGTGCGTCCGCGTGGGCGAGGGCGCTGGGACTGACACTGCTTCTCGCCGCGCTGGCATCGCTCCTGATCGCCTCCTCCGCCGGAGCCGCGACGATCCACCAGTTCGAAGCCGGCTTCAAACTCACGGCCGAAGGCGAATCTCGGCCGGGCGCGATAGCGGTCGACGAAGAAGCCGAACGGCTCTACGTCATCAATGCCGGCGGCCAGGGCTCCTTCCAGAGGTTCGACCTCGCCGGGAACCCGATCAACTGGCCGGGGGTCCCCGGCCCCAACGAGTTCCAGACCGTTCACTTCGAAGGAAGCTGGGTCGTCGGTGACACCTTCACCCTCACCTGCCCCAATGCCGAAACCACCGCCTCAATCGCATGGAACAACGAACCCCCGGAACTTCAGAGCAACATCAAGTCGGCGCTTGAAACAAAATGCGGCGGCACCTTCTCCGTCGTCAGCGGCCCCTTCAACCCGGTCGTCGAATTCAATGGGACCTTCGCCGAAACGAACGTCCCGAAAATGACCTGCACCAAAGTGGCCGGCTCGGGCAGCTGCGAAATCCAAAACGAGCGGAACGGCGCTTCCGGGACCAACGGACTCCCCGTGAACTGCAATGGGGGAGGATTCTCCTGCAGCCAGATCGCGGTCGACAATTCCGGTGGGCCCAACCAGGGGACGATCTACGTCGGCTCCAGCAACCAGGGTGGACGCGTCCAGGTGTTTCTGCCGGACGGAACCAACGTCGGCCCGATCACCAACGTCCCAGGGGATCCGATCTACGGCAACGAGGCGCCCTGCGGCGTCGCCGTCGACGACGAAGGCAACCTCTACGTCACCCACGCGGAAGGCCAGATCGCATTCACATTTGTCGACCGCTACGCGCCGCTCGAATGGGCGACCCACCATCAGCAGACCGTGCCGGCGACCGGGACGATCCGTCCGCTCGACTTCAACAGCCCGTGCCGGACGGCGGTCGATTCGACCAAGTCGCTGGTGATCAAGTCCGGCTCGGAATTGTCAAGCACGGGCACGCTCCACAGGTTCGCGCCGAACTCCTTCGGGCCGCCCGTAGAACCGTTCACACCGGGCACCAGCACCTCGATCGTCACCGGCGCCCGCGCGCCGGCGGTCGACAGCTCCACCGATGATGTGTACGTAGCCCTCAGCGGCAAAGTGGCGCGCTTCGACTCTTCGGACTCCCTGACCGAGGAATTCGGGAGCGGAGAACTCAACAACGAACTCGGTGGCCTCGGGGTCGATGCCCAGACCGGAAAGGTCTACGTATCCGACGGCATCTTCGGCGGGCCACATGAAGTCAAGATCTACAAACCGATCATCGTCCCCGACGCGATAACCCAGGACGCGACCGGGGTCCTGCATTCCGAAGCGGTGCTCCACGGGCATGTCGATCCCGTCGGCGCCGGAGAAATCACCGGTTGCGAATTCCAGTACGTCAAAGACAGCCTCTTCAACTCGACCAAATTCGCGAGCGCGACATCGGTGCCGTGTGAACCGGCAGCGCCGTTCGCGTCCCCGGCCGATGTCAGCGCCGACCTGAGTGGCCTGACCGTCGAGGAAGGCTTCCATTACCGGCTTCGTGCGACGAATGCGAACGGCACGGCGAACGGGTCCGCCAAGGCCTTCATGACGCGGGCGGTGTTGGACATCACGACGGGGACGGCGACGAACGTCGCACCCCGGAGCGTCACCCTGAACGGGTCGTTCACCGGCGAGGGGGCATCGACCGAATACTTCTACGAATGGGGCACGAACCAGGGCTACGGCAACTCGACCTCACCGCTGACGTTGCCCTCCCCCTCGGGAGCCACCCAGGCGCCCCAGGCGCTGGCGGGGCTCGAACTCGAGACGCTCTACCACTACCGGGTCGTCGCGGTCAACTCCTTCGGCACCAGCAAAGGCTCGGACATGACGTTCACCACCCACCCCGCCGTGACC
Source organism: uncultured Solirubrobacterales bacterium (assembly GCA_963697805.1). GTDB lineage: Bacteria > Actinomycetota > Thermoleophilia > Solirubrobacterales > 70-9 > VRUE01. The sequence goes on from CAVOPB010000003.1 coordinate 193,006, forward strand.
GGGCTGCAGACGAAGCCGGCCACGTCCGTCGACCAGGACAGCATCACGTTGAACGCCGAATTTCAGGGCGACAGCCTCGACACGAAGTACTACTTCGAATACGGGTTGACGACCGAATATGAAAGCGAAACGCCCGAAGAAGATGCCGGCGTCACCAGCGGCGTCACCCCGCTGTCGGTCGAAATCGACCAGTTCAACGGCTTCCTCACCTATCACTACCGGGTCGTCGCGATCAACAGCTTTGGCAAATCGGTCGGCCAGGACCTCAGCGTCAAGGCGCCGGACCCGCCCAAACCGGCGATCGAAAACACGGAGTCGGTCTCGGTCACGCCGACGACCGCGAACATCTCGATCGACCTCAACCCCAACCACTGGCAGACGATCTATCTCTTCGAGTGGGGGGAAACGCACAGCTTCGGGACAGCGACCGCGTTCAGCCAGCCGATCGGCGGTTCGGATAACGAGCCGATTCCGGTCGACCAGGAAATTACCGGCCTGACCCCGGGGACCATCTACTTCCTGCGAGCGGTTGCCGCCAACATCGCGGGCACGACCGAGGGCGAAGAGATCACGTTCATCACTCCGGACGTGCCGCGTGTCGACTCGACCCTCTCCGAATCCGTGACCAAGACCACGGCGCATCTCGGCGGGCTGGTCGCGGGCGTGGCAAGCCCGACGAATGTCAGCTTCCAGTACGGGACGTCGACCGCCTATGGCCAGAGCACGTCCCAGGTTCCGATCGGAGAGGATCTGATCTCGCACAAAGTCGACGCCGACGTCAGCAACCTGACGGCCGGAACCACCTATCACTTCCGGATTGCCGCGACCAACGCGATCGGGACCACCTATGGGCCCGATCAGACGTTCACGACCGTGGCGGAACCGCCCAACCAGAAGTCGACGGCGGATTGCGACAAGTTGAGCCGCCAGGCAAAGAAGCAGGAAGAAAAGGCGAAACGGCTCCGCGGCCAGGCGAAGGATGCCAATGGCAAGCGGGCAAAGTCCCTGCGCAACCAGGCCAAGAGCGCCTCGAAGCAGGCCAAGAAGCTGAGCAAGGAAGCGAACGCATGTAGAAGCACGAGCGGGGGGAGCGGCAAGTGATTCAGAGTCAGGAAGCGACGATGGCGGCACCGACCGGTGGACGCTCGGCGAAGAACGCGCTCCGCGTGCTCCTTGCCCTCGCCATCGCGGTCGTCGCATCCCTCGCCATCACCAGTCCAGCGTTCGCGGTCTACGACCACACCGAACTGCAGGCGAAATTCGCCTCGGGCTGCGGCGAAGCCCCGAATCCCGAAATCGAAGACATCGCTGTCGATGAAAGCCACCAGTGGATCTACGTCTACTGCCGCATAGGCGAACCGCCCTTCGGCAAGATCTACCGGCTCAATTACAGCGGCGCCCCCGCCACCTTCAGCGCGGTCAAGCCGTACATCTCCAGCAATCAGCTGATCGGGAACCCGGGCGCCGGGAATGGCACCTTCATCGCCGGCTTCGCCGGCGGCCACATCGCGATCGACAACTCGGGCGGGCCGAAGGACGGCCTGATCTACATCATCGCGGCCGGATCCGGTGTCTCCGGCGGAAGCGAAAACATCCAGATCTTCGATCCGAGCGGCGAATACCTCGGCCCGATCGTCGTCCCGGCAAACGGGTTCGGGGCCGGCTCGAAGGACGTCGAGGTCGGCGCCGACGGTTCGATCTACTTCCTGACGGAAAGCTGGCTCTCGAAATACAACGCCAGCTACAACGAAGTGGCCCGCATGTACACGACGGGCGCGGCCACCTTCAGCGAGGGCAACCGCATTGCCGTAGACGGCAACGGCGCCGTCTGGACCGTTGTCAACGGACCTCAGAAGTTCGAGCCGGATCAGCTCTTCACGAACTACCCGCCATCCTTCGGTGTCGAACGGGAAGCCTTCACCGGCAAACCCTCGCCGTTCGCTCCGTATCCGCTCCTCAGCGGGGAATTCAACGGTGGCGTTCACCTCGCGGTCGATCCGAGCGGCCGCAATGACCTCTATGTGAATCGGGGTAACAAAATCGAAGCCTTCACCGAAGGTAACGCCTCCGATCCCTCGCACGCCGCCGCGCCGTCATTCGGGGTCGGCAACGTCGCCAGTCCCGGCATCGTGGTGACGAAGAGTCATCTCGTCTTCAGCTCGGCCCCGAGCGTGCAAATCGCCAAGTTCGGCCCGGGTCAGATCCTGCCTGACATCCATACCCACCAGGTCGACGTCGACCACATCGGCCATACCTCGGCCGAACTCACCGGTGATGTCGGCCTCGACGGCGGGACGCCCGTCACGAGCTGCGAACTGCAGGTCGGCAAAACGACCGGCTACGCGAGCCCTCCGGTGCCCTGCACGCCGAGCTCCTTCGGGACCGACAGCACGGTCGAAGCGGTACCCACCGGTCTTGAAACCGGCGCTCTCTACCACTACAGGTTCAAAGCGACCAACGAAAAAGGCACCAACTTCGGGGCTGATCGCACCTTCGTGCCGGCATTCGTGCTGAAAGTGAAGACGCTGCCGCCGACGCCGGTCGCCGAACACGAAGTCACCCTGCGCGGCTCGCTCGACCCCGACGGCAAAGCGACGGAATACTACTTCGAGTACGGCGTAAACACGAACTACGGCCAGCAAACCGCCACCCAGAGCGCCGGCTCGGGGGTTGGCGTGATCAACCTGAACTCTGTGATCCAGAGCCTTCCGTCGGGTCAGAATTTCCACTACCGGATCGTCGCCACCACCGAAGGCCACACGACGCTCGGCAAGGATCAGGCTTTCAGCACCGCCTCACCCCCTGACATCACCGGGGTTAGGGCCACCGACCTGACCGAAACGGCGGCGACCCTCCACGCGACGATCAACCCGGTCGGCTACCCGACGACCTATCGCTTCGAATACGGGACCAGCACCGACTACGGAAGTTCGATCCCCGTCCCTGACGAGGACATCGGGTCCGGCACCGACCCGGTCCAGGTCGAACAGCGGATCACCGGCCTCGTTCCCGGCGCTACCTACCATTTCCGCGTCGTCGCCACAAATGACCCCTGGGGCACCGCGGTCAGCACCGACACCACCTTCGACTTCGCGCCGCCCGCCTGTCCGAACGACCACGTGCGGCAGGAGACCGCATCGTCGTACCTGCCGGACTGCCGCGCATACGAGCTCGTCTCCCCGGGGGCGGCCGGCGCCGTGCAGCTCTTCCCCGGGCAGGAGGCATGGGACATGTTCGAACAGAACCAGGATCCCCTTGCCGAGACGGGGATGTGGAACCTCAACAACGGGTTGGCATCGGGTCCCGCGCGCTTCATGTTCTACGGGATCCTCGGCACGGTGAACGGCCTTGCCGCTCCGAACCTTCTGTCCACCGACAGCTACCTGGCGACCCGCACGAACAGCGGCTGGGTCACCACTCTGCCGGGGCTGGACGACCACTTCGGGACCCCGTCGGGCAAGGAGTGCTCGGACTCGATGAGCCGCTGCCTGGAGTACAACACCGACCCCTTCGCTGAAGAAGGAATGGAATCGGAGGCCTACCTCTACACGGCCGAGGGCAAATTCGTCGAACGGCTGCCCTCGATCTCGAACATCATCCCGGGCGCAAACGAATACAAAGGCTTCCGGAGGGCCTCGGGAGACTTCACGAACTACGCCTTCTCCTCCAACGAAGCGAAAGCCATCTTCGGCGAAGAATACCCCGGGATCGCCTTCACCCTCGACGGCCAGACGACCGGCGCCGGGTCGGCATACGACAACGACATCGAGCACCGCTCGGTGACGTTGATCTCGCGCCTCCCGGGCGGCGGAATGATCCCGCAGATGGGGACCAACACCCGGCCGATCCAGTTCCCGGGGATCTCGACCGACGGCAGCCACATCCTGATGCTGACGGAGGGCGGAGCCCTGCCAGGGCCCCCGTACCACCTCTACATGACCGTCAACGACGCGCTCCACTATGACGTTTCGAAGGGCACCGCCAACGAATTCGTCGGCATGACGAGGGACGGCTCGAGTGTGACCTTCACCAGCGAAGAAGAGCTGACCGGGAACGACACGGACAACAGCATCGACCTCTATAGGTGGCACGAGGCGACGGACACCCTGAGCCTGCTTTCGGTCGGCAACGGCAAAGGCAACAGCAACGCTTGCAGCGCCACTTGGATCGAAGGCTGCGGCGTGAAAGTCCCGAACACCGAACGCCGCTACGCGATGCTCCAGAACATTCCGTTCGGCAATGAAAACACGCCCTACTTCGAGGCACAGGGCATGGACGACGTGACGGCCGAAAACAGTGGCGACGTCTACTTCTACTCGCCGGAGCTCCTTGACGGCAGCAAATTCGGAATCCCGAACCAGCGCAACCTCTACGTCGCCGATCCCGATGGCACGGTCCAGTTCGTGGCGACGATGGACGCCGGCACTGAAGTGAACCGGATGACGATTTCGCGGGATGGCAGGTTCGCCGCCTTCCTGACGGAATCGCAACTGACCTCGTACGACAACCGCGGCCTCAGTGAGGTCTACCTCTACGACGCCAACGCGAGGTCTCTGGTCTGCGCGTCGTGCCGACCGGAAGGGCCGCCGGCGAAGGACGTCACCGTCAGTCTGGGCGGGAAATTCATGGCCGACGACGGCCGCACCTTCTTCGCCACGAAGGATTCGCTCGTCCCGCGTGACAAGAACGGGGAAATCACCGATGTCTACGAGTACATCGGTGGGCGGCCGCAGCTGATCAGCGGCGCCCTCGCAGCGCGTGACTTCACCGGGGAAAGTGAAGTGCTCGGCCTCTTCGCGAGACCCGAGACGACCGGCCTCGAGGCGGTCAGTCGCGACGGCCAGGACGTCTTCTTCTCGACCTTCGCCACGCTCGTCGACGAAGACCACAACGGCCAGTACGTGAAGTTCTACGACGCGCGGACGAACGGCGGATTTGCCCAGCCGCCGGTGGAGGCTGCCTGTGCCGCCGCAGATGAGTGCCACGGCGCCGACAGCTCACCGCCGACGCCCCCGACGATCACGTCCGGAACGAGCCTCGGATCAACCGGCAACCTGCCTCCGGAGAAGAAGGCGAAGAAGAAGAAGGCGAAGCACAAGAAGAGGGCCCACAAGCGAAAGCAACGGAGCCATCGCGGGGGGCCGAGCAATGGTTGATCGGAGGACTAGCGAGGGGATGGGGATGACGATGGCTGGCCGATCGACGACACACGCCAGGGTGATTGCGCTTCTGCTCGCCCTCCTGGCGCTCGGCTGCGCCTTCGCCGCGATGTCCAACCCGGCCTCGGCGGCGACCAGGGAAGAAATCGAAGCCGAACTCGGGTTCACGAAATTCGCGATGGAACCGAGCGACACCCAGGCGGGCGGGCACCCCGACCTCAACATCGTCACCGAATGGGTCAGCGGCGGGATCTTCAGCGGCGGCGGCCCGCTGCCAACCCTGCGACGGCTCAAGGTCCACACGCCGACGGGTTTCATCGGCGATCCTCACGTGACACCGAAATGCAGCCTGACCGAGTTCAGCTCCGCGGCCTGCCCCGTCGACTCGCAGATCGGCACGGTGTCGCTCCCGAGCTTCGGCATCTTCGGGATCTTCTTCCCGCTCTACAACATGGAGACGAACCCCGACCAAGCTGGGCTGCTCGGATTCACCACACCGTTGATTGCAGCGCCCGTGTTCCTCGAACTCACCTCGCGGACAAACAGCGACTACGGGCTCGACACGGTCTCGACTCCCCAGATCAAGCTCGGGATCAACTCCCTGGAAACGAATCTGTGGGGCGTCCCGGCCGACCCGATACACAACAAACACCGCTTCAAGGTGCCCCTCACATTCCTCGCGGCCTGCTTCGACTACCAGAACGGGTGTCCGCCCGGTGGGGAAGGGAGCGAGACCTTCGCGAAACCAAACATTCCGGAAAAGCCGTTCCTGCAGAATCCGACCACCTGCGGAGTCGAACTGATCGGCCGCGGGGAGGTCGAATACTACGAAGACTATGAAGTGAGCGGCGAAGCCGTCTATCCCGCGACGACCGGCTGCCAGCAGCTGAGCTTCTCGCCCAGCATCCTGGCGAAGCCGACCACGGACCGCTCCGACACCGCCTCGGGCCTCGACCTGACGATCAAGATCCCGCAGTCCCAGAGCGGCGAAACTCCCGCGTCATCGGAGCTACGGAGCTCGCTGATCACGCTGCCGGAAGGGTTCACGATCAACCCGAACGCTGCCGACGGCAAGGTCGCCTGTCCGGACATCTCGGCCCAGATCGGCACGCTCTTCGCAGCGCAGTGCTCGCAGCTCTCGAAAATCGCGACACTGACCCTCGACGTCTCGGCGCTGCCGGCGCCGATCCCGGGGGCGATCTACCTGGCCGAACCGAAACCGGGCGAACCGTACCGGGTGATCCTCGCCGCGGACGGTTTCGCGACCCATGTCAAGCTGCTCGGCTCGGTGCGGCCGGATCCTCAGACAGGCCAGCTGACGCTCGCCTTCGAAGACCTGCCGCAGGCACCGTTGCAGGAATTCGACGTCCATATCTTCGGCTCTGAACGTGGTCTGTTCGCCTCGCCCTCGAAGTGCGGCCACATGCCGGTTAAAACCGAATTCGTGCCCTGGGACAACGAGCTGCTGAACTCGCACTCCACCGGGTTCATGGACTTCACCGGTGGGCCGAACAGCGGCGGCTGTCCTGGCACCACGCGGCCGTTCGTGCCCGTTGCCAGCTCCGGCGTGGCGAACAACACGGCGGGTCAGCACAGCCCGTTCAGCGTCACCGTCACCCGCAACGATGGCGACCAGAACCTGACGGGACTCAACGTCAACACGGCGCCGGGCTTCGCGGCGACGCTGAAGGGCGTGCCGTACTGCCCAGAGGCCGCGATCGACACGCTGCGCAGCCCGGGATACTCCGGCAAAGCCGAGCTCACATCGCCTGCCTGTCCGGCCGCGAGCCAGATCGGAACAGCCACCAGCGGCGTCGGCGCCGGCACCCATCCGCTCTACACACCGGGACAGGTCTACCTGGCCGGCCCCTACCAGGGGGCTCCGTTGAGCCTGGTCGTCGTCGTCCCCGCCGTCTCGGGACCGTACGACCTCGGCAACGTGGTCGTACGCGCGGCGATCTTCGTCGACCCGGTCACCGCCCAGGTCAAGACGGTCTCCGACCCGATTCCGCAGATCCTCGAAGGCGTGCCGCTGCGACTCCGCTCGCTGCTCGTCAACCTGGATCGGCCGAACTTCGCCCTCAACCCGACCAACTGCGACCCGCTCAGCGTCGACACGGCCTCGTTCGGCAGCGAAGGCGCCGAGTTCCATCAGTCGGGCCTGTTCCAGGTCGCCAACTGCGCGAACCTGAACTTCGACCCGAAGCTCTCGCTGCAGCTGAAGGGCTCGACCAAGCGGCGCGGGCACCCCGCGGTGAAGACGGAACTGACCACCGACGAAGGCGAAGCGAACATCCGTCGCGTCGTGGTCACGATGCCGAAGAACGAGCTGCTCGACAACTCCCACATCGGCACCGTCTGCACCCGGGTCCAGTTCTCATCGCACTCGTGCCCGGCGGACGCGATCTACGGCTCGGCGACCGCGTACACGCCGCTCCTCGACCAGCCGCTCAGCGGCCCGGTCTACCTGCGTTCCTCGAGCACGAAACTCCCCGATCTGGTCGCCGACCTGCACGGCCAGGTCGATCTCGAGCTCGCCGGCAAGATCGACAGCGCCAAGAAGGGCGGTCTGCGGGCCAGCTTCAACTCGCTGCCCGACGCGCCGGTCTCGAAATTCGTCCTCGAACTGCAGGGCGGCAAGAAGGGCCTGCTCGTCAACAGCAAGAGCCTCTGCAAGGCCGATCGCAACGCAACGTTCGAGATGACCGGCCAGAACGGACGCACCGACAACGGCAAGGTGAAGCTGAAGAGCGGGTGTGGCTCGAAGGCATCGCGACATAAGCGCCACCAGAGAAAGGCGGTGCGATAGGCGATGGGGACCACGAGGAGAGAGCCGAGAACGATGATTGACACCGCCAAGCAAAGGGGAGGGGCAGTGAGGTTGACCCGGGTCCTGATCGGAATCGCGGCCGCATTGGCCACCTGTCTGATCCTGGCGGTCGGCCCCGCGAGCGCGAAGACCGTCTACAAATACGTCTACTCAGGCGAATACTTCGACGGTAGCGGCTCGCTGAAAGGACAGTTCAAAGGGCTGGGCGGTATCGACTATGAGCCGGCGACCGGAAAACTGTACGTCAGCGTTCCGGGCTCGCCAGGGATCATCTCCAAGTTCAACAAGAATGGGACCCCCGCGAACTTCAGCGCCCTCAACAACGGGTCCGGCCGCGACTACATCGACCTCGGCAAACAGGCCAGCGGCGAGGTCTCAGTCGATACCTCGAACAACCCGTCAACCCAGGGCAACGTCTACCTCCAGGCCGGGGGCACCTTCTTCGGCTACCACCCGAACGGGCTGGCGATCGAACCCGCCTTCAACGAAACGCAGTTCGGCGAAGCCGGCAAACCCGGCGTAAGCCTCTTCGGCGGCTGCGGTTCCACCGCCGGACCCAACGGCGAATACTGGGATTTCACCTTTGGCAACGGCCAGCCGGAGATCCATCTGCGAAATCTCGACGACCTCTCGGCCGAAGTCACGTACCTGACCGAGGGCACATTCGGCCGGCCGATGATGTGCAACATGAAGGTCGATAGCCAGGGGAACTTCTACGGCATCTCCGAAGAAGGCGGATTCTTTTCCGGAGCGGAAGCGGTCAAGCTTCCGCCCGAACCCGTCGCCGACGGTGCCGGAGGCACGGCCGCGAAGCCGCCGGAGCGGGAACGCCGCTACCGGCTCAACGCGGCCTGCTGTGGCCAGGAAGTCTTCCCCAACTCAGCCCTGCACATGGCGGTCGACCGCTCCGATGACGACATGTTCGTCGTCCAGAGGAGCGGATTCCCGAGCACGCCCGTCTCGGTATATGACAACAAGGGCGGCCTGGTCGGCACATTCGGAGGCCCCGAAGGCAGCTACCCAGGTGTAGAGAGTGCGGGCGGCATCACAGTTGACCCTGTCACCCACGACGTCTATGTCACGAACAATCACGACTACGGCAGCGAAGTGCGCCATGTCGAGAAATTCGTCCGTGGCCCCTCGTTCACCGTTCCCACCACCGACACTGAGCAGCCGACCCAGCCGACGACGCCGACCGAAGGCCTCCTCCACGGCACCCTCAATCCCGACGGCCAGGAAACGATTGCCTGCTGGTTCGAATATGGCCTGACCCCCAGCCTGGGGTCGCTCGTGCCCTGCAGCCAGGGAATGGAACTGAGCGGCTCGAGTGATATCGCGGTGACTGCGAATGTCGGAGGCCTGAAAAAAGGCACCAAATACTGGGTGAAGCTGTTCTCCGCCAACGCGAACGAAATCATCTCCGACGGCGGCCCCGAACAGTTCCTCGCCCAGTCGAAACCGATTTCGAGTTCGGTGTTCGTCAGCAAGATCAACACCGACGGCGCCAACTTCAACGCGACCATCGATCCCAACGGTGGCCGCACCTGGTACTACTGGGAATACGGTCCCACCTCCGCCTACGGACAGACGACTCCCGAAAAACGGCTTCGTTACGAAGACTCGACCGAGCTCGAACTCCCCGAAGCCCTGACGAAACCGTATGTCGTCTCGGACCTGGTCACGGGGTTCGAACCCGGCAAACCACTCCACTTCCGCCTCGTAGCCAGGAACGAACAGGGTACGACGTCGGGTTCCGACCAGGAATTCATCACCTACGTTCAGGAAGGCGAGCCGAGCTGTCCGAACTCGCTCGTCCGCCAGCAGACCGGGTCGGCGCTCCTGCTCGATTGCCGGGCGTACGAGCTCGCCTCGACCCATTACAGCGGTGGGCATGACGTCGTCTCCTCGACCACCCTGGGTCAAAAACCGCTCATCGCCTATCCGGACGCCAGCGGGCGCCTGCTCTACTCGCTCGACTCCGCCGTCGTCCCCGGTGTTTCCGGCGATCCCACCAACCTCGGCCGCGACCCCTATGTCGCCGTCCGGGGCGCCGACGGCTGGACGACGGAATACGTCGGGCTGCCGTCCGGCGGCATGGCCGACCCGGGTAGCTTCGGCTCGCCCCTGCTCGAAGCGGACAGCGGGCTCAAACAGTTCGCGTTCGGCGGCGAAGGGATCTGCGACCCGTGCTTCGGGGACGGCTCGATCAACATCCCGCTGCGGCGCTCGAACGGGACCCTCGAAAAGGGAATGGCCGGCAACCCGAATCCGGCCGCCAACTCGGCCGGCGAGGCGCGCAAGCACTTCTCCGCCGACGGCTCCACCTTCGTCTTCGGCGCCGACAAGAAATTCGCCTCGACCGGCAACGAAGGCAGCGTCTCGATCTATAGCCGTGACATTCAGTCCGGGACCACCCAGGTCGTTTCGACCCTCCCGAACGGCTCGACCATGAGCGGATCGGGCATCGCCGAGCTCGATGTCTCGGCCGACGGCGACCGGGTTCTGATCGGCAAAAGGGTTGGTGAAGACGGCGCCGGAAACGAGTTCTTCGACCTCTTCATGCACGTGGGCAGCAGCCCGAACTCGGTGCAGGTCGTCGACACCGCCAGCGGTGTCGTCTTCAACGGCATGACCGCCGACGGCAGCAAGGTCTTCTTCACCACGCCCGACCAGCTGGCCGGCGACACCGACAACAGCAACGACTTCTTCGTCGCCGACGTCGGCTCCTCGTCGACGATCGCCAGGATCTCGACGGGCACGGGCGGGACCGGCAACACCGACGCCTGCGCGCCGGTCACGAACTGGAACGTGGTCTCGGGCGGGCCGAACTGCGGCACCGCGTCGATCGCCGGCGGCGGCGGCGTGGCCTCCGAGGACGGGACCGCCTACTTCGTCAGCCCGGAGCTGCTCGACGGTCCGGCAAACGGCACCGCGAACCAGCCCAACCTCTACGTCGTCAGGCCAGGCGACTCGCCGCACTTCGTCGCGACGATCGATTCCAGCCTGGTCAAGCCCGGGCAGCAGCCGCCGAAACACCCGCTCGTGAACGCGTCCTTCGCGACGGCTCTGAAATCCCCCGAGTCGGTCGCTGTCGACCAGGCGACCGGCGACGTCTATGTCCTCGAGCGCGGCTTCCCGCAGGGCGTCAGCCGCTTCGACTCCGAAGGGCACCCCAAGCCCTTCACCGCCGGCCCCAACGCGGGCAGCAACAAGCTCCTGGTCAGCTTCTTCAGCGGCACCGCCGAAGCGCAGGTCGCCTTCGACAGCTCGGGCGGGGTCTTCAACGGTGACTTCTATGTGACGAGCTTTGGCGGCGTCAATATCTATGCCAGCAGCGGCGAAGAACTCGGGACGATCAGCGGCTTCAGCTTCCAGTGCGGCGTCGCGGTCGACCAGGGTAGCGGCGCTCTCTACGTCGGCGACTACAGCTACGGCGGGATCTGGAAATTGGCTCCGACTTCGGGCACGACTCCGGTCACCGAAGCCAACTACACGAAAACCAGCATCCACACGCAGGGGATGAACCCGTGCCAGGTCGGCGCGGACACCGCCGGCAACGTCTACGCGTCGAACTGGTCCAACGGACCGACGAAGAAGTTCCAGGCATCCGACTTCTCGGGCGGCGCGCCGAGCAAAGAAGGCGTCGGGATGGCGTCCAACTCGAGCGGCATGTACGCCGACCCGGCGACCGACGACATCTACATCGACGAAAGAAGCCAGATCGGGCGCTTCGACTCCTCCGGGAATCTGATCCAGACGATCGGCAGCGCCGAAAGCCTTGGCGCCAATTCGCGTGGCGTGGCGATCAACGCGGCCACGGGGCACATCTACGCGTCCCGGTCCCCGGCCGTCGTCGAGTTCGGGTCTGAAGTCGTGCCCTACGAACCGATTGACAACCCGGCCGTGGTCCACGGTGTTCGCGACTCCGGCGCGCACAGCTACGAAGATTTCCAGGCCACGCCCGACGGTCGTTATGCCCTGTTCAGCTCCGTCCTGTCGCTGACCGGATACAACAACCAGGGCCACTCCGAGCTCTACCGCTATGACTCGACCGCGGACACGCTTGACTGCCCGTCGTGCGCTCCGACCCTCCAACCGGCGCAGAACGACGTCAAGCTGACGCCGTACGGCCTCAGCCTGACCGACAACGGCCGCGTCTTCTTCACGACCAAGGACTCCTTCGTCCTGCGCGACACGAACGGCAAGAGGGACGCCTACGAGTGGTCGAGCGGCAAGACCCAGCTGGTCTCGGCCGGGCTCGGCCCCGAGGACTCCGCCCTGCTGTCGGCGAGCGCCGACGGGAAAGACGCGTTCTTCTTCACCAGGGACCTGCTCTCCCGCCAGGACGGCAATGGCAGCGCGATCAAGATCTATGACGCGCGCGAAGGCGGAGGATTCCTGGTCGAAGACTCGCCACAGCCATGCGTCGCCTCTGATGAGTGCCACGGCGCCGGCACAGAACAGCCGCCGGCGCCGAAGATCAACACGGTGACGGGCGAAGGCCCGGTTCGCCAGGCGAAGGAACCAGCCGACTGCGCCTCGCTCGAAAGCAAGGCGAAGAAGGCCGGCCAGCGGGCTGCGCAGCTGCGTCGAAAGGCGGCGAAGTCCGACTCGTCGATTCAGGCGGACAAGCTCCGCAACCAGGCCAAGCAGGCCGACAAGCAGGCGAAGAAGCTGGAGAAGGAAGCCAAGGCCTGTAAGCGCTCGAGCGGGGGAGGCAGCAAGTGAGCGGGTCGATGAGCAAGGAGAGAATGAAGATGAGCACCGAGAGGACCGACACCGCTTCGAAGGCACGTGGCGCCCGCCGGGTGGCGCCCGCCATCGTGGCCGCCCTCGCGGCCCTTGCGGTGATGGCCTCGTCGGCCTCGGCCGCCCCTGAATTCGCGGAATACGTCGTCGGCAGTTCGAACACCCAGGCCGGCGGCCATCCCGACCTCAACGTCAACCTGCGGCTTGAAAACGCCGCCGATCCCGAGGTCGTGCGCGATCTCACCTTCAACCTGCCGCAGGGCGTCTTCGGCAACCCGGGCGCGATCTACAAATGCGAGGCGGCCGACTTCGCACTCAACACCTGCCAGCCCGGCTCCCAGGCCGGAGTCGTGAGCATCATCTCCAACTACCAGGGCACACCGAACACGATTTTGGGAACAGCCCCGGTCTACAACATGCGGACGATCGACGAAGAAGAAACGGCACGCCTGGCCTTCGTCGCACCGCTGGTCAACATCCCGATCGGCGTCCCGGTCTCGGTGCGCAGCGGCTCGGACTACGGCCTGAGGATGACGGCGCGGAGCATCTCGCAGTCCGTCGCGCTCAGCTCCGCCGAATTTCAGATCTGGGGCTTCCCCGCCGACCCCGAACACGATGCGGAACGGTTCCATCCCGGTGGGCCCGGCGAACCGCCGGCCTGCATCGGCGAAACCACAACCGATTGCATCGCGGCGCCGTTCCCCGAAGCGGGCAAACTGCCGGCGCCGTTCATCGACAACCCGAGCGTCTGCACCGGTGAGGAACTGCCGGTGACCGTCGACGCGGTCAGCTACCAGGACCCGAATCAGGCGTCGCACCTGGTCTCCAGCTACCCGGAAACGACCGGCTGCGAAAACCAGCGCTTCGACCCGGTCTTCAACCTCGGCCTGACCACTCCCGAAGCGGATGCGCCATCTGGCATGAACATCGAACTGCGTGCGCGCCAGTTCCTCGAAGGCGAAGCGCCGACCCCGTCGAACCTCCGCGCGGCGACGCTGACCCTGCCCCCTGGGTTGACGGTCAACCCCGACGCGGCCGACGGCCAGACTTCCTGCAGCGACGCCGAGGCCGGCTTCGGACAGGACTCGGCGGGAGCGTGCCCCGACAACTCGAAGATCGGGACGGTGGAGGTGCGGACGCCGGCGCTCGATAATCCGCTCGACGGCTCGCTCTACATCGGCAAACCGCAGCCGGGCAACCAGTACAGGTTGTTCATGCTCTTCGACGGCTTCGGAATCCACGCGAAGCTCTCGGCCGACGTTCATCCCGATCCGACGACCGGCCAGTTGACGGTGACGATGACGAATCTGCCGCAGGTCCCGTTCGAAACCTTCGACCTGCACCTGTTCGCGTCCGACCGGGGTCTGCTGGCGACGCCGACGCAATGCACGCTTTACAACGCCGAATCGGACATGGTCCCGTGGAATTCGACGCTGGCCACTCAGCACTCGTCGCCGTTCGTGACGATCACGGCCGGGCCCGACAACAGGCAGTGCCCGGGCCAGGTGCGGCCGTTCACGCCCCGCCTGATCGCGGGGACTTCCAACCCGCTCGCCGGCAACTACAGCTCCTTCACGCTGAAACTGGATCGCGACGACGGAGACCAGTACCTGTCGGACGTCAACTTCAGGATGCCGCCGGGTTTCACCGGCTCCCTGCGCGGGCTGACGTACTGCCCGGACGCCTCGATCCAGGCCGCGGCCACGCGGACCGGCCGCGACGAGCAGGCCGGTCCGAGCTGCCCGGCGTCGAGCTTCGTCGGGACCACGAATGTCGCCGCGGGACCGGGTGAACACCCGTTCCACGCGGTCGGGAGGATGTATCTCAGCGGCCCGCTCAACGGCGCGCCCCTTAGCATGGTCGCGATCACTCCGGCCCTGGCCGGTCCGTATGACTACGGTGTCGTGGTCGTCCGCGTCGCACTCCACGTCGACCCGAAGACGGCCCAGGTCAGCGCCATCTCGGATGCCATGCCTCAGATCGTCGGTGGCGTTCCGATCCGGATGCGCTCGATCCGGGTCAGCATCGACAAGCCGAACTTCACGATCAACCCGACGAACTGCTCGCCGTTCACGGTTGATTCGCAGGGGATCGGCGACCAGGGGACGGTCACCGACTTCTCCTCGTATTTCCAGGCCGTCAACTGCAGCACGCTGCCTTTCAAGCCGTCGATGAAGATCAAGCAGCTCGGCGGCCAGAAGGTCACGAAGCGAAGCGGGAACCCGGGCCTGCAGTTCGATCTCCGGACCCGCAACGGCGACGCCAACATCAAGGCGGTCTCGGTGACGCTGCCGAAGGCTTTCGCGATCGATCAGCGCCACCTCGGCAACATCTGCTCGAAAGCCCAGCTCGCCGCCGAAAGGTGCGCGGGTCGCCAGGCGATCGGCCACGTGACCACGACCACGCCGCTGCTCGACCAGCCGCTGAGTGGGCCCGCCTACGCTGTCTCGGGCTTCGGCAAACTGCCGCACGTCGTCTTCATTCTCGACGGCCAGGTGACGATCATGCCCGAGGCCGAATCGAGCTCGGTCAACGGCGGCCACCTGAAGACGGTCGTGCCGGTCGTCCCGGATGCCCCGATCGGCCACTTCCGCCTGAAGCTCTTCGGCGGCAAGAAGGGCTATCTGGTCAACACCCGGGACCTCTGTGCATCGGCCTCGCAGACGACGGTCGAATACACGGCGCAGAACGGGAAAAAGCTGACCCAGAAGGTGAGCACCAAGACCGCCTGCGGGAGCGGCAAGAGCTCCAAGCGCGCCGCTCGCAGGGCCCACCGCTGATAGCGAGAACCCCGTCGAGCGTCGGCGGCGCTAGAATCCCGCCGGGTTTCTGACCAAACCTTTGAGTGCGTAGGGGGGTTCTCTCTATGAGGGAACCGCAAACATGGGAGAAAGCGGAGGAGAGAGATGCAGGACGAGGTGAGCAGGAAGCGGGCCATGATGCCCTCACCGGCGATGGTCGTCGCGATCATCGCCCTGATTGCGGCGCTGGCGGGAACCGCCTATGCGGCGACTCTGGCACCCCCGAACTCGGTTGGCGCAAAGCAGCTGAAGTCGAAGTCGGTCACCACCGGCAAGATCGCCAACGGCTCCGTCAAGGGCAGCTCGAACGTGGCCGACCAATCGCTCACCGGCGAGGACATCAACCTCAACGCGCTCGGTGTCGTGCCCAGCGCCAGCAACGCGGCCCAGACCGGCAATGCCGGGAAGATCACCGGCCACCAGGCCGCCTGCCCGGGAGGGACCACGTTGATCCGCGGCATCTGCTTCGACTCCGCCTCGAGTGGCCCCGTCTCGTCGGTATTGAAAGCCCGCGACGCTTGCGCCGCCAAAGGCGGCTACCTGCCGAGCCCGCTGAAGCTGCGCTCGACCAAAGACGTCCTCAACCTCGGCACCGGAGTCGGCAGCGACCTCCAGTACACCGACACCTACTACGAAAACACAAGCGAGGAAAACCCGTCCACGATCGTCGTCGACGGAAAAGGCACGATGACCGAGCAGAGCGTCGGCGATGAAGCTGAGTTCGTCTGCGCCTATCCGCTCGTTCGCTAGCCGATGAGAAGCTAGCCGATGAGAAGAATTCGCAGAAAGAGGGCCGCCCTCGCGGCGGCGGCGGTCGTCGCGCTCGCGGCGCTGGCGCTGGCCTCGACCAGCCAGGCCGTGCGCGTCGTCAACGGCAGCCTTTCCGTCACCTTCGAAGGGACGATCACGCCCTCGAAGCTGCCCCGCACCGGGACCGCCCCGGTCGGGGTCCAGATGGGCGGCAAGATCAAGACGACCGACCGCAGCACGCCGCCCAAACTGGAAACGATCGTCCTCGAGATCAACCGCCACGGGCTGCTGCAGACGAAGGGGCTGCCGACCTGCTCGCTCGGGAAGCTTCGCTCGATCTCATCCGAAGGCGCGAAGAAGGCCTGCGAAAACTCCCTGATCGGGTCGGGCTCGGTCACCTCGCGGGTTTCGCTGCCCGGGCAGGGCCCGTTCTCCTCGATCGGGAAGCTCCAGGCCTTCAATGGCCGCAACCACGGCCACCCGGCGATCTTCGCCCAGGTCGCCTCCGGGGCGCCGCTGCCGCTGACCTACGTGATCGTGTTCGACGTCAAGAAGAAGGGGGGCACCTTCGCGACCTCGCTGGTCGGGACGATGCCGCCGATCGCGTCCGAATACGGGTTCATCTCGGCCTTCAATCTTCTGCTCCGGCGCCAGTACTCGTTCCACGGCCAGAAGCTGAGCTATGCCTCGGCCGGCTGCCCGGCGCCGGATGGCTTCAACCAGATCAACTTCCCGTTCGCGAAAGCGAGTTTCAAGTTCGCGGACGGTCGTAATCTCTCAAGCAAGCTTGTTCGCAAATGCACCGTCAGGAGGTAGGGATGCGGTTTAGAGGTAGGGGAATGCTGTTCGTGGCGATGGGGGCGATGGCTCTCATCGGTGCGATGGTCGTCGGCAACGCGATGGCGAAGAGCCAGAAGGTCATCTTCGGCAATATCGTGATCGAACTCGACGGCTCGGTCTCACCGACAAAGCTCTCGAAGAAGACTCCGCAGCCGATAACCCTCAATCTCTCGGGAACCGCCGGGACGACCGACGGCACCCACGTCCCGCCGCTGAAAGAACTGTTCGTCGAATTCGACAAGAACGGCCACCTCAACACCAAGGGCATGCCGAGCTGCACGGTCGGCAAACTGCAGAGCACGCTGACCGCCCAGGCGAAGGCCGCCTGCGGCGACGCCCTCATCGGTCAGGGCCAGGCGACCGCCGAGATCGCCTTCCCCGAACAGGCCCCGTTCTCGGCCGGTGGACCGATCCTGATCTTTAACGGGTCCCAGGGCAACAAGCAGATGCTGATCTTCCACGTCTACGCCCAAGTCCCGGCCCCGACGACGTTCGTCTTCACTGCGACCATCGGCAAGGGCAAGGGCCCATACGGGACCTCCGCCAAGGTCAAGGTCCCGTCGATCACGTCGGGCCAGGGCTCGGTGACCGCGTTCAAAGTGAAGATCTCCAAAACCTTCACCTACAAGGGCAAGAAGCAGAGCGTCTTGACGGCGACCTGCAAGACCGGAACCCTTCAGGCGCGGGGCGAATTCCTCTTCCAGGGCAAAAAGCTGGAAGGGAAAGTCACCCGGCCGTGCACGCCCGGCAAGTGAGGAGGATGACGATGATCAAGAAGGCGATTGCGCTCAGCCTCACCGGAGTACTGGTCCTCTCGATCGCGGCGCCCGCCGCGATGGCTCTGACCCGCGATGAATACAAGGCGAAGGTCGAACCGATCTGCCAGAAGAACTCCGAAGCGAACGACAAGATCCTCAAAACCGTTCGCAAGGAAGTCAAGGAAAACAAGCTGAAGACGGCCGGGGCCAAATTCCTCAAGGCCTCGACCGCCCTCACCACCACCTACAACGAACTGAAGGCGGTCGAACAGCCGGCCGAAGACGCGGCGAAACTGACGAAATGGCTCGGTTACGTCAAGACCGAGGCGAGCCTGTTCAAGAGCGGCGGCAACGCGCTCAAGGCCGGCAACAAGTCAAAGGCACAGAAGTTCGTCAACCAGCTGAACTCGAACGCCAACCAGGCCAATTCGACGGTCCTGGCCTTCGGCTTCCGCTACTGCAAGTTCGAACCGTCCAAATACACCTGAGAGGCGCTCTGCGCGGGTTCAGCACAGCACTGGCCCTGATGGGCATCCTCGTCCTCGCCGCCGGCTGCGGGGGCGAGGATGAAACTCAGCCGACCACGGTTTCCGAACGTGCGCAGCTGGAAGCGCTGGCCGAACCGCCGCCGAAGAACGCCTCGCCCCTGCTGAAAAGCATCTACCGCGAGTTCCAGCCGCCGCAGCCCGACCCCAACGTGAAGGCGTCGGCGAAGGCGATCAAGGCCGGCGAACGGGAATGCAAGGGCAAGACGCCAATCGAAGTGCGGGAAGCGTTCATTGGCGAAAGCGAACTGAACGAAGACCAGGAAAAGGTCGTCAACGAACTCGAGCGCTACGAACAGACCCCGAGCCCGAGCTACCCGGCCGGACAGCTGGGCGCGCTCGTCTACGAGAAGACCCTTCCCGAATCGACCGCCACCTACGGGTTCCAGGGCTGCGTCTACTCGCTCTCACTCGGGGTCAAGCGCGAACTCGAAAAGCCCTAGGGCCGCCCTAAGAGGATCTTTAGGCCCCGACCGCACAATGCTCTGATGCGCGGGCTCCTGACAGCACTCGCCCTCCTGGGCATCCTCGCGATCGCCGCCGGCTGCGGCGGTGGGAGCTCGGACTCGACCTCCTCGAGCGACTCCACCGAAGCCAGCAGCGCCTCCGAAGGCTCGACCACCGCCGCCACCGATCAGGGTGGCGGCGGCTCGCAGGGCAAGGGCGCCAAGGGCGACTCCAAGGCCCAGGGCGGCTCGGGCGATGGCGGCTCATCCTCGGAGGGCCCCCAGGGCCCCGGCCTCACCGAAAAGGCAAAGCCCGACACCAAGGGCTTCAAGGCCCCGCCCGGCGGCGACAACAGCATCCAGACCTTCGGCGCCGAAGCCGAAACCACCGAAGAAGAAGAAATCACCACCGCGATGGCCTCTTTCCTGCGGGCGATGGCGGCACGCGACTACAACGCGATCTGCAACGGCCTCTCCGCCGCCAACCTCGGCCAGCTCGAACAACTGATGAAGCTGAAAAAAGAAGTCGGCACCGACTGCCCCACGGTCCTCAAGTCGCTCCTCGTCGGCCCCACCGATGAAGCCCAGAAGGCCGCCGAAGGGACCGTCTTCCAGGTCCGCGTCGAAGGCGAAAACGCCTTCATCCTCTTCACCCCCCTCGGCGGCACCGCCTCCTACTTCGTGATGAAACACGACCCCGACGGCTGGAAGTCGACGAGCCTCTCCTCCGGGACCCCGTTCAACCCCGAAGTTCCCGCCGAATAGCAGGGATTTTCGACGCCCGTCCAGTTATGGGCTTGACAATCGTGACGCCATCTGGTGTTATGAGCGCGCTTCGAGTACGTCTGATTTTCTTAGACGTCTTGAGCAGGGACGAAAGTCCAGGGAACAGGGAAAACGAGTCCACTCGGATGCCGCTTGGGAAGGTGGCGGAGGTCGGGCTCTTGGGAGAGGAGATAGCGAGTGAGGGATGCGGAATCGCGGTTCGCGGATTCGACTCATCGTGCCGGCGTTCGCCGGACCCTGAAGGTCGGAGCATCCTCGAGGCGCGCCGCATCAACCGGCAGTGACGGGAGTAGTGCGCCCTCTGGCCGGATCCTCCCCGGTGTCCTGGTTGCCCTCCTCAGCCTCCTGATCCTCGCCCTTGGCGCGAGCTCCGCCTCGGCGGCCCTTCGGCACTCGGTCTATACCAATCAGTTCGGCCCCGACGGGACTAACGGCACCAGCTTCTCCGAATTCAGGAGTATCGGATTCTCGCAAGCGAGCAAACGCGTCGTCGCCTCGACTGGTTCCAACGTTTACAGCTTCACCGTCAACTCACCGGGAAGCTACACGCCGATTGCCGGGTTCCCCTTTCCAACGTCAATGGGGGGCGACGGAGACCTCGCGGTGGACGGGGGAGCGGGCGCCAGCGCCGGCAATATCTACACCACCCCTGACGGCGGTCATTACAACGCCTGGACCCCGTCGGGCGAAGAAGCGGGCGAATTCAACGTCGGCGGCGAGGTTTGCGGAGTTGCGGTCGACAACGCCGGCAATGTCTGGACCGGGAACTGGAGTAACAACCGGATAGAAGAGTTCCCGCCCGGGGGAGCGGAAACCCCGTCCACAACGATCTCCACGAACAGCATCGGCCGCGTCTGCAAGCTGACGGTTGATCCGATTACCCAGGACGTCTACGCCATTGTCTGGTCCAACGGGCCGATCTACAGGTACACGGCGTCCAGCGGCTACACGGAAGTCGAACAAATCCGGGAAAACGTTGCCCGAGCAGACGTGAATGGCGCCAAGCACGTCCTCTACGTATCCAATGGTGGCAACAAGATCTACGCGATCGATACGAATACCGGCACGGTTCTTGAAGAAATTGAACCGGGCGGGAGTTACACCGGGATTGCGGTCGACGAATCCAACGACACGCTCTACGGCCTCAGCTATGACGTGGGGAAGATCCGTGAAATTCCTCTGGCCCTCGTTCCGAAAGCGGTGACGGGGGAACCGAGCGGAAACAGGAAAGTGAGCGGCATCGTCGCCCCTGACGGAGCCGGAAACATCACCGAATGCAAATTCGAATGGGGAAGCGGTGTCGGAAACTACGAGAAACCGGCGGTGCCCTGCGAACAGGCCCTGCCGATCACCTCCGAAACCGCGGTGTCGGCGACCCTCCCCACCGGGGAAGCGCTCTCCGAGCAGGAATACCACTACCGGGTACGGGCGGGAACCGCCACGCCGGGCGGGGTGAACTTCGGCACCGATGAAGTGATCACACCCCACAACGTCCTGGGCCTGAGGACGGAAGCCGCGACCGCAATTACACGAACCACAGCGACCCTCCATGGCTCGTTCGAAGGAAACACCGAATCGACCGAATACAAATTTGAATGGGGCGAAGGAAAAATCGGCGAAGGGCCTCTGAGCTCGAACAGCGGATTCCTTCCTGCCGGCAGCCCTGGCAGCGGCGTTGTCACTCCGCTCAGCTTCCCGGCCCCCGCGCTCATCGCTGGGACGACGTACCACTTCCGTGTGATCGCCAAGAACGGAATCGGCACGAGCACCGCCTTTGAAAAGGAATTCACCACGCTTCCCGCCGTCTCCAACGTCACTACGGAAGGCGCCACCGGGGTCACCGTGACCTCCGCGATCCTGCACGGGTCCTTCGACATCGATGCCGAAGGCGGGGACACCCACTATTACTTCCAGTACGGCGCCGGCACCTCATATGGATCCGTCATCCCAATTGGCTCGCCACCTGGTGCAGACGCCGGATCCACAGTCGGTCACCCGTTGGTACAGCAGACGATTGAAGTCAGTTCCGGCCTGATCGTTCATTTCCGTGTGGTCGCCAGCAACTCCTTCGGCACGACCTTCGGTGAAGACAAGAGTTTCAAAGCGCCGAGCAAGCCGTCTATTCCCTCCGCCACCTCGGCAGGAGTGACCGCGTCAACCGCTGACCTGATCGCGAAGATCAATCCCAACGGAGACGCAACGACATATCGATTCGAATACGGGACGTCGCCCCAATACGACCACACCGCGCCGATCCCGGACGAATCCATTGGCAACGGCGAAGCGCCGGTAGAAGTGTCCCAGCACATCGAAGGCCTGGAAATTGGCGCGACCTACCATTTCCGGGTAGTTGCTGAAAACCAGTGGGGGGAAGCTGTGAGTGGCGATCAGACCTTCGCCTTCTTCACCGCCAATTGCCCAAATGCCCACCTGCGTCAGGAGACCGGTGCCGCGTATCTGCCGGACTGCCGTGCCTATGAGCTCGTCTCACCCGAAGCCGCCGGCGCGGTCCAGCTGTTCCCCGGTCAGGGCCTCGGGCCGATCGTCAACGAATTCATTGCCCACCCACTACCGTCGAACACCGGTTTGGCTAGCTCCCCATCCCGCTTTGCCTTCTGGGGGGGGATCGGTCAGATCGGCGGAACCAACCCGCCGAACATCACCCAGGATCTGTACGTCTCAACCCGGACCTCGAACGGATGGAATACTCATTACCCCGGCCTCTCGGGCGGCACCTCGTTCGCCTCGGGCGGGACCCATTGCGGCGCGTCCATGTCTCTGTGTGAAAACTACGACGTCGAAGATCCGCTCCGCCTAGACCCTGCAGACACCGGCTCCAACGCGCCATACGTTTTCGACTCGAACCAGAACAGCGTCAGCACCGGCCGCTTCCCGACGATGGTCGAAGAAGTCCCCGGCGGCGAAGAATTCACCGGCCGGGGCCTGGCGTCCGCCGACTACTCGCACTTCGCCTTCGGCACCAACGACGTTGCCTTCGCACCCGGAGGGCTGACATCTGCTCCGGGCTCGGCCTACGACAACGATGTCGCGGCGAACACCGCGACGATCATTTCCAAACTGCCTGGTGGCGGGAACATCCCGCAGGATCCTCTGGGGTGCATCAACGAAAGCGGAAAGCAGCGGCAGTGCAAAGACGAGTTCGTGAGGGTCCAGGCACTGTCCACAGACGGCTCCCACGTCCTGATGTCGACGTGGGCCAAACCGACGTCCGGTGAATTCCCGAGCAAAAATGAAGAAACGGGAGTGTCCGACACCTTCATCCACAGGGACCTGCATCTCTACATGCACACGCCGACCCTCAACTACGATGTCACTGGAGGTCACCGAGCTCACTTTGTCTCGATGGATCGCGACGGCTCGAGGGTCTACTTCACCTCAGATGAAAAAGTGACTGGGGACGACACCGACGAAGGCATAGACCTCTACATGTGGGAAGAGCAGTCGGGTCAAGTCACCCGGCTGTCGAAGGGATCCGGTGGATCGGGCAACGGGAACGGCTGCACCGTGACCTGGGCCCCGAAATGCGGCGTCCAGACGATCGATTCGACGATTGACCGGTTGCAATCCGATGAAGAAGAAGAAATCTATACACCCGACAACTGGACCTCGCAGACCGGCGAAATCTACTTCTACTCGCCGGAACAGCTCGATGGGAGCAAAGGGTCCGCAAACCAGCGGAACCTTTACCTCTATCGGAACGGCGCTCCTCAGTACGTCGCCACGCTGACGGCGGCCAAACCGGCAGCGCGGATGCAGGTGGCGCCCGACGGCGCCCACATGGCGTTTGTAACCGCGACACAGGTCACCGCATACGAAAGTGCCGGCAGCAGGCAGATGTACCTCTATGAACCGGGCAAACCGGAAAAGGAACAGATGACGTGCGTGTCCTGCGATCCGACCGGCAACCCGCCTGTGGGGAGCGTGCTTGCGGCTTCGAACGGGTTGTTCATGTCCGACGACGGCAGGACGTTCTTCTCGACCAAGGCGGCCCTGGTGCCGTTCGACTCGAACGGCAAAGTCGACGTCTACGAGTACACCGAGGGTCGTCCGCAACTGATCTCCTCCGGCACGTCTAGCACCGACACCTGGGGCGGCGGGCTTCTGATCTATCCGGCGATGACGGTTGGCCTGGAGGGAGTGAGCGCCGACGGAGTCGATGTCTATTTCTCGACGTTCGACACTCTCGTGCCGCAGGACCACAATGGTGAATTCGTCAAGTTCTATGACGCCCGCACCGGCGGCGGCTTCCCGTTCCAGGCCCCGCCGCCGCCCTGCAAAGCCGCCGACGAGTGCCACGGCGTCGGAAGTGTCGGGCCCGCCTCGCCGCAGGTCGGCACCGGAGCCCAGCTGGGCAAGACCGGCAATGTCAAATCGACGAAATGCAAGAAGGGCACGGTCAAGAAGAGCGGCAAGTGCGTGAAGAAGAAGGGCCAGAAGAAGAAGAAGAAGCGAGCGCACAAGCGACAGGGGGGCCGGGCCAATGGCTGAGCGAGCACTGACGAGCGAGGGTCGGAAGATGCGCAAGGTCACCCGCGCAAGGATCGCACTGTCCATCCTTGCCTTGGTCGTGGCCGGAGCCTTCGGCGCGCTGCTACCGGGAGCCGCCCAGGCCGGCAACGAAATCAAAAAATTCGAAGCGTTCCCGACGACCGCCCAGGCTGGCGGTCACCCGGACATCGTGACCGCAGTTGCATTCGGTAATCGTCTCAACAACAACCCTGGCGGCCCCTGCAACTGCTCCGACGGACGGGCCATTACCGTTCACCTGCCCACAGGCGTGATCGGCAACCCGAGCGCGATCCCGACCTGCTCCCTGGCCGAGTTCAGCCAGGCCGAATGCCCGGTCGAGTCTCAAATTGGATACGTCTACCTCTTGATCGCCGAAGCGATCGCGATCAAAAACCCGGCGTACAACATGGAACCGAGGCCTGACGAACCCGGGTTGATTGGTTTTGTGATCCCGATCATCGACGGGCCTGGGTTCATCGAAATAGCGGCCCGGACCGGCAGCGACTACGGACTTGACACCTTCTCCAGCGGCTTCCAGCACCTGCTGCCGGCCGATACGATCCACGTCAAGCTCTGGGGCACGCCGGCCTCCAAATCACACGATCCCCAGCGCTTCCCCTTCGGCTGGGGCCAAGATACCGGCGATCTCTGCGCCAACCTCCCGGATCCAGACGCACCCTGCAATGGCTCGACACCGGTCGCCTCGGATGCGCCGGCAATTCCGTTCCTGCAGAACCCGACCACCTGCGGCGTCGAACTGACTGCCTCGGTCGACGTCCTCTCTTATGACGGCGATACGACACACGCAGAGACGCCCTGGCCGGCGACAACAGGTTGCGAGCAGCTGGCGTTCAACCCTGCTCTGACAGCGCAACCCACAACAACCCAGGCCGATACTCCGACTGGCCTCGACGTGAACCTGCGCGCGCCGCAGACTCTGAGCGAAAAAGTTCCGTCGGCATCCGAGCTCAAGGGAACCATTGTCACCCTCCCCGAGGGCTTCTCGATCAACCCGAATGCTGCGGACGGCAAGACCTTCTGTAGCGACGACCAGGCCAACTTCGGCACGACACAGGAAGCGGAATGCCCGGAGATCTCGAAGATCGGCACGATCGAGATCGACAGCTCCGCCCTGCCGGCCGAACTGCCAGGAGCGATCTACATCGGTGAACCCCAGCCCGGCAACAAGTATCGGATCTTCATCACCGGCGACGATTTCGGGACCCACATCAAGCTACCCGGCTCGATCCGCCTGGATCCGCAGACCGGTCGCATGGTGGTTTCGTTCGAAGACCTGCCGCAGACGCCGCTGGAGGGGTTCAACTTCCACTTCTTCGGCTCCGACAGGGGTCTGATGGCGACGCCGACCCATTGCGGCAGCTACGAAGTGAAGGCCGAATTCGAACCATGGGACAACGCCCTGTCGAATCAGTCCTCGCTGAGCTCCTTCACGATCGACTCCGGCCCGAACGGGACTCCCTGTCCGGGCGCGGTCCGCCCCTTCAATCCGACGATGGTCGCCGGCAATTCCGACAACACCGCCGGCGTCTACTCGAACCTGCTGTTGCGGGCAAACCGTGTCGACGGTGACCAGAACATGGTCCACATCAACACGGTCACGCCACCTGGCTTCTCGGCCAAGATCGCCGGGATCCCGTACTGCCCGGAGTCGGCGATCCAGCTCCTCCAGTCGCCTGGTTACTCGGGCGTCACCGAGCTCGCGAACCCCGCCTGTCCGGCCGCGAGCCAGGTCGGCACAATGTTCTCCGGGACGGGGGCGGGAGTACACCCGCTGAACTCGCCTGGGGCGATTTACCTCGCCGGGCCGTACAAAGGGGCCCCGCTCTCGCTGATGTTCGTCGTCCCGGCGGTATCGGGGCCGTATGACCTCGGCAACGTCGCGGTCCGCTCGAAGGTCCTCGTCGACCCCGAAACGGCGCAGATCACGACGCAGTCGGACCGGATCCCGGAGATCCTCGACGGGATCCCACTGCGGATCAAATACCTCCATTTCGACTTCAACCGGTCGGGCTTCACGCTGAACCCGACCAACTGCGACCCGTTCCAGGTCAATGGCCAGATCGTCGGCGACCAGGGATCGATCGCCGAACCAAGCGCCCTGTACCAGGTCGCGAACTGCGCCGACCTGAACTTCGCCCCCAAACTCAGCCTGAAGCTGAAGGGCTCGACCAAGCGGCGCGGGCATCCGGCGCTGCGAGCGACGGTCAACGCCAAGCCCGGCGAAGCGAACATCGCCCGCACCCAGGTCGCGATGCCGAAGACGCTGCTGCTCGACCAGAGCCACATCGGCACCGTCTGCACCAGAGTCCAGTTCTCGTCGCACTCCTGCCCGGCAGCGTCCGTGTACGGCGAAGCGATGATCCAGACGCCGCTGCTCGAAAAACCGCTCTCGGGGCCCGTCTACCTCCGCTCGTCGAACAGCAAGCTCCCCGACCTCGTCGCCGATCTCAAGGGCCAGATCGAGATCGCGCTGGCGGGCAGGATCGACACCGCGAAGGGTGGCGGTCTGCGGGCGACGTTCGCGAAGGTCCCGGATGCCCCGGTGACCAAGTTCGTCCTCAACATGGAAGGCGGCAAGAAGGGACTCCTGGTCAATAGCGCCAGCCTCTGCGGCCAGACTCAGAAGGCCTCGGTCCAGCTCGGCGGTCAGAACGGCATCAGCTCCAACACCAAGATGAAGCTGCAGACGGCATGCGGCGGGGGCGCCTCCAAGAAGCACCGAAAGCGAAGTTCCGACAACGGAGAGGGGCGTTAGTCGATGAGGACTTCGAGGAGAGAGCTGAACGCCATGCAGAACAACGACAGCACTGACAGGGGAGGCGTAGTGAGTCGCAAGCGCGGAACCAGGATTCTCGCGAGTGCCATCTGCGCCTCGCTCCTTGCGCTGGCCTTTGCCGGCTCGGCCTCGGCGAAAATCGTCAACCTCCGCCTTTACGAAGGCGTGTTCCCCGCCAGCTCCTTCAACGGGGCAGGCTCGGTCGGCCCTGCACCCACGCCCTTCGTGTCGGTGCACCAGCTCGCCATCAACCAAGCCGCCAACACCATGGTCGTTGCGAACGAAAACTACCTCTACAAGTTCAACTTGTCAGGCACACCAGTCGCCTTTTCTGCGATCGCGCCCAACACTGAGCTTGGGCCAATCAGCCTGAGCTACTGCTGTAGTGACGTGGCGGTCGACAACTCCGGCGGCGCAGGAGGGGTCGGCGAAGGCGAACAGGGACGCATCTACGCAGAGTCAGAAGGCGAATCCAAAGTCGTGGCCTGGAAGGCGAACGGCGAACCTGTCTCCGGCGGCTTTGCACCCCCCAACGGCGTCAGCGTCGGTGGCGCGTGCGGTATGGACGTCGACTCTGAAGGTGACGTCTGGGTCGGGAGCTACGTGAACCACGTCCTGACCGAGTTCAACCCGGACGGAACCCCCACTGGCAACACGGTCGATATCGGAAAGGCTGACTGCTCGCTGGCGATCGACAACGACGGAAACTTCTACATAAGCGAGTACGGCGGCGAAGGAGGTACCTACAAGTTCAGCCCGACAGGCACGAAGCTCGCTCAGCTCGAGCCGGCGGGAGATGAACCTCGTGACATCGCAATCGACAACAGCGATGGCCATGTCTACACGGTCCACTATGACCACGTCAACGAGTTCAATGAAGCTGGGGAATTTCTCTCCGAGTTCGGTCGGGAAGGAGGAGGTTACCCCGGCTTTGCCTACTCTGGTGAGGCTATCGGGGTCAACGAAGACAACCACACTGTTTATGTCGGGCACTACCCCGGCTACGTCGACGCCTTCGCACAGACAGGTAACATCACCATTCCCGATGTGACCACCGGTGGTGCGAGCGTCACTCCCACCACGGCTACGGTCAAAGGCGAAGTTAGCCCCGACCTGGCGAACTCCGGGACGCCGGTGACACTCTGCACATTCGAATACGGCACCGAACAGAACAACCTCTCTTCGAGCAAAGCCTGCGATGGCGCGTCGCCGTTCAACGGCCAGGTTCAAACGACGATCAGCAGCGGGCTCGCGACCGGCACGACCTACTACTATCGGCTCACCGCGGCGAATGAAGCACATCCAGGTGTGTTTTCCAAGGGATCGGTCCATTCCTTCCAGCCGGCGGGTCCGCCCCAGATAGCCGAAGAAGCCGTTTCCGAAGTCAACACCGATGGCGCCACCATCTCAGGGAAGATCACGCCGGGCGGCGGATTGACGACATACCACCTGGAGTACGGCAAAACGACCGCGTATGGCAGCGTGACGCCGGAACCCGACGCTGAACTCGCTGACAACCTGACGCCGGAACACGTGACGAACGCGATAGCGGGGCTCACATCTGGCACGACATACCACTATCGATTCGTCGCGACGAATCCCAGCGGGACAACTCTGGGCGCCGATCAGGAATTCACGACCTTTGCGAGCCCGGCGGTTGGGCCGGACTCATGCGAAAACGCCCAGGTGCGCCAGCAGACAGGAGCGGCGCAGCTGCTCGACTGCCGCGCCTACGAGCTCGCGTCGGCCGCGGACACCAACGGCTATGACGTCACCTCGACGATCGTTCCGGGGCAGAGCCCACTCAATCCACAGCCGTCGGCGGGTGATCGGGTCCTGTACTCACTCCAGTTCGGAACCATCCCCGGGGCCGGTGACCCGACGAACCTCGGGCAGGACCCATATGTGGCAATCCGCACTGCGAGCGGCTGGAGTACGAGCTATGTCGGCATCCCGGCCAGCGGCACCCCGTCCACCGCTCCATTCGGATCGCCGCTGGCTGGATCGAACAGCGGGCTGAGCGCGTTCGCATTCGGCAACGGCACCCTATGCGACCCCTGCTTCTCGGACGGATCGACGGGGATTCCCGTCCATCGACCGAACGGCACCCTCGTTCAGGGTCTGAAGGGCTCGATCCCGAAACCGAGCGCCGAACCCGCGGGCTATATCGGCACGTCGCTATCCGCTGACGGCAACCATCTCGTTTTCGGGTCCAAATCGAAACTGGAGAACGCCGCCACCGAAGGCAACCTGACGATCTACGAGCGGGACCTCAATGCGGGCACGACCCAGGTGGTCTCGACCCTGACGAACGGGTCGACGATGACCGGCACGGTCGCCGGCCTCGACGTCTCCTCGGACGGCAGCAGGGTCCTTGTTGGGAAAGAAGTCAGCACCGACGCCAAAGGCAACACCTACTACGACCTCTTCATGCACATCGGCAACAGCCCGAACTCGGTTCAGGTTGCCGATACCACCAACGGGGTCCTGTTCAACGGGATGACCGCGGACGGGAGCTCGGTCTTCTTCACCACCGCCGACCAGCTCAGCGGGGATACGGACACGAGCGCGGACCTCTACCGCGCCGACGTCACCTCCTCGGGCGCAACGGTCGCTCGGGTGTCGACGGGGACCTCATCCGGAAACACCGACGTCTGCGACCCGGTCCCGGGCAAAGAAGGCCCGAACTGGAACGTCATTCCCGGCGGTCCGCAGAATTGCGGCGTCGTGGCACTCGCAGGCGGCGCGGGCGTCTCGTCAGGCGACGGCACGGTGTTCTTCCTCTCGCCCGAGAAACTCGACGGCTCCGGGACGCTCAACGCCCCGAATCTCTTCGTGGCACGGCCGGGCTCGGCGCCCACCTACGTGACCACGATCGAGCCCGCCGGCGAAATCGTGCTTCACGCGGTCAATGACAGTGAGGTCCATCGCTATCAGGACTTCCAGGTGGCGCAGAACGGAGACTTCGCAGTCCTCGCGTCGACTCTGGAACTGACCGGCTTCAACACCTTCAACCACAGCCAGGTCTACCTCTACGACACCGACGGGGGAACGATGGTCTGCGCATCGTGCGCCAGCACGGGAGCCGCTCCCACGGGCGAAGCGCGGCTCTCATCGGGCCTCAACCTCACCAACAACGGCCGCGTGTTCTTCACCACCGTCGAACCGCTGGTTCTGCGCGACACCAACAATCGCCTCGACGTCTACGAGTGGAAGGAAGGCGAGTTGCAGCTGGTCTCGACCGGCATCAGCAACTTCGACGCCGGCCTCCTCGGGGTCAGCCCCGACGGCGTCAACGCCTTCTTCTTCACCCGCGAGACCCTTGCCCCGCAGGACAAGAACGGCGAGACGATGAAGATCTACGACGCCCGCGAAAACGGCGGGTTCCTGCAGATTCCTCCGCTGCCACTCTGCGCGGCCAAGGACGAGTGCCACGGCCCGGGGACGGTTCCGGCACCGCCGCCTCAGATCGGCACCTTCAAGGGCGAGGGCGGCAACGTCAAGCGGCTCAAGTGCAAGAAGCCGAAGGTCAAGCGCAACGGCAAGTGCGTGAAGAAGCCTAAGAAGAAGAAGAAGAAGGGGAAGCGGAGCAATGGCTGAGCCGCGGAAGATGAGCAAGGAGAAAACGATGACCACGCAGACGACCATCTCCACGCTTTTCTCGCCTCGCCGCGCCCTGCGCGCTGTGATGGTTGGGGCCCTCTCCATGCTGGCCTTTGCGCTACTGGTGGCCCCTGCCGGCGCCAGCGAGGCGATCACGTCCTTCAACGCCTCGGTCTCCACGAGCCAGGCGGGAGGACATCCGGATTTCAGCTTCGACTTCGCCCTCGCCAACCCCGGGCAGCCGGAGGCAGCCAAGGAAGTCGTACTCAACGCTCCCGAGGGCCTGTTCGGCAACCCGAATGCCGTCCCGCGGTGCACGTCGAGCGATTTCGCACTCCAGCAGTGTCAGGCCGCTTCGCAGGTGGGGATCGTCACGATTCGCGCCAACTACTCGGGCAATCCGAACAACCTGCTCGGCACTTCGCCGATCTACTACGTCCAGCCCCAGGAAGAAGAGGAGACGGTGCGGTTCGCGTTCATCGTGCCGGCTCTCCAGATCCCGATCAGCACCCCTGTCGCGGTGCGGACCGGCTCTGACTACGGCCTCAGGTTCAGCGTCTCGGGCCTGACCCAGCTGATTCCACTCGCGGGCGCCAAAATGAAGATCTGGGGCTTCCCGGCCGCCGGCAGCAACAACGGGGACAGGTTTGGCAAAGGTTCCCCCGGAAACCCGTCCGGTTGCGCGGGGTTGGAAGACACCAGCTGCGCCGGGCCGCATTCGGCGGGCACCGCGAATCACCCGATGATCAACAACCCGACGGTCTGCACCGGCGAATCGCTGCCCGTGACGATCAGTGCGGTCACCTATCAGGACCCGGGCAACGAAACCGAAGCAGAAGACGAACTCCCGCCCGTCGAAGGCTGCGAGCAGCTCAATTTCTACCCGGTTCTCAACGCATCGCTTACCACAGACGAATCGGACGCTCCCTCGGGGCTGGACCTGGAGCTCCAGGCGAAACAGTTCGAGAGCGACGCCCTCTCGCCGTCCCAGATCAAGGAAGCGACCGTGGTCCTTCCTGCCGGCCTGACGATCAACCCTGACGCGGCGGACGGCCAGGCTGCCTGTCCCGACGCGCTGGCGAACTTCGGGACCGAGGCCCCGGCCAGCTGCCCGGACAACTCGAAGATCGGCACGATGGACCTCGAAACTCCGGCGCTTGAAGGCCCGCTCAAAGGCTCGATCTACTTCGGTGAACCGAAGCCGGGCGACCAGTACAGGATCTTCCTCGTTGCCGACGGCTTCGGCATCCACGCGAAGCTGGTCGGCGACATCCGCCCCGATCCTGAGACGGGCCGGATCACCGCCAAGTTCGTCGACCTGCCCCAGGTCCCGTTCGAAAGCTTCAACTTCCACATCTTCGCCTCGCAGCGGGCGCTGCTGGCGACGCCGACCCACTGCGCGACCTACAGCGTCGAATCGGTCTTCAAACCGTGGAACTTCTTCCTCGCCGACCAGCCCTCGAGCCCGAGCTTCAGCCTCAGCGCCGGCCCGAACGGCACTCCCTGCCCGCCCGAGGTGCGCCCGTTCCAGCCGCGCCTCGTGGCGGGGACGGCGAATCCGCTCGCCGGGGCGTTCAGCAGCTTCCACCTGAAGCTCGACCGCGACGACGGGGACCAGTTCCTCGGCGACCTCAACTTCAGGATGCCGCCCGGCTTCACGGGGGACCTGCGTGGGATCAACTACTGCTCTGAGGCGGCGATTGCCGCGGCAGCCGCCAACGCCGGCCGCGCCGAGCTGGCCAGCCCCAGCTGTCCCGCGTCATCTCAGATCGGCACCACCAACGTCTCGGCCGGGCCCGGCACCAACCCGTTCAACGCGGTCGGGAAGATGTACCTGTCCGGCCCGTTCAAGGGCGCGCCGCTCAGCCTCGCGGCGGTCACCCCGGCGCTCGCCGGCCCGTATGACTACGGCGTCGTCGTCGTCAGGGTCGCCCTCCACGTCGATCCGCTCACCGCCCAGGTCTCGGCTGTCTCGGACACGGTCCCGCAGATCATCGGCGGGGTCCCGATCCGGATGCGCTCGATTCAGGTCAACATCGACAAGTCGAACTTCACGATCAACCCGACGAACTGCTCGGCCTTCTCGGTCGATTCGCAGGGGATCGGGGACCAGCGCACGGTCGCCGACTTCTCCTCCTTCTTCCACGCCGTCAACTGCCGCTACCTCGACTTCAAACCGAAGATGACGGTCAAGCAGATCGGCAAGGGAGCGACCGCTCGCAGCGCGAACCCGAAGATGCGCTTCGAGCTGCGGACCAAGCCCGGCGAAGCGAACATCAAGTCGGTCAAGGTCACGCTGCCGAAGGCCTTCGCCATCGACCAGCGCCACCTCGGAAACCTCTGCTCGAAAGCGCAGCTGGAATCCGAATCGTGTGCCGGGCGCCAGTCGATCGGCACGGTGATGACGAAGACGCCGCTCCTGGACGCGCCCCTGCAGGGCCCGGCCTACGCGGTCTCCGGGTTCGGCAAGCTGCCGCGCCTCGCGTTCATCCTCGACGGCCAGGTCCGCCTAGTACCGCAGGCCGAATCGAAGTCGGTCGGCGGCCGGCTGCAGACCACGGTCCCGACCGTGCCAGACGCCCCGATCGGCTACTTCCGCCTTGATCTCTTGGGCGGCAAGAAGGGCTATCTGGTCAATACGAGGAGCCTCTGCAAGGACGACGCGATGGTCACCGTCGACTTCGCAGGCCAGAACGGCAAGAACGTCACCCAGAACGTCAAGACGAAGACAGCCTGCGGCGGAGGCAAGGGCTGAGAGTCAATTTGCGCGGGCGCCGTTAGAATCCCGCCGGGTTTCTGGATCGAACCTTTGAGCGCGTAGGGGTGTTCCCTCTATGGGAACCGCAAACATGGGAGAAAGCGGAGGAGAAAGATGCAGCAGGATGTGAGCAGGAAGCGGGCCTTGATGCCCTCACCGGCGCTGGTTGTCGCAGTCATCGCGCTGATCGTCGCGCTGGGCGGAAGCGCCTTGGCGGCGCAGAAGCTCGGGAAAAACTCGGTCGGCACGAAGCAGCTGAAGGCCAAGGCTGTCACCGGTCCGAAGATCGCCAACAACGCCGTCAACGGGACCAAGGTCGCAAACGGCTCGCTGACCGGCTCTGACATCAACCTCAGCCAGCTCGGCACCGTCCCCAATGCGACCAGCTCGACTGAGGCGGGCAACGCGAACACCGTTGCCGGCCACGCTGCCGCATGCCCCAGTGGGACGGTCCTGATCCGCGGAGTCTGCTTCGACTCTCAGGCGGGGCCCAAAGTCGCCACCGTCGAACTTGCCTCCGACGCCTGCACGGGCAAGGGTGGCTACCTGCCCGATCCGCTCGAACTGTCCTCGACCGCCGGGGTCCTCGACCTCGGCAACGGCAGCGGGGAAAACCAGCGCGAGTTCACCGACACCTACTACGGCAACACGTCGGGCTCGGCCTACAGCACCATCTTCGTCTCCCAGACGGAATTGAAAGAGGGCGCCTTCAACACCGGCGGCCGCGTCATCTGCGCCTACCCGCTCGTTCGCTAGCACGATGGCGAGGATGATTCGTAAGAAGAGGGCCGCCTTCGCGGTGGCGGTGGCGGTAGTCGCGCTGGGCTCACTGGCGCTGGCGGCGAGCAGCCAGGCCGTTCGCGTGCTGGAAGGCAAAATCGTCGTCGTCTTCGAAGGGACGATCTCGCCCTCGAAGCTCCCCCGCACCGGCACCGCGCCGGTCGGGGTGCAGATGGGCGGCAAGATCAAGACGACCGACGGCACCGCACCGCCCAAACTCGAACGGATCATCCTCGACATCAACCGCAACGGAAGGCTGCAGACCAAGGGGCTGTCGACCTGTTCGCTGGGCCAGCTGCGCTCGATTTCCTCCCAGGGCGCGAAGAGGGCCTGCTCGGACGCCCTCGTCGGTTCCGGATCGGTCACCTCACGGGTATCGCTGCCCGGCCAGGGGGCTTTCGCCTCGGTTGGGAAGCTACTCGCCTTCAACGGCGTCAACCACGGCCATCCGGCGATCTTCGCCCAGGTCGCCTCGGGGGCGCCGCTGCCGCTTACCTACGTGATCGTGTTCGAAGTCAAGAACACGGGCGGGACATTCGGCACGTCGCTGGTCGGCACGATGCCGCCGATCGCGTCCGAATACGGGTTCATCTCGGCCTTCAATCTGCTGCTACGGCGTCAGTACTCCTTCCATGGCGAGAAGATGAGCTACGCCTCGGCCGGCTGCCCCGCGCCGGATGGCTTCACCCAGGTCAACTTCGCCTTCGCCAAAGTCAGCTACCAATTCGCTGACGGCAGCGACCTCT
The DNA here is from genome assembly GCA_963697805.1 of uncultured Solirubrobacterales bacterium. Lineage (GTDB taxonomy): Bacteria > Actinomycetota > Thermoleophilia > Solirubrobacterales > 70-9 > VRUE01. The sequence goes on from CAVOPB010000003.1 coordinate 227,884, forward strand.
CGAGCAAACTCGTCCGTCAGTGCAGGGTGAAGGGATAGGGCATGCGGCGGCGGGGTCGCGGCCGCTACCTGCTGGCGATCGGAGCGCTGGCGCTGGTCGCGGGCCTGATCGTGGCCGGGGCGACGGCCCAGGTGGTCAAGAAGGGCAACCTCGAAATCGAAATCGAAGGCTCGGTCTCGCCGACCAAGCTCTCGAAGACGACAGCCCAGCCGATCACCCTCAACCTCTCCGGCAAAGCCGACACAACCGACGGCAGCCACGTCCCGCCGCTGCGGGAACTCTTCGTCGAATTCGACAAGAACGGCCACCTCAACACCAAGGGCCTGCCGACCTGCACAGTCGGCAAATTGCAGAGCACCCTGACCACCCAGGCCAAGGCAGCCTGCGGTCCGGCGCTGATCGGGACCGGAAGGGTCACGGCGGAGATCGCCTTCCCAGAACAGAGGCCGTTCTCGGCCGGCGGCCCGCTGCTGATCTTCAACGGCTCCTCCGGTGCCAAGCAGATGCTGATCTTCCACGTCTACGCAAAGGTCCCGGCGCCGACGACCTTCGTAACCACGGCCCAGATCGGCAAGGGCAAGGGCCCCTACGGGACATCGGCCAGGGTCAAGATCCCGACGATCACCTCCGGTCAGGGGTCGCTGACGTCCTTCAGGGCGACGATTTTCAAAACCTTCAACTACAAAGGGAAGAAGCAGAGCGTCCTGACCGCGACCTGCAAGACCGGAACTTTGCAGGCTCGGGGGGATTTCTTCTTCCAGGGCCTATCGCTCTCGGGCAAGGTGTCCCGGCCCTGCACGCCCGCAAAGTGAGGAGACAGACAATGATCAAAAAGGGAATTTCACTGAGCCTGACCGCAATGCTCCTGTTCGCGGTCGCCGCGCCGAGCGCGATGGCGATCACCCGGGACGAATACAAAGCCCAGGTCGAGCCGATCTGCAAGGCCAACTCCGAAGCGAACGATCGGATCCTCAAGACCGTCCGCAAGGAAGTCAAGGAAGACAAGCTGAAGCCTGCCGGGGCGAAGTTCATCAAGGCCTCCAACGCCCTCAAGAAGACGCACACCCAGCTCTTGGCGGTCGAACAGCCGGCCGAAGACGCCGCGAAGCTGACCAAATGGCTCGGCTACGTCAAGACCGAGGCCGACCTCTTCAGCAGCGGCGGCAAGGCACTCAAGGCCGGCAACAAGTCGAAGGCGCAGAAGTTCGTCAACCAGCTGACGACGAACGCGAACAAGGCGAACTCCACCGTGCTGGCGTTCAACTTCCGCTACTGCAAGTTCGAACCGTCCAAATACACCTGAGAGGCTCCGCTTTGCGCGGGCTCCTGACAGCACTCGCCCTCCTGGGCATCCTCGCGATCGCCGCCGGCTGCGGCGGCGGGAGCTCGGACTCGACCTCCTCGAGCGACTCCACCGAAGCCAGCAGCGCCTCCGAAGGCTCGACCACCGCCGCCACCGATCAGGGTGGCGGCGGCTCGCAGGGCAAGGGCGCCAAGGGCGACTCCAAGGCCCAGGGCGGCTCGGGCGATGGCGGCTCATCCTCGGAGGGCCCCCAGGGCCCCGGCCTCACCGAAAAGGCAAAGCCCGACACCAAGGGCTTCAAGGCCCCGCCCGGCGGCGACAACAGCATCCAGACCTTCGGCGCCGAAGCCGAAACCACCGAAGAAGAAGAAATCACCACCGCGATGGCCTCTTTCCTGCGGGCGATGGCGGCACGCGACTACAACGCGATCTGCAACGGCCTCTCCGACGCCAACCTCGCCCAGCTCGAACAGCTGATGAAGCTGAAAAAAGAAGTCGGCACCGACTGCCCCACGGTCCTCAAGTCGCTCCTCGTCGGCCCCACCGATGAAGCCCAGAAGGCCGCCGAAGGCACCGTCTTCCAGGTCCGCGTCGAAGGCGAAAACGCCTTCATCCTCTTCACCCCCCTCGGCGGCACCGCCTCCTACTTCGTGATGAAACACGACCCCGACGGCTGGAAGTCGACGAGCCTCTCCTCCGGGACCCCGTTCAACCCCGAAGTTCCGGCCGGGGGGTAGGGAGCTCTCTCTTCCTCGTTGTTGGGCTTGCGTGAAGGCAGCCGCCACGCTGCCCTTCGCGGCGGATAATGGATCCAAGGAAGGGGAGCCCGGACTTGGGACAGACGATTCGCAGAAACGGTTCTCGCCGCCCAACCCTCGATGGGGACGGGACCGAGGTCGCCGCCCGCCTCAGGGAGCGGCTGCCAGAGCTTGAAGCGGCAATCGCCACCCGCGTCTACGCGATCTCAGATCCTCGCGAGGTCACCGACCCGACCTACCTCGAGGGCCTCAATGCCGCCCTCTCCGCGGCGATCGAGCACCGGCTCGCGGTGCTCGAGGTCGGCGAGCGCCACGCCCCTGCCGTTCCACCGGTTCTGATCGCGCAGGCCCGGCTCGATGCGCGCGATGGCGTCTCCCTCGACACCGTCCTCCGTCGCTACTTCGCCGGCAACGCCCTGTTCGGAGACTTCCTCGTCGAAGAGGCGGAGCGCGCCGATGTCCCGAACTCGACTCTCCGCCGTCTCCTCGGAGCGCAGGCGACGCTCGGTGATCGCCTCCTTGCCGCGGTCAGCGCCGAGCACGCCCGCGAGTCGATGAACCGGCCCAGCAGCGCCACCGAGCGGCGTCGCGAGAGCGTCAAGCGTCTGTTGGCCGGCGAGTTGGCCGACCGCTCTGAGCTCGAATACGACCTCGACGCCCATCACCTCGGCCTGATGGCCCGGGGGGAGGGGGCGGCCGAGGCCATGCGCGAGCTTGGGGAGAGGCTCGACCGCCGGCTGCTCGCGGTCCGTCGCGAGGAGGAGCCCGTCTGGGCCTGTTGGCTCGGCGGCAGAGATCCGCTCGAGGCCGAGGAGGCGCTTCGGACGCTCCGCGAGATCCGCACCGAGGGAATCCTGATCACCGTCGGCGAGCCCGGCGAGAGCATCTCGGGCTGGCGGTTCAGTCACCGCCAGGCGAAGGCTGCGCTCCCGATCGCGGAGCGCAGGGGGGAAACCCTGGTCCGCTACTCGGAGGTGACGGTGCTTGCCTCGATCCTCCGGGACGACCTTGCGATCGCGTCTCTGCGCCGCCTCTACCTCGCGCCGCTCGAGGGCAGGCGCGACGCCGACAACCTGCGGGACGCCCTGCGGGCGTACGTCCAGGCCGGCCGCAACGTCTCCTCGGCGGCGGTGGCGCTGGGCCTCAACCGCCGCACCCTCAGCAAGCGGCTGCAGGCGGCCGAGCGGATCCTGGGGCGGCAGCTGGAGTCTCTCGCGCCCGACCTCGAAATCGCCCTCTCACTGGAAGCGCTCGAGACTCCAGCCGGCCGCTGAGCGCCGGCCCGGCGGCTGAATCACCGCATTGGCACTCCCGGGTCCCGGATTTACCCAGATAGGTCCAGCGGTCGGTCGCGAGATCGAGGACCGTGGTGGGCATGGGAAAGCACCTGTTGCGCGCCGCGACCATCGCGATCGGGATCGGGCTGATCGCCTCCGTCAGCGCCTTCGGCAAGGCGGAGATCATCCGCGCCGGGAACCTTTTCCTCAAGGACAACGGCGGCATCTCGCCGTCGAAGCTGCCGAAGCACAGCCAGGAGCCGATCTCGGCCCATATCGATGCGGAAATCGGTACCACCGACGGCACCCATCCTCCCGCGGTCAGCTCCCTGAGCATCGACTTCGACAAGAGCATCCAGGTCAACGCGAAGGGCCTGCCGGCCTGCAAGTTGGGCCAGCTCGAAGCGCGCCCGACCGAGGCCGCGAAGAAGGCCTGCCCCGATGCGATCGTCGGCTCCGGAGATGCGGTGGTCGAAGTCGTCTTCCCCGAACAGGCACCGTTCTCCGCTCGGGGCCCGATCGTCCTCTTCAACGGCGGGGTCCACGGCGGCACCACCGTGCTCTACGTCCACGCCTACGTCTCGGTCCCGGCGCCGACCGCTGTCGTCGCCAAGGTCAAGATCAGCCGCATCCACCGAGGCCACTACGGCATCCACACCGAATCGGTGATTCCGGCGATCGCAGGCGGCGCGGGCTCGGTCATCCAGTTCAGGCTGAAGATCAACCGCAGGTTCACCTATCGGGACAAGCAGCAGAGCTACCTGACCGCAAGCTGCCCGACAGGGATCTATTTCACCGAAGGCAACATCCTGTTCTCCAGCGGCGTCACGCTCCACGGCATCCACCCTCTGCCCTGCACGCCAAAGGGCTAGTTGCGACGGATCGTCACGCCGGGCGGAGCTCAGAAGCCGGAGATTCCGTCGCCGATCAGCTTCGCTCCGATCACCAGGCAGATCACCGCCATGATCGTCCCGTTGTTCTGCGCCATCCAGCCGCGCAGGTCATCGAGCAGATGCTTCGAGCGCTCGCCCATCGTGAAAAAGAGAAGCACCGGCACACCGGTGCCGATCGTTCCAATCGCGACGAAAATTGCCATCGCGGCGGCCTGCTGGCCGCTTGACGCTCCCGTCTGGGCGATCGCTGTCGCGGCACCCACGACAAGGATCAGGTTCTTGGGGTTGACGGCCGAGAGGGCAACGCCCAGGGCCGCCGATCGCACCGGCGAGAAGTGGTCCACTGCGCTCATCCAACCGGGCAGTTGCGGCTCCTCCCCGCCCCTGGGGCGCCTCCGCCACTGTCTTGCCGCGACGACGAGCAGCATCGCACCGAGGACGAGCTTGATCACGCTCACCCAGTCGGCGGGCTGCCCCTCTTCGTTGGCGTCAGCGCCGCTGGAAACGAGCAGGATCACGGTCCCGACCACCGCCAGGCCTGCGATCCAGCCGAGCAGGAACGCCGGCCCGTTCTGCCGAGCCCGCGGGGTCGCCAGCATCAGTACCACGCCGACGATCGGGATCGGGCTGAGGCCGACGCCGACGGCGAACGTGAGGACCTGCCCGATCGCCTGACCCATCGGGGCAAGCCTATTCGGCTCCGGCCACAACCAATGAGTCCTCCTCTAACATCGGGCCCGCATTTGATGGCTCGATGGAGCCAGTTCCGCCCGGGTAGCTCAGTTGGTAGAGCACTTCCATGGTAAGGAAGGGGTCACCGGTTCGAGTCCGGTCCCGGGCTTGTGGATTTCGCCCTGAGCGATGAGCAGCAGCACTTCGTCGATGCGATTCGAGGCTTCTGCGAGCGCGAATGCGGGACGCAGGAAAAGCGCGAGGAGCTCACGGATGGCCACGAAACCAACCACAGCTCCGAGCTCTACCGGAAGATGGCCGATCTCGGCTGGCTCGGGGTCACGATCCCGGAGGAGTTCGGAGGCTCCGGCGGGAACATGCTCGACGCCTGCCTCTTCATGGAAGAGACCTCGCGCGGCCTCGCCCCGATCGCCGGCTACTCGACGACCCTGATCGTCGCCGGCGCGACCGGGCGCTTCGGCACCGATGAGCAGAAGCGGGAGATCCTCGGCGGGATCGCCGGCGGCGCGGTCGAGGCGATCGCGATGACCGAGCCGGAGGCGGGTTCCGACGTCGGCTCGCTGACCACCTCCGCCGAGCGCGTCAACGGCGGCTTCGTCGTCAACGGCCAGAAGGTCTTCATCTCCAACGCCCACATCTCCGATCACGTCCTGATCGTCTGCCGGACGACGAAGGGGGAGTCCAAGCACGAGGGCCTCTCGATGATCTGGGTTCCGCGCGAGGTCGAGGGGATGGAAATCGTCCCGATCGAGACGATGGGCGGCACCGATACGAACACCCTCTACCTGAAGGACGTCGAGGCCCCGGCCGAGGCGGTCCTCGGCGAGGTCGACCAGGGCTGGACCCAGCTGATGGCCGGTCTCAACGTCGAGCGCCTGATCCTCGCCGCGACCATGCTCGGCATCGCTCAGCGCGCGTTCGACGACGCGCTCGCCTACGCCAAGGAGCGCCGCCAGTTCGGGCGGCCGATCGGCTCCTTCCAGGCTCTCCAGCACCGCTTCGCCGACCTCGCGACCGACCTCGAGGCCGCCCGTCTGATGACCCGCTGGGTCGCGACGCTGACCGACGAGGCGCCCGACCGGATGCTCCCCAAGGAGGCCTCGATGGTGAAGCTCCACGTCACCGAGGTCGCCAAGCGGGTGACGCTCGAGGGGATGCAGATGATGGGCGGCTACGGCTACTCCTCCGAGTACGACATGGAGCGTCTCGTCCGCACCTCGCTGGTCTCGACGATCTACGGCGGGACCTCCGAGATCCAGCGCGGGATCATCGCCAAAACCCTCGGCCTCTGAATCGCTATCCTTCAGGTCTGCCTCGCGCCTCGGCCCGGGGTTTTCTCTTGTAAGAGCTTCCGTACGGCAACGAGGGAGTAAATGGCTCGCGGAGATGTCCGCATCGCGGTAACGCTGGCTTGCGAAGACTGCAAGCGGCGGAACTATCAGACCAACAAGTCCCGGCGCAACTCGCCGGACCGAATCGAGCTGCGCAAGTTCTGTCGGTGGTGTGGGCGCCACACCGACCACAAGGAGACGCGCTAGCCCGATGGCCAAGACAAGGGCCCAGCGCAAGGCGGAGAAACGCGCCCGCGAAGCGGAGGAGCAGAAGCGCGGCGGCGCCGACAGGAACCTGACCCAGTCGCATGCGCAGCACGACACCCAGGTCCCCGTCTCCGGCGATATCGCCGAGATCGAGGCGGTCGAGGCCGGCATCGCGGCCGGCGCCGCCGAAGCCGACCTCGAGACTCCCGACGCGCCGAAGACGGACCGGGGCCAGCGCCGCGCCCAGGCCAAGAAGGCGAAGGAAGCGGAACGGCGCGAACGCGACGATCGCAAGCGTCGCGAGAGTGAGCAGCTCGCCAAACGCCAGAAGCAGGCATCGGCCGACCGCCAGCGCGGCGGCGTCTTCGGCTTCCTCGCCTCCTGCTGGGCGGAGCTCAAGAAAGTCCAGTGGCCCGACCGCGACACCCTGGTCCAGGCGACCGCGGTGACGATCCTCTTCGTCGCCATCGCGGCGGCCTATCTGGGTGCCCTCGACGGCGTCTTCAACTACCTGATCCAGAAGATCATCTGAGGCTCATATGTATCGCTGGTACGTCATCAACACCTACTCCGGGCACGAGAACAAGGTCAAGCACAACCTTGAGCACCGCGTGCAGACGATGAGCCAGAACCGCAACGTGCGGCAGGTCGTCGTCCCAACCGAACAGGTCATGGAGGTCAACAAAGACGGCCAGAAAGAGCCGAAGGAGAAACGGACGATGCCGGGCTACGTCCTGGTCAACATGGAGCTGACCGACGATGCCTGGGGGCTCGTGAAGAACACGCCGGGCGTCACCGGGTTCGTCGGCGCCCGCAACAAACCCGTCCCGCTCTCCAAAGTCGAGGTCGACCGCCTTCTCCACCGCGAGACGGCGGAGCGGCCGCGGACGCAGGCGCAGTTTTCGATCGGCGAGTCGGTCAAGGTCATCTCCGGCCCGCTCTCGGACTTCTCGGGTGAGATCGCCGAGATCAACGAGGACGCCGCGAAACTCAAGGTGCTGGTCTCGATCTTCGGCCGCGAGACGCCGGTCGAGGTCAACTACGACCAGGTCAAGAAGATCTAGCCGGGCCGCTACCCTCACCAATCCCGATGGCGAAAAAAGTCCTCACGATCATCAAGCTGCAGATCCAGGCCGGAAACGCGAACCCCGCGCCCCCGGTCGGCCCCGCACTCGGCCAGCACGGCGTCAACATCATGGAGTTCTGCAAAGCGTTCAACGCCCAGACCCAGGGCGAGGGCGGCACGATCATCCCGGTCGAGATCACGGTCTACGAGGACCGCTCCTTCAACTTCATCACCAAGACGCCGCCCGCCGCGGTCCTGATCCGCGAAGCGATCGGGATCCCGAAGGGATCGGGCGAGCCGCACCTCAACAAAGTCGGGACGATCTCGATGGACCAGGTCCGCCAGATCGCCGAGCGCAAGATGCCCGACCTCAACGCCAACGACCTCGACGCCGCCTCGAAGATCATCGCCGGGACCGCCCGCTCGATGGGCGTCGACGTCAAATAGGAGGCCCCCGGATGGCCCACGGAAAACGCTACCGCCAGCAATACGGCAAGGTGCAGCGCACCCAGGCCTACCCTCCGGCTGAGGCGATCGCCCTGATCAAGGAGACGGCGAGCGCCAAGTTCGACGAGACGGTCGAGCTGCACATCAGGCTCGGCGTCAACGTGCGCCATGCTGAGGAGCAGTTGCGCGGAACCCTCGCGCTTCCGCACGGGCTGGGCAAGGACGTGACCGTAGCCGTCTTCGCCGACGGCCAGCAGGCTCGCGACGCCGAGGCAGCCGGCGCAGATTTCGTCGGCGGCCAGGACCTGGCCGAGAAAGTCCAGGAGGGTTGGACCGACTTCGACATCGCGATATCGACCCCGGACATGATGAAATCCGTCGGCCAGCTCGGCCGCGTGCTCGGCCCGCAGGGCAAGATGCCGAACCCGAAGGTCGGCACCGTCACCGATAACATCGAGAAGGCCGTCAACGAGTCGAAGGCCGGCAAGGTCGAGTACCGCACCGATCGGCAGGCGATCGTCCACCTCTCGATCGGCAAGGCGAGCTTCGACCCCGAGAAGCTGCTCGACAACTGCATGGCCGTGATCGACGAGATCAACCGTGCCAAGCCGTCATCCGCCAAGGGCCGCTACATCCTCTCGGCGACGCTGACGACGACGATGGGCCCCGGAATCCGGGTCGATACCTCGAAGGTTCGTGACGTCGACGCTCCCTCGCCCGTCGCCCCCGAAAGCGAAGCTGAGGAGTCGGCGGCTGATGGTGATTCTTCTGCGACGAGCGAGAACGCAGAGGAGCCGGCGACCGCCTAAACTGCGCCGCCGCACGCCCGAGACCACCGGCGGGGTTCTTTGAGCCCAGAAGCCCGGTGCAGGTGAGACGATGAACCGAGACGAAAAGGCAGCAACAATCGAGGAGGTCGCCGCCCAGATCGAGGGCGCCGAGGCGATCTTCGCGGTCGATTACCGCGGCATCAGCGTGCCCCAGGCGGCCGAACTGCGCGGCAAACTGCGCGAGGCCGACGCCAGCTTCCGGATCGTCAAGAATCGCCTCACCAAACTCGCCGCCGAGAAGGCAGGCGAGGAGCGGCTCGCGGTCCTGCTCGAGGGGCCGACCGCGCTCACCTTCGTCCGCGGCGATACCGCCCAGGCGGCGAAGGCGATCACCACCTTCAACAAAGAGCACGATGTCCTCAGCTTCAAGGGCGGCTTCATGGAGGGGCTCGACCTCGACGAGGACCGGTTCAAATCGATCGCCCGCCTGCCGACCCGTGAAGTCCTCGACGGCCAGCTTGCCGGCGTCGTCGCCAGCCCGCTGACCGGCCTGGTCCGCGGCCTCGCGTCGATGATCCAGGGCCTCGCCCTCCAGCTCGGCCAGATCGCGGAGAAGGGTTTGGTCACCGGAGAGGCACCAACCGACTCTTCCGCGGGTCCTGTCGCCGATGAGGGCTCCTCGTCCTCGCAGGATGACGCTTCGGCCGAGGAGCCCTCAACGACACCACCCGCGGCAGACGCGGAGGCTGAGACCCCGGAGACCGAGCCCGATGCCGCGACAGCGGAGGAGCCCGAGGCGGAAGACACGAGCGAGGAGCCGTCGAATTCTGAGGATTCGGCTCCGAGCGAGGAAGCCCCGGAGGCTGAGCAGGACGACACCGACCCGGCCGCGCCCGGAAGCGAAGCTGAGGACGCGGACGGAACTGATGAGACTTCTGACGACGACAACACAAGCGAGGAAGAGGAGTAGATGGCGACAAAAACTTCAACAGAGGATTGGATCGAGGAGCTGAAAGGCATCTCGGTCCTCGAGCTCTCGGAGCGGATCAAAGCGCTCGAGGAGGAGTTCGGCGTCTCCGCGACCGCGGTCGCGGCGGCGGCTCCGGCAGCGGCCGGCGCGGCTGGTGACGGCGGCGACAGCGCGGCCGAGGAGTCCTCGACTGTCGACGTGGTCCTGACCGAGGTCGGCGGCCAGAAGGTGCCGGTGATCAAGGTGGTCCGCGCCGCGACCGGTCTAGGCCTGAAAGAGGCCAAGGCGCTGGTCGACGAGGCCCCGAAACCGATCAAAGAGGGCATCGAGCGCGACGAGGCCGAGAAGATCAAGGGTGAACTCGAGGAGGCCGGCGCCACGGTCGAGCTCAAATAGGAGCCTGAATCACCCGAATCGGCCCCAGGCATGGAGGGTTGCCTGAGGCCGAGCGCGGCCGTGTGATATTTTTCGCGGTCGCGCGCCTGTTGTCATTCCCTCGCAATATCTGCGCTGTATCCACGTCCCTCTGACCGCCCGAGGAGTCGCCCACTTTGGCACGTTCTAACGCTGCCCCCGTAACCCGCAGGAGTTTCTCCCGACTAACGAACCCCCTCGAAGTCCCACACCTGATCGATATTCAGCGTCATTCGTTCGAACAGCTGACCGATCCGAAGCAGGGCGGGCTGCGAGAGACGATCAACGACATCTCCCCGATCGAGGACTACACGGGGAACCTCGCGATCGTCTTCAGCGATTTCAAATTCGAGGACCCGCCGCACACCATCGAGGAGTGCCGGGAGAAGGACATGACGTACTCGCGGCCGCTGACCGCGACGGTCGCGTTCCAGAACAAAGAGACCGGCGAGATCCGCGAGCAGGCCGTCTTCATGGGCGACTTCCCGTGGATGACCGACCGCGGGACCTTCATCATCAACGGCACCGAGCGGGTCGTCGTCACCCAGCTGGTGCGCTCCCCGGGCGCCTACGTGATGGCGCCGAAGGACCCCGAGAAGCAGGTCTTCATCGCCAACCTGATGCCGGCCCGCGGCTCCTGGCTGGAGCTCGAAATCGACAAAAAAGGCCGCGTCTTCGTCCGCATCGACCGCAAGCGGAAACTGCCGGTCACCGTCCTGCTGCGGGCAATGGGCTACGTCGAGGACGAGAAGCTCCTCGACATGTTCGACGACTCGATCTACATCAAGCACACGATCGAGGCGGACACCGAAGCGACCAAGAGCGAGGACGGCGCCCTGATCGAGCTGTTCAAGAAGCAGCGCCCGGGCGAGCCGCCGTCGGTCGACGCCGCCAAAAACCTGCTCGAGCAGCTGTTCTTCGACCCCAAGCGCTACGACCTGACCCGCGTCGGTCGCTACAAGCTCAACGCCCGCCTCGACCTCGAGGTCGACCTCGACAACCGGGTCCTGACCCACGACGACATCATCGCCCTCGTCAAGGAGCTGGTCAGCCTCCCGAAGCTGCTCGGGATCCCCGAGCAGGTCGACGAGGAGAACCCGATCAAAGACTATGCGGCGGAGGCGCTGACCTACCCGCGCGAGCCCGTCAACGAGCACCTCGACGAGTACGAGCATTTCGGCAACCGCCGTCTGCGCACCGTCGGAGAGCTGATCCAGGAGGCCTTCAGGATCGGCCTCTACCGGATGGAGCGGGTGGTCCGCGAGCGGCTGACGACCGAAGACGCCGACGCGATCACGCCACAGACGATCATCAACATCCGCCCGGTCGTCGCGGCGCTGAAGGAGTTCTTCGGCTCCTCGCAGCTGTCGCAGTTCATGGACCAGACCAACTCGCTCGCCGGGCTCAGGCACCGGCGCCGCCTCTCCGCCCTCGGGGCCGGCGGCCTCACGCGTGAGCGGGCCCCGATCGAGGTCCGCGACGTGCACCCGACCCACTACGGCCGGATGTGCCCGATCGAGACACCGGAGGGGCCGAACATCGGCCTGATCGGGTCGCTCTCCTCCTACGCGCAGATCTCCGAGCACGGCTTCGTCACGACCCCCTACCGGGAAGTCAAGGACGGCGTCGTCAGCGACAAGATCGTCCACCTCGACGCGACCCAGGAGGAGGACAAGGTCATCGCCCAGGCGAACTCGGAGGTCGATGCGAAAACCAAAAAACTGAAAGGCCCGAGCGTCCTCGTCCGCGCCGGCGAGCAGGAGTACGCGACCGCGGTTCCCAAGGAAGTCGACCTGATGGACGTCTCGCCTTCGCAGATCTGGTCGGTGACGACGGCGCTGATCCCCTTCCTCGAGCATGACGACGCCAACCGGGCGCTGATGGGCTCGAACATGCAGGCCCAGGCGGTGCCGCTGCTGAAGCCCGACCCGCCGCTGATCGGGACCGGGATGGAGCGCCGCGCCGCGATCGACACCGGCGATGTGGTGCTGGCCGCCAACGCCGGCGAAGTCAGCCACGTCGACTCCGAGCAGATCGTCGTCGCCCACGGCTCGAAAAAAGACGAGTACCCGCTGAACAAGTTCATGCGCTCGAACCAGGGCACGATCATCCACCAGCGCCCGATCGTCACCACCGGGCAGCAGGTCAAGGAGGGCGACGTCCTCGCCGACGGCTCCTCGACCGCGGGCGGCGAGATCGCGCTCGGCAAGAACTGCCTGGTCGCCTTCATGTCCTGGGAGGGCTACAACTTCGAGGACGCGATCATCCTCTCGGAGCGCCTCGTCAAGGACGACGAAATGACGTCGATCCACATCGAGGAGTACGAGATCGACGCCCGGACGACGAAGCTGGGCGACGAGGAGATCACCCGCGACATCCCCAACCGCTCCGAGGAGAGCCTGCGCAACCTCGACGAGCGCGGGATCGTCCGGGTCGGGGCCGAGGTCGTCTCCGGCGACCTCCTGGTCGGCAAGGTCACCCCCAAGGGTGAGACCGAGCTGACCGCCGAGGAGAAGCTGATCCGCGCGATCTTCAAGGAGAAGGCGCGCGAGGTCCGCGACACCTCGCTCAAGGTCCCGCACGGCGAGGGCGGCGTCGTCATCGACGTCCTCACCTTCAGCCGCGACGACGGCGACGATCTCGCGCCGGGAGTCAACGACCTGGTCCGCGTCTACGTCGCGACCAAGCGCAAGATCGCGGAGGGCGACAAGCTCGCCGGCCGCCACGGGAACAAGGGTGTGATCTCGAAGATCGTGCCCGAAGAGGACATGCCTCATCTCGAGGACGGCACCCCGGTCGACGTCATCCTCAACCCGCTCGGCGTCCCGAGCCGGATGAACATCGGCCAGGTGCTGGAGACGCACCTGGGCTGGGTCGCCGGCAACGGCTGGTACGACGACGGGTCGGAGGCCTACAAGCAGGCGCACTCCAAGGAGGGCGACGGTCGGGTCTACGTCTCGACGGCGGTCTTCGACGGCGCGACCGTCGAGGACGTCGACGACGCTCTCGTCGCCTGGTCGGACGAGAACTCCGAGCGCGGAATCGATTTCGGCGTCGACAAGCGCGAGCGCGCCGGCTCCCGCTGCGCCGGCACTGTCCAGCTCTACAACGGCCGCACCGGTGAGCCCTATGAGGGCAAGGTGACGGTCGGCTACATGTACATCCTGAAGCTGCTGCACCTGGTCGACGACAAGATCCACGCTCGCTCGACCGGCCCCTACTCGCTCGTCACCCAGCAGCCGCTGGGCGGCAAGGCGCAGTTCGGCGGCCAGCGCTTCGGCGAGATGGAGGTCTGGGCCCTCGAGGCCTACGGCGCCGCCTACACGCTGCAGGAGATGCTGACCGTGAAGTCCGACGACACCGTCGGGCGGGTGAAGGCCTACGAGGCGATCGTCAAGGGGGAGAACATCCCCGAGCCGTCGATCCCCGAGTCCTTCAAAGTCCTGCTGAAGGAGATCCAGAGCCTCTCGCTCGACGCCAACGTCGTGTCCGAAGGTGGCGAAGTGGAGATCTCCGACGAGGACGACGACCTCCTGAAAGCGGCAGAGGAGCTGGGCATGGACCTCACCGGGGTCCGCGCCGACTCCTCCAATGGCGCCGCCGACGAGAAGGAGGAGCAGGTGGTCTCGGAGGGCGAGGCCGGAACCGGCGGAGGCGATGGAGCCGAGGTCGAGGCGAAAGAAGAGACGAAGGTGGAGGACTGATGATCGACATCAACAACTTCGACGCGATCGAGATCGGCCTCGCGTCATCGAAGAAGATCCGGTCCTGGAGCTGGGGCGAGGTCACCAAGCCGGAGACGATCAACTACCGGACCCTGAAGCCCGAGAAAGACGGGCTGTTCTGCGAGCGCATCTTCGGCCCGACCAAGGACTGGGAGTGCTACTGCGGGAAGTACAAGCGGGTCCGCTACAAGGGCATCGTCTGCGAGCGCTGCGGCGTCGAGGTGACGCGCTCCAAGGTCCGCCGTGAGCGGATGGGCCACGTCGACCTCGCCGCGCCGGTCTCCCACATCTGGTTCTTCAAGGGAGTCCCGAGCCGGATCGGCTACCTGATCGACATGGCTCCGAAGGAGCTCGAGAAGGTCCTCTACTTCGCCGCGTCGATGATCACCTGGGTCGACGTCGAGGCCCGCGACAAAGACCTCGGCAAACTCGAGAAAGAAGTGAAAAAAGTCGTCGACTCCTATGAGAGCGAACGGCAGAAACGGACCCAGGAGCTGAGCGAGTCGCTCGAGCGCCGGATCAAGTACCTCGAGGAGGGCGCTCAGGAGAAGTTCGACGACGACGACCACATCTGGGCCGACTCGCTGAAACTGACGGCGACGCAGTTGCGCAAGTTGAAAGACGACGAGCGCACGAAAATGATCAAAGAGCTGCGGAAAACGTTCGAGGCCGAGATCTCCGACACCGAGGCCTACATCGAAGAGGCCGTCGAGCGGATGGACGAGGTCTGGAAGATCTTCACCGAGATGAAGCCGAAGGACGTCGTCAACGACGAGACCGTCTTCCGTGAGCTCAAGGACCGCTTCGGCTCCCCCTTCGGCTGGGGCGAGTACTTCCGCGGCGGAATGGGCGCCGAGGCCGTCCGCGACCTGCTCGAGCAGGTCGACCTCGCGGCCGAATGCGAGGAGCTGGAGCAGGTCATCAACAGCTCCAAGGGCCAGAAACAGGCCCGTGCGGTGAAGCGGCTGAAGGTCGCCTCCGCGTTCCTCAACTCCGAGAACAAGCCCGACTGGATGATCCTCGACTGCGTGCCGGTGATCCCGCCGGAGCTGCGCCCGATGGTCCAGCTCGATGGCGGCCGGTTCGCGACCTCCGACCTCAACGACCTCTACCGCCGGGTGATCAACCGCAACAACCGGCTCAAAAGGCTGCTCGACCTCGGCGCGCCCGAGATCATCGTCAACAACGAGAAGCGGATGCTCCAGGAGGCCGTCGACGCCCTGTTCGACAACGGCCGCCGCGGCCGCCCGGTGACCGGGCCCGGCAACCGTCCCCTGAAGTCGCTCTCCGACATGCTCAAGGGCAAGCAGGGCCGGTTCCGTCAGAACCTGCTCGGCAAGCGGGTCGACTACTCGGGCCGCTCGGTGATCGTCTCCGGGCCCAGCCTGCAGCTGCAGCAGTGCGGCCTGCCCAAGCTGATGGCGCTCGAGCTCTTTAAGCCATTCATCATGGCCCAGCTGGTCGAGCGCAAAGCGGTCCAGAACATCAAGGCCGCGAAGAAGATGGTCGAGTCGATGGTCCCCGAGGTGTGGGACGTGCTCGAGGAGGTCATCCACGAGCACCCGGTGCTGCTCAACCGGGCGCCGACCCTGCACAGGCTCGGGATCCAGGCCTTCGAACCGGTCCTGGTCGAGGGCAAGGCGATCCAGGTCCACCCCTTGGTCTGCCACGCATTCAACGCCGACTTCGACGGCGACCAGATGGCGGTCCACGTGCCGCTCTCGGCGGAGGCCCAGGCCGAGGCCCGGATACTGATGCTGTCTGCCAACAACATCCTCTCGCCGGCCCACGGGGCGCCGCTGGCGACCCCGACCCAGGACATGGTGCTGGGGATCTACTTCCTCACCTACGGCCCCGACGCCGAGGCGCTGGAGAAGATCGACCAGGAGCTGTCCAGCGGCAAGAAAGCCGCCGCGAACGGATCGCGGCCGAAGACGTTCCGCTCCGCTCAGGAGGCGGAGCTCGTCTACGAGAACGGCGGCTGCGGGCTGCACGACCAGGCCGAGTACCGGCGGGCCGGGCACGAGCATTTCCTGACCACGGTCGGGCGGATCATCTTCAACGAGAGGATCGAGCGCGCGCTCGCGGAGGCCCTCGGGGACGAATTCGATCCCGAGCAGTACGAGTTCGCCAACCGGGCGCTGAAGAAGCGCGATGTCAACGAGATGGTCTCTGAGCTGGTCGAGGCCTACGGCGCGCCGGCCGTGTCGCAGGTTCTCGACGCGTTCAAGGACCTCGGGTTCCACTACGCGACCCAGGCCGGGATCACCGTCTCCAAGAACAACGTCGTCTCGCCGCCCGACAAGCAGGACATCCTCGACCGCTACGAGAAGCAGACGACGGCGATCCAATCCCAGTACGACGACGGCTACATCACCGCCGAGGAGCGCCATGAGGCGGTCACGTCGCATTGGAACAAAGCGACCGACGAGGTCGCGCAGGCGATGGAGGACAACCTCGACGAGTTGAACCCGATCTTCATGATGGCCAACTCGGGCGCCCGCGGATCGTTCAAACAGATCCGCCAGCTCGCCGGGATGCGCGGTCTGATGGCCAATCCGAAGGGCGAAATCATCGAGCGCCCGATCAAGGCCAACTTCATGGAGGGGCTCTCGGTCCTCGAGTACTTCATCTCCACCCACGGCGCCCGAAAGGGCCTCGCGGACACCGCCCTGCGCACCGCCGACTCCGGGTACCTGACCAGGCGCCTGGTCGACGTCGCGCAGGACGTCATCGTCCGCGAAGAGGACTGCAAGACCAAAGACCACATCGAGATGGCGCTGCGCAAGGACGACGGCACGCTCAACGACAACCTGTTCGGGCGCATGGCGGCGAAGAAATTCGAAACCAAACGCGGTCGCGATCTCCTCAAGCGAAACCAGGAGATCACCCTCGCCGACGTCGAGGAGATCGCCGAGGCGTTCGGTGACGAGGAGGTCATGGTCCCGGTCCGCTCGACCCTCAAGTGCGACGCCGAGTCCGGCGTTTGCCGCGCCTGCTACGGGATCGCGCCGGCGACTGGGGCGATGGTCGACATCGGCGACGCGGTCGGGATCATCGCCGCCCAGTCGATCGGCGAGCCCGGCACCCAGCTGACGATGCGTACGTTCCACACCGGCGGAGTCGCCGGCCAGGACATCACCCAGGGCCTGCCCCGGATCGTCGAGCTCTTCGAGGCTCGTAAACCGAAGGGCCTTGCCCAGATGGCCGAGGCGGCCGGAAAGGTCGCGGTCGAGGAGACCGACAAGGCGGTCAAAGTGATCATCACCGAGTCCAGCGGCGAGGAGCATTCCCACTCGTTCCCCGCCCGTACCCGTCTCCACGTCGCCGACGGCGACAAGGTCGAGGTCGGGCAGCAGCTCAACGAGGGGTCGCTCTACCCGGCCGACCTGCTGGCGATCCGCGGGCGCACCGACACCGAGCTGTACCTCGTCGCCGAGGTCCAGAGGGTCTACCGCGCCCAGGGCGTCGACATCAACGACAAGCACATCGAGCTGATCGCCCGCCAGATGCTGAAGAAGGTTCGGGTCGAGTCGAAGGGCTCGACGAGCCTGCTGCCCGGGCAGCTCGAAGATCGCGGCAACCTCAAGCGGCTGAACAAGGCGACCAAGGAAGACGGCGGCACGCCGGCGAAAGGCGAGGAGGTCATCCTCGGGATCACCAAGGCCTCGCTGGCGACCGAGTCATTCCTCTCGGCGGCCTCGTTCCAGGAGACGACCAAGGTCCTCACCGACGCCGCGCTCGAGGGCAAACGAGACAAACTCGTCGGCCTCAAGGAGAACGTGATCATCGGCAAGCTGATCCCGGCCGCGACCGGCCTCAAGCACTACCGCACGCTCGCGGTTGAGCCGGCGGTTCCGGTCGAGCCGCCCAGCGACGAGGTCCTGCTCGACGAGGACGAGCTCGCTGCCGAGCTCGGCATCGACGGCGCCGAGGCGCCGGTCGAGAGCTTCGGGCCCTCCTTCGCCGAGGAGCTCGAGGAGCTGGCGCAGGAGATCGAGCAGACCTCGGACGAGTCGTCGAAATAGCGGCCGGCCACCCTCCGGCTGAACCCGCCCTGCGGGCTCACAAGTTCCGCCGGAGGGCACCCGGCCGCCGTTCCGAGGGCGGTAGATTTGGTCGGGTGAATGCGCCCGGGAAGGTGTGCGTCATCGGGGCCGGCAGCTCCGGGATCACGGCGTGCCAGGTGCTGGCGGCGCGTGGGATCCCGTTCGACTGCTTCGAGAAGGGCTCGAAGATCGGCGGCAACTGGCGCTACGAAAACGACAACGGCCTCTCCTCGGCCTACCGTTCCCTGCACATCAATAGCGGCCGCAGGATCATGTCCTACCGGGCCTACCCGATGCCCGATCACCTGCCGGACTACCCGGATCACTTCCAGATCGCCAGGTACTTCGACGACTACGTCGAGCACTTCGGGCTCGCCGAGCGGATCACGTTCAACACCGAGGTGAAGAGCGTCGAGCCCGTCGACGGTGAATGGGAGGTGACGATCGAGGGGCCCGACGGCGAGAGTCGGAATCGCTACCGGGGGGTGCTGGTCGCCAACGGCCACCACTGGGACCCACGCTGGCCAGAACCTCCGTTCCCGGGCTCCGAGGAGTTCGCCGGCGAGCAGATCCACGTCCACCACTACCGCGAGCCCGAGATCCTCGTCGGCAAGCGCGTCCTCGTCCTCGGGATCGGCAACTCGGCTGTCGACGTCGCGGTCGAGTCCTCGCGGACCGCCGCGGCGACGTTCCTGGCGATGCGCCGCGGCGCCTACGTCCTGCCCAAGTTCCTCGGCGGCAGGCCGATCGACGAAGTCTCACCGGCCTGGACGACCGTCCTGCCGCTCCCGCTGCGGCGGGCCGTGATGTCCAGGCTGCTGAACGTGGCGGTCGGGGACGTCACCGACTATGGGCTTCCGAAGCCCGACCACAAGTTGCTCGAGGCGCACCCCACCGTCTCCTCGGAGCTGCTGCCCCGGCTCGGCCACGGCGACATCACCGTCAAGCCCAACATCGATCGGTTCGCCGGGGGTCGCACCGTCCGCTTCGTCGATGGAACCGAGGAGGAGATCGACCTGGTCGTCTACTGCACCGGGTACAGGATCACCTTCCCGTTCCTGCGCCCGGAGGTGTTCGAGGCGAGGGACAACCGGATGCCGCTCTTCCGCAGGGTGGTCTCGGTCGACGCGCCCGGCCTCTACTTCATCGGGTTCGTCCAGCCGCTGGGGCCGATCATGCCGGTTGCCGAGGCCCAGGCGGAATGGATCGCCGACCTGCTGGCGGGGAGGGCGCAGCTGCCCTCGGACGCGGAGATGCGGGCCGAGATCTCAGACCACGGGCAGCGGATGAAGAAGCGCTTCGTCGCCTCCAAGCGCCACACGATCGAGGTCGACTTCCACCCCTATCTGCGCGAGATCCGGCGCGAGAGGAAGCGGGCGGCTCAGGCCGCGTGAGAAGGAGGCCGGTGCGCCTCCCTCCCTGCTGGGTTGTCCGCTGCGCGGACAACAGGACGCCGCAGATCGGCAGGCCCACCGGCCTCCTCCCCTCGACGCCGGAGCGACGGCACAATTGGGGAGGGGTGGGGGCCGCGGGGGCGGGGGCGCAGCGGGCGCGGGCGGCCGAAGCCGTCGTCGGAGTCCTCGGCGGCATTGCCCTCGGACTCCGGTTCGCGGCTCGCCCACCAGACCAGCCAGAGCGAGCCGAAGACGGGGATCTTCAGCACGACGAGCAGGAAGAAGATCGGTAGGAACCCGTGCATCGCCGTCAGTCTAGACCGCGTGCCCACGCCGTCAAAGCCTCGACCTGAACCTCCTCGAGGCCGAGCTCGGACTCGGTCGGGACCAGCAGCGTCGGCTCCTCGCGGCCCCGCGCCCACTCGTAACAGCTCTCATCGAAGCTGTCGTCGATCCAGGCCAGGGCCCGGCCACTTCCGTACTCGTCGAGCGGGCCGAGCTTCCAGTGGGCGGATCCGAAGCGGGCGGCGCCGTCGAATCTCAGGTGGGGCAGCTCCGGCAGGCCGAGGATGTTCGGCAGGTAGTCGTTGGCTTTTTCCTCCCAGCCGGTCGCCCAGACGAGGTCGTAGTGACCCGAGAGCCGCTTCAGCCGCTCGCCGGCGGCGAGCGAGATGCAGTGCACCATCCCGTCGACCAGCTCGAACCGCGCCTCCTCGCGGCTCGGCGGCTGCTCGAAGCCGAACAGGGAGATCACCCCGTCGACATCGACGGCGAGGATCGGGCGGCTCATTCCGACACCGCGCTCATGGGGTCAGGCTAGCTACCAGCGGTAGTGCGCGAAGGCCTTGTTGGCCTGGGCCATGCGGTAGATGTCGTCCTTCCGCTTCCAGGCCCCGCCCTGTTGCTGGGTCGAGTCGAGGATTTCGCTGGCGAGCCGGTCCGACATCGAGTACTCGCGGCGGTTGCGTGCGAAGTCGACGAGCCAGCGGACCGCGAGGGTGCGGGCGCGCCGCGCCGGGACCTCGACAGGGACCTGGTAGGTGGCGCCGCCGACGCGGCGGGAGCGGACCTCGAGGACGGGGGTCAGCTGTTTGATCGCCGCCTCGAGGGTCTCGACCGGATCCTCGCTGCTGCGCTCGCCGACGATCGCCAGCGCGTCGTAGACGATCCGCTCGGCGAGTGACTTTTTACCGTCGCGCATCACCTTGTTGATCGTCTGCTGGACGAGCCTGTTGCGGTGGCGCGCGTCGGACTCGACAGGGCGGATCTGGGCGGCGGAACGACGCGGCATCAGGAAGCCTTGACGCCGTAGCGAGAGCGGGCCTGCTTGCGGTCGGAGACGCCGGCGGCGTCGAGCGTGCCTCGGACGACCTTGTAGCGGACGCCCGGCAGGTCCTTGACCCGGCCGCCGCGGACCAGGACCACGGAGTGCTCCTGCAGGTTGTGACCCTCGCCGGGGATGTAGGTGGTGACCTCCATCCCGTTGGTCAGGCGCACACGGGCGATCTTGCGAAGCGCGGAGTTCGGCTTCTTCGGGGTTACGGTCGCGACACGGGTGCAGACGCCACGCCTCTGCGGCGCCGAGACCCTCTTCTTGCGCCCCTGGCCCGACTTGAGGCCCGGCGTCGTCGTCTTCTTCTTAGGGCGCTTGCGGCCCTTGCGAATAAGTTGATTCGTGTTCGGCACGGTCGCGCATGGTAGCGGGCTGCGGCTCTCGGAGCGAGGATGAGCAGGATTCCGCCGAGCATCAAGCCCCCCGTCGCAGCCAGCTCGGCGTAGAACCCGTCCTGCAGCACCGCCGTCGCCCCCGCGAAGCGCGCCGCCTGGGAGCCGGTGTCGAGTCCGGCCGGCCGGTCGATGAGCAGGACGACGCCCAGCCCGATCAGGCCGAGGACGAAGACGATCCGGCCGAGCCGGTTGCGCCCGGTCGCCGCCGCCAGCACCGCGAGCGCCGCGGCGAGCGCCCCGACGGGGGCCAGCAGGTAGGCGTGGGCGGCGCCGGCGGCTTCGACGCCGACGAGAGGGGGGGAGGCGCCCGGCAGTCCCGCGTACCCCGGCTGCCCGACCTCGACCCCGCGGTAGTCGATGAACTGCGAGACGACCAGGCAGACCCCGGCGGCGAAGATCACCGAGCAGATCGCGCGTTCGGGGGTGAGGATCGCGCTTAGCCTGGTGGCGACCCGGATCGCCCGGTCGCGTGTCCCAAGCAGCCGCCGTTCCAGGAACGAGAAGCCGCGGAGGAGGAGGACGCCGACCGGACGCAGGCGACGACCGACCCATCGCGACCCGCGCTTCGCGGCCGTGGCTACCCGCCGCAGCCGGCGCTCGATCGGCGGCCAGAAGCGGACCATCAGGCGGTTGACCCTCTGATCCAGCCTCCTCGTCGCCTGCTGCGCCCGGCTCCAGGCGAGGCGCGGAAGCGCGCGCAGGCGACGCCTCGTCGCTGCTATCATCGCGCGTCGCTCAGGCTTCTTTTTTGCTGGACGTTTCGCCGGGCCCGCGAGGGCCTTTTTCATGCGCCGATCCCGGCCTTTGCCGGAAGGCTCTCTTTTCGTTCCCCTCTTCACTCCGACCCCGTACCTTAAGACCATGCCACGCACCTTCCCCCTCGAGAAAACGCGCAACATCGGGATCATGGCGCACATCGACGCCGGTAAGACGACGACGACCGAGCGCATCCTCTACTACACAGGCCGTACCCACAAGATGGGCGAGGTCCACGAGGGCGCCGCGGTGATGGACTGGATGGAGCAGGAGCAGGAACGGGGGATCACGATCACCTCCGCTGCGACCGCCTGCGAGTGGGAGGGGCACCGGATCAACATCATCGACACCCCCGGCCACGTCGACTTCACGGTCGAGGTCGAGCGCAGCCTCCGCGTCCTCGACGGCGCCGTCGCCGTCTTCGACGCCGTCGCCGGCGTCGAGCCCCAGTCGGAGACGGTCTGGCGCCAGGCTGACAAGTACAAGGTGCCCAGGATCGCCTACATCAACAAGATGGACCGCACCGGCGCCGAGTTCTTCAACGCGGTCGAGACGATGAAGGACCGGCTCGGCGCGCACCCGCTGCCGATCCAGCTCCCGATCGGCCAGGAGGCCGACTTCCTCGGCGTAGTCGACCTGATCGAGATGAAGGCGCTGATCTGGAAGGACGAGCTCGGGACCGAGTTCGAGACCTCCGAGATCCCGGCCGAGCTGGTCGAACAGGCCGAGCAGTACCGGACCCAGCTGATCGAGGCCTGCGCCGACTACGACGACGAGTTGATGGAGGCCTACCTGGGCGAGGAGGAGATCCCCCATGAGCGGATCGCCAGCTCCCTGCACCGGGCCTGCCTCGACACCAAGGTGACGCCGGTGCTCTGCGGTTCCTCGTTCAAGAACAAGGGCGTGCAGCCGCTGCTCGACGCGATCGTCGAGCTGCTGCCCTCGCCGCTCGAGGTTCCGCCGGTCACGGGCGAGGTCCCCGCCGTGAAAGGAGAGGATGGCCCGAGCGAGGCCGAGCGCCCGGCATCGGACGATGCGCCGTTCGCAGCTCTCGCCTTCAAGGTCATGACCGACCCCTACGTCGGCAAACTCACCTACTTCCGCGTCTACTCGGGCAAGCTCGAGGCGGGCGGCCGGGTGCTCAACGTCACCACCGGCAAGACCGAGCGGATCGGGCGGCTGCTGATGATGCACGCCAACAGCCGCGAGGAGATCGAGGAGTGCTACGCGGGTGACATCTGCGCCGGTGTCGGCCTCAAGCAGACCTCGACCGGCGACACACTGGCGGCCCCGGACGCGCCGATCATGCTCGAGAACATCGAATTCCCCGAGCCGGTGATCGCGGTCGCGATCGAGCCGAAGACGAAAGCCGACCAGGAGAAGATGGGGACCGCCCTGCAGCGCCTCGGCGAGGAGGACCCGACCTTCCAGGTCGAAACCGACGATGAGACCGGCCAGACCCTGATCCACGGGATGGGCGAGCTCCACCTCGAGGTGATCGTCGACCGCATGCTGCGCGAGTTCAAAGTCGACGCCAACGTCGGCAAGCCGCAGGTCGCCTACCGGGAGACGATCCGCAAGGACGTCAAGAGCGTCGAGGCGCGGTTCATCCGCCAGACCGGCGGTCGCGGCCAGTTCGGCCACGTCGTCATCAACCTCGAGCCAGCACCGGGCGAGGGCTTTCAGTTCATCAACAAGATCAAGGGCGCCTCGATCCCGACCGAATTCATCAAGCCGGTCGAACAGGGAATCGAGGAGGCGCTCGAGAACGGCGTCAAGGCCGGCTACCCGATGGTCGACGTCCAGGTCGAACTGATCGACGGCTCCTCCCACGACGTCGACTCCTCGGAGATGGCGTTCAAGATCGCCGGCTCGATGGCGATCCAGGAGGGGGCCCGCAAGGCCAACCCGGTCCTGCTCGAGCCGGTGATGTCGGTCGAGGTCGTCACCCCCGAGGACTTTCTCGGCGACGTGATCGGCGATCTCTCGCGGCGGCGCGGGAAGGTCCAGGGCCAGGAGCAGCGCGGCAACGCGCTCGCCGTCCAGGCCTTCGTCCCCCTCGGCGAGATGTTCGGATACGCCACCGACCTCCGCTCCTCGACCCAGGGGCGCGCCACCTATACGATGCAATTCGAGCGCTACGAGGAGGTCCCCTCCAACATCGCCGAGGAGATCGTCGAGCACAGGGCCGGCGAGCCCGTGGGCGCCGCCTCGTGAAACACGACCTCCACTGCGTCGGACGGACGGTGCCGGCGGGCGTTCGATCCAGCTATATTTTCCAGGTTCGCCTTCAGGCAGCGCGACACGCGCTGCCCTAGGGCACTTCCAGCAAGACTTAACCAGCCAAACCAGACGGAACCCGACTCGAAAGGTAGAACGGAGAGCGATGTCAAAGGAGAAGTTCGAGCGCGATAAGCCGCATGTGAACGTCGGCACGATCGGTCACATCGACCACGGCAAGACGACGCTCACTGCAGCGATCACCAAGACGCTCTCCGGCAAAGGCGAGACCGAGGCGAAAAGCTTCGAGGAGATCGACAACGCGCCCGAGGAGAAAGAGCGCGGGATCACGATCGCGACCTCGCACGTCGAGTACGAAACGGATAACCGTCACTACGCGCACGTCGACTGCCCGGGTCACGCCGACTATGTCAAGAACATGATCACCGGCGCCGCCCAGATGGACGGCGCGATCCTGGTCGTCTCGGCCGCCGACGGTGTGATGCCGCAGACGCGCGAGCACATCCTGCTCGCCCGCCAGGTCAACGTCCCCCACGTCATCGTCTTCCTCAACAAGATCGACCAGGTCGACGACGACGAGCTGATCGAGCTCGTCGAGGAGGAGGTCAAGGACCTGCTCAACGAGTACGACTTCCCGGGCGACGAGACCCCGATCGTCAAAGGCTCGGCGCTGAAGGCGCTCGAGGGCGACGAAGATGCTCAGAAGGCCGTCTTTGAACTTGCCGACGCGCTCGACTCCTACATCCCGGAGCCGGTCCGCGAGCTCGACAAGCCTTTCCTGATGCCGATCGAGGACATCTTCTCGATCACCGGCCGCGGCACCGTCGCCACCGGCCGCGTCGAGCAGGGCATCGTCAACACCGGTGACGAGGTCGAGATCGTCGGCATGAAGGACACGACCACGACCGTGGTCACCGGGGTCGAGATGTTCCGCAAGCTCCTCGACCAGGGCCAGGCGGGCGACAACATCGGCGCCCTCCTGCGCGGCACCAAGCGGGAGGAGATCGAGCGCGGCCAGGTCCTGTGCAAGCCGGGATCGATCACCCCGCACACCAAATTCAAAGCTGAGGTCTACTGCCTGAAGAAGGAGGAGGGTGGCCGTCACACTCCGTTCTTCTCGGGCTACCGGCCTCAGTTCTACTTCCGCACGACCGACGTGACCGGGATCGCCAACCTCCCCGAGGGGACCGAGATGGTAATGCCGGGAGACAACGTCGAGATGACGATCGAGCTGATCCAGCCGATCGCCATGGACCAGGGCCTTCGCTTCGCTATTCGCGAGGGCGGCCGGACCGTGGGGTCGGGTGTCGTCGCCGACGTCATCGAGTAGTACCCAAGGGGCGGGCCGAGCACCCCGCCCCCTCGCCGCGATGGCAGCGGTGGGACAACTGCAAAAGAACATACGACCGGGGCGGCGCCCCACCACGTTCAGGGGCGGCGCCCCTTTCACGCGGTAAGGGCCGCACCAAAGGAAAAGGAACAGAGAACCGTGGCGACAATCGCGGCGCAGAAAATTCGAATCAGGTTGAAGGCGTACGACCACGACGCCATAGACCGCGCTGCCCGCGAGATCGTCGAGACCGCGGAGCGGACCGGGGCCAGCGTCTCCGGACCGGTTCCCTTGCCGACCGAGAAAAACGTGTACTGCGTGATCCGCTCCCCGTTCAAGGACAAGGACTCCCGCGAGCACTTCGAGATCCGCACCCACAAGCGGCTGATCGACATCCTCCAGCCGTCGCCGAAAACCGTCGACTCCCTCCAGCGCCTCGATTCGCTGCCGGCGGGCGTCGACATCGAGATCAGGCTGTAGCGATGGCGGCGATCCTCGGGAAGAAGCTGGGTATGACGCAGGTCTTCCGCGAGGACGGCACCGTCGTCCCGGTCACGGTCATCGAGGCCGGCCCCTGCAAGGTGACCGCGGTCCGCGACGCCGAGCGCGACGGCTACGCGGCCGTGCAACTCGCCTTCGACGAGGTCAAGGAGGGCAAGCTGACCGGCGCTGAGCTCGGCCACCTGAAGAAGGCCGGAGCGCCGCCGATGCGCCACCTGGCCGAGTTTCGCGACGAGAATCTCGGCGCCGAGGAGGGTCCCAAGATCGGCGACGACGTCACCGTCGCCTCGTTCGAGTCCGGCCAGAAGGTGAAGGTCTCCGGCGTCTCGATCGGGAAGGGCTTCCAGGGCGGGATCAAGCGCCACAACTTCAGCCGCGGCCCGGTCTCACACGGCTCCCACAACGTGCGGGCACCCGGTTCGATCGGCGCCAGCGCCTTCCCGGCACGCGTCTTCAAAGGGATGCGAATGCCGGGGCAGATGGGCAACAAGCGGATCACGCAACACGGCCTCGAAGTCGCCGAGGTCGACGCCGAGCGAAATCTCCTGCTGGTCCGGGGCTCGGTTCCCGGATCGAAGAACACCCTGCTCGAGGTGAGGACCGATGAGTAAAGCGGCGGTTCTCGGCAAGACCACCAAAGTCGACCTTCCGAAAGAGCTCTTCACCGAGCCCTTTCACCACTCGCTCGTGCACGAGACGGCCCGCGCCGACCTGGCCGCACGCCGGCGGGGCACCGCGTCGACCCTCAGCCGTGGCGAGGTCACGATGACCACCGCCAAGGCCTGGCGCCAGAAGGGGACCGGGCGTGCCCGCGCCGGCGCCCTCAGCGTGCCGAACCGCATCGGTGGCGGCGTCGCCTTCGGCCCGAAGCCGCGCCACTTCACCGTCAAGGTCAACCGCAAAGCTCGCCGCAAGGCGTTGCGGTCGGCCCTCTCGGTCCACGCCGAGCGGGGCAGCATCGCGCTCCTGGACCCGGCCGCCTTCGAGACCCCCTCGACCAAGGCCGCGGCCCAGGCGCTCGTGAAATGGGACGCCACACGGCCGACCCTCGTCGTCCTCGACGCCGAGGAGGTCGGCGCCCTGAAGAGCTTCCGCAACATCGAGCGGGTGACGGTCGCCGAGGTGAGCTCGATCGGGGTCGCCGACGTGATCGGCGCCGCCTCGCTGGTCGTCTCGGAGGGCGCGATGGACAAGCTCAAGGCGAGGCTTTCCTGATGAGCGCGGGGCGAGCAAGCGTCCATCTCTGGCCTTTCGCGCCGCGACCGAAGCGCGAGGTCGCCTGATGGACCCCCGGAACGTCCTCATCCGCCCGGTCGTCTCGGAGAAGAGCTACGCGCTGATCGCCGAAGGCAAGTACACGTTCCGGGTCGATCACCGCGCCCACAAGACGCAGATCGCCCACGCGGTCGAAGAGATCTTCGGCGTCGATGTCGCCTCGGTGCGGACCTCGCAGGTCCGGGCGAAGCCGAAGCGGCGCAACCTGGCCCAGCCGATCGGCAAGACGCGCGCCTGGAAGAAGGCGATCGTCCAGCTCGCGCCGGGAGAGCGAATCGAGTTGTTCGAGGGCGCGGAGACCGCCTAGAAACGGAAGAGCGATGCCGAACCGCAAAACAAAGCCCACCAGCCCTGGACGCCGCTTCGCGACGTACCCGTTGCGCGAGCAGCTGACCGCCTCCGAGCCGGAACGCAAGCTGACCGAGGGCCTGCGCAAGTCCGGAGGCCGCAACAGCAACGGTCGCGTCACCGCCCGCCACCGCGGCGGCGGTGCCAAGCGCCGCTACCGCCGGGTCGACTTCAAGCGCCGCAAGGACGGGGTTCCGGCCAAGGTCGCGACGATCGAGTACGACCCGAATCGGAGCTGCTACATCGCGCTGCTGCACTACGCGGACGGCGAGAAGAGCTACATCCTCGCCCCGGCCGGCCTCGCGGTCGGCGACGGTGTCCAGTCCGGAAAAGGGGCGGACATCAGGCCCGGCAACGCGCTCTCACTGCGTGAGATGCCGACCGGGACCGTGGTCCACAACGTCGAGATGGTCCCCGGTCAGGGCGGCAAGCTGGGCCGAGCTGCCGGGACCGCGATCCAGCTTGCCGCCAAGGAGGGGGACATGGTCACGCTCCGCCTCCCCTCCTCGGAGATGCGGATGGTCCGCGCCGATTGCCGGGCGACGGTCGGCTCGCTGTCCAACCCCGAGCACCAGAACATCAAGATCGGCAAGGCGGGGCGCAACCGACACAAGGGCAAGCGCCCGCAGACCAGGGGGGTGGCGATGAACCCGGTCGACCACCCGCACGGCGGCGGCGAGGCCCATCACACCCCGGGCGGGCACCCGGTAACCCCATGGGGAAAGCCGACCCTCGGCTACCGGACCCGCAAGAAGGGCAAGCAATCCGATCGCTACATCGTCCGTGGCCGCAGGCGCGGGAAGAAGAAGAGGTAGCTCGTGGGACGCTCGACGAAAAAGGGCCCGTGGGTCGAAGAGGCGCTGATAAAGCGGGTCGAGGCGATGAACGAGTCCGGCCAGAAACAGATGGTGAAAACCTGGTCGCGGACCTCGACCGTCTTCCCCGAGATGGTCGGGCACACGATCGCCGTCCACGATGGCCGCAAGCACGTGCCGGTCTTCATCTCCGAGTCGATGGTCGGGCACAAGCTCGGCGAGTTCGCCCCGACCCGCACCTTCCGCGCCCACTCCGGAACCGGCAAGTCGTCGGAGTAGAGATGGCTGACGAGAAACAGAAAAAAGACGCCAAAAAAGCTTCGCCGAAAAAATCGGCGCCGAAAAAAGCTGCCAAAAAAGCAGCGAAAAAATCGGCGCCGGAAAAATCCGCGAAAGGCAAAGAGGCCGAGAAAAAGGCGCCGGCGAAAAAGGACGCGAAGAAAAAAGAGGCCCCGAAACCCGCCCCGATCGTCGTCCGCGCCAGCTCGCGCTATGTCCGGATCCCGCCGCGCAAGGCCCGACTGGTCGCCAACCAGGTCCGCGGCATGCACATCGATCGCGCCCGGGCCCTGCTCGAGTTCTCCCCGCGCGGCGCTGCCCAGGACATCCGCAAGCTGATCGAGTCGGCCGCCTCCAACGCCGAAAACAACCACGACCTGATCGCCGACGAGATGAAGGTGGTCGAGATCACCGTCGACGAAGGCCCGACCCTGCGCCGGTTCCGGCCGCGGGCGCTCGGCCGCGCGACCCCGATCAACAAGCGGACCAGCCACATCGCCGTCGCACTCAGCCCCGAGGGAGAGGATTTCTGAGATGGGACAGAAGATCCACCCCGGCGGCTTCAGGGTCGGCTACATCCAGGACTGGAAGTCGAACTGGTTCGACGAGAAGGGGTTCGCGGACGTCCTCCAGGAGGACCTCCAGATTCGCGACCACATCGAGAAGAAACTCGCGCACGCGGGCCTCTCCGAAATCACGATCGAGCGCCGCGGCGAGGTGGCCGTCGACATCCACACCGCCCGCCCCGGAATCGTGATCGGCAAGTCCGGCAGCGAAGTCGACGCCCTGCGCAAGGAGCTTCACAAGCTGACCGGTAAACCGGTGAAAGTGAACATCCGCGAGGTCAAGCGGCCCGAGCTCGACGCAAAACTGGTCGCCCAGTCGATCGCCGAGCAGCTCCAGAACCGGGTTGCCTTCCGGCGGGCGATGAAACGGGCCCTGACCTCGGCGATGCGCTCCGGCGCGAAAGGGGTCAAGGTCCAGGTCTCCGGTCGCCTCGGCGGCGCGGAGATGGCGCGCACCGAAGGCTATTCCGACGGCCGGGTCCCGCTCCACACCCTGCGGGCGAACATCGACTACGGCTTCTACGAGGCCCGCACCACCGCCGGCCGGATCGGCGTCAAATGCTGGATCAACAAGGGCGAGGTGATGCCCGAGGGGTTCCGCTCCGACCAGGTTCCGGGCGACGGCGAGCCACCGCCGCCTCAGCGCGGTCGGGGCCCAGGCCCGGATCGAGGCCGCGGGGGAGGTGGTCGCTGATGCTGATGCCGAAGCGGGTCAAACACCGCAAACAGATGCGAGGCAGGATGCGCGGCTATACCAAGGGCGGCAGCCACGTCGCCTTCGGCGAGTACGGGCTCAAGGCCCTCGACCGCGGCTGGATCACCAACCGCCAGATCGAGGCCGCCCGCGTCGCGATGACCCGCAAGATCAAACGTGGCGGCAAGGTCTGGATCAACGTCTTCCCCGACAAGCCCTACACGAAGAAGCCCGCCGAGACCCGGATGGGCTCCGGAAAGGGCAACCCCGAGGGCTGGGTGGCCGTGGTCAAGCCCGGCAAAGTGATGTTCGAGCTGGCCGGGGTCCCCGAGGACCTCGCCCGCGAGGCGCTGCGCCTGGCCGGGCACAAGCTTCCGCTGCGGACCCGCTTCGTGAAGCGCGAGGGGGCCGAGTCCTGATGAAGGGCGCCGACGTCCACAACATGAAAGACGACGAGCTGGTGGCGAAACTGATCGACGCCAAGGAGGAGGCGTTCAACCTCCGCTTTCGCCATGCCACCGGCGAGCTCGAGAACACGGCCCGCCTCGGGATCACGAAGCGCGACGTCGCGAAGCTGCTGACGGTTGCGAAAGAGCGCGGAATCGACATCAAAAAAGAGCTCAGGAAATAGCGATGGCAGACGCAGAGAACAAAGACGCAGTCGACGAGACACCGCCCGCCGACCCCGGACGCGAAGCGGAGGAGTCGGCGGTTGATGGCGAATCCGCTAGCCCGAGCGAGGAGCAGTCGCAATCTGACTCCCCTGCGACGAGCGAGGGCGGCGAGTCGTCCCCTGCTGAGGAGGTCCTACCCGCGTCAGAGGAGGAGAACCCTGAGGACGAGCTTCCCTGGAAGGAGAGGCGCAGGCTCGAGAGGAGCCGACGACCCCACGAGGCGGGGCCGCAGCTCAGCCCCGACGAGCGGGCCGCGAAGCGGGCCGAGGCACGGGCCGCGAAGGCGCAGCTGCGACGTAAGCAACGCGCCGCCCTGAAGGCGGAGGACGCTGCCCCCGGCAGCGGGACGCCCCCGGCCGAGGGTGAGACCAACGCCGCCAAGGTCCGACAGGGGATCGTCGTCTCCGACAAGGGCGAGAAATCGATCACCGTCCGGATTGACATCGTCCGCCGCCACCCGACCTACGAGAAGGTCGTGCGCCGCTCCCGGACCCTGCACGCTCACGACGAGCGCAACGAGGCCGGGGAGGGCGACACGGTCCGTCTGGTCGAGACCAGGCCGCTGTCGAAGACCAAGCGCTGGCGCCTGGTCGAGGTCCTCGAGAAGGCCAAGTGAGGGATTCGTGATCCAGCAGGAGTCGAGACTGAAAGTTGCCGACAATTCCGGTGCGAGGGAGATCCTCTGCATCCGGATCAAGGGCGGCTCCCACCGCCGCTATGCCGGCGTCGGCGACGTGATCACGGCGACCGTCAAACAGGCGAGCCCGCAGGGCGGCGTCCGCAAGGGCGAGGTCGTCCAGGCCGTCATCGTCCGCACTCGCAAGCAGCTCGGCCGCCCCGACGGCACCTACATCTCTTTCGACGAAAACGCGGCGGTCCTGATCGAGCAGGACGGGACCAATCCACGCGGCACCCGGATCTTCGGCCCGGTCGCCCGCGAGCTGCGCGACCGCAACTTCATGAAAATCGTCTCGCTGGCGCCCGAGGTCCTCTGAGCCATGCGGAGCGAGCGTGCATATCTGAATCTTCGCGAGCGGAGCATCGGCGAAGGCGGTGGTTCTTGATGGCGAAAACGATGAAGATTCGCGAGGGCGACGAAGTGCAGATCATCGGCGGCAAGGACTCGGGCAAGTCGGGCCGCGTGACGCGGACCGAACCGAAGCGCAGCTTCGTCTACGTCGAGGGCCTGAACATGGTCAAGCGGCACGAAAAACCGCGCCCCGTCCAAGATGCGCAGCGGGCGGCCAACATCGGCGGCATCGTCGACAAGGAGGGGCCGATCCACGTCTCGAACGTGATGCTGCTCGACCCCAAAGACAACAAGCCGACCCGGGTCGGCGTCCGGCGTGACAAAGGCGGCAAGCGCGAGCGCTACTCGAAGCGGAGCGGGGTGGCGTTCTGATGGAGGCCACCGCGACCCCGACCACCCAGGCCGCCCCGCCGCCGCGCCTGCGCGAGCGCTACGAGCAGGAGGTGCTCCCGGCGCTGATGAAGCGGTTCGGCTACCCGTCGCAGATGGCGGTTCCGCGGCTGACCAAGATCACGCTCAACATGGGCGTCGGCGAGGCGAAGCAGAACGCGAAAATGCTCGAGGCGGCGCAGGGCCAGCTGGCGACGATCGCCGGCCAGCAGCCGAGCATCCGCAGGGCTCGCAAGTCGATCGCCTCGTTCAAAGTCCGCGAGGGGATGCCGGTTGGGGTCTCGGTGACGCTGAGGCGGGCCCGGATGTGGGAGTTCCTCGATCGGCTCTGCTCGATCGCCGTGCCCCGAATCCGCGACTTCCGCGGGCTCAACCCGCGCTCGTTCGACGGCCGCGGCAACTACTCGATGGGCGTCCGCGAGCAGCTGATCTTCCCCGAAATCGACTACGACTCTATCGACGAGGTCCGTGGCCTCGACGTCACGATCACGACCACCGCCGCGGCCGACGTCGAGGCGTTCGAGCTGTTGCTCGGGCTCGGGATGCCGTTTGCGAAAGACGGCCGGCCGGGTGGCGTCGACGAGGTGGCGCAGGCCGCCGAGGAGGAGGAGAAGCGCAAGGAGGAGGCGCGCCTGCGCGCCGAGGCCGAGCAGGCGGCGCTTGAGCAGCTGAAAGAGGAAAACCCCGACGCGTACGCAAAGCCCGAAGAGGAGGCCGAGGAGGCCGAGGAGGGTGGCGAGGGCGCCGAGGGCGACGAGGGCGGTGCCGACGAGGCGCCGGCCGATGAGGAGAGCTCAGAGGATGGCTAAGACCTCCCAGAAGGTGAAGCAGAGCCGCAAGGCTAAGTTCAAGTCGCGCGAGTACAACCGCTGCCGCCGCTGCGGGCGGCCGCGCGGCTTCTATCGCAAGTTCGGCCTCTGCAGGATCTGCCTGCGCGAGGCCGCCCACGAGGGCTACGTCCCGGGAATGAAAAAGTCGAGCTGGTAGACGATGCTGACCGACCCGATAGGCGATTACCTGACCCGGATCCGCAACGCGATCGGCTCCGGCCACGACGAGGTCGATATCCCGGCCTCGCGACTGAAGCTGGAGATGTCGAGGATCCTCAAGGAGCAGGGCTACATCCGCGACTTCTCGCGCAAGCCCGGCCGGGTCGGCGAGGAGATCAGCATCCGTCTCAAGTACACCGAGGACCGCCGCCCGGTCATCATCGGGATGGAGCGGATCTCGCGCCCGGGGCGCAGGCGCTACGTCAATCACAATCAGGTGCCGCGGGTCGACGGTGGGACCGGAACCGCGATCATCAGCACCTCGACCGGAGTGATGACCGGCCACGAAGCAAAGGCGAAGGGCGTCGGCGGCGAGGTCGTCGCCTACGTCTGGTGAGCAGCTAGCGAGAGAGACTTCATGAGCAGGATCGGAAGAAAGCCAATCGCCGTCCCCGACGCCGTCACGGTGGAGATCGTCCCTGGCAGCGTTGCCGTCAAGGGGCCGAAGGGTGAGCTCAGCCAGAGCCTCTCGGCCGACATGAAGGTCGAGCAGGCGGAGGGCACGGTTACCGTCCAGCGCCCGACCGACCGCGGCGAGCACCGTGCGCTGCACGGGCTGACCCGGAGCCTGATCGCCAACATGGTCGAGGGCGTCACCGACGGCTTCGAGAAGCGCCTCGAGATCCAGGGCGTCGGCTACCGGGCGCAGCTCAAAGGCAAGGGCCTCGAGATGGCGCTGGGCTTCTCGCATCCGGTCTCGATCGAGCCCCCGGATGGGATCGAGTTCGAGGTTCCGCAGCCGACCGAGATCATCGTCCGCGGCATCGACAAGCAACTCGTCGGCCAGGTCGCGGCGGACATCCGCAAGCGGCGCCCACCGGAGCCATACAAGGGCAAGGGCATCCGCTACCGCGACGAGCACGTCGCCCGGAAGGTGGGCAAGCGCGCCTAATGTCCGCTCCTTCCCAAACAGCACGCCTCCGCCGGCTGCAAACCGGCGCTGGATCTTGGTCCTCGGGCTTGCCTTTGGCACCACCAAAGGCTGCGCCCTGCGTCCTCGCCCAACTTGGTTTTCGCTCGGCTGAGTCGCACTGCCCGGGAAGGAGCGGACATTGACCGTCGTCACGAAGAGAGAGCACCGCCTGCGCCGACGCCGGCGGGTCCGCGCCCGGATCGTCGGCAGCGCCGAGCGCCCGCGCCTCTCGGTCTACCGCTCGAATCGCGGGATCTTCGCCCAGCTGGTCGACGATCGCAGCGGCCACACCCTGGCCGCGGTGAACTGGATCGAGCCCGAGCTGCGCAAGCTGACCGCCGCCGAGCAGGCGAAGCGGGCCGGCGAGCTGCTGGCCGAGCGTGCCAAGGCGGCCGGGATCGAGACCTGCGTATTCGACCGCGGCGGCTACAAGTACCACGGACGCGTCCGCGCGCTCGCCGAGGGCGCCCGCGAGGGAGGCCTCCGCTTCTGAACCGCTACGGTGGGCGATTGCTATGAAGGGAATGGACACCACAAACGTTGAGACGGTGAGCCCGCGGGGGCTCGACCTCCAGGAGCGCGTGATCGAGATCAACCGCGTCGCCAAGGTCGTCAAGGGCGGCCGCCGGTTCTCGTTCACTGCGCTGGTCGCCGTCGGCGACGAAGAGGGCGTGGTCGGGATTGGCTACGGCAAGGCGCGCGAGGTCCCGCTGGCGATCCAAAAGGCGGTCGAGAACGCCCGCAAGAGCCTGATCCGCGTCCCCAAATACGGCCAGACCCTGACCCACAAGATCATCGGCCGCTACGGCGCCGGTCACGTCGTCCTGCGCCCGGCCAGCCCCGGTACCGGCGTGATCGCCGGCGGCGGTGTCCGCGCCGTCCTCGAGCTGGGGGGCGTCCGTGACGTGCTCACCAAGAGCATCGGCACCCAGAACCCGATCAACCTCGTCAAGGCGACGATGGACGGGCTCGTCCGCCTCAGGCGGCCGGAGGAGGTCGCCGAGCTGCGGGGGCTGACGGTGGCCCAGGTGCTGGGGGTTCAGTCTTCCAGCAGTTCTGAGACTAGCGAGGCATCGGCCACTGCGCCCGCGGGTCCTGTCGCGGGGGAGGACACCTCCTCCTCGCAGGCTGCTGGGGAGGAGCCCACCCCCGCGCCACCCGCGGAGGCAGAGGCTGAGGCGTCGCCAGAGGCACCGGCCGAGGAGGCGGCGGCTGATGGCGAAGCCACCAGCCCGAGCGAGGAGCAGTCGCAATCTGACTCCTCTGCGACGAGCGAGGGCGGAGAGCCACCCCAAACTGAGCAAAGTCCTGCTGAGACAGCTCCGGCCGCGGAGGAGCCCGTGGCGGAGGAGAAACCGTCGGAGGCTGAGGGCTCGTGACCGCGCTGACGATCAAGCAGATTCGTTCCGCCAACGGCACCAATCCGAGCCAGAAAGCGACGCTCGAGGCGCTTGGGCTGGGGCGGATCGGGAAGTCTGTCGATCTCAAGGACTCGCCGCAGCTGCAGGGCCAGATCCGGGTCGTCTCGCACCTGGTGGAGGTCGACGGTGGCTGAGAAAGGCGGCAAGGACCGCGCCTCGGAGATCGGGCTTCACAGCCTGAAGCCGAAGCCGGGCTCACGGCGTCCGCGCCGCCGGGTCGGGCGCGGCGAGGGCAGCGGGCTCGGCAAGACGTCGGGCCGCGGCCACAAAGGCTACGGCTCGCGCGCCGGCGCCAAGAAGAAGGCCGGCTACGAGGGCGGGCAGAACCCGATTCACATGCGGATGCGAAAGCTCCGCGGCCCGCACAAAAAGCAGTCGATGCCGTTCGAGAACTTCCGCACCGTGACCCAGCCGGTGAACGTCAGCGATCTCGAGGATCGCTTCGACGCCGGCGCCGAGGTGACCCCCTCCTCGCTGAAGGAGAAGGGCCTCGCCAAGCGCTCGGACCCGGTCAAGATCCTCGCCCGGGGCGAGATCTCGAAGAAACTCGAGGTCCACGCGCACGCGTTCAGCTCCGCCGCCCGCGAGAAGATCGAGGCGGCTGGGGGCTCCTGCCACACTCTGGAGTCCTGATGCTCAAAACGATCGCGAACGCATTCAGCGTCGCCGACATCCGCAAGAAGCTGGCCTTCACCGCGGCGATGCTGGCGCTGTACCGGCTCGGTGCCTACATCCCCGCGCCCGGCGTCGACAGCGAGGCCCTGAAGGAAATCCAGAACAACTTCGGCGGCAGCAACATCCTCGGCTTCCTCAACCTTTTCTCCGGTGGAGGCCTCTCGCGATTGTCGCTTTTCGCGCTGGGAATCATGCCCTACATCACGGCCTCGATCATCCTCCAGCTGCTGACCGTGGTCGTCCCCTCGCTGGAGAAACTCCAGAAAGAAGGGGAGGTCGGGCAGCAGAAGATCACCCAGTACACCCGCTACCTAACCGTCGGCCTGGCGTTCGGCCAGTCGTTCGGATACGTCTACCTGTTCCGGTCGTTCGGGAACACCGCGGGCAGCGACGTGGTCGGCCAGCTGAGCGGCGCCCGCGTCTTCCTGATCGTCGCCTGCCTGACCGCCGGCTGCACGCTGCTGATGTGGTTGGGCGAGCTGATCACCCAGCGCGGCATCGGCAACGGCATCTCGCTGATGATCTTCGCCTCGATCGCATCGCGCATCCCCCAGGGCATCGAATCGTGGTGGAACAACCCCGACCAGGTCTTCGTCGTGATGATGCCGTTCGTCGCCCTGGCGGTGATCCTCGCGATCGTCTTCGTCCAGGAGGGCCAGCGGCGGATCCCGGTCCAGTACGCGAAACGGGTGGTCGGCCGGCGAATGACGTCGGGCGGGTCGACCTACCTGCCGCTCAGGGTCAACATGGCCGGCGTCATCCCGGTCATCTTTGCCGCTTCGATCATGGCCTTCCCACCGACGATCGGACAGCTCCTCAACACCCCCGCCGCGCTCGACTTCGCCGCCTTCTTCAGCCCCAACGGCTGGGCCTACATCGCCGGCGAGGTGTTCTTCATCGTCATCTTCACCTACTTCTACACCGCGGTCACCTTCAACCCCGTGGACCAGGCCGACAACCTGAAGAAATACGGCGGCTTCATACCCGGCGTACGGCCGGGCCGGCCCACGGCCGAATACCTCGACCGCATCCTCTCGCGACTGACCTTCCCCGGCGCCCTCTACCTGGGCGCGGTGGCCGCGCTGCCGGCGATCCTGTTCAGCCAGACGTCCGCCAACTTCTACTTCGGCGGGACCTCGATCCTGATCGTCGTCGGAGTCGCGCTGGACACTGTCAAGCAGCTCGAGGCGCAGTTAATGATGAGGAACTACGAGGGATTCCTGAAATAGCGCCCGGCCGCTCGCGGCCCGCGGCGCGCCGATCACCATGTCCGAGACGAACCTGGTCCTCCTTGGCCCCCCCGGAAGCGGAAAGGGAACGCAGGGCGAGCGCCTGCAGGAAGACCTGCAGCTGCCCTATTACGCGACCGGCGACATCCTGCGGGCCGCGGTGCGGGAGGAAACCGAGCTGGGCAAGACCGCGAAGGAGTTCATGGACAGCGGCGACCTCGTCCCCGACGAGGTGATCGTCGGCGCGATCGCCGAGCGGATCGACTCCGCCGAGGCCGCCGACGGCTTCATCCTCGACGGCTTTCCCCGCACCGTGCCCCAGGCCGAGGCGCTCGAGGCGAAGCTGGACGAGCTCGGCCGTCGCCTCACCGGAGTCCTCCTGATCGACGCCCCCGATGACGAGGTGGTGCGGCGGCTGGCGGGACGGAGAACCTGTGCCGAGGCCGGCCATGTTTTCCACACCGAGATCAACCCGCCCGAACGCGAGGGTGTCTGCGACGTCGACGGCTCAGAGCTCCTGGTCCGCGATGACGACAGGCCCGAGGTGATCCGCCACCGGCTCGAGACCTATCACGAGAAGACAGAGCCGTTGATCGAGTTCTTCGACCACCAGAGCCTGTTGCGCCGGATCGACGGCGCCGCCGCCCCCGACGAGGTCGCCGCCGAGGTCGCCCGCACCCTGGCGACGCTTAAACTCGAAGCGGACGAGGCGATCTAGCGTGTACCGGATGATCATCCGCAAGAGCCCCGATCAGGTCGAGAAGATGGCGGCGTCGGGCCAGATCCTGGTCCGCTGTCTGAAGATGCTGGCGGCGAAGGCGAGGCCGGGGGTGACGACCGGGGACCTCGACGCCGCGGCCGAGAAATTCATCCGCTCCCAGGGAGCCGAGCCCGCCTTCAAGGGCTACCGCGGGTTCCCGGGCTCGATCTGCGCCTCGCCCAACTCGATGGTCGTCCACGGGATTCCCGGCCCCCACGAGCTGAAGCGCGGCGACGTCCTCTCGATCGACGTGGGGGTGATCAAGGACGGCTGGGTCTCCGATGCGGCGATCACGATCCCGATCGGGACGATCGATCCCGACGCGCGCAAACTGCTCGAGGTGACCCGCTCGGCGCTGTTCGCCGGTGCCGAGGAGATGCGCCCCGGCAACCACCTCGGCGACGTCTCCTCGGCGATCCAGCGCGCGGTGGAGATGGAGGGCCTCTCGGTCATCCGCACCCTCGTCGGCCACGGGATCGGCCGCGAGATGCATGAGGACCCGCAGGTTCCCAACTTCGGCGAGGCCGGAAAGGGGCCGCTGCTGGAGGAGGGGACCGTCCTGGCGATCGAGCCGATGGTCAACGCAGGAGGAGCGCTGGTGCGGATGGGCGAGGACGGCTGGGCGGTCTACTCACAGGACGGGTCGCTCGCCGCCCACTTCGAGTTCACGGTCGCGGTCACCGCCGATGGGCCGCGAATCCTCACCCCCTGGCACGAGGACGAGTAAAGCCGGTGGCGGATGACCGCTGGGCCGAGGTGGACGAGTTCGTCGGCGCGACGATCGCCCCCGACGACGAGGCGCTTCGCCACACGGTCGAGCGCTGTCAGGCGGCAGGCCTGCCGGCGATCCAGGTCTCGCCGCCACAGGGCAAGCTGCTCCACCTTCTGGCACGCTCGATCGGGGCACGGGCCGTGCTCGAGTTCGGCACCCTCGGCGGTTACAGCTCGATCTGGATCGGTCGTGCCCTGCCCGGCGGCGGCCGCCTGACGACCCTCGAGGCAGACCCCGCCTATGCCGAGGTCGCCCGCGAGAACATCGCCGAGGCCGGGCTCTCCGACCTCGTCGAGCTCCGCGTCGGACCGGCGCTCGAGACCCTGCCGAATCTCAAGGCGGAGGGGGCGGGGCCCTTCGACCTCGTCTTCATCGACGCCGACAAGGTGAATACCCCCGAGTACTTCGCCTGGGCCCTGGATCACACCAGGCCCGGCGCCCTGATCGTCGCCGACAATGTCGTCCGCGATGGGACGCTGGCCGAGGCGGGCAGCGACGATCCCGCCGCCATCGCCCAGCGCCGCCTGCACGAGCAGCTCGCTGGGGACCCCCGGGTGAGCGCGACGACGATCCAGACCGTCGGCATAAAGGGCTACGACGGGTTCACGCTGGGGCTGGTCGCCGAGTGACGTCCCCTGCTATCTTTCTCGTTCGGCCCAATTGGGCCGGCGGTGTCCGCTTGCCCGACTCCTGGGGCTGGCGGGAGTCCTGTATTCGAGACGAGACCGGAGCGATGAAGGTTCGAGCTTCCGTAAAGCCGATGTGCGAAAAGTGCAAGGTCATCAGGCGCAACGGCGCCGTTCTCGTGATCTGTCAGAACCCGCGTCACAAGCAGCGGCAGGGATAGCGCGTGGCACGTATCGCGGGGATCAACATCCCGGTCAACAAACGGGTTGAAATCGGCCTCACATACATCTTCGGCATCGGTCGTTCCACCGCTCAGGAAATCCTCGCCGAGACGAAAATCGACTCCGGCACCCTGGTCAAGGACCTGACCGAGGACGAGGTCGTCCACCTCCGCGAGGCGGTCGAGCTCCGCGAGGTCGAGGGCGACCTTCGCCGCGACCAGTCCCAGAACGTCAAACGGCTGATGGAGATCGGCTCCTACCGGGGCCTCCGTCATCGCCGCGGCCTCCCGGTCCGCGGGCAGCGGACGAAGACCAACGCGCGCGGCCGCAAGGGCCCGCGCCGGATGAGCGTCGCCGGCAAGCGCAAGGCGCCGACCGCGAAGTAGGGAATCACCATGGCAACCGCGAAAAAACCCGCCAAAGGACGCACCCGGCGCCGCGTCAAAAAGAACATCGCCTACGGCCAGGCGCACATCAAAACTTCGTTCAACAACACGATCGTGACCCTGACCGACACCCAGGGCAACGTGATCGCCTGGGAGTCGGCCGGCTCGGCGGGCTTCAAAGGCTCGCGCAAGTCGACCCCCTTCGCCGCCCAGGTCACGGCCGACGCCGCGGCCAAGAAAGGGATGGAACACGGCCTCGAAAAGGTCGAAGTGTTCGCCAAGGGCGCCGGCTCCGGCCGCGAGACTGCGATCCGCTCCCTCCAGGCCGCCGGTCTCGAAGTCACGACCGTCAAGGACGTCTCCCCGCAGGCGCACAACGGCTGCCGCCCGAAGAAGCGGCGGAGGGTCTAGATGGCTCGCGACACCTCGCCCCAGTGCAAGCAGTGCCGTCGCGAGGGCCAGAAGCTCTTCCTCAAGGGCGAGCGCTGCTTCACCGACAAGTGCGGCGTCGAGCGCCGCTCCTACCCGCCCGGCGACCACGGCCGCGGCCGGATGCGACAGTCCGAGTACCGCGTGCAGCTGCGCGAGAAGCAGAAGACGCGCCGCTACTACCAGGTGCTCGAGAAACAGTTCCGCGCCTA
Organism: uncultured Solirubrobacterales bacterium; assembly: GCA_963697805.1. Taxonomy (GTDB): domain Bacteria; phylum Actinomycetota; class Thermoleophilia; order Solirubrobacterales; family 70-9; genus VRUE01. Next base: position 268,502 of record CAVOPB010000003.1, read on the forward strand.
CTACGAAAAGGCCGCCCGCCAGGAGGGTGTGACCGGCGAGAACCTGCTGCGCCTGCTCGAGTCGCGCCTCGACAACGTCCTCGTCCGGCTCGGGTTCGCCGCCTCGCGGCGCCAGGCCCGCCAGCTGATCCGCCACGGCCACTGGATGGTGAACGGGCGACGGGTCGACGTCCCCTCCTACCAGGTGCGCCCCGAGGACGTGATCTCGATCAAGGCCGATTCAGCCGCCACGGACACGATCCGCAAGGCGACAGAGCTTGTCTCAACCGTGCCGGCCTGGCTCCAGGCTGACCACGATTCGCTTACCGCCAAGGTCCTGCGCTTTCCAGAGCGCGCTGAGATCTCGGCGCCGGTACAGGAGCAGCTCATCGTCGAGCTGTACTCCAAGTAGTCCGGACCGATTCGGAAATACCCCAGACGCAAGGAACTCATGACCACTGACTTCCAGGTCCCTCGCATTACCTCAGAGAAGGTCGACGATCGTCGCGGCACGTTCACCATCGAGCCGCTCGACAAGGGCTTCGGCTACACATTCGGAAACGGCCTCCGCCGCGTGCTGCTGTCCTCGCTGGGCGGCGCCGCGGTCACCAGCGTTCGCATCGAGGGCGTAGCCCACGAGTTCTCGAGCGTTCCCGGCGTCAAGGAGGACGTCACCGACATCGTCCTCAACCTCAAGGATCTCGTCGTCCGCATGCACACCGACGCCGACGAAGTTGAGGCGCCGCTGGTGGCCACCGGCCCGGGCGAGGTCAAGGCCAAGGACATCGACCTCCCCTCGGGGGTCGAGATCCTCAACCCCGACGCCCCGATCGCGACGCTCGAGAAGAAAACCAAACTCGAGGTCTACCTGACGATCGGCCGCGGCCGCGGCTACTCGGCCGCCGAAGACAACAAGTCAGACGATCAGCCGATCGGCGTGATTCCGATCGACTCGATCTTCTCGCCGATCCGCCGCGCCTCCTACTCGGTTGCCTCGGCCAGGGTCGGGCAGAGGACCGACTTCGACAAACTGACCCTCGATCTCGAAACCGACGGCTCGATCGAGCCGGCCGCATCGCTGCGGGAGGCCTCCGAGATCCTGATCAAGACGCTGGCGATCTTCACCGACGCCGAGCGGGTCGAGGAACTGACCGCGCGCGAGGCGGTGGCGGCCCCGGCCGGGGACGGCCTGACCGCGGCCCCCGGCGACGGTGTCGCCTCCAGCAACGGCCTCGACGAGATCCTGATCGAGGAGCTCGAGCTGGGTGTCCGCTCCTACAATTGCCTCAAGCGGGCCGGGGTCCAGACCGTCGGCGATCTGGTGCGGAAGACCCGCACCGAGCTGAACGCGATCCCCAACTTCGGCTCGAAATCGATCGATGAAGTGATCGAGACCCTGCACTCGCGCGGCCTCGACCTCCAGCAGGACTGAGGCGAGAGGCGAGCGAAGGAGCGAAGCGATGCGGCACCGCAAGAAGCGAAACAAGCTGAGCCGGACCTCGTCGCATCGCGAGGCGCTGTTCTCGAACCTCTGCAAGCAGCTGATCGATCATGAGCGGATCAAGACCAGCCAGGCGAAGGCGAAGGCCGTCAAGCCCGAGGTCGAGCAGCTGATCACGCTCGCCAAACGCGGCGACCTGCACGCCCGTCGCCAGGCTCTCGCCACCCTCCACAACGACAAGTTCATCGTCCACAAGCTGTTCGACGAGGTGGCGCCGCGCTACGCCGACAGGCCCGGCGGCTACACGCGGATAGTGAAGCTGGGACCGCGCAGGTCTGACTCCACGGAGATGGTCTTTCTCGAACTCGTCTAGGGGGAGGGTCGGTTGCCCTCCGCCCTGACAAACGCCGGCCTAATCAGGCCGGCGTTTTGAGTATCCGCCAGTTCGGAGGGCAACCGACCCTCTCCAAAGGGCAGCCCATCAAGTTCGCCAGCTATTTCATGGTCAACTTGATTCGCTGCGGTCAGTCGTAGTTGACGGACTCGAGATAGAGGCCGTGGGGTGGGGCCGTTTCGCCGGCGGCGGATCGGGAGGCGCCCTCGAGCAGTCGTTCGAACTCGGCCAGCGTGTGTCGCTCCGAGCTGACCTCGAGCATGGTGCCGACGAGGACGCGGACCATGTTGCGCATGAACGCGTCGGCCGTGATCCGGAACGAGGCGATCGCGTCGTCCCGCTCCCAGCCGGCCGAGAGGACGTCCCGCTCGAAGCGAACGTGGTCGGTCTGGGTCGGCGTGAAGGCGGTGAAGTCGTGGGTGCCGTGGAGCGCGGCCGCGCAATTATCGAGGAGGGAGCTGTCCAAAGGGTGGGGCCACCAGAGGGCCCTGCCGCGCTCGAATGGACTCGGCGTCCTCGCGGTCAGGACCCGGTAGCGGTAGCTGCGCGAGGTGGCATCGCGGCGGGCGTCGAATCCCTCGGGCGCGAGGGCCGCGGTGGTGACCGTGACGTCATCGGGCCCGACCTTGTTGACGGCGCGGGCGAGGTCGGCCGGAAGCGGGGAGTCGGCCGCGAAGCTCGCGACCTGACCGAGGGCATGGACGCCGGCGTCGGTGCGCCCGGCGACGGTCAGGTCCACCGCGGCACCGCCGAGAACGCTTGCCAGCGCCGTCTCCAGCTCCCCCTGAACGGTCCGCAGGCCCGGTTGCTTCGCCCAGCCGCTGAAGCCGGTGCCGTCGTATTCGATCTCGAGGCGAACCGTTGCCACGGCGAGCAGTATGCAGCGCAACCTAGAATCGGTCCGGTGAGGGTTCTCCTGACCAACGACGACGGGATCTCGGCTCCCGGCCTGCAGGCCGCGAGGCGGGCGCTGCGCGAGCTCGACGGCATCGACGTCGACGTGATCGCCCCCGACTCCAACCGCAGCGCGACCGCGCGCAGCATCACCACCCGCTCGCCGCTCAGCGTCGAAGAGGTCGAGTTCGGCGACGGCGATCGTGGCTTCGCAACCGATGGGACCCCGGTCGATTGCGTGCGGTTCGCCGACCTCGGGCTGCTCGGGGGCAGGCCCGACCTGATCGTCTCCGGCATCAACCACGGCTCGAACCTCGGCGACGACATCACCTACTCGGGAACGGTCGCGGCGGCGTTCGAGGGGATCGTGCTCGGGATTCCGGCGCTGGCGGTCTCGCAGCAGTCCTCCGGGGGCGGCATGGGCTATGTCAGCGGCCGCTTCGACTTCGGGCTTGCGGCGCCGTTCACGGCGCAGCTGGTGAAGCGGCTCGCCGAGGAAGGCTCGATGCCGCCGGAGACCCTGGTCAACGTCAACTATCCATCCGGCGACCCGACCGCGGTCGAGGTGACGAAGCTCGGCAAACGCCTCTACAACGACAAGCTGAAGCTGATCGGCGAGGATGCGGATTCGGGCAGGCAGCGCTACGAGATCTACGGGTTCGAGCCCTCGTTCGAGGACGAGGAGGGGACCGATCTCTCGGCCGTCGCCCGCGGGCGCATCTCGGTCACCCCGATCCACTTCGACCTCACCGACCACGGGGGCCTGGATCGTCTGCGGGCAATCGACTTCGAGTCGATGCTCGCATCCGCTGTATGAGCGCTCACCCGCCCGCTGCGGACGCGGGAGCGAGCGAGCGAGGTCACCGGTGATCATGAGTGCGAGCGAGGGAGAGCCGAGCAAGCGGGCGGAATTTCTCCGCGAGGAGCTGGAGCGCCACAACCACCGCTACTACGTCCTCGATGAACCCGAGATCGGCGACGATCAGTACGACTCCCTGCTCGACGAGCTGCGCGAGATCGAGGCCGAGCACCCGGACCTGCTCGCTCCCGATTCGCCGACCCAGCGCGTCGGTGCGCCCCCGCTGGATCGTTTCGAACGGGTCGAGCACGCCGAGCAGATGCTCTCGCTCGCCAACGCCCGCAGCGAGGAGGAGCTGCGGGCCTGGGAGACGCGGTTGCGGAACCACCTGAAGCGCCTCGACATCGCCGCCTCGGAGTTCAGCTACACGACCGAGCCGAAGATCGACGGTCTCGCGATCACGCTCACCTATGAGGACGGGGTCCTCGTCCGCGGCGCGACTCGCGGCGACGGCCGGGTCGGAGAGGACGTGACCCGCAACCTGCGCACGATCAGGGCGATTCCATTGCGGATCGAGGATGCGCCGGAGCTGGTCGAAGTGCGCGGTGAGATCTACCTCCCGATCGCCGACTTCAAGGCGCTGAACGAGCGCCGCGCCGAGGCCGGCGAGCCGACCTTCGCCAACCCACGCAATTCAGCCGCCGGGGCGATTCGCCAGCTCGACCCGGCGCTCGCGGCGGAACGCCCGCTCTCGATCTGGTGCTACGGGATCGGAGCCACCCGCGGGCTTGACCTCGCGACGCACATCGACGAGGTCGGGTGGCTCGGCGAACGGGGGTTCAGGGTCAACCCCGACACCTCCCACCATGAGGGGGTCGAGTCGGTGGTCGAGCGCTGCCACCGATGGGAGGAGCGGCGCGAGGAGCTCGACTACGAGATCGACGGCGTGGTCGTCAAGGTCGACGAGCGGGCGCTGTGGCGCGAGCTCGGCGTCGTCGGCCGCGAGCCGCGCTGGGCGATCGCCTGGAAGTTCCCGCCGACGACGGCGACGACGAAGCTGCTCGACGTCGTCTGGAACGTCGGCCGCACCGGCCACCTGGTCCCGTTCGCGATGCTCGAGCCGGTCCACGTCGGCGGCGTCACGGTCTCGACCGCGACCCTCCACAACGAGGAGGACCTCGCCCGCAAGGACGTCAGGGTCGGAGACGAGGTCGTGGTGATGCGCGCCGGTGATGTCATCCCGCAGGTCGTCGCTCCGCTGATCCAGAAACGCCCGAAGCGCACCCGCCGCGTCAAACCGCCGAAGCGCTGCCCCGCATGCAACACCGAGACCGTCAAGCCCGAGGACTCGGTCTTCACGATCTGCCCCAACCGGGCGGGCTGCCCCGGGCAGTCCTTCCAGCATGTCAAGCACTTCGTCAGCAAGGGGGCGATGGACATCGACGGCCTCGGCGAGAAGCAGGCGCTGCGGTTTCTCGAAGAGGGCCTGATCGCCGACGTCGCCGACATCTACGAGCTCGATGAGGGCAAGCTCGTCGGGCTCGAGGGGTTCGGCGAGATCTCCGCCCGCAACCTTCTGGCGGCGATCGATGCCTCGCGCGAGCGCCCGTTCAAGCGGGTCCTCTACGCGCTGGGACTGCCAGGCGTCGGCTACGTCACAGCCGAGGCGCTGGCCGATCATTTCGGCTCGATCGACGCCCTTCACACCGCCGACCCCGAGCTGATCGAGGAGGTCGAGGGGGTGGGGCCGATCATGGCGGTCCAGATCGCCGAGTCGCTGGCCGACGAGCGCACCTGGGATCTGGTCGAGAAGCTGCGCGAGAAGGGTCTGCGGCTCGAGCAGGACCCCTCGGAGCGGCGCCCGGCGGGTGGTGGCCCGCTCGAGGGGCGCACGCTGGTCCTGACCGGCACCCTCGAGGACCTGACCCGCGAGGAGGCGGCGGCGCTGATCAAGTCAGCCGGCGGCAAGGTCGTCAACTCGGTCTCGAAAAAGACCGACTACGTCGTCGTCGGAGAGAACCCAGGGTCGAAGCTGGCGAAGGCCGAGGAGCTCGGGACCGAGGTCCTCGACGAACGGAGCCTGCGCGAGCTGGTTCAGTAGGCGGCGACGGCGGCGGCGATCCGATCCTGTTCGAGGTGGGCGAGGCCGAGGTCCCGCACCCCGCCCATCAGGATCGAGAAGATCATCGTCCGGCCGCTGCGGTTGAAGCAGTACCCGGAGAGGGCGCTGACCCCGGTCAGGGTGCCGGTCTTGACTCGGCAGCGGCCCGCGGCAGCGCTGCCGTCCATCCGGTCGGCGACCGTCCCTTCCCGGCCGGCGATGGCCAGGGAGTCGATGAAGTCTTCGCCGTATTCCTCGCCGCGCACGGCCTGCAGGAAGCGGACGACCTGGGCGGTCGAAGCTTTGCCGCTGCGGGTCAGGCCCGAGCCGTCGACGGCGTGGACGAAGGATCCCTGCGAGCGGGCGAACTGGGTCACGACCGCGGCCCCGGCCCCGGTGCTGCCGAAAGCCCCAAAGCGAGCCCCGAGGAGCTTGATCAGCGTCTCGGCGTAGTAGTTGTTGGAGGGCACGTTGGTCGCCGCCGCGAGCTTGGCGATCGTCGGCGAGCGGACCACCGCGACGGTTTCCGCGTCGGCAGGAGCCTTCGCGAGCGCCACCTGCGGCCTGACGTCGACGCTGGCGGCGTCGAGCGAGCGCGCCAGCTTGGTGGCCGCCAGCCGGGCCGGGTCGGAGGCGAAGCTGGTCGCGTTCGAACTCGAGTACCCAGAGTCGAAGGCGAGGCCCGAGAGCGGGCCGATGTAGGGGCTTGTCGCGTAGCCCGAGTCAGCGACGCCGCGGAGCCGGTCGAAGACCGTGTCGTCGGCATAGAGGCGCCCCTTGACGGCGCTGATGCCGGCAGCACGGATCTGGGTCTTCAGCGCGTAGAGGTTGGTCCCGAGGCCGCCGAGGAACCTGTCGTAGAAGGACGGGGTGCCGAGCGCCGGGTCGCCGCCGCCGACCAGGTAGAGGCTGCCATCGAGGACGCCGCGGTCGTCGACGCTACCCGTCGCCTCGACCTTGGTCGGGATCCTGGTTTCGGGGCCGAGCCGGCCGATCGCCGTCGCGGTCGTGAACAGCTTCATGTTCGACGCCAGGGAGAGGCGCCGGTTCGGAGCCCGCCGGCAGACCACCCGGCCGGTGTCGGCATCGAGCACGAAGAGGCCGCTCGCCTGGCCGCCGCCACGGACGACCCGGCCCTGCAGGGTGCTGCACGATTCCGCCGCTGAGGCTCCTGATGCGCCGAGAATGACGCTCAGAGCGAGGATCAGCACGAATATTGAGGGGGGAGTCCACCGCATCTCCTGGGATAATCCACGTTGATGGGCAAAGTTGTGGATATAGAGGCCTCGCGACCGCGTCCCCGCAAAGGCCGGAAACGCCCGTCGAAGACCGCCCTGGTGCTCGGCGGCGGCGGGATGACCGGTGGCGTCTATGAGATCGGCGCCCTTCGCGCCCTCGACCTTCTCGCGGTCAACAGCACCGTCAACAACTTCGACATCTACGTCGGCACCAGCGCCGGCTCATTCGTCGCCAGCATGCTCGCCAACGGGGTCACCCCCGACGAAATGATGCAGGTGATCAACGAGCGGGTCCCCTCCGACCTCGACGATCTCGATCTCAGCAAGGTGCTGAAGCCCAACTACCTCGGTTTCATCGAGAAAGCGGCGGCGCTTCCGTGGCGGACGCTGGAGCTGCTTCGAAGCCTTGTTCGGATGGGGGATTTCTCGGCGATCGACGTTGGCGTCGGCCTCGCCGAGGCGCTGCCCACGGGCGTCTATTCCGGCCACGGCATCGCCGACTACATCGAGGGCGTTCTCGGGGAATCCGGCCGTAGCAACGACTTCCGCCTGCTCGACCCCGAGCTCTATCTCACGGCAACGGACCTCGACACATGCGAGCGGATCGTGTTCGGTGAGGACAAATGGGCCGACGTGCCGATCTCGAAGGCGGTCCAGTGCTCCACCGCGCTCCCCCTCGTCTACAAACCGGTCGAGCTCAAGGGGCGCCACCTTCTCGATGGCGGCATCCGCTCGACCACCAACGTCGACATCGCGGTCGAGAAGGGAGCCAAGTTCATCGTCGTCGTCAACCCCCTGGTCCCCTATGTCAACGACTTCGAGAGGTCCCTGACGACGGTCTTCGGCACCCGCGCCCGCCGTGTCGCCGACATGGGGCTGCCGGCGATCGCGAGCCAGACCTTCCGCCTGATCGCCCACGCCCGCCTCCACGAGGCGGTAGCCCACTGGGAGGAGAAATACCCCGGCGTCGACATCATCCTGGTCGAGCCCGAGCCCAATGACGAGCTGATGTTCGGGACGCCGATCATGGACTACTCGCGGCGGCTGGAAATCGGCAAGCACGGCTTCGAGTCGGTGACCGCGACACTCGCCCAGGACTACGATCGCTACGGCGAGATCGCCGAGCGCCACGGGCTCGAGATCTCCGGCCGGCGTGTCCAGCGCGTTGTCGAGCGGGCCGCCGAGGAGGAGCCGGAGCAGACCTCGGCCTGGCGGCGTGTCCTCGAGCAGACGACCTCGGCCCTGCTGCGGCAATCCGGCGAGGAGGCCTCCTAGATCCGCGGATCAAGGAGGAGGGGCAATATGCCTCTCCTCGCGCTATCCGGCTACGCCGGTAGCGCCGCGCTTCGGCAGAGGCACATTGCCCCTCCACTCAGGCCGCCCACCTGTTCGGCAGCTGCATCGAACCGGGCAGAGGCCTGTGTAGGAGGGTTGTTGCCTCTCCCCGGAGCGGCGCTACCCGAAGGGACAGCGAACGGGGGGAGGCAACAACCGTCCCCCGCAACCCTCAGCCGGCGTAGAGCTTCTCGATCTCCGGTGCGTGCTTCTGGGCGACGACGGCGCGCTTGACCTTCAGCGTCGGCGTCAGCTCGCCGCTCTCCTGTGAGAGGTCGCGCGGCAGGATCGCGATCTTCTTGATCTGCTCGACCCGGGCGAATTTCTCGTTGATCGCGTCGACGTGGTCTTCGATCGATTTCCGGATCTCGGGATTCGAGCTGAGTTGCTCGGGGTCCTCCGCCAGGCCGTGCTCCTTGGCGTAGGCGACGACTTCTTCGGGGTCCAGAGTCACCAGCGCCACCAGGTACGGCTGGCGGTCGCCGACGACAACGCACTGGGAGACGAGCGGGTGCTGCTTGATCTCGTTCTCTAGGTTCGCCGGGGTGATGTTCTTGCCGCCCGCGGTGATGATGATGTCCTTTTTGCGGCCGGTGATCTTGATGAACCCGTCGTCGTCGATCGAGCCGATGTCACCGGTGTGCAGCCAGCCGTCGACGATCGTCTCCCTCGTCGCCTCCTCGTTCTTGTAGTAGCCCTGGAACACGTTCGGGCCCTTGACGAGGATCTCGCCGTCGTTGGCGATCCGGATCTCGCACCCGGGGAACGGCTTGCCGATCGTCCCGATCTTGAAGTCGTCGGGCGAGGAGATCGTCGCCGCCGTCGACGTCTCCGTCATCCCCCAGCCCTCGAGGACGAGGACGCCGGCGGAGTCGAAGAAGCGGAGGATGTCGGGGCTGATCGGCGCGGCGCCGGAGACCGCCAAGCGCAGCTTGCCGCCGAACAGGCCGCGGATTTTCGAGAGCACCCGCTGGTCTGCGAACTCGTACTGTTTGCGGAGCAGGAAGCCGGGGCTGCGACCCGACCGTTCGGCGTCGCGCATCCTGCCGCCGACCCTGATCGCCCAGTCGAAGATCGCCTTTTTCAGGCCGCCCTCTTTTTCCATCCCGCTGGTCGCGGCGGTGTAGATCTTCTCGAAGATCCGCGGCACCGAGGGGAAATAGGTCGGTTTCAGTTCGGCGAGGTTGGGGAGGATCTTCAGCGGGTCCCGCTCCCAGTAGGCGAGGGTGGCGCCGAGGTCGAAGCTGCCGAGCTGGATCAGGAGGGCGAACGAGTGGGCGAGGGGGAGGTAGAGATAGGTGACGTCTTCCCCTTCGATGACGCTCGTCTCGTTGACCATGTCGAGCATCGAGCGGTAGTTGCCGTGGGTGATCACGCAGCCCTTCGGCGGGCCGGTCGTTCCCGAGGTGTAGATGAAGGTGCAGACGTCGTCACGGGTAACGGCGCTCCAGCGCTTCTCCCAAGCGCCGCCGTCGCCACTGCCGCGGGCGGCCAGCTGATCGAGCGAGATCGCGTCGTCGCTGGAGCCGGTCATCCGGATCACCTGCTCGAGCACCGGCAGCTGGTCGCGGACCTCGCGGATCTTCTCCAGCTGTTCGTCGTCCTCGACGACCACCACCTTGGCGTCGGAGTTCTCGAGCACGTACTGGCACTCCTCGGGCGAGTTCGTCTGGTAGACCGGGACGACGACGGCGCCGATCGAGAGGGCGGCGAAGTCGAGGTAGGTCCACTCGGGGCGGGTGTTGCCGAGGATCGAAACCTTGTCGCCCTTCTCGACACCGAGGTTGACGAGTCCGAGCGCGAGCGGGAGGACGGTCTCCTCGACCTCCCGGAAGCTGCGGCTGACCCATCCCTCGCCGTCCTTGTAGCGAATCGCGGGAGCGTCCCCGTACAACTCCGCCGCACGCGGCAACAGATCCGCAATCGTCGCGGATTTCGTTCCCCGCTCCTCCATCACGGGGAGTCTAGTTCAAGAGCGAGAGCTGGTCTCTAGGCGGCGGAGGCGCGCCGTTCCCTGCTCGGGGCGATCGCGAGGGCGTGTCTCAGCGACGTCTCGAACAGCGACCTGTCGATTCTGCCGTGAAATATCGGCACCCCCAACTCCACGCATTTGCCGATCACCTCCTGCCTTTTCATGTGCATCTCCTCGGCAAGCTCCGACGGAGTGAGGTGATTGGCCACGGCAGACCTCCCAGGTCGCTGAAATCGAGTAGGCAGATACTTACCCGGCTGTGCGGACGTGTCAAACGATCCGCCGCAAATTGCGCCTATTTCGCACGGCCTGGGGCGCGATGTGCCGCGATCCGAGACCGCGATAATGCATCGATGGCAGAAGCTGCAGCCACCCCGATCCCCCGTCGGGGCCGCCCCTTCGTGATCATCGTCCTTGCGTTGACGGTCCTGGCGCTCGGCTACGCCCTGGTCCAGGCCGCGACCAGGGAAGCGGGCAGCGACGTGGTCAGGGTCTCGGGCATCGAGGAAGCGCAGGAGATCTTCGGTGGGGTGCCTCAGGAAGGCGACCGACTCGGCTCCTCCGACGCTCCGGTGACGATCCAGGTCTTCACCGACCTGCAGTGCTCGACCTGCCGCCAGGACTTCCTCGGCATCGTTCCGACCCTGACCGAAGACTTCGCCCGGCCCGGGGACGCCCAACTCCTGATGCGTCACTACTCGGTCGCCGAGAACGAACTCGAGCTCGGCTTCTACGGCGCCGAGGCGGCCGCCCAGCAGGGGTACGGCTGGCAGTACACCTATCTCTTCTTCCGCAACCAGGACGAGGCCGAGAGGTTCGGCATCGACGAAGACTTTCTCGAATCCCTGGCCGGATCGATCGGCGAGCTCGAAATCGAAGAATGGCGGGAATACCTCGACGATCAGGGCGGCCCGGACGGCGAAATCACGTCCCGGCTAAAGGGCTATGACGAATTGGGGAGCGACCTCGGGATCCGGACCGGGCTGGCGGCGATCGTGTCCGGCCCGAGCGGGACCCGGACACTCCAGGACGGCCCCAGCCTGGCGAGGGTCGAACGCGCCATCGAAGCCGTCAACTGAGGGCGCCGGCGATGAACCCGGCCTTGGCGTCGGTGTATCCCTCGCGGTCGTGCTCGAACTGATCGGCCAGCCGGCGCTTCAGGGCCACGTACTCCGCCGCCGTCGCGTGGTCGGCCCGCAGGAGTTCGCGGAAGGCGAGCTCGTCGTCGTACCGGGGGCTTCCGACCGGGACGAGGTGAAGGTGGTGGGTGCGCCGCCGCGGGTCGGGTTTGCAGAACCAGTGCATCTCGGCGGCCAGGTACGGCGCGTAGAGGTAGTCGAGCTCGGCCAGGGGCTCGAAACAGGCCCGCGAGGAGGAGAGATCGGCGACGCCGACGAGGATGTCGATGATCGGCTTGGCGTCGAGCCTGGGGACGGCGGTGCTGCCGACGTGGTGGATGCCGCCGACGGCCCACTCTCCGATCGCCCGATCGAGTAGCCGGCGCTCTTCCTCGAACTTGGCCGGCCACCGGGGGTCGTATGCGACCAGGCGGATCGGCTCGTCGGCCGGCTCGCTCAGCGCCGCCTCCCGGTCAATCGCCGGAGACCGGAGGTCGGTAGGTGCCGAACGACCAGAGGTTCCCCTCAAGGTCACGGGCGCTGAAGTCGCGTGACCCATAGCTCTGGTCGCTCAGCGCACGGACGATCGTCGCCCCGGCCTCGACCGCGCGACGATGGAGGGCATCGGCGTCCTCGATGACGACGTAGAGGCTCACGGTCGATGCCAGGGGCTGCGGCTCGTTCCCTCCCATCCACCCGGAGGGGTCCGCCTGGCCGAGCATGATCAGCTGGTCGCCGAGCTCCAGCTCGCCGTGCATCATCGCCCCCGAGTCGTCGCGGTAGACGACGCGCTCGCTGAGCCCGAAGGCTCTGCCCAGCCACTCGATCGCGGCATCGGGGTCGCGGTAGCGGACAACGGGATAGATCGTCTGGCTCCTGACCTGGTCGTTCACTGCTGCCTCCTCTGAATCGGGTGAAGCCAGGCTAGGTCGATCGCGTCGCGCGCTGAGGTCCTACGCGGGTCATCTCTATTGAAACATCGGGGCGCCCGGATTTGAACCGGGGACCTCACCGACCCGAACGGTGCGCGCTACCAGGCTGCGCCACGCCCCGAGAAGGGGCGGATTATCTCAGAGGGACCACGCTCGGCACATCGCGGGCGGCCAGGTCGCTACTTTGGAGCTGACCGGGGTTACCCCGGAGGCATGGACTTGATGGCAAGGCTCGCAACGATCGCGCTGGCGCTGGCGCTTCTGGCTGCCCCCGCGCAGGCTGCCGCCTCCGCGCCCGCGGGTGCTGCCCGCGCCCCCGCGGGGTTCGTCGGCATCTCCCCGCAATCGGTCCCATCCGACTCTGATTTCGAGTTGATGGCAGAGGCTGACGTCGCCAGCGTGCGGTTGCCCCTGCCCTGGTCGCAGATCGAGGCGGTCAGCCCGACCGACAGGCCCCCCGACTGGTCCTCCTTCGACCGCGCGGTCGAACTGGCGGCCGTGCATGGGCTGCACGTCTTTCCCTTCGTCTGGGGGACGGCGCCCTGGCTCTCCGACGTGCCCGGGGTCGAACCGGTCACTCCACGCGAGCTGGCGGCCTGGCGGTCATTCCTGCGTCGGGCGGCCCTTCGCTATGGGCCCTACGGGGAATTCTGGGAGAACAACCCCGAACTGACGCCGGAGCCGATCCGCAGCTGGGAGATCTGGAACGAGCCGAACATAGTCACCTTCGGCAGTGCCGACCCGGAGGGTTTCGCCAAGCTGGTGCGGGCCTCAGGGCAGGTCCTGCATCGGGTCGACCCTGGTTCGAAGGTGATCCTCGGCGGCCTTTTCGGGCGCCCGCTGCAGGTGCCGCCGAACATGCACCCCGGCCAGTTCCTCTCCCGTTTCTACCGGACACGCAACGTCAAGCAGTGGTTCGACGGCATCGGGCTTCATCCATACGTCGCCGGCGCCGCCGCGATGCGCGGCCAGATCAACAACCTGCGCCGGGTCATGGACCTCCACCACGACGCGTCGACGCCGATCTACGTGACCGAGCTCGGCTGGGGCTCGGACAGTTACGAGTCGCGCTGGGAGCGGGGGCTCTACGGCCAGGCCAGTCAGCTCAGTCTCGCCTTCTCGATGCTCTCGAACCACCGGATCGGCTGGCGGATCGCCGGGGTCTGGTGGTTCTCCTGGGCCGACGCGGACGGGCCCACCTGCCAGTTCTGCGACTCCGCCGGGCTGCTCACCGACAATCGCGAAGCGAAGCCCTCCTGGTACAGGTTCAACATCTGGACCGGGGGGGACCCCGAAGTCGTCCCCCGCGCGGAGTTCGAACCCGGGCCGTTCGGCTGGGAACAGGGATTGCCTTCCGCCGCCACCGGGTAGCGCGTACCCTGCACCCGTAGGCAACCGAAACGGAGGAAGCATGGAGGCTTCGGCGCCCAGCAAGGGCATCTTCGACAGCGCCAATCTCGAGGCCCGCGAACACGTCGTCGAGCTGCTCCGAAAGGCCTACTGGATGGAGATCGAGACGGTGATGAGCTACATCTCGGCCTCGGTCAACCTCGACGGAGTCCGCGCCCAGGAGGTCAAGGAGTCCCTGAGCAGGGACGTCGAAGAGGAGCTGGGTCACGCGCGGCAGTTCGCCGGGCGGATCAAGGAGCTCTACGGGGTCGTGCCCGGCTCCGAGGACTTCGCGGCCGATCAGTCCTACCTGCAGCCGCCGGCGGAGCAGACCGACATCGTCCATGTGATCCGCGGTGTGATCAAGGCCGAGACCGGGGCGATCGAGCACTACACGCGGATCATCGAGGAGACCGACGGCGTCGACCCGGTGACGCAGGACATGGTGATCGCGATTCTCCACGACGAGCAGGGCCATCGCCGGCTGTTCGAGGGGTTCCTGCGGGAGTACGAGATCGAGGGAATCGACTAGCCCGAAGGTGGACCGGCCGGGGCCCGTCCACGCGCTCGACCGGTTCCAGCAGCGGCACCCGGCGCTGGCCATACCGGTCGCCGTCGGCAGGAAGTTCGGCGAGGACGAGGGCGGCAACCTGACGGCGCTGATCGCCTACCGGGCGTTCTTCTCGCTGTTCCCGCTTCTGCTCCTCCTCACCTCGGTCCTCGGCTTCGTCCTCGCCGACGACCCCGGTCTGCGAAAGGACGCGATCGACTCTGTCCTCGGCCAGTTCCCGGTCGTCGGCGAGCAGATCCGGGTCGGAACCCTGGAAGGAAGCGGGGTTGCGCTTGCGGTCGGGATCGTCGGATCGCTCTGGGCCGGCCTCGGCGTCGTCCTCGCAACCGGTGAAGCGCTGGACCGGATCTGGCACGTCCCTCACGGTGATCGGCCGGGGTTCCTGTCATCGCGGCTGCGCTCGCTGGCAATCCTCGGAATCCTCGGCACCCTGACGCTTGCCTCGACCGTCGCCTCCGGACTGGTCGGTGGTGGCAGCATTGGAGCAGCCTGGGGCCTGGCCGTGTCACTGGGCCTCAATCTGCTGATCTTCGGCGCCATCTTCCATCTCCTGACGAGCGCCCCGTCGCCGATCGGGGTGATCCTCCCCGGAGCGGCGGTGGCCGCAGTCGGGTGGGCGATCCTGCAGCTGGTCGGCGGCTACTTCGTCGCCCACCAGATCGAGGGGGCCAGTGCCGCCTACGGCACGTTTGCCCTCGTGATCGGCCTCCTCGCCTGGGTCCATCTGGGGGCGATGCTGACGATTCTCTGCGCCGAGCTGAACGCGGTTCGGGCAAAGGGCCTATGGCCTCCGAGCCTGTTCTCCTAGTCGCCGGATTGGACATCTGGCCGGTATCGGGCATACTGTGTTTTTGGTAGAGACGACCGGGAAGGCGGGATAGTTGCGAGTGGGTGGGATCGCGGAGGCGATCGTGGTGGTTCTCGCCCTGGTGGCGTTGGCGGCGACCCTCTGGGTGCTGTTCAGCCGCGAGCGCGAGGCTCGCCGCCGCTACCGGATCCTGAGCGAAACTGCTGCGGTCTCGGATGCCGGCGGCTCGCTCGAGGTCACGATCGAGGCGATCTGCGACATCCTCGTGCCGAACTTCGCCGACTTCTGCATGATCGACCTCTTCGACGAGAACGGTGAGGTCACGCGTGCCGGACTGCGCGTCTCCCCCGGTGGGGACGAGGGGGCGGAGGCGGGCCTTGCCGCGCGCCGGCCGTCGATTCCCGATCGGATGATCGAGGGCGACGACGGGATCTCGCTGACGCCCCGCTTCTATGAGCGGATGTCCGACCGCGATCTCGAGAAGCTCGCCGACGGCCCCGAGGATTTCGAGTTCCTGAAGAGCCTGCGAGCCCGCTCGGCAATCACCGTCGCTCTCAATGCCCGCGGCAAGGTCACCGGCGCGCTGACGCTGGCCGTCGCCTGGTCGGGCCGCCGCTACACCGACGAGGACGCCCACTTCGCCTGGGTCCTCTCCGGAAGGGTCGCGCTTGCGCTCGACAACTGCGGCCTCTTTGCCGACCTCGAGAGGGCTGAGCAGGCCAGGGCCGAGATTGCCGAGACCCTGCAGCGCGGGCTGCTGCCGCCGCCGCTGCCGAACATCCCCGGCTGGTCGGTCGCCGCGACGTACCGGCCCGCCGGCTCCGAGAACGAGGTCGGCGGCGACTTCTATGAGGTCTTTCGGGTCGCCGACGGCTGGATGCTGGTTATCGGCGACGTGACGGGCCACGGCGCCCGCGCCGCCTCGCTGACCGCGGTCGCCCGCTATACCCTCCGCACGGCCGCGACGCTCACCGGCGACCCCGTCCTGGCGCTGGAGACCCTCAATCGCGCCCTGTTCGTCCGCGGCGACTCCTCGCTGTGCAGCGTCGTCGCCCTGGCGATCAGCGAGGATCCTTCGGAGTCGGTGGGGATCGCCGTCGCCGGCCACCCGCCCCCGCTCCTGATCGACGGCGAGCGGGTCAATGAGGTCTGCGAGGCCGACCCGGTGCTCGGTGCCTTCGACGATGCCCACTGGACGGTCTCGCGTCTCCTGCTCGAGCCGGGCCAGCATCTCGTCGTCGTCACCGACGGGGTCATCGAGGCACAGGGCGCCGGCGAGCGCTTCGGCGAGGACCGATTGCGGGCCGAGCTCAGCGGCGCCCGCGATCCGACCGAGGTCGTCGGGCGAATCGAGGGTTCACTGCAGGCGTTCACCGAGGGCGAGATCGACGACGACGTCGCGATCCTCGTGCTCGCGCCCGGCGCCGATGCCACATCGAGGCGCCCCGCGGCGATTTCGAACATCGAGGTCGCCCATGGCTGATTCACATCTCGAGCTGGTCGAACGTCTCTACGGCGCCTTCAACCGCCGCGATCCCGAGGGGATCGTTGCGATCTGCGACGAGGCGATGGAGTTCTTCCCGTTCGAAACCGCCGGCGCCGTCGGCCGCGAGACCCCCTACGTCGGCCGGGAGGGGCTGCGCGAATACCTCGCCGACGCCGCCCAGGTCTGGGAAGAGCTGATCGTCACTCCCAGCGATGTCGAGCAGATCGGGGACCAGATCCTGGTCCGGGGCCGGGTCTACGTGCGCAGCAGGGAGCTGGGCATACGTGACATACCTGCCGCCTGGGTCTGGGGTGTCCGCGAGGGCCGCTTCGTCCGCGGAGAAGTCTTCCCGAGCCCGTCCGCCGCCGAGGCCCGTTTCGCCAACCTGACCGTGGTCTAGGCGCCGGCCGGAGCCCCGCCGCGCAGCTCGGCGAGGGCCGCGTCGCGCTGCTCATGCACGGAGATCGAGGAGTCGACCCCGGTGATCCTCAGCAGCCGCCGGACCTGGGTGTTGACGCAGCAGAGGACCAGCTGACCCTCGCCCCCGGTCTCGCCACCGCGATCGAGCCGCTGCCAGGAGCGGACGATCAGCGCGATTCCCGTCGAGTCGATGAAATCGCACTCGGTGAGATCGATCACGACCTGGGCGCTGTCGCCGGAAGCAACCTCGCCGAGGCCTGCCTCGAGCTCTGGGGCGGTGTCCATGTCGAGCTCCCCGCGCACGGTGAAGGCTCGAATCCCGTCCTCCAGCTCCTCCCTTTGGACCTCAAATGGCACCGGATTCACGCGCCGATCCTAGCGCAGCCAGACGGCCCACCTACTGTCGTTGTTTGCCACCCACGCGGTTTGGGTACTTCCTTGGGCGAGAGCCGGGCGGGTAAGCTCGGCGGCCCCGGGGAAGCTCCCCAGCGGGGATTGCGGTATGGCCGAAACCTCGACTATCAGCGAACAGCCCAGGGGGCTTCAGATGTTGCTTCCGGCAAGAACGGAGAACGTGGCGGTGGTCCGACACGCTCTCGCCGGTCTCGCTGAGGAGATCGGGATGGACGAGGCGGGAATCGCCGACCTCAAGACCGTCGTGACCGAGGCCTGCATGAATGTCGTCGCCCATGCCTACGCGGGCGAGCCGGGCCCCTTGACGATCGAAGCCAACCCCGATGCCGATGGCCTCACGATCGTCGTCCGTGACCAGGGCCGCGGGATCAGGCCGCAGGCCGATGTCAACGCCTCCAGCCTGAGGCTCGGTCTGTCGTTGATCGCGGCCCTCTCGAGCAGCTTCGCGATCTCGGGTGGCCTCGACCGCGGCACCGAGGTCTCGATGCGGGTTCCCCTCAAGGGAGGTGGCGCCGACGGAGGCGGTACCGACGGTGACGGCGACACCGTCGAGATCAGGCCGACCCCGACGAGGCGCACGGAGGTGCTCGCCGACCGCCCGGAGCTGCTGGCCCCGGTCCTGGCCAGCATCGTCGGCGCTCTCGCCGCGCGCCGCGATCTCTCGGTCGACCGCATGTCCGACGCGGTCCTCGTCACCGACGCGATCGCTGCAGCGGCGCCTGCCCGATTCGCGGACGGCCGCGTCCGTCTCGGGCTCGAGGACGACGAGGGCGCGATCCAGCTCCGCCTCGGGCCGATGGACCCCGGCGGGGCTGAGCAGATCCGTGAGGACCTGATGGTTCCGGAAGTTGGCGGCTCGCTCGAAACGCTCGTCGACGAACTCACCGTCGAGGAGTCGGAGGACGGCGAGTACCTGCTGATCAGCTTTGCGGCGGCTCCTCCTGCTCCTTGATCTGCTCCCGGATCCTGCTCAGGGCCCGGCGCAGGATCCGCGACACGTGCATCTGGGAGTGACCGACGCGCTCGGCGATCTGGGATTGGGTCATATCGTCGACGAATCGCATCCGCAACACCAACCGCTCACGCTCGTCGAGAAAGGGGAGGGCGGCGTCGAGCGCGATCCTTCCCTCGACCAACTCGAAGCCCTCGTCCTCTTCGCCGATCCACTCCGATGGGGTGGCTTCCTCGGCGTCGTCGCCCCCGGCCGGCCGGTCGAGTGAGAGCGGCCGGCGGTTGTGGTTTGCCTCGAGGACCTCGAGGACGTCGCCCATCTCCAGTTCGAGCCGCTCGGCGATCTGGGCGACCGAGGGCGAGCTCTGCAGCTCCTTGGTCAGCTCGGTGATCGCCTTGTCGACGTCGGCCATCCTGTCGTGGAGGCCGCGCGGGACCCGCACCGTCCAGACCCGGTCGCGGAAGTGGCGTTTCAGCTCGCCGAGGATCGTCGGCGTCGCGAACGCGGTAAACGGGATGCCGCGGTCGGGGTCGAATCGGTCGACGGCGTTGAGGAGGCCGATGTTGGCGACCTGGAGCAGGTCGTCGAGCGACTCGGTCGCCCCGCGGTAGCGCAGCGCCAGCCGCTTCGCAAACGCCATATTTCGGCGCACCAGCTCGTCCCGCGCCGATTGGTCGCGGTTGCTGGCAAGGAGCTTCCAGAGCTCGCGTTCGCGGGCCAGGCCCTCATCGGGCCCCGGGCCCGCGACACCGGCCTCGTCTATGTGGTGCTGAGCAGCCATTCAGTCCGATCGCCGCCCTGGAGCCTCGCTCGGGCCGTGCAGCGGTACCCCAACCGTAGTCATCGCGCGTTCCTGGCGGATACCCGTGTGTCGCCGCCGGCAAACCGGGCAGGTTAGGCTGCGAGGAACCCCGAAATCCCGATCAAAGAGGAGTTGCAGATGGCTTTCTCCGTTCCCGATTTGCCCTACGCCTACGACGCGCTCGAGCCCCACATCGATGAGGCGACGATGCGT
The DNA here is from genome assembly GCA_963697805.1 of uncultured Solirubrobacterales bacterium. GTDB lineage: Bacteria > Actinomycetota > Thermoleophilia > Solirubrobacterales > 70-9 > VRUE01. Next base: position 287,760 of record CAVOPB010000003.1, read on the forward strand.
GTTCACCACGACAAACACCATCAGGCCTACGTCGACAAAGCCAACGCCGCCCTCGAGGGGACCGAGTGGGCCGATCGCGATGTCGAGGACGTCCTCCGCAACCTCTCCAGCCTCCCCGGCGACAAGCAGGGACCGGTCCGCAACAATGCCGGCGGCCATTTCAATCACACCCTCTTCTGGCAGATGCTGAGCCCTGACGGCGGTGGCGAGCCAGATGGCGACCTCGGCGCGGCGATCGCCGAGACCTTCGGTTCATTCGACTCCTTCAAGGAGGAGTTCAAAAACGCCGGCATCGCGCGCTTCGGCTCGGGCTGGGCCTGGCTGGTGCGCGACGGATCCGGCCTCGCGGTCGTCTCGACCCCGAATCAGGACTCGCCGGTCTCCGACGGCAGCAACCCGCTGCTCGGCTGCGACGTCTGGGAGCACGCCTACTATCTGAAGTACCAGAACAAACGCCCCGATTACATCGACGCCTTTTGGAATGTCGTCAACTGGGGTTATGTCGCGGAGCGCTTTGCTGAATAGCGTTTAGGCGGCCGTCGAGGCCGGAGCAGGCCGCGCCGCCGGGGGCAGGCCGCGCGGTTCGGCTCCGTCCTTGGATGGCACCAGAGAGAGCGCGTGCTCGGCCTTGGCGGTGATCGTCAGGCTTGGGTTGACGCCGGGGTTGGCCGGGATCGATGCGCCATCGGTGACGAGCAGGTTCTCGTAGCCGAAGGCGCGGTTCCCGGCATCGACGACCCCGCTCTCGGGGTCGGCGCCGATCACGGCGCCGCCGAGGATGTGGGCGGTCGTCGGGACGTTCTGGATCGACTCGGTGATCGCGCTCTGGGCGATTCCCCCGGTCCGGCTGGCGAACCACCGAGCCGCCTGCGCCGCGGCCGGTAGGTATATGGGATTCGGGCGCTCCGGGTCCTGCTCCGTCTGCAGCCGGACCCCGCGCCCGAGCAGCCTGCGCCTCGGCCGCAGGTGCATCGCCGCGTCGACGGTCTGCATCACCAGCAGGATCACGGTCCGCCGCGACCACCGGTGGGGGATCCGCATCCGCAGCGCCTGCAGTGGGTGGCGGAGCATCGCGGCGGCCCACTTCAGCGGTCGCGTCAGCCGGGTGCCAGGCCCCGCCATCGCCGTGAACATCCCGCTCATCGCGTCCCCCGCCTCGCCATAGGTGACGACCTCGATGTGCGTGTCGGGGTCGGGGTAGATGCTCGATGTGATCGCGGCCGAGCGGCTGAAGTCGCGCTCGTCGTCGCGGGCCGTGACCGACTGGATCGACTCCGAGTTGGTGCGGACGACGTCGCCGATCCGCCCCGAGAGCCGCGGCAGGGCACCGCTGTGGCGGCAGTTGGCAAGCAGGTTGTTGGTGCCGAGCGCGCCGGCGGCGACGACCACGCCGCGGGCGGTCACGGTCTGCGGCTTCCTCCGTATCCAGGCGCCCGAGCGCTCGCTCCTCACCCGATAGCCGTCGGAACCGTCGGCGGCTCCGAGCGGGGTGATCTCGGTCACCTGGCGTTCGGGCTGGATCTCGACCCCGAGCTTCTCCGCAAACCAGAGGTAGTTCTTGACCAGGGTGTTCTTGGCGCCGTGGCGGCAGCCGACCATGCAGCTGCCGCACCGCATGCAGCCGGTCCGCGCCGGGCCCTCGCCTTCGAAGTAGGGGTCCGCTACCTCGCGTCCGGGCTGGTCGAAGAAGACGCCGACCCGGGTGTTGCGGAAGGTGTCGCCGACGCCGATCTCCTCGCCGTATTCCCGCAACAGCCTGTCCGCCGGCCCCATCCCCTCGTACTCGGTGACGCCGAGCATCCGTTCCGCGGTCTCGTAGTGCGGGCGAAGCTCGGCCTCCCAATCGCCGAGCTCGGCCCACTGCGGGTCCGAGAAGAAGGCCGGCCGCGCCCGGTAGAGGGTGTTGGCGTAGCCGAGGCTGCCGCCGCCGACGCCGCTGCCGGAGACGACCAGCGCGTCCTTGAAGAACGTCAGGCGCAGGACCCCCCTCATCCCGAGCCGCGGCACCCAGAAGTAGCGCCGCGGTTCACGTACCGTCGACTCGGCGAAGTCCTCGTCGCGGAACCGGCTGCCGCACTCGAGCACCCTCACCGAGTAGCCCTTTTCGGCCAGCCTCAGTGCCGCCACCGAGCCACCGAAGCCCGATCCAACGACCAACCAATCGACATCAAATTCTGCCTGCGTACTCTGCTCCCGCTCGCTCGCGCTCATGATCCCCGGAAATCTCGCTCGCTCCCGCGTCCGTCGCAGGCAGGTGTGTGTGGCGGACTCTAGGCCTCGCCGGGCTCGAGGGGGCGAAAGTCGCTCGTTCGAGCCCCGCACACCGGGCAGAACCAGTCCTTGGGAATTTCCTCGAACGGCGTTCCGGGCGGGATTCCGCCGTCAGGATCGCCGTGCTCGGGGTCGTATATGAACCCACAGCTCTCGCAGATCCAGAGGGTCGCTTCAGCGGTAGCGGTCATGCAGGGAAGCTTACGCGACTCAGCTGTCGAAGCTGACCGAGACCGGCTCGCGCTCGGCGTCCTCGATCTCGAAGAACTCACGCGCGGTGAAGCCACTTTGGTTGGCGATGACCGAGCCGGGGAACTGCTGAATCCCCGTGTTGTAGGCCTGCACGTTGGAGTTGTAGATCCGGCGCGAGGCCTGGATTTCGTCCTCGAGCTCGGAGAGGTTGCGGCTCAACTGCTGGAAGTTCTCGGTCGCCCGCAGCTGCGGGTAGTTCTCGGCCACGGCGCGGAGGTCGGTCAGTGCCGCGGTCAGCTGGCCCTCGGCTTTGGCGGTGTCTCCTACGCTCTGCGCGGCCATCGCGTCCGCGCGCGCTTTGGTCGTTTTCTCGAAGACCTCGCTCTCGTGCGAGGCGTAGCCTTTGACGGTCTCGACCAGGTTGGGGACCAGGTCATGGCGCCGTTTGAGCTGAACGTCGATTCCGCTCCATGACTCGTCGACCCGGTTTCGCGCGGCGACGAATGAATTGCGCTTCGCGATCCAGTAGAGGACGGCGATGACGATGATCGCGACGACGACGACGACGATTGCGATGGTCATGCCCGCATCCTACTTCCTGCTCGCTGCGCGGCAAGTCGGCGGCCGGAAATAGGATCGGGGTGCGATGAGCGCAAAGGGCGAAGCAGAGGAATGGGCGGGGCTGGTCAGCCACTTCGCCGAGCGCAATGACCTCACCTACGAGCCGGTCGGAGGGATCAACCCCAAGGACGGTCCAGTCGCGCTCTGCGTCGGCGGCACCAACAGGCTCACCGGCCAGCTCGCCGAAGGGTTCTGGGGCTCCTCATGCGACGCCGACGAGCACGAGGCCGGCGGCCTCTTCGGCAAGGGGATCCTGCCGAGGGCGATCCTCGCCAAGGCTCACATGCCGGACCTGGCCAAGGTCGTCCCGGCCTTCAACGTCGAGTCGATCGAGGGGCACGAGGTCGTGACCCAGCGGTTCGCCCGGAAGGTCGAGTTCGAGTCGCTCGATTTCAACCGGCGCTACCTGGCAACGGTTCCCAAGGAGTACGACCCGGTGGCGCTGCGCGAGCTGTTCGGCCCCGGCTTCCTCGCCTGGGCGACGACGATGACCGGCGAGATCGATTTTGGGATCAACGACCGCCAGCTCTGGTTCACGTGGCGCCTCCATGAGCGCACCGAGGCCGAGCTGAAGGCGGCGCTGAAGAACGCCGGCCAGCTATTCCGCCGCCTCCAGATTGAGATGGACGAGAGCGGGATCCACACCTATCCGCCGGGGCCCTGGCACGCGGGCCTGGAGCCGTTCCCCGCGGACTAGCGCCGAGCGTCGCTGAGGTAGCCGCGGAGGGTCCGGCGCTTTGGCTGCCGCGACATCGCCGCGACCGCATCGCGCATTGACGCCGCTGCAGCGTCGAGGCTGTTGTGGGCCTCGACCAGGCTTCGCAGCTTCCGCAGCGCGCCCTCATCGACGGCGAGCAGCCCCTCCCAGAGCACGCCCAGGTCGGTCGTCACGCGGGGGTCTCCGAACGGGTCGCGCGCCGCCTCCTCGTAGACATCGGGTCGCAGGACGCTTCCGGCAGCGCTCGTGTCTTCGATCGTGCGGGCGACGACGACGCGACGCCCCAGCGCCGCCGCCTCGAGCGTCGTCGAGCCCTGGGCGACGACGACGTCAGCGGCGGCGAGCCTGGCGATCGGGTCCAACGGGGGGCCCTCGAACACCCAGGAGCCGGGCGGCAGGCGATCCGCGCAGAGGGCCTCGGCATGCTCCCGGGTGGGGCCCTCGCCGGCGATCGTCAATCGGCAGTCCCGTCCTCTGGCCAGACCCTCCTTCGTCAGCTCCACCGCGAGCCGTGGAATCGCGGCCTTCTCCGGTGAGTGCCTGGTCAGCGCCAGGATTTCGTCCCGGCCCGTGGCGGGGCTGAAAGGTGGGAGTGGGAACGAGGCCGGCAATATCCGCAGCTCGCCTCTGGGGAGACTGAACGCGGCCTCGAAGATGCGGCGATGCGCCGCGCCGCGGACGAGGACCACAGCGGCGGGTTCGGCCAGCGCCCGCTCGAGGACGGCCCTGGCATCGGCCACCATCTCGGTCCCGTGCCAGCGCGCCATCTGCATCGGCGCCTGGTGCACGACCAGGGCAGCTCGGCCGGATGCCTCGAGCGCCGGCCCGAATGCGTGCATCACCTCGAAGTCCCAATGGACGATCGCCAGCTCGCTCCGCTCGGCGATTTCGGTCACCACGGCCCAGTCGCTGCGCTCCTCCTCGGCCCATCGGGTCGGGATGAACTCGATCCCGGCCGATTCGGCCGCCTCGGCGAGGGGCCCCGGCGGGCCGAGCACCGTCGCCGCGCCGCCGGCCCCGACGTGGCGGCCGAGCAGGCGCACCCACTGCCAGGTCGATCCACCCGGGTCGAGGCTGTGGAGCAGGCAGCAGACCCTCTCGACCCCCAACTGACCGCGTGCCGGCATCGGTTGGGATAATCGCACCCTTGTCCTCGCTGAGCCCCTCGGATCTCGCGCCCAACCTGTTGCTCGGCGAGGATGTCGAGATCGACGATGGCGTCGAGATAGGCGCAAACGTGATCGTCAACGATCGGGTCAGGATCGAGAAGGGTGCGCGGATCGACAGCGGGGCGGTGCTCGGCCGGATCTCAATGCTGAACCGCCGCTCGAGGAGTCCGGAAACCGAGAGCGCGACGACCACGATCAAGGCTCACGCTGTCGTCAGCGTCTATGCCCTGGTCACCGCGGGAGCGTGGATGGGCCCTCACTCCATGCTTGGAGATCACGCCCACATCCGGGAGGGCGCGCGCCTCGGAACCGATGTCGTGGTCGGCACCTCGTGCGGTATCGGACGGAACGTCACCATCGGCGATCGCACGCGGATGCAGAACCAGTGCGTGGTGGGGCCGGAAACGATCATCGAGGAGGACTGCTTTCTCGGCCCCGGGGCTCAGCTCCTGACCGGAAGGAGGATGACCAGGTCCGACCGGATGCCGCCGCCAGTTGTGAGGCGCGGTGCCCAGATCGGCGCCGGGGCGATGGTCATGCCCGGGGTCGAGGTCGGAGCGGAGGCGATCGTCGGCGCCGGAGCGCTGGTCACGGCCGACGTTCCGGGCGGCGCGATCGTGCGCGGGATCCCGGCCCGCTCCGCCGCGGCGCTGGCGGAGATCGCTCAGGACGGGTAGTCGGGGTCGCCGGGGAGCACGATCCGGTGCTCCTCCTCGGTGCCGATCACCTTCGGCAGGATCGGCTCGACGGTCCCTTCGCGGTAGGCCTCGATCGCCTCGGCGGCGCTCGCGAAAGGCGCCAGGGTCTGCAGCTGGGAGATCGTCGGGAAGGCCAGGGCCATCTCGCCGGCGGCCTGCGCCTCGACCGCGGCGGCCGGGGCGAACCAACCGGCGTCGGTGGTCTCGACGCCGTCGGGTTTCGGCGGGGAATGGGCCGGGGCGTGAGCGAGGAAGAACCAGGCGTCGAAGCGCCGCGAGATCACCTCCGGGGTGATCCAGCGCGAGAACAGGACCAGCTCGGCGTCGGCGGCGAGCTCGATCCCGGCCTCCTCGGAGAGCTCCCGCGCCGCGCAGGCGCGGTGGCCGTCCTCGCCCTCGCCGTCCTCAGGGTCCACCGCTCCGCCCGGGAACACCCACACTCCGGGCATGAACCCGGCTTCCTCGGTCCGCTTCAGGAGGAGGACCTCGAGGCCTCGATCCGTGTGTTTGCCACCCCCCCGCAGGAGCACGACAGAGGCCGCGGGACTCGGGGTGAAGGGCTCGCCCAGGTTGGGCCGCTCGGCCGGCCCGCGCCTTCTGGGGGTCACGGTTTCAGCCTACCTTTCATCCATCGCTAACACAGATCCGTGTTGCGTCTGATTAAGTCAGCGACGGTGTCGCGGGGACGCGTGATCGCGCTGGTTGTGGCTGCCTGTTTGGTGGTCGGAGTGCTTGCGGTCTGGAAACTCTTCCCCCGCGACGACACCTCTAGGGTCAGCGTCAAGGATGCCGTCGCCCAGTTCCGCGAAGGGAGCGGAGGAGGCGGAGAAGGCGAAGGCGCGCTGTTCGAACGAGAAGAAGGCGTCTACCGCTACGAGACGAAGGGCAGCGAGACGGCCGACACCGGCCTGCTCAGCGCGACCCACGACTATGACGGGATCTCGACGATCACGATCAGCGAAGCAGGGTGTGGTGTGGTCGAGCGCTGGCAGGTCCTCGGCGGTCGCTGGGGCGAAGCGACCTCGTGCCCGACCAAGGGCGACTTCTTCGAACTGATCGGCTTCGTCGAATACCACGAATTCTTCGGCGAAACCCGCGAATCGACCTACAAGTGCACCGGCGACCCGGCGTCGAAGCGCTCGGCCCGCCAGATTGGCAAGACCTTCCACGGCGAGTGCCACTCCGACGAAGGCGACACCGCAACCAGCGAGTCGCTGGTCAAGGCAATCGAAAAGGTCGACATCGGCGGCAAGCCCTTCGACGCAGTCCACACGTCCACCGACGTCAAGCTCGACGGCCATGTCAGCGGGACCGCCAAGCGTGACGACTGGCGACGGCAGTCCGATGGGCTGCTGCTGCGGCGGGTGACGAGGAGCGACGCGAAGATGAGCGGCACGATCGACGCCGACTACCACGAGAGCTACTCGCTGCAGCTGCTCTCGGTCAACCCGCGCCAGTAGTCGGAGAGCGGTCGAGGGCGCGCTCACGCGAGCGCCGCAGCCAGGCCCGCTGCACCAAGAGCGCCAGGACGAGGATCAGCGCGATCGGGGCGAGGATTGCGAGGGCAACGACGGTGACACCGGCGGCGACCGCCAGGATCCTGCCGGCGTCGCCGATCGCGTCGCCGACCCCCCAATCGCCCCCTCCGCCGGAGGCCACGGCGCCGGGGTCGGAGACGATCCGCACCGAGACGCGGGCGAAGTGGGTCCGCCGTTCCATCGCCGAGAGCCTCGATCGCAGCCGGGCCAGCCGGTTGCGCTCGGAGTGGAGCTCGGATTCGATCGCTTCTCGTTCGGAAACGGTCGCCGCCCCTTCGAGCTCGGCGAGCAGGCCGTCGACCTTCGCCCGCGTGTCCCGAGCCCGTTCCTGGAGCCCGATCGTCGGCGCCGTGACATCGACCGATGCGTCCGAGCGCGAACGCACCGGACCGATCTCCGAGAGTGCGGCGAGCGTGTCGGCGAGCCTCCGGCTCGGGACCAGGAGGTCGAACGAGGCGACGGCGTGCCCCTCGTCGCGTGTCCGCGTCGACGAGCGCAGCACAATTCCGTCGTATTCGTGGATCACACCGAGAACGTCGCCGGCGGCGCTCCTCACGTCTGCAGGGTCGACGGCGAGCACTACCCGAGCCGAGCGTTCGACGTCACGGGTGCGGACACCGGCGGCGTAGGGACCGACGCTCGCGGAGCCGCTGCCGGGGGCGCTCTTTGTCGTCAGTTCGCCCGTTGCGGCCGCGGCCGACGGCGCGACCTGAACGGGGCCGCCATCGGTGTAGCTGGGCACCTGGTGTGCTCTCGCGGTCTCGGGAATCGGCTTCGAGCGGTCAACGTCGGCCGGGGTGCGGGCGAGGCGCCCATCGCCGCCGCCCGAGCCCGAATCGGAGATCGAGATCACCGCCGTGGCTACGACGATCGCCGCCAGGGCGGTCGCACCCAGCGGGGCACCGAGCCGCCGCCAGGAGAGATCGCCCAGCGTGCGGCGGATTCGCTCCTGCCACGGACCTGGGCCGGCGTCATCCGCAAACCCCGCGGCAACCCTGGCGTCGAGCTCGGCGGCGAAGGCTACCCTCAGTCTCGGCCTCATCGACTCGAGCTCGGCGACGATCTCGATCTCGCTTCTATCGGGCTCCATCGCACGCCTCCCTCAGCTTGGTTACGACTCGGTGCAGACGGGTGCCGGCATTGGACTCGGTGAGGCCGAGCACCGATGCGATCTCGGCGTTGCCGAGGCCGGCGAAGAACTTGAGTGCGACCAGCTCGCGCTCGCGGGCGTCGAGAGCCTCGAGCGCCGCCGCGACCGCCAGTCGCCGCTCGCTTCGCTCGACCGGGTGCTCAGCGTCGATCCCGGCAAGGTCGACGGGCTCGTCGACAAGCGCACTCTGGCGCTTTCGGCGCCGCAGCTCGTCGAGAGCCGCGTTGCGGGCGATCCCGAACAGCCAGGCCCGGGCGCTGCCGCGGCGGGGGTCAAAACGCGAGCGGTTGCGGTAGGCGCGCTCGAAGGCGGTCGCGGTCACCTCCTCGGCGGCGCTGCCGTCGCGAAGCAGCCCGGCGGCGTAGGCATAGACGTCGTCGCGACTGCTCCTGTAGAGCCGCTCGAATGAGAGGCGCTCATCGGCGGCGACGCCCTCTGTGGGTGTGGCCAGGGCCTGACTCACACCCCTACTACTACGCGATCCCGGATCCGTCACAGACGGGCGTTGGGCTCAGGCGGCGCGGGGGAGCTCCTGCGCGGCCGCCGCCCGCGGCAACTCGAGGGCAGCGGCAACCGAGTCGGAGGTGATCTCGACCAGGCGGCGGAGATCGCCCTTGGAGATGGCCAGCGGCGGCATCAGGACGACGACGTCGCCGAGCGGGCGGATGATCGCCCCTCGCCTCCGCGCCTCGAGGGTGACTCTGTGGCCGATCCTCAGGGCAGGGTCGTGGTGACCGAGGTCGATGGCGGCCATCATGCCGCGGCCACGGACCTCTGCGACGCCGGGCTGTACGGCGACCTCGGCCAGGAGATCCCCGAAGAGGCGGATCTTCGGCTGCAGGCGGGCCAGGGTCTGCTCGCGCTCGAAGGCGTCGAGGCTCGCGAGCGCGGCTGCGCAGGCGAGGGGGTTGCCGGTGTAGGTGTGGCCGTGAAAGAAGGTGCGCCCCTCCTCGGGAGAGCCGAGGAACCCCTCGTAGATGCGCTCCGTCGCCAGCGTCGCCGCGAGCGGCAGATAGCCACCGGTCAGGCCCTTGGCGACGCAGAGGAGGTCGGGCGAGACATCCTCCTGCTCGCAGGCGAACATCGTCCCCGTGCGGCCGAATCCGGTCGCCACCTCGTCGCAGATCAGCAGTACGCCGAAGCGGTCGCATAGCTCCCGAACGGCGCGCAGGTAGCCGCGGGGGTGGACGATCATCCCCGCCGCGCCCTGGACGAGCGGCTCGACGATCACCGCCGCGATCTCTTCCTCGTGGGCGGCGAGGGTCCGCTCGAGGTCGGCGGGGTCGCCGGGCTCGACCGCGTGGGCCTCGAACAGCAACGGCCTGTAGGTGGCGTGGAAGAGGTCGATGCCGCCGACCGAGACCGACCCGATGGTGTCCCCGTGGTAGGCGTCGCGGAGGTGGACGAAGGAGTTCCGTCGGGTGTGCTGGCCCCCTCGCTGCTGCTGGAATTGGAACGCCATCTTCAGTGCGATCTCGGTTGCGGTCGAGCCCGAGTCGGAATAGAAGACCCGGCTCAGCCCGGGCGGGGCGATCTCGACCAGCCGCGCCGCCAGCTCGGCCGCCCCGGGGTGGGTGAGGCCGAGCATCGTCGAGTGCGCCACCCGGTCGAGCTGGTCACGGACAGCCTGGTCGATCTCCGGATGGCGATGGCCGTGGACGTTGCACCAGAGCGAGGAGACGCCGTCGATGTAGTGGCGGCCCTCGGCGTCGATCAGCTGCCAGCCCTTGGCCCGCTCGATCGTGAGCGGCTCTTCCTCACACCAGCCCTGCTGCTGGGTAAACGGGTGCCAGAGGTGGTCGCGATCGAGCTGCGAGTGATCCACCGACGTCACTGGAGCGGAGGTTAGAACCGCCTCCGGCGGGAACGCCGCGGGTGATATCGGTCACACAAGCAACTATTGCGATGGAGAAATAGTTGCGGCTGTGCAAGTATTTCCCAATGGCGACGGACCTCAAATCGATAGTCGACGAAGTCGAGGCACCGCGGGCGATCGCCGGGGAGGCCCAGGAGACGGCCGCGCGGCTCGGCGCTCTGCTTCGCCACCTCTTCCTCTACGACCGCGGCAACATGCTCAGCGTCCTCGAGGAGAGCGGCCTCTCGATGACGCAGACCAAGGCCCTGCTCGAGCTCGGCGGCCTCGGCGAGGGGGCGGAGCCCCGTCAGGTCTCCGACCTGGCCGAGACGTTCGGGGTTTCGGTTCCCTCGATGAGCCGTGCGGTCGACGCCCTGGTCAAGAAACGGCTCGCCACCCGGGTCGAGGACAGCGAGGACCGCCGCGTCCGCCGGGTGGCGATCACCAGCAGGGGCAAGGATCTGGTCAACACCCTGCTCGTCATCCGCCAGGCCGGGATGGAGAACTTCGCCGCCAGCCTCAGCGCGACCCAGCGACGCAAGCTGGACGCCGCCATCGACTCCCTGATGGACCGCGAGGACATTGCCGCGGCCTACGAGATCTTGAAAGGAAAGGAAAGCCCCACCCGATGACCCGCTACCGCCACCTCATCACCGACGACAACCGCAAGTGGTGGACGCTCGGAGCGATGTGCTTCGCGCTGTTCATGATCATGCTCGACAACACCGTCGTCAACGTCGCGCTGCCGTCGATCCAGAAGGAGCTGGGGGCTTCGATCTCAGGCCTCGAGTGGACGACCAGCGGCTACACCCTCTCCTTCGCCGTCATCCTCGCGACGGGCGGCCGCCTCGGCGACATCTTCGGCCGCCGGCTCGTATTCCTGATCGGTGTGGTCATTTTCGCCATCTCCTCGGCGACTGCCGGCCTCGCCCCCGACCAGACCGCGCTCGTCGCCAGCCGCGTCGTCCAGGGCATCGGAGCGGGGCTGATGATGCCGGGCACCCTCTCCATCATCACCAACGCCTTCCCGCCGCACGAGCGTGGCAAAGCGATGGGCACCTGGGCTGGGGTCTCCGCTCTGGCGCTCGCGATCGGCCCGGTGCTCGGCGGCCTGCTCACCGAGCACGTCTCTTGGCGGGCGATCTTCTACCTCAACATCCCCGTCGCGATCGGCGCCGTCGCGGCCACCCTCTTCGCGGTCCGCGAGTCGCGTGACACGAGTGTCGGCAAGGAGGTCGACTACCTTGGTGTCGCGACCCTGACGACGGGCCTCACTGCGCTGGTCCTTGCTCTCGTCGAGGGCAACAGCTGGGGCTGGGGCTCGATCCCGATCGTCGCCCTGCTGGCCGGCTCGATCATCGGCCTTGCGTCCTTCGTCTTCGTCGAGCAACGCGTCAAGGCCCCGATGGTCCAGTTCGAGTTGCTCTCGCACCGCAATTACCTGGGCGCCTCGATCGTCGCCCTGATCATCACCTTCGCGATGATGGGCGTCTTCTTCTTCCTCGCCCTCTACATGCAGAACATCCTCCACTACTCGCCGCTCGAGGCGGGTGTGAGGTTCCTGCCCTCGACGCTGATGATCGTCGCCGTGGCGCCGATCTCGGGCCGTCTGGCCGACCGCTTCGGCCCACGCTGGCTGATCGCCGGCGGGCTGACCCTGCTGACCGCTTCGCTGCTGAGCTTCACTCAGATCGCGGTTGACTCGACTTACCCCGACCTGCTGCCCGGGTTCGTGCTGCTCGGCATCGGGATCGCGATGACGATGTCGCCGATGACGAGCGCAGCGATGAACGCGGTCCCGGTCCAAAAAGCCGGCGTCGCCTCGGGCGTGCTCTCGATGTTCCGGATGGTCGGCGGGAGCCTCGGCGTCGCCGTCACCGGGGCCATCTTCCAGGGCGCCATCGGCGCCGACTTCGCCTCTGCGACGCCCCAGGAATTCGTCGACGCGCTGTCGACGGCGATGGCCGTCTCGGCGGGGGTCACCGCGCTCGGCGTCTTGGTCGGCGCGCTCGTGATTCGAACCGTCCGCAAATCCGCCGCGGTCCCGACTGCGGTCTCCGAGGCGGAGGCGAGTCCGGGCGGAGAGCTGCTGGCCGGTCGCACCGCCTGAGCGCGCTCAGCAGGGGCTGAGCGCCGGCCAGCCTCTCGTGTCGCTCAGGTCGAGCATCGGCACCGTCTCGACCCTGACCTCGCCGAGGTCGGCGATCGTCTCCCTATTCGACGCCTCGACCTCGGTCGGGGTGTCGGGCCAGGGAGTGAGGGCGACCATCGCTACCGCGAGGCCCGCGCTACGCGCGGCCTCCAGGGTCAGCAGCGTGTGGTTGATCGTGCCCAGGCCCGGCGGGGCGGCGATGACCAGCGGCAGACCGAGGTCGACCGCGAGGTCGCGGACCGCGTAGCCCGCGGCGAGCGGCACCAGCAGGCCACCGACCCCCTCGCAGACGAGCTCATCGGCCTCGGCCCCGGCCGCCGCCGCGGCAGAGCGGAGTCGATTGGGGTCGATCTCCTCGCCGGCCAGCGCCGCCGCCAGATGGGGCGACGCCGGCGGCCCGTAGCGGTAGGGGGCGATCTCCGCGTCGCTCTGCGCCGAGCCCGCCGCCCGGCGCAGGAGCTCGTGGTCCGGCTCGCCGGGGTCCTCGAGGCCGGTCACCGCCGGCTTGAACACCGCGACGCTCGCTCCCGACGCCGACAGGGTGCGCGCGAGCGCCGCGGCGACGACGGTCTTGCCGACCTCCGTCCCCGTCCCGGTGACGAAGACCCCCACGACCGGCTAGGCGGCGAGCGCGGCCGGCTCGCTTCGCAGGCCGAGGCTGCGTGTGGCCGCGCCGAGGACCCGCGCCGCCCGCTGAAGCTGGCCGGGATCGTGGCTCGCCATCGCCGTGAAGCGCAGGCGCGAGGTGCCGTCGGGCACAGTCGGCGGCCGGATCCCCTGGGCGAATACCCCGTGTTCGAGCAGCGCCTCTGACAGCCTCATCGTCTGCGCCGAGCCGCCGACCTCGACCGGGATGATCTGGCTCTCCGAGCGCCCGACGGACAGTCCCTCGGCGGCCAGTGCCTGACGCAGCACCGCTGCGTTGACGCCGAGCCTCTGGACCATCTCGGGGCCGGCTTCGAGCAGCGCCAGCGCCTCGTCGGCGGCGGCGACGGTGGGTGGCGGCAGCGCCGTCGAGAAGATCAGCGAGCGGGCCGTGTTGACCAGGTACTCGACCGTCTCCGCCGTCGCGCAGACGTAGGCGCCGTACGAGCCGAGCGCCTTGCCGAGTGTCCCGATCACGAGATCGACCTCGCCGCTGAGGCCGGCGGCGGCGACGGTTCCCCGCCCCCCGGGCCCGACGGTCCCGGTCGCGTGGGCCTCGTCGACCATCAGCCGGCAGCGGTGCCGGCGGGACAGCCGCAGAAGGCCCTCGAGGGGCGCCCGGTCGCCGTCCATCGAGAAGAGGCCGTCGGTGACGATCAACGACGCCCTGTCTCCCGCGCTCCGCAAGCCCCACTCCAGGTGCTCGAGGTCGCCGTGCCGGTAGACGAAGGTCTCGGCCCGGGCCAGCCTGCAGCCGTCGATGATGCTCGCGTGGTTGAGCCGGTCGCTGAAGACGACCTCCCCCTGGCGTGCGAGCGCCGCGATCACGCCGCTGTTGGCGAGATAGCCGGAGCCGAACAGCAGCGCCGCCTCGTAGCCCTTGAACGCCGTCAGCCGCTCCTCGAGGGCCCGGTGCGGCCCCATGCCGCCCGAGATCAGTCGCGAGGCCCCCGCGCCTGCGCCCCACCGGATCGCCGCCTCGGCCGCGGCTTCTCGCACCCGCGGGTGGCCGGCGAGGCCGAGGTAGTTGTTCGAGCAGAGCAGGAGGACCGGGCGGCCGTCGAGCAACACCTCGGGGCCCTGCGGGCCTTCGACCATCCGCAGCCGACGGTGGAGCCCCGACTCACGGAGCTCGTCCAAGCGCTCGCCGATCTCGGTCATGCCGCCGATTGCTTCGGGTAAGGAGGAGGCCTCTTCGCCTTCTTGATCACCCGTAGCTGGGTCGAGGGGTCCCAGAAGTCGGCTTCGTCCTGGTGGTCGATCAGCTCGTCGATCGGCGTCGCCGGCGTCTCGCCGTCGAGCCAACCCGAGCGGTTGTCGGGCCGTGGGTTGGAGCCGTTGTCGGGCTGGCGCGCGACGTTCAGCCCGAGGTCCTCGAACATCGCCCGGTCCTCCTCGGGCTCGGCGCCGAGGGTGGTCAGGAAGTTGCCCATCATCACCCCGTTGAGCCCGGCCCTGACGGCGAGCGGCTGCAGATCGCCGAGGTTCTCGACCCGGCCGCCGCAGAGCCGGAACAGCGCGCCGGGGATGATCAGGCGGAAGATCGCCACCCACTTGACCACCTCCCAGGCGTCCATCAGGGGCCGGTCGCCGAACTTGGTTCCCTCGCGCGGGTTGAGCAGATTGATCGGGACCGAGGTCGGGTTCAGCTCGGAGAGCTCGAAGGCCATCTCGACCCGCTGGCGGGGCGTCTCGCCGAGGTTGAGGATGCCGCCGACGCAGGTCTCCAGGCCGGCCTCCTTGACCGCCTGGATCGTCCGCAGCCTGCCCTCGTAGCGGACCGTCGTCGACACCTCGGGGTAGTGGGAGCGCGAGGACTCGACATTGTGGTGGACGCGCTGGATCCCGGCCTCGCGCAGCCGCGTCGCCCGTTCCGCCGACATGTGGCCGATCGATGCGCAGCGCTTGAGGTTTGTCTGCTCGGAGACGAGCTTCGCGCCCTCGAGGATGTTCTCGAAGTCGCGTTTGGAGAGGCCCTGGCCCTGGGTCACCATGCAGAAGCGGTGCGCGCCCGCCGCCTCGGCCGCCTTCGCGTGCTCGAGGATCTGCTCGGGCTCCATCATCGCGTGCATCGGCGTGTCCGCCTCGGCGTGGCGGGACTGGGCGCAGAAGCCACAATCCTCCGCGCAGCCGCCGGACTTGGCGTTGACGAGCGAGCACATGTCGGTCGAGTCGCCGAAGTTCTCCTGCCGGACCTCCCAGGCGCGCTCGACGATCGCTCCGATCTCGTCGTGGTCGGTCCGCTGCCCGAGGTCGAGGGCCTCATCGAACGAGATCAGGGGTCCCATTCGGCCGCAGGCTAGGCTCCGGGCCGGACGTGGACTTTGTGAAGATCAGACGGCGGCGGGCCGCTATAGCGATCGCCTGCGGGCTCGCGATCGCGGCCTTCGCCTTCGGCGTCGCGCTTGGCGACGGAAGCGAAACCGCTCCCAACGTTTCCTCGACCGTTCCCCCGCGGCTGACCGACTCCCAGCTGGCGGGGCAGCGGGTGATCATCGGCTTCACCGGAACCAGCCCACCGGTCCTGGTCCGGCGGATGATCCGCGAGGGCGAGGTCGCGGGGGTGATCCTCTACGCGTATACCGGCAATCTCCCCAGCCGCGACGCCGGCCGGGACCTGATCCGAAAGATCGAGGCCATTCCCCGCCCACCAGGGTCGCGCGATCCGCTGCTGGTGATGATCGACCAGGAGGGCGGGTTGGTGAAGAGGATCGATGGTGCCCCGAGCGTCTCGGCGCGGGTGATGGGTGAGCGGGGTGCCGCCTACAGCCGCCGGCAGGGTCGGCGCACCGCGCTCAACCTGCGGAACATCGGGGTCAATGTCGATCTCGCACCGGTGCTGGACGTTGCCCGTCCCGGCGGGGATATCGCCGACACCTTCCGCGGCTTCGGCTCGACCGCCGCCGGCGTGGCCGGCACCGCGGTGCCTTTCGCCGAAGGGCTGCAGGGTGGGGGAGTCGCCGCAACGGCGAAGAACTTTCCGGGCGTCGGCGCGGCTCCCGTCAACACCGATTCAGCCGTCCAGAGGATCGGGCTCTCGAAGGCGACCCTGCGCAGCGTCGATGAGGCTCCATACCGTCGCTTCGTCGCGGCCGGCGGCGAGATGGTGATGCTGAGCACGGCGATCTACCCCGCCTACTCTGACCGTCCGGCCGCCTTTACCCGCGCGGTCGCGACCGACGAGTTGCGTGGCCGCCTCGGCTTCGACGGCGTCACGATCACCGACGCCCTCGGGACCGTCGCCGCGCAGGCCTTCGGCGACCCCGCCAAGGCCGGCCTCGCCGCCGCCCGGGCGGGCGCGGATCTCCTTCTCTATCCCGACCCCGAAGCCGCCCGCCTCGGCCACCGTGCCCTGGCCCGCAGCCTCTTCTCCGGCGCGCTCTCCCGCGCCGCGTTCGTTGAGTCCGCCGGCCGCGTGCTGCGCCTCCGTCACCGTCTCGCCAGCTAGATTCAACCGCGAGATTGCGTTCACCCTCACTATTCGGGCGCAGATGCAAGCTCGGGCTGAGAACTGACGAACGAACTTACGAACAAACGATCATCTACTCGTTGGGGACCGCCGCGAGCGACTCCCAGAGGTAGAGCGAGGCGAGGCTGCGGTGGGGGCGCCAGGCCTCGCCGATCTCGATCACCTCGGTCGGCGCAGGCATCTCCTCGAGCCCGTACTCGATCTGGACCGCCTTGCGGATCCCGAGGTCGCCGCCGGAGAGGACATCGGGCCGTTCGAGGTGGAACAGGAGGAACATCTCTGCCGTCCACTGGCCGAGGCCGCGGACCGCGACGATCTCCGCGATCACCTCCTCATCGCCGAGTTCGTCGAGGCGGTCGAGCTCGAGCTCGCCGGAGATCACGTGCGCGGCGAGGTCGCGGATGTACTCGACCTTGCGCCCGGAGAGGCCCGCGGCCCGCAGGTCCTCTTCGCTCCCCTCGAGCAGCTCCTCCGGCGAGGGGGTGCTGCCCCCGAACAGGTCGACGACCCGACCGTAGATCGTCCGCGCCGCTTTGGTCGAGAGCTGTTGGCCGACGATTGCCCGCAGCAGCGCTCCGTAGGCGTCGGGTGGCCGCTCCTCGCTTCGCCGCCGCAGCCGGGTCTCGAGGTCGATCTCGCCGACCCGCTCGATCAGCGCCGCCATCTCCGGCCCGGTTGCGGCCAGCGCCTTTCGGTCTGCCGCGCTCACTTTCCACTCCAGCGCGGCCGCCGCTTCTCGGCAAATGCCTGGATCCCCTCGCGGAAGTCGTCCGAGCGGAAGCAGGACTCGCGAAGCGCAACCAGGTCGGCCTCCTGGCGCTCGCTGAGAGCGGGGTTGGCATTCAGGACCTCGATCGCCTGTTTGTTGCCGCGCATCGAGAGCGGCGCGTTGGCGGCGATCGCCGCCGCCAGCTCAACCCCGGCGCCCTCGAGATCCTCGTCGGGGAAGACCTCGTGGACGAGCCCGATCTGCTCGGCCCGGGCCGCGACGACGTTGCGCCCGGTCAGGAACAGCTCCTTGGTCCTCGCCAGGCCGATCGTGTCGAGGAACTTGCGCAGCCCGGTGTGGCCGTAGATCAGGCCGAGCTTGGCGGGGGGCATCCCGAGCTTCGCCCCCGCCGCGCAGATTCGCATGTCGCAGGTGATCGCCAGCTCGAGGCCGCCGCCGAGGCAGTGCCCGTTGATCATCGCCACGATCGGCCAGGGGTGCGCCGCCAACGCCTCCATCGCCGCGTGGAACGGATGGGCGACGAGCAACTCGGCGTCGCGCTCGAAGGTCTGTTCGGGTATCGACCCGATGTCGTACCCGGCGGAGAAGACGGGCGGCGCGCCGGTGATCAGCACAGAGCGGTTCTCGATCCCGGAGTCGAGCCGCGGCAGGGTCTCGGCCAGGGTGTCGAGGATCTCGTGGTCGAGGGCGTTGCGACGCTCGGGGTTGGAGATCGTGATCCTGACGACCGCCTCGGCGGGGGAGTCGAGGATCAGCTTGCCGCCGGCGAGCTCCTCGGAGGCCACTACTACCTTTCGCGCTTCGCTCGCGGCGCGAAGAGCCAGGTATGCACGCTTGCTCGCTCCGCGCTCACTCGAGAACTACGAGGACGTCGCCTTCGCTGACCGACTGGCCCTCCTCGCAGCGAATCTCCTTGACGGTCCCGTCGTCCTCAGCCTCGACCGGGATCTCCATCTTCATCGACTCGAGGATGACGACGGTGTCCCCGTCCTCGACGGTGTCGCCGACCGCGACCTCGATTTTCCATACGTTGCCGGTGATGTGTGCCTCGATATCCGCCATGGAGCGAGACAATATCCGCCGTGTCTGACTCTCTCGCGGTCCTCGTCGCCGCGCGCAACGAGGCCGACCGGGTCGGCGACACCGTCGCCGCCCTCCGCGGAGCGTTTCCCGATGCGGCTATCTGGGTCGCCGACGACGCCTCGACCGACGACACCCAGGGTGTCGCGCTCGCGGCCGGGGCCCAGGTCGTCAGCCGCGGTCTGCCCCACGGCAAGGGGGCGAACGTCACCGCCGCCGCCGAGGCGGCGCTCTCGGCGGCACCCCCCGATCTGTTCCTGCTCTGCGACGGCGATCTCGGGTCCTCGGCCGCGCAGCTGTCGCCCCTGGTCGACGCGGTCCGGCGGGGGGAGTGCGACCTCGCCGTCGCGGCTTTCAGGCGCCGGGTCGGCGGCGGCCTCGGCGTCGCTCTCGGGTTCGCCCGCTGGGCGATCCGCCGCTGCTGCGGCCTCGAGACGACGGCCCCGATCTCGGGGCAGCGGGCGATGGGGGTCGAGGTCCTGCGGGCGACGCTGCCGTTCGCGGCGGGCTACGGGATGGAGGTCGGAATGACTATCGATGCCGTGCGCGCCGGCCACACCCTGCGCGAGTACGAGCTCGACCTCTCCCACCGGGCGACCGGTCGCAACCCCGCCGGATTCGCCCACCGGGCGAGGCAGCTACGCGACTTTGCCCGCGCCTACGCATCGCGGCGAGGGTAGGGCGCCCGCTCGAAGCCCTCCACCGCGCGCTCGACCGAGCCCGCGAGTTCCAGCAGTGCCGCCTCCCCGCCTTCGGGCCCGAGCAGCTGAGCTCCGATCGGCAGACCCGCCTCGGTCATCCCGGCGGGGATGCTGATTCCGGGCCAGCCGACGACGTTCCAGGCGAACCCGTAGGGGCAGGCCGCGCTCGAAGCGGTGCTGGTCGCCCAGTAGCCGCGACCGTCGTGCTTGTAGACCCTGACCGGGGGCTTTGCCGTGGTCGGGGTGAGGACGAGGTCGAAGCGGTCGAAGATCCGGCCGAGGCGGCGGCGCAGAGACGACTCCGCCGCGCGCGACGCCCGCAGCGGCAAGCCCGAGAGAAGCCGGCCGACGCGGGCATGGGTCCTCGTCCTGGGCTCGAGGTTCGCGCGGTCGGCGATGTTCTCGTTCAGCCAGGCGTCGACGCCGGCCATCCCGCGGGGGATGATCGCCGGCCCGACCAGGCCATAGTCGGGGTCGGCCGGAGCGACGTCGTGGCCCATCTCGGCGAGGCGCCCCGCAAAGGCCTCGATCGCCGCGCGGTGCTCGGGGTCGACGTCGCTCGGAACTCCGAAAGGAGTCGCGAACGAGATCGCGATCCGCATCTGCCGCGGCTCGCGGGCGGCCGCCTCGGCGAATGGCTCCGCCGGCGCCGCGGGCTTGTGAAGGTCGGCATCGATGTTGCCGTGCACCGCGTCGAGCAGGAGCGCGGCGTCGGCGACGCTGCGGGTCAGAGGCCCGAAGCAGGTCAGCCCGTGGAAGGACTCGGCTTCGGGCCAGGTCGAGATCCGGCCGCGCTGGGGCTTGAGGCCGACCAGTCCGGTCCATGCGGCCGGGATCCTGATCGAGCCGGCCCCGTCGGACCCGATCGCCGCGGCGACGAGGCCGGCTGCGACCGCCGCCGCCGCGCCTCCGCTCGAGCCGCCAGGAGTGTGGGCGGTGCTCCAGGGGTTGCGGGTCGCGCCGAAGGAAGGCCCCTCGGTGAACGGCCACTGGCCGACCTCCGGCGCGTGCGTCTTGCCGATCACGATCGCGCCCGCCTCACGCAGCCGCCTCACCACCTCGGCGTCTCGATCCGCCGGTCGGCGGGAGCCGCCGCAACCGAACAGGGTCGGGTACCCGGCGAGGTCGACATCTTCCTTGATCGCGACCGGCACCCCCAGCAGCGGCGCGCCCTCGCCCCGGGCGATCCGGCCGTCCGCGGCCTCCGCCTCCGCCAGTGCCTCCTCGGCGCGAATCACCCGGAACGCGTTGAGGTCTGCCTGGGCGGCCTCGGTGCGGCGCAGAGCGTCGTCGACCAGCTCCCTCGAGGAGACGCCTCCGGCGGCCAGCATTCCGACCTGTTCTAGGAGCCCGAGGGACGCGGTGCTCTGGGTGTCGGCGCTGGTCTCGGTCGGCATCGGTCCTCCTTCTCCCCGTGAACGGTTCGTTCGAACGAACAATAAGTGAAAACGGGGTAGTCTGGGCGCCGTATGGCCACTGCGATCGTCGCCGACACCCGCGAGCGCATCCTCCGCACGACCCTCGATCTGATCGGGCACGAGGGTATCGGTGCCGTCACCAACCGGCGCGTCGCCGAAGCCGCCGACGTCTCGCTGGGGTCGCTCACCTACCACTTCGACAGTCAGCTGGACCTCGTGCGCGAGTGCCTGATGCTGCTGGTCGGCGAGGAAGTCGTCCGCCTCGAGGGGATCGCCGCGGAGCTGCGCGGGGCGCGCCCCGGCATCGAGCAGGTCGCGATCGAGGTCGAGAGGGTCGCCCGCGAGTCCGATAGCAGGATCCGGCAGCTGGCCGAGATCGAGCTGCACCTCCGCGCCGCCCGGGACCCCGAGCTCCGCGACGCGTCACGGCGCTGTTTCGTCGCCTACGAGGAAGTCGCGGAGGCGGCCCTCGCCGCGCTCCGAGTACCCGACGCAGCGCGCCACGCCCGCTCGATCGTGGCCCTGATGTACGGGTTGGCACTGCGCCGTCTCGGGACCGGCGAAGAAGACGTCTCCGGTCTCGCCGAGGCGCTGCTGACGATCGCCCGCGGGGCCCAGACCGACGCCGGATAGCCTGCCTTTGCGGTGATCCTCGCGATCGATCAGGGCACGACGGGCACCACCTGCCTGGTGTTCGACCGCGAGGCTCGGATCGCCGGCCGGGCGTACTCGGAGTTCGAGCAGCACTTCCCGCGCCCGGGTTGGGTTGAGCACGACGCGACCGAGATCTGGGAGACGACCCGACGGGTGGCGGGGGAGGCGATCGCCGACGCCGAGATCGCCGGCGCCGAACTCGACGGGATCGGGATCACGAACCAGCGCGAGACCGTCGTGGCCTGGGACCCGGACACCGGCGAGCCGGTTCACCGCGCACTCGTCTGGCAGGACCGCCGCACCGCGGAGCGCTGCGCCGAGCTCCGCGACGAGGGCCTCGAGGCCCTCGTCCGCGAGCGGACCGGCCTGGTCCTGGACCCCTACTTCTCCGGGACGAAGATCGAGTGGCTGCTGCGCAACGTCGAGGGGGCTGAACGCGCCGTGTTCGGCACGATCGACTCCTGGCTCCTGTTCAAACTGACCGGGCGCCACGCCACCGACCGCACCAATGCCTCGCGAACGATGCTGTTCGACATCCATCGCCACGCCTGGGACGAGGAGCTCTGCACGATGCTCGGCATCGACCCGGAGCGGTTGCCGGAGCCGCTGCCCTCGGCGCAGGTGTTCGGCACGACCGCCGAGTTCGGTGGTGAGGTCCCGGTCGCGGGCATCGCCGGCGATCAGCAGGCGGCCCTGTTCGGCCAGGCCTGTCATTCCGCCGGGACCGCGAAGAACACCTACGGGACCGGCAGTTTCGTCCTCCTCCATACCGGGGCCGAGGCCGCCGACCCGGTCGATGGCCTGCTCACCACCGTCGCCTGCGACACCGACGACTCCGGCGCCTACGCCCTCGAGGCCTCGATCTTCGTCACCGGCGCTGCGGTCCAGTGGCTGCGCGACGGGCTCGGGATCATCGAGGTCGCGGCCGAGACCGAGGGGCTCGCGGGCTCGCTCGAGGGCAACGACGGCGTCTACTTCGTGCCGGCGCTGACGGGCCTCGGGTCCCCCTACTGGGACCCCTATGCCCGCGGCACGATCGTCGGCCTCACCCGGGGTAGCGGCAGGGCCCACCTCGCGCGGGCGGCGCTCGAGGCGATCGCCTACCAGGCCGTCGACGCCGTCCAGGCCCAGGAGGCCGCAGCCGGAGCGCGGCTCACGTCGCTGAAAGCCGACGGCGGCGCCGTCGCCAACCACTGGCTGATGCAGTTTCAGGCCGATGTCCTCGGCGCTCCGGTGGTCGTCCCAGAGATCATCGAGACGACCGCTCTCGGCGCCGCCTACCTGGCCGGGATCGCGACCGGGCACTGGACCGAGGAGGACGTCCGCACGACCTGGCGCGAGGGCGCCCGCTACGAGCCGGGCATGGACGAGGAGGAGCGCCGCTCGCTGCTCGCCGAATGGCGCCGCGCGGTCGGGCGATCGCGGGGCTGGGATGCACCCGAGCCGACCGCGTAACCACGGCGACGGCAGGGGGTAGGCAGGGCGACGGCCGGTCTAAGGCCGTCCGATCATGCCCGACGAGATCAAGCCACAGGTCTACAAGGACGAACGCCCGGCGTCGTATTTCGACCAGTTTCACGCCGCGGCCCGCAAGGGGGTCGGGTGGACCTACCCGCTGGTCCGCGGCATCGTGACGCTGCCGGCCCTGCTGCCCTACCGCACCCGCGCGATCGGTGTCAAGAACGTGCCGAGGTCGGGGCCGCTGATCCTCGCCCCGAACCACTTCAGCCAGATGGACCACTTCTTCACCGGCCTCTACCTGCGCCGCCAGATTCGCTTCATGGCGAAATCGCAGCTCTTCGGCCCGCCGGTGCTGACCTACCTCTACAAGCACGGCGGCGTGATCCCGATCCGTCGCGGCCACAAGGACGAGGAGGCTTTCAAGACTGCCTTCACCGTCCTCGATCAGGGCGGGATGCTGTTGATCTATGCGGAGGGCGGCCGCTCACGCAGCGGCGAGCTCGGTGAGCCGAAATCCGGCGTCGGCCGGCTGGCGCTCGAATCAGGCGCGCCGGTCGTCCCGGTCGCGATCCACGGCTCGGAGAGGGTCCGCCGCTGGAAGCGCTTCCGGTTCCCGAAGGTGACGGTCCAGTTCGGAGAGCCGATCTCCTTCCCGGTCGAGAAGTCGGCGCCACGCGAGCGCCAGCTCGAGGTCGCGTCCGAGATCTTCGACCAGGTCCGCGGGATGTACACCCGGCTCGAAGAGGTGGGACGCGGCGAAGTGATCCGCGCCCTGCGCGAGGGTGTCACCCCCGAGCCGGGCGACCCCAACTACTCGTAACGGCTGCCGAGCTTCTCGTAAAAGCCGGGGTCGTGGCCCGGGGTGACGATCGCCGCCGGGAACTCGCGGCGGAACAGCCTCAGCTCCTGCAGCGAGCGGCGCCGGTTGTGGGCGTCGAAGGGGCGAGGCGACAGCGACCCGGAACCCTCGAGCTGTGCCTGGGTGTATGCGGCGTCACCGCCGATCACGAAGTCGCGGTCCCTGAGCCGGGCGATCACCGACATGTGGCCGGCGGAGTGGCCGGGGGTGAAGGCGAGCCGGACCGAGCCGTCGCCGAAGAGGTCGAAGGCGCGGCCGAAGGTCGCGTATGAGTCGATCCCCCCACGGTCGAAATCGACCGTGCGATAGTCGAACGCGAAGTCGTAGTGGAGCCGCCGGTAGCTGTTCAACGTCGGCCGTCCCCCCTCGGTCGCCTCGTCCCACTCGACCTCGCTGAGGATGAAGGTGGAGTTCGGGAACTCCGAGATCGCCGACGCGTGGTCGGCGTGGAGGTGGGTCATGACGACGATCGGGACCTCACCCGGCTCGAGCCCGCGCTTGCGGAGCTGTGCGGGTGCGTCGCCGTCGGCCTCGACGGAGGGTTTGAGGAAACGGGTGAGGGCGCGGCCGAAGTTCTCTTCGCCGTCGGTCGCGATCGAGGGGTGGAGGCCGGTGTCGACGAGGATCGCGCCGGCGCTCGGGTGGCGGATCAGGAAGACCGGACAGGGCAGGGTGAGCGCGTCCTTGCCGCTGAGCATCGCCCACAGCAGGCGCGGCCCCATCAGCCGGCCGTCGGGACCCTCGATCCAGCGCCGGGGCTGCTCGACGGTTCCGGTGATGATCGGCTCGACCGAGACCGTCGCTCCGGGCGTGCCTCCGGAAAGCGGCTCGTGGAGCGGTTTTGCCTCCACCTGGACCTTCATCGAGGCGGACATTACCCCCAGGTATCCCGCCTATAGGCTGGGGATCGATGGCTGAGAGCGCTCATTCGCGCATATTCAGGGACGGGCTTCTGGAGGGCCAGGTCTGTCTCGTGTCCGGCTCCGGCTCCGGCCTCGGCCGCGAGACTGCGCTTGAGCTGGCCCGGCTCGGGGCGGATGTGGTCGGGTGCGGCCGCCGCGCCGAGCCGCTGGCCGAGACCGGCGAGCTCGCCGACGGCCTGCCTGGGAGCTTCGAGCATGAGGCGATGGACATCCGCGACGAGGAGGCGGTGGAGCACCTGATCGGTGGCCTTCTGGCGCGCCACGGGAAGCTCGACGTCCTCGTCAACAATGCCGGTGGCCAGTTCCTGAGCCCGGCCGAGGCGATCAGCCCGAAGGGCTTTCGCACCGTCACCGAGCTGAATGTCCAGGGCACCTGGCTGATGACCCACGCGGCTGCGACCAAGGCCTTCATCCCGCAGGGCAGTGGCAAGGTGCTGAGCGTCACCCTCTCGCCGCACCATGGGATGCCGGGCATGGTCCACTCCGGCGCCGCCCGCGCCGCGGTCGAGAACATGATGCGCACCCTGGCGATCGAGTGGGCGCGGTTCGGGATCACGACCTGTGCCCTCGCCGCCGGCCAGTTCGCGACCGAGACCCTCCTGACCAAGTATCCGAAGGTGGTCGTCGACAACCTCGAGCGCTCGATACCGATCGGCCGTGCCGGGCGATCCGAGGAGCTCGCCTGGCTAGTCGCCTACCTGGCCTCGCCCGCCGGCGACTTCATCTCCGGTACGACGATCACGATCGACGGCGCCCGCGACAACTGGGCCGGGCCGTGGCCGCCCGAGGCGATCGTCGGCGAGGGCGGCGAGCCGCCGGCGGAGGAGCGCTAGTCCCTCGGCTCGAGGATGACCATCGGGATTTCCCGCCCTTTGCTGCGTTCCTGGTAGTCGTCGTATCCGCTCCAGACCTTCACGGCCTCGGGCCAGAGTCGCTCGCGCTCCTCGGCGTCGGCGAGCCGGGCGTGGACCGCCCGGCGCTCGCTGCGGACCTGGACCGTGGTGTCGGGGTTGGCCATCAGGTTGTGGTACCAGGCGGGATGCTTGGGATAGCCGCCTTTGGAGGCGATCACCACCACGTTCTCGCCGTCCTCGAGGTAGAGCAGGGGGCAGGTGCGCCTGGTGCCGCTCCTGGCGCCGACGTGGTCGAGCAGCAGCATCCGCCCCGGCCCGCCCGGCACATTGAGGCCGAGGCGCCCGCCGCTGACGCGGTAGAGCAGGGTGTGGACGCCTGTCAGGCGACGGAGGATAGGCCAGGTGCGATCCGCGATATCGAGATACGCGTGCGACCTGCCCTCTGTCGCCGACTGGCTCAGGTGTACATCCCCCCGAACTGCCCGCCGGTCACGTTGAGGATCTGGCCGTGCACGTAGTTCGCGTGCCCCGAGCATAGGAAGAGGACGGGGCCCGCCGCCTCCTCGGGCTGCGCCGGTCGTCCCAGCGGGATGATCGCCGAGGCCATCGAGCGCATCTGCTCGGGAATCCCGAGCTCGATTTTCTCCCCGGACGGGGAGGTCATCTGGCCCCCGGCCTCCTTCGCCGCGGTGAGGCGGGTCTCGACGAAGCCGAAGGCGACGGCGTTGACGTTGACCTTGAACTGCCCCCACTCCTTGGCCAGCGTTTTGGTCAGCCCGACGACGCCCGCCTTCGCGGCCGAGTAGTTGGCCTGGCCGGCGTTGCCCATCGTCCCCGAGATCGAGGAGACGTTGACGATCTTGCGGAAGACCTCCTTGCCCTCGCCGCGCTCGGCTTTGGCAGCCTCGCGCCAGTGCGGGGCCAGGGCCCGGGTGATCCGGAAGGGAACGATCGTGTGAATGTCGAGCATCGCCTGGAACTGCTCGTCGGTCATCCGGTGGACGACGCCGTCCCAGGTGTAGCCGGCGTTGTTGACGACGATGTCGACCGCGCCGAAGGCCTCGACTCCGGCGGCGACCAGCTGGTCGGCGGCGTCGGGCTTGGTCAGGTCGCCTGCATGGACGGCGGTCTCACCGTCGATCTCGGTCGAGGCCTGCTCGGCGATGTCGGCGTCGAGGTCGTTGATCAGAACCTTCGCGCCCTCGGCCGCGAACAGCTCCGCGGTCGCGCGGCCGATTCCCCGGGCGGACCCGGTGACGATCGCCGCTTTTCCATCTAGAAGTCCCATCGTTTCTGCGCTCTCCTTACTGGATCGTGAGTCGGCCGGGGAGGCTACATGGAACGACGCAACCCTGGTTGACCGGCCAGTCAGTTGCTGCACCCCCAATTGCCGCCGATTCGTGCGCGACCATGCGGCCCGTCCAGCCCACGTGGGAACCAAGGAGGCCAACATGGAGCCGTCGGACTACCCCGTCACCTTCTCCGTCGATTACCCGGACCGGAAGCTGAACCGCCTCACCACCTTCTTCCGGGTCTTCACCGTGATCCCGATCGCGATCATCATCAGCCTGCTCAGCGGCGGCAGTAGCTATTCGAGCTCTGGTTCCGAGGCCACCTGGACAGGGGCGGGCGTCGGCCTTCTCACGATCCCGGTGGTCCTGATGATCCTCTTCCGCAAGAAATACCCGCGCTGGTGGTTCGACTGGAACCTCGAACTGATGCGGTTCGGAAACCGGGTCGGCGTCTACCTCACACTGATGGACGACACCTATCCCTCGACAGACGAACAGCAGGCGGTCCACCTCGACTTCCCCTATCCGGATGCGGAGACCGAGCTCCAACGCGGCATGCCGCTGGTCAAGTGGCTGCTGGCGATCCCCCACTACATCGTCCTGTTCTTCCTCTACATCGGGGCGTTCTTCGTCGTCATCTTCGCCTGGTTCGCGATTCTCTTCACCGGTCGCTTCCCGCGCGGCGCGTTCAACTTCCTCGAGGGCGTCTATCGCTGGCACAACCGCGTCATCGGCTACGCCCTCACCCTCGTCACCGACACCTACCCGCCGTTCCGCCTTGGCCCTTGAGGACGGACCTCAGGACAGCCTTACGCCGCCGTCCTCGGTCAGCGTCCAGTGTGGGTTGTGGGCGACCTCCCAGGGGTGGCCGTCGGGGTCGATGAAGACTCCGCTGTAGCCGCCCCAGAAGGTCGCCGCCGGCTCGCGCCCGATCCGCGCCCCGGCCCCTCGGGCATCCTCGATCGCCGCATCGACCTCCTCCGGCGAGCCGAGGTTCAGCGCCAGCGTGATGCCGCCCCAGCCGCCGCCATCCTCGACGCAGCTGTCATCCGTCAGGCTGGCCCGGTCCCAGAGCGCCAGCACCATGTCTCCGGCCTGGAAGAAGACGACATCGTCCTCGGCCGCCGCGCCCGTCTCCCATCCGAGCGCTTCGTAGAAAGCCCTCGCCCGGGCGAGGTCGGCGACGCCGAGCGTGACCAGGCTGACCCGCTGCCTCATCGGGCCGGACCCTCCGGCGCCGCCGCCATCAGCAGCCGGTAGTCGTAGATCTTTTCGAAGCCCATCGCGCGGTAGATCGGCTCGCCCATCGGCGAGGCCTGCAGCGAGACGAGATCGGCACCGAGGTCGAAGCCGGCGTCGACCGCGGCCGTCGTCAGCGCCCGGCCCAGTCCCCTGCTGCGAGCGGCTTCGGTCGTCCCCACCCAGTAGATCCCGGCGACGTCGTCGGTGACGATCGTCATCGCGATCGCGAGCGGCTCGGATCTGTCATAGGCGAGCAGCGCGACCGCGTTCTCGGCCACGAGCCCGGCGTAGTCGTCGTAGTGCTCGAAGACCTCGGGCGGGAAGCCGATGCTCGCGTAGGCCTCCTTCGCGACGCGCCAGTAGTCCTCGGCCTCGGCGCCGTTCTCGAGGCGGCGAATATCGACGCCGTCGGGCAGCGCCGCCTCCTCAGGGCGTCTGTCGAGGACCATCTCCGGCATCTCGAAGAAGGGGTCGAGGCCCTGCTCGACGGCCGTCTCGACCAGGTCGCGGTCTTCCTCGGCGTCACCGCGCGTCCAGAGGCTGAAGCCGCGGCCGAGGTCGCCGAAGAACTCGCGCGCGCGGCGCAGCAGCTCGGCCGGGTCGAGCCCATCGTCGGCTCGGAACGCCGCGTTGGCGATCGCCGGGTTGGAGGAGGTCCCGGCGCCGAGCAGCCAGCCGTCGCCGGACTCGATCTTCACCCCGGAGTCGAGCTCGAAGAGCTGCCGGGAGCTGTCGACGAGATTGACGTGGGCGCGGTGGCGGAGCTGGTCCACGGCTCAGGCGGGCGGGTCGTCGCGAACGATGAAGCCCTGCGGCTCGGCGACGACCTCGTTGCGGAGCTCGCCGATCCCGTCGATCGCGATCCTGACGACGTCGCCGACCTTGAGCAGGCCCTCGGGGAAGGGCTGGACCGAGGCCCCGATCCCGGCCGGGGTGCCGGTTGCGATCACGTCGCCCGGCTCCAGGGTGAAGGCTTCGGAGAGGTGCGAGACCTGTTCGAAGCAGTCGAAGACCATCTCGGCGGTGTTGCCGTCCTGGCGCTTCTCCTCGTTGACGAAGGTCCGGATCCCGAGCTGCTGCGGGTCGCCGATCTCATCGCCGGTGACGAGCCAGGGCCCGAGCGGGCCGTGGGTGTCGAACGACTTGCCGATCGTCATCGTCGGCGCCCGCATCTGCCAGTCGCGGACCGAGACGTCGTTGGCGATCGTGTAGCCGGCGATCACATCGGCGGCCTGCTCGGCGGCGACGTGACGGCAGCGCTTCCCGATGACGATCGCCAGCTCCCCCTCGTAGTCGAGCTTGTCCGAGACCGTGGGCATGTGCACATCGGCTTCCGGGCCGACGACGCAGGTCGGCTGCTTGTTGAAGAAGGTCGGCACCTGCGGCGCGTCCATCCCCGTCTCGGCGATGTGGTCGGCGTAGTTGAGGGCGATCGCGAGGTACTTGCGGGGCCGGGCCGGGCTGAGGAGGCGAATCGCCTCGAGCGGTTCGCCCGGGCTGGGCTCGACGGCCAGTTCGGCGAGCTCGCCGAGCCGATCGGCGCCGACCGCGTCGATCGCGGCGGCCGGTTCGGTCGGCAGCTCGGGCGCCGAGGCCGTGAGGTCGATCAGGCGTCCTTCCTCGATCAGCCCGAGGCGGGCCTCGCCATCGGCCAGGAAGCGGCAGAGCCTCATCTCGGGGCGGCAATCGCCGCCAGGTCCTCGGGCCGCAGCAGCGCCAGCAGCGTGCTGCCGTCGATGATCGCGAGGCCGCCCTTGCGGAATTTCACGTTGGCGCCGGTCAGGCGGCCGACCTCGGTCTTGAAATCGGGGTTGTGGCCGACGAGGAGGACGTTGCCGCGGCCGGTGGCGAGATCGAGCGCGTCGTAGCCGCTGCCGGCGAGGCTGTCCTCGACTTCGGGCCCCACCGAGAGCGGCTCGCAGACGAGGCGTGCGGTCTCCGCGGCCCTTACCTTCGGGCTCGTCAGGCATGCGTCCAATTCGATTCCGAGGGCCGCCATCGCCAGGCCGGCGACAACGGACTGGCGCTCGCCCTTCTCGGTCAGCCGCCGCGCGGCGTCCTCTCCGTCGCCGTGCTCGGCGTCGCCATGTCGGAGCATGTGGATCATCGCGGCAGCTTCCCGATTTCCGCCAGGTAGGCGTCAAGCGACTCGGTCGCCTGCGTGTCCTCGTAGACCTCGTACTCGCGCAGCTTGCCCCACGAGATACGGCCCCAGATCACATAACGGTTCTCGTAGACGCGCCTGCCGTCGGGAGCATCGAGATGGTCGGTGCCGCGGACGCAGATCGTCTGCCGCCAGGGGAACCCCTGGAGGATTACCTCGTCGGGATAGATCTGCAGGCCGGCGTCGGCGAACCGCTCGAGCCACTTCCTCAGCTCGTCCTTCCCCTCGAGCTCGGTCGCCCAGGAGCTGTTGCCGGGAAACCTGAACCGAACGTCGTCGGCGTCCATCCGCAGGCTCGGCTCGATGTCACCCTCGCGGGCCTTCGCCATGTTCCGCGAGATCATCAGCCTGCCGAGCCAGGACAGCATGTCCGCCTAGCTTAGGCGGCCTGGGTAGCGCTGAGCTCCGCGGTGTCGTCCGAGTCCTTGCGTGGGCGTGCAACCGCCGATTCGGCAGCGAAGCCAGGCGGCGCGAGCTCGAGGTAGGCCTTGAAGGTCAGGTTGATCAGGGCCTGCGTCTTGTAGATGCGGAACGCCGGGCCGAGCAGCCGGACTGGAATGTGGGGGAGCAGCTTCTGGACAAAGAGAAGGATGCCGAAGCCGGTCCGGTGCGAATCGTGGAGCTCGGTGTAGTTGGCCTCGGCCTGCTGGCGGCTGCGCCTGCCCTCGAAGACGGCGCGGAGCTCGCGGCCGGCGGCGATCCCGTAGTAGAGCGCGGTCCGGATCCCCTCCGCGGTCAGCGGCAGGCACTGGCCTGCCGAGTCGCCGACGAAGAAGACCCCGGCCTCGGTCGGCTCGCGGAGCCGGTGCGGGATCCAGTTACCCTGATAGCGGACCTGGTCGCCGCCGAGGTCCGCCGAGAGGCGGTCTGTCCCCTCGCGGATCTTGTTGGCGGCCTCGTATGAGCAGGCCCCGATCCGGAGCTCCTCGCCGGCCGGGAAGCACCACCCGTACCCGGCCCGCGCGTAGCGGCGATCGACCCAGACCTCGAGCGCGTCGCTGCGGCCCTGGGGATGGACCTCGAGGGCCCGCGTCAGCGGCGCGTCGGTCGGCTGGAAGCCATCGTCGGTCGCAAGGATCCGCCGCCAGCCGAGCGCGTCGACGACAAGCGGCGCGGTGACCGGGCCACGGTCGGTTTCGATCGTGATCGCCCCGTTCTCGGCGGGTCGCCGCCCCTCGACGGCGGCGATCTCGAAGGTCGCGTCGCACTCCTGCCAGAGCGCGTCGCACAACTCGTCGTAGTTGAAGGTCGAGAACGTGTAGGGCAGATCGAGGACCGTGACCTTGCCGGGCGTGTGCACGACCAGCTCGTCGAAGCGCTGCAGCTCGACATCCATCAGGTCGAGCGCCCGCAGCCAGTCGGTCGGGATCCCGCAGGCCGAGGTCGCGCGCTCGCCGATCTCGTAGCGATCGAGCATCAGCACCTTCGCACCCGAGTCGGTGAGCTCGCGCGCGACCGCGAGCCCGCCGAAGCTGGCGCCGCAGATGACGACGTCGTACCCGCCCTGCAGCTGATCCCTGTCCCTTGACCCTGCCACGCCCACGGTAGAACGGTAGCGGCTCTTGGTACGGGAATGGCCTCGGACCGTTGACCGTCAGCCGCAGGTAC
The DNA here is from genome assembly GCA_963697805.1 of uncultured Solirubrobacterales bacterium. GTDB lineage: Bacteria > Actinomycetota > Thermoleophilia > Solirubrobacterales > 70-9 > VRUE01. The sequence continues at coordinate 319,224 of CAVOPB010000003.1, forward strand.
TTCCCTTGGAAGGTCTGGCCGGCGGTACCCGTGATTCTCGGAGAGCCGCCCGCCCCCGGCGAGCCCGGCGCCCCGCACGGCGTTCGCGCAGCCTCACCGTTGCGATTCCGCAGCCGGTGGCGATCACCGGTCCGAGGCTAAGCGCGGTCTCCTCGATCGGGAGCCCGGCGATGTGGGCGAGCACCATGGCGCGGTCGCCCCTATCGTCCGGGAGGCACCGCTTGCAGGGCGCGCTCGAGGTTGTCGAAGCACTTCGTCCAGCCGTCCTCGTGTGCGCGGACCGAGTCCTCGTCCCGGAGGCCGCTGTGGGTGAAGCGCGCCGTGGTGGTGCCTGCGGTTTCCTCGAAGTCGATCTCGATCAGCGTCTGCCTGTCCTCGTCGTCCCAGGTCCACGTGAACGCCAGGCGGGTCGGGCGGTCGACTTCGGTGTAGTGACCGCCCCCGCCGTGCTGGGCGTCCCCCTCTGGCTCGCGCATGACCACGCGCAGGGCGCCACCTACGCGCAGGTCGACCCGTGCCTCGGGGGTATCCCAGTCGTGCCCAGCATGGAACCAGCGCCGCAGCACCTCCTCGCTGGTCCACGCGTCGAACACCGCCTCGGCGGGCGCTTGGAACGTGCGCTCGATCCGCAGCGTATTGTCGTCGGCGATCACGACCGAGGGCTCCCCGAGCCGCGCTGCGAATCGTATTCGTCGTGGAGGTTCCACCACTGATAGGGCTCGGTCTGCGGGTACCCCTCGGGCGAGTCCTCCCACTTCTCCTGGCGACCGAGCGCAGTGATGTCGAGGTACGCCCAGGCGGTGCCCAGCGCCTCGTCGCCGCGCTTGTCGATGAAATAGGTGCGGAAGATCCGGCCGTCATCGTCGCGGTAGAAGGCGTTGGTGCCATGCCACTCGTCGACGCCGAAGTCGGCGTCGAATTCGTCGGCGATCGTGTACCAGGGGATCTCCCAGCCCATCCGCGCCTTCCAGCGCTCGATGTCGGTCTGCGGGGCGCGTGAGACGTTCACGAAGGTGGTGTCCCGCGAGTTCAGGTGAGCGAGGTGAGCGACCTGGTCGGCCATGAACGAGCAGCCGGTGCAGCCGCTCTCGGGCCAGTCGGCCACGCCGGGCTCGAAGAAGAACCGGTAGACGATCAGCTGACGACGTCCCTCGAACAGGTCGAGCAGCGTCGCCGGCCCGTCCGGGCCCTCGAACAGGTAATCCTTCTCCACGGCCATCCTCGGCATCCTGCGGCGTTCGGCGGCCAGAGCGTCGCGGGCGCGGGTGACCTCCTTCTCCTTGACCAGCAGTTGCTCGCGCGCTGAGTCCCACTCCTGTGGCGACACGATCGGCGGCATCTTCATCTCGGCTCCTCCTTCAGGTACTCATCGACGACATCGAACATGCGCTCCCAGATGGCGCGCTGGCGATCCATCCACTCGGCGGCCTCGTCGAGCGCTTTCGGCTCGAGCGATAGCCGGTGCGTCCTGCCGTCGATCACCCGGGTGACGACGCCCGCCTCCTCCAGGACCTTCAGGTGCTTGGAGATCGCGGGCTTGGACACCCCGAAATCGCCAGTGACTTCACTGACGCTCGCGGGGCCCACGGCAAGACGTTCGACGATCCCGCGTCGTATCGGATGCGAGAGCGCTTTGAACGAATCGTTAACCATTTGGTGAACAATAACACGTGCCAGAGTCCGCGCGGTCCGACCCGTCCCCGCGCGTCAAGTCACAGCCCGAGCTGTTTGCCCAGGATCTCCTTCATGATCTCGTCGGTTCCGCCGCCGATCGGGCCGAGGCGGGCGTCGCGGACCGCACGCTCGATCCCGTACTCGCGCATGTAGCCGTAGCCGCCGTGGATCTGGAGGCACTCGTCGGCGATGTCGAGGACGCCGCGCTGGGTGATCAGCTTCGCCATCGTCACCTCCTTGATGCAGTCCTGGCCCTCGTGGAAGAGGCGCAGCGCGTTGTAGGTAATCGCGCGGGCGGCCTCGGCCAGGGTCGCCATCTCGGCGACCTTGTGGCGGACCGCCTGGAAGTTCCCGATCGGCCGGCCGAACGCCCTGCGGTCGAGCGCGTAGGCGACGGTGGTCTCTATCAGCCTCTGCATCGCTCCGACCGCGCCGATCGCCATCAGCAGCCGCTCCCAGGCGAAGTTGAACATGATCAGCCTGAAGCCCTCGTTCTCGGAGCCGAGCAGGTTCTCGGCCGGGACTTCGACGTCGGTGAAGGAGAGCTCGCCGGTATCGGAGGAGTGCCAGCCGAGCTTCTCGAGCTTCGCCGAGACCTCGTAGCCGGGCATCTCGCTCTCGAGGACGAGGAACGAGATCCCGTGGTGACCGCCGTCCTGGGTCGTCTTGCAGGCGCAGACGAGGAAGTCGGCGCGGACGCCGTTGGTGATGAAGGTCTTGGCGCCGTTGACGACATAGCCGCCGTCGGTCCGCTCGGCGAAGGTCGAGATCCCGGCGACGTCGGAGCCGGCGCCGGGCTCGGTGATCCCCAGCGCCCCGATCTTCTCGCCGGCGATCCCCGGCACCAGCCAGCGCTGCTTCTGCTCCTCGCTGCCGAAGTTGAAGATCGGCGGCATCGCGATCGAGGCGTGGGCGTTGAGCCCCGCCGCGACCCCGCCCGAGCCACCTGAGCGGGCGAGCTCCTCGACCCAGATCGCGTCGTGGAGGTGGGTCCCGCCCTGGCCGCCGTAGCTCTCGGGGAACTTGAGGCCGAGGAAGCCGAGCTCGGCGCAGCGCCGGTAGAGCTCACGCGGGAATTCGCGGGCGGCCTCCCACTCGTCGACATTGGGGGCGATCTCCTTCGAGACGAACCGCCTCACCGTCCCCCGCAACTCCTCGTGCTCGGAGTCAAACGGCGGCGGGACGGCTCTCACGCCCGTGTCCTTGACGACGGTCATCGGAGCGGACGCTAGCGCGTGTGAGGCCGGCCGGGGCCTGCGACCGCCGATACGATCCCTCCCATGGGAGATCCGGTGCTGCTCGCTGTCGATGGGGACCCCGATGCGCTTGCCCGCACCGAGATCGAGCTCACCCGCCGCTACGGCCAGGACTACAGGGTCCTGACGGAGAGCACCGCGGAGGGGGCGCTGGCGGCCCTCGAGCGCCTCCAGTCCGAAGCTGAGCCGGTCGCGCTGGTCCTCGCCGACCAGTGGCTCGGCAAGACGCCGGGCGCCGACGTCCTGACCCACGCCCGCGAGCTGCACCCCGCTGTCAAGCGCGGATTGATGATCGGCTGGGGGGACTGGGCGAACGCCGACACCTCGAAGGCGATATCGACCGCGATGACGCTGGGCAGGATCGACTACTACGTCCTCAAGCCTCAGCGCTGCCCGGACGAGCTCTTCCACCGCACCGTCGCCGAGTTCCTGTTCGAGTGGGCCCGTCACGAGTCGCCGCTGCAGGGCGAGATCGAGATCGTCGCCGAGCTCGGCTCGCCGCGCGCCGCCGAGCTGCGCGACCTCCTCAGCCGCAACGGAATCCCCTACGCCTGCCACCCGCCCGAGTCGACCGAAGGCCAGGCGCTGCTCAATGACTCAGGGCATGAGGATCCGACCGTCCCGGTCGCGAAGGTGGGCGGCGGGCGATACATCGTCGACCCGACCAACGTCGAGCTGGCCGACGCGTTCGGGGTCAGCACCGAGCTCGGTGATGAGCGCGAGTTCGACGTCGTCGTGATCGGGGCCGGGCCGGCCGGCCTCGCCGCCGCCGTCTATGCCTCCTCGGAGGGGATGCGGGCGCTGGTGATCGAGCGGGAGGCGATCGGCGGGCAGGCCGGCTCGAGCTCCCTGATCCGCAACTACCTCGGCTTCTCGCGCGGGGTGAGCGGCTCCGACCTCGCCCAGCGCGCCTACCAGCAGGCATGGGTATTCGGGACGAAGTTCCTGCTGATGCGCGAGGTGGTCGAGCTGCGGCCGGGGGAGAGGCGGCACGTCCTGCGGACCTCCGACGGCGCCGAGATCGAGACGGTGGCGGTGCTGCTCGCCTCCGGTGTCTCCTACCGCCGGCTCGATATCCCGTCGCTCTCCTGCCTCGAGGGCGAGGGCGTGTTCTACGGCGCCTCGGCCGCCGACGCCAAAGGGCTGCCCGGGAAACGCGTCTTCGTCGTCGGCGGCGGCAACTCGGCCGGCCAGGCGGCGATGCACCTCTGCCGCTACGCGGCCCGGGTGACGATGCTGGTCCGCAGGCCGACCCTCTCCGAGACGATGTCCGACTACCTGTGCCGGGCGATCGAGGCTGCCGACAACATCGACGTGATGTACGAGACCGAGGCCGTCGGCGGCACCGGGACCCACCGGCTCGAGACCCTGACGCTTCTCGACAAGGCGTCCGGTGAGAAATCGACCGTCGAGGCCGACGCGCTGTTCGTGATGATCGGCGCCCGTCCCGGGACCGAGTGGCTCCCACCCGAGATCGAGCGCGACGAGTGGGGCTACATCCTCACTGGGACCGACCTCGAATCAGGCGACGGCCCCTCGCCGCGCCTGGGGGAGACCAGCCTCAGCCGGGTCTTCGCGGTCGGCGATGTCCGCCACGGATCTGTCAAACGGGTCGCCTCGGCGGTCGGCGAGGGCTCGATCGTGATCCAGCAGGTGCACCACTACCTCGAGGCCGAGGCCGAGGCCGAAGCCTCTGACGCCGCCGGCGTCACCTAGCCCTCGAGCATCGTGTGGCCGCGGCCCTCGTGGTCGAAGCCGAGCAGGTCCCCCTGCGGGTTCTTGGGGCCGCCATGGTGGTAGGCGCGGACCTCGGCGATGCGGCCGTCCTCGATCCGGAACCACTCGGTGCCGCGGTCGAGCCGGCGCTCGCCGGACTCCGGGTGGCACCAGGTCATCGACCACTCGATCACGACCTGGTCGCCTTCCCCGATTGCGTTCTCGAGGTGCCACTGACCGTCGATGTGCTCGACGGCGAAGGCGGCGTAGCGGGCGATCTCCTCGGCGCCCCGATGGGGCCCGAGACGGGTGTAGTAGTGGACCGCGTCGTCGGTGAAGTGCGCCGCGACCGCAGCGGCGTCGCCGGTGTTCAGGGCCTCGTAGTAGGAGCGGACGTGGTCGATGTGCGAATTCGTCACGGTGATCGTGAAATCGTTGACGTGGGGGAGGCTATCCTGGGCCGGTGGACCGGGCGACCTGGACGGATCAGCGGCTCGACGACCTCGCCAACCGGATGGACGCGGGGTTCGACCGCCTCGACCGCGACCTCCGCGAACTGCACATCGAGCTGCGTGAGGAGATCAGCGGCGTACGCGGCGAGCTGGGGGCCGAGATCGGCGGTCTGCGTTGCGAGCTGGGCGCCGAGATCGGCGGCCTACGTGGCGAGATCGACGCGCTGCGGCTGACCATGCTGCGCACCGGCGGCGGCATCATGGTCGGCCTGGTCGGAGTGATCGCTGCGGTTTTCGTCAACGGCGGCTGAGCCGCGTCCGCCGCTACAGCCCGTAACTGCGGCCGATCACCTCGAGCATGATCTCGTCGGTGCCGGCGCCGATCCGGTTGAGGCGGACGTCGCGGTAGGCGCGCTCGATCTCGTACTCCTTCATGTAGCCGTAGCCGCCGTGGATCTGGATGCACTCGTCGGCGACCTCGCAGGCGATCCGCGAGGTGTAGAGCTTGCACTCGGAGATCTCGCGGACGGGGTACTCGCCGTTGGCGTAGCGCCAGGCGGTCGCGTAGGTGAACTGACGCGCGGCCTCGATCTTGGTCGCCATCTCGGCGAACTTGTGGCGGATCACCTGGAAGTTGCCGATCGAGCGGCCGAACGCCTTGCGCTCCTTCGCGTACTCGAGGGTGCGATCGAACATCCGCTGCGCGCCGGCGACGGCGCCGGCGCAGGCCACCATCCGCTCGCTCTGGAGCTCCCAGGCGATGTGGTAGAAGCCCTTGCCCTCCTCTCCGAGCAGGTTCGCGGCTGGGACGCGGACGTCCTCGAAGCTCAGTTCGGCGGTGTCGGAGGAGTGCATCCCCATCTTCTCGAGCTTGCGCGAGACGTTGAAGCCCGGAACCGGGTCGCCGTTGTCATCGCGGAGGTCGACGACCAGGAGGCTGATTCCCTCGTGTGCCTTCTCGGGGTCGGTCTTGACGACGAGGACGATGAAGTCCGCCCGGGCGCCGTTGGTGATGAACGTCTTCGAGCCGTTGACGACGAATTCGTCGCCGTCGCGGATCGCCTTGGTGCGGATCCCGGCGACGTCGGAGCCGGCCTCCGGCTCGGTGATCCCGAGGCAACCGATCTTCTTGCCTTCGATCGCCGGCGGCATGTAGCGCTGCTTGAGGTCGTCCGTGCCGAGCATCTCGATCGGCGGCAGGACCATGTCGGTGTGGACGATGAAGCCCATGTTCAGCCCGCCGGAGCCGGAGTAGCTGAGGCACTCGGCCCGGACCATCGAGTAGTAGTAGTCGCCGCCCTGGCCGCCGTACTGCTCGGGGAAGCAGAGGCCGAGGAAGCCGAGCTCGCCCGCCCGCGTCATCACCTCGGTGGGCCAGGTTGTCTCCTCCCACTCGTTGCGATGGGGGAACAGCTCCTTTTCAACCCACGACTGCATCGACTCGCGCAGGTCTTCGTGCTCCTGCGTGAAGATCATGTGCTTGCGGTCGGCGCCGTGGTCGGGCTTGATGACCTTGGAGCCGTTGGTCGTCGCGGTCGTCACTGGGAGTCTCCCCTCGTTCGCAGCTGATCCAGAAGGCGGCACGCCGCCCTGAAAGTTGCGGTGGACAGTAGCACTTCCTACTTACCACGGAGTCGGCTATCGTGCCCGAGCGTGGAAGCGGATTACGAGCTCGTCAAATACGAGGTCACGGACGGCGTCGCCACGGTGACGCTGAACAACCCCGAGAAGCGAAACATGCTCTCCGGCCAGATGCTGGTCGAGCTCGTCGACGCGATCAAGCGGGTCCGCGACGACGAGGACGCGCGGGCCGTGGTTCTGACGGGTGCCGGCGACAAGGCCTTCTGCGCCGGTGCGGATCTGGGCGGTTTCTCCGCCGACGTCCCGCTTGTTTCAAAACATTTTGCTTCTGATCTTTTCCTTGAATTTTTCCGGCTGATGCCGCGCCTCGGCAAGCCGTCGCTGTGCGGGGTCAACGGCCACGTCCTCGCGGGCGGGATGGGCCTGGCGCTCTCATGCGACCTGGTGATCGCCAAGGAGGGGGCGACCTTCGGCACGCCGGAGATCAACGTCGGCGCCTTCCCCTACATGATCATGGCGATCATCTACCGCAACGTCCCGCGCAAGAAGGTCAACGAGATGATGCTGCTGGGCGAGCGGCTGAGCGCCTCCGAAGCGGTCGAGTTCGGCCTCGCCAACAAAGTCGTTCCGGCTGCCGAGTTCGACGACGCGGTCGCCGATTGGGCCGGCAAGCTGGCCTCCAAGAGCCCGGTCCTGATGCGGCTCGGCCACGACGCGATGTATCGCCAGCAGGACATGGCGGTCGACGACGCGCTCGAGTTCCTGCGCAGCCAGCTATCGCTGACCTTCAGCACCGAGGACATCGTCGAGGGCGTCACCGCCTTCTTCGAGAAACGGGAGCCTCAGTGGAAGGGACGATGAGAATCGACCAGCGCTTCGAGCTGTTCGATCGCGTGGTCGAACCGCCGCGTCTGGATGGACTCGTCAAAGGACACGGTGAGCCCGCGGTACCCGATCGAGTAGAGGTAGCAATCGGCGCAGGTCCCGGAGCCGCTCGCCTGCGAGCCGATGGTTTCCCAATCGGCGTCCTCGAGGGCTGCCCGCAGCCGCCTGATCTTTTTCGGTGCAACCAGGAAGTGGACGGTCGCCCCCCGGTCCTGAAGCGTTGCGTGACGACCCGGCTCGATCTGGAGGCTGAGGAATTCGGCCTTGAGCCCGCCGCTGCGCGAGTACTTGACCGCGAACTGGGAGACGGTGGGGACCGGGTCGGGCTGCGCCCGTTCCACCGGGGATTCGCATCCCGGATAGGCGACCAAACACGAGATCATCGCTGCGAGGAACAGTCCCATGGGGAAAAACGTTAGAGATGGACGAGGAGAGAGATTGAGCGAGAACGACCACAAGCTGCCGGGGACTGCTTCTCTGGGAGATCTCACCGATCAGCTGCACGAGGCGCGCCAGAGGGCACAACTCGGTGGCGGCGAGGAGAAGATCGCCAAGCAGCATGAGCGCGGCAAGCTGACCGCGCGCGAGCGGATCGACCTCCTCGTCGATGTGGGGACCTTCGTCGAGCTCGGGATCCACGGCCGCCCGCATTTCGCCCAGCGGGCGATGGACGGGGTCGAGGCGCCGGCCGACGGCGTGATCACCGGCTGGGGCGACGTCGACGGCCGGCCGACCTGCATCGCCGCCTACGACTTCACCGTGATGGCGGGCTCGATGGGGATGACCGGGGAGCTCAAGGTGACTCGGCTGCGGGAGATGGCGCTGCAGAAGCGGATGCCCTTCATCTGGCTGCTCGACTCGGCCGGGGCGCGGATCCAGGAGGCCGCAGGGTCGCTCTTCGCCGGCTCCGGGCACCTCTTCCGCGAGGAGGTCGAAATGTCGGGCGTGATCCCGATGGTGGCGGCGATGATGGGCCCCTGCGCGGCCGGCACCGCCTACATCCCGGCCCTCTCGGACTTCGTCCCGATGGTCTCGGGCCAGGGCGCGATGGCGCTCGCCGGCCCGCACCTGACCAAAGCGGTCACCGGCGAGGAGATCTCGATGGAGGAGCTGGGCGGCGCCAAGGTCCACTGCCGCAAGTCGGGAGTGGGGGACCTGGAGGTGCGCGACGACGAGGAATGCATCGCCAAGGTCAGGGCCTACCTCTCCTACTTCCCGCCCAACTGCGAGCAGAAGCCGCCGCTGGTCGAGACCTCCGACCCCGACGACCGTCGCTCCGAGAAGCTGATGGAGATCGTCCCCGAGTCCTCGCGCCAGCCCTACGACATGTACGAGGTGATCGCCGAGATCGTCGATGACGGCGAGTGGTTCGACATCAAGCCGAAATTCGCGAAAAGCCTGATCACATGCTTCGCGCGCTTCGGGGGCCAGCCGGTTGGGATCGTCGCCAACCAGCCGAAGCATCTGGCCGGGATCCTCGACAACGACTCATCCGACAAGGCGGCGCGCTTCATCAACCTCTGCGACGCCTTCAACATCCCGCTGGTCTTCCTCCAGGACGTGCCCGGCTTCATGGTCGGCTCGAAGGTCGAGCACGCCGGGATCATCCGCCATGGGGCGAAGATGCTCTACGCGGTCAGCCGCGCGACGGTGCCGAAGGTGACGGTGATCGTCCGCAAGGCCTATGGCGCCGGCTACTACGTGATGTGCGGCAAGGCCTACGAGCCCGACGTGATCGTCGCCTGGCCGGGGGCCGAGATCTCGGTGATGGGGGCCGAGGGTGCGGTCAACATCATCGGCCGCTCGGCGATCGAGGCCTCTGATGACCCGGAGGGGACGCGCGAGGCGATGCTCGACGCGGTCCGCCAGCAGATCGACCCCTACATCGCCGCCGGCAACGCGGTCATCGACGACATCATCGACCCGCGGGAGACGCGGCCGACGATCGTCAGGGCGCTGCGGATGGCGCGGACCAAGCACGTCGAGAAGCCGGCCAAACGCCACGGGGTGATGCCGGTATGACCGAGGTCCTGCTCAAGAACGAGAAGGAGCAGTTCACCGGCGTGCTCGTCTTCGACGGGACGGTGTTCGAGGCGTTCGGGTTCGAGATCGGTGGCTCCTTCGGAAGCTTCGTCCGGATCCCGGTCGCGATGATGGAGAGCGCCGCCGCCTCTTTCGACTCGGGGTTGCTGAAGACTCCGCGGCTACAGATCGTCGGCCGCGAGGACCTCGGCCTCGGCGACCTGCTGCTGCCGTTCGATCCCGACCCCTCCGAGCAGGCTGCGATCGCCCAGCTTGTCGAGGAGATCCAGAAGGCGATCGACGAGAGGGGGGGAGCATGAGCGCGGCAGCGACCGAGTGTCCATATCTGATCCTTCACGAGGGAGCGAAGCGCGAGGTTTTGCAATGAGCTCATTCGAGGACCCGGTGGTGATCAGCTGCTCGATCAGCGGCGTGATCGCCAACCGCGACCAGTGCCCGGCGATCCCGTACACCCCCGAGGAGTACGCGGCCGAGGCGCGGCGCGCGGTCGACGAGGGCGCCTCGCAGATCCACATCCACGCCCGCAAGCCGGACGGGACGCCCTCCTACGAGGTCGAGGACTTCCGGGCGATTACCGACGCGATCCTGGCCGAGGTCGGCGACGTGATCATCAACTACTCGACCGGGGCGATCGGGATCCCGATCGAGAAGCGGATCGAGTACCTGCGGGAGCTCCGGCCCGACGTCGCCGCGCTCAACATGAGCTCGATGAACTACGCCAAGTACAGCTCCCGGCGCAAGGACTTCGTCTTCAAAGCGGTCTTCGAGAACAGCTTCGACACGATCATCGAGTTCCTGACGGCGATGAAGGAGCTGGGGGTCAAGCCCGAGCACGAGTGCTTCGACGCCGGCCACGTCGCCAACCTCGACCCGCTGATCGACATGGGATTGCTGGATCGCACGCCGCTGCAGATCTCGCTCGTGATGGGGGTCAACGGCGGGATCAGGCCGACGGCGCGCAACGTCTCGCTGATGTCCGAGCAGATCCCCGGCGGCCCCGAGGGCGAGAACCAGTGGCAGGTGATCGGGATCTCCCGCGACCAGTGGAAACTGCTCGGCTCCTCGCTGGTCCTCGGCGGCAACGTCCGTGCCGGGGTCGAGGACAACCTCTACCTGCCGAGCGGGGAGATGGCGAAGTCCAACGGCGAGCTGATCGCCAAGGCGCGGCAGATGGCGGAGGACGTCGGCCGCCGGGCCGCGAGCGTCGCCGAGGCCCGCGAGCTGCTGGGGGTGCCAAGACGTGAGCGGGCTCCCGCTTAGCGACGTCAGGGTCCTCGATCTGACCCGGCTCCTCCCGGGGGGCTTCTGCTCGCTGCTGCTCGCCGATCTCGGCGCCGAGGTGCTGAAGGTCGAGGACACGGGGATGGGCGACTACGTTCGCTGGGCGCCGCCCTACTACGGGGGCGAGGAGCAGCAGGAGCTGGGGACGCGTTCGGCGCTCTACCTCTCCCTCAACCGCGGCAAGCGCTCGATCCGGCTGAACCTCAAGGAGGAGGAGGGCCGCGAGGCCCTGCTGCGGTTGGTGAAGGAATACGACGTCGTCCTCGACGGCTTCCGGCCCGGCGTCCTCGACCGGCTCGGCGTCGGCTACGAGCGGATGCGCGAGGAGAACCCGGCGATCGTTTTCTGCGCGATCAGCGGCTATGGCCAGGACGGCCCCTACACCGAGCGCGCCGGCCATGACATGAACTATCTCGGGCTGGTCGGGCTGCTCGGCCTGACCGGCGCCAAGGGGGGTCCGCCGGTCCAGTCGGGCGGGCAGATCGCCGACCTCGGCGGCGGCGCCCTGATGGCCGCCTTCGGGGTGATGGCGGCGCTGCACGAGAGCCGCCGCTCTGGGGAGGGCCAGATGGTCGACGTCTCGATGGCCGATGGCGCCCTCTCCTGGCTGGCGATGGTCGCCGGGCGTTACTTCTGCGACGGCGAGGTCCCGCGGCGCGGTGAGCAGCAGCTCGCCGGCGGCCTGATCTGTTACCTGCCCTATGAGGCGAGCGACGGCTGGGTGACCTGCGGCGCGCTCGAGCCGAAGTTCTGGGCCGCGCTATGCAACGGGGTCGGGCGTCCGGATCTGATCGAGTCCCAGTTCGACGCCCCCGGCTCCGACGCATGGCGTGAGATCGCCGAGGTCTTTCGCTCCCGCACCCGCGAGGAGTGGCGGGCGTTCAACGACGAGCACGATTGCTGCGTCGAGCCGGTCCTCGACATCGATGAGGCGCTCGACTCCGAGCTGGTCCGCGAGCGCGGGATGGTGGTCGAGATGGAGCAGCCCGAGCTGGGGACGATCCGCCAGCTCGGGTTCCCGGTGAAGATGAGCCGCACCCCGGGCGATCCGACCCGCCCGGCGCCGGCCTTCGGCGAGCACACACGGGAGGTCCTCGCCGAGGCGGGGTTCTCCGAGGACGAGGTCGCGGCGATGCTCGAGTCCGGCGCCGCGGCGGGGTCCAGCGCCGACTCCGCGGGCACCTTCCGAGCATGAGCGCCAGCGCCGAGCAGTCGCTGTTGCGGATCGGCGAGCTGGCCGAGGCCTCGGGGGTCCCGGTGCCGACGATCAAGCACTACCTGCGCGAGGGTCTGCTTCCCGAGCCGGTCAAGACCAGCCGCAACATGGCGTACTACCCGCCCGAGTTCGTCGATCGGATCAGGCTGATCAAGCAGCTGCAGGAGGAGCGGTACATGCCGCTGAAGGCGATCAAGTCGGTCCTCGACGAAGGCCCCGAGCGGGCCCGGGCCCTGGTCGAGCTCGAGGACCGGATCCTCGATCGCGCCCTCGCCGACGAGCGGGCGCGGACCAGCGCGGCCAAGGCGCGCGAGAGCTACGGGGTGCCAAAGGAGGTCCTGGACCGGCTCGAGGAGCTCGAGGTGCTGAGCCCGAACAGCCGCGGCTACTCCCCCTCCGACATCCGGATCATCGAGGCGATCAGCCGCTTTCGCACCGGCGGCTACGACGAGGAGATCGGGTTCACGGTCTACGACACCCTCCGCTATAAGCGGGCGATCGAAGAGCTGGTCCGGGAAGAGATCGGGATGGTGATGGAGCGGCTCGCGGGCGAGGTGCCGCCGGAGAAGGTCGTCGCGATGCTGGAAGCCGGTTCGCAGCCGCTCCACGACCTGATCGCTGCCCTCCACACCAAGGCGATGGTCGCCGAGCTCGAGAGGCACCGCGCGAATCGGCCATAATTTGGCGATGGCGCCTGCTGTGGAGAACGGGCCGCAGACCCAGTCGGTGGCGCTGGTCCTGGCGTCGGTCGGCATCACCCTCTGCTCGGGTCTCGCGCTTGCGTTCGTCTCGCTCCTGATGGCGATCGGAGGGTCTCATCCGATCGCCGGGACCCTCGGCTGGATCATCGTTCTCCTGCCGCTGCCGGGCGCGATCGTCGGCTCGGTGGCCAGCGTCGCCAGCGGCCGCTGGTGGCCGTTCTGGGTCGGCCTCACTCTCACCTGTCTGCCCGTCGTGCTGGCGATCCTCCTCGCCGAACCCGGCCACGGCTTCCAGGAAATGGACTAGGCGGCCACGCCGCGCAGCTCGGCCAGGCCCTGCTCGCGGGAGACGATCGGCGCGTAGCCGAGCTCGCCCTTCGCCTTCGAGATGTCGATCGTGCACTCCTGGGTCAGGACCCAGGAGCGAAAGGTCGTCATCGGCGGCTCGCCCTTCAGCGGCAGCAGCTTCCAGGCGGCCTGCGAGACGGCCGCAATCGGCCTCGCCGTCCAGGCGGGAAGGCTGCGGTCGGGAGGCTCGACCCCCTGGGTTCGCAGCATCGCGGTGACGAACTCGCGGAAGACGACGGGCTCGTCGTCGGTGATGAAGTAGGCCTCGCCCGGCCGGCCCTTCCGAGCCGCCAGCAGCATCCCCTCGACCACGTTGTCGACGTGGGCGGTATCGGTGACGTTGCGGCCGCCGCCGATCCAGGCCCAGCCGCCGCTCTCGACGGTGGCCACCATGCCCCTAAGCAGGGTCGTATCGCCCTTGCCCCAGACGAAGCGGGGCCTGACGGTGACGGTCTCGAATCCGCCGCGGTTCGCGCGCCGCACCGCGAGCTCCGCGCGCGCCTTGGTCGCCGAGTAGGGCGCCGGCGAGTCCGGTCGCAGCGGCGCCTGCTCGTCGACATGGACAAGGGGGTCACCCGCCATCAGAGCCGCCTCCGTCCCGCAGTGGACGAAGCGACGAACGCCTGCCGCGGCCGCCGCGTTCAGCGCGTTCTCGGTCCCCTCGACGTTCCAGCGCTCGAAGTCCTCCCACGGCCCCCACTCGCTTACGTGGGCGGCGAGATGAAAGGCGACATCGGCGCCCGCGGCGCCCGCCTCGAGCGACCCACGGTCGGAGAGGTCGCCGCGCACCGGCTCGGCGCCGCGGTCGGCCACCAGTTGGGCCGAGCCGTCGGATCTGGCGAGTGCCCGTACCACAGTCCCGTCGCGGACCAGCCGATCGATCAGGCGGCCGCCGATGAAGCCAGACCCACCGGTCACGAATGCCGTCGAGGACGTCACCGGCGCCGATGTTAGTCCCAGCCGGGCGGGGGTAGGTGGTCGATCAGACGTCCAGATCATTTTGGCGTGGCGGCCCTGGGCTGGTACGCCTGTGCGGAGTAGTCCATCCCGGCGCGATCGACCTGGAGGAGGCGGCATGAACTTGACGATTGGTAGGCGGGCGGTTCCGTTGGCCCTGATCGGACTGACAGCTGCGGTGGCTGTGCTGATTCTTGCAATGGGTCCCGGTCTCGCCCAGGCCGACCCTGGCCATGGTTCGGCAAAGAAGTCGAAGAAGGGCAAGAAGGGACCGAGGGGGGCGAAGGGGCCGAAGGGCGACCAGGGGCCGCCGGGGCCGCAGGGGCCGATCGGCCTGCCCGGGCCGAAAGGCGACCCCGGCCCAGCCGGTGCTGAAGGCCCCCGCGGGGCGACGGGATCCACCGGCCCGGCGGGGACGCCAGGAGCAAACGGCGCAACCGGCGCAACCGGGGCGACAGGGACTTCAGGGACTCCAGGGGCTGCAGGCGCGACCGGAGCGACCGGCCCGGCGGGGCCCACTGGCCCGAGTGGGCCTGCGGGTGGCCCGACGGGCGAAACAGGCCGCCACCGGGGCTACTGGGGCGACGGGGGACGCTGGTGCGACCGGGGACGTTGGCGCGACTGGCGCGACCGGTGCCACGGGTCCATCAGGTCCGGAAGGTCCAACCGGAGCCGAAGGGGCAACCGGAGCCACCGGTGCGACCGGAGAGGCGGGCGGAGCCGGAGACATCGGCGCCACTGGCCCAACTGGGCCGAGCGGCCCAACTGGGCCAACTGGCTCGACCGGAGACACCGGAGCGACTGGTGACAACGGCGCAACCGGTGACAGCGGCGCCACGGGTGGAGCTGGGCCAACCGGCGATACGGGCGCGACCGGCGCCACCGGTCCGGCCGCGAGCCAGATTGTATGGGGATCGGCGACCGAAGCACGATCAATCGGCGGACCTGTCCCGCGGAAACCGTCCTCTTGGGTGGTGGGTTCGAGCTCGTCAATGAAGGTGGAAAGGCCCAACCGGAAGCGGCAGACGACATCTCCGCGAGCCAATCCAGACTGACGACGGACCCGGTTGGGAAGCCACGGTGCTTCAGCAGAACCGGCGCGGACACCGAAGTCATCGCCTACGCGGTCTGCTCGGCTCCAACTCCCTAGGAGCCGACATAAGTGCGTGCTCGAGCCCCCGGCCTGAGGCCGGGGGCTCGACGCGTGGGCCGGCATAGGTCAGATGTCCAAATTGGCCGAATGGTCAATTCAGTGAATCCGCCAGTGATCCGAACTGGAGTGGGCGGACATGACTTTGAGGATCGACAGCCGGGTGGTTCCGATGGCCTTGGTCGGGCTACTTGGGGCTGTCGCTGTCCTCTTGCTGGGAGCCGGCTCAGGCATTACCAAGGCTGACGCCCATCACGACGGGCATTCGGATAGGGGCCACAAGCACTGGCCGTGGCCACATGGGCCCAGCGGGCCGCACGACGGCACGGGGGCGACGGGCCCGACCGGCGCCCAGGGCGCCACCGGCCCGACCGGCGCCACCGGCCCGGACGGCGACACGGGACCCGATGGCCCAGGGGGATCGACCGGCCCTACCGGCGACACCGGGCCCGCTGGTACGCCTGGGCCCACCGGGTCAACGGGGCCGACTGGAGACACCGGCCCCAGGGGTGACACGGGGCCGACCGGCCCGGCGGGCGACCCGGCCGGCGGCACCGGCCCGACCGGCGATACCGGTCCGATGGGCGACACCGGTCCGATGGGCGACACCGGCGCCACGGGCCCGGCGGGTCCACAGGGCCCGACCGGCGCCACCGGGCCGACCGGCGACACGGGTGGGCCCGGTGGTATCGGCCCTCAGGGTCCGCAGGGACCCCAGGGCCCGATCGGCGCCACCGGCCCGACCGGCGCCACCGGGCCAACGGGCCCGGCCGGAAGTACCGGCCCGGCCGGAAGTACCGGCGCCACCGGCCCGCAGGGCAAGGCCGGCATCAACGGGGCGCCCGGTGACACCGGCCCGACCGGCGAAACCGGCCCGCCCGGCCCGGCCGGCAGCCAGGTGGTGACGGGGATCGGCGACGAACACAGGTCGGTCGTGACCTGTCCTAGCGGCTCGGTCCTCTTGGGCGGTGGGTTCGAACTCGTCAACGAGTCCGGAGGCCCTCCCGACACGGAAGACGACATTTCCGCGAGCAATCCGACCGATGACGGACGGGGCTGGGAAGCCACGGTGCTGCAAACCACCACCACGACGGACGTCATCGCCTTCGCGGTTTGCTCGACCCGCACTCCGTAGGGGTGGGTCTCCACATAGGGGTGTCCAGCTGACGCACCTATAGCCTGGCCACGGTGAAATCCGCGTTGGTCACCGGCGCTTCGACCGGAATCGGGAGGGCGACCGCACTGTGGCTCGACTCGAGGAATTGGCGGGTCTACGCCGGGGTCCGCCGTGAGGAGGACGCGACCTCACTCGCCGAGGGCGCCTCCGATCGCCTCCAACCACTGATCCTCGACGTCACCAGCGCCGAGCAGATCGAGGCGGCGTCGCGTCGCGTCGCCGAGGACACCGGGGGCGCCGGCCTCGACGGCCTCGTCAACAACGCCGGCATCGCCGTGCCGGGGCCGCTCGAGACGCTGCCGATCGAGGACTTCCGCCGCCAGGTCGAGGTCAGCCTCACCGCCCAGGTCGCCGTCACCAAGGCGATGCTGCCGTCGATCCGCTCGGCGCAGGGCCGGGTCGTCTTCATCACCTCGATCGGCGGCCTGATGGCGGTCCAGATGTTCGGCGCCTACCACGCCGCCAAGTTCGGCCTCGAGGCGGTCGGCGACGTCTTCCGCCAGGAGCTGGCGCCCTGGGGCATCAGGGTCTCGATCGTCGAGCCGGGATCGATCGCGACCCCGATCTGGGAGCGGGGGGTCGGCGAGGCCGACGCCCTCCTCGAGCGCGCCACCGAGGAGGAGAGGGCGCTCTATCCCAAGTACATCGCCAAGTACCAACAGCTGGCTCGGGGCGCCGCGCTACGGGGGGTCCCTCCCGAGAAGGTCTCGGCGACGATCGAGAGGGCGCTGACGACGGCCCGTCCTCGGGCCCGCTACCTGGTCGGCATCGACGCCCGGGCCCAGGCGCTGATGGCCCGCTTCCTGCCCGCTCGGCTCGTCGACCGCCTGATCTCGCTCTTCACCGGCCTCTAGGCCCGATCAGCCGGCCGTGGCGAGGGCCTCGCGCTCCCTCTCGATCGAGATCAGGGCCATCTCGCACCCGTTCGCGCGGGCCACCGTCTCGGCCTCGTCGAGCAGCTCGGCGACGCCCTCACCGCCCGCGGCTGCGCGAGCTTTCACCAGCGCCCGCAGCGCAAGGGGAAGTGACCAGCCGAGGCGGTACTCCCGTCCCTCTTCGACCGCGGCTTCGGCGACCGCGACGGCCTCCTCCAGCTTGCCCACTCCGGTCAGCGCTTCGGAGCGGACGCCCGCGCGCCACACGGCCATCTCCCCGCCCTCGGGCATTGCCTCGAGGTAGATCCGCTCCGCCGACTCGATCGACTCCAGAGCCGCCCCATAGTCCTCGGCCGTCAGCTGGACCGCGGCGAGGTTGCTGGTCGCGACCGTCCTCGAAAAGACGTCGCCGAGTCGCTCGGTCGACTCGAGGCTGCGTCGTGCCAGCTCCAGCCCCTCGGCGATGTCGCCCTGCAGCGCGATGAGGTAGGCGTGGTTGCTTTTCACCCAACACGCGGTCTCGGGATCGCCGTCCTCCTCCGCGATCCGCAGTGCTTTGGCAAACAGCTCCGCGGACTCCTCGAGCCGCGCTCGCTCGCGCGCCGCGAGGCCCTTGCTCATGTACGCGTAGGCGAGCGGGCTGCCGACCAGAATTCCCGCACCGATCGAGCGGTCGCCGTCGATCAGCTCGATCATCTCGTCGAGGACGGCTTCGAAGCCGTCGAGATCCCCCGTGATCAGGTGCGGGTAGGCGGCGATCGCCCGGATCGCAACCCGCAGGGGAAGGTCGCCGGTCTCATCGGCGAGCTCGGTCGCCTCCTCGGCGGACGCCAGCCACGCATCCGGATCGCGGAGCCTCCCGGGACGGACTCCCGTCGCCGTCTTCAACATGGCGAGCGAGTGCGTGTCCCCGGACCTCGTCGCTATCTCCTCCGCTTCGGAGACCAGCTTCGCTTCCTCGGCCCTGTCCATTCCCAGCCGCCAGGCGTAGTCGAGCAGCATCAGGCGCGAGGTGACAGCGAGCGAGCTCGCTTCGGGGCCCTCATTCGGGTCTGGGACGAGCCGCATCACAGATTCCCAAAGCCGCATCGCCTCACGGGGCTGGCTGTGCCCCGCCCAGTGCGCGCCTCGCGCCGACCAGCGGGCCGCCTCGCGCAGCTCACCGCCCGCCTCGAAATGGTGGGCGATCAAAGGCGCCAGCTCGTCGTGGCGATCGGGGTTGAGGTCGATCGTCGCCCGCGCCACCGCCGCGTGGGTCCGTGCCCGCTGCTCGCCGAGCTGGGTCCCGTAGGCGACCTCGCGGGTGAGGGGGTGGCGGAAGGCGATCACGCGCTCCGGGTAGAGCTCGGCCTCGTAGAGGAACTCGGCATCGATCGCCCTCCGCAAAGCGTCCCCGCAGGTGTCCTCGTCCTCGAACCCGGAGACCTGCATCAGCGCCGGCTGGGCCACCTCCTTGCCGGCGACCGACATCGCCTGCAGGAGCCGCTTCGCGTCGGCATCGAGCCGATCGATCCGGGCGGCGAGGACGGTCTGGACGCTGGCGGGGACCTTGACGTCGCAGACCGGCTGGATCAGACGCTGGGCCCCGCGCTCGCCCTCGAGCGACCCGCTCTCCGAGAGTTCGCGGACGATCTCCTCGATGAAGAACGGGTTGCCGGCCGTGCGCTCGTGGATCAGGTCGGCGAGCCCGTCCAGGGACGGATCGTCCCCGACGAGGTCGCGGAGCAGTATCTCGGTGTCGGCGGGCCCGAGCGGCTCGAGCGGGATCTGGCGGTAGTTGGCGAGCTCCCCCCATCTGGGGGAGTACTCGGGCCGGTAGTTGAGGATCACGAGAGTCTTCGTGCCGTCGACCGAGCCGAGCAGCTCTCCGAGCAGGGCGTCGCTGCCCTCGTCCATCCAGTGCAGGTCCTCGATTACGTTGACCGACGCCTCGCGGCGGTTGGGGGCGCGGAGGAGCTTGCAGAGAAGGCCGCGGAGCGAGCGCTGGCGGGCCTCGGGGCTGAGCTGCGGCGGCGGCCGGTCGGGGTCGGGCAGCCCCATGAAGTCGAAGAGGATCGGGAGGTCGTCGATCAGGTCCGGGGCGAGCAGCAGCGCCCGCCCGGCGATCCTCTCGCGAGAGATCCGCTCAGGATCGGAATCGGAGACGCCGAAGTAGGCGCGCAGGATCTGCAGCACCGGCGCGAACGGAGTCTCCTGGCCGTGCGCCTGCGCCTGCGCTTCGTACACCTCGATCCCGCGGGCCCGGCAATGCTCGGCGAACTCGGCGGTGAGGCGGCTCTTGCCGAGCCCCGCTTCGGCGGCGATCCCGATCACGGCGCCACGGTCGGCCTGCGCCGCTTCGAGCCCCTCCTCGAGCGTCTGCAGCTCCGCCTTGCGGCCGACGAAATGGGAGAAGCCCCGCTCGCGCGAGAGGTCGAGCCGCGATCGCGCCGATCCGATCCCGGTCAGCTGGTGGACCCTGACCGGGCGGCTCGAGCCCTTGATCTCGAACTCGCCGAGGTCCTCGAGGTCGAGGAACCCGCGGGCCAGCTCCGCCGCGGCCTCGGTGAGGTAGGCCTTCCCCGGCTCGGCCAGCGCCTCCATCCGCTGTGCGAGGCCGACCGTGTGCCCGATCGCGGTGTAGTTGCCGTCGCCTCCGTCCCCGATCGCCCCGGCGATCACCTCGCCGGAGTTGATCCCGATCCGGGCCGAGAAATTGAGGCCGTGCTTGCGCCGTAGCTCCGCCGCGTACTCGGAGATGTCTTCGAGCATGCGCAGCGCCGCGTAACAGGCGCGTTGGGCGTGGTCCTCGTGGGCGATCGGCGCTCCGAACACGGCCATGATCCCGTCGCCGGTGAATTTGTCGACGGTGCCCTCGAAGCGGTGCACCGCTTCGGAGAGGATCGAGAAGAAGCCCTGCATGATCCCGCGCCACTGCTCGGGGTCCTGCTGCTCGGCCATGTCCATCGATCCCATGACGTCGGCGAAGAGGACGGTGACGAGCTTGCGCTCACCGTCGGTCTCGATCCGCCGTGCCTCAGTCGTAGCCATGCGTACGGGCAATCGTAGCCACGCGGCCTCCTATACTGGGCCGAGACCGATTGACTGGTCAGTCAATCGGTCGAAGATCAGTGAGTGCCGAAAGAGGACGACTTGCGCGCAGCCGCAGTACAGCTCAATTCTACGGACGACAAGGCGGGCAACCTCGCCACCGCCGAGCGCCTGGTCCGCGCCGCGGCGGCGGACGGCGCGACCCTCGTCGCACTGCCCGAGAAGTGGAACCTGCTCGCCGCCGGGGAGCGCCTGCTGGCCGAGGCTGAGCCGCTCGACGGCCCGAGCCTGACCGCCGCCCGGGGCTGGGCCCGCGAGCTCGGAATCCACCTCCTCGCCGGCAGCATCTCCACCGCGGGCGAGGAGAAGGCATTCAACACCTCGGTCCTGATCGGCCCCGACGGCTCCGACCTCGCCGTCTACCGCAAGATCCACATGTTCGACGTGGTCGTCGGCGGGGTCACCTACCGCGAGTCCGAGCACGAGGACCCGGGCGAGGAGATCGTCACCGCCCCGCTCGGCGAGGCCGATCTCGGGCTGTCCGTCTGTTACGACCTCCGCTTCCCGGAGCTGTACCGCATCCTGACTCTGCGCGGCGCCCGCGTGATCTCGGTGCCATCGGCCTTCACCGCGACCACCGGCCGCGACCACTGGGAGGTGCTGCTGCGGGCGCGCGCGATCGAGAACCAGGTCTTCCTGATCGCCCCCAACCAGATCGGCGAGGCGCCTCCCCAGTACGACTCCTACGGTCACTCCGCGATCGTCGACCCCTGGGGCGAGGTCCTCGCGATCGCGCCTGACGAGGAGTGCTTCGTCGCCGCCGACCTCGACCTCGAGGCCCAGGAGCGGGTACGCGAGTCCCTGCCCTCGCTGGCCAACCGCAGGCCCGAGGCCTACACCTGGCCCCAGCTCGTGGAGGCCCACGCCTGATGGCCTCGAAAGCTCCCCCGATCGACAAGCGGCGCCAGATCCTCGACGCCGCGATCAAGGTCTTCGCCCGCCAGGGCTTCCACTCGACCCGGGTCTCCGACATCGCCGATGAGGCCGGTGTCGCCTACGGCCTGGTCTATCACTACTTCAGCTCCAAGGAGGAGGTGCTGAACGAGCTCTTCACCGAGCGCTGGTCGCTGCTGCTTGCCGCGATCGACGAGGCTGACAACGCCGGCCAGACGCCGCGCGAAAAGCTCGAGAACGTCGCCGGCTTCATCATCGAGTCCTACCGGCACGACCCGGAACTGATGAAGGTGATCATCGTCGAGGTCACCCGGGCCGCCAACTCCTTCGGCCAGACCCACCTGCGCGAGATCCGCCGCGCCTACGACTCGATCGCCAGGATCGTCGAAGAGGGCCAGGAATCGGGCGCGTTTCGCTCCGACATCGACCCCGCATTCGCCTCGATGACCTTCTACGGGGCAATCGAGCAGCTTCTCTCGGGCTGGATCTTCGACCTGATCCCGGCCTCCGCCTCGGACTTCCCGAAGGCAAAGGATTTTGTCGTCGCGACGATCTGCGACGGCCTCGAGCCTCGATAGGTAAGGTCGAGCACAGGCGGGTATGGACAACGACATCGTGAAACGCCTCGTTTGGAGCGGAGTGCTGGCGGGGGCCAGCGCGCTCGCCAGCATCGCCGCGACGCGGCTGGCGGCCGTCGTCTGGCGCCGGATCTTCGACGAGGACCCCCCCGAGTAAGGCGATCGATGTCCGGCCCGGGCGTCACACCTCCAACACCACCCGACGAGGACAGGTCGGTCGGGGAGCTGATCTTCGACGTCTCGGGAAGGGTCTCGACCCTGATCCGCGAGGAGGTCGAGCTCGCCAAGACCGAGATCAGCGAGAAAGTCGGCAAGATCCTGCGCGGATCGGCCGTCGGGGTCGCCGCCGGGGTGTTCGCCTTCCTCGCTCTGATCCTCGTCATGGAGGGCTTCGCCTGGCTGCTGAACGAAGAGGTCTTCGACGGCAAGGCCTGGCCCGGGTTCTTCATCGAGGCAGCGATCTTCCTCCTCGTCGCCGCCGGTGCCGGCTACTTCGCCTATCGCTCGGTCCAGGCCGGCGCGCCGCCGCTCCCCGAGCAGGCGATCGAAGAGGCGAAGCTGACCCGGGAGATGCTCGAAAAGGAGGAGCCATGAGCGCGGAGCGAGCAAGCGTCGCAATCTGGTTCTCCGCGCCGCGAGCGAAGCGCGAGGTATTCCAATGAACGCTCAGCCCGAGCCCGAACGCCCGGCGACCGCCGGCAGGCCCGGCCGTACCGCGGACGAGATCCGCCACGACATCGACGTCCAACGCCAGGACCTGGGCCGCTCGGTCGAGGTGCTTCGCAACAAGGTCGCCGAGCTGACCGACTGGCGCCGCCAGGTCAGCGAGCACAAAAACGAGCTCGTGATCGGCGCCGCCGCCGTCGGCTTCGCAATCGGCGGCTTCCTCGCGCTCCGTCGCCGCCGCAGGTAGCTAGCCACCCCCGGACGCGGGAGCGAGGGCCAGTCCATATCCGTTCTCCTGGCCCGAGCCGGGAGCAGAGGAGGTGGCGCTTATTCCAGGACCTGAGTGGTGACAGACCCGACCCCGAGCAGGCCGGGGCCGGCGTGGGCGCCGATCACCGGTCCGACCTCGGAGATGAAGGCCGGCTCGCAGCCGAAGATTTCGCGGCACTCGTCGGCGAGGATGTTCGCCGCCTCGGAATCCTGGATGTACTGGACGACCCAGGCGTCGGCGCCCGACTCGTGGCGCTCGCGCGCGTATTCCCGCAGGCGCTCGAGCGACCTGGCGCGGGTCCTGACCCGCTCGATCGGGGTGATCTCGTCCTCGAGCGTGAGGATCGGCTTGATCTTCAGCGCCGACCCGATCCAGGCGGCGGCGCCGCCGATCCGCCCGCCCCGGCGCAGGTACTCGAGGGTGTCGATCGCGAACCACATCTTCAGCTCCTCGCGGGCCTGGCGCGCGCGGGCGACCGCCTCCTCGCCGCCCGCTCCGCCCGCCGCCGCGGCCGAGGCCGCCAGCGCGCACAGGCCCATCCCTCCGCAGGCCGACCGCGAGTCATAGAGGTGGATGCGCTCGCCGCCCTTGCCCTCGGCGATCATTCGGTCGCGGGCCTGGCCCGCGGCCTCGAAGGTCCCCGAAATCCCCGCGGAGATGTGGATCGAGGCGATTTCCCGGCCCGCATCGAGCAGCGGCTCATAGATTGCGACGAAGTCCCCGATCGAAGGCTGCGAGGTCGTCGCCGCCTTCTGCGAGGCCCGCAGCTGCTCGAAGAACGCGCCGTAGTTGCCGATCTCGACCTCCGGCCGCTGGTCGCCGTCGATCGAGACGTAGAGGCTGATCAGCTCGATCCCCCGTGCCTCCCGCAGGTCGGTCGGCAGGTAGCAGGTACTGTCGGCGACGACAGCGGTCTCTCGTCCCTCACTCAAGACTTTCGATTCTCTCAGACGGTGGTGGGTCAGTTTGAAATTGACGCGCATGGCGTCAATAGGATCTCGCCATGCCTTCCCGCAGGGGAGTCGTGGAGAGCATCGTTGGCGGCCTCATTGTGCTGCTTGTTCTCTGGGCGTTCTCGCGCATTGACGCATCAATTCCCCTGTGGATGCTTATTGGCCCCCTGATCCTGGCGCTATTCGTCGGATATAGGGCCGGGACGATCAAGCGCCATGCAGAGTTGCTTTCGAGGTTTAGCGCCCAGCACGTAACCGACATCATCTTGACGCTTCGGAAAATCCTCGACGGACAGCTAACCGGCGTCTCGTTCGAGGAGTTTGTCGAGCGAGGGATTCTGGAG
Organism: uncultured Solirubrobacterales bacterium; assembly: GCA_963697805.1. Classification (GTDB taxonomy): domain Bacteria; phylum Actinomycetota; class Thermoleophilia; order Solirubrobacterales; family 70-9; genus VRUE01. The sequence continues at coordinate 343,332 of CAVOPB010000003.1, forward strand.
CCGGCTCGGCTTGGCCTAGCGACTGTCCCGGGCGAGGAGGTCCGGCTATCCGTTTTGGAGCTGGACCCCGCAAGCGACGAATTCAAAATGTCCTATGCGGCCGGGCATTCGGTGGGCCGGACACAAGAATTTCAGTTGTCACGAGGCTCGATGGCGGGCCTAGCCATGCAAACCGGTGAATTGCAATGGACGAACGATGTCAATTCGGACCCTAGATGGCAGGCGCACCCAGAAGCCGATCCCAGGCGTAGCTACAAATCCCTAGTCGCCATGCCCGTTGAGTCTGGCGGTGCCGTTGTCGCGGTCCTAAACGTGGTTTCATCGAGCGTCTTCTTGCAGAGTGATCTCGTCTACATCGAGCTATTAGGAACGGTGATTGGTCTGGCTTGGGTGCTAGATGGAGGCTCCGCCGGGGCAGGGACATAGAATTGGCGGGTCGCAGGAATGGGCGCACCCGCCTCAAAGAAAGGGGATTGAATGGCTTACGGATCTATTCCAACGGGACCATCTGAGTCGTATCTGCGCCTCTTGAAGGGCGAAATAACGCCAGAGGATTACGCTAAGCAGGCCAAGAAGCGCGGCGAGCAGGAGTCTCAGCAGGAGCCCCCAGAGGCGAGTACCGGCGCGCAGCCTCAGCGTGCCAGGTAGCTAGTCCAACAGGGCTGCAATCTCTTTCAGCGTCCAAACGTGGTCCGCGATCCCAGCCGCCATCGCGGGCGTCCGGGGATACGGGTCCTTGAGCGATGCGTGGGGCCGAGCGAAGTTGTAGTGCAGGAAGTGCAGCGATACCGCGTGGCTTAGGTTCTCGACCTTGCGGCTGAATCCGTTGGTCAGCCGCGTGAAGCGCCGCATCCCCATCCGCATCGTGAGGTTCTGCCGCTCCACGTAGCTGGTCGAGATCCGGTCGGGGTCCGGATCGCCCTTGAGGACGCGGGTTTTGATTCCCTCGCAGGTCGCCGGGCTGTATTTGCGCTGTTCCGAGTGACCCGGGGAGCTGTAGATCTTCACGATCTGCGCCCAGTCAATTTCCCCGCCGAACGCCTGCCCGACAGTCGCTTCGTACATCTTGTGGCCGTCTGTGCTGAGTTGGATGCGGCCCGACACCCGGTCGGCCAAATCGCGTAGAAAGACTTCTGCGTCGTCTGAGGTCCGCTCCCCGACCAGCCAGGACGGGACCAGCTTCGTGTCAGCGCAGATCGAAGTGAAGGTCCAGATGTCGCCGTAGCCCGGCGTCCCTTTGAACTGCTCGGGCACGTTCTTCTGCTTGGCGTAGCAGAAGGCCCAAATCTCATCGCACTCGACAACCTCGCAGGAAAGGTCGCGGAGAACCCGGTCCTGATGGTCGGCGGCGGCCCGACCGATATCGACCAGCAGCTTCGTGACGGTGTTCTTGGCAGCGCCGGTCATCCGGCATGTAGCGCGGATGGAGTTGCCCTCCACCAGGGAGCCGATGATGGCTGCCCGCTTCTCTGTGGAGAGTCTGTTCATACTGACCATTATGCCTGAGCGCTTACGCATTGTCAAGTCAAGAATGTCCACGACTTTTCAACCGACCTATTTCGGATCGCAACAGCCCCCCGCGCTGCTACGCTGAGTGGAGTCCTAGTTAGGGCCGAGATCCCCGTCGTCCGCTAGCTTCATCACAAGGTTCACGGACGGCGGGGGTTTGTTTTATGTCGACCGCCGCGCTCGGCTAGGCCACTAAAGGGCGGGCGACACGGTTCCTCCTCATTGAAATCGGACCCTGGGCTACCCCTCGCCCCCGTAGAGGGCGTAGTTCTCGCCCTTCGTAGTTGGCTTCCACAGCCCGCGAGCCGCGTTCTGCACAAGGCCGGCGGTTCGGGCGTTCGAAAATGTGGCCTTCCAGCTCCCCGGTTTACGAACGCCAATGGCCTTGTAGAGCCGCTCGACGGTGGGGAAGTCAAGACCCTCCATCCCCGAGTCGACAGCAGCTTGCGCCATCACCGTGACTCGATGGATGTGGTTTTTGGCGTCAACTTTTTCAAGATGCTTGGCGAGCGCCGTGGGGTTCAACGCATCGCCACTACCCCCGTCCCCTCCATCGCCGGGAGGTTTCAACGCGGGCGTGACGGGCGGTGCATCAAGGCCCGTACCGACGACTTCCCCCAGCTTGAGAAGGTCGGCCGTGTGGTCGAGGTCAGCTCGCTCGCCCTCAAAGAGCAGGCGCAGCCCGGACGGGAGGGTTATCTCTAGCTTCATCACGCCGCACAGCGTAGCACCCGTACTCCCTGAAAAACTCCCAGGGCATTCGCTAGGGCGTGAAAGGCTTGACGGGCGTCAGGAGTTGTCGGTTCCCCAGCGGGCCTGGGCTGCTCTCTTAGCTGCTTCGCTGCGCTCTTTCGCGCTCATCTTGGAAGCCCGCGCCTTCCCGCCCTTCAACCCGCCCTTGCGCCCCAGCGCGACCGCTGCCGGATCTTTGCCGTCATCGGTGGCCGACGAATCATCGGTGGCCTCGTTGACGATGCTGGCCGCGAGTCTGTTCAAGTCCGCTGGCTTGCTTGAGCGCTTCGGCATGGGAACAGCGTAGCGCCGACCCAGGAGGACCCGAAATCAAACTGACCCACCACCTCTCAGACGGGCAGCTACACTTATTGAAGTGACCGAGACACCGACAGCGGCGATCACCCTCAGCGACAAGGCGGTCGAGAAGATCGGCGAGCTGCTGGGGACGCAGGACGAGGCCGATGGCCAGGCGCTCCGCGTCGCCGTCCGCGGCGGTGGATGCTCCGGCTTTCAATACGCGCTCGCCTTCGATCGCGTCAAGGACGACGACAACGTCTTCGAGGTCGACGGCGTCTCGGTCGTCGTCGACAAGGTCAGCATGCAGTTCGTCTTCGGCTCCGAGGTCGACTACGTCGAAGGCCTCCAGGGCGCCGGGTTCCAGGTCAACAACCCGAACGTCGTCGCGGCCTGCGGGTGCGGCTCCTCCTTCCAGGTGAAAGAGGACGCAGCCGAGCAGGCCGCCGTCTAGGCCGCGTCACACCGAGTCAGGCGCCCGGCCTGAAGGAGATGCCTTCCAGCGAGAGGCCGCCACTGCCAATGCCTTTGCCCAAGACGGCGCCGGCGTGGAAGCTTCCTAGGTCAGCACCGGAGACGATGACGATGGTTTCGTCAAGCGGCTCATACTGCCGCAGTTGTCCGGGCCCAGGTCGGTAACCGGGTGGCAAGGTGAAGATCGCACCAGCGGCCCCGGGTTCGACATATCCTTCGAGATGGACGATCCCCTCCTGGTCCTTGTAGAAGCCGCCGGGAGGGAAAGTGACCCCGGGAATTGGGCTGGCGAAGTTCGCGCCTCCGCCTTCGAAGGGCGGCTCGCCGGGAGCGCCGATGAGATGCGTTGGTTCGGCAGGTGGGATCGAGTTGGCGATCTGCGCCGAGGGCACCGTTCCAAGCTTGCTCAGATTGATGTCGGAGCCGGTCAGCGTCTGTTTCTTCACCTTGGCCCCGGTCACCGCATCCTTCTTGATCTTGGCCGTGGTCACCGAGTTGTTCTTGAGCTGCTTGGCGCCGACCGAGTTCTTGCCGAGCTGGCTAGCCGCGAAGGCAGAGGCCCCTCCCACGGCGACGAACAGGGCCAGGGTTGCGACCACATTGGCGTAGGTCAGCCTGCCTTGCAGAGACCTCATCACGGGTTCCTCCTCAGTGGGGTGAAGGACGAGAAGACGCGACTCTCGCAGGTCGCCCAGCGGAAGCCGGCTATTCGATCTGCAGCGGCGGCGACTGCGCCGGCGGTGCTGCCTGCGGCGTGCCGGCAGGCTGCTCGATCCCGAGCGCCTCGGCGAGCTCGCCCGACTCGTACATCTCCTCGACGAGGTCGGCGCCGCCGATCAGCTCGCCGTTGACGTAGAGCTGGGGGAAGGTTTGCCAGTCGGAGATCTCGGCGGTGACCTCGCGCAGCGGCTGTAACGCCGGCAGCACGTCGATCGCCCCGTACTCGACGTCCATCGTGTCGAGGACCTGGACGACGCGCATCGAGAACCCGCAGCGCGGCGCTTCCGGGGTGCCTTTCATGAACAGCAGCACCGGGTTGCCGGCGATCAGCTCTTCGACTTTGCTCTTCAGCGCTGGATCGGCCATCGCGATAAGACTAGCGAGCCGGGACGCTCGTCCTGATCGAGAGCGCGTGGATCTGGCCGTCCTCGAAGCGCTCGACGACCGCGGCCTTGACCAGCCGGTGTTGGTCGATCCGCGAGCGCCCCTCGAACTGGGGCGCGGCCACGGTCGCCCGCAGGTGATCGCCGGCGCCGGTCTCGTCGACGACCTCGACCTCGGCGCCGGGTAGCGCCGCCTCGATCATCGACTTGATCTCCGCCAGGTCCGCCATCGCGGCGCGATTCTACGGGCTGGTTGCGCCGCACTAGGATCGTCGCCCATGGGATGGGAAGAGGTTCGCTTCGCGGCGGGCGAGGGCCGGTGTGTGGGCCGTCTGTATCGAACGGATGCCAACGTTCCCTCTCCCTGCGTGGTGATGGGCTCGGGGTTCTCCTGTGTGCGGGACCAGGGCCTCGACGCCTTCGCCGAGCGCCTCGCCGAGGCCGGGTTCGCAGCCCTCGCGTTCGACTATCGCCACTGGGGGGAGAGCGAGGGCGAGCCGCGTCAGCTGGCCGACTCCGCCCGCCATCGCGCCGACTGGAAGGCGGCGATCGCCCATGTCAAAGCCCTCGAGGAGATCGACTCCACCCGGATCGCGCTCTGGTCCTACTCGCTGGGAACCGGCCACATCCAGTCGCTGGCGGCGGACGGGCTCGAGGTTCGGGCTCTGGTCTGCGTCGCGCCCCTTCTCAACGGGAGGAGCAGCCTCCTCCACATCGGCGGCCCTCGCCATCTGGCGAAGTTGACCGGGGCGGGCTTGCGCGACGCGACCCGTGCACTCCGGGGGGCCGATCCCTATCGGATCCCGGCGATCGGAGACCCCGGCTCGCTCGCCGTCATCAACAGCCCTGAATCGGTCGCCGGTTTCGACGCGATCACGCCGCCCGGGTCGAGCTGGCGCAACGAGGTCTGCGCCCGGGTCGCCCTCTCACCTCCCTACAACCTGGTGAGAAAGGCAAGACGGATCGCTTGCCCGGCCCTGTACTGCGTCTTCGAGTCGGACGACGTCAATCCGCCCGAGCTCGGCAGGCGTGCCGCCCGGCTGGCCCCGCGCGGCGAGCTTCGTGAATATCCGGGCGGCCACTACGCCGCCTTCTCGGAGGCGGTCTTCGACCGAGTGCTGTCCGATCAACTCGAGTTCCTCGGCCGCCACCTGGGGCCGGGTCCGGGCTAGCTGGAGATCTTCTCGCCGAGGGCGTCGAGCATCTCCTCGACCCTGACGAACTTCACCCGCGGGCGGCCGTGGGGCTCGCCGCGGCCGACCTCGGCCTGGTCGATCGCCTGCCAGTCCTCGAAGCTGACGAAGCGGACCCCCCGCTCGCCGAGGAGATCCTCGACCGCGCCCGGATCGGGGTCGGCGGGCGCGAGGAGGGTGCCGGCCTCGATATCGGCCAGCAGGTGCCTGACGGTCTCCAGCGCGTCTTTCTTGTTGGTCCCGATCACTCCCGAGGGGCCCCGCTTGATCCAGCCCGCGGTGTAGTGGCCGACCTTGTGGCCCGCGTCGTGGGAGTCGAGCACCCGGCCGCCGTCGTTGAGGATCAGGCCGCGGCTCTCGTCGAAGGGCACGCCCTCGATCGGGATCCCGGTGTAGCCGACCGAGCGCAGGATCAGCCCGCAGTCGAGCTCCTCGCGCTCGCCGCTGTCGCGGGCGCGCAGCGATCCGCTCTCCTCGACCAGCTCGTTGCGGCCGATCACGACCTTCTCGACCCTGCCGTCGCCCTCGATCTCGATCGGCGAGGCGAGGAAGCGCAGCACGATCCGCCGCGGCTTGCCCTCGGGCTGGCGCTGGGAGAACTCGCGCAAGGTCTCGACGTTGACCCGGGTTGTCTTGTCGGCCTCGTCGGATTCCAGGAAGGCGGCGCTGGCGGGGTCGAGTTCGACCTCCGCCGGGTCGACGATGACGTCGGCCTCCGCCATCTCGCCGAGCTCCTTGATCTCGGGATTCGTGAACGCGGCCTGCGCCGGACCGCGGCGGCCGAGGACGACGATCTCGCGGATCGCGCTGCGGTCGAGGGCCTCGATCGCGTGGTCGGCGGTGTCGGTCTCGCGCAGCTCGGCATCGGTCAGGGCGAGCATCCGAGCGACGTCCATCGCGACGTTGCCGTTGCCGATCACGACCGCCCGTTCGGAGCTGAGGTCGAACTCCTCCTCGCAGTAGTCGGGATGGGCGTTGTACCAGCCGACGAACGCCGTCGCCGCGTGGCTCCCGGGGAGCTCCTCGCCGGGGATGCCGAGCCGGCGGTCGGTCTCGCAGCCGACCGTGTAGACGATCGCGTGGTAGAGGCGCTCGAGGTCCTCGACCTCGATGTCGTGCCCGACCTTGACGTTGCCGAAGAAGCGGAAGCCCTCACGGGCGGCGGTTTTTTCATAGACCCGGATCACGGACTTGATCTTCGGGTGGTCCGGCGCCACCCCGCCGCGGACGAGGCCGAACGGGGTCGGAAGCCGGTCGAAGAGGTCGACCTGGGCGTGCGTCGCCTCGTCTTTGAGGATGTGCTCAGCCGCGTAGAAGCCGGAGGGCCCGGCGCCGACAATGGCGATGCGGACGGGGGTATCTGGAGTGCCTACGGTGCTCATCGGGACGCGAAAGGATAGGGAACGCGCGTTCGCTAGGTCGCCGCAGCGACGGCGCTCGGCGTCCCGTCGAGGGCGTCGAGGGCCTTGGGTGGCGACATCGCGACGCAGGTGAAGATCGGGGTCTCGCGCTCGGTGAAGGCGCTCGACTCGGTCGGGCGGAGCTCCTGGACGAGATCGAGGAACTCGCCCGGGTCGTCGCCCTCGAAGGCGACGACGAACTCCTGGTCGTCGAGGCCGAACGAGTAGGTCGTGTTGATCGTGATCTCGGGATGGCGGCGGCCGACCTCGATGTGGCTCTTCATGATCTGGCCGCGCTCCTCGTCCGGCAGCCCGTACCAGCGGCGCTGCTTGACCATCGGGTAGAGGAACAGGTACTTGCGCTCGGAGACGCAGATTTCCGGCCTCGCCGCCTCGTCCGAGTATTGCGAGCGTTTCGTCATCGAGAGGTAGGAGTAGGGCGTGCTCGCCCACTTCGCGAGGCCGCTCTGGCCGAGGACGACGTGGAAGGTGTGGATGTCGTCGAGGTTCGGGCTCTGGCTGAGCAGGAGGAGGTCGACGTCGCCGCGCGTGCCTATGGTTGAGTAGGCGCGGAGCGAGCGGTCGAGGGCGAAGTCCTCGCAGGCGGCCAGGAACTCCTGCTTGTCGGTTGCGCGCAGCTCGGCGTCGCGGCGGCGCCACTCGGGGTCGATCTTGAAGAAAGTGAACTTGGCGAACGTGCGATCGGCCATCGGGGTCACGATAGCGACCGTGTTGCTTGCGGCGCCGGGGACCGGACAGGGCGCTCAACGCGATGTATCGCTTCCTGCCCGGTCCCCGGCGCCTCACGTAGTGCTCGCGTTCGTGCCCCGTGGGACCACCCCTCAGCGGCTGGCGAGGGCCGGTTTCTCGCCGGGGCTGATGAGCGCCGGGCTCGGGAGCGTCCCGGCGGGGCAGACGTATCTGGACATCGGTCAGGGAAACCGGGTCTTCGACTCGCTGTACGACCGCGACCTGCCGCCGTTGTGCCGATCCTTCGACGAAGTTGAAGAACGCGCAGCTTCCGCGCCGGCGGAAATCGAGCCGGCTCTTCTAATTACTGCTCTCGAAGGAAAGGGGGCCGCGGACTTCTTTGTGAACAGCGCGTCGTCGTGTGCGTTCGGGCTCACCAATCACACCGGCCGAACCTCGGCCGCCGAGGGGGTCTTCGAAATCAGCGATCTGTCCCTGGCCCGCGCTGCGGCCCTGCGAGATCGGGCCAAGCTCGTAATCGCGATTGAGCGGCCGCCGCCGGCGAAGGACCGGGCTCTCGCGATCGGGATCGCAGGCTCGGGGTTCGACGGAAACCTGACCTCCGACAGCACCCGCCTCGATGGCTACGTCCTCTCGACCGACGTCGCGCCGACGATTCTCGATTTCTTCGGCATCCCTATCCCGGACGAAATGTCGGGGCAACCGATCCGCTCGGTGGGTGCGGTCGATCCCGCCGCGGTCGAATCGCTCGGCGACCGGATGGCGGTCATCTCTGAACGCCGCGGCCCGGTGATCGGGCTGGCGTTACTGGTTTGGCTTCTCCCGCTCGCGATCGTCGCGGCGCTCGCGCGCGGGGGAGGGGCCGCCCGCGAAGCCGTCAGGGTCGTCGGCCTCAGCGTCGTCTATCTGCCGCTCGTCCTTCTGATCGGAGCTGCGGTCGAGCCGAGCAAGGGCGTCGAAATGGCCCTGACGATCGTCCTCTCGCCGCTGCTGGCCTGGATCACGCTGCGTCTCGTCGGCGGCTACCGGGCGCTCGCGGTGGCCAGCGCCGCGACCGTGCTCGCCACGGCGATCGACGTCATTGCCGGCTCCCCCCTCACGGCGCTCTCGCTGCTCGGTCCCAACCCGGGCCTGGGGGTTCGCTTCTACGGGATCGGCAACGAGCTCGAGGCGCTGCTCGCGGTCCTGGTCATCGCCGGCACCGGCGCGGCGCTGGCCGGCTTCGTCCCGCAACTTGCTCGGTCCCGCGCGGCCGCCTGCTTCCTGGTCGTCGGGCTGGTCCTCGCGTTCGTCTTCGCCGTCGGCCGTTTCGGCGCTGACGTCGGGGCCGCGATCGTCCTGCCGTTCGGCGCCGCGGTGGCGGCCACGGCGATCGGCGCCCGGGGCCTGCGATCGGGGCTCCTCATCGTCGTCGTCCCGATCGCGGCCGTCGCCCTGCTCGCCCTGATCGACCTCGCCTCCGGTGCGAACTCCCACCTGACCCGCTCAGTGCTTGACGCGGGCGGGTTCGACCAGGTCGCCGAGGTCGCCCAGCGCCGGCTCGAGCTCTCCGCGCACAGCTTCGCGCGGCCGATCGTGTACCTGTTCATGCCCCTCGTGATCGCGGCGGCGGCACTGGCTTACGTCGGGCGCGATCGGATCGCCGGATGGCTGCGCGGGGTTCCCGCCGTGCGAGCCGGGATGCTCGGTGCCCTCGCCGCGGTCGTGATCGGGGCCGTGGCCAATGACTCGGGCGCCCTGGTGATCGAGATCGGGGCCGCCTACCTGCTGGTGTTCACAGGCTTCGCCTGGGCCGAGAACTGACTAAGGCACCCGTCCACCCTCTTGCCCCGCCCCTGGCCCTTTGAGAGGCTCGCGCCGTCAGCCAAGGAGCGCCCGGTCAGTCTCGTCCCAGCAACAAGCCGATGGGCCTCAGCGATCGCCGGAGCGGCGATCCTCCTCGTGCCCGGGGTCGCTCAGGCGTCGTTCTCCGCCGCACCCGGTTCCCCGGTGCCGGTGGGCGACGGGCCGGCATCGGTGGCGATAGGGGACATCAACGACGATGGCAATCGCGATCTCGCAGTGGCAAATCGCGTTAGCGACGACGTTTCGGTGCTCCTCGGGAATGGCGCCGGCGGATTCAGCACCGCACCCGGTACGCCGGTGCCGACTGGGGGGCTGGAGCCACGGTCGGTTGCGATCGGCAACCTCGACGGTGACACCAGGCCCGACCTCGCGATCTCCAACTTCGAATCGAGCGACGTCTCGATCCTGCTCGGGAAGGACGCCGGGGGGTTCAGTCCGGCACCGGGCTCGCCGATGCTCACCGGGGGAGCGAATGCGAATGCGGTTGCGATCGCCAACCTGAACGGCGACGCGTATCCCGACCTGGTTATTCCCAACCCGGGCTCGGGAGACGTCTCAATCCTGCTCGGCGACGGCGCGGGCGGGTTCACCCTGGCGGCGGGCTCGCCCGTGTCGACCACGTTCTCTTTCCCGATCGCGGTTGCGATCGGGAACCTGGACAGTGACGCCAGCCGCGACATTGCGGTCGTACATGGCATCGACAATCATGTTGTCCGCCTGTTGAACGACGGGTCGGGGGGGTTCACTCTCGCCGCGCCGGCGATCCCCACTGGGGGTAGCAATCCGACCTCGGTGCAGGCGGCGGACCTGAACGGGGACGCGAACGCCGATCTCGTGGTCACCAACGGGTCCTCGGGGGACGTCTCGGTTCTGCTCGGCGACGGCCTGGGGGGCTTCAGTCCATCGCCGGGCTCTCCGTTTATCGTCGGAACTGATCCCAGTTCGGTCGCGATCGCGGACCTGAACGGCGACTCGACCCTTGACCTGGCGGTCCTCAACACCATCTCGGGCACGGTCTCCCTCCTGATCGGGGACGGTAGCGGGGCATTCGGTGGCACCCTTCCGCCGGTGTCGGCCGGTGGCCTGTTCCCATTCCAGGTCGCGGCGGGGGACCTTGATGGCGATGGAAACCCCGACCTCGCCGTCGCCGTCCTGGAAGACGACCGGGTCGCGGTCCTGCTCAACCAACCGACTGTCGAAGTCGACCCCGGTGTCGCCTCGTTCGGGGAGCAGCCGCAGGGGGTTTACGGGCCGCCCCATACGATCACGGCCAAGAACACCGACCCAATTGCCGACCTCGTGATCAGCGACGTCCGCACCACCGGGCTCGACCCGGACGACTTCCTGATCAGCGGCGACGAATGCGAGGGGGAAACCCTCGCTCCGGGAGAGAGTTGCGACGTCAGGGTCCGGTTCGGGCCGACAGCGACCGAAACGCGCGAGGCCTTCCTGCGGTTCACCGACAACGGCGCGGACTCTCCCCAGACGGCTCTGCTCGACGGGTTCGGCGGATCGCTTCCCGAGGGCCCGACGGGGTCGACTGGTCCCACGGGTGCGACGGGGACGACCGGGACGACCGGCCCGACCGGGCCGACGGGGGAGACCGGGACGAGCGGGTCAACCGGCCCAACCGGTCTAACGGGGACGACCGGACCGACGGGGCCAACGGGGACGAGCGGTCCAACGGGGACGACCGGGCCCACCGGCACGACCGGTCCGACCGGTCCGACCGGGCCCGTCGGCTCGACCGGCCCGACCGGGAAAACCGGCTCAACGGGTCCCACGGGCCCGTCCGGCTCGGATGGGTCGGACGGGGGCAACGGCCCGCCCGGGACACAGGGTCCGATCGGCCTTGCGGGGCCCCAGGGAGCCCCGGGCCGTGACGCGACCGTCACCTGCAAGGTCAAGGGCAAGAAGAAGCCGAAGGTCAAGTGCACAGTGAGCTTTAGCGCCTCCTCGAGCGCGGTGAGCACGACCGTGCGTTTGTCCCGGGCGGGTCGAACTGTGGCCCGCGGCCACGCCGCCGTGCAGAACGGCCGGGCGAGGGTTCCGCTGGGGCGGACTCTTCCCCCCGGGCGATACGAACTCACCATTCGGGTCACCGACGCAAGCGGCGCCGCGAGCACGTCCAGCCGGCCGATCCGGGTCGGCTGAGCGATCCATCACATAGGAACGCTCAGGCCGAGCCGCCCTGTAGGTCGGGGCCGGTCGATCCTCTAGGCTGTGTGACCCGTGCGGATAGCTCTCGTCTCGCCATATTCCTGGTCTTACCAGGGAGGCGTGAACAGGCACGTAGAGGCGCTCGCCGAGGAGTATCTAGGTCGAGGCCATCACGTTCGTGTTCTCGCTCCCGTCGACCCCCCTGGCCAGATCAGCCGGGTGCTCCATCGTGCGCCCGCCGAATCGAAGGAGCTCCCCGACTACCTGGTGCCGCTCGGCCGCACCGCGGGGTTCTCCGCCAACGGTGCCGTCTCCAACCTCGCGCCGTTCCCGGCCGGCGGCGTCCTCGCTCCACGGCGCGAGCTCCGCAAGGGTCGTTTTGACGTCATCCACATCCACGAGCCGGCGGTTCCCCTGGTCGGCTGGAACGCCGCGCTCGGGGCCGAGGTCCCGGCGGTCGGCACCTTCCACGCCTACTCGACGAAGGCGCTTCCGAATCACATCGCCACCGCACTCGGCGCGCGGCGGGTCTTCAACCGCCTCTCGGCCCGGATCGCCGTCTCCGAGGCCGCCGCCTGGACCGGCCGGCGCTGGTTCGGTGGCCGCTATGAGATCGTCCCCAACGGGGTCGACGTCGACGCCGCCCCCGGCGGCCCGAAGCCCCCGAGCGAGGAGCTTCGGGTGCTGTTCGTGGGCCGGCCCGAGGAGCGGAAGGGGCTGCCTATTCTGCTCACCGCGTTCGGCGCCCTCGCCGAACACGTGCCCTGCCGGCTGACCGTGATCGGCGCCGATCACGGCGACGTTCTCCGTTACCTTGCCGATCCGGAGACGATGAGCCACATCGACGTCCGCGGCCGCGTCTCGGGCGACGAGCTCTGGCGACAGCTCCACGACGCCGATGTCCTCTGCGCCCCCTCGCTCGCCGGCGAGAGCTTCGGGATGGTGCTGACCGAGGCGTTCGCGGCGGGAACGCCGGCGATCGCCTCCGCCATCGCCGGCTACAGCGACGTTGTCACCGACGGGGTCGACGGTGTGCTGGTCCCACCCGGCGACCCGCAGCGCCTCGCCGAGGAGCTCCAGCGCGCCCACCTCGAGCCCGAGCGGCTCGCGGCGATGGGACGCGCCGCGCGCGACAGCGCCCAGCGCTACGCCTGGCCCCGGGTTGCCGATCGCGTCACCCAGGTCTATGAGCGGGCGATCGAGGCCCCGGCACCGGTGACGAGAACCGAACGCACCGCCCACTGGGTCGGCCTGCGCCCCGCCGATGGCCATCCGCCGGCGCCGCCGCAGAAGCTGCCCTCGCCAGATCCGCCGCTCGCCGCCGACGGCAGCCGCGGCCGCCGCATCGCACGCCGGGCCGGGCTCGCCGTGGCCGGCGCGCTCGGCATCGGCCTGACCGCCCTCGCGGCGCAGAAAATCGGCGTCGACAAAGTGCTCTCCAGCATCGTCCGCTCTGACGTCAGCTGGGTGCTGATCGCATGCGCCCTGATGTCCATCTCCCTCTTCTTCCGCGCCGCCTCCTGGTACTGGATCGTCCGTGCGGCGCTGCCCAACCGCCCCGTCCGTCGCCGCGACGTGACCTCGGCGACGATGATCGGGGTGCTGATGTCGGCGACCCTCCCTGCCCGTCTCGGCGAGCCGGCGCGCGCGATGACGCTCGCCCGCAGGACCGGCCGGATGCGGGAAACCTTCCCGGTCCTGCTCGGGACCATCGTGTCGCAGACGGTGCTCAACCTCATTGCCCTGGTGATGCTCGGGGTGATCATCGTCTCGACCACTGACCTGTTCCACTCGAGCACGCAGAAGATCTTCGCCTTCAGCCTCGTCCCGCTCGGGGTGCTGCTCCTGGTCCTGCTGGCGCCGTTGCTGATGCGCCGCAACGGCAACGGCCGCTTTGCCCGTCTCAGCGCTGCCCTGCAGTCCGCCCTGGTCCAGGTGCGGGCCGGCCTCGCCGTCTTCCGCAAACCTCGCCTCGGGATTGCCGCGGCGATCGCCCAGCTTTGCGCCTGGGCAATCCAACTCACCGCCTGCTGGGCACTCTTCGCCGCCCTCGGCCTCGATCACCGGGTCGGAATCGGCGCCGCCGCGGCCGTGCTCTTCGCGGTCAACGTGACTGCCGTCGTGCCGGCGACGCCCTCCAACATCGGCGTCTTCCAGTTCGCCGTCTTCAGCGTCCTCACCACCGGCTTCAACGTCGGCACCGCCGACGCGCTCGCCTATGGCGTGATCCTGCAGGCGGTCGAGATCGCGACCGCGGTCGCTCTCGGGCTGCCGGCCCTGGTCCGCGAGGGCATGACCTGGAGCGACCTCCGTGTCCAGGCGCTCTCGGCGGCGCCGGTGCATCTCGAGCCGAAGCCCCGCCCTCGCCACAGCAGTGAGCGCGAGGGCGTAAGGATCTAGCCCCTCAGCCGTGCGGTTCCTTATTCATCGTGGGGGTGTCTTGGGAACCACGCCCCCGCAGCATGCGACCGATTCGCGCGACGGTACCGTCGAGGTCTTCGATGATGTCGCTCCAGGTGACCCGTGCGACCGTGTACCCGGCTGCGATGAGGATCTGATCGCGTCGTCTATCGCGCCGGAAGGCGACTGGCGTTCCGTGCGTGGCCTCGCCGTCCGTTTCGATGATCAGCCGCTCTGTTGCCCAGAGGAAGTCGGGTCGGAAGCGATGCTCCCCCACCGTGATCATTCGGTTGCACTGGGGTCGACCGAGCCCGCGCGCGAGCAGGATCGGAAGGACCCGAGCCTCGAACTTGCTCCTGACGTCGGGCGGGTCGCCGACCGCCGGACCCCATTCCTCGATGATTCGCCGCAAACTGGCGATGCCCCGCCTGCCCCTCCCGGATTTCAGCGCGAGGTCGACGTCGGATAGGTCGAGGAGCTGGTGGACGGCCGCAGCCTCGACCGCCCGTTTCAGGGAGGCCCGTCCGACGGTTCCGGCGAGGTCGACCAGCGTCCGAGCCGGTGTGGTGCAGGGAATCCCATCGACAGCCATCACCTCACGGGCGTTTGGATATCGGCACCTTCGCGCACGGATGCCGTCGATCTTCCTGCCCGCCTCACAAGGGACGATCACGTCGACGAGGGCGGGGGATCGGTCCCAGATTCCCAACAGCGCAGCAGCCGTTCCGTGTGAGACGGTCGCGCCCTCACCGCAGGCGAGGACCGCGGCCAGAAGTCGACCACGGTTGCCGATGGAACGGTGACCGATGGCGTAGACCCCACGGTGAATCCGGTAATAGCGGCCGAGGGTTGTCCTATGACTGACAGCCTGTGGGCTCAGGCCGGCGTCACCGAGCTGACTCGATGAGACGAGGCCGTGCTGGTTCGTCGCAATCTCGCCGATCCTGTGGTCAGGACCGACGCGGTTCCTTCCTTCCGCCATGCCGCATCAAGGCACCGCGACTTGATGATCGTCCCCCCTGCATTGGCGCGCGGTTCCTTTTGGACCGCACATGTGAATAAGGAACCGCACGGCGAGGGGGTCAGGCCTCTACCGGCGCCTCCTCGGGCTCCTCGTCGGGCTCGGACTCAGGCGGCAGCTCGCCGCCGCGCGCGGTCCCGGCGATCAGCTCGTCGCCCGATTTGCCCTCGGGGATGAAGCCCGACTTCATCCCGAAGTAGACGGCCTGGGGATGGTGGGCGACGATCGCGACCGTCGACTGCTCCGGCGTCACCGCGAACCCGTCGGAGAGGGTCATCCCGATCTCTTCGAGGTCGAGCAGGCGCCAGACCTTCTCGTGCTCGGATTGGTCCGGGCAGGCGGGGTAGCCCCACGAGTAGCGGCGCCCCTGGTCGAGGTCGATGCCGAGCCCGCGGCGGATGTCGGAGTGCAGCCACTCGGCCAGGCCCTCCGCCGACTGGACGCCGACCCCGTGCACATAGAGCTGCTCGGCGAACTCGCCCTCGCTCTCGAGCCGCTCGATCAGCTCGGTCACCTCGGGGCCGACCGTCACCCCCTGCACGGCGACGACGTCGCGTTCGCCGGACTCGATCGGGCGGAAGAAGTCGGCGAGGCAGATCCGGTCGTGCTTGGGCTGGCGCGGGAAGACGAGACGCTCGAGCTCTCGCTCGGGGTCCTCGGGGTCGAAGACGACGAGCTCGTTGCCGTCCGCGTTGCAGGGGAAGTAGCCGAGCCGGGCCCGCGGCTTCAGGTAGTCCTGCTCACGCCACATGCGCTCGAGCCGAGGCGCGAAGCCCTCCTCCTCGTCGGTGCCCTCGACCAGATCGCGCCAGGCCTCGCCCTTGACCCCGCGGCCGCCCCAGTGCAGCTTGAACAGCACGTGGCGGTCGAGGTAGGGGAAGACGTCGCCGAGATCGATGGGGACCTCGCGCACGCCCCAGAACGGGGGGGCCGGGATCGGGTTGTCGGTGCGAGCCGCGGAGCGGACGCTGGCGTCGGTCGTCGGCGGCGCGTCGTCGACCACGACCGGCTTCTCGCGCAGCTGCTGCGCCTCGGCCCGGATCCGCTCGACCAGCGCCGCGCGGGCCTCCTCGTCGACGAGCGCGTCCATCGTGTCGAGGCCCTGGAACGCGTCCTTGCAGTAGAAGACGCCGGGCTCGTAGACGTCGTCGGACTCCTTGCCGTGCGGGTAGAGCGTGCGGCGCCCGAAATCGCGATTGATCGCCGCGCCCCCGATCAGGACCGGGAACGGGAGGCCGCGCTGGTGGAGCTCCTGGACGCAGATCGGCATCTGCTTCGAGGTCGAGACGAGCAGGGCGGAGAGGCCGATCGCGTCGGCCTCGTTCTCGACCGCGGCATCGATGATCGAGTCGACCGGCACCTGCTTGCCGAGGTCGATCACGGTGTAGCCGTTGTTGGTGAGGATCGTGTTGACCAGCGACTTCCCGATGTCGTGGACGTCGCCGAAGACGGTCGCGATCACGACCTTGCCCTTGGTGTGGCCATCGATGCGGTCGAGGTAGTTCTCGAGCTGGGCGACCGCCCGCTTCATCACTTCGGCCGACTGCAGGACGAATGGCAGGATCAGTTCGCCGGCGCCGAATTTGTCGCCGACCTCCTTCATCGCCGGCAGCAGGACCTCGTTCAGGGTCGGGACGGCGCCGATCTTCTCGACCGAGCGGTCGATCCAGTCCTCGACCCCGTCCTTCTTGCGGCGCAGGATGTGCCAGTGGAGCGCCTCCTCGGGCTCCATTCCCTCGGTCGGGTCGCCCGCCTCCTCCTCGGCCTCCTCTCCCTTCGACTCGAAATGGGCGATGAATCGCTCGAGCGCGTCGTCGCTGCGGTTGAAGACCAGGTCATCGGTCAGCTCGCGCTCGGAGTCGGAGATCTCCGAGTAGGGGGTGATGTGGTTGGGATTGACCATCGCCAGGTCGAGGCCGGCCTCGACGCAGTGATGGAGGAAAACCGAGTTGAGGACCGCGCGCGCCGGCGGCGAGACCCCGAAGGAGACGTTGGAGACGCCGAGCGACGTCTTGACGCCGGGGAGCTCGGCCTTGATCCGGCGGATCCCCTCGATCGTCTCGACCGCCGAGGGCCTCCACTCCTCGTCCCCGGTGGTCAGGGTGAAGGTCAGCGCGTCGAAGATCAGCGCCTCGGGATCGAGCCCGTGCTCGCCGCAGGCGAGGTCCCGGATCCGCTTCGCGATCTCGACCTTGCGCTCTGCCGTCTTCGCCATCCCGACCTCGTCGATCGTCAGCGCGATCAGCGCTGCGCCGTGCGCCCTCGCGAGCGGCACGACGACGTTCGCCTTGTCGGGGCCGGCCTCGAGGTTGATCGAGTTGACGATCGCCCGGCCGGGGATCTGCTCGAGCGCGGCCTTGATCACCTCCGGCTCGGTCGAGTCGACCTGGATCGGCGCCGGCTGGGTCAGCGAGATCCGCTCGACCACCGCCTTCATCTGCTCGTCCTCGTCGGAGCGCTCGGTCAGGGCCACGCAGACGTCGAGCACATGGGCGCCACCTTCGACCTGGTCCTCGGCGACCTGAACGAGGCTGTCGTAGTCATCGGCGAGCAGCAGTTCCTTGGCCCGTTTCGAGCCCTGCGAGTTGACCCGCTCGCCGACCAGCGTCGGGCGCGGCTCCTGGACCAGAGAGGTCGAGGTCATCATCGAGGAGACCCGTGGTTCCCCTGGCGCCGGGCGCTCGCCGGGCGTCCGGCCCGCGACGCGCTCGCGGATCGCCCGGATGTGGTCCGGGGTCGTCCCGCAGCAGCCGCCGACGATCCCGACCGAGTAGCGCTCGACGAACTCGCCGAGCGTCGCCGCCAGCGGCTCCGGCTCTTCGGGGAAGATCGTCTCGCCGTTTGGGCCCTGGAGCGGCAGCCCGGCGTTGGGGATGCAGTGGACGGGGAGCGGGCTGTTCTCGCCGAGGAACCGGATCGCGTCGCGCATGTCCTCGGGACCGGTCGAGCAGTTGAGGCCGATCACGTCGACCTCGAGCGCCGCCAGCGTCGTCAGCACCGCCTGGATGTCGGTGCCGAGCAGCATCTTGCCGCCCTGGGGCAGGAGCGAGACGCTGGTCTGGATCGGCAGCCTGCGGCCGGTCGTCGCGAACGCCTCTCGGGCGCCGAAGATTGCCGCCTTCACCTCGAGGATGTCCTGCGCGGTCTCGATGATGATCAGGTCGGCACCGCCCTCGACCAGGCCGCTGGCCTGCTCGGCGAAGACCTCGGCCAGCTTCGCGAAGGAGATGTCCCCGAGGGTCGGGTCGTCGGAGGCGGGCAGGAACCCGGTCGGCCCGATCGAGCCGGCGACGAAGCGCTCCTCGCCGGCGGCCTTGCGCGCGATTTCGGCGGCCCTGGTGTTGATCTCCAGCGTCTGCTCGCCGAGCCCCCACTCGTCGAGCTTCAGCCGCGAGCCCTGGAAGGTGTCGGTCTCGACCACCTCGGCTCCGGCCTCGAGCATCGAGTCGTGGACGCCCTCGATCACGTCGGGGCGGTTGAGGACCAGCGCCTCATGGCATTTGCCGAGCAGGCCGCCGTAGTCCTCCTGGGTGAGGTCGAACTGCTCCAGGGTCGCGCCCATGCCGCCATCGAAGATGACGACCCGCTCTCGGGTTGCGGCTAGGTAGTCACGATCTGGCATCTGTCGGAAAATTCACCTCCATCGACCCCGGCGTTAGCACCTCACCTCGATCCGGAGATCTCGGCCGGTTGCTGCGGCGTCTGCGGGCCGGGCCCCTCGACCGCTCTTGATGGTCGAAGAAAAAGGTATCGAACTCGCGAAGCGCGGCTGAACGAGATCAGCCGCGCAGCCCGAGGCGCCGCTTCAGGCCGCGGGCGTAGGCCGCCGTGAACACCCTGCGGACGAGGCCGCTCCGGGACTTCGTGTACGGGAACCATGTCGGTTCGCGCTTGCCGCTGAAGCGAGTGACCACGATCGACTCGGGCCGGCAGTACTTCTTGATCCCGTACTCACCGTGACGGAATCCGATCCCGGACTCCTTCCAGCCCCCCATCGGCACGTCCATCGCTGCCATGTTGATGATCACGTCGTTGACGTTCACCGATCCGGCCTCGATCCGACGGGCGATGCTCTCGGCACGCCGCTTCTCGCCGAAGACCGAGCCGGCGAGCCCGTAGCGGCTGTCGTTGGTGAGGCGCAGCGCCTCCTCGGAGTCGCGCACCTTCATCACTCCGACAACGGGGCCGAAGGTCTCGTCGCGCATCACCTTCATCGAGTGGTCGACGTCGACGAGGACGGTCGGCTCGTAGTAGTCGCCGGGGCCATCGACCTTGCGGCCGCCGATCAGCGCCCGGGCGCCGCTCGCGAGGGCGTCGTTGACCTGGTCTTCGATCACCGCCCTCTGGTTTGGGGAGGTGATCGCGCCGACGTCCTTTTCCGGCTTGCGGCCGTCGGTGCCCTGGCGCAGCCCGCTGACCTCCTTGGTCAGCTTCTCGACGAACCGGTCATAGACGGGCTCCTCGACGTAGATCCGCTCGACCGAGAGGCAGACCTGGCCCGAGTTGTACATCGAGCCCCAGGCGGCGGCATTCGCGGCGCGGTCGAGGTCGGCGTCCTCGAGCACGATCATCGAGTCCTTGCCGCCCATCTCCAGGCTGACCGGGGTCAGGGTCTCGGCGGCGCGTGCCATCACCTTCCGACCGGTCCGGTCGGAGCCGGTGAACTGGACGAAGTCGACGTTGTCGACCAGGGCGCTGCCGGCCTCGCCGGCGCCGAGGACGCAGTCGAACACGTCGGGAGCTCCGATGTCCTCCCTCCACGCCCTGATCACCTCGATCAGGCTGAGCGGGGTGAACTCGGACGGCTTGACGACGACCGCGGCGCCGGCCTGCAATGCCGGGATCGAGTCGCCGAGCGCCATCGCCAGCGGGAAGTTCCAGGGACTGATGACGCCGACCACCGGGTGCGGCCGGTACTGGACCATGAGCTTCTTCGACGCCAGTAGTGGCGAATGCGGACGGACCGTTTCGTCGGCGAGGAACTTCGATCCCCTCGAGCCGTAGAAGTTGATCAGGTCGATGACGTAGAAGAGCTCGAGCGAGATGTCGCCGCGGACCTTCCCCGTCTCCGCCTGGACCAGGTCGGAGATCGGGTCGATGTTGTCGAGAAGCCAGTCGCGGAGGCTTCCGAGGCAGCGGTACCTACCCTCGAACCCGAGCGCCTCCCACGCGACCTGGTTGGCGCGCACACGCGCCACGGTCTCGGCGACCGCGTCGGTCGACGTGGAATCGATGGTGTCGACCAGCCCACCGGTTGCCGGGTTGAGGACCTCGATCCGCTCAGGCGCGCTGCCGCTGCCATTGGCGCCGTTCGCCGCGGTGCTGGTGCCGGTGCTCGTGCTCGTCTCGGCCGTGCCGCTCTCCACTGAGGCTCCCTTCGTTGAAACTGGCTGACCAGCCAAAGCCTACCTTGCAACGAGCCGGTAGACCGGCCCTTCGAGCGAGGCGACATAGATCCGCCCCTGGGCGTCTTCGCCGAACGAGCTCGGCGAGGCCACCGTCGGACCGAGGATCCGGTCGCCGCTGGCCCGGTTGCGCTGCGGAACCAGGGCCCGCAGCCTGCCCTCACAGAAGTCGGCGTAGACGTACTCGCCGTGGAGCGAGCCGAGTCGCTTGTCGCCGACGACGTAGCCGCCGATGATCGTGCAGCTGCCGCCGCGGCTGTGGGGATAGGCGAAGATCGGTTTCACGGTTCCGCCGGGGTCCGGGGTGCCGCTGTTTTCGTCGCGGTAGACCGAGTGGCCCTCGAACGCGTCCCAGCCGAAGTTGGCCCCCGCTGCCGCGGCGACCGTCGTGTAGTCGAGCTCCTCGAACCTGTTCTGGCCGACGTCGCCGATCGCGATTCGCGGCGGTCCGCCGCTGACGGTGTCGAAGGAGAAACGGAATGGGTTGCGCAGCCCGTAGCTGTAGATCTCCCCTCGCCCCGGCGTCGGGCCCGCGAACGGATTGCCGGCGGGGATCGAGTACGGCCTGCCCGCCGAGGGCCTGGGGTCGATCCGGAGGATCTTCCCGAGCAGGACGTTCTTGTTCTGGGCGTTGTTGGGTGGGTCGCCCCCCGAGCCGCCGTCGCCGGTCCCGAGGTAGAGCAGGTTGCCGAGGAACTGGAGCTGGCCGCCGTTGTGGTTGGCGAAGCCCGGGTGCGGGATCTCGATCACCGAGCGGCGCGAGCCGGCCGCCGCCCGGGTGGGGGTGCGGCGTTTGAACTCGTCGACCCGGATGTTCCCCTGGCGATCCGTGTAGTAGACGTAGAAGCGCCGGCTCTGCCTGTAGTCGGGCGCGAACGCGATCGAGAGCAGCCCCCGCTCGCCGCCGAAGTCGACCCGGCTCGATATGTCGAGGAAGGGATGGGGGAGCGTCTGCCCCTTGCGTATGACCTCGACCCTGCCGGGCTGCTCGACCACGAACAGGAGATCCGGATAGCCGGGCGCCGAGTCGACATAGACCGGGTCTTCGAAGCGCCCGATCTGCTTCAGCGCGACGCCATGTCCCGCCTTCGCGGCGGTGGCCTCACCTCCGGCGCCGTCGTTCCCAGCGCCGCAAGACTGCAGCGCGGCCAGCGCGAGGGCGATGGCGATCAAGCAGGCGCGGGCGCCGCCTTCCATCCCGAAGACGCTACTTGGTCGTTTCCTTCGGTTCTTCGATTTCCACCACTTCGCCCTTGCCGTTGACGGTCACGTCGGGCACTTCGGGGCTGATCGTCGCGGCGAACGAGCCGCCGGGCTTGGCACCGTCCGGGGTCTCGAGCCCGACGTCGCCGGTCGCCCCGACCGAGAAGCCGAGCCGGTAGGTCCCCTTGCGCGTCGCCGACAGCTTCCAGACGACCTCGCTCGTCTTGCCCGGCTTCAGCGGCCCGAAGGTGTACGTCTTCAGCGCCGCTCCTTCGGCCCCGCCCGGTTCGGAGGAGCCGACCAGCTTCGGATAGCCCTCGGAGAGGACCCAGACCGGCCGGTCCGGCTGGGCGAGCCCGGGCTGGGGGTCGCGGACGCCGAACGGCAGGGTCGAGTCTTCGCCCGCCTTGCCGGCAATCGAGATCGTGAAGGTGAGGCCGGGGATCGGGTCTTCATCTTCATTCCGCACGCCGATCCGCAGCAGCGTGGTCTGGCCGAGGCTCTGTTCGGTCGGGAATTGTGCGTTCACAACCCTGACCTCCCGGGTCCCGCTCGGTTCGTCCGATCCCGAGGAGCCGCCGCACCCGGCGAGGATCGCGGCCGCGACGATCGCAGCGGACGCGACAGCGCCGCCGATTCGGGAACGCCGGCGCAGTGTGAGGCGGTTCCCCCCCGAGAGCTCCAAAGCGGCCGGAACATACCATGTGGTTTTGCGGCTCCAACGACCTCGCCCGCCCCCGTCGTTGGGTTAGTCCGATCTCAACAGTTGCGGTCAGCCCATCCCATAAACTCAGTCCACTGAGCGGAGCCGCGTGGAAGCGGCTCACCCGCCGGAGGAGAGCTGATGGAAGCAGCCGCATCGATAGGCAGGAGGTTCTTGCCCGCCAAGTCGTTCTTCGAACAGGTGGGCGAAATGATGCTTCTCACCGGGCGGACGATCATCTCCGCGATCCGGCCGCCCTATCCGTACGGCGAGGAGTTCATCGGACAGTTCCTCTTCGCGCTCCAGCTCTGCTGGTTCCCGCTGCTGGTCTCGACGGTGGCGATCTGTTTCGGCGCCCCGGGTCTGCAGGCGGCGAACGTCCTCAACCTCTTCGGCGCCCTCGATCGGCTCGGCGGCTTCTTCGTCCTCGCCGCGATCCGCGAGATCGCCCCGTCCGTGACCGCGGTCGTCGTCGCCGGCGTCGCCGGGACGGCGATCACCGCCGACCTCGGCGCCCGCAAGATCCGCGAGGAGCTCGATGCCCTCCAGGTGCTCGGCGTCGACCCGATCAAGAACCTCGTCGTGCCGCGGTTCCTGGCGCTGATGCTGATCACCGGGCTGCTCGACATCTACGCGCTGATCTTCGGGATCAGCGGCGGCATCCTCGCCGAGATCCTCTACAACCAGCCGTTGGGCGGCTTCTTCGCGACCCTGTTCTCCAACGCCTCGGTCACCGACCTCTGGGGGTCGGTGATCAAGTGCACCCTTTTCGGGGCAATCATCTCGGTCGTCTGTTGCTACAAGGGCATGACCGCGTCGGGCGGCGCCGCCGGCGTCGGCCGCGCCGTCAACCAGGCGGTCGTGATCTCGTTCATGGGCGTCTTCGCGTTCAACTACGTCTTCACCCAGACCCTGCTCGCCACCAACCCCGAGCTGCAGACAATCCGATGAGCGCGGAGCGAGCAAGCGTGCATCTCTGGCTCTTCGCGCCGCGAGCAAAGTGCGAAATTTGGAGTGGACGGTGAACGCCTGGCTCGAAATCCCGCGCGGCTGGTTCGACTCGTTCGGCGAGATCGCCCGCTTCGGCTCGCGGGTCGCCGGCCTCGTCTACTCCGGCCGCGTCCTCAATTTCTTCGGCGAGAGCCTGCGCCAGGCGGGGATCCTGATCCTCGGCTCGGCGCTGATCATCTGGGGCCTGATCTTCGTCCTCGGCCTCACCTGCGGGATCGAGGGGGCCTACCTCTTCCGCGCCCAGGGCGCGCCGGCCTACGCCGGGCTGTTCTCGGCCTGGTGCGACCTGCGCGAGGTGCTCCCCTACGCCTTCGGGTACATGCTCTCGGCCAAGGTCGGGACCGGGATCGTCGCCGAGCTCGGCGCGATGCGGATCTCGGACGAGATCGACGCGCTCGAGGTGATGGGGGTGCAGCCCGTCACCTTCCTCTGCGCAACCCGACTGCTCGCCGCCTGGATCACCTTCCCGTTCATGTACCTGGTCGGGATCGGCGTCATGTACTTCGCCAGCTACCTCGCGGTCGTCGAACAGATCGGCGATGTCTCATCGGGCGGGTACCTGTTGATCTTCTGGATGTTCCAGAACCCCCTCGACCTCTTCTACAGCCTGATCAAGGGAATGGTCATGGCCACCGCGATCGTGATGGTCGGCTGTTACTACGGCTATACGGCGTCCGGAGGGCCGGTGGGAGTGGGCACGGCGACCGCGAAGTCGATGGTGCTAAACATCGTCTTAGTCCACATCATCGGGATGTTGGGGACCCTGGTCTTCTGGGGTGCCAACCCGAGGGCGCCGATAGGAGGCTGACGCCAGTCATGGAGACCGAGCAGAACCAGGAGCCGCAGAGCGAGCCCGCCCCGGAGAACACCGGGCCATACGTGAGCGAGGACAGGGCGATCATGGGCCGGGATTTCGTCATCCCAGGCGTCGACCCGACCGAGACCGACCCCTACCGGTTCCACACCGGGCGCAAGCGCGACCATGGCGGTGAGGACGCGATCGAGATCATCGACCTCGTCAAGCAGTTCGGCCGCGCCCGGATCCTCAACGGGCTCAACCTCGGCCTTCCCGAAGACCAGGTCTCGATGGTCCTCGGCCCCTCGGGGACGGGCAAGAGCGTGCTCATCAAGCACATCGTCGGGCTCCTCTACCCGGACTCGGGCGACGTTCTCGTCCACGGCGAGTCGATCCCGAACATGAGCGACGACGAGCTCTTCGACGTGAGGAAAAAGTTCGGACTCCTGTTCCAGGACGGCGCCCTGTTCGGCTCGATGAACATCTACGACAACACCGCCTTCCCGCTGCGACAGCACACCGACAAAGGCGAGGAGGAGATCGGCGAGATCGTCAACCGCCGGCTCAAGGAGGTTGGCCTCTCGGAGGCGACCTACAAGATGCCGAACGAGCTCTCGGGCGGGATGCGCAAGCGCGCCGGCTTCGCCCGCGCCCTCGTTCTCGAACCGGCAATCGTGATGTTCGACGAGCCCGATTCGGGCCTCGACCCGGTCCGGACCGCGCTGCTCTGCGAGCTGATCCGCGAGGTCCACGCCGAGAACGGCGGCTGCTACTTGACGATCAGCCATGACCTCAACACCGCGCGTCGCATCGCTGACTTCCTGGCGGTGCTCTGGAACGGCAAGATCGTCGAGTCGGGCCCCAAAGAAGAGCTGTTCGACTCCGAAAACGCCTTTGTCGCGCAGTTCCTGAAGGCGGACGTCACCGGTCCGCTTTCGATGGATTGAGGGACCGGTACACGATCCTCGTCGGCCTGGTCTTCCTGGCCGTCATCGTGGTCGCGGTCATCAGCAAGCTCGACCAAGGCGGGGAGGGCACGCTCGGCCTCGAAGAACGCCCCGAGCGCTGGCCGCTGCCGGAGTTCGCCGTGCCCGACGCCGCGGGGCAGCTCGAAGGCGACGCGAACATCGCCCAGGACGATTGCTCGACCTCGCAGGTGCCCTGCCCCGAGGACGCACGGCGCACCCCGGCCTGCCGGATCTCCGAACCCGGCGCGATCCGGGTCTGCGACCTCTTCGGACGCCCCTCCCTGATCTCGTTCTGGTTCAGCAAGGGAGGTGACGACTGTGTCACCGAGCAGGACGCGGTCGACGAGGCCTTCGGGCGCTACCGTGGGCGGGTGGGTTTCCTCTCCCTGAACATCCGCGACGATCGGGACAAGGTCCGGGACCTGCTCCACGAACGGGATTGGCGGATGCCGGTCGGCTACGACCGCGACGGCGCCGTCGCCAGTCTCTACCGGATCGGTGGCTGTCCGACCTTCGCCTACGTCTACCCGGGCGGCACCCTCGAGAGCGCCAGTGTCGGGATCCTCACGGCGCAGCAGCTCGGTCGGCGCCTCGACTCGCTGCTGCGTGCGACCGCCGCCGCGGAACGGGGCTGAGATGGGAGGCGATCCCGCTCGGACCGAGGACCTCGGCTGGGAGCCGGCGCCGGAACCGGGCTGGGTCGCTCCGCACGTGGCCACCGAGTTTCCCGGCCTCGCGATCTCCTCTGTCGCGGTCGACGGCAGGCCGGAACCCAGCCCCGAGGCCGTCCGCCGCCGCCTCCGTGACATCTCCGACCGCTTCTACGGCGCCCACGCGATCCGAATGCGGGAACGCCCGATCCCGTGGGCCTACCGGGCCTTCTTTCGCCAGATCGGGCTCGACCCCGACCGGACCCGGACCCCGGTCGAGGAGCTGGCGCTGGAGCGGCTCCGCGAGGGAGCCTTCAGGGCCCGCGGGCTGCCGATCGACGCGGTGACGATCGCGACGATCGAGACCGGCGTCGCGCTGCGGTTGTTCGACGCCGAGCAGGTTCGCGGCAAGCTCTGCATCCGCGACTCGGCACCCGGTGAGGTGCTGCCCGGGCGCCCGGGGGAGCTGCCGCCCGGAACTCTGGTCATCGCCGACGAGGGGGCGCCGGTGGGCCTGCTCTTCGGCGCCACCTCGGAGACCAGCGTGGTGACGCAGGAGACACGGCGGATCGCGATTGCCGCGGTCGCGGTCAACGGCGTGCCCCAGATCGCGGTCGACGAGGCGCTCTGGATGGCGGCGGCGACGCTCGAGCCGGCCTAGGCGAGGCTCTCCGGCCCTTAACGAAGTCACCGCATCGCCGTTCGTGCGGTGATCTACACTCGGTTCGGGTTATGCCGGATCTGCTTTACCGAGACAGCCGGACTGAGCCTCTTTTCGGCGGGGACGAGCTTCTCGCCCGCACAGAGTTGAGGCGTCAGATCGGACGCCTGGAGCGCCAGTTGGCCGCGATCGTCGCCGAGGCGTTCCCGCGCTTCCGCGTCGATGTCGGCGTGCCTGCCGCGTCGAACGAGCCGCGGGCCCTCGGCCTCGGCGAGCTCGAGTCGGTGCGTGACGCCCTCGCCGATCAGGTCGCCGACGGCCGTCGCCAGCTCGCGGCGCGGGCCGAGCTCGAGACCTCGAACCGCAAGCTGCTCGAGCGGATGCTGGCCGCGCCGGAGAAGCACCGCTGGCTGCGGGTCTCCCGCGCCGACATCGGCGAGCCCGGCTGTGGGCACTGGCACTCGCTGCCGCGCCTCGGTCCGCTCGGGATGCTGCTGGGCTGGTGGCGCGTCAAGGTCTCCTCCGGATGCCCGTTATCCGGACGGCTTGCGGCCGTTGAGCGAGAGCAAAGAGCCTAGGCCGGCGGATGAGCGCCCCCCGGCTCCGTGGGGGAAGTTCCCCCTCGCTGAGCTGACGATCCTCGCCGGGATCGTGCTGCTGGTGATCGGCCTGATCGGGGGAAGCCCGACCGCGCTCGGCATCGGCATCGCCCTCGGCGCCCTCGGCGGGCTCGAGGTCTCCGCCCGCGAGCACTTCGCCGGCTACCGCTCCCACTCGACGTTGCTCGCCGGCACCGTGTTCGTGGTCGTCACCGGCGGCCTGCTCTACCTCGGCGGCCTCGCCCTCGCGATCTCACTCGCGGTCGGCATCGTCGCCTTCGCCGCCGCCTTCCTGGCGCTGCGGGCCGCCTTCCGCCGCGCCTCGGGCGGCCTCTCCTACAAGGTCGGCGGCCTCCGCGGCTAGCCGCGGCTCAGACGAAGATCGCGTCGCGCGGGCTCGATTTCGCCAGCAGGGCCCCGGCCAGGAGCGAGCGCTGGCGCGGGGTGAGGGTCCCGAGCCTCTTGTTCTCGTTCAGCGCCAGCCCCTGGAGGAACTTGCGTGCCCGGGTTCTTCCCCAACGCCGCTGGCTCGTCAGGAGCTCGGCCAGGGTCATGCTCTCTGTCTCCCAGGGGGACTCCTCGATCACCTCGGCAACGTCGACCTCTCCGCGGGCGATGGATCGCTTCAGCTCGGCTCTCGCAAGTCGGACCCGGTTGGCACGGGCAAGCGCCTGCATGTGCTGAGGGGCGGTTGCCGTCGTTGAAGCAGGGACTATCGCAGCTGTGTTCACAAGGACTCCTTCCCTGGGGTGACTGAAACTGGGGGGTAACTCCCGCGCCCAAGCCAGCCCGCGCCAGTCGCGTCGAGTGTGTCTCCCGCTGCCTCCCTGCCCCGGGAACCAGCGACGAGGGGGGCAAGCTATTCCGCCCGAGGGTGAGCGTCAACCCGCGCTCGACGAACGGACGCCGAGTCGTTCGCTAAGAGCAACAATTTCTCGCCCGCCCCGGATTTGTCCGATTCCGGACAAGGGCGAAACTACCCCGACGGGGGTAACTCCAAACCCGGAAATCAGGTCCGCGGGAGATCGGGGAACTCGGCGATGACCCCGGCGATGGTCTCGAGGGCGGCATCGAGATGCTCGGTCTCGTGGGTCGCCATCAGGCTGGTCCGCAGCAACGCGCCCCCGGGCGGCACGGCGGGATGGATCGCGACGTTGGTGTAGACGCCCTTCTCGAACAGCGCCTTCCAGAGCAGCACCGCCTGCCAGTCGTCGCCGACGATGACCGGGACGATCGGTGTCGTGACCACCGACCCGTCGGCGAGCGATCCGGGCTCGACCACCTGAAGGCCGAGGTTGCGGAGCCCCTCCCGCAGGTACTCGGCGTTGGCAAGCAGCTTCTCGAACAGGGCGGGCCCCTCGCCACGGATCACCCGCAGCGCCGCCAGCGCCGCTCCGACCGCGGCCGGCACGGCGGAGGCGCTGAAGATGAATGAGCGCGAGGAGATCCTCAGGTACTCGATCACGTCGGCGGGCCCGGCGATGAAACCGCCGCACGAGGCGAGGCTCTTGGAGAAGGTGCCCATCCGCAGGTCGACCTCGTCCTCGAGGCCGAACGCCTCGCAGGCCCCTGCTCCGCGCGCGCCGAGGACACCGGCGCCGTGTGCCTCGTCGACCAGGAGCCGCGCCCCGTGGGCCCTGCAGAGCTCGACCGTCCGCGGCAGGTCGCAGACGTCGCCCTCCATCGAGAAGACCCCGTCGACGACGACGAGGACGCCGCCGCCATCCTCGGCGGCGCGGCCGAGCATCTTCTCCAGCTTGTCCATCCGGTTGTGGCGGAACGGCCGCAGCTTGGCGCCGGAGAGCCGGCAGCCGTCGAGGATCGAGGCGTGGTCGCCGGAGTCGCAGATAACCGTGTCGCCCGGCTCGAGGATCGCGCCGATGCAGCCGACGTTGGCCTGATAGCCCGTCGTGTAGACGATCGCGTCCTCCTCGTTCATCCACTCAGCCAGCTCGCGCTCGAGCTCGAGGTGCAGCGGGGTCGTCCCGTTCAGCAGCCGCGATCCGGTGACGCCGGTCCCGAACGCCTCGAGCGCGTCACGGGCGCCCTGTTTCACCCGCTCGTCACCGGTCAGCCCAAGGTAGTTGTTGGAGCCGAGCATGATCGTCTCCCGTCCCTCCATCTCGACCACGGGCCCGGCCGGCGACGTCAGCAGGCGGAAGTAGGGGAGGAGGTCGTGCTCCTTTGCCGCTTCGAGCTGCTCGAGCCGATCGTGGCTGCGGGTCTTCTCGAAGACGTCGGCGGCGGCGCTGGCTGACTCGCTCATGAGTCGAAAGTGTAGGTTGCGCGCGGAGCTTGATGTAGATGGCAGGCGTCTCGATACGACCGGTGTGTTCACGGCGCGACCTGAAGCGCTTCGTCAAGGTCCCGTTCGAATTGCACCGCAACCACCCCCAGTGGGTGCCGCCGTTGATCCTCGACCGGATGCAGTTCCTGAACCGGAAGAAGAACCCGTACTTCGAGCATGCCGAAGCTGAGTACTTCCTCGCCGAGCGCGACGGGGTGCCGGTCGGCCGGATCACCGCGCAGCTCGACCAGCGCTGGGACGAGTTCCAGGGCGGCGAGGACGGGATGTTCGGGTTCTTCGAGTCGATCGACGACCGCGAGGTCGCCGAGGGCCTCCTCTCTGCCGCCGAGGACTGGCTTCGGAGCCGCGGCCGCAAGCGCCTCCTGGGGCCGATGGACTTCACCACCAACGACGAGGTCGGGCTCCTGATCGAGGGCTACGACGTGCGGCCGATGATCCTCCAGAACTGGCACCCGCGGTTCTACCGCGACCTGCTCGAAGGCGCCGGCTACGGCAAGGAGATGGACCTCCTGATGTGGCACCTGGCGCTCGGTGAGCTGAAGGAAGGCGACCAGTTCGACGCCTCGATTCACGCCGCGGCCGAAAACGCCCTGCGCGAGGAAGGGGTGACGATCCGCAACCTCGACAAGAGCAAGCTCGCCGAGGAGATGCGGCGCTTCACCGAGGTCTACATCGAGGCCTGGTCCGAAAACTGGGGGTTCGTGCCGCCGACCGACGCCGAGATCGAGTTCCACGCCAAATTGCTGAAACAGGTGATCGACGAGAAGTGGGCGTTCGTCGCCGAACGCGAGGGGGAGACGATCGGCGTCGCCCTCACCCTCCCCGACATCAACCAGGTGCTGGCGAAGATGGGGGGGAGGCTGCTGCCGCTCGGCTGGCTCACCTTCCTGCGCGGCAAGCCGAAGATCGACCGGGTCCGCGTCTTCGCCCTCGGCGTCAAGCACGCCTACCGCCACACCGGCGTCGCCGCCGGCCTCTACCTCAAACACCTCCAGGCGGCGAGCCCCGACGGCGTCCCCGCCGGCGAGACCGGATGGATCCTCGAGACGAACGAGCCGATGAACCGGGCGATGGAAGGCATGGGCGGCACGATCGTCAAGCGCTACCGGATGTACGAGAAGACGCTCTGAGGAAATCCCCAACTTGCGGGCTTCCGGGATCGCGCCTCCGAACTCCCCCGGCCGCATCGCTACAGTCGGCCGAGTGAGTGCGGAACACGAGGAGTTGCGGTGAGGGCGAAGCCCATCGAAGTGCAGGGCGAGGTCCTGGCCGAGGAGGATGTCGAGCCCGGGACCGAGCAGCCTGTCCGCGCCCTCGAGGCCTACAGGGAGCCCGGCTCGCCCGTCCTCCGCACCGAGGTCCGCACCGCCGCGCTAGCGGCGGCGGGTGGCGTGCTCGCCGGGGCCGCGACGGTCGCCGCGGTCAGGGCCGTCGGCGCCGCCACCTCCCGTGGCTCGGGACCGCGCCGGCTGCGGCGTCGGAAGGAGCAGCGGGCGGTCAACGTCGTCGCCAGCCGCTCGTTCTTGGTCGACGTGCATCTGCTCGGGCGTTGAGCGCGGAGCGAGCAAGCGTGCATCTCTGGTCCTTCGCGCAGCGAGCGAAGCGCGAACAGTGGCGCTGAGCGCATTGACCGCGGCATACGAGACGGAGGTGGCGCCCGCCTCCCCGTTTCTGATGCCGCGCTTCGGCGGCGAGGACCGGGTCATGCGGATCGACGGTGGCGTCGCGACCAGGCTCCTCGACGTCGGCGGCAGCCCCGTCCTGGTTCGAGCCTGGCAGCCGGAATCGCGGCGCGTCGTCCTCCGCGCCGAGCCGGTCGACCCGGACGCGATCGCCGCGCCGCCCGCGGGGGACGGCGAGCTGCGGCTCGCGGTCGAGCGAATGCGGTTCGCGCTCGGCGTCGACGACGATTTCGGCGAGTTCTTCCGCCGCTTCCGCCGCGACCCGCTGCTCGGCCCGCTCCTGCGCCGGCGGCCGCACCGCCGACCTCACCGTCGCCCCTGGCCATGGGAGGCGCTTGCCTGGGCGATCGTCAAGCAGCTGATCGAGAGTCGTCGCGCGGCATCGATTCAGCGCCGCATCGTCGGCCGCTGGGGTCGGCGTCTGGAGAGCGGAGCGCTCCGCGACGTCCCGGGGCCGGAGACCATCGCCGGCCGGGCGCCGGCCGAGCTGGAGTCGATGGGGCTGTCAGCGGGCCGATCGATCGCGCTGCGGGCGGTGGCGAGGGACATCGCGGCCGGCCGCTGCGATCCCGGCGAGCCGGTCGCCGACGCGCGATTTCTGCGGGTCCCGGAGATCGGCCCCTGGACCGTCCAGTGCCTGGGCCTGTTCGGCCGCGGCGAAGCCGACTCGCTGCCCGTCGGCGATCTGATGTTCATCAAGCTGGTCGGAAAGCTCGCCGGTTTGGGCCGTCGCGCGACCGTCGAGGAGGTCGAGGAGTTCTTCGCGCCGTACGCGCCATTCCGCGGCCTCGCCGGGTCCTGGCTGACCGGCGTCTGAAAAGCTCGTATCAGGCGTCGATTCAGGCGTCAGGGCATCAAGCCGGTGGCCTCGAAATGCCGATACTCAGATAAATGGATCATGAGTCTGCAGGAAAGCAGTGGCCCGATGACCGGGTGAACGAGTTTCTCGACCAGATCTCCGAGGCGGGAGAGGACTACCGCCGCCTCGTCGAGCGCCTGCCCGCGATCGTCTACGCGTGCGAGGTCGGCGAGAACGGGCGCTGGCGCTACGTCAGCCCCCAGATCGAGGAGATTCTCGGGTACACGCCGGAGGAATGGGTCGCCGACCCGACCCTCTGGGCCCGCCAGCTACACCCCGAGGACCGCGATCGCGCCCTCGCCCAGGAGCAGGAGCAGGCGGCCGGCATGAGCCGCAACGGGCGCCCGATCGATTACCGGATGAACACCCGCGAGGGCGACCTGGTCTGGATCCTCGACGAGGCGGTGCTGGAACCGGACTCAGATGGCATCCCGGTTTGGCACGGGGTTCTCTACGACATCACCGAGCGCAAGATCGCCGAGGAGGACCTGCGCCGGGCGGTCGCCCAGCAGGCGACCGTCGCCCGTCTCTCCAGCCATGCCCTCCAGCACGGCGAGTCGGAAGCTCTGATGGACGAGGCGGTCTCGCTGATTGTCGAGATCGATGGTGTCGACGGCGCCTGCATCTGGGAGGTCGGTCGCGACGGCCGCCGCCTGCGGATGCTGGCCGGGGCCGAGATCCAGGGGACCGACGGCAGCCGCCGGGCCTCGGCGGCGCGCAACTCGCACGCCGGAGCCGCGATCGAATCGGGCCTGCACGTGATCGTCGACGACTGGGAGACCGAGGGGCGCTTCTCGATGCCGCCGGCGCTGCGGGTGATGGGCGTCCGCAGCAGTCTCGCGGTACCGATCGACGGGCGCGAGACCCCGTTCGGCGTTCTCGACATCCACTCCCTCGAGCCGAATCGGTTCACGCCGCAGGATGTCCACTTTGCCCAGGCCTCGGCCAACGTCCTCGCCGACGCGGTCGAGCGTCACGCGACCGACCGTGCCCTGCGGCACCGCGTCCTGCACGACTCACTCACCGGACTCCC
Organism: uncultured Solirubrobacterales bacterium; assembly: GCA_963697805.1. Taxonomy (GTDB): domain Bacteria; phylum Actinomycetota; class Thermoleophilia; order Solirubrobacterales; family 70-9; genus VRUE01. The sequence continues at coordinate 376,055 of CAVOPB010000003.1, forward strand.
GAACCGGACCAGCTTCGTCCAATCGCTCGAGGTCGCGCTCCAGCGCGGTGCCGTCGCCGGGACTCCGGTCGGGGTCCTGTTCCTCGACCTCGACAGCTTCAAGCTCGTCAACGACAGCATCGGCCACCATGGCGGCGATGAACTGCTGCGCGCGATCGCTCCACGTCTGCGCTCGCACCTGCGGCCGGGCGACATCGTCGCCCGTTTCGGCGGCGATGAGTTCGGGATCCTGATCGACCGCCTCGCCGACGAGGACGAGGCGATCGCGATCGCCAACCGGGTCGCCGCGGCGTTCGCCGAGCCCTACTCGATGGGCGGCGTCGAGCACTTCGTCAGTGCCAGCATCGGGATCGCCGTCGGCCGGCCATCCCGCAATGAGCCGATGGGTGCCGAGTCGCTGATCCGCGACGCCGACGCCGCGATGTACCGCGCCAAGGAGCGGGGACGGGCCCGCTGCGAGCTGTTCGACGCTGAGATGCGGGCCCGCGCGGCGCGGCGGCTCGAGGTCGAGCGCGACCTCAGGGATGCGCTTGCCAACGATGAGCTGCGGCTGCACTACCAGCCTCTCGTCGATCTTCGCAACGGCGAGATCGTCTCGCTCGAGGCCCTGCTGCGATGGGAGCACCCGCGGCGCGGCGCGCTGGAGACCGAGGAGTTCGTCTCGGTGGCCGAGGAGGGGGGCCTGATCGGCCCGATCGGCCGCTGGGTGGAGGCGACCGCCTGCAAGCAGGCGGTCGAGTGGCATGAGCAGCGCCCTGACCGGCGTCCGCTCGACGTCTCGATCAACGTCTCCGCCCGCCAGATCGCCCACCGCGACCTCGCCGACAACATCGCCGAGGTGCTCTCGCTGACCGGCCTCGACCCCGTCCATCTCCAGCTCGAGGTCACCGAGAGTGTCCTGGTCGAGGAGTCGGCGATGGCGACGACGACGCTCGAGGCGCTGAGCGAGCTCGGCGTCCGCCTCGTGCTCGATGACTTCGGCACCGGCTACTCCTCGCTGGCCTATCTCAGCCGCTTCCCCTTCGACGCACTGAAGATCGACCGCTCCTTCATCGAGGGGCTCGGGGTCGAGCAGGAGCGGACCGCGATCGTCGAGGCGATCATCGGGATGGCGCGGGCCCTCTCCCTCGTCGCGATCGCGGTCGGGGTCGAGAGCGAGGCCCAACTCTCCGAGCTGCGCCGCCTCGGCTGTGAGTACGGCCAGGGCCACCTCTTCTCGCGGCCGCTGCCGGCCGACGACATCACCCGGCTAATCCGCGATGGCGAGCTCGAGCTACTTGGGAATCCGGCCCGGTAGATAGTCGTTGCTGAGCACGTTCGACGGCGTCGGGCGGCCCGTGATCAGGCCGTGGTCACGCATCCAGAGGATGAAGTCCTCCCACTCTTCGGGATTCATTTCGCCGAAATCCGACCCGCCTTCGGAGCCCGGCTGCTTCGGCGGTTTCAGCAGCGGCAGCGTCGCCCTGACCTCGGCCGCGGTCAGCTTCGGGTCGAGGTCGGGATTGGCCGCGGTCAGCGCTTCCGTTGCGGCCTGCGGGTCGGCGGCAGCGGCGGCCGTGCCGCGCGCGAGCGCGGCGAGGAACAACCGCACGGCCCGCGGGTCTTCTTCCAGGCTCTGGCGCTCGGCGACGAACACCAACTCGTCATAGGTGGGGACGCCGAGCTGGTCGACCGGGGTGACCACCGGGTTCCTGCCGCGCAGCCGCAGGTCGACCCCCTCGACATTGCGGAATCCCCCGAGCATCGCCTGGGCCCTACCGCCGACAATTGCCGGCAGCAGCCCGTACCCGACGTTGACCGTCGTCACGTCATTGGTCGACAGCCCGGCCCGCTCGAGGATCGTCTTCAGGTAGGCGTCCTGATATGGGATCCCGGCGGTCGCGATCGTCTTCCCTCGCAGGCCCGGGATGCCGCCGATCTTCGAGTCCTTGAGCCAGATCATCGAGGTCAGCGGGGTGTCGACGAGGGCGCCGACGGCGACCACATCGAGCCCCTTCTCCTCGGCCAGAATCACCTCCGGCTCATAGGAGATCGCGAGGTCGGTGCGCCCGGCGGCGACCTGCTTGATCGGCGCCGCCGGGTCCGACGGCGTCTGGATCGTCAGGTCGAGCCCGGCTTCTTCGAAGTAGCCGAGCTTCTGGGCCATGTAGATCCCCGCGTGGTCGGCGTTCGGGTAGAAGTCGAGCGTCAGGGTGAACGGCTCGGCTTCGGCGCCTCCGCCCTCGCTCTTCTCGCCGCATGAGGCGAGCCCCAGAGAGATCGCCGCGACGGCGATGAGGGTCGCGACGGCCGCGGATCGGAAGCGCCTCATGAAAATGCCTCGCGCTTCGCTCCCTCGCGAAGAGCCAGATATGGACGCTCGGTCGCTGCCGCGCTCATCGGTGATTTCTATCGCCAAGTGACGATACGGCGCTCCGCGAGCGCGAGCAGGCCGAACAGCGCGACCGCGATCACCGACAGCACCACGACCGCCGCGAACAGCCGCGCGGTCTCGAGCTGGGCGTTGTCCTGGAGCATCAGATGGCCGAGGCCGGAGTTGGAACCGGCCCACTCGCCGAAGACGGCGCCGATCACCGCGACCGCGACCGCGATCCTGGCGCCGCTGAACGCGTAGGGGAGTGAGGTCGGCGCCTCCAGCCGCCAGAGGATCTGGAGCCGCGAGGCATCGAGGGTGCGCATCATCTTCGTCGCCTCGGGATCGACCGAGCGCAGGCCGTCGAGGGTATTGACGGTAATCGGGAAGAAGCAGATCAGAGCGACGATTGCGAGCTTCGGCCCGATTCCGAAGCCGAACCAGACGACGAGGATCGGGGCGATGACGACGATCGGGATCGTCTGCGAAGCGATCACCAGCGGGTAGGTCGCGCGCCGCAGGGTCTCGGATAGGTGGAGGGCGACCGCGAACGCGAGCCCGGCCGCGAGGCCGCAGGCGAACCCGAGCAGCACCTCGCGCAGGGTGACCCACGCGTTGTCGGCAAGCAGCGAGCGGTTCTCCCACAGGGAGGAGGTAATTTCGGACGGGGAGGGGACGAGGAAGTCCTCGAGATTGAGGACGTTTGCGATCGCCCCCGTGTCGGCCGCGACCTGCCAGGCGGCGAGCAGGGCGACCAGCAGCAGCGCCGGAAGGGCCCAGGCCTTCATGACACCTGTTCCCGTTTCGCTCATCGTGACCCTTGATGGAGGGCGGCCATCGCCCGCTCGCGGGCGGCGATGAAGCCCGGGTCGGTGACGGCGGCGTCGCGGTCGGCGGCGCGTGCTGTCGGGGCGCTCAACTCGGCGATCGCCCGTGCCGGCCGGGCCGAGAGGACCATCACCCGATCGGACAGATAGAGGGCCTCCTCGACGTCGTGGGTGACGAGGACGACCGTGCGGGGGTCGGTCGCAAGCGCTCCAGCCAGCCAGGCCTGCATCTCGGCCCTGGTGATCGCGTCGAGCGAGGCGAACGGCTCATCGAGGGCGAGGACCGGCTTGCCGGCGACCAGGGTGCGGAGAAAGGCCACCCGCTGCCGCATCCCGCCCGAGAGCTCGGCGGGTGTGGCCCGCTCGAAGCCGGCGAGGCCAAAGCGGTCGAACAGGAGGCCCGCCTCCCGCCTTGCCTCGGACCTGCCGACGCCGCGGTTGCGCAGCGCCAACGCGGAATTGTCGAGCGCCGAGAGCCAGGGGAGGAGCATGTCCCGCTGGGGCATGAAGGCGCAGGCGGCGAGCCGGTCGCGATCAGCGACCGCGCCTCCCACCTCGACGATCCCGGCGCTCGGCGCCTGGAGGCCCGCGATCAGCTCGAGCAGGGTCGACTTGCCGCATCCCGACGGCCCGACGATGCCGAGGACCCTGTGCGCGGGCGCGGAGAAATCGAGGCCGTCGATCGTGCTCAGCTCGCCGTAGGCGTGGCGGAGGCCGCGGACCTCGACGGCCTGATTCGCGCCGACGGAAGGCGATCCGGCCTCGGTGGAGAAATCCCTTGCTTCAGTCGGCACCTTGGTATCCTGGCGCACTCCGCGCTCCTGACCAAAGTAGTCAGGAAAGTCGATAAGCACCCTCCATTGCGCGGCACCACGTTGGACCCGGCAATCATCATCTTCGGCTTCGGCATCGGCGCGATGGTCGGTATGACCGGCATGGGCGGCGGCACCCTGATGACGCCGCTCCTGATCCTGATCTTCGGCATCAAGCCGGTGACCGCGATCGGCACCGACATCTTCTACGCGGCGGTGACGAAGACCGTCGGCGCCTGGCGCCATCTGCGGATGGGGACGGTGAACAAACCGCTCGCATTCTGGATGGCGGCGGGAAGCGTCCCGGCGTCGATCCTCGGGGTCTGGCTGATCTCGGTGCTGCAGGACAACATCGGCGAAGAAAAGCTCGACTCGATCGTCTACGCGCTGCTCGGTGGCACCCTGCTGATGGTCGGGATCATCACCCTGGCCCGGGCGCTGATCCTCAGCAACCTGATCGAAGAGCGCGAGGACTTCGAGCTCAAGCGTCGCCACAAGGTCGCCGCGGTCGTGATCGGCGCGACGACCGGCTTCGTGATCGGAATCACCTCGGCCGGCTCGGGGACCGTGATCGCGATTCTGCTGATCGCGATCTACCGCCTCACGCCCCGCAAAGTGGTCGGGACCGACGTCTTCCACGCCGCGATCCTGCTCTGGGCCGCCGGCCTCGCCCACTGGGTCAACGGCAACGTCGATTTCCACCTCGCCGCCAACATCCTGATCGGCTCCGTCCCGGGCGTCGTCGTCGGCTCGCATTTCGCCGCCAGGGCCCCGGTCGGCTTCCTGCGGACCGCGCTCGGGGTGGTCCTCGTCGCCTCCGGGATCGTCACCGTCCAAAAGGGCGATCCCGTCGTCTGGCCGGTCGCCGCCGTCGTCGCCGGGATCGGTCTCGGCCTGCTGATCTGGTTCCCGCGGTGGTGGACCGAGCGGCGCCTCGAGCGCGAAGCGCGGGAAGGCCGGGACGGCGACGGGCCGCACCACGACGCCTCGGGCGAGCTTTCCCCGGAGACGATCGGGTAGCCGAACTCACGCCCGCGCCTGATTTACTCAACGTATGAGCGCGGAGCGAGCAAGCAAGCATCTCTGGTTCTATGCGCCGCGAGCGAAGCGTGAGGAATTGAATTCATGAGGGTGTCCGCCAAGGCCGACTATGCGGTGCGGGCGGCGGCAGAGCTGGCCGCCGCGGGTGAGAACGGCCCCGTCAAGGGGGAGCGGCTCGCGGAGGCGCAGGACATCCCGCTGCAGTTCCTCGAGCACATCCTGCTCGAGCTCAAGCACGCCGGGCTGGTTCGCGCCCGCCGCGGTGCCAAGGGCGGTTACTGGCTGGCCCGCCCGGCAGACGACATCACAATCGCCGACCTCGTCCGAGCGGTCGAGGGCCCGATCGCCCACGTTCAGTCCGACCCTCCGGAGTCGATCGAATACCGCGGCAACGCCGAGCATCTGCGGGAGGTCTGGATCGCGGTCCGCGCCAACCTGCGGGCGGTCCTCGAGCACGTCACCCTCGCCGACCTCGTCTCCGGCGAAATGCCGGACGTCGTCGAGCAGCTCTCGGCCCAGCCGGACGCCTGGGCACCGCGCTAGTCGCGCGGCGTCCCGCCCGCGACGACGTTGACGAAGTTCTCCAGGTGCCGGGTCGTCCAGCACTCGAAGGCGCCGTCGCAATAGCGCTCGTAGGCGGCCATCACCGAGTCGCCGTAGTTCCAGTAGAGCTTCGGCTCCGGGTTTAGCCAGAACAGACGGCCGGCCCTCTCGGAGACCTGGGCGAAGACCTCGGCGTGGGGCTCGCGCCCGTTGGTCCGGGCGTCTCCGAGGACGATCACGGTCGAGCGCGGGTCGAGCTCGTCGGAGATCTCGCCGAGGAACTCGAGCCAGACCCGGCCGTAGTCGGTGTAGCCGGAGACGTCGGCGACGCCGCCCTCGCTGGAGATGCGCTGGGCGACGACTCGGAAGTCCTTCTCGTGCTCGAAGATCTCGGTCACCTCCGAGATCCGCTCGATGAAGACGAAGCTGCGCAGTTTGCGAAACGAGTCGTGCAGGGCATGGAGGACCGATAGGAAGAAGACGCTCGCCGAGGTGACCGAGGTGGAGACGTCGCAGAGGACGTAGATCTCCGGTCGGCGCGGTCGTTTCGGCCGGTAGCGGAGGCGGAGCGGCACCCCGCCGGTCTCCAGCGAGGAGCGCATCGTGCGGCGGACATCGACCGAGCGGCCCTTGCGCCGCCCCCGCTGCTCATGGCCGAGGGTGGCCAGCCGCCGCTTCATCTGCGATACCGCCCGGTGGACCGCGGCGAGGTCCTGGGTGGGGCTGGTCGGCAGAGCCCGGTCGAGCTCCGCAAGCGGCCGCGACGGAGGAAGCGTCGAGGTGCGCTCGATCAGGTCACGTTCGAGCTCACGGCGTAGATGGCGCTCGAAGCGGTTGAGCTGGTCGCGGTCGATCCCGGGAACCTCCTCGCCGCCCTCCTCCTCCGCCGGTTGCGGCCCGGTCGAGAGCCCCAGCGTGCGGCGGATGCGCTGGACGTCGACGCCGACGACGCCCGAGCCCTCGCCCTGGCGCCCGAAGGCGGCGATCGCCAGCCGCGCGAGGTCGCGCATCTCGCCGTCCTCACCCTCGAGGATCGCCTCCCGGATCTGATCGCGGAGCTCATCGATGTCGAGGCGCTCGGCGCCCTCGTGCTGCTCGCCTCCCTCGGTGATCTCGCGCCCGACCGCCTCGGCCTCGGCCATGCGGAAGAACCAGCGCTCGAAGAGCAGCTCGAACAGGCGCCGATCCTCCTGCGACTTCGCGATTGTCGCCGCCAGCGCCTCGCGGAAGTCGTCCTGCGAGGTCCACGGCACCTGCTCGAGCGCCGCGAATGCGTCGAGGATCTCCGAGGTCCCGACCGCGACTCCCTCCGAGCGCAGCTCCTCGCAGAAGCCGAGCAGCTTCGACGCCAGGCCGGGCGGCCCGGAGTCGGCTCGCGGCCCGTAGGGCGAGGCGGTCATGTCGCCGTGCTGGGCGCCCCCGGCATTTTCAACCCCACCCGCTCGGCGACGATGTCGATGTCGGTGCGGTGCTTGACGATGATCGACATCGACTGCTGGAAGGTCTCGTGATCGATGTCGTCGGCGCCCATCAGCAGCAGGGTGCGCGCCCAGTCGATCGACTCCGCGATCGAGGGGGGCTTCTTGAGGTCGAGGCCGCGGACCATCCGCACGACCTCGACCAGGCGACGGGTCAGCGACTCGGGAAGGTCCGGGGCGTGGAGGTGGACGATCTCCATCTCCCGCTCGAGCTCGGGGTAGTCGAGCCAGAGGTAGAGACAGCGCCGCTTCAGCGCCTCGGTCAGCTCGCGCGAATTGTTCGAGGTGAGGATCACGATCGGCATCGTCGTCGCCGAGATCTGACCCAGCTCGGGAATCGTGATCTGAAAGTCGGATAGGAGCTCGAGCAGCATCGCCTCGAACTCCTGGTCGGTCTTGTCGATCTCGTCGATCAGGAGCACGACCGGGTCGGGGCTGGCGATCGCCTGCATCAGGGGCCGCGCGAGGAGGAAGTCCTCGGCAAATATATCGTCGAGGAACCCCTCACCGCCGCTGTCGTCTTCAGCGGCCGATCTGGCTTGGATTGCGAGCAGCTGCTTTCGGTAGTTCCACTCGTAGAGCGCCTTGGCCTCGTCGAGGCCCTCGTAGCACTGAAGGCGGATCAGCTCACGGCCGCTGGCCCGCGAGAGCGCCTTCGCCAGCTCGGTCTTGCCGACCCCCGCCGGGCCCTCGACCAGCACCGGCTTGCCGAGGCGCTGGGCGAGGAATGAGACCAGCGCGGCCGGCTCGTCGGCGAGGTATTCGGCGCCCGCGAGCGCCTCCTTCATCTCGGCGACGGAAGCGGGTGTCGGCGCGTCGGCCATTGGAGTCAAGCGATGATAGTCACCGCCATGCTCGAGCTCGCCCTGCCTACCGCCGCTCTGCTGCCCCACAGCGGCACCCCCTACATAGTCATGGTCCTGGCCGGCTTCGGGCTCGGGATCCTCGGCTACATGTCGACCACCCGCTGGCTCGTCGGCGTCGGGATCGCCCTGATCGTGCTGGGCGCGCTGCTCTTCCCGGTCGCGATCAACCTCACCGAGAGCACCCCTCCCGAGGTCCACAACCCGCGCTAGCGAGCGGGGTTTGAACAACGGTTGCCGTACGATTCCGACTCGAATCCCGACTTCAGGAGGACCCCCTTTGAGCAGCAGACTTCGAATCGCGCTTGCACTCGCCGCCATCGCCGCGCTCGGCACGGCCATGGTGGCGTGCGGCGGCGGCGGCAGCAGCGACGAAAGCCCGCAGGCCGTGATCGAAGACGCGACGCTGGAAGGGATCCAGGGCGCCGACCTCGACCTCTCGCTGAAGGTCAAGTCGACCGGCAAGGAAGGGAGCGACCTCGACGTCTCCGTCTCCGGCCCGTTCGAAGAACAGGAAGGCAGCGACCTCCCGCAGATGGACATCGATGCGACCGCGAAGGGGACCTACAAGGGCAAGGACGTCGACTTCGAAGGCGGCCTGGTCCTGCTCCCCAACAGCGCTTTCGTCGGCTACGAAGGGGTCGACTACGAAGTCGACCCGACGACCTTCAGCTTCGTCGAAGGGTTCCTCGACCGCAGTCAGAAGGAAAGCGGGGCGGAATCGAAGGGCATCACCGGCTGCCGGGAAGCGGTCGGCGCGCTCGACTTCACCAAGCTCGGCGAAAACCTGAAGAACGAAGGATCCGCTGACGTCGGGGGGACTGAAACCACCAAGCTGAGCGGCGACCTCGACCCCCAGGGGGCGATCGACCTGCTCTCCGAACTGAGCGAAAACCCGGCCTGCCGGAGCCAGCTCGACGCCGCCGGCAAGATCCCCTCCGTCGGCGACCTGAAGAAGTCGGGCGACGAACTCAGCAACTCGCTGAAGACCGCTCACGTCGAGTTCTACGTCGGAGACGACGACATCGTCCGCCGGATCGTCGCCGACGTCGTCGTCGAACCGAAGGGCTCGGGCAAGGAACGCAGCGAAATCGACCTCGACCTGACCCTGAACGGGGTCAACGAGGAACAGGAAGTTGCCGCACCGAGCGGGGCGAAGCCACTCAGCGACCTCTTCCTCAAACTCAACGTCAACCCGCTCGAACTCGCCGGGGCCCTGCAGAGGGGCGAAGGCCTGCAGTCGCTGCTGAAGCAGTTCGAAAAGAACTCGGGAGGACTCGGAGGCCTGCCGGGCCTCGGTGGCAGCGGGACCAGCGGCGGCGGCAGCAGCGGTGGCGGTGAAGGCGGCGCCGAACGGGCGCTCTCATACGCCGAATGCGTGAGGGGAGCCGAATCCGCGGCCGACCTCCAGAAGTGCACCGAAGAGCTGTAGCCGCAGCGTGAGCGTCCTCCTCCTGGCGCTCAGCTTTGCCGTCATCCTCGCCGGCGCGCTGCTCTTCACCAACGCGGTGGAGTGGATCGGGCACCGGCTGAAGCTTGGCGAAGGCGCGGTCGGCAGCCTGCTGGCCGCGGTCGGGACCGCGATGCCGGAGACCCTGATCGCGATCGTCGCCCTCCTCGGCAGCGCCGAAGGAGGCGACGAAGTCGCGATCGGCGCGATCGTAGGCGCGCCGTTTCTCCTCGCGACGCTGGCGATGGGCCTGGTCGGCCTCTTCGCCTATCTCTACCGCGAGCGGCGCACCCAGGGCCTCGCCCTCGATGCGCACAAGCCGACCCTGGAGCGCGATCTGATCTTTTTCCTGGTCTTTTTCGGGATCGGGCTGGCGCTCTCGTGGGGAGCGCCAGCCGTGGTGCGGATGCCGGTCGGCGTCATCGCCTTCCTCGCCTACATCCTCTACATCCGGCGCACCCTGCTCGGCGGCGGCGAGGTCCAGTCTGAGGAGTCCCTAAACCCATTGATCTTCGAGCGCCGCGTGGAGTACCGCACCAATCCCGGCCTCGCCCTCTGCGTGATCCAGCTCATCGTCGGACTCGGGGCGATGGTCGGCGGCGCCCACCTTTTCGTCGAGGAGCTGCTCCACATCGCCGAGAGTCTCGGCGTCGAGGCTGTCGTGCTGGCGCTGATCCTGGCCCCGCTTGCGACCGAGCTCCCGGAGAAGGTCAACAGCTTCTTCTGGGTCAGGGAAGGGAAGGACTCGCTGGCGCTCGGCAACATCACCGGGGCGATGGTCTTCCAGTCAACGATCCCGATCGGGATCGGGCTGATCTTCACCGACTGGTCGTTGAGCGGCAACGCCCAGCTCTCGGTGGTTCTGGGCCTGGTCGGCGGTTTTCTCGCCTACGAGACGCTGCATCGCCGCGACCGCTTCTCGCTGCCGGTCGTCGTCGCCTGGTTCGCGCTCTACGCGAGCTACATCGTCGTCGTCGCGGTGTCGGCCTGAGCCCGGCTCAGGCCGCCTGCAGCTCGGCGAGCGCCGTCAGCACGACCTCGTCGTGGGTCTTCGGCGAGACCTTCGGGAAGACCCTGGCAATCGTGCCCTCGGCATCGATCAGGAACGTCGCCCGCTGCACGCCCCAGTACTTCTTGCCGTACATCGACTTCTCGACCCAGGTCCCGTAGGCGTCGGCGACCGAGTGGTCGGCGTCCGCGAGCAGGGTGAAGTCGAGGTCGTATTTGCCGGCGAACTTGCCCACCGCCTCGACCTCGTCAGGGGAGACGCCGAGCACCCGCACTCCCCGGCCGGCGTACTCGGAGCTGTGGTCGCGGATCCCGCACGCCTGGGTTGTGCAGCCGGGGGTGTCGGCGCGTGGGTAGAAATAGAGGACGACCGTCTGTCCGCGCAGCTTGGAGAGCGTCACCTCGTCGCCGTTCTGGTCGGGCAGGGTGAAGTCGGGAGCGGCCTGCCCCGCCTCGAGCACGGCGCTAGTCCTCGCGGCCTGGATCCTGCCCGGTCTCGTCCTCGTCGACCTCGTCGTCGCCCTGTTCGAGGGCGGTCGCCGACACCGAGCCGCCGGATCCGGGGTGATAGTGGGTCTGGAAGCGCTCGAGGGCCTCGTCGCGGCGGTCTTCGTCGATCGGGACGTCGTCGGAGACCCTGACCCAGTCGGCCCCCTCGTAGTCCTCCATGTTGAAGACCTCCTGGTCGAGCGAGGCGGAGTCGTCGACGACGACGATCACCTCGGTCTGAGGGTTGAAGTAGGTCCCCGGCTGAACGAGTAGCTCCTCGACCTCATAGAGATTCTCCCGTGCCGCGGTCATCTCCCCTCCAATCCTATGAGATCGGCGAGCTGACGATCGGTCTCGGCCTCGACGTCGAGCGGCTCCTTCCCCCGCCTCGCGCGGCGTTCGTTGCGGGCGATGACGAGGGCGCGGATCTCGGCCCGCAGCTCCTCGTCGTGGCTGCCGCCCGTTTCCTCCGCGCCGAGGTCGAGCAGACGGGCGACCTCGGCGTCGACGTCGATCTCCTCGACGTCTCCTCGGCGTCGCCGGCGATAGGCCTTCGCCTCCAGCATCTGGCGGGCCTCGGTCTCCTGCAGAGCCCGGTCGACCTCATCGGCATATCCAGCCGGGCGGCGCGGGGGAGGGGCCTGTTCGATCGAGAATCGACCACCGCCGATTCCGCTCCAGGCCCGTCCGGAGCGGGCGAAGCTGACGGCGGCGATCGGCACCACCGCGATCGTGATCAGGACAATCACGGTGCCGCTCGAGATCGCGATCGCGGCCATCGTCCAAGGGTATTCGCTACTCTTCGCATTGGTTGACTGACCAGTCAATCGGGCACTACTCCCACCAAAAGAAGGAGCTTCGAGCAGTGGTTGACTTCACCCTGACCGACGAGCAGAAGGACCTGCGCGAGCTGGCGCACAGCTTCGCGGACAAAGAGATCCGCAAGGTCGCATGGGAGTTCGACAAAGAGGGAACCTGGCCGCAGGAGATCATCGAGAAGGCCTGGGAGGTGGGGTTGATGAATACCCACATCCCCGAGGCCTACGGCGGTCCCGGTCTCGACTACCTCTCGGGCTGCATCATCGAGGAGGAGATGGGCTGGGGTTGCTCCGGCATCGGCACCTCGCTGATGGCCAACGGGCTCGCCTCGGCGCCGATCACCCTCGGCGGCTCGGAGGAGACGAAGAAGAAATACCTCGGCGCGCTCAGCGAGGGGCCGAAACTGGCCTCGTTCTGCCTGACCGAGCCCGACGCCGGCTCCGACGTCTCCGGGATGAAAACCCGCGCCGTCAAGAAGGGCGACAAGTACGTCATCTCCGGCTCGAAGTGCTTCATCACCAACGGCACCTACGCCGACTACTTCACCGTCTACGCTAAGACCGACCCCGAGGCCGGCCACCGCGGGATCAGCGCCTTCGTCGTCGAGGCTGACCTCCCCGGGGTTACCGTCGACAAGAAGGAGGACAAGATGGGCCAGCGGGCCTCGAACACCGCGACCATCTCCTTCGACGAAGTCGAGATCCCCGCCGAGAACCTGCTCGGGGAGGAAAACAAGGGCTTCAAGCTGGCGATGATGACCCTCGACCGCACCCGTCCCGGCGTCTCGGCGATGGCCGTCGGCATCGGCCGGGCCGCGACCGAGTTCGCCATCGACTACTCCAAAGAACGGGTCCAGTTCGGCGTCCCGATCGCGATGCACCAGGCGATCCAATTCATGATCGCCGACATGGCGACCAAGGTCGAGGCCGCCCGGCTGCTCGTCTGGAACTCCGCGGTCCTGCTCGACCAGGGCCTTCGCAACAGCAAGGTCTCCTCGATGGCGAAGCGGTTCGCCGCCGACTCGGCGATGGAGATCTGCGTCGACGCGGTCCAGGTCTACGGCGGATACGGGTTCATCAAGGAGTACCCGGTCGAGAAACTGATGCGCGACGCGAAGATCATGCAGCTCTACGAGGGCACGAGCCAGATCCAGCGCCTCGTGATCGCCAAAGAAGTGCTTCTGCCGCGGGCGGCGGAGGAGCCGACGCCAGAGGCCGAGGCGCTCGCTGCGAAGCAGTCCGAGCAAAGCCAGGCCGAGCAGGCGGCCGCCACCGTCTGAGTCGGCGGCGGTTGCCATGGAGGCCCTCAGAGCGCGCGGCTAGCGGCAAGGAGGCACGTGCCAGGGTTCCCCGCGGCTCGCACGCCGGGTGGGATGGCCCGGGGACCGGGCCGACCCGGTCGGGCTGCTCGAAGCGCAGGCAGGATCCAGGGTCCAGCAGCTGCTCCCGATCCGATACGGGCGGATGGCGGTCTCGCCGTTCACCTTCTATCGTGGCGCCGCGGCGGTCATGGCCGCTGACCTCGCCGGGACACCCACCTCCGGCCTGCCGGTCCAGATGTGCGGGGACGCCCACCTCTCAAACTTCGGTGTCTTCGCGGCCCCCGACCGGCGCCTGGTCTTCGACCTCAACGACTTCGACGAGACGCTCCCGGGGCCCTGGGAGTGGGACGTCAAGCGTCTCGCCGCGAGCTTCGAGATCGCCGCTCGCGACAACGGCTTCGGGCGCAAGGACCGAACCGGGGTGGTGGAGACGGTCGTGCGCACCCACCGCGAGGCGATCCGCGAGTTCGCAAAACTGCGCAATCTCGAGATCTGGTACGCACGTCTTGACGCCGAGCAGGTGTTGCAGTCGCTCCAATCCGAGCGCCCGAAGTCGTTGAGGAAAGTCAAGAAGGCCGCGGCGAAGGCGCGTGCCAAGGACAGCCTGCGGGCCCAGGCCCGCCTCACCCACAGGGTCGATGGCGAGCTTCGAATCATCAGCAAACCGCCGCTCATCGTGCCCGTCGAGGAGATCTCGGGAGCCGACGACTACGACTTCGAAACGGTGATTCGCAAGGTCCTGGACGAATACACGGACACCCTGAAGGGGGACCGCGCACACCTGCTGGAGGGCTACGAGTTTCGCCACCTGGCCCACAAGGTCGTCGGTGTCGGCAGCGTCGGGACCCGGGCGTGGATCATCCTTCTCACCGGCCGCGACGAAGGCGACCCACTGTTCCTCCAGGCCAGGGAAGCGCAGTCGTCCGTGCTCGAGCCGTACGCCGGCGCCGGCCGTTTTCGCAACCACGGCCGGCGGTGGTGGAGGGACAGTGTGCTGATGCAGGCCAGCCAGCGACATCTTCCTCGGCTGGTGCTCCAATGTCGGCCCCGACGGCCGCCGCCGCGACTTCTACGTGCGCCAGCTGTGGGACCAGAAGGGGTCGAGCGACATCGAAACGATGGCTCCCCATGCGATGGAGATCTACGCGCGCGTGTGCGGCCGGAGCCTGGCGCGGGCCCACGCCCGCTCCGGGGACCCGGTTGCGATCGGCGCCTATCTGGGCGGAGGACAGGCCTTCGACTCGGCGATCGCCGAGTTCTCGGCCGCCTATGCCGACCAGAACGAGCGCGATCACGCCGCACTCCTCGCCGCGATCGACTCCGGCCGCCTCGAGGCCGAGGACGCCTAGCGCCACTTCGGAAGGGCGGGAGAGAGAGAAGACCGGGGGGAGAACACGCTCACGATTGGAGGGCTATCACCGGCCTCTCGCCGAGCTCGCCGCGAGGAAGCACGGCCTGGTATCGATTCGGTAGCTCCTTGGCCCGCTCACACCGCATCCGCACGGGCGTCTACGCGGTCGGACACACCAATCTCACGCAGAGGGGCCGTTGCATGGCCGCGGTCCTCGCCGCGGGACCCGATGCGTTGCTCAGCCACCGCTCTGCGGGCTGGCTCTGGGGTATCTGGCGATGGTCTCCGGCGCCCTACGAGGTGACGACGCCGATCCCACGCCGCCGCAAACCGCCGCTGATCGTCCATTACGCTCGCCACCTGCCGGCCGAGGACAGGGCGACCTGCGATGGGATTTCGGTGACGGCGGTGCCGCGCGCGCTCCTCGACCTCGCTGCCTCGGTTCGCGGCCTCCGGCTCGAGCGCTCGCTTGAGCGGGCCGAGGAGCTCGAACTGTTCGACCTGCTGCAGGTCGAATCGCTTCTCGGCCGCACGGTCGGCCATCCTGGCCACGGGCGGCTGCGCCGGGCGATTGCGCTCTACCGCGACCCGGGTTTCACACGCTCCGGGCTCGAGCGCCGGTTCCTCGACCTCATCCGTGAGGCCGGGCTGCCACGGCCGTCGACCGGGTTCAACGTCAAGGGATACGAGCTCGACGTCTACTGGCCACGGGAGCGCTTCGCGGTTGAACTCAACACCCACTCGACCCATGGCGGCCATGCTGCCTTTGAGAGCGATCGCCTCGGCCAGGAGGACCTGAAGCTCGCAGGTGTCGAGATGACCCGCGTCACCGGCCACCGTCTCGAGCGGGAACCGCAGCGGGTGATCGAACGCGTCGCGCGGCTCGCGGCTAGGCGGGCGCCTTGGAGCGGGCCGCCTTCTGGCGCCTGACCTTGTCCAGTTCGAGCTTGCGGAGGCGAACCGTGTCCGGGGTGATTTCGAGGCACTCGTCCTCGCGCAGGAACTCGAGCGCGGCTTCGAGCGAGAGTTGTTTCGGGGGGGAGAGGCGGACCAGGACGTCGGCGCTGGCGGCGCGCATGTTGGTCTGCTGCTTCTCCTTGATCGCGTTGACGTCGAGGTCGTCGGAGCGGCTGTTCTCGCCGACGATCATCCCCTCGTAGACCGCCTCGCCGGGGCCGACGAACAGGGTGCCGCGGTCCTGCAGGCTCAGCAGCGCGTAGCTGGCACTCGAGCCGCGGCGGTCGGCGACGAGTGACCCGGTCGGCCGGGTGCGGAGGTCCCCGGCCCACGGCTCCCAACGGTCGAAGACGTGGTGGAGGATCCCCGAGCCCCGGGTCTCGGTCAGGAACTCGGTTCGGAGCCCGATCAGGCCGCGGGCCGGGATCAGGTAGTCCATCCGGACCCAGCCGGTCGCGTGGTTGGTCATGTGGTCGAGGCGGCCCTTGCGGCCGGCGAGCAGCTGGGTGACGGCGCCGACGTACTCCTCGGGAACGTCGATCGCCAGCCGCTCGACCGGCTCGTGGATGCTGCCGTCGATCTCGCGAGTGATCACCCTCGGCTGGCCGGCCGTCAGCTCGAACCCTTCGCGGCGCATCATCTCCAGCAGCACAACCAGCTGCAGCTCGCCGCGGCCCTGGACCTCCCAGGCGTCGGGACGTTCGGTGTCGGAGACGCGGATCGAGACGTTGCCGACCAGCTCGGCGTCGAGCCGGGAGCGGATCTGGCGGGCGGTCAGCTTGCTGCCCTCGGTTCCGGCCAGCGGCGAGGTGTTGATCCCGACCACGATCGAGAGCGATGGCTCGTCGACGGTGATGACCGGCAGCGGCCGGGGGTCATCGGGGTCGGCGAGGGTCTCGCCGATCGTCACCTCCGGCAGGCCGGCGATGGCGATGATCTCGCCCGGCCCGGCTTCCTGCGCCGGGACACGGTCGAGCGCCTCGGTGACGTACAGCTCGGTGACCGCGGCCCGCTCGATGCTGCCGTCGGCGCGGCACCAGGCGATCTGCTGGCCGCTGTGGACGCTGCCGTGGCGGACCCGGCACATCGCCAGCCGGCCGACGTAGGGGTCGGCGTCGAGGTTGGTGACATGGGCCTGGAAAGGATGGTCGGGGTCGTACTCGGGGGCCGGGATCCGCTCCAGCATCAAATCGAGCAGGGGGGAGAGGTCGGTCCCCTCGACGCCCTCCTCGAGCGATGCCCAGCCGGCCTTCGCGTTGGTATAGACGATCGGGAAGTCGATCTGCTCGGAATCGGCGTCGAGCTCGATGAAGAGCTCGTAGACCTCGTCGAGGACCTCGGCGATCCTGGCGTCGGGCCGGTCGACCTTGTTGACGACGAGGATCACCGGCAGCTTCGCCTCGAGCGCCTTGCGCAGCACGAAGCGCGTCTGCGGCAGTGGCCCCTCAGAGGCGTCGACCAGGAGCAGCGCCCCGTCGACCATCGTCAGCCCGCGCTCGACCTCGCCGCCGAAGTCGGCGTGGCCCGGTGTGTCGACGATGTTCATCTTCACCCCGCCGTGGTTGATCGCCGTGTTCTTGGCGAGGATCGTGATCCCCTTCTCGCGCTCGAGGTCCATCGAGTCCATCACCCGCTCGGCGACGTCCTGGCCCTTGCGGAAGGCGCCGGTCTGCCACAGCATCGCGTCGACCAGGGTCGTCTTGCCGTGGTCGACGTGGGCGATGATCGCGATGTTTCTGAGGTCGTCTCGGGTCGTCATGGTTGGTCCTCGGGCTTTGCCAGGGTAGGAGAAAAGAAGAGGCCCGCCGGTGGCGGGCCTCGTCAGCGCAGAAAACTCGGCGCGTCTACGAGGTCTGCTGAACGCTCGCCGCGGCGGGGCCCTTCGGCCCTTCCTCGGACTCGTAGCTGACCTTGGCGCCCTCGGTCAGGGACTTGAAGCCCTCGCCGAGGATCGCGCTGTGGTGGACGAAGACGTCCTTCGAGCCGTCATCGGGGGTGATGAACCCGTAGCCCTTGTCGTCGCTGAACCACTTGACTGTTCCGGTTGGCATGCATTGCCTCCACTTCGTGTGCTGCGAACGCGGAGGATGCTGGTGAAGCAACGACGCGAGCGCTAGGCACAGCTTTTTTCGGGTATGGACCCGAACTGGTGGCCGGACCGTAGCACGGTCGGGGGCGCGATTGGCCGCCTGCGCACCTCAAGGAATCATTCAGGGTTTCAGGGAGGGATGGTGACAACCGATACCTTTGACCTGTGACGCCGCCAGGGAAAGCGCGCCACCGGTATGTGGTGGGGCACTCGCTGGCTCTGGCGCTTGCGGCCTCAGCGCTGACGCCCGCGATCGCCGCAGCCGAACTCGGGCCTCCGGGTAACCCGGAGCTCTCCTCGCGGCTGTCCGAGTTGGTGAAGCCCTCGATCCGCACGGCCCCCCACCGGGTGCAGGCCGCGCACCTGAGCCTGCCTCGCACCGGTCCCGGCAGCCTCGTCCGCGACGGCAACCAGATCCTTGTCAATGTCCGCTTTGGGCCGGGGTTCGACGCAGCCGGGGGGGCTGCTGAGCTCGCGGCCGCGGGGGCCGAGGTCGTGCACGTCAGCGGCGAATACCACGTCGTGGCCGCATTCGCGCGGCCCGCGATCCTGCCCCAGCTCGGTGCGCTGGGCGGCGTCGAAGGGGTGACCGAGGCGCTCGCCCCGATCTCCGCCGCGAGTACCTGCCACGGGTTGGTCACGTCGGAGGGAGATACCCAGCTCGCCGCGGCATCGGCCCGCAACGCCTTCAACGTCGAAGGGTCGGGCGTGACGGTCGGCGTCCTCTCCGACTCGTTCAACACCAGCTCCGAATGGGCGACCGATGCCGGCGACGACGTTGCCAGCGGGGACCTTCCCGGTGCGGCCAATCCGTGTGATCGCACCGATCCCGTCGAAGTCCTTCAGGACTTCACCGACCTCGAAGAACCGACCATCGACGAGGGCCGAGCCATGGCGCAGATCGTCGAGGATCTCGCCCCCGCGGCGGACATCGCGTTCGCCACCGCCTATCCCAACGAATTCGCATTCGCCGAAAACATCAGGAGGATGGCCTCGCCGGTGGCCGCGGGTGGCGCCGCCGCCGAAGTGCTGGTCGACGACATCGCCTACTTCGAAGAGCCGTTCTTCCAGGATGGCCCGGTCGGGTCCGCGATCGAAGAAGTCACCGACGCCGGCGTCGCGTACTTCACGGCCGCGGGCAATGACAACCTGATCGACGAAGAAGGCAACGACATCGCCTCCTGGGAAGCGCCGGCCTACCGCGATACCACCTGCCCGCCCGAAGTCGAAACGCTGGGGCCGTTCAGCGAATGCCTCGACTTCGATCCCAGTGAAGGCGGGAAAGACCCGACCTTCGGGATCACGGTCGAACCGGAAGAAACGCTGATCGTCGACCTGCAATGGGCCGAACCGCGCTTCGGCGTCGAATCCGATCTCGACGCCTTCCTGCTCGACAACGAAGACAAATTGCTGACCGAAGGCGAAGGAAGCGAAAAAACCTTTGTCGGCAGCGCCGGCAACAATATCGCCGGCGGCTTCGAAAGCACCGAGCAGCCGGTCGAGTTCTTCGGCTGGGAAAACGGTTCCGAAGAAAGCAAGGAAGTCCGGCTGGTCGTCAACCGCTGCTTCGCGACCTGCAATCCCGCCGCCAACGCGGCCGCGAAACCGCGGGTCAAGATCGCACTGCTGGAGAACGGCGGCGGGGTCTCCGAGACGGAGTACCCGAAATCAACCGAAGGGGACACGGTCGGCCCGACGATCTACGGCCACGCCGGGACCCCGGGGGCGATCAGCGTCGGCGCGGCGCCGTTCAACAACAGCACCGTGGTCGAGCCCTACTCCTCTCATGGGCCCGTCACCCACTACTTCGGGCCGGCCAAAGTCGAACTGGCCGCCACGCCGCTGGCCGCACCGCCCGAGATCACCAAGCCCGATCTGGTTGCCACCGACTGCGGCCTGACCACCTTCTTCGTGCCGACCCCGACTCCCGGCATCAACCGGTTCTGCGGCACCTCGGCGGCGGCGCCCCACGCCGCCGCGGTCGCGGCCCTCATGCGGGACGCGAATCCGACGATGACCGTCGCCCAGATCCGCACCGCCCTCGCGGCCAGCGCGAAGCCGATCGGCAGCCTCGGGCCGAACGTCGTCGGGGCGGGTCTCGTCGACGCCTACGACGCGGTCGGCCGGGTCGCGCTCCCGCCCGAGGTGGAAGTCACCGAAGCCCCGGCCGATCTCAGCTCGAACCCCAGCCCACGGGTCGCGTTTGTCGCCAGCAGGCCGGTGACCTTCTTCTGCTCGGTCGACGAAGGGGTGCCGACCCCGTGCTCCTCGCCGTTCGTGCCCGCGACCCCGCTGGAAGATGGCGGACACACGATCACGGTCAGCGGGACCGACCTCGCCGGCCGTTCGGGGTCGAGCGAACCAGAGGCCTTCACGATCGACACCACCCCGCCCAATGTGTCGATTCGCAAGCACCCGAAGAAGGTGATCCGGACCGAGAAGAAGAAGGTCAAGACCACGTTCCGCTTCTCCGCGGACGAGCCGGGCTCGACCTTCCTCTGCCGGATCGACGGCTCCCCCTTCCGCGAATGCCCGACCAAGCTCATCCGCAAGTTCAAGCTCGGCAAGCACAAGCTGCAGGTCAAGGCCCGCGACCCGCTCGGAAACGTCGATCGCACGCCGGCTGCGTTCAGCTTCCGGGTCGAGAAACGGTAGGGCCGTGGCGCCGGGCGATCCGGTGACCGGCGAGCAGCAGCATCAGCAGCGCGGCCGCTGAGCCGAGGACGATCGGGTCGGTGAGGCTGAGGCCCTCGAGCTTGGTCCCGAAGTAGACCGCCAGCGCGGTGATCGGCAGGTAGCCGACGGCGGTCGTCCAGATGAAGCGCCAGGTCGGCACTCGGGCGGCGCCGGCCGCGTAGGAGATCAGGCTGAAGGGGACGATCGGGATCAGCCGCATCGCCAGCAACAGGGTCGCGCCACCACGCTCGATCGTCGCCTCGGCGCGCTCGAAGCGCTCTTCCCCGAACCAGCGGTCCAGGAGCGGCCGGGCCAGCGAGCGCCCGATCGCAAAGCAGATCAGCCCCGAGATGAGCCAACCGGTCATCGCCAAGGCAAGCGCCGGGAAGAAGCCGTAGAGGAATCCGGCGGCCGCGTCGACGATCTCGGCCGGATAGAAGACGAAGGAGTGCAACAGCGCCAGGGCCAGGATCAGCAATGGCCCGGCAACACCGAGGCTGTCGAGGTTGCTGCGGACCTCGGAGGTGTCTCCGCGCACCGCCGCCGCCGCCGCTTCGCGCAGCGGCTCGATCGCCGCAACGAGCACCGCGAGCAGGACAATTCCCCCAAGGGTGGCTGCGATCGCAGCCGGCGACGGTCTCGGCGTCTCCATCCGGGGCAGTATCGCGGGGTGGGTTTTCTAGCTGCGCAGGCGCTCCGCCAGTCCCGAGTGGCGCCCGCCACCCTCGTCACGGCGCACCGCCATCTCCAGCGCGCCGGGGTCGCCGACGACGACGCAGGCCCGGCGGGCGCGGGTGATGGCCGTGTAGATCAGAGGGCGGGTCAGCATCCGCGCGTGCGAGCGGTGGCAGACGGCGACGACGATCGGGACCTCGCAGCCCTGGGCCTTGTGGACCGAGATCGCATAGGCGAGCCGCAGCGTCGCGGTCTCCCCGTAGGGAATCCTCAGCGGGCCGTCCTCGGTGTCGACGACGATCTCCTCGTCCTCGGTGTCGTCCTCGCGGAGGAAGACGATCGAGCCGTTCATCAGTCCGAGATCGTGCGAGTTGCGGGTCTGGATCAGGCGGTCGCCGACCCGGAATCGGTCGTTGAGCGCCCGCCGGCCGTCGGGGTTGAGCTGGGCCTGAAGGCGCTCGTTCAGAGCGTCGATTCCGACCGCCCCCCGGTACATCGGCGCCAGCACCTGGACGTCGCGGATCGGGTTCACTCCATAACGGCCGGGGGCGCGCTCGGCGACGACCTCGACGACTGTGTCGAGCGCACGCTGAGGGTCGGGCCGGTCGATGAAGAAGAAGTCCCGCTCCTGCTCGTCGCGCGGCTCGAGGTGAGGCGACACTCCCTGGTTGATCTCGTGGGCCGCGGTCGTGATCATCGAGCGCGCCGCCTGGCGAAAGATCTGGTTGAGCCGGACCACCGGGGCGATTCCGGACTCGATCAGGTCGTCGAAAGGCCTCCCTGCCCCGATCGGGGGCAGCTGATCGGCGTCGCCGACGAAGACGACGTGGGTCGACTCCGCGAGCCCTGCCAGCAGCACCTCCATCATCCTCAGGTTCAGCATCGAGGACTCGTCGACGACGACGAGGTCGGCGGGAAGTGGGCGAGCCGGCCCGTATGCCGGATCCCGGCCCGGCATCCACTCCAGCATCCGGTGGATCGTCGACGCCTCGTGCCCGGTCGCGTCCTCGAGCCGGCGGGCGGCGCGGCCGGTCGGCGCGCAGAGCGCGATCGATGCGTTGGCTCGCTTTGCCTCGGCGACGATCGCCGCCGTGCAGACGGTCTTGCCAACGCCGGGCCCTCCGGTCAGGACCGTGATCCGCGAGGTGAACGCGGCGCGCACCGCCGCCCATTGCTCGGGCGTCAACCCATCCTCTCCCTCGGGCGGGGTCTCCGGGGGCTCGTGATCGATGGTCGGTGCGGAGGAGGCGCGGGAGCGCATCGTCGCCGCCACCGCGACCTCGCTGGCGTGGGTGCGCTCACGGTAAGCGCGGCCCTCGTCCAGCACCATCCCCCTGGCCGCGACCAGGACCCCAGGGTCCGGCGCAAGGGCGATCAGCTTCGCGGTCCGCTCGACCAGCTCCTCGACGGGAAGGTGGGAGTGGCCCTGCTGCTCGGCCTCGGCGATCGCGTATACCGCGGCCGCCTGGGCGCGGCGGTCGGACTCGGCCGGTACGTCGCCGGCGAGGGCGATCCTGTCGGCGCGTGCGAAGCCGACGCCGTCGACCTCGGTCAGGCGGTAGGGGTCCTCGTGGAGGATCGCCATCGCCCGATCGCCGAAGCGACGGTGGATCGGCGTCGCCAGGTGGGCGAGCCCGTGGGGAGCGAGTTCGACGTGGAGGTCGCGGATCGCCCGCGAGGCGTGCCACGAATCGGCCGCCGCCGCAGCCTGCTTGGCGCTGACGCCGCGAAGCGTCCCGAAGATGCCGACCGGATCCGCCGCGATCGCCCCCAGGACCCCCTCGCCGTGCTCGTCCACCAGCCGCTCCGCCCGGGTCGGCCCGATGTGGCGCAGCGTCGTCAGGTAGGCGACGCGGCCCTCGCGGTCGGCGGGGTCGAGCGGGAGGGCGCCGCGGGCCTTGAGCTGGCGCCCGTAGCGCGAATGGGTCTGCCAGTCGCCGCTGACCTCGGCCCGCTCGCCGGCGTTCAGGTGCGCCACCGGGCCGACCAGCGCGAAGCCCTCACCCGACTCTGCATCCTGCACCTCGAGCACGGCGTAGCCGTCGTCCTCGGCGCTGAAGATCACGCCGAGCACCTCGATCGTGCCGGTGAAGGCCGCCGCATCGGCGTCAAACAGGGTTGCTGCCGAGTCCATCGCTCAAAGCTAGCGCCGGCCGCAGCGGCAGAACCGTTGCCTGGGGAGGGAAATTCATGCTCGGGCGCGAATCGGCGTGCAAATGGCCTGATTTGTCGGGTCTTTCACCAAGGAGACAGCAGCTGATGAAGAGCGTTCGCAAGAGGCTTAGCTACGGAAACGTCGTCGCCACCCTGGCCCTGTTCCTGGCCCTCAGCGGCGGCGCCGTCTATGCCGCGAACAAGATCACGACCAAGCAGATCGGCAAGGGCGCGGTCAAGAACAAGAACCTGGCCAAGAACGCGGTCAAGAACAAGAACCTGGCGAAGAACTCGGTGACGTCGCCGAAGCTGGCCAAGAACGCGGTCAAGAACGCCAACGTCGCCGACGGCGCGATCAACTTCGCGAAACTGGCGGCGGGAACGGACGTTGTGGCGAGCGCGACAGGGGGACCGGTCCCGGTCAGCCAGGAATTCGCGACGATCCCGCTGAACCCACCGTTGGCCGTCATACCGGTCGCCGGCCAGCCGCTGACCGTCAGCATCGAGGCCCGAGCCACCCTGATCGCCTCCGGGACCAGTACCTGTGAGGTGGCTCCGATACCGGTCGTCAATGGGAATCCCCTACTTGTCGGTGAGCTGGCGCTGCTGGAGTCTCCGGACAACCCGCCCGAACCGCCGTTCCCGAACGGAATTCCCGTTTCCGGCGTCAGCTTCCCGCTTGGTCTGACTCAGCCCGGGGTGGCGCAGAGCATCGGCCTGCAGCTGCTCGGCGGCGGCGAAGACTGCGCCGCCGGCTCGAGGATCGACCAGGTCACGGTCGTCATCACCCAGGCCAAGTGAGGGTCGATCCGATGAGGAGAGCCCGCAGTGGCCTTACCTACACCAACGTCGTCGCCACCCTGGCCCTGTTCCTGACCCTCAGCGGCGGCGCCGTCTATGCCGCAGGCAAGGTGACCAGCAAGCAGCTCGGCAAGGGCGCGGTCAAGAACAAGAACCTGGCCAAGAACGCGGTCAAGAACAAGAACCTGGCGAAGAACGCGGTGACGTCGCCGAAACTGGCCAAGAACGCGGTCAAGAACGCCAACGTCGCCGACGGCGCGATCAACTTCGCGAAACTGGCCGCAGGAACGAACGTGATCGCAAGCGCGTCGACAGGCTCGATCCCGGCGAGCCAGAATGGGCCGGTTGCATTCAATCCGCCATTGACGGTGACACCGGTCGCCGGGCAACCGCTGATGGTGCACTTCGAGTCGCGGGGAGCACTTGCCGGGAGCGGGATGGAACCGTGTGAGGTCATTCCGTTCCCCGTCATGAATGGAAGCCCGATGGCGGCAGGGGAGTTGCTTCTGCTGATCTCGCCCGGGGCTTTGCCCGAGCCGTTTGGTACCGCCGGCGTTTCAAGCAGCGGGATCCTTGTTCCGATCGGGTTGACCCAGCCCGGAGTGCCACAGAGTGTCACTGCATTCGTCGTCAGTGCGGGAGCCTGCACGCCCGACTCGACCTTGCAGATCTCAGCGGTAGTCACCCAGGCGAAGTAACTCACGTCGCATAGGCAGCCTCAGGGCGATAGGCTCGGGCCTCGTCCACCTTTCGGACCAGGAGGTCCTTCGATGAGGAGAGCCCGCGCCAGCCTCAACTACGGGAACGTCGTCGCCACCCTGGCCCTGTTCCTGGCCCTCAGCGGCGGCGCCGTCTACGCCGCTAACAAGATCACGACCAAGCAGATCGGCAAGGGCGCGGTCAAGAACAAGAACCTGGCCAAGAATGCGGTCAAGAACAAGAACCTGGCCAAGAACTCGGTGACGTCGCCGAAACTGGCCAAGAACGCGGTCAAGAACGCCAACGTCGCCGACGGCGCGATCAACTTCGCGAAACTCGCCGCCGGGACGAATGTCGTCGCAAGCGCCACGGGCGGGCCGATCCCGGTCAACCAAGAAGGCCCCGTGAATCTTCCATTGAATCCTCCCGTGAGCCTGACGCCGGTGGCAGGCCAGCCGCTGACCCTGAGCATCGAAGCCCGTGGCACCTTGGTCCAAAGCGGTGAAGATTCATGCCAGGCATTCATCCTGCCGGTCGTCAATGGGAATCCCAGCCTGATCTTCGAGCTGATGGGCCTTACGTCGCCGGACAACCCGCCCGAACCGCCGTTCACCAACGGCATTCCGGTGGCGGCCGCCAGCTTCCCGCTCGGCCTCACTCAGCCGGGGGTTGCCCAGAGCGTCGGAATCCAGGTGTTCGGCGACGACGAAGACTGCACCGCGGGTTCGAGGGTCGACCAGGTTGCCGTCATCGTCACTCAGGCGAAGTGAGGTGGCCCTCATGAGGGGATTTCGCTCAGGTATCACCTACAACAACGTCGTCGCCACCCTGGCGCTGTTCCTCGCCCTCAGCGGCGGCGCCGTCTGGGCCGCCAACAAGATCACGACCAAGCAGATCGGCAAGGGCGCGGTCAAGAACAAGAACCTGGCCAAGAACGCGGTCAAGAACAAGAACCTGGCCAAGAACGCGGTGACGTCGCCGAAACTGGCCAAGAACGCGGTCAAGAACGCGAACGTCGCCGACGGGGCGATCAACTTCGCCAAACTCGCGGCGGGCACAAGGGTGGTTGCAACCGCCACGGCGGGCCCTTTCTCAGCCGGCCAGGAAGGCCCGCTTGCGTTCAACCCGCCGCTGAACGTGACGCCGGTCGCCGGCCAGGTCCTGATCCTGAACCTGGAGTCGCGTGGGACGGTGGCCGCGAGTGGGATGGGCCCCTGCGTGGTCCTCCCCTTCCCTGTCGTAAACGGAAACCCGATAATCGCCGGCGAGCTGCTCGAGGTCGTTTCCGCGGGGGCGCTCGCGATACCGGGGTTTGACGGTGGTTTCCCGGTGGGGTCCGCAAGCTTCCCGGTTGGACTGACACAGCCAGGTGTGCCGCAGAGCATCGGTTTGTTCGTGATCAACGAGGGCGGATGTACCCCGACTCAACCGTCCAGGTCTCGGCCTTCGTCACCCAGGCGAAGTGAGCCTCGCCTGAGCTCTTAACGAACCGTCAATCAGCCTCTAACGAGTGCCTAATTCCCCTCCGGGGCGATCTGTTCTAGTTGGGACGTGAGGCGGGTTCGCTCTGCTCGGCTCGGTCGCGTCGGTCGTCCTGATGATCATCGGCGTGACCTCGTCGTTTGCCGCCGACACGATCTCGGCCCTCGAAAAATGCTCGCCCAAATACGGGTGCAGCTTCAGCGCCCCCACCTACTCGATGTCGGCCGGGGAATCGCCGCTCGTGGTGATGCCGGCGGTGCTCGACTATCCGCATGACGTGACCTCGCTCGCCAAGGGAATCGACGGCCGCCCTCTGTTCGAATCGAGCGAAGTCGGCGCTGGGAAATCCGCCGTGGTCAACGGCGCCCAGTACCTGTCACCCGGCACCTACCACTTCATCTGCTCGATCCACCGGGAACCGACGATCTTCGGGACCAGGATGGAGGCCTATCTGGTCGTCGGCGAAACCGGCGTGCCACCGAAGCCAAGGCCGACCATCGAACTGAGGATGGGGCGGCAGTCGTTGGACCAGGCGCTCGATGGTGGCGCCCTGTACGTCTCGGCGCGAGCCGAGGAGCCCTCCGAACAGGCGAGATTCATCGTCAAGGCCGGCAGGCGAACGCTGTCGGTGATGAACGGCATCGGCGTCGGCCCGAGCGGGTTCCAGAGAATCGGCCTCAGGCTCGGCCCGGTCGCCCACCGGGTGCTCGAAGGCCGCGGCTCGGCGGTGATCACGGTGATCGCAGCGGTTCGCTACGGCGAACCGGCGGTGCTCCACACAAGGCTGCGCTGAGCGCTCACCATTTGTCGCTCTCCTCGATCGCCCGTTCGTAGGCCTCCTCGGCGCCGACGAACGGGGCCAGCGTCATGTAGGTGGCCATCGGCGCCAGTTCGGGCATGCTTTCCGGGCCTTTCCTCTTGACCTGGTCGTGGATCAGGGCGTAGATCGCGCCGCCGATCGCCTCGGCCGCGATCGGCGGGGTGTCTGGCGAGAGCTCGTAGCCGGGGACGAGCAGCGCCTCGAGGCCTTCCATGACCGTGTCGCGAGTCTGCAATGCGCGCTTGCCGACCGTGTACATCTCGACCGCGCCGAGCTGCGTGTACTCGGGCTCTTCGATCCCGAAGGCGAACATCGCCTCGTAGGCGGCCCGCACCGACTCCTGCCAGCTCCGAGCGCGCCGGAAGGCGGGCAGGACCGCGGCCAGCATCTGCGCCGAGCCGCTGTCGAGTGCCGCGAGGAGCGCTTCTTCCTTGTTCGCGAAATGGCCGTAGAAGACGCGGTGGGAGGTGCCCGCCCGGTCGACGACCTCGGCCACCGTCGTCGCCTTGTAGCCCTTCTCGGCAACGGTTGCCGCCAGCGCCCGTAGAACCCGCTCCGGAGGGTGCGCGACCGCCTGGCGCTCGGCGAACGTCCGCGGTTTCCTTCCCCGCCGGCGCGGCGGCTCCAGCGGGCCCGGGGGTGGGGGGTAGGAGAGCCCCCAGTTCGCAATGTCCTCAGCGATCCGCGGGAGCTGATCGGCTTCCTCGCTGTAGAGGCGCTTCTCGATCACCTTCTGGAATCCGCCGAGCATCGCCCGGACCATCTGAGGCGGCATACCTTCGCGACCGGGAATCTGGTTCAGCTGGCTGACGCCGAACCGCTCGAAGGTGTCCAGCACCCGTTCGACGGCCGCTTCCCCCTCGGGCCCCGCGGCATAGACCTCGATGAAGATCATCCGCGAGGCGGCCGGCTGTCGCGCGACGAGGCTGAGGAAGGCTTCGACGGCCTGCCGCACCCGGGCCTCGCCGGTCGGCGCGTCCTCGGCGCGCTCCATCAGCGCGATGGTCGGCTCGACCAGAGCGTCGACTGCAGCCAAAAGGCACTCCTTCTTGTCCTCAAAGTGCTCGTAGAAAGCGGCGCGGGAGACCCCGGCCATCTTCACGAGGTCCGCGATCCGGGTCGCCTCGTAGCCCTTTTCCGAGCTAATGGAGACCATCGCGCCGAACAGACGCTCGCGCTGGCTGCGTCGCGAATCCTCGGGCGCATTTCCTCGGCCCGGGCGCATCTTCTTGGATCGGAGCTCGAGTGAGTCCCCCCAGGGTGTCCGCACCATCCTGGCACCACCATAGCCGGGTACGCATACGTCACTCAACCCCGCTCGCAGAGCCAATTTTTACGGTAAGACTCCGACTCAATTCAAAGGCTTGGATACTGCCTAGTTCCTAAGAACCCCTGGGGTTTACCTCGGAGTTATTGGTCCGCTAAAGTTCTTATAGAAATGGTACCCGCAACGGCTTTTGCGCCAAAAGTGACACACATGCGTTCCAAAGTCGGCAGGTCTCGGCGCAGGATCCCGGCTCCAGGAGCCAGCTGAGCCGGCCGGGGCCGGACCGGGACCCCGAAGATGTCAGCGCTGCGGTCTAAAGAACGACATCGTTCTTCTTCCGGTACGCCAGAGACTCTTTTCAGGCGCGACTATGCACCGATCGCTGTAATGGAAACCCCATTGCAAAGCCAGATCGTGTGGCGGCGACGCCACTACCTAAAAGACAGGCTTGACATCCCGGTCCGTTTGTGTTCTCATTACCTCCGCCTGAAGGGGAGCGGCCAGCAAGGGGCTACTCGGAGGGCGGGAGAGAAAAAGGAAAACGAGGTCGCCCGGCCGGGGCTAGGGGACTCGCACACCGCGGGTCAGGGCCGAAGGCGGGTGACCAGGGGACAAGGGAAGGAGAGCTAGTGAGACGCCCTGGGGCACGGCCGATGACGTTCAGCGTCCGCTTTCGCCATCTTCCGGTCGTCGTTCTTGTCGCAGGCCTTGCCTTCGTCGCGGTAGCCGTCGCCCCGGCCTCTGCGGAAACCGTTCACGTCTTCACCCAGTCCTTCTCGGGGAATCCGCTCGCCGGCACCGCCTTCAACACACCGAAGGGGATCGCCGTCGATGGCTCCAGCGGCCCCAACGCCGGCGCCGTCTATGTCGCCGACTCGAACAACAACCGGATCAGCAAGTTCAACGCCGCGGGCGTCTTCCAGCTGATGTGGGGCATCAACGTCAATGAAGGCTCGGGGGAGCCCAACGTCTGCACCAACGCCGGCCCCCCGACCGACATCTGCAAAACCGCCTCCAGCTCCTTTGTCCCGGGATCGGTGGTGGGGGGGTTCGGCCCGACCCAGCCGATCGTCGTCGACTCCTCCTCCGGCCCCTCGGCCGGCGACATCTACGTTCTCGGTTTCACCGGCTCCGGATCCGGAACGACAATCCAGAAGTTCGATCCGACCGGGCACCTCGTGACGGCCTACGGGACCGGATCTCCCTTTCCCGGCGGGGTCACCGTCCCCGGCGGGCCGAGGGCGATGGCCATCGACACATCGGGAAACGTCTACACCTTCAGCGAAGGGGACATAGTTCGCAAATGGGATGAAGACGGGACGCTTCTCGCGACATCGTCGCCGAGCCCGCGTGCCTCGTACTTCCAATTCGGCCTCGCGGTGGATGGCGCCGGGAACTACTTCCAGCTGAACAACGAGCCCAGCGGCGGCCGCTCGATTCAGAAGTTCACCCCCGGCGGCGCCGACCTCGGTCAGATCACAAAATCCGGCAGCGGGTTCGTCTCGAACGAAGGCATCGTCTACGACCAGACGACCGACGAACTGTTCTCCTCGTACTCCGCATTCCCGGGCGGATCCGGGGTCCGTGCCTACAGCTTCAACGGCTCCGGCGAAATCATTCAACCCGGCTCGGCGCCATGCGCGTCGCAGCCGACCCAGGGGTGCGAACCGACCGAATCCTTCGGCAACGAACAGATCTCGGCGGGAGCCCAGTCGCCGGGCATCGCCGTGAACACCTCCAACCACAAGCTCTACGTCGCCGACAAAAACGCCAACGCCGTATTCGTCTTCAGCCGCATCAACCTGCCGAAGTTCACGGCCCCGACGACGTCTGAAACGACGCGGACATCGGTCAAGTTCTCATCCCATGTCGACCCCGACGGCGGCGGCGAAGTGACCAACTGCAAGTTCGAATACGGGCTGACCAAGGAATACTCGGGATCCATCCTCTGCGTACCCGGGTCGTTTTCAAGCCCGACCGACGTCAGCGCGACGCTCCCAACCGACACTCTGACCGCTGGGACGACCTACCACTACCGCCTCGTCGCCGGCAACGCGTCCGGCGATCGGCCCTCCAGTGACCTCACCTTCACGACCCTGCCCGCGGTGGGCGCAGTGACGACGGGTCCCGCCAACGAAATCAAACAGCTGACGACCATCCTCACGGGCTCCTTCATGGGCGACGGGTTCGACACCAAATACTTCTTCGAATACGGGACGACCAACAAATACGGCCAGTCCACCCCGGTTGTCGACCATG
This sequence comes from uncultured Solirubrobacterales bacterium, assembly GCA_963697805.1. Taxonomy (GTDB): domain Bacteria; phylum Actinomycetota; class Thermoleophilia; order Solirubrobacterales; family 70-9; genus VRUE01. The sequence goes on from CAVOPB010000003.1 coordinate 406,289, forward strand.
GCACCGCGGCCGGCATCCAGGAAATCAGCGCGACCGCAACTCAGCTGATCGCCTACACGCCCTACCACTACCGGCTCGTGACTCAGAATCAATACGGCACGACCTATGGCGCGGACCAGGAATTCCACACGATCGTTCCCGACCTCCCGCAGGCCGAGAAAACCTTCACCTCATTCGTCGACAAGGACAGCGCGGTCGTCAACGCCGAGGTCGACCCGGGCTTCGGCCTGACCCTCTATCGCTTCGAATATGGCACCGACACCTCCTACGGATCCAGAGCGCTGGTCGGCGGGCCGATCGACCCCGAAGGCCCGGATCAGACGGCGACCTCGGAACTCGATGAACTCTCAGCCGGGACCACCTATCACTACAGGGTGCGGCTGACGAATTTCGCCGGCAGCTCGGTCGGCCCCGACCAATCATTCACGACTCCCTCGCTGCCGACGATTGCCTCGACATCGGCATCCGCTATTGGCCAGACGACCGCGACGCTTGAAGCGGGGATCAATCCAAATCTCAGCCCGACGGCCTACCACTTCGAGTACGGGACGAGCGATCTCTACGGCTCGAGCACTCCCGAGGGCGCGGCGCTCGGCGCCGACGGCGCGGTCCACGCGGTGAGCGCGGCGCTGGGACGGCTCGCGCCAGGGACCACCTACCACTACCGCGTAGTCGCCAATAACGGGGTCGGCGGCGCATTCGGGTTCGACCAAACCTTCACGACCCTCTCACCGCCTCCCGCGGTGACCCCCAAACCAGTGCCGAAGTGCAAGAAGGGCTTTGTCCGGAAGAACGGCAAATGCGTGAAGAAGAAGCCTAAGCACAAGAAGCAGGGCAAGCGTGGCTGAAATCCGAGACAGGAGAGAGCGAGTGAAGACCCTTGGAATCGTCCTGGTCCTCGCAGCGGCGCTCGCCGCTGTCTTCGCGACCTCGGCCCAGGCGGCCTACGTCCACACCAACATCACCGGCGAATACGGCAAGGAAGGCCCGAAAGCATCCGGTGTCGGCAGTGGCTGCCGGATCGGATACCAAGCCGCCAACCACAGGCTCTACCTCTACTCGGACAACAAGATCTACGGCCTGAACAGGACCGCCCCCGGGACCGTCGCGCCGATCCCGGGCTTCCCGGTCGAAGCAAGTCTCGGTAAGGATGGATGCGGGGATCGCGATTTCGACGTCGACAACACCAACGGGGCGACGAAAAACAACCTCTACGCCGCGCCCTCGACGGAATTCATCTACGGCTTCAACTCCGCCGGCGCTCCGCTCGGCTCTCCGTGGCCGGTCAACGCCGGCACCGGCGGGGAAAACTGCGGTGTCGCCGTCACCAGTACCGGCGAGGTCTGGACCGGGAACTACGGCGGGACGGCGATCAGCAAATTCCAGCCGGACGGAACCCTGATCACGAACTTCGCCGTCCCGAGCAGGGTCTGCAAGCTCGCAGTAGACCGCGCCACCAACGACCTGTACACCGTCAACTATGGGGGCGGCGGGCTGACCAAGTACACGGCCTCGAGCGGCTACGCGACATCGATCCCGTTCGGCAGCACCAACGAAGGCAACGCTGGGATCGTGGTCAACGGCGCACAGCACAGGATCTATGTCGCTTCGGGTCAGTCGGTCAAAGCCTTCTCGACCGAATCTCCCGAATCGCTGGTGGAGACGATCAGCGTCGCTCCCAATTCCGCATCTGACGTCGCCGTCGACGAAGCCACCGACACGCTCTTCATCACCGTCGGCAGTCAGGGCAGCGGTAATATCCAGGAACGGCCGGGGATCGTGGTTCCCGACCTGACGACCGGGGAAACGACCGGCTTCGCCACGCTCCACGGGCATCTCGACCCGGCCGGGGGAGGGGAAGTCACCAGCTGTCAGTTCGAATACTCGACCTCCCCCGAATACAACAGCCCGTCGACAACGCCCTGCGCCGAGGGACAGAGCTATTCCTCCCCCGCCGACGTCAGCGCGGACCTCACGGGCCTTGTTGCCGGCGAGACCCTCTACCACTTCCGACTCAAAGCCGCCAACGCGAACGGCTTCAACATCAGCGCCGACAGGACCTTCATCCCCCACTATGTTGCCGGCCTCCACACGGACGCCGCGACCGGAATCGACCGCACGAGCGCGACGCTCAATGGATCATATCTCGGGCAGGGCGAAGAAACCCACGTCTACTTCAAATACGGCACCAGCACCGCCTACGGCTCGACGACGCCGGTTCAGGACATTCCGGCCAACAACGTTCAGACACCCGTGTCCGCTCTGCTCGACGAAGTTCTCGCCCCGCAGACGATCTACCACTTCAAGGTCGTCGCCAGCAACGGCAAAGGGACCAGCCAGGGTGAGGACCGGACCTTTGAAACGCTGCCCGCCGTCCCCGGCATCAGCACCGACCCGGCGACGAACATCAAAACCGCCACGGCTGACCTGAACGGCTCGTTCACGGGCGACGGCCTGAACGTCAGGTACTTCTTCGAATGGGGCTCGAGCGACCTCTACGGAAACGAGACCGCGGTCGGCGAAATCACAGCTCCGAGCGGTGCGACATCAGTGCCCCCGGTCGGCATCGAAGAACTGCAGCCGCTCCACACCTACCACTACCGGATCGTGGCGGAAAACAGCTTCGGCCGAACCAATGGCCCCGATAGGACGTTCACCACTTTCACGGCCCCGGTGATTGTCAGCCAGTCGACCTCGAAAGTGACCGGGAGCTCGGCCGACCTTCACGCGGTGATCAACCCGCATGGCGTCGATGCCGAATACCACTTCGAATACGGGCCGACGGATGCGTATGGGACCACAATCCCGATTCCCGACGCGACGATTCCCGGGAGCGGGACCGACGAAACGGTGACCCAGCACCTCGAGGGCCTGAACGGCGGCGTCTACCACTTCCGGATCAAGGCGAAAAACATCTACGGCGAATCGATCTCCAAAGACCAGACCTTCAACTTCTACCCGCCGGTCTGCCCGAACGCCACCGTCAGGCAGCAGACGGGTGCCAGTGACCTACCTGACTGCCGGGCGTACGAGCTCGTGTCACCAGAAGACGCGGGCATCACCCAGATTTACCCGGCGAACGTGCCGTTCAGCCCCGGCGCGACCCAGCCGTCCCGCCTCTCCTTCACCGGCGCCTTCGGCTCGCCCGACGGGGTCGGCAACACGATCAACAACGTCGGCGACACCTATTTCGCGACCCGGACCAACTCCGGCTGGAAAACGAAGTACATCGGCCTTTCCGCCACCGAGAGATTCCTGTCCGGCGGCCCGCCCTGGGATTACGGTGGATACCCGCCGGGCTGGGTGCAGGGCTACACCGGCGACCACTGGACGATGAACGAGGTTGCCAGCCCCGACATGTCCCAGTTGGTGAGCTGGGATGACGGCCACATCGGGCCTGGCGAAACCTACGATTCGGCCGAATACGAGGGTCATTCGATGGCGCCCTACGTATGGAACACGACAACCGGCAAACAGATCGACCGCTTTCCCACCAATGTCGAAGCGATCCCTGGTGGCGAATTCTTCAAAGGCAGGACGGCCGTCTCAAAGGATCTGAGCCACTTCGTATTCACCTCCGACATCCCGTTTGCGCCGGGCGGCGAACCGGAAGACATGTACGACAACAACACCAAGGAAGCGACGATCGAAATCATCAACTTCGATGAAGAAGGCGACCGCATCTCGGTCAGTCCGGTCGAGACGTCGACGGATGGCACGCACATCCTGATGACCAGCAAAAACGCCCAGAAACAGCCGGGCTGGTTCACGCTCACGAACGGCTCTGGTGAACTGTTCATACGGGTCGAAGGGCAGACCTACGACATCGCCGCTGGGCACAGCGTGCAATACGTCGACATGACTCCCGATGGCACCAAGGTCTACTTCACGTCGACCGAAGATCTGACCGAAGATGCCAGCGATCCGGACACCAGCCGCGATCTCTACATGTGGAGCGAGAACAGCGCGGCGGCCAATCACCTGACACTTGTCTCGAAAGGCAACGAACCATTTGCCGGCAACACCGACGCATGCGGCGCCTACTGGACCGAAAAGTGCGGCATCGTGCCGATCGAATTCACCCAGAACTACTCGATCCTTCAGGCCGGCGTTGGCGGCGGGCCCTACTCCGACAACACGATCGCGCCCAACAATGGCGACATCTACTTCCTATCCCCCGAGCGACTCGCCGGTAACAACGGCGTCGACGGCCAGGAGAACCTGTTCGTCTACCACGGCGGCAAATTGAAGTTCGTCGCGGCGCTCGACCCGAGCGGGGTCGCCTGCCTCAATCAGCAGGGTGAATTCTATTGCAGCGACACGGCTGTCGCCCGGCTGCAGACCACGCCTGACGATGACTACATGGTGTTCATAACTGGCAGCAAGGTCACCGCCTATGACAACCAGGGGCACGCGGAGATGTACCGCTTCAACCTCGAAAACGAAGAACTGATCTGCGTGTCGTGCAAGCTCAACGGCAAACCGCCAGCAGGCGAAGTGACTGGGAGTCATAACGGCAGGTTCCTGACCGACGATGGCCGTACCTTCTTCGAAACCAACGACGCCCTGGTCGCGCAGGACACCAACGAGGGGCGCGACGTCTACGAGTACGTCGATGGCCGTCCGCAACTGATCACGGGCGGGACGGCGGCCTCAAATGAAGTCTTCGGGATCGGCACGTTGATGGCCAAACCAGGGCTGGTCGGGGTCAGCACCAATGGATTGGATGTGTTCATCGGGACCTACGACACGCTGGTGGGCCAGGATCGCAACGGCGAAGCGCTCAAGATCTACGACGCGCGCAGCGGCGGCGGCTTCCAGTTCACCCCGCCCGTCCCGCCATGTGTCGCCGCCGACGAGTGTCACGGGGCCAGCAGCGAAGCGCCGGCAGCAGCGCCGAGCGGCACCGGTGCGGATCTTGGGGAAGGCGGGAATCTGACGCCGCAGCACAAGTCGAGGGGCCACAAGAAGAAGGCGAAGAAGAAGCGCCACGGTAAGGCCAAGCGCCAGCACCACGCCAAGGCGCAGCGGAAGGGGGCAGGACGATGAGGGGCATAATCGGGACTCTCTCCGCAGCGGTGGCGCTGGTCGCGATCCTCGCGCTCGGTGCGGGCAGCGCACAGGCGCTGGAAATACACAGCTTCAAGGCCGAACCGAGCTTCCCCCAGGCGGGGGGCCACGCCGACCTGAGGGTCGAATACGCGGGTGAGACCCGCTGGAACCCGGATATCCCGGACCTATGCAAATGCAATGACCCGCGCGACGTCATCGTCAGCCTGCCGACCGGCTTCATCGGCAATCCCCACGCAACGCCGCAGTGCAAAGCCTCCGACTTCGCCCGCAACACCTGTCCTGCCGACTCCCAGATCGGGACCCTCGGGGCCCTTGTGGCGATCGCCCCCGGATTCGCTCTCAACTTCTTGGGGGAACCGCTCTACAACCTGGTGCCCCGGTCCAATCAGGCCGGACTGCTGGGGTCCGTCTTCCTGCCCGGTTTCTTCAATGTCGCGTTCTATATCCAGCTGGGAGCCAGAACCGACAGCGACTATGGCCTCGACTCAGCGGCCCTCGGAATCGAGCGCCAGTTCTCGGTCGAAACATTCACCGTGAAACTGTGGGGGGTACCGGCCGACGACGTCCACACGCCCGAACGGTGCACGAGCAACGAAGCCTGCACCCCTGTGGCATCGAACAGCCCCAAGGTTCCCTTCCTGATCAACCCGGGTGTCTGCAGCGCCGATCTGACCAGCAAGGTGACCGTGATCGGTTACGACAACAGCGTCAATAGCGCGACTGCACCCTGGCCAAGGCCAACAGGGTGCGATCAGCTGACTTTCAATCCGAGCCAAAGCGCGAGACCGACAACCACGGCCGCCGATTCGGCCTCCGGTGTCGACGTCAACCTGACCGTTCCCCAGCTGTTCAGCCCGAGCTTCCCGTCCCCATCGGAGATCAAGTCGGCGATCCTGAGACTCCCGGACGGCTTTTCGCTCAACCCGAACGCAGCCGATGGCAAGCTCTCGTGCTCGGACGCACAGGCGAACTTCGGGACCACCGAAGAAGCGCACTGCCCGGAGTTCTCGAAGGTCGGGATCGACACGATCAACAGCCCGGCGCTGCCGGCGCCGATCTCCGGCGGCATCTATCTCGGCGATCCGCTGCCGAATGAGCGCTATCGGATCTTCCTCACGGCCGATGGCTTCGGCACGCACGTGAAACTCCTGGGAATCGCGACTCCGGATCCGCAGACCGGCCAGCTCGTCACCCGCTTTGAAGACCTACCGCAGAGCCCACTGACCGAATTCAACCTCCATATCTTCGGAGCGGAGCGGGGAATCCTCGCCACGCCGACCCAGTGCGGAACCTATGAAGTGCAGTCGACGTTCACCCCCTGGGACGACGTCCTCGCGACCCAGAGCGCGACCCAATTCTTCGAGATCGAATCCGGACCCGATGGAGCACCATGCCCGCCCGCGACCAGAGAATTCCACCCGAGCTTCTCGGCGGCGTCGACGGCCAACGGCGCCGGTACCTACAGCCCGTTCACGGTCAACCTGGCCCGCAACGATGGCGATCAAAACCTCCGTGGCCTGACCGTATCGACACCCCCGGGCTTCACCGCCAGCCTGGCAGGCATTCCCTATTGCTCTGATGGGGCCCTCGCCGCCGCCGCGATGTCGAGCTATGCGGGCATGTCCCAGCTTCAGGATCCGATCTGTCCCGCGTCCCAGATCGGAACCGTCGTCGCCGGGGGCGGAGCCGGCTCGCGCCCCATATATCTGCCCGGCAAGGTCTATCTCGCGGGCCCATACAAGGGGGCGCCGCTGAGCCTCGCGATCGTGACCCCGGCCGTTTCCGGCCCCTACGACCTCGGCAACGTCGTCGTCAGGACGGCACTGAACGTCGACCCGGTCGACGCCCACGTCACCGCCGTCTCGGACCCGCTGCCGCTCATATTCGAAGGCATCCCCTTGCGGCTGCGCTCACTCCAGATCCGCCTCGACCGCCCGGGCTTCGCGCTCAGCCCGACCAACTGCAGCCGCTTCGACGTCCGCGGCCAGATCACTGGTGACCAGGGCACACGGTCCGACCTGTCCTCCCACTACCAGGTCGCCAACTGCAGGCTCCTTCCATACAAGCCGGCTCTGAGCCTGAAGCTGACCGGCGGGCTCAATCGCCGCGGCCATCCCGCGATCCACGCGATCCTCAGGTCCAACTCAAAGGAAGCGAACTCGAAGGAAATCTCGGTCTCGATGCCCAAGAACGAGCTGCTCGACAACTCCCACATCGGCACCGTCTGCACCAGGGTCGACTTCGCCGCCGAAAACTGCCCGGCCAAGTCGTTGATCGGCACGTCGAGGATCATCACCCCGATTCTCGATAAGCCGCTGACCGGCCAGGTCTTCCTGCGCTCCTCGTCGCACCGACTGCCGGACATCGCGCTGAAAATGAAGGGCCAGGTCGACATCGAAGCCACGGCCCGGATCGACAGTGTCAATGGCGGCCTGCGGACCACCTTCTCTCAGGTTCCCGACGTACCGTTCTCCAGGGTCGACCTGAACCTGGTCGGGGGCAAGAAGGGGCTGCTGCAAAACACCGAGAGCCTCTGCGGGGCCGATCAGAAGGCAACCGTGAGGATGACCGGCCAGAACGGGGCCTCGATGGACACCAAGTCAAAGCTGCAGGTCGCCTGTGGCAAATCGCAACGTCGGCGGGCAAAGGCCGAAAGCCGATGAGGACCAGGGAAAGAGAGCCGCGGCAGATGCAGAGTCAGAAGAGGGTGATGATCGGGATCGCGGTGCTGTGCGCGATGCTGATCCACGTGGCCGGCGCCGGCGCGGCGGCCCCGAGGAGCTATGTCGGCCAGGTCGGCGGCTTCGAACGGCCCCAGGGGCTCTTCGTGATGCCCAATGACGATGTCTGGGTCACCGATATCCAGAGCACACTGATCTCTCAGCTCGGCCCCTACCCGGCAAACGAAGAACTCGGGGTCCAGCCGAGCCTGGGCCACTGGGGGGGCAATCTCGAGGCTCACACCTTCGGGGTCAGTGAGGCGAACGGCTTCCTCTATGCCTCGGTCGAAGGCGAAGGCGGAGGGTGTGGCTTCGAAGAAAAAAGCATCATCTTCGATAACTACCGGAAGTTCTACAAAGAAACCTCGCACTCATGCAACACGATGATCACCGTCAACAACGATTCCCAGAGCGAGGCGTACGGGAACTACTTCGAGTATGGCCCTGGCGGCCAGATCAGGATGTACGACGGGTACTCGAACCCCGTCAATTTCTCCGGGACGGCGCCGTACATCTCCGGGAATACCCTCTCCGGCACTCCCACCGGGCCCCTCGGTGGAGGGAGCGGACCCCCTGAAAACGGCGGCTTCGTTGTCGACGACGAGGGCAACATCTGGGTCGACAACAACAAGGAAATCCTCGAGTTCGACGACAGCGGCATCTTCATCCAGCGGATCACTGCGAAAAGCGCCGGCGGGGTCCCGGCGAGCAACCTGAATCCCACCGGCCCGAAGGCCTTTGCCGCCTTCCCCGGGCTGTCCGGCATGGCGGTGGATCCGACCAACGGTCACGTCCTCGTCTTCGATCGGGCCGGCTTCATGATCAATGAATTCACCGAGCAGGGGAAGTTCATCGGCCAGATCGACGGAACCGACACCCCGGAGGGCGGCTTCGGCTACTTCTGCTTCGAAACTCACATCGAATTCTGCTACGCGAACGCATTCGGGATCGCGGTCGACTCGAATGGCTACCTCTACGTCACCGACGACCTCAACCACGTCGTCCAGATCTATGGGCCCGCATCTGCCGACCCCAAAGTCACCGACGAACCTGATTCCAATCCGACCGCCACGGGCGGAACGGTGAATGCCACCGTCGACCCCAACGGGGCCGGGCCGATCACCGCCTGCAAGGTCGAATACGGTACCCAACTCGAATTCGAACACCTGGAATTCAAAGGCGAAGCCCCGTGCAATCAGACCTCCTTCAGCAGCCCGACCCAGGTTCACGCCGACATTTCCGGGCTCACATCGGAGGCCACGTACCACTATCGGTTCACGGTCAGCAACGGGACGACGAGTCGCACCGGCAAGGATCACCCGCTCACCCCCCACAAAGTCCTTGGGCTGCGGGCTGAGGCGGCCACCGGCATCGCCCCCACGTCGGTGACGCTGCACGGCTCGTTCGTCGGCAACGGCGCCGCCACCAACTACTGGTTCGAATACGGCAAGACACCGGCCTACGGGACCATGGCCCCGCTTCCCGCGCCTCCCGGCGCGAGCGCGGGCTCGCCGGCGGGGCCGGGGCGGACGGCGCTAGAACTCCCCATTGCCGGCCTCCAACCCGCGACGACCTACCACTTCCGCGTCGTGGCCCAGAACGGATCAACGAGCAACAGCGACGACGTCACCTTCCGGACGAAGGCCGCCCTGCCACAGGTCAGAGCCACGGTGTCCGACCTGCACTCGAGCGAGGGAGTGTTCACGACAGAAGTCAATCCGGGCGGCGCCGACACCGAATACAACATCGAATACGGGTCCGAACCGTGCTCGGAAGTAGGCAGTGACTGCTCACTCGCCTTCCCCGGCTTCCACATCGGAAGCAATAAGAGCTTCGACGTCGATACCAGGCGCCTGGAGGGCCTCGAACCCGGCACGACCTACTACTACAGGGTCGTCGCCACCAACTCGACCGGGACGACGATCGGGCCCGACCTGCGCTTCGCGACCTATCCGTTTTCGCCAGACCTCAAAGATCCATGTGGGGACAACGCGCTCGCGCGCCAGCAGACCGGCGCGGCTCTGCTCAGCGACTGCCGCGGCTATGAGCTCGTCTCCTCCGCCAACGCCGGCGGGTACGACGTCGAGTCGACCCTCGTTCCCGGCCAGACCCCGTTCGAGGGCTATCCCCGTGCCGATGGCCCGCTGCGGGTGCTCTATGGCGTCCACAACGGGGCGATCCCCGGTGTCGCCGGCAATCCGACCAACCGCGGCGTCGACCCATACCTTGCGACCCGCGACGAAGCTGGCTGGACCACCACATATGTCGGGATCCCCGCCAACAACCCGTTCGCGGCAGCTCCGTTCTCCTCGACGCTGGCCGAAGCCAATCCGTCGCTCGACACCTTCGCCTTCTCCGGGCCGGAAATCTGCAGCCCGTGCTTTGCCGACGGCACCATCGGCGTGCCGCTCCACCTGCCCGACGGCAGCCTCGTGCAGGGGATGCAGGGTTCGATTGAACCTTCGGCGCCCGCCAAAGATGAGGGCCTGGTCAAGAAACGGTTCTCGGCCGACGGGGACCACCTCGTCTTCAGCTCGACCTCCCGGTTCGAGTCCGCGGGGAACGATGAAACCGGCGATGTCTCGGTCTACGAGCGCGATCGCAAAGCCGGCGCGACCCAGGTCGTCTCGACCGACCCCAGCGGCGACCCCCTCACCTGCCTGCAGGGCGCGGGCGCATGCCATGGCCCGGGGAACGCAGCGGGGATAGCCGAGCTCGACATCTCGGCCAACGGGTCGCGGGTCGTTGTCGGCCAGAGGGTGTCGACGGACGAAAGCGGCAACAACCGCTTCCACCTCTACATGCACCTCGGCAGCTCGCCCAACTCGGTCGATCTCACATCGGGCGCGGGCGCCGGGGCGCTCTACGACGGCATGACCGCCGACGGCACCAGCGTCTTCCTCACGACCACCGACAAACTCCTCGGCACCGACACCGACGCCAGCGCCGACATCTACGAAGCCGCGGTCAGCAGCGGCGGGGCGCTGACGCTGCGGCTCCTCAGCACCGAGGAAGGGTCGCCCAGCAACGACGACAGCTGCAACCCGCCCGGCGACCCCAACAGCTGGAACGCGGCCTCCGGGCTCGGCGGATGCGGCGCCGTCGCGCTCGCCGGCGGCGCCGGTGTCGGAGCGGAAGACGGCACCTTCTACTTCTTCAGCCCCGAGCTGCTCGACAGCGCAGCCCAGACCGAAGGTGAAGCCGATCAGCCGAACCTCTACGTCGTCGAACCGGGCTCCGATCCCGAATTCGTCGCGACCGTCGATACCAGCGCCACCAAGCCCGGGCCGAAACCCAAGGGCTACGTCCAGCGCGACACCTTCCAGACCGGACTCGAAGGACCTGAAGCGCTCGCTGTCGATCAGTCCAACGGAGACGTTTACGTCACCCTGCGGGAAACGCAATCGGTAGCCAGGTTCAGCTCGAACGGCGCCTCCAAACCGTTCTCAGAAGGACCGGGCTCGGGCAGCAACGAAATACCGGGCCTGTCAGTCGGCTTCGGAGGCGAAGGCGAGCTCGCGGTGGACAACGCGCCCGGCGCCGGTGTCCTCACGCGGGCCCTGTACGTGACCAACAACGGCGAAAAGGTGCAGGTCTTCTCCCCGAGCGGAGCCGAAATCGGTGAACTCGGTGGATTCGGGGAGGCGTGCGGAGTCGCCGTCGACCAATCCAACGGCGCGGTCTACGTCGCCGACTACGCGCAGGGTGCGCTGTGGAGGTTCGTGCCCACCTCGCCGAGCGGGACGATCGACGAAGCCGACTACACCAAAACCGGAATCCACACCGAAGGCATCACCCCCTGTGTGGCGGGTGCCGACACCGCGGGCCACGCGTTTGCTTCGGGATACGGCGGCGGCCCCATGTATCAGTACAACGTCTCCGATTTCACCGCCGCGATCCCGACCGTGGCGGGCACCGAAATCGCCCCCTACCCCGCGAACAAGATCTCAATCGATCCGACCAACAACGATCGCTACATCAACACCGGCGAAAAGATCCGCTGGACCAACTCGTCGGGGAGCATCATCAAAGAATTCGGAGAACCGCTCGAATACTCCCAGGGCGTCGCGGTCTTCAATGACGGCTCGAGCAAACGGCTCTACATCGCGAACGAAGGCACGATTGTCAAGTACGACTACAACGACTCCAACTACGCTCCGATCGACAATCCGGCCGTCGTCCACGCTGTGCACCAGTCGGGCACCCACGAGTGGGCCGACTTCCAGGTCACCCCGTCCGGCGACTACGCGGTGTTTGCGACGCGGATGCCGGTCGATCCCGGGTTCCAGAACAACGGCCACAACGAGATCTACAGGTACGCCACCGCCGATGGATTGGTCGACTGCGTCTCCTGTCCTCCGACCAACGCACCGGCCACGAAGGACGCCAACATTGCGCCCAAGGGCCTCGGCCTCGCCGACGACGGGCGTGTCTTCTTCGACACAGACGAGCCGATCGTCCTCCGCGATGCCGACGGTCGCCAGGACGTCTACGAGTGGCAGGAAGCGGGCACCGGGCCGAAACCCGGCGGATGCGAGACCGGAAACCCGAACTTCTTCCCCGGCGGCATCTGCGTCAGCCTGATCTCGACCGGAACCAGCCAGTTCGACTCCGGTCTGCTCGGGGCCACCGGCGACGGCCACGACGTCTTCTTCTTCACCCACGACACGCTGGTCAAGGGCGACAACAACGGGCCGGTTGCAAAGCTCTACGACGCCCGCACGGGTGGCGGTGCCTTCGTCATCCCGCCCGCGGCCGAATGCGTCGCCTCCGACGAGTGCCACGGCCCGGGGACGGTTGCGGCCACCCCGCCACCGGTGAGGACGATCGCCGGGGCTCCCGGCAACGAGAAGGCCGCCGCGCCGGCGACGAAGCCATGTAAGAAGGGCTTCGTCAAGAAGCACGGCAAGTGCGTCAAGAAGAAGCCGAAGAAGAAGTCGAGGCGAAACAACAAGAGCAGGGGGACACACCGATGAGCGCGAGGTCGATCACCGCCGCGATCGTGGCATCAGTTGCGCTCGTGCTCGGTGCCGTCTCGCCGGCTCTCGCCCAGGAGCAGATCACCTCGTTCGAAACGACCAGCTCCGACCCGCGCGCCGGCGGCCACCCGGATCTTACGACGAGCTTCACCCTCGACGAACCCGGGGTGCAGGAGGCGGCGATGAACATCATCTTCAACGCGCCCGAGGGTGTGTTCGGGAACATCAACGCGGTCACCAATTGCATTCCGTCGGATTTCGCGCTCGACAAATGCCCGCCGAACTCCCAGGTCGGGCTGATCACCGTCCGCGCCAACTACAAAGGCGACCAGAACTTCCTGCTCGGGACGGCGCCGATGTACGACGTCTCACCGCAGGCCGATCAGACCGCGCTGATCCAGTTCAACGTCCCGACCCTCGACATCCCGATCTCGATTCCGGTCACGGTGCGCACCGGGGACGATTTCGGCCTCCGCTTCAAGGTCTCCGACATCACCCAGTTGACGCCGCTCGCCAGCGTCAACCTGATCATCTGGGGCTTTCCGGCCAGCGAACTCCACAACGCCGAGCGCTTCCCGGCCGGATCACCGGGCAAACCGGCCGGCTGCCCGGGATTGGAAAACGCGTCCTGCAACCCGACGCCGACGAAGCCGAGCATCCCGAACCAGCCCTTCACCGACAACCCGACCCACTGCAGCGGTGATTCGCTCGTCACCGAACTGCTGGTCGAGACCTATCAGGACCCCGGCAACTTCTCACGCGCCGTGGGCGCCTACCCGGAGGTCGAAGAATGCGAGCGAGAGACCTTCAAGCCACTGCTGCAGGGGCGGCCGACGACTGACGAAACAGACTCGGCGGCGGGCCTCGACCTCAACCTCAGCGCCAAGCAGTTCGAGGGATTCGCGGCATCTCCGTCGGAGATCAAGTCCGCTGTCGTCACCTTCCCCGAAGGGCTGACGATCAACCCCGACGCCGCGGATGGCCAGCGCTCCTGCACCGACGACCAGGCCAATTTCGAATCCGAGGGACCCGCCGAATGCCCCGACAACTCCAAGATCGGAACTCTCAGCGTCGGTTCCCCGACCCTCGACGGACGCCTCAAGGGATCACTCTATTTCGGTGAACCGAAGCCCGGTGACCAGTACCGGCTCTTCATGGTCTTCGATGGCTTCGGGATGCATGCCAAGCTGATCGGATCCGTCAAACCGGACCCCCAGACCGGACGGATCACCTCCTACTTCGAAGACCTGCCGCAGGTCCCGTTCGAAGACTTCGACATCCACCTCTTCGCCTCCGACCGAGGGCTGGTCGCGACCCCGACCCACTGCACGATCTACGACCTCGTCGGCCGCTTCTTCCCCTGGAACGAAACCCTGCCGGATCAGCTCTCGGTGCAGCACTTCGGCCTCACCCAGGGCCCCCACGGGGCTCCCTGCCCGGCGGCCGTTCGACCGTTCAAGCCGCGGCTCGAGGCCGGGACCAGCAACCCCAATGCCGGCGCGTTCTCCAACTTCCACCTCAAGCTCGACCGCGACGACGGCGACCAGTTCCTCGGCGATCTCAACTTCAAGATGCCGCCCGGCTTCACCGGGGACCTGCGCGGCATCGGCTACTGCCCCGAAGCGCAGATCCTGGCCGCCGCGCAGAGGCTGGGGCGCGCCGAGCTGGCCGAACCCAGCTGCCCCAGCACATCGCAGATCGGGACGACGAATGTCGCCGCCGGCCCCGGGGGGCACCCCTTCCACGCAATCGGAAGGATGTACCTCTCCGGTCCGTTCAAGGGAGCTCCCTTCAGCCTCGTCGCGGTCACCCCGGCGCTCGCCGGCCCCTACGACTACGGCGTGGTGGTCGTCCGCGTCGCCCTCCACATCGACCCCTTGACAGCGCAGGTGAGCGCCGTGTCGGACACCGTTCCGAGCATCATCGGCGGCGTACCGATCCGGATGCGCTCGATCGCGGTCAGCATCGACAAGTCCAACTTCACGATCAACCCGACCAACTGCTCGAACTTCTCGGTCGACTCGCAGGGAATCGGGGACCAGGGATCGGTGACCGACTTCTCATCTCCATTCACCGCGGTCAACTGCTCAGCGCTCCCGTTCAAGCCGAGCATGACGGTCCGCCAGCTCGGGCCCCGGAAGGACACGAAGCGAAGCCGGAACCCGCGGTTGCGCTTCGAGCTCCGCACCAGGAACGGCGACGCCAACATCAAGTCACTCTCCGTGACCCTTCCGAAAGCCTTTGCGATCGACCAGCGCCACCTCGGCAACATCTGCTCGAAGGCGCAGCTCGCGGCCGAATCCTGCGCCGGCAGGCAGCCGATCGGAACGGTCGAAACGCGGACGCCGCTGCTCGACCAGCCGCTCACCGGCCCCGCCTACGCGGTCTCGGGCTTCGGCAAGCTTCCGCGCCTCGCCTTCATCCTCGAAGGCCAGGTGCGGCTGGTCCCGCAGGCCGAATCCTCCTCGAGGGGCGGGAAACTGACGACGGTCGTCCCGGTCATCCCCGACGCCCCGATCGGGTACTTCAAGCTCGATCTCCTCGGCGGCAAACAGGGCTACCTGGTCAACACTCGGAGCCTCTGCGCCTCGGCACCCAAGGTCGAGATCGCGTACACGTCCCAGAACGGTCGGGAAACGACGCAGAAGGTCAATACAAAGACCGCCTGCGGTGGTTCCAAAGGCAGCGCGAAGCACCGCCGCCGCTGAAAATTCCCCTGCTCTTACGGTCTCTTGCGGTTTGGGAACATCTGCGGACCGCAAACCCCCCTCAGAGGCGCTAGTGTCTTCACGGAAGTCGCTCGGATGGCCGGGCGCAAACGGGGAAGTAAGAGGAGAGCAAATAGGAAATGGTCGAGCCGGACGGCAGACCGAAGCGGTATCTGGCCCTCCGTTTGCTGCGCGCTAAGCGCGCTCGCCTCGCCCTGACATTCGTCGTTCTGCTCACCGTCGCGGCCTGGTCCGGAACCGCCGGTGCCGAGCGCGCCCAGCGCGAAAACGTGATCGCGATGATCAACGGCGGCATCAAGCCGCGCACACTTCCTCGCGACGAACGGGTTCCGGTCACAGTCTTCCTCTCCGGCGGAGTCCAGACCTCGGACGGCTCGCCGATCCCGAGGGTCAACTGGATTCGGCTCGAACTCGCGTGGCGTGGTGCGATGAATACTCACGGCCTGCCGGTTTGCCCCCGCGAACGACTGACCAGCACGACGACCAAACAGGCGCTGGAACGATGCGGGGACTCGCTCGTGGGGCGGGGCAAGCTGTCGGCGCAGATATTCGTCCCCAATCAGCCGGCCTTCCATGTCAGGGCAAACCTGCTCACCTTCAACGGGCAAACGAAGCAGGGACGGCCCGCCGTCTGGGCCCACGCCTACTCGATGGATCCTCCGACCTCCTTCGTGATCCCGTTCACGGTTCGCAACGAAAAGCACCGGACGGTCCTGGTGACGACGATCAGACGCTCGGTCGGCCCCTGGCCACACGTCGCGAGCTTCGCGGTCAAGGTCTCGCGCATCTACAACCACGCCGGGGGGCGGAAAAGCTATCTCAACGCCTCCTGCCCGGTCCCGAAGGGGTTCTCGGCCGGTTTCCTCTCATTCGCCCGCGCGACCTACAGCTTTGCCGGGGGCGAGAAGATCATCACCGAGTCCGTGCGCAGCTGCCGCGTTCGCTGATTCGTCCTGAGCCGGGATAGTGGTACGTCGAAGGCTCGATATTCCTGGCTTCTTCGAATCTACGTTTTTTCGCTAAGTCAAGCCATTTACGGGAGTTTGGGGAAAGCGAAGACCAAAAACGGCTCGAAGTTGCCTTGACAGAACGGGTCCGCGTATGTTCTTATTGATTCAGGCACGAAATGCGTATTCCCAGACCAACAAGGGAGCGGCAGTCGGTGGTAGCGCCTCAGTCGAGTGGGGCCCGGAAAAGCCGTCGCGAAGCCGCCCCCGCCCCGATTGGCCGACGTGCTCAGGGGGAGAGCTTTGCGAGCAGCTTCGCCCAGCTGCAGCGGCAGGTCGAGAGCGCCTGCGGTCGCCAGACCGGGTGGGAGGCGAGGGTCGTGGCCGGCATCCGCGCTGCCCTCGAGTTCGCCGCCGCCAACCCGGGGGAGGCCCGGGCCCTGACGATCGAAGCCCGTAGCACCGATTCGGTCGCCGAGCGGCAGGACGACGTCATCGCCTACTTCACCAGGCTGCTCCACGATGCGGCGCCGGCCGAGAAGCTCTTCCCGATCGCCGCCGACAGGGCGATGGTCGCCTCGATCACGATGATCGTCCGCAGCCATCTCGTGATCGGCTCGGCCAAGCAGCTTCCGGAGCTCGCTCCCGACCTCGCCTACATGGTTCTGATGCCGTACACGGGCCTTAGGTAGAGGCTCGTACGGTTTCTCCAGGCACGATTTAGGCAATTTTTCAAATTAGCCCTTGACTTACAGGTCCGTTCGTGTTCTTATTCTGGACATGAGCTACGAGGGCACGATCGTCGTCGAGGGAGTCGAGTACGGATCCCGCCTCCCGCGCGGCCGGCACGGGATTCCGCAGGCGCTCGTCACCGAGAACCAGCGCGACAGGCTGCTCGACGCGGCGACGGAAATCTTCTCCGAGCAGGGTTACGCCGCGCTCGCGGTCGCCAATGTGATCCAGCAGGCCGGGGTCTCGCGCGGGACCTTCTATGAGATCTTCGACAACAAATTCGACTGTCTGCTCGCCGCGCAGCAGCGCGCCTTCGACCGCCTCCACGCTTTGATCGTCACCACCTGCTCGGCTGAGCAGGAGTGGCCGCGCGGCGTCGCCGCCGGCATCGCGTCCGCGCTTGATTTCGTCGCCGGGTTCCCCGAGGACGCGCGTCTGATCCTCGCCTCGAGCCACCCGTCCTCGGAGCCGCAGCTGGCCCGTGACGGAATCTCGGCCAACGAATGGCTGGTGCAGCTGCTGCGGAGCGGCTCCAAGAACTGCCCCGATGCACGGTCGCCCAGCGACCTGACCGAGCAGGCCGCAGTCGGGGCGGCGATCTCGATCGTCGGCTCCTGTCTCGCCAACGACCGGATCGGCCCGATGCCCGAGCTGACCACCGCGCTTGTCCAGATCGTCCTCACGCCCTACCTCGGTGGGGACGAGGCGAAGCGCGCGCTGCGGAGCTAGGTCGATGGACGGGTTCCTGAAGAAAATCGCGCTTACCGCAATCGCCGGTTTGGCGCTGACGGCGTGCACGGCGATCGCCGCTCCAGCAGCATCGAGTGCCTGGATCGTTCTCGATAGCGGGCGCCAGGGCGACTACCTCTGGTCGGTCAAGGCGAGTCGCTCCGGCGGGCCCGACGCCGCCGGGTCCCAGAGCGACGCCCACAAGCCCTGTCTCCTGGTCGGGACCAAATGGCTGCGCGGCCGTTTCAGCTACGGCGGGAGCCGCTACAGGCAATGCGCCGACACCGCCGGCAGCCTCGCCGCGAACGAAGCGCCGCTGATCGCCAGCGGCGTTGTGGGGCCGAGCAGCGGCCCGCGGCCGAGGCTGACGGCGGTGGGGATGATCTTCTCGGCGAAGGTGCGCCGAGTTCAGATCACCTACTCGGACGGAACGACGGCGACGGTCGTCGCGAATGAGCTCAGCCCCGATCAGTCGCGCGGCGGCGGGCTCGACGATGTGCGGTACGCGGCGTTCTCGGTCCGCGGCCCCTGGTGCCCGCAACGGCTGGTCAGCTTCGGCGGCAGCGGGCGGGTGCTCTGGGAAGGCGCCCCCGAGAAAAGCCCCTGCTAGTTCCCGCTAGCTTCACCATGTGAGCGATCGACCGATCGGCTGCGGTCTCTGCGACGACTGCGCCCACCAGCGGCTCGTCCCCAACACGAGGGGTTCGGTCTTCTCGCTCTGCCTGCGTTCGCGGACGCAGGCAGAGTTTCCGCGCTATCCGCGGATTCCGGTCCTCAGCTGCCGGGGGCATCAGCCGCGGTCGGCTGCCGGGCCGCCGTGATCGCCGCGCCGAGGAGGCCGATGCCGACGATCGTGGCGGCCAGCCCGACGAGCAGCCCGATCGCCGGCAGCAGCGCGGCTACCCGGAGGATCGCAAGGCCCGCGAGGAAGGCGAGGATGCGGCCCTGGGGCGGTTTCAGGATCACCCGGCCCAGCGTCCAGGCGGCGGTCACATAGGCGATCGCTGCAAACGGCAGTGCCGCAAGGCCGAGAGCGATCGAAAGCGGGAGGCCGACCAGGGTGATCGCGGCGACGAAGATCGCGATCGGCACCGCGATCGCGATCGCGGTGCCGATCCCCACTGCTGTCCAGAACCGCGTTTGCGCCTGCTCGAACACCGCGTCGGCCGCGCGTGGGGCGAGCAGCAACATCATGATCCCGAGGATCGCGGCGGAGATGCCGATCGCCAGCCAGAGGACGAAGGCACCGACGATCGAGTAGAGGCCGACGACGTCGGACCACGACTCCTTCTGGACCTCCCCTCCGATCCTCGCGGTGGGGGCGATCCGCGGAGCCTCGTCGCCGTATGTGAGGTCGCCGCCGACGCTGGACCCGGGCTGGAGATGGGCGCGGCCGGCAACCATCACCACGTCACCGTCGATCTGGCCATGCAGCACCAGGTCCCCGTCGACGACCACGACATCGCCGTCCACCCGGCCGGCGACCCACGCGTGGCCGTTGACGATGTAGATCCCTTCTACCACCTGTTCGGGTTCGACAGTGACGTCTCCGGCGATGACGACCACCGGGTCTTTGGATTCATTCCCGATCGCGGCCGGGGCCGGGGCAGCGGCGACGAGCGCCATGAGCAGGGCAGCGAGGAGGACCGAGAGCCATCGCACCGGGTAGGAGCCTACCTCGCCATCGGGTCGGGTTCGCCGAGGTTCGAGTTCGCCGGCGGGTCGTAGGGCCCGCCCGGGACGCCGCCGATCGCGAGCAGGCGGACCCCGTCGTCGCCCGGCCAGATCTTGCGTTTGGTGCCGGCGGAGACCCGGGCCACATGGTCGGCGTCGAGTGGGAAGCGCTCGCCGTCGATCTCGATCTCGCCGCCGCCGCGCAGTGCCAGGAAGACCTCCTCCTGGCCGTCGCCGGAGTGGTCGTGCTCGGGATAGTTTTCGAAGTTGGGGGGCAGATCGATGATCGCCATCCCGAACGACTCGACCCCGAGTTCGGCCCGCGCGCGCTTGAAGGCGCCGAGGTAGATCGCCTCCATCTCGTCGATCCTCTTCACCGCGTAACCGCTCATCGCTCCTCCTTCGCTGGTCGTGGCAACTGGCAGGATCCTATACAGATCGCACGAACGTTCGTGCTTTTCTGTAGCCTGACCCAATGGAGGCGAGCACCTCAATCGCGGCGCCGCCCGAGACCGGCAAGGGCGCCGAGACCAGGGCGGCGATCCTCGAGCGAGCGGTCGACCTCGCCTCGACCGACGGCCTCGAGGGCCTGACCATCGGCCGTCTCGCCTCCGAAATGGAGATGAGCAAGAGCGGCCTCTTCGCCCACTTCGGCTCCAAGCAGGATCTGCAGCTGGCGACGGTGGAGGCCGCGGCGCTTCACTTCGGCCGCACCGTGATCGCCCCCGCCGCCGATGCGCCGGAGGGCGCGCCTCGCCTGTGGGCGATGGTCGACTCCTATTTCGCATACCTCGACTCCTCGCCCTACTCCGGGGGCTGCTTCTGGGCCGCGACGACCGCCGAGTACGACGACCGCCCGGGCCCCGTCCGCGACGCGATCGCCGCCGCGATCGAAGCCTGGCTCGGCGAGCTCGAGCGCCAGGCCGCTCTCGCCGGGCGCGACGAACCCGACCGCGTCGCCTTCGAGCTCTACGCGGTTGTGATGGGGGCCAACTCGCGCCACCGCCTCAGCGGCGATCGCCGGGTCTTCGAGCTCGCCCGGAAAGCGAGCGATCGCATCCTCGAGGAGGATCGGCCCCGATGAGCGCCGGCACCGGAGCCGCGGAGGCGGGCGAGTACGTCGCCCGCTTTGCGGACTTCTGGTCGGCGCCCAGCGTCGAGCGGCTTGACGAGGTGCTGGGCGAGAGGGTCCACCTCGTCGCGCCGATGACTCCGACGACGATGACGCTCGAGGAGGGCCGGAGCGCGTTCGCTGAGATCTTCGCGCTGATCGAGGGCCTGACCGGCGAGGTGCGGAGCTGGGGGGCGACCGAGGACGGCGTCCTGATCGAGCTGACCCTCAGCGGTCAACTCGGCGGCGGGCCAATCTCCCTCGACGCGATCGATCGCATCGTCATCGGCGAGGACGGGCGGGCCACCGAGCGCATCTCGTACTTCGACCCGACTCCGCTTCTCCTCGCCGCAGCCCGCCGGCCGCGGGCCTGGCCGCGGTTCGTCCGCAGCCGGCTGCGCCGGCAGTTGGGCTGAGCCGCCTCAGTCGAGCAGGCCGACCTGACGCAGAATCGAGACCGAGTCCGAGTAGACATCCTTGCGCTTGACCAGGCCATCCTCGAACGGGATCGAGTCGATTCCGTCCCAGCTCACCGTCTTGCCGGTCGGCGCCGCCTCGAGATCGCCTCGCCGCATCGTGTTGGCGTGGGTCGCGGTCGCGGTCCACTCCTGGACGACGAGGCCCTCACGGACGTAGAGCCGGCGAGTCTCGAATCTCAGGTCGGGCCAGGTATCGAAGATCGCGGCGATATGGTCCCGCACCTGCTCGCCATCGGCACTCTCGCCGGCGGTGTGATTCGCGAAAACCATGTCGGGCGCGTGGAGCGCCATGATCGCGTCGAGGTCGTGGGCGTTCCAGGCGTCGTTGTAACGGCCGATCGCCTCGGTCAGCGCCTCGATTCCGTCAGCCTCGCCCATCACGGCCAATCTACCGCTTGGCTAGGCTCAGGCTCCCCGCCCCCAACTCGAACCAGGAGGGTCCCAGATGGATATCGGCATCGGCCTACCGAACATGGTCCCCAACACGACCGGGTCGCAGCTGCTCGAGTGGGCGAGGCGCTCGGAGGCTCGTGGCTTCTCCACACTCGGGACCCTCGACCGGATGCTCTACCCGAGCTACGAGCCCCTGACAGCGCTGGCGGCGGCGTCGGCCGTGACCGAGCGGATCGGTCTCCTCACAGCAGTGCTGCTCGGCCCGCTGCGGACCAACCCCGTCCTGTTCGCGAAGCAGACGATGAGCGTGCAGGCGCTGTCCGGGGGACGTCTGACGCTCGGCATCGGGCTCGGCGCCCGCGAGGACGACTATGAGGCAAGCGGCGTCGAGACCAGCTCCCGGGGTGAGCGCTTCGATCACATGCTCGCCCATGTCACGGAGGCCTGGGAGAGCGGTCAGGTCGGTCCTTCGAGCAGCGGCCCACCGCGGCTCATCATCGGCGGCCAGGTCGACCGGACGTTCGAGCGGGTCGCCCGCTTCGCCGACGGCTGGATCCAGGGCGCCTCGGGGGTCGAGCACTTCGCCGAGCTGGCGCCGAAGGTGGGGGCGGCGTGGAACGAGGCCGGTCGGGACGGCGAGCCGCGGAGACTGGCGATCGCCTACTACTCACTCGGAGAGCGGGCCGAGGAGAACGCGCGCAAGGACCTGGGGCACTACTACGCCTGGCTCGGCGAGGAGGTCGCCGAGCACATCATCGGCGCCGCGGCCACCGACGCCGAGGCCGTCCGCAGGTACATCGATGCCTACGCGGAGGCCGGCTGCGACCAGCTCACCCTCTTCCCCTGCAGCGCCGAGGTCGAGCAGGTCGACCTCCTCGCCGACGCGGCCGGCATCTGAGCGGGATTGCAGCCGGATTCCCGCTCTGCGACTATCATTCGCCGGGGGGATGAGAGGACTTTTAGGCAAAGGGAGGGCGTTTGCCCTGGTCGCGGTTGTTCTCGTGCTGGCCGGCTTCATGGCGACCTTCGCAAGGGCGGAGCTGACCTCGAAGGGCAACCTCTTCGTCAACTTCAGCGGCGGCATCGAGCCGGTCGCCCTGCCCCGTCACGAACTGGCGCCGATCACCGTCTGGATGGACGGCAAGGTGAGGACCCTGAAGGGGGACGACCCGCCCGCGCTGAGCAGCATCACGATCGCGCTCAACCGCGCCGGCCACCTCGAAACGCGCGGGCTGCCCAAGTGCAAGAAGGGCGAGCTGATCGCGGCCTCGCGCGAGCAGGCGCTCGAAGCCTGCCGCGACGCCCTCGTCGGCTCCGGGACCTACCGCGCCCGCAGCACCTTCCCCGAACAGTCGCGGACCCCCACACACGGGCGGATCACCGCCTTCAACGGGTTCGAACACGGGCACGAGACGATCCTCGCCCACATCTTCGGCGAAGACCCGGCCCCGAACGCGAACGTGATCGTCTTCGACATCCGCCACACCAACGGCCGCTTCAGCACGGTCCTGCATGGCGTTTCACCTCCCGGCCTGACCCGCTGGGGCTTCCTCAAGCGGATCAGTCTCCGTCTCCATCGCAACTACACCTTCCACGGCCAGCACCGGACATACCTGTCCGCCCCGTGCGAGGCTCCCGGCGACCTCAAGCAGGCCTATTTCCCGTTCGTCTTCACGGAAATGGACTTCGAGGACGGGCGTGAGCTGTCGGCGACGCTGACCCGCTCCTGCCGGGTAAAAGCCGGCGGGGCATGAGCGGGCGCGCCGGGATCCTCATCGGGCTGGGCGTGCTGGCGGCTTTGGTTACCGCCGGCCCGGCCGCCGCCGCTCCAGCCTGGCTGACCCCGACCAACCTCTCGGCGCTCGGTCGCGATGCGACCGAACCGCAGGTCGCCGTCGACGCCGCCGGCGACACCGTCGCCATCTGGTCCCGCCAGGACGGGTCGCACACGATCATCCAGTCTTCCTCGCGCTCCGCCGGAGGTGGTTGGTCGCCGCCGGTCGATCTCTCGGCGGCGGGCCGCAGCGCGACCGAACCGCAGGTCGCGGTCGACCCGGCGGGCAATGCCGTCGCGGTCTGGTCGCGCACAAACGGCTCCCACACGGTCATTCAGGGCGCGTCGAAGCCCGCGGGGGGTGACTGGACGCCGGTCCTGGACCTCTCCGACTCCGAACGCAACGCGGTCGAACCGGATGTCGCTGTCGACCCGGCCGGCAACGCCGTTGCCATCTGGTCGCGGTTCGACGGATCCGACGACATCGTCCAGGGCGCCCTGCTACCCCGGGGCGGATCGGGCTGGTCCGAACCGATCGATCTCTCCACCGTGGGGGAGGACGCCGATGAACCCCGGGTGGCGGTCGACGGAGCGGGAAATGCGGTCGCGGTCTGGTCCCGCCTCGAAGGCTCGAACACGATCGCCCAGGCGGCATACAGGGGGAGCGGCGCCACCTGGGGGACGCCCAAGGATCTGTCAAAAGCGGGCGGCAACGCGAAGGAGCCCCAGCTCGCGGTCGACCCGGCTGGCAGCGCCGTCGCCGTCTGGTCTCGCGCCGCCGGAGGCCTGGGGACGGTCCAGGCGGCGGACATGGCCCCCGGCGGCGGTTGGCTCGAAGCTCTCGATCTCAGCGGCGTCGGCGAAGACGCGGCCGAACCGGACGTCGCCCTCGCCGGGGGGCGGGCGATCGCGGTCTGGTCGGCGGGCGATGCCGGTCCCTACACGACGATCGAGGCACGCGAGAAACCCGCCGGCGGCGCCTGGCAGTCGACCCAGGACCTCACCCAGTCCGGGCTGACCCAGACCGTCGTCACTCCCCGGGTGGCGCTCGACCCGAGGGGCAACGCGGAGGCGGCCTGGGCGCGCTCGGGCGCGAGCCCGACGGTCATCGAGGGGCGGACCAAGTCCGCGGGAGGGCCCTGGTCGGGGATCGAGGAACTCTCGGAGCTCGGCAACAGCTCGGTGGAACCGCAGATCGCGGTCGGCGCCACCGGCGATGGGGCCGCCGTCTGGTCGCGGGACAACGAGGTGAACACGATCATCCAGGCGGCCGGCTTCGACGGCGCCGGCCCGACCTTCCCGTCACTCTCGATCCGGGCCGCGGCGACGGTCCGGCAGCCGGTCCGGTTCGCGGCCGCGACCTTCGATAACTGGTCGCCGGTCCGATCGATCGATTGGAGCTTCGGCGACGGGGGAGAGGGGGCCGCCGGTGGGTCGGTCGAGCACACCTTTTCCAACCCGGGCACCTACCCGATCTCGATCCTCACCGCCGACAACCTTGGCAATACCGGCGCCGCCGCCGGAACGATCACGATCTACCGCCTCCCCAACGCGGGCCGCAACGTCAGGGTCCGGCGCGGGAAGGCGCTGCTGATGGTGCACTGCCCGAGCACGGCCGGGTGCACCGGTGTGGTCAGGCTGATCGCCAGGGTGCAGCTCGAGCGCAATGGCCGCAGCTTCGCCAAGCGGGCTCAGATCGGGCGGACGCAGTTCAGCGTCCCCGGCCCGGGGACGACCGTTGTGCCGATCAGGCTGACGCGGCCAGGCCAGGCGGCGCTGCGAGAAGCGGGCGCCAAGGGCGTTCGGACCCAGCTCACCGGGCCCGGGATCCAGCACCGCCTGCGTGCTGCTCCTGCCTCCGCGCCGCTAGCCGGGCCGCTTGCCGTTCTCGACTTCCCCACTGGCCAATGCGTAGGCCTCGTCGGCGCCGATGAACGGCGCGAGGGTCATGTAGGTGGCCATCGGGACCAGCTCGGGCAGGCTCTCGGGGCCCTTCGCCTTGACCTGGTCGTAGACGAGGGCGTAGATCGCTCCCCCGATCGCCTCGGCGGCGATCGGAGGGGCGTCGGGGGCCAGCTCGTAGCCGGGGGCGAGCAGCGCCTCCAGTCCCTCCATGATCGTGTCCCTGGTCTGCAGCGCCCGTTTGCCCGCCGCGTACATCTCGACCGCGCCGAGCCGGCTGTACTCGGGCTCTTCGACGCCGAAGGCGAACATCGCCTCGTAGGCCATGTGGACGGCGCCCTGCCAGTCGGGGGCGCGGCGGAAGGCCGGCAGCGTCGTCCCGAGCATCTGTGCCGAGCCGCTGTCGAGCGCCGCGATCAGCGCCTCTTCTTTGTTCGCGAAGTGCTCGTAGAAGGTGCGCTGGGAGGTGGCGGCGCGGTCGACGACCTCGGCCACGGTCGTCGCCGGGTAACCCTTTTCGGCGACCGTCGCGGCCAGCGCCCGCAGCACCCGCTCCGGCGGGTTCGCGACCGACTGGCGCTCCTCGAAGGGCCGCGGTTTCTGCGACCGGCGCCGCGGCGCCCGCAGCTCGCCGGGGGGCGGGGGGTAGGAGAGCCACCATTTCCAGATCTGCGGCGCCAGCTCCAGCAGCTGGTCCTCTTCGTCGCGATAGAGGCGCTTGTGGATCACCTTCTGAAGCCCGCCGATCATCGCCCTGATCATCTGCTGCGGCATCCCCTCGCGGCCGGGGATCTCCTCGAACAGCTCGGTGACGAAGCTCTCGAACGCGTCGAGGGTCTTCTCGACGACGGCGACCGCCGGCGGGGCCGGCCGCGTAGACCTCGACGAAGCACATCTTCGAGGCGCCCGGCTGGCTCGCGATCAGGCCGCAGGAAGGCCTCCAGCGCCTGCCGCGTCCGGTCATCGCCGCTGGCCTCGCCGTCGGCTGCCCTGATCGCCCCGAGGGTCGGCTCGATCAGCGCCTCGGCCGCGGTCAGGAAGCACTCCTCCTTGTCGTCGAAGTGGCGGTAGAAGGCGCTGCGCGAGACGCCGGAGAGGTTGACGAGGTCGGCGACCGTGGTCGCCTCGTAGCCCTTGTCGGCGACGGTCGCGACCATCGCCGCGAAGAGGCGCTCGCGCTGATTTTTCTCCGCCTCCTCGCGCGGTGTCCCGCGCCCAGGGCGCAGCATTCTCTCCCGCAGCTCGGTGGCGTCCCCCCAGGGCGTCCGCGTCATCGGGGCGGACGATAGCCGGGTATGCGGGTGTAGCTCAGTTCCGATTCCGGTCTCCGATTCGATGGTACGCGACAGGCTCAAAGCGCAACTTTTGTGTCCCCTCCAATCAAAGCCGCATTCGGCATTCTAAAGCCATTCCCACGAATTGCAACTTCGAGAGACGCAAGTGTCTCTTGACAAACTGGTCCGCCTCTGTTCTAATAGCGCCGGCCTTAGGAAACGTCCTTGTGCATTGGAGAAGTGGCGTTGTTCCGAAAGGCGGGAGAGAGAAATCGGTCTCGGCTTGGCTAGGGGATCCACCGAACGGGAGTGGATCGGGCAAGATCGGGGCCTCGGGAGTTGAAACCCAATACTCCGCTGCTCGATCAGCCGCTCAGCGGCGTTCCTGGGATCTGACCTTCAGGATGCCGCCGGGCTTCACCGGCTCCCTGCGGGGGATCAGCTACTGCCCGGAGGCCGCGATCGCCGCGGCCGCGCAGAACCTCGGCCGGACCGAGCTCGCCGCGCCGAGCTGCCCGACCTCGAGCCAGATCGGGACGACCAACGTCGCCGCCGGCCCCGGCGGCCACCCGTTCCACGCGGTCGGGAAGATGTACCTGGCCGGCCCGTTCAAGGGCGCGCCGCTCAGCGTTGTCGCGGTGACGCCGGCGCTCGCCGGGCCGTACGACTACGGCGTGGTCGTCGTCCGGGTCGCGCTCCACGTCGACCCGCTGACGGCGCAGGTGAGCGCGGTGTCGGACACGGTGCCGAGCATCATCGGC
Organism: uncultured Solirubrobacterales bacterium; assembly: GCA_963697805.1. Lineage (GTDB taxonomy): Bacteria > Actinomycetota > Thermoleophilia > Solirubrobacterales > 70-9 > VRUE01. The sequence continues at coordinate 433,566 of CAVOPB010000003.1, forward strand.
GGCATCCCGATCCGGATGCGCTCGATCCAGGTCAACATCGACAAGCCGAACTTCACGATCAACCCGACGAACTGCTCGCCCTTCACGGTCGACAGTCAGGGGATCGGCGACCAGGGCACGGTCACCGACTTCTGCTCCTACTTCCACGTCCGTCAACTGCCGGGCGCTTGGCTTCAAGCCGAAGATGACGATCCGCCAGCTGGGTGGACGCAAGCAGACCGGTCGCAGCGAGAACCCAGCGCTGCGGTTCGACCTGCGGACGCGCCCCGGCGACGCGAACATCAAATCGATCGCGGTGACACTGCCGAAGGCGTTCGCGATCGACCAGCGCCACCTCGGCAACATCTGCTCGAAAGCTCAGCTGGCGACGGAACGATGCGCCGGCCGCCAGGCCGATCGGCACGGTGACGACCGAAAACGCCGCTGCTCGACGCGCCGCTTGACGGGCCCTGCCTACGCCGTCTCGGGCTTCGGCAAGCTGCCGCACATCGTCTTCGTCCTCGATGGCCAGGTGACGCTCATGCCCGAAGCCGTATACACCTCGGTCAATGGCGGGCACCTGAGGACCGTTGTCCCGGTCGTGCCCGATGCTCCGATCGGCCACTTCCGCCTCGATCTTCTCGGCGGGAAACAGGGCTACCTGGTCAACACCCGCAACCTCTGTGCGTCCAAGGTCGTAGCGGAGATCAAGTATCTCGGTCAAAACGGATCGACTTCGAACATCGCGCCAGAACGGCAAGACGCCCTGCGCAGGCTGTCCAAGACAGAAGACCATGCCATGCGGGGCACCCAGAATCGCCGCCGCGCGAGTCGCTGATCGCGCGGATCAGCGCTCGCGGCCCCCGGCTTGGTGTCCCGGCCTGTGGTACGGTGACGTTCACAAAGTGAAGCCGGGCCGGGGGGCCCGGCTTTGGCGCCACAGGCCTCAGAATAGACGGGGATATGCAGCCGGAACGAACCTCGGTTTCGCTTGCAGCTACTGGCTGCTCCCTACCCGCAGGCCGTAGCCCGGGGTCTCGTTAGGTGAGAATCCGGCCTGCCGTCGCGGCCCTGATCGCGGTGCTCCTCGGCTGCGCCGTGCTCGGCGTGGTCGGGCTGAACGTCCAGGACGAACTCGACCCGCTCTCGCTGCGGATCTCCGACACCGGCAGCGCCAGGGGCGAAGACCTGCTCGAGGATCACTTCGGCGACTCGACCCCCTTCGCGGTCCTGCTGCACCGGGCCGCCGGCGGCGATCGAACGTCAGGGGCCGCCGCTGGTGCGGGCACTGCGGCACAGCCCCGGCGCTTCGGTGATCTCTCCCTGGGACCGCGGGACCGTCGACGCGCTACGGCCCGGCCCGCGCAAGGCGCTGATCATCATCGACTACCACCACCCGCTCTCGACGGCGATGCGGGACACGGTCCCCGAACTCGACCGGATCCTCGAGGAGAACGTCCACCCTCCATTGCGGGCGACCCAGTCCGGGTTCGCGACCGTCTCGCGGGCCCTGCAGGAAGAGACGGTCAATGCCACCGAGCGGGCCGAGCTGCTCGCCGTGCCGCTGCTCCTGATCGTCCTCCTGATCGTCTTCCGCTCGGTGGTCGCGGCCGCGATCCCGCTCGCGTTCGGCGCTCTCACCGTGGTCGCGGGGCGGGGGGTCCTCGTTCTCCTCAGTTCGGTGATGACGATCGACGCGATCTCCCTGGTGGTCTGCACGATGATGGGGCTGGCGCTCGGCGTCGATTACTCGCTCCTGATCGTTTCCCGCTTCCGCGAGGAGCTCGCCGCCGGGCTCGACCCCCACGAGGCGGCGAAGCGCAGCCGCGCCACCGCCGGTCGGACGACCGTCTCCGCCGGCGCGACGCTGCTGGCGGCTCTGGGGCTCTCGGCCTTCGTCCAACCCGGCTCGTTGCTGCTGTCGCTGGCGGTTACGGTCGGGGTCGCGACCATCCTCAGCGTCGTCGTCGCCGTCGCGGCGCTGCCCGGGCTGCTGACGCTGCTCGGCACCCGGGTCAATGCCGGCGCGATCGGTGGCTCGCGCGCTTCGCACTCGCGGGTTGCGGCGATGGCGGCAGGGGCGCTGCGGCGTCCCGGCCTCGCCGCGGTGCTGATCGCGGTGCCGCTGCTGCTGCTCGCCGCCCCGGCGATCCGGCTGACCACCTCCGCGCCGGGCATCGACGAGCTGCCGAGCTCGAACGAGTCCAGGCAAAACGCGGAAGCGATCGACCGCGCCGTCGGGCCGGGCTGGGAAGCCCCGTTCGTCCTCCTCGCCGCCGCGCCCGAAGGCCCGATCACAACCCCCGAAAAGCTCGCCCTGTTGAGCAAGCTGGCAGCACCGGATCGCCTCCCAACCGGGGATTCGGGCCGTGATCGGCCCGGCCTCGGTGGCCGAGGGCACCAAGCCGCTGCGGGACCTCGGCGAAACCTTCACCTCGACGGGCCCCGGAGGCACCGGGGAACTGGCCCGCCTCGGGCCCGGGCTGCGCCGCGCGGCCGACGCCGTCTCCGACCTGCGCGGCGGCCTCGCCCGCGGCGCGGCGGGCAGCGCTCTGCTCACACTCGGGGCCGAACGCGCGAGCCAGGGGGCGGGCCTGCTCGCCGGAGGGCTCGAAAAGGCGGCGGTCGGGGGAGAGCGGGCGAGCGGCGCGATCGGGCTCCTCGGCGAAGGGTCGAAGAAGCTCGCCGACGCGCAGCGAAAGACCGCGGTCGGCAGCCTCGCCCTCGAGCTCGGCCTTCGCACCCTGCAGCCAAAGCTCCAGAACAACGCCCTGCATCGCTCCCGCGAACTGGCGACGCAGCTCGCCGAAGCCGCGAGCGAGGACCCCTCGCTCCTGCCCCAGGCCCGACGCTCGCGGACCCTCGCCCGGGTCATCGCCTCTGCGCGCGACGAAGTCCGGCGCCTGCGCGGGATTGCGGACCGCGTCAACAACGGTCTCAACCGCATCGTCGAAGGCGGGACGCGCCTCGAACAGGGTGTCGGGAAACTCGAAGGGGCCTCCGAAGGCCTGACCGGTGGGCTGTCGAGACTCGGGACCGGGGCCGAGCGCCTCGCCGGCGGCCTGACCGCATTGCAGGGCGGCGCCGGGGCGCTGCAGAAGGGGCTCGCCGAAGGGTTCCAGCGCTCGCGCCCGCTCGAAGTCGGGCTGCGCCGCTCGAGCGTCCGGATCTCGGCGGTCGCCAACCCGCTCGCGCAGGGCGCCCGCCGCCTTCGCCGCAGCTCGCCGGGGCTGTTCGACTCGGGCTACTTCGTGCTCTCGGCGCTCGAAGGGGCCTCGTCGCGGCGGCAGCAGCTCGCCGGTGAGGCAGTCAGCGTCAACGGCGGCGGCCAGGCCGCGCGGATGCTGGTCATCTCCGACTACGGGCTCAACACCGACGAGTCGCGGCGGGTCGGCGACCGGCTCGGCATCGACGCCGACCTGATCAGGCGCGAGGGGGGGCTGGACACCGGGTTGACCGGCGGCGCAGCGGTGATCAACGACTACGGCGAGGTGACCAGGGCGCGGATTCCGCTGGTTGTCGGCGCGGTCGTGGTCGCCTGCTTCCTGATGTTGCTCTTCATCCTCGAGGCGCCACTGCTGGCGGCGATCGCCGTCGTCCTCAACCTCGGATCGGTCGCCGCGGCGATCGGGGTCATGGCCCTCGTCTGCAGGATCCCCGAGGGCTATCCACTTGGAGGCCATCCCTACGTCGACACCGTCGGGGCGGCGGCGATCTTCGGCGTCACCTTCGGCCTCTCGATCGACTACGCGGTCTTCCTCCTCGCGCGGATGCGCGAAAGCTATGAGCGCGACGGCGACAATCGCGCCGCGATCGAATACGGGTTGCAGAAGACCGCCTCGGTGATCACCGGGGCGGCGGCGATCATGGCCGCGGTCTTCGTCTCCTTCGCGGCGGCGCCGGTGGCGACCGTCAGTCAGATGGGCGTCGGGCTGACCGTCGCGGTCCTGCTCGACGCGACCGTGGTGAGGATCGTTCTGCTGCCGGCGCTGATGCTCCTGTTCGGCGATCGGGTCTGGCACACACCCGCCTGGCTCGCCCGTCTTCGCCCCCGGCAAAGCCGCGCCCAGAGCGCAATCTGAGGACAATCACGTACCGCCAACACCGGCCTTACGCGGTACAGTTCAGCCGACGTCCAGTCAGACGTCAACAGGGATTTTGTAGAGGGGACTAGATGGGTCGAGTTGGAGGGCGTGCCGTATTGGCGGTATTTGCGGTAGCGCTTACAGCGGGCGTGATCGGCGGTGCTGCTCACGCCGAAGAAACGACCACTACTACGGCGACGATGCCGGCCGAAGGGCCGTCACGGATCGAATACGTCGCGCAGTTGGAGCAGATCTGCAAGCCGGGGGCGAAGGAGACGCAGAAGGCGATGGATGGCGTCCGCGACGATGTCCACGATTCTGGTCGGATTCCGATCGCGGCGAAGAAATTCCAGAAGGCGGCGACGATATTCGGTGGCACCATCGACCAGATCACGGCCGTCCCGCGGCCGGTCGCCGACACCGAAAGGCTGCAGAAATGGTTCGGCTATCTCAAGCGCCAGGAGCAGTACCTGAAGGAAATCGCAGCCGAGCTCAATGTTGGCCACACGATCAAGGCACAGCGGTTGACGGCGCGCTTCATCCACCACGGCAACCTCGCCAACAATGTCACCCTCGCGTTCGGCTTCAACTACTGCAGCTTCAGGTTCTCGAGGTTCGGGTGATATGAAGCGGCGAAGGTCCCGGCTTGCCGCGGCCCTCCTCGCCCTCGCCGCGATGGCCCTCCTCGCGGTGCCGGCCGGTGCCGAGCGGACGCAGAGCGGCAACCTGATCGTCTCCCTCGACGGCGGCATCACCCCGCGCAAACTCCCCCGCCACGAACGGGCTCCGGTCGCGGTCCACCTCGCGGGTGGGATCCACACCTCCGACAACGCGCCGCTGCCCCGCGTCGACCGGCTGAAACTGGAATTGGCGTGGAGGGGCCTGCTCTTCACCCGCGGCCTCCCGGTCTGCCCGCAGGTCCGGCTGCGCGGGATCGACAGCCGCCAGGCGATCGCGTCCTGTGGTGGCGCCCTGGTCGGGCGCGGGCAGCTCTACGCCAAGATCTTTGTCCCGAACCAGGCTCCGTTCGGGATCCGGGCGAACCTGCTCGCCTTCAACGGCAAGACCAAGGCGGGAAGGCCGGCGGTCCTGGTCCACGCCTACACGACTGACCCACCGGTCTCGTTCGTGATCCCGTTCGCGGTGCATCGCCAGAAGGGCGCGTTCCGGACCGTCCTCGTCACGACCCTGAAACGGTCGGTCGGCACCTGGCCGCACGTATCCAACTTCCGGATCGAGGTCGCCCGCGACTTCATCTACCACGGAAAACGCCACAGCTACCTCAGCGCCTCCTGCCCCGTGCCGCCGAAATTCACCGCCGGTTTCCTCTCCTTCGCCCGCGCCACCTACACCTTCGCCGGGGGCGAAGAGCTGGCGATCGAATCGGTCCGCAGCTGTCGAGCCAGGCGGCAGGTCGGTACGTCAAAGGCCCAAAGGCGCAAGGTCGGGAGAAGGAGCCTCGTAGGGTCGGCTTTCCGCACCGGGTAGCCGTTTCACGCACCAGAGCGCGGAAAATACGCAAAAAGTTCTGCCCGGTCCGTCTTGACTATAAGGTCCGTTTGTGTTCTTATTCCTGGCGTCTCTTTGCGTAAGGCGGGAGCGTCACATCCCTGGCTCTTATGGTTGGCCTCCGTAGGGGGCTCGATGGCCGTGCCCGGTCGCACGCGAGCGGGAGTCGATTGGCTTGGCGTGAACGACTTTTCGAGCAGTTTCGAACAGCTCAAGGGAAGGGTGCGAGAGGCCTGCGTGGGGCAGGACGAGTGGCCCGCCAAGGTCGCGGCCGGGATTCGGGGCGCGGTCGACTTCTGCGTCTCGAATCCCGACGCCGCCCAGATCCTGGTCATCGAGACCCGAACCGCGAGGGGTCACGGGGATTACCTGCAGATGGTCGACGGCTTCGCCCGCTTCATCGACGGCGAGGTCCCCTCGAGGCCGCGCTCGGCCGGCCCGACCGACGAGGCCCTGGTCGGTGCGATCGCGGCGATCGTCGCCTACCACCTGCGCTCGGAGCGGCTCGACCTGCTCGAGGACGTCGTCCCCGAGCTCGTCTGCCTCGCCCTGCTGCCCTACCTCGGGTTTGACGGGGCCAAGGGCTGGGCGGACACCGCCGATCGTGCCTAGAAACAGAGCGGTATGTGGATGTCCGAAGAAATCAGCCGCAAATCCTGAGAATTCAGGGTTTGCCCTTGACAAATTGGTCCGTATCTGTTCTTATAGAAACACCCGGGGCGAGCGCTTCCTGTCGCTCGCTGCGCCCGGCCCTTGAAACGGTCGGGGCGAAGGCCGTCCCCTCCCCTGTGGGCACGGCCTTTGATTTACGCAGACAAGGCCCGGGAAGGTATTTCCCACCTTCCCGGGCCTGTCTGTATTTCCCCGTCGGCGACAATTGACGCCGTGCCAGACGAGCTCCCGGTCATCCTCTTCGCCTCCGCGGCCGAGCTCGAGGCCTGGCTCGAGGAGGAGAACGGGAACTCCGACGGCGTCTGGCTGAAGCTCGCCAAGAAGGGCTCGGGGACCAAGAGCGTGAGCTACGACGAGGCGGTCGAGCTCGGCCTCTGCTTCGGCTGGATCGACGGTCAGGTGCGGCGCTTCGACGGCCTCCACTACCTGCAGCGCTTCACCCCGCGGCGGCGGCGCAGTAAATGGTCGCGGCTGAACCGCGAGCGGGTCGAGTCGCTGATCGCCGCCGGCCGGATCCGGCCGTCCGGTCTCGCGGCGGTCGACGCCGCCAAGGCCGACGGGCGCTGGGAGGCGGCATACGAGCCTCCGAGCACCGCCGAGGTCCCGCCGGACCTCGAGCGTGAGCTGAAGAGCGACCGGGCGGCACGGGAGAGCTTCGAGGCGCTCGACGGGGCGAATCGCTACGCGATCATCTACCACCTGAATGACGCCAAGCGCCCCGAGACCCGCGAGCGCCGCCTGCGGAAATTCGTCGCGATGCTGAGGCGGGGGGAGAGGATTCACCCGTGACCAAGACCCCCCTGCGGACGTTCGATCGGTGGCCATCGCGGAAATCGTCGGTTAGGGTCGTCACGACCCCTCCCAGAAACGGAGACCGATGGCCTACGAGATGAACATCCGCGGCACCCAGGACAAGGTAAAGATCCGGAGCCCGTGGGCGGCGGCGCTGCTCCCGATCATCACCCTCGGTATCTACCACCTGGTCTGGTGGTACCGCATCAACCGCGAGATGAGCGACTACGGCAAGGCGAAAGGCTTCGACCTCGGGCAGAACCCGACCAACTCGGTCCTGGCTCTGTTTCCCGGCGGGCTGATCATCGTCCCGGCGCTGATCACCTACTGGCGGGGGACCAAGCGGGTCCAGGGCGCCTCGAGCATCGCCGGCCAGGAGCCGCTCAACGGCTGGATCGCGATCATCCTCTACCTGATCATCTCGCCCGGCCTCTGGGCGTATATCCAGGTCGAGCTCAACAAGGTCTGGGAGGCCGAGGCCGACCCAATCCCCGGAGGGGAGCTGCCTCCACCGCAGGCGGACGCGACTCCACCGCCGCTTGAACAGCAGCCGGTCGAGCCGCCGCCCGCGGAGCCGCCCCGGCCGAGCCGCCCCCGGCCGAGCCGCCCGCGGCTGAGCCGCCGCCAGGCTCAGGTTCCTAGCACCCGCTGCCGGGCGCGCAGACAGCTGACCGAGGCCGCGTTGCCCGTGCGCAGGCGGCAGCTGAACCCTGCCGCCTTGAAGACCGCGCCTGCGGCGAGCCGGTCCGATGAGCGGGCATGGGCCAGGAGCGACCTCGCGGCCCCGATGACACGCCGGGCCTTGGGACAGGCGACGCGGTGGGCGAGGACACCGCCCCCGCAGTCGCGCCAGAACCGGTCGAGCGCCGCCGACGCAGGCCTGGGCGCGGCCGGCGCCGCGCCCGAAGCCGGGCCGCCGCCGGCGGACACAGCCGGCGGCGCTTTCGGCCCTTCGGGCTGCGGTTCTTCCGGTTCTTTCAGCGGCGGTGGTTCGGGGTAGGTCACCTTGGCCTGGATGTGGAGGTCGGGGCATTCACTCGGGCCGTCGCCGTGGATCCCTTCCGTCGCGTAGATGTCGACGAAGTAGACACCCGGTTTGGGAAAGGTGTGGCTCGATTCGAATTCCTTTGTCGCATCGAAGGAATGGAACTCCGGCGGAGACCCATCGCTGAACTGGGCTTCGACTTCTTCCCATTTGCAGTCCGCGAGTGAGGGTGCGATGAGGCCGATGCCGCCGGCGGGAATCTTCAGGAGGAAGAACCCGTCTTTGTTGGTGGTCCGTTCCGTGCAGTAGTCGGCTTCGCAGGCTGCATCCGCCCGCGGTGGGCCTGCCTGGGTGATGAGCCCTGCCATCAGCAAAGCCAGTAAGAAGCCACGAAGCCGCATCGGAGTCACACTCTAAGCGTGGACAACGAACTTCTGAAGAGCACTCTCGCCGATGCCGGTGAGCCCGACTACCGCTCCGCGCAGGTCTGGGAGTGGGTGGCGCGGGGCGCCCGGGACTACGCAGAGATGACCAATCTGCCGGCGGAGCTGCGCGAGCGGCTCGCGGCCGAGGTCCCGGTTTCGACGATTGCCCTCGAGACCGAGGCCCGCTCCGACGACGGCACCGTGAAGGCCCTGTTCACGACCGCCGACGGCCGGCCGCTCGAGGCGGTGCTGATGCGCTACCGGGACGGGCGGCGCTCGGTCTGTCTCTCCTCCCAGTCGGGGTGCCCGCTCACATGCACCTTCTGCGCCACCGGGCAGATGAAGTTCGGCCGCAACCTCAGCGCCGACGAGATCCTCGACCAAGCTCTCCATTTCCGCCGCGTCGAAGCGATCGACCACGTCGTCTTCATGGGGATGGGGGAGCCGATGATGAACATCGACGCTGTGCTCGAGGCCTGCGCGGCCCTGCCCGACGCCGGCGTCACCAACCGCCGCACCGCGATCTCGACCGTGGGCTGGGTGCCGGGAATCGAACGCCTCGCCGAGTGCGAGATGCCGGTCGGCCTCGCCCTCTCGCTGCACGCCCCCAACGACGGCCTGCGCTCGCAGCTGATGCCGGTCAACGACCGTTACCCGCTGGCCGAGATCCTCGCCGCCTGCGAGCGCTACCGCGGCCTTCGCCGTCGCAAGGTGTTCGTCGAGTACGTGATGCTGGCCGACATCAACGATCACCCACAGCACGCCCGCGAGCTCGCGGCGCTGCTCGACCCCCGCGCCTACAAGGTGAACCTGATCCCCTACAACCCGACCGGGGCCTATGACGGATCCTCGCCGGAGCGGATCGAGCGCTTCCGGGCGATCCTCGCCGAGCACCGCCTCGGAGCGACCGTCCGACTCACCCGTGGCCGCGACATCGCCGCCGCCTGCGGCCAGCTCGCCGCAACGACTGGCCAGCCAGCCAACTAGGATCTCGAGGATGCCGACCGAGACCGCGACATCCGCGCCGACTGCGCCTGCCGTTCCGAAGCCGCCGCAGAAATCGCAGAACCCACTCCGGCGCGTCGGCGGCGACCTCGCCTCCGAATGGCGCGCCCGCGGCAAGTTCCCGCCCGGCGATCTCGACCTCAGCATCGCCCGAACCCACAGGATCGCCACCGACCCGCTACCGGTTCTGCTCGGAGCCTACGAACGCTTTGGGCCGATCTTCACCCTGCGCCTCCTCCACAGCCGGGTCGTCTTCATGCTCGGCCCGGAGGCCAACCACTTCGTCACCGTCACCGGCCCCGACAACTTCCACTGGCGCGAGGGCAGCTTCGGCGACCTGATCCCGCTGCTCGGCGACGGCCTGCTGACGATCGACGACGACTATCACCACTACGCCCGGACGACGATGATGCCGGCCTTTCACCGCGAGCAGGTCGGGGCCGCGGTCGAGGTGATGGTCGGCGAGGCGGGCCCCTTGATCGATGCCCTGCGCCCCGGCGAGGTCGTCGACATTTACGAGTGGATGCGCGGCCTCGCGATGCGGATCGCGATGCGCGCCCTGCTCGGCCTCGACCCTGACGAGGCCGGCAAGGGAGCCGCCGCGGCCGAGAATTTCGAGCGCGCGCTCGAGTTCTACGGAATCGAGTTTGCCGCCCGCTTCCTGCGCGGGCCGGGGTCGCCGTGGCGGAAGATGCTCGCCGCGCGCCGGGTGCTCGACGAAATCGTCTTCGGTGAGATCGCCGAGCGGCGGCGCTCGCCCGAATCCGGCCGCCTCGACGTCCTCAGCCTGCTGCTCGAAGTCCGCGACGAGTCGGGCCAGGGCTTCACCGACCGGGAGGTCCGCGACCAGGTGATGACCCTGATGTTCGCCGGTCACGACACCTCGACCTCGACCCTCACCTTCATGATGCACGAGCTCGCCCGCCGCCCCGACGTGGTCGAGAAGCTGGTCGCCGAGCAGGACGAGGTACTCGGCGGCGAGCTCCCCGACATCGAGAAGATCGAGCGCGAAATGCCCTACCTCGACATGGTCCTCGACGAGGTGCTGCGCCTCTACCCACCCGCCTGGATCGGCCCGCGGCGGGTGATCAAGGACTTCGAATTCGGCGGCTACGGCGTGCCGAAGGGCGCCTACTTCGCGTACTGCTCCTGGGCGAGCCATCGCATTCCCGAGGTATTTCCTGAGCCCGAGGCGTTCATCCCCGAGCGCTTCACCCGCGAGCGCAAGGCGGCGCTTCCGCGCGGGGCCTACGTGCCCTTCGGCGGCGGGCGGCGGATCTGCATCGGGAAGCGCTTCGGCCAGACCGAGGTGAAGTTGGTCGCGACGATGCTCCTGCAGCGGCTCCGCCTCGACGTGCTGCCCGGCCGCACCGTGACGGTGCGCCAGATGCCGACCCTCTCTCCCAAGGGCGGCCTGCCGATGCGGGTGCTGCCCCGCCTCTGACGCACTAGGGTCGATCGGGACGATTCGACCAACCGCGTGAAAGGGGGCAGCCCGATGGCGCTGGACCAGAGCAAGGCCGGCAAACACATGGCCGAACAGATGGAGGCGATCGAGGCCGACTATGGGACCCGTGAGGGCGAGTGGGAGATCGGCGACATCTGCACGATCGTCGAGGTCCGCGGCCCGGCCGGGGCCGAGGTGCGGATGCGGAGCAGCGCCACCTCGCCGCACTCGACGCTCGGCCTGCTCAAATTCGCCGAGATCTTCGCGATCAGCCAGGTGACCAGGGGAGGCGGCTCCTAGCGGGATGCGCGCCCTCGTCATCTCCGACACCCACTTCGGCGCCTGGACCGGTCGCGACCTGCTTGCCGAGGAGCGCTACCTGGAACGGCTGGAGCCGGCGCTGGAGGGAATCGACGAGCTGATCTTCCTCGGTGACCTGTTCGACTTCCTCTTCGGCTCGGTCGCCGACGCGGTCGACGCCTCCGAGGGCCTGCTGAAGCTGATCGCGGAGAAGCTCGCCGGCGGCCGCCTCGTCTTCGTCGCTGGCAACCACGACCACCACCTCGTTCACCGCGACGCCGAGAATCTGCTCGAGGCGCAGATCGCCGCCGGGGAATCGCCGCGATCCGACGGGGGCTCGGACGGCACCGGCCCCGAGTACTTTCGCTCCTTCCTCGAGCGGCGGTTGCCCGGGGTCGCGGTCGAGATCGCCTACCCGACCTACACCTTTGCCGGCGTCCTCTGCACCCATGGCCACTATCTCGACCCCCACGCCAGGCTGACCGGCTCCCGTGGCAGTCGGATACTGACCCGGACCCTGTGGTCGATCGCGACCGGCGGACCGGAGGACCCGAAGACGATGGCCGACTACGAGTCGATCATCACCCTGCTCACCGAGTGGCTCTACATCGCCGCCCAGATGCCACACGGGACCCACGCCCAGCGCAACGTCTTCCGAGCCGCCCAGCGGGCGGGGACGGTCGGCAGCGTCCTCGGCGCGCCCGTCCGTGGCACGAAGCGCCTTGGGGACCGGCTCCGCGAACGCGGTGACGGCGAGGCCCTGCCCAGCGAGGAGCACTTCGACTCGGTGGTGCGCGAGGAGGCCGAGCGCCAGCGTCATGAGCAGCCGGCGCTGGGGGCCGCCTGGCCGCGGCCAACCTATCCGGCGGCCGGCGTGGTGTCGCCGAGCGACCCCTCCGAGCACGCGGTCGAGGCTTTCGCGCAGGTCGTCGAGAACCTCGGCTGGAATCGCGAGGCCAACCGGATCGTCTTCGCCCACACGCACCAGCCGCTCGCCGACGTCCGCTCCAGCCGGGATTCGCGGACGCGCTACTGGAACACCGGCTGCTGGATCTACGAGCCCGACCTCAGCTCGCGCCAGGCCTACGCCCGATACCTGCGCTACGGATGGCCGGGGACCGCGGTGGTGATCGACGACGATGAGGCCGAGCCCCGCCTGCTCGAGCTGCTCGCGGACCTCAACCCGGCGGCGGCAGGATCGGCAGCCGGCGCAGCAGGCTCTCCACCGAGCCGTTGATCGTCAGCTTCTCCCGGACCAGGACCCTGTCGGCGGTGGCGAGGCCGGCGGCAAATCGGGACTTCGGTATGAGCGAGACGTCCGTCGAGCGCCCGGCCTTGGCCCTTGCTCTCGCCGTCAGCGTCATCGCCTTGCCCTTGCGCCGTTTCGTCACCGCCGTGAGCTTGAACCTGCAACCGCTGCGCCCGGCGCGTTTCGGGCATCTGACCCGAACCGCCGGGTAGGCGACCGAGACGGCCTCCGTGCGGCTGGCGGAACCCGAGCCGTTGCAATAGGCGGTCTGTCCGGTGAACCGGAGTGAGACGGAGCAGCCCTCGTTGTCGGTCAGAGTCAGCGTCGCTCGGTAGGTGCCCGGCCTGCTGTAGGTGTGCTTCGGCGTCGGCCCAACGTCGGGCGCCGCCTGGCCATCGCCGAAATTCCAGTCGAAGCGGGCGATCGTCCCGTCGGGGTCGCGGGAGCCGGAAGCCTCGAAGGTGACCGCCGCACCGGGGCGGGCGGCGGCGTTGGTGAAGGCGGCGATCGGCGGCTGGTCGGGGGTGATCGCGATCGCCTCCGGCGCATTTTTGGCGGCGATCGGCGATCCCACCACCTGGTTGGTTCGGGCGTCGATCACCGTGACGTCTGCCGATTCCCTGTTCGCGACATAGGCTCTTGCTCCATCGGGGGTGATCGCGATCGCTTTCGGTTCGGTGCCCACGATGATCGGCGATCCCACCACCTGGTTCGTTCCCGTATCGATCACCGAGACGCTGCCCGATTGTGCGTTCGCGACATAGGCCCTGCCACCGTCGGGGCTGATTGCGATCGCCCTGGGTTCGGTGCCTACGATGATCGGCGATCCCACCACCTGGTTAGTCCGCGTGTCGATCACCGAGACGCTGCCCGATTTTGAATTCGCTACGTAGGCCCTGCCTCCGTTAGGGGTGATCGCGATTCCCAGCGGGCTGCCGCCGACGACGATTGGCGCGCCTATCGCCTGGTTGCTCGGTAGGTCGACCACCGAGACGTCGCCGGAGGTCTGGTTGGTGACGTAGGCCGTCATTCCGTCGGGACTGATCGCGATTCCCCTCGGGTTGTTGCCGACCGTGATCGGCGGGCCGACGAAGTTGGTCTGAGTGTCGATGACTGCGACCGCGCCTCCGTTCGCGACATAGACCCGCGTTCCATCTGGCGTGACCGCGATTCCGTATGGGCCGCCGCCGACGTTGATCGGCGGGCCGACGGCCTGCTTGCTTCCGGTGTCGACTGCCCTGACCAGGCCTTCGTCGATGTTCGTCACGTAGGCGGTCCTGCCGTCGGGCCTTAGCGCGATCCCGAAGGGGCCCATGCCGACCGAGATCGGCTGGCCGACGACCTGATCGCTTCCACTGTCGATCACCAGGACCCTGCTGGAGCCGTCACTGACGAAGATCTCTCGGGCATCGGCGGAGGGGACGATCGCGACCAGCTGGAGCGCGGCGAGCGCCAGGATCACCAGGACACGCCCCTGATGGGGTTTCGTACCCCGGAGTGCGCTTGCCACGTTGGGAATCCTAGTTGTACGGTCGGTTTCGCTCACACCCCACCAGGAGGAGACATGGACGACGCCACCGCTGAGCAGCTGACCGCCAGGCAGCGAGCCGTATGGACCGCGGGCGACTGGCCGGGGTTCGCTCCGCGCATCCAGGAGGTGTCCGACAGGACGGTCGAGACGATCGGCGTGGGGAAGGGCCAGGACTATCTCGATGTCGCGACGGGCAGCGGCAACGCGGCCGAGGCCGCCGCCCGGCGCGGAGCCAGGGTGACCGGTCTCGACCTCGTCCCCGAGTTGATCGACGCCGCCCGCTCCCGGTTCGCGGAGGCCGGCCTCGAGGCCGAGTTCGTCGTCGGCGACGCCGAGAAGCTGCCGTTCGACGACGACTCCTTCGACCGTGTCACCTCGATCTTCGGCGTGATGTTCGCGCCGCGGCAGGAGGCCGCCGCCGCCGAGCTGGTCAGGGTCGCGCGGCCGGGGGCCATCATCGGCGTCGCCGCCTGGACGCCGACCGGTGAGATCGGCCGGATGTTCAAAACCCTCGCCGAGCAGATGCCGCCCCCGCCGCCGGAGTTCGTGCCTCCGGCGATGTGGGGCGACGAGGATCACGTCCGCAGCCTGTTCGCGGGCGCCGACGTCGAGCTCGGCTTCGACAAGCGGATGGCAACATTCGAGTTCGACTCGCCGCAGCAGTGGCTCGAATACTCTGAGGAGAACCTGGGGCCGGTCGTGATCGCGAAGACGATTCTTGAGCCGCAGGGCAAATGGGAGGCGGCGCGCGCCGAGCTCGTCGAGCTACAGGAAAGCTCCAATGAAGCCGACGACGGCTCGCTGCGGAACCAGGGCGAGTACCTGCTGAGCACCATCACCCTGCCGGCCTGAACGGAGGGCACCTGCTTGAACCTCGCCTCGGCGGGTAATTGGCGGGGATGAACAGATCTCCGCAGTCTCCACGCCGTGTCCTCGCAATCGGTTCGATCGCCGCCGTCACGGTGATCGCTCTCGCCGCTGTCGCCCTCGCCGCCGGCGGCGCCCATGATTCGAAGGCAAAGATCAAGATCAAGTGTCCGCAGAAGGTCGCGGCGGGCAGCAAGGTCACCTGCCGGGTCTTCGGCGCCCTCCCGCACGGGCCAAGGGGGCCGGCGGGGGCTAAGGGTGCCAAGGGCGCGAAGGGGAGCACCGGCGCCAAAGGGGCGACCGGGAGCCCCGGCGTCTCCGGCTACGAGGTCGTCAGCCAGACCTACCCGGAAGTCTTCGTCGTCAACAGCGGCGGCCAGCGCGGTCTCAGCGATCTCAAGACCCTCAACTGCCCGGGGGGGAAACGGGTGATCGGCGGCGGCGCCGACCTCGGCACCAACGCGTCTCAGAACGGCCAACAGCGTCAGGTGACGCTTTCGTTCAGCGGCCCGAATGGGAGCGGCACCGGATGGTCGGCCCAGCTCTTCAACAACTCGATCTCGCTCGACACCTCGATCGATCTGAAGATCTACGCGATCTGCGCGAAAGTGGGCTGACGCGCTGAGCCGCGGCCCTACTTGATGAAGAGCATCTCCTCGTACTTGGGGAGCGGCCAGAGGTCGTCGGCGACGATCTTCTCGAGCTTGTCGGCGGCCTCGCGGACGTCGGCCATCGCGGCGAGCTGCGTGTCGCGGACATGCTCGGCGAGCTCGAGGCCCTCGACGCCGTCCGGGTAGGCGTTGGCGTCCTCGAGCGCGGCCAGCGACCTGCCGAGGTCCTCGAGCGTCGACTTGATCTCATCCGCGACGCCGAGCGCCGCGCCCGACTCTTTGATCAGGGCCAGGTAGCGGAGCGCCGCCGGCAGAATCATCGTCTTCGCGATCGAGTGCGTCGTCTCGGCCTCGATGTTGGCCCGGATCACGTACTGCTCGACCCAGACCTCGAAGCGGGACTCGAGCTCGCGCTTGGAGAGCACGTCGTAGTTCTCGAACGCCGCGATCGTCTGGTCGGACAGGACCTCGGGCAGGGCGTCCGGCGTAGTCTTGAGGTTCTTCAGGCCCCGCTGTTCGGCTTCGGTGTGCCACTCCTCGGCGTAGTTGTCGCCGCTGAAGCAGACCTGTTTGTTGGCCTCGTAGGACTCCTTGACGATCTCGATCACCGCCTCGGGGATCTCGGTCCCGCCGCTGAGCTTCTGCTCGAGCTCTCCGGCGAGCTCGTCGATCGCCTCGGCGGCGATCGTGTTGAGGACCGTGTTCGGGAACGCGAGCGACATGCTCGAGCCCAGCGCCCGGAACTCGAATTTGTTGCCGGTGAAGGCAAACGGCGAGGTTCGGTTGCGGTCACCGCCGTGCATCGGCAGAGCCGGCAGCACCTCAGCGCCCAGCTCGAGGAACGAGGCGGGCGTGTTCGGGTCCCCTTCGCCGGTGGCAATCGCCTCGAATACCTTTTCGAGCTCGGCGCCGAGGAAGATCGAGATGATCGCCGGTGGTGCCTCGTTGGCGCCGAGGCGGTGGTCTTGGCCGATGTTGGCGACCGAGGCGCGCAGCAGCCCCTGATGCTTGTTCACCGCCTGGATCACCGCCGCGCAGAAGAACAGGAAGTGGATGTTGTCCGCCGGGGTGTCGCCAGGGTCGAGAAGGTTGGCCCCGCTGTCGGTGCTCATCGACCAGTTGTTGTGCTTGCCGGATCCGTTGACGCCGGCGTACGGCTTCTCGTGCAGGAGGCAGACCAACCCATAGCGGCGGGCGACGCTCTCGAGGGTCTGCATGACCAACTGCTGGTGGTCGGAGCCGACGTTCGAGTTCTCGAAGATCGGGGCGATCTCGTACTGGTTCGGCGCGACCTCGTTGTGGCGGGTCTTGACCGGGATGCCGAGCTTCCGCATCTCCAGCTCGGACTCCAGCATGAAGGCGAGGATCCGCTCCGGGATCGAGCCGAAGTAGTGGTCGTCGAGCTCGTGTCCCTTCGGCGGCTTGGCGCCGAACAGGGTGCGGCCGGTGGCGATCAGGTCCGGGCGCTCGAAGAAGTACTGCTCGTCGATCAGGAAGTACTCCTGCTCAGGGCCGACGGTCGTGAAGACGCGCTGGCTCTCGTCGTCGCCGAGCAGCCGCAGCGCTTTGATCGCCGAGCGCGAGAGGGCGTCCATCGAGCGCAGCAGCGGGATCTTCGCGTCGAGGGCCTCGCCGGTCCAGGAGGCGAACGCCGTCGGGATGCAGAGCAGCGCCCCGTTGGGGTTCTCGAGGATGAAGGCGGGGGAGGTCGGGTCCCAGGCGGTGTAGCCCCGGGCCTCGAAGGTGGCGCGAACGCCGCCGGTCGGGAACGAGGAGGCGTCGGGCTCGCCCTGGATCAGCTCCTTGCCGGAGAAGCCGGCGAGCGACTCGCCCTCGCCGGTCGGCTCGAAGAACGAGTCGTGCTTCTCGGCGGTCGAGCCGGTCAGCGGCTGGAACATGTGGGTGAAATGGGTGGCGCCGTTCTCCAGCGCCCACTCCTTCATCGCCTCCGCGACCGCATCGGCGAGCTCGGCGTCGAGGGTTCCGCCGCCCTCAAGGGTCTCCTGCAGCTTCTCGAAAGCGTCGGCAGGCAGCCGTTCGCGCTGGACGGCGACCGAGAAGACGTTGGCGCCGAACGGGTTGTTCTCGGGCACGGTCAGATCGAGCGCGCCGAGAGCCTCGCCGTTAGAGCTCCACTGTGCTGCGGTCACGTTCTGCTGGCGGATACGGGTCATCGAGTTGGCTTCTCCCACTGTCGAGCGCCCGTGCGGCGGGCGCGAACGAAATTCCTTCCTTTATCCCTTTTCAGGAGCGAGAGCAGCCTAATAGGAGCGCGTCGCCGATGCCTTTGTACCGCGGTACAACGTTGGCCGGGAGGCCTTGTCCCATCTGTCGCCGCGGCCCACCGCGGCCCGCTCAGCGCAGCGGCCGCCGCAGCGTCGTGACGAGGCGTTCGAGCGCGTCCTGGTCGGGCTGGATCGGGGTGCCGCGGTGCCGAATCGCCAGCCAGATCAGCGCGGCGCTGAGGATTGGGCCGCCGATCCCGAGGACGAGGAACGCGGTGGACGTTTCGATTTCGCCGACCATCCAGCCGAAGTTCATCCCGAAGAACCCGGTCATGAACGTCAGCGGCAGGAAGATCGTCGCCACCACCGTCAGCCAGTAGATCGTCTCGTTCATTCGCAGGTTTATCACCTTCGCCATCGAGTCGGCGGCGGCGTCGATCCCGTCGATCAGCCGGTTGATCTGGCTGTAGACACGCTCGAAATAGCTTTCGCTGTCGGCTTCGAGCCCTCGCACCTGGCCGATCTCCTGGCCCATCCGCTCGAACCTGCCCCGCAGCGGGCTCAGCCGGCGACGCATTCTCGTCAGCCTGACGTTGATCGCCCGCAGCGTCCCGGCCCGGACCCGTGCGTTGCCGGTTTCCCCGGCCAGCACCTGCAGCCCCTCGAGCGCCAGCTCGGTCGCGCCGAGGGCATCGAAGGCGGTCGCGACCATCGCGTCGAGGACGACGTAGACGACGTACTGCTCGCTCCGCCCCTCGGTGCTGTATTCGGGAAGGAGCTCCGGCAGCGAGACGGCCTCCCGATGGAGGGTGAGGATGAAATCGCCGTGGACGAGGACGTTGACCTCGATCGCTTCCAGCCACTCGTCCTCGCCGTCTTCTCCGGCCGTCGGCTCGAGGTAGCAATGGAATGGGAAGACGACGTGCTCGGTGTCGGCGTGGAACTTCCGCGACGGCCGGCCGACGTGGCCGAAGCTGAGTAGGGCGACGAGGGCGTGCTCGGGGATGTCGAGGGCCTCGGCGATCTCCCCGGCGGAGTGGCGGTCGGCGCAGAGGTCGGCCCAGAAGAAGTGCCCCTCGGCGCGCAGGCGACCGATCCGCTCGCGATCCTCGGCGCCGAGCCCCTCGACGATCTCGCTCATCGGACCCGAGGCTAGGCGGCAGACCGGATAGCCTCCGCACTCGCGGCCCAGGCCGCATTCCAAAGCCAATACTCCGGAGGACCCAGCCACATGTTCGTTTCCAAGGCCGCCGTCGTCGGCGGCGGCACCATGGGCGGCGAGATCGCACAGGCGATCGCAACCGCCGACATCCCCGTCGTCGTCAAGGACATCGACCAGAAGTTCGTCGATGCAGCGATCGAGAAGGCGCGCGCGATCACCGACGGCAAACTCACGCGGCTGGTCGAAAAGGAAAAGCTGACCCAGGAGGAGGCCGACGCGCGGCTCGACGAGGTCCTCGGCAGGATCGTCGGCACCACCTCCTACGCGGAGTTCGCCGATGTCGACTTCGTGATCGAGGCGGTCCCCGAGAAGATGGAGATCAAGCAGGCCGTCTTCCGTGAGCTCGACGCCGTCACCCCCGGCCACGCGATCCTCGCCTCGAACACGTCCTCGCTCTCAATCACCGAGATCGGCGAAGCGACCCTGCGTCCCGAAAAGGTGGTCGGCTTCCACTTCTTCTACCCGGCCTCGGTGATGCCGCTGATCGAGGTGATCGTCGGCGAAGAGACGACCCAGGAGACCGCCACCGCCGCCTACAACTTCGCCCAGGCGATCCGCAAGCAGCCGATCGTCTGCGGCGAGGTCCCGGGCTTCGTCGTCAACCGCGTCCTGATGGCGACGATGGGCGAGATCTGGCGGGCCCAGGAGGATCAGGGCCTCTCGCTCAAGGGGATCGACGACGCGATCCTCGGCGCCAACCTGGCGCCGATGGGCCCCTTCTTCCTCACCGACCTGCTCGGCCTCGACGTCGCCCTGCACACCGCCGAACACCTCGCCGACTCCTACGGCGACAGCTTCTACGTCCACCAGGGGCTGCAGCAGCTCGTAGCCGACGGCAAGCTCGGCGCCAAGACCGGCGGCGAGGGTTTCTACAAGGACGGCGAGCAGACGATCCCCGGCGACGTCGACCCCGATGCCGACGAGCTGATCGCGATGTTCTCCGGTCGCGCCCTGATCGAGGCCTGCAGCCTGGTCGAAGAGGGCGTCTGCTCGGTCCGCGACATCGACGTCGGGATGATGGCCGGCTCGGGCCTCGACCCGCGCAAAGGCCTCCTGCCCCCGTTCTGGCGGGCCGACGTCGAGGGCCTCGACGTCGTCCTCGAGCGGATCGAGACGCTCGAGGAGAAGTACGGCGAGCGGTTTGCGGCGCCGGGGATCCTCAAGCGGCTCGTCGCCCAGGGCCGGCTGGGCCTCAGCTCGGGCCAGGGCTTCTATCCCTATCCCCAGCCCGACGACGGCGACCAGGCCGAGACCGTCAAGCTCGAGACCCGCGACGGGGTCGCGATCGCCTGGCTCGCCAACCTGCCGATGAACGCGATCTCCCCCGACGTGATCCGCGACCTCGGGGCGGTCTGGGAGCGGGTCAAGGCCGCCGATGGGGTGGGGGCGATGGTGATCGCCTCATCGATCCCGCTCGTCTTCTCGGCCGGCGCCGACATCAAATCGTTCACCCAGCTCGACGAGGCGAAGGGCAAAGAGCTGATCGACTCGGCCCACGCCCTGCTGCGCGAGTTCGGCCAGAGCTCGGTGGCGACGATCGCCGCCGTGAACTCGATCGCGTTCGGAGGCGGCTGCGAGGTGGCGATGGCCTGCGACGTCAGGATCGCGGCCGAGGCGGCCGTCTTCGGCCAGCCTGAGATCAAACTCGGGATCATCCCCGGCTTCGGCGGCACCCAGCGGCTGCCGCGCCTGGTCGGCCCCAACAAGGCCCTCGAGATGAACCTGGTCGGCGACGCGATCCTCGCCGAGGAGGCGCTCGAGTTCGGCCTCGCCAACCGCGTCGTGCCGGATCACGAGCTGTTCGAGACGGCCCTGATGTGGGGACGGAAGCTGGCCGGACAGGCGCCAATCGCCCGCGAGCAGATCAAGCTCGTCTCCGACGGGGCCGACCTCGACGAGGGCATCGAGGCCGAGAAGGGCGGTTTCGCCGCGGCCTTCGGCAGCGAGGACGCGAAGGAGGGCATCGGCGCCTTCCTCGGCAAACGCAGCCCCCGGTGGAGCGGCAAATAGACATAGGGGGTCCCGAGCGGCTGGCCGAGCTCATCGCGGGCGCGGGGACGGTCGTCGCCCTGACCGGCGCCGGCGTCTCGGTGCCCTCGGGGATCCCCGACTTCCGCACCCCGGAGACCGGGCTCTGGGAGAACGTCGACCCGATGGAGGTCGCGCACATCGATGTCTTCGAGCGCGACCCGGCCCGGTTCTGGGCCTACTACCGGCCCCGCTTCCACTCGCTCGGCGACAAACGGCCGAACCGCGCCCACGAGGCCCTGGCCGAGCTCGAGCGGCGGAATTTCCTGGCGGGGGTCATCACCCAGAACATCGACCGCCTCCATCGTGCGGCCGGCTCCGAGAACGTCGTCGAGGTGCACGGCTCGATCGAGACCTCATCCTGCACGCGCTGCGGGGCCTCCTACGGGATCGACGAGGTCGACGCGCTCTTCAACGCCGACGGGGTCGCCAAGTGTGGCGCCTGTGGGGGCGCGGTCAAACCCGGAGTCGTGCTGTTCGGCGAGCTGCTGCCGGAGGAGGCGATGCGGCGGGCTCAGGAGCTGGCGGCAGGCGCCGACCTGATGCTCTGCGTCGGCAGCTCGCTCGTCGTCCATCCGGTCGCCGGGCTGCCGGCGGTGACGCTCGCCGGAGGCGGCCGGCTCGCGATCGTCACCGAGGGCGCGACGCCCTACGACGGCGACGCGGTGCTGAAGCTCGACGGCGAGGTCGACGAGGAGCTGTCCGCCCTGCTCGGCGCGCTCCCCCAGCTCAGAACCTGACGCCGGCCTCTTTGCAGGCGTCGGTGATCGTCGTCGAGCGCGGCGAGTCGAAGTTCGCCGAACGCATGCAGATCTGTTGCGCTTTCGTGCCGCAGCCGACGATCGGTTCGGCGCCGACGCGGCCGGCGACGGCGACTTCGATGCAGCCGGAATGTGCGCCGCCGTTTTCGTCGAGCAGCGGCCTCTCGTTGTGGGCGGGGACGAACAGCAGCGCCAGCACCGCGATCAAGGTCACCGCGAGCCCGGCGATGAGCACGTTCCGCTCGCGCGCGGTGAGTTTGCGCAGCGGGGTGTTGACGCGGTTGTAGTGCCCTTCGAGTGGCATCGCGAGCAGCATAGAGCCCCGATTGGTGGCGGGATCTGGCCACTTGGGAGAAAGATCGGCGCCGATCTTTGGACGTGTGTACGTGGTGGCGAGGGCCGCGCGCCGGAAGGCTGTCGGCCATGTGCACCCGGGCGCCTGCCCGCGATTGACGAAAGGAACAAATGAATTTGTTGGCAGCGGTGGATACGGGCAACACCTCATGGCAGCTGACGGCGGCAACGTTCGTCGGCCTCATGAGCGTCCCGGGCCTGATGGTCCTCTACGGCGGCGTGATGCAGAAACGCTGGTCGGTGAACTCGATGATGATGTCGTTCGTCGCGTTCGCGCTTGTGGTCGTTCTCTGGTGTCTGTTCGCCTTCAAGATGGGCTTCGGAGAGCCGATCCATCTCGCCGATAGCGGCTTCTTCGGGAATTTCTGGGGCCAGCCCGGCTCGATTCTGAGCAGTTCTGAACTGCTGAATACCGCGCACATTCCGGAGTACCCCGAACTCGAATTCACGTTCCCGCAGTCGACCCTGGCCTACTTCCAGATCGTCTTCGCGGGGATCACGCCGCTGCTGATGCTCGGCTCGGTTCTGGGCCGGATCAACTTCAAGGCCTGGATCCCGTTCGTCGGGCTCTGGACGGTGTTCGTCTACACGATCAACGCCTTCCTGATCTGGGGCGGCGGCTTCTTCGCCCAGCACGGAGCGGTCGACTTCTCCGGCGGCTATGTCATCCATCTCGCGGCCGGCGTCTCGGGCTTCGTCGCGGCCTGGGTGATCGGTCCGCGCCTGCAGCGTGACCGCGAGATCGACGCGCCGAACAACCTGGCGATGGTCGCGGTAGGTGCCGGGCTGCTGTGGATGGGCTGGAACGGCTTCAACGGTGGAGACTGGTACGAAGCCGGCGAAATCGCCTCGGGTGCCGTGCTCAACACCAACCTCTGCACCGCTGTGGCGCTCCTTGTCTGGGTCGCATGGGACTACCTCACCGGGCGCAAGCCGAGCCTGATCGGCAGCGTCAACGGGATGATCGTCGGGCTCGTCGCGATCACTCCCGGCGCCGGCTTCGTCAACGGCTGGGGCGCGATCGTCATCGGCGTCGTCTCCTCGACGATCGTCTACTTCGCGCTCAATTATCTGAGCCGGGTGGCGCCGTTCCGCGGCGTCGACGACACCCTCGGCGTCGTCTACACCCACGGGTTCGCCGGGCTGCTCGGCGGCCTGCTGGTCGGCATCTTCGCCAACAGCGCGATGGCCGAAACGGTCCTCGCCGGAACGATCTCCGGCGGCGGCCTGCACCTGCTCGGCTGGCAGGCGCTGACCGCCCTCTGGGTGATCGTGTTCTCCGCGATCGGCACATTCATCCTGCTCAGGCTGGTCGGCCTGTTCGTGCCTCTGCGGATGACCGAGGAGGACATGGAGACCGGCGACATCGCCGTCCACGGGCACGAGGTGTACCCGTCGGACGTGCCCTCGCTCGGATTCCCCGACGGGGTGCAGGGACGCCCAGCGCCCGCACCCGGCGGCGCAGCCTAACAGCCCGCCGACCCCGACGACCTCGGATCCGCCTCGGTTCTCTCCCGCCGAGGCGGATCCGTCAGGTCGCGCCGGCGCGCCCGCGCGAACGGGCCGCGTCGCGGAGGACGTCGAGCATCGTCGCCACCGCCGGCGTCACGGTCGCCGCGCGCGGGGTCGCGGCGAAGACGCTGCGCACTGGGCTGGTCGGGCTCAGCTTCCTGGTCTGGATGTCGTCCCGGGCCCCCGACAGCGCCAGCTCCGGGATCAGGGCGACGCCCACCCCCGTCGCGACCAGGCCCTGGACGACCTGGTAGTCGTCGCTCTCGAACGAGACCCGAGGCTCGAAGCCGGCGGCGTGGCAGGAGCGGACGACGTGCCTGGCGCAGGGGCTCGCCTCCGACGTCTGCACCCACGCCTCATCGCGCAGGTCCTCGAGCCTGAGCTTGCTCTTCGACGCCAGACGGTGGCCGTGGGGGAGCGCGAGATGCAGCGGGTCCTCGAACAGGGGGAAACGCCGGATCCCCGCCTCGAGGCGCTCGCCGACGCCTTTGAATTCGAACAGCAGAACGAGATCGAACTCGCCCGAGCGAAGCCGCGGCGCGATCGCCTCCGGCTCGTCCTCGGCCAGCGTCAGCTCCACACCCGGGTGCGAGGCTCGGAAGCCGGCGATCGCCTGCGGCATCAGGGTCGCGCCGGCGGTGGGGAAGGAGGCCGTGCGAAGCCGGCCGCCGCGACCGGCGGAGATTGCCGCGACCGCGACCTCCGCCGCCTCGATCCCGGCCAGGATCCCGTCGGCGTGCCCGGCAAGCGCGGCGCCCGCGGCGGTCGGCCTCGCTCCACCGCGACTGCGCTCGATCAGCGGGGCCCCGGCTTCTCGCTCCAGGGTCGCGATCGCCTGCGAGACGGCGGACTGGGAGTAGGCGAGGGAGTCGGCCGCCCCGGAGAAGGAGCCGTGGTCGATGACCCCGCGGAGGATCCTGAGGCGGCCGGCATTTAGCATTAGCAAAGCTGATTGTAACCAGCAGAGAAAACAGTTGTGCTAATGCGACCGGTCTGCCAGTCTCGCGCTCAAGCTTCGAATACGACGAACTCAGAGGAGGCAGGAAATGGCACTGAAGATCATTGTTTCCTACGACGACACCGACAACGATCGCGACGCCCTCGCGCTGGGCCGGCTGCTGGCCGTCACCGGCGCCGAGCTGGCTCTCGCCTACGTCCGTCACTCCTTCGGGGAGTCACTCGAGCAGCAGCAGGCAGAGCAGCTGTTGGAGCGGGGCGCCGCCTCGGTCGGCACCCCCGAGATGCGGAAGCACGTCGTCGTCAACCCGGCGACGAGCGAGGGCCTGATGGAACTGGCCGAGACCGAGAGCGCGGACATCATCGTCTTCGGCTCCGAGTACAGAACCGCGAACGGCACCCTGAAGCCGGGGATCTCGGCGCACAAACTCCTGCTGGGCGGCCGATCGGCGATCGGCGTCGCTCCGGCCGGGCTCCACACGAATCCCGCCGTCAGCGTCAACACCATCGGCGTCATCGACGAGGGCGACGCGAGCGCTCGCCAGACCGCGGACAGCCTCGCCTCGGCGCTTGGCGCAGGTGTCGTCGAGCACGGCTCCGGTCCGGTCGACCTGCTCGTCGTCGGGTCCCGACCCGAGTCTCCCCAGGGCCGGGTGACCCTCAGCGCCGCGAGCGACTACGCCGTCGAGGCTGCGACCTACCCGGTGATGGTGATCCCGCGCGGGGTCGCCCTCGACTTCGGGGTTACTCAGACCGAGCCGGCCTCTGCGTGAGGAGGAGGACGGCCGCGACCTCCGGGTCGCGGCCGTCGAGCCGCCGCTGCGCCTCGGCCCACTCGAGCTGGCGTGCGTCGCGGCCGGCGGTCATCTCGCCCAGGGCCGCCAGGGCGCGATCCAGTGAATCCACCTCGACGACGATCGCGGTCGGGGCGGGGCGCGACCGCCTCGCCTCGCCGGCCTCCTCGAGAAGGCGGCTCGTCACGTCGGTCGCCTTGCGCTCGGCATTCGACCAGCCCTGACCGAAGGAGAGCTCCGGCGGCGACAGCTCGGGGCTCTCGATCACCTTCAGCTCCGAGGTGACCGGGTCCCAGTCGCGTTCACCGAGCTTGACCGACCGTTCCTCCACCCACGGTTCGAGGACGTCTCGCCGGAGCTCCTCGAGATCGACATTGAAGACCCGGGCGTGGCTCATGCCGTGGCTGATCTCGACGTGGAAGGCGATCCGGCAACTCTATGCTCCGGCGCGATGAACGTAGCCCAACCAGCCGCCGTCGTCTTCGACAACGATGGGCTCCTGCTCGACACGGAGTCGGTCTGGACCCGCGCTGAGAGGGACCTCTTCGAGCGCCGCGGGTTGGAGTTCACGCCGGCCGACAAGCGTGAGCTGGTCGGGACCTCGGCCGAGATCGCCGGCGGGATCCTCGAGCGGAGGCTGGGCGAGGAGGGGAGCGCGGAGGACCTGATCGAGGAGCTCAACGAGCTTGTCGTCGCCGAGCTCGAGCATGGGGTCGAGTCGATGGTCGGGGCCCGCGACCTGCTCGTCGACCTGCGGCAACGGGGGACTCCACTCGGCCTCGTCTCCAACTCGCCGCTCCGCTTCGTCCTGCGCTCGCTCGAGATCGTCGGCTTCGAGGATCGCTTCGACGCCGTCATAAGCGGCCACGACGTCGCCGCCCCGAAGCCCGCGCCGGACCCCTACCTGGAGGCCTGCCGCCAACTCGGGGTCGAGGCCGGGCCGGAGGTAGTCGCCCTCGAGGACTCGCCGACCGGTGTCGCCGCGGCGCGCGCCGCCGGCCTCACCGTGATCGGCATCCCCTCAATCGACGGCGTCGCCCTCTCCGAGGCCCACCACATCGCCGAGTCCCTTCTCGACGACGTCGTATCCCGCCATCTCCTGCTCTAACCGCTGCGTCCGGGGGAGTTGGGCCGGGATACCTCCGGACGGGCGGATACTCAAAGTGCCGGTCTGATTAGACCGGCACTTGTCCGGACGGGGGTATCCCGGGTCAACCCCGCAAGACACGACGTCGGCGGAGCACGCGCTCGCAGATCTCGAGCAACTCGCGAACGCTGCGCTCACGATCGGCGTCGAGGTCGCCGCGCAGCGCCATATTGGCGGCCTCTCCGATCTCGTGGCGACGTGCCGACAGCGTCGCCATGTCCTCCTCGTGGCCGGGGTCGACGAGGGCCCCCTGGAGCTCGATCAGCAGCGCCTCGAGCCCGACTCGGAGCTGCAGCGCAGCCTCGCGGAGGCGTTCCCCGTCGAGGTCGGCGCGGGCCCGCAGCACGAGCGTCTCGCAGGCGTCGATCCGCTCACGGCGGCCGAGCACAGCCGCCACCCGCTCCTGGGGGCGGAGCTCCTCCTCCCGGCGCCGGCGGCGCGAGGCGGGGGCCCGGATGTCGACGTCGCGGGCCTCGGTGAAGCGCCCGGCAGCGACCTCGTCGCCGCTGCCGATCCCGATCCTCACCCTGACCGCCCCCTCGGGGTCGACCTCGGCGCCGTGGGGGTCGGCCGCGGCGGTGGCCTGGGCGTGGAGCGCGCGGTTGAGCAGGGCGATCCCCTCGGCGACCAGCGCGTCGATCGAGGTCTCCTCGGCGAGCGCCGAGTTGAGCCAGGCCCCCGCCTCCGTGCTGTCGGCGAAGGGGGTCTGGGCGCGCACCGCGGTGACGCGAGTCAGCGGCAGGGTCGGCAGCTCCCCGTCGGGGTCGGCCTGGCTGGGGCGCCTGCGGCGCCGCCCCGGCGGCGGCGGCGCGCCGAGCGTTTCCAGCACCAGCACGCTCTCCGGCCCCTCCTCGCCGCCCTCCCGGGTCAGGTAGCGGCCGTCCGCCACCGGAAGCGAACCGGCGAACTCGAACTGAACGAATCCGAAATGCAGGGTGTCAGTCTTCGCCGCTGGTGCCGCCCGAGCCGCCGCCCTTGGCCTTCTTGTGGTGGCCATCTGGCAGCGCCGCTTCGGAGGGCTCGGTCGGCACTTCGGGGTTTTCGATTTCGTCGAGGCGGTTGGTCAGCCGCAGCCACTGTTCGGGCTTCAACATCGCGCTCCACTGATCGTCGAATTCGCCGCCCAGCGGGTGGTAGCCCACGTGGACGTGGTCATAGTGGTCCGGCAGGGCGAAGCTCGTTTCGCCCGGGAGGTCCTCAAGTGAGATCACCTGATGGGGGTGCATCGTCCCCTGCAGCTGCAGCACGGTGTGGATCAGCTCGTCGGTCAGCGTGCCCGGTCCCTGGTGGCCGGTGACCGGCACGCCGTCGATCGTGGCGATGTCGACCGCATCGCCGGTCGAGTGCTCGGAGACGTAGCCGGAGGTGGTCATCAGGCTGTGGCCGCACTTCAGCGATGTGATCGCCAGGTTGTAGCCCTTCGAGACCAGGTACTCGAGCATCGCCAGGACGCGACGGTCGATCTGGCCCGAGGCGATATCGGCGCGGCCGCATTCGTAGATGTCGAGGTTTTCGTCGGCCAGGACCCGGCGCTGGAGAGCCCCCTTGGTCAGCAGCAGGACCCCGGCGCCGCTCAGCCTCGTGCTCAGCGGGTTCTTGCCCTTGGCGCGGTAGATCGCCGTCGCCTCGAGCAGCTTCCAGCCGTCGAGGATCGGCTTCGGGTCGATCCGCGGGGCGCCGCGTCCGGCCGGGCGGATCGAGAAGTTCATATGTGGGTCGATGCCTTCGGAGGCGATGCCGATCCGAGCCAGGACCGTTCCCGCTATCACCCTCGACCCGACCTTGAGGGTGCCGTCGGCGCCCTTCGCGCCCGCCTCGTCGACCTTTTCGTAGGCATCGGACTCGCCGCCGGCGGCGGCCCGGCTCGGAAGGGCGAAGAGGCGGGGGCGGATGTTCTCGGTGTCGACCGGCACCTGCCGCTCCTTGCCGGTCGGCAATACCACCGTGCGCTGCTTGCGGACGATCTTGCCGAGCCTGGCGTAGGTGTAGCGGTTGCCGTAGGCGTCGCGGAGGACCACGTAGTTGCCGAGCAGCTGCGAGTTGCCGCTCTTGACGATGACGCCGTCGTTGACGGCGACCACGGGCGAGCCCTTGTCGGCGAAGATGTTGATTCCGCGGCGGGTCGGTGAGGAGGAGATCACCGCGGCGGCGTTGCCGTATTCGTCGCGCTGCCCCGGCGTCGCCTTTTTCAGCGCCTCGCGGGTCGAGATGTCGTCCGCGTAACGGGCGTCGGCGGCGACCGGGAAGTGCGCCCCTTCGGTCAGCCCGGTCAGCGACCCGACCAGGTCGGTCGGAAGCTTGCCGTAGGCGCGGGCGTAGAGGAGGACCTCTTCGACGTACCAGTCGGCGTGGTTGTAGGCGAAGATCGCGTGGTAGAGGTCCTGGCCGGCGCCGGCGACCTTGAGGTAGTGGGCGGCGGCGCAGATCGCGTCGACCGGGTTGTAGGGGTCCTCGCGCCCGTCGCCGTTGGCGTCGAGCCCGTACATGTCCCAGCTCGAGGGCAGGAACTGCATCCAGCCCATCGCTCCCGCGCTGGAGACGTTGAGGTTGGTGCCGAACGCGGTCTCGATTTTGTTGATCGAGGCCAGCACCTCCCACGGCACGCTGTACTCGGTGCCGCAGGCCTGGTAGATCGGAAGCAGGAAGGGAGGGATCTCGAACGAGTCGATGACGAAGTTGGGGACCCCGATCGGGGCCGGGCCGAACATCGCGAAGGTCGTCGTCGGGTTGGCCGCCGTCGGGGCGCCTCCTTCGTCGAAGGCGGCACTGCCGCCGTCGGGGCCGTGATCCGCCGGCTGCACCCCGGCCGTCGCGGGCGGCGCGGTGACGGCGCCGCCGGCGCCGATGCCGGTGCCCCCGCCGGAACCGTCGAGGCCCTGGTTGCGGGTGACGTGTGCGGCGTTCGGGGCTTCGGCGGCATTGAGCGAGGAGCCGCTTTCGATCTTGGCGCTGGGCTCGCTCGGGGTCGGTTCGGACGCGGGGGGTACGGCGGGCCCCGGCGCGGGGGCGGGAGCCGGTTCCGGTTCAACCGGGACGGGCCGCTCTTCGGTGTCGGTCGGTTCGGCGCAGTCGGGGTCTTCCATGTCGACGAGGGCGTCGCCGTCGTCGTCGAGTTCGTTTTCGCACTCCGGAACTTCGTTCAGGGCGGGGCCGGTGGCGGGCGTGACCGTGATCGCGTCACCGCCGCCGAGATCGGCCGCGGAATCGGCGCCTGCGAGGCCGACTCCCAGCGCGGTCACGACCGCGAAGCCGGCCAGCGCGATGATCAGTGCGAGCTTGTTTCTCATTCAGCGGCGCCTCGAATATGCAAATCCGCGGGTCATCGACCCGGTTGCGTCCTCTCCCCACGCAAGAGACTCGGAAAAGCTACCCGCTTTAAAGGACCGTATGTAGCGAGGCTCGACGCCCCCAACATGGCCTTAATCAAGACCCTCGTCTGCCGCTGCCCCGACCCACGTTCTGGCGCAGGATTTCAGCTCCCCCGGATGCGCTCGTTAAGCTCCTGTCAATGGCTGATGAAGCGCAGGATCAGGAGGGCATCCGAGCGCGCAGCGAGCAGGCGATCGGCGAGCTCGCGCAGGCGCTCCTCGACAGCGAGGTATTGGAGAGCGCGCTCGCCGCGGCCTTCGGAGCTCGCGATAAGGCCGCCGAGGCCCAGCGGGCGGCCCTCTCGGCCCTCAACCTGCCCTCGGCGGCCGAGGTCGAGCGGCTCGAGCGCCGGCTGCGCTCGCTCTCGCGCCGCCTCGAGGAGGTCGAGGACCAGCTCGATGCCGTCGGCCGCGATGTCGCCAAGCTGCGCCGCGAGCTCCGCCCGGACGCGTCCGGCCCGCGGCCCGCAAAAGCCTCAGGCTAACCCTCTACTTTAGGTTGAGAGTGCGTCGCGAGCGCCGGCGCCGGCGCGTTTCGACGCCGACTCGAGTGCCGCGTCGTCGAGCCGCCCGTGATCGTCCTCGGAGACGATCAGGATCGCCGCCGCGGCGACCCCCAGCTCCCGTCCCCGGGCGAGCACCGCCACGGTCTGCATGTCGGCCGCCTCGGCCTCGCCGGAGGCTGCGGCCGCGTCGACCGGGTGGGCATCAAGGCTGGCGACTCGAGCCTCGCGGAAATCGGGCCCGAGGCTGCCCCGCAGTCGCTCGAGCAGGTCGGCGTCCGGGCAGACCGCCTCGCCGAGCTCGACTCCGTGCGCGGCGGCGCTGCCGCCCCCGGCCAGCGCCTCGGTGGCGAGCAGGAGATCCCCGGCCCGAACGCTGGGCATCAGCGCGGTGCAGGTCCCGACCCTGATCGCCCGCCGCACCCCGAGTTTCGCGAGGTCGGCGAGGACGATCGCGGCGCTCGGCCCGCCCATCCCGGTGGCCTGGATCGTCAGCTCACGGCCCTCCGGGGTCCGCCCGGAATATCCCCAGAGCCCACGCGCGTGGTTGCTCATCCGTGGCTGCCCGAGCAGCTCCTGGGCCAGCAGCAGCGCCCGCCCGGGATCGCCGACGAGGATCGCATCGGGAGCGACGGGGGCGGTGGGGCGGAGGCGGGACGGCATCGGGATCCGACCCTATGACAATGGGTGAACCCCTCCCGCGGATTTCCTCCAGCAGTCCAAACACATCGCTCCGGGTCGCTCGTAGGTTGAGCGCATGAAGAAGATCGAGGCGTTCGTCCGTCACGAGGCGTTCGAGCCGATCCGCGCCGAGCTGCTCGAGAAGGGATTTCCGTCCCTCTCGATCATCGAGACGAAGGGGTCGGGCCGCCAGAAGGGGATCGTCGAGACCTATCGCGGCTTGACCCTGACGGTCAACGTTCGGCCGAAGTTGAAGATCGAGGTAGTGGTCGAGGACAAGGACAAGTCCCTCGTCGTCGAGACGATTCTCAAGCACGCCCGCACGGGCGAGGTCGGCGACGGCAAGATCTTCGTCCTTCCAGTTGAGGAGGCGATCCGCATCCGCACCGGCGAGGACGGGGAGCCGGTCCTCCAGGCGCATTCGGAGGAGGAGATCCCGGCGTAGCGGGATCGCGAGCAATCCATCGACCGAGCGGGGCGGCCGCCCCGCTCTTCGTTCCGGCCCCCTCTCCCCGTAGCCTCGACCCCCAAATGGTGGAAGAGCGGATCAGCCTCAGCGAGGCCTCGCGCCGATCGGGCGTCTCGACCGCCACCCTGAAACGGTGGGCGGCGGAGAAGGTCGTCCCGGTCCGCCGCGGCCGCTGGACCGGCGCCGCCGCCGCTCAGGCGCGGGTGGTCGCGCGGATGCGGGAGCGTGGCCACTCGCTCGAGGAGCTGAAGAGGGCGGGTCGGGAGGGTCGTCTCGCCTTCGGCTTCGCCGAGGAGCTCTTCCCGCGCAGCCACGGCAAGCAGCACACGATCGAGGAGGTCTCCGAGGAGACCGGCCTCGAGCCCGAGTTGATCGAGCGGCTCCTCGTCATCCTCGGGACCCCGCTCGGCCAGGAGCGGCACCTCAGTCCCGAGGACGTCAACGCGATGCGCCACTGCGCCAGCGTCCTCGCCGCCGGCTTCCCGCTCGTCGCGTTCCTGCAGCTGGTGCGCGTCTACGTCCAGTCGATCCGGCGAATCGCCGATGCCGAGGTCCGCCTCTTCCACCTCTATGTCCACGAGCCGTTGATCCGCGATGCCGTCCCCGAGCTCGAGATGGCGGAGGAAATCGGCGAGTTGGCCGGTGACATCCTGCCGATGGCGCCGCCGCTGACCGAGTACCTCCACGCGCGGTATCTGCGCTTCTTCCTCGAGCAGGACGTGGTCGGCCACATGGAGAGCGAGCTCGGCGAGGCCGGGTCGCAGGTTCACCACGTCCCGGTCACCCTCTGCTTCATCGACCTGACCGGGTTCACCCGCTACACCGAGGAGGAGGGTGACCTCGAGGCTCTCGACGTGGTCGAGAACTTCGTCCGCACGGTCGAGGCGACGCTGCCGCCCGAGGCGACGATCGTGAAGACGATCGGCGACGAGGTGATGGTCGTCTCGCCAGATCCCGCGTCGCTGACCGAGTGGGCGGTCAGGCTTCTTGACCGCTTCCCGGAGCGCCCGCAGCCGCGGGTCGGGATCCACTACGCCCAGGCCGTGTATCGCGACGGCGACTACTTCGGCACCCACGTCAACCTCGCCCACCGTGTCGTCGGCCGCGCCCTCGCCGGTGAGGTGATGGTCACCGACACGGTCGCCGAGAGCCTCCGCGAACGCGGCCTGGCCTGCACGCCGATCGGCGAGGTCAGCCTCAAGGGCTTCCCCGAGCCGACCGAGCTCTATCTGGTCCGCGCCGCCGTATGAGCGCGAAACTTGTTTCATGAGCGCGACACTTGTCCCATGAGCGCCGATGCAGATCGCATGCTCGAGGCGGTTCGCGAGGAGGGCCTGCTCGCGCCCGGAACCGCGCTGGTCGCGATGCTCTCCGGCGGCCGCGACTCGGTCTGCCTGCTCGACCTCTCGGTCCGCCTGCTCGGGGCCGAGATGGTCACCGCGCTGCATGTCAACTACGGGCTCCGCGACGACTCCGACGATGACGAGCGCCATTGCGTCGGGCTCTGCGAGCGACTCGGGGTCGAGCTCGAGGTCGAGCATCCGCGCCGCCCCGAGGGCCCCGGCAACCTCCAGGGCTGGGCGCGCGACGCCCGCTACGCGGCGGCGGCGAGGCTCGCCATCGGCAGCGACGGGCTGGTCGCGACCGGCCACACCGCCGACGACCAGGTCGAGACGATCCTCTATCGGCTCGCGTCCTCGCCGAGTCGCCGCGCCCTCCTCGGGATGCGCCGAAATAGCGGCCGGCTGGTTCGGCCGCTGCTCGGATTCACGCGGGCCGAGACCACCGGCTACTGCGAGGAGCGGGGGCTGGAGTGGCGCGACGACCCGACCAACGAGGGGGGCTCCTACGCCCGCAACCGGGTTCGCCACGGCCTCGCCGCGGCGCTGGCGGAGGTCCACCCGGCGGCGGCGAGCAACGTCCTGCGGACGGCCGAGCTGCTCCGCGACGAGGCCGAGGTGCTGGACGAGCTTGTCGACGCCGAGCTCGGCGGGGGTGACGGGTCGGCCCGAAACACGATCGAGCTCGATCGTCTCGCCGAGCTGCCGCCGGCGCTGCGCCGGCTGGTGGTCCAGCAGCTCGCCGACCGCGCCGCCGGCCGCCCGGTTCCCGGTGCCGCCAACCACGCCGACGAGGTCGCCGGCCTGCGCCGCACCGGCAGCGCGATGCTCGACCTCGGCGGCGGCGTCCGCGCCGTCGTTGAGCGCGGCGTGTTGCGGGCCTTGAGCGCGGAATGAAATTTATGCTGAGTAAGAACCTGACCACCGCACTCGGCGCCGTGCTCCTCCTGCTCCTCTTCGCGGCGGCACCGGCCGCGCAGGCGAAGGAGCGTGGTCGCCTCCAGATCGGCGCTGAGCTCAACGTCAGGGCGACCGAGGGGTACCTGGTCACGATCTTCGGCAGCGGCGAAACCGTCGCTCTCGCCGTCACCCGCAAACGGTCGATGGTGATCTACCGCGCGACCTCGGGCCGGGTCACCCGCGACTCGATCAGGGCCCGGTTCGGCCACCTCGGGCTCATCGACGTCTCCTTCGTCCCTCACCGCACCCGGTCAGGGCGGCCTCGTCATCACCCCAAGCGCATCTGCCGCTACTCGCCTCAACGGGCTCACTACGGGGTCGGCGCGTTCGTGGGGGTGATCCGGTTCCGCGGGGAGGGCGGCTACACCTCGGTCTCGACCGGCCGTGCGTTCGGCCGGGTGGCACCGGTTCCGCGGTCCCTCTGCGGGACGGTCGGGCCGGGGCATGCCTTCAATCATCTCGATCACTCGCCCGGCTGGCCGACGGCGCTCGAGGCGCTGGCATTCACCCGCCAGGGGATCGCCCTGTTCAGGGCCGGGCGCGATGCGTTCGACGGGTTTGCCGGCAGCGTCGATCGCCTCGGCAGGTTCAGGGTCCCGCGGCTGGGGCGCAGGGAGATCGGGTTCGAGGTCCTGGAGGTAGATGAAAAGGGAAAGGTGGCGGTCTTCCGCCTGGCCATCGCTCGCGGTGGCGGGGGCAGCTATGAATTCGCCGAATCGCCTCGTAACCTCGAGGTCAGCCCGCCGGTTCCCTTCAGCGGCGTCGGTCGCTACCGCAGCTGCGCCGAGCAGCTGTGGAGCGGTTCGCTCGCGGTCTCGCTGCCCGGGGTCGCGCGGGTCGCGCTATCCAACTCTCCCGGCGGCGAAACCCTGGCGGCGGCATTCGCGGTCCCCGAATTCCACGAATCCCAATGCGGCGTCATCCCGCTGTCCCGATCTAGACTGGAACCGTGAGCGCGGAACGAACGAGCATCCATATTTGGTCCTTGCGAGCGAGTGAAGCGCGAAACTTGATATGAGCGATTCGGAAGTCGGCGAGGTCCTCGTCGAGGCGGAGGACCTGCAGCGCCGGGTGGTCGAGCTCGGCGCGCAGATCAGCGCCGACTACGAGGGCCGCGACCTGATCATGGTCGGGATCTTGAAGGGCGCCGTGATCTTCCTCGCCGACCTGATGCGCCAAATCACCGTCCCCTCCGAGATCGACTTCATGGCGGTCTCCAGCTACGGATCCCAAACCGACTCCTCCGGCGTCGTCAGGATCCTCAAGGACCTCGATGCCCCGATCGAGGGCCGCCACGTCCTGATCGTCGAGGACATCATCGACTCCGGCCTCACCCTCCACTACCTGATGCGGAGCCTCAACGCCCGCGAACCCGCCTCGCTCGAGGTCTGCACGCTGCTTGCCAAGCCGGATCGCCTCCGGGTCGACCTCGAACCGCGTTACGTCGGATTCGAGATCCCGAACCGATTTGCGATCGGCTACGGGCTCGATCACGCCCAGCATCACCGCAACCTCGATTTCGTAGCTGCGTTGAAGGACTAGAGCGGCCGAAAACGCCCTGGTACGCTCATTTTTCCCTCTATGAGGCGATTTTTCAAAAGCGCGGCTTTTCCGATCCTTCTGGTGGTGATACTCGCCTTCGTCGCCCAGAAGATGATCAGCAACCAGTCGACGACCGAGCCTCCCACCTACAACCAGCTGATCGCCCCGAAGACGGGCCTGATCGCCACCGGCAACGTCGAGGAAGTCACCTTCGACACCGAAGACAACAAGCTCGACGTCAAGGAAAAAGGTGAAAAAGGGGAAGACGGGAAAAGCTTCTCGACCGGGTATCCGCCCAACACCGAGCAGAGCCTCATCAACCTGCTCAACGAACACAACGTCACCACCAAGGTCAAGCCGAAAGGCGGCAGCGGCTGGCTCTCGCTCCTGACCTACGTCCTCCCGTTCGTCCTCTTCCTCGGCTTCTGGATCTTCCTGATGAACCAGATGCAGGGCGGTGGCTCGCGGGTCATGAACTTCGGCAAATCGAAAGCCAAGCGGATGTCGGTCGACGCGCCCAAGATCACCTTCCGCGACGTGGCCGGCGTCGATGAGGCGGTCCAGGAGCTGCACGAGATCAAGGAGTTCCTCGAGAATCCGAAGAAATTTCAGGCGCTCGGGGCGCGGATCCCGAAGGGTGTCCTGCTCTACGGCCCGCCCGGGACCGGAAAGACGCTGCTCGCGCGCGCGGTCGCCGGCGAGGCCGGGGTGCCGTTCTTCTCGATCTCCGGCTCGGACTTCGTCGAGATGTTCGTCGGCGTCGGCGCCAGCCGCGTCCGCGACCTCTTCGAGCAGGCCAAACAGAACTCCCCCTGCATCATCTTCATGGACGAGATCGACGCCGTCGGGCGCCACCGCGGCGCCGGCATGGGGGGCGGCCACGATGAGCGTGAGCAGACCCTGAACCAGCTGCTCGTCGAGATGGACGGCTTCGAGATGAAAGACAACATCATCCTGATCGCCGCCACCAACCGGCCCGACATCCTCGACCCGGCGCTGCTGCGCCCGGGCCGCTTCGACCGCCAGGTGGTCGTCGACCGGCCCGACCGCAAGGGCCGCAAGCAGATCCTCGAAGTCCACACCCGGGGCAAGCCGCTGGCGAAGGAGATCGACCTCGACGCGCTCGCCGGCCAGACGCCCGGTTTCACGGGCGCCGACCTCGCCAACCTGATCAACGAGTCCGCTCTCCTCACCGCCCGCCAGGGCCACCGCGAGATCTCGATGCACGAGCTCGAGGAGGGGATCATGCGGGTGATCGCCGGGCCCGAGAAGAAAACCCGGGTGATGTCGGAGAAGGAGCGCCTCGTCACCGCCTTCCACGAGATGGGCCACGCGATCGTTGGCCATCTGCTTCCCAACACCGACCCGGTCCACAAGGTCTCGATCATCAGCCGTGGCCAGGCGCTCGGCTACACGATCTCGCTGCCCAGCGAAGACAAGTTCCTCACCAGCCGCGCCGAGCTGACCGACACGATGGCGATGACGCTCGGCGGCCGCGCCGCCGAGGAGATCGTCTTCGGTGAGATCACGACCGGCGCCTCGAACGACCTCGAAAAGGTGACCGAGACCGCGAAGCAGATGGTGATGCGGTTCGGGATGTCGGAGCGGCTCGGCCCGCGGGTCTTCGGCCACGATCGCAGCCAGCCCTTCCTCGGTCGCGAGTTCTCCTCCGAACCCGACTACTCGGACGAGATCGCGCGCGAGATCGACGACGAGATCCGCCGGATCGTCGAGGCCGCCCACCAGACCGCCAAAGACCTTCTGACCGAGCGCCGCAAGGACCTCGACCGGATCTCGAACATCCTGCTCGAGCGCGAGACGATCGACGCCGAGCAGTTTGTCGCCCTGCTCGAAGGCAAGCCCGAGGACGAGGTCTTCGTCGACGAGGACGAGCCGAAGCGGGTTGAGCCGGAAGCTGAGCCGGAGCGGCCGCAACGAGAGGGCGCACGGCCATCGCCGCGGCCGCGCCCGGGCTTCGCTGGCGGCGACGCAAGCTGAGGATGGGGCGCGAGGCAACCCTCGCCCCGACAAGTGTCGGACTAATTAGCCCGACACTTTGAGTATCCGCCGGTCCGAGGGTTGCCTCGTACCCCCGCCTGAACCGGCGATTAGCGAGCGTCACGATCTGATCTCCGCGAGCGGCGTCGATGGATCGCATTGCCGCCGCCCCCGGACGCGAAGCGGAGGAGGCGGCGGAATATGAAGCCGCTTCTAATGGGTGTGGTGAACGTCACGCCCGACTCGTTTTCGGACGGCGGTCTCTATTTGGATGAGGAGAAGGCGATCGCGCACGGCCGTGAGTTGGTGCAGGCGGGCGCGGACATCCTCGACGTCGGGGGGGAATCGACGCGGCCCGGGGCGGAGGAGGTCAGCGCCGGGGAGGAGATCGCGCGAACCGAGCCCGTCGTCGCCGAACTGACGGTGGACCTGGCGCAGACGGGGCACGAGGTTTCGATCGACACCTCGAAGCTGGCCGTCGCCGAGGCCGCGCTCGACGCCGGCGCGACGATCGTCAACGACGTCACCGCGCTGCGGGCCGAGCCCGAGATCGGCGCCCTCTGCGCCGAGCGGGACGCCGGCCTTGTCCTGATGCACATGCAGGGAGACCCGCGGACGATGCAGCGTAACCCGACCTATGACGACGTCGTCGACGACGTCCGCTCGTTTCTCGCCGAGCGCCTCGAGGTCGCGATCGCCGCCGGCGTCGCCGAGGAGAAGATCTGGCTCGATCCCGGGATCGGGTTCGGCAAGAACCTCGAGCACAACCTCGAGCTGCTGCGCCGCCTCGGCGAGCTGCGCCGCTCGTTGGGCCGGCCCCTGGTCGTCGGCGCCTCGCGCAAGAGCTTCATCGGGAAGATCGACGGTTCCGCGGTCGGTGAGCGCCTCGGCGGCTCGATCGCCGCTTCGGTCCTCGCCGCCGCCGAGGGCGCCGACGTGCTCCGCGTCCACGACGTCGCCGAGGTCGGGCAGGCGGCAAGGGTCGCGGCGGCGATCCTCGGATAGGTTTGCGGGGGTGAGGACCGATCGAGCAGCCGGCTGACAACGGGATCGAATCCCGGGTCGAGGTCGACCTGCGAGGACTCTCGATCTATACCCACCACGGCGTCTCCGACGCCGAGCAGGAGATCGGCCAGCGGCTCGAGTTCGACGTCTCCTTCGACGTGCCTGACTGCGACGCGGTCCTGACCGACCGGCTCGAGGACACGATCGACTACAGCGAGGTCTGCGACATCGTCGCCCTCGCCGCCACCGAGCGCAGCTACCGCACTCTCGAGCGGCTGGCCCAGGTCGCCGGCGAGCGCCTGATGGAGCGCTACCGCTGCGAATCGGTGCGGGTCAGGGTCGCCAAGCCCGAGCCACCGCTGCCCCTCGCGGTCCAGGAGGTCGCGGTCGAGGTGACCCAGGACCGCACCGAGGAGGAGAGCGAGGAGAACGGCGAGGAGGCCTAGTTGCCGGCGCGGATCGGCTACCTCGGGCTCGGGTCAAACGTCGGCGACCGCGCCTCCCATCTGCGGGCCGCGGTCGAGCTGCTGGGCGAGGGTGGGGCCGAGGTCGAGGCGGTCTCCTCGACCTATGAGACCGAGCCGGTCGGCGAGGTTCTCGACCAGCCCGATTTCCTCAACGCCGCGGTCCGGATCCGGACCGAGCTCGAGCCCGAGGGGCTGCTCGACCTCTGCAAGCGGGTCGAGGTCGAGCGTGGGCGGGCTCTCGATGCCCCCCGCCACAGCCCGCGGCCCCTCGACGTCGACCTGCTGCTGCTCGGGGACCTCGAGGTCGAGGCCGAGCGCCTGACGCTGCCCCACCGTGAGGTGACGAGCCGCCGCTTCGTCCTCGTCCCGCTGCTGGAGCTCGACCCCGACCTCGCGCTGCCGGACGGCACCCGCCTCGCCGATGCTCTCGCCGGGATCGCTCAGGGCCAGAGGGTCATCCCCGCCGGCCCCCTCTGAGATCGCATCAACTTTTCCGCCATATAGGCGGTGAACTTGATGCTCTGGCCGCTCAGGCGGCGGCGGGGACCCGCAGCGGCTCGAGCCACTCGGACGGGATCGTCTCCGGCATGTCGCCGGCGAAGTTCGGGATGACGCGACGGGCGTGCTGGCCCGCGGGCCGCGGATCGATCAGCGGCCGCAGGTCGCGGGTGGTCAGCGCCAGGCGGATGCTCGCCGCGATCTGGAAGTCGGCGGCATTCAGCTGCTCGCCGCCGATCGTGCCGGCGGCGATCTCGTCGTCGACCCGCTGCAGCAGCGCGGGCAGGGCGGCGAGTTTGGCGCGGACGTTCTCGTCGGTCGCTTCGTTCAGCCGGGCCGTGAGCGCGAGCAACGGCCCGCCGGTCCGCGCGGCGAGGCCCAGCGGGACCCCCAGCTTCGATTCCTGCAGGTAGCTCAGCCGCGCCTCCGGAACCCGGCGGATCGCCCAGACCAGGATCTGGCGGACGTTCGACTGCAGCTCCTCGTCGCCGAAGCGCTCCACCTCGAGCACGGCGCTGCGCTCCTCGGGGTCGGAGGGGAAGAGAGGCGGCTCGGGCTGGAGCCGGTCGAGCTCCTGCGCGATCACCCTCGACTTCTGCACCCTGCGGCCGTCGATGACCATCGCCGGAACCGTGTTGTCGGGGAACCTGAGCGCGCGGACAGCCACTCTGGAGACCGCCGGGAGCAGGTCGGTGCGCTTGAACGGGATCCCCTTGTGGTCCAGCATTGCCTGCGCGGCCTTGCCGGGGTGCGAAGCGGGCACCGTGTAGAGCCGGACCTTCACCGGCGCCCATCCTATGTCGTCGGAGATAATCCGACCATGAGCGCGGAACGAGCGCAGCGTGCATATCTGATTCTCCGCAAGCGAGTGAAGCGCGAGACTTGACAGTGCTTCTTGCCGCGGACATCGGCAACACCCAGACTCACCTCGGCGCCTTCGACGGCGAGCGCCTCGTCGAGCACTGGCGATTTCAGACTCGAGCCGGGGCGACCGGCGACGAGCTGGCCGAGCGGATCGCCGGCATGCTCGCCCTCAGTGGGATCGGGCTCGACGATATCGACGCCGTCTGCGTCTCCTCGGTCGTGCCGCCACTCGGTCTCCAGTACGAGCAGCTGACCGAGCGCTACCTCAGCGCCGGCTTCCTCGCGATCCGCCCCGGGGTCAGCACCGGGATGCCGATCCGGATCGACAACCCGCTCGAAGTCGGAGCCGATCGCCTAGTCAACGCGGTCGCCGCCTACGAGCGGTTCGGCGGCGCCTGCATCGTCGTCGACTTCGGCACCGGGATCAACTTCGACGCCGTCTCGGCCGACGGCGACTACCTCGGCGGGGCGATCGCCCCCGGGCTCGAGATCTCACTCACCGCGCTGGTCGAGCGCGCGGCGCGGATTCCCCGCATCGAACTCTCCGAGCCCCAGACCGCGATCGG
The DNA here is from genome assembly GCA_963697805.1 of uncultured Solirubrobacterales bacterium. GTDB lineage: Bacteria > Actinomycetota > Thermoleophilia > Solirubrobacterales > 70-9 > VRUE01. The sequence goes on from CAVOPB010000003.1 coordinate 474,284, forward strand.
GCGGTCGAGCGCCGGCGCGATCCAGTCGGGCGTCATCTTCGGCTTCGCCGGGATGATCGACGGAGTCGTCCGGCGGATGGAGGACGAGCTCGGCGAGGTCAGCCTGCTCGCGACCGGTGGCCTCGCCGCCACGATCGTCCCCTTCACCGAGACGATCGACGAGGTCGACGAGATGCTTACCTTGACCGGGCTGCGCCTCGTCTATGCCCGCAACGCCTGAACAGCCACCCCTCACCGACCCGTTCGAGATCGGCGGCATCCCGATCGCGAACCGGGTTCTGCTGGCGCCGCTGGCGGGGATCGGCAACTGGTTCGTCCGCCTCCAGGCCAAGCGCCACGGCGCCGGGCTGACCGTCTCGGAGATGGTCTCGAGCTTCGGCCTGCACCACCGCAACGAGCGCACCCTCCGCGAGCTGATGCGGATCCACCCCGACGAGCACCCGGTCTCGATCCAGCTCTTCGGCCACGACCCCGAGGCGATGCGCTCGGGGGCGGCAGTCGCGGCCGAGGCCGGCGCTGACCTGATCGACATCAACATGGGCTGCCCGGTGCGGAAGGTCCGCCGGACGGGAGCCGGGGTCGAGCTCCTCACCGACCCCGAGTTGGCACTGGCGCTGGTCGAGGCCGCGAGGGAGGGGAGCGAGCGGCCGGTGACGGTCAAGCTGCGCTCCGGCCTGCGGGCCGAGGACCGCTCCGGGTTCGACCTCGCGGTCTGCCTCGCCGAGGGGGGCGGCGCGGCGGCGATTGCTTTCCACCCGCGGGCGGCGAGCGCCGGCCACAAGGGCGAGCCCGACTACGCGCTGACCCGCGAGCTGGCCGACCGACTCGAGGTGCCGGTGATCGTCTCCGGCGGGCTGAAGAGCGCCGAGGCGGCTCGGAGCGCCTACCGCGAGTCGGGCGCCGATGCGGTGATGATCGCCCGCGGCGCCCTCGGCAACCCCTGGGTGTTCGAGGAGCTGACCGGCCGCCGCGCCGAGCCGCCGCGCCGCGAGGAGGTGGTCGCCGAGCTGCTGTGGACGATCGACCGCGCCGAGGAGCACCTGGGGAGCGAGCGGGCCACCCGCTACCTGCGCAAGTTCTACCCCTGGTACGTCGACTCGCTGGGGCTCGACAAGGAGTCCGCCCAGGAGCTGCAGCGCAACGCGGACCTCGATCGTGCCCGCGCGCTCGTCGGTGCCGGGAGCAGGCCGAGACCGGTCCCCGCAAGCTCCTGATATTTCCGCCGAATTCGCTTTGATTTCCTGATCCATCGGCGTACGCTTAGCCGAGATGAGGTGGTCTCGGTCCGCTCTGACGCTCTGCCTGGCGGCCCTGCTGCTGTCGCCGGCCTCGGCCCAGGCCCTCGGATCGATCTTCGAATACACCGGCGAAGAGAAGACCTTCGAAGTGCCGACCGGCGTCTACCAGGTCCAATTCGTCGCCATCGGAGGCCACGGCGGCGAAGCGAACGGGCCGGCCGGTGGGGAAGCGGCGGAAGTGAAAGGGAAACTGGACGTCGAAGCGGGCCGGACCTATTACATCGAGGTCGGCGGCAACGGCCAGTCCGCGGCCGAAGGCGGCGAAGGCGGATTCAATGGCGGCGGCAACGGCGGCGGTGGGGGCGGCGGCGCCTCGGACATCCGCACCGAATCGAACGTGGTGCCGCTCTCGACCGAAGACACTCGCATCATGGTCGCCGCCGGTGGCGGCGGTGGCGGCTCGACCGGTGGAGAACCGGGAGGAGCCGGCGGCGCGGCGGGAAGCGCGGGGGGCGAAACCAATTATCCCGGTGGAGGAGCGGGGACCGAAACCGAAGGGGGCGCCGGCGCCTTCGGCTGCGAACTGGCCGGCACCGGCGGCACCGGCGAACTTGGCATCGGCGGCTCCGGCGGTTACAGCTTCGCCGAAACCGGCCCCGGCGGCGGCGGCGGCGGCGGATATTACGGCGGCGGCGGCGGCGGCGGGGCCTGCTTCGTCGGCAGCAGCGGCGGCGGCGGCGGGTCCTCACTAGTACCGCCCTTGGCTCTAATGACCGTCTCGTCGGCGGCCCCGAAGATCGAAATCACCTACAACCCGCCCCCCTCGGTGACGATCACCAACCCCGTCGACAAATCCGTCTTCACCCGGGGCCAGGTCGTCAACGCCAACTACTCGTGCCTTCCCGGAGAAGGCACTGGGCTCAAATCCTGCTCTGGCGAAGACTGGATGGGTCCGGTGGCCAGCGGGACGCCGATCGACACCTCGGAAGTGGGCGAATTCACCTTCGGGGTCCTGGCCGAAGGCGAAGACAAAGGCCAGACGGCCGAAAGCGTCGTCTACACCGTCGTCGAGAAAGAAGAAGAACCGACGCCCCCGGGCCCGACGCCCCCCGGGCCCTCCGGGCCCACGCTCTCGGCGGCACTCCCCGACACCACCCTCGGCTCGCACCCGAAAAAAACTGTCAAGACCAAGAAGAAGAAGGCCACGGCCAGCTTCAGCTTCAGCTCCGACGTCGCCGGCGCGACCTTCCAGTGCAAGCTCGACAAGGGCGCCTTCGCCCCCTGCACCTCGCCGAAGACCTACAAGGTCAAGCCTGGCAGGCACACCTTCTCGGTCGAGGCCGTCGCTCCGGCCGGCACCGACGCCACGCCTGCGACCTTCAGCTTCAAGGTCAAGAAGAAGACGTAGGAAAAGCGTCCGAGGCGGCGAAGTCGCCTCGCTATAATCCCGCGGCTCTTGGCCCAGGTGTGGCGGCAGGATTTGCCGCACCCGGGCGTTTTTGGGTCAAGGACCCGGATTTCCACCAGTTACCACCAAAGCGAGGTCAGAAGTGACTCGGCAGGCCGTGATCACCCCCGAAGGGCTCGAGAAGCTCAAAGAAGAAATCGAAAACCTCTCGACCGAGAAACGTCGCGAGGTCGCGGCCCGGATCAAGGAGGCGCGCGAGTTCGGCGACATCTCCGAGAACGCCGAGTACGACGACGCCAAGAACGAGCAGGCGCTGCTCGAGGCGCGGATCGCCCGACTCGAAGAGCGGCTGAGGCGGGCGACGGTGATCGACAAGAAGGAAGTCGGCACCGACGAGGTCACGGTCGGCTCGGTCGTCCACGTCAAAGACCAGAAATCCGGTGACTCGCAGAAATTCCAGATCGTCGGCTCAACCGAGGCCGACCCGCTCGAGCAGAAGCTCTCGAACGAGTCGCCGATCGGCAAGGCCCTGATCGGGCGCAAGCGCAACGACGTCGTCACCGTCGAGGTCCCTCGCGGCCCAAGGAAAAAACTCAAAATCACCAAGATCGAGTCCGCTTGAGCGCGGAGCGAGCAAGCGTGACAGTCTGATCTTTCGCGCAGCGAGCGAAGCGCGAAATTTATGGCGAAGCGCGATCCAGACCCATCCGATGTCCTGAAGGATCGCCGCGAGAAGCTCGAGCGCATTCGCGCTACAGGTGTCGACCCCTTCCCGCACTCCTTCGACGAGCGCGAGGAGATCTCCGAGGTGCGAGCCGCCCACCAGGGATTGGCGCCGGGTCTCGAGACCCACTCCCGGCACCGGGTCGCGGGCCGGATCGTTGCCCGCCGCGGCCACGGCAAGGCCTGCTTCATGGACCTCCGCGACGGCAGCGGCCAGATCCAGATCCACGCCCGCGAGGACGTGCTCGGCGAGGAGCCCTTTGGCCTGCTCGTCGATCTCGACCTCGGCGACATGATCGGCGTCGAGGGGACGGCGATGGCGACCCGAAGCGGCGGCGAGCTCTCGCTGGCGATCGACCTCTGGCGGCTGCTGGCGAAGAGCCTGCGGCCGCCGCCCGACAAGTTCCACGGCCTCGAGGACGTCGAGACCCGCTACCGCCGGCGCGAGCTCGACCTCCTCGCCAACGAGGACAGCCGCCGGATCTTCGCCCTCCGTGCCAAGACGATCGCCGAGATCCGGCGCTGGCTCGACGAGCGCGGCTTCGTCGAGGCCGAGACCCCGGTCCTGCAGCCGCTCTACGGAGGCGCCCTGGCGCGCCCGTTCGTTACCCACCACAACGCCCTCGACCGCGACTTTTACCTGCGGATCGCGACCGAGCTCTACCTCAAGCGCCTGGTGGTGGGGGGGATCGACCGCGTCTACGAGCTCGGCAAGGACTTCCGCAACGAGGGCGTCTCCCATAAGCACAACCCCGAGTTCACGATGCTCGAGTGGTACGAGGCCTACGCCGACTACGCGAAGACCGCCCACGAGCTCGAGCAGATGGTCGCCGAGGTCGCGGAGCGGGTGATCGGCGGCCTCGAGGTCGAGCGCGACGGGGTGACGATCGACCTCACCCCGCCGTGGCGGCGGGTGACCCTGCGGGAGGCGATCTCCGAGCGGACCGGGATCGACATCGCCGAGCACCCCGGCCGCGAGGAGCTGGCGGCGGCGATGGGGACCGAGCCCGACCCGACGGAGGGCTGGGGCAAGCTGGTCGACGGCCTGCTCTCGAAATCGGTTGAGCCGGAGCTGATCCAGCCCACCTTCCTCCTCGACTACCCGGTCGAGCTATCGCCGTTCGCCAAGGCCCACCGCACCGAGCCCGGCCTGGTCGAGCGCTGGGAGGCCTTCGTCGGCGGGATGGAGATCGCCAACTCGTTCAGTGAGCTCAACGATCCCGACGAGCAGCGCCGGCGCTTCGAACAGCAGGCCGCGGAGATCGAGCGCGGTGACGAGGAGGCACAGCCTTTCGACGAGGCATTCGTCGAGGCGCTCGAGCTGGGAATGCCCCCCACAGGAGGGGTCGGGCTCGGGGTTGACCGGCTTGCAATGATTCTTACCGGGGCGAAAAGCCTCCGCGAAGTGGTCCTTTTTCCCGCCATGCGGGCCTAATTGGGCACCATTCGGCCCTGAAAAACCCGCTACCAGCGAATTTCGGACCCCCGAAGCCAGGGGGGCGCCCTCGGTATCGTTTAAAGGGCAGCAAGGAGCTTCTCCGATATCGGAGGTACGCGACCCGGTACTTCGGCTCCGAAAAAGAGTTTCATCAACCAGAAGTGAAATAGAGGCCAATTGTTCGAGAGATTCACAGAGCGAGCCCGACAGGTAGTCGTCCTGGCCCAGGAAGAGGCTCGCACGCTCAAGCACAACTACATCGGCACCGAGCACATCCTGCTCGGGCTGCTGCGTGAGGAGGAGGGCCTCGCCGCGCGCGTCCTCGAGTCGCTGGACATCACGACCGAGCGGGTCCGCTCCCAGGTCGTCCGCATCGTCGGCTCCGGTGAGGAGGTCACCTCCGGCCAGATCCCATTCACGCCGCGCGCCAAGAAGGTCCTCGAGCTGGCGCTGCGCGAGGCGCTCTCGCTCGGCCACAATTACATCGGCACCGAGCACATCCTGCTCGGCCTGGTCCGCGAGAACGAGGGCGTCGCCGCCCGGATCCTGCTCGACTTCGACGCCGACTCCGACAAGATCCGCAACGAGGTGATCCGGATGCTGTCCGGCCCCGGCGGCCGCCGCCAGGGTGCCGCGGCCGGCGCCGGCGCCGGTGGCGAGGGCAAGAAGTCCTCGAAACTGCTCGACCAGTTCGGCCGCAATCTGACCAAGCTCGCCGAGGAGGGCAAGCTCGACCCGGTCATCGGCCGCGAAACCGAGATCGAGCGGATCATGCAGATCCTCTCGCGCCGGACCAAGAACAACCCGGTGCTGCTCGGCGAGCCGGGCGTCGGCAAGACCGCCGTCGTCGAGGGCCTCGCCGCCCGCATCAACAAAGGCGAGGTGCCGGAGCTGCTGAAGAACAAGCAGATCTACACCCTCGACCTGGCGGCCCTGGTCGCCGGCTCCAAGTACAGGGGCGAGTTCGAGGAGCGCCTCAAGAAGGTGATGAAAGAGATCACCCAGCGCGGCGACATCATCCTTTTCATCGACGAGCTTCACAACCTGGTCGGAGCCGGCGCCGCCGAGGGCGCGATCGACGCGGCCTCGATCCTGAAGCCGGCGCTGGCCCGCGGCGAGCTGCAGACGATCGGCGCGACGACGCTCGACGAGTACCGCAAATACCTCGAGCGCGACTCGGCGCTCGAGCGGCGTTTCGCCCAGATCAAGGTCGACCAGCCCTCGGTCGAGGACACGGTCAAGATCCTCGAGGGGCTGCGCGAGCGCTACGAGCAGCACCACCGCGTCAACATCACCGACGATGCGCTGGCCGCCGCCGCCGAGCTCGCCGACCGCTACATCTCCGACCGCTTCCTGCCCGACAAGGCGATCGACCTGATCGACGAGGCCGCGTCGCGGATGCGGATCAAGTCGATGAGCGCGCCCCCCGTCTACCGAGACCTCGAGGAGGAAATCGAAACGACGCGGCGCGAGAAGGAGGCCTCGATCGAAGCGCAGGAGTTCGAGAAGGCCGCCAACCTGCGCGACACCGAGCGCCAGCTGACGACCCGCAAGCGCCAGCTCGAAGACGAGTGGGCCGAGGGCGAGGAGGGCGACCGGCCCGATGTCGGCGAGGAGGAGATCGCCGACATCGTCTCGATGTGGACCGGGATCCCGGTCTTCAAACTGACCGAGGCCGAGACCAAGAAACTGATCCGGATGGAGGAAGAGCTCCACAAGCGCGTGATTGGCCAGGAGGTCGCGATCACCGCCGTCAGCAAGGCGATCCGCCGTTCGCGCGCCGGGATCAAGGACCCGAAACGGCCCGCCGGCTCGTTCATCTTCCTCGGCCCGTCGGGGGTCGGAAAGACCGAGCTCGCCCGCACCCTCGCCGAGTTCCTGTTCGGCGACGAGGAGGCGATGGTCCGGATCGACATGTCCGAGTACATGGAGAAGCACGCGGTCAGCCGCCTGGTCGGCTCACCGCCGGGCTACATCGGCTACGACGAGGGCGGCCAGCTGACCGAGGCCGTGCGCCGCAAGCCGTACAGCGTGCTGCTGCTCGACGAGATCGAGAAGGCCCACCCCGACGTCTTCAACATCCTGCTCCAGATCCTCGAGGACGGGAGGCTGACCGACGCCCAGGGACGGACCGTCGACTTCCGCAACGCGATCGTGATCATGACCTCGAACATCGGCGCTTCGGAGATCGCGAAGAACACCTCGATCGGGTTCACCGTCGCCGATGAGACCGGGATGTCCTACGACGACATGAAAAACCGGATCATGGGCGACCTCAAAAAAGTCTTCCGGCCCGAGTTCCTCAACCGGATCGATGAGGTCATCGTCTTCCACAAGCTGGCCAAGGAAGAGGTCAAGGAGATCATCGACCTGATGATCAACCGGGTCCGCGTCCAGGTCGCCGAGCACGAGCTCCAGCTCGACCTCACCGACGAGGCCAAAGACCTCCTGGTCGACAAGGGCTGGGACCCGTCGATGGGCGCCCGGCCGCTGCGCCGCGCGATCCAGCGCTACATCGAGGACCCGCTCGCCGACGAAGTCCTGCGCCAGGGTCAGATGACCCCCGGCTCGACCGTGCTGGTCGAGCGCGACCCCTCCGGCGACGAGGAGGACAAGCCCCTCTCGCTGCGGATCATCGCGCCGACGAAGCCGGTCAAGGCCAAGCCCGAGAAGCCGGAGCCCGAGAAGGTCGGCGTCGGCGCCAAACGGGATGGCGGCGAGGATGCGCCGGACGAGGGCGCGCCGTCGCCCGATGCGACCGAGCCCAGCCAGACCGACGACGCCTAGCGCCTAGGGCAGCTGCTTTCGGGTCTCGCACCCGGCGGCACTGGCGTCCTTGCCGGCGCCGCCGTTGCAGACGTCGCGCCCGGCGCCCCCGACCAGCTTGTCCTTGCCGGGGCCGCCCCTGAGCGTGTCCCTGCCCCCTTCACCGCGGGCTTCGTCGCGGCCCTTGCCGAGGTCGATCGTGTCCTTGCCGTTGCCCCCGCAGACGATGTCGTTGCCGGCCAGGGCGCTGATCCTGTCGTTGCCGCCGAGGCCGGTGATCACGTCCGCCCTCTTCGTCCCCTTGAGCCTGTCCACACCGCCGGTGCCGACGATCGTCGCCGTCCTCCCCCCGCAGCGTTCTCTGGTCGGGATCGCGCTGACCTTCACCGTTTCGGGGCCGGTGAAGCGGCCGACGAGGAGTTCGCTCACGCCGCCCGACGCGCTATCGGCCCACCCGGCGATCACCGGCCGGCCGTCGGGCTGGACCGCCAGGCCTTCGGCTGTGTCGACGGTGGGGCTGGCGCTGACGACTGTCTGCCCCCCGGTGCCGAAGCCGGGGTCGAGCCGGCCGTCCGGCGTCAGCCGGAGGAGCCAGGTGTCGAGGCCGTGGTCTAGCCCGGCGACGAGGATGCGACCGTCGGGAAGCAGGGACATTGCCCGACCTTCGTCGTAGCCTCCGGTCGCATCGAGCCTGAAGATCCCGCCGGAGCCGAAGCTCGGGTCCAGCTGACCGCCGGCGGTGAAGCGGGCGACGATCAGCTCCGACTTGGCGCCCGCCGACGGGATCGCCGATCCGGTGACGACGATCCGGCCATCGGGCTGAATCGCAAGGTCGGTGATTTCCCCGGAGGGTTCCGGTTCCTCCCCGAGGTCCTGGACCTTGAACCCGGCGGTGCCGAAGCTCGCGACGGGTTCCCCGTCGGAGTCGAGCTTGGCCAGAAAGGCGCCCTGTTCGGACCCGCCACCGACGACGACCGAGCCGTCGCCGAGTACCCTGACTGCTTCCGCTTCTGCGCTTTCGCTGCCCGGGACTTTGATGATGCGGAATCCGACCGGGGCCACCGCGGCGAAGCTCGGATCGGGGTTTCCTTCCGGGGTGAGGCGGAGCACCGCCACTTCGGAGTGGAAGAGGTTGATGCGCTCGCCGGCGACCACGATCTTCCCCCCCGGGGCGATGTCCATATCCGTGCCTTCCCCCGGCCCTTCGGGGAACAGGACGGAGAGACCTTCGTCACCGAAACCGGGGTCGAGCTGTCCGCTCGGTAGGTAGCGGGCGATCCCGAACGCGTTGAATTGGTCCGGGTCCGGCCCGCGCCCGAGCCCGGCGGCGACGATTCGCCCGTCGCCCAGCATCGCCAGGTCGTTGATCGCCCGCGGGTCTCCGGCGTGGTGGAGGTCGGGCTCGACCCTGAACCCTTCTGGGCCGAAGGTCGTGTCGGGGCTACCGTCCGGGTTGAAGCGGGCGAGCAGGAAGCCCTCGGAGCTGCCCCTGCTGCCGCCGGCGAGGATCTTCCCGTCTGGGAGGACGACGACGTCTCCCAGGTACTCGCTGGTGAGGGCGGGTTCGTCGAGAATCGTGAAGCCGCCGCTGCCGAAGGTCGGGTCGAGGAGGCCTTCGGCGGCGAGTGCGGAGCGCGCGGGGAGGAGGGCGGCGAGTGCGACGACTGCCAGCAGAATCGTCAGCCTTGCAGGTGAAACGGGATGCTTTGCCGATCGGCCTCCCATGGGCTCGTGGCCATCGTAGCCGCACCTGCCCAATGGACTCAAAGCCTCGGCCAAGTCCTAAACGGAGCGATCGCTACGGTTCGGACCATGAGCGACCTGGGCCGGAGCGCGATCGGAACCTGGAGCGGGGGCAGGTTTCTCCGCTTCGGCGAGGCGATCGACGAGGAGCGGCTCGAATCCCTGCTTCGGCCCGGGGACGGGATCGACACGGTTCTGAGCGCCGACGCCTACGGCCAGGGTGAGGCGGACGCGCTCCTCGGCCGGGCGCTGACCGGGGTCGCCGCGCGAGGACTACACGCTCATCGGCGCCGTCGGCCACGACTTCTACGAGGGCGAGCGCGACGGGCCGCGGGGCTTCCCGCGGTTCACCGACCCGGCGCTGCGCGGGCCCGATGCCTATGCCGATTACCTGCGGATGGCGGCCGAGCGGAGCCTCGGGCGCCTCGGCGCCTCCTCCTTCGACCTGCTCCTCCTCCACAACCCCGACCGGATCGGCTACACCAGCGAGGCGGTCTGGGACGGGATGGAGGCGCTGCGCGAGGCGGGCCTGACCGCGCAAATAGGCGTCGCCCCGGGCCCGGCGAACGGGTTCACCCTCGACCTGATCTCCTGCTTCGAGCGCTTCAGCGAACGGATCGAGTGGGCGATGATCATCCTCAACCCGTTCGAGCCCTGGCCGGGCGAGCTCTGCCTCGAGGCCGCGGCCCGCCATGGCGTCCGGGTGATCACCCGGGTCGTCGACTATGGCGGCCTGTTCTGGGGCGACGTCGAGGCTGGGATGGAGCTGGCGGAGGGCGATCACCGCGCGTTCCGCCCCGATGGCTGGATCGAGGCCGGCCTCGAGAAGCTCGAGAAGGTGATCCCGATCGCCGAGCGCGAGGAGCTGAAGCCGATCCAGCTCGCCTGCCAGTGGAACCTCGCCCACCCGGCGGTCGAGTGCGTCGTCCCGACCCTGATCCAGGAGGCGGGGCCGGCGGCGCTCCCGATCGAGGAGAAGCGGGCCCAGCTCGCGGCGCTGCCCGAGCAGCGACTCTCCGAGGCCGACGTGTCCGAGATCCGGGCGGTCGGCGACAACATGGGATGCATGGCGCTGAAGGGCGCGAGCCCCGGGCACGAGGGCGGCGAGCGGCCCGATCGCTGGGCGCTCGATGCCGACCTCGTCGAGGTCGGTGAGCGCTGGGGTATCGACCCCGACCGCGATCTCTCCGGCACCCCCGCCTGAGCCGTGCTCCGGATCGACGAGCGGACCCGGCCCTGGTGGACGCTCGCGGGCGCCTGCGCCGGCCTCTTCATCCTGATGCTCGACTCGACCGTGGTCGCGCTGGCGCTGCCGAGCATCCATCACGACCTCGGGGCGAGCGCCGAGTCCCTGCAGTGGGTGATGAACGCCTACCTGCTGACGATCGCGGTCCTGGTCGTCACCGCCGGGCGCCTCGGCGACATGTTCGGCCGCAAGCGCGCCTTCCTGATCGGGATCGTCGTCTTCGGGGCCGGCTCCGTCCTCGCCGGCGCCGCCCAGGGCCCGGCGATGCTGATCGGCGGCCGGGTCCTGCAGGGCGTCGGCGCGGCGCCGACGCTGACCCTCTCGCTGGCGATCGTCGCCAACGCCTTCCCAAAGAGCGAACAGGCGCGGGCACTCGGGATCTGGGCCGCGGTCTCGGCGATCGCGCTTGCGGTCGGGCCGCTGGCTGGTGGAGCGCTGATCGAAATCGACTGGCGCGCGATCTTTTGGATCAACCTGCCGATCATCGTCGCCGGGGTCGCGATCATGGTGGTGGCGGCGCCGGAGTCGACCGACCCCTCGGCCGGTCGGCGGATCGACCTGCCCGGCCTCTTCGCGCTCACGGCCGGGCTGACCGCGGTCGTCCTGGCGCTGATCCAGTCGCGCGCCTGGGGCGCGGGGGCGGTCATCGCCCTGGCCGCGGTCGGGGTCCTGGCGCTGATCGCCTTCTGGCGGATCGAGCGCCGGGCAAGCGACCCGATCGTCGAATTCGACCTCTTCCGCAACGGCCCCTACTTCGGGGCCAGCGCCGCCGCCTTCGCCATCGTCGGCTCCTACTGGGCGGTGATGTTCTTCCAGCCCCAGTACCTGCAGGACGTTCGCGGCCACTCGGCGATCGAGAGCGGATTCCTGATCCTCCCGATCACCGTGCCGATGATCGCGATCTCGCCGCTCTCGGGCCGGCTGATCGGGCGCTTCGGCGCCCGCCGCCTGATGACGGTGGGGATGCTGTTCGGGACCGCCGGCCTCGTGCTCCTCACCCGGGTCGGCGCCGACAGCTCCTACGCGCTGGTCGTGGCCGGCTATCTGTTGTTCGGGATTGCCCTCGGCCTCGTCTACGCGCCGATGTCGACCGCGGCGATGGCGGCGATGCCGGGGGAGAAGGTCGGGATCGCCTCAGGGGTGCTGGCGATGGACAGGATCGTCGCCGGGTCGCTGGCGCTGGCGGCGACCAGCGCCGCCTTCCACGCGCTGCAGGGGAGCGGTGACTCGTTTGCGGCCTCGATCGCCGGCTCGACCTGGGTCGGCGTCGCCCTCTGCGCGCTCGGCACCGTGCTCACCTGGGCCTACGTGCGGGACGTGCGCCCGCCTGGCCCCGACCCCGCCGTGGCCGGGGATCCGGCCTCCGATCAGCTCCAGCACCACCGCCACCACCGCCGATTCCACCTCTGAGTGAGCGATCGGCTTGACATTTGCTGTTCCGACCTTTCCACTAGGGATTAGGGAGACCGCATTCCAGAGCGGAATTTGGCATCCTTGCCTTGATGTCGTCATTGCCAGGGGATGAGCTTCAAGAGTTGTCTGAACGTCAGGACCCCAGGCTTCTGAGATCCCTCGACGTCGTCGCGCCGGGCGGGGCGCTGCGCGAGGGAATCGACAACATCGTCCACGCCCGCACCGGTGCCCTGGTCGTCGTTGCCGAGCCGAGCGACATCTCCCACCTGCTGTCGGGGGGCATCAAGCTCGACATCGACTACACCCCGGCGATGCTCTACCAGGTGGCGAAGATGGACGGCGCGATCGTCCTCAACTGCGAGGCCACCAAGATCGTCTGGGCGAACGTCCAGCTGATGCCGGACCCGACGATCCTCTCGAGCGAGACCGGCACCCGCCACCGCACCGCCGAGCGCGTCTCGAAACAGACCGATGCGCTGGTGATCGCGATCTCGCAGCGGCGCGACGTCGTCTCGCTCTACGTCGAGGGGACCAAGTACATCCTCCAGGACATCCCCGCGGTCCTCGCCAAGGCCAACCAGGGCCTGGCGACGCTCGAGAAGTACCGCGAGCGGCTCGACCAGGTGGCGACCCGGCTCAGCGTGCTCGAGTTCGAAGGCGGCGTCGTTCTCTACGACGCCCTCTCGGCCCTGCAGCGGGCCGAGCTCGTGACCCGGATGGCGGTCGAGGTCGAGCGCTACATCGTCGAGCTCGGAACCGAGGGCCGGCTGATCGAGATGCAGCTCGAGGAGTCGATGGTCGGCGTCACTGCCGAAAAGGCGGCGCTGATCCGCGACTACTCGGTCGAGGACTCCGAGCAGAACCTGGAAGCGGTCCAGGAGTCGCTCTCGCGGCTCCCGCACGAGGAGGTCCTCGACTTCGGCCGCCTCGCCGAGCTGCTCGGCTACGATCGCAAGCTCAACACGCTCGACTTCCCGGTCAGCACGCGGGGCTACCGCGTCCTCGGCCGGATCCCGAGGATCCCCAAGCTTGTCGTCCAGAAGATCATCCATGAGCTCGGCGGCCTCGAGGACGTGATCGCGGCCTCCGACGCCGAGCTCGAGGCTGTCGACGGAGTCGGCGCGACGCGGGTCAAGGACATCCGCGAGGGGCTGCGGAGACTCCAGGAGGTCGATCTGGTCGATCGGTACTTGCAGAGTTGACGGTTCGAATGGGCCGTCGAAAATCGAAGAAAAGGAGCGAGCGATTCCTGAGCTAGAGGAGGTAGTCGAGGTCACCGAGGCGGAGATCATCTACGTCTGCGACTTCGAGGAGGGGGACAAGGTCGTCTATCCCCACCACGGAGCGGGCCTCGTGATGAAGAAAGAGAGCAGGGAGCTGATGGGGGAGGAGCGGGAATACCTGACGATCAAGATCCTCCACAACGAACTCACCGTGATGGTGCCGTGCGAAAACGCGGGCAAGGCAGGGCTGCGGCGGGTGATCGACGAGGAAGAAATCAAAAAGGTCACCGACGTCCTCACCGACGACGTCTCGGAGATGCCGAAGAACTGGAATCGGCGCTTCAAGTACAACCGCGAGAAGATCAAGACCGGCGACGTGTTCGAGCTGGCCGAGGTCGTCAGGAACCTGGCGATCAGGGAGATGGAAAAGGGCCTCTCGACCGGCGAGAAGCAGATGTACACGCGGGCCAAGAAGATCCTCGCGTCGGAGTTCATGTACGCGCTCGACAAGGACGAGGAGGGCGCCGAGGAGTACCTCGACGGCCTCCTGGAGGGGCGCTTCGCCGCCACTGCCTAAAGGCGCAGCAACAGCGGTCATCGCCGCCGCCGGCTCCGGTCGAAGACTGGGAGCCGGCGGCCCGAAGGCCTTCGTCGAGGTCGCGGGAAGGCCGATGGTCGAGTGGTCGATCGAAGCTATGCGCAGGGCACCCTCGGTGCGCTCGATTGTCGTCGCCTGTCCCCCCGGCCACATCCACAACCTGGGCGGCCATGACCTCGGCGTCGTCGATGGCGGTGAGACCCGGGCCGAATCGGTCCGCAATGCGCTCGCCGCTGTCGGCACAGCGATTGTCGCGATCCATGACGCGGCGCGGCCGCTCGTGACCCCGGAGCTCGTCGAGGACCTGATCGCGACCCTCCTCGCCGACGAGGGCGCCGACGGCGCGATCGCCGCCGCCTCGGTGACCGACACGATCAAGCGGGCCGGCGAAGAGACGAGACCTGCATTTCCCCCGCATAGCGTCGTAAATGCAGGTTTCGTCATCGAGGAGACCGTCGATCGAGCAGATCTCTGGGCGGCGCAGACGCCGCAGGTGTTTCGGGTCGAGGCGCTGCGCAGGGCGCTGGAGGGCGCCTCGGAGGCGGTCGCCGCTGCGACCGACGAGGCGATGCTGGTCGAGGCGGCCGGGGGGCGAGTGCTGATCCACCCCGCGCCGGCCGAGAACGTCAAGGTGACGACGCCGCTCGACCTCCGGTTCGCCGAGCTGCTCCTCGCCGAACGCTCAGCGCAGCAGTAGCCAGACCAGGGCGGCGGCGAAGCAGAGCTGGCCGACCCCGAGGGCGACGCCGAGGTTGACGGCGCCGAGGATCGTCGCCAGGCCGACGCCGAGGGCGAAGGCCGCGGCGAGGATCGCCAGCTGCGCGGGTCGCGACAGGCGGTCAGGCACGGTTCGATTGCCCCCGGTGGCGGTCGAGGCGGCGGCGGTACCGGGATCGCTGGTCCTCGGACGCGAGCCCGGCATGCGCTCGCGAGCGGTCGGAGAGATGACGATTTCGGCGGCGCTCGTAGAGGGTCCGCTCGAGCCAGAGGGTCAGCACCCCCGCGAAAACGATCGCGACCAGGTTGATCGAGAGCTGGAGCATCGCCCCGCGCCAGTCCGACCAGTTGGCCAGGGCCGCCGAGACGCCGATGTTGGCGGCAGCCGGAATCGTCGTCACCGAGACGAGAACCCCGATCAGCGCCCCCGACTTGGTCGAGGTCAGGGACAGCATCCCCGCCGCGCCCGCGAACAGGGCGACGATCAGCGAGAACTCTTCCGGCTTGACGATGAACCTGACCAGTTCGTTTTCGCTGCTGTGGAAGCCGGAGTCGACGATCCCGATCCCGACGCAGAACAGGGTGAAGAGGAAGGCGGCCGTGATCCCGATCGGGAAGCCGACGGCGAGCGCGCTCAGCGATCGCATCGCGACCCTCGGGCGCCGCTCGATCACAGCGACGCAGAGCCCCGCCAGCGGCCCGAACTCAGGCCCGACGATCATCGCGCCGACGATCAGGATCGGCGAGCCGACGAAGATCCCGACCGAGGCGATCAGGCACGCCAGGGTGAGAAAGGCGATGAAGGTGCCGGAGAGCTCGGTGCTCTCGGAGGTGCGAGCCTCCACCTCCTCCCAGATCACCGCGTCCGACGGCGCCCCCCTGGCTGACTCTTTCGGCCCGCCGTGCCGCGTCGGAGACCTGCGAGTCGATCTCATCGATCGAGACCGAGCCCTGCCGGGTCACCCCGATCTCCTTCAGGTCCTCGATCATCACGCTCGCGTCCTCGCGGGCAATGTCGCAGAGGACGAGGTCGCCGGCGGGCTTCCGCGCCGCTCCCTCGAGCAGGATCAGGTTGCAGGTCGAGGCAGAGGTTTCGAGCAGCCTCAGGACCCTCTGCACCAGATCGTGCCCGACGACGATCCGCAGGTGGACCATGAGCCGCAGCGTATCCGCGCCCGGCGTCACCTAGGCTCACAGCGTGCTAACCGACTACCACCTCCACCTCCGCCCCGACGAGGACGGGACGACCGCGGAGCGCTACTTCACTACGGAGAACGTCGACCGCTACCTCGAGGCCGCGGACGAGGCCGGGATCGAGGAGCTCGGCGTCTCCGAGCACATCCACCGCTTCACCCAGTCGCTCGAGCTCTGGGACCACCCGTTCTGGCGCGAACAGGCTGTCGACGACATCGACGCCTACTGCGAGTTCGTCCGCGGCACCGAGCTGCGGCTCGGGATCGAGATGGACTTCGTCCCCGGCGCCGAGGACCGCACCGCCAACCTGCTCGAGGCGCGCGACTTCGACTACGTCGTCGGCTCGGTCCACTTCATCGGCGACGATGCCGTCGACCACGAGGGGTTCGACATCTGGGAGGGGAACGGCGACCCCGATCGGGTCTGGGCCCGCTACTTCGAGGCACTCGCCGAGGCCGCCCGCTCGGGGTTGTTCGACATCCTCGCCCACCCTGACTTGGTGAAGGTCTGGGGCGGGGGGCGGCCGCTGCCCGACACCGACCCCCGCGCCTACTACGAGCCCGCCGTCGAGGCGATCGCCGAGACCGGTGTCGCGGTCGAGGTCTCGACCGCGGGCCTGCGCAAGCCGGTCGGCGAGCTCTACCCGTCGCCCGCATTCGCCGAGATGTGCGTCGAGGCCGGCGCCGCCTTCGCACTCTCCTCCGATGCCCACCTGCCCGAGCAGGTCGGGTTCGGGTACGACCGCGCGGCGGAGTTCCTCGACGGCCTCGGGGTGGGGGAGATCTGCGTCTTCGAGCATCGCCGGCGGCGACTGGAGCCGGTCGGATGAGCGCCGTGGGGATCGGCTATGACAGCCACCGCTTCGCCGAGGGCCGGCCGCTGATCCTCGGCGGCGTCGAGGTCGAGCACCATCTCGGGCTCGAAGGTCACTCCGACGCCGACGTCCTCACCCATGCCGTGATCGACGCCCTGCTCGGGGCCGGCGGCCTCGGCGATATCGGCACGATCTTCCCCGACGACGACGAGCGCTGGCGCGACGCCGACTCGATCGACATGCTGCGGACCGTGGTCGGCATGATCAGCGGCCGGATCGAGAACATCGATGCAACTGTGATCTGCGAGGAGCCGCGGCTCGGCCCGCTGCGGGCGGAGATGGAGCGGATCCTCGCCGAGGCGACGTCGGCCCGGGTCAGCGTCAAGGCGACGACCAACGAGGGGATGGGCTGGATCGGCCGTGGCGAGGGAATCGCCTGCATAGCGGTCGCTTCGGTGGGGAGCGAATAGTCTTCGTTTTCGGATGGGAAGTCTCAGCTCAATAGGGTCGAGCGTCCGCAAGACCGTCGCCGACAAAGCCTTCGTCGCGAAGGTGGCGCACGAAGCGGACATCCTCGGCCTGATGCGCCCCGACGTCGCCGCCAAGATCGGCTACACCTTCCTGCGCTGGGGCCCCTCGCCGGCGACCGGCGTCGCGATCGCCGCGATCCACTACCCGCACGAGACCGCGATCATCGACGAGCGCGGGTCGCTCACCTTCGAGCAGCTCCACCGCCGCAGCAACGCCCTCGCCCACGCCCTCGAGCGGATGGGCATCGGCTACGGCGACGGGATCGGGGTGATGTGCCGCAACCACCGCGGCTTCATCGAGATCACGGCCGCCGCCGCCAAGATCGGCGCCAGCGCCCTGTACCTGAACACGATGTTCGCCGGCCCGCAGCTGGCCGAGGTGACCCGCCGGGAGAAGCCGAAGGTGCTCGTCTATGACGAGGAGTTCGCCGGCCTGCTCGAGGGGGTCGACGACAGCGTTGAGCGGGTGGTCGCCTGGGCCGACGGCGAGACCGAGGAGCCGACGCTCGACACCCTGATCGCCGCCAACGACGACTCCGACCTCAAGCCTCCCCCCGATCATCCCCGTTTCGTGATCCTCACCTCGGGGACGACCGGAACCCCGAAGGGCGCCCAGCGCAGCAATCCCGAGGGCCTCCACACGGTCGCCGCGATGATCGACAAGATCCCCTATCGCAGCCGCGAGACGATGATGGTCGCGGCGCCGCTCTTCCACTCCTGGGGCTTCTTCCACTTCGCGATTGCCCTGCCAACCTGCTCGACCCTCGTCCTGCGGCGGCGATTCGACCCCGAGGGGACGCTGCAGGCAATTCAGGAGCACCGCGCCCAGGTCCTCGCAGTGGTGCCGGTCATGATCCAGCGGATCCTGCAGCTGCCGGACGAGACGCTGCGCTCCTACGACCTCTCCTCGCTGCGGATCACCGCGCTCTCGGGCTCGGCGCTTCCGGGCGATCTTGCCCTGGAATGGATGGACCGCTTCGGCGACAGCATCTACAACCTCTACGGGTCGACCGAGGTCGCGATGGCGACGGTCGCGACGCCGGAGGACCTGCGGGCGGCCCCCGGCACCGCCGGCCGGCCCCCGCGCGGCACCGTCGTCAAGCTCTTCGACGAGGACGGCAGGGAGGTCCCGCGCGGCGAGGTCGGGAGGATCTTCGTCGGCAGCGAGATGTCGTTCGAGGGCTACACCGGCGGTGGCGGCAAGGAGGTGATCGACGGCCTGCTCAGCAGCGGCGACGTCGGCCACTTCGACAGCGACGGGCGGCTCTTCATCGACGGCCGCGACGACGAGATGATCGTCTCCGGCGGCGAGAACGTCTTCCCGCGCGAGGTCGAGGACCTGCTCGCCGACCACCAGAGCGTCGTCGAGGTGGCGGTGATCGGCGTCGAGGACGAGGAGTTCGGGCAGCGGCTGAAGGCCTTCGTCGTCCTCCTCGAGCACGCCGAGGTCTCCGCGGAGGACCTGAAGAATTACGTCAAGGCCCACCTCGCCGCATTCAAGGCGCCGCGGGAGTTCGAGTTTCTTGCCGAGCTGCCGCGCAACGCGACGGGCAAGATCCTCAAGCGCGAACTGCACGAGCGCCAGCCCTCGCAGTCGGGCTAGCGGCGCGCTTGCGCTTCGGCGCCGGCTTCAGCAGCATCGTTCGGCTCTCGACCCCGGTCCCGATAAGGGTGGACCTGAGGCGGTGGGCACTATCGAGCAATGACCTCGCTCCCTCCAGCAGCTTGACGGGAACGACGCGCTTCTTCCCGGCCCCGATCGAGAACTTCGCCGAGGTGCTGTATCTCATCGCCTTCCCCCTCCCCGCGCCTCGGTGGCGGAGGTAGGCGATCAGGCTGACGGTTCCCCGGCAGCGCTCGAAGCCCGGGCAGCGCAGCTTCAGCCGCGCCTTCCCGTCTTTGACGATTGCGATCCGACCCGCGACGGCGTTCTCCGGCCCGACGCTCACCGAACCGCTCGTCTGGGTGGTCGAGCCGGCGAAGTTCGTCGCCGTCACCAGGCAGGAGTAGGAGCCGGCCCTGGTCGGCCTCAGCGCCGACCCGGTCTCGCCGGCGATCGGGGCGCCGTCCCGCAGCCACTGGTAGACGAACGTTTGCGGCGCCCGGTAGAAGAGCGAGGCCGGAGCGTCGCCGGCCCAGCCGCCCTGCGAGCAGCTCAGGGTCCTTGCCATCAAACGGGGGCTCGAGATCGTGGGCGGCGACGTTGCCGCCGGCGCGCGCAGGATCGCGACGCTGCCGGGGTTGTTGAGGTTCGCGCCCGCGGTCGGCGTGTCGCCGCCCCCGCCGCCGCTGATGTTGACGAATGAGATCGCCGCTTCGGCCTGCTGACTGGCCCAGAAGACCCTGCTGGTCTGCAGGTCGATCGCGACGGAGCGGATCGATTCCGGGGTCGCCGCTCCGATGAGGTTGAGTTTGGTGGCGCCGCTGCCGTCGAGCGCCGAGGATTCGATCGTGCCGTCGGTGGCGCTCCAGAAGACCCGGCCCGAGGCGGGGTCCAGCGCGACCCCCGTCCCGTTAGTGGGGCCCGGTGATTTCGAGATGTCGCCCCCGCCACTGCCATCGAGGTTCGCGTAGGAGACCTTCGGCAACCCGAGGGCGGAGTTCACCCAGTAGACGCGCCCCGCCGCGGGGTCGATGGCGATTCGGGCCGGCTCTTCGATCGTCGCCCCGGCGGTGTTGAGGAGCGCCCCGCCGCCACTGCCATCCAGGTTCGCGTAGGCGATCCGATTGCCGATCGGGTCGCTCCAGTAGACCCTGCCGGCGGCCCGGTCGATCGCGATCCCGACCGGCTCGCCCAGGCTCACCGGGGCGGTGTTGAACTGGCCGCCGCCGCTGCCGTCGAGGTAGGCCCACTGGATGCTCTCGGTGCCGACGTTGGTGAAGAAGAGTTTGCCGTCGGCCGGGTCGAGCGCGAGGCCGGCGGGCATCGAGCTGATCACACCGGACAGAG
The DNA here is from genome assembly GCA_963697805.1 of uncultured Solirubrobacterales bacterium. GTDB lineage: Bacteria > Actinomycetota > Thermoleophilia > Solirubrobacterales > 70-9 > VRUE01. Next base: position 494,285 of record CAVOPB010000003.1, read on the forward strand.
CGAGATTGCCGGCTTTGCTGCCGTCGAGGTTGGAGAAGGAGATCGGCTCGCCTTCGGTGTTCGTCCAGTAGACCGCGTCGGCGGCGGGCGCTGCGGCCGGGGCAACGAGCAGCCCGCCGGAAACCGCCAGCGCCGCTACGAGCGAGCGCCACGTCATCGTCACTGCCCTCGCCTGGGCTTCGGCGCCAGCTTCAACAGCACCGTTCGGGATACGACCGCCCTGCCGTCGAGGAGTGCCCTGAGCCGGTGGCGTTTCGACTTCCGCAGCTGCGATTTGGCCCGGCGATTGAGCTTGACCTTGACGACCTGCTGGTCGCCCCCGGGAATCGAGATCGACCGTTCTCCGTAGATGACGGGCAGGTTCGGGATCTTCGGGCCCCTGCGGGCGGAGGACCTGGCGGTCCTGCGCGGAGGCCGGGACGATTCGAGGTGCAGCCGGCCGGCACACGGTTCGACTCCCGCGGGGCAGGTCAGCTTGAGCTGCGCCCTGCCGCCTTTGACCAACGCCACCCGGGCCGCCTTCGCCTTCGGGGTGACCGGGCAGCAGACGAATTGCACCCTGCTCATCTGGGTCGTCGAGCCGGCGGCGTTGGTGGCGGTGACCTGGCAGGCATAGTCGCCGCCGGGCCTCCCGTCAACGCCGATGTCGGAGCGGGTCGCGCCGGCAACCGGCTGGCCATCCTCCACCCACTGGTAGGAGACGCTGTGCGGGGCCCGGTACAGCTGCGCCTCGGGCCGGTCGCCGGCCCATTTGCCTTTGTCGCAGATCAGGAATCGGGGCCGGGCGGCGATCCCCGCGGTCAGCTCCGGCGCTTCGGTGCCGACCGGCGCCTTGAGCAGGGCCGGGTTGTTGGCGCCGAAGGTTTTGGCGCCGGTGAGGTTGAGTTTGGGTGCGCTGCCGCCCGCGAGCGGTGCGGATTGAATAGACGGCGGGAACGACCCGAAGGCTCCGGTGTTCGCCCAGTAGATCCGTCCCGCCGAGGGGTCGATCGCGACCCCCCACGGGAACGACCCGTCGTCGACCGTGGTCGCGAGGTCGGCACCGCCGCCACCGCCCAGTCCCGCACTCGAGATGAAGGCTTCGTAGGGGATGGCGCCCTTGTTGGAGGCCCAGTGGATTCGGTTCGCCCCGGGATCGATCGCGACGCCGGAGGCGGTGACGCCCGAGGTGGCTCCGGTGGTCGTGACGTCCTCTCCACCGCTGCCGTTGAGGCTCGCGTAGGAGATCTTCCCGTTCTCATTCGACCAGTAGATCCTCCGTGCCGTCAGGTCGAGCGCGACCGCTTTCGGGTTGGCGACGGTCGCCCCGGTGGTGTCCAGATAGCCCCTGTCACTGCCGTCGAGGTCGAAGAAGGCGATTCCCTCACCCGGCGCGCCCTGGTAGTTGGCCCAATAGAGGCGGCCGGCCGCGGAATCGATCGCGATTCCCCGAGGGGATTTGAGGGTGACCCCTTCGATCTGAAGGTCTTTGGCGCCGCCCCCTTCAATATTTGCGACCGAGATCCGCGATCCGGCGCCCGAGCTGCCGGCCCAGTAGATCTTCCCGGCGGCGGGATCGATGGCGATCCCCCTGACCTCCGCCGTCGTCGCCCCACTCGTGTCCAGGGTCGCGCCGCCGCTGCCGTCGAGATTGGCGTAGGAAACGCTCGAGTTTCCGCCGAAATAGATCCGGTCTGCCGCCGCGGCGGGGGATGCGAACGCGAGGAGCCCCAACGCCACGAGGGCCAATGCTGAGCGCCTCGTCGCCTTCATCGCCGGCGATGGTAACAACGGTCCTCGAAGGTCCCCGCATTTTGCGGACTTTTTGGCGGTTGGACCAGTGGCGGGCGCGCCAAGGTGCGTAGTAAGTTGCGTCGATGGGTGAGCCCACCGTTCAGCTTGGCGCGGTCGAGGAGACGACGGCCGAGATTCGAGGCATCGCCGAGCAGGCTCTGACGTGGGTGCGGGCCAGCGAGGAGCGGGTCGCCGACACCGAGAAGGAGCTCGCCGCGAGCGGGGCAAGGGCGCAGGAGGAGAGCGCCGAGCTGAGGCGCCGGGCGAAGGAGACGCTGCACAAGCTCGGGGAGGAGGGACGCGGTCGGATTACCGCGGAACGCGCGAGCCGGCGCGAGGCGGAGGCTCGCGCCACCCGCGCCGAAGACGCCCGCGACAAGGCCGAGAAGGCTTTCGAGAGCGCGAAGAAGAGCGCCGAAGAGCGACTGGCCACCGCCAAGGGCCACACCGAGGAGGCGGTCGAGGCGGCGATCAGGAGGACCGAAGCCGAGGCCTCCAAACGGGTGCGTGAGGTGATTGCGGCCAACCAGGCCGACGCCGACCGCCGTGTCGCCGCCGCCGAGCAGCGCGCCGCCGACGCCGAGGCGGAGGCGAAGGAGGACCGCGAGACCGCGGTCCGGCTTGAGGCCGAAATCGAGCAGCGGGTGATGAAGGGCACCGAGGAGATCCGCAGGGAGTCCGAGGACCGGGTCCGCAAGCTGGTCGAGAAGGTCGAAGGCAAAGCGACCGAGCACGCCCGCAAACGCGCCGAGGAGCAGCTCGAGGCCGAGTCGGAGCGGATCCGCATCCAGGCCGACCAGCGTGAGGCCCGGGTCCGCGAGGCGGCCGAGGAGGAGATCAAGGCCAGCGCCAAGCGCGCCCGCCGCGAGGCCCTCGCCGCCGCCGACGAGACCGCTCCGACCTGGTCACGCGCGGTCGAGTCCCAGGCAGGCCCCGGGTACCGCACCTTCTAGCCACCCGGCGCCACCGCGTCTAGCATCCCTCCTGTCCCCGAGGTGTTGGGATAGACGTGTTTTCTCGACTTATCCGAAACGCGATCACGATCGGGATCCTCTGCCTCGGCATCGCCGCGGCGCAGGCCGGTACCGCCACGGCCGCCGGCCAGATCGAAGGGTTCGCGGCGACCGCGTCGGCCAGCCAGGCCGGGGGCCACCCCGACCTCGGGGCGTCGATCACGATCGCGAACCAGTCCGAGACCGCGAAAGCGCTGACGATCGAACTGCCGCCGGGGCTGGTTGCGTACCTCAACTCGGTACCGCAGTGCTCGCTGGCCGACCTCGCGACCGTCGAATGCCCGCCCTCATCGCAGGTCGGCCTCGCGACCACGCGTCGCGCAGGCTTTCCGAGCTTCCTGTTCGGGACGGCGCCGATCTACGCGGTGACGCCCGCCGGCGGTGACGCCTATGGTCGCCTCGCCTTCACGATCCCGACCCTCGCCTTCACCCAGTCGCTGCTCGTCGGCGTCCGCGCCGGCGGTGACTACGGCCTGCGGGTCGAGCTGCCGAACCTGCCGGCCGCCGCCCCGCTGAGGCGCCTCGATCTGACTTTGTGGGGAGCCCCCTCCGATCCCGTCCACGACGGGGCCAGGTTCCCGCAGGGCTCCGAAGGCTGTCCCGGCGAAGTCGGCGCCGACTGCAACACCGAACCGACGGCCTCGAGCGCGCCCTTGACCCCGCTGACGGGGTACCCGCGGGCCTGCGGCCGCCAGCCTCTGCCGCTGACGCTCTCCCTGCAGACCTACCAGGACCCCGAAGTCCTGACGAGCGCGAGCGCGACCCTGACCGGGGCGACCGGGTGCCAGTTCCTCGGGTTCTCCCCATCGAGTGCGTTGGAGGCGAGCGCGAGCTCGCGGACCTCGACTTTCCTCGACCTCGAGCTGACGATGCCGCAGGAACCGAGCATCGCGACGCCGACTCCGTCGAGCGCCAGGTCCGCCTCGATCGACTTTGGCGGGGCGCTGCGACTGGATCAGGCCGCGGTCGACGCCCGTGCCGTCTGCACCGCGGCGCAGGCGGGCATCGGCACCGAAGTGCCTGCCGCCTGCCCTGTCGCGACCAAGATCGGGAACGTGAGGTTCAGGACGCCGCTGGTTCCGGAGGGAATGGGCGGGCCGAATCCGTTGCGCGCCGCCGGCCCCGCGATCGGCGGCGCCCACACCCGGGTGGCGGTCCCGGGAGTCGCCGGCTCGGCCTATTTCGGCGGCCCTGCGCCCGGCGGCGGTGTCCGCGTCTACCTCCTGCCGACCGGCTTCGCGATCAACGTCAAGCTCGAACTGCTGCTGGCGCCCGACCCGGTATCGGGCGCGCTGGTGGCGAGCATTGCGCTGCCCGAGTTCCCGGTCGCCGCGATCGACCTGAAGATCCCGGAGAGCTCGAGCGTCCTCCGCACCGCCGTCAGGTGCGGGGCCCACACGGCGACGAGCACCCTGGTCCCGTGGAGCTCGCCGCAATCCGAAGTCGTCCTGACCCAGCCCCTGAACCTCGACACCGGCCCTGGCGCCACCCCCTGCCCGGGTGCGCCGACAAAGGTGCAGGTGGGGCTGAAGCCACCGCTGCTGGTGGCCAACGGAAGCTCGTCGACGACGGTGACCGCCCTGGTGAGCGACAAGGACGGCATCCCGGTTCCGGGGGAAGAGGTCGAGATCACCTCGAGCGACGGCGGCCAGGGGATCGGCCCGGTGACCGACAACGAGGACGGCACCTACAGCGCCAGGGTCACGTCTTCGACGACCGTCGGCACGTCGACGATCACGGCCACCGTAAAATCGGCCGAACCCGAGCTGTCGGGCTCGGCGCCGCTTCAGCAGGAGTCGACCGTGAGGGTGGGCACGCCACCCGCGCCGCCGCCCGCCCCGAAGGAGCGGGTGATCCCGGTGGTCACGATCGGAAAGCACCCGCCGCGCCGGACCCGCAGACGCCGGGCCGTCTTCACCTTCAGCGCCGATGTCCCCGGCTCGACCTTCTTCTGCAAGGTCGATGGCCAGGCCACCTACCGGCGCTGCCCCTCGCCGACCACGCTCTCCGGCCTCGCCGTCGGCAGGCATCGCCTCAGCGTCTACGCCGTCGCCCCGTCCGGCGCCACCGGCGTCCCCGCCGTCGTCAGGTTCACCGTCCTGGCGCCGAAGCGAAGACCGTCCTAGAGCACCGACTCCCACACGGCCCGGTCCGGCGCCCCGGGGCAGAATTCGAACATCAGTCGCTCGTCGCCCAGCGCGAGGAGCGCCGCGGAGACCGTGCCGAAGATGCCGCCGGCGCCGCCGTGGCGGACATTCAACGCCCGCGGGTCGTCGTAGGGTCGGTCGACATCGGCGAGCAGATCGGGCCAGCCGCCCCAGTCCTCAGGCGGGGTCGGCGGCGAGGCCGCCTCGAACTCCGGCAGCCAGTAGCGCTGGCGCGGGTTGCTCATGTCGTCGAGGTCGGCGGCGGTGAGGATGTGGAGGCCGGGCGGGACCTCGTGGCTGGTCAGGCCGGTGCCGTCGTAGCGCCACCAGATCACCCCTCCCGGTTCGGCGAGGACGAGGTTGAAGGGGCGCACCATGCTCAGGTCCTCGCCGGCGAGGGCATCGGCGCCCTCGGCGGCGGCGAGCAGCGTCAGCGGCCCGCGGCTGCGGGCGTCGGCGTCGGTCAGCCCGGTCGGCTCGATCCGGTTGAGGATCACCCCGACTCGGCGCGCGCCGGGGTTCGCCGCCAGCCAGGTGCCGCCGGACTCGAGGTCGATGCCGCCGATCAAACCCGGGTAATCCTCGGGCCAGCGTTCGGCCGGAGGCTCCCAGGCCCGGCCCCGGAACTCGTCGCGGGTCGAGGCGAGAAGCACCCGCCACGGCGCCTCGGGCTCGAAGGAGATGACCAGCGTGCACATGGTGACCCGGAGGCTACGCACCTGCTCGCCCCCGGCAGGTACGGTTCGGCCTTGGGCCCGGAAAGCAACGAGCGCACAGCCGCCGAAGTGTTCGGAGCCGCGGCCGAAGGTCTCAAGGTCGAGGACGAGGAATTCGGGCCGGCACTGCGCGAGACGCTCACCGGGGCGCTTGCCGACTCAGGGAGGGGCGGCGAGGTGAGACTTCGCCATCGGGCGCCGATAGCCGACTGGAACCGGCCGACGACGGAGGTCGACCTGGCAGTGGTGGAAGATGGCGGCCTCGAGCTGGTGGCCGAGCTCAAGGTCTGGGACGTCGGGCATCAGCTCTTCGACGTGGCGAAGGTCTGCTGCCTCCTCAAGGCCGGCGCGAAGGCCGGCTTCCTTCTCTGTATCACCAAATCGCCGGACGCCTTCGAGCGCCAGGCGGGGGGAGAGCTGTTCCGGGCGGAGGCGGGATTGGTGCACGGCGACGTCTTCCCGATCCTCTTCCAGCGGCATCCGGCTGAGGCCCGGAAGCACCTGAAACGCAACCGGCCCTGCCCGACCTCGCTGCCGCGGCGGTTTTCGACAACGGCGGTATGCGATCCGATTGCGCTCGGCGCATACCCGGGGCATCAGCTGCGCGCGGTCGAGGTGCGAATCGAGGACCCGACGGCGACCGAGATCCCGCCCGAGCTGATCGCCGAGAACTGACGGATTCAGCCGGGGTCCCACCTCGCTAACTAGCATGCCGCCATGCGCGAGGTGCGGATCAGGGACACGTTGAGCGGCGAGCCGGCGACTCTCGACCCGGGGGCCGAGGTCGGGATCTACGCCTGCGGGCCGACCGTCTACAGCCGGATCCACATCGGCAACGCGCGCCCGTTCGTCGTCTTCTCGCTGCTGGCGCGATTCCTGCGCGCCGAGGGCTACCGGGCGCGGCTGGTCGTCAACGTCACCGACATCAACGACAAGATCTACGACGCCGCGCGCGAGGCGGGCGAGCCCTCGGCCGCCTTCGCCGCGCAGATGACGAAGGCCTACTTCGAAGACACCGACCGGCTCGGGCTCGGCCGGCCCGACGCCGAGCCGCTCGCCACCGAGACGATCGGGGAGATCCTGCAGCTGATCGCCGAGCTGATCGACACCGGCCACGCCTACGAGTCGGGCGGCGACGTCTACTTCAAGGTCCGCAGCTTCGCCCACTACGGCAAGCTCTCCAACCGCCGCACCGAGGACATGGACCAGGGCGAGGAGGCCGGCTCGGCCTCGCTCAAGGAGGACCCGCTCGACTTCGCCCTCTGGAAGGCCCACAAGGAGGGGGAGGACACGAGGTGGAACTCGCCCTGGGGCCCGGGGCGGCCCGGCTGGCACGTCGAGTGCTCGGCCATGGCCGAGGCCGAGCTCGGCCCCTCGTTTGCGATCCACGGCGGCGGCTCGGACCTCGTCTTCCCCCACCACGAGAACGAGATCGCCCAATCCGAGGGCGCGGGGCGGCCCTTCGCCCAGGTCTGGATGCACAACGGGATGATCGAGACCGACGCCGAGAAGATGTCGAAGTCGGAGGGCAACATCTTCCAGCTCTCCGAGGCGCTCGACCGCTACGGGCGCGAGGCGGTCGTCGCCTATCTGATCTCCGGGCACTACCGGCAGCCACTCGCCTTCAGTCCCGCTCAGATGGATGAGGCCGTCGCCCGAGTCGAGCGGTTGCGGAATTTCTTCCGACAGCGCACATATGGGGAGGAGTCGGGGGAGGCCCCGACGGAGCCTCCCCGCTGTTGCTCCGGAGGGGCCTCCCCCGACTCCCCACCCGCGAGGCGGTTGGAGGCCTTCCGCGATGCACTGGCGGACGACTTCAACACCTCGATGGCGATGGCCGAGGTCTTCGAGCTGGTCGGAGAGGCAAATCGGCAGCCGACCCCCGGCGCGCCCGAAGCCGTCCGAGAGATGCTCGAGCTCGTGGGGCTCGAGACGCTGGCCGAGCCGGAGGGCGGGGCCGGCGAGGAAGCCGAGCAGCTGCTCGACGAACGCGAGGAAGCGCGGGCGGCGAGGGAGTTCGAGCGCGCCGACGAGATCCGCGCCCGCCTCGCCGAGCTCGGCTGGGAGGTCCGCGACTCGGCCGAGGGCGCCCGGCTCGTGCCGAGGGGCTGAGCGTGGGGGACGGCGGCCAGTTCATCTACGGTCGCCGCCCGGTCGAGGAGGCCGAGCGCGGCCGGCGTGCGGTGCGGCGGGTCTGGCGCGCGCCGGAGACCTCCCCCGAGGAGCTCGAGCGGCTCTGCGGCTCCCCCGACCATCAGGGCATCGTCGCCGAGGTCGATCCCTACCCCTACCTCGACGGCAGCGCCGTCCTCCGCGAGGAAGACTCTCTCCTGGTCGCGCTCGACCAGGTCCAGGACCCGCGCAACCTCGGCGCCGTCTGCCGCTCGGCCGAGTTCGCCGGCGCCGCCGGTGTCGTCATCCCCGAACGCCGGGCGGCCGAGGTCTCGGCGGTCGTCTGCAAGGCCTCGGCGGGAGCGGTCGAGCACCTCGCTGTGGCCCGGGTCCGCAACCTCGCCGACTGGCTGGCCGAGGCCAAGAAGGCCGGCTACTGGATCTGGGGCGCAGACGCCGATGCCGACGATCCGCCCTGGGGGATCGACCTCTCGGGGCCGACGGTGATCGTGCTCGGCGGCGAGGGGAAGGGGATCCGCCCGCGGGTCGCCGACGCCTGCGACGGACTCGTCGCGCTGCCCCGTCGCGGCCGGGTCGAGTCGCTCAATGTCTCCGCCGCGGCGACCGCATTGCTGGTCGAGGCGGTCCGCCAGCGCCGGTAGCACCTGCAACGGCGTTTGCAAAAAATCGCAATTTGGGGTTGACAGAACTCCGCTCTGCGGTAAAACTACCGCGCCAATAGGGGTGAACCTCAGGTTGAGTCTGAGATTCTTCCCAGTCAATAGGGGCGCCTCAGGGGAGGTACCGGCGCCACGTCCCTTCATCTCAAAGGAGAAGGAACTGTGGCTCTTTCGTCGCCTACGCAGGAATTGCGGCTCCCCCGCGGACGCCTCAACGGTTCACTACGGCAGGAAACTAACCCTCAACCTGAGCTTGATGATCACTATCTGGTCGCGCTCGCAAAGGACGGACGCACCGATGCCTACGACGCGATCGTCCGCCGCTACCGCGGCTTCGTCCGGCTCAAGGCCTCGTCCTACTTTCTGCTGGGCGGTGAGAGCGACGACCTGATCCAGGAAGGCCTGCTGGGCCTCTACAAGGCCGTTCGCGACTACCGCAGCGACCGCGAGTCGAGCTTCCGCTCGTTCGCCGAGCTCTGCATCACCCGTCAGATCATCACCGCGGTCAAGACCGCGACCCGCAACAAGCACACGCCCCTCAACCAGTACGTCTCGTTCTCCCAGACTCCGGCCGCGGCCGGCGACTCCGACACCACCCTCGACGAGATCCTGCCCGGCCCCACGGTCGCCGATCCCGTCAACCAGGTGATCGCCTCCGAAGAGCTCGAGAGCCTCGTCTCCTGTCTCTCGGGCGCCGGCGGCGTGCTTTCCGACCTCGAGAGCAGCGTCCTCTCGCTCTACCTCGATGGCCACTCCTACGAGATGACCGCCGAGCGGCTCGAGTGCGACACCAAGACCGTCGACAACGCCCTCCAGCGCGTCAAGCGCAAGGTCGCGACCCATCTCGAGTCGCGGGAGGTCCAGGCCTAGGCCAGGTGCTCGTGGACGAACCGCACGACGGCGGCGCCCTCACCGACCGCGGTAGCGCAGCGCTTGATCGAGCCGGCGCGGACGTCGCCGGCCGCGTAGATCCCCGGTGTGCTCGTCTCGAGCAGCCCGTCGGCCCTGGCCTCGGCCCCGGTGAGGACGAAGCCCTTCTCGTCGCGGGCGATGCACTCGCCGAGCCACTCGGTGCACGGCGCCGCGCCGAGGAAGAGGAAGAGGAAGTTGAGTGGGACCTCGGCCCCGTCGGTGAGGGTCACCCCGTCGAGGTGGCCGTCGTCGCCGTGGAGGACCTCGACTTCGCTGCGGTCTCGAACCGCAACCCCGTATCTGTCGAGGTCGGAGATCAGGTAGTTCGACATCGTCTCGCCGAGGTCCGCTCTGCGGTGCAGGAGCGTCACCAGGGCGCCGCCGCGCGCCAGCCAGATCGCGGCCTGGGCGGCCGAGTTGCCGCCGCCGACGACACCGACCCGCTGGCCGCCGCATAGGTGCGCCTCGGGCGGGCCCGCCGCGTAGAAGACGCTGATCCCCTCGTAGTCGGCAAGCCCGGCCACGGGCAGCCGCCGGTATTCGGCGCCGGTCGAGAGCAAGACCGCGCGGGCCGCGATCTCGTTGCCCTCCTCGAGTGTCACCACGTGCCGATCGCCGACCGGCTCCAGCCACTTGGCTCGGTAGGGAGTCGCCGTCCGCGCCCCGAACTTGCGCGCCTGCGTGACCGCGCGACTGGTCAGCTCGCTGCCGCTGATCCCGGCCGGGAACCCGAGGTAGTTCTCGATCCGCCGCGAGGTCCCGGCCTGACCGCCGAGCACGGTCCCCTCGATGAGCAGCGTCTCGAGGCCCTCCGATGCCCCGTATACGGCCGCGCCAAGCCCGCCCGGCCCGCCACCGAGGATCAGGAGGTCGACCTCCTCGCTCGCGTCCAGCTCGAGGCCGACCCCGAGGAACCGTGAGAGCTCGCCCGCGGTCGGCGCCTTCAGCTCGCCGCTGCCCGGGATCCGGACCAGCGGGATTTCCGACTCGTCGAGCTCCGCCAGCACCTCGTCCTCGGTCGTCCAGCTGAATGGCAGCCGCTGCTGGCGCGCGTGGTCGACCAGCTCCCGCGTCCGCGGCGAGTCGGCGGGGCCGATGATCTGGATCCCGACCCCCTCGCGCGCCTGCAGGTATTCGCGGCGCTCGACGAAGGCGGGGAGGAGCAGCTCGGAGAGCGCCGGGTCCTCGAAGAGCAGCTTCCGCAGCACTTCGCGATCGACGGCTATGTAGCGGAGCGGTTTGGTCACCTCCGCGGTCAGGAACACGGTCTGGCCGGAGAGGAGGTTCATCTCGCCGAGGAATCCGTGCGGCGGATGGCGGACGATCTCATGGCCGGCCGCGTCGATGATCGCGATTTCGCCCTCGAGGATCGCGACGAAGGGATAGAGGCGATCGCCGGGCTCGAAGAGCTTCTCGCCGACCTCGGCGGTCCGCTCCTCGCCGTGCTCGGCGAGCGTCTCGAGCTGTGAGCTCGAGAGAACCCGGACCGGCAACTCCGTCATCGCCATCAGCTCAGCATCGGGGACGGCGGGATCCGGGTCTCGCCCCGGACCTCGGGGATCACCATCCCGACCTCATCGATGAAGCACCACGACCAGTCTTCTTCCGGCTCGAGCGAGCGGATCAGCGGGTGGCTGTCCTCGCGGGCGTGGCGGCTGGCGTGTTTGTTGGGGGAGTCGTCGCAGCAGCCGACCTTGCCGCACTCGAGGCAGATCCGCAGGTGCAGCCACTTGTCGCCGGTCTTCAGGCACTCCTCGCAGCCCTCGACCGACTCGGGCAGCTCGGTGACCCGGACCTGGTCGAGGTGAGTGCATTCGGGCATCCAGAATCAAGCCTAGACCAGCGGCTCGTCCCGCTCTAAGCTCGACGTATGCGCAAAGGCTTTCGGGCAATGGGTCCCGCGCTCGCCCTGCTCGCCGTCCTCGTGCCGCTGCTTGCCGTGACCGCCACCGCGGCCGCCAAGGGGCACGGCGGCAAGCCGAAGAAGTGCAAGGCCGGGAAGGTCGCGGTGAAGATCAACGGCAGGGCGAGATGCACGCCGCTGCGCAAGGCGCTGCCGCCGCCGAAGGCGGCCGACCAGAACCTGGCCGCGGTGCAGCACGCGCTGGGGATGGACCTGAAGGGGCTCGAGCGCCACGGCAAGAAGGTTCCCTCGGCCCGCGGTGTGCTCGGCGCCGCCGGGCTGAAGAAACTCGAAGGCGCGGTCAGCAAAGGCCTGACGTTGGCCCAGCACCTGAAAGCGGCGAAGAGGTCCACCCTATCCTCGTTGGCGTCGCCGCTCGCGACCGCCTCGGGCGGATGCACCCCGATCCCCGCCGCCCGTGGGCAGGGTGACAAGTTCAAGTCGGGCGGTCTCAGCGGCAGCGTCGACCTCTCGAACGGATCGGTCCAGCTCGGCATCGAGGGCGGGCCGGGGGGGCTGCGGGTGGAACTCGACCTGAGGATCTGCGACAAGGGCGGGCTGAAGCTGCCCAGCTGCCCGGAAGCGAACGGCAGGCTGGACGGCACCGACGAAAGCCTGATGAGCATGGACCTGAAGGTCTTCCAAGGGAGCGAGCAGGTCTTCGGGCAGAGCTTCGGGTTCAAATCCCGGACGGTGATCGCACCGGTCCAGGTCGATGACAACGCGAAACTCGAATACTTCGAAATCGACCACCGGTACAGCGAGAACTCGTCGAACAACGGCGTCTCGGTCCACTTCAACTACCACGGCCACGCCCGCGTCACCTACCCAGGGGCCAACTACGACCCGACCGGCACCGATGTCGAAGCGAGGGCCTCGGTCGCGGGCGTCGACGACAGCAACGACGAACTGCGCGAAGCCGAGTTCGACCTCAGCTTCGAATCGAAGCCGAAGGCCGACAAAATCTTCGCCGCCGAGGTCGACAAAGTGATCAAGGCGCTGGAAACGGCGGAAAAAAACTGGATGACGCCGAACAAGTGCGCGCAGATGTCATTCACCCCGGAGACAAAATCGCTGAAACCGCTGAAAAAGGACAAAAAAGACACATTTGACGCGGAAGTCAAATCTGCGGATGGTGGGAAGCCCGACTCAGGCACCTGGACGGTCCTGAAACAGGCGAACGGCTCATTCACCCCGACGACCGCGCACTCCAACCCGGCGAAATTCAACTACACGGTCAAAAAAGTCGGCGACGAAATCTTCATCGAAGTCACCCTCAAAGTCGTCTCCGCCGCGGGCGTTGCCGAAAAAGACTGGATCCAGCCGACCGAACCCGACCTGATCAATCACATCACCGGAGAATTCATCGTCATAGAAACCCTCAGCGGCTCGACCATCGAATGGTACGGCGACGCGACTTACGACCGGGCCGTGCCCGGGCTGGGCGGTGCCACGGGCGCCTACTTGCTCGCGTCCGGCACCGCCACCGGGGTCTTCTCGGGCAAATCGGGCCAGGGGGACGGCTGCGAATGGACGGGACAACACAAATTCACGATCGAGAAAAACAACGCCGTGACGGTACTTGAAGTGAAACCCGGGAGTCTGGAACCGCCCTACGAATACAACATCGAAGCGACCGTTCGCAACCAAGATCCCACCGGGGTAACCCTCACCAACTGCGTTGAACCGAAAGACAACGGGAAAGCGGTGGAAATCCAACCCGACATGGACTTCTACACCAACCCACAGGTCAGCGACGACGGGATCCACTACAAAGGCTCCAGCTCGGAATCCCCCGGCCCGGGATACACGATCAAACAGGACTGGGACTTCGACGGGATCAAATGAGAACACTTCCGCTCGCAGCGGCGCTGCTGATCGGCGTGCTTGTCCCTGCCTCCGCCCGGGCCGAAACCCACACCTTCCTCAATATGGCCGACCTCGTTCCCTCCGGGGGCGCGGGGGACTTCGGCCCGGCCGGTAAATATCCGTCGAGCATCGTCGTATCCGGCCTCTCGGGCACGGTCACGAGGGCGACCGTGACCCTGATCGATCTCGACTCCTCCAGCCCCGATGACATCGACATGGTCATCACCGGGCCGAACGGGCAACAGGTGATGCTGATGTCGGATGCCTGCGGGGAATACCCGGCCAACCTGGAAGACGAGGACTGGACATTCGAAGACGCGGCCCCGACCTTCGTTCCAAACGGCGGGCCGTGCGGACCCGGCCAGCAGGTGAGCTTCAAGCCCTCCAACTACCTGGGGTCGGAACCGGAGCCCGACGACCTCAGCCCGGGAGGCGGCCCGGCGCCCCCCTATCTGAACGCGCTCTCGTTCTTCGACGGCGCCTCCCCGGACGGCGCCTGGAACCTCTACGTGATCGACGACAACGCCGCCGGTTTTCTCGGCTTCGAGATCAAGGCCTGGGCGCTGACCCTGGACGTCGAACCACCACCACCCGCGCCGATGCCCGCTGCGGCGGGAGCGGCGGCGTCGCCAAAGGCGACCGGGAAGCGGGCCGCCGCGCTGGCGAGGTGCAAGAAGAAGGCGACGAAGCGCGCGCGCACCAGGTGCCGGCGCCGGGCGCGGACGCTGCCGGTCTGAGCCCGGGCGCGGTCTAGGATCGCCCGCATCCACCGGATCCGCATCCTCGAGCCGGCCGCGAACGTCCTCGCCTTCTACGAGGGTCGAATCGAGGGGTACCGCTTCGCCGAGGAGCCGAACTGGGTCGACGAGGGGGCGATCTCGCTGGGGATCGCGAGCTACGCAATCGTTGCCGGGCGCGAGGCGCTGGTCTACGACACCCACGTCTCGGTCGAGCGGGGGCGCTTCGTCCGGCACGCCCTGGAGGAGCGTGGGGTGGAGGCGATCACCGTCCTCCTCAGCCACTGGCACCTCGACCACATCGCCGGCAACGAGGCCTTCAGCGACTGTGAGATCCTCGCGACTGCCCGCACGGCCGAGTTGCTCGAGGCCAACCGGGCCGCGATCGAGGTCGGCACGTTGGAGGGGCCACCGTCGATCGAGCCGCTGATCATGCCGACGCGTGTCTTCTCGGGCGGTGAGCGCCTCGCCCTCGGCGGCACCGAGGTCGAGTTGATCGAGGTCAACATCCACAGCGACGACGCGGTGGTGGTCTGGATCCCCGGACGGCGCCTCCTTCTCTGCGGCGACACGATGGAGGACACGATCACCTACGTCGATGAGCCAGAGAGCTTCGACGCGCACCTCGCCGACCTCGAGCGGCTCGGGCGCCTCGAACCCGAGCGCATCCTCCCCTGCCACGGCGACCCCGAGGTGATCGCCGCCGGCGGCTACACGGCCGACCTGATCGCCGCCACCCGGCAGTACATCGAGGCGCTGATGCGCTGCCGCGACGACCCGAAGCTGCGCGACCTGCCGCTCCGCGAGCTGATCGCGGAGCCGCTCGAGGCCGGCTGGGTCCATTACTTCGAGCCCTACGAGGCCGTCCACGACGAGAATCTGACGGCCGTGCTCGCCCTCGGCGGATAGGGCAGCGGACTCCTGCTTCGACAGCGTCGACATGCGCTTCGAGGGCATTGATCGCCGCTTCGATTCGATGCAGCGCGCCATGGTTCAGGCCGTGATCACATTGACCGGCGCGATGCTCGCCGGGTGGGCCGCGCTGATCGCGCTGGTCGCGACGCAGCTCTGACACGGTTCAGCGAGTGGGCCGCGCGGTGCGAACGTGAACCGATTTGTTGAAACCGACTATCGCGCCGCCGCCGCGGAGCTTCATCGCCAGCCTGATCGAGAGCTTTGAGTGCTGCTGAAGCTGCTTGCGGGCCGCCTTCCTCGGCTTGATCCGTAGCGTCGCCTTTCCCTTCTTGACCTTGGCATGCGCTCTGCCGAAGACCGCTTTGGGCGAGACGATCCGGGCCGCCGCGCTGATTGAGCTCGTCGAACTGCAGCGGAGCGAGACGGTCAGCGTCCCTTTCGCCGCGAGGCGGGATTTCTTGATCTTGCATTTCGGCGCCGGCCCGGTGGTGAATTCGGCGAACGCGCCGGCCGTGGTTCCGGTGGGGTTCGTCGCCACCACCCGGTAGCGGTAGGCGGTCGCCGGCGTCAGTCGGCTGAGGGGGATCGAGACCGGCTGGTCCGCGGCACCGGCCGAAAGATGGGTCGGCGAGCCGGTCGTCGTCGTGGCGCCAATCGGCCCGTACTCGATCGCGACGTCGGTCGGTTGCGAGTGCCCGTTGACCGTGCCGGCGATCTTCGCCTGCGCCGCCAGAACCTCGCCGGCCGCGCCCGTGGTCGCGTTCGGCGGGGTGGTTATCCGCCCGATCCGGCCCACATTGCTCTCCGTGAACCAGACGTTCCCGTCCGGCCCGGGCGTCACACCGAAGAGCCCGACGCCGCTCGGGAGCGGAAAGCCTTCGATCGCCCCGCCGGTTGTGATTCGGCCGATCTTGTCGCCCGCGGCGAACCACAGCGCATTGTCGGGCCCGGCCGTGATTTCGTCCGGGAACATTTTTGGCGGCAGCGGGAACGGCTGCTGGGTTCCGTCGGTGGCGATTCGGACGACAACCGATGGGTTCAGCGCCGTGTACCAGAGGGCTCCATCGGGGCCGGCGGCGATCCCCTCCGGGTTTTCGATGCCGGCCGGCAGCGGGAAGTAGGTCGTCGTCCCGCTGGGGGCCATCCGCCCGATCTTGCTCGCGCTGTACTCGGTGAACCAGAGGTTGCCGTCGGAGCCCGCCGCGATCGCGTTCGGACCTTCTTCGGTGGTCCGCGACTCGTCGGGCACGGCGAGTGGCGTCGCCGCCGGGATCCGCCCGATCGCCTTGGTGACGCCCTCGGTGAACCAGAGCGCGCCTTCGGGCCCGGCGGTGATGTGGGTCGGGTTGGCGATCGCGCTTGCCAGTTCCTTGGTGAGGACGTTGCCCGCCGCATCGATCCGGCTGACGCTCGACTGGCCCTGGCTGACGAACCACATCGCGCCGTCGCTCCCGGCCGCTATGTCGTACGGGAATAGCGTCACTGGGAGCGGCGCCTCGAGCGTGATCCGGCCGTCCACAGTAATCCGCCCGATTCCGTGGCTGCTGAACTGGGCGAACCAGAGCGCCCCGTCGCTCCCAGCCGCGATCGCGCGGGGGCCCGTTTCGCTCGAGGGCGGGTCGCTCGCCGGGAAGGTGTTGATAGTCGGCGTCAGCGCCGCCGGCGCGGGGACGGCGCCCGAGATCGCGAGCGCAAGCCCCAGCAGAGCGACCTGAAGCATCCGCCTCATCCCAACCAGCCTAACCGGGGATGAAAGGCTGACGGGGATGAGCGGCACGGGAGCGCAATCGACATTCAGCGGGCGGACCGCCTGGGCCCGCAGCCTGCAGGGACCGCTGCGCGAATTCCTCAGCACCGAGATCGGCGGCGCCAGCGTGCTGCTGGTGGTTGCGATCGCCGCGATCGCCTGGGCCAACATCGACCTCTCCTCCTACGAGAGCGTCTGGCGGACCGACCTCTCGATCAACATCGGCTCCTCGGGGATCTCCCAGGACCTCCGCGAGTGGGTCAACAACGGCCTGATGACGTTTTTCTTCTTCGTCGTCGGCCTCGAGGTCCGGCGCGAGTTCGACCTCGGCGAGCTGCGCGAGCGCCGCCGCCTCGCCCTGCCGGTGCTCGCCGCCATCGGCGGGATGCTCGTCCCGATCGCGATCTACCTCGCCTTCAACGCCGGCGAGGGCTCGGCCCAGGGGTGGGGGGTGGCGATGTCGACCGACACCGCCTTCGCCCTCGGCATGCTCGCCCTGGTCGGCCCCCGGTTCCCCGACCGGCTGCGCGGCTTCCTGCTGACGATCATCGTCGTCGACGACGTCGTCGCCCTGCTCGTCATCGTCGCCGCCTACAGCGGCGCGATCGACGTCGTGCCGCTGTTGATCGCGATCGGGATCTTCAGCGTGATCTTCGTCGGCCTCGCCGTCGCCGGGATCCGGGTCGGGCCCGTCTATTTCATGCTCGGGCTCGGAGCCTGGGTGGCGCTCTACGAGTCAGGCATCGACCCGGTCGTCCTCGGGCTCGCGGCGGGAATGATCGCCTGGGCCAACCCCGCCGGCCGCGGCGAGCTCGAGCGGGCGACCCAGCTGTTCCGCGACTTCCGTGAGCAGCCGACGCCGGAACTGGAGCGCTCGGCGCGTTCGGGCCTGCGCGCCGCGGTCGCGCCGAACGCGCGGCTGCTGCAGCTCTACCACCCCTGGACGAGCTACTTCATCGTCCCCCTCTTCGCGCTTGCGAACATCGGGATCGCGATCGACGTCGACTTCCTCTCCAGCGCCTACAGCTCGCCGATCACGCTCGGGATCCTGGTCGGCTACGTGCTCGGCAAGCCGGTCGGCGATCACCGGCGTCTCCTGGCTGGTGACGAAGCTGAGCCGTGGCCGCCTCCGGCCACCGGTCGGCTGGGCGGCGACGATCGGCGGCGGCGCGATCGCCGGCATCGGATTCACCGTCTCGCTATTGATCGCCGCCCTCGCCTTCGACGGCGCCGAGCTGCGCGAGGCGAAGCTCGGTGTGCTGAGCGCCGCGATCCTCGCCTCGACCCTGACCTGGCTCGTCTTCCGCGGCACCGCGATGCTGCCGCGCCAGGCCCGGATCCGCGCCCTGCTCGGCGGATCCGCGGTGCTGACCGACCTCGCGGTCCCGGTCGACCCCGAGCGCGACCACGTCCGCGGGCGGGCCGAGGCGCCGGTGACCCTGGTCGAGTACGGGGACTTCGAGTGCCCCTACTGCGGCCGCGCCGAGCCGGTCATCCGCGAGCTCCTCGCCGACTTCGGCGACGTCCGCTATGTCTGGCGCCACCTGCCGCTCTCCGATGTCCACCCCCGGGCCCAAATTGCGGCAGAGGCCTCCGAGGCGGCCGCCGAGCAGGGGGCGTTCTGGGAGATGCACGACCTCCTGCTCGACCACCAGGGCGAGCTCGCCCCGCCCCACCTGCGGCACTACGCCGACCAGCTGGGCCTCAACCTCCCGCGTTTCGAAGAGGACCTGCGCCAGCACTCCCACGCGGCCCGGATCGAGGAGGACGTCGACTCCGCCGACCTCAGCAGCGTCACCGGCACCCCGACCTTCTTCGTCAACGAGAAACGCCACGACGGCGCCTACGACATCGACACCCTCTCGGCGGCGGTGCGGGCCGCGCGGGCGCGGGCGGTGATCAGCGCCTGAGCTGGTAGCGGAGGTAGAGCGCGGGGGAGTCGAACTTGCGGGTCTCGACCAGGTCGAGGTCGAGTTGTCGCTCAAGCGCCGGGAAGAACGGCTTGCCGCCGCCGACGACGACCGGGATGACGAAAAGCTGAAACTCATCGACCAGTCCGGCGGCGATCAGTGATCCGGCGAGGCCGGAGCCGCCGACGGCGACGTCCGCGGTCGATTCCTCCTTCAGCCTCGCGGCCTCCTCGTCAGCACCGTCGCGGAGCAGCGTCGTGTTTCCCTCGACCTCCTCGAGCGTCTTCGAGAAGACGACCTTTGGCAGTGCCTTCCAGATCCGCGCGAACTCGAGCTCGGCCTCGCCGAGCGACTCCTGTTCCTCGGCCGTCTCCCAGTAGACCATCGTCTCGTAGAGGCGCCTGCCGAGGAGGTGGACGCCGATATCCCGCACCCGCTCGTTGTGGAACCGGTGCAGCTCCTGGTCCGGCGCTGACCAGCCGAAATCGCCGTCCGGCCCGGAGATGTAGCCGTCGAGCGACACGCTCATCGAGTAGAGCAACCGACCCATGGCCGGTGTCACGATAAGACCTCGAGCGCGCCTGAGCGGGTTAGAGTTGATTGAGATGCTGAGGCACGCCGTCATCTGGTCGATGGCCGAGGGTCGCGAGGGGGAGCTCGACGAGGTGCTGCGCGAATTGCGCGAGCTCCCCGACCAGATCGAGGAGATCGCCGGGCTCAGCGCCGGGCGCCTGCTCAACGAGTCCGGGTTGGAAGCGGTGCTCTGCGTCGATGTCGCCGACGCCGACGCCCTCGAGCGCTACCGCGCGCACCCCGCCCACCAGCCGGTTTTGACGCGCCTTCGGGACACCGCAGCGGAGCTCGTGGTCGCCGACTACGAATACTGAAGCGTCCGCTCTGAGACTCGGCTTGACGGGGTCGCCGCCGATAGCGTACGGTGGCACCGGTGGGCCGCTACGACAGTCGTGATTCCGTTCGATCTTCCGAACGCACTGACGCTGGGAGCCTCGCCGTGCTGGTCATCGGCACGCTCGATACGAAGAGCGCCGAGATCGAGTATCTCGCAGCCGCGATCGACCGTCGCGGAGCGACCCCGCTGCTGCTCGACTCCTCAACGGGTGAGAGGGAGGCGTCCTCCAGGTTCGAGGTGATCGCTCGTGGCGAGGTCGCCGCAGCCGCCGGGTCGTCGATCGCGGCCATTGCCGAGCTTCCACGTGGCGAGGCTGTGGAAACGATGAGAAACGGGGTCCGCGAGCTGACCGTGAAACTCGTCGCCTCCGGCCGCGTCGACGGAGCGATTTGCATCGGCGGCGCCGGCGCCCATCTGGCGGGGCCCGCCTTTCAGGAGCTCCCGCTCGGGTTCCCGAAGCTGGTCGTCTCCCCGCTCGCCTCCGGGCAGCGCCAGTTCGAGGCCTACGTCGGACTGAGGGACGTCGCGGTCATGCACTCGGTGGCCGACATCGCCGGCATCAACGTGATCACCGCACGGGTCTTCCGCTCGGCCGCCGGATACATCGCAGGAGCGGCGGCCGCCTATCGGGACGACATCGACGAGGAGCCCGAGGATGGCGTCCCCACAGTCGCGGTCTCGATGAACGGGAACACAACGGTGGCGATGGATCGCGGGCGGGCCCGGCTCGAGAAGGCCGGTTACGCGGTCGTCACCTTCCACGCCAACGGCGTCGGCGGTCGCGCGCTCGAGGCATTCGTCGAGTCCGGTCGGGCGGCCGCCGTCCTCGACTACACGACTACCGAGCTCGGGGCCACCGTGGTCGGCGGGCTGATGAATGCCGGACCGACCCGGATGGAGACGGCTGGCCGGCAGGGCACCCCGCAGGTGCTCGTCCCGGGCTGTGTCGACTTCATCACCTGCGGCCCGCGTGCAGAGGCCGAGCAGGAATTTCCGGGGCGCGTGATGTTCGGTCACAACCCCGAGCTGACGCTGGTCAGGCTTCTCGGCGACGAGATGGCGGAGCTCGGCGCAATATTCGCCGCCAAGGCAAACCTCGCCGTCGGCCCGACCACGGTCCTGGTGCCGAAGGAGGGGTTCTCGGTCCCCGACGCCGAGGGCGGGCCGTTCTGGGACCCCGCGGCCGATGAGGCCTTCATCGGCACCCTGGTGGCCGGCCTCGACTCGGGCATCCGGATCCAGGTGATCGATGCCCACATCAACGACGAGCGCTTCGCCGATGCCGCGGTCGACGAGCTGCTGGCCCTGGTCGGGGGCGCCGCCGGCAGGAAGGCGGAGGTGTCAGCATGAGCCTCTCCTGGGGGATCGTCTCGACCGCCGACATCCTCGGCGAGATGCTGCCCGCCTTCGCCGAGTCGGATGCGGCGGAGCTGCGGGCGATCGCCAGCCGCGATCAGTCACGGGCCGAGGCCTTCGCCGGCGAGCACGGCATCCCGACCGCGTCCGGCTCCTACCGGGCGCTGCTCGAGGACGACTCGATCGAGTGCGTCTACATCCCGCTTCCCAACTCGCTGCACGGGGAGTGGGCGCGGGCCGCGATCGAGGCCGGCAAGCACGTCCTCTGCGAGAAGCCGCTGACCCCGACCGCCGAGGAGGCGCAGTCCCTCTTCGAGCTCGCCGAGGAGCGCGGCGTCGTCCTGATGGAGGCGTTCATGTTCCGCCACCATCCGAAGACGAGGAAGCTGCGGGAGATCTGCCGTAGCGGCGAGCTCGGCGAGCTGCGCGTGGTGCGCTCGAAGTTCCACTTCAAGACCGCGGAACCGGCCACCGACATCCGCTACGACCCGGAGCTCGCCGGCGGCGCCCTGCGCGACGTCGGCTGCTACTGCGTCAGCATGGCCACCTACCTGGCCGGCGCCGCGCCGGACTCGGTTGCGGCGACCGCGAGGATGTCGGAGTCCGGCATCGACGAGCAGTTCTCGGCGTCGCTCGGGTTCGGCAACGAGCTGCTGGCGGTGTTCGACTGCGGCATGTACGGCCCGCTCGACGTCGGCGTCGAAGTGCTCGGCACCGAGGGGCGGGCGGTGGTCTCGATGCCCTGGTACGCACACCTCGAGCCGCTCAGCATCGAGGTCGAACGCGGCGGCGACACGACGATCGTCCCGACCCCCGGCCCAAGCGCCTATCGGCTCGAGATCGACAACGTCTGCGCGGCGGCCCGCGGCGAGGCAGCACCCGAGATCTCCGCCGAGGAGACCCTGAGAAACCTGACAACCATCGAGCGACTTCTCGAGGTCGCCGAGCGCGAGCGGTCCCATGCCGCCTGAGGAAATAACGACAGCGGTGACCGAGACAAACTCGAAGGCCGGGTCCAGCAGCAACGCCGAGGACTCGCAGGTGCCCGTGGTCGAGCTGAAGGGCGTCTCCAAGACCTACCCCGGCGGCACGGTCCCCGCCGTCACCGAGATGAACCTGGCGATTCGCGAGGGAGAATTCTTCTCGCTCCTCGGCTCCAGCGGCAGCGGCAAGACGACGACGCTGCGGCTGATCGCAGGGTTCGAGCAGCCGACCGTCGGGTCCGTACTCCTCGACGGAGTCGACGCGACCGGCGTGCCGCCGTTCCGCCGCGACGTCAACACCGTCTTCCAGAACTACGCCCTCTTCCCGCACATGAAGGTCGACGCCAACGTCGCCTACCCGCTGAAGATGGCGGGGACGCCGAAGGCAGAGATCAAGACCCGGGTCGGGGAGGCCCTCGAGCGGGTTTCGATGACCGGTTACGAGAAGCGGCTGCCGCATCAGCTCTCCGGGGGGCAGCGGCAGCGGGTCGCCCTGGCCCGCGCCCTGATCGGCCGCCCCCGCCTGCTGCTCCTCGACGAGCCGCTCGGCGCGCTCGATCTGAAGCTCCGCGAGAGCATGCTGCTCGTCCTCAGGAACCTCCAGCGCGAGGTCGGGATCACCTTCATCTACGTGACCCACGATCAGAGCGAGGCGCTGGCGATGAGCGACCGCCTTGCGGTGATGAGCGACGGCCGGGTCGAACAGCTGGCGACCCCGACCGAGATCTACGAGAAGCCGGCGACCTCGTTCGTCGCCGGGTTCATCGGCAAAGCGAACCTGCTCGAGTGTCGCTGGGGCTCCGACCATCAGGCCACGGCCGGAGGGGTCACGATCGCGCTCGCCGAGCCCGCCGAGGAGGAGAGCTTCACCCTCAGCATCCGGCCCGAGGCGATGGTCCTCGGCGAGGACAGCCGTGGGCTCGCGAACCACTTCGAGGCGACGATCGGCGACGTCCTCTTCCTCGGCCACGAGCGGGAGCTGCTGATCGACATCGGCGACCAGAGGGTGATGGTCAGAAGCGCCAGCCAGGACCACTCGGCGGGAGATCGGATCGAGATCGGCTGGGACCCGGCCGACGCCGTGATCGTGAAGGAGACGGGAACGTGGCAACCGCTGCGGCAAGACGTCTAGAACCGATCACAGAACTGCCGCGGCGGCTCCCCGAGCGCGCCCGCAGAATCCTGATCCTGACCCCGGCGATCGTCTGGATCATCGTCCTCATCCTGCTGCCGAATGCCTTCCTCATCTCCTACAGCCTCTGGAAAAACGAACTCGGCTTCATCGCCCACGAATGGAACTTCCACAACTACGGCGACCTCTTCGCCTCCGAAGTCTTCAAAACCCTGCTGAAACGGACACTGATCATCGCGCTCGTCTCGACCACGGTGGCGATGCTGATCGCCTACCCGCTGGCCTATGTCGTGGTGACGAAATTCGGCCGCTACAAGCTGCTCGCGGCGCTGCTGATCATCATCCCGCTCTGGGTCAGCTATCTGATGAGGGTGTTCGCCTGGAAAATCATCCTCGGCGAAAAGGGCGTCCTCAACGGCCTGCTCGAATCGACCGGCATTACCGACAAGCCCTCCTCGGCATTCCTCTACTCGACCTCGACGGTGATCCTCACCCTGACCTACGTCGCGATCCCGTACATCTTCCTCGCCGCCTACACCTCGCTGGATCGGATCCCGAAGCACTACTACGAGGCGTCCGGGGATTGTGGGGCCTCCGCCTGGCGGACCTTCCGTCATGTGATCTGGCCGCTCAGCAGGCCCGGTGTGGCGGTCGGGTTCGCGATCGGGTTCGTGCTCACCTTCGGCGACTACGTCACCCCGGCGATGGTCGGCGGCCTCGACGGGACGATGCTGGGCTCGATCGTCCTCCAGGAGTTCGGGACGGCGAACAACTGGCCGCAGGGCGCTGCGATCGGGGTGACAATCATCGGCGCCGGCCTGCTGGTGCTGGCGCTTGTCTCCCTGTTCACCCGATTGGAGGCGGAGATCGAATGACGCCCGAGGCGGCACGAATGACTCCCCGCAAACGGGAAAGCAAACCGGTGAAAATCGTCACCACCGCGCTGGTCAGCTTCGCGGTCGTCGCCGTCTACGTCTTCCTCTACGCGCCGATGATCATCACAGCGCTGTTCTCGGTCAACGACGGCAAGATCCAGACCCTCCCGTATCAGGGCTTCACCAGCAAGTGGTACACGGCGCTGTTCGAAGACGAAAAGATGGTCAACGCGATCGAGTACAGCCTCAAAGTGGCGTTCGTCGCGGTTCTCATCTCCGCTTGTGCGGCACTCGGCCTGTCGCTGATCCTGCACCGTATGCGGCTGCGTGGAAAAGCCGTGATCGAGGCCCTGCTCGCGAGCCCGCTGGTCGCCCCGGGCCTGGTGCTGGGGATCTCACTGCTGGTGGTCTTCCACTCGGCCAAGGTCGAACCGGGCTTCTGGACGATCATCGCCGGGCACATCACCTTCATCACGCCGCTGATCATGTTCATCCTCCTGCAGCGGCTCAAAACCGCGGATCCCTCGCTCGAGCAGGCATCGATGGACTGCGGCGCCGGCTCACTGCGCACCTTCTGGCACGTGACGCTGCCAGGCGTCCGCGTTCCCCTCGTCGCCGGGTGCCTGCTCGGCTTCACGCTTTCGATGGACGAGATCGCCGTCACCTTCTTCCTCGCCGGGACCGAACCGACCCTCCCCGTCTACGTCTGGGGCCTGCTCCGATTCGGTTTCACCCCCGAGGTCAACGCGGCCTTCACCCTGCTCGCTGGCGGGTCGCTGCTGCTGATCGGCTTTGCCGGCCTGCTGCTGTTCTTCTCCGGGCGGCGAAACCGACTTCCGGAGGAAAAGCGGCGACGGGGTGGGCTGTTTTCCCGGACGCCGAAGCCCGAACAAGCGATCCAGGGAGCCTGAATATGCGATTCGCCTTCTTCCTTCCCAACTTCGGCCCCTTCGGCGATACCGACGCCCTGATTCAGCTGGCGCAGGACGCCGAGTCCTCGGGCTGGCATGGGTTCTTCATCTGGGACCACATCCAGCTCGACGGCGCCGAGACCGGGCCGATCGTCGACCCCTGGGTGGCGCTGACCGCGATCGCCGGCGCGACCTCGACCCTGCGGGTCGGAACGATGATCACGCCGCTGGCACGGCGGCGGCCATGGAAGCTCGCCCGCGAGACCGTCACCCTCGACCGTTTCTCGAAGGGCCGGCTGACGCTGGGCGTCGGCCTCGGCTACCCGCCCGAGGACGAGTTCGGGACCTTCGGCGAGGAGACCGACGATCGCGTCCGGGCGGAGAAGCTCGACGAGGGGTTGGAGATCCTCGACGGGCTCTGGAGCGGCGAGAAGGTCGACCACGACGGCGAGCACTACAGGGTCAGCGGCGCCCAGTTCGAACCGCGCCCCGTCCAGGAGCCGCGGATCCCGATCTGGTGCGGCGGCTGGTGGCCGAACAAACGCCCGTTCCGACGCGCGGCGCGCTGGGACGGCGTCGCGCCCGAGCTGGCCCCGGCCGGAGGGACACCGACTCCATCGCAGGTCGCCGAAATCGCCGCCTACGTGAAGGAGCACGGGGCCCGCGACCCCTTCGACATCGCCGTCAACGGCTACTCGGAGGGCGGCGGCGAGCCCGAGGCGGGGGCAATCGCCGACTACGAGGCGGCGGGCCTCACCTGGTGGCTCGAGCGAATCGACACCGACCGACTTTTCTCTTTCGACCAAGCACAACAGCGAGTCCACGCTGGCCCCCCAAGCGGCGGTGAGGACGACAACAGTCCAACTAAGAAAGGAACATCATGAAAGAGCAGTACAAACGGGTGGCCATTGTCAGCCTGGTCGCACTGTTCGGCGTGCTTTTCGCTGCCTGTGGTGGCGGAAGCGACACAACCGGCTCAAGCGGCGAAGAAGCCAACTCGGGCAGCGGCGAAACGATCAACGTCCTCACCTGGGAGACGTACGACGAACCCGAATGGATTGAAGAATTCGAAGAAGAATCCGGGATCAAGGTGAACGCGACGAACGTCGGCTCCCCGGCCGAAATGTTCTCCAAAGTGAAAGCCAACCCGGGTCAGTTCGACATCGTCCTCAACACGGCGGGATGGTTCCCGCAGTACGTCGACGGCGACCTGCTGGTCCCGATCGACGAAAGCAAAGTCCCGGAGATGAAGAACATCAAGCTCGGGTTCGACTGGAAAGGTTCGACGACCGTCGATAACGAACTGTATGGAGTCCTCTACAACTGGGGCACCCAGCCGCTGGCCTGGATTCCCGACGACGTCAAGGGCCTGAACCTGAAGAAATACGAGAACAGCCAGGGCGAACTCGACGATTGGACCGTCCTCTGGGATCCGGCGCTGAAGGGCAAGGTCTCGCTCTTCGACGACCCGACCTCGGCCGAGCCGATGGTTCCGCTCGCGCTCGGGTTCAAGGACCCGTACAACCTCGACGAAGAAGAATTCGAAGCGTTCGAAAAGAAATTGATGGAACTGCGTCCGCAGATCAAACGTCTGACGAGCGGCTTCGATGACCAGACGGCCCAGCTGGCCGCCAATGAAGCGTCGGTGGCGATGTTGAACAACATCGCGACCGCGACGGCGCTGAAGGAAGAAGGCAAAACCCTGCTGGTGAACAACGTCGTCAGGCAGGGTATGCCCGCCTGGAGCGACAACCTGGCGATCACCAAAGAGGGCGGCGCCAACAAGGAAGACGCGGTCTACAAGTTCATCAACAAGTCACTCGAGCTGCCCTGGCAGGCGCGGTTCATCGCCAACAGCGGTAACTCGGGCACCCTGAACTACGAACAGGCCACATCGAAGGAAGCGAAGGAACAGGGTTTGACGGCGGAAAAACTGGAAGGGACTCTCATCCCTGCCACGAAAGCCGGCGACGAATTCTTCGAAGTGCTGAAGTTCTACCAGCCCGTCGAGGACCTGCCCCGTCGCCTGGAAGTGTGGAACGAATTCAAACTCGGCCTCGGAAGCTAGTGGTCGAGGGCTGATGCGGATGGGGCGCGGCGGCAGCGGCCGCCGCGCCCCTCGGCGGAAGGCACCGTACGACTTGGAACTACTCGTCTTTCAGTCGATGTGGGCAATGGAGTGCCTGCCCCGTGGCGAGAGGGAATGGACGTTCGAGGAGAAGGTCGAACGGATCGCGGAGGCCGGGTTCGATGGCGCCGCGGTCGAGTTCGACGACTACGAGCAGGCGAAGGAGATCACCGGGCTCCTGCGCGAGCGTGGCCTCCGCTGGAGCGTCGAGTGCTACCCGACGACGGTCGAGGAGCTGATGGACCCGATCGAGTTCGCACACGAGTTCGGGATCGAGCACGCGACGCACGTGAACCTCCAGCCCAATGTGCGGCCCGCGACCGTGCTCGAGGCGATACCCCCGATCCTCGGCTGGATGCAGCTCGCCGAGGACACCGGGGTCGACGTCCTCTTCGAGACCCACCGCGACCGGATGACCACCGACCTCCTCTTCACCCTGCAGCTGATCGATGCGGTGCCGCCGATGAGGCTCACCGCCGACCTCTCGCACTACCTGGTCGGGCGCGAGTTCCGCTGGCCGGTGAGTGACACCAATACCGAGCTGATCCACCGGATAGTCGAGCGCGCCGACGCGTTTCACGGCCGGGTCGCCTCGCGCGAGCAGGTCCAGGTCCAGATCTCCTTCCCGCACCACCGGCAGCTGCTCGATCAGTTTCTCGAGTGGTGGGGTGAGGGCTTCAGGCGCTGGCGCCGCCGGGCCGAGGACGAGGACGAGATCGTCTTCACCACCGAGCTCGGCCCCCCCGAGTGGTACGCGATCTCGGGCCCCGACGGCGATGAGATGTCGGATCGGTGGGCGGAAGCGCTGCAGCTCCGCGACGCGGTCCAGGAACTCTGGGCGCAGATCGCGGCCGAGGACGGCCGCTGATGGTCGACTTCGGCGACCTCGGCCATCCCGGCGAGGACGACCTCGCCGGGACGCCGGGGATCGGGGTGATCGGCGCCGGCTGGATCGTCCGCGAATGCCACCTGCCCGCCTACGCCGCCGCCGGGGCCGAGGTGGTCGGGATCACCTCGCGGACGGCCGAGCACTCGGCCGCGCTCGCCGACACCCACGGGATCCGCGCCTTCGAGAGCTGGGAGGAGATGGTCGACGACCCGTCCGTCGAGGTGGTCGACCTCGCCTACCCGCCGGACGTCCAGCCGGGGTTGATCGCGGAGATCCTCGACCGCGACGCCGGGGTCAGGGGGATCCTTGCCCAAAAGCCGCTGGGGGCGACGCTCGAGGACGCTCGCGGCGCCGTCGAGGCCTGCGAGGAGCACGGGGTCGTGCTCGGGGTCAACCAGAACATGCGCTACGACCACTCGGTCCGGGCGCTGAAGTCGCTGCTCGACGAGGGCCGGCTCGGCGAGCCGGTGATGGCGCAGATCACGATGCACACGAAGGTGGGTTGGATGCCATACGCGGACGAGTATCCGCGCAAGGGGATGCTGATCATGAGCATCCACCATCTCGACGCCTTCCGCTTCCTCTTCGGGGACCCGGAGAGCATCGTCACCACCGTCCGCGCCAACCCCGACTCCGAGGACGGCGTCGACGAGATGGCGGTCTACACGCTGACCTACCCGCATGGCCTGATCGCGGTCGCGATCGACAACACATACGCCACCCTCGACCAGGGGATCGAGTGGCGCGTCGACGGGACCGGGGGGATGGCGAGCGGCTCGGTCGGCTGGATGGACCACCCGTGGGGGAGCCCCAGCACCCTGCGCTACATCGACGCCGAGCGCCCCGATGCCGCGATCGAGCCGCACTGGACGGGCCGCTGGTTCCCCGATGCCTTCTCGGCGACGATGGCCGAGGTGCTGCGGGCGGTCGCCGACGGCGGCACCCCCAGCATCAGCGGCCGCGACAACCTCGGGACGATGGCCCTCCTCGAGGCGGCCTACCGCTCGGCCGAGGAGGGCCGGGCTGTGAAGCTCTCCGAGCTGGCGGTCGGAC
This sequence comes from uncultured Solirubrobacterales bacterium, assembly GCA_963697805.1. Classification (GTDB taxonomy): domain Bacteria; phylum Actinomycetota; class Thermoleophilia; order Solirubrobacterales; family 70-9; genus VRUE01. Next base: position 522,956 of record CAVOPB010000003.1, read on the forward strand.
CTTGATCCACGACGAGTTCGACTACGTCGTCGTTGGGGCGGGCTCGGCGGGCTGCGCCGTCGCCGGCCGGCTCAGCGAAGACCCGGCGCTCGAGGTCGCCCTCCTCGAGGCCGGGCCGAGCGACTCGAACCCCGCGATCCATGTTCCGGCCCGGTTCTGGGAGCAGCAGAAGTCGACGCTCGACTGGGACTTCGAGAGCGAGCCCGAACCGGCATTGAACGCCCGCCGCACCTACCTGCCCCGCGGCCGCGTCCTCGGCGGCACCAGCTCGATGAACACGATGCTCTACGTGCGCGGCGCCGACGCCGACTACGACTCGTGGGCGGAGGCGGGATGCGACGGCTGGTCCTACGAGGAGGTGCTGCCGCTGTTCAGGCGCTCCGAGGACAACCAGCGGGGCGAGTCGCGCTTCCATGGGGCCGACGGCCCGCTCGGGGTCGAGGACCCCGAGGTCCCGCCGCTCCTGCGCCGCTGGGTCGCCGCCGCCGAAGAAGCGGGGCACCCGGCCAACCAGGACTTCAACGGCGAGAGCCAGGAAGGGGTCGGCGTCTACCAGGCGACGCAGCGGCAGGGCAGGCGCTGCAGCAGCTCGACGGCCTTCATCGGGCCGAACCTCGGGCGGCCCAACCTGACCGTCCTGACCTGCACCCAGGCGCAGCGGCTGCGGTGGGTCGGGGACCGCGCCTCGGGAGTCGAGATCGACCGCTACGGAGAGGCCGAGTTCATACGCGCCGGCCGCGAGGTGATCATCTGCGGCGGCGCCTACCTCTCGCCGCAGCTGCTGATGCTCTCGGGGATCGGCCCGGCCGATCACCTGCGGGAGATGGGGATCGAGCCGGTCCTCGACAACGCGGCGGTCGGCGACAACCTCCAGGACCATCTCGGCTGCTTCCTCAACTACCCGGCGACGATCGCGCCCGATGGGGGCGACGGCTGGATCGAGGCCGGCGGCTTCGCCCGGACCGGGCCCGGGCCCCTGCCCGACATCCAGTTCCACGCCGCCGCCGGCAGCTTCGCCGATGGCGGCATCTCGACCGGGCGGTCCCCGACCCTCTCGTTCGGCCCCTATGTGACGAGGCCGAGGAGCCGGGGGAGGGTCCGGTTGCGCTCGCCGCTCCCGCAGGCGAAGCCCCGCATCCTCCACGACTTCCTCGCCGATCCCGAGGACATCGAGGTGCTGCGCCGCGGGGTGCGGATGGCGATCGCGATCGCCGAAAGCCCCAGCCTGCGCGACGTGCTCGATGACCAGACGGCGGCGATCGCCGAGGGCGCCCTCCCGCGCTCGGACACCGACCCGGCGATCGACGATCACATCCGCGCGACGGCCTTCTCCTTCTATCACCCGGCGGGAACCTGCGCGATGGGCGCGGTTGTGGACAGTGAAATGCGGGTGATCGGGGTAGACGGGGTGAGGGTGTGTGACACCTCGATCATGCCGACCCTGACCGGGGGCAACACGAATGCCCCGGCGATCATGTTCGGCGAGAAGCTGGCAGATAGCCTAAGGAGGCTTTGAAAATGGCGTGCATGCGCAAACGGAACCGACGATGAGCCCAGCGGGAAAGGCCACCGGCAACGGCGCGGCGAGGGACCGCTCGATCGGCGAGCGGCTCGCCGAGCTACGCAAGGAGCACCGCTACAGCATCCGCAAACTTGCCGACAAAGCCGGGGTCTCCGCGTCGCTGATCAGCGATGTCGAGCGGGGCAAGGTCGAGCCCTCGATCTCGACCCTGAAGCGCCTCTCCAGTGCGCTCGGCACGACGCTGACGTACTTCTTCTCCGAGCCGGCCGAGCAGCGCAGCCGCGTCGTGCGGGCGGAGGAGCGGGTCGTCCTGCGCGGCTCCGACAACTCCACCGAGGTGAGCTCCGGCAACCAGACCGGCGGTATCCGGTTCGAGCTCGCCTCCCCGGAGCAGGCGGCGGGGATCGAGGCGATCTTCGGGCGCTACGAGGTCGGCGCTTCCCTCGGCGACGAGCCGGTCACCCACGAGGGTGAGGAGTGGGGGATGGTCCTCAGCGGCCGCCTCAAGGTCTGGGTCGGGGACGAGATCCACTTCCTCGATCCCGGCGACGCGATCTGGTACCCGAGCACGACGCCGCACCGGATGGAGAACGTCGCCGACGGGCCGACCGAGTACATCTGGATCGATACGCCGAAGAGCTTCTAGGCCGGCATTTCGACGCGGATGTAGGGTGATTCCAGGCAGGGCTCATCTCAAACGAAGGAGCCATACATGGGAGCAGAGGTCAAGAGGTTCGATTCGCCCGACGAGACGCGTCCTTTCGAAGGAAAGGGCGAGGCGAAGATCGTTCACCTGGCCGGCCACACGGTCGGCAAGGGCACCTTCGAGGCAGGTTGGAAGTGGTCGGAGAACGTCAAGCCGATCGCCGGCACCGACTCCTGCCAGGTCGCGCATTTCGCCTACGTCCTCTCGGGCAGCATGCGCATCTACATGGACGACGGCTCCGAGATCGAGGCCAAGGCCGGAGACATCGTCGCGATCCCGCCCGGCCACGACGCCGAGGTTCCTGGTCCAGAGGCCTGCGTGATGGTGGACTTCGGCGAGATCGGCGACTACGCGAAGCGCGACTGAGCCTCAGCCGCGGCGGCGGAAACATAGGTAGGCGCGGCCAGGATCGAGCGGGTTGCGCCTAGGGATGAAAGTCCGATCCATCGGGCCACTTGACGCGGCTTGGGTCGAATATGTACGGTAGAGCCGTGTCCGCGGGCGCTGACAAGGCTGTTGCGTCCGACACTTCGAACACAGGCGAGCGATAGGAGGCCCGATGTCGACCGGAAAGGCGCTGCGTATGCGGCGGATCATCGAGCCGACGACCCACTCGACGCTGATGTTCGCCTTCTCGCACGGCACCAGCTCGCCCGAGGTCCTCGAGGGGCTCGAGAACCCCGAGTCGCGTTTCATCGCCGCCCGCGACGGCGGCGCCGACTGCATCTTCATCGCCCCCGGGTTGATCCACTCCCTCGCCCCCCTGATCCGCGAGTCGCGCGATCTTGCGATCGTCGCCAAGATCACCTCGACCGCCTCGCGCGGCGGCGAGCGCCACCAGGAGCGGTTGATCGCGTCGGTCGAGCACTGCGCCGAGCTCGGGGTCGACGGCGTCGTCGCGATGATCCCGTTTGCGCCCGAGAACGAGCCCGACGTGATCTCGCTGACCGCCCAGATCGGCGAAGCCTGCGACCGGCTCGGGATGCCCTATATCGCCGAGGCCGAGTTCCCTAACGCCTACTACGACTCCGGCGACGACTACGCGACCGAATGGGGCCTGCCATACCTGAAGCGGAGCGCCCGGCTCTGCGCCGAGCTCGGCGCCGACATCGTCAAGAGCAACTGGCCCGGCTCGGGCGAGGAATTCGCCGAGATCGTCGACTGCGTCTCGGTCCCGGTCGTCGTCGCCGGCGGCTCGCGCGAAGGCGACCTCGACCTGCTGCAGAAGGTCGCCGCGGCGCGCTCGGTTGGCGCCGTCGGCTGCTCGGTCGGGCGCAACATCTTCCAACACGACGACCCGACGGCGATGGTCGCCGCGCTCTCCGCCGTCGTCCGCGGCACCTCGTCTCCCGAGGAGGCACTCGAGGCCCACTTCAAGGAAAGGGTTGGGATATGAAGGCCGTCGTCCTCAACGCCGAATGGGCTCCGCGTCCGGGGGTCAAGGTCGATCCCGAGCACGAGAAGCGCCAGTGGGCGGTCAACGCCAACCTCGTCTACCGCAACCCGGAGGCGACCCTCGAGACCCGTGAGGACCCCTCCGACCCGGGGCCGCGGGAGATGATCCTCAAGGTCGGCGCCTGCGGCATCTGCGGCTCGGACGTCCACATGTTCGAAACCGACGACGACGGCTACATGTTCCTCCCGTATCACCTCGCGACCCCGGTCGTGACCGGGCACGAGTTCGCCGGCGAGGTGATCGCGATCGGCAGCGAGGTGAAGGAGTTCGAGGTCGGCGACCTGGTCTCGGCCGAGGAGATCCAGTGGTGCGGCGAGTGCGACGCCTGCCGCGGCGGCTACTGGAACCAGTGCCGCTACATCGAGGACCTCGGGTTCACGATCGACGGCGGCTTCGCCGAGTACGCCCGGGTCAACGTCAAGTACTGCTGGTCGCTGAACTCGGTGCTGGAGCGCTACGGCGACAAGACGACCGCGCTCGAGGTCGGCTCGATGACCGAGCCGGTCAGCGTCGCCTACGAGGGGATGTTCACCCGCTCGGGCGGCTTCCTTCCCGGCGGCGCGGTGGCGGTCTTCGGCGGCGGCCCGATCGGCCTCGCCGCCGTCGCCCTCGCGAAGGCCGGCGGGGCGTCGAAGATCTTCTGCTTCGAGCCGCTCCCCGAGCGCCGCGGCCTCGCCGAAAAGCTCGGCGCCACCCACGGCGTCGACCCGACCGAGGTCGACGTCGGCGAGTACGTCGCCGAGGAGACGAAGGGCGATGGCGTCGCGATGGCGGTCGAGTGCACCGGCAACTTCCCGGCGGTGATGACGAGCATCGAGGGCTCGCTCGGGATCGGCGGCAAGGTCGCGGTGATCGGGATGGACGGCCGCCCGGCCGAGCTGAACTTCATCGACTACCAGCTGAAAGCGGCGTCGACCTACGGGACCGTCGGCCACTCGGGGTCGTGGGACTTCCCGAACGTGATCAAGCTGATGGCCTCGGGCCAGATCGACATGCACCACGCGATCACCAGGCGGTTCCCGCTCGAGGAGCTGGTGGACGCGATCGATGAGACGAAAACCAGGGTCGACGGCAAGATCCTCGTCAAATCGGAGCTCTGAATCTTCCTCCCATCGCTCCTCCCCCAGACTGGCCGGTCGCCGCTCAGAGATGGATCTCCGGCGGTGGCCGGCCAGAAGCTGGCCGGCGAGCTCGACCGGCCCGAAACCAACTACAAGTAGGGGGTTGCCTGAGGCGATGGCCAGCAACAACGGAAACCAGCAGCTCCACTCCCGCCAGCTTCTCGACCTCGCCCCGCCCGAGATACGGGCGTTCCTCGAGACCGACGACACGGTCCTGATCCCGCTCGGCGCCTGCGAGATGCACGGCGACCACATGCCGCTCGGGACCGACATCTACAACGCGATCGAGGTCAGCCGGCGAGCTTCGGAGAAGGCGGGGACGCTGGTCGCGCCGCCGATCTGGAGCGGCTACTCGCCGCACCACCTGCGTGAGCCGGAGCGGGGGATGGGGACGATCACGATGCGCTCGACGACGCTGCTGGCGATCATCCACGACACCGCCCGCTGCCTGATCCACCACGGCTTCAACCGCCTGATCTTCGTCAACGGCCACACCTCGAACACGAAGGTGACCGATCCGGTGTTCCGCAACCTGCGCTACGAGACCGGGGCGCTGCTGGCGATGTTCAAACCGTACGGGGAGCGCTACCTGGGGCTGATCGAGGACGTGATGGAGAACCCGCCCGAGGAGACCCCCGGCTGGCACGCGAGCGAGCAGGAGACCTCGATCATGCTCGCCTACGAGGGCGCCAACGTCCGCATGGACCGCGCCGTCGACACCCGCGCCCACGCGCCCGACTGGATGCCCGACGCCTTCGCCAAGGAAGACGGCGCCGCCGACGCCGAATTCAAGGGCCACGAGTACTTCTACTTCCCGATGGAGCACAACGAGTTCGCACCGGAGGGGGTGATCGGGAACCCCAAGCGGGCGACGGCGGAGAAGGGAGAGGAGATCTTCGAGCGCTTCTCCACCTACCTGGCCGAGGCGGTCGAGGAGATTCGCAAGATCCCGGTCGAGATCAAGCAGCGCGAGTACGTGTTGAAGGCCTAACGAGGGAGCTCAGACATGGAGAGCAGGTTCGAGGGAAGCGGCGTTCTGGTCACCGGCGGCGCCGCCGGGATGGGGCGTGCGATCGCCACCGCGTTCGCCGGCGAGGGCGCCAACGTGGTGATCGCCGACATCAACCAGGAGCGGGTCGGGGAAACCGCGGCGGCGCTCTCCGGCGGCGGTGCCAGCGTGACCAGCGTCGGCTGCGACGTCACCGACCCGGCCCAGGTCGACGCGATGGTCAAGCACGCCGAGGACGAGCTCGGCGGGATTGACATCCTCGTCAACAACGCCGGCGTGATCACGATGGACAAGGTCACCGACATCACCCCCGAGGACTGGGACTTCGTCATGGACGTCAACGCCAAAGGCGTCTTCCTCTGCATGCACGCGGTGGTTCCGGGGATGCTGGAGCGGGGCGGGGGCAACATCGTCAGCGTCGCCTCGCAGGCCGGCAAGCGCGGCTACAAACTGTTCGCCCACTACTGCGCCTCGAAGGCGGCGGTGATCCTCCTCAGCAAAGGCCTGGCGCTCGAACTGGCGCCGACGATCCGCGTCAACTGCGTCTGCCCGGGCATCGTCAACACCGAGATGATGGACCGCGAGTACGTCTGGGAGGAAGAAATGACCGGCGAGTCGCAGGCCTCGATCAAAGAGCGCTGGATGTCGGGGATCCCGATGGGCCGCTTCCAGGAGCCCGAGCACGTCGCGAAGGTCGTCCAGTTCCTCGCCTCAGACGCCGCCAGCGAGATGACGGGCCAGGCGATCAACATCACTGGAGGAATGGTGATGGAGTAGTGGCCGGCCCCCCGGGCACCGACCGCTACATATGGCCGCTGGTCCCGAAGTCGCGGATCGCCGCCGAGGGGCCGATGGTCCTGGCCGAGGGGGCGGGCTCGCGGGTAACGGATGCCGCCGGGAAGACCTACCTCGACCTCAGCAGCGGGATCACGCGGGCGAGCTCGCTGGGGTACGGCAATGAGGAGATCGCCGACGCGGTCCACGCCCAGCTGCGGAAGCTCCACTACGCGGGGACGGCCGAGTACCAGGCCGACGCCGTCTTCGAGCTGGCGGAGAAGCTGGCCGAGCTGACGCCGGGTGGGCTCGGGCCGAGCTACTTCACCGAAAGCGGGACGGCGGCGAACGAGGCGGCGTTCAAGCTCGCGCGCTACTACCAGCAGGCGAGCGGCAAGCCCCGCGCCTACAAGGTGATCTCGCGCTGGAACGCCTACCACGGCGCGATCGGGACGCCGATGGCGGTCAGCGACTGGCTGGGGGTGCGGCTGCCGGCCGACCCGGGGACGCCGGGCGTCTCCTTCGTTCCCGGGCCGACGTGTTACCGATCGCCCTCGGGAGTGGGGGAGCCGCCGCTGAGCACCCACTACCTCGATGCCCTCGAGCAGCAGATCGTCCACGAGGGCCCCGAGCTCGTCGCCGCCTTCATCGCCGAGCCGGTGATGCAGGCCAACGGCGCCCAGGTCCCGCCGGCGGATTATTTCCCCGGCGTGCGCGAGATCTGCTCCAAATACGACGTCCTTTTCATCGCCGATGAGGTGATCACCGGCTTCGGCCGCACCGGCAAATGGTTCGCGATCGAACACTGGGGCGTCGAGCCCGACATCATCACGATGGCCAAGGCTCTGACCGCCGGCTACATGCCGCTCGGCGCGGCGATCGTCCGCGACGAGATCTGGGACGCGCTCGAGGTCTTCCCCGACGTCCATACCTTCGGCGGCCACGCGGCGGCGGGGGTCGCGGCGCTGACCGCAATCGAGATCTACGGGCGCGAGGGCCTGGTCGAGCGGGCGCGCAAGGTCGGCGAGCAGATGCTGGCCCACCTGCGCCCGCTCGAGGAGCACGAGGCAGTCGGCGAGGTCCGCGGCCTCGGGATGTGGGCCGCGATCGACTTCACCAGCGACCCCGAGACCCGGGCGCCGCTCGACGTCGACGCGGTCCACCGGATCGTCCTCGGCGCCCGCGAGCTCGGCCTGGTCGTCACCCGCAACGGCGGTGCGATCGAGCTCGCGCCTCGGCTCGACGTCCCGCTCGAGGAGATCGAGGAGGGCGTCGACATCCTCGACCGCGCGATCGCCGCCTCAGGCCCCTAACAGGATCGGTAGGGGCGGTTGACTCTGTAATTAGGGCGAGGTAGTGTCCGACGAACGGGTACAGCTACGGGGGTTATCGCCTAATTCCATCTTCCATATCGGACACAAATCAGGGCTTCATCTACGACCCGTTCTCGCCTGAGATCTTCGACGATCCCTATCCGATCTACGAGGTCCTGCGGGACGAGCACCGCCTCTACTACAACGAGGAGCGCGACTTCTGGACCCTGTCGCGCTTCGGCGACTGCCAGGAGGGGGCCCGCAACTGGGAGCTGCTCTCGAGCGGCAGCGGGGTCGAGCTCGACGACACCCAGACCTTCTACCCGGAAACGTTCGGTCCCGGCAACATCGTGATGACCGATCCGCCCGACCACCGCCGGATCCGAAAAGCGGTCCAGCCGCACTTCACCCCGCAGGCGGTCCAGGCCTACGAGACGACCGTGCGGAAGATCGTCAACCGCCTCCTCGACCAGCTCGAAGAGAGCTCCGCCCCGGACCTGGCGCACGACTTCGCCTGGCGCATCCCCGTCGCCACCGTCAGCCAGATGCTCGGCTTCCCCAAAAAGGAGCAGGACCCGCTCGCCGACCTTCTCTTCGACTTCGAGACCCGCGAGCCCGAGGAGGAGGAGCAGGGCGATTACTTCGAGGTCCCGGCGGTCGCGCGCGAAGCGGCGGAGAAGCTCGCCGGCTTCATCTCCGAGCAGCTCGACGCCCACCGCGCGACCCCCGGCGAGGACCTGCTGACGGCGCTGATCGAGGCCGAAGAGAGGGGGGACCTGGCCCCGGAAGAGACCCGCGGCCTGACCTTCATCCTGGTCATGGCCGGCGTCGACACGACCGCCTGCCTCGTCGGCAACGGGCTGCACAGGCTGGTCGACCGCCCCGACGATCGCCGCCGGATCGCCGAGGACCCCGAGTTCGCGGCGCGGGCGACCGAGGAGCTCGTCCGCTGGGAGGCCCCGGTGGCGGGCGAGTCCCGGGTCGCGCTCGAGGACGTCGAGATCGCCGGCGGAACGATCCCGAAGGGCGCCCGAGTCTGGCTGTGCTACGCCGCCGCCAACCGCGACGAGCGCCGCTTCGAGGACCCCGACCGGCTCGACTTCGAACGGGCGCCGAAGCGCCACGTTGGCTTCGGCGAGGGGATCCACCACTGCATCGGCGCGCCCCTCGCCCGCCTCGAGGGCCGGATCGCGTTCGAAGAGTTCTTCCGCCGCTTCGACTCCTATGAGATCGGCCCCGGCGCCAAACGTCACCACCAACACACCACGCGAGGCTGGACCCGGCTTCCAGCCGAGCTGGAGCAGGGTTGAAAGGCCGGCTCGTCCAATCAGAAAGGATCACCCAATGCGGGTTACCCGGATGAAGAAGTTGTTCGGCATTTCGACCGCGCTGATCGTGGCGCTCTGTGTCCTCGCCGTCTCCGGTTGTGGCGGAGGAGGGTCGGACGAATCCGGGAGCTCGGAAACGAACGGATCGTCAGCGTCGGGAGCGGGTCAGACCCTGACCATGCTTACCTGGGAAACGTACCACGAACAGGAATGGCTGGACGAAGTCGAAGAAAAGCTCGACATCCATGTCGATGCCGTGAACACCGGATCCATCACCGAGGCGCTGGCGAAGGTGAAAGCCAACCCATCGCAGTTCGACATCGTTCTGACAACTGCGGGCACACTTGACAAATATGTGGAGAGTGATCTCCTCGAACCGATCGACGTCGAACGTGTCCCCAATTTGAAGACCAACCAGCTTGAACTGCCGTGGGAAGAAGGGGTTACGGTAAACGGAAACCTATACGGGCTGATGTACACGTGGGGAACGATTCCGCTGGCGTATGTGCCCGAATCGCTGGAAGGCCTGGACCTAAAACAGTATGAGAACGACAAGGGAGAAGTCATCAACTGGAATGTCCTCTGGGATCCCGCGCTGAAGGGAAGGGTGACGATCCTGGAAGATGCTCTGTCGGTCCTGCCGACGGTGAGTTTGGCCCTGGGCTTCGAAAATCCCTGGGACATGGACGAAAAGGAATTCGAAGAATTTGAAACGAAGCTGTTCGAACTACGTCCTCAGGTCAGGGTGCTCGCGAATGGGGACAACGCCCAGGAGGCTGCATTCGCCAGCGGCGAAGCATGGGCAGGCCTCGTTGGTGGCCCCTATGCGGCGGGACACCTCAAGAAGGAGGGCACTAACCTCGTCGTCAAGAACGAAGCCGAACCCGGCACCGCGGTTTGGGTCGACAACTACTCGATCACCAAAGAGGGGGGCGCCAGCAGTCCGGCCAAGCTGGCGGCCGCTTACGAATTCATCAACTACACCCTGACGGTTCCGTGGCAGGCGCGTATGGTCGCGGAAACGGGGCAGTCCGGAATGATCGACCTTCAGCAGGCCACCTCCAAGGAGGCGAAAGCTCAAAATCTGACCCAGGCGGAGATCGCGGAAACGCTGATCCCCGATACGGAAAAGGGCCCCGCCTTTTTCGACAAGTTGCACCTGTTGCAGGAATACAAAGACTTGGAACGCATGCTCGAAGTGTGGAATGAATTCACCTCAGGCGTAGGCGGCGTTTGATCTGAGAGTGTCTGTGTCTGGCTTGGAATGTGTCGCGCCGGGCGGGCCGGAGATGTGTGTCGGCCCGCCCTTCTGCCAGCCGTGAGAATTGTGCGACAGGAGCTCGCAGACTTCACGGGGGTCGAGGTCCTGGCTCGGGCCATTCGCTCCTAGCGCCGTATTCGTTGCATTGGCGCCAAAATGGCGCTACCCTTGAATCATGCCGAGCGTTCAGATAAAGAACGTCCCCCCGGATGTGCATCGCGTCCTGCGGCAGCGAGCAGCGGCTGCGGGTCAGTCGCTCCAGGAGTACCTGCTCGCCGAGCTCACCGAGCAGGCGCAGGAGCAGACGCTCGATGAGGTGCTCGACCGGGCCGGTGGCCGTGCCGGAGGGTCTCTCGAGCTCGCCTTCGCGACAAAGTCGCTGCGGTCCGACCGCGACCGCAGGTGATCGTCGTCGATGCGTCGGTGGTCGCACCTGCCCTTGCCGACGACGGCGCTGATGGTGATCGGGCTCGCGAGCGCCTTCGGGGTGAGCGGCTCAGCGCACCCGAGCTCCTCGACCTCGAGGTCGTCGCCGTCTTCCGCCGGGCTTCGCGCGAGGGCAGGCTGGAGGAGCGGCGCGCAGCCCAGGCGCTGGAGGACCTGGATTCTCTCCCGGTACGGCGGATTTCCCACCGCCCGCTGCTGCCCCGCATTTGGCAGCTCCGCGAAAACCTGACGGTCTCCGACGCCGCCTACGTCGCAATGGCCGAGGCTCTCGATGCGACGCTACTGACGGCCGATCGTCGGTTGCGCCGGGCCGGCGTCTTTGACTGCGAGGTCGAGGTGCTGGCCTAGCAGTCCGGGATCGAGGGATCGCTTCGACGTCACCCGCGACATCCAGCGCCACATGGCCTTCGGCGCCGATCGCCGAGGCCCAGACCCGCTTCGACCAGTGGCAGGGACCCCGCAACCACGACCTACTTGTGTGGGCCCGCGACGACGTAGGCCAGTTCCCGGTCTGCGTCGAGGCCAAGGTCAACGAGACCTTCGGTGAGACGCTCGAGGACTACCGCACGGCGGCAATAGCCAAGCAGGAGGCGGGTGAACCCACCCATGCCCCAGAGCGACTCGCGGGACTCACAGATTCGATCGCCGGCTCGGACTTGGACGACCGTCCGGAGTTAGGCCGACTTCGCTACCAGCTCTTCTCCGCCACGGCGGGGACCGTGGCTGAGGCCGTGGAGGGTCGTGCGGTTCTTGTGATCAATGAGTTTCAGACACCGGGCAGCGATCCGAAAGCGCAGCGCACAAACGTCGACGATCTCAACAGCTTTCTGGAGTTGGTATTCGGGATCGAGCCGCCAGGCGCCAGTGATTGGCTGGTGGGTCCTCTCCGGATCGCGAAATCGACCGACCGCCTCTCCACGGATACCGATCTCTGGGTCGGGCACCTGACGAGAACCTCTCACAGAGCCGAAAATACGGCTCCGTGATCGATTTCAACCCGCCGAAAGAAGCGCGACCCCCACGGTCGCCGCGGCGATTCCCCACCCCTGATGGACTGCTATTCGCTCTCGAAGCACGGTCTGGGCCAATAGAATCGTGACGACCGCATAGAGCGAGACAAGCACGGCTACGACAGCAGTGTTCCCGAGCGAGGACGCAAGCAGGAACAGTGTGGTGCCCGCCGCCTCGAACAGACCAGCCCCGAAGATCCGCGGGACAAACGGGCGTGGGAGTTCGAAACCAGGCCTAGCGATGAAAACCACGAGAAGAGAGGTGCACAGAGCCGCCGCCCGTGCCAGCCCTGAAACGCCAAGCGCGACACTTGCTCCACCCTTGGCCGAGAGAAGTAGGATTGTCATCGACACGCCGGCCATCACTGAGGCCAGGACTGTCAGCCCGAGTGCCCGGCGACTTAAGGCAACGTGTTTGGATAAGGCCGACGGCGCCTGGGTGATCGCAAGTACCCCACCGAGCGCGAAGGCAATCCCTACGCTCTGAAGAAGATCCGGCGGCTGCCCGATCACGATGGTGGTCACCGTTGGCACGAGCGCCGATCCGCATGCAATCAGTGGTGCTGACAGGCTCATCGCCCCAGCAGCCAAGGCCGCATAAATCAGGTTGAGGGCTACTGCCGCTCCGAACCCTCCCGCCAACGCACCGATCGCCTGGCTCGAGGACAGCTCCGGGTCACCGAGCCAACAGGCGACCGCAACGGTCACTAGGGCGACGGCGTTGATCCACATCGTGACGACCACTGAGCTTGCCCGGCGCGATGCCCAGCCGCCCATGAAATCGGAGGTGCCGAAGCAGATAGCAGAGCCCAGGGCCGCCAAAATAGTCAAGGTTCACGCGAGCCTGATGGGAGATCCTAGGCCTCTCCGCGCTGCCGGAGGGCCTCCTGCCCTGCGCGCGAGCATCGCCCTCCCGACAGCATGCTGCCGCTTCAGCAGGGCGTTCTCGTCTAGGTCGCGCTCCCTCGCCACGATTCCAAGACTGCCAAACAGAAGCCTCTGTGGTACTAGCCGTCGTACTAAACAGAGAGCAGTCGAGCGAATTAGGGGGCCGTTATGTCGCTTGCTGACGCCGAATAGAGCGGGGGAGGGGTCGTCTGCAGCGGTTGTGGTCCAGGCGGTCGCCGGTTCGAATCCGGTCGTCCATCCTTCAGAAAGCCCTGACGGCCGGAGTCGAAGACCATCCGGGCGCCGCAGTTCAGCAGCTCTTGGGGGTATTTCGTCTTTCGTGGCATGGGTTGGGAGTTCCCTTCCTCCAGGAGTAATCCTGGCTTGGAGGTCTCCGTCGAACTCGGTCTGGCTCAGTGCCGGACGAGTCACGGCATGTGGATGCTCAGTCCCCCGTCGACGCTGAGCGCTACGCCGTTGATGAACGATGCGGCGTCCGAGATCAGAAACCCAACGGGGGCGGCGATCTCCTCCGGCTCGGCGACCCGCCCGATCGGGTGTGCTTTCTCGAAGTTGCGCTGGAAGTTCTCGGGGTCCGGCTGCGACGCGTACCAGCCGGCCATCATGGGGGTGTTCACGCCGGCGGGGCAAACACAATTGCAGCGAATCCCGGCTCTTGCATAGCGCGTGTTGGCGGCAACGGCGCGCGTAAGGCCGAGGACCGCGTGCTTGGTGGCCACGTAGACCGGCTCGCTCGGGTCAGCTTGGATCGAGTCGCTGGATCCGATGTTGACGATGCTTCCACCGCCACGCTCCATCATCGGCCCGATGGCGTGCTTGCAGCCGAAGAAGACACTTCGCACGTTGACGTCAAACAGCTTCTGCCAATCCTCCTTCGTGGTCTCTTGCAGCTCCGCCTGGAAGTCGATGCCGGCGTTGTTGACGACGAAATCCAGGCCGCCACGGACGACTGCGCTCTGGATCGCGTCCACGAACACCTGCTCATCGCGGACGTCGCCGAGCTGCGTGTGAACCTCACCAGGCCCTAGTGCGGCCTGTTCGAGCTCCTCCAGGGCGACCCGATCGCGATCGACGACGATCACTAATGCACCGCGGCCGGCCAGGTGGCGGACGATCGCTCGGCCGATGCCTCGGGCGCCGGTTACGACGCCACCCTTGCCTGCGAGGTCTTCCACGCTATCCTCCGCCCAAGGTATGTAGATCACTCCTCAGTCCGGAGCGACATACCTCCATCGGCCACGATGGTCGCCCCGTTGATAAATCCTGCCTCTTCGCTGGCGAGGAAAAGGTACAGGTAGGCGATGTCCTCAGGAGTCCCGACCCTCCGAACGGGGATGAGAGGGCGAATGCGAGCGATGCCTCCTGGCCCCATGGAGTTCTCGGGGTCCAGTGATTGGGGCGATTCGACCGTTCCCGGACAAACGGCGTTTGCCGTCAGCCCGAACGGGCCGAACTCGACGGCGAGGTTACGGACCAAACCGACGAGACCCGCCTTGGCGGCGGCATAGTGGTGATGCTCCGACCAGGCTGAGACGGTTCCGGCCTCTGAAGAGGTCGCGAGCAGCCGACCATAGCCCGCATTGCACATGTGCGGGAGTGCGGCGCGAAAGAGGCGCCAAGCACCGGTGAGATTTAGGTCGACGGTTGCGTTCCAGGTCGGTCCGTCCAGGCGGTCGAGCGGGATCCGTGGCGCGACGCCAGCGTTGGCGGCAGCGATGTCGACACGCCCGAACTCCTGGAGACAGGTGGCGACGAGGCGATCGACATCGTCGTCGCTCCTCACGTCCACCTCGACCACGACCGCGCGGCGACCTGCGTGCTCCACGGCGCGACGGACAGGTTCCACGTCGTGTGGGTCGTCCGGAAACCACGCAAGCGCGACATCGGCGCCGGCAAGCGCGAAAACGCGAGCGGTTGCCGCCCCGATCCCGGATGCAGCTCCCGTAATGACTGCAGCGCGGCCGTCGAGCGAGAACATCGCTCCGAAGATAAGCGGCAGACCACATCGGAGGTAGATCCACTCTGAGCTGAGCAAGAGGAGCCACTAGGTGTAGCTACTCAGGACGTTGTTCCAACTCGGCGAGCCGAGCCGCGGGCGCCCTGTGGCCGAGAGAGCCGTGTCGTCGGCTGAAGTTGTAGTGGGTCAGCCAGCCGGGAAGCGCTGCGGTCCGCTCGGCTGAGTTGGCGTAGATGGCGCCGTAGGCCCAGCGGTTGGTGAGCGTCTGGATGAAGCGCTCGGCCTTGCCGTTTGTCCGCGGCCGGTAGGGCCGGGTTCGCAGGTGGCGGATCCCGAGCTCGCGACAGGCCCTCGCGTGCACGTGGGAGCGGTAGCAGGAGCCGTTGTCGCTCATCACCCGCTCGACCGTGACGCCCATCGAGGCAAACCACGCCGCCGCCCGGCGCAGGAAGCCGGCGGCCGTCTCGCCGCGCTCGTCTGCGAGCACCTCGACGAAGGCCAGGCGGGTGGCGTCATCGACGCAGACGTGGACAAACTCCCAGCCGGCGACCCCGTAGCCGCGGGCATCGGTGAAGCGATCGCGGCGGTTGCCTGTGACGCGGTGACCGGGCCGCAGGATGCGCCCCAGCTTCTTGACGTCGACGTGGATCAACTCGCCCGGCCGGGAGCGCTCGTAGCGGTTGGGCGGCTCGGGTGGCTCGAGGCGGCTGCGCTTGCCGAGGCCGATCTTCTGCAGCCACCTCGAGACGGTCGAGAGCGCCATGTCCAGGACCTCGGCGATCTCCGCTGCAGTCATCCGCAGCCTCCGCAGGGCCTCGATCGCCCTGACGCGGTCGGCAGGCAGCTGCGTCGGGCGCCTCCTCGGCGCGGAGCTGCGGTCAAGCAGGCCGGCCTCGCCCTCGGCCCGCCAGCGGGCTAGCCACTTGGCGGCGCTTCGCTCGCTGATGCCGGCGGCCTCGGCCGCCGCCATCAGCGACCAGTTCTTCTCTTCGATCCGCCTGACCAGGAGCTTGCGAGAGTTCGGGCAGGTGCGGGCGTTAGCGTGGAGCTTCATCCGGTGTCCTCCTTGTTGCTGGGTGTCTAGACACCCCCAGCCTTAAGGAGGCCCGGATGAACAACGTGGTGAGGAACTACAACTAGGTCAGGAGGATCTGTCCCGAGGCGCAGCTCGCGCGCGTCGGCGCAGGACGGTTCGGCCTAGCCGCTTAGCGCTCCCTAGCGAATCCTGTGAGCAGGCTGAACCCATGTAGACCCGGAGCAAATCGCCGAGGCGGTGATCCAGGAGGACGCCGATGCGTTCGACCCTCGATCCTCTCGGGGGTGCACATGTCCTGGTCCCCAAGGTCATCGAGTTGCTCGCTGCGCAGGGGGTCGACGACGTCCCAGCCACGGTCTGGGGATGATCCCCGCAGACGGCATCCCCGGCCTGAGGGAGTCGGCGTCGCCGAGGTCTTCATGCTCGCCGGCACCGACGAAACCGTCGAGTACGTCCGCGACGGCGCGCGCGAGGCGACGGCCGCCTGGCGCGGGTCCGCGTCGGCGATCTGCGGGTAGGCGTCATTCCTGGGTGACGACCAGGCCGTATTCGACGGTGACGGGCAAAGTGGTGCCGTCGATACGGCTGATGTGGCTCTGGCGCGCTGCCGGTCGTACTGGCTAGTTTTAGGTGCCACTCAGACCAAAGCTTGGGAGGAATCCGCGTGCCCATCATCATTCGCAAGATCGTTCGACACGTCGATGAGACGCAACGAGAGAATGGCCAAGACCTCGAGCGTCCATACCGCGTTGCCGTCGTTGCGGTCATCATCGAGAACCCTTACCCTCGCGAGTACGTGGACGATGTCGTCACGATCGCCGATGAGCTGGCGCTGGAACTCGGCACGCTGATCGGCCCAGAGGTCGTGAACCTGCTGGGCACCGAGGTGGAGGCATTCGGCAAGGGGGTGGTAGTCGGCATGGGCGGGGAGGTGGAGCATGGGTCCGCGCTCATCCACAACGCGGGCTTCGGCGATCCGTTCCGCGCCGCGGCAAAGGGCACCGAACTGCTGCCGGGCACCGAGAAGCGCGGCCTTGCGGGTGCAGCCATCGACATTCCGCTCAAGCACAAGCTAGAGGCCCGAACGCGCTCACACCATCAGACCTTCACATTCCAGGTCGCGGATGCCCCCGGCGAGCGCGAGATCATGATCGCCGTTGCGGCAGCGGACGGAGGTCGCCCCCTTGCCCGCTTGGCGCCCCTGGTGACGGTGGCCGAGCCCGGCCAGACCGCGTAGACTCGACTAGGGCGAGCAGGAGGAGGATTCAATGGCTCCTGAAGAGCAGCACCTGGCCTTCGAGCCGGTCTTCGAAGAAGATGGCTGCAAGGTCTCCCGGAGTCCATGGGGCCCGGACGATGAGATCGGGCGACTGAACTGGATCACGCCCGAGTCGCGGCAGCGTGTTCTTCAGCATCTCGACGGGAGCAAGGTCTTCGACCTCTCGGTCGCGTACACCCTGGACATGCCGACCTTCCAGTTGGCCGGCGACATGAAGTACGAAATCTGGATGTCGCACACGCCGCAAGGGTCGATCAACGACAACCTCACCGGAGCCGGTCCGGAGGCGCACCAGCGGTCGTCCTACAGTGGCGACTCAATCGCGATGTACACCCACACCGGCACGCACATGGACATGCTCAATCACCTCGGCTATTGCGGCCGCTTCTGGAACGGCTGGACGCCGGAGGAGCACCTCGGCAGT
>CAVOPB010000004.1:0-251275 GCA_963697805.1 uncultured Solirubrobacterales bacterium
CATGGGGGCAGATACGGTTCGGGCTGAATGATCGCGGATCGAGATCCATGGTCTGACGCTGGCCTACGAGGACACCGGCGGCGAGGGCCCGGTAGTTCTCTTCCTCCACGGCTTGGGCGGCTGGGCCGAGCCTGGCTTGCGCAGCTCGAGGCTTGCCGGCAGCGTGGCTGGCGCGGAATCGCCTACGACCAGCGCGGCGCGGGGCGCTCCGACAAGCCCCCGGCCCCTACTCGGTCGAACAGTGGGTGCTCGATGCATGCGGGCTGCTCGACGCCCTGAGAGTCGAGCGGGTGGCGATCATCGGGCACTCGGTGGGGTCAATGGTCTCCGCTCACGCAGCAGTGCGCCTCGGAGAGCGGCCCTGGGCCCTAGCAGTGTGCGGCGGTGCGCTGGCCTGGCGCCCGGAGGCGGGTCCTGTGTTCGAGCGTAGGGTTGCGCTGGCCCGGGCCGGTCGCATGGACGAGATCGCTGCCGGGGTCGCGATCACCGGTCTCTCGGCGCGGTGCCGAGCCAAGGACCCGAGGCTGCTGGGCCTGATGCAGGAGCTGATTGCTTCCAATGACCACTCGGCCTACGCCGAGTGCTCCGCGGCCACGGCACCTGCGGCGATGCCCGACCTCTCGGCGCTGCGCTGCCCACTGCTCGCCTTCTGCGGCTCGGAGGACCCCGTGACACCCCCGGAGGCGGCCAGGCTGATCGCTCAGGCCGCCCCCGAGGGCCGCACCGGCGTGGTTGAGGGCGCGGCGCACTGGTGCGCGATAGAGGACCCGGGCGCGACGAATGCTGTCCTCTTTGGCTTCCTTGACGAGCTGGCGCCGTAGCGTTGGAAGCGCCTGCCGCTCGCTTTCCGCGCCGTCCGTTCTCGCAACTGCCCTTCCATGGGCTACCCGAGCTGCCCCGGTGCCCGCCATTCTGCGCCTAGGGGTCGCTGCGAAGAAGCAGCGGGCGGGCGCGAGCGAGCGTAAGGCTCGAGTCCTTCGATCGCCCGCTTGATCGACCGAAACCTGGGGCGATCACTGCGTCTACCGCGAACGGGGCGGATCGCGGGAACTCCACCTTGGCGCGGGCGAGTGGCGACAGGTCCCGTTTCCTTCCTACGAGGAATACCTGCGCCGCTCGCCGATCACGAAAGAGGAAGTCGATGCGATCATTGCCCGGTCGGTCGAGCAGGCGCAGAAAGAGCGGGAACGGAAACTGCGCGAGCCGCAGCCGCTCTTCAACGTGACCGACTACCGGGGCGAGTTCACTCTCGACCGGGCCGAGTTCGAGCCGCCGTATGAGCCGCCGACACCGGAGTCGATCGCGGCCGAGCGGAGAGAATGGGACGAGGCGGAGCGGGAAATCGAGGCCGAGCGGGAAGCGCGACTCGCCCTCTTCGACCCGACCGACTTCACTCTCGCCTACTCCTTCCACTGCGGAACGCCCCGCCTCATGGAGCGCGAACGCGAGGTCCGCGAACGTCTCCGGCGCCGCCGATACCCCGGACTACCTGCGCCGGATTTCCCGATCGACGGTCCATTCCGGCGCGGACACGAGCCGATCCTCCTCAGGCATCGCTCTTAGTTCATCACCGTGAGCATGAAGTCGTACTGGTGTTGTGCCTGGGGGTCATAGAGCAGCCAGCCGGCCCTGCCAGAGAGTTTCTCCCACGTCCAGGCGGGCGAAGAGAAGTAGATCCACGCGGTATCAGCGCTCGCGCCGGCCTTCAGGACCTCTTAGTATCGGCCAGCTCATGGTGCTTCGCCACCACTGAGGAGCCAGATGTGGGAAGGGTTGTGGGCCGAACGGCTGACGCAGTCGAGCTTCGCGGACCAAGCCGTCGGACATGGCCTCGCCCGCCGCGAAGACCTTGACCGCCTGGCTGATGCATGGCGCCGCTGGGCCTCGGGTGACGTTGGGTGGTTTCTCGTCCCACATAGCGAGGTTACTTGTCGCGGCTGGCCCTGCAACGGCGGGTGTAAGGGGCCGAAGCCACACCACCTTTGCGCCGTCACGACTACCGGCGGTAATGTCAGTCGAACGGCCGAAGGATCAGGGAAGAGAGGACGAGATATGAGCAAGCTGCGTGGACGATTAAGCTCCGCCGACGGGTGTCCGTCATCGCGCTGTTCATTTGCGCTCGGGGGAACCGCCTATTCCGCCTTCAAGCTGCCGAACTTCGTCCGGCCCGAGCTTGCCGCTTAAGCAGAGATGACCACCGCCGGGACCGTCAGAGATGTGCTTGAGCGAATGGAGGCCATCGATCGCGCGCTTCCATCCAGTGACGGCGTGAAGTGGTTCAACAAGCTCTACCTCGAAGTGACGCGGGAGGTGGCCACGACCGTGCCAGGACAGAATCAGGCGGCGCCGGGCTTCCTGGCGGCGCTCGACGTATATTTTGGCAACCGCTACTTCGATGCGGTCGACGCCGCCGGAAACGGCGCGGCGCCGCTGGAGAAGTATCCCTTCCACGCCTGGAGGCCCCTGTTCGAGGCCCGCTTTGCGACTGGCATCGCTCCCGTCCAGTTCGCGTTGGCAGGGATGAACGCGCATATCAACCATGACCTGGCGATCGCCGTCTGCGACACGTGCGCCGCGCGCGAGACCGAGCCGCGCGACGACGGCCCGGAGCATAGGGACTACGAGTCGGTGAATGGCCTCATCTCACAGGTGGAGGAGAAGGTGAAGGCGTGGATGATGACCGGGCTCATGAAGGAGCTCGACCTCGTCCTCAATCCGGTGGATGACATCGTCGCTGTCTGGAACGTGCAGAAGGCGCGCGACGCTGCCTGGGTCACCGCGGAGGTGCTCTGGTCCCTGCGGGCGATGCCGCCCCTGCGCACCGACTACGAGGCGATCAATGACCGGGCGGTGGGGTTCGCCAGCCAGGCCCTGCTGACTCCCGTCGGGCTGGCCGCCTGACCGCGCGACACGCGCTGTTTGGCCGGACTACCGCCGGCCGGGTTCTACAAAGACTGGAAGGCGCCGTTCACCAAGAGTGCCCTCTGGACGAAAAGCAGGAGCGGCCGGTCGCGGTCAGTAGGTGGGAGCAGTCCCGCTCCATCGATGGCTCGAGCGGGCCGCTGGTGGGGTAGGGTCAGCCACGGATGGCCGCGACAGGCACGACCCCGAACTCCCGCGAGTCGCTCCAAGGCGCCGGGTGGATCTGCCGGGCGGGGCGTTTCCGGGCATTTGTCCCGGACAAGCGGCCATTGTCCTGGCTTCAGCCACGAATGTTGTGGGATGCGCGGAACGACACCGTGGCCCGGTTGGCGGGGGATCCCGTCAACGACCTTCGGCGAGCCTGGATGCGGGCGGTGAAGGCGGAGTCAGAACGTGACGGCGGCGGCGACCCGCGGCTGATAGACCGAACCGGCGAGGAGGAGGTCTCGTTCATGGTTATCGGCGACCCGGGAGAGGGGGACGCGTCACAGTGGGCCACCATTCCGCCGCTGGAGTCCACCTGGGGCGGGACCGACTTTGCCGTGATCATGAGCGACGTCATCTACCCCGCTGGCAACGCCAACGAGTACGAGGAGAAGTTCTACCGCCCGTACCGCGACTACCCGGCCCCGATCTACGCGATACCTGGCAACCATGATTGGTACGACGAGTTACGCGGCTTCATGTACCACCTCTGCGGCCTCGATGAGATGGCTCGTCCAGACCTCACCTACGCCCGCAGTCAGCCTTCCTGGCGGCGCGAGCTTCACCGCCTGCTGTGGCGACGACCGGGCCGACCCACGCCGCAGCAGGCCAGCATTCGCGCCTCGTGGCGTGGCAGTCCGACCCAACGCTCTTCGCAGCGCTCGCCTTATTGGACGATCGAGACCGACCCGGTGCGAATCGTTGGCATCGACACCGGAATCCTTGGCAGCCTGGACCGTGATCAGGGCGAGTGGCTGCGCGAGGTCTCGCGGGATCCACACCGGCCGAAGATCCTCCTGACCGGCAAGCCGCTCTATGTTGACGGTGAGTACCATCCCGGCTCGATCGAGGGTGGCGGAACTGTCGACGAGATCATCCGCGACCCCGACGCGGGATACATCGCAGCGATCGGTGGTGATATCCACAACTACCAGCGCTATCCAACGAAGCTCGAGGACGGGCGGACCCTCCAGTACCTAGTCGCGGGCGGCGGCGGGGCGTTCATGCATCCAACCCACCCCATCCCGCGTGTGCTCCTGCCGGGAGTCGAGGAGGACGACTTTGTCTGCTACCCGCGCCGCGGCGACTCCCTCGCGCTTTTCAGCCGCCTTTACGACCGCAAACTCGCCTTCGGCCGCGGCTATTTCGAGATCTCACCCGACGAGGCAGCGACCTTCCTCGGCGAGCGCCTTGGCATCGAGCCGCGCCGGAGGGGCGGCGACGAGGTCGTCCTCAGCGACCGCGCCCGCCGCGCCGCGGAGCGAATCCTGCCCTTACCCGGACGTGCCCAGGGGCCCTTGCACTCGCTGTTCGCGCTGTGGTTCGACATAAACGAGCCTCCGATGTTCAAGAGCTTCCTGCGGATAGACACCAGCGCCGATCGTGTGGGGATCCGATGCTTTGCCGCCACCGGCTGCCGCGACCAAGAGGATGATCCCCCGGTCGAGGACGAGCTCGTCGCCCAGCCGGACAACGCAGGTCGTTGGATATGGCGCGAGGCAGGTGGGGAATGAGCCAGCGGTAACGCATGCGACTGACCCGAGCTGAAACGGATTGACTGCTACAAGATTGGCTTAGAGGCGCAACGATAGGAGGCAGAACGATGGGAACGATGTTCGACACAGTCGACGATCCCCGGCAAACCTTTTCGGGCCTTACTGTGGAGGCCGTGGCCGCCTATGGCAACGGCAAATTCGCCAACCACAAAGCGGCTAAGAAAGAGTTCCCAGACGCCCACGTTCTCGAGATCGACGTAAACGGTCAGGGCATCGGGAACGCCGGCGACTTCGAGGAAGGCGACATGGCCATCTCGCACGCCGGTAGCTGGGCCAAGGGGCGTATCGATGCCGGTGTCCGGCGACCGGTGATCTACTTCTCCGCGTCGAACTGGCGGGCGATCATGCAGTCACTGAAAGCTGCTGGGCTAAGGCGACGCGATGTCCGAATCTGGACCGCCCACTACACCGGCAAGCCCCACCTCTGTTCCTCTGCGTGTGGGTTTGGTATCACGGGTCGGGCAAACGCTACCCAATGGGCTTCGCCGCAAGCGCCAGGCACGCTCCCCGCCCGGTACGCGGACCGCAACATCGATGTGTCGAAGACGGCGAAAAACTTCTTCGGTGGCACTCCGGCGCCCGCCTCCCCTGAGCACCCATCCGGTGGCACTCCGGCGCCCTCCCCTTGAGCACCCATCATGACCGATCTTCCGTAGCTAGTTGCGTTGCGTCGAAGGCGAACTTCTAATCTGCTATCCGTAGAGGGGCCGGGCGACGGAGGTCAGTAGACCAAGATCCCGTCGCTTCGCAAAGACGCCGCCACCGTTGGTTTGGGAACCGGAGTCTTCGCTCGAAGTGTTACCTCCGACGTCATTCGACATCCCATTCCTGAATGGTCCGACTACGAGCTCGCCGTGGTCTGGTACGCCGGTCCCGTCAAAGCAGAAGAGGGCAATGTCGCCGGCCTTCGCCTCGGTTTGCGGAACCTCGACCCAGCCGTTGCTGTGCGCCTTCGCCATCCGTTCGACTTCTTCGGCGTTGATCATTAGGCCACCGACCTTGGCCCCGCCGATGTCGCGAACGCAGTAACAGGCGAAACACAGGCACCAGAAGCAGGCACCCTGCCCGAAGGCAGACTCCCAGAAGCTGATGCCACCCTTCTTTCCTTTGCGAGTGACGTTCGGGCCGCTGTTGGATCCGGATGGGTCCTCGGTGACGTCGATCATCGACTTGGCGTAGGCGGCTGCGGCCTTCGGTCCCTGTTTGTGCGCCTTGCGGATCTCTTTCAGCCGGTCAGTGCGCGAATCGGCTCGCTCGCGATAGTCATCGCCACGTTTCTCCGGGTTTCGCAAAATCTCTTGAATTGCCTCCGGCATCGTTCCTTTCTTCAGCTTGCGGTGTGTCGCTTCTGAAGCTCCGAGGATCCAGCCATAGAAGGCCGCGGCATGGATGGTTTGAAAGCCGAATTCGCTGTCGATTTTGAGCGGCAGCCAGTCGACTTTGAAATGACGCAGCCCGCCCTTCATTGCCTCCTGAAGAGCACGGACATCCGGGCCTTCGGGGAGCGGGCTGGACAGTTGCAGTGGGCGATGGACGGCTTTGTTCGCTTCGGTGGGCACAGAGCCCCCTTTCAGGGTAGATATGAGTCCGCCATAAGTAAGCCTTCAGCCTCGCACCCCGAAGGGCCCGAGGCCCCAAATTTCGACGTTAGACCTATCTGGACGGCCAGTCAATCAGCGTGGACGAAAGAGGGGAGTTAGCTGAGCTGGAGGCCAGTCTGGGCGCGAGTTGCCGCCGAGCCACCCGTATAAGAGTCATAGAATCGAACAGCTGGAATTCGATGCGAGCACCAGTGCTACGGGGGGTAGGGCAGCCCGGGAGAACCGTCCCTGGAGGCACGGATTCCGATCCCGCACAGTCGAATTCTGTCGGGCGTTGGGAATTCTCTGGTAATTGCGAAGACCTAGCGCGGCGGCTCCGGCTGCTGCTCCGCTGGGGCGCACCCGTCCACATCAGGATGCAGCTCCCAGCCGTTCTCCGGCTGCTGCTGTTCTTCCCAGATCCCGTTCTGCGTCCCGGTCATGCCAGCCGGCTTCGTACCCGGCTCCTCAGGGGTGGGCGGCGCCTCGGCGGTGTGGGCGCACCAGCGTTTGTGGAAGTCCTCGAATTCGTAGGAGGCGGCTGTGGGGTCGGGGATCTTCTGGATCGTCTTCAGCGCGTGCAGCTCGTTCCAGCCGCTGTGACCGGCGTCGTAGGTCCAGCGTCCGTTCAGGATCACCAGCTCGCCGACCGCGACGGTGCCGGCCCCCGCGTCGGCCGGATCGCCGCCGGCGGAGGCGGCCCAGGCGGCCACAAGGGCGGCTGCGACTATCGGCGCGAAGATTGCTGAGACGATCGCGCAGGCGATCGGGCCGAAGATCGGGATCTTGCAGACGGCTCCGAGGCCGGGCGGAATGTTGTTGAGCACGTCGAGCAGGTTGCTGACTCGGTTGCCCTCGCACTCCGCGTGAAACACTGGTACGGGGAAGGGGGCCGGTGGGCGACTTTTGGAACGGGATGTGCACCTGCTTGTCGCCGACGATGATTCGCTCGCCGAAGTCGGGGCCCTCGAACCAGGTGTAGTAGCCGTGGTAGTGACCGAAGCCGTCCTCGGCTTCGCGCGGCTTCGGCATGGCCGGGCTTGCGGTGGGCTGCTCGGTGACCAGCACACCCTGCACCGGGTCGTCCTGGGCCAGGGGGAGGTTCGCGTGCTCCGCCGCGTTCGCGTCGCTCGAGTCACGTACAAACTCGTCCAGCGAGCTCTCGGCGAGCACGATGTTGATCGAGAAGTCGTCGTCGACGTTGTCGGGGAAGGGCTTGTCGTAGCCGACCGGCTCGAGTTCGGCGATGTGGCCGATGGCGCAGCGGTCGCCGTCGAGGCAGACGAGCTTGCCTTCGAGCATGTACTCGAGGACCTTGCGCAAAGCCGAGAACGCGACTGGGCCGAGCGCGATGAGCGCGGCGCCTCCGGTGAAGAGGGCGGCGATCACCGCCCCGGCGGCGGCGATCTCCTCGACCGTGAAGTTCGGCTCCTCGTAATCGCCGGCCGACACGCACTTTGTGTTCTGAACGGCCATCAGGCTCCTCCTCCGGTCACGCCCGGCCCTCGGCGATCAGGGTCACGCCGCCCGCGAGCTGCTTCCCGGCGAACGCATTCAGATTGAACCCTTGACGGCCCGCGAAGCCGTCCGGAGCGGTGACGGAGACCTGCACCTCGGCGCGCTCGCCCGGGGCCATTACGAGCTCTTTCGGCTCGATCGCGGCCGCCCAGCCCTCCGGCAGCGGGTGGGCGCCCCATACATGCCGGGCGCGGGCCCGGCGGCGACGCTCCGCCTGCTCGCGCTCGCCCGGAGGGGGAGCGAACGATAGGTTCGTTTCAGCTCGTCGCAACCTAAGGAGAGGTCTTCGATGGCACGCATCAGCGGCAGCGCCAGCGCAGAGATCGATGCGCCTGTGGACGAGGTGTGGGTGGTGGTGGAAGATGTGCTCACGGCGCCCGACTGGCAGGGCGGCCTGGTGGCGATGTTGGCGTTGGAGCGCGACGCGGACGGGCGCCCGGCGTTGGTCGAGACCGAGAACGACCTCAAGCTCAGGCATATCAAGACGCGAGTGCGGTTCCGCTACGAGCCCCCCACGCGCCTTTCCTGGACACAGGAGGAAGGTGACCTCAGGTCGGTCACCGGCTCCTGGAGCCTGGAGGATCTCGGCGAGGGGCAGACGCGAGCCACGTACACCCTCGACGCCGACCCCGGACGCGTGCTCGGAATGCTGATTCGCGGCTCCGCCGGGGCGGCCATCCTGGCGGGGCTCGTGAACGCCCGCCCGGGTGAGCTGAAGGTGCGCATCGAGAACGCCTGACTCAGCCACCTGGATCGGCGCCGGCGGATGCTCGAGTAGATCGCGGGAGAGCTGGCGGCTCGAGAGGTTAACCGGGCAGATCTGCCGAGCTGAGTCCGTCTTGGCGACACTTGGAGCGGTTCAGGCCGTGCGGCGGGTATTCAGGGGTATCAACTCGACTATCCGCGGGTGGTAGCGAGAGACGAATCGGGCCCCCGCTATGTCTCTCACGACCACCACCGAGCCCTCCTTCCGGAGGGCTTTCGCGTTCTCGAAGGCGCCGGTGACGGCCTCAGAGACAGTCCAGCCGGCCCGGGTGCTGATGCAGGACTTCACCGGCGTGCCGGCAATCGTCGATTTGGCAGCGATGCGCGACACGATCCACGAACTCGGCTCCAATCCGGGGAAAATCAATCCGCTGGTCCCGGTGGACTTGGTGATCGACCACTCGGTGCAGGTCGATGCCTTCGGCAGCCCGCGCGCCTTCGAGATCAACGCCGATCGCGACTACGAGCGAAACCGCGAGCGCTACGCCTTTCTGCGCTGGGGGCAGCAGGCGTTCAACAACTTTCGCGTCGTCGCACCGGCGACCGGGATCTGCCACCAGGTCAACCTCGAGCACCTCAGCCAGGTCGTCTTCTCCCGCCAACGCGACGGGATCACGCAGGCATACCCCGACACCCTGGTGGGCACCGACTCCCACACGCCGATGGTCAATGGACTCGGCGTGCTCGGCTGGGGCGTCGGCGGTATCGAGGCCGAGGCGGCGATGCTGGGGCAGCCGATTTCGATGCCGTTGCCGCAGGTCGTCGGCTTCCGGCTCGATTGCATCGCCATCAGGCCGCCGACAAAGAAGAAGAAGAAGGTGGTGACGATGTACTGGATGCCGATCACCTTGTGATCGGTGTTGAAGTGGAAGTAGTCGCGCCAGCTCGTGGCGCCGTGCTGGGAGTGGTCCTCGGGGATCGTCGGCGCGCCGAAGGCCCAGCGCAGCCAGTAGTCGAAGCAGCCGAACCCGCAAGGAAGCCGAGTGGCCCGCTCACCAGCGGGACGACGACGTGCGGGTATCCGGTCTGCTCGGTCTGGAAGATCGGCAGGCCCGAGATCGCGCGGAGGGCGACGACGAGGCCGAAGCCGAAAGCTCCTCCCAGCACCATTCCAAGCGCACCTCGATACCACCCCGGCTTCGCTATGGCCGACAAGTCCCGACAGCTCCGCCTGCGGCAGATCTTCTAGCGACCATGATCGTCCGCCTCGCCCATGCGCTGGCGCAGCTCGCGCTCCAGTCCGTCGAGAGCCGCTGATGGGTCCGTCGTTGCAGGCACACTCCCATAGATGGTGCGAAGCGGGAAATCATCGACGGATACTGCCTGCACGATCAGCCCGAGATGGCCGGGCGGCAGCGGCGGGACACGGCGTCGTCGCAGCAGCGGCAGGCGATTGCGTTGCTCGACGTATTCATCCCGATTGCAAACCTGGCTAGCGACCGCAAAGCTCATCGATTACTGACCTTCGACCGAAAATCTGCAAGACGACTGTACGCGGATCAATCCCACGACATGCTCCTGATATGGAAGTAGCGATTCCAGGCTTCTTCCACAACTTGCTGACAGCGTGGAGGTGTCTCATCCCCCTTGGGAACTATGTTCAGAGCCTGCTCTAGAGAACTCGGGTCCTGGCGTTCCATCAGGGTTACCGCGGCCGTAACTGCGTCCGGTCCGCAGCGCATAACACGGAAACGCAGCTGCTCGTCGTAGGTGGTCTGTTGGGCGGAGTTCCTCATTCCGTTCACCTCCCTTCTGGGGTCGTAAAACCCGCCTCGGCGTCGATCGCCCAAATCGCTACGAGCACACGGCTGAGCCGGAGCAGCACTCGCCGACGCGCCAGCTCAAAGCGGTACTCATGACCTTGTTGTAGTCCGGCCCAAACGGTAGCCACGACTCTCGCGAGACGAAGGATCTGCAGAGACCAGGCCTCTTCGTGCTCAAAGATCTGCGGACGCTGATCCAGGTAGCACTGTCTCAGCAGCTTTCCGGTGTGTTGCGAAACGGTCTCTTGCATCGCAGGGCTGTGGGACAGGCGCGGGTTGCCACGTCGTTGCTCGAGTTGATCAAGGAAAAGCAACTCCCGAGAGCCGAGTTGCAGCCAGGAAGTACGGACAGTCAGGAGGGCCTCAATCCGAAGGTTTCGGTTGCCTCCAGGGTGACGACTCAAGCGCATCGCGTCATGCGGAGGACGTAGCGAAAGACACCTCCCAAGCCAGATGCCGGCATCCGCATCGCCCATCCTCCTACGCAGGTTATGGGCGCTGCGAGCTACCTCAGCCGCGATGCACTCGAACTCCTTGCTCTCTCCCCCAGCTGTCCCACAACCCCGAGGCCTGACCGTGCCGAAGGATTCGATGTTGATGGCGCCCTGGGCAGCGATTGCCGCCAGCGAAAGAGCAGCGTCTTCGAGCGCCACCAGACCTTGGGCGCGACGGGTAGTGGACTCTGGGCCAAGCAACCTCAGCGCGTTGCGGGCGCGCAAGGTCGCGCCGTGTACTGCGGTTGGCGCGGCCGCCTGAGCGTAGCCTTGCTCGCCACACCGAGCCCGGGACTCGATCCAGCTCAGACGTCGCTCCAGCCCGCGCAGCAGGTGCACGCGCCTTTCGCCGCCAACTGGCCCCAGCGCTTCCCAGGTCTGAGCACAAGACTCCATAGCGGTGGCTGCTCTGACGAGCAACTCGCGTGGGTCGGGCGCTCTGTCGTCGAGCAGCGCCATGACCCGCGCCTCGTTGTCGTCGAGCACCTCGGTTGCTAGCGAAATGGCATCAGCTGATTCCGAAGATCCTACGCCCGGGCGTATTGCAACCGAACCCCACAGATCGCCGAAGGTCTTTCGCCACCCACACCCAGGTCGCTCAGAGCCCAGATTCCCATCCCGCATCGGTGCTCTGCGGTTGAGTCCGGCGGGAGGATCGAAACAAGGTCCAAATATGTCGGCTCCAAGCGCAAGCCACTCGTTACCCTTTTCCGGCGAATTCGGGGAGTTTCCTTCCACTGCAATAATCTTATCATTTTCTAAGATATGCTATCTTTGTGACATGCCAATCGTGAGCGATTCAGCCGGGAGAGACTGATGTCTGCGTCCACTCAAAAATCCCAAGTGCAAGTGGGAACTCCGGAGCCAATCCACCGGATCAAGGCCGACTTCTTCCGCACCTTGGGCCATCCAACGCGAGTGCGCATCTTGGAGTTGCTGCGAGATGGCGAGTTGACCGTCGGCGACCTACAGGCCAAGCTGCAGATCGATTCCAGCGGCGCCTCCCAGCATCTTGCCGCGATGCGTCGCCAGGGGCTGCTTGAGTCGCGGCGAGCCGGGACGAGCGTTTATTACCGAGTACGGGACCCACGGACCTTCCAGCTGCTCGAGACGGCTCGGCAGTTGATCAGTTCCCACCTTGAGGAAACACAGGCCCTGCTTGGGGAGTTGGACGAATCGCCCAGCACTGACAAGGCCACGGCGAAGCGTCGATGAGGGCACACCGCTCGATTTTCACGGCCGGCCCCTGGCAGCCTGAGTGGGGCGACCCGAATCAGCCGCGCCAGGTGTCTGACAGTCCGGTAGCCAGGAAGCTCCTTCGCCGCGAGGACTGCGGCGGGGCGTTGGTGGTGCTGGCGGATAGCCGTTTCGCCTTGACCGGCGACACCTACGCTGCGGGTACCGCTCGGGCTTTGATGCGGCACGCGCGCTCGCGATCTCGATGTACCTCCGGCAAAGAGCGCGCCTGGCTGCTCTTGGTCACCGATGAGCTAAACAGTCGCTCTCACAAACGCCGGCTGGGATCGACCGGGGGACGCAGCCGTCGCTCTCTCGCTACTCCTTCCTCACCTGTCCCGCACTGAAACAGGGGCTGCCGCGTCCCCTCGCCGGCAATGGGGGCGGCGCGGCAGGGTGCCGGGACCCGAAGGTGGAGGCATCTCATCGGCACCCCACCGAGGCCCCGACGCGGCTGGACAATTGTGCCGCGACTGAGATGGCCATCACGCAGAGCCGTATCCTCGCGATCCAGCAGCATCGGGTCGTGGCCGTGAAGCTCCCGCTGCCATCGACCAACCGAGCGCATAGGAGAACACACTGGGATGACGGAGGGTCGAATCGCTGTTCATCTCGTCGCCCGCGCCAGCCGGAATCAGCTGGCCGGAATGCGCGACGGGGTTCTGCAGGCGCGGGTTACTGCGCCGCCGATCGACGGTGAAGCGAACAATGCGCTCTGCCGGATGATCGCGAAGCGACTCGGAATCGCCCCGTCGAAGGTGAAGGTGATCCGCGGAGGAAAGTCCCGACAGAAGGTCGTAGGTGTGGCGAGCCTGGACAAGGCAACGCTGGAACGGACGCTGCGCGACCGGGATCGCTAGGGACTCAGCGTGTTTGCAGGACCTCGGGCTCGGGCTTCTGGTCCGCTGCTTCGGTCACGTCGGCTCTTCGATCGCAGCCGATCGGCTGTAGGCACGCTGGCAACGGGAAAAGTCCTGTTACCTGCTTTTGACGCGGCAGCCGCCCTCGGTCAATCGGCGAGACGACCTCGCTCCACAATCCGACGGTGGTAGCGAGAGACGAATCGGGCCCCGGATTCGGTCGCCGGGTCCGCCCGCCAACGTTGTTGAGCGAAGGGCGAGAGGAATTGCGGGAAGCAGCTTCCCGTGGCGGCGGAGATACAAACATCTAGGCTCCGGCAGTGTCACGCGACTTCAAGATCCGCGGTTACACCGTCGGCCAGTTCCCTAGCCAGCCCCTCTGGGTCGCGCTCGCGGCGCTCCTCGTGGCGCGGCTCACCGACGAGGCCAGCACCGTCAACGATCTCGCGCGCGCAGTCTTCTACGTCGCGCTCACGGTCTGGGCCTACGAGGAGGCCGCGAGCGGTGTCAATGGCTTTCGGAGGGCGCTCGGGGCAGTTGCGCTTGTGCTGATCGTGGTCGCCGTTTCGCGGGCGGTCGGCTAGCGGCGGGTGAGAACGGGAGGTGAATCCGCGCCCCGCGGCGGGCTCGTCGGGCAGCGCCGCATTGGGCAGGGATTGGGCAGGGAGGAGCCGGCCGGCCCCTCGGGAACCGAGTCGGCCGGGCGCCGGGACTGCCCGAAACCCGCATCAACAAGCCAAAATCAGGCCCTCCCGGGCGGTCAGCTCGGTTGCGAGAGCGCCTGCCTTACAAGTAGGAGGTCACTGGTTCGAGCCCGGTACCGCCCATTGGGCCCGAACCCCTTCCATGGAGCGTGGCGGTAGCTTCAGGGCATGGCGGTGAACTGGGGATTCGTCGGCGCCAGCCAGTGGGCGGCGCGCTACCTGATCCCGGCGGTGCGGGCGGTCGAGGACGCCAGTGCCGTCGGGGTCTTCTCGAGCTCGGCCGAGCGCGGCGAGCGGTTCGCCGCGGCGGCGGGGCTCGACCGCGCCTATGCCTCACTCGAGGAGCTGCTGGCTGACCCGGGGATCGATGCTGTCTACGTCGGCACGACCAACGACCTGCACGCGGAGCGCTCGATCGCGGCGGCTCGGGCCGGCAAGCATGTCCTCTGTGAGAAGCCGCTGGCGCTGAGTCTCGCCGAGGCGGCGGCGATGATCGCGGCCTGCGAGGAGGCCGGGGTCGTCCTCGCGACGAACCACCACCTGCGCGGGGCCCCGACGCTGCGGGCGATGAGGGAGCGGGTCGAGGCGGGCGCGATCGGTGAGATCGTCGCGGCGCGGGTCCTCCACGCCGGCTCGCTGCCGGAGGAGCTCCGCACCTGGCGCCTAAAGAGGCCGGACGCGGGCGGGGGTGTCGTCCTCGACCTCACCGTCCACGACGCCGACGTCGTCCGCTTCCTGCTCGCCGACGAGGTCGCCGAGGTCATTGCCCTGACCGCGAACCAGGGTCTCGCCGAGCCGCCGCTTGAGGACTCGGCGATGGGCGTGATGCGGATGCGCGACGGCCAGCTCGTCTCCTTCCACGACTCCTTCACCGTGCCCCACGCCGAGACCGGGGTCGAGCTGCACGGAACCGAGGGCTCGCTGATCGGCATC
The DNA here is from genome assembly GCA_963697805.1 of uncultured Solirubrobacterales bacterium. Taxonomy (GTDB): domain Bacteria; phylum Actinomycetota; class Thermoleophilia; order Solirubrobacterales; family 70-9; genus VRUE01. Next base: position 14,536 of record CAVOPB010000004.1, read on the forward strand.
GAGGTCCTGACGCCGGATCCGGTCGGCCAGGTGCTCCTGAGGCGCTCCGACGGGCTCGAGGAGCTCGTGATCCCCGAGCGCCCGCCGATCTACGAGGAGGTGGTGCGGCGCTTCGACGCCGCGGTCCGCGGCGAAGGCCGGCCGCTCGCCACCGGCAAGGACGGCGCCGCGGCGCTCGCGATCGCGCTGGCCGCGCTCGAGTCGGCGCGCAGCGGCCGCCCGGTCGCGCCCAATGGGTTGGGGACCTAGGAGCCTGCCCTCAGGGCCTCGAGCGACTCGCTGAACCGTTCCATCAGCTGGCGGTGCAGGAGGCTGCCGAAGCTGATCCGTGCGACTCCCGCCTCGGCGAGCTCGGTGGGGGAGGGGGCGGTCGGGATCCCGAGGATGTTGACCGGACCCGAGGCCTGGGCGGTGAAGGCTCGCACCGCGTCCGCTTCCCAGAGGAGGATCGGATAGACGCAGTCGGCACCGGCCTCGAGGTAGGCGCTCGCCCGGGTCAGCGCCTCGGCCACCAACTCCTCCTGCTTTTCCGGCGGGGATCCGGACGCGGCAGCGGCGACGAAGACGTCGATCCTCGCGTTGATGACGAGTCCGTAGTCCTGCTCGCGGGCGGCCTCGCGAACGCGGCGCAGCCACTCGGCGTGCTCGGCGGGGTCGCGCAGGCTCCCGCTGGCGTGGTCGGTGTCCTCGAGGTTGCAGCCGGCGGCACCGGTTCTGGCCAGGGCCGCGACCAACTCAGCCGGCTCCATCCGGTACCCCGCCTCGGTGTCAACCGTCATCGGGATGCCGACGCTGTGTCCGATCCGCGCGGCGGCGGCCAGCATCTCCTCCGCCGGCGCGCCTTCGTGGTCTTTGTAGCCGAGCGCGGTGGCGACCCCGCCGCTGGTGGTGGCGACGACGGGGAAGCCGGCAGCCTCGATCGCCTTGGCGGAGGCGGCGTCCCAGGCATTCGGCACGACGATCGGATCGCCGGGGACGTGCAGCGAACGGAGTAGCTCTGAGTCAGTCATTCACCGACAAGCGTAGGCTCTGCGAACGATGAGCATGCTCGGCCACGTCCTCGGCGTCCACGAGAAGGTCTACAAGGCGACCGACGGGCGGATCGGGCACAGGGTGCTCGGCGTTCCCTGCCTGCTGCTGCGGACCGAGGGCCGGAAGTCGGGAGTGACCCGGACCAACGGCCTCGTCTACGCCTCCGACGGCGACGATTACGTCGTCGTCGCCTCCAAAGGTGGTGACCCCAAACCGCCGGCCTGGCTGCTCAACCTGAAGGCGAAACCCGAGGTCGAGGTCCAGATCGGCCGCGATCGCCGGCAGGGCCGGGCGCGGGTCGTCGAGCCCTCCGACCCCGACTTCGACCGCCTCTGGAAGCTTTCCAACGAGAACAACGGCGACCGCTACACCGCCTACCAGGAAAAGACCGACCGCCCGATCCCGGTGGTCGTCATCACCCCCGGCTGAGACAGAAGGGAGCGCGACGATGAGCGCAATCGATGACTTGGTGAAGAACAACGAGGCCTTCGCCGAGGACTTCGACAAGGGCGATCTGCCGCTGCCGCCCGCGAGGAAGGTCGCGATCGTCGCCTGCATGGACGCGCGGCTGAATCCGTATCCGATGCTCGGGCTCTCGATCGGCGACGCGCATGTGATCCGCAACGCCGGCGGTGTGGTCACCGATGACGAGATCCGCTCGCTGGCGATCTCCCAGCATCTCCTCGGTACCGAGGAGATCATGCTGATCCACCACACCGACTGCGGGATGCTGACCTTCAGCAACGAGGAGTTCCAGCAGATGCTCGAGGACCACTCGGGCGAGCGGCCCGAGTGGCACGCGATGAACTTCTCCGACCTCGGAGAGGACGTCCGCGACTCGATCAAGCGGATCAAGGAGAGCCCGTTCATCCCGAAGACGGACGCGGTGCGCGGCTTCGTCTACGACGTCAAGACCGGCCGCCTCGAGGAGGTCAGCTGACGCCCCTGCGTCGATGGCTGGTGCCGGCAGTCGTTGTCTGTGCCGCGCTGGTCGCAGCGGCGCCGGCGCAGGCCGCGGTGACCATCGGCCCGAAAGCGCTCCCCGAACGCACCGGGGTGGCCCAGGCGGGGGGAGCGACGATCTTCATGACCAAGGTCCTGTCCGGGGTCGAACTGACCTCCCCGATCGACGGCGTCATCGTCCGCTGGCGCGTCCGACGCGGTGAAGGCGCAGGAGTCCTGGCCGCCGACAAAATCAGCCTCAGGGTCCTGAAAAGCACCGCCACCTTGAACAAATACACCGCAGTGGGGACGAGCGGTGCGCATGAAGTCCCAAACAGCACCGAAGAACCCGACGGAAAACTCTGGGTGTTCCCGACCCAGCTGCCGATCAAAGCCGGCGAGACGATCGGACTCGGGACCACCGCGGGTGAGTTCCCCTACGGCAGCAAAATCGGAGCCTCCTTTCTGGAACGAATCAACCCGCTCGCCGACGGCAAATCGGCGACCTTCGCCGAAGGCTTCCTCACCGACAAATTCGTTGACCTGAACGCCGACATCGAGCCCGACTGCGACCAGGACGGCCTCGGCGACGAGACCCAGGATCCATCGATCCCGCAGACCCCTGAGTGCGGCTTCGTCCCGCCGCCTCCCGGTGCCGGCACGCCACCACCCGCGCCCAATTCGCCCGATACCAAGATCAGCAAGGGGCCGAAGAAGCGGGTCACGACCCATGGCCGGCGGCTGGCAGTGAGCTTCAGGTTCAGCTCCGAGACCCCCGCCGCGAGCTTCGAATGCCAGCTCGACAAGGGGAAATACCGGAGCTGCAGCTCGCCGCAGATCTACCTCGTGAAAGCGAGCCCCAACTTCAAGAAACACACGTTCAGCGTTCGCGCGACCAGCTCGGCGGGCACCGTCGACCCGACTCCGGCGACGCGGACATTCAAGGTCAAGCGCCGCGGCGCTTGACGAGCGTGATCGTCCTTCCCTTGCTGTTCGGGAGGCCACCGGTCGGCGTGTAGGTGAGCGTCGCCCTCACCTTCACCCTGCCGGTCCTGTTCAGCTTGCGCTTCTTCTTGCCGGTGGCGCGGACCGTCAGCTTCACGTTGCCGGCGCTGCTCGCGCTCTTGCTCTGCCTCCTGATTCCCCTGCCCGCGAGGGCGAGCTGGCCGGGCCCGGGGATGCCGACCGTCAGGACCGCGGTGCCGTTCTTCTTCTTCAGCTGCTTGGCGAGAAGGTTGAACGCGTTCGGGGGCAGGAGCGAGTCGACTGCCACCCCGACCGGGCCGCCGGCGCCCCCGATCAGGCTCTGGTTGACGCCGGAGCCGTCGAGGTTGGCCTCGCCGATCGAGCTGGCGATCGCGCTGCCATTGGCCCAGTAGAGATGCTGGCCGTCGACCGCAAGGCCGAAGATGCCGCTGGTGCCGCCGAGCAGGCTCTGGTTGGCGCCGGAGCCGTCGAGGTTCGCCCGGCCGATCGTTTCGCTGCCGCGGTTGGTCCAGTAGACGTGCTGAGCGTCGACCGCGACCCCGTACGGTTCGCTGGCGCCGGCGATGAAGCCCTGCTCGACGGCGGTGCCGTCGAGGTTCGCCCGGCCGATCGTGGTGCCGTTTTTGCCGCCTTCCGAGGTGAAGTTGGCCCAGTAGATGTGCTGGCCGTCGACCGCCACTCCGATCTTCGAGGTGACCGGCGCAGTCGCTCCGCTGATCAAGCTCAGGTTGACGCCGGAGCCATCTAGGTTCGCCCTCGCGATCGAGCAGCAGCCGTTGGACCAGTAGATGTGCTGGCCGTCGACCGCGACGCCTTTCGGGGAATTGGCGCCGGCGATGAAAGCCTGGTTGACGCCCGATCCGTCGAGGTTGGCCCGCCCGATCGTGTCGGTGGTGTTGTTCGCCCAGTAGATGTGCTGGCCGTCGACCGCCACCCCGATCGCGTCGGTCGCGCCGCCGATGAAGTTCGGGGTGGAGCCCGACCCGTCGAGGTTGGCCCGCCCGATGTTCCCGGTGGCGCCGCTGGCCCAGTAGACGTACGCGCCAGCCCCTGCCGCCGGCCACAGGCAAATTGCCACGGCGATCACCGCCACAACCGCCATTCGCAACCGCGTAAGAGCCTCGATCACCACGGCCATGCGAAGCTTAGTCCAGGCCGTCTTGTCCAAGCCAGCGATAACGCCGCTGCTACTCGCCATCTTCCTCGGGATGCTGGCCTTCAGCGCAAGCGCGCAGGCGGCAGGCGCCCCGGCGGTTGCCTGGGGCGACAATCCCTACGGCGAGACCGGAAACCGCGTGCTGAGCGAAGGTGGCTGCACCTGCGTGCCTGTTCCGACGCCCGTGGTAGGGCTTTCCGATGCGACGCAGATCTCGGGCGGTACCGCTCACACCCTTGTGCTGCATGCGAACGGGACCGTGACGTCCTGGGGCTACAACGCCCACGGACAGCTCGGCGACGGAACGACCACCGAAAGCTCGAGTCCGGTCTCGCCGGGCTTGACGAACGTGGTGGCGGTGGATGCCGGCTACGAACACAACCTGGCGCTGCTCGCCAACGGCACGGTGATGGCCTGGGGCGACAACTACAGCGGCGAGCTCGGTGTCGGCGGCAGTGACTTCGCCGGCGGCGGCCCGGAAATCTGCGGAACCGGACAATGCAGCAAGGTTCCGGTTCAGGTGCCCGGCCTTTCCAACGTCGTGGCGATCTCCGCGGGCTACTACTTCAGCCTGGCGCTGCTTGCCAACGGCACGGTGATGGGTTGGGGGTACGACTTTCACGGCCAGCTCGGCGGGGGTGTCGGCATCCCTTCGGGCTGCGAATGCGTGGAACACCCGGTCCAGGTACCGGGGGTCTCGGGCGCGGTTGCCATTTCAAGCGGCGAAGGCGACGCGATGGCGCTGCTCGGCAGCGGCGCGGTTATGGCCTGGGGTGAAAACACCAACGGCCAGGTCGGCAATGGCAGCTTCACCGAAATCTCCCCGTCCTGCTCCTGCGTGGGGCCGGTCGCGGTCAACGGCCTCCCCGGCCCCGCTCAGGCGATCGCCGCGGGCAGCTACCACAACCTCGCCCTGGTGGGCGGTGGCATCGCCCGGACCTGGGGCTACAACGCCGATGGCGAGCTCGGAAACGGGAGCGAGAACTCGAGCGGCTGTTTCTGCGTGCCGACAGCGGCGGCCGTGTTGAGCCTCTCGGGGATCCAGTCGCTGGCCGCGGGCGCTCACTACTCCCTGGCGTTGCTCGGAGACGGAAGCGTGCAGAGCTGGGGCAAGAATGAGCACGCCGCCCTTGGCGACGGCACCGAAACCGCGCGCAGCATCCCCGGCCCGGTCAGCGGCCTCATTGGCGCAAGCGACGTCAGCGCCAGCGATTTCACATCGTTCGCGCTGATTGGCCCCTCACGCACGCTGACCGTGGCGTTGGCGGGCGCCGGCGCCGGAACGGTCGGCGGGCCGGGCGGGATCGTCTGCCCCGGCGCAAGCTGCATCCGCCGCTTTCCCGATAGCCAGGTGCAGATGCTGCGCGCCGAACCCGCGCCCGGGACCGGCTTCGCGGGCTTCTCCGGCGCCTGCACCGGCACCGGCACCTGTCAGGTGACGATGGACGGCGAGAAGACGGTGACCGCGACCTTCGGCCCGCCGAAGGGGACGAAGATCACCAAGGCGGAAATCACCCAGGGGAAGAAGCCGAAGAAGACGGCGAAGGCGAAGGCGAAGTTCTCCTTCAGCGCGCCCGGGGCGGTCACCGGGTACCAATGCATGCTGCTCAAGCCGAAGTCGAAGAAGGCAAGGCGCAGCAAGAAGGCCAAGCCGCGGTTCATCAGCTGTTCCTCCCCGAAGCGCTACAAGAAGCTGCGGAAGGGCCGCTACACCTTCAAGGTGCGGGCGCGGAACAGCCTCGGGGTCGACGCGAAGCCGGCGCAGCGGAAGTTCAAGATCAAGCGCTAGCTCGGCCGGGAAGGATCGGGAGTTCTCGGCGTCTTCCCCTGTAGACGCAACCGATCGCCGCCCCGGCGGTCGTGAACTCGATCCGGAGGTACTCCCCGATGAATTCCCTTCCGAGACGGCTGGCTCTGATCGCCGCACTCACGTGCGTCGGTGTCCTATTTGCCGCGAGCAGCGCGGACGCGACCGTCGAACCCCCAGTTGTCAACAACAAGAACCTGACGGTGACCAGCGACGCCGGTGCCGACACGATCACGCTTGGAGTCGCCGGCGGTTTCATCACCGTCAACGGCACGGCGACGACGCTGGCCGCGGACCCCCAGGCCCAGATCGTCGTCAATGCCGGCGGCGGCGGCGACACCGTTGACGCGACCGGGCTTGCCGCCACCAACTACGGCACGCTCGCCATCAACGGCGGCGAAGGCGACGACCTGCTGACCGGTGGCGCCAAGGGCGACGTCATCAACGGCGAAGCGGGTGAAGACCGCGTTGTCGGCTTCAAAGGCGTCGATGAACTCCTCGGCGGCGAAGGCAACGACGTCCTCGTCTGGAACAACGGCGACGGAACCGACCGCGATGTGGGTGGCACCGGCGTCGACGAAGTCGAGGTCAACGGCGCTCCGACCGTGGGAGACATTTTCACCGCCAGGCCTAACGCCGGCAAAGCCGGCGAGGTCGTTTTCGAACGCACCAACCTGGTGAAATTCGAAATCGAAGTTCAGGCCGAGCGTCTGACGGTCAACGGACTCGGCGGCGTCGACCAATTCTTCCCCGATCCGGCGGCCCCGACCGGTCTTGCCGGCCTCACCGCCATCACCCTCAACGGCGGCAGCGCCGGTGACAGGCTGGTCGGCGGAGATGGCGCCGATCAGATCAACGGCGGCACCGGCGTCGATGAGCTGATCGGTGGAGAAGGCGCCGACCAGATCAACGGTGGCGACGAAAACGACGTCATCCAAGGCAATGGCGGCGACGACCGTCTCGTCGGCGGCACCGGCAGCGACAGCCTGACCGCCGAAGCGGGCGATGACGCGATCGTCTGGAACAACGGCGACGGCAGCGACCCGGTCAACGATGGCGGCCCCGGGTTCGACCGGGTCGAAGTCAACGGCTCGGCGACTGCGGGAGACGCCACCCAGTTCGTCGCCGACGCGACCGAAGGGTCCTTCGTGCGGACGAACCTCGTCCCGTTCACGCTGGAAATCGCGCCCGACAACGAGGTCCTTTCGTTCAACGGCGGCGGCGGAAATGACACCTTCAAGGTGATCAACAAAGGGTCAGCGATGACGGTGGCCGCCGACGGCGGTGCGGGCAACGACGAACTCAGCGGTGCCGGTGAGGCGGACAGCTTCTTCGGTGGCTCTGGGAACGACGTGATCACCGGAGGCGCCGGAAGCGACCTCCTCGACGGCCAGGAAGGCGACGATCATTTGTTTGCCCGAGACGGGGCAGGCGACCTGGTCCGCGGCGGGACGGGCACCGACAGCGCCCAGACCGACGAGGTCACGGTCGATGCGATCGACGGCGTCGAGACGCTCGATGCGACTCCGGTTCCGGCTCCGGCCCCGACACCCACCCCGGCTCCAGCTCCGGCTCCGCAGCGGGTGGGCGACACCGCGGCGATCCTCCCCGCCGTCGGCAAGGTCGCGGTGGTCCGCAGCCACGGCAAGCTCATCGCCCGCGCGCCGGTCTCATGCCCGGCGGCAGAGGCGGGAGGGTGCCGCACGGCCCTGACCCTGGAGACGGCGAAGGCCGTCAAGCTGGGCAAGGTCCGCGCGGTGCTGGTGCTCGGGTCGGCGACGGTCAATCTGGCCCCTGGGCAGATGAAGACCGTCCCGGTTCGGGTCAATGGCGGGGCCACTGGACTCGCCAGGAACGGCAAGCTCTCGACCCGGATCCAGGTCTCGAGCTCCGATGCCGCCGGCAACACGGCGGCGGGCACTGTGGACGTCGGCCTGCGATTCCCCTCGCATTAGGCAAGGCGCCACGCCCAGGAGGAGGCCCCGCCGAACGCGGGGCCTCCTCTCTGCTCGCTGATAGCCTCGCGCCGGTGGCCGCCGACGGCCGGATCCTCGATCCCAGCACCCTGGGGGATCACATAGATCGACTCTTCCGAGCCGCGTGGGCCCTCTCGGGCTCCCGTGCCGATGCCGAGGACCTCGTGCAGGAGACCTTTGCGCTGGTCCTGGCGAAGCCGCGCCGGATCCGCAACGAAAACGACATCGGGTATCTGCTTGGGGTGCTGCGCAATACGTTCATCAGCTCGCGCAGGGCGGCTGCGCGGCGCCTGCGGCCAGAGGCTCTCGCCGAGGGCTTTGAGCCGGTCGACCCGAGCTCGGCCACCCGACCGGATCTTGCCGCCGAGGCCCGCGAGGTCTTCGCGGTGATCGCCGGCCTCCCCGAGGCCTTCCGCGATGCCCTGGTCGCGGTCGACGTGGTCGGGCTCAGCTACGCCGAGGCAGCCGGCCTCCTCGACACCAAGGAGGCGACGATCACCTCGAGGCTGTTCCGGGCCCGCGCCCAGGTCGCGCGCGGGATGGAATCGCCCCCAACAGGCGTCCAATTAGGTGGAGACTGAACCAGATGCCCCACGAAGACGACACCCCACTGAGCGACGAGGAGCTGGCGCTCGCGAAGAAGGGCGAGGTCCTGATCGCGGCCGCGGTCGCGGACACCAATGCCCCGCAATCCCTGCGCGAGTCGATCGAGCGTGATCGCGAGCGGGCCCAGGCGCCGCCGAGGGCCTCCTTCTGGCGGCGTCACGCGCGAGTCCTGGCGGGATCGGCCGCGGCTGTGGCGGCGCTGGCCGCAATCGTCGTCGCGATCCAGGCAGGAACCAACGAGACATCTGAACCGTCGCTGGCCGCGGTCGAGGCGGCCGCGAGGCTCGAGGCGACCGGCCCGGCTCCGGCGCCGAGCGGAGGCGACCCGCCCGTCCTCGCCGCCCGCGTCGGGCCGATCTCCTTTCCCGACTGGCAGAAGAGCTTCGGCTGGAAGGCGGTCGGCAGTCGCGAGGACGAGGTCTCCGGGAGAAGCGTCAAGACCGTCTTCTACCGCAACCCCGACGGTGCCCACCTCGGCTACTCGATCGTCGCCGGCGAGCCGATCGGCGAGCGCCCACCCGGACACGCGGTGACCCGCGAAGGCAACACCTACCACGTGGCCCACGCGGGAGAGCACACGCTTGTCACCTGGAACCAGCAGGGCCACACCTGCACCTTCGTCGCCTCCGCCACGGTCCCCGAGGCGCGACTCGTCGAACTCGCCGCGTCCCGCAACACCTGAGGCGGCATCCCCCCGCTAGGGGTTCTTGACCAGCCTCACTACCTTCGTCTTCGACGCCGGTATGCCGCCGGTGGGAACGAATGTGAACTTGGCCTTCACCTTGACCTTGCCGCTGCTCTTCAGCGATTGCAGAGCCTTGCCGCGAGCTTTGACCAGAAGCTTCACCGTCGCAGCTCCTCTCGCGGTTTTGCTGCTCTTCCGGACCTTCTTCGAGCCGACGAGTCGCACGACCCCGGCGCCGGGGAGGATGACGGCCACGGTTGCCGTCCCTCGCTTCTTGTTCAGCTTCACCTTGCCGAACCGAAACCGGTTCGATGGGGCTACGACCGGCGACTGCAGCTCGTAGGCGCCGATGTCGGCGCCATTGGCGCCCGCGGCAGCGGAGAACGGCACGCCCGGGTAGAGGACGGGGCGGGGTTGGCCACGCTGGTCGGTTGCCAGCACGCCGGCGCCCTTGTTGACCGCCGGGCTGCTTGCCGTGATCGCCATCGTCTGGGTCGGGCCGCCGTTGTCCTGGAGCGGGCTGAGCTGAGGGTCGACGCCGATCAGATTCGAGCCGGCGACCGTTTCGCTCAGCGTGGCGCCAGAGGGGTTGCCGATGAGGCTGAAGGCGGCGTTGGCCGGCCCGTCGATGTCGACGCCACCGGCGTCGGCACTGTTGCCGGCGACGATCGTGTCTTCGAGCTGAAGCGGCTGATTGCTGATGAAGATCCCGCCGCCCCCGGCTTCGGAACCGGTCGAGTGGTTGCCGGAGATGGTGGAATCCCTGACGGCCGGGGGTTGTTCGCCGGAGCTGAGGGAGATGCCACCGCCGCCGGCGGATGCGGAGCTGTTGCCGAAGAAGGTCGAGTTGACGATCGTCGCGGGCCCTTTGGAGACGGAAACGGCGGCCCCACCGCCCTCCGCCTGGGTCTGGTTGCCCGAAAACGTCGTGCCGGTGATGACGGCGCTGCCCTGATTGACCTCGACGAATAGCCCGCCGCCGAATCCGCTTGTCGTGTTGCCGCTGAAGGTCGAGTTTTCGACGCTGATCGCCACGTTGTCGCCGCCGACCCAGGCACCTCCGCCGGCGATCGCGTGGTTGCCGCTGAGTGTGGTCGAGCTGAGCGTCAGCGACGCCCCGAACCCGCCGATGCCCCCACCGTAGTCCGAGGCGGTGCCGCCGGTGATCGACGAGTTGACAACGGTCAGGCTCGAGGCCGGGCTTTCGATGTCGTTCAGGATGTTGCCGCCGGGACCTGATGCGGTGCCATCGGCGATGTGAAGGCCGGCGATCGTCACCGGCCCCGGGTTCGAGAGGTTGATGTGGATGACTCGTTTTTTCGAGCTCTGGGCGACGGTGAGCTGACCCGGCCCGGGCCCCTCGATGTCCACGGGATCTTTGATCTGCAGCCCTTCGCCGCTGAGCGTGATCGCGCCCGGGAGGCCGCTGGCGAAGTTGATTGTGTCGGCGCCTGCGTTCGCGTTGGCGGCGAGGACCTCCCCGCGCAGGCTGCCGTCGCCGGAGACGCCGGAGTCGCTCAGGTTGGTGACCGTGAAGGTCTGCGCCGCCTGGGCCGGCCCGGACACGGCGAGGGCAACGAGCGCGGTCGCTGCCAAAAGGCCTGGCCGAGCGAGGAGTCGCATCGTGGGAAAGCTAATCACGGACAGGGAGCTCCCGGGTACGCTGGGCTCGCGTTACGAACTGCCCGCCTAGCTTAATTGGCTAAAGCACCTGATTTGTAATCAGGAGAGTCTCGGTTCGATTCCGAGGGCGGGCTTCTCCTCCCCGTGGATTGGTCAACCGCGAAGGTATTGCTAGCATTGCTATCACGATGGCTCAGCTTCTGGTCCGCAACATCGAGAGCGAGGTGGTCCGCGAGCTCAAGGTCCGGGCGGCTCAGCACGGACGCTCGGCGGAGGAGGAGCATCGTCAGATTCTTCGCCAGGCGCTGAAGCAGACGGGCCCGCCGCGCTCGATCAAGGAACTCCTGCTGGAGATTCCCGATGTTGGAGAGGACCGCGATTTCGAGCGGCCGGATGACCGGGGTCGCGCGGTCGAGCTTTGAGCTACCTGCTCGATACCAACGTCATCTCCGAGCTCCGCAAGGGCGATCGGGCCGACCCGGCAGTTTCTTTGTGGTTTGCAGGCCTCAGAGACGGGGAGATCTACCTGAGTGTGCTGACAATCGGCGAGATTCGTCGCGGGATCGAGAGCATCCGCCGCCGCGACGTCGACTCCGCCGCTGCCCTCGATGGCTGGCTGTCCCGTGTCCTCGAGGCACACCTCGACCGGATCCTCCCCGTGGATCGGCCGATCGCCGAGGAGTGGGGGCGGATGAACGTGCCCAATCCGCTTCCGGTGATCGACGGCCTGCTCGCCGCGACGGCAAGGGTGATGGGTTTGACGCTCGCAACTCGAAACATCGGGGACGTCGGGCCGGCCGGCGTCGACGCCATCGACCCGTTTGCCGGCTAGTCGGAGGAGTCGGCCATGACCTTGGCCTTCTCGGCGGCGAACTCCTCGTCGCTGATGACGCCCTTGGCCTTCAGGTCGCCCAGCTTCTCGAGCCGGGCGAGGCGGGAGTCCTGGTCGGCGACGGCGGTTGCGGCCTCGTCGTCGCCCTTCCGCGCCTCCGGCAGTCGCAGTTTCTCCATCCGCTCGCCGATGTTGGCGCTCTTCACCGCCCCGGTCACCGTGTCCCTCGCCCCCCCGAAGAGGTCCTCCATCGAGACATCGGGGTTCTCGTGTTCGGACTGGCGTCGCAGGTGGTGGATTCCGGCCGCGGCGAGCCCGGCGAGGATCAGCGCAGTGAGGAAGCTGCGCAGGTTCTGGGTCGGGGCCGAAAGGAAGTAGATGCAGACGACGATCGCCAGCAGCGCGTAGACGTAGGGGATGAAGTCGCGTAGGAACGGGGTCAGGAACCGGCGGGTCTTCTGCGCCGGACCGGTTGGGGAGGCGAGCCAGCCGGCGATCCCGAAGAGGACGCCGAAGATGATCACCGTGATCGCGATGCTGGTCATCAACGAGGTGGCGATCGACCAGGCTTCTTCGGCCGCGGGCTTGACGGTTTCTTCGTTCACTAACTGGTCGACGACGATGCCGCCGGCGATGCTGCGGAAGACGATCACCGCGAAGCCGGCGACGATCAGGCCGACGCCGCAGAAGAGGACGGTGACCCAGCGGTCCTCGCGCGCCAGGTAGATCGCCAGCCCGAAGAAGAGGAAGGTCAGCAGGGTGAGGACGATCGCCAGGCCCTGGACCGCGGTCGCGATCGTCTGCGCGGTCTTCAGCTGATCGGACTTCAGGATCACGATCTGGCCCGCGTCTTCGGGCAGTTTTTCGGCCAGCGATTTCCCGATCCCGACTTCGCTCGCCAGGTTGGTGACCAGGGTCTTGAGGTCCAGCGTCACTTCGCCTTCCCCGGTCGAGACGTTCTGATGTTCGTCCTTGAGGACGGCGATCAGTTCTTCGTGCGCGGTCCGGTTCGCGGCCCGCCACAGGGCCTGCGCCCGCTGCGTCTGCAGCACCTCGTTGGCGCCGGTGCCGGCGACCGAGCGCACCGCGCCGGAGACCGGGCCCGCGAGGTCCTTGGTCTCGCCGGGGAGGATTTCTTCGAGTTCTTCTTCGACGTCGACGTTTTCGTAGAGCGTGTTGACGAGGTAGTCGGCGACGGCTTCGCGGATCTTGACGTTGGCGATCAGCTTGTCGCTGGTGTGGACCCAGTCATCGGTGTTGAGGGCCTGGCGTTCGATCCAGATCCCGAACACACTGAGGAAGGCGAAGATGGTGCCGACGACCACCAGCGCTTTGACGAGGCGTCGTCGTCCGCGGCTCATTGCCCGGGGATGCTATATGTGGGGAGGGGATGAAGCTAGAGGGGATCCACCACATCACCTGCATCACCTCCGACGGCCAGTCGAACGTCGATTTCTACGCCGGGGTGATGGGCCTCCGGCTCGTCAAGAAAACGGTCAACCAGGACGACCCGACCGTCTACCACCTCTTCTACGCCGACGAGAAGGGCGACGCCGGCTCCGACCTCACCTTCTTCGAGTTCCCGGGCGTGCCGCAGGGGCGCGCGGGGGCCGGCGACGTCCACCGGATCGTCTGGCGGGTCGCCTCGGAGGCGGCGCTCGACTTCTGGCAGGGGCGGCTCGGCGCCAACGGGATCACGGTCGAGCGCGGCGAGGGCGTTCCCAGCCTCCACTTCTCCGACCCCGAGGGCCTGGTCCACGAGCTGCTGGTCGTCGAGGTCGATGACGAGCCGCTGATCGCCGACCACCCCGAGGTGCCGGGCGAGCTGGCGCTGCAGGGCTTCCACGCGGTGCGCGCCTACACGGCCGCGCCCGACGCCGGCAAAGCGCTGTTCGAGGCGCTCGAGTTCGAGCCGACCGAGGAGGGTGGCGGCGGCTGGGAAGCGCGCGGCTCCCAGCGCGGCGGCCTCTACCTCTTCGACGAGCCGCCCGCCGAGCGCGCGCTGCAGGGGGCGGGATCGGTCCACCACGTCGCCTGGGCCTCGACGATCGACGAGCACGAGGAGTGGCGGAACCGGGCGATCGCCGGTGGCGCCCAGCCGACCCCGGTCATCGACCGCTTCTACTTCCGCTCGATCTACTTCCGCGAGCCGGGCGGGGTCCTGTTCGAGATCGCCACCCTCGGCCCCGGCTTCACCGTCGACGAGCCGCTCGAGGAGCTCGGCGAAAAGCTCTCGCTGCCGCCCGACTACGAGCACCTTCGGCCCCAGGTCGAACCGAACCTGCGCCCGATCGTCAATCCGCGCGCCGCCGCCCGGAGCGAGTGAGCCGGGACTTCATCTGGCGCGACGCCGAGCGCGTCGTCGTCTTCCGCCGCGACGGGATTGAGGGGGCGCCGGCTCTGCTCGACGAGCACGGATTCGGGCGCTTCGACCTGCTCAGCACCGAACGGGCGCTGCTCGACGCCCCCGAATTGGGGGACGCGGCCGCGACGACCCACCTGGTCGACCCCGGCCAGGTGCCGCAGACCGCGGCGGCGCTGCTCGAGACCGCCCGCTCGACCCACCTCGTCGCCCTCGGCGGCGGCCGGGTCATCGACACCGCGAAGGCGATCGCCTCGATCAGCGGCGCCCGGGTGGCGGCGATCCCGACCACGCTCTCGGGCGCCGAGATGACCGGGATCCACCGGTTGCCCGCCGGGGCCGAGGATCGCGCCGTGGGCCTGATCCGGCCGCTGCTGGTGATCGCCGACCCCGAGGCGATGACCAGCCACTCCGAGGCGATGCTGCGGGTGAGCGCGATGAACGCCCTCGCGCACGGCGCCGACTCCATCTACACGCCGTTCTCCAACCCCGTCTCGGAGTGGGCGGCCCTGCGGGGGGCGGGGCTGATCGCCTCAGCGCTCGACGAAAAGCGCGCCGAGCGCGACCGCGCCGCCCTCGCCGAGGGGGCGATCCTCTGCGGCTACGCGATCGACTCCGGCCTTTTCTCGATCCATCACGTCGTCTGCCAGACCCTGGTCCGGGTCTGCGGCAGCCCCCACGCCGAGACCAACGCCGCGATCCTCCCCCGCGCGATGGCCTTCATGGAGCCGCGCGCACCCGATGCGATCGCCTCACTGGCCGAGGCGATCGGCTGCGACCCGGCCGCGATCGAACCCCGAATCCTCGAGCTCGGCGGCAACCCGTTCGGCCTCGGCGAGGCCGGGGCCGACCACGACCGGCTCGACGAGGCCCTCGACGGGATGCTGCAGCGCCCCGAGCTCGGCTTCAACCCGCAGCCGCCGACCAAGGCCGAGCTCGCGGAGATGATCGAGCGCGCCTGGTAGACCGCGAAGCTCAGGCCCGGCTCTGCTCGGCTTCCAGGCCCTCGAGCTCGACCCGGAGCGCGGGCCCGAAGACCGACCGGGACCCGACCGCTTCGATCATCTCCACCGACTCGCGGTAGTGGGCGGTCATCTTCGCGACGCTGGTGCCGAGGCGCTCCGCCAGCGCATCGCCATCGATCTCGATCGCCTTCCGCAGTCCGCGGATGTCGGAGAGCTTGTCGGCGGCATAGACCGTCGCCGCGATTCCTCCCGCAGTTTCGACCTGGCGACGCAATCCCGCCTTTCGCCACTCGAAGGACGCGATAGTGGGATCCTCGCTGAGAGTGAGGACCAGGGCGGCGATGTCCGCTCCCATCTCCTCTCGCAACTCCTCCTCGCTGAGCGTTCCCCGCTCGACCGCATCGTGCAATAGGCCCACCGCCACGATCTCCTCATCGAAGCCGGCGCCATGAAGCAGCGCTGCCACCTCGACAACGTGTTCGAGGAAGGTGCGCCCGTCCGGTCGTGTCTGCGAGCCGTGGGCTCCTTCGGCCAGGGAGTACGCGTCGGTCAGCCGTGGCGATTCATTCACCCACTTGGGTCTGGCCGGATCAAGTGACCTGGAGGGAAGCGGGACTCGAGGTGGCGTTCCAACGTTTCCCATGTGTCCACGGTAGGCGAAGGTCCTCGGTTCGAAATCGGTAGTCGCCACCATCTCTGCGGTGGCGGATCACGGAGCGAAGGGAGCGGGCTAGCATTGGCCTGAACCGCCCAACGCAAGGAGGATCAGGCATGACCTTGAGTGATAGCCAGGTGATCCCGACAGTTGCTGTATCGGACATGGGCAGGGCGCGGGAGTTCTACGAGGGCACGCTCGGCCTCTCCGGAGGAGAGGAGAAACCGGATGGTGGTGTCAGGTATCCGTGTGGGGGAACCGCGATCCACGTCTATCCCTCGCCGACCAATGCCGGCAAGTCGCCGGCGACCTTGGCGGCCTTCCAGGTCGACGACATCGAGAGCGCGGTCGACGAGCTCGCCGCCAACGGGGTCACCTTCGAGCAGTACGACATGGACCCGATCAAGACCGACGAGAAGGGCATCGCCCATCTCGGAGACGCGTCGGGCGCCTGGTTCAAGGATCCCGACGGCAACATCTTCGCCCTCGATCAGGAGTAGTCGGGCGCCCGGCGACCGTGGAAGGCGAAGGGAGTGAGCCGGTAGCCCTCGCCACAGCGTTCATCGCTGCGTTTTCGGCCGCGGATGTCGAGGGTATGCGAGCGCTGCTCGCCGACGACCTGATCGCCTACGTCACCAACGCCGAGGGCGGAGTGGACCGGGTCGAGGGGCGGGATGACTACCTGAGGCGGATCGAGGCGATGGACCTGAAATCGGCCCGGTACAGCGTCGAGTTGACCCAGCCTCCGGTCTCGGTCGCCCCCGATCAGGTTTTGGCGATGGTCGAGGTGAGAGCCGAGCGCGACGGCAAGGCCCTCCACAACTTCGCCGCCCACCTGCTTCGCAGCAGGGACGGGCGGATCACCGAGTGGCGGATGGTCGACGCGAAACCGGCCGAGAGCGACCGGTTCTGGTCCTAGCCGAGTTCGGTCACGACGATCCGCAGCTTGTCGAGCGTCGTGCCGGGTTCGCAGAACTGATCGCCGAACACCTTGGCGGTGATGAACTGCGTACCGGTCTCGGTCAGGAGGGGGGTCGTAAAGCTCGACTCCGGAAACCTTGCATCGAAGCCGGGGCCGGGGTCGCGCGAGAAGAGTTCGACGAACGTCGTTGGGACCGAATTCACATAGACCTGCACGATCGGACGGCAGATGTCTTCGGATTTGTTGAGGGGATTCCCGACCAGCTCGACCATCATCTGGTAGGCCTTGCCCGGGACGGGGTTGAATGAGTTCGTGCCGATCAGGCTCACCGGGGTCGGGCCCGGCGGAGTTGCGGTGACGGCACCGGGTAGGTTCGCCGCCGAGGCGTCGGCCACGATCACCACCGGCAGCGTCCCGGCCGCCAGCGCCGAGCGCTGGAGCGTGCCGGGCTTGATCCGGTCGTTGGTAAGAGTGTTCTTCTTGACCTGGTTGTTGGTCAGCGACTTCTGCTTGATCCGGTTGCCCGGGATCGAGTTCTTCTTGATCTGCTTGCCGTTGATCCTGTTCGCGGCCCAGACGGCGCCTCCGGTCAGGGCCAGGAAAAGGGCCAGGGTGGCGACCACGTTCGCGTAGGTGAGTTTGGGTCGCCTAGCCAATTTCGGTCACCACGATCCGCAGCTTGTCGATCGTCGTGCTGGGCGAGCAGAGGGGGTCACCGAACACCTTGGCGGTGATGAACTGCGGGCCGGACTCGGTCAACAGGCTGGTCGTGCCGTTGTCCTCAGGGAACCTCGAGTCGAACCCGGGATTGGGTTCGCCAGCGAAGATCTCCAAGAAGAGGGTCGGAATCCCGTTGACGTACACCTGCATGCCCGGGTTGCACTCTTTGCCGGGTTCGATGACCGGATTTCCGACGATCTCCGCCATCACCTGGTACGCCTTGCCCGGGACGGCCGTGAATGAGTTCGTGCCGACCAGTCCGAACGGTGTCGGCCCGGGTGGAGTTGAGGTGGTGACGCCGGGAAGGTTCGTCGCCGATGTTTCGGCGATGATCAGGCCGGGCAGCGCGCCCGCCGCCAGCGCCGAGCGCTGAATCGTGCCGGGCTTGATCCGGTCGTTGGTAAGAGTGTTCTTCTTGACCTGGTTGTTGGTCAGCGACTTCTGCTTGATCCGGTTGCCCGGGATCGAGTTCTTCTTGATCTGCTTGCCGTTGATCTTGTTCGCGGCCCAGACGGCGCCGCCGGTCAGGGCCAGGAACAGCGCCAGGGTGGCGACCACGTTCGCGTAGGTGAGCCTTGGTCGGAAGCGCTTCATCGAAACGGAGCGATACTTTCATTTCGTGGCGAGTCTGACAACCGAGGACGGCCGGACCCTCTCCTGGCGCGAGGTCGGGACCGGCCCACCGCTCCTCTGCCACCCCGGCGGTCCCGGCTACTCCTCGCTCTACTTCGGGGAGCTGCCGGAGCTGGCGGCCGAGCGCACGCTGCTCCTGTTTGACCCGCGCGGCACCGGCGACTCCAGCCGGCCGGCCGATCCCTCCGAATACGACCTCGAGCAGTACGCGGCGGACATCGAGGCGGTCCGCGGGCACCTCGGGCTCGACCGGCTCGACCTGCTCGGCCACTCGCACGGCGGCTTCGTCGCGATCACCTGGGCCGGGAGCAACCCCGATCATGTCGGCCGCCTCGTCCTCGCCAGCACCGCGCCGCGCTTCACCGACGCGATCCGCCAGGCCCGGATGGAGCCGATCGCCACCCACCAGGGCCAGCCCTACTTCGAGGACGCGATCGCCGCTCTCCAGGACCAGCAGGCCGGCAACTACAGCTCCGACGAGGAGCTCGTTGCCCTCTACGAGCGGGCGGGGCCGGTGCTGGCGCCACTCGGCCACGACATCACGCCGGTCGCCGAAGCGCTCCGCGCCGCCCACATCAACTCGGACGCGCTCAGGCACTTCAACACCAAGATCGCCCCCGACATGGATCTGCGCCCACTGCTGGCGCGGATCGAGGCCCCGACCCTGGTCTTCGCCGGCGAGATCGATGCCTTCGGCGGGCCGACGACCGAGGAAATCGCCGCGGCCCTGGCCGACGCGACGACCGCGACCGTCCCCGGCGCCGACCACTTCGCATTCCTCGAACCCGGGCTCCGCGCCGCCTGGTCGCGCCCGGTGCTCGATTTCCTCGGTAACCGACCCCTCCCGCCCGTGTAGCGCTCTAACAATGGAGCGCGGCAGCGAACCCTCCCGCCTGCCTCGACCCGCTCGCGATGGCGCGCGGGACGAGTTCGTGAGCGCGGAGCGGCTCGCCCGCTACCACGAGTACACCCGCAAGCACGGGGTCAACTGGGTCCTCTATCTCCTCGCGCGGATCTTCATGACGCCTTTCTGCCTCGTCTACTTCCGCTACCGGCGCGAGGGCAAAGAGCACGGCAAGGGGCTGAAGGGCGGCCTGATCGTCGCCGCCAACCACCGCAGCTTCTTCGACCCATTCCTGATCGGCGGCATCCTGCCGTGGAGCCGGCCGATGAACTACGTCGCCAAGGTCGAGCTGTTCCGCAACCCGGTCCAGGCTTGGTGGATCTCCCGGCTCGGCGGCTTCCCGATCCGCCGCGGCGAGTCCGACGAGGAGTCGGTGGAGACCGCGCGCCAGGTCGTCGGCCGCGGCGGGAGCGTCTGCATCTTTCCCGAGGGCACCAGGATCCGCAGCGGTTCCCTCGCCCCTCCCAAGCGGGGCGTCGGCCGCCTCGCGCTCGAGACCGGCGCCCCGGTCCTGCCGACCGCGGTGATCGGCACCGAGCACGTCCGCCGCGGCTGGAGGATCCGCCCGCGCCGGGTCAGGGTCCGCCTCGGCCGCGCGATCCGCTTCCCGCGCGCGATCGAGCCCTCGCAGCAGCTTGCCGAGAAGGTCACCCAGCGGATCTGGCCCAACGTCCTCCTGCAATGGGAAGCGATGGGCGGCCTGCCGCCGATGCGCCGCGCCGCGGTGATCGGCGCCGGCAGCTGGGGGACCGCGGTCGCGGTCCTGCTCGCTCGCGGCGGCCTCGAGGTCCAGCTCGGGACCCGCACCGCCGTCCAGGCGGCCGAGCTCGCCGAGGAGCGCTACAACCACCGCTACCTCGAGGACGTCGAGCTCCCCGACTCGATCGACGTCCGGCCGGCGTCGGAGATCGAGCTCGCCGGCCTCGACCTCGTCTGCCTCGCGATCCCCTCCGGCTCGCTGCCGCAGGCGGTCGGGGCGATCGCCGACCAGGTCAGCGACCGCTCCTCGGTCCTGCTCCTGACCAAGGGCCTGATCGCGCCGCAGGGCAAGCTCCCCGCCGAGTATGTCGGCGAGCGGGTGCGGGCGCGCGCGATCGCCTGCCTCGGCGGCCCCGCGCACGCCCGCGAGGCGGTCTCCGGCTCCGCCGCGCTCGTCCTCGGCTCCGCCGACCGCGACCTCCGCCAGCAGCTCGGCGAGGTCTTCGACCGCGCCGGCCTCGTCTGCGAGCGCTCCGGCGACGTCACCGGGGTCGAGATGGCGGGCGCCGCGAAGAACGCCGCCGTCCTCGCCGCCTCGGCGACCGAGCACTATGGCCGCAACGCCGCCGGGATCGCCGCCGCCGAGGTCTGGAGCGAGTGCATCGAGTACGCGGTTACCCTCGGCGCCGAGCGCGAGACCTTCACCGGCCTCGCCGGGATCGGCGACCTGACCGCGACCCTGATGGCGCCCAGCGGCCGCAACCGCCGCGCCGGTGAGCTGCTCGGCGAAGGCACCCCCGCGGCCGAGATCCCCGAGATCATCGGCCAGGCCTCCGAGGGCCTCGACACGGTGCCGATCCTGGCTCACGCGATCACCGTCGCCGGCAGCCCGGCCGAGGCGCTGGCCGGCCTCGCGGCGCTGATCGAAGGCGAGATCGACGGTGACGAATGGGTCGCCGGGCTGCGCCGGGTCGAGCAGGCGCGGCGCGCCGACGTGGGCTCCGAGTACCCCAGGCAGGGGGCTAGGCTTGGTGGGTGAGCGAGGCCTCCCAGAACGTCGAACCGGCGAGTCTCGCCCCGGCCGAGAAGGCCGAGATCGACCGCGCCTTCGAGGAGCTCTACCGGGCGCATTTGCGCGATGTCTACTCCTATGCCTACTACCGGGTCGGCAATCCCCACGACGCCGAGGACCTGACCGAGCAGGCGTTCCTACAGGCCTACCGGCACTTCCCGCGGGCGCGGGCGGAGTCCGACGGGCGGCCGCTGCGGCCGTGGCTGATCCGGATCGCCCACAACCTCGCGCTCAACTACTACCGCGACCGCTCGCGGCGGCCGCAGACGCCGCTCGAGAGCGCCGATCCGATCCCGGCCCAGCACGGGACCGAGGCGATCGCCGAGGGTCGCGAGGAGCTGCGCCAGGTGATGGAGAACCTCGATCACCTGCCCGACGATCGCCGCGACGCGTTGATCATGCGCTTCGCGTTGGGAATGGACAACCGGGAGATCGCCCGCGCCCTCGGTCGCACCGACGGCGCCACCAAGGTCCTGATTCACCGCGCCATCAAACAGCTGCAGGAGGAGATGGGTGACGATGAGTGAAGCTTCTGAGTTCGGAATGATGGGCGGCGAGTTCGAGCGCCTGCTCTCCGACGCGCTGCGGCCGATCGAGCCGCCCGAGCGCCTCTCCGGCCGGGTCGAGGACACGCTCGCGGCGGTCACTGCCGCCGCCGCCGAGGAGCTCTCCGACTGGGCCGAAGAGCTCTCCGAGAGCGAGCTGCGCGCCCTCCGCGATCCCCGCAACTGGGTCCGGCCGGTGATCGCGGTCGGGGCCGGCGGAGTCGCCACCGGCGCCCTCGTCCTGCTCGAGATGCGCCGCCGCGGCCGCCAGCAGACCAAGGGCGGCCTGCGCTCGATCGCCGGCCGCGTCCGTCCCTAGCCCGGGGGCGCCTCCCTCAGGCGATCACACCTCGTTGATCCGGCGTTGCTTCCCCTTTGACGGCGCTGGGGGCGACGGGGCCGCTGGGGGCGCGGCGGCCGTCCGCCGCGGCGTCGCGACCGCCGCCGCCAGCCCCAGCCCGCCGAGGACGAGGTGCAGCATGTTGTCGCCGAAATTGCAGGGGATGAAGTTGAGGATCGCGTCGTCGGCCCCGATCACGAAGCCCCAGGCGGCGAGGACGACCAGCAGGAGGCCGAGCCAGAGCGAGTAGGAGCGGGCGGCGAAGCCGGCGACGAGGAGGCCGACGGCGCCGAGGGTGATGTGGATGACGTTGAGCCAGCCGTTGACGTCGAAGGCGCCGAGCATGGCGTCGACTTCACCCGGGCTGGCGAAGGAGGCGCTGTAGAAGAAGCCGAGAATGCCGAGGATCACGAGCAGGGCGCCGGTGAACGATGCGTAGAGCCGCGCCGGGCTCGAGGCCTCCATCCGGGTCTCGCTCCTCGGGGCCAAGTCGCCGCGATTGTAGGCTCAACAGCCCGATGGACACCTGCTATCGCCACCCCGACCGCGAGACCCGCGTCTCCTGCTCTTCCTGCGGGCGGCCGATCTGCCCCGAGTGCATGACGCCGACCCCGGTCGGCATGCGCTGCCCGGAGTGCGCCAGCCAGCGGACGCAGGTGCGGCGGGGCCCGGCCGCCTTCGAACAAACCGGCTTCCGCGCGACCTACGTCCTGATCGCGCTCAACGTCGCCGCCTACCTGGCTGAGATCGCGACCGGCACCGGCGGGCTCAGCGGCACCGGCGGCTCGGTGATCGAGAATTTCGGGCTCCAGGGCGAAGCGGTCGCCGACGGGGAGTGGTACCGGCTACTGACCGGCGGCTTCCTCCACGCCGGCCTCTTCCACATCGGCTTCAACATGTTCGCCCTCTACATCCTCGGCCGCCTGCTCGAGCCCTCGATCGGCACCCCGCGCTTCGTCGCCCTCTACTTCGCCTCGCTCTTCGCCGGCGCCTTCGGCGCGATCGCCCTCACCGACCCGCACACGGTCACGGTCGGCGCCTCGGGGGCGGTCTTCGGCCTCTTCGGCGCCGCCTTCGTGATCGCCCGCGGCCGCGGCCTCAACGCCCTTGCCTCCGAGCTCGGAGTGATCCTCCTGCTCAACCTCGGGCTGACATTCGGTATTGCCGGGATCAGCATCGGCGGCCACCTCGGCGGCCTCGTCGGCGGCCTGGCCTGCGCGATGTTCATCGTCGCCGGCGAGCGCGGCAACCTTGGCTCGAACCCGATGCCGGCCGAGATCCTCGGCATGGTCGCTGTCGCCGTCTTCTCGATCGCCGCCGCGATCACGATCGCCTGACCGCGACCTGCGAATCAAGTTTGCCCTCGTATGGCAGGCAAACTTGATTCGCGGCTGTCAGTCCAAAGCGCTGGACCGGTCGCCGGGCGGGGGTTACCCTGGATCGGATGAGGTTCCCCAAGGGGTGCCGGCTTCCCGTCCTCGCGGCTCTCGTCCTGGTCGCGGCGACCGTCCTTGCGCCGGGGGCCGCGGCGAAGGGCAAGAAGGCCGCCTGCAAGGGGACCAAGGTGGCAGTGAAGGCTGGGAAAAAGACGACCTGCCAGCCCTTCGCCAAGGTCTTCCCGAGCCCAAAATCGATCGACACAAGGCTCGCCTACATTCAGCAGACGGTGAAATTCGACCCGGCGAGTGCGGTGACGGGCAAGAAGCGCAAACGGGTCAGGAAGCTTCAGAGCAGTTTCCGCGCCGCGGCCAAGCGGGCACAGGCGAAACTCCTCAAGGTTGCGCCGAAGGCGCTGGCCTTCATCGACAAGAGGGGAGGTGGCGCGGGCGCCTCTTCATTCCCGCCGGGCCCAGCGCTCACCTCGGCCGGTTGCCATCCGGGGCCCGCGGGCCCAACCGGGGGCTTTGAAGGCGCCTCGATGGGCATGCTGGGAGACAACGGCGGTTACATGGACGTTCCGATTGGCCATGGCCTGCACGCGAGGGTCACCTTCGTCTCCTGCGGCGGCGTCACCGCCTTCAACATCCCCGAATGCCCTACTGCCAACGGCATCGTCGACGGCAGAGGCAGGGGCGAGTTCAGCGTGACCTTCGAAATCCGCAGTTCGAGCCAGGTGATCTCGCGAAGCACCACGAACTTCGAACAGAAAGCGAAGATTCACGGTGAGGTCGGGCCGGACGCCAAGCTCAAGTCGATCGACGTCGAGCACACTGAGGAAGTCTTCATCGTCGCCACCACCCAGGGTTATCCCATAGTGGTCAGGGGCGGGGTCACGCGGAAGGTCCACATTCCGATGCCGGGTGGTCACTATGACCCCGCCAGTGCCAGCGCCCGCTTCTTCGGCGATCCGCTCGATGCAAAATCCGGTGCGGAGTCATTCGCGGACACGGCCAAATCCGCGATCACCAGCTACCAGAAAGCCGAGGAGCGCTGGAGCAGCTTCAAACAGCCCTACTGCGCGGACCCGGTGTTCGATCCCGACAGCAATGCCACCAAACTGAAGAAAGGCGAAACGGGGCAGCTCGGAATCTTCGCCAAGGCGCGTGCAGACGGGGGGCGGGCGACGGAGGCGAGATGGACCCTCCTCGGGCCGCTCAACGCCGATTTCTCGCCGACGACCTCGCAGGACGCCTCGCCGTCGATCCAGTACACCGTCAGCAAATCCCCGGTCGGAGACCAGGTGAAAGTGACCGTGAAAGTCACCTCGACCGGCGGTGTCGGCCAAAAGACGTGGACCGAGCCGATCAAGCCGCCCGGCTTCGACCAGGTCAAAGGGACCTTCAACGGGGAAGTTGGGCTCGGTTTACCCGACAAAGAATCGATCCAGAGCTGGAGCGGCGACGTCACCCTGAATCACACCTTCGGGGCGACCGAGGACGCCCCGGCAGCGGGGATTTACTCGGTCGAGTCCGGCCACGTCGTGCTCCAGGCGACCGGTCTCGACGGGTCGGGGATCACAGGCTGCCACCAGAGTGGGTCGGTCCAGGGCAAAATCACCGGCGGCCTGATGGAAGTGACGCCGATCGGGCCGGAAGGAAAACCGCCCTACGAGTACTCGATGAACATCTCGATGCCCTTCATCCCGCTCGAAATCACCAGGTCCAACTGCCCGGAAGCGGCGAAAGAATTCGAGGGCACAACCGAAAACATCGTCCCGCTCTACAGCCTCCAGCCCAGCGGCCAGGAATCCGCTGACGGTGTGACCTACAGCGGCACTCGCACGGTTTCCGTCCTAACCGAGCACTGGGATCTCGTCGCCGAATAGATGCGGGTCCTCGCGATCGTCCAGGAGGTCGATGCCGGCCCGGGCGTCTTCGCCGATGCCGTCGCGGCGCGCGGCCATGAGCTCGATGAGTGGATGAGCGGCGAGGGGGGAGATCCGCCCGCCGATCCGCAGGGCTATGGCGCGGTGATGGTCTTCGGCGGCGCGATGAACGTCGATGAGGAGGGCGAGCACCCGTGGCTCGGCGATCAGAAGGCCCTGCTGCGAGACCTGCTCGCCGCCGGGACCCCGTTGCTCGGCGTCTGCCTCGGCGCCCAGCTGCTGGCGGAGGCGGCGGGGGAGGAGCCGCGCCGGGCGGTGCGGCCGGAGATCGGGTGGGAACCGGTCGAGCTGACCGTCGCCGGCCGCGAGGACCCATTGCTCGGCGTCCTACCGACGGCCTTCAACGCCTTCCAGTGGCACAGCTATGAGATGGGCATCGACGACGGCGAGGTGCTGGCGCGGAGCGAGGTCTGTGCCCAGGCGGCGCGGTTCGGGCCTCTTGCCTGGTCGATCCAGTTCCACGCCGAGGTCAGCGAGCGCGACGCGCTGAAGTGGATCGCCGACTACGAGTCCGATCCCGACGCTGTCGCGATCGGCCTCGACCCCGAGGCGCTCGCGGCCGAAACCCGCGAGCGAATTGCCGCCTGGAACGAAATCGGGCGCGCCCTCTGCGCCCGCTTCATCGACCTCGCCGCGGTTCGTTAGGCGCGCTGTGCGTGAACAAGGAACCGCGCGGCGTCTGCGCCCGCTTCATCGACCTCGCCGCGGTTCGTAAGTCAAGCTGGGCGTGAATAAGGAACCGCGCGGCGGGTTGGGGCGTCGCTACTCGGGGGTGATGTAGGCGGCGGAGATGCCGCCGTCGACCATCATCGAGGAGGCGGTGATGAACGAGGACTCCTCGCTGGCGAGGAAGAGCGCGGCCGCCGCGATCTCCTCGGCCATGCCGAAGCGCCCCATCGGGACGTGGACCAGGCGACGCCGCGCCTTCTCGGGATCGGACGCGAAGAGCTCCTCGAGCAGCGGCGTGTTGACCGGGCCCGGGCAGAGCGCGTTGACCCGCACGCCGCGGCGCGCGAACTCGACCCCGAGCTCGCGCGAGAGCGAGAGGACGCCGCCCTTCGAGGCGGTGTAGGAGATCTGCGAGACGGCGGCGCCGAGGACGGCGACGAACGAGGCGACGTTGACGACCGAGCCGCCGGCGCCGTTCGAGCAGGTGCGGGATCCCGTGCTTGCAGCAGAGGAAGACGCCGCGGAGGTTGACGTCCTGGACCCGCTGCCAGGCCTCGAGCGTGGTGTCGAGCACCGACTCGTCGTCGGTCGGGTTGATCCCGGCGTTGTTCATCAGGACGTCGATCCGCCCCATCTCCTCCGCGACCTGCGCGTAGGCGTCGCGGACCTGCGTCCTCGTCGGCGACGTTGGCCTGGATCGAGAGCTCGCCCTCGCTCTCGGCGTCGAGGTCGATGCCGACGACGCGGGCGCCCTCGGCGGCGAACAGCCGCGCCGACTCGGCGCCGATCCCGCTCGCGGCGCCGGTGATCACGCAGACCTTGTCCCGCAGACGTCCTGCCATCAGCCCTCCTCGGTTGCGTAGAAGACGTTCTTGACCTCGGTGTAGTGGGTCGAGCGCGTCGGGGCCGAGCTCGCGGCCGACCCCCGACTGCTTGAAGCCGCCGAACGGGGTCGAGACGCGGACCGAGGTGTTGGAGTTGATCGAGATCACGCCGGTGTCGATCGCCCGCGCGACCCGCAGCGCCCGCGCCCCGTCGCCGGTCCAGACCGAGCCCGAGAGGCCGTAGATCGTGTCGTTGGCGAGCCGCACCGCCTCCTCCTCGCCCTCGAACGGGATCACGGCCGCGACCGGGCCGAAGATCTCCTCGCGCGCCGCCCGGTCGTCGTTGTCGACCGGCGCCAGGACGGTCGGCGGGAACCAGTAGCCGGGCCCGTCGGGCGCGGAGCCGCGGATCGCGACCGGGGCGTCGTCGGGGACGTAGGAGGCGACCGTCTCGCGCTGGCCGGCGGAGACCAGCGGCCCCATCTGGGTCTCCTCGTGAAGCGGGTCGCCGACCCGTATGCCCTCGACCTCGCCGCGCAGCGCCTCCATGAACTCGTCGAGCGCAGCGCGCTCGACCAGGATCCGCGAGCGCGCGCAGCAGTCCTGGCCGGCGTTGCCGAACACCGCCATCGGCGCCGCCGCCGCGGCCGCCTCGAGGTCGGCGTCGGCGAAGACGACGTTCGCCGACTTGCCGCCGAGCTCGAGCGTCACCCGCTTGATCGTCGCCGCGGCGCCGGCGGCGATCCCGCGCCCGACCTCGGTCGAGCCGGTGAAGGCGATCTTGGCGACGTCGGGGTGCTCGACCAGCCGCTGCCCGCAGACGCTGCCCGGCCCGGCGACGACGTTGAGGACGCCCTCGGGCAGCCCCGCCTCGAGCGCGATCCGCTCGAGCTCGATCGCGCTCAGCGGCGTCAGCTCGGCCGGCTTCAGGACGATCGTGTTGCCGGCCGCGAGCGCCGGCGCGACCTTCCAGGAGGCGATCGTCAGCGGGAAGTTCCAGGGCACGATCAGGCCGACGACGCCGAGCGGCTCGCGGAAGGTCATGTCGACGCCGCCGGCGACCGGGATCGTCTGCCCGAGCAGCCGCTCCGGCCCCCCGGCGTAGTAGCGGAAGGTTTCGGCGACCATCTCCATCTCGCCGCGGGCGTCGACGATCGGCTTGCCGACGTTGCGCGCCTCGGTCATCGCCAGCTCTTCGCGGTGCTCGGCGATGTGGGCGGCGAGGCTGTGCAGGAGCGCCGCCCGGTCGGTCGGGGCGACCGCGCGCCAGGCCGGGAACGCCTCCTTCGCCCGCGCCACCGCGGCGTCGGTCTCCTCGACCCCGGCCCGCGGCAGCTCCGCGATCTCCTCCTCGGTCGCGGGATCGATGACGCTGAAGGTCTCGCTCATCAGTGGTGAACCTCCGCCCGGGCCGCGGCGACCAGCGCCCCGATCACCCGGTCGTTGACGTCCTCCTCGGGGTGCCAGATCACGCCGAGCGCGAAGCGGCGCTCGGGCAGCTCGATCGCCTCGATCAGCTCGTCGTCGAGCGAGTGGCCGGTGACGAGCAGCCCCTCGCCGACCTCCTCGACCCCCTGGTGGTGGTGCGACTTGACCCCGACCCGCTCGCGCCCCGGCCGCCGCGGCCGCGAGGCTGCCGGGCTCGAGCGCCACCTCGTGGTCGCCGAAGGTCCCCGGGACCTCCCGGTGGCGCTCATGGCCGACCGACCTCGGGCACGTGCTGGTCGAGGGTGCCGCCGCGGGCGACGTTGAGGATCTGCATCCCGCGGCAGATGCCGAGCAGCGGCATGTCGCGCTCGATCGCGCCCGCGCGCCAGGGCCAGCTCGAAGCTGTCGCGTTCGGGCCAGGTGCCCCGGGTCTCGGGGTGCGCCTCGGCCCCGTAGCTCGCCGGGTCGACATCGGAGCCGCCGGCGAGGATCAGCGCGTCGAGCAGGTCGAGCATCCGGTCGGGCTCAGCCTCGGCGGCGGCGTCGGGCGGCAGCAGGACCGCGGTCCCACCCGCGCGCTGGACCG
Organism: uncultured Solirubrobacterales bacterium; assembly: GCA_963697805.1. GTDB lineage: Bacteria > Actinomycetota > Thermoleophilia > Solirubrobacterales > 70-9 > VRUE01. Next base: position 42,831 of record CAVOPB010000004.1, read on the forward strand.
CGGTCGCGTAGGAGCGCGGCGCCAGCGTCCACCGTCTCCTCCCACACACCCCAGCGGGCGCGCTCGAGCGCCGCGCAGATCCCGACCGTCGGTGACGCCATCAGAGCCTCTCGAAGCCCCGGAACCGCTCCCAGTCGGTGACCGCGGACTCGAAGGCGTCGATCTCGACCTGCGCCCGGTTCAGGTAGTGGTCGACCACCTCGGCGCCGAAGGCGTCGCCGACCATCTCGCTCCCGGCGAAGGCGTCGCGGGCGTCGTAGATGTTGCGGGGGACGCGCGGCTTGTCGGACTCGTAGGCGTTGCCCTCGAAGACCGGCTCGAGCGTCAGCTCGTTCTCGATCCCGTGCAGCCCGGCGGCGATCATCGCGCTCAGCGCCAGGTAGGGGTTGACGTCGGCGCCGGGCAGCCGGTTCTCGACCCGCTGCGCCTCGCCGTGGCCGACGACCCGCAGCGAGCAGGTCCGGTTGTCGCGGCCCCAGGCGATCGCCGTCGGCGCGAACGAGCCTGGGGCGAAGCGCTTGTAGGAGTTGATGTGGGGCGCGTAGAGCAGCGTCAGATCATCCATGCAGGCGATCTGGCCGGCGATGAAGTGGTCGAACAGAGCCTGGTCGGCGGCGAACGCGTTCTTCCCGTCCTCGCGGCGAGCGAGCAGTGGATGTGGCACGAGTTCCCCTCGCGCTCGTTGAACTTCGCCATGAAGCTGATCGACTGGCCCTCCTGGGCGGCGATCTCCTTGGCGCCGTTCTTGTAGATCGCGTGGTCGTCGGCCGTCCGCAGCGCCTCGTCGTAGCGGAAGTTGATCTCGTGCTGGCCGAGGTTGCACTCGCCCTTGGAGTTCTCGACCGTCAGCCCGGCCGCCGCCATCTCGTTGCGGATCCGGCGGATCAGCGGCTCGACCCGGGCGCTGCCGAGCAGCGAGTAGTCGATGTTGTAGAGGTTGGCCGGCTCGAGGTCGCGGAACCCCTTCTTCCAGGCCTCCTCGTAGGTGTCGAGGAAGACCATGAACTCGAGCTCGGTGCCGGCGTTTGCGGTCAAGCCCCGCTTCGTCGAGCCGGGCGAGCTGGCGGCGCAGGATCTGGCGCGGCGAGGCGACGACTTCGCGCCCGTCGTCCCACTCGAGGTCGGCCATCAGCATCACCGTCCCCGGGTGCCACGGCACCGGGCGCAGGGTGTCGAGGTCCGGCTTCATCTGGAAGTCGCCGTAGCCGGTGTCCCAGGACGCCATCGCGTAGCCGCCGACCGTTTCCATGTCGACGTCGACGGCGAGCAGGTAGTTGCAGCCCTCGGCGCCGTGCTCGAGCGTGTCGTTGAGGAAGTGGGTCGCGGTCAGCCGCTTGCCCTGCAGCCGCCCCTCCATGTCGGCGATCGCGAGCAGCACGGTGTCGACCGTGCCGTCCGCGACCGCCTTCTTCAGCTCCTCGACCGTCACCCGAGGAACGTTACGTGCTCGTCACCTTCGCGATCCCGATCGCACTCAGGGAGCCGACGGGCCGACTTCCGGCGGCGGGCCGATGTCCTCCTCGAGCTCGATCTCGCGGACCTGGCCGGTGAAGTGCTTGCGTGCGCTCACCATCCAGCCGATCCAGGCGAGCAGGATCACGACCCCGACCGTCAGCGGCGCATAGTTGAAGGCCTCCCAGGTGAATTCGTCGTTCCAGGGGACCGCCAGCGGGGTGAAGGGGAGGCAGAAGATGATCGTGATCAGGCCGACCCAAAAGGTCGCGAACGGGTTCATCCACTTGTACTTCCTGCCGTTGGTCCAGGGCCCTGGCTCGAAGTCATCGCCTTTTCGCCAGCGCAGGAAGATCGGGATCACGTAGGCGATGTAGAGGCCGATGACCGTGATCGAGACGACCGCGAAGAAGGCGAAGGGGACGTTTTCGCCATTTCCCTTCAGCGCCGGCAGGGTGATGATCAGGGCTGCCAACGCCATCGCCATCACCGCGTAGAGCGGCACTTTTCTCTCGTTGACCGTCGAGAGGCGGCCGGACAATTTGTGCCCGAACCCTTTGTCGCGCGAGAACGCGTAGCACATGCGCGAGGCGCTCGTCAGGCAGGCTGCGCCGCAGAAGAGCTGACCGACCACCGAGATGATCAGCACGAACTTGCCCCAGCCGGTACCCAGCGCTTCGACCAGGAGGGTCGGCGCGAACCCGAGCGCTTCGTTGGCGCCGTCGACGTTGGTGACGGCGAAGGTGATCGCGAGCAGCACGATCCAGCCGATCACCGCCGAGTAGAAGATCGATCTCCAGACCCCCTTCGCCGCCGATTCGGCGGCGCCATGGGTCTCCTCGGATATGTGGGCCGAGGCGTCGAAGCCGGTGATCGTGTACTGGGTCAAGAGGAAGCCGAGCGGCAATACGTAGAACCAGTACATGCCTTCACTGAAGCCGCTGTTGTTGATCCGGTGGCCGAAGACGAAGCTGACGCTCTGATGGGTGTCCGGGACGAATACCAAGACCAGGACGATCGCCAAGACACCGAACACGTGCCACCAGACCGAGATGCTGTTGACCAGCGAGAGCAGGTGGGTCCGGAAGATGTTGACCGCGGTGTGGACGAGCAGGATCAACGCGAACAGGAGGAATACCTCGCTCGAGGATGTGGACTTCGTCGCCGAAGTTGATCCCGAAGATGCTCACTTCGTATAGGCCGAGGACGACGTTGAGGAAGGTCGCGCAGGCGTAGTCGACCGAGGCGACGACGGCCGACGAGGCCGATCAGGTTGAACCAACCGGTGAACCAGGCCCAGACCGGGCCGCCGAGGCGGCCGGCCCACCAGTAGATGCCGCCCGCGGTCGGGTAGGCCGAGACCAGCTCCGAGAGGCAGAAGCCGATGATCAGGATCGGGATCGAGATCAGCGGCCAGCCCCAGGAGATCGCGATCGGGCCGCCGTTGTTCCAGGCCTGGCCGATAGGTCGTGAAGCAGCCGGCGAGGATCGAGATGATCGTGAACGAGATCGCGAAGTTCGAGAACCCGCTCCAGGCCCGGTTCAGGGACTGTTTGTAACCGAGTTCGGCGAGGCGTTTCTCATCCTGCCCTGGTGGCGTCGCGGTGCTGCTCTCCATCCGATCGCTCCTCCTTGGTCGAGCCTTGCGATAAAAGGTGTGGCGAGCACACCTAAGAACCCGGCGCGAGCCTAAGTCGCCGATGGCTCGCTTGTCAATCCCCAGCTGATGAAGTTCCGGAAAGACCTTGGACCTACTGGAAAAAACCATCGAGGAGCTGGCCGGGAGATTGGGGAAACCGGAGGGGGAGCCGACCCCGCTCGACGGCGGAATCACCAACCGGAACTTCCGTGCGAGGTTCGGCGGGACCGACGTCGTGATCCGGCTTCCCGGCAAGGACACCGAGAAGCTCGCGATCGATCGCGGGGCCGAGCGCCTCGCCAGCGAAGCCGCGGCTCGGGTCGGGGTCGGGCCCGAGGTCGAGGCGATGCTCGAGGACCCGCCCTGCCTCGTCACCCACTTCATCGTCGGCGAGCAGATGAGCAGCTGCCGACCTGCGCGAGCCGGCGGTGCTCGCTGAGGTCGCCGCGGCGCTGCGCGCGATCCACGGCGCCGGCGAGCTGCCGGTCGCCTTCGACTCCTTCCGGATCGTCGAGGACTACGCGGCGAAGGCGACCGAGCGTGGCGCCACCGTGCCCGATGACTACGAGTGGGGGCGCGCCGCCGCCGCCCGGGTCGAGGCGGCGCTGGAGCGGCCCCGAGCACGACCCGGTGCTCTGCCACGACGACCTCCTCGCCGCCAACTTCCTCCGCTCCGCCGACGGGATCCGGATCGTCGACTGGGAGTACGCCGGGATGGGCGACCGCTACTTCGACCTCGGCAACTTCGCCGTCAACAACGAGCTCGGCGCCGATGAGGAGGCGTCCCTGCTCGAGGCCTACTTCGGCGAGGAGGCGACCCCCGAGCGGCTCGCCGCGCTGCGGCTGATGCGGTTCATGTCCGACTTCCGCGAGGCGATGTGGGGCGTACTCCAGGGCACCCTGTCCGACCTCGACTTCGACTTTGCCAACTACGCCGCCGAGCACTTCGGCCGGATGCGGAAGACCGCCGAGGACCCCAGTTTCAAGATCTGGCTGGAGGAGGCCGGTGGCGCCGCGGGCTGAGCTGCCAGACCGCGCCCGCTGCGTCATCGTCGGCGGCGGCGTCGGCGGCGCCTCGCTCGCCTACCACCTGGCGAAACTGGGCTGGGATGAGGTCGTCCTGCTCGAGCGCTCGCAGCTGACCTCGGGCTCGACCTTCCACTCGGCGGGCCTCGTCGGCCAGCTTCGCGGCTCGGTCTCGCTGACGAAGATGATGATGCACTCGGTCGACCTCTACCGCCGGCTCAAGGACGAGTCCGAGTTCGACCCGGGCTGGACCGAGTGTGGCGGGATCCGGCTCGCCTCGAGCGAGGAGCGGCTCGAGGAGCTGCGGCGCCAGGCGGGCTGGGCGAAGACGTTCGGGCTGCCATTGGAGCTGATCTCGGCCGAGGAGGCGAAGGAGATGTTCCCGTTGATGTCGACCGAGGGGGTGCTCGGCGCCGCCTGGCTCCCGACCGACGGCTACATCGACCCCTCGCAGCTGACCTTCGCCCTCGCCGACGGCGCCCGCCAGGGCGGCTGCCGGACCTTCACCTCGACCCGGGTGACCGGGATCGAGGTCCGCGACGGCCGGGTGCGGGGCGTGAGCACCGACCGCGGCGAGATCGAGGCCGAGGTCGTCGTCGACGCCGGCGGGATGTACGCGGCGGAGATCGCCCGGATGGCCGGGGTGCGGGTGCCGGTGATCCCGATGTCCCATCAGTACCTGGTCACCCAGCCGTTTCGCGAGCGCGACGAGAAGCGGCTGCCGACCCTGCGCGACCCCGACCTCCTGATCTATTTCCGCGAGGAGGGGGGAGGCCTGATCATGGGCGGCTACGAGCGCCAGAGCGAACCGGCCTTCATGCCCGGCGGGCCCGGGGGCCTCGATCGGATTCCGCCCGACTTCAATGGCCGCCTGCTCGAAGAGGACTGGGAGCGCTTCGAGGAGATCACCGAGAACTCGAAGCGGCGGGTCCCGGTTATGGACGAGATCACGGTCACCAAACTGATCAACGGCCCCGAGGCGTTCACCCCCGACAACGAGTTCTGCCTCGGCGAGACTGAGGTCGGAGGCTTCTTCGTCTGCGCCTGCTTCTGCGCCCACGGGCTCGCCGGCGCCGGCGGGATCGGGAAAGTGATGGCCGAGTGGATCGCCGAGGGCGAGCCGAGCCTCGACCTCTGGGAGATGGACATCCGCCGTTTCGGCGCCCAGTACCGCTCGCCCTCCTACACCCACGCGCGGATCAAGGAGACCTACGAGACCTACTACGACATCCGCTACCCCAACCACGAGCGCCAGGCCGGGCGGCCGCTGCGGGTCTCCCCGGTCAACGCATGGCACCGTGAGCACGACGCGGCCTTCGGCGAGAAATCCGGTTGGGAGCGGGTCAACTGGTACGTCTCGAACGCGGCGGCGGGCGACGAGGGCCTGCGGCCACGCGGCTGGGCCGGACAGCACTGGTCGCCGGCGATCGGCGCCGAGCACCTCGCGACCCGCGAGAGCGTCGCGGTCTTCGACGAGTCCTCGTTCGCAAAGCTCGAGATCGAGGGGGCCGGCGCGGCGGGGTTCCTCGAAGGCCTCTGCGACAACCGAGTCGCCCGCGAGCCGGGGAAGATCACCTACACCCAGATGCTCAACCACCGCGGCGGGATCGAGTGCGACTTCACCGTCGCCCGGCTCGCCGAGGACCGGTTCTCGATCGTCACCGGCACCGCGTTCGGCAACCACGACCGCGAGTGGATGCGCCGCCACCTGCCCGAGGACGGCAGTGTCCGAATCAGCGACGTCACCTCGGCGCGGGCCTGCATCGGGATCTGGGGGCCGCGGGCGCGCGACGTGCTGGCCCCGCTCACCCCCGACGACCTCGGCAACGAGGCCTTCCCCTACATGTCGGTGCGCGAGATCACGATCGGCGACGCACCGGTGCGGGCGCTGCGGGTGACCTACGTCGGCGAGCTCGGCTGGGAGCTCTACTGCCCCACCGAGTACGGGCTCGGCCTCTGGCGGGCGATCTGGGAGGCGGGCGAGGAGCACGACATCGTCGCCGGCGGCTACCGGGCGATCGACTCGATGCGGCTCGAGAAGGGGTATCGGGTCTGGGGCGCTGACATCACCCCCGACGAGACCCCCTACGAGGGCGGCGTCGGGTTCTGCGTGAAGCTCGACAAGGAGGGCGGCTTCATCGGCCGCGACGCGCTCGTCGAGGCGAAGGAGCGCGGCCCGCGGTCGCGGCTGCGCTGCCTGACCCTCGAGGACCCCCACTCGATCGCGCTCGGCAACGAGCCGGTCCGGGTCGGCGGCACCGACGAGATCGTCGGCCGGGTGACGACCGGCGGCTACGGCTACACCGTCGGCCGCTCGATCGCCTACGCCTACCTGCCGCCCGACCGGGCCGAGCCGGGGACCCCGGTCGCGGTCGAGATCTTCGGCCGCTGGGTCCCGGGCGAGGTCGCCTCCGAGCCGCTCTTCGACCCCAAGGGGGAGCGGGTCCGCGGTTGAACGTGTTCGAGAACTCCCCGCGCCCGCCTGGCGGCGGCGGACACACTTCGCGGGGCGGCGTCCTCAGTCGGCCAAATAGCGCCCGCTATTCGGCCTCCCTGCGTCCTGGCCCCGCTCGGTCCGGCGCTCGCCATTCGCCCACGCGGAGTTCTCGAACACGTTCTGAACCGGAAGGAGGCCGGCGATGATGTGCTCGGTCCCCTCGATGTGCTCGCGCAGCAGCCGCAGAGCGCCGGCCCCGTCGCCGTTGCCGAGCAGCACCACCAGCTGCCGGTGCTGGTCGTTGGAGCGGGTCAGGACCTCGGTCGGGTGGGCGATCAGCGAGATCAGGTCGCTCATCTGGCCCTGGACCTCGGTCATCGCGGTGACGAGGCGGGGTGAGCCGGCGGCCTCGGCGAGGCCGATGTGGAAGCGGATGTCGAAGCGGCGGTACTCCTCGAAGTCATCGGCGGCGGCCATCCGCGCCGTCAGCTCCTCGAGCCGCGAAAGCTGCTCGACGTTGGCGCGCTCGGCGGCGAGCAGGACCGCCCCGGCCTCGATCGCGACCCGGTAGTCGAGCACCGCCCAGGCCGCCGCGTCGAGGAGCTCACCTGGCCCGCCCGCGAGCGGCGGCTCCTCGGCGACGAAGGTGCCGCCGGCCCGGCCCCGGCGCGAGACCAGGTGGCCGCTCTGGGTCAGGGTCGTCAGCGCCTGGCGCAGGGTCGAGCGCGAGATCGCGAGTTTCCGCGCCAGCTGGCGCTCCGGCGGCAGGCGGCTTCCGGGGGCCAGCAGGCCGAGCCGGATCGCGGTGCCGAGCCGCTCGACCGTCTCCTCGAAGGTCGTCGGCGGCCGGACCGGGGCGAACACCGCCTCTTGGGCACTCCCCTCCTCGAGGCTCATGCCGGTTCCGAGCGGCCGACGGGCGCCCGGACCTCGGCGAACCCGACGCTGCCCGGGGCGTCGACGAGGTCGGGATGGAGCATGTGGGCGAGTAGCTCGACGCCGTCGACCAGACGCGGGCCGGGCCGGGAGAAGGTCGCGGCCGCGTCGACGGCGAAGACCGAGCGGGCGCCGAGCTCGGCGATCCGGTCCCAATGCTCGATCGCCTGGGCGCGAGCCTTCTCGACTCCCCAGCCACAGGGCATCACGATCGCCACGTCAGGCGCGAGCCCGGCGAGCGCCCCCCAACCGACTTCGGACGACTTCAGCCCGGGCGGGCCGGCGATGTCCTCGCCGCCGGCAATCGAGATCATCTCCGGCACCCAGTGGCCGCCGACGAAGGGGGGGTCGAGCCACTCCAGCGCGATCACCCGCGGCATCCTCGCCCCGGCGACCGCGGCCCGAATCGTCGCCAGCCGGCCCTCGAGCTCGGCGCGGAGCTCGCGTGCCTCCGGTTGCATCCCGGTCGCCTCGCCGAGGCGGATGACGTCTTCGAGCACCTCGCCGAGCGTGCTCGGGTCCTGCTGGAGGACATAGGGCTCGTTGGGCAGCCGCGCGGCGACCTTGAGCACGTCCTCGTAGGAGACCGCGCAGACGTCGCAGACAGCCTGGGTGACGATCAGATCGGGGGCGACATCGGCCAGCCGCTCCTCGTCGAGCTCATATAGCGCCCGGCCCTCGCCGACGATCGCCTTCACCGTCGCGTCGATCTCGCCGGGGGAGATGTCGGGCGGCAGGACGGTGCTGGTCAGGTGGGGGATCGAGCGCGCCTCCGGCGGGTAGTCGCACTCGTGTGTCACCGCCACGACCCGCTCGCCGAGGCCGAGCGCGAACAGCATCTCCGTCGAGGAGGGAACGAGGCTCGCGATGCGCATCGAGTTCCAATATTGCAGCACCGCCGCTACCGGGACCTCAGAGGCTATATTCCGTACGCCGAATGGCCGAAGACGACCTCCCCCGAAGTACCGGGTCAAATAACCGATGAGCGCCCTGCTGCTCGTCCTGCTGCTCGTCCTGGTGGCGATCAACGGCTTCTTCGTCGCGGCCGAGTTCGCGCTGGTCCGCAGCCGCCGCGGCAAAATCGAACAGCTGGCCGAGGAGGGCGAGACCGGCGCCGAGGCCGTCATCGAGCAGCTCGACAAGATCGACGAGTCGCTCTCCGCCTGTCAGGTCGGGATCACGATGGCCTCGATCGGGATCGGGTTCCTCGGCGAGCCGTCGCTGGCGAAGCTGCTGGAGCCGGCGTTCGGCGGCCTCTCGCACGGGGTCGCGGTCGCGCTCTCGCTGATTATCGCCTTCGCGCTGGTGACTGCGATCCACATCAGCATCGGCGAGCAGGTGCCGAAGATGCTCGCGATCAGCCATGCCGAGCGGACGGCGCGCCGGGTCTCGCGCCCGCTCAACTGGTTCCGCCTCATCACCGCCCCGGTGACCAAGGGGCTGAGCGCGCTCTCGAACTCGGTCGTCCGGCTGTTCGGGGTCGACCCGACCAATATCGACGAACGCCACACCGCAGAGGACCTGAAGCAGATCATCGACAGCTCGCGGGTGGGTGGCACCCTCGACCCCGGCGAGGCCGGCATGCTCGGCGGCGTCTTTCACCTCCATGAGCAGGACGCGCGGGCGGTGATGACCCCGATCCCGGCGGTCGTCACGATCGACTTCACCGACACGGTCGAGACGGCGCTGCGGCGCTGCGTTTCCTCCGGCCACACCCGCCTGATCGTGATCGAGGATGACAACCCCGATCGGGTCAAGGGGATCGTCCACAACAACAGCCTCGCCCGCGTCTATATGAACGATGGGCCCGAGGCCTCGATCGAGCCGGTTGTCCGCGACGCGCTGATCGTCCCCGAGACCCGCCCGCTCGACGACCTCCTGCACGACCTCCAGGTCCAGCGCAGCTCGATCTCGGTCGTCGTCGACGAGTACGGCCGCACGGTCGGGATCGTCACGGTCGAGGACATCCTCGAGGAGGTGGTAGGCGAGATCGAGGACGAGACCGACCCCCGCGCCGCGCATCTGCGCCGCCTCGCCGGCGGCGAGTGGTTCGTCCGCGGCCACGTCTCGCTCGGCGACCTCGCCGACGTCGGGATCGAGCTGCCCGCAGACCAGGAGGCCTACAACTCGATCGGCGGTTACGTTTTCGCCGAGCTCGGACGGCTGCCGAAGCGCGGCGACACGATCAGCGCCGACGGCTACACGATCCGGGTCGAGTCGGTGCGCGAGAACCGGGTCGAGGCGGTCCGGATCAGCGGCTCGGGCCAGGCCTCCGACGCCGCCGGTTCCGTCCGCCCCAGCGCCTAGCTTCCCCGGGCAACCCGCGTCCTGCCCAACCTTGGAGGTTCCGCATGTGGGTTGTGCGATTTAGCGATAAGCAGCTTGAGGTCCTGAGGGCGCTGCTTCGCTCTGAGGAGCACCTCGGACCGGCGCTCAGGGGGGCGGTCGAGGCCCTCGACCTGGCCCGTTGGGACGACCTGCCCGAGGCCGAGCTGCCCTGGGATGAGATCGAGGAGGCGGCCCGCCGCCAGGGGATCTCCGTCGCCGACGTGATCTGGGACCTCGCCGGCCGGCGCTAGTCCCCGCGATCTGGGACCTCAACAGCCAATCACCAATCAAGCTGACCGGGAAATACATGGTCAACTTGATGCGATTTGGCCGGCTCAAGCCGGGGCCTCAGATTTGCGCGCCTAGTTAGGCGTCTGAGTAGTCGTAGAACCCGGCGGCGCTCTTGCGACCGAGTTTGCCTTCGCCGACCATCTGCACCATCAGGCCCGGCGGCTTGTGGTTGGGCTCCTCGGAGTCTGCGTAGAGGGCGTCGCCGATCGCCTCGGCGACGTCGAGGCCGACGAAATCGAGCAGCGCCAGCGGCCCCATCGGGTGGCCCCCGCCGAGCTTCATGCAGGCGTCGACCTCACCGGCCTCCATCCCGGTGCGCTCCATCAGCCGCACCGCGTCGAAGAGGTAGGGGAAGAGGAGACGGTTGACGACGAACCCGGCCTGGTCGGGGACCTCGACCGCGGTCTTGCCGAGCGCCGCGCACCAGGCGAGCGCCCGCTCGCGCGAGTCCTCGCCGACGCCGTCGAGGAAGCAGACCTCGACCAGCTTCATCCGCGGCACCGGGTTGAAGACGTGGAGGCCGAACAGCTTGCCGGGGACGCCCGCGGCCGCGGCGATCTCGGCGACGCTCAACGATGAGGTGGTGCTCGCGAGGTCGGCGTTGGGACATGCTTCGGCGACCGCGCTGAGGACCTCGCTCTTCGGCTCGATCTCCTCGATCACCGCCTCGACGACAACGTCGCAATCGGCAAGGTCCTTGGGGTCGGTGGTGACCCGCAGCCGCGAGGGCTCGGCGCCGTCGATCTTGGCGCAGGCCGCGACGACCTTCTCCTCGGCCCGCCAGGCCGAGGCCTCGCTGCGGGCGAGGAGGATCGTGTCGGCGGTCGTAGTCGCGACTGCGGCCAGCCCGGTCGCGATCGCGCCGCTGCCGGCGATCCCCGGCGCCTCGTATCCCTTGCCCGCGCTCATTACTCCCCGGGTTCCTATCAGAAGGCGGGCCTATGTGAGACCCGTCAACTCACTGGCTGACTGACCAGTCAGTCGGTTAATGTTGGATGTCACGAGAGCGGCGGACGAATGGAGGCAGCGATGGGCGAGAACGGCAATGGCAGGTTCGGCGGGCGCGAGGTGGTCATCGTCGAGGCGGTGCGGACCCCGATCGGTCGCGGCCACCCGGAGAAGGGCTACTACAAGGACGTTCACGCCTCCAACCTTCTCGCCAAGACCTACGCCGAGCTGATCTCCCGCGCCGGGATCGACCCGAACGAGGTCGGCGACGTCGTCGCCGGCTGCGTCCAGCAGTTCGGCGAGCAGGGCCTCAACATCGGCCGCAACGCTTGGCTCGAGGCCGGCCTCCCGCAGGAGGTCCCGGCGACTACCGTCGATCGCCAGTGCGGGTCGGCGCAGCAGGCGATCAATTTCGCCGCGGCGCTCGTCGCCTCGGGAGTCCACGACGTCGCGATCGGCGGCGGGGTCGAGCACATGGGCCACATCTCCTTCGCCGACTCGGCCCAGGTGATGGAGGAGCACGGATTCGCCTTCAGCCCCGAGCTGCTCGAGCGCTACAACCTGATCCCGCAGGGCCTCTCGGCCGAGATGATCGCCGACAAATGGGAGATCCCCCGCTCCGAGCTCGACGAGCTCGGGGTCCGTTCCCAGGAGCTCGCCGCGAAGGCGACCGAGGAGGGCCGCTTCGAGCGCGAGATGATCCCGTTCCAGGTCAACGGCGACACCTGCGTGACCGACCAGGGTCTGCGCGAGACCACGATCGAGGGCCTCGCCGCCCTCAAGCCGGCTTTCAAGGAGGACGGCAAGATCACCGCCGGCAACTCCTCCCAGGTCTCCGACGGCGCCGCCGCGGTGCTGGTGATGACCCGCGAAAAGGCCGACCAGCTCGGGCTCACGCCGCGGGCGCGGATCGTCGACCAGACCACGGTCGGGGTCGACCCGGTGATCATGCTGACCGGCCCGATCCCGGCGACCGAAAGGATCCTCGAGCGCAACGGGATGACGATCGACGATATCGACCTGATCGAGATCAACGAGGCATTCGCATCCGTCGTCGCCGCCTGGCGCCGTGAGCTCGAACCGGACATGGACCGGGTCAACGTCAACGGCGGCGCGATCGCGCTCGGGCACCCGCTTGGCTCGACCGGCGCCCGGCTGATGACCACCCTGCTCCACGAGATGGAGCGCTCCGACAAGGAGACGGGTCTGGTGACGATGTGCTGCGGCGGCGGCCTCGGCACCGGCACCCTGATCGAGCGGATCTGAGGGCCGGCGCCGATGTCGGGCCTGCTGGGGGACATCGGGACGATCGAGTGGGCCCGGCGGACGCGGGGGATTCTCGGCCGCGGCGAGAAGGCGCGGTTCACGGCGGCGGTCTTCCTGCGCACCGCGCAGGCACTGCTGCGGGTGATCGCGACGCGTAGCGGCAAGCGGACATCGGGCCCGGACCCATCCGAGCTGACCCCGCCCGACTCGCCGTTTGCGAAAGAAATCGTCGAGGCCTGCTCGGAGCTCGGCCCGACGGTGATCGAGCACAGCTACCGCTCCTACCTCTTCGCCCGCGCCCTCGGTCAGGTCGAGGGGATCGAGTGCGACGAGGAGGCGCTGTTCGCGGCGATCATGTTCCACGACTACGCGTTCCCGACGATCGAGAGCCTGACCGACCGCTGCTTCACCCTGGCCGGCGCCGAAGAGGCCGAGCGCTTCCTCGAGTCCTCACCGCTCTCGGAGAACCTTCGCCACGATGTCGCCGACGCGATCTGCCTCCACATCAACCCCTGGGTCGACCGCGAGCACGGGGCGCTTCAGTACCTCGCCCACGACGGGATCATCATCGACGTGATCGGGGTCCGGAACTGGGAACTCGACCGGGCCGGGATCAAGCGGGTCTTCGATCGCCATCCCAGGCACGGCTTCAACCTCGCCGCCGACACCCTCCTGAAGCCACACGGCAAGCGCGTCCACGGCTGTCGCACCGCCGTCCTCTTCGGCACCGGGTTCGGGCAGGCGCTGAAGACGAGCCCCTGGATGCCCCGGGACCGTGAGGAGGGCCTGACCGAAACGTACGCGACCCCGCCTGGCCAGCCAGCCAGGTAGTCTCCGGATCGATGGACCTGAGCCTCTCTCCATCCGAGCAGGAGTTCCGCGACGAGGTCCGGACCTGGATCGAAGAGAACCACCCGGGGGCCGAGCCCGAAGGCGGCCTCGAGGAGGTCATGGAATTCCGCCGCGAGTGGCAGCGCAAGCTTCACGACGCCGGCTGGGCGGGGATCTCCTGGCCGAAGGAGTACGGCGGCCGCGGCGCGACCATGATCGAGCAGGCGATCTTCGTCGGCGAGGCCTCGCGACAGGAAGCGCCGAGCCCCGCCAACGTCCTCGGCCTCGCGATGGGCGGGCCGGTCGTGATCGCCCACGGCACCGACGAGCAGAAGAAGCGCTACCTCGAGCCGATCCTGACCGCCGAGGAGATCTGGTGCCAGGGCTTCTCGGAGCCCGAGTCGGGATCCGACCTCGCCTCGCTGAAGACGAAGGCGGTCAAGGACGGCGACGAATGGGTCGTCACCGGGCAGAAGGTCTGGACGACGTTCGCCCAGTACGCGAAATGGTGCATGCTCGTCGCCCGCACCGATCCCGACGCCCCCAAGCACAAGGGCCTGACCTACTTCCTGATGGACATGGAGCAGGAGGGGGTCGAGGCCAAACCGCTGGTCCAGATCACCGGCGAGGGGGAGTTCAACGAGGTCTTCATCGAGGAAGCGCGGATTCCCGACGCCAACGTCGTCGGCGGCGTCGGCAACGGCTGGACGGTCGCGATCACGACGCTGATGAACGAGCGCGCCGGCCTCGCCTTCGGCGCGATCGCGCAGATCTCCAACAGCCTCAAGCGGCTCTCGGCGCTGGCGGCGGAGACCCGCGTCAACGGCGGCTGCGCGGCCGATGACCCGGTGATTCGCGACCGGCTCGCCCAGCTTCACATCGAGGCCGAGACGATGCGCCTCAACGCCTACCGCGGGCTGACCAAGACGATGCAGTCGGGGATTCCGGGCCCCGAGGGCTCGCTCGGCAAGTGGCAGTGGGCCGACATCAACCAGGGGATCGCCGAGCTCGCGCTCGACATCGAGGGCCCCTACGCGCAGCTCTCGCGCGGCGCCGAGCACGCCGTCGCCAACGGCGCCTGGCAGTACTCCTTCCTCCGCAGCCGCGCCAACTCGATCGAGGGCGGCACCACCGACATCCTCAAGAACATCATCGCCGAGCGCGTGCTCGGCCTGCCGAAGCTGCGCTGAGCATGTACTTCGACCTCACCGACGAGCAGCAGGCGATCAAGTCGACGGCGCGGGACTTCCTCGCCGCCCGCTACAAGTCGGAGCGGATCCGGGCCCTGGCCGAGACCGAGGACAGGTTCGAGCAGTCCGACTGGCAGGAGATGGCCGACCTCGGCTGGGCGGGCCTGGCGCTGCCGGAGGAGTGGGGAGGACAGGGCCTCGGCGTCGTCGAGCTCGCGGTCCTGTTCGAGGAGATGGGCTACGCGCTCGCCCCCTCGCCTTTGCTCTCGACGACGCTCGTCGGCCTGGCGCTCACCCTCTGCGGCTCCGATGACCAGCGCGATCGCTACCTAGGGCCGCTGGCGGGCGGCGAGAAGCGCGGCGCCCCGGCAATCTGGGACGCCGGATCGACCGCGACCCCCGGGGCGTTCACGATGGAGGCGGTCGCCGACGCCGACGGCCTCTCCCTGAGCGGCGAGAAGGTGCTCGTCCCCGACGCCGCCTCCGCCGACTTCTTCCTCGTCGCCACCTCCGACGGCAAGCGTCACCTGGTCGATCGTGCGGCCGACGGGGTCACGGTGACCGCCGAACCGTCGATCGACCTCACCCGCCGCCTGCATTCGGTCAGCCTCGACGGCGTCCGGGTCGCCGCCGAGGACACCCTGCCGGCCGAGGGGCACGAGTACCACTCCGTCTTTCTCCGGATCTGCGTCGCCCTCGCGTCCGAGTCGACCGGCGTCGCCCAGCGGACGATGGAGATGGCCGTCGAGTACGCCAAGGACCGCCAGCAGTTCGGCCGCCCGATCGGCTCCTACCAGGCGGTCTCGCACCGCTGCGCCCAGATGCTGCTCGAGACCGAGAACTCGCGCTCCGCCGTCTACGGCGCCGCCTGGGCGGCCGACTCCGACCCCGACGCGCTGCCATTGGCGGCGTCGATGGCACAGGCCTACGCCTCCGACGCCGGCTGGCGCGTTCCCGATGCCTCGATCCAGGTCCACGGTGGGATCGGGTTCACCTGGGAGCACGACCTCCACTTCTTCCTCAAGCGCGGCAAGGCCAACGCCGCGATGTTCGGCACCGCCGCCTGGCATCGCGAGCAGGTCGCGGACCTCGCCCTCGCCGCCGCGGCCGAGCCCGTCCCCGCCTGAGTCGAAGCCGGCGTGGCCGCCCTCGACCGCATCTCCGTCGCGGCGATCGGCACCACGGTCGCCGATCTCGAGGCCGAGGCGAAGCGCGCCGAGGCGGCCGGCGTCGAGTGCGTCTGGGCGCCGGAGCTGTTCCGCTCATCTGTCACCCAGGCCGCCTACCTGGCCGGCCGCACCGAGACGATCGGGATCGCCACCGGGATCATCTGGGCCTTCACGCGGAGCCCGTTCATCCTCGCGGTCAGCGCCCTCGACATCGACGAGATGTCGGGTGGGCGCTTCCGGCTCGGCCTCGGCTCCGGGGTCAAACGGCTGAACGAAACCTGGCACAACGCCGAGTACGGGAAACCGGCGCCGCACCTGCGCGAGGCGATCGAGGCGACGCGCCTGATCATGCAGCAGGCCGGCCGGGGCGAGCCGATCCGCTACGAGGGCAGCTACTACGACATCGACATCAAGGGCTGGATCAGGCCTCACCCGGCGCCGCGCGAGTCGGTCCCGATCTACACCGCGGGCGTCCAGGGGGGAATGTGCCGGATGGCGGGTGACGTCGCCGACGGCCTGATCGGCCACCCGATCCAGAGCCTGCGCTGGATCGACGAGGTCGTCGTCTCCTCCTTCGAGGAGGGGCTGAAGCGCTCCGGCCGCGAGCGCGGGACCTTCGACTACCTGCCGACGGTCTGCTGCGCGATCGACGACGACGAGGCGAGGGCGATCGAGATGGCGCGGCGGACGATCTCCTTCTACGCGACGGTCAGGACCTACATGCCGCTCTGGGAGCTGCACGGGTTCGCCGACAACGCGGTCGCGGCGGGCGACGCCTTCCGCCGCGGCGACCTCGCCGCCGTCCCCGCCGCGATCAGCGACGAGATGGTCGACACCTACTGCGCCGCCGGCCCACTCGACAAGGTGAGGGCCCGAGTCGAGGAGACCGCCGAACGGGCCGACGGCCTGTTCCTCACCCCGCCGACCTACTTCATCTCGCCCGAGGAGCTGAGCGAGTACCAGAACCGCCTGATCGACGCCTTCGGCCCAGCGCGAAATGAGCTATGAGCGCGGCGGGGGAGACCCGCGAAGACGAGGTGCTGGGCCGGGTGCGCGCGATCCCGGCCGGGTTCGTCGCCACCTACGGCGACGTCTCGCCGGGCGCGCCGCGCTTCGCGGGCACGGTCCTGTTCGGCGCCGACGAGCCCGACCTGCCCTGGTGGCGCGTCGTGCGGGCTGACGGCACGCTCGCCAAGGGCGCGCGACAGCGTCGATTGCTGGCGGCCGAGGGCGTTCCGTTCCGCGGCGAGCGGGTTGCGATGGACCGCGCCCGGGTTGCCGCGGGCTAGGCGCTCGGCCAGACCCGCTCGCGCGAGGGCGCGCCGGGCACGGTGACGCAGAACTCCGGCGCCGGGCCGAGGACCAGCTGGCGGCGCCAGATGGTCGTCTCGGGAAGGTCGGCGAGGAAGGTCTTGGTCGGGACCAGCCGTGGCTTCTCATACCAATCGGCGCCGTCAGGGATCGCCGCGGGCCCCCGCACCAGCATGTAGAGGCCGCCCCAGCCGGCGCCCGCGCCAGAGGCGGCGCGGTCGTGCGCCGGTCTCCTGATCGAGTCGACGGCGGAGTCGTTGAGCACTCCGAGCGCCGCCCAATCCTCGACCAGGTACCAGTCCTCGTAGCCGGGGCTCGGATCGAATGGCAGCTCGCCGAGCCGAAAGCTTGCCGACTCGGTCTCAAGTGCCGCGTGGAACTCCCGCTGCACCTCCTCGTACTCGCTCTGATCCACATCCGGGCCTCGGCGATGCCAGAAGAGGTAGGCGAGCATGGGCCGGTGCTACTCGTCGCGCGGGGTGATCCGGAAGATCGAGACGACCTCGGCCTGGTGCGCCTCGGGGTGGGCGACGTAGGCGCTGGGGCCGCCGCCGAACCAGCCGGCGTTCTCGTTGTCGCCGACGAAGACGCCGGGGTGGTGCTTACCGTCGCCGTCCTCGACCCAGACCTTGTCGCCCTCCTTGAAGCCGTGCGGCGCGTCGCTCATGTCTGCAGCCTAACCGCACGAAGGGCCGGCCGGCCCCTCCGCTCGGCGCGCGGCGGAGGAGCCATGCCGGGTGCCCGTCCTAGGGGCAGATGACGATCAGATGGAAGTCCGCGTCCTCGTTGCCACCCGCTTTGTCGCGAGTGTGGACTTCGATCGCGTTGGCGTTCGCGGCTGAGGTGTTGGTCTGCGCGTAGCCCGAGTCGGGCACGGTCGTGCCGGCGTTGTCGCGCCCGGCGACGTTGGCGCAGCCGCTGATGTTCTGCGGCAAGGCCACGACCACGGCGCCGCCGCCCTCGGCGGCGGTGATGCCGCTGTCGCTCGCCCGGGCCAGCGCGGCGTTCCCGGCTCCGGTCGGGTTGTTGACCACCGCCCAGTAGGTGTGGGCGGCCCGGTTCGCCGACGGCACGATCCCGAGCTTGTTGGTGTTGATCTGGAAGCCGGTCAGGGTCTTCTTCTTCAGCTTGCCGCCGCCGATCGTCTGCTTCATGATCGCGCCGCCGTTGATGTGCTGCGCGGCGTAGGCGGTGCCTCCAAGCGCGACCACAAGCGCGATCAGCGCCACGATCATCGCCGGTGATGGGCGTTTCCTCAACAGCCTCCTCATCGCTGCTCCTTTCGGCCACAGGGACGGTCCCTATCTACCCCGCCCGCGGGCGGTTAACCCTGTGGTCTCGCCGGTCGTTGAAATTAGGTAACAATTTCGACGCACCGAAGTCGCGGTCCTGCCTGATTGCTCGACTTAACGGCCGAGGGCTACATCTTCTGGTCGGGCTATGACTCGGGCAAATCCCGGGTCGGCCGAGCCGGACTGGACGGCAGCGGCTTCAACCCCGAACTCGTGGGCAACATCTACTTCGGCGCCGGGGTCGCCACCGACGGCACCTACGTCTACTGGGGCGAGACCGGCGACGCCAGTCCGAGGCTCTCCCGAGATCGGGCGGGCCACCGTCGATGGCACCGAGGTGAACCATGCGTTCCAACAGGGGGCCAACTACTGCGGGATCTTCGGGGTCGACGTCCTGGGGCCAGACCTCTACTGGTTGAAGGCTGACTGCGCGAACCTGACGATCAACCGCCGCATCAACAAAGCGGCGAAGACCGGTGGCCAGGGCCTCTACTCCGAGCCCGGCGCGGGCTCCTATTCGTGTGGCTTCACCGTCGATGCCAACTACGTCTATTGGTCAGAAAGCCACTACATCGCACGTGCTCCCAACGTCTCGCCGCCCGTCCCGCCTGACAAAACCTGGCTCGACATCGGCACCGGATACGGGGCATGCGACCTTGCCGTCGACGGCGCCCACATCTACTGGACCCATAACGCGCCCGAAGCGGAAGGAACCTTCCGCGCCGACTCGATCGGGCGCGCTTCGCTCGACGGCAGCGAGGCCAGCGTCGAACATGACTTCATCGTCGGGACGTCGTTCTTCACAGGCGTCAGCCTGCCGAGCGGAATCGACGTCGACGGCGCCTTCATCTACTGGACACAGCAGCCAGCCGCCGGGCAGGTGAACGGCAGCATCGGTCGCGCCAACCTCGACGGGACCGGGGTCGACTACGACTTCATCCCCAACGTCTTCGACCCCACCAACGTCGACGTCGAGGGGGGTGGGCCACCGCCCGCGCCGCCGAGCCCCGGCGGCCGGACCAAACGACCGCCTCCTCCTCCGATGAGGATCGTCGTCGTCAACTCGAACAACTCGTTCGCTCCGAGCGGCGGCTCGACCGCCGTCCGCCTCTCCTCAGGTCTGGCCTCCAAGGGCAAGGGGGTGCCGAGAGGAACTGTCTTCTCCTACACGCTCAACCAGGACGCGGCCGTCACGGTCGAGATGAAGCGAGTGAAGGCAGGCCGGCTCGTCGGCAAGAAGTGCAAGCGGCCGACGAAAGCAACCGCGAAGAAGAAGAAATGCGACCTGACCGAACACAAGCTGTTCCGCGATGGGAAGGAGGGGAAGAACTCCCTGCCCTACAGCGGCCGGGTCAAGGGTAAGGCCCTTGCGGTCGGCAAGTACAAAGCCGTCTTCACCGCCAAGGCCCCGGGGGGCAAACCGAAATCGGACGCTGTCGGCGTTCCGGATCGTCAAACCCTAGGCCGGCAGCGCCGCGGCCCAGCGCTTGAAGCCCTCGATGTCGGTCACCTCGGGCCCGTGGCCGGGAAGGATCACGCTCGGGTCGAGCTCGGCGAGCTTGCGGATCGAGCGGCGGTTCTCGGCCGGGTCGGGCGTCAGGTTGTCGGGCGGCTGGGCGAGATGGGTCCGCAGCGAGAGGTAGGTGATGTTGCGGATCACGTCGCCGCAGATCGCGACCCGGTCGGAGTCGCGGAAGAAGATCACCTCGCCGGGTGAGTGGCCGGGAGCGTGGACGACCCGGAAGCCGGCGACCTCGTCGCCCTCGTTCAGGAGCCTGTCGACCTTGCGCGGCGGCCCGGCCCAGAGCCGGGCGTATAGCCTCGCCTGCAGCCCGTTCGTGGCGGCGACCGGTCGCCGGCCCTCCATCGCGTCGACGTCGTCGGGATGGCAGGCGAGGGGGACGCCGCGCGCCTCGCAGACCGCCTCGGCGCATCCCTGATGGTCGGCGTGGACATGGGTCAGGGCGAGCATCGAGATCTCCCGCCCCTCGAGCTGCTTGAAGATCCGGCGCCGATCCCAGGTGCGGCCGGCGTCGATCAGGACGTCGCCGGCGAGGTAGACGTTGATCAGCGGCCGCGGGGCCTCGTCGAGCCGCCAGACGTCGGGGGCGACATTCTTCATCGGCCTCAGTGCCCGATGCCGAGCGTGCCGCGCGGGTCGCCGCTGTGCTCGGCGAGGTCCTCGAGGGCGGCGATCTTCTTCTCGCCTTCGATCCTCGCCGGGTGATCGGCCGGCAGCGGCTCGATCAGGCGGCGGATGCGGTTGCGGACCTGGAGGGCGAAATGGGGAGTGGAGGCGCCGGCCAGGGCGCGGATGTCCTCGGCGCTGACCTCACGGTCAGTCGCCAGCAGGTTGGGGTTCTCGGCCTCGCTCACGGTCTGCCTCCGATCTTCGCCAATTCGGCCAGCTCGTCGATTTCCGCCTGTTGTGTCACGTCGATCGCGTCCTGGTCTCCGATCACCCACACGTGGTTGTAGAAAGCGCGGGTGGGGTCAGTCGTGTAGCCCGGCTTGACGTCGAGCAGATATTCGCGCGTCGCCGCCGGAAGCGTATCGGCGCTGTCGGTGAGCAGAAGCGGCCCCCAGGTGCCCGAGGCCGAGAGCGGCGCCGCGGCGACCGCGTCGAGCGTCGAGTCGGTGCGGGTGACGACGAACCCGTGGCCGGGGTCGTTGACGTTCCAGCCGAAGCCGCCGTCGGAGTAGCGGGCAAGGGCGATCGCGTTGGTGACCGGGTCCTCGCCCGAGACCCGGCGCACCCGCGGGTCGATCGCGGCGATCTGGCGGACCACGTCGGAGGAGATCGCCGAGGAGGGGCCGAGGACGTAGACGGGGACGTCGGGATGGCGCTTCAATGCCGCGACCGTCGCCGCCGGCAGCGAGTTGGCGTCGGAGTAGAGGACCGGGTCGCCGGAGCGGGCCGCCCAGGCGGCCGCCGGCATCGCGAACTCGGGCTTCGCGGCGGGGGCGATGACGACGTGCTGCGGGGCGCCGCCGAGCAGCTTGTCGCGCAGCTTCGCGATCGTCGCGGCCGCCTCGGCGCCGGTGCCGTGGACACGGGTCGTCTGCATGCCGTCGGGGGCCTCGGCGGCGCCGATGACGAACGCCTGCGCGCCGTTCGCGGCGCTGGAGCCGGCGGGGTCGAGCGCGTCGATCGCGGTCTGGGTCGGATCGGGGAGTTCGTCGGGGCCCGAGATCAGGAGCGGCGCCCGGACCGGTTCCGCCATCAGGACGGCCGCCGCGATCGCGCTCTGCCAGTCGTCTTCGTCGACGATCGTGACCGCATCGGGGCGCTGTTCGGGCGCGGCGGACGGGAAGACCGCGAGGGCGACGCCGGCCGCGTTGGAGGCCGGGTCGGGCCCGCCGACCCTGGTCGTGTTGTTGGTCGCGAATTCCGGATACCCGAGCTCTTCGGGCGCCTCGGTCGCGGCGGGCGCCTGCGTCGTTGTCTCCGCGGTCGTCTGCTCGGGGCCGGGGGCGGCGCCGGGGATCGAGTTTCCCTCGTCGGAGCCGCCGAGGATCGCGGCGACGATGAAGACGACCGCGACGAGGACGAGCGCCCCGATCACCTTCAGCGCCGTCGGCACCGAGCGGCGGCCGCGGGGCGGGAGCGGTGGCGGGGCCCCTGGCGCCTCGCTCGCCGCCGGTTTCGGGCTCGGCAGCGGGACGTCGGCGTTGATCGGCTGGTTGCTGCGTGCCACGGAGCGCAACCTAGACCTTCCGCGTGGAGGCCGCGCCCCCGAGGGAAAAAACTGGCTGGTCAGTCAGCTAACCTTCCAGGGGCCGATTGACTGACCAGTCAATCAACGACTTCCGCCGACGACTAGGAGAGCGATGAATTTCGAACTGAGCGAGGAACATCTGGAGTTCAGGGACCGTTGCCGGGCGTTCGCCCGCGACGTGATCCGGCCGGCGGCTCGCAAGCACGATGAAGAGGAGAGCATTCCCTGGGAGGTCATCAGGGAGGCTCGCAGGCAGGGCTTCGGGACGCTCGAGTCGATCCAGCGCTCGGCCGCCGACGGCGAGGGCCAGATGCAGGTGATCTCGGCTGAAGAGTTCCACTGGGGCTGCGCCGGGACCGCGCTGGCGATCTCGGGATCGGGCCTCGCCGCGGCCGGCGTCGCCTCCTCGGGTACGCCCGAGCAGATCGCCCGCTGGGTGCCAGAGTGCTTCGGCAGGGCCGATGAGATCAAGCTCGGGGCCTACGCGGTGACCGAGCCACAGGCCGGCTCCGACGTCAAGAGCCTGAAGACGACCGCGCGCCGCGACGGAGACGAGTGGGTCCTGAACGGGACCAAGGTCTTCATCACCAACGGCGGCATCGCCGATGTCCACGTCGTCGTCGCCACGGTCGACCCCGCGCTCGGCACCAGGGGCCAGGCCTCGTTCGTCGTCCCCAAGGGCACGCCCGGGCTGAGCCAGGGCAAGAAGGAGTCGAAGCTCGGGATCCGCGCCTCGCACACCGCCGAGGTCGTGCTCGAGGACTGCCGCGTCTCCGGCGATTGCCTGCTCGGTGGCGACGAGAAGCTCGAGAAGAAGCTGCAGCGCGGCCGCGAAGGCAAGAAATCGCGCGGCGCCGACGCTCTCGCGACGTTCGAGGTGACGCGGCCGCTGGTCGGCGCCTCGGCTCTCGGGATCGCCCAGGCCGCATATGAGTGGACCATGGAGTACCTCGACGGGCGCAGCGAGGAAGGCCTGCCGCTGCTCCAGACCCAGCGGGTGCAGCAGACGCTGGCCGACGTCGCGACCGAGATCGAAGCAGCGCGGCTGCTGGTCCAGCGCGCGGCCTGGATGGGACGCAACGGGGTGCCGATGCGCGGTGGCCAGGGCTCGATGTCGAAGCTGAAGGGCGGCGACGTCGCGATGTGGGCGACGACGATCCTGATGGACCTCGTGGGCCCTCCCGCCTGGAGCACCGACTGCCCGCTGGAGAAGTTCTTCCGCGACGCGAAGATCTACCAGCTGTTCGAGGGAACGGCCGAGATCCAGCGGATGGTCATTTCCCGGATGCAGGCTGCCGAATACGCGGAGCGGCTCGGCTACGGAGCCGAGGTCGCGGCCGAGGCAATGGCCGAAAAGAGCTCCGAAAAGGTCCCCGCGGCAGCCTAGGGGCGCCCAGGCCACCCGCAAGCGCGATTGCACTTCCCCGGCGGCGCCCCCTGCCCACAGCATCGGTTAGCTAGCCTCGCCGGCCATGCCCCAGATTCGCCCTGCCCTGGCGGCGCTGCCGGCCGCCGCGGCGGCGCTGATCGTGCTGCTCCTCGCCTGCGCCCCGGCGTCGGCTGAGGATCTCGGCACGAAACTCGAAGACAAGGAAGCGAAGCTCTCCCACGTCCGCGACCGTCAGGGTGTGCTGACGACGACGATCTCCCATTACCGCGACCGGATCGAACGGCTCACGGACGAGGTCGCTGTCCTGCGTGGCGAGGAGGCGAAGGTCAGGCAGCGACTCAACGCCAAGCAGGCCGAACTCGACGAAGCCGTCGCCGAACTCGATGTCGCAAAGAAGCACCTCGCGATCGTCAGGAGCCGGCTGAAACGCGCTCTGGTCGCCCTGCGGGAGCGTCTCGTCGCGATCTACGAGACCGGGACGCCGGACATGCTGAGCGTGATCGTCGGCGCCGCCGGTTACGACGAGCTGATCGACCAGGCCGAGTATCTGGAACGGATCCACGGCATGGATGAAGCAGTGGTCGAGAGGGTCCGCCAGCTTCGCGATCAGGTGCAGGGAACCGTCTCGCGGCTGCGCTCGGCGAAGCTGCGGATCGAATCGGCGCGCGACGCGATCGCCGCCGAACGCGAGGCCCTCGCCAGCGCCCGCTCAGCGGTGCAGGAGCGGCAGTCGAAGCTGGTCGACGCCAGGCGTGAGCGGGAGGCGGCGCTCTCGAAGATCGACGACCACGAGCAGAACCTCGAGGGCGCGGTCACCGAGATCCAGGCCGAAATCGCGGCCCAGCTTCAGTCGACCTCCTCGGCGCCGCTTCCGGCCGGGCCGATCCGCTACGGCTCGGGGCAGCTGATCTGGCCCGTCGACGGCCCAGTCGTCTCCGGCTTCGGGATGCGCTGGGGCAGGATGCACGAGGGCATCGACATCGCCGTCCCCGCCGGGACCCCGATCCGTGCCGCCGACGCGGGCACCGTCGTCCTGCTGCAGTCCGAATCGGAAAGCGGGGGCTACGGGAACTTCACCTGCCTCGACCACGGGGGCGGGCTGCAGACCTGTTACGCCCACCAGTCCTCGTTCGCGGTCAGCGCCGGCCAGAGCGTCTCCCAGGGCGACGTGATTGGCTACAGCGGCTGCACCGGGCACTGTTTCGGCGACCATCTGCACTTCGAGGTCCGGGTCGGAGGCGTTCCGACCGATCCTCTCGGGTATTTGTAAGTCCTAATACTCAGTCTTAGAATGAAATCGAATATTGGTCTAAAAAACCAAATTTTTGGTATGGAGAAAAAGGATAAGCCTGCCAATGTGGGTACTGATACAACGGAGAGACGAGCCAGGAGGAAGCAGTGATACGTCACTCCCAGTCATACCTGTTCGGAGCAATTTCAGGCACAGCGGTGATCGCGGCAGCAGTCGTGTTCTTCGTGCTGTTCGTTTCTGCCCAGGCGCTCCGTGACTGGCCGATAGGCGATCTGAGCATCGGTGGCGGCAACGACTCGGCGGCGGTCTCGCCGGCGCAGTCGCTCGGCGGAGCCGCCGCGGCGAACCCTGCCGCGGCGAACCTGAGCGGCCCGATCACCGGCACCCCGGCGAATGTCGCGCCCGCGGCGAAGGCCACCGGAGCCGGCAATCACACAGCTTCAGACAAAGCCCACGGTAAGGGCAACGTTTCCACGGAGACCAGGATCGAAGGCGGCCGCGGAGTCGACTCGGCGCCGGTCCAACAGCCTTCAAGCACAGCACCAACCCCCGCGCCGACGAGCGGGAGTGGCTCCTCGCCCGCCGGCTCGGGAACAGCTTCACCGGCACCCAGCAGCGGCAACGGCGCCTCCGCGGGGTCCGGCCAGGACACGAGCACTCCGCCGAGCTCGGGGAGCATCGGCACCAAAACCGCGCGGCGGGTGACCAATACGGTCAACGAAATCTCCAGCGCGGCGACCCCGCCCGCTCCCTCGCCGGTTACCAACACGGTCAACGAAGTCGCCGACCGTGCCGAACAGACCGCGCCGCCCTCGGGCGACACCAGCGATCGCGTGAAAGAAGCGATCGCCGGAATCGGCAACTAGCCGCTCAGGGCGCCCCACCCGTCACAATGCCCGTCGATGATGGGCCCTGAGACTGATCCCGGACACGCCAGCGCGCTTGCGGACCCGATTGCGGGCTCGCCGGTCTTCCCCGCCGGGAGCCGCCTCAACGAGCGCGGGCGGATCGAGATCGGTGGTTGCGACGTGGTCGAGCTCGCCGCCGAGTTCGGCACCCCCGCCTACGTCTATTCCGAGGACGACCTCCGCTCGCGTGCCCGCCAGGCGGTCGCCGCCTTTGCCGAGCGGACCGATAACTTCGAGGTCCTCTATGCCAGCAAGGCGCTGAGCTGCACCGCCGCCTATCGACTGTTCGCCGAGGAGGGGCTCTCCTGCGACGTCGCCTCCGGAGGGGAGCTGCATCTGGCGCTCCGCGCCGGGTTCGCGCCGGAGCGGATTTACATGCACGGCAACAACAAGACCGAGGCCGAGCTGCTGCAGGCCCTCGACGCCGGCATCGGCCACCTGATCGTCGACTCGCTCGATGAGATCGACCGGCTCGAACGGCTCGCGGCGGGGCGCCGACAGCGTGTCCTCTTGCGGGTGACGCCCGGGATCCGGCCCGACACCCACGAGAAGATCGCGACCGGCCAGGAGGACTCGAAATTCGGGATCCCGCTGGCGACGCTGCCGGCCGTGGTCGAGCGCTGCGAGGCGGCGGGCCTCGAGGTACGTGGCCTCCATGCCCACATCGGGTCGCAGGTCTTCGACCTCGACGTCTACCGGCGCCTGGCCGAGGTCCTGCTCGGCGCCGGCGACTACCCCGAGGTCAACATCGGCGGCGGCTTCGCCGTCGCCTACACCCGCGACCAGGCGCCGCCGCCCGCCTCGGCTTACGCCGAGGCGATGCTCGAGCGGCTGCCGGACGGGATCAGGGTCCTCTGCGAGCCGGGCCGCTCACTGGTGGCCAACCCCGGCGTCTCCCTCTACACCGTCGGCACCGTCAAGGATGTCCCCGGGGTGCGGCGCTACGTCGCGGTCGACGGCGGCATGGCGGACAACATTCGGCCGATGCTCTACGGGGCCGTCTACGAAGCGGAGATCGCCGACCGGGTCGGCGACTCGACCCCGTGCCGGCTGGTCGGGATGCACTGCGAGTCCGGCGACATCCTGATCGAGGAGGCGCGACTCGAGGACCCGCGGGTCGGCGACGTCGTCGTCGTCCCCGCGACCGGCGCCTACGGCCACTCGATGGCGAGCAACTACAACGCCGTGCCGAGGCCGCCCGTCATCTTCTGCAGCGAGGGCGACGCCCGCCTCGTCGTCCGCCGCGAGACCTACGAGGATCTGACCGCACGTGATGTATAGAGCCCCTTCAATAATCCCCCGCGCCCACCTGGCGGCGGCGGACCGGCACGGGGCAGCGTCCTCGGGGGTCCGGCAATGCCTGCTGCATTGGCCGGACCCCTGCGTCCTTGCCCCGCTGGGTCCGGCGCTCGCCAACCGCACACGCGGAGTTTCCGAATGAGCTCTGATCCCCTTCTCATCGGGCTGCTCGGTCGCGGCACGGTCGGCGCCGCCTTCGCCGAGCTCCTCGACGAGCGCGCCGGCGCGGTCGAGGCGGCGACCGGGCGGCGGGTCGAGCTGGCCGGGACGCTGACCCGAAGCGAGGGCGAGTTCTCGGAGATCCTCGATCGCTCCGACCTTGTCGTCGAGCTGATCGGGGGCACCGACCCCGCCCGTGAGTACGTGCTCGAGGCCCTGCGGGGCGGCCGCCCGGTGGTCACCGCGAACAAGCAGCTGCTCGCCCAGCATGGCGACGAGCTGTTCGGGGTCGCGCGGGAGGCGGGGGTCCAGCTGCGCTTCGAGGCGGCGGTCGCCGGGGTGATCCCGATCGTGCGGGCGATCCAGGAGAGCTTCGGCGTCACCGAGATCGAGAAGGTCTTCGGCATCGTCAACGGCACCACCAACTTCATCCTCAGCGAGATGGCGGCGAGCGGGATCGGGTACGAGGAGGCCCTCTCCCGCGCGCAGGAGCTCGGCTACGCGGAGGCCGACCCCAGTGACGACGTCGGCGGCGCCGACGCGGCGGCGAAGATGGCGATCCTTGCCCGGCTCGCCTTCCATGCCCCGGTCACGCTCGATCAGGTCGCCTACGAGGGGATCGAGCGCGTCACTCCGGAAGACATCTCCTACG
This sequence comes from uncultured Solirubrobacterales bacterium, assembly GCA_963697805.1. Lineage (GTDB taxonomy): Bacteria > Actinomycetota > Thermoleophilia > Solirubrobacterales > 70-9 > VRUE01. The sequence continues at coordinate 70,326 of CAVOPB010000004.1, forward strand.
CCCGCGAGCTCGACCTCTCGCTGAAGCTGCTCGGCGTCGCCGAGCGGCACGACGGCGGGATCAGCGTTCGCGTCTTCCCCTGCTTCCTTTACGGCGGCCACCCGCTGGCACCGATCTCGGGCCCCTTCAACGCGGTGATGGTCGAGGCGCCGGCGATCACCGAGGTGACGATGTCGGGCCCCGGTGCGGGCGGCGTCGAGACCGCCTCGGCCGTCCTCAGCGACGTCGTCTCGATCATCTCCGGCGAGGCGCCGGTGCACGAGGCGGGCGCCGAGCTCGAAATCGTCTCCGACGTCACCTCCTCCTTCTATCTGCACCTCGAGGTCGCCGACCGGCCCGGCGTCCTCGCCCAGATCGCCAAGGTCCTCGGCGACAACGAGGTCTCGGTCAAGAGTGTCGTCCAGCGCGGGATCGGCGACGACGCCCGGCTGGTGATGGTGCTCCACGAGTGCCGCGAGTCGAACTTCTCCGCAGCGGTGGCCGAGATCGGCGGGCTCGATGAGCTGCGCTCGCCGCCGCGATTCATACGCGTCATCGAGGAGGAGTTCGTTTGACGACCCCTGGAGGCCGTCGCATCAGGGGTCATCACTGATGCCGATCCCTCTGATCGAGCGCTATCGCGACCGGCTCCCGCTCGAGGAGGGAGATCCCGTCGTCACGCTGAACGAGGGCTCGACGCCGCTGATCGAGGCCGAGCGCCTCTCCGAGCGGTTCGGGGTCAGGACGCTGCTCAAGTTCGAGGGGGCGAACCCGACCGGAAGCTTCAAGGACCGGGGGATGACGGTCGCGGTCTCGCGGGCGAAGGCGCGCGGGGCGGAGACCGTGATCTGCGCCTCGACCGGCAACACCGCGGCGAGCGCCGCCGCCTACGCCGCCCGCGCCGGGCTGCGCGGCGCGGTGATCGTGCCCGAGGGCAAGATCGCGATCGGCAAGCTCGCCCAGGCGCTGATGCACGGCGCCCGCGTCGTCGCCCTGCAGGGGAACTTCGACGAGGCGCTCAGCATCGTCCGCGAGCTCGCCGCGCGCCACCCGATCGAGCTCGTCAACTCGGTCAACCCGTTCCGGATCGAGGGCCAGAAGACCGCGGCGTTCGAGGTCGTCGAGGAGCTGGGGGAGGCGCCGGGCGCGCTCGCGATCCCGGTCGGAAACGCCGGCAACGTCACCGCGTACTGGCAGGGCTTCCAGGAGATGGAGACCGCTCCGGTCCTCTACGGCTTCCAGGCCGAGGGCGCGGCGCCCCTGGTCCACGGTGCCCCGGTCGAGAACCCCGAGACGGTCGCCTCGGCGATCCGGATCGGCAATCCCGCCCGTTGGGAGGAGGCGATGGCCGCGTTCACCGCCTCGCGCGGCCGTGTCGCCGCCGTCAGCGACGAGCAGATCCTCGACGCCTACCGCTGGCTCGCGGCCAATGAGGGCGTCTTCTGCGAGCCGGCCTCCGCGGCCTCGGTCGCCGGCCTGCTCGCCCACGGGTTGCCGGTCCTCGACGGAGCCGCCGCGCCGGAGTCGGTCGTCTGCGTCCTCACCGGCCACGGCCTCAAGGACCCCGACACCGCGCTCTCCAAGGCGCCGCCGGTGATCAACTGCGAGAACGACCTCGACGCGGTCGAGCGCGCCGTCTTCGCATGAGCGCGAGGAATTTGTGATGACGACGCGCCACCGGATCGTCCGGGTCCCCGCGTCGTCGGCGAACCTCGGCCCCGGCTACGACGTGATGGCGGCGGCGGTTGCGATGCACCTCGAGCTCGAGATCGAGGAGGCTGGCGAGTTCTCCTTCGACCCCGGTGGCCTCGATGTCCCGAGCGCGCGCGACAACCTGATCGTCCGCGCCTTCGAGAGCCTCCACACCGCCGACGGGATCGCGTTCCGCCTGCGCGAGGGCTTCCCGCTGGCCCGCGGCCTCGGCTCGAGCGCGGCGGCGATCGTCGCCGGGCTCTACGCCGCCGACCACCTCTTCGAGCTGGCGCTGACGCGCGAGGAGATGCTGGCGCGGGCGACTGAGATCGAGGGGCATCCCGACAACGTCGCCGCCGCGATCTACGGCGGCTTCGTGATCTGCGGCGAGGGCGGGGGCGGCGCCCCGGCCGCGGCCCGCTTTGACCCGCCGGACGGCCTCGAGGGAATCGCGGTGATCCCCGAGGAGGAGGTCTCGACCGAGCTCGCCCGCCGCGCGATCCCGGCCGAGGTCCCGCTAGCCGATGCGGTCGCCAACGTCTCCGCCGCCTCACGCCTCGTCCTCGGCCTGCGCAGCGCCGACCTCGACCTCGTCGCCGGCGGCCTCGCCGATCGGATCCACCAGCCGCGCCGTCGCGAGCTCTACCCGCGCTCGATGGAGCTCGTCGACGATGCGCGCGAGCTCGGCGCGCTCGGGGCGACGATCTCGGGCGCCGGCCCCACCGTCCTCGTCTGGACGACCTGGCAGGACGCGGGCAAGGTCGCCGAGGCGCTCGAGGGCCGGGCGTCGGGCTGGGCCGAGGTACGCCGGCTCCCGTTCACACCCCTTGGCGCGGACGTCCCGGAGCTCTAGGCTCATGAAGCACGAAAGGGGTAATTGATGGCCGACGGCTACACGATCAAGCACCGCGACGATTTCGAGGTGATGGAGGGCTCCGGCAGCGCGACCTGGCGGTTGGCCCGCAAGGCCCTCGGCACCTCCTGCTTCGGCTACAACCTGGTCGAGATCGCCCCTGGTGGCCAGATCCCCGAGCACAACCACGGCGCCACCGGCGAGGTCGAGGTCTACATCGTCCTCGAGGGCGAAGCGACGATGCGGCTCGACGGCGAGGACCATCTGGCGCCGGCCGGCACCTTCGCCTCGATCGACGGGCCGACCAATCGCACGATCCTCAACCGCTCCGACGCCCCCGTCACCGCGCTCCTGATCGGGGTCCTTCCCGAGGGCGGCTACGAGCCGATGACCTGGGGCTAACCCCCTCGCCGAGTTTGCATTTACCCCCGCTAATCGGGGGGAAACGCAAACTCGGCGGTTGGTCGGCGATCCCCCGCCTATAATTCCCCGACTCGTCAACCCGTCGCGCGCCCGCTCGGAGAAGGCGCGGATCCCGGGAGGTCAGCATGGGCAGCACCCAGTCACCGAAGAATGCGGGTGGTGAGTTTCGCTACTCGCCCGAGAAGGCCTACAGGCCGCGGGTCTCGCCGCCGAGCGTCGAGGACAAGGACGCTTGCGCGATCTACGCCTCGGTTCGCAAGGACGCGACGCCGAGCCACGAGCCGATCCGCAAGGCGATTCCAGCGCTGCAGAAGATGCTCCACCGCGCCGGCAACGTCGACGGCGAGGGCGACGGATGCGGTGTCCTGCTCGACATCCCCCGCAAGCTCTGGGCCGAGGAGGTCCGCAGCGGCGGCCACGACCCCTCGCTGACCCTCGACGCCGCCTTCGCCGTCGCCCACGTCTTCGTCGAACGCACCGCCGACCTGCAGGAGATCCAGCACGACGCCCGTGAGCTGCTCGGCCAGGGCGGGTTCCGAATCCTCGCCGAGCGGATCGGGGTCGTCGACTCGACCGCCCTCGGCCCGACCGCGCGCGAGGAGGAGCCCCACTTCTGGCAGGTCTGCGGGTTGGTCGCCGACGCCTCGCATCGCGACCGCGTCCTCTTCGACCTCCTCTCCGAGCTCGAGCTGCGGCTCGGCGTCCACGTCCCGTCCTTCTCGGCGACGACATGCGTCTACAAGGTGATGGGATCGCCGAAGGTCCTCGGCGGCTACTACCCGGACCTCAATGACGAGCGGTTCGAGACGATCGGGTGCTTCGGCCACAACCGCTACTCGACCAACACCTGGCCGTCCTTCAAGCGGGTCCAGCCGTTCTCGGTCCTCGGCCACAACGGTGAGATCAACACGATCGAGCAGCTGCGCCAGGAGGCGCGGATGCTGAGGGTCCCGATCCCGCCCGGGAACTCCGACTCGCAGGACCTGAACCGGACGATCGACACCCTGGTCAGCCGCGACGGGCTCAGCCTCGCCGAGGCGATGGAGATGGTCGTGCCGCCGATCGTCGAGGAGATCCGCGCCCTGCCGGAGGAACTGCACCGCTTCTACATGTACCTGCACCAGGCGATGGGGCCGTTCGCGCAGGGCCCGGTCGCGCTGATCGCCCGCCACACCGATGAGTGCGTGTTCTCGGCCGACGCCCTCGGCCTGCGGCCGCTCTGGCAGGTCGAGACGGGCGACGACTTCGTCTTCAGCTCCGAGCCCGGAGTCGTCGCGGTCAACGAGATGGTCTCCGAGCCGAAGCCGCTCGCCCCCGGCGAGAAGGTGCTGGTCGAGATCGATCGCGAGCGCAAGCGCTCGCTGCTGTGGCCCCACGACGAGATGCTGCGGATCGTCCGCGACCGCTGGCTGAAGCGGAACGGGGTCGAGGAGGTCGGTCCCTACGACCGGGCGCTGGAGACCGGCGGCCCGCTCGAGGGCGGCGAGGTCCCCGGCTACTCCGACGCCGGCCCCGAGGAGCCGGTCAAGGTCTCCGACCGTGTGCTCGCCGGCTTCGGCTGGCAGCGCGACGACGTCAAACTCGTCCAGCAGATGGCCTCGAACGGGGCCGAGCCGATCGGCTCGCTCGGCTACGACGGGCCGCTGGCGGCGCTCTCGCCCGAGCGCCAGAACCTCGCCGACTACTTCAAGGAGACGGTCGCCGTCGTCACCAACCCGGCGATCGACCGCGAGCGCGAGGTCGAGCACTTCTCGACCCGGGCCGTGTTCGGGCGCCGGCCCTCGCTCGACGCCGCCGACGTCGACACCGCGACGGTCGAGACCTCGCTGCCGGTGATCCTCGGCGGCCATCACGAGATGGCGCCGCTCTCCGACAGCGCCTACCGCCAGGTCGCCCGCGAACACCGGACCTACCTGCTCGAGGACCTCTGGGAGGAGTTCCGGGGGCGGGCCGGAGCGGTCGACATCTCGCTGCTCGAGTCGGAGACGAGCAAGGGGGCGATCGAGCGGATCAGGCAGGAGGCGGTGAAGAAGGTCCGCGACGGGGCTGAGCTGCTGGTCCTGACCGACCGCACCGTCTACGACGCCGAGCGGCGCTACCTCGACCCCCACCTCGCGACCTCGGCGGTCGACCAGGCGCTGAAGGGGTTCCGGGTCGGACCGGGCGAGGAGAACCTCCGGCGCCGCTGCGGGATCGTCCTCCGCGCGGCCTCGATCCGCAATGTCCACGACGTGATGCTCGCCCTCGGCCTCGGTGCCAATGGGGTCTGCCCCTACACGATGGTCGAGGTGATCTGCGTCGAGGACTACGAGACCGACATCGGCAACCTCTGCGCGGCGCTGACCAAGGGGATCGAGAAAGTGATCTCGACGATCGGGATCCACGAGGTGCGCGGCTACGCCCGCCAGTTCTCCTCGATCGGGATCAAGCCGGAGCTGGCCGAGCTCTTCCAGACCGAGGCGTTTGCCGCCACGGAGGGCGGCGGCACCGGGTTCGCCGAGCTCGACGAGGACACCAACGAGCGGGCGCGAATCCTCTCCCAGGACGACGACGCGAAACCGGCGAAGACGTTCCGCTTCTACCCGAAGGTCTACAAGGCGGCGATCGCGACCGCGAACGGCTCCGGCAGCTACGCGGAGTACTCGGAGAAGGTCCGCGACCTCGAGGTTCAGAACCCGATCTCGATGCGCCACATCATGGGCCTGAAGGGCGACCGCGACCCGGTCGACCCGGCCGAGGTCGATGCCGGCGTCGGCCACCACGACTACCCGGCCGTGATCTCCTCGATGAGCTTCGGCTCGCAGTCGGAGCCCGCCTTCCGCGCCTACGCGGAGGCGGCGAAGGCGATCAACATCCTCTGCGTCAACGGCGAGGGCGGCGAGATCCGCGACATGTACGGCCAGTACCGCAAGTGGCGCGGCCAACAGGTCGCCTCGGGCCGGTTCGGCGTCTCGGCCGAGATGATCAACTCCTCCTACGTCGCCGAGATCAAGATCGGCCAGGGCGCGAAGCCCGGCGAGGGTGGCCACCTGCCGGGCAAGAAGGTTTCCGAGAAGGTCGCCGCCGCCCGTAACGCGGCCCCCCGCACCGACCTGATCTCGCCCTCCAACAACCACGACCTCTACTCGATCGAGGACCTCGCCGAGCTGATCGACGAGCTGAAGACCGTCAATCCGGACGTCCGCGTCTCGGTCAAGGTCCCGGTGGTCCCGAACATCGGCACGATCGGCCTCGGGATCGCCAAGGCCGGCGCCGACATCATCACCCTCTCCGGCTTCGAGGGCGGCACCGGCGCCGCCCGCCAGCATGCCCTGCGCCACGTCGGCCTGCCCTCGGATATAGGCACCCGCGCCGTCCATAGGGCGCTGATGGAGGCCGGGATCCGCAACCGGGTCGAGATCTGGGCCGACGGCGGCTACCGGACCGGCCACGACATCGTCAAGCTCCACTGCCTCGGCGCCAACCGGGTCGGGTTCGGCACGCTGGCGATGGTCAGCCTCGGCTGCACGATCTGCCGCGGTTGCCAGCTCGACACCTGCCACGTCGGCATCGCGACCCAGATCGAGACCGTCGAGCAGGCGCAGGAGCACGGCCTGAAGAAGTTCACCCCGCAGGAGGTCGACCTCGCCGCCGAGAGCTGCGCCCGCTTCTTCTCGGCGATGGGCGAGGAGGTGAAGGAGGTCGTCGCTTCGCTCGGGTACAAGCGGGCCCAGGACCTCGTCGGCCGCTACGACCTGCTCGAGCAGGTCTCCCACCATGACCGGATCGATCTCGCCGAGCTGATCACCCCGCTGGAGGAGTTCCTCGACCTCGAGCCGATCGACCTCCCGGTCGCCGACGAGATCGTCGAGGAGCGCGCCGAGGCCGGCCTCGTCGTCGCCCGGCCGATCCGGATGGAGGCGAAGGAGGCATCGAGCCAGATCGCCGCGCTGGCGCCCGAAGTCTGCTCTGGCCATGCGGTGACCAGCGAGTTCCCGCGCGCCACCGACGCCAACGACCGCGTGCTCGGCACCGAGCTCTCCGGCGCGATCTCCCGTGCCAGGATCTTCGAAGACGGTCCCGCGTCCGACGATGAGGTGTTGGCGAGCCTTTCGTTCAACGGCGGCTCCGTCGCCGGCCAGGGCTTCGGCGCCTTCAACGCCTACGGCGTCTCGATCAGGGTCGAGGGTGGCGCCCAGGACGGCGTCGGCAAGGCGATGCTGGGCGGGACGGTCTCGGTGCTGAAGGGCAAGGGGGCCAAGGGCAGACGGCTGAACGGCTCGGTCGGGAAGTCCTTCGCCTACGGCGCCCAGCGCGGCCGCCTGTCCGTCCAGGGCTCGGCCGACTCACGCTTCTGCATCCGCCTCTCCGGCGCCGACGTCGTCCTCGGCGGCGAGCCGGAGGGCGATATCGACGACGGCCGCGGCTGTCTCGTCGACCGCGCCAACGCTAAGGGGTTCGCGTTCGAGTACATGACCTCGGGCCGCGCCGTCGTCCTCGGCGACATCGGGCCCTGGGCCTGCGCCGGGATGACCGGCGGCCGCGTCTACGTCCGCCAGAACGCCTTCGGCCTCGGCCGCGAGGCGATCGAGCGACGCCTCGGCGAGGGCGCGAAAGTCGAGCTCAAGGCCCTCGACGCCGACGGGCTTCTCGACATCGACGACCTCCTCTCGCACTACGCCGATGAGCTGCGGGCGACCGACCAGGGCAAGGAGGCCGACCGGATCATGGACCTCGCCGCCGACGCGGCCAGCAACTTCCTGATGGTCGTGCCGCACAAGGTCCAGGCGGACCCGAGTATCTCGACTGAGTAGCGGGAAGGGACGGGTGTGCCCTCCCGGGAACCCGCATCGAATCGCACAGGAGGGACCGAGGTTTTGTGACTCACCAGTTCCCTTGGAGGGCACACCCGTCCCTTCCCGCAGACCGTCGTGCTGTCGGTTCGGGGTGGGAGCGGTCGAGGTTAGGGCCGGATAGCGGCCCTAACCTCGACCGCATCGGTCTGTTGGGCCAGTTCGGTTGACCGAAGCGAGTGGAGCGCATACGGTCCGCGCCGTGGAGAAGCTCTCGAAGCGCAGACGGCCGAGCCACGCGACGGTCGTCGCCTACCTCGCTCTGTTCGTCGCCATGGGTGGCACCGCGATCGCGGCCTCGACCCTGGACAAGAACACGGTTGGGCCGAAGCAGCTGAAGAAGAACGCGGTGAGGACGCCGAAAATCAAGAACAAAGCCGTGACCGCGGCCAAGATCAGGAACGGGACGATCACCGGGGCGCAGGTCAATGCCTCGACCCTGGGGACGGTCCCAACCGCCCAGATCGCCAATTCGCTGTCTCCGACGGAAAACTGGCATGTGGTCGGTTCACCCGGTGAGCCTCAGTTTGTGGGCTCTTGGACCAACGCCAACCAAACCCCGAGGGTTGCCTTCTTCAAGAATCACGAAGGCGTCGTCCGCCTGAGGGGGTCCGCCGAGAACGGGACCTCGGCCCCCATCTTCATTCTCCCCCCGGGCTTCAACCATCGCTCGATGGGGCGGTCCTTGATCCGGAAGGGCCGACATACATCAGCCTGAACGGAATCACCTTCCGCGCCGAAGGCTGAGTACCGGGCCCCTACTTAGCGGGTGCGGGTGACGAGGTCGGCGATCGCGCGGACCTCGCGGAGGAGGCCGTCGAGCATCGCCTCGGTGTTGGTGTGGATGCGCCATTCGGCGTAGCGGCGGTCCTGCTCGGCCGCGTCGAGGCGCTGCTCGAGCTTGCGGGCGCGGCGGTCGACCCGCTCGATCGACTTCTCGAGCCGCTTCTCGGTCTTGCGGACGCGGCGCTTCACGTAGTCGCGGGTCTCCTCGCGCAGCGCATTGAGCTCGCGCTTCAGTCCAGGGTCCGCACCGCTCCCCTGTTCGGCCATCATCTCCTCGACGCCGACACGGACCCGCTCGATCTCCTCGTGGAGCCGTTCGCGGGCACGCTCGGCCGCCTCCGAGATCGCCGGTGAGGCCGACAGCGGAACGGGATCGCCGGGATCGTGCTCAGCGGTCACTTTGCCCATGGTACGGCCGCCGTGGGCGGAAACGCGGCGCTCAGGCTTCGAGGGCGAACAACTGGTAGCGGCCGATCCGCAGTTCGTCGCCGTCCTCGAGCTTTCCCCACTCGACCTCCTCGCCGTTAACGAAGACGCCGTTGAGGCTGCGGTCGTCGAGCACGCGCAGGTCCGAATCCGGTTCGGAGATGATCAGCGCATGGCGACGGGAGACGCTGGGGTGGTCGAGGCGGATGTCGGCGGCGACGCTGCGGCCGATTCGGGTCCAGCCCTCCTTGACCTGGAAGACCTGGATCTCGTCGTCGCTGCGGCGGACGAGATAACGGCCTCCGCCGGGAAGCGTCTTGCGGGCGTCCTCGAGCCAGCCCGTCGCCTCGGGCCGGGTCGGGGCCGGAAACTCGACCGTCGTGGCGCCGTGCTCCTGCATCGGCTCGAAGATCGAGTCGCGGCGGAAGGAGGTACCCCTACAGCGCGCACAATGGGGAAGGGCGTCGTCCTCCTGGAGGGACAACTGCGTCCCGCACTTGAGGCAGAAGAACGTCCCTGCACCGGGCATCGCCCCGGTTGAAAGGCTCTCGGACGTCCTTCTGGAACTGGTGAAGATGGACTCCCTCCTTGGGCGCTTGGTACCGATCGTACCGGGCCTTCGGCCCGCTTGCATAGAATCGCCCAAATGGGTCCCGTCAGCGCCGCCGTCGAGATCGACGTCCCCCGCTCGGTGGCGTTCGCCGAGCTGTGCGACCTCAGTCGCCGACCGTCGTTCACCGATCACTTCATCTCCGACCTGCATCTGACGCGGATCGACTCCACCGGCGTCGGCGCCGGTGCCCGCTTCCGCTTCCAGACCTTCCCGCGCCACTTCTGGATGGACACGGCGATCACCGAGGTCACCGAGCCGCAGCGGATCGTCGAGCACGGTCGCGGCGGGCGCACGAACAGGATCCCCTCGACGACCGTCTGGGAGCTGCTCGAGGGCCCCGGGTCGCTGATCACGGTCCGCGTCTCATTCTGGACCGAGCCCTCGAACCCGGTCGACAGGGCGATCGACGCGGTCGGGATGGCGTCGGTGGGGCTCGAGCGCGGCTGGCGCGAGGCGCTCAACCGGCTCCGCGACCAGCTCGAGTCCGGCGCCGGCGAGCGAGGGCCTGTCGCGGTTGCCGGCGGCAACCCCCATGCCACCGGCATTCCCTGATCCCGCTTTATAGACTCACGCCGCCGATGGCCCTCGTTCGCAAGCCCAAGCCCCTGCTCGCCGCGATCATGCTGATCGCGCTGGCCGCCGCCGTGTCCGCCTGCGGCTACTCGAGCGAGGGCGACACCGAAGTCGTCGAGGGACAGACGGTGACGCTCGGCGAGCTCGACTACACCGTCGTCTTCTCCCGCTTCCTCAACCCGACCGACACCGAGGACTCCGCCTTCCTCGTCGGCCAGCCGCCGCCCGCTGACGGCTCGACCTACTTCGGGGTCTTCCTCGAAGTCCAGAACAAGAGCGAAGACACGCAGACGCTCGCCGATGAGCTGACGATCACCGACGCCAACGAGCAAACCTACGACGCGCTCGACAGCGAAAGCCTCTACGGCTTCCCGTTCGGCGGTGAAATCGAGTCGCAGGAACAGATCCCGGTCCCCGACTCGACCCCCCAGCAGGGCTCGATCGAGGGCTCGGTCGTGCTCTTCGACCTGCCGACCACGGCCTCGGTGAACCGGCCGCTGACCCTCGAGATTCCCGGCCCCGGTGGGCCGGCCGAAGTCAAACTCGACCTCTAGAGGCCGGCCGAGAGGACTTCCGAGGCGGCCGGCGCGGCCACTTCGCCGCCCGCGGCTTCAGCTTCGATCAGCAGCACCGAGACGACCAGCTTTGGCTTGTCGGCGGGGGCGAACGCCGCGAACCACGCGTCCTTGATCTGCTCCGGTTCGGGTGAGTTCTCCTGCCCGGGCACCGGGCCTAGCTCGGCGGTCCCGGTCTTGCCGGCAACCTGGCCCTCCGGGATCGCCCCCGCGTAGCCGGTCCCTTCGGTGACGACGCCGATCATCAGTTCGGTCAGCTGGTCGGCGATCTTCTTCGACATCACCCGGACCGGCTGCTTTTCGGGCCGCAGTTTCTTGTTGGCGACCAGCGAGGTCGGCTCGAGGACGCCGTCGTTGGCGATCGCCTGGGCGATGCTCGCCATCATCAGCGGCGTCGCCAGCACTTCGCCCTGGCCGATCGCGGTAACCCCGAGGTCGACTTCTTCACCGATGTCGGTCGGGATCGTCGGTTCGGCCGGCTCGATCGCCTCGAGCGTTTCCTGCCGGTAGAGGCTCGGCGGCGAGTTGAACCCGAACCGTTCGGCGGCCGCGACGAAGTCGTTGTTGCCGATCTTCGGTCCGAGCGGGGCGAAGTCGGCATTGCAGGACTCGGCGAACGCTTCCCGGAAGGTGCCACCGCACAGCTCGCCGTTGGCGTTGCTGATGAAGCGGCCGCCGACGTTCACTCCGTCGGTGATTTCGAAGGTGTCGTCGAGTGAGACCACCCCCTTCTGCAGGGCGGCGATCGTGGTCAGCATCTTGAAGGTCGAGCCGGGTGGTTGCGGGGCCGAGAACGCCTGGCCGGCGAGCGCCCGGATGTCGCCATTCTTTGGGTCGAGCGCGGCGACCCCACCGGCGCGTCCGGCCAGCGCGGAGACGGCCGCCTCCTGCAGGTCCGGGTCGATCGTCGTCTTCACCGGGGCCCCGGCTCCGGGTTCGGCCTTGGCGATGATCCGGGCCGAGCCGCCGCTGTCGGCGACCGCGAGCAGGGTTCCCCCCGGGCGGCCGGCGAGCCGGGCGTTGAATGCCTGCTCGACTCCGCTGATCCCGACCGGGGTCCCCGGCGGGAAGCCGTGGCGGGCGAGCGCCGGGAGTTCGTCTTCTTCGGCCATCCCGATTTCCCCCGTGACATCGATCATCGCGCTGCCCAGCGGGTGTTCGCGCGCTTCGGCCGGGCCTTCGGCCAGCATTTCTCCGTCGGCGGCGAAGATCGGAGCCCGCGGCGCCAGTTCGACCCTGCTCTCGAGGTGCTCCCCCTTGCGCAGGCCGGGGAAGACCAGGCTCGGGTCCCAGGCGATGCCGCCGTCGGCGTAGGGCAGTTCAAGGTCTTCTTCGACGGTGCCGAAGGCGACGGTCTGGGCCGTGACCGGGACCGGGACGACGGTCGAGGAGTCCCGCTCCTCAGTATCGCCCGGGTCTGCGCCGAGGACGCTTCGCAGCGTCGCGGTCTCGGCCGAGTCACGGTAGGCCTTGACGAATTCCGACTCGGAGACCTCCCTGCGGGAGCCGGTGTTCAGCTCCCGATACATGGCGCCGAAATCCTTCCGTGCCCAGGCTTCGACGAAGCGGCCGGCCGAGTCGCGCTCCGGGGAGCCGGGCACGCCGGCGATGGCGCCGAAGATGAACGCGACCACGGCCACGACGAAGAGCGGAACCATGCGGGTGACCAGACGGCGGCGCCGCGCCACCTCGGGCGAGAGGTCGTTCACTGTGGCGCCAATTTACTTCCTGCCCAACCAGAAAATTTGGCTAGCCCGTGCACGCCTCGGTGTCGACCGGCGTTGAGGCGTCGGCGAGCGCGAGCCGCACGACGTCGTCGGGGACCGCGAATCCACCGGCCGGGGCGGACGTGGTCGCGGCGAATACCGTCGCCAGGACCCTGCCGGCGGAATCGACGATCGGTCCGCCCGAGTTGCCGCTGTGGACGCTGCCGCGCAGGAACGTGATCCGGCGCTGGAGCGGCCCGCGGCCGTAGGAGTCCTCGCTGAGCACGCTGCGGGTGCCGCCGAGCCTGGTCGGGGTGGCGGTGTAGGGGCCGTTTTCGGGGTAGCCGAGCAGGGCGCCGGCGGTGCCTCGCTTCGCGTCGGAGGCGATCTCGAGGGCTGGGATCGGCGCCTCGATTCGAAGGATCGCGAGATCGTTGTCGGGGTCGTAATGGACCACGCTGGCGGGCAGCGAGGCGCCCGCCTCGGTGGTCACCGTGGTGTCGTCCTGGCCGGCGACGACGTGGGCGTTGGTGACGACAAGATCCGGAGCCGCGACCCAGCCCGATCCCTCGACGCCGAGGCCGCAGGCCGTCCCGAGCACGCGGACCACCGAGCGCCGCGCGGCGATGACCTCGGGGTCGTCGACGATGGCGGCGTCGGGGCGGGCAACCGGCACCGTCGGCCCGGCGATCGTGGGAGCGGGGTCGACCCGGCTCAGCGCGTTCAGCACCGGGCCGGAAGGCGGCAGCAGGTCGTTGAGGTTGCGGAGGATCAGCGAGCGCTGGACGTCGGCCCGCAATTGCGCGGTGCCGGGGGTGTGCAAAGCGGCCGCGCCGAACACCCATGCGAGCCCGAGGGCGACGGCGACGATCAACGCCGCGCCACCGAGGCCGTCGAGCGTGTTCAGCGCCCGCCCCCGGACCACACGCTCGCGGATTCCGAGGGCGATGCTCTCGAGCATCACCGCGACGAGGGCCCCGACCAGCAGCGCCCCGAGCGCGGCGAACAGGGGTGAGTACGGCGACTCGGAGCCGCCGCTCAGGAGCAGCGGCCCGAGGCGGCTGCCGGCGAAGGCGCCGACGAGGAACCCCGCCAGCGTCAGGGCGCCGACGATCAGTCCCTGGCGGTAGCCCCAGATCCCCATCGCGATGGCGAAGGCGACGATGCCCCAGTCGAGCGCTGTCATCGAACGAATCCAACCAGGCGGCCGGGCCGTCTAACCGCGCATCTCCTTTCAGGGCCGGGAAAACCGCGGGGCCCGTCACTTACGTTGAGTAAGCTGAGGGACGAGGTGGAGGCGACACGTGCCACAGAGCGACCCGCCGGAGTCTGTCCGCATTTCCACGCCGCGATCGAGCTGATCGGCAAGCGATGGACCGGAGCGATCGTCTGCGTCCTGGCGGAACGGCCGCGGCGCTTCGGCGAGCTGGCGAAGGCGGTGCCGGGCCTCTCCGACAGGCTCCTCTCGCGCCGCCTTCGCGAGCTCGAGGAGGAGGGCCTGGTCGAGCGTGACGTCGAGCCCGGTTCCCCGGTGCGGGTCACGTACTCCCTGACCGCCGCCGGCGCCGAACTGAGGCCCGCGATCGACGAGCTCAGGATTTGGGCACGCCGTTGGAAGCGCGCCGGGTAGCCGCGCAGAGCGTCGAACCCGAGCTGCCGGGCCCGTTCCCGGTCGGGCGTTACGCCCGCAAACTGCAGGAAGAGCTCCGCCGGCGTGCCCGCGTGCGCCTCGTCGGCGAGGTGACCGGGGTCAGCCACAGCAGGGTCCAGGCCTACTTCGAGCTGCGCGACGGCGAGGGGGCCGTCCCATGCGCGATCTGGCTCGATGACCTCGAGCGGGCCGGCCTTCCCGACGGCGGCCTTCGCGACGGCGCCGAAGTCGTGATCGCGGGCGGCCCCGATTACTATCCGGGCGGGGCCCAGGCCTCGCCCAGCTTCTCGTTCCGCGCCACCTACGTGCGGCTGGCGGGGGAGGGGGACCTTCTCGCCCGCCTCGAGGCCCTTCGCAAGCAGCTGCGCTCAGAGGGCCTGTTCGAGCTCCAAAAGCAGCTGGCGCGGCCGCTGCTGCCGCGCACGATCGGCGTCGTCACCGCCGAGTCGGGCGCCGCTCGGCGCGACCTCCTCGCGGGCCTGCGCCGCCGTGGCTGGGAGGGGACCGTCGTCTGGGCTTTCGCCCCGGTGCAGGACCGGCGCGCCGCTCCCGCGATCACGGCGGCGATCGGAGACCTCGCGGCCCGGCCCGAGGTAGAGGCGGTCGTCGTCACCAGGGGGGGTGGCAGCCTCGCCGACCTCTGGGCCTTCTGCGATGAGACCCTCTGCCGTACGGTCGCGCTTCTACGGGTGCCGGTGATCAGCGCCGTCGGCCACGAGCGGGACTCGACCCTGATCGACGACGTCGCCGCGGTCGCCTGTTCGACCCCCACCCACGCCGCCGAGGCGGCCGTGCCGCTCGACTGCGTCGAGGCGCGCCGGGATCTCGAGCGCGCGACAGCCGCAATCCGCCGCGGCGCCGACGGCGCCATCGGAGCGCGTGCGCGGCACCTGGCGGCGCTTGCCCGGGGCCCGGCCAGGGCGCTGCGCCGTGAGCGGGTCGCGCTCAACCAGATGACGCGCGAGATCCGCGCCGCCTCGGAACGCGGCCTCGCCGAGCGGCGCTCGTTCCAGCGCCGGATCGCGGTCGTCGTCCTCGACCGGGCCCTGCGCCGGGCCGCCGGCGCCGAACTGGGAAGCCGGCGCGAGGCGCTGCGCCGGGTCGCGGTGGCGCTCCGCGCGCACGAGCCGGCGCGCACCCTCGAGCGTGGCTACGCCCTCGCCGAGACCCCCGAGGGCGAGCCGCTGACCAGCGCCGAGGCCGCACGCGCCGAGGATCGGATTAGTCTCCGATTCGCCGATGGCGAGGTGCAGGTGCGACCCGCCCGCGGCGGACGCGGGAGCGAGTGAGCGAGATAGCCGGTGAATATGAACGCGAACGAGCGAGAGCAGAGCACGCGGGCGGAATTGAAGCCTGAGTCCTACGAGGGCGCGGTCGAGCGCCTGGAGCAGATCATCGACAGGCTCGACTCCGGCCAGGCGGGGTTGCGCGAGACGCTCGAG
Source organism: uncultured Solirubrobacterales bacterium (assembly GCA_963697805.1). Lineage (GTDB taxonomy): Bacteria > Actinomycetota > Thermoleophilia > Solirubrobacterales > 70-9 > VRUE01. The sequence continues at coordinate 85,877 of CAVOPB010000004.1, forward strand.
CTCTGCCGCGAGGGCCGCGAGCTCGTCTCCTATTGCGCCGAGGAGCTCGACGCCGTCGGTGAGGGGCTGAAGGAGCTCCGCCTCGACGAGCTCGCCGCGAAGCTCGAGCCGCCGGCCGACGCCGTTTAGCTTTCAGCTCAGACCAGGATGGACGCCGCTGCCGATCCCCTGCTCGTCGACGACGAGCTGCAGGAGAGCGACGAGGCGCTTGCGGTCGGCGCCCCGGAGGCCCCTCATCAGTTCCTCTTCGTGCGCCGCCGCGATCTTCCGCCCACGGGCGAGGAGGCGGCGGCCCGCGGCGCTGAGGTAGAGCGCGTGGACCCGACGGTCGCCCGGATGGGGGCGGCGCTCGACCAGCCCCCGTTGCTCGAGCTCGTCGATGATCGCGACCATCCGGCTCGGAGGGGCGCCGATTGCCTCGGCGATCGCCTGTTGCGAGCGCCCCTCGACCGCGTCGACCATGTTCATCACCCGGAACTGCGGCGGATGAAGGTCGATCTCGGCGAGGCGCCGGGCGAAGCGCTGCGAGGCGTGGATCCCGACCTGGGAGAGGAGGAAGGCGACGGAGGACGGAGCACGGTCGCCGGCGAGCGGTTTTCCACCCATGTCAAGAGGGTACACCGAGTTAATTACATCACCTAATCATTATTGCTATACATCTTTTCTTCCCTAAACGACTTCCCAGCTTGAAAGGAACACCCGCATGACCCGTCGGCTCACCCGCCTCGCAGACTTCGCATATCGCCGCCGCGGCACCGTCGTCCTCGCCTGGCTCGGCGCGCTGGTCGTGGTGATCGGCCTCGGCTCCGCGCTCAAGGGCGAGTACGAAGCCGATTACAACACGCCGGGATCCGAGTCGAAGGCGGCCAGTGACCTGACTGAACGCGAGTTCGGCGGCTACAGCGGCCAGGAAGTCTACGTCGTCTGGAAGGACCCCAGTGGCGCCGACAGCCCGGCCGCGAAGAAACGCATCAACGCCTTTCTCGCCGAAGCCGAAGACGTCAACCACATCGACCCGGCGACCAGGACCCGCGTCTCCGATGACGGGACGATCGCAACGACGACCCTTCCGATGACCGTGCCCGGCTGGGAGATGACGAAGGAAGACGGCGAACAGTTGGTCGACGCGGCTGAAAAGAACAGTGGCGGCGGTGTCGAGATCAAGCTCGGAGGGGACCCGATCTACCGCGCCCAGGAAGGGGCGAGTCCCGAGGGGCTCGGCTTCCTCGGCGCCGCGATCGTCCTCCTGATCGCCTTCGGCTCGCTGGTCGCGGTCGGTCTCCCGCTCGCGATCGCCCTGGTCGGCCTCGGCATCACCTCCGGCGGCCTGATCCTGCTGCTTGCCAACTTCGTCAACGTGCCCGACTGGACGACCGCGGTCTCCGGGCTGATCGGGATCGGGGTCGGAATCGACTACTCGCTGCTGGTGCTGACCCGGTTCCGCGCCGCCCTGCATTCCGGCAAGGACCGCCATGAAGCGGTCGTCGAGGCCGTCACCACCGCCGGGCGCAGCGTGATCATCGCCGGCTGCACGGTTGTGATCGCGGTCCTCGGGCTGTTTCTCACCGGCCTCTCCTACATGTACGGGGTGGCGCTCTCCGCCTCGATGGCGGTGCTGGTGATGATGATCGCGTCGATCACCCTGCTGCCGGCGCTGCTCTCCTATCTTGGACCCAGGGTCGACCGCCTGCGGGTCCCGTTCCTGGGCCGCGCCCAGAAGACCGAAGGCACCGAGGAGTCACTCGCCTGGCGCTGGAGCCACCTCGTCCAGCGGCACCCGTGGACGGCGGCGATCGCGGCGACGATCCTGCTGCTGGCCCTGGCGGCGCCGGCGCTGGGAATGCGGCTCGGGTTCCCCGATGCCGGCAACGACCCGCCGGACACGATGACCCGCCAGGCCTACGACCTGATCTCCGAAGGCTTCGGGCCGGGCACCAACGGCCCGCTCGTGATCGCGGCGGAAATGCCCTCCACGAGCGCAAAGGGGGACGTCAACGCCCTGGCGAACGAGCTGCGCGGCGAAGAAGGGATCGACTTCGTCACCGCCCCGCGCTTCAACCAGGCCGGCGACGCGGCGTTGATCACCGTGACTCCGTCGACCTCGCCCCAGGACGCGGCGACGCGCGACCTGGTCAAGCACCTGCGCGGGACGGTGGTACCCGAAGCTCTCGACGGCACCGGGGTCACCGCCAAGATCGGCGGCGTGACCGCGGCGCTCGAGGACCAGAGCGTCTACATGGTCGACCGCATGCCGCTGTTCATCGCCGGCGTCGTCGGCCTCTCCTTCCTGCTGCTGTTGATCGCGTTCCACTCGCCGCTGATCTCGCTCAAGGCGGCGGTGATGAACCTGCTCTCGGTCAGCGCCGCCTACGGCGTGATGACGCTGGTGGCGAAGGGGGGTGCCGCAGGACAGCTGATCGGCATCGACCACGAGGTCCCGATCGCGCCGTTCATGCCGGTGATGATGTTCGCGATCCTCTTCGGTCTCTCGATGGACTACGAGGTCTTCCTGATCTCGCGGATCCGCGAGGAGTACCTGAAGGACGGCGACACCCGGCACGCGGTCGCCGCCGGTCTCGCGAAGACCGCCCGGGTGATCACCGCCGCGGCGGCGATCATGGTCGTCGTCTTCCTCGCCTTCGTCGCCTCGCCGGAAGTGTTCCTGAAGCTGTTCGGGATCGGCCTCGCGGCGGCGATCTTCCTCGACGCCACGGTGGTGCGGATGGTTCTGGTGCCGGCGGTGATGCAGCTGCTCGGAAAGCGGAACTGGTGGATCCCGGCCTGGCTCGAGCGGCGGTTGCCGCGCCTCGACGTCGAGAGCGTCGCGCTGGGCGCCCAGGGGAGGTCGTAGCGCGGCGCCCGGCAAGCGCGATCAGGCGGCCTGCCTGACGCGCCCGATCGCGGCCTCGAGCCGCTCGCGCCCGGCCGCGATCTCCGCGGGGCCGAGCGTCTCGAGCACCGGCTGATCGGGTCGCTCGAGGAACACGTAGGCGACCTCGACCTCAACCGCCCCGGTCGCCTCGCCGACCGCGAGCGCGTAGATGTCACGCTGGATCCCGTAGCGCTCATGGAGCTCCCCCGGCGTGTGGGCGCCGAGGCGGTCGGTCTTGAAGTCGACGATCAGCGGCGCCCCCTCATCCTTGACCAGAAGGTCGATCGAGCCGCGCAGGACCGTCCCCGCGACCTCGAGCAGGATCGGCACCTCGGACCTCGCCCGCGCGCCCCGGACCCTCTCCGCGAACAGCGCCGAGCCGAGCCAGGCGCGGACCGGGCCCAGGAGGCCCTCGGCATCGGCCGGCTCGACCCCTGCCGCGAGGGCGAAACGGCCGATGATCTCCGGCGGTGGCTCGTCCCAGCCGTTGGCCTGGCTCCACTCGAGCAGAGAGTGGGCAGCGGTGCCCCACGCGGCCCCCGCCTCCGGCCTCGCCGCTCGCGGCTCCTCGCCGGAGCGCTCGCCCGCGACCGGCTCCAGTCCGGCGTGGCCCTCAGCGGCGGCGATGGCCGAGTAGGAGAGCGGCCAGTTCGGCGGCCCCGCCGGGGTCAGGGCGAGCAGCGGGGCGGGGCCGGCGCCGGGGTCCGACTCGGGCTCCTCACCCCGGCTGGCCCGCACCAGCTCTGCCGCGCGCTCGGGTGAGGCGAGGTTCACCCGGACAGCGATCTCCGATGGCTCGAAACCTGCGTCAAGGCCCTCGCGCGGGCGCGGCGCCGGCACGGTGATGGTCGAGTCCTCGCCGCGGTCGAGGTCGAGGGCGGCGGCGATCCGCTCGATCACCGGCGTCCCCGGCGTCACCTCACCCACCGGGTCGGGCTTGAGCACGCCGCTCAGGATCAGCCGTTCCTGGGCGCGCGTCGCGGCGACGTGGAACAGGCGCAGCTCCTCCTCGGCCTCGCGTGCCTTGGCCTCCTCCCAGAGGTCGTCGTAGGAGAAGAGGTCGATTCCCGCCGCCCCCAGTCGTCGCAGCCGCAGCCCCACACGTGGCCTCTCCTCCTCACGGCCGATCAGGCACGGGGGCGCCCAGCTCCGCAGCAGGCGTCGCGCGAGCTGGGGGATCGCGACCACCCCGAACTCCAGCCCCTTGGCGCTGTGGACGGTCATGATCCGGACGCCGTCGTGTCCCTCGATCGCGGTCGCCGCCGCGGCGTCGACGTCCGCGGCCGCGCGCGCCGCGAGAAAGTCGAGGAAGCCGCGCAGGTCGCGTCCCTCGGCTGCCTCGTACTCGGCCGCGAGCCGCATCAGCTTGCGGACGTTGGCGAACCGGGCTTCACCGGATGGCCGCATCAGCACCGCCAGGTCGTAGCCGGTCGAGGTGACCGCGGTGTCGATCAGCTCCGTCAGCGGCAGCCCCGGCGCCCGGTCCCGGAGCTCCGCCAGGGTCGCCGCGAAGCCGCCGAGGAGCTCGCGATCGGCCCCATCGATGCGGTTGAGGATCTCGGGATCGAGCAGCTCGACCTCGCGGCTGCCTGTCAGGTGCTCGATCGCCGGCCAGACGTGGCGGCGGGGCCCCGCCGCCGCCCGCAGCAGCCAGAGCGTGTCCGGGCTCACGCCGCCGGCCGGCGAGGCAAGGGCGCCGAACAGCGCCATGTCGTCGAGTGGGTTGGCGATCGTCGCCAGCAGGGCGCAGACGTCGCTCACCTGTTGCTGGGACCAGTAGCCGCGGCCGCCGACGACGTAGGGGCGCAGGCCGGCGCGTTCGAGCGAGTCCTCGTAGGCGTCGAGGTGGGTGAACGCGCGCAGGAGGACGACCATCTCTCCGCGCGGGACCCCGGAATCGGCAAATTCGCGGAGGCGGGACGCGACGAAGCGGGCCTCGGCGAGCTGATTGGGCGGCGTCCGGGCGTCGGTCGCCGGACGCAGGTCGATTCCCCTCTCGTCCCAGCCCTTCTCGCCCGTCATCAGTAGCTCGACCGCCGGGCCGTCACCCGGCGCAGCAGGCAGCCTCGGGATCGCGCCGACCCGCAGTGGCCGGTACTCGGTGCCGAGCAGGTGTCCCCCGATCTCGTTGACGGCGCCGATCAGCTCCGGGCGGGAGCGGAAGTTGCCACTCAATCCGATCGCCAGCGAGCCGGGCTCCTCCTCGACCCGCCGGCGCTGTTCGCGGAAGACGTCGAGGTCGGCGTGGCGGAATCCGTAGATTGATTGCAGCTCGTCGCCGACCATCATCACCTCGGTCGCCGGCCCCCGCAGCGCCTCGATCAGCCGCAGCTGCGAGCGATTCGTGTCCTGAAACTCGTCGACCAGAAGGTGGGAGAAGCGGGCGCTGTATTCGGCGCCGAGATCGGTCCGCTCGAGGAGCCGCGTCGCGAGAATCTGGAGGTCCTCGAAGTCCAGTCCCGCGCGGCGTTCCTTCGCTGCGGCGAATCGTCCCGAGAAGAGGTCGAGGAGGACCGCGAGATGACGGTAGGCACGGCCGCCCTCGCCCGACTCGGCGACCGTGGCGACCGCGGCCTTGATCGCTTCCCGATAGGCGGCCAGCGCCTGACCGCCCTTGCCGGTCTGCAGCGTGGTCAGCCGGTCGAGGTCGGGCGGGCCGGCCGCGGGATCGGAGAGCATCGAGATCGCTCGCTGGACCAGCTCGTGGTGCTCGCTGTCCGGCTTCAGGTCCGGGAGCACGGCCTCGGCGGCGGCGAGCGCCCGACGAGTAGCGCCGGCGACGTCGCTCTCCGGCGCCTCCGGGAGTCGCGGCTCCGCGAGCCCGCGACTGCGGAGCTCGGCGTGGACCGCGATCGCGATCCCGCGCAGGCCGGCGACGTCGTAGGCGGCGACGGTCTGCTCGCGCTCGGGGTCCCCGGCGGCGAGGAAGTCCTCGAGCGCTTCGTCGAAGGCCTCATGCGCGGCGCGCTCTGCCTCGGGGGCGTCGAGCACTCGGAATCGCGGGTCGACCCCGACCGCGACCGGGTGCGCGGCGAGCAGCCGGTTGCAGAACCCGTGGATCGTCATCACCCAGGCGCTGCCGAGGCCGTCAAGCAGGGCCCGCGCCCGCTCCGAGCCGGCGTCGGCACGGTGCTCGATCGCGGTGCGGATCCGCTGCCGGAGCTCGGCGGCGGCCTTGTCGGTGAAGGTGAAGGCGAGGACCGACTCCGGCGGGACCTTTTCGTCGCAGATGAGACGGCAGTAGCGATCGACCATCACCCCGGTCTTTCCGGTCCCGGCGCCGGCCTCGACCAGGACGTCGGCGCCGGCCGCGTCGATCGCCTTGGCCTGCTCGGGCGTCGGACGCCGCTCGCTCACCCTTCCTCCTCCTCGTCCTCGCGCGGCTCCTCGGGGGCACGGTCCCGGCGGCAGATCGGCGCGAACTCGCAGTAGGCCGGGCAGATCCCGTGGCCGCGCAGGCCCTCCCTCGGGCCGGGGTCGCGCCGAATCTCGCCGCTTCGCATCTTCGCGACGATGCTCCCGGCGCGGGCGCGGGAATCGGCCAGCAGCTGCTCATAGCCCTCCTCGTCGAGGAGGTCGGTCCCGGTCAGTTTGTAGGGGAGGTCGGGGGCCGCGTCGCGGAGGACGGCGCCGCGCGGCCCCCGCGACGAGGTGGCGCGCATCGGGTGGTAGAGGCCGCCGACCGTCTCCGCGCCCCAGAGCTCGGCGACGGCGATCAGATAGAGCTGCAGCTGCAGCTTCGCCCGCTCCTCGAGCTTCTTCAGCGGTGTGACCGAGCTCGAGAGCTTGTAGTCGAGCACGAGGGCGCGCCCGTCGGGAGCCCGGTCGACGCGGTCGATCGCGCCGTGCAGGCCCCAGCCGTCGATTTCGAGGGCCGGGCGGTCCCGACCCTCCTCCTCGCCGAACCCCGCCTCGAGCAGCCAGGGCTCGAATGGGCCGCCGCTGCGGTCGGCCTCTTCGCCGAGAAACCGGTCGAGGAGCGCCTCGACCCGCCGCACCATCGCTCGCTCCGAGGGGTGGCCCCCGAGCTTGCGCTCGGCGGCGACCTCGACGACTAGCTCGGCCCCGCGCGCCCGCCAGTCCGCCAGCGTTCCCGGCCGGGGCTGCGGGTCGCCTCCGGGGCGCTCGCCGTAGAGGCGGAAGAGGGCAGCGTGCATCAGGCCGCCCTGGGCCAGGGGGTCGGGATCGGGGTCGAGGTCCTGGGGGCTGAGCTGGTGGGAGACGAACCAGCGATACGAGCAGACGTCGAACTCCTCGAGCGTCGTGCCGCCGTAGGCGGAGACTGATTCGAGGGCCTCGAGGACGCCTGGGTTCGAGAGTGGTCCCGGTGCCCTGGTCGCCGACTCGACGCCGCGTGAGCGGGCGATCTGGGCCGCGACCCGCTGTGAGGTCTCCTCGGGGGCGGCGGCGATCGCGAGCAGACCGTCAGCGTCCGCGGTCGGGCCGCGGGCGGCGATCGCCCTCGCCAGCTCATTCTCGGAGGGAGCGTCGCCGGGCCGGCAGACGACCTGGGCCAGGTCGCGGCCACGCGTCAGCTCCACCTCGACCGCATCCGGCCGGTCCTCCCCGGCCGGGGGGTCGAGCAGGCGGCGCACCTGGTCGAGGAGGGGCGAGCGGGCCTCGGCGACGCCGTTCTCGTCGCTGTCGCGGTAGGAGAGGACGAGGTGCCGGCGGGGAAGTGCCAGGCAGGCCGCGAACAGGTAGCGCTCCTCGGCGTCGGTGTCGCGCCGCGGCTGCAGGCCGAGCGAGGCGCGCTGGGCCTCACTGAGAAAGGGGTCGGCGCGGCCATCGCGGCGCGGGAACTCGCCGTCCTGCAGGGAGCCGACGATGACGTGGTCGAAGCGCGCCGCCCGCAGCCGGTATGGGTCGGCAATCCGAACCCGTCCCTCGGCGGGGCCGCGCCAGACCCGCACCTCGAGCTCGCCGAGGACGCGGGCGAGGCTTTCGGGCGCCGGCGGGAGCTCGCCGATCCCGGCCCGCTCGGAGAGCGCGCTGGCGATGACCGCCGCGGCGGATTGCTCGAGATCCGAGCCGCGGGCGGCGATCGTCGCCGCGGCCCGCGCCACCTCGGCGGCGAGGTCTCCCGGCCTGGCGGCCGTCTCCCTCGCTTTCTCCAGATCGCGCGGAAGGTCCCCGAACCGCTCTTTCCAGAGCTCGATCGCGGCGCTCGCGCTCTGGACCCGGCCGCGGCGAATGGAGCGCTCGAAGGAGTCGACGACGCCGGGGGCGACGCCGCCGGCCAGCCGCAGGTAGCGGAGCAGGTCCGCGGCCCTGGCCGACCCGACGATCGCCTCCAGCATCGCCATCAGCCCGCCACCGACCGCGGTGGCGGCGACCGGAACCTCGGCCTCGAGGGCGACCGGGACCCCGTAGGACTCGAGGACCGAGGCGAGCAGGGCCCCCCGCCGCTGGGGGTCGCGGAGGACGATTGCGATCTCACTCGGGCCGGAACCCTCCGCGAGCAGGCGGACGACCTCGGCGGCGATCGCCTCGGCCTCGCCGCGCTCGCCCGCCGAGCGCAGGAGGGCGAGGCTCCCGTCGGGCGCCATCCGCGCCGGCTCGAGCGCGCCGAAGTTCCGCTCGAGGTGGAAGAGGAGGGGGGAGGGGGTGTTGGCGGGGTCGGCGGCTGTCGCGGTCTCCTCCACGACCCCGATCTGACGCAGGCTCTCCAGGAGGGCGGGCCTGGCCGCGAGCGCGAGGTTTCCCTCCTCGTAGGGGAGGGCGACGGTGACCTCGGTCGCCGCCGCGAGGGCGCGGACGAGGTCGAGCTGGTTCGGGGTCAGGTCGTCGAGTCCGTAGAGGAACACCGGCCGCTCCCGCCAGAACGCGCCGGACTCGGTCAGCAACCGGATCGCCTCGCGGGCGATCCCGAAGCCGTCGACCATGCCGATTCGGTCGCGGACCTCGGCGTAGCCGGCGAACAGGGCGGCGACGTCGGCGAGGTACGCGGATCCCTCGAGGGTCCCGGCCGCCGCCTCGACGTCGGCGGGCTCGAGGCCGGCGCCCTGGAGGTCGTCGAGCAGGCGGGCGAACGCCCGCGGGAAACCGGGCCGGCCGGCGGAGCGCCCGAGCGGGCCGAGGGACCGGCGACGCTCGGCGATCGCCGCCGAGATCGCGCCGAGGCGCTGCGCCGGCGTCAGCTCGGCGCCGGGCGGGGCGCCGGCGGCTGTCGCGACCGAGTTGAACAGCCCACCGAAGGTCATCACCGAGGCGCCGAGGATCGCGCCCTGCTCGCAGAGCTCGCGCTCGAAGCTGTAGACGTCGTCGACGGTCGGCACGACCAGCACCGGATCGCGCTCGAGGACCTCGATCAGGGCACGCCTGACGAGGCCGGCGCGGCCGGAGTTGGGGGGTCCGTGGATCAGGTTCAGTGACATCGGGCGCGCGCCCAGCATAGGTCCGCTCCCGGCGCGGGGACGGGGAGATTTGACGTCTTCCGCGCTCTCTACATTGGGCCGCGATGTCACTCTGTTTCGTCGACCCAGCAGATGCGATCCGCGCGATCGCCGACTCGATCGGCCGCGAGGCCCGTCGCCAGCTGCTCGGCGAGGCAGTCCGCGCCTGGGTCGACGAGATTCCCGACAGCGAGCTCGAGACCCACTACGCGAAGGCGCTCTCGGAGCTCGACGAGCACGATCTCTCGATGCTCGCCGCCTGGCACGGCTCACTCGAGGTCGGCCAGCCGCTCCCCAACCGCGACTTCCTGATGGGCGCCTTCGGCTCGCTCGGCGACAACCGGCGCGAGGCCCTGAAGCTCGCCGCGGGCTTCCGCGGCGAGGAGGCCGTCGACGCCGGCGTCACCGAGGACGACGCGCTCGAGCTGGTCCTCGGCCTGCTCTCACCGCCGCGCCAGATGGAGCTCGCCGTCGAGGCGGTCGAGCTGTACATCTGGGATCGCGCCGGCTCTGAGAATTAACTAAGCGCCGCGCGGATCTCGGCGATCGCCTGCTCGTTGTCGCGGAAGTGGACGGCATTGATGCCGGCCCTCTGAGCTCCTTCGCAGTTGACCTCGACGTCGTCGATGAAGAGGCAGGCCTCCGGCGCGATCCCGATCCGGTCCAGCGTCAACGCGTAGATTTTCGACTCCGGCTTGCGGTAGCCGACGAAGCCCGAGTCGACGACGGTCTCGAAGATCTCGGCGACCGGCAGCATCGAGCGCCAGAGCGGCTCCCACTCGCGCACGTTGTTCGTCAGCATCGCCATCCGGTACCCGGACGCCTTCAGCTCGCGCATCAGGTCGATCATCTGCGGGTTCGGGTTGAGCGCCTCGAAGTAGATCTCTTTGAACCGGTGCATCTCCGGTCGGTGGCCGAGGAGCGGCTCGAGCGCGTCGGCGATCTGCTCGAGGAACGCCGCCTCGGAGATCTCGCCGCGCTCGAGTTTGAACAGCGGGTTCTCGCCGTCGGCGGTGGCGCTCGCCTGCATCGCCTTGCCGAGGTTTTCGGTCGAGATCCCGGTCTGGTCCTGAAATGCCATGAACGACTCCACCAGCGGCGTCGTCAGGACTCCTCCGAAGTCGGAGATGACGGCTTCGATGCGCCCGGAGGGCTCAGCCATCACAATTTTCGTGCTTCGCTCGCGGCGCGGAGAACCAGATATGGACGCTTGCTCGCTCCGCACTCATTGGCCCCAGACCACCTCGTAGTGGCCAAGCCCCTCGCGACCCTCGAGTGACCAGCGGAAGAACGCGACCTCCGACGCCAGGCCCGGGCGGTTGATCGAGCTGGTGCTGATCATCGTCCCGGCGCCGCGCAGCGGCTGGCCCTCCTCACCGTCAATCCAGAGCTCGAGCGTGGCTCGGCGCTGGACACCGTCGGGGCCATACTCGGTCGAGAGCAGTGTCTCGGAGACCTCGACCGGAGCGCCGTCGGGACCGCAGAGGACCGCGGCCAGGACCTCGTCGCCGTGGCCGGCGGCGCCCTCGGGCCGCTGCGCCGATATGGCGAGCAGGCCGCCGTCGGAGAAGACGATCCCGATCGACCGCCGCTGGATCTGTGCTCGAGGGCTCGACATCGGCGCGGAGACTATCTTGAGCCCGATGACGATCCGCAGTGCCGACCCCGCCCGCGACGCCGCCGCCTGCGCGGCGATCTACACGCCGCACGTCGAGGCCTCGGCGACCTCGTTCGAGGCCGAGCCGCCGACCGTGGAGCAGTTCGCGGCGCGGATCGAGCGGACCGGCGCGACCCATCCGTGGCTGGTCGCCGAGAGCGACGGCGAGGTTGTCGGCTTCGCCTACGCCTGCGAGCACCGAACCCGGGCCGCCTACCGCTGGGCGGCCGACGTCTCGATCTACCTCGCCGAGGCCAGTCGCGGCCAGGGGCTTGCTCGGAGGCTCTACGAGGAGCTGTTCGATCGCTTACGGACCCAGCGGTTCAGGGTCGCCTGCGCCGGGGTGACGCTGCCGAACGATGCGAGCGTCGGGCTCCACGAGAGCCTCGGTTTCGTCCCGGTCGGCGTCTACCGCCGGATCGGTTGGAAGGCCGGCGCCTGGCACGACGTCGGCTGGTGGCAGCTCGATCTGAGCCCCGACGCGGAGGACCCACCCGGAGAGCCGCTCGCGCCCGGGTACCATTGAACGATGTCCGACAACCAGACAGACCAGACGGAAAAGCTGACGGAGGACGATATCTTCGAGGCCCTCGAGGAGGTCATCGACCCCGAGTTGGGCCTCGACTTCGTCTCGCTCGGCCTCGTCTACGACGTCGACATCGAGGGCGAGGAGGTCTACGTCACCTTCACCCTGACGACGCCCGCCTGCCCGATCGGCCCCCAGGTCTCCGAACAGATGAAGGAGTTCGTCGGCGACCTCCCCGGCGTCTCCGCCGTCCACCCGAAGATGGTCTTTGACCCACCATGGTCCCCGGAAATGATGTCCGAGGACGCCAAGTTCGCGCTCGGGTTCTAGGCAGGGACTGCGGGGTCATAGGGGGTCATAGGGGGTCAGTCACGACCCCTTCCCGTACCCAAGCCGTACCCACAGGAGCCGGGGTGAGCCGGGGAGCCGGGTCAGCTATGGTCCCCCTTCGTTCACTCGCCCGCGGGATGCGGGCCGGACCATTCCCAAACGGAAGGCTCGGCCCTGTCCCTTCAGATTTGGCCGGTGCCTGAAAGCGAGGTATCAGGATGAGTGAGCCACCAAAAGACCCCTTTGTGCGCGACGACCCCCGGCTCCAAGTGCTTGACGAGGGCCGCAGGCTGTTCGAGGCACTCGTCGATGAATACGCGGCCGACTGGCGAAACGACTGCTTCAAGGCGATTAACTCGCTGAGCAAGGAAGACCTCCGAATGATCGTTTACGAGCGCGTCAGTGCAGAGGGCCAATTGCGGTACTTCCAGCAGTTGCGGGAGAAATCGGGCGGTTAGGCCGGGTCAGCCGGAGCGCTGCCGCTGCGCCGGTAGAGGCCCGCATCGCTCAGGGCCTCGCAGACCTGCGGCCCGATCCGCGGCGGCGGCTGCGAGGCGAAGCTGATCCCGTCTATCGAGATGATCCCGTGTCCCCTCGCCCCGTCGCTGGGCGTGCGCACTCACCGCCACCCTGGGTGAAGCCTTTCCTCACCGTGCGCTCCAGACCCAGCCTGGCAGGGCTTCCAGCCGCTGGCGCCGCTCCTTCGAGAGTTTGCCACGGCCTCGTCGAATCCGCTGTTCGCTCACCCACTGGCCCAGCCTGAATCCGTCCTCGTCCCTGTGGTCCTTCGGCACCCGACTGTGACCCTCGCGCTCGCCGAACGACCGGAGTCGAGCGAAGGCCTCCTCCCAGGCTGCCCTTCTCGCGTCCCACGCCCAGCCCGGCAGGGCTTCGAGGCGCCGTTGTCGGTCCTCGGAGAGTTGGCCGCGCACCCGACTTGTCCGCTGATGGTTTACCCACCGACCCAGCCAGAACTCATCTTCGTCGCGGTACCTACCTGGCACCCGGCTGTGGCCTTCGCGCTGGGCGAACTGCAGGAGTCTGGTGTAGCCGTCATTCCAGGCCGCCTCGTTCGCGTCCCAGACCCAATCCGGCAGGGCTTCGAGGCGCCGTTGTCGCTCTTCGGAGAGTTCACCACGACGCTGCCGTTGACGTTCGACCCACCCACCCAGCCTGAATCCGTCCTCGTCGCGATAGTCCCCTGGGACTCGGCTGAGGCCCTCGCGCTCGACGAACTTCAACAGGCGGGTGTAGGTGTCCTCCCAGGCGGCCTCGTACGGGTGCCATGCCCAGCCCGGCAGGGCCTCAAGACGCTGCGCTCGCCTTTTCGGTAGCTCACCGCGCCGGTGAAACCCCCTTTGGTTGTCCACCCAAATGCCAAGCGGATAACCATCAACCCGGTAGTCCCTTGGGACCCGGATGTGGCCTTCGCGCTCCGCGTATCGCTGCAGGCGGGCGTAGCCGTCTTCCCAGTCGGCTTGGTGCGGATCCCAGAGCCAGCCCGGAAGGGCTTCGAGGCGCCGCCACCGCTCCTTGGAAAGCTGACCGCGACGACTCCGCTGATGGCGCACCCATTGACCCAGCCTGAATCCCTCATCGTCTCGGTAGCTGTCCGGTACCCGGCTGTGGCCTTCGTGCTTGACGAACGATCGCACTCGGATGTAGGCCTCTTCCCATGCAGCCTCGTCCGTGTCCCACACCCACCTCGGGAGGGCTTCGAGTCGTTGCCGCCGCTCCTCGGAGAGTTGGCGGCGGCCTCGATTGCTCCGCTGAGCGACGACCCAGCGGCCCAGTTTGAACCCGTCCCCCTCGCGGTAGCCGCTTGGCACCCGGCTGTGACCCTCACGCTCAACGAAGCTGAGCAGACGCCCATAGGCGAACTCCCATGAGGCCGTGGTCTGCTCGACCAAGCGTGCGTTGAAGGCCCGGACGAAATCCGCGCCGACCCACCCCGCCGGAACGTCCAGCTTGATCTTGCCGGGTCGCCGTGGCGATAGGCGTCGCTCACCGAGGCGACGGCGAAGTTCGTCCAACTCCTCGCCCAGCGCCTCGTCGTGCGCCCTCAGCGCCTTCAGCACGTCCCAGACGTGTTTGAACTGCGATTCGTCGAGCGCCTCCTCGGGGTCCTCGTCGCCGGAGAGGAACACAGGCAGCACGATGGTCCCCACCTTCTTCTCCGGGGCTTTGCGGATCGCCCGGCCGAGCGCCTGGACGATGTCAATGGTCGAGCGGCGTGGGTCGATGAAGGCGACGCCGTCGATGCTCGGCACGTCCACACCCTCGCCGAGGCAGCGGGCGTTGCTGAGGAGGCCACGCACCCCCGGGGCGAGATTGCGGAAGCGCAGCAGCAGTCGGTCACGATGGCCGCTGGTCATCGCGCCTGAGACGTGATCGCTCCACATGCCCCCGCTGGGCCGTGCCTGCGGGGGCATCCAGGCGATCACCTCGGGCATATCGGCGCTGAACTCCTGTGCCGCCTTGACGCGGCCATGAAAGGTGATCACCCGGTGCAGGTCGTAGCGGCGGATCGTCTTGGCGAGGGCGATCTGCCCGGCCAGGGTGCGGGAGTCGGTGATCGTCTCGCCGTCGGTGGTGACGAACTCCCCCCGCTCGGCGTAGGTGCGGTAAGTCTCGTCGTCCACGCCGACCACGACCACCTGGTAGTCGGAGAGCAGGTCCCGCTCGATGGCCTCGCCGAAGCTGAGGTGATGAAGGACCGGGCCGAAGACGGCCTCATCGTCCATCGAGGCGACCTCCACGTCGATCTGCCCGGCTTCACGGCGAAGGCGGGGGGTGTAGAGCCGCGGGGTGGCGGTCATGTACAGCCGCCGCCTGCTCTTGATCTTCTCCGGGTCAAGGATGGTGGTGAACTCGGAGCCGACCCGCCCGGCGCAGCGGTGGGCCTCATCGGCAACGGCGAGGTCGAACTGCGGCGTCCTTCGTCCCGCATAGGCGGCGGCGATCTGGGGTGAGGACTGGTAGGTGGCGAAGACAACCCGCCTTTGGCCACGGCGGCGCAGGAACGCGGCAATCAGATCGGCGTCGGTCGTTACAGGCAGTCCCAACTCAGCCGTGTGCTGGACGAACTCATCCTGCCCCGCCACGGTCTCGTCGGAACAGACGGCGAGGTAGTCGAAGGGGTGGGTCGCATTGGCGCTCCACTCGCGCAGAGTCTGGGCCAAGAGCGAGAGCGAGGGCACCAGGATCAGGGTGCGCTCACTTCCCAGCCGCTCGGCGATCCACATCGCCGCCAGGGTCTTGCCGGTGCCGCAGGCCATCAGCAACTGGCCGCGATCCGTCGAGCCAAAGCCCTTGACCGTGTCCCTGATCGCCTCCCTGACGTGCTGAAATGGTTTCTTTCTCGCCGGGCGACGCGGTCGCAGAACATCCGGTGAATCGGGCCAGGCCACCGGGGCGAGTTCAAGCTGGGAGCGAAGCAGGTAGCCGACCGGCTCACGCTGAGATCGAGCGTCCGCCTCGCGGTCGGGCCGAGGTGATCGGTGGTCGCGATCAGCAGCCGGTAGGAGAACTGCGGGCGGCTCGACTCGGCCAGGAAGGAGTCAACGTCGGCCTTCTTGATCGCGTAGCTGGGGTCGTACGCCTTCGCCTGGATTGCCCAGAGGTCGCCATCGTTTTCTTCCGCCACGAGGTCGATCCCGGCGTCTGGCCCCCAGGCGTCCGGCCAGTCCGCCCACATCCAGACCTCCCGGAATCTTCCTCGGTACTCGGGCGCATTCAGCAGGAACCAACGGCACAGGCGCTCGAATTCCCGACCTCGAACCTCCGGTCGGGGATCGAGTTGCCCCAACAGGTCAGCGAGCACCACACATTTCCCCTGAGTCCGAATGATCGCCAGCCTATGTCTACATCCGGGCTTGCGAGAGGCCCGGGCAAGCCCCGGATCGCTGATCACGCCTCATCGAGTGTGGAGACACCAAATATGGTCCCGCCCGATGGCAGAGAAGGTAGGCCCAGAGGATCAAGACCCGCAGGATGTACGCATCTATGTTGACGGGGCCGTAGCCAAGCTGGAGCAGCCCGCCCGCCCTGACACCTATCGCCCAATCTCCGATCCTCTCTGGATATGGGGAGCCATCGCTGGACCACCGCGCCTGGAGGAGTGGAGGCTGTTCTGGTCAGCGGCGCGGAGGCTCGACACCGGGCACCTGCAAATCGAACGCGTACGCCAGGCTCTCAACGATGCACCGGCCTCAGACAGCCCCGCAGGAAGGCAGGCGATTCACGAAGTCATCGGCGACGCTGAGATGGCGGTCTGGGCGATCGACAGGGCGGTCAGGATCGCGTTGAGCCTGGGCGAGTCGTACGGGGTCGAAACGCCCTTTCCGGAATTCGTACGCCAAAAGCGGCCCCTCCTGACAAGTCTCCGCAATCATTACTCGCATATCGACGAACGCGCCCTCGGCCTCGTCAGAGGGAAGCCCGACCCGACCGCTGAGCAGGCGTTCGAGTATGAGGCCCTGGTGGCGAGGCGCATCCTCACCAATGGGAACGACTCGCTCGACATCGATGAGGAGACGACGAACCTCTGCATCGCCACCCGCGATTACCTCGTCGCCGCTTGGATCGCGGTTGTTGAACGGGCGAAGGCGAAAGGCTGAGTGCTTTCTCGATAAGGGTGGCGGCGATAGCGCCGGTCGCGGCGGGTTCTCCAAGGCATTTCCGCAACCGACTGGTTGCGTAAGAACTGACCCCCGGCAACTGGTCTCCGGACCCAAACCGCGGGTCACGGTCGGGCTAATCGCCCTTGGCTGCGGCTCGGATGCTGCGTGAGCCGGTGGTCCGATCAGAACGTGCTGTCAGACGAGGAGTTCGAACGAGAGAAGGCAAAGCTGCTCGGTTCCGCCTGAACGCGAACGGGGTCCCTATTCGGTCGCTGTGGAACCTGCCTACGTCGGCGCTCCGGGCGCAGACTGATCGGTTGGTTTCGGCGAAACGATGTTGATCGTGATGTAGGCGACGACTGCCGCGACGACGACAAGCGGTGCCGAGCCGGTACCCGCCGATTGCGCCGTGATCACGCCGGTGAGAATCACAGCTGTGAGGGGCAACCGCAGCACCGCCGCAACGCCCGCCGCGATCCCGACCGAGACCGCTGGAGTCAGCTCCACCCCCGACAGATGCGCAGCCATCAATCCCGCAGCGGCTCCGAGGAACATCGCGGGGAAGGTCGGGCCGCCGCGGAACCCCGCCAAGGAGATGCTCCAGGCGACACCCTTGAAGAGGATCAGCAGAGCCAGCGCCGAGAGCGACCACTGATCCGCATGGGTGACGAGATTGGGAAGCGCCGTCTCGCCTGAGAAGAGGACCTGGTTAACCCCTTTGTCGGTGATTTCTGAGAAGGCGATCGCCGCTGCCGCCACCGCGAGGCCCGCCATGGGTAGGAGCAGGAAGGGTCGACGGGTGACGATTGGCACCACCCTCTTTGCCAGGCTGAAGATCACAAAAGCGCCGAACGCGACGGCGATCGCCAGGGCGATCGTCCAGACGATGTCGCCGAAGTTCGGGCGGACGAACTCGGGCAGCGTCAGGGGGCTAAGGGCGAAGTCGCTGCTGCTGAGGCCGGTCCACGACTCCATGCCGATCGAAACCAGCGAGCCGATTCCCGCCGCGAGCAGGCCAGGTAGCAGGATCAGCGGCACTTTGGGTCCGCCCAATCCGCTCGCCTCGATGATGATCACCGCCGCGATGACCGGCGACCCGAAAAGGAAGGACATCGCGGCGAACATTCCGGCGCTGCCGAGGACGAGGCCCACCGCCGGTGGGACGTCCCTGCGCCCCAGCCGGACAGCAAGCAGGCCCACCCCCCCACACAGCGCGATCAGCGGAGCCTCCGGTCCCAGCACCAGCCCGAGTCCGATCGACGCCAGGGCTGCAAGCAGCACGCTCGGCAGCGCCTCCAGCGGGATCATGCCTGGCGAGATGCCGTCTGCGGGAAGGTGACCACCATCGCCAGGAAGGCGGACGAGCGCGAAAGCGACGACCAGACCGGCGATTGCCAGAACCGGAAGCGACCACCACTTCGGAGCGTGGTCGTATCCGAGGTGTTCCGGAAGTTCTGAGAATACGTATTGCGGGATGTAGTGGGTCGCCTCCAGGAAGGACCAGGCCACAAGCGAGGCGATGACGCCGATCACCGCGGAGAGCAGGAGCAGAATCACGAACCTCCGACTGCGGATGATCGCCATTGGATTTTCGGCGTCTTCCGCGGCTGCCCGTTCAGTGGGTGGTTTCTGCTCGGCCTCGGGCATCGGTTAGAACCACGATCCTCCGTCACCGGCCGGTAATCCGCAACAAGGAGTTGGTTTCAGTTTGCTCGCCACGCCGTCGCCCCCCTCGGCGAGAGCACATCCGGCGTCCCGGCTCCGACGGAGTCCTCTACGTCCTCGCATTCAACGTGATCATGCTGGCCCTGCTGGAGGTCCTCCTGCCTCGGCAAGGAGGCGGCTGCGCGGCTGGACACAGCCGGGATTGAGTACCGCTCTGACAATAAGTAGGCCGCTTTAGCCTATGTCGTGCGCTAAAGTTGTTCCGCTTTTCTTCAAAAGCGGTACTAAACGAGGGACGTATGCCCCGACGACTGCCCCGCACAATCACCGAGGCCGAGTTCCGGCGGCTCGTAGACCAGACCGGCCCATCCCGGAGCGGCAAGCGCAATCGAGCGATGCTCTGGGCGATGTACGGCTGCGGTCTACGGGTCGGCGAGGTCGTCGGCCTCTCCCCCCGCGACATCAACCGGCAGGCCAAGGGCGGACCATCGCTGCGCGTGCGACATGGCAAGGGGGCGAAGGATCGGGCCAACCTCCCCATCCCACGTGCCGCCTGGGATGCGTTCGAGGCGTGGGCCGCCGTCCGCCCCCCCTCCCAATTCTTCTTCTCGACGCTCGACGGCAAGGCGCTGTCCGACCGCTACGTGCGTGCCGTGGTCTCCCGCCTGGCCGAGCGGGCCGAGGTCTACAAGCTGGACGATGACAACCGGGAGCGACCGATCAACCCCCACATCCTGCGCCACTCCTTCGCCACTCGCCTGCTTGAGCGCGGTGTCGACGTACGCCAGGTCCAACTCGCCCTGGGCCATGCCGATCTGACCACGACCCAGGTCTACCTCCACGTCGAGGATGCGAAGCTGCGCGACGCCATTCGGGCCGCCTTCGATGCCCCCGACGCTGACGATGAGGACAACGAGATGGCGACCATGGTGCGAGCAATCGTCCGCGAGGAGTTGGCGAAGATGACGAGCAGGGGCTGACTTCTCCCCGACTCGACCCGCCGTCACCGCGTACCTCTCCCCAAGCGCTAATTAGAAGAGGCCGCCACACAGCGGTATCGATGGTTGGTCGAGGCTTCTTGGGAGGCGACCGTGAGATTGTTTGGTGCCCACGCGGACACAATGTTGCCTTCTGTTTTTGCCCCATTTAGGTACTGCGGTTCCACCCATTCGGGGTTGGGTGGTTCGCTGAAATTCTGAATGTCGAAGGTGATCAAATCGCCCAAGGAGGGAAGTCGGCGATTGGACTTGGCACATTCCACCATTGCTTCGAGGAGGTTCGTCGGAGGTTTTCGTTCGGCGGCCTCAAAGCAGACCCCCGCCGAGGGTATGGTCCCAGAAGGGCAGCGTACCCTCGCCGCTTCGGAAATCTGGCTGGCGGACTGCCCTCCTAGTGCCTGAGCGTTGGCGGCATTCGGCACCGTGCCCAACGTCGAGGCGTTGATTTGCGTCCCCGTGAGCGTGCCTTTCTTGACCTTGGCAGCGGTCACTGCTTCCTTCTTGATTTTTGCCGTCGTGACGGCGTTCTTCTTCAGTTGCTTGGTCCCAACACTGTTCTTGCCGAGGGTGAAGGCAAAGGCATTGCCTCCAACCGCCAGAACGATGGCGATGAGTGCGAGGACGTGAGCAGACGTGATGCGGTCCCTCATTTCTGCCTCCCTTGCGGGGTTGTGGCCGTTGGCCTCGCAACCCGAAGGGCCGAGGCCTCGCCTCGACGCTATTCCTCCTCGTCCAGAACGGCAAGAGGGGCCGCTCTGGACCCCCTCCTAATTCGGTGTGCCGATCCTCAGGATTCGGCGCGGAAGGTGATCCCTTCAAGCGTCAGCGATTTTGCAGTGATCGGCGCAGCCATTGCACGGGTTCCATTCCGTCATTCCCGTAAGGTGGCGGTCGCCGTCAGGGGAACTGCACGATGGAAATGTGCACGGCGTCTACCTGGGAGCCTGCTCGGCAGGCCGGAGTCGAGTCCGTGACGGCGGCGGTTAGGTTCTGCAGCCCCCCGCCCGGCAGCAACGCCGCCTCCTCGTTTTCCTGAGAGGGCGTGATCGTCGTGGTGCCGTCGCTGTTGGCGAAGATTTCGAAGGCCAGTTGACCGTTGTCAAATACGCTTACTTCGACGTTGCAGAAGTCTGCTGTCGTTACGTCTCCCAGGTGCGCTTGCAGGGACCCGAGCAACAGGTACAGCCTGTTTCCCGGCGCGGTGAACGAGGTCGTTCCGCTGAGGGGAAGCGGCGAGGACCCCGGCGTATTCGCAGGCAACGGCCCGCCGGTCGCGTTGGCGACGAGGAGAGAGCCTGCGGCGAGATCTTCGAACCCAACGGATCCGGCAGCGATCTTGGCCCCGTTGACGGCGCTGTCCTGGATCTTCGCCGTCGTCACGGCGTTGTTCTTGATCTTCGCCGTCGTCACGGCGTTCTTCTTGATCTTGGCCGTGGTCACCGCGTTCTTCTTCAGTTGCTTGGAGCCGACCGAGTTCTTGCCGAGGTGGGACGCCGCGTAGGCCGCTCCCCCAGTTAGCACCAGGAACACGGCCAGGGTCGCCATCACGTTGGCGTAAGTCAACTTGGGTCGCATCTCGTCCTCCGTGCTCTGGGCTTTTCAGCCTCGCCCAGCACCTGATGAGCCGAGGCCGCTTCGCCGACGGTAGCCCGGCAATGTGCCCCGGTCAATCGATTCCGCTCAGAGGAGAAAGTCTGGTCCTCGGCCCGCGCCTAGCGCTCGGCGGCATCGCGACTAGCCCGCCACAAGGCCGGATGGTATACCTGGCCCATGGCATACGAACCGAGTGGGTTAGCCGTAGGCCCAGACGAAGGGCAACGGCTTCGCGGCCCTCTCAGCGGCGACGTGACCTTCATCGTCCGCGGTGAGCAGACGAACGGCGCGCTGACCGCGTTGGAGGTCGGAAACCCGCCGGGCGAAGGTCCACCGTTGCATGTGCATGGTCGCGAGGACGAGACTGTGTACGTGCTGTCGGGTGACCATCGCTTTAGGCTCGGGGACGTGGTGCGCGCTATGCCTGCCGGGTCCTTCGTCTTCATCCCGCACGGCGTCCCCCATTGCTTCCAGAACGTCGGCGAGGACGAGGGCCGAATGCTCGTTACCTTCGCGCCTGCGGGGATGGAGCGGTTCTTCGAGCGCTTGTCGCATATGAGCGCCTTCGACCCGGACGAGTTTCGCGCCGCCGCTTCCGAATCGGGCATGGAAGTTGTCGGTCCCCCGCTCGCCCAGTCGCACCCGCGGTAGGCCCCACGGGGCGGTTGCTGCTCCGTCGTGGAGCCGTGAAAATGCGGGCGGAGGGACTTGAACCACGACCCGTGTCCGCGGCCGTCGATCTGACGCCTTGTAGGTGCCCCCTGCCGGGGCCGGCCGGGACCCAGGACGACCGCGAAGGCGCACAGGGGCGCACAGGACGCGTTCAAGGCCCATTCCACGGTTGCCCAGCGATGGCCGGTTGGAGGCGGTCGGTGTCGATGTGGTGGACCGCCAGTGGCCCGCCACCAAGGCCCGAACTACCGCCCTTCTTTCCGGCTCTTTTTGGACTTCGATCCCGAAGGACCGATAAACGTCAATTGCCACTCGCCCGGGGCCAGCTTGTCCTCCTCCGACATCGGCGAGAACCGCGGGCTGGCTTCCAGTATGGGCCGCTTGCTCTGTTTTCCAGCGTCCTTGGGCATCGGGATCGAACTTGGATCGGGGAATTCGGTCAACTTCATCGTAGTCGCAGCCGAGACCGCGGTCATGGCGAACGGTTTGCATACGGAGAACGGCAAACAAGAGGGGGCCACTCTGGACCCCCTCTTAGGTTCGGTATGACGGTCCTCAGGATTCGGCGCGGAAGGTGATGCCGTCGAGGACGCAGAGCGCTTCTGGACACGCCACACCTCCAACTTCATTTGCCGGTATTGCGGGCGCACCGCCGTGGACAACTACCACGCCTTCTCCATATACGGGCAGTGCGAAACTCAGATTTGGCCTCGGCCGATATCCGACAGGTAGTTGGAATGCGATGGAAGGTACAGGCGAGCAACCGTTGTAGACGCCCTCCAGGTGCACGACTTCGACTTGGTCTTTGTAGAACCTGACAGTCGGAGCATCCGGAAGCCCGGCGTTATGACAGCCGTTGAGGAACGCTGGCTCGCCCGGCCCACCGACCGGATGCCAGCGTTCGGCCGGTGGCAGCGAGTTGGCGACATTCGCGGCGTCGGCACTCCCGGCATGGGTGGCGTTGGGCACGGTGCCGAGCGTCGAGGAGTTGATCTGCGTTCCGGTCAACGTGCCTCCTTTGACCTTGGCAGCGGTAACCGCTTCGTTCTTGAGTTTCGGCGTCGTCACGGCGTTCTTCTTCAGTTGCTTGCTCCCGACCGAGTTCTTGCCGAGGTGACCGGCGGCGTAGGCACCGCCCCCCAGCAGCAGGAAGAAGCACAGCGTTGACATCACGTTCGCGTAGGTCAGCTTTGGGCGCATCGCATCTCTCCTTGTTCGGTTCAAGGACGAGACGCACTGATCCTGACTCTATGCCCATTCAGGACGGTCGGCAAGGGCAGCTACCCTTGCCGCTTCTCAGCGCGTCGAGCCCTTGTGTAAGGCCCTCCCACCGCCTTTAACCGCTGGCTGGGTGTGTCTCCTTACCCAAGTAGGTGTTGCAGTCACAGGAGGCCGGAGAACGCGTCTGAGAAGGTGAACAGGAGGAGGCCGAGCCTGACCCCCTCCCCTATCCGGTGTGCGACTCAGGATTCAGCGCGGAAGGTGATGCCGTTCAGGGTGCAGAGCGAAGCTGGACAATCAACGGCTCCGACTTCGCTTGCCGGTATTCCCGGCGCGCTGCCGTGGACGACGACCACGCTTTCTCCAAAAAGCGGCAAAGAGAAACTCAGATTTGGGGTGGGGCGATATCCGGGAGGCAGTTGGAATGCGTTCTGGCCGGTAGGCGAGCAGCCGTTGTAGATGCCCTCCAGGTGCACGACTCCCACCTGGTCTTTGTAGAAGCTGACAGTCGGAGCATTCAGAAACCCCGCGTTATGGCAGCTATGCAGGAACGTCGGCTCACCCGGCCCGCCGATCGCATGCCACGGTTCAGGCGGCGGCAGCGAGCTAGCGGTGTCGGCATTCCCGGCATGGGTTGCGTTGGGCACGGTGCCAAGGGTCGAGGCGTTGATCTGCGTGCCGGTCAGGGTGGCTTTCTTGACCTTGGCGGCGGTCACGGCTTCCTTCTTGAGTTTCGCGGTCGTGACCGCGTTCTTTTTCAATTGCTTGGCCCCGACCGAGTTCTTGCCGAGGCTGAAGGCAAAGGCATTGCCTCCAACCGCCAGAACGATGGCGATGAGTGCGAGGACGTGAGCAGACGTGATGCGGTCCCTCATTTCTGCCTCCCTTGCGGGGTTGTGGCCGTTGGCCTCGCAACCCGAAGGGCCGAGGCCTCGCCTCGACGCTATTCCTCCTCGTCCAGAACGGCAAGAGGGACCGCTCTGGACCCCCCTATTCGGTGTGCCGCCCCTCAGGATTCGGCGCGGAAGGTGATCCCATTGAGACTGACGCTTTTGCCTTCGTACGGGTACATCGCGCCGGGAGCGGCTTCTTCCGGTCCAAGTACAACCAATGTGGTTACTTTGCCTGGTTCACCCGCAACGGCCATGGAAACGTTCTTGCTCGGGCGGTAGCCGGGAGGTAACTGGAAGATCGGTTCCTCATATTTGCCTTCAGTCGCCACGCCCCTGAGGTGGACCTCTCCCCCTTGATCCTTATAGAAGGCGACTGTCTGGGCCTTTTCAATCGACGGTACGTTGTGCCACCCAAATTGGAATGCAGGCTCTCCTGGCGCTCCGACTTCGTGCCAGGCTTCCGGTGGAGCAAGCGCGGTCGCGGTCTGAGCCGTTCGAGCCGTGGGCACCGTGCCGAGGGTCGAGACATTGATCTGCGTGCCGGTCAGGGTGCCTTTCTTGACTTTGGCCGCCGTGATCGCTTCCTTCCTCACTTTCGCAGTGGTCACCGCGTTCTTTTTCAGTTGCTTCGCGCCGACGCTGTTCTTCGACAGGTGGGTAGCCGCGTAGGCACCGCTGCCGAGCGCGGCGAAGAGGGCAAGGCAGGAGACGACGTTGGCGAATGTGAGTTTCGGTCGCATCTTGACCCCCGTTTGGTCGGCTTTCGGCCCTGTCCCACAACGGACGGAGGCCCCGGTCGATGACGGTAGTCCTCGTTGGCCGTTGGGTCAATCAGAGGGATGCCTCTCGCCCTCGGCCAGCGCCTGCTCCTCGGTCACGCCCTTCGGCTGCTGGGTCTTGATCGCGGTGGCCAGAGGAACTGCGAATTCCCTCGGCATCGCGCCTGTCAATCGCCGCGAGGATGTCGCGCTGGACCGAAGGCTCAACCTGGTGCCGGTCAAGAACATCGAGGATCGCCTTGACTGTGCGCCTGGTGTCCTGCTGGATCACCAGTCCGCTGAGGTCCCGTGGAAGGACTCCAACCGCAATCAAAAGGTCGGTTTGCATGCGCAATGCGTCCAGGGAGGTCCTAATTGCGCCGACCCGGGTGGCGGGATGGGCGGTGCTCGAAGCGATGCTCGCAAGTGAATCCTGTGCGCCCTCGTAGCGCTCCAACATCTCGTCCAAGACGTCAATCGGGTCGCGGTGCCGAAGGCTGGGGTTGGAGTTCCGGTACTCGGCCATGATGGACTGGCATTGACGCTCTGAAAGTTCGAACTTTGCGGCTATCGACCGCCAGGCTCGACCTGACATCTTCGCGCTGACGATTGCGTCGTCCCGGGTAACTTTCTCCCGCGCTGTCAGTCGTTTCTTTTGCATTTGGGTCGCGACGCCCCCTATGGGCCGAAGTTCAACTTCGGTCACAGCGTAGGTGCGAAAGCGCTCGAAACCCGTTTCGGTGCGTCGTGCTCCCCCGAACCCAAAAACCCCACCGGAGCGGGGCAATTGGGAGGTCTACGTCGGTACGATCGACGGTCGTTGTAGAACCAGCGCATTGTGAAAACGCTGGATGAACTTTACCTCGCGTGCCGGACCTGACGGCACCCCAGACCTCTTCACCCAAAGCCCCTCCTCTCGGAGGCGGTGCAGTTACGGAACCACCCCACCCACGCGGGACCAACCCAACCACGCTCAGTCCCAAGTGGGGGGGTGGCCCCTAGCCGATCAGCCAAGCGAAAACGACCCGCGAGGGGCGATGGGGGTTGACCCCAGCCGTAACGGCATATCGGGACCTCGTTCGGATTCGGACGGCCAGCGGACTAGCACACTTTGTGTGACAAGGGGCGAAGGCGCGATACCCGGGCAACGAGGCGACGAGAACGGTTGCCAGCAGTCCACTGTCGATCAGGCGAAAATGCCTCATTCTGTGTTTTCACCCTCAGGGACCTACATTTTCCGCTTCGCTGTGTCTGGTGCCCAGGGGGTTTATGCCAGATATATGGGGTGAACTATGCCCTCTAATCTCTGTGTGAGAAACCCCAGGCACGGGATTTTCTCTGCATGGCAAAAGTCGTCCCGGGTCCGAGGGGGGGAACTACCTTCGAGGACGTGCCGCCCCCCTCCCCCCACGTGCCCGCTGTTTGTACGCCCGCGTCGCCTGTGCTGCTGATGCCGGAGGCTGGTGGGGAGTAGGATTCTCGGCGGTTCATTCGCCTGAAGTTCTTTGCGAATGAACGATGAATGATCGCGATGTAAACACCGCCCGCGCTAATACCCGCCAAGCCCTCGACCGCCCGCCACCTCCCCGGCTGGCCCTGACGGCCGATGAGGCAGCCGCCTCGCTCGGGCTATCCCCCTCCAGCTTCCGCCGCCACGTCGCGCCACACGTCCCGGCAATCCGCCGGGGGAGCCTGCGGCTGTATCCGGTCACCGCGTTGGAGAAGTGGACTGAGGAAAACGCGACCCTGGCCGGGGGGCAATGATGACGAGTGGTGCCCCACAAAGCGCCCCGGCGACCCGCAAACGCCCCGGGCTTGGCCCACAGAGAGGAACCCTTTATGAGCACCAGCAAGCCTAATCCCGCCCGCACCGGCATTGCCACCCGCCGCGATGCCAAGGGCCGGGAGCAATTCAGGGGCACGGCGTATGACCGACGAGCCAAGCGACACCTACGCGGCCCGTGGACCTACTCGCTGGCTGAGGCCCGCAGTTGGAGGGTGGATGCCCTGGCCCGGCTCCAGGCTGGCACCCTCAGCGCCGCCAGCGGTCCCACGGTCGCTGAGGCGGCCGACCAGTTCATCGGCGGGATCGAGTCCGGCGCGATCCGCACCCCCTCCGGGAACCTCTATAAGCCCAGCACCGTGAGGGGATATACCCGCGACCTTCGCCAGCAAGTGGTCCCCGCCTTCGGCCCCACCAAGCTGGCCCGCCTCACCCGGGCCGATGTCCAGCACTGGGCCGACCGGCTGGCGGCTGAGGACCGCAGCCCGTCGAACGTCCGAAACATCGCCGCGGCGCTCCGGGCGCTAATCGGCTGGGCCACCCCACGCGGTTGGGTCCATGTCAACCCCTGCGCCGACCTCCGGCTCCCTATTGGCGGGGAGGCCCGGGAAAGGGTCTCCACCCCGGCCGAAGCAGCGGCACTGATAGCGGCGCTCCCACGGCGCGACCAAACGGCTCTGGGCCTCGCCGCCTATGCGGGCCTTCGCATCGGGGAGATAGTGGCCCTCGACGTTGCGGCCATCGACGCAGAGGCCCGCACCCTTCAAGTTCGCCGGGGTTGGGACCCGACCGCCCGGCAGTTCATCCCGACCAAGAACCGGCAGAAGCGCACCGTCCCGATTATCGACCGGCTGGCCCAACTGCTTGCGGATCACTTCGTTTTGCTCGACCACCCGCCCGCTGAGGCCCTGCTGTTCCCGGGCCGTGATCCCAGCTACCCGATCCACCCCCGGCAGTTGCGCCGCCATGCCGCCCGGGCCTGGAAGGCGGCGAAGCTGGAGCCGCTGGGCTTCCATGAGGCCCGGCATTCATTTGCGTCAACCGCCATCGCCAGCGGCCTGAACGCCAAGACCCTGAGCACCTACCTAGGCCACGCCACCATTGCGGTAACCATGGACCGCTATGGGCACCTGCTTCCCGGCAATGAGGCCCAGGCCCGCGACGCCCTGGACGCCTACCTTGACCAGCACGATGGGTAACCGTGCCCACCGCCGTACCCACGGCGCTGAAAAGGTGCCGATTAGCAGGGAGTTCGCCGCGGTGCCTTCGGAAATGATGTCCGAGGACGCCAAGTTCGCGCTGGGGTTCTAGAACCCGCAAGCGAGAGCCGCCTCACCCGCCGCCGCCGACACCCCCGAAGAAGCCCGGGAGGAGAAAGAAGAAGACGGCCAGGAACGAGATAAAGCTCAGGCCGCCGGTGGCCAGGTCGTAGGCGACGATCGCCAGCCCGATCGCGATCAGGATGATGCGGGTACGAGGCTTGAGTCCCACCGAACGACCCTAGCGCCCGGCGCCCTTCCTGACGACCTGGAACTGGGTCATCAGGCCGTGATCCTCGTGGTCGAGCATGTGGCAGTGGATCACGAACTTGCCGAGGTAGTCGCTGAGGTGGCCCGCGATGAGGAGGCGTTCGTCCGGGAGAATGAAGAAGGTGTCCTTGAGGCAGTCTTCCCAGGGTGGGGGCGGCTTGCCGTTGCGGGCGAGCAGGTACCAGTCGGTGTGGTGGAGGTGGATCAGGTGGGCCACCGAGGTCTTGTTTGCCACTTCCCAGGTGACGGTGCTGTCGATCTCGGGGAAGGCGTCGGCCCGAGCCGGGTTGAAGCTGCGGCCGTTGATCACCCAGGTCGGCGTGAAGGAGCCGCCGATTTCGATCTTCCATTTGTGATCGGGCTTCCTCGAGACATGCTCGGTCCAGGCGGGCAGGGGCCGCAGGCGGCGGGGGACCTTCGTCCTGTCCGCCATCCGGCCTGAGTCGACGCGGAACTGCATCAGCGCCCCGACGTAGGGCTTCGACCCGGTGACAGTCCTGCCGTTCCCCCGGGGGCCGCTGCGCAGCTCGACCGACTGCCCGGCCGCGCCGGAGAAGTCGACGATCAGCTCGACCCGCTCGCCGGGGCCGATCAACGCGCTGTCGCGCCTCACCGGGCGCGGCATCAGGCCGCTGTCGGTGCCGATCTGGGTCATCGGCATCCCGTTCGAGAGGTGAAGGTTGTAGGCGCGGAAGGCGGAGGCGTTGAGGATCCGCAGGCGGTGGCGCCGGGGCGTCACCCGATGGTGCGGCATGAAGGCGCCGTTTACGAGGACGGTGTGGCCGGTGATGCCGTCGGCCGGGGGACGGAGGTCGGTGAACGGGTCGGTGAGCTGGTTGTGGCGGTCGAAGGTCCGCTCGGCGATCATCAGCGGGATGTCGCGCTCGCCCGACGGCAACGGCAGCGAGCGATCGGCGTCGTCGTCGACGATCCACATCCCTGCCAGGCCCCGCCAGATGTTCTTCGCGGTGTGGTCGAGGCGGTGGTCGTGGTACCACTGGAAGGCGGCGCGTTCGGGCCGGCCGTTCTCCTGCAGGTCGTAGACGTAGGTTTTGCTCCTGCCCGGGTAGAGCAGAAAGTCGTTGCCGGACTCGGCCAGCGGCAGATCCTGCGGGATCTGGCAGTAGAAGGACTTCGGGTGTGACTTGGTCAGGCCGCCGGGCTGGCCGTCGAACTGGGTCCTGTTGTGGCCGCCGTGAAAATGGACCGTCAGCTCTCCGGCCGCCGGCGGCAGCCGGTGGTGGAAGGTGAGCTCCGTGCGATGGCCGGCCGGCCGCCGGATCGTCGGTCCCGGGAAGCTCCCGTCATAGGTCCACATCCGGGTCTTCGGGCCGGGCAGGATCTGCAGCTCGGCCTCGCGGATGGGCACATGGATCTGGGCGTCGTCGAGGACCCGGGGAATCGGGAGCCGGGCACGGAACGGGACCGCCCCGGCCCGGGCCGGTGCCGGCGCCGCTGAGAACGGGACCGGCCGCCCGGTTCGGGCCCAACCCGGGACGAACAGCGAAAGGATCCCGCCCCCCAGGGCGCCGAGGAACGCCCGTCGCTTCAGGCGCGATTCTGGGGGGCGGTCCGCCGCGTCAGCCTCCTGGCAGGACTTCGATCGATCCGTGCATCCAGGAGTGGATCGCGCACATGAAGTGGATCGTCACCGGCCCTTTCGAGGTATCGACCGTGACCGGCGCCGTGTAGGTGGCGTTCGGCTTCTGGCCTGTGAACCAGGAGTCACCCTTCTTGGTCAGGCTGCCGACGGTGTCCCAGCCGTCCTTGCCGGCCTCAGCTGGGTTCTCGGTCGGCGGCCCGTTGCCTTTGACGCCGTGCCAGCCGGCGATCGCTTTGCAGATGTGCTTCGGGGTGAAGCAGGCCTTCCGTTCCTTCTTGGTCTGCGGCAATTCGGACTCGGTCACCCACGAGACGGTGTGCGGCCCGACCTTTTTGGCGTTGGTCCTGTTGGTGATCGTCAGGTCTTCACCTGCGACGATGGTCTTCGGGGCGACGAATTTGAGGGTTTTCCCTTCCTGCTTGATCAGGATCGTGTTGGCGGTCGCGGATCCGGTGGCGCCATCGTCGCCGCTGGCCCAGACCGGGCCGGCGATGCCGAAGGCGACGATCGCGCCGGTGATCGCCACCACGGCCGATCGGGAAGTCAGCCTGTTCAAATTTCTCTCCTTTTCCGCGGCCGCCGGGTCTGGTGACGGCGCGTTTCCTCGGTTGAATTGCTCCCGCAAGCTACAGCGATGATTTGGCGATATCAATGCGTAATTTTGGGGTTCCGCGACGTTCCCAAAATCGCCTTGGGATGCGGTTTTCAGTCACCTCTCAACCTTCGCGACGTAGCGTCCGATATGAGGTCACATGGACCCGAGAGAGACCGCTGCCCTGATCGGGCTCGCCCAGCGTCGCTTTCAGAATTTCTCCGAAGCGGCTGACTCGCTGCTCGGCACCCTCACCGCCGTGGTCCCCGGAGTCCTCGTCCTCGGTCGGCTCGACCACGACGAGCAGATCCACTACGTGATCGAGGTCAGGGGCGACGGTCTCGGCGGGCTGCGTCGAGGAGCCGCTTTGGTTCCGGCCGAGGCCGGGGTCAGCCCCGACTCGATGCGCACCCTCGGCGCCGCCGATTGGATCACAGCACCGCTCGAGATGACCGACGGCCGGATCGCCGGGATTCTCTGCGCCGTCGCCGCCGAGCCGGATACCTATCTGCCCGAGCATGCCGCCGAGCTGGGGATCGCCGCCCGTCTGCTCGGCCACGAATGGGAAAGCGTCCAGCTGCGCTCGGAACTGCGACGCCTGCGGGGCCAGGTCAATACCGGGCCCAGCACCGACCCCGACACCAGCCTCCCCGACCGGGACGGATTCATGGATCTGCTGAGCGCCGAGTGGAATGCCGTCGAGGAGGAATCCGTCGAGTCCGTCCTCGTCGTCTGCCGTGTGGCCGGCACCGCCAGTGTGAACGGAGCGCCTGTCGCCGGGGACAGACTGGCGCTGAAGCTGGCGGCAGATGTCCTCGCGGGGACGATCCGCGGCTCCGACAAGGTCGGGCGAATCGGGGAGATGGCCCTCGGCGCGATCCTCGTCAACTGCAGGGTCGATGACACACCCGGCTTCGTCGCCCGCTATCTCGCGGCGCTGGAACGGGCCGGCAACGGGACGCGGGCGCCGCTCGAGGTCACCTGCGGAGTCCAGCCACTTGGGCTCACCTCGACCCCCGCCGAGGCCCTCAGCCTCGCCGAGGAGGCCGCGATGGGCGCCGATTTCGCTCCCCAGGCGGCGCCAGAGTGACCGAGGTTGCCTCCATGCAGGCTCGCGAGAGCATCGCCGGCTTCGAAATGGGGGCCCCGGGCGTCACCCCGCCCTCAAATCCCGATCGACGCGGCGTCTTCCTCGATGACGTGGTCGTCGAGCTCGGCCTCGCCGATCGTGAGACGGTCGACGTCGCCGTTCAGTCCGCCCAGCAGGCGGAGAAGACCTTCGAGCGCTACGTGATCGAGTCCGGGATCCTCGACGAGGTGCAGCTTTCGCGCGCCGTCGCCGAGCGCAACGGCCTCGACCACGTCGACCTCGATCTGTTTCCCGTCGACACCGGCGCTGCCGAGATGGTGACCCGCTCCGCCGCCGAGCGCTACCGCGCGGTGCCGGTCGCGTTCGCCGCCGACGGTGCGGTGATCGTCGCCGTAGAGGACCCGTCCGACTCCCTCGGCCTCAGCGACATCGAGGCGATCACGCGGAGCGAGGTGCGCCCCGCGATCGCGGCCGCGAGCGGCATCCGGGCCCTGATCGAGAAGCTTCCCGAGCAATCCCTGCCGCGCCCACCGATTGTGGTGGAGGAGGCAGAGGAATTCGAGGAGGTAGAGGAGCCTGCTCCGGCGGTGTCGGAGGAGGAGCCCGTCGTCGTGGACCTGGCGCAGCCTCTGGAGGAGGCAGCGCCGGAGCCGCTGGTGGTGGTCCAACCGCCGCCCGAGCAAACAACAGAGGAGGAGCCAGTCGTGGAAGACGAGACGATCGTGGATGTCGAGACAGTCTTTGTGGGCAATCAGTCGCCGGATGAGGGCCGCGATGAGGATCCGCCGGCCTTCGAGCCTGTGGTCGAGCTCGCGCCCGACGGGCAGCCCGATCCCGAGCCGATCCCGGAGCTCGTGCCCCCGCCGCCGGGACCGGTCGCTTTCACCGAGATCGAGAGCGAGCTGGGGTCCCTGCAGGAGACTGCCCGGCGCGCCGATGAGCTGGCCGGCAACGTCGAGCGGCGGATCAACGAGCTGAAGAGCGCCGACGAGAGGGCGGTGCAGCTGGAAGCCGACCTCGATGTCGCCCAACGCCGGGTCGGCGAGCTCGAAGAGCGGATCAGCGGCGTCGACAGCCTGGCCGATGAGCTCCGCGCGACGACCGCGAAGCTCGAAGAGGTCAACCGGGTCCTCGAAGGAAGCGTCGGTTAGCGCTCGAGCTGCGGGTCCTCGCCGTCGATCTCCTCGGCGGTCCCGTCGAAGTCGTAGTGGCGCCCTCCCGGCGGCGGCTGTGGCGGTGGCGCGGCGGAGCTGAATGCGCCGGCGCCGACGATCACGAGTCGACGGCCGAGGTAGAAGCCGAGGAACCGCCGAACCAGCGCCCGGGTCGGCGGCACCAGCAGGATCAGGCCGAAGATGTCGGTGACGAAGCCCGGTGTCAGCAGCAGCGTGCCGCCGATCGCGATCATCAGGCCGTCGGCGACCTCGCGGGCCGGGAAGCGCTGCTGCGCCAGCGCCTCGTTGAAGCGCCGCCAGGCGCCGCGGCCCTGGTGGCGGAGCAGCAGCGAGCCGAGGATCGCGTCGGCGAGCAAGAGCGCCAGGGTCGGCAGAATTCCGATCGCCTGCCCGACCTGGATGATCACGTAGAGCTCGACGATCGGGATGACGATGAAGGCGATGACGAGTAGGGCCATCACCTCAGCCTAGAGACCCGGCCTCACCGTCCGGCGAGGACGTCGGCCGCCGCGTCGAGCTCGGCCAGCGAGTCGTCGATCCCCTCGGCGACCGCGATGACGTCCTCCATCGAGTCGTAGTCGGCGAGCAGGCCGAACCCGATGCGGCCGTTGTAGCTGATGATCGCCACCGCCAGCCCGTGGTTCTCGGGCAGGAACGCGATCGGGAACACCTCCTCCATCTCACGGCCGAGGACGTAGAGCGGGATCTGAGGGCCGGGGACGTTGGTGACGATCAGGTTGAACAGGCGGGTCGAGAAGTTGAGGCGCGAGGCCTGCGCGAGGAGCGTCATCGGCGCGAAGTCGTTGAAGCGCGAGATCACTTCGGCCCCGAGTGCCTGCTTTGACCGCTTCAGGCCCTCCATCTGCTGGGTCACCACCCGCAGCCGCCGCACCGGGTCCTCGAGGTAGACGGGCAGCGGCCCCCGCATCACGGTCAGCCGGTTGCCGAGGTCCCCGCGCTCGTCCTCGGTCCGGATCGAGACCGGCACCAGCGCCCGCAGCTCGAGGCCCTCGGTGCGGATCCCACGCCCGTGCAGCCAGCTCCGCAGCGCGCCGGTCACCACCGCCAGCACGACGTCGTTGACGGTCCCCCCGAGCGTGTCCTTGATCCGTTTCAGCGTCGTGAGCTCCGAGCGGGTGAAGACGAACCGGCGGTGGGGCCCGATCGGGTCGTTGAGCGGCACATGCGGCGCCGGATCGGCGAGCGCCCCGACGATCTCGCCGACTCCCTCAAGCGCCTCGGTCACGCGGCGGGCGGCGCGATCGGGGCGGCGCACGGCGTCGAACGCGCTCTCGGCAACGCGCAGGGGCGCTCCCACCGCCTCGGAGACCCCCCGAGCCACCAGCTTGGCGCCGGTCGGCGTCGGCTGCGGTCGCCAGCCGTCCTCGGCCGGGGCCGGGTCCGGCACCCGCTCAAGGTCGAAGAGGACCGATCCGATGTCGACCCCGGAGATGCCGTCGACGGCCGCGTGGTGGGTCTTGGTCAGAATCGCGAAGCGGTCGCGATCAAGGCCCTGGACCAGCCACATCTCCCAGAGAGGCTTCGAGCGGTCGAGCTGCTGGGAGAAGACCCGGCCGGCAAGGCGCATCAGCTGCATCTCGCCGCCTGGCTCGGGCAGCGCGGTGTGGCGGATGTGGTACTTGAGGTTGAAGTTGACGTCGTCGGCCCAGAGCGGGCGCCCCGCCTCCAGTGGCGGCGTCACGAGGCGCTGACGGAAGCGCGGGACCTGGTCGAGCCGACCACGGACGTGGTCGACGAGGTCGTTGTAGGGCGGGGGCGGGCCCTCGAAGATCAGGAGGCCGCCGATGTGCATGTGGCTCGACGAGGTCTCGTTCGTGAGGAACGAGGCATCGGTTGCGGTGAGCCGATCGAGATGGCCGCCAACTGTGTCCATCACACCGCCTCGCGCTTCACTCGCTGCGCGAAGAACCAGATATGCACGCTTGCTCGTTCCGCGCTCATTGCCGAAGGCTAGCCGTTAGCCATCGGTACCCTGGGCTCATGCCCCCCGCTTCGATTTCCGCCCCACGGCGGGTACTGCTGGCGGCGCCCCGCGGATACTGCGCCGGGGTCGATCGCGCCGTGCAGACGGTCGAGCGTGCGCTGGAGCTCTACGGGGCCCCCGTCTACGTTCGCAAGGAG
This sequence comes from uncultured Solirubrobacterales bacterium, assembly GCA_963697805.1. GTDB lineage: Bacteria > Actinomycetota > Thermoleophilia > Solirubrobacterales > 70-9 > VRUE01. The sequence continues at coordinate 119,993 of CAVOPB010000004.1, forward strand.
ATCGTCCACAACAAGCTTGTGGTCGAGCAGCTCTCGAAGCGGGGCGCGATCTTCGTCGAGGAGGAGACCGAGGTGCCCGAGGGGGAGATGGTCGTCTTCTCGGCCCACGGCGTCTCGCCCGCGGTCCACGACAACGCCGCGAGCCGCGAGCTGCGCACGATCGACGCCACCTGCCCGCTGGTCACCAAGGTCCACGTCGAGGCGCGTCGGTTCGCCGCCGACGGCTACACGATCGTCCTCATCGGCCACGAGGGCCACGAGGAGGTCGAAGGGACCACCGGTGAGGCCCCTGAGAACATCGTCCTCGTCCAGACGGTCGATGAGGTGGAGGCCCTCGACGTCCCCGACCCCGAGCGGGTCGCGTTCATCACCCAGACGACCCTCTCGGTCGACGAGACGGCCGCGATCATCGCCGCCCTGCGATCGAGGTTCCCGGCGATCGTCAGCAGCAAGTCGGACGACATCTGTTACGCGACGACCAACCGCCAGATCGCGGTCAAGCAGCTCGCCAGCGAGTGCGACCTCGTGCTCGTGATCGGCTCGACAAATTCCTCGAACTCCAACCGCCTGGTCGAGGTCGCCCGCGAGCACGGCGCCGCCTCGCACCTGATCGACAATCACACCCAGGTCAGGGAGGAGTGGCTCGACGGGGTCGAGACCGTGGGCATCACCTCCGGCGCCAGTGCCCCAGAGGAGCTGGTCGAGGCGCTGGTCGAGCTCTTCCGCGAGCGTGGTGCCGACGAGGTCTCCGAGCTTCGGACCGTCGACGAGAACGTGCGGTTCATGCTCCCGAAGGAGATCCGCGAGGAGCTCGCCGCCCGGGCGTAGGGGTCCGGTGACCTCTCCGCCGGCACCGGCGCCGAGCTAATGCGTTGACCGTCGCGTATCCACCGTCAGAGAGCACATCGTCGCCGTTCACGGGACGCCGGCGGCGAAGCTGACGGACCAGATCTGGAGGCCGGGGGAGGGGCGGAGCGCGATCGTTTGCTGCTCGTGTGCGGGGTGCTCGACGAGGGCGTATAGGAGATCCGCGAGGAGCTCGCCGCCCGGGCGTAGCCGTCGCCGGCACCGGCGCCGAGTTTGCGTTTACCGTCGCTATTCAACGCCAGGTGCAATCTCGCGGTCAGGGGACGCCGGCGGCGAAGCTGACGGACCAGATCTGGAGGCCGGGGGAGGGGCGGAGCGTGATCGTGTGCTGCCCGTGGCGGGGATGCTCGGCGAGTGCATAGAGCGCCGCGCCGTCGACGCGGACCGGATCGGTCGCGGTGCCGTCGAGCTCGAGCGCGATCTCGCCGCTGCCCTCCGCGGTGACGTGGGCGGCGCCGGCCTCGTATGGCACATTGAGCGCGTCGCCGTCCTCTCTGGCGACCCAGGGCCGCTCCCAGGACCCGCCGGGGAACAGCTCCTGGGTCGGGGCGATAACGGTCTCGCCGGGGGCGTCGGTGGGGCGGATCGGCGCCATCGGCGCGGGCAGCTCTCGCAGCGCGTCGATCTCGCGCAGCTCCGTCTGGATCGCCTCCTCGGTGGCGCGATATTCGCCCTCGCCGAAGTGAAACCAGGTGAGGGCGCCGCCCTGGTTCCAGAGGAAAAGGCTGGGCCAGCCCTCGCACCCATAGACGTGCCAGAGCTCGCGCTCGGCGTCGATCGCGACCGGAAACGGGACCTCGAGCCGTTGCAGCCCGGCCCCGACGACCGCGGGTTCGGCGCCGAACGGGAAGCGCGGCGCCTGAATGCCGATCGTGCTCAGGCCGAGGTCGCGGTAGCGCCGGTCCCACTCCACCAGGTAGGGGAGGGTGCGGACGCTGTTCAACTGGGCGAAGTCCATGAAGTGGACCAGGGCGGGGCCTGCCGCGGTCAGCTCCGGCATCGAGCCCGGCGCCTTCCCCACCCACTCGACCCTCTCGGGGAGGTCGGGCGCCGCTATGTGATCACGATCCGGTCGCATCCGCGGGAGCGGACGTTATCCTGGGCCGCTCGGCACGGCGACGAAGGAGGAACGACGTGAACAACGATGTCTGGGAGCGGATCGAGCAGACCCGCCAACGCTGGAACGTCCTCGAGCATCCCTTCTATCAGCGCTGGTCGGCCGGCGAGCTGACGCGCGAGGAGCTGGCCGAGTACTCGGGCCAGTACCGCCATGCGACCGCCGCGATCGCCCGCCTTTCGGCTTCGGTTGCCGAGTCGGCGCCGGAGGCCGAGCGCGTCGCGTTGCGCCGCCACGCCGCCGAGGAGGAGGCCCACGTCGCCCTCTGGGACGGGTTCGTCGATGCGGTGGGCGGCGACACCGACGCCGCGCCGACGCCGGAGACAGCGGATTGCGTCGAGGCCTGGACCGCGGAGGGCGACCGAGTTGCCCAGCTCGTCCGCCTCTACGCGATCGAGAGCGGCCAGCCCCAGATCTCGCGCACCAAGCGGGAGGGCCTCCTCGCCCACTACGGGATCGGGGATGGCCCCGGCAGCGAGTACTTCCTGCTCCATGAGAAGGCCGACGTGCATCACGCCGCCGAGGGCCGCTCGCTGATCGAGGCGCACCTCGCCGATGCCGACCCCGACGCTCTCGTCGCCGCTGCCGAGGAGGCCTTCAAGGCCAACTGGCGGCTGCTCGACGGCGTCAGCGTCGCCGCCTGAACGAGGGGAAATACCCAGGCCGCGCAACGTCGTTGCGCTAACTTTTCCGAGCGATGATCGAGCTCATCCTGCCGGCGCTTCCGCTTCTGCTGCTGGTGCTGTCGCTGCTCTTCGGCTGCTATCCCGGCCTGGACACGGCGGTGCGCCTAGCGGAGAGGATCGGGTCTCGCGCTCGTGCGGGGATCGCCGCTTCGCTGAACTCGTGCCGGCCCCGGCCTCCGGCCGCCCACGCGGCCCACGGTGGTCAGCTTCTCGCCTTCTCGATCGCAGGTCGCGCCCCTCCCGCCTAGGGCGGGACGAGACGCACTGCAACCTCGAGAAGGAGAGAAACCAATGGCCAACAAGAGAACCTGCGCGCTGTTGCTCGCGCTCGCTGCCGTCGTCGGGCTCGTCGCCTGCGGTGGTGGCAACGACACCTCGACCACCGCCGGCGAATCCGGAACGACGTCGAAGGCGGAAGGCGAACCCACGACGATCGTCGTCAGCAACGAAGAACCGGTCAACGGCGTCGAAACCCTCGAATACAGCGCCGGCGAACATGTCGAGTTCAAGGTCAAATCGAACACCGCCACCGAGGTCCACGTCCATGGATATGAAATCGAGAAAAAGGTCCCGGCGGGTGGGACGGTCACAGTCTCGTTCCCGGCCGAACTCGAAGGCATCTACGAGGTCGAGGTACACCCAGCTGAGGAACAGATAGCGGAGCTGCGGGTCAACCCGTGAGCTTCAGCTTCCTTCCGTTCGCACATGCGCTGGCGTCGCGGCAGGACCTGCCGCTGCCGGCCTGGCTGTTCGCGTGGGCGGCGTCGATCGTCCTGATCGTCTCCTTCTTCGCGCTCTCGGTCGCCTGGCGCGCGCCCCGCTTCGAGGAGGAACGATGGCGTTCCCTCGGGGCGGGGCTCTCGCGCGTGCTGGTCGGCTACCCGGCCCAGATCCTGTGCGGAGCGATCGGCGTCTTCCTGCTCGGCTTCTCCGCCTACGCCGGGCTGCACGGGACCGAAGCCCCGGACCGCAACTTCGCGCTGACCTTCATCTTCGTCACCTGCTGGCTCGGCTTTGCGCTGTTCAGCGTCCTGCTCGGCGACGTCTTCCGGCCGTTCAACCCATGGCGAGCCGTCGGCCGCGCCGTCGGCGGGGCTTTCTCGGCGATCGCGGGCCAGCGACCAGCGCATCTGTCCTACCCCGGGCGGGTGGGACGGTGGCCCGCGGCGATCGGTTTGATGGCGTTCGTCTGGCTCGAGGTCGTCTACGGCGGCAGCGGCGGTGTCGCGGTTGGTCTTAATCCGCACGTCACCGCCGTCGCGATCCTCGTCTATAGCGCCTACACCCTGGTGATGATGGGGCTCTTCGGCGCCGAGGAGTGGTGCGAACGCGGCGAGATCTTCTCTGTCTACTTCGGGATGCTCTCCCAGCTCGGCTCGTTCAGTGTCAAGGACGGGCGGCTCGGGGTGAGGAAGCCGTTCTCGGCCGCGGTCCACTGGGCCACGATCCCCGGTTCGGCGGCGGTCGTAGTCGCCTCGATCGCGAGTACCACCTTCGACGGCGCCCAGGAGGGGGCGTTCAAGGGCGGGATCGAATGGCTCTTCGAACGCCTCTCCGACATCGGGTTCAGCGGAATCACGGCGATCCGCCTAACCGACACGATCTTCATGGCTCTCTGCTTCCTCGGTGTCGGCCTCGTCTACCTGACCGGCGTCCGGGGGATGGCGAGCGTCGACGGCGCCCCCTCGCGCGAGACGCTCCGGAAGGGGTTCATCCACACCCTGATCCCGATCGCCTTCGCCTATCTGGTCGCCCACTACTTCAGCCTCTTCGTCTTCCAGGAGCAGGCGCAGTTCACCTACCTGCTCTCCGACCCATTGGGAACGGCGACGACGGACCTGTTCGGCACCGCCTCGGGCGGCATCGACTTCCGGGTCATTACCGCCAACCAGATCTGGTACGTCCAGGTCGGCGTGCTCGTGATCGGCCATGTGCTGGGCCTGACCCTCGCTCACGACCGGGCGACTGCATTCTGGGGGGACTACCGCCAGGCCGCCCGCTCCCAGTACTGGATGCTGGCGGTGATGGTCGCCTTCACCTGCTTCGGGCTCTACCTGCTCTCGGTCGCCAACGGCTGAAGGACCGGGCCCACTCACACCCGCATAATTGGGGCGATGCTGCCGCTCGCCCACGTTGGCCACTGGCTCTGGGTTCTCTACCTGCCGCCGCTCGCGATCGTGCTTTTCTCCGTAGTTCGCAGCAAGCTCAGCGAACGACGCCAACGCCGGGACGACGCGCGCCGCTAGAGAATCTCGCTCAGGCGCTGCTCGAGCGCCGTCGAGATCTCGGTGCGGACCTGGCCCTCCGGGAGGCGCTCGACCAGGGACTCGAGGAAGCCCTCGATGATCAAGGCCTTCGCCTCGGCGGGGTCGAGGCCGCGGGAAGTCAGATAGAAGAGCTGGTCGCGGTCGATCTGGGCGATCGCCGCGGCGTGGGTGCAGCGGACGTCGTCGGCTTCGATCTCGAGGCCGGGAATCGCGTCGGCGTGGGCGTCGGGGGAGAGGAGCAGGTTGCGGCTCTCCTGGAAGGCGTCCGTCCCCTGGGCACCGGGATCGACCCGGATCACTCCGCGCCAGACAGCCGAGGCTCCGGCGGCGAGGACGCCGCGGAAGGCGAGGTCGGAGATCGTGTTCGGGGCGGCGTGCTCCTGGGTCGTGTCGTAGTCGAGGTGCTGGCCCGGTCCCCCCGCGTAGCCCCCGGTCACCCGGGCCTCGGAGCCGGCGCCCGCCAGGTTGGTCTCCATCCGCACCTTGCCGCGCGCCGAGCCGAAGCCGAGCGCGGTCCACTCGAGGCGGCCGTCGCGCTCGACCTGGGCGCGCTGGGTGGCGAAGATCCAGGCGCGCTCGGAGATGTCCTGCGTGCTGACGTAGCGCAGGGTCGCCGCCTGGCCGACGTGCAGCTCGACCACCGAGTTCAGCAGCGCGTCGGTCTCGTCGCCGGCCGAGCCGCAGTGCTCCCAGACCTCGGCCGCGGCGCCCTCCTCGAGGACGACGAGGGTCCGCCAGGCGATGGCGACTCCGTCCTCGTCGAGCGGGATCTCGATCCGGATCGGCTCAGCAACCTTCACTCCCGCCGGAACGTGGACGAGCACGCCGTCGCGCCAGCCCGCCTCGTTGCGCGCCACGAACGGGTCCTCGGCCGGGACCAGGGAGCCGAGTCGCGCCTCGAGCAGCTCGGCGTGGGTCTCGAGCGCCTCGGCCAGGGGCAGCACCGCGAACTCGGACCCCGTGCCCTCGATCGAGGGCCCCGCGGCGCCCGGCTCGTAGGCATCGATCTCGAGGCCGGAGAGGTCGGTGAATTCCCAGCCCTTCGCCTTGTGGTCGGGCAGCGGCAGCGTCTGCGCGAGAGAGGCGCCCTGACGGCGCCTCTCCGAAAGCCAGCCGGGTTCGATCGCCAGCGCCTCAGCCAATCGAGCCCTCCATCTGGAGCTCGATCAACCGGTTGAGCTCAACCGCGTACTCCATCGGCAGCTCTTTGGTGACCGGCTCGATGAACCCGTTGACGATCATCTTCGAGGCCTCCTCCTCATCGAGCCCGTGGCTCTGGAGGTAGAAGATCTGCTCGTCGCCGATTTTCGAGACCGTGGCCTCGTGGCCGACGTCGGCGTCGTTCTCGCCGATCCTGATCGTCGGATAGGTGTCGGAGCGCGAGTCCTCGTCGAGGAGCAGCGCGTCGCAGACGACCTTCGAGCGCGATTCGGTCGCGCCGTCGGCGACCTCGAGCAGGCCGCGGTAGGTGCTGCGCCCGCCGTCCTTGGAGATCGACTTCGCGAAGATCGAGGACGAGGTCCGCGGCGCCGCGTGGATGATCTTGCCGCCGGCGTCCTGGTGCTGGCCGTCGCCGGCGAATGCGATTGAGAGGATCTCGCCGTGCGCTTCGGGGCCGAGCAGGTAGATCGACGGGTACTTCATCGTCAGTTTCGAGCCGAGGTTGCAGTCGACCCACTCCATCGTCGCCTTCTCCTGCGCGACGGCGCGCTTGGTGACCAGGTTGTAGACGTTCTGGGACCAGTTCTGGACCGTCGTGTAACGGACCCGGGAGCTCGGCTTGGCGACGATCTCGACCACCGCGGAATGCAGCGAGTCGGTCGAGTAGACCGGCGCCGTGCAGCCCTCGATGTAGTGGACGTCGGAGCCCTCCTCGGCGATGATCAGCGTCCGCTCGAACTGGCCCATGTTCTCGGTGTTGATCCGGAAGTAGGCCTGCAGCGGCATCTCGACCTTGACCCCGGCGGGCACATAGACGAACGAGCCGCCCGACCAGACGGCCGAGTTGAGCGCGGCCAGTTTGTTGTCGTTGGGCGGGATCACCGTCGCCCAATACTCGCGGACGAGGTCCTCGTGCTCGCGCAGAGCAGTGTCCATGTCGGTGAAGATCACGCCCTGGGCCTCGAGCTTCTCGTTGACCTGGTGGTAGACGACCTCCGACTCGTACTGGGCGCCGACGCCGGAGAGGAATTTGCGCTCCGCCTCCGGGATGCCGAGCCGGTCGAAGGTGTTTTTGATGTCCTCCGGGACCTCGCTCCAGTCACGGCTGTTCTTTTCCGAGGCGCGGACGAAGTAGTGGATGTCGTCGAAGTCGATCTGGCCGAGGTTGCCGCCCCAGGTCGGGGTCGGCCTGTTTTCGAAGTGTTCGAGAGCCTTGAGGCGGAAGTCCCGCATCCACTTCGGCTCGTCCTTGTACTCGGAGATCGATTCGACGACCTCGCGGGAGAGCCCCTTCGGCGCCTTGTAGGCGTAGCCGCCCTCGGGATCGTGGAAGCCGAACTTCTCCTTGTAGTCGGCGTTGATGCCGGCGAGCTCTTTTTTCTCTGCAACCGCCTCGGGCGTAGCCATTACTGATCGACCTCCAGGGTGATGGTGTCGTCCACGACGGTCGCCGTGAACGTCCGCACCGGAGCATAGGCGGGGAGGGTCTTCGGCCTGCCGGTGGTCAGGTCGAACAGGGATCCATGCCGCGGGCACTCGACCGTGCAGGTCTCGGCGTCGAACTCCCCCTCGGCGAGCGGGCCGTCGTCGTGCGAGCAGCGGTCCTCGATCGCGTAGAGGGTGCCGTCGCAGTTGAAGACCCCGATCTTCTCCCCGTCGTGCTCGACCAGGCGCATGCTGCCGGGCGGCAGCTCGGCGAGCGGGCACACGGGGACTGATGTTCCGGCGGTCTCTGGCATGAGGGTAAAAATGCTCCCCGCGACTGTGCAGCTCGTGCGGGTTGAAACTAATCCTACTGCTCCAGTCGGATTTTAGCGGCCGCTCCGGTCCGGCCATCCGGCGTAACGAGGTTTTTTCATCCTCGGGGCGGGCATTGGAAGAGGATGGAGGGACCGACGACTTTCACCGCGAGCCACGAGAAAGGAGCACCAATGAGCGAGAAAACAACCTTCAAGCCAGGTACCCCGTGCTGGATCGACCTCGGCACGCCCGACCAGGACGCCGCCGGAGAGTTCTACGGCGGCCTCTTCGGCTGGGATCTGCACGAGGACGAGAACGCTGAGCAAACCGGTGGCTATCGCACGGCGCAGATCAACGGCCGCGCCGTCGGCGGAGTGATGAAGCTGATGCAGGAGGGACAGCCCCCCGCCTGGCTCACCTACTTCGCCAGCGACGACGCCGACGCCACGGTTGAGAAGGCGCGCGAGGCGGGCGGTGCCGTCTTGGTCGAGCCGATGAGCGTCCTCGACTACGGCCGGATGGCGGTGCTCGCCGATCCGACCGGTGCCGCGTTCGGCATCTGGCAGGCCGGTACGAACGTCGGTTTCGGCATCGTGAAAGATACCGGCGCGGTCAACTGGAACGAGCTCAACACCCGCGATCCGGAGGCCGCCAAGGCCTTCTACGGCTCGGTCTTCGGCTGGACGTCCGACGACCAGGAGTTCGAGGGGACCGGCACCTACACGGCGGTCAGCCTCGGAGAGGAAACGTTCGGCGGCCTGATCGACATCACCGATCGTGTCCCGCCCGAGGTGCCTGCCCACTGGCTGGTCTACTTCACGGTCGAGGACACCGAGGCGACCGTGGCGCAGGCGAAGGGCGGGGGTGGCGATGCTGTCTTCGGTCCGACCGCGATCAGCAAAGTCGGGACGCTCGCGGTGATCAAAGACCCGTTCGGCGCGTTCTTCGCCGTGATCCAGCCGGATCCGGAGATGCAGGCGGGCGCCTAGGCGCCGTCAGAGGGAGCGAGGTCGGAGGCCGCCTCGGCAGGGTCGCCGGCCTCGCCCTCGTCCTCCCATTCGGCGGCCTCGCCAAGGCTCGCACTCTTGACCACCTTGAGACCGAGCATCGCGCACTTCATCCGCGTCGCCGAGATCTCGATCCCGAGCAGGTCGAGGACGAACTCCTTCGGCAGTCGCAGGACCTCCTCGCGGGTCTTCCCGGCCAGCTCATCGGTCAGCAGCGAGGTGGCGGCGGTGGAGATCGCGCAGCCCTGGCCCTCGAACGCGACCTCGGCGACCCGACCGCCCTCGTCGAGGCGGATCGTCACGTGCTGCTCGTCGCCGCAGAACGGGTTGTTGTCCTCGTACTCGAGGTCTGGCTCGTCGAGCCGGCCGAAGTTGTGCGGCCGCTTGTAGTGCTCGAGGATCTGCTCTCGGTACAGCTCGTCCATGCTTTCGAGGCTAGCGCAGCGGCAGGGGTGCCCTAAAAGAACGCTTCCATCAGAAGGAAGGCGATCCCGGGCACCCCGGCGAAAAGAAAGAGCAGGAACGCGGCACTGATCCAGCGTCTGTGAGTCACCCGGTCTCGATACTCGGCTTCCTCAGTCTCGAAGCCGGCGTCAGGGATATCCATGGCGAGAAGCGTAGATCGTCGGTAACTTGGCGCCGATGCGGGGACTCTGGAGGCAGTTGACGTACCCGGCCCGGCGCTGGCCGCGCCTGACCAGGACGGCCCTTGCTTTCGGTGCCGCCGGCATCGTCGTCATCGGGGCTGCGAACGCCTACATCGTGTTCAGCTCCGACGGTGAGGCGACCGCCGACGTTCGGGACGTTCCCCACACACAGGTCGCGATTGTCCCCGGGGCGGCGGTGCGGCCCGACGGGAAGATGAGCACGATGCTTGCCGACAGGGTCCGCGGCGCCCTCGGCCTCTGGCGGGCCGGCAAGGTCGACAAGATCCTCGTCTCCGGAGATCGCCACGCCTGGGCCTTCGACGAGCCGGGGACGATGCGCCGCTCCCTCGTCAACCACGGCGTGCCCCCGCAGGACGTCTTCGAGGACCACGCCGGGTTCGACACCTGGGACACGATGCAGCGGGCGCGGAGCATCTTCGGCGTTCGCAGCGCCGTCATCGTCACCCAGGGGTTCCACATGCCCCGTTCGCTCTACCTGGCCGACGCCGCCGAAATCGATGCGACGGGCCTGACGACCGACTTCCATCCCTACGGGATCCAGGGGACGAAGAGCGACGTCCGCGAGATCCTCTCTCGCGTCAAGGCCGTCGCCGACGTCTCGCTCGGGACCGCGGCGACCGGCGGGCCGCCGATCCCGATCAGCGGCGACGGCCGCACGAGCTGGGCCCCCCAGCCGCCGCCGGGCACACCGCCGGCCGGCGCTCCCGCCCCCTGACGCCGCCGCTAGAGCCCGAAGACTCGTCGCGCGTCCTCGAGGCCCTCGACCAGGCGGTCGATCTCCTCGGGGATCGTGTGGACGGCGAAGCTGGCGCGGGCCGTCGCGGCGACCCCGAGGCGGTCCATCAGCGGCTGCGCGCAGTGGTGACCGGCGCGGACGGCTACGCCGTGGCGGTCGAGGATCTCGGAGACGTCGTGGGCGTGGATGCCATCGAGCTCGAATGAGACCGGCCCGGCGCGGTCGGGGCCGCGGGGCGGTCCGAAGACCCGCAGGCCCTCGACCTCTGACAGCTTCAGCAGCGCATAGTCGGTGATCTCGCGCTCGTGCTCGATCACGGCGTCCATTCCCAGGCTGTCGAGCCAGCGCAGCGCCGAGGCCATTCCGATCGCCTGGGCGATCGCCGGCGTCCCCGCCTCGAAGCGCGCGGGCGGGTCGGCATAGGTCGTCTCCTCCTTGGTTACCTTGCGGATCATCGAGCCGCCGCCGAGGAAGGGCGGCATCGCTCGCAGCAGGTCGAGTCGCGCCCAGAGGGCACCGATCCCGGTCGGGGCGTAGAGCTTGTGGCCGGTGATCGCGTAGAAGTCGACCCCGAGTGCGCCGACATCCAGGGGAAGCTTCGGCGCCGCCTGGGCGCCGTCGGCCAGGACCAGCGCGCCGGCATCGTGGGCGAGGCGGGAGATCTCGGCGATCGGGTTCTCGGTCCCGAGGACGTTGGAGATGTGCGCTACCGCGACCAGCTTTGGGCCGCGTTCGAGCATCTCCACGAGGGCGCCCATCTCGAGCAGGCCGTCGTCGCCGACCGGGACCCAGTCGATCTCGGCGCCGACTCGCTCGGCGAGCTGCTGCCAGGGGACGATGTTGGAGTGGTGCTCCATCTCGGTGAGGACGATCCGGTCGCCCTCGCCGACGTTGGCGTCACCCCATGCCCGGGCGACCAGATTGATCGCCTCGGTCGCGTTGCGGACGAAGACGACCTCGCGCCGGTCGGCGGCGCCGACGTGGTCGGCGACGGTCGCCCGCGCCCCCTCGTAGGCCGCGGTCGCCTCGGCCGACATCGTGTGCGAGCCGCGGTGGACGTTCGAATGCTGTCTGCGCTCGTAGCGGTCGACGGCCTGGATCGAGGCCAGCACCCGCTGGGCGCTGGCACCGCTGTCGAGGTAGGCGACCGGGACGCCGTTCACCTCCCGCTCCAGCGCCGGGAACGAGGCGCGGACCTTGTCGATCGGTAAAGCCGGGGCCCGGACGGTCATGAGAGATGACCCCCCACAAGTGCTTCGCCCGAGCTCCGGTCGCAGATCATCAGACTGCGATGCTCCCTCCGCTCAGGCTCGCCGCCTCTACCTCCTCGGCGATCCAGCCGTAGCCCTTCTCCTCGAGCTGTTCGACCAGCTCCGGGCCGCCTTCCTTGACGATCCGCCCCTCGAACATGACGTGGACGAAGTCCGGCTTCACCAGGTGGAGGATTCGCTGGTAGTGGGTGATGATCAGCACCCCCATGTCGGGGCCGGTGAACTTGTTCACGCCCTCGGCGACGGTCCGCAGCGCATCGATGTCGAGGCCGGAGTCGGTCTCGTCGAGCACCGCGATCTCGGGCCGCAGCAGCGCCAGCTGCAGCAACTCCATCCGCTTCTTCTCACCGCCCGAGAAGCCGTCATTCAGGTAGCGGCTGGAGAAGTCTTTCGGGATGTTGGCGAGCTCCATCGCCTCCTGGGCGATCTTCGCGAAGTCTTTTATCTTGATCTCGGCCTCGCCCCGCGCCTCGCGCTGGGCGTTGAGGATCATCCGCAGGTACTTGCTCACCGAGACGCCGGGGATCGCGACCGGGTACTGGAACGCCATGAAAAGGCCGGCACGCGAGCGCTCGTCCGGGCTCGCGTCGGTTACGTCCTCGCCATTGAAGGTGACGCTTCCCTCGGTCACCTCGAAGGCCGGGTGGCCCATGATCGCGTTGGCGAGCGTCGACTTGCCGGAGCCGTTCGGGCCCATCAGGGCATGGACCTTGCCCTTCTCGACGTCGAGGTTGAGCCCGCGGAGGATCTCCTTGCCCTCGGCGCTCACGTGCAGGTTGCGTATCTCAAGCTCAGCCAATTCGTCTCCGTTCGGTTTGTCTGGGTCAGGCGGCGCTGCCGACGGGCGCCGGGCGCTCCACCTGGCCGGGCACGCCGCCGGAGAATTCGACCAGCTCGGCCAGCGTGGTGCCGGCGAGCGCCTTGGTGACGCCGCCCTGGACACGGGTCCAGAGGAGCTTCGTCGCACAGGCGTGGTCGCCGTCGCTTTCGTGCGAGCAGAGGACCTTGCCCTCCGGGGTCTCGTGGAAGCACTCCATCGGCGCGATCTGGCCTTCGAGCGCCTCGACCACGACGTCGAGGGTGATCTCCCCGGCGGGCATCGCGAGGCGGTATCCGCCGTGTGCGCCCCGGGTCGAGGTGACGAGACCGGACTTGCGCAGCCGGGCGACCAGGTGCTCGAGGTAGGAGAGCGGAAGCCGCTCGGCCTCGGCGACTGCGCTGAGCGAGATCGGCGCCGCGCTCGGCTGGCGTCCGAGCTCGACCATCAGGCGAACGCCGTACTCGGCTTTGGTCGAGAACAACATCTATCCGAAATCCTACTGAAGCAGTCGGTTATGCCGACGCGCCCTCGGCGCTCGCCTCATTCCCGAGCGCCACGTGGGCGCGGCTGTCGCTGCCGTGGATCAGGACCAGGGTCAGGACGAAGCCGGCCAGCGCGAAGAGGGCGCCGCCGATGAACGCCGCCTGGAATCCCTCGGTGAGGCCGTTGACGAGGCTCGAGCTCCCGGTCGACATCACGTCGTCGGTGCGCGAGGTGGCGATGGTCGAGAGCACCGCGAGCCCCAGTGCGCCACCGATCTGCTGCGAGGTGTTGATCAGGCCGCTCGCCAGCCCCGCCTCGTTTTCCTCGACCCCGGAGACGGCGGCGATCGTCGTCGTCACGAACGCGAAGCCGAGGCCGGCGGCGGCGAGCAGCGAGGGGCCGAGGATGTCGGTCGTGAAGCCGCCCCCGACCGACACCTGGCTGAACCAGAGCAGCCCGACGAGGATGAACAGCATTCCAATCGCGAGGACCGGCTTGTAGCCGACTTTCGTCACCAGCTGGGAGGCGATCCCGGCCGAGGCCATGATCACCAGCGCCAGCGGCAGGTAGGAGAGGCCGGCGTGGATCGGGCTGTAGCCGAGCACCTGCTGCATGTAGAGGGTGATGAAGAAGAACATCGAGAACAGCGAGGCGCCGACCAGGAGCCCGACGACGTTGGCGCCGGTGAGGGTTCGGATGCGGAAGATCGAGCACGGGACCAGCGGTTTCGCCGATCGCAGCTCGATCGCGATAAACGCCGCCATCAGCGCCACCGAGAGCGCGATCAGGCCGATCGTCTGAAACGACCCCCAGCCGGCGCTGTTGGCATCGACCAGCGCGTAGACGAGGATCGAGAGCGCGGCGGTGACGGTGACCGCGCCGGCGACGTCGAAGGCACGGGTCTCGACTTCGGAGCGGCTTTCGGCGATCAGCCTCGGCGAGAGGGCAAAGGCGATCAGGCTGACCGGGACGTTGACCCAGAGCACCCACTCCCAGCCGAGGCCGTCGGTGAGGATGCCGCCGAGCAGGACCCCGGCAGCGCCGCCGGAGCCGGCGACCGCGCCCCACACTCCCAGCGCCTTGTTGCGCTCGGCCCCGTCGCTGAAGGTGGTGGTCACGATCGAGAGCGCGGCCGGCGAGATGATCGCGGCCCCCAGCCCCTGCGCGGCACGGGCCGCGATCAGCTGACCCTCGGTCGAGGCGAAGCCGGCGGCCAGCGAGGCGACCGCGACCAGCATCAGGCCGGCCATGAAGACGCGCCGGCGGCCGAGCAGATCGGCGATGCGGCCTCCGAGCAGGAGGAACCCGCCGAATGTGAGCACGTAGGCGTTGACGACCCAGGGCAGGTTTTCCTGGGAGAAGTCGAGCGCACGGCCGATCGAGGGCAGGGCGACGTTGACGATCGAGGCGTCGAGGACGACGACGAACTGGGCCGAGCAGAGCAGGATCAGCGCCTGCCAGCGCCTATCGCTGAAATTTCCGGTGGCTGGCATCCGGAACCTCAGTCAAGTAAATCGGGTTCGTCGGCTCAGGGCTCGATCAGGCCTCGCCGGATCGCGTAGCGGACGAGCTCCACCCGGTCGCGCATCCCGAGCTTCCGCATCGCGTTTGCACGGTGATTCTCGACCGTCTTCTCGGAGAGATGGAGGATCGCGGCGATCTCCTTGGTCGTGTTCGCCTCGGCGACGAGCTTGACAATCTCCTCCTCGCGCGGAGTCAGGTCCTCCTCGCCAGCTGAGCCCCGCTCGAGCACGTCCTTGATCAGCGCCCGCTGCGCCTCGGGGGTCAGGAACGGCTCGTCGCGCTCGACCGCCCGGATCGCCGCCAGCAGGTCGGTGTCGGCCTGGGCCTTGAGGACGTAGCCGGAGGCGCCGGCCTTCAGCGCCTCGAATAGGTAGCGCTCGTCATCGTGCATCGAGAGGATCAGGACCGCGACCTCGGGCGCCTGCTCGCGGATCTCCCGCGTCGCCTGCAGGCCGGTCAGCTTCGGCATCCGCACGTCGAGGATCGCGAGATCGGGTCGCTCGCGGATCGCCAGCTCGCGTGCCTCCGCCCCGTCGGCCGCCTCGCCGATCACCTCGATATCGGGCTGGCGTTCGAGCAGCAGCCGCAATCCGGAGCGGACGATCCCATGGTCATCGGCGATCAGCACGCGCATCAGTCGCCAGTGTCCCAACTCGAGGGCGATCGGCTGAGCCGACCTTGCGAATACCGCCCCAATTCGACGGTGGACGCAAACTCGGCCTCTGGGTCAGTCACTGACCGAGAGGTGAACGGTGGTTCCCTGGTCGGGCCGCGACTCGATCGTCAGCTCGGCGCCGATCAGCAGCGCCCGCTCACGCATCCCGCCGATGCCCAGGCCCCGCTCGGACTGGGCGAAGGCGAAGCCGCGGCCGTCGTCGGCGACCTCGAGCTCGACTCCGTCCGCCGATCGCCGCAGGCGGACGTCGATCCGCTCGGCATCGCTGTGGCGAGCGGCGTTGGACAGGGCCTCCTGGGCGACCCTGTAGACAACCAGCTGCACGTCGCCGTCAAGGTTGGAGAAGTCTCCGTCGGCCTCGAGCGCCGCCTCGAGGCCGGGGCGCGCGACCTGCTCGACCTGGCCCGCGATCGCCGCGGTGAGGCCGAGGTCGTCGAGCGCCGTCGGACGCAGTTGGCGGGCGAGGGCGAGCAGCTCCCGCATCGCTTTGTTGGCGAGCGCCTTGGTCTCGTCGACCTCGGCGGCGAGCTCCGGCGGCGCGACCTCCCGGACCGCCTCGAGCCGCAGAAGCAGCCCGGTCAGCGACTGGTTCACCTCGTCGTGGAGGTCGCGGGCGACCCGCGCCCGCTCCTCCTCCTGAGCGCGGAGGGCGGCGGACCCGGCGCGTCGGCGCTCGGCCTCGAGCCGGTTCATCATCCGCAGGAAGGCGAGCTCGAGGCGCTCGACCTCCTCGGTCTCGCCGACGCCGTCGATCGAGGCCGGCAGCACGGGCCCCGGCCGGCTCAGATCGACCTTCTCCATCTCCTCGATCAGGTCCTCGAGCGGCGCGAAGCGGCGACGCTGGGCGACGAGGGCGGCAGCGAGCGCCACCGCGACGACGGCGAGCACGATGATCGCGACGGTGCTCAGCGGTGGCTCCTCGATCGCATCGGGCTAGCGTAGAGCCGCCGATCCCGCCTGAGCAGCCCAGGGTGGGTGAATAGGGGTTGCCACCCATTGGCGATTCCGAGCTGCCCGGCAATACTTCTGCGGCACTCAATCCGACCGGGAGCGAAAGCGATGACCACCACCAAGCAGTCCACCTTCGGCGCAACGATCCGCACGACGATCCTTCTGGCCTCGCTGACCGGCCTGCTTGTCGTGATCGGCGCCCTGATCGGCGGGCCGGAAACGGCCCTCACCTTCCTCTTCATCGGCCTCCTGCTCAACCTCGGTTCATATTTCTTCAGCGACAAACTGGCGCTGAAAATGAGCGGCGCCAAGCCGCTCGATGAGTCAGAAGCGCCGCGGATCTATCAGATCGTCCGCGAACTCACGACCCGCGCCGGCCTGCCGATGCCGCGCCTCTACATCATTCCCCAGGAGCAGCCGAACGCCTTCGCGACCGGGCGCAACCCCAAGCACGCGGCGGTCGCGGTGACGCAGGGAATCACCAAACTCCTCTCCGAGGACGAGCTGCGCGGCGTCCTCGCGCACGAGCTCGCGCACGTGCAGCACCGCGACATCCTGATCCAGTCGGTTGCCGCCGCGATCGGCGGCGCGATCACCTACATCGCCTACATGCTGTTGTGGTTCGGCAACGACGACAGCTCACCGCTCGGTCTGGTCGCCTCGCTGGCGCTGGTCCTGCTGGCCCCGATCGCGGCCTCGATCATCCAGCTCTCGATCTCGCGCCAGCGCGAGTACGCCGCCGACGCCGGCGGCGCCGAGATCTGCGGCAACCCGGAGTCGCTGGCAAGCGCCCTGCTGCGGCTCGAGCAGGGAGCGCAGGCGATCCCGATGAAGGTGAACCAGGCCGCCGAGCCGCTCTACATCGTCAAGCCCTTCTCGGGCGGCGGGATCTCGAAGCTGTTCTCGACCCACCCGCCGATCGAGGAGCGCGTCCGGCGCCTGCGCCAGATGCGCCCGTCCCTCGGTTAGGCGGGCATCGCGGCGGTATCGTGGGCGCTGTGAGGCGGTTGCTCCTCGCAGCGACGATGGCCGGCGCCCTGATCGGCCTGCTCGCCTCCGGGACGGAGGCGAGCTTCCCGGGCCGGTCGGGGAAGATCGCCCTTGCGTCGGGGCTCCCCGGCTCGCACAAGTACCGGATCCAGACGATGACCCCCGGGGGGAAGGGCCTGCGGACGATCCTGACAGCCCCACAGGCCAGCGTCTTCGCCCAGGGTGAGCCCGTCTACTCCCCCGACGGCGCCGCCATCGCCTTCGAGCTCGACGACGACATCTACGTCGTCGGCGCCGACGGCGCCGGCCTGCGCCCGGTGACGAGCGGGTCGGAGAAGGACACAAATCCGACCTTCTCTCCCGACGGCAGGAAGATCGCGTTTGCCAGGATCACCCCGGGCGGCTACGACATCTTCTCGATCGGCCTCGACGGCAATGGCCTGACCCAGCTCACAACCGAAGAAGGCAACGACCGCGACCCGGTCTGGTCCCCGCGCGGGAACGTGATCGCCTTCGTCAGCGAGCGGACCGGCCCACCAAGCGTCTGGCTGATGCAGCCGGACGGCAGCGGGCAGAGGCAGCTGGGCGCCCATTTCAGTAGCGGCAGCAGGAGCGAGGCCCAGCCGGAGTTCTCCCCAAATGGGGGAAGGCTTGTCTTTTCGCGCGGCGCGGACCTGGTCTCGACCCGAATCAACGGCAGCCGACGCCGCGTGCTGAGTCGAAGCGGAATCCTGATCCAGCCGACCTATTCGCCGGATGGGCGACGGATAGCGGCGCTGGAAGCCTTCAGGAACCGCAAGGACTTCGACGTCGTCGTCATGGCCGCCGACGGCTCCGACAAACGGACGATCAGGAGCCACGTGGCCAATGCTTACGGCATCGGCTGGCAGCCGATCCACGGCTGAGAACCGGGCGCTATACTTATTGAAGTAAAAGCCGATCGGGATTCGGGGATTTGACGACATGACGACCAGTGCGCAGACAAAGCAGCAGATCGAGGAGATAGAGCCGTTCGAGGCGGCGGCGGAGATCGAGGGCGGCGACGTCGTCCTGATCGACACCCGCGAGCCCCATGAGTACCAGGAGGCCCACCTCGAGGGCGGCAAGCTCATCCCGCCCGGCCTGCTCGCCGACGAGATCGGCGAGGCCGCCCCCGACAAGTCGGCGCGGACGATCCTCTACTGCCGCAGCGGCAATCGCTCCTTCAAGGCCGCCGAGCGGCTCCAGGAGCTCGGCTACGAGGACGTCGCCTCGATGGCAGGTGGCATCCTCGCCTGGCAGGAGCAGGGGCTGCCGGTCGTCGCCGCCACCGGGATGACCCCCGAGCAGCGCGACCGCTACTCGCGCCATACCCTTCTTCCCGAGGTCGGCGTCGACGGCCAGATCAAGCTGCTGAACGCCAAGGTCCTCCTGATCGGCGCCGGCGGGCTCGGCGCCCCGACCGCGCTCTACCTCGCCGCCGCCGGTATCGGCACCCTCGGCCTCGTCGACGACGATGTCGTCGACGCCTCGAACCTGCAGCGCCAGGTGATCCACAACACCGAACGGATCGGTGAGTCGAAGACCTCCTCGGCGCGGAAGACGATCGAGGCGCTGAACCCCGACGTCGACGTCGTCGAGCACAACCTCCGGCTCGACGCCGGCAACATCATCGAGTTGATCGAGGACTACGACGTGATCGTCGACGGTGCCGACAACTTCCCGACCCGGTACCTCCTCAACGACGCCTCGGTGCGGCTGCGCAAGCCGGTCGTCTCAGCGTCGATCCTCAGCTTCGACGGCCAGATCTCGACCTTCGTCCCCTTCGAGGGCCCCTGCTACCGCTGCCTCTACCCGACCCCGCCGCCGGCCGAGCTGGCCCCGAGCTGCTCCGCCAACGGCGTCCTCGGCGTGATGGCCGGGACGATGGGGACGCTGCAGGCCAACGAGGTGATCAAGCTGGTGCTCGGCGTCGGCGAGCCGCTGATCGGCCGCCTGCTCCTCTACGAGGCCCTCGGCACCCGTTTCACCGAGCTCAAGGTCCGTCGTGATCCCGACTGCCCTATTTGCGGTCCGAACGCGCCGGCTGAATTGGCCGACTCGGAGCTCGGCAAGTTCCCCGACTACGAGGCCTTCTGCGCCGGCTGAACCCGGTAGGTTCGAGTTGAAATGGCAACGGTGCGAATTCCTCCCGTCCTGCGGCGGCAGACCGGTGGCGCGTCAGAGGTCGACGCGGCCGGGTCTAACGTCGGCGAGGTCCTGCGGGCGCTGACCGGCGAGCACCCCGATACCGAGCAGCAGCTGTTCGGCCCCGACGGCGATCTCAACCGCTACGTCAACGTCTACCTCAATGACGAGGACGTGCGGGTGCTGGACGGCCTCGAGACCGCCGTCGCCGAGGCCGACACGGTCGTGATCCTGCCGGCGATGGCCGGCGGCCGCTAGCCCGCCTAGTGTTCGAGCACAAGCCCGAGAAAGCGCTTGGTGCGCTCCTCGCGCGGTTCGTCGAGCACTCGTGACGGTGGGCCCTGCTCGACTATCTGACCGTCGTCCATGAAGACGATCCTGTCGCCGACATCGTTGGCAAACCCCATCTCGTGGGTGACGACGATCATCGTCATCCCCTCGCCGACCAGCTCCCGCATCACGTCGAGGACCTCTTTGACGAGCTCCGGGTCGAGGGCGCTGGTCACCTCGTCAAAGAGCATCAGGTGCGGGTCCATAGCCAGCGCGCGGGCGATCGCGACCCGCTGCTGCTGACCGCCGGACAGGCGTTCGGGGTACTGATCGACCTTGTCGGCGAGGCCGACCCGTTCGAGCAGCGCCGCTCCCTTTGCCCGCGCCTCCTGCTTCGGGCGGCGGAGTGCCTTTTCCGGCGCCATCGTCACGTTCTGCAGTGCGGTGCGGTGGGGGAACAGGTTGAACTGTTGAAACACCATCCCGACCCTCTGCCGGAGGAAGTCGACCTCCCAGCCGGACTCGCCGCCTCCCGAGCCGGGGCCCTTGCAGACGCCGTGCCCCTCGAGGAAGACCTCGCCCTCCTCCGGTGGCTCGAGCAAGTTAATACAGCGCAGCAGCGTGCTCTTGCCCGAGCCGCTCGGGCCGATAACGCAGACAACTTCGCCCTTACTCACCTCGAGGTCGATGCCCTTCAGCACCTCGAGATCGCCGAAGCGTTTGTGGATCCCCGCCAGCTGCAGCAGCGCGCCGTCGTACTGGGGGCCGCCGCCAGCGGGCGTGATCGCCGATTCGGGCATTGCCCCCATTACAGCGCCTCGACGCGGGGAGCCCCCCGGCTGAAGCGGCTCTGCTCGCGCAAGATCAGCCTGTCGACGAGGCGCGCGAGGGGGAGCGTGACGATCAGGAACATGATCGCGCCGAGGGTAAGGGCCGAGCTGTTGAAGGCCTTGCTCTGGATGTCCCTGCCGACGAGGGCTACCTCGTTCAGTGCGATCACACCGACTAGGGTCGTGTCCTTCATCAGCGCGATGAAGTCGTTCAGCAGGGGCGCGAACACTTTGCGGATTGCCTGGGGGACAATCACGTTTCGCATCGCCTGGCGGTGGCTCATCCCGAGCGAGCGCGCCGCTTCCATCTGGCCGCCGGGCACCGCTTCGATCCCTGCCCTGTAGACCTCTGCCATGTAGGCGCCGTAGGTGATGGTGAGGGCCATCACGCCGTACCAGAACGAGTCGGGTTTGCCGAACCAGTGCGGGATCGTGAAGAACTCGGGGAGGGGAAGGAAGGCGAGGCTGCCCGAGATCAGCAGGATGACCATCAACAGCGGGATGCCGCGGAAGACGTCGATGTAGGCGATAGTCAGGAAGCGGACGGGTGCCAGCGCTTTGCCCGGCAGCTGTCGCAGCAGCGACAGGATCAGGCCCCAGAGCAGGGCCAGCGCGCCGGCTATCACCGAGAGTTCGAGCGTGATCACGAACCCATGGAGGACCTCGTCGAAGTTCTTCGACATCTGCGAGACGTCGAAGTACTGGTTGATGATCTCGTTCATCGCGTCCCTCCTCGTGTTGAGCCAGTGCTGCCCAGTTCACAACAAAAGGGGCGCCTCGTTGGCGCCCCTTTCGAATCTGCTGTCTTTCGCGGCAGCCCTCGGGGCCCGCCGTCAGCTCGGTTCGTGCGCTGCCGCTCTGTAGATTTCCGGCGACGGCGCTTTGCTGAACCACTTCTTGTAAATCGTCGCGTATTCCCCGTTGTCGATGACTTCTTCCAGTCCCTGGTTGAGATCTTCCCGGAGTTCGTCGTCGCCCTGCTGGACCACGAATCCATATTCTTCTTCCGTTTCGATCCCTCCGGAAATTTCGATTTCACTTTCTTGTTCGACGGCTCTTTCGGCCACCGGCCGGTCGATCACGACGGCGTCGACCGTTCCCGCCTTGAGCGCCGGGAAGGTGTCCGGTCCCTGCGGATAAGTGCGCAGTTCCTTGGTGTCGATTTCTTCTTCGACGTATTCCTCCCCAGTCGTTCCCTGCTGTACGGCGACTATCTTCCCCTCCAGGTCTTTGGCTGAGTTCAGGCCAGAGGTTCCTTTGGCGACGACGATCGACTGTGCCGACGGCAGGTAATACGGATTTGTGAAGTCGACCGATTCCTCGCGTTCGTCGGTGATCGTCGTCGCCGAAGCGACCATTTCGAACTTACCCTGCGCGAGGTCGCGGAAGATCGTCGGAAACGAGGTGTCCTGGAATTCGACTTCGCGGCCGATCTTTTCGCCGATCGCTTCCATCAGTTCGACGTCAAAGCCCCTGAATTCGGACTTGGACTGGCCGAATTCCTCGAACGGCGGGTAGGGGACGTCGGAGCCGACGGTCAGCTTTTCGCCGCCGCCGCCTTCCCCGGTGGTGCTGTCGCTGCCGCCGCATCCGGCGGCGAAAATCGCCACTGCGGACACAGTGAGCGCGAGTATCAATGCGGTTAGCCGGGTTCTGCCCATCAGGGACTGCCTCCGTTCGGTGAGTCGGCGGGACGTGGCGAAAATACCCTTTTCCGGTGTCCGGGGGCAATGCGATGGCCCCACTATCCGCGGCTATACTTTTTGAAGTAAGGGATTCGATGGCGCGCGACGAGCTACTCAACCGACCCTGCGGGGGACGCTACAGCGACATCGTCGAGTCGATCGGCAACACCCCGCTGGTCGAGCTCCCGCGCCTCTCGCCGAAGCCGGAGGTTCGGATCTTCGCGAAACTCGAGGGCCGCAATCCGACCGGCTCGGTCAAGGACAGGGTCGCCAGATCGATGATCGAGACGGCCGAGGGCGACGGGCTGATCGAGCCTGGCAAGACGATCCTCGAGCCGACCTCCGGCAACACAGGCATCTCGCTGGCGATGATCTGCCGCCGCAAGGGCTACCCGCTGAAGGTGGTGATGCCCGACAACGTCACCGCCGAGCGGACGCAGCTGCTCGAGATGTACGGAGCGGAGATCGTCTACTCGGAGGGCTCCAAGGGGTCGAACGGGGCCGTCGCCGTCGCGCTCGAGATGGTCGACGACCCGCAGTACTACATGCCCTACCAGTACGGCAACGAGGCCAACCCGCGCGCCCACTACGAGGGCACGGCGGTCGAGATCCTCGAAGAGCTCGACGAGGTCGCGGCGTTCGTCGGCGGCCTCGGGACCGGCGGCACCCTGATGGGGAACGGGCGGCGGCTGAAGGAGCACAATCCCGACACCCTGGTCGTCGCCGCCGAGCCGATGCAGGGCGAGATGGTGCACGGGCTCCGCTCCCTCGACGACGGTTTCATCCCGCCGATCATCGACCTCTCACTGATCGACCGCAAGATCATGGTCTCCAACCGCGACGCGGTCGTCTGGACCAGGCGGCTGCTCGACGAGGAAGGCATCTTCGCCGGTGTCTCGGCGGGGGCGATCGCCGCGATCGCGGTCCGGATCGCCGGCGAGCTCGACGGCGGCAACGTCGTCTTCCTGATTCCCGACGACGGCTGGAAGTACCTCTCCTCCGGCGTCTACACCAAGCCGATCGAGGAGATCGAGAACCTGGACTCCACCGTCTGGTGGTAGAACGGTCCGCTAGCCTCGCCGCGATGCGAATCCCCCAGAGCCTGGTCGACCAGATCGTCGCCCACGCGCGCGATGACCTGCCGAACGAGTGCTGCGGGATGGTCGGTGGCGGCGATGGCGAGGCGCGGACGGTGTACCGGGCCGAGAACGCCGAGGCGAGCCCGCTGCGCTACTCGATCGACGCCAGGGAGCAGTTCCGGCTGATGCAGACGATCGAAGCGGCGGGGGAGGAGCTGGTCGGCATCTACCACTCACACACCAAGTCGGCGGCCTACCCTTCGCAGACCGACGTCAACCTCGCTGGCTGGCCCGACGCCGTCTACCTGATCGCCTCGCTCGCCGACCCTGACTCCCCCGAGGTGAAGGGCTTCTGGATCCGGGACGGGAGAATCGAGGAGGTGGAGCTGGATGTCGGATAAGCGAAAGCTGGTGAAGGTCGCCTACGCCCAGCAGCAGGCCGAGGCGGAAATGATCCAGGGCCTGCTGTCCGAGCACGGGATCCCGAGCATGTTGCGGCGGGCGGCGGGCTTCGACGTGCCGGACTTCCTCGCCGCCGGCCCCCGCGAAGTCCTGGTCGCCGACGAGATCGCCGACCAGGCTCGCGAGGTACTCGAGGGGGCGCCCGGAACCGAGTAGCGGGCGGAAAACCGACCCCTAGCCGGGGGCGGGCCTGGCGATCGCTCGCAGGTGGTCCCGCCAGGCGTCCTCGATCTCGGCGGCGCGGGCATCGAATGCGGCTTCGAGGGTCGGGCGGCTCCCGCCCGGCATCAGCTCCATCGCCAGTCGCTCGCAGGCCTCGGGACCGCGCTCGGTCTCGAGCAGGTCGAAGATCGTGCCGCCGAGGATCACCGCGTCGCGCCGCGATGGGGGGAAGGAGGGCCTCGCGCTCTCGCGGATGCGGCGGATCACCGCGGCCCGATAGAGGCCGACCTGGCGCGAGAAGTACTGGGCGGCGCCCTCGACCAGCCAGGCCCAGCCGAGGTAGCGCAGGAACCGGCGCGGCGTCCAGGAGGGCGGCAGGTCGGGGTTGTTGGCGGCGATCACCAGCTGCGCGTAGAGCCGCTCGGCGGTGCCGCGAAGCGCTTCGCGCGAGTCCTCGCCCGCGGCGCGCCGTTCCATGTGGAGATCGTTGAGGACGTGGAGCTCGCTCGACATCGCCCAGCCGGCGAGGTAGCGCCTGCCGGCGGGGGCGGCGGACCAGCGGGCGGCCGGCAGGAACGGGTGCGCCATCGCCAGCAGCGCGGGGTTGGTGTGGACGACGACCGTGACTTCGCCCGGCACGACCGCAAAGCGGTCCTCAAGCCGCAGCCGAAGTTCCTCCATCCGGTCGAGCGTCCCCTCGGCGAATGCGGTGTCGCCACTGTCATGGCGCGCCGTGAAGCTCAGCGAATGTGTCTCGACCCACGGCATCTGAGTCAGCCTAGCCTGCGGATCCCGCGTGGCTTTGCGTACTCAGTGCTAGACGAGCGCGGGCTCGCGCTCGGCGCAGGCCGAGCGGATCTCCTGCCGGGCCCGCTCGTACTCTTCGTCGGCCATCACCGGCGTGCCCTCGAAGGGCAGCTCGCGGTCGATCTCGACCCAGGAGTGGCAGCCGTGGTACTCGTCGCGGACGCGGACCGTGACCGGTCGCGGGATCCGGTGGACCCGCAGCAGCAGGATGTGGAGCGGGTGGCGCCGCTTCCAGTTCAGCCGCTTCTCGGCGTAGTCCGGGGTCCAGACGTAGAAGGGGGAGAGCTCGTCGACGATGCGGGGGTTGTTGACCGTGAAGTGGTCGGTCACCTCGGCCCAGCAGCGCAGGCGAACCCTGTCGGGCTGCGGGATGCCGCCGTCCTGGAGCAGCGCCCTCGGCGGTGGTTCCTCGTCGGGCCAGACGCCCTCCTCGAGGGCTCGCCGCAGCTCGGGGTGGTGCGACTCGCGGACGAGGTTGTTCCGCTGGTGGTCGAAGGTCGGGTAGAGGAAGAACCGCTCATGCTCGAGCTCGAAGTGCTTGTTCTCCTCGCGGATCCCGCCCTTGCGAAGGGTCAGCAGCTGCTCGCCCTCGGCGAGCGCGCGGACCGTCACGGCCCATTCCTTTAAAGCGATCGGCATTTGATTCAGTACCTGAGAAGTCGAATAAGTCGGCGACTGGGGAGGACGGCAAACCCCGGATCCTGTCCAGGCGCAAGCCCCGTCCAAGGCCCGGCATTCTAGACCAGGACCCCGAGATCGCCAAATCGATCTTTCGTTAAGAACTTCCGCCGCCGCCTGGGGTTTCGATCCGCAGCCGGTCTCCGTGACCGATGTCACCCTCGGCCTTTCCCGGCAGCTCGGCGCCGTTGAGGAGGTTGCGACCGGTCGCCCCATCGGTGCCGCCGCCGCGCCCGCGGGGCGGGTGCCGGCGGCGCTCGGTGATCAGCGTGAACCGCATCGGGGCGAGGGCCTCGAGCTCGCGGACGATGCCGTCACCGCCCCGGTGGCGCCCGTCGCCGCCACTGCCGCGACGGACCGCCAGCTCGCGGACTCGAAGCGGGAATTCGGTCTCCAGCGCCTCGGTCGGGGTGTTCAGCGTGTTCGACATCGCGACGTGGATGGCGCTTGGCCCGTCGGCGTCCGGGCAGGCGCCCTGGCCGCCGCCGATCGTCTCGTAGTAGGCGAAGTCGTCGTTGGCGAGCGTCAGGTTGTTCATCGTCCCCTGCCCCTGGGCGGGTACCTCGCGGGCGCCGCCGAGGACGCTGATCACGAGGTCCGCCACCCGGCTCGAGGTCTCGACGTTGCCGGCGGCGACCGCCGCCGGGTGGCGGGCGTTCAGCAGGCAGCCCTCGGGCGCCCGGACCTCGATCGGGCGGTAGGCGCCGGCGGACGGCGGCGCGTCGGGGTCGGTCAGCACCCTGACCGCGAAGTAGGCGGCGGACTTGGTCACCGAGAGCGGGCAGTTGAGGTTGCCCTCGACCTGTGGGTCGGTGCCGGCGAAGTCGAGCGTCAGGGACTCGCCGGAGATCGTCGCCTCGACCCTGAGCGTGAGGTCGCGGCAATCGCCACCGGCGTCGTTCTCGAGCACGTCCTCGGCGCGGTGGGTCCCGTCGGGGAGGTCGGCGATCGCGGCGCGGGTGCGCCGCTCGGCGTAGGCGAGGATCTCCGTCATCCCGGCGCGGAGCCGGTCGAGGCCGTGGCGCTGCGCGAGCTCGGCAAGGCGCTCGCCTCCGACCCGGTTCGCCGCTCGCTGGGCGCGGAGGTCGGCGAGGCGCTGCTCGGGGAACCGCATCTGGGCGGCGATCTCGCGCAGCTCGTGCATGCCGGCCGGCATCGGCGGGATCACGACCCCCTCCTCCTCGAGGCGGGTCGAGGACACCGGCATCCCCGCCGGAGTCGGGCCGCCGACGTCGGCGTGGTGGGCTCGGCAGGCGGCGAAGCCGATCAGGCCCCCGCCGACGAACACCGGCGAGATGATCGTGATGTCGGGGAGGTGGGTGCCGCCGCGGTAGGGGTCGTTGAGGATCCAGCCCTCGCCGGGGCGCTGGTCAAGGTCGAGGACGGCGGCCACGGCATCGGGCATCGAGCCGAGGTGGACCGGGATGTGCTCGGCCTGCATCACCAGCTCGCCGGCGGCGTCGAAGAGCGCGGTCGAGCAGTCCTGTCGCTCCTTGATGTTGGCCGAGTATGCGGAGCGGATCAGGGTCGCGCCCATCTCCTCGCAGGCGGCGCGGAGGCCGCCGATCATCACCTGCAGCGTGATCGGGTCGAGTCCGCTCATCGACCAACCTCGGCCCGGATCGTCCCGGTCTCCTCGATCCGCGCCGACCACCGCGGGGGAACGACGAACGTCGCCTCGGGCAGCTCGAACACGACCGGTCCGTCCGCCTCGAGCCCCGCTGCCGGCTCGCCGCGCAGTACCGGCGTCCGCAGCCACTCGCCGTCGAATCGGATCTCGCGGCTGCTCTCAACCAGGTCGTCGCCCGGGGCGGCGGCCGGTGTGGGCTGCGGGCCGGGAGCGACCATCGCGAGCCGGATGTGGACGAGGACG
The DNA here is from genome assembly GCA_963697805.1 of uncultured Solirubrobacterales bacterium. Taxonomy (GTDB): domain Bacteria; phylum Actinomycetota; class Thermoleophilia; order Solirubrobacterales; family 70-9; genus VRUE01. The sequence continues at coordinate 146,969 of CAVOPB010000004.1, forward strand.
ACCTCGCCATCGGGGTCGCGGTGTCCGTAGCGCTCCTCGTGCACGCGCTCGAAGCGCTCGGCCAGCTCGGCGGGATCGGGCCGGGCGTCGCCCGCGACCGGCAGCTCGAACGCCTGGCCGGCATATCGCATCTCGTAGACGATCTCCGGCTCGGCGCCCTCGAGCTTTGCGCCGAGATCGCCGACCAGCGACTCGACCTCGGAGGCGATCCGCTCGGCCGTCAGGTCGCCGCCGCTCAGCATCACCGTCAGCGTCGTGTCGCGGCGCCGGTCCGAGGCGCAGAGGCCGAGCGCCGAGAGCACCCCACCCGCCCGCGGACAGAGGATCCGGCCGATCTCGAGCTCGGCCGCGATCGCCGCCGCGTGCATCGGCCCGGCGCCGCCGAACGGCAGCAGGGCGAAGCGGCGAGGGTCGACGCCGCGCTCGACGGTGACGACCCGGAGCGCCCGGACCATCTCCTGGTTGGCGATGCGGACGATTCCTTCTGCGGTCTCCAGTTGCCCGAGGCCCAGCGGTGTGGCCAACTCCGCAACCGCCCTGCCCGCGGCACTGGCGTCGAGCGCGACCCCGCCGGCCAGGGTCGAGTCCGGGGCGAGGACGCCGAGCAGGAGGTTGGCGTCGGTCACGGTCGGCTCGGTCCCGCCGCGCCCGTAGCAGGCGGGCCCCGGGTCGGCCCCGGCCGAGCGCGGCCCGACGCGGAGCGCCCCGCCGGCGTCGCGCCACCCGATCGAGCCGCCGCCGGCGCCGACCGTGTGGACGTCGATCATCGGCAGCTGGACCACCCGCCCCTCCACCTCGCGGGAGTCGGTGCGCCTGACGCGGCCGCCTTCGACGACGCAGACGTCGCAGGAGGTGCCCCCCATGTCGACGCCGATCGCGTCCCCGTCGCCGCCGGCGCGGGCGATCAGCCCCGCCCCGACCGCACCCCCGGCCGGTCCCGAGAGGACGCTCCAGGCGCCGGCCTGGGCCGCATCGGACGCCTCGGCGACACCGCCTGAGGACTGCATCACCAGCGGCGCCGGGAGCGCCGCCGCCTCGGCGGCCTCGGTAAGGGACCTCAGATAGCGGCCGAGGAGGGGGGAGAGGTAGGCGTCGATCGCGGTCGTCGAGCAGCGCTCGAACTCGCGCAGCCTGGGCAGGACCTCGTGCGAAGCGGAGACGTGGATGCCCGGGATCTCGCTGCGGAGGTGCTCGGCGATCCGCCGCTCGTGGGAGGGGTCGAGGTAGGAGAAGAGCAGGCAGACGGCGACCGACTCGGCGCCGCTCTCGCGGACCAGCTCGGCCAGGCGCCGAGGCTCCTCCTCGGCCAGCGGCTCGACGACGCCGTCGGGGCCGACTCTCTCGCTCGCCTCGAATCGCATCTCGGGCTCGACCAGCGGTTTCGGCTTCGGTGTGCAGAGCCGGTAGAGCTCGGGACGGTCCTGGCGGCCGATCTCGAGCAGGTCGGAGAAGCCCTTGGTGGCGATCAGCGCGGTGCGAGCGCCGCGTTCCTCGAGCAGAGCATTGGTCCCGACCGTCATCCCATGGGCGAAGACCTCGACCTCGGCCCCCGGTGAATCGCCCAGCACCTCCTCGACCGCGGCGATCACCCCGACCGATTGATCCCCGGGTGTGGTCGGGACCTTCGCGGTCCGGATCTGCTCGCCGTCGATCAGGACCGCGTCGGTGAAAGTTCCCCCGACGTCGACTCCGAGCAGCATGCGATCGCCCTCAGCGCCAGGTCTCGCGACGGGTCGAGCGGTCGGGGCCGACGATGATGTGGACGCCGTCGAGCGCCGGGTCGAGGTTGGGGAAGTCGGCCCGCAGGTGGCCTCCCCGCGACTCCTCGCGCTCGAGCGCGGCGGCGGCGATCGCGGCCGCGAGTGGGTAGGGGTCCGCGAGCAGACGGTGCAGCAACTCCGGGCGCCGCACCGGTCCGGCGAGTTCCCAGACGGCGTCCCGGGTCTCCTCCTTTGGCGGCTCGAAGCGGCGCTCGGGGATCGGCGGGCGGGCCCCGTCGAATACCTCGACTGCGGCCGCGCGCCCGGCGCGGCCACCGAAGACGAAGCACTCGCTGAGTGAGTTCGATGCAAGTCGGTTGGCTCCGTGCAGGCCGGTGCACGAGCACTCGCCGACAGCGAACAGACCGTGCAGCGTCGAGCGCCCGTCGAGGTCGGTCGCGATCCCGCCCATCGTGTAGTGGGCGGCCGGCGCGACCGGGACGGGCTCGCTCTCGGGCGAGAGGCCGGCCTCCGACAACGACCGGAACACGTTCGGGAACCGGGATGGCTCGAGCCCCCGGAGGTCGAGGCGGACGCTCTGCCCGCCGTCGGCCGCGATCCGGTCGAGGATCGCCGCGGTGACGGCATCGCGGGGCGCGAGCTCGTCGGTGAAGCGCCGGCCCGAGGCGTCCAGCAGGGTCGCTCCCTCGCCGCGGACCGCCTCGGTGATCAGCTCGCCGTCGAACTCGGCGCCGGGGAGTGCCAGGGCGGTCGGGTGGAATTGGCAGAACTCGAGGTCGGCCAGCTCGGCGCCCGCCATCGATGCCATCACCGGGCCGGCGCCGATCGCGCCGCGCGGGTTGGTCGTCCGCCGCCAGAGCGCGGCGGCCCCGCCGGTCGCCAGCACGGTCGCCCTCGCCGCAACCGGCTCGGGGTGGGTCAGGACTCCGTGACAGCGCGTGCCGTCGCTCCAGAGGGCGAGGACCGAAGTCATCTCGCGCACCTCGATCCGCGCCTCGGCCGAGACCATCGCCGCCAGCTTCGAGGTGATCTCGTGGCCGGTCTGGCTTCCGCCTGCGTGGACGATGCGTCGCCTGGTGTGTCCGCCCTCGAGCCCCAGGGCCAGGCCCCCGTCGGGGTCGAGGTCGAACTCGACCCCGCGCTCGCGCAGCTCATGAACGACGCCGGGCGCCTCCTCGACGAGCGCCTCGACCGCCGCCGGGCGGCAGCAACCACGGCCGGCCGCGATCGTGTCCGCAGCGTGGCGCGCCGGGGAGTCGCCGGGCTCGAGTGCCGCCGCCAGCCCACCCTGAGCCCAGTAGCTGGCGCTCTGCGAGAGCGGGGTGCGGGAGATGACGCAGACCTCGGCTCCCGCCTCGGCGGCGCAGATCGCGGACCAGAGTCCAGCGGCGCCACCGCCCACCACGGCCACGTCGAACTCGCGGCCGGGCGCTATTTCCGCCTCGCCTCCTCGCGGATCGCCTCGATCTGGCCCCGCAGCCATGCCGCCGCGCCTTCGCGGGCGCGCGCCTCGACGTCGGCGACGGACGCGGACGCAGCCGCTGACGCTCCCTTCCTCTGGGCCTCCTCGACCCGTTTCTCCGCCGCCTCAGCCTGGGACTCGATCTCCGCCAGTCGGCTCTCGGCCGCGGCGATCGCCCTCTCCTTGGCCTCGCGCTCGCGCTGGATCTCCTCCTGATTGGTGGCTCGCAGCCGCTCCATCTCCTCCGCGTGATCCGAGCGCGCCTTCTCGAGCTCCTCCTGGGCGCGGAGCCGCTGACTCTCGAGGTCTGCTTCGAGCGACCTGATCTCCGCCGTCGTCCGCTCGCGCGCGGCCTCGGCGGCCTCGCTCGCCTCCTGTAGCTGGCGCTCGGCCTCCTCTGCCTTGGCGCTGAGGCTCTCGCCGCCCGACTGGTCGCTCATCATGCTTCGCGCGTCGCTTCCTCGCGAAAAATCAGATATGCACGCTCGGTCGCTCCCGCGCTCACGGTTTCAATCTATTACGTGTCGCCCAGCACCGAGCGGTAGGCGACGATCGTCCGCTCGGCCATCCGCGCCGACGACAGCGAGGCCGCCCTGCGCGCGCCCTCGACGCGCGGGTCGGCAGCCTCGAGGTTGGGCGCGAGGCGCTCGCGCCAGAGATCGATCTCGAACGGGGCGCAGAGGGTTCCGGCGACTCCGTCGAGCGCGAAGGGGGCGATCCCGACCGGGGTCGAGAGGACCGGGACGTCGCAGGCCAGGGCCTCGATGCAGACCATCCCGAAGCCCTCGTTGTCGGAGGTGACGAGGACCGCGTTCGCGGCGTTGATCCAGAGCGGCATCTGCTCGGGCTCGATCGAGCCGCCGGTCAGGAGCTCGGCGCCGGCCGCCTCCGCGAGCTCGTTGGCGCGATCGGCGCGCTTCTCGGGCCGGGCCGGGTTGGCCGGGAAGAGAAGGAAGCGGCCGACGGGGTCGAGGTCCAGTTCACGCCTCGCCTCCGCGCGCGGTACCGGGCGGAAGCGGCCGAGGGCCGGCCCGCAGGGCAGGACCGCGGAGCCGGGGACGTCGGGCAGCCCGGGCCGCCCCTGCTCTTCAGAGAACAGAGCCCGGGAAACCGCGGCGACGAGGTCGGCCCGCCAGGCGAGCCGCCGCGACAGCGGCCCGACGAGGTGGTGGCGGACGTCGGTGCCGTGGAAGGTGACCACGAGGGGGCTGGCGCCGGCGAGGCGGGCGCACCAGCCGGCGAGCCCGTAGTGGGCGTGGACGAGGTCGAAGCTCTCGCCTCGCAGGAGGCGGCGCAGGCGTCGGCTGGCCGGTATGTAGCTGCCCCGCCCGGGTGGGAAGCCGAACAGCTCGACCTCGATCCCGGCGCGGCGGATCTCGTCGACCTGATCGAGGACCCAGCGCCCGCGCTGCGGAGCCGCGGCGTCGGGCATGAGGTTGGTCACGACGAGGACCCGCATCGGACGCTGAGGGTAACCGCAGGCGTCGTCCTCGCAGGGGCCACGGGACTTTCACTGCCCGGTTCGCGAGTTGGCACATCCGGGTCTGGATCGGTGACGCGAGCCGCCCGACCATCGCCGAAACCAGCGAAGAGGAGGTTTCGATGATCTACACGTTGATGGGCAGGGCGCACGCCGCGATCGCACGGAGGGTGCACGCGATACGGGCCCTCGCCGAGGGGGGGCGGGGCCAGGGGACGGTCGAGTACGTCGGCCTGATCCTTCTCGTCTCGCTGCTGATGGTCGGGATGGTCGCCGCGATGAAAGGCTTCAATAGTTATTTGAATAAGACGGGACACTACTCTTCGGCCCCGGCGTGATCCGCGTCCTGCTCCCAGCGCATGTTGTGGTCGCGGCCAGCAGCAGCGTCATCTCCTTCGCCCGTCGCGCTCCTGATCTTGGGCCTCTCCCTGGTCGTCTGGGCTCTGCTCGCGCGGGCGTCTAGCTCCACAAGCAGGGCCGATCTCTAGTCCTGCTCTTTGGCCTCGAAAGTCATTGCATAGTTCACGAGGACCAGTCGTACCTTACGAGCAGAGACCCAGAAATCGGTTGGCTACTTGACTCGCATATTTTGAGCGCAGGTACGAAACCGGCCAAGCGAGGGCTGAGATGAAGAGCGGGAATGCACCTGTGCAAGCTGTCTGGCAGTGGGAAGGGATGTGACCTAGGACCCCGGCTCACGCCGGGGTCCTTTTGCGTCGCGGGCCTGGGGCCGAACTCGCCTCACCCCTCCTCGAACCAGCCGAAAGATCAGCTGGATCAAGATCGGCGAGAGCACCAGGAGCAGACGCCACAGGTATTCCGTGTTGGACGGATACTCCTTGCTGGACACAACCTCTGTCGGGCCGTATCGACCCCGCTTCCCTTCTCGCGCGCCATAGACCGTGCAGCGACTCCGAGGCGGAAAGCCACCCAAGAACTCTTCGTGATTCGAAAACACGTTGAATTCGTTCCACCGCTTGGACTCGGTATCGCCTTTGATGCCGCCGTACGACTCCAGGGTGCAGTAGAACGGTTTGCTGAGGCCGTAGTAGGCGAAGCTGCCGATGATCACGGCAAGTAGGAAGCTGGCAAGGATCGTCCAGCGATACGGCTTTAGGCGTCGCAACACCGCCTTCCCTTTGTTGTCATCCTGACTATTGCTTGGGCTAACCATTCGGCTAACTAGGATAGTCCAACTCTTCTTGACATCGCAATGAGCCGTGGTACGTTCGCGCTCGGCAATCGAGGAGGAGGCCGATATGGCGATCCAGTCCCGTCCCGCTGTCCGTGTTTACGCATGCCTGCTTGCATCCTTAGTTCTTGCGAGTATCGGCATCGCTGTCGTGAATCCTGAGGAGAGCGAGGCGATGAACGCTCGCCTCAACTTGACTCCCTCGCCATACGCGCCGCTCATTTTCGACAACGCCGAACTGAATGACGCGGTCAACCACGGTGCGACCCACGGACTGGTTGGTCCGGAATGGGAAGCCTATGACATCTACTCCTTCGACGGGATCAATGACTACTTCGAAATCCCGTATGCGCCCCGAGCCTATGGCGAAGAAGAGGAACCGGGCTTCGCTGTCGGCCTATGGGTAAAGCCCGACACCAAAGTCAAAAACTCTCCCCTGGTCTTCCGCCCTGCTGGCAAACACTCGGGCTATGCCCTATATGCAGGCGGGAGTGGGGCCGGCGTCCCATCGGGCTCGATCTTCGAAGAACCCGAAGCTCAGGCGACGGCATCCAGCGCGCTATCTACAGGGAAATGGCACTACGTCGCTCTGACCTACGACGGCGAATTTCTGTCGCTGTACGTCGATAAAGAACTCGTTGCAGAAGAAGAAGTCGTCCCAGGCGAAATCTGTGAAGAAGGCGAAGAACCGGAAGAACCAGAAGAAGAATGCCATGAAGGGCCTGGATTCACCGAGGGCACCGAACCAATATTTATCGGGAAAGACGACAGCGGGCACTTCTTCGACGGCGACATTGGACGGGTCAGTATCGTGGACTACGCGACCACGATCGGCAGCCTCGATGACTCAGCGCTTGCGCCGATTGAGGCCAGCTATCCAGACCCGGTGCTCCAGCTAGGGCTCGATGTAGACACTGAATCAGCCGTAGTCGCCCAGACTGGCGACGAAGTGGGCATCAATGAAGGCGCCGAATGGTCAACCTCGGGCAAATATTTCGATGCCGCTGCCTTCGACGGTGAAGGCTACCTCGAAGTCGAAGGCACCTCGTTCGATGACTCTCCCGAAGACTTCGGTGCCGAGGCATGGGTCAAGCCGGAAGGCGAACAGGAAAATGCCGCCGTCATCAGCAGAGCGGCTGGCCTAGAAGAAGAAGAAGTTGGGTTCGCCTTGCTGGCGGCTGGCTCCACCCCGAACGTTCCCGAAGCACAGGTCTACTTTGAAGATGAAGCAGAACTGGAAACCGTTTCCTTCGAAGCGTCAGAACCACTGCCCGAAGGGGAATGGAGCCATCTCGCGCTATCGCTCTCCGACCACACACTCAGGCTCTATGTAAACGGAACGCTTGAAGGCATGGAACAGGTGCCCACAACCGAATCCGAAGAAGGCCTGATGTCGTTTTTCGTCGGCAACTCCGAAGATGAAGAACATGGCTTTACGGGTCTGATCGATGAGGTCCAGGTGTGGAAGACTGGCCTCGGGCTCGCGAAAGTCGGTTACGACATGGAACACGCCTTGCAGACTGTTCCCGTCATGGACCCCGAAGACCCAGTCGAAATGCGGGGCGACAACGGTGAAGGAGAGGACTATCCGCTGCACGCCCATCATGGCGAATGGTCTGGCGGGGGCGACATCAGCTTCACCTACCAATGGCGGCGCTGCAATGCAGAAGGCAAATCCTGCGCAAACATTGAAGGCGCTACCGGCGAGGAATACGTTCCTGGCGAAGCAGACCTTCCGGGTGAAGAAGAAGAATGGAAGACGCTACGGCTCAAGGTCACGGCCACAAATGAAGCAGGCAGCACGATCAAAGAATCCGGCGCAGGGAGCATCATCGAAGAATCGATCGCCCGCTGGTTCAACGCGCCGGTGATCGAAGGTGAACCGATTCAGGGGGAAACCCTATCGGTCAACGTCGAAGCTCTCAGAGGGTCGCCCGAAATCGACTCTGAATACGAATGGTTCCGCTGTGACGTTATCTGTGAACCGATCAGTGAAGCCACGGGTAGCACCTACACGCTCACGGCGAGCGATACCGCCTCTTGGATTCAGGTGCTCGTGACGGGCGAAAATGCCTTCGAAGTTCCTCAAGCCGAAGAATCCGATCCCTTTGGCCCGATACAGCCATCGGAAACAACCGGCAAACCACGCTTGGTCGTGCGGCCAGACACGGCAGGTGAAATGCGCGTTGGAGGGAACCTCGTCGCCACAGAAGGTGAATGGGTTGGCGATGACACGATCTCTTACGGCTATCAGTGGCAGCGCTGTGAACTGGAACCACTTTCGTGTGAAAACATTTCCGGTGCGACTGAAGCAACTTACGAACCTGTGACTGAAGACGAAGAACTGGCGCTCCGCGTTGTCGTCGTCGCGGAAAATGAACACGGCGAATCATCTTCAGTGTCCCCTGTCACAGAAGGTATCCATGCTTCCTCTAATACGGTGTTCGGCTTTGCGGCACCCGTTGCGCTTCCAGAAGTCATGGAACTGCTGGAAGAAGCGGAAGTCCATCTTGTATCGATCGATACCGCATTTGGCGAATCCGAAGCCGGTATCTCATTCATGACCGATGACGAAACCCTGACCGAAGCTGGGGCAACGATCGCTGAAGCGTACGACGCCGAAGCTTCGGAAATCTCGGTACTGCTCGTGACTCTGAGGGGAGTCGTTCCTGCCGAAGACCTGGGAGCCCCAGGGGAAGCCGCCGACCGATTCGAAGCGTTCTCTGTGCCGCCGCTTGAGGCCCAGGAACAGGAGCCCTTTGCGTTCCGCTCTCCTATCACCGAAACCACCCCTCTCGGCGGTTATGCAAGGCATGCCATCGAATCGGCGGTGGTTTGGGGCCGCAACGATACGCATCCGGGCCAAGCCCCCTGGGGACCACATGCAACCAGCGTTCTTGAGGCTCCCCGCGCGGTCTACTCATTCTTCACTTGGCAAGGTCGTCCCGGGGCTCTTCTAAGGGCGTTTTATCTCGATGGCCGGGAGTGGTCATTCGAGTTCGACATAAAGCTGGTCAATCTAGGTAACGATCCAGGGGTAGATACAGAAGTTGAGGGCATACCGATCAAGGGAGCGTGCGACCTCCATAGGAGTCAGAAGGACAATTTTTGGGTGTATGCGCGTGACAATACGGAGTTGGTGTCGAATATTGGAAGTGCAGGTGTCTACTGGGACACAGCGGCGTCCGACTCCTGCCAGGTAAAGGATCTCAGTTACGGTGTCTATCGACCTGAGCTACTCAAACACAACAGTCGGTATTGGACCGCCGCCTATATCAACGATCACCAGGGCATATTTTTCACACACGAATCTGCCGAGGGTGAGAAGCCAAGATCAAAGTTCACATGGAACTTCGAATTTCTGGTCCGGGGCGTACACTGCGACTATGTCAATCCCTGGTGTGTGAACGTTCCTCCGGAAGAAGCAGAAACCAAGGAAATACTCAACCTAGACAGGAACGTCAATAGGGGAGGCTACCAGGGGCCGGCCTATCTGCCCGAGTGCTATTCCTTCCTGGATCGGTACTACGCCGATCGGCATGGACGCGCCAGGGCTCCGGTGCCCAATGGCGAATGGATCAAAAAGGGCGTTCGCTTCTGTCCACCTTCTCCGCCCGACTAGGCTGCGGAATATTTCGGACCGCGCTTGCGAACCAGGCGTTCCTTCCGGAGGGCTTTCAGGATCTGATGCACCTGTGAAGGGCTGGCCCCTATCTCCCTCGCGAGTTCCGCAGCGGTGATTCCGGGCTGGCCTTTCACTGTGGCCACGACTTCCTCCCGACGCTGCCCTTTACCGGCCTTCGGCTTCGTCTTACGGGCCGAGCGCCGCCTCCTGCCTGTCCGCGCCGGTCTTCCCTTGTCGAGCTCTTTCAGCGCTGCCTCAAGGCTTCTGCGCTCCTGGTCCAACTCAGCGATTCTCCGCTCGATCATTGCGCGGGCCTCGTTCAAAACCTCAGTCATTCGGGTCTCCCTCTCTCTCCCATTGTTCCCTGGTCCCTTCGCGAGACATTCCTGGTCGCCTGCGCGGGTACTTCCCCTAAGCGTTCACCCTATCCCTTCGAGGCAGACGTCGGGACAGCAGTGCAGAACGGCCAACTGGAGTTGAGAGATCTACCGGTTGAAGCGCCGGTAAAGCTCGATCGCTCCGAGGGCGATCCCGGTCCCCGCGAATCCACCCGCGAGGACGATCAGCGGGTCCAGGTGGGCGAGCATGGCAGCGCTGGACCCTGCCGGACCGCCCACCCAGCCCGCAACCTGAAGCTCACTTGAGAGCCGCTGCATCGTTTGGTCGAAGGCTAGGGGGCTGTTGACCTCGTGCTGGACGACAGCGCCGTCAGCGAATCTGACGCTGTCCTCGATCACCAACTCGTGGCGTCGCCCGCCGTGCGGCGTGATGGGCAGCGCCACGTCGTTCTCATATGCCATGCCGATCTGCTTCTCCATGCCTGTCGTCGAAGGTAGCACCCCGGGCGGAGTGCCATGTACTCCCCGCTGCCCAGTGTGGGAGCTGGGGTCGAAAGGCACCTTTTGCCTGGAGGTCTACTGTGCTGGCGATCCCGGTGTGCTGACAAGGGAGCCCCCAATTTCGCCGACGCCCCATCAAGGTAGGCGGATCGGTTCTTTCAGTGCCCTTACGCTGATACAAGCACGGCCAACTCCGCGGACTCGCTTAGCGAGGAGCCACCCTTCAAGCCACGACAGAGAAGGACTTCGGCTATCGCTCTGCTCTTCGTCGCATCTCGTGCTCGTTTGCTCTTCGTCGCGGCGCTGCCGACCACCATTCCGGGGGTACGGCCTGGGCCTTTGGGGGTCTCGACCGGACCGACTTTTTGGGAGTGCCGGTCAGACGAAGGCCAATGGAGGTGTCCGGTGGGACGACGAGATCAGCGGCTCGCTCAGTTACGACATCGACGTGTGCTGGACGGGCAACGCGACGGGTACGAAGAAGAACGCCTGCCTCCACGTCAGATTTCGGGCTGCGTCACCGGCCTCGATCATGTGGTGAGCCTGCTGTTCTGGGTCAGTCGACCTCAGCGGCGTCGGCTGACTACCTGGCTGTCGACCTTCCTGCGATCAAAGCGCCTCGCGGCCGGCTGTCAAGGGCGCTTCGCGCCCGACCTCGCAGGGGTTGACAGCCGGACCTAGCGAGGCGCTATTTGTGTGGGTAGGTCGGCGCTGTGGCCTTGCCGGTCTCCTTGCCATCAAGGTGAACCTAGCTATGGACTGGAGTATGGATTGGCGTTCCACCCCCGCGCCGCTTGCCGAGAAGGTTGAGGGCGTCTCTCGGCACCCGACCACGCCCACTCACCATGGAGAAAAGCATCAGATGGTGAGCGGTCGTGGTCGGGTGCCGAGATCCGGAAGGTAGGCAAGCGGCGCGGGGGGTTGGGCGGAGTGGGATCTGGGGGTTGGTGCCGGGTAGTGCGGAGCGGTTGAGGAACTGAGGCGGGGCGGTGGCGAAGCGGCCGGGGTTGAGTGAGTGGTGGTGTCGAGGGCGGCTGAGGCGGAAGGCTGAGACAGAGCGTTGGGGGGCCGGGCGTGATTGCGGAGCGGGTGGTGGCTGAGCGCCCAAGGGGAGGCCGATGGTGGAGCCGTAAATTGGGGCCGCCGTTTTAGGCCCTCCTTGCCAAAGGGACGAATCGGCCTCCCGACTCGTCTTGAGTACAGATGCCCCCCGCCTCCGAGATCGCCCTCGCCCTCGACCAGCCTGCGCCTTCGCGCGACCGCGACCAGGAGCTGGTCCGCTTCGTCGGCCGTCACGGCCTCGTCGCTATGGATCACGTGATGGCGGCCCTCGGTGTCGGGCGCACCGCCGCCTATCGCCGCGTCGGCACCTGCGTCGACGCCGGCCTCTTGGAGCGCATCGACCTGCTGCGCACCCAGCCGGGGACCTTGCGGGCCACCCGCGACGGCTTGCGCTACGCGGGCCTCGGCCTGCCGCTGGCGCAGATCAGCCCTGGGGCCGTCGATCACCTGCTGCGCTGCGCGAGCACCGCGCAGCTGCTCGGCGAGCACCACGGCCACGATCGGATTCGCACTGAGCGCGAGATCGTCCTCGCCGAGCAGATCGCCGGCAAGGCGCTCGCCAGTGCTGATCTAGGGGAACGCAAAGGCAAGACGCGCCTGCACCGGCCCGACCTTGCGGTCCTCACCAATGCGGGCACGATCGCGATCGAGGTCGAGCTAACGCCGAAGACTCCAGCTCGCCTCTGCGCGCTGATCCGCGCTTGGCGTTGGGCGATCGGCGCCGGCCCTGTTTCTGAGGTCCATTACCACTGCGCTCCCGGCCAGACCCGGACCGCGGTGGAGCGCGCCGTCTTCAAGGTCAAAGCCGAGGGCTTCATTGCGATCGGCGAGGCAGTACGGCGATGAGCGGGGTCAAGCAGGGCAAGCGGATCTCGTTGCGTCAGCTGCCTCCAAGCGCAAGAGCAGCGAGGACTGAGACGTCTCCTGCATCAACGCAAAAGGCCCGAGGGCAGTTCTCACGGACATTCGCCGATGTTCTTTCCAGACGGTTTGGAGGCGACTGGTCGGTCGAATGGCCCAAGTCGGATTTCAGCGGCCGGCGGGGAAGAGCTTCTGAGCGCCGGTCGCGGCCGTAACGACTGCCTGACCGTCGAGCTCGTACCGAGTGAGCGGGATCTCGGCTGCTGGCCACTCGCAGATGAACTCCAGCCCGCCTGCCGGCGGAAGAGGCCAGACCCAGAACGAGCTTTGCCACCGACCATTCTCGCCCCGCCCCCGTCCTGCGCCGCTCATCACGGGTGTTTCGGGCGCTGATTTGAACTCGCCCTCCCAGTCGAAGTCGTCGCCTGTGTTGGTGACCTTGGAGCCATCGGCGAAGAGGCAGCCCAGTCGCAACTGCTCCGAGGGAATCTCACCACTTCGCTCGGCTTCGTATTGGTGATCGAAGCTAAACGGGTCAAGTTCGCTCTCCTCATCCCGAGCGACAGCGAAAACTTCGAACTCAAAGCCGGTGGGAAAGGCAGAAAGACAAGCAAGGTAGATAGCGGCCTCAGTGCTTGCAGCGACGACGCGCTCGACGGGAACCGTCGCGGGCAGGACCTGCTTGGGCGGTCCCGCCCACTCGGGTGCACGTTCAGGCTCCCGCTGTCTCATCGCGGGTGGCTCGAAGAACTGACTCATTGAGGAGAGTCGCGATCGTCGGGAAAGGGCGTTCGGGCGCGGCGCGCCGCATCGAGGATTGCCGAAGCATCAAGCTCCGATTCGGTTAGCGGTATTTGCGCCGCTGGCCACTCGCAAACTAACTGCAGAGGGCCCGGAGGAGGAAGGGGCCAGACCCAATAAGTCGAATCGGAGTGGCCCTCACTCCGACTGCCGCCTCTCGCATTGAAGATCGGCGTCGTGCCGGGCTCCTCTGGCCAGGCCGACTCTCCTCCCACGCTGGAGACCTTTGTGCCGTCTGCAAATCGAAAGCCGAGTCGGAGAACGTCGGGTGATGGCTGGTCGGCGTCGTTTGGGCGTGGGGCGCGGGCGAATTGGAATGGATCCAACTGACTCCACTCGTCCTTCAAGTCGACAGACACTTCGCATTCGAAACCTGCGGGATAGACCCACAGGTGAGCGAGGGAGATCACCGCCTCGTCGGTGCGGGCCACGATTCGCCCGCTTGGTACGACAGCCGGCACGGTCCTGCGCGGCGGACCCATCCACTCCACATGGCGTACCGCGGAGACTTCGATGCGGGTGCCTGATGTTCGCTCGGGCGGCGCGAAAAAATCGCTCATACTCCAAAGTTATCCGCCAAACGGTATGCGTGGAACGTCAGCTGTCTTGCGTGTCGTTGCGTGACAGTGTCCGGATCGTCCCCCGCTGTCCACGAACGGGGACCGGCGGGCCCTCTCCGGCGAGGAATAGCCGCGAGCGCTGCTCGATCGGGAACTTGCCGTTGCGGCCGCCGCCGCTAGTCCTCCAAATGAAGACCGAATCGAAGACCGAGTGCAGCAGCCGCCGGCGATCTTCCAGGGTCAGGTCCTCCCAGACGCTCTCTAGGTCGGCTTCCAGCTCGACCGGCGCCCGTTCGGTCTGCGCCTCGGCAAGCTCCTCCCTGAGTGCTTCGACGGCGGCATGCCGCTTCTCGACGGTTCGTAGGAATGCGTCGGACTCAGGTCCGCCCAGAGCGTCCGCCAGCCGACCGTCGAGTGCCGCTTCAAGCTCCGCTTCGGCAGCGGCCAATCTCTCGGCCAGTTCGGTGTCCGCGCCGTCGACCTGCGCGGTGCGCCCGCTCGCTCCCTCCGCGAACTCAAAGAGCTTGTTTACGACCAGCGGCTCGATCACATTGGCGGTCACCGAGGCAGGGGAGGGGCAGCGGCCCCCTGCCTTGTCGGGCTTGCAGCCGTATTCGAGGAAGTCTTTCCCGTGCCGACTCTTGCTCATCTTCGGCTTCATCGCGTAGCTGCACCCGGCGCAGCGCAGAAGACCCGACAGAAGCCCCGTGCCGCGTCCTGAGCGGCCTGGAGCGACGCCGCGCGCCTTGTTCGCTGCGTTCCACTCGGCCAGGGTCACGATCGGCTCGTGTGCGTCGGGATTGACGATTTTCCCGGCGCGGGCCTCGCCGAGATAGACGCGATTGCGGACGATCGAGGCGACGCTCGCAACCGTCCAGTGATCGTTGCCCCAGGGCGTCACCACGCCCTTCCCCTCGAGGAATCGGGCGAGCTGCGCCCACGAGACCCCGGCGCCCCGCCGCACGTACAGCTCATGGATGATCGGCGCCACCACCGGATCCGGTTCGAGGATGCGCTCCTCGTTGCGGAGGTATCCCGTCGGCACCTTTCCCGAGACGTGGATGCCGCGCGCAACCGCCGACTTGCGCGCGGCATTCCAGTTCTCGCGGATGCGAGCCAGCTCCAGCTCGCCGAGCGCCGCGAAGAGGTCGGCGAGGAACTTTCCCATGTAGCCGGAGGTGTCGATCCCCTCGGCGACCGTGCAGAGGACGCCATCTGCTGCGCGGATTCGGGCGAGCAGATTGGCCGAGTCCTGCACCGAGCGGCCGAAGCGGTCCAGACGTGCAACCACCAGGCCCTTGCTGGCGCCACTCTCGATCCGCTTCATCGCCGCGATCAGGCCGGGCCTGTCAGCCTTCGACCCAGGCTGGTCTAGGTCTTCGTGCCACTTTGCAATCGAGTGGCCTTGAGACTTCGCCCAGGCCCTGACGCGCTCCTTCTGCTCGCCGGGCGAGATGAAAGAATCGCCTCCTCTACCGGCGACTCGCGAGACGCGGACATAGCCGTCCAGACGCATGGTCCCCCCTTACTTTAGAGACTGAACGGCAAACAGGGGACCGAGCTCGCCGGGGTGATCGTCGACAAGATCAAGGAGGCGGTCGACAAAGTCAGCTTCAAATGACCCTTGGTGGCTCGCGTGAAAGACTCGCCGCATGAGCGCGGAGCGAGCAAGCGTGCATATCTGGTTCATCGCGCAGCGAGCGAAGCGCGAGGTCTGAGGAGTGGCCGCATCGCGAAGCTATGACCGGGCGCCGGCCGACATCCGCCCGGTGACCATCGATCCCGGCTACGTCGCGAGCGCGGACGGCTCGGCGCTGATCTCGCAGGGCGGGACCCGGGTGATCTGCACCGCCTCGGTCAACGATTCGGTGCCGAGATGGATGCAGGGCCGGGGCCGGGGCTGGGTCACCGCCGAGTACGCGATGCTGCCGGCCTCGACCGGCGAGCGGAAGTCGCGCGACGCCTCCCGCGGAAAGCAGGACGGCCGCGGGGTCGAGATCCAGCGGCTGATCGGCCGCTCGTTGCGGGTCGTGGTCGACTTCGAGGCGATGGGCGAACGGAGCGTCTACGTCGACTGCGACGTTCTCGAAGCGGACGGCGGTACCCGCTGTGCGGCGATCACCGGCGGCTATGTCGCGCTGCGGCTGGCGTTCCAGAAGCTGCTTGACAAGAAGCTGATCGCCGAGATGCCGCTGAACGGCTCGGTCGCGGCGGTCAGCGTCGGGATGGTCGACGGCCGCGCCCTCTGCGACCTCGACTACTCCGAGGACTCGAGCGCGGAGGTCGACGCCAACGTGGTGATGACCGGGGACGGCGGCCTGGTCGAGGTGCAGGCGACGGCCGAGCGCACGCCGCTCTCCCGCGCCTCCCTCGACGAGCTGCTCGGGCTCGCCGAGATGGGAATCTCGCGGCTGCGCCAGGTTCAGGAGCGGGTTGCTGGTTGATACTCGCGACCGGCAATAAGCACAAGCTGCGCGAGATGAGCGAATTGCTGCCGGGGGTCGAGCTGGAGCCGCTGCCGGAGGGGGTCGAGCTGCCCCCCGAGGACGGCGCCGACTACGCCGAGATCGCGCTCGAGAAGGCACGGGCGGCGCATCGTGGGACGGGCAAGGCGGCGGTCGCCGACGATTCCGGGATCGGGGCGGTCGCACTCGATGGCCGGCCCGGAATCCAGTCGGCCCGATACGGCGGGCCGAATGCCACCGACGCTGAGAACCTCGACAAGCTCCTGCGCGAGGTCGCCCGGGCCCGGGGCAGCCGGGAGGCGTATTACACCTGCGCGCTGGCGCTCGTCGAAGAGGATGGGGCCGAGCACGTCTTCGAGGGCCACTGCGAGGGCAGGCTGATCGGCGAGCCGCGGGGCGAGGGCGGCTTCGGGTACGACCCCGCCTTCGTCCCCGATGCCACCGGTCCGGGCGACGAGCGGACGATGTCGGAGCTGAGCCAGGCCGAGAAGAACCAGATCAGCCACCGGGGGGCCGCCGCGCGGCTGCTTGCCGAGCACCTCGGCACGACGGCGCGGCCGCGGCCATGATCCGCACCAAGAGCGGGGCGGCGGCGCTCTCGATCGCCTCGAACTCGCTTCTGATCGCGGTCAAGCTGGCCGCGGGGGCGATCACGGGCTCGATCGCGATCGTCACCGAGGCGGTCCACTCGTTGATCGATCTGATCGCCTCCGTTGTCGCCTTCGTCTCCGTCCGCAAGGCCGACGAGCCGGCCGACGCCGAGCACCCCTACGGCCACCAGAAGGTCGAGAGCCTGGCGGCGACGATCGAGGGAATGCTGATCCTGGTCGGGGCCGGGGTCATCGTCTTCGAGTCGACACACCGCCTGGTCCAGGGCGCCGAGGTCGAACTGCTGGGCGTCGGCATCGCCGTGATGGGATTCTCCGTGCTCGCCAACCTCGGGGTCTCGAGCGTCCTCTCAAAACAGGCACGGGAGCACGAATCGCCGGCGCTCGAAGGAGATGCGGCGCACCTGCGCGCCGATGCCCTGACCTCGCTCGGCGTCCTCTTCGGCCTCCTGCTGGTCGAGGTGACCGGGATCGTCGCCTTCGACTCGATCACGGCTCTGATCGTGGCGGTCGCGATCGTCACCGCCGGGGTCCGGATCCTCCGCCGCTCATCGGGCGTGCTGGTCGACGAAGCGTTGCCGGACGAGGAGATGGACAGGATCGAGGCGGCGATCGCCGCCGCCCGGACCGAGGAGGTCGCCGGGTACCACAAGCTGCGTGCCCGCCGTGCCGGCGCCGGCCGCTACATCGACCTCCACGTCCAGTATCGGGCGGGAACAAGCCTCGAGCGTGCCCACGAGCTCTCGCACGAGATGCGCGCCGCGATCGAGTCGGCATTCCCGGGCGCCGAAGTCCTGATCCACGCCGAGCCCGAGTCCTCGTTCCGCGAGCCGGACGGTCCCGGCGGCCCCTACCGCTCGGGTTAGGGATTCGGCAGCAGGTTCACGCCGGCGGCGAGGCCGACCGCGGCGACGGTGACCGCGTAGCCGGTGTATCCGCTGACCGAGAGGAGGATCGCGGCGATCGCGCAGACGACGACCACAATGGTCCAAGAGGCTCGGGCCAGGCTCATCGCACCTGCTCGCGCTTCGCTCGCTGCGCGAATTGCCAGAGATTGACGCTTGCTCGCTCCGCACTCACGGATCGGTATTTTGGCCGACGTGGCCGACAACGTGATCCGGGCGTCCCCTGAGGAGGCAGAACAGGCGCTCTCCTTCCTCAACGAGATGTCGCCGGACATGCGCGGCGCCGCGATTCTCGACGAGGACGGCTCGGTGCTCGCCGCGAGCGGTGACGCGAACCGGTGGCGCGAGGACGCCGCCGCGCTGTTCGCCGCCGCCGACCGCGCCGACGATGAGCCGGCCGAACAGATCCACATCGGGACCGAGCAGGGCGAGGTCTTCGCGCTCCGCCACGCCGGGCTCGCCGCCGTCGCCGTGACCGAGCGCTTCGCGCTCGCCTCGCTGCTGCTTTTCGACATGCGGGCGCTGCTCCGCGACCTCGCCGCCGGCGGAGGGGGACCGTGACGCCGCCGAAGCCCCACAGGGTCTTCCTCGACCGCGTCTCCAGCTATGCCGACGAGGCCGCCGCGTACATGCGCCGCCGTCGCGCCTCGCGGCGCCCCTTCGCCCGCCTCTATTACCCGGGTGGCCGCGCGGTCGACCATGCCGCCGACGCCGAGGCTGCCGGCGAGCTGTTCGTCGCTGCCGGGCGCTTGATCGAGGTCGCGGGGCCGGGGAAGAGGAGGGGCACTTGAGCGGCGCCCCCGATCTGTTCGAGCCGGGAGTCGGCGAGCGCGTCCTCGCCCGGGCGCTGGCCTCGGGCGGCGATTTCGCCGAGCTCTTCGCCGAACGCCGCGGGGGGCTCTCGATGTCGATCGACGAGTCACGGATCGAGTCGGTGCAGTCGGGGGCCGAGGAGGGCGCCGGGGTCAGGGTGATCAGCGGCGGCACGACCTATTTCGCCCATGTCGACGGCCTCGACCCGGCCGACCTCGAGCGCGCGGCCGATGAGGCCGCCGCCGCGCTTCGCGGCGAGCGGGTCGAGCCGCAGTCGCTGCAGGCCGTGGCAACGACACCGCACCGGATCGAGCAACGTCCCGAGGATGTTCCCGCCGAGCGCAAGGCCGAGCTGTTGCGCGAGCTCGACGAGCGCGGGCGCGCCGCCGGCAGCGAGATCGCACAGCTGCTCGCCTCCTACGCCGAGGCGCGGCGCGAGGTCGCGGTCGCCAACTCGGCGGGGCTGCTGAGCGGTGACGACCGGACCCGAACCCGGCTCGCCGCCCAGGTCGTCGCCCGCCGCGGCGACCGGGTCGAGACCGGCGCCGAGACGCTCGGCGCCCAGCGGGGCTTCGAGCTCTTCGACGATGACCCGGCCGAGATCGCCGCCAGCGCCGCCGGCAAGGCCCTGACCCTGCTCGAGGCGCGCCCGGCGCCGACCGGGTCGATGCCGGTCGTCGTCGGCGGCGGCTTCGGCGGCGTCCTCTTCCACGAGATGACCGGCCATGGGCTCGAGGCCGACCACATCCAGAAGGGGGCGAGCGTCTATGAGGGCAAGCTCGGGGAGCGGGTCGCCCAACCGCTGCTGAGCGCCTACGACGACGGCCAAATGCCGAACGAGTGGGGCAGCGACGCGATCGACGACGAGGGAACCCCGACCCAGAAGACGTTGGCGATCGAGGAGGGACGACTGACCTCCTACCTCTACGACCGGCTTCGGGCCGAACGGGACGGAGTCGCCTCGACCGGCAATGGGCGCCGCCAGAGCTTCCGGCACCTGCCGATCCCGCGGATGACCAACACCTACATCGCTCCGGGCGATGCCGAGCCCGCGGCGATCATCGGCGAGGTCGACAGGGGCTTCTACGCGGTCTCGTTCGCCGGCGGCCAGGTCGACCCGGCGACCGGCGACTTCGTCTTCGGCGTCTCCGAGGGCTATCTGATCGAGGGCGGGAAGGTCACCGCCCCCTGCCGAGGCGCGACCCTGATCGGTAACTGCCTGCAGGCCCTGGAGTCGATCGATGCCGTCGGCAACGACTTCTGGATGAAGACGGGGATCTGCGGCAAGGGCGGGCAGAGCGTCCCGGTCGGCACCGGCCAGGGGCACGTCCGGATCGCCGCGATGACAGTCGGGGGGACGGACACATGACCGAGCTGGACCCGGCCGCGACCGCCGCCCGCGCGGTCGAGGAGGCGATTGCGGCAGGCGCCGACGACGCCGAGGCGTTCGCCTCCGAGGAATCCTCGCGTGAGATCCGGGTCCATGGCGGCGAGGTGGAGAGTCTCACCGCCGCGACCGGGCGCGGGGTCGGAATCCGGGCCTGGATCGGCCGGCGCGTCGGCTACGGATACGGCACCGACCTCTCCGGGGCCGGTATCCGCGCGATCGCCGCCCGCGCCGCCGAGGCCGCCGCCGCGGCCGACGAGGACGAGTTTGCGGGCCCGCCGCAGGCGGCCGGGCCGGCGACGGCGCCCGACGGCCTCGTCGACCCCTCGGTGGCCGAATGGCCGACCGAGCGGACCGCCCAGCTGGCGCTCGCGGTCGAGGATGCGGCTCTCGCCGCCGACCCCCGCATCGTCGGCGTCGAGCAGGCCGTCTATGCCGACGCCACCGAGGGGATCGCGATCTCCTCCTCGACCGGGACCGGCGGCGAGTTCGAGGTGTCCAGCTGCTACGCGTACCTGCAGGCGCTGGCCGAGGGAGACGGCGGGCGCGAGACCGGGCTCGGGTTCGGGCTCGCCCGCGGCCCCAACGGCCTCGACCCGGCCGCAATCGGACGCGAGGGCGCCGAGCGGGCGACCGCGATGATCGGCGCCGGCAAGCCCGCGTCGGGTACCTGCGCGGTCGTCCTCGACCCGACGGTCGCCGCCTCCTTCGTCGGGCTGCTGGGGTCGACGATCGGGGCCGATGCCGTGCAGCGCGGCCGCTCCCCGCTGGCCGGCCGGGTGGGGGAGGAGGTCGCCGGCGAGGCCTTCGTCCTTCACGACGACGGCCTCGATCCCGATGGGTTCGCCACCGCGCCGATCGACGGCGAGGGCCTACCCCGCCGCCGCACCGCGCTGATCGAGGGCGGCCGTCTGCAGACCTACCTCTACGACACCTACACCGCCCGCCGCGGCGGCTCCGAGTCAACCGCCAGCGCCGGCCGCGCCGGCTACCGGTCGCAACCCTCCGTCTCCGCTTCGAACCTCGTCGTCGGGGCCGGCGCGACCGGATTCGATGAGCTGCTGGCCGAGGCCGACGGCGGCGTCTGGGTGAGCGACGTCGCCGGGCTTCACTCGGGTGTGAATCCGGTCACCGGCGTCTTTTCGGTCGGCGCCTCGGGCCGGGCGATCAGGGATGGCGCCCTGGCCGAGCCGCTGCGGGAGTTCACGATCGCGAGCGACCTCGTCTCGATGCTGCGCGTGGTTCTCGGGGCCGGCTCCGAGCCCCGATGGGTGCCGTTCGGAGGCTCCGTCAGCACCCCGCCGCTGCTGATCGGCGAGATGGCTGTCAGCGGTTCCTGAGCGCCAGCGGCGCATGAACGCCGAACACGCTGTTAGATTGCCGCCGACCTCAACGACGACGGAGGAGCTTTGACGTGACAAAGGCTGAATTTCTGGACCGACTGGCAGCGGACGAGCGCGTGGGCAGTAAGAAGGCCGCGGGTGATGCGGTCGACGCGGTGCTCGACACGATTACCGACACTCTCGCCGGCGGGGGTGAGGTCAGCTTCACCGGGTTCGGCAAGTTCCACGTTGCCGAGCGCGGCCCCAGGCAGGGAGTCAACCCGCGCACCGGCGAAAGGATCACGATCCCGGGTGGCAAGGTCCCCCGCTTCTCCGCCGGCTCGGCGCTGAAGGCCAAGGTCAAGGGTTGAAGCGGCCCTGATCCCGTTTGCGGATCGGCTCGCGGCGCTCGTCGAAGAGCGCCGCAGCCAGATCTGCCTCGGCCTCGACCCGGACCCGGCGAAGCTGGGTTCCGAGGAGGCCTTACCGGAGACCGGCGACGGCGCCGCCGAGATGGCGGCGTCGGCGGTCGCCGCCGAGTGCCGCTCGTTGATCGAGCGGGCGGGGCCCGCCTGCGTCGCGGTCAAGCCCCAGCTCGCCTGCTTCGAGCGCCTCGGGGCGCCGGGCTGGTCCGCTCTGGCCGAGGTCTGCGAGGCGGCGCGCGCGTCCGGCCTGCTCGTGCTCGCCGACGGAAAGCGCGGCGACGTTCCGGTCAGCGCCTCGGCCTACGCGCAGGGGCTGGTCGGGGAGACGCCGACCCCGTGGGGACCGGTGCCGGGCCTCGGCGCCGACGCCTTCACGGTCAATCCGCTGCTCGGCGGGGACTCGCTCGAGCCGTTCGTCACCGCGGCCGAGGCGGCGGGGGCGGGCGTCTTCGCCCTCGTCCGCACCAGCAATCCCGGCGCCGCCGACATCGAGGACCTGCCCGCCCCCGAGGCGCCGCTGCACGAGCGCCTCGCCGAGCTCGTCGACGGGCTCTCCGATCGCCTGGCCGGCACCGGCGGCCTCAGCGGGATGGGCGCGGTCGTCGGCGCGACCGAGCCGGGCCACATCGCGCGCCTGCGTGAACTGATGCCGCGGGCGGTATTCCTGCTGCCGGGGGTCGGCGCCCAGGGCGGCCGGCCGGAGCTGCTCGGGGCCGCGTTCGCGCCAGGGCCCGCGGCCGGCCTCGTCAGCGCCTCGCGGAGTATCGCCGGCGATGCCGACCCGGGCGCCGCCGCCGAGCGCCTTCGCGATGGCGTCTGGGAAGTTTCGACCAGCTGAAACCGCGCTGAGCGGCTATACGATCCCCTGCCCGATCAGGATCCCGTCCTCCGACAATGAGCCCGGAGCGAGCAAGCATCCATCTCTGTCTATTTGCGCCGCGAGCGAAGAGCGAATATTGAAAATGAGCAAGCGCTCCTCTGCAACCGCTCGCGTAATCGCGGTGACCGCACTCGTTTGCGGCATCGCGGTCCTGCTGTTCGTCGTCGCGACCTCGCTCAGCGGCGGCGGCGGTGACTCCGGCAAGCATGCCGGGAAGAGCGGGGTGGCCCGGGGAGAGCAGAAGGGCGGAAACGGGAAGGTTCGCGGCGCCTACGTCGTCCAGAATGGCGACACCCTGACCTCGATATCGCACGAAACCGGAGTCCCGGTCTCTCAGATCCTGAAGCTCAACCCGGGCGTCGACCCTCAGATCCTGATCTCCGGCGAAAAGCTGAAGCTCAGGTAAACCGTGCCGGCCCGCCGCCTGATCGCCGCCGCCTTCGCGACGGCGCTGCTGCTCTCCCTCGCGGCGGCGCCCGGCGCGGCCGCCGGCCCGCCGAAGATCGAAGCCCGCGCCTGGGCCCTGATCGATGCCCGCACCGGCGCCGTGCTCGCCTCGCACGCGGCGCACAGGCGCCTGCCGATCGCCAGCACGACGAAGATGATGACCGCCTATGCCTCGCTGCACGACCTTCCTCTCGACAAGGTCGTCCGTGCCTCCCCCTACCACCCGATCTACGGCGAGTCGCTGCTCGAACTCCGGCCCGGGCAGCGGGTCAGCATCCGTGACCTCATCTACGGGTTGATCCTGCGTAGCGGCAACGACGCCGCCAACGACTTGGCGCTCGCCGCGGCCGGGTCCGATGCCCGCTTCGTGCGCGAGATGAATCAGCACGCGGCGGCCCTCGGTCTCTCCGACACCCATTACGCCAACCCGGTCGGGCTCGACGAGAAGGGGAACTACTCGAGCGCCTACGACCTCACCGTGCTCGGCCGCCGGCTGCTCGAGATCCCGGCCTTCGCCGAGATCGCCGACTCCCGCACCGCGCTCCTGCACAGCCTCCACCCGCCGCGCCGGATCGAAACGATCAACGACCTCCTGCTCGAGGTCCCGTGGGCGAACGGGATCAAGACGGGCCACACCTTCGCCGCCGACTACGTCCTGGTCGGCGCCGGCAAACGCAAGGGCGTCGAGCTGATCTCCGCCGTGCTCGGGGTCTGGACCGAGTCCGGCCGCGACCTCGAAACACAGCGCCTGCTCGACTACGGCTTCTCGCTCTACCGCAAGCGGCATCCCGTCCGCAGCGGTCAGGTCCTCGCCAGGCCGGACATCCGCTACGAGGACGGCGCCCTGCCGCTGCGGGCGTCGCGGACGGTGAAGGTCGGCGTGCGGCGCGGCCATCGTGTCGTCCTCTCGGTTCGGGCTCCGCAGGAGGTCGAGGGCCCGATCCATCGCGGCGAGGTGCTCGGGACGGCGACGGTCGCGCTCGCCGGGATGCAGGTCGCGAGGGTGTCGCTCCGCGCCGGGCGCGGCCTCGAGCGGGCGAGCGCGCTCGACAGGGCCCGCAGCTTCATAGCCGACAACGCCCTCTGGCTCGCGCTGGCGCTGTCGGCGATACTGGTCGCGGCTCTGTTCTTCTGGCGCCGCACGCGATGATTCTCACCGTCACCCTCAACGCCGCAATCGACAGGACGGTCGCGGTACCGAACTTCAGGCTCGGCCACCGCCACCGGGCGGTCGAGAGCCGCACGGTCGCGGGTGGAAAAGGGGTCAACGTGGCCCGCGCGATCGGCCTCCTCGGCCGGCCCGTGATCGCCACCGGGTTCGCCGGCGGACCGACCGGGAGCCGGGTTCTCGAGCAGCTGCGCAAAGAGGCGGTGCTGACCGACTTCACGACGATCGCCGGCGAGACCCGGATCAACCTCGCGGTGATCGACCCGACCTCCGGCGAACAGTCCGAGATCAACGAGCGTGGCCCGGCGGTCAGCCCGGAGGAGGTCGAGCGGTTCGTCGAGCGACTCAAGTACCTCGCCGGCGGCGCCCGGCTCTGCGTGCTCGCCGGCTCGCTGCCTCCGGGGGCCCCCGAGGACCTCTACGCCCGGCTCGTCGGCGATCTCCGCGAGCGCGGCGTCGAGGTGATCCTCGATGCCGACGGCGAGCCGATGCTGGCCGGGATCCGGGCCGGGGCATCGATGGTCACCCCGAACGAACTCGAGGCCGAGGAGCTGGTCGGGCAGGAGTTCTCCGGTCGCGACGACGTCGTCAGCGGGGTGGCGGAGCTACTGCGTCTGGGGGCCGCG
Organism: uncultured Solirubrobacterales bacterium; assembly: GCA_963697805.1. Lineage (GTDB taxonomy): Bacteria > Actinomycetota > Thermoleophilia > Solirubrobacterales > 70-9 > VRUE01. The sequence goes on from CAVOPB010000004.1 coordinate 171,618, forward strand.
GAAGCCGCGATCACGAGGCCCGACGGCTGCGTCGCCGCGGTCGGTACGGGAGGCGAGCGCTGCTTCATCGAGGGGCGGACGCGGCCGCTGGAGCCGGTCTCGACGGTCGGCTCGGGCGACGCCTACCTGGCCGGTTATGTCGCCGCCCGCTACGACGGGATGGAGCCCCGCGAGTGCCTTGCCTACGCGGTCGCCTGCGGGGCCGAGTCGACCCAGCATTTCGGCGCTGGCGTCGTCGATCGCAACCAGGTCGAGCGCCTGATCGATCAGGTCGAGGTCAAGGACTTGGAGGTCCACGCGGAAGTGTAGTCTGGCTGTTCAACGCCACCCCGCCCTGGAGGACCAATTGGAGATCGACATCGGTCGAGGCAAGAAGGGGAGGCGCGCCTACGGATTCGACGACATCGCGATCGTTCCGTCGCGCCGCACCCGCGATCCCGACGACATTGACATCAGCTGGACGCTCGGCCCTTATCGCTTCGAGCTGCCGCTCGTCGCCTCGGCAATGGACGGGGTGGTCAGCCCCGACACCGCCGCCCTCGTCAATCAGCTCGGCGGCCTCGGGGTGCTCAACCTCGAGGGGATCTGGACCCGCTTCGAGAACGCCGAGGAGCAGCTCGAGAAGATCGCCGCGGCGCCGAAGCACCTGGCGACCCGGATCATGCAGGAGATCTACGCCGAGCCGGTCAAGCCGGAGCTGATCGGGCAGCGGATCGCCGAGATCAAGGAGCGCGGCGTGGTCGCATGTGGCTCGCTGACGCCGCAGCGGGTGCGCGAGCACTACGAGATCGCGGTCGAGGCCGGGATCGACATCCTCGTCATCCAGGGCACGGTCATCTCGGCCGAACACGTCTCGACCACGGTCGAGCCGCTGAACCTGAAGGAGTTCATCTCCGAAGTGCCGGTGCCGACCGTGGTCGGCGGCTGCGCGTCCTACTCGACCGGCCTCCACCTGATGAGGACCGGGGCGGTCGGGGTGCTGGTCGGCGTCGGGCCGGGCGCGGCCTGCACGACCCGCGGCGTGCTCGGGATCGGAGTCCCGCAGGCGACCGCGATCGCCGACGTCGCCGCCGCTCGCGCTCAGCACATGCTGGAGACGGGCGAGTACGTGAACGTGATCGCCGACGGCGGCATGCGGACCGGTGGAGACGTCTCGAAGGCGATCGCCGTCGGTGCCGACGCGGTCATGGTCGGCTCGCCGCTGGCCCGCGCCAAGGAGGCCCCGGGGCGGGGCTTCCACTGGGGGATGGCGACCTTCCACCCCTCGCTGCCGCGCGGCACCCGGGTCTCGACCAAGCAGGACGGGACGATGGAGGAGATCCTCCTCGGCCCCGCCCAGGAGAACGACGGCACCTTCAACCTGATGGGGGCGCTGAAGACATCGATGGCGACGACCGGCTACGAGGACATCCGCTCCTTCCAGCGGGCCGAGGTGATGGTCGCCCCGGCGCTGCAGAGCGAGGGCAAGCAGCTCCAGACCGAGCAGGCCGTCGGAATGGGCTCCAACGGACGCGCCGCCGTGTCGGCAGGAGTGGCGGTCTCCGACGATTGACCCGGTCGAGGGTTAATGCACGAGCGAACGCGCATCAATATCTGAGGGTGTGCGCGTGAGCGAGGTAGCCGCCACCCGTGAGCAAGGGCCGGCCAACCCGCCCGCGGCGGACGCGAAGCGGAGCACGCGGGCGGAAGGTTCTGTCGAGGAGGTACTTGTCCTTGACTTCGGGGGGCAGTACTCGCAGCTGATCGCGAGGCGGATCCGCGAATGCGGGGTCTTCGCCGAGCTGCTGCCCGCGACCGCCTCGGTTGACTCGATCCGTGAGCGCCGGCCAAAGGGCCTGGTGCTCTCCGGTGGCCCCGCCTCGGTATACGAGCCGGGGGCGCCCGCCTTCCCGACCGACCTGCTCGATCTCGGGATCCCGATGCTCGGGATCTGTTACGGGATGCAGGCGATGGTCCAGACCCTCGGCGGCCGGGTCGAGGGGGCCGAGTCGGGTGAGTTCGGGCGGACCGAGCTGACCCTGCGCGATGACGGCGGCAAGCTCCTCGCCGGCCTGCCCGAGACGCAGAGCTGTTGGATGAGCCACCGTGACGTCGTCTACGAGCCTCCGGAGGGGTTCACGGCCCTCGCCTCGACCCCGGGCTCGCCGGTGGCCGCCTGCGAGGCGCCCGACCGGGGCCTCTACGGGATCCAGTTCCACCCCGAGGTGGTCCACACGCCCTACGGGACCGAGATCCTGACCCGTTTCCTGCGTGAGATCGCGGGTTGCGAAAAGCAGTGGTCGCCGCAGTCGGTGATCGCCGAGCAGGTCGCCAAGATCAGCGCCCAGGTCGGCGAGGGCCGGGTGATCTGCGGCCTCTCGGGCGGCGTCGATTCCTCGGTCGCGGCGCTGCTCGTCCACCAGGCGGTGGGGGAGAAGCTGACCTGCGTCTTCGTCGATCACGGCCTGATGCGGTTGAACGAGGCCGAGCAGGTCGTTGAGGCGTTCGAGCGGTTCGAGATCCCGTTGGTCCACGTCGACGCCGAGGAGCGGTTCCTGGCGCGCCTGGCCGGGGTCGAGGATCCAGAGCGGAAGCGGAAGATCATCGGTGAGGAGTTCATCCGGGTCTTCGAGGAGGAGGCGGCGAAGCTCGAGGACGCCCGCTACCTGGTGCAGGGGACCCTCTACTCGGACGTGATCGAGTCCGGCGGCAGCGACCATGCGGCGACGATCAAGTCGCACCACAACGTCGGCGGCCTCCCGGATGACCTCGAGTTCGAGCTCGTCGAGCCGTTGCGGATGCTGTTCAAGGACGAGGTGCGGGCGGTCGGCGCCGAGCTCGGCCTGTCGGAGCGGCTCGTCTGGCGCCAACCCTTCCCGGGGCCCGGCCTTGCGATCCGGATCGTCGGCGGCGAGGTGACGAAGGAACGGCTCGACATCCTCCGCGCCGCCGACGCGGTCCTGCAGGAGGAGATCCGCGCCGCCGAGCTCTATCGCCAGCTCTGGCAATCGTTCTGCGTCCTGCCGGTCGTCCGCTCGGTTGGCGTCCAGGGCGACGGGCGCACCTACGCCTACCCGATCGTGATCCGGGCGGTGACATCCGACGACGCGATGACCGCCGACTGGGCCAGGCTGCCCTACGACCTGCTCGAGCGCGCCTCGAACCGGATCATCAACGAGATCAGCGGTGTCAACCGAGTCGCCCTCGATATCTCCTCGAAGCCGCCCTCGACGATCGAGTGGGAGTAGCCCTCCCCAGACGTGCCGGGACTTAGGGGCCACTATGGGTACCTAACCCCCGGCACGTCCCCTTGGGATGCCGTCATTCCCGGTCTCGATAGCAGTTCTCAGCCTGCTGCAGGCGGCGCTGGTCGCGCTGCCGCGAGCGCTGCCGGGGGGCTGGGCGCGGTCACTGCGCAGCCCATGGTGGGCCGTGATTCCGGCCGGCTCGATCGTCGCCGTGATCGGGGTGGTCGAATTGACGCCCGACTCGGCCAAGGTTCTCTCCTACCTGGCGCTGATCGCCTGCCCGCCGCTGGCCGCGGTCGCGCTCGGCTGGCTTATCCGCGGCGCCCGACCGGCCTGGGCCCTGGCCGTGATCCCACTCTTCGCTCTCGCCTGGTCGGCGAAGGGGGCGCTCGCCGGCGAGGCCTCGGCCACGGCGGTCTCCTCGCTGGCCTGCGTCACTCTCGGTTGGCTGCTCGCCACGGCGGTCCCCGGCCGTTGGCTGCGCTGGGGGATCTACGCGATGGCGACGATCGACGCGATCTTCGTCGCCGCGGAAATCCTCCAGGGGCCGAACGGGGTCCTGGTCGCCGCCCACCCGGGAATTCTTCCGCGCCTGCAGGTGATCCAGTTCGGCTCAGCGCAGATGGGGTTCGGCGACGTTTTCGTCGCCGCGACCACGGGCTGCCTGCTCGCCGTGGACCGCCGGCGCCAGCTCATCGCCGCCGTCCTCACCGCCGTTCTCGGCCTCGGCTTCGACCTCCTCTTCTTCGTTTTCGACACCCTGCCGGCGACGGTCCCGGTCGCGGTTGCGCTGGCATTGGCGCAGCGCTACGGGGGGACTCCGGTCAGACCCCGGCGAGCCGGGTGATCCCGAAGATCAGCGCGAAGCCCGAGGCGGTCAGCCCGACTTTCTGCCAGGAAGCATGGGCGTGCGCCTCGGGGAGGAGGTCGGTCGCCCCCATGTAGATGAAGAAGCCGCTGTAGAGGCAGAGCATGTAGCCGAGCGTCATGTCGGAGACCGTCACCAGCGAGCCCACTATCGCCCCCAGAAGCGGCGCGATCGCGTCGATCCGCAGCCACCGCGTCGCCTGGCGGCGATCGCCGGACTGGCTGAGGATGAAGCTGACCGTGTTGAGGCCGTCCGCGAAGTCGTGGCTGATCACCGCGATGAAGACGAGGAACCCGGTTGTCTCGTCGAGCCCGAAGGCGAGGCCGATCCCGAGGCCGTCGATGAAGCTGTGGGCCGAGAGGCCGAGCGCGCCGAACACCCCGACTCGATGGTGGGCGCGCGCCTCGTCGGGGTCGTCGCGGTGGTGGAGCACCAGGGCCCGCTCGGCGAAGAAGAAGGCGAGGAAACCGACCGCGACAAGCGCCGTCGCCCGGCTCGTGTCGCCGACGTTTTCGATCCCCTCCGGCAGGACGTCGAAGAGCGCCACCGCGACGACGATCCCCCCGGTCAGGGCGATCACCGTCGGCAGGGTGTGGGAGAGCCGCAGCGCGATCTGGCCGCCGACAAGCGTCGCGACCACGGTCAGGCCGGCGAGGGGGATGGCGAGCGCCGGCATCGGCGACCCTCAGCGCTCGCCCGCGGCGCTGCAGCGCGGGCAGGTTCCGCGGAGGACGACGTCGTGGGCTGCGACGGCGAAGTCCGATCTGCGGCTGATCGCCTCGATCGCCTCCTCGAGCTCCCTGCTCGCGAACGGCGCCAGCTGCCCGCACTCCTCGCAGACGAGGTGATGGTGGTGGAGGTCGGCGTCGATCCGCTCGTAGCCTGCGGCGTCGCCGCCGATCTCGACTCGCTGGACGAGGTGGAGCTGCTCGAGCTGCTCGAGAGTGCGGTAGACGCTTGCGCGGCCGACCGACTCCAGCCGGCGGTCGATCTCTAGTGCGGTCACGGCGCAGGGTTCGCCGGCGAGCAGCTCGACCACCTGGCGGCGTGAGCCGCCGCTTCTGTAGCCCGCCTCGCCGAGGCGCCGTATCGCCGATTCCGCCCAGGTCACGGCAGACGACGCTATCAGAGAATGAGAACCGTTCTCATTTTGAGCCTACGGAGGAGAGCCTAGCTGTAGCGGTCCCAGCGTTCGAGGTAGGGGAGCGGGTCGAAAGGGCTGCCGCCCTCATACCAGCCCGGCGCTCCCCACATCTCGAAGTGAAGGTGGCAACCGACCGCGTCGCCGGTTTCGCCGACGATGCCGATCGGCTGGCCGGTGCGGACAGTCATCCCTTCCTGCAGCAGCGAGGGTTCGCTCATGTGCATGTAGGCCATGTCGTAGCTGGTCCCGCGGCCGTCGATGACGATGTAGTTGCCGGCGGCGCCCTGGTAGCCCGAGTACTGGACCCGTCCGCCGCGGGCGGCGACGATCGGCAGCCCGCACTTCGCCATGATGTCCTGGCCCTCGTGGGTGTGGCCGGAGCGGGCGGCTCCGAATCGCGCGGCGGCGTCGCCAAAATCGTGTGACCCCAGCAGCGGGAAGGCGTAGCCGTAGAGCGAGAACCCGAGGCTGATCGGCGGCGCTTCGGAGGAACGGGCGCGCCGCGGCGCCCGCAGCGGGGCCGGCGCGCCGGTCTGGGGGACGATCCGGAACGTGTAGCGGCCATTCGGCGCGGGGCGGCCGGCCACCGTCGTGCCCGACCATCGCACCCTGTCTTCGACTCCCGGCGCGATGTCGTTGCGGTAGAAGCTGGTCATCACTTCGCCGGCGCCATCGACGACGTCGATCCGGAGGTCGTTCTGGGGCTGGTCGCTCCCGATCGAGTAGCGGAGGCTGGGGAACCGGATTCCGTAGTAGAACGATTTGCGGGGAGTGACCTGGGCCGAGAGGAGGGTCAGGTTCCCGGCGCTCGGAGCGTCGGCGGCCGGGGTGCCGGCCGCGGTCGGCGGGGCGGGGGCCATTCCGGCGGGGGTCGGCGCGCCGCCGGTCTCGGCCGCGGCAGGGGCCGCGAGGCATGCGAAGACCGCCGCCACGACGGCGATAAATCCAAATCCGGTCGGCCGAAACTCGGCACCCGTCCCGCTCCGCGCCACTGCATCCTCTCTTTCGATCGCCTACGGAGTTAGCTGTCGGGCTCGCGCTGAAAGAGATGCGCTACGGACCTGTTCGGCCGATTCGCCCCTGGGACCTGCAAGGGTCCCTGCGGTTCCTCCGCTCCCGTCCGGCTGGCCCGGGCGGGATTCGGCACTGCTGGCGCGGCAGTATAGAACGAGGTGCGGCTATGATGCTGCTCCGCCGCGCAGGGTTGCCCGCGCGGTTTTTTCACGATGAAGACCTACGTTGCGACACCCACCGACCGCCAGCGCGACTGGCTTGTCGTCGATGCCGAGGGCCAGACCCTGGGCCGTCTGGCGACCCGGATCGCCAATGCGCTGCGGGGCAAGCGCAAGCCCGCGTACACGCCGCACATCGACACGGGTGACTTCGTGGTGGTCATCAACGCCGAGAAGATTCACGTCACCGGCAACAAGCTGGAGCAGAAGCGCTACTGGCGCCACAGCGGCTACCCGGGCGGGATCAAGTCCCGGACTCTGGCCGAAATGCTCGACAGGCGCCCGGAGGAGGTGATCCGCAAGGCGGTGAAGGGGATGCTCCCCCGCAACCGGCTTGCCCGCCGCCAGCTGACGAAGCTCAAGGTCTACGCTGGCCCGGATCACCCGCACGCGGCGCAGAAACCGCAGCCGATGGAGATCAAATGATGGCCGAGGACGAGAAACAGAACGAAGAGACTTCAGAGGAGCCGCAGGACGACACGTCGGCCGAGGAGACCTCCGCCGACCCCGGACGCGAAGCGGAGGAGTCGGCGGTTGATGGCGAAGCCCAAAGCCCGAGCGAGGAGGAGTCGCAGTCTGATTCCTCTGCGACGAGCGAAGGCGACGAGTCGCCCGAGGCGTTCGAGGACGTGGCCCCTGAGGTTCTCGCTGAGGATGCGGCAACCGAGGGCGAGCAGGGTGAGGACGTAAGCGAGGCGGCGTCGCAATCTGATTCTCCGCCGCCGAGCGATGAGGCTTCTGAGCCTGAACAAGGTGAGGCTGAGCCGCCCGCGGCGGACGCGGAGCGGAGCACGCGGGCGGAAGGTGGTGGGAAGAAGGCGGATGTCATTCCCGGCGCCGATCTCGAGCCGATCGCGGTCGAGGAGCCGGAGCGGCCGCTCAGTGCCGAGGAGCAGGCCCGGCGCGAGGCCGAGGAGGAGGAGCGGGCGCGCCGCGAGGCCGAGCTCACCGGCGAGTCCGACGAGGACCAGCTCGCGACCCCCGCTCCGGCCAAGCTCGAGGGTGACGCTCGCTACCTCGCGACCGGAAAGCGGAAGAGCGCGATAGCCCGCGTCACCCTGCTGCCCGGCAGCGGCGAGATCGTGGTCAACCGGCGCCCGCTCGAGGAGTTCTTCCCGCGTCCGCTGCACCAGACGATGGCCCGACAGCCGCTGGCGACGACCGGCTACGAGGGCAATGTCGACGTCCGGGTCAGGGTGCACGGCGGCGGGATCAGCGGTCAGGCCGGCGCGGTCCGCCACGGGATCGCCCGGGCGCTGACCGAGGTCGACCCCGAGCTGCGTGGCGAGCTCAAGCGCCGTGGCTTCCTCACGCGCGACGCCCGGGTCAAGGAGCGTCGCAAGGCCGGTCTCAAGAAGGCCCGTAAGCGTCCGCAGTTCTCCAAGCGCTAGGGGGCCATTTGCCGGTGGAGCGCAAGCTCTTCGGGACCGACGGGGTCCGAGGAGAGGTCGGCGCCTTCCTCACGGCCGAGCTCGCGATGTCGCTGGGCCGGGCTGCGGTCGCCTCGCTCGAGGTCGACCGACCGCAGGTACTGATCGTGCGGGACACCCGCGAGTCGGGGCCGATGCTCGAGTCCGCCTTCGCCGCCGGTGTCGCCGCCGGCGGGGGTGAAGCGCTTCTCGCAGGGGTGCTGCCGACGCCCGCCGCGGCGATCCTCGTCCGGCGCCTCGGCCTCGACCTCGCGGTGGTGGTGTCGGCGTCCCACAACCCCTATCGCGACAACGGGATCAAGTTCTTCTCCGCAGGCGGCACGAAGCTGAGCGACGAGGTCGAGGCCGGGATCGAGGCCCATCTCGATCCCGGCGGTCGAGGTTATGCCCGCATAGCGGACCTAACCTCGACCGCACCGGGCGCCGTCCGCGAGCTCGACGGCGCGATGGAGGACTACCTGCGGGCGCTGCAGAGCGCGTTCCCGCTTGACCTGAGCGGGCTGACCGTCGCCCTGGACTGCGCCAACGGCGCCACCCACATGGTCGCCCCGGCGATCTTCGAGCGCCTCGGAGCGACTGTTGAGGCGATCGCGGTCGAGCCCGACGGCCAGAACATCAACGACGGCTGCGGCTCGACCGCGATCGACCTCCTGCGCAGCCACATCGCCGACTCCGAGGCGACGATCGGATTCGCCTTCGACGGCGACGGCGACCGGGTCCTGGCGGTCGATGGCACCGGCCGTTCCCACGACGGCGACGAGCTGATCGCACTCGCTGCCCGCGGCCTCGACTCGCGCGGGGAGCTGGGCGGCGGCGTTGTCGTCACCGTGATGAGCAATTACGGGTTCCACCGGGCGATGGCGGACGCCGGGATCGAGATCGCCGTGACCACCGTCGGCGACCGCTACGTTCTCGACGAGCTCCAGCGGCGTGGCTGGGCGCTCGGCGGTGAGCAGTCCGGCCACATCATCGACACCCGCTTCGTCGCCACCGGCGACGGGATCGCGGCGGCCCTGATGACGATGCGCGAGCTCGGCGGCGGCGACCTCGCCGACACGATCCCGATGGAGAAGCTGCCGCAGAGGATGGTCAACGTCGAGGTCGGCGACCGTGACGCGCTCGACGGCGCCACCGCGGTCTGGGACGCGGTCAAGGCGGAGGAGGCCCCGCTCGAGGGCAGGGGCAGGATCCTCCTGCGCCCGTCGGGCACCGAGCCGCTCATCCGGGTGATGGTCGAGGCGCCCGAGCCCGAGGAGGCTGACGCGATCTGCGAGCGGCTCGCCGCGGTCGTCAGGCGCGAGCTGGGCTAGATACCCGCCCCGGCCGTCTACTCTTAATCGCCTCCAATGTGCGGAATCGTCGGATACGTGGGGGGCCGCCCCTGCCGAGAACTGCTGGTCGCCGGTCTCGAGAAGCTCGAGTACCGCGGGTATGACTCTGCCGGCGTCTCGGTGATCGAGGGTGGCCGCGTCGAAAGCGTTCGCGCGGTCGGCAACCTCGCCAACCTTCGCGCGGCGATGGAGAGGGAGGGCGGAGGCGGCGTCGCGGTCGCCGCGCCCCCAGCGACGACCGGCGTCGCCCACACCCGTTGGGCGACCCACGGCCGGGTCACCGAGGAGAACGCCCACCCCCACAGCGACGACAGCGACCGCGTCCACATCGTCCTCAACGGGATCGTCGAGAACCACGCCAGGCTGCGTCGCCGGCTCGAGGAGGAGGGGCAGGAGTTCAGCTCCGAAACCGACGCCGAGGTCGTCGCCCACCTGATCGCCAGCCACTTCGACGGCGACCTCGCCGCCGCGGTCCGGGCGGCGTTCGCCGAGCTCCGCGGCCACTACGCCTTCGTCGCGATGCACGCCGACCAGCCGGGCCTGCTGGTCGGCGCCCGCAAGGAGTGCCCGCTGGTCGCCGGCATCGGCGAGGGCGAGAGCTTCCTCGCCTCGGCGATCCCCGCCTTCCTCGCCGAGACCCGGCGTGCGGTCGCGATCGAGAACGACGAGATCGTCACCATCGACGCCACCGGGGTCAGCATCACCGATGCCGACGGCAACCCGGTCGAGCGCGAGGCCGAGGAGATCTCCTGGGACGAGACCGCCGCCGAGAAGGGCGGCTACGAGACCTTCATGCTGAAGGAGATCCACGAACAGGCCGACGCGGTCGCCGAAACGATCGCCGGCCGGCTGCCGGGGGACGAAGGGGTCGACCTCTCCGAGGTCGAGCTCGAGGATTCCTTCCTACGCGAGATGCGGCGGGTGGTGATCGTCGCCTGCGGCACCTCCTACCACGCCGGGCTCGTCGGCCGCTACGCGATCGAGGAGTGGGCCCGGGTCCCGGTCGAGATGGACATCGCCTCCGAGTACCGCTACCGCAATCCGGTCGTCGGCCCCGGCGACCTGGTGATCGGGATAACCCAGTCGGGGGAGACCGCCGACACCCTGGCGGCGATGCGGCTCGCCCGCGAGCGCGGCGCCCGGGTGCTCGCGATCACAAATATCCGCGGCAGCCAGGCGACCCGCGACGCCGATGCGGTCCTCCTCACGCGCGCCGGCCTCGAGATCAGCGTCGCCGCGACCAAGACGTTCGTCGCCCAGGCGGCGGCGATGTACCTGATCGGCCTCCGCCTCGCCGAGCTCCGCGAGACGCTCCCCAAGGAGCGCCTCGTCGAGCTGATCGCGGAGCTCAAGCACCTGCCGTCGAAGATCGAGGAGACGCTCGCTGCCTGCGAGGACCACGTCCGCGAGGTCTGTGCCAAGCAGAGCGACCAGGGCTTCTTCCTCTACCTCGGGCGCCACATCGGGCTCCCGGTCTGCCTCGAGGGGGCACTGAAGCTGAAGGAGATCTCCTACATCCCAACCGATGCATACGCCGCCGGAGAGATGAAGCACGGGCCGATTGCGCTGCTAGACGAGTCGACGCCGGTCGTCTGCGTGGCGACCGAGAGCCCGGTGCTCGACAAGGTCCTCTCCAACGTCGAAGAGGTCCGCGCCCGCGGCGCGTCGACGATCGCGATCGCGACCGCGGGCGACGACCGCGTCCGCGAGGTCGCCGACCAGACGATCGAGGTCGCACCCACCGATTGGATCCTGCAGCCGATCGTCGCGATCCTGCCGCTGCAGCTGCTCGCCTACGACATCGCCAAAGCCCGCGGCCTCAACGTCGACCAGCCACGCAACCTGGCCAAGACCGTCACGGTCGAGTGATCGCGCGTCTCGCACTGGCGGCCGTGGCACCGGTCGCCCTCCTGTCCGCGACCGGGTGCGGGGAGGCTGGAGCGGGCTCCGCGGACCCGGTCAGCGCCGCGCCTCCGGACTCGCTGGTGTTCGCCGAAGGGACGATCCGGCCGACCGGCGAGCTGAAGGAAGACGCCGACGCGATCTCCGGGCTGGTGACCGGGCAGTGATCCTGCAGAGCACCGACCGCGCTGCCGCCCGCAGGTTCGTCGACCGTCAACCCGCCGAGCGCCGCTCGTACAGAGGGGTCGAATTCAAGGTCGGCGCGGACTCGGCCTTCGGCCTGATCGGCGATCTCGTCGTCTTCGCCGACAGCGCGGCGGGCTTCCGGGACGCGGTTGACGCCTCCGAGGACGAATCGTTGAGCGGCGAGGCGCGCTACGAGGGCGCGGTCGCCGACTCCCCCGACGGCAGCCTCGCCGAGATCTATCTCGATCTCGGCAGGATGGCCGGACAATTCCAGAGCCTGTTCGGCTCACAGGCCCTAGGGCTTCTGGCGTTGACCGCGATCGATCCCGGCACGACGCTGGCGGCAAGCGTGATCCCCCACGAACGCACCCTGGAGGTCGACATCAGCAGCAGCTTCGATGCAACGGCACCCGGCGGGGGCGCTTCGGAGGCACTCGAAGCTCTCCCCGTTGACGTGATCGCGGCGGCCGGGATCCCGGGGTTCGGCGAGCAGCTCGAAACCGCGATCGACAGCCTTGCGCGGAAGGGGATCCCCGGCGAGCTCGGCCCCGGCGAACTGGAGGGCGCGCTGCGGGCGGCGGCCGTCGATCTCGAACAGGTCGCCTCCGGCCTTGGAGACGCCGGCGCTTTCGTCGACGGGGAGCGCAGACTCGGGGGGGCGCTGGTCGTCGAGGCCGACGACCCCGAGCAGGCCCGCAGCGCCGTCGCCGAAGTCGGCCTCTTCCTCCGCAGGTCCGGGATCCCCGGGGTGACGGCCCTCGGTGGCGGGAGGAGCGGTTTCTCGATCAGCGAGGAGGAGCGGTTCGGCGGCCGGCCGGTGGTCGTCGCCACCGCCGGCGCGAGGATCGCGATCGGATACGGGCTCGCCCCGGCCGTCCGGGGCCTCGACACCGAGACCGACTCCCTGGCCGGAAGCCCCGCCTTCAGAGAGGCGGCCGCGGCCCTCGGCCAGACCCCGATCAGCGCCTTCGTCGACGGCCCGGCAGCGCTGCGGCTGGCGAGCGCGATGGCCCCGCCCGGCGAAGAGAATTTTCGCAAGGCCAGGCCCTACCTGGAGAAGATCAGCTCGGTCGGGATCGGCCCGGCAGGTGAAGGGGACCCGGCGAAGACGATCATGGTTATCAACCTCAAATAGCGAGAGCGAGATGGAGCCCTGGCTGAAACCCCTCTATGACTCCGAAGGGATGCGCGCGATCGATCGCTGGGCGATCGAGGAGCGGAAGGTGCCCTCGCTCGAGCTGATGGAGGCGGCCGGCCGCGAGGTCGCGACCGCGGTCGGGGATCTCGCGCCCCAGGGCCCGATCCGGGTCCTCTGCGGCAAGGGCAACAACGCCGGCGACGGCCTCGTCGCGGCCCGTTACCTGGCCGACGCCGGCCACGAGGTCAAGGCGCTCCTGCTCTGGCCTGGGGATGAGCTGAGCGGCGACGCCGCCGCGAACCTCGAGCGGTTCCCGGCCGAGCCGCTGGGGAGCGACCCGACAGCCCGCCTGGCCGAGTCGGGGGCGGTCGTCGACGCGATCTTCGGGACCGGATTCGCTGGCGCACCGCGGGAGCCCGCCGCCGCAGCGATCGAGGCGATCAACCGCTGCGGTGCGGCCGTCGTCGCCTGCGACATCGCCTCCGGAGTCGACGCCTCGAGCGGCGAGGTCGCCGGGCCGGCGGTTGAGGCCGCGATCACCGTCAGCTTCCACGCCGCCAAGCTCGGCCATCGTGTCGCCCCGGGCAAGCGGCACACGGGGGGGCTGCGGGTCGTCGCGATCGGGATTCCCGACGGCGCCCCGTCGGACCCCTTCGCCGGCGAGATCGAGGCAGCTGTCCTCGAGCTCGCGCCCCGTCGCGGGCCGAACTCGACCAAGTTCAGTTCCGGCCAGGTGACGATCGCGGGGGGGTCACGGGGCCTGACCGGCGCCGTGCAGATGTCATCGCGGGCGGCGATCCGAGCCGGAGCCGGCTACGCGACGGTCGCCGTCCCGGCCGATCTCGAGCCGATCTTCGAGGCCGGCCAGCCCGAGGTGATGTCCGCCGGCTGTCCGGGCGGCGACGGGTTCCTGGCGCCGGCCTCGGCGAAGGCCGTACTGCGCGCATTCGAGCGGGCCGCCGCGGGGGTCTTCGGGCCGGGCCTGGGGCGAGACCCCGCCTCGGTCGAGCTGGCCCGCGAAGTCGTAGGCGCGATCGAGGCGCCGCTCGTCATCGACGCCGACGGCCTCAACGCCTTCGCCGGAATGCTGGGGCCGATCGCCGCCCGTGAGGCGGCTACGGTCCTCACTCCGCACGCCGGCGAGCTCGGGCGGCTGCTTGAGTTCGACTCCGAGGAGATCGCGGCCCACCGGCTGGCCGCAGCGCGGAGGGCCGCCGCCGAGGCGGGCGCTGTGGTCGTCCTCAAGGGAGACGACACGATCGTCACCGACGGCGAGAGGGTCGCGGTGAACGTCGTCTCGGCGCCCGGCCTCGCCACGGCGGGGACCGGCGACGTCCTCTCGGGCATGATCGCGGCGCTGCTTGCCCGCGGGCTCGAGCCGTTCGCGGCCGCCTGCGCGGGGGTCCTCGCCCATGCCCGCGCCGGCAACTACGCCGCGGAGTGGATCGGCGCGGCCGAGTCGACGATCGCCACCGATGTGATCGACGCGATTCCGGCCGGTCTGCGGCCCGGGTAGCCCGCCGGTCCAATAACCTCGCATTCGAGATGCAGACCGCCGCCGAGATCATGGACCCGAACGTGCCCGCGGTGTCGCCGGATGCGGACGCTCGGTCGGCCGTCGAGATCCTGGCGAAGACCGACAAGGGCGCGATCCCGGTAACCGACGAGGACCGGCACGTGATCGGGATCGTCAGCGAGTCCGACCTGATCCTCAGCGACGAGGAGTCGGACCTCCACCTGCCGCTGTCCTTCGACCTGATGGGCTCACCGATCTTCCTCGGTTCGATCAAGGGATTCGAGAAGCGACTCGACAAGGCCTTCGCGACAAAGGTCTCCGAGCTGATGACCGCCGACCCGGTCACGGTCACGGTCGACGACGATGCCGAGACCGTCGCCCGCAGAATCGCCGAGAAGCACCACAATCATCTGCCCGTGGTCGATGGCGACGGCCGCCTTGCCGGCATCGTCACCCGGGCCGACGCGCTGGCCGCGCTCGTCGGCCCCTAGATGACGCGGGCAAGCGCCCGGATCGACCTCGGCGCCGTGCAGCGCAACTGCGCGCGGCTGAAGGAGGAGGTCGGTGAGGGCGTCGAGCTCTGCGCCGTGGTCAAGGCCGACGCCTACGGCCACGGGGCCAGAGGCTGCGCCGACGCCGCTCTAGCGGGGGGCGCAACCCGCCTCGCCGTCGCGACCGCCGCCGAGGCCCAGCAGATCGGTCACGGCCTCCCGCACGTGCCGCTGCTGACGATGGGAGCACTGACGCCCGACGAGCTCGACATGGTCCTCGGGTCGGGGTCCGAGATCGCGGTCTGGCGCGAGGGCTTCCTCGGCCTGGTCGCCGAGCGGGCCCGGGCCTGGGGGCGCCCGGCGAAGGTCCACGTCAAGCACGACAGCGGCATGGGCCGGCTCGGCAACCGCGACCCAGCGCGGGTGATCGGGATCGCCCGCGCCTGCGCCGCGAGCGCGGACCTCGAGCTGGCCGGCATCTGGACCCATTTCGCGACCGCCGACGAACCCGACTCGGGTTACTTCGACGACCAGCTCGAGCGGTTCGGCGTCGTCGCCGACGCGGTCCGCAGCGAATTCCCGGAGGTGACGATCCATGCCGCGAACAGCGCCGCCGTCCTTCGCGACGGTCGCGCCCACTTCGACATGGTCCGTTGCGGGGTCGCGATCTACGGCCTCGATCCCTTCCAGCGAGACCCCGCCGAGCGCGGCCTCTCGCCGGCGCTCTCGCTCTCCTCCTACGTCGCCGACGTCAAGAGCTTTGCCGCCGGCGACAGCGCCGGCTACGGCCAGACCTGGAGGGCACCGGCCGACACCAACGTCGGGGTGTTGCCGCTCGGGTACGGCGACGGCATCCGTCGTGGCCTCTCCAACAACGCCGAGGTTCTGGTCCGCGGCCGCCGCCATCCGCTGGTCGGCACCGTCTCGATGGACAACCTGACTATCGACCTCGGGCCGGAGACCGAGGTCGAGCCCGGTGACGAGGCGGTCCTGATCGGTGCCCAGGGCGACGAGGCGATCCTCGCCGAGGAGGTGGCCCGAAGGCTCGACACGATCAACTACGAGGTCACCTGCGGAATCTCCGCCCGGGTCCCGAGGATTATCGATTGACGCTCTCCGATCGTCTCGCTGCGGCGCCGCCGGTCGTGATCGCGCGCGAGGCCCTGGCAGATACCGAGCCGGCCTGGATCGCCGGCGGCGCCGTCCGCGACGCGGCCCTCGGCCGTGAGGTCACCGACCTCGATCTTGCCGTGGCCGGGGACCCCGCCGTCGCGGCGAGGGCGATCGCCGAGCGCGGCGAGGGGCATGCATTCGAGCTCTCGGCCGAGTTCGCAACCTGGCGGGCGGTCGCCCGGGATGGCGCCTGGCAGGCCGACATGACGGCGCTGCGGGGGGAGACGATCGAGGCCGACCTCGACGCCCGCGACTTCACCCTCGGCGCGGTTGCGGTGCCGCTCGATGGAGGCGACCCGATCGACCCCCACGGCGGCCTTGCTGATCTCGAGCGGCGGCTGCTGCGGGTCGTCAACGACGGCAGCTTCGCGGCGGATCCGCTGCGCCTGCTGCGCGCCGCCCGGATCGCGGCTGAGCTCGAACTCGAGGTCGACCCCGGTACGCGGGCGCTGGCCCGGGCCGAATCCGGACGGGCAGCGGAGCCTGCGGGTGAGCGCCAACTGGCGGAGCTTCGCCAGCTGCTCGGCGGCCCCGACCCTCTCCGGGGGGTCGAGCTGCTCGACGACCTTGCCCTGACCGCGGCGGTCCTGCCCGAGCTCGAGGCGCTGCGCGGCGTCGAGCAGGGCCCGAACCACCACCTCGACGTCCACGGCCACACGATCGCGGTCCTCGAGCAGACCCTCGCGGTCGAGGCCGACCTCGACCGGTTCGCCGGCGAGCGCGCCGAGGAAATCGGGGAGCTGCTCGAGGAGCCGCTGGCCGACGATTTCAGCCGCCGGGCGGCGCTGCGCTTCGGCGCTCTCCTGCACGACATCGGCAAGCCGCGGACCAAGGGGGAGAGGAGCGGCTACGTGACCTTCATCGGCCACGATGATGTCGGCGCCGAGATGGTCGCGGCGATCTGCTCGCGCCTTCGTGCCAGCCGGGCGCTGACCGATCACCTGCGGGGACTGACCCTGCACCACCTGCGGCTCGGTTTCATGGTGCATGAGGCGCCGCTGCCGCCGCGCCGTGTCCACGAGTACCTGCGCGCGACCGAGCCGGTCGCCGCCGACGTCACGCTGCTGACCGTCGCCGACCGCCTCTCGGCCCGCGGCGGCGGCCCGTTCGCGACGGAGGAGGCGATCGAGGCTCACCTCGACCTCGCCCGGGCGATGCTGGCGGCTGCGCTCGACTGGCGCCGTGACGGCCCGCCGAAGCCGCTCCTACGCGGCGATGAGCTCGCGGCCGAGCTCGGCATCGCTCCCGGCCCCGAGCTGGGCGATCTGCTGGCCGAGCTCGAGGCAGCCCAGTATGCGGGCGAGGTGATGACCCGCGAGGAGGCGGTCGAGAGGGCCCGTTCAGTCCGCGGCTGAATGCCGCCTCAGGCGCTTTGTCGAGAGCGTCAGGTACCCTCCCCGCCTGATGGCCAAAGAGGAGAAGATCGAGATGGAGGGCGAGATCACCGAGGCCCTCCCCAACACGATGTTCCGCGTCAAACTCGACAACGAACACGAGGTGCTCGGTCACATCTCCGGCAAGATGCGCCGCCACTACATCCGGATCCTTCCCGGCGACCGGGTCAAGATCGAGCTCTCGCCCTACGACCTCGACCGCGGCCGCATCACTTACCGCTACAAATAGCCATCTGGCGGTGTCCTCGGTCGGTCGGCTGCGGGCCACGCACCTCGGCGCTCCCCTTGCCTCCCTCCCTGCGTCCTTGCCAAATGGCTATTTGTAGCGGTAGGTCGGATCTGGATCAGCCATCTCGGCGATCAGAGCCGACCAGGCGAAGTCGACGGCGCCGAGGCCGGTGCCGTCCCGCGGGTCGTAGTACTCACGCAGCCCTTCGCGCTCGACCGCTCCGAACAGTCCCTCGGCGATTCGCTCGGCCTCCTCCTCGTATCCGAGCCGGCGCATCCCGATCCAGACCATCCAGGCCGAGTTGACCCAGGTCGGCCCGCGCCAGTAGCGGCGGATGGGCCCGCGACCGCCATCCGGCTCATAGCTCGGCTCGCTCACCGCGACCGAGGGCGGCGCGACCGGCGTCGCGAACTCGCGCGGGGAGAGGAGGTGCTCCTCGACCAGCCGCCTCCCGATCTCCTCCGGCAGGTCTGGCAGGGCGAGAGGCGCCAGCGATGCCCAGGTGAGGGCGCGGGGACGGCCGCCGCCGGGCTGGGCCTCGTCGACGAACAGGCCCCGCTCCTCGTCCCAGAGCCGGTCGATCAGGGCGGGGGTCGCCGAGGGCCGGCCGAGCGCCTGCAGGGAAAGTGACCAGAAGGTGTTGACCAGGACCTCGCAGAGGAGCGGCCCGCCGGCGTCGCGGATCCGCGAGGCATCGAAGCCGAGGCGGCGATTGCGGCGGACCAGGCAGGGAAATCCGATTCGCCCGTTGGCCCGGCGGCCCCAGACTTCTTCGAACTTCGGCGAGGCGTCGAGGCCCGACTCGTCCGGTTGGACGATCCACAGCAGCCCGTCGCCCTCGAGGTCGCGATTGCGCGCCAGCCACTCGACCTGGGAGGCAATCCGCGGCTCCGCCGCCGGGTCTCCGACCGCGATCCCCCAGGCCCAGGCCAGCAGCGGCGGCTGAATCGTCTCGGTCTGGAACGAACGGCGCGAGGTGACGTTGTAGAACGGCAGCCGGCCGAGGGACACCGGGCGGTCCCAGAAGATCGTGTGGCCGATGAAGCCGTCCGGGCGCTGGGCTGCGAGCAGGCTCTCGAGCTCGCGGCGCGAGCGGGACCGATCGAAGCGGCGCCAGACGATCGCCGCGAAGCACGAGTCCCAGTACCACTGCCACGGGTACCGGGTCGGGCTCGGCCGGGTGTAGGCGAAGTGCGTCCCGTCGCGATCGCCCTCGAGCCAGTTGCCGCGCAGGACCCGCTCCGCGATCTCGACTACGGCCCGGTTCGCCATCGCTGCGTCTTCTAGGCGGAGCCGTCGACGGCGGCCGGCTCGCTCTCGGCGAGCGGCGGCCGGGCCTCGACCCAGCGGCGGCCGTTGGCCCGCTCGAGGGCCTCGGCGGCGTCGAGCAGGAGCTCGTCGCGGCCCCAGGCCGCCTCGAGCTGGAGGCCGATCGGCAGGCCGCCGGAGCTGAGCCCGACCGGGGCGTTGATCGCCGGGGTGCCGGTGAGGTTGGCGAGGGCGCCGCCGCGAACATTGGCCTGGTCGGCGGTCTCGGTGCCCGACGGCAGCTCGACGACCGGCGCCGCGAGCGGCGGCGCCGGCGCCGGAACCGTCGGCCAGGCGAGGATGTCAACGTCCTCGAACAGGGCGGCGAGCCGGCGCCGCGTCAGCGTTCTCACCCGGTGTGCCTGGGCGACGGCGAGGGACGGGATCAGCATCCGATATTTGGCGACGTTGCGATTGATCAGGCTGATCTCGGGGCTCATCCGGTTGAGCTGGGCAGGGGTGACACCGCCGAGCCCGTCGGAGTTGGCGATCAGGATTGCCGCGATCGTCGCCTCGGCCAGGTTCGGCAGCGCGACCTCGGTGACGGTGCCGCCGGTCTTCTCGCGCAGCATCTCGACCGCCGTCTCGCAGGCGTCCCCGACCTCGGCGTCGACGTCCTCGGAGGGCACGTCGCGGATCACCCCGATCCGCAGGCCGGAGGCGTCGCCCGCGGTGAGGTCCTCCCCGAACAGGGTGGAGGCCAGCAGGCGGCAGTCGGCGGCGTCTACGCAGAGCGGCCCGGAGACGATCGTCGTCGTCGTCGTCGCGGCGTGGTGACCGTCCATCGCCGAGCGAGCGAAGGTCGGCTTGAGTCCGGTCAGGCCGCAGTACGCGGCGGGATAGCGAACCGAGCCGAGCCCGTCGGCGCCGACCGCTCCCGCGACGAGCCGGGCCGCCACCGAGGCGGCCGGACCGCTCGAGGAGCCGCCCGGACAGCGATCGGTGTCCCAGGGGTTGTGGGCGGGGCCATAGACGGAGATCGCGCCGGTGCTGCCGGCGCCGAGCTCTTCCATGTTCCCGACCCCGACGATCACCGCCCCGGCGTCGCGCAGGGCGCGGTAGGGACCGGACTCCTGGGGCGCGGTCGGCTTCATCATTTCGGCGCTGCCGAAGCGCTGGGCGCGCCAGGGCAGCGGCCACTCGTCCTTGATCACGACCGGAACCCCGCGCAGGGAGCCATCCGGCGCCGCGGCGAGCATCTCGCGCGAGCGCTCGGGGAAGGTCTCGACGATCGCGTTCAGCGCCGGGTTTCTCTCCTCGATCCGGGCCAGGGCTTCGTCGAGGAGCTGGGACGGGTCGGCGTCGCCGGCCGCGATCGCCGCCGCCTGCCCCCGCAGCGAGAGGTCGATAGGCCTCAACCCGCCTCGCCCTCCGGGGGCGGCGCCTGGGAGAGATCGAGCCCGCGCTCGGCGAGAACCGAGCCGGCGTCGAACTCGATCAGCTGGAGGATCGCCGGGCCGAAGACCCTGTGGATCCCCGCCAGCACTGCGAGGTCGGTCTCGTCCGCCTCGATCCCGAGCACGGCGATGCCGGATGCGACGAATTCGTCTCCGCGATCGGGGGTCTCGGCCATGCTCGGCAGGCAACCCTAGACGACCGGCGAGTGCGGCCCGCCCCTGGCCGGGATTGTGCAAATCGCCCGGTGAGCGGGCATTTGACCCGGTCTCCAGGCAGAATCGGGGCCGCAACCCTGCCTTCGGGCCGGGGTTCCAGGTGAGCCTTGCTGACCGCAAACGACAGCCGAACGCAATGGAGACGGGCGGCCGCCGCGTTCTGCCTCGCCTGCGCGCTGGCAGCGCTGGTCGCGTTCGGGCGCCCCGCGCCCGCCGACTCTGCGCCCGCCCGGGTGATCGTCCTCGGTCAGACCGACACCGCTCCGCCGCCGTCGTGCCCGGGCAAAATGGTCAACAACGTCGAGGTCGTGCCATGCCGGGTCGAGGGCCACGTCTCCGGGTTCCAGGTGATGGCCGGCGGTGTCCCCGACCCCTACGTCGTCCCGTTCGACGGCAAGATCGTCGCCTGGTCGATCGCCCTCTCGCGCCCCTCGCGCGAAGACACGGCCAATACCACCGACGAGGTCGGTTTCTTCAACGATTTCCTCGGCACGCCGTCGCAGGCCCGGATCGGCGTCCTGAGGCGGCTCGAAGGCTCGCAGCCGCCCCGCTACAAGCTCGTGCGGCAGAGCCCGCTGATAACGCTCAACCCCTACTTCGGGAGCACCCCCGTCTTCGCCCTCGACCACCCGCTGACGGTCCTCCAGGACCAAGTCGTTGCGCTGACCGTCCCGACCTGGGCGCCGATGTTCGCGTTCAACGTCGCCGAATCGAACACCTGGCGGGGCAGCCGCGCGCCCGGCCACTGCAAATCCAGAGAAGACATCCAGACCGGCCATCCCCAGCAGGGCGTCGGCAAGGTCAAGACCTACGGCTGCTACTACTCCGCCGCGCGCCTGCTCTACACGGCGACGATCGTCAAGAAACCCTGAGCGCTCAGAGCGCCTCTTGGCGCAGGCCGCAGTAGGGGCAGTCGCTGACGTCGATGCCGACCAGCTGGTCACAGCGGCGGCAGGCGCGGAGGTTCTCCGGCGAGCGCGGCAGCGACGAGGCCGACGGGGCGAGCGGCAGGACCGCCGCCACCGGGACCATCTCCTCTTCGGTCTCGCGGTCGGCGTAGACCGAGCCCGGCTCGGCATGGGCGAGGGCCTCACGGCCAGAGCCCGGCGCCCGCATCCGATAGAGCTGCTTCGAGTTCATCCGCCGCGCACAATAGACAATGGCACCGCCGTTGACCGGATCACCTCAGCGCATCCCATCCTTGATCGGAGCACCAATGGGCGAGCATCGCAATCTTGATCGGAGCATCAATTAGCGAGCATCACGATCTGACTCTCTGCGAGCGGCGCCGTTCTGCTGCAAGCCCCGCCGGCGCGGACGCGGAAGTGAGCGAGCAAGGCTTCCGGTCATCATGAGCGCGAGCGAACGAGAGCAGAGCAGCCGGCGGGTGTTGCTTTTCCACGGGTACATGCTGCGCGGCACCGGCAGCAACATCTACACCGCGAACCTGGCCGCGGCGCTGGCCCGGCTCGGCCATGAGGTCCATCTCGTCTGCCAGGAGCGCCAGGTCGAGATCGAGGGGGTCGAGATCCACAACCCCGACATCCACGGGCTGCTTCCCGTCTATCTCAAAGACCCCTACGAGGGATTCGAGGTGAAGGCCTTCCCGGAGATGACCGAGGCCGAGCTCGACCGCTACATCGAGGCCAACGTCGACGCGGTTCGCGGGGTCGTCGCCGCTGCCGGAGGCGTCGATGCCGCCCTCGCCGGCCACCTGGTGATGGGCCCGTGCATCCTCGCCCGCGCCGCGATCGGTGCCTTCGCGGCGAAGATCCACGGCTCCGCACTCGAGTACACGGTCAAACCCAACCCCCGCTTCCTCCCCTACGCCGAGGAAGGTATGCGGGCCGCGACCTGTGTCCTCACCGGCTCCCACCACACCGCCGAGTCGCTCTGGGAGGCGCTGCCGATGGTCCCGGGCCTGAGGGCGAAGACGCGGCTCGGGCCGCCCGGCGTCGACACCGAGGAATTCCGCCCGAGGCCGGATGGGGGCGCGCGGAAGCCGCTTGTCGTCTTCGTTGGCAAGCTGATCGTCTCCAAGGGAATCGACCTCCTGCTCGCCGCCTGGCCGCTGGTCCTCGTCGAGCACCCCGAGGCGCGGCTCCGGGTCGTCGGTTTCGGCGCCTACGAGGGCGGGGTCGACCGGCTTCTCGCGGGCCTCGACAGCGGCGACCTCGACACGGTCCGCGAGGTAGCGCGGCTCGGCCGCGGCCTCGAGGGCGGGCCCCCGGAGCCACTGCCGATCCTCAGCGCCTTCCTCGAGGCGCCGCCGCCGGGCTACGCCGACGCGGCGAGGGGTATGGCTGCCTCGGTCGAGCTGGTCGGGCGCCTCGAGCACGACGAGGTCGCCGAGCTGCTACCGGACGCCGAGGCGCTGGTGATGCCGAGCACCTTCCCGGAGGCGTTCGGGATGGTCGCCGCCGAGGCCGCCGCCTGCGGTGCCCTGCCGGTCTCGGCCGGGCACTCGGGGATGCTCGAGGTCTCGACGAAACTCGCCGAGGCCCTGCCGGCGGAGGCGACCGGGCTGACCTCGTTCCCGGTCAGAGAGGGCGCGGTCGAGATGATCGCGGAGAGGCTGAACACCTGGCTTTCTCTGCCTGAGGAGAGGCGGGCGGAGGCCCGCGAGGCCCTCGTCTCGACCGCCCACCGGCTCTGGAGCTGGGAGGGGGTGGCCCGCGGAGTCATCGATGCTTCACGGGGGGAGCTTGACCGTCTGCCGGATGCATAGAATCCCCCCTCGCCAATGAGTCCGGAGCGAGCAAGCAGATGATCGGCCGCCTTCCGATATTGAAAATGTTCGCCGTCACGATCGCCGCGACGGCGGCGATCTCGGCGGTGATGCTGCCGATCCACTGGAACGGCCAGGAGGCCTCGACGGCGGCGCCGGAAATCGATCATCTGCTCGACGTGATGATCGTCCTCTCGGCCTTCGTTTTCTCGCTGGTCATGGTGATGCTCTTCTACGCGCTGTTGAAATTCAAAGCCAAACCCGGAGATGAGTCCGACGGCGAGCCGATCCACGGCAACACCCGGCTCGAGGTCGCCTGGACACTGATCCCGACGATCATCGTCCTCTTCGGGGCCGGCTACAGCTGGAAGGTCCTCGACAACATCGAAAAGGAAGCCGACAACCCGCTCACGGTCCAGGTCTTCGGGCAGCAGTTCGCCTGGAGCTTCGGCTATCCCGGCAAGGACAACGCCTTCTCCGAGGGCGTGCTGCACGTCCCGGTCGATCGCCAGGTCCAGTTCAAAATGCACGCGCAGGACGTGATCCACTCGTTCTGGGTGCCGGAGTGGCGGATCAAGAAAGACGCGGTTCCCGGAATTACGACGACGGCCATCGTGACCCCGGACAAGGTCGGCCACTACCAGCTGATCTGCACCGAGCTCTGTGGCTTCGGCCACGCCGCGATGCGGGCCGAAGTCGTCGTCGAGCCGGCGCCGGAGTTTCGAAAATGGGTCGACGGCCTGAAGGAAAGCGTGCCGAAACCGCTTGAGGATTCGGTCATCCAGGACACCGAGACGAACCCGGTGCCGCTCGGGGCGGGAGGGGCATAATGGAGGCGAACGCCAGATGGTGAATGCGATCAAGCAACCCGGGTGGATCAGGGGCGTGCTCGGAGCGATTCTGGGCGCCGCCTTCGGCTTCGGCCTCGTCGTCGCCCTCCGCGCGATCTCGGGCCTGCCGATCTTCCAGACCGAGCAGACCGGATACCCGCACGTCGTCGTCCCGCTGGTGAGCGGGCCACTCGGCTTCCTTGCCGGGTTCGGCTGCTTCGACTACTGGCTGCGCTGGGCCTTCGGCGCGCCGACGATCCCCGAGGATCACTCCCAGCACGGCGCCACGAGCTGGAAGGACTACTTCCACTTCAACACCGATCACAAGGTGATCGGCATCCAGTACATCGTCACCACCTTCTTCTTCTTCTTTGTCGGCGGCCTGATGGCGATGCTGATCCGGGCCGAGCTCGCGCAGCCGGGATCCCAGATCGTCGAGGCCTCGACGTACAACAGCCTGTTCTCGACCCACGCGGTCCTGATGATCTTCGTCTTCGTGATCCCGGTCTTCGCCGGGATCGCCAACTACGTCCTGCCGCTGATGATCGGCGCGCCGGACATGGCGTTCCCGCGTCTCAACGCGCTCAGTTTCTGGATGCTGCCGCTGGCCGGTCTGCTCTTCATCGGCAGCTTCCTGGCGCCGGGCGGGGCCTTCGACGCCGGCTGGACCGGCTACGCCCCGCTGTCGACCGGGGCGCCCCTGGGCCAGTCGTTCTTCAACCTCGGGGTCCAGTTCGCCGGCGCCTCCTCGATCGCGACCGCGCTCAACTTCCTGGTCACGATAATCACCATGCGGGCGCCGGGGATGACCTTCTGGCGGATGCCGCTACTGGTCTGGGCGAACCTCTCGACCTCGCTCCTGGTCGTCGCCGCGACCCCGTTCATCGCAGGCGCCCAGTTCATGGTCCTCTTCGACCGCGTCCTCGGCACCCAGTTCTTCGAGTTCGCCGGCGGCGGCGACGTCGTCAGCTACCAGCACATCTTCTGGTTCTACTCCCACCCGGCCGTCTACATCATGATGCTGCCCGGGTTCGGGATCATCTCCGAGGTCATATCGACCCATGCCCGAAAGCCGATCTTCGGCTACCGGCTGATGGCGCTGGCGCTGATCGGGATCGTCGTCCTCAGCTACTCGGTCTGGGCCCACCACATGTTCGTCGCCGGGATGTTCAGCTGGCTGCGGGTGCCGATGATGATCACGACGCTGTTGATCGCGGTCCCGACCGGGATCAAGATCTTCTCCTGGCTCGGGACCCTCTACTTCGGGAAGATCCACACCTACTCGACGGCGATGCTGTTCGCGCTCGCCTTCATCGTCACCTTCACGATCGGCGGGATCAGCGGCGTGATGCTGGGGATGGTGCCGATCGACATCCACGTCTCCGACACCTACTTCATCGTCGCCCACATCCACTTCGTCCTCTTCGGCGGCTCTGTCTTCACGATCTTCGCCGGCATCTACCACTGGTTCCCGAAGATCACCGGGCGGATGTATGACGAGAAACTCGGCCGCGTCCACTTCTGGGGGACCCTGGTCGGGACCTGGGGCACCTTCATCCCGATGCACTGGATCGGGATGGACGGGATGCCGCGGAGGGTCTCCGACTACGCCGCCCAGTTCGGGGACTGGAACCTGCTGATCAGCGTGTTCGCGTTCATGCTCGGCGCGATCCAGCTGGTCTTCCTCTACAACATGGTCGTCAGCTGGCGCTACGGGCCGCGCGCGGTCGCCAACCCGTGGCGGGCGAACTCGATCGAGTGGCAGGTCTCCTCGCCGCCGCCGATCTTCAACTTCGACGAGATCCCCCGGGTCGTCGGCGGTCCCTACGAGTACGGGGTCCCCGGTGCCCGCCACGCGATCATGGGCGGCGAAGGGGCCGAGGTGGCGCAGCCGGAGCCTGCGAAAGCGGGGGCGACATGAGCGCGGAGCGAGCAAGCGTCGCCGTCTGTTTCTTCGCGCAGCGAGCGAAGCGCGAGGTATTGACGTGAGCGAAGGGGCTTCCGAGGCGCGCCCGCTGCTGATCTTCCTCAACGAGGTCGCCGGCGGGCGCAAGCTGATCAACGCTGTCCAGGAGCGTGCCGAGAAGGTCTCCTCGGTGGCCGTGGCGGCGCCGCAGAACCAGCCCGCCGCCGGCCAGCTGATCGACGCCGGCGAGCTGCGTGACGCCGCCCGCGCCCGGGTCGAGGTGACGATGTCGGTTCTCTCCGAGTACGGGGTCGAGTCGGTCGGCGAGGTGATGGACCCGCATCCGGCGCTGGCGCTCGACGACGCGGTCCGCGCCCATGACCCGGGCGAGGTGCTCCTCTCCTGCCTCGACGAGACCCGCTTCGGGTTCACCCGCAAGGACCTCGTCGAGTGGGCGCGCAAGCAGTTCGAACCGGATGTCAAGGTCACCCACATCCCGGTCCGGATCCAGGACGACTCGATCCGCCTCGACGTGATCCACACCCTCGTCGTCGCCACCCAGACCGTCGCCGCCCCCGACCTGGTCTCGCGGCTGAAGCAGCGGGCGGCAGGGCGGCCGCACCGCTACACGATCGTCTGCCCGCGGACCGAGGGCGTCCCCGAGCCCGTCGTCGCCCGCGATCTCGCCTCGACACTCGCCGAGCTCTACCGCGCTGACATCGACGCCACCGGCCAGCCGATGAGCCCGGACCCGTTCCTGGCCGTCAAGAACGCGATCGAGCACTACCGGGTCGACGAGGTGCTGATCTCGACCTTCAGCGGCGAGCAGTCGCGCTGGCTCGAGGAGGACTTGATCGGCCGCGTGCGCGAGATCACCGAGAAGCCGGTCGAGCACCTCGAGGTCGGCCGTGCCGCCGAGGCGGTCGCCGCCGCGGTGGCCGAAGGGGAGGACTCCTGATGGAGAGCGCATCTGTCGCCCTCGGCCACGGCCACGCGGAGGAGCACCACGGGCCACCCGAGGCGAACCAGAGTTCGCGGATGGACCGCCAGACGCTGGGGATCTACCTCTTCATCGTCTCCGAGGTGATGCTGTTCGGGGCGTTCTTCGCCGCGTACTTCTTCCTCCGCGTCGTCGTCAACCCACCGACCTGGCCGCCGGAGCCGTTCGAGCTCCCGGTCGCCGTCGCCTTCGTCAACACCTGCATCCTCGTTTCCTCGAGCTTCACGATCCACTATGCGCTGGAGTCGATCCGGCGCGGCAACCGAACCGGGCTCAAACTCGGTCTCGTCCTGACCTGGATGCTGGGGGCGACCTTCCTCTTCATCCAGATCAACGAGTACGCGCACATCGGGTTCAGCGCCCGCGATCTGGGCTTCGGCTCGATCTTCTACTGCCTGACCGGCCTCCACGGCGCCCACGTCTTCATCGGCCTGTGTTTGCTCAGCTTCGCCACGATCCGCGCCTTCCGCGGCCATTTCGGCCCTGAGGAGAAAGATCACCTCGGTGTCGAGGTGCCGGGTATCTACTGGCACTTCGTCGACGTGATGTGGATCATCGTCTTCACCGCGGTCTACGTCCTCTAGTCCGCTTCGATCTCTCCGTAAGGATTGAACCCGTTCGCGAGGGGGGTAGTACAACATAGGTATGCACAACCCTCTGAGATCCGAGGCCGACGCGTTTCGCTGGGTCGTCGTGATCGGTGGTGGGGCGCTGGCAGTGATTGTGCTGACGGTATTGACCAGGCCGGCCTTCGGGGTTGCCCTGGCCGTGGCGCTGATCGGGTTCGGAGCAGCAGTCGCCTACCGCAACGCGCGCGGCTCGATGCGGCGCAGCGTCGAGGTGACCCGCGGCCGCGACGGCAGGCACCGGATCCTCGTCGTCGCCAACGAGACGGTCGGGGGAGAGGCGCTGCTGGAAGAGATCAGCAACCGCTGCCGCGGGCGCGACGGCAGGATCCTGGTGGTGACCCCCGCGCTTCCAGGCTCACGCGCTCAGCACTGGGCCTCGGACACCGACGGGGCGACCGAGCTGGCGCGGCAGCGGATGGAGCTGTCGCTGATCGAGCTCGACCGGCTTGGCCTGAAGGCGAAGGGCGAGATCGGAGACTCCGACCCCAACGTCGCGATCGAGGACGCGCTGCGGGCATTCCCGGCCGACGAGATCGTGATCTCGACCCACCCGGAGGAGCGCTCGCACTGGCTCGAGCGCGGAGTCGTCGAGCGGGCGCGGGAGGAAATCGACCTCCCGGTCACCCACGTCGTCGTCGACCTGGTCGCCGAACCGAGCGTCCACTAGCCCCTGTGTGCGGCGGCATGGTCGGGTCAGCCGATGCCGGTCGCGATGGGCGTCTCCGGCCTCTCAACCGCCCTCGAGGGACCGTCTGCCTCGGTCGCTGCGCGCGGCTCGAGGCGGCCCGCCGTCGCCACCGCCCAGAGCATCGTCAGCCAGGTGACGGTCGCGACCGCGACGTGCAGCCAGACCAGCTCCGACGGCAGTTCCAGAGCCCACTGGACTCCACCGATCGCCCCCTGAAGGGCAAGCAGGCCGATGACCACGCCGAGGGGCCCTGAGGCGCGGCTGTCGCCTCCCTGCCGGCGGAGGAGGAACCAGACGCCAATCGCCGCGAGACCGAAGACCGTCGCGATCGCCGAGTGGCGCTGCACGACCCATTCCAGGGTCCCGGTCCCCTCGAAATCGAAACGGTGGACGAGCTGGCCTTCGTGGGCGCCGGCGTGGGGCCCGGAGCCGGTCGAGATCGTCCCGGCGAGGATCGTCAGCTGTCCGAGCGGGATCAGGCACCGCAGCGCCCAGACCCCGAGGCGGTCGCCCGACGCCCTCCGCTCGCCGGGCTCGTAGCGAGAGCACCAGGCCAGGGCGAAGGCCGCGTCGAGGAGCAGCATCGAGAGGATGAAGTGACACATGACCAACCCCGGCGCGAGGTCGTACTTGACAACGAGGGCGCCGAGGATCGCCTGGCCGATCACGCCGAGCGGAAGCATCGCCCCGAACAGCGCCAGGTGCCAGCGGAACGGGCGCCGGAACCAGGCGAGGACGCTGGCGGCGATCACCGCGAGGCCGACGAACCCGGTCAGGAGGCGGTTGGCGTACTCGATCACCGCGTGGGTGTCGAGCGGGGGCACGGTGCCGCCGTAGCATTTCGGCCAGTCCGGGCAGCCGAGGCCGGAGCCGGTCAGCCGCACGGCGGCGCCGGTCAGCACGATCAGGGCCAGCGCCGCGAGCGCCACCGCTGTCACCCGGGCGTAGGGCTGCGGCGAGATGTTCAGACGCTCGCGCATCGACCAGCAATCATGCCCAACCTTCGCCCGCGGGGGGAGCCGCGACCGCGCTACTTCGATCCGCCGCCTTCTTTCGAGGTCGAGGTAACGAGGTATTCGACCAGCTGTTCAATTTCTTTGGGGTTGATCGTGGTCCCGAATTCGGCCGGCATCACGTTGGCCGGGAAGCCCTTGACGATCACCGCATTCGGGTCGACGATCGATTTTTCGATCTCGGCCGGAGTCTGACCGGGCAGGAATTCGTCGAGGTTGGGCCCGACCGTCCCACCCGCTTCGGCGGCGGCCAGGGTGTGGCAGCCGCCGCAGCCGTTGGCGGCGAAGACCTGCGCTCCCGGGCCTCCCGGGGCCTGCGGCGGCGCCGCGCCGGGAACCCCGGCCCAGCGGCCGACGTAGGCGGCGACGTCGTCGAGGTCCTGCCCGCTGACGACGTCGGCGGGCATCGAGATCGCCGGGTTGTCGTTGCTCGGGCGCGGGTACTCGACCTGGCTTTTGACGATCCCCTCGATCGTCGAGTCGGGCTCACCGGCGGAACGGGCGGCGGCGAACGCGTGGTCGAGGTTGGGGCCGATCTGAGCCGACGTCCCGGCCTCGGCGAGGGCGTGGCAGGTGCCGCACCTCTGGATGAAGAGGGCGCGACCCCTCGTCTCGTCGCCGCTCGTGGTGCCGCAGCCCGAGGCCGCGATGAGGAGCGCCCCGAGGGCGAGCAGGGCGGCGATTGCGCGGATTGGGTTCGGTGACATGGCCATTTCGTGCGGCGCGAGGCGCGCCGGAGTCTATATGCCGGGTCCCCCTAGAAAGCGGTTCGTCAGCCAGGCCGGTCGGGTACGCTTGAGACGATCAACACGATCTCGCGATCCCGACGGATGGAGGCCAGATGCAGGTACGGGATGGGATGTCGGAGGTGGTCCTGACGGTCGGCCCGACGCACACGCTCCGAGAGGCGGCGGCGATGATGGTCGAAAAGGGAACCGGCGCCGCGCTCGTCCGCGACGACGAGGTCCCCGGCGCCTGCATCATCACCGAGCGCGACATTCTCAACTCGGTCGGCAGCGGCGAGGACCCCGATGCCGAGCGCGTCTCCGAGCACATGACCGACGGCGTCATCAGCGCCGCTCCCGACTGGAGCCTCGAGTCGGCGGCAGCGGAGATGTCGAGGCGGTCGATCCGCCACCTCGTGGTCGTCGAAGACGCGGAGATCATCGGAATCCTCTCGATCCGCGACATCGTCCGGGTCTGGACCTCGGAAGGCGCGACGTCGGAAGTTCCGCCGAACTAGGGGGTCTAGGCCTTCGGCGGGCGGATCGTCTCGACCGGGAGGACAGCGCCGCGGGCCCGCTGCCTGCGCGGCAGTCGGTAGTAATCGGAGCGCGCCCCGGCGATCATGCTGCGCAGAGCCGCGAGGAGGATGATCCCGCCGACGATCGAGTAGACCCAGGGGGGGAACATGAATCCCCCGGCGAAGATCCCACAGACCGCGAGCGCGGCGCCGAGGGCGAAGAACGCCGGCGCCCAGGACGGCCGCGGCACATAGACCAGCTCGCCGGGCTCGGTTAGCTCTCGCTCCGCGCTCATGACAAATCTTCCCGCTCCGCTCGTGGCGCGAAGAGCCAGATATGCGTCATTTGGCTCGCTCCGCGCTCATGATGCGATGTAGAGCACGGCGACGACGAAGCTGAGAGCAAAGATCGCGGCGGCGACGCCCCCGACCACCAGGCCTGCCGTCATGTTGCTTTTCGCCGTCTCCCTATCCATCGATCCAATTTCTACTAGAGAACCCGGTCGATCGGCATCGAGATGAAGAGCAGCGCCAGGTAGGCGAGCGAGAAGAGGTAGGTGCGAAGCGCCCAGCGCCGGTCGGCGCTGCGCAGGAGGCGGACAGCGCAATAGATGAAGGCGCCGCCGAGCGCCATCGAGACGATCAGGTACTCGACGCCGAAGCCGCCGGCGCAGAACGGCAGCTGGGTCACCGCGTAGAGGAGGATCGTGTAGAGGAGGATCTGGCGCCGCGTCTCGTCCTCGCCCCGGACCACCGGCATCATCGGCACTCCCGCCTTTGCGTACTCGTCCTTGATCAGCAGCGAGAGCGCCCAGAAGTGCGGCGGCGTCCAGAAGAACACGATCGCGAACAGGTAGAACGCGGTGCCGCTGAGGCTGCCGGTGACGGCTGCCCAGGCGACCAGCGGGGGGACCGCGCCGGCAGCGCCACCGATCACGATGTTCTGCGGGGTCGCCCGCTTCAGCCAGAGGGTGTAGACGAAGACGTAGCCGAAAAGGCCCGAGATCGAGAGCGCCGCCGCCAATGGGTTGACGCTCAGCGCCAGGAGCGTGAACGAGGCGACGCCGAGCGAGGCTCCGAAGGCGATCGCCGCCGGCGCGGAGATCCGGCCGCTCGCCACCGGGCGGTCGGCGGTGCGCGCCATCCTGCGGTCGATGTCGCGGTCGATGGCGTGGTTGATCGCCCCCGCGCCGCCGGCCGAGAGGGCACCGCCGAGGCAGGTGAGGAGGACGAGGCCGAACGAGGGGTCGCCGGCGACGTACATCGTCGTCACCGTCGTCAGCAGCAGCAGCGACTGGACCTTGGGCTTGGTCAGCGTCAGGTAGTCGCGAAGCAGCGCCGTTGCCGCTGCAGGACGCCGAGAGACCGCCGCTGCACTGGCGTCGATTGCGACGCTTGCTCGCTCCGCGCTCATGCGCGTCAGGCTACCGGCTGCGACTCGCGAGCCGGCTCCTCCGGGCTGCTCGTGCGATGCGAGATCGCTTCCCGGATGTCCCGCATCGGCCTGGCGCTGCGCACGTCGGGCAGGACGTCGAAGTTGTGGCCCTCCGGCGGCGAGAGCGCGAACCACTCGAGTGAGTCGGCGCCCCACGGATCGTGCCCGGCCTCGACCCCGACCGCCCGGCTGAGGATCGCGTTGACGAGGGTCATCAGGACCCCGATCGCGAGGATGAAGGAGCCGATCGTGGAGATCATGTTGTAGGCATCGACCCCCGTGTTGCCGAAGAACTTGTAGGCGTCGACGACCTGGCCCTCGAGGCCGCCGGCGAGGAACATCGGCACGAACGTCACCAGCGTGCCGAGCGCGATCGTCCAGAATGAGATCAGGGCCAGCGTCTCGCCCATCGTCCGGCCGGTGAGCTTCGGGAACCACCAATGCAACGCGGCGAAGCCGCCGAAGACGGCGCCGCCGATCAGCGCGAAGTGGGTCGCCGCGGTGCTGTCGACGGTGTGCTGGACGCGCCAGGCCGAGGCGATCAGCGAGTGGCAGATCTCGGACCCGAGCCCGATCGAGATCGAGGAGAGGGCGCCGACGGCGAAGAGCAGCGGCGCCCGCATCCGGGTCGCGCCCGCGACCAGGGTCGCGATGAGGTTGAAGAAGATCAGGCCGAAGGGCACGATCAGGGCCAGTGACATGACCATCGCGAAATACATCCACCCGATCCCGATCGGGGCGGTGAGCATGTTCTGGGTCCAGCCGAGGGTGCCGATCACGGCGATCGCGCCCAGGGAGCCGATCGTCGCGGTGCGGTTGAACAGCGGCTTGCCGGCGAAGGCGGGGACGATTTCGGCGACCGCGGCAAGCGCCGTGATCAGGATCAGCATGTAGGCGCCGGTGTAGAAGATCCAGCTGAAGTGCTGCCAGAGAAGCGGCGATCCGCCGGCGTCGCCGGCGAAGAAGACCCCGTCGAAGTTGCGGTCGATCAGCAGCATCGTCACCGCCGCCAGGAACACCGGTCCGATCACCAGCATCAGCCAGGACCCGATCGTCGCCGCCCAGGAGAAGATCGGCAGACGCCTCCAGGCCATCCCCGGGGCGCGCCTGCGGCGCAGCGTCGCGACGAGGTCGATCGAGATCAGGACGAAGCCGAGGGTCGCGAGGCCGGTGGCGGTGGCCCAGGCGTCGATCCCGTTGTTTTCGAGGAACGCGACTTCGTTGAGGGGCGCGAGCGGGTTGACGCCGCCCTCGGACGGCGTGAACAGAAGCCCCGCGTAGAGCACCGCCGCTCCGGCGAGATAGAGCCAGGCCCCGAGCTGGCCGAGCCGCGGCAGCGCGGTCCCGCGGGCGCCGATCTGAAGCGGTGTCAGGTAGTAGAAGAGGCCGAGCACGAGCGGGATCGCGAAGAGGAAGAGCGCCGTGGCGCCGTAGAGGGAGAGCATCCGGTTGAAGAAGACCGGGGTCAGGAAGGTGTTCTCGGGGACCGCAAGCTGCAGTCGCATGATCACCAGCTCGAGCGCCGCGATCGAGAGGAACCCGAGCGCGGCGACGATCATCAACCGCCCAACGTCCTTGTGGTCGGCGCTGGTCACGATCTCGACCCAGCGCTGGCGGCGCTTGGGGAAGCCGTCGACTACCAGCTCTGGGGCCTTGCGGGCGCTCATGATTCCTTCTTCAACTCGGCCACGACCCTGTCCTGGGCGTCCTGGATGTCGGTCTTGGTCTTGACGATGAAGTCTTCGTATTCCTCGGGCGATACGACTTCGACTTCGGTCCGCATCGGCGCGTAGGCCTGGCCGGAGAGGGTCGCCGACTGGCCACGGTAGGTCCCTTCTTCATCGGCGCTGAACATCACGTGGTGGTGCTTGCCCGGCACGGCGTCGCTCTTGCCCGCGAGCGAGGGGACGTCCCATGTGTGGATGACGTCGGTCGAGACGAGGTCGAGGTCGACGGCGGTGTCGACCGGGACGACCAGCTTGTAATAGGTGAAGGATTCGTTCGGGTACCGGTAGCGCCACAGCCACTGCTGGCCGGTCGCTTCGATCTGCAGCGGCTCCCCGTCCTTCGCCTGCAGGCCGGCCGATCCGGTGGTCGGTTCCTCGCGCGCCTTCGTCGTGTAGACGGCTGCGAGGACGAAGACAACCACCGCGAACGCGGCGAGCACGCCGCCGACCCGGATCTGGATGCCGCGGCCTCCGGTGACCTCGCGCGGCTCGGTCCCGCGCCCGGCCCGGAAGCGGCCGAGGGCGTAGAGCAGGGCGACGTTGATCGCGACCACGACAATGATCGCGGCGACGGAGCCGATCCAAAGCAGCGTGTCGATCTGGTCAGTGCCAGGAGAATGCGGCGACAAGGCGCGGCCATTCTAATCACGCGGGCCGCCGTCGCGGACGGCCGCGTGGTTGTCCACCTGCTCCTATACTCGCCCACTTCATGAGCGCGGAGAGAGCCCAATGAGCCATCTCTGTCTCTTCGCGCCGCGAACGAAGCGGGAAAGATTGTGATGGCGACGCGATCCCGCCGATCACCCGCGCTGCGCGTGGCGGTCCGGGCCGGAGCGGCCGGGGCGATCGCGGCGGCGGTCGCGGTGCCACTGCTGCGACGCCGGTTGCGGATCCCGGCGCCGGTGACGATTGCCGCCTGCGCAACCGGCCCTCTGGCCCTGGCGGTGCTCTACCCGCGCTCGCACAAGCGTGACGTCGGCCTCTTCGCTCTCCAGATGTGGGCCTTCACGATGGTCCACGAGATCCCATATGACGATCCCGACCGGCTCCGCGACCGGCTCCGGACCCGCTACCCGATCGTCGTCGATCGCGTGATCGGCATCGGCCGGCTGCCGAACGCCCGCCTCCAGCGCGGCCTCGCCCGGCTGCCCGGTGTCGCGGTCATCGACCGCTTCCTGACCTGGGTCCACTGGCTCTGGTTCATCGAGCCCTACGCCGCGCTGCTCTACATCCTCCTCCGCCACCCCGAGCGCTTTCCCCGCGCGGCGCGCCAGCTCGCCGCCGTTTTCGACATCGGCTGCGTCGGCTACTTCGCGGTCCCGACGGCGCCCCCCTGGTGGGCCTCCGAGCAGGGGCTCACCGGCGAAGAAGTCCGAAGGGTCATGGTCGGCGTCGGGGAAAGGACCTGGCGCGGGGCCTGGCCGAAGATGTACGCGGCGCTTGGCGGCAATCCCTGGGCGGCGATGCCGTCGCTTCACTTCGCGACCTCGACGATGGCGGCGATCTCGCTCTCCGAAGCCGGCCGGAAACCCGGCACGGTCGGCTGGGCCTATGCCCTGACCCTCGGCTTCGGCCTCATTTATCTCGGCGAGCACTACGTGACCGACCTCGCCGCGGGAGCTGCCCTCGTCGGGACGGTGCGGGGCGGAGAGCCGCTCGCGGAACCCGCTGTCGGGCGCATCAACGCCGGTCTCCGACGCCTGGAGAGGATCGCCAACTCCTAGATGTTCTAGCTTCTGGGAGGTGTCTCCGGAGCACTCGGCGAACGGGAATGGCGCCGCCGCGCTGCCGCTGTTCACCACGCGGCGGCTGGTGCAGACGATTCTGCTCGTGGTCGTCCTGCTGGTCGGGATCTACTTCCTGTTCCCGAAGCTGGTCGGTCTCGGCGACTCACTCAGCAAGCTCGGCGACGCCGACCTCGTCTGGGTCCTGGTCGCGATCGGGTTCTGCGTGGTCGGGATCGCCACCTACATCGCCCTCTTCAAAGCGGTCGTCGGCGGCGATGCCCTGCGGCTGACCTGGGGTGAGACCTACGAGATCAACATGGCCGGGGTCGCCGCGACGCTGCTGTTCTCGGCCGGCGGCGCAGGCGGCATCGCGCTCACCTACTGGGCGCTGCGCAAAGCGGGGATGGAACGACGCGATGTCGGGCGCCGGATGGTCGCCTTCCTCGCTCTCCATTACGCCTTCTATCCGCTGGCGCTGATCGTCTTCGGGGTCCTGCTGCGGACCGGGGTGCTGCCCGGAAAGCACTCGGTCGAGCTGACGATCGTCCCCGCCGCCGTCGCTGGACTGTTCATCGTGCTCGGCGCGCTGGTCGCCCTGATCCCAGCCGACGTCGGCCGCCGCGTCAGCGACCACTTCCAGGGTGAGCGCACCAACGCGATCGTCGACACGATCGCCAAAGTTCCGGCGACCCTGGCCGAGGGGCTGAGGTTCGCGCTGGGGCTCTTCGTGCACCCCCGGCGCGGCGGCCTGGCCGTCCTCGGCGCGGCCGGGTTCTGGGCCGCCAACATCGGCATCCTCTGGGCATCGTTCCGCGCGTTCGGGATCCAGACCCCGGTCGCCGTCGTCGTCCAGGGCTTCTTCCTCGGCATGGTCGCCAACCTCTTCCCGCTGGCGCCGGCGGGGGTCGGCGCGGTCGACGCCGGCATGATCGGCGCCTTCGTCCTCTTCGGCATCCCCGAGGAGACGGTGTTCCCGGCGATCCTGATCTACCGGCTGGTCGCATTCTGGCTGCCGATCCCGGCCGGAATCGTCGCCTTCTTCCAGCTCCGGGTCCGCGTCCAACACTGGGAAGAAGAGGGTCTGCCGATCGAACGCCGCGCCCCCTCGGGGGTCGACACCGCAGCCGCCGGAGTCGAGCGTAGGGTCGAGGGAGAGGCTTGACGCGGGGCTATACTATAAAAAATGAAGTATTAGACTTTCGGCGGTAGAACATGAGCGATCAGAAGACGACAGAGAACGTGATCATCGTCGGTGGCGGGCCGGCCGGTTACACCGCCGCCCTTTACACCGCCCGCGCCAACCTCGAGCCCCTCGTCTTCGAGGGGTTCCACTGGGGCGGGCAGCTGCAGAACACGACCGACGTCGAGAACTACCCCGGTTATCCGGACGGGATCATGGGCCCGGAGATGATGGGCCAGTTCCGCGCTCAGGCCGAGCGTTTCGGGGCCCGGCTCATCGCCGACGACGTCGACAGGGTCGAGCTCTCAGACGGGGGCGTTCAGAAGGTCCACCTCGGCGACGACGAGTACCTGGCCAAGACCGTGATCCTCGCGATGGGGGCAGAGCCCCGCAGGCTCGGTGTCCCGGGCGAGATGGAGCTCTCCGGTTGCGGCGTCTCCACCTGCGGCGTCTGCGACGGCGCCTTCTTCAAGGGCAAAAAGGTGATTGTCATCGGGGGCGGCGACTCCGCGATGGAGGACGCGATCTTCGTCTCCAAGTTCGCCAGCGAGCTGACCATCGTCAACCGCCGCGACGAGTTCCGGGCCTCGAAGATCATGCACGAGCGGGCCGCCGAGCAGCCCAACATCGCGTTCAAGACTCCGTTTGTCCCCGAGGAGTTCGTCGGTGGCGACGGGGGCAAGCTGACGAAGGTCCGGCTTCGAAACACCGAGACCGACGAGGTCGAGGACTTCGAGACCGAAGGGGCGTTCGTCGCGATCGGGCACATTCCGAAATCTGAGATCGTCGTCGACCAAGTCGACACCGACGAGGACGGCTACATCCTGACCGAGGGTCGCTCGACGCGGACCGACCTCGCCGGCGTCTTCGCCGTCGGCGACGTCGTCGATCGGACCTACCGGCAGGCTGTCACCGCCGCCGGCACCGGCTGCATGGGCGCCCTCGACGCCGAGTGGTATCTGCGCGACACGCCGCCCTCGCCCGAGGCCCACTGGCAGCGCGGCGGCGAGCCGACCGAGATCGCTCCGACCCCCGGCACCTGAGCACCTAGACCAGCTTCTGGACGACGAAGGTACGAGCTCCGCGCGGAGTCTCGATCTTGACCGGCTTGCCGAGCTTTGCGTCGAGCAGTCCCCTCCCGATCGGGGACTCCGCCGAGAGACGTCCGGCGGCCAGGTCGGCCTCGGTCGAACCGACCAGGGTCCAGGTGTTGACCTCGCCATTCGACTCGTCGAGGACCTCGGCCGTGCGCCCGAACGAGAAGGCCTTCTCGGAGCCCCCGGGGGACTCGACGACGACCGCATTCTGTAGCCGCTCCCGCAGGCGCTTTATCCGCGTCTCGAGGTGAGCCTGGTCCTCTTTGGCGACGTGGTACTCGGCGTTCTCCTTGAGGTCGCCTTCCTCGCGCGCGACCTTGATCCGGGCGGCCATCGCCTGGCGCCGCGGGCCCTCGAGGTCCGCCAGTTCGGCCTCTAGGTCCTCGAGGCCCTGCTTGGTGATCGGCTCTTCGCCCGCCATCGGCGCCACCTTTGCAGATGTCCGCCTCCCACGTTCTCCGTTGGGCTAAGGTCGCGGTACGGCCGGCTGCGCCCACACCCAAGAGATCCAGTATTTCGAGCTCCCCGAGGAAATCGAGGGCTGCGAGGAGTGCCTGGCGGAAGGGAAGCGATGGGTGCACCTGCGGATGTGCCAGACCTGCGGCCACATCGGTTGCTGCGACAACTCCGAGGGCAAGCACGCGACCGCGCACAGTGGGGAGACGGGCCACCCGATCATCCGCTCGGCCCAGCCCGGTGAGGACTGGAGCTGGTGCTACGTCGACCGGGTGTTGTTCCGGGTCAGTCCGCCAGACGCAGACTGAACGACTTCGTCCTGCTCAACGGTGTACCGCCGGTGGGCGTGAAGGCGATCTTCAGCTTCACCTTTGCCCTGCCGTCTGACTGAAGCTTTGCCTTCGCCCGGCCCCTGGGCTTGAGGACGAGGATCCCCCTCAGCTGCGCGGTGCTTCCCGCCTTCGACCTCAGCTTGCGCGGTTTCACGCCCTTGCCGGAGAGCGAGACGACGCCGGTTCCCGATGTTGCGACCGGGAGCTTCGCGATTCCCTTCTCGGGGTCGATCAACGCCCTGCCGAGCTTGAGGGTGGCGGTGACGTTGACCGGGGCGCTCTCCTTGGCGCTGGATCCGGCGCCGTTGGAGGCGGTCACGCGGCAGACGTAGTCGCCGACTTCGCTCGCCACGAGCGAGCTCGTCGTCGCCCCGGCGAGCGGCCGATCGTTCCGCAGCCACTGGAGGGAGATCTGCTGCGGCGCCCGGTACAGGAACGACTCAAGCAGGTCACCCGCCCATGAGCCCTGCGAGCAGTTGAGCGTCGCGGTCTGGCTCGCCACCAGCGGAACCAACGGCTGTCCGGGCTTCGGTTTCCTCAACACGCGCGGCGTCGGGCTTCGGAATGTCGTGACCGTTGGCGCTGCGGTATTTCGGGGGACCTGAAGCAGGACCGGCCAGGCTGGGATGTCGAGGCTCGCCCCCGTCGTGTCGAGCAGGCCGAGTGGCCCGCCGTCGGTCAGGCTGGCGAAGCCGATCGAGCCCGATTTTTTTTCTGCCGACCCCCAGTAGATCCTCTTGGCGATGGGGTCGATCGCGATCCCGTTCGGCGACTCAATCGAGAGCCCGTCGGTGAACACGGACCCGCCTTCGCCTCCGTTTGCGCTGGCGAAGCCGATGCCCGAATCGCTGGAGTTCGGCCAGTAGACGCGGTTGGTCGAGGCGTCGACGGCGACGCCCCTCGGCATGTCGACCGTGCCCCCGGTCAGGTCGAGGGAGCCACCGCCGCCCGAGCCGTCGAGGTGGGCAAAGTCGACCCTCTGTTGGTCGAAGTCCGCCCAGTAGATCCGGTTCTGGGCCGGGTAGACGGCGATGCCCAGGGGCTGTTCGACCAGCGCCCCGGTCGTGTCGAGTTCGCCGCCGCCGGAGCCGTCGAGGTTCGCGTAGTAGATCGCGTTTTCGGCCCAGTTGCCCCAGTAGATCCTGCCCGCGGCCGGGTAGATCGCGAGGCCGTGTGGTTCTACCACGGGGGCGACGCCGGTGTTGAGGATTCCGCCGCCCGAGCCGTCGAGGTTCGCGAACCGGATCGAGTAGTTCAGTTCGTCCCGATTGGCCCAGTAGATCCTGCCCGCGGCCGCGTCGATCGCCAGCCCTTCCGGATGCTCGACGCTGACCCCGGTGATCGGGATCTCGCCGCCGCCGCCTCCGGCGGTGTTCGCCCGCGAGATGCTGCTTCCGGCTTCGTTCGCCCAGTAGATCTGGTCGGCGGCGCCGGCAGGTGCGACACCCAGGCAGAGAGCAACTACGGCCAAGCCGAGGGACGAGATCAAGCGCGTCGGGCGCATACGCCCTTGACTCTAGAGAACTACTCCGGGGTGACGATCGCGAAGCGGGAGTCGGGCTCGTCGAGGAGACCGAGCAGCGCGCCGAGCTTCTCGGGGTCGCCCTCGACCCGCAGGCGACCGGACGCGATCAGCTCCGGCAGCTCGACGGTTTTCAGCAGCAGCTCGTCGAGCGCTCCGCGCTCGACGACGAGGGCCGCGTGGGGCTCCGGATCGTGTCTGCCCGGGCGGTGGCTGAGGACGCCGTTGCGGACGATGATCGAGTGTGCCTCGTCCGGGTCGGAGACGATCCAGTCGATCCTCAGCTCCATTTCCCAGGCGCGCGGGCCGTCGACCCGGATCGCCATCGCGTCGAGCAGTTGCTCGACGCTGAGGCGGGCGAGGAAGTCGGGCGGCGCGGCCGCCGTCGGAGTCCCAGATACGCCCTGGCGGAGCTCCTGGGCCCCCATCAGGAAGAAGTTCCGCCAGGTCGCGTTCTCGGCGCCGTAGCCGAGCTGCTCGAGGGCGTCGGCCTGCAGCTCGCGGGCGACGGTGTTCTCGGGGTCGGCGAAGACGAGGTGGTTTGCGACCTCGGCGACCCAGCGGTAGTCGCCGGCGTCGAACGAGTCCCGGGCCCGGGCGAGTGCCGCGTCGGCGCCCCCCATCGACTCGACGTAGCGCTTCGCCCGCTCCTGGGGAGGGTGCTCCCAGAGGTGGGCGGGATTGCCGTCGAACCAGCCCAGGTAGCGCTGGTAGATCGCCTTCACGTTGTGGTTGATCGAGCCGTAGAACTCGCGGCAGCGCCAATCGCCCGCCAGGCTCGGCGGCAGCTCGATCTCCTCGGCGATCTCGGGCCCGGTCAGGCCGCGGTTGATCAACCGCAGGGTCTGGTCGTGCAGGTAGGAGTAGAGGTCGCGCTGATTGGTCAGTAGCGCGACGATCTCCGGGCTCCCCCAGCAGGGCCAGTTGTGGCCGGCGAAGAGGACCTCAGAGGATGCGCCGAACAGCGCGATCGCCTCGTCCAGGTGGCGCGCCCAGATCCGCGGGTCGCGGACGAGGGCGCCGCGGAGGGTGAGGATGTTGTGCATCGAGCAGACCGCGTTGTCGGCGACGCAGAGGGCGCGGCGGTCGGGAAGGTGGAAGTTCATCGCCGCCGGCGCCTCTGCCTCCGGCGTCAGCTGGAACGACATCCGGATCCCGTCGAGGGTCTCCTCCTGCCCCGTCGCCCCGATCTCGACCGTGGGCGGCACCAGGGTGATCGTCCCGAGCGAGGTCGTCTGGCCGAGGCCGGACGTCAGCTGCCCGTCGGGCCCGCGATCGAGCAGCGCCCCGTACATGTAGCCGGCGCGGCGCGCCATCGCCGGGCCGGCGAAGACGTTCTCGCTGACCGCGTGCTCGAGGAAACCGGCCGGCGCGAGGACCGGGACCCGGCCCGACTCGACATCCCCCTGCGAGACCACGCCGCGGGCGCCGCCGAAGTGGTCGACATGGCTGTGGGTGTAGATGAGGCCGGTGACCGGGCGCTGGCCGCGGTGCTCGCGATAGAGGTCGAGCGCGGCCGCCGCGGTCTCAGCCGTGACCAGTGGGTCGACGACGACGATTCCCTCCTCGGTCTCGATCACGTGCATGTTCGAGAGATCGAAGCCGCGCAGCTGGTACAGGCCGGGCGCGAGCTCGAAGAGGCCGGCGATACGGTTCAGCTGCGCCTGGCGCCAGAGCGCCGGGTGTGCGGTGTCGGGCGGATCGTCGTCGAGAAACGCGTAGGAGGAGAGCTCCCAGGCCGTCCGCCCGGCCTCGCCAGCGACCACCGGGGGGTCGAACGCGGCGACAAGGCCCATGCTCGCGTCGGCCAGCTCCCCTCCCGCCGCTTTCTCGATGCCCTGTCCCGCCTCGCGGTTCTGTCCCGCCGTCTGCTCCGTTGCGGGCTTTCGGCCGGGTGCCATCTCAGCCCTCGGCCGCCGCCGTCAGGCCCGGCGCCGGCGCGTAGGCGTCGCCGTGTAGCTCGCGAAGCCATTCGAGCAGGGCGACGGCCCGGCCGGCGCCGATCAACTCGGAGAACTCGATCGGGCCAAGTGGCCAGTTGAAGCCGAGCCGCATCGCGGTGTTCATGTCGGCGGCGCTGCCGACCTTCTCTTCGAGGGCGAAGGCGGTCTCGTTGGCGATCTGGGCGACGAGGCGGGGGAGGATCTCGTCCGCGGCGGGGGCGATGCGCGCCAGGTCGTCGGGGTCGAGGGTCGGGGGGGACAGCCCGAGGTCGGGGTCGTCGGGGCGGTGGGGGCCGTCGCGATAGCTGTAGTAGCCCTCGCCGCTCTTGCGCCCGAGGTGGCCGGCCTCGACCATCTGCGCCTGGATCGCGCTCGGCCGCCAGCGCTCCGGCTCGCCGCCCTGCGCGAAGAAGGAGCTGGCAACGCTGAGGTTGACGTCGAGCCCGATCAGGTCGATCAGCTCGAAAGGGCCCATCCGGAACCCGCCGCCCAAGCGGCAGACGCGGTCGATCGTCGCCGCATCGGCGACCCCGTCGGCGAGCATCCGCAGCGACTCGAGCGAGAAGGGCCGCGCGAGGCGGTTGGCGATGAAGCCGGGGCTGTCCTTGGCGCGGATCGGGGTTCTCCGCATCCGCCCGACAACCTCGGTGGAGGCGGCGAGCGCCTCCTCGGTGGAGGCGTCGGTCGCCACCACCTCGACCAGCTTCATCCGCGTCGGCGGGTTGAAGAAGTGCATTCCGACGACGCGCTCGGGGCCCGGAGTTCGGGCACCGATGTCGGTCACCCGCAGCGAGGAGGTGTTGGAGGCGAGGATCGTCCCCGGGCCGCAGGCCTCGGCGAGATCGGCAAACAGTCCCTGCTTCAGCTCGAGCCGCTCTGGCGCCGCCTCGATCACCAGGTCGCAGCCGGCGAGGCCCTCGATCCGCTCGACCGCGCTCAGCAGCCTGCCGGCCCGCTCGGCCTCCTCCGCGCTCCACCCCTTGCCGGCGCCCTTCGCCAATCCCGCTGCTGCGGTCTCCCGCGC
Organism: uncultured Solirubrobacterales bacterium; assembly: GCA_963697805.1. GTDB lineage: Bacteria > Actinomycetota > Thermoleophilia > Solirubrobacterales > 70-9 > VRUE01. The sequence continues at coordinate 214,280 of CAVOPB010000004.1, forward strand.
CCGCCCGAGGACGTCGGGGTCGGGGTCCTGGATCCTGGTCGGGTAGCCCCCGAGGCAGGCCATCGCGGCGATCCCGGCGCCCATCGTGCCGGCGCCGACGACACCGACCGTTTCGACGCTCACCGCGCGCTCACCGACCTTCGAACTTCGGCTCCCGCTTCTCGAGGAAGGCCTGCATCCCCTCGACGCGGTCCTCGGTCGCCATCGCCAGCTCGTAGAGGCGCCGCTCGTTCTCGATCCCCGCCGAGAGCGCGGTTTCCTCAGCTGCCAATACCGCCTGCTTCGCGAGGCGGACGGCGATCGGCGGCCGCCCGGCGACCGTCCGCGCCAGCTCGAGCGCCTCCTGCAGGCAGCTGCCCTTCCGCACGACCTTGTTGACGAGGCCCATCCGCTGCGCCATCGGGGCGTCGAAGCGGCGCCCGGTGAGGACGTACTCCATCGCCAGCTGCTTGCCGACCGTGCGGGCGATGCGCTGGGTCCCGCCGCCGCCGGGAATGATCCCGAGGGTGATCTCCGGCTGGCCGAAGTGGGCGTCCTCGGAGGCGACGATCATGTCGCAGGCCAGGGCGAGCTCGCAGCCCCCGCCGAGCGCGTAGCCGGTGACCGCGGCGACCATCGGCGTCTTGATCGCGGCCAGCCGGCGCCAGAACGAGGCGGCCGGGTGGCGGAGCGCCTCGGCGAAGGTCCGTTCGCTCATCGCCCTGATGTCGGCGCCGGCGGCGAAGATCTCCTCGGAGCCGGCGATGACGACGCAGCGGACCTCGGGCTCGGGGTCGATCCGCTCGAGCTCAGAGGCGATCTCCTCCATCATCTCCGGCGAGAGGGCGTTGCGCGCCTCGGGCCGGTTCAGCCGCAGCAGGGCGACGCCGAACTCGTCGGTCGAGAGCTCGATCAGCTCACTCATCGGTGGCCCAACAAATGATCGGCCTCGTTCGCTTCGCGGAAATCAGATCGTGACGCTCGCTCACTCGGCCTCCAGGGGCACCATCGCGTTGATGCCCGTCGCGGCGCGGCCGATGATCAGCTTCTGGATCTGCGAGGTCCCCTCGTAGAGCGTCGTCACCCTGGCGTCGCGGAGGTAGCGCTCGACCGGGTAGTCGTCGACATAGCCGGCGCCGCCGTGGACCTGGATCGCGAGGTTCGCGCATTCGACCGCGGCCTCGGTCGCATGCAGCTTCGCCACCGAGGTCTCCATCGTGTTTGGCTTGCCTTCGTCCTTGAGCGCGCCCGCCCGGAGGACCAGCATCCGCGAGGCGTCGCGCTTGACGATCATGTCGGCGATCATCTCCTGGACCAGCTGGAACCGCGCAAGGGGGACCCCGAACTGCTTGCGCTCCTTCGAGTAGGCGACGGAGGCTTCGACGCAGCCGTCGCAGATCCCGACGCAGCCGGCGGCGACGCTGTAGCGGCCGTTGTCGAGGGCGCTCATCGCGACCTTGAAGCCGTCGCCGATCTCACCCAGCATGGCGTCTTCGCCGACCTCGACCTCGTCGAGCGAGAGCTCCGCCGTGTCGGAGGAGCGCAGCCCGAGCTTGCCGTGGATCTCCTGGGTCGTGAAGCCCTCGCTCTCGGTCGGGACCAGGAAGCAGGCGAGGCCGCGGTGCTTCTTGGCCGGGTCGGTCTGGGCGAAGATCAGCGCGACCTCGGAGAAGTTGCCGAGCGATATCCACATCTTCTGGCCGCTGATCGACCAGCCCGAATCGGTCTTCGTCGCCCGGGTCCGGAGGTTGGCGGCGTCGGAGCCGGTGTCGGGCTCGGTCAGCCCGAAGCAGCCGAGCGCCTCACCCGAGCACAGGCGCGGCAGCCAGCGCTGTTTCTGCTCCTCGCTGCCCCAGCGCTCGATCGAGCCGGCGACGAGCGAGGTCTGGACCGAGACGACGGTGCGGGCCGAGGAGTCGGCGCGCCCTACCTGCTCGACGATCAGCCCGTAGCCGATGTAGTCGAGGCCGCGGCCGCCGTACTGCTCCGCGACCGGGGCGCCGAGGTAGCCGACCTCGCCCAGCTTGCTCGCCAGCTCGCGGTCGAAGCGGGCGGCGCGGTCGTTCTCGCGGACCCGGGGAAGGATCTCGCGGTCGGCGAACTCCCGCGCCGCTTCGGAGATCAGTCGCTGCTCGTCGCTCAGCTGGAAGTCCATCTCACCTCTGCCCTTCGTGTAGTGATGTCAATCGGTCAGAGCTCCCGGCCGAGAGTCTCCTGGAAGGCGTGTTCGGCCTCGCGCGTGCGAGGCCCCGGGGCCGCGGGAAGCTCGGAGCCGTCGATCGCGGCGACGGCCTGGATCTCCCGCGTGGTCGAGGCCAGGAACGCCTCGTGGGCGGCGCGTAGGTCGGCGATGGGCCAGGCTCCCTCCTCGACCTTGAGCGCCTTGACCAGGCGGTCGCGGGTGATCGACTCGAGGACGCCGGCGTCGAGCGCGGGGGTCCGGAGACCCCCCTGCGGCGAGACCCAGAAGATCGAGGATGTCGGCGGCTCGAGCACGGTTCCGTCGGGCTGGACGAGGACCGCCTCGTCGGCTCCCTGGGCCTGCGCGAGCCGGGTCGCCTGCATGTTGGCCGCGTAGGAGAGCGACTTGACGCCGTTGAGGATCACCGTCGGGCAGTAGGTGACGGTCGCGATCCGCACCGTGTCGACATGCGCCGGGATCGCCTCCGTGGCCGCAATCCGTCGCCCGCCGCGGGTGACGATCAGCCGCAGCTGCCCGTCGACCGAGCCGGCCTCGGCGAGCAGGGCCGCGATCTCCGCCTCGAGCGCGCCGCGGTCGAACTTGAGCTCGATCGCGGCGGCGGAGCGCTCGAGGCGGTCGAGGTGATCCGCGAGGGCGAACGACCGGCCCTCGTAGAGGCGGATCACCTCGAATACACCGTCGCCGCGGTAGAGCCCGTCGTCGCGGAGCGGGACCATCGCCTCCGCGGTCGGGGTGATCGTCCCGTCGACGCTTGCAAGCTCAATCGCCATCGAGCGGCGAGGCTACCGGGTCCGGTTTGCTCGCGGACGTGATGCAGTTAGACCGCCCGTAGGGGTGGTCAACCTGCATCACGTCCAGTCGCAGTCTCCGTTAGACGGCCTCGAACACCGTCGCCAGGCCCTGGCCGACCCCGACGCACATCGTCGCGATCCCGTAGCGGCCGCCGCGGCGGCGGAGCTCGTGCAGGAGCGTGGTGGTGAGGCGGGCGCCGGTGCAGCCGAGCGGGTGGCCGAGGGCGATCGCGCCACCGTTGACGTTGAGGCGCTCCTCGTCGATTCCGAGCTCGCCGACGCAGGCGAGCACCTGCGAGGCGAAGGCCTCGTTCAGCTCGATCAGGTCGATCTGGCCCAGCTCGAGGCCGGCGGCGGCGAGGGCCCGTGGAACGGCCTCGACCGGGCCGATGCCCATGTAGGCGGGGTCGACGCCGGCGACGCCGCTGGCGAGGACCCGGCCGAGGGGCTCGGCGCCGAGCTTCTCGACGCCCGCCTCCGACGCGACCAGGGTGCAGGCGGCGCCGTCGTTCAGGGTCGAGGCGTTGCCCGCGGTCACCGTCCCGCCCTCGCGGAAGACGGGGCGGAGCTTCGCCATGCGCTCCAGCGAGGCGTCCGGGCGCGGCCCCTCGTCGGTCCCGACGACCACGGTCTCGCGACCCCTCGGCGCCTCCAGCGGCGCGATCTCCTCGGCGAAGGCGCCGCGCTCGGCGGCCGCGACCGCGCGCTGGTGGCTGCGGAGCCCGAAAGCGTCCTGGGCCTCGCGTGAGATGCCGTAGCGCTCGGCGACGTTCTCCGCGGTCTCGCCCATCGACTCGGTCGAGGCGCCGACCTCGGCCATCCGCGGGTTGATCAGGCGCCAGCCGAGCGTCGTGTCGTGCATCGTCTGCTCGCCGCGCGGCAGACCCCGTTCGGGCTTGGAGACGACCCACGGCGCCCGGCTCATCGACTCGACCCCGCCTGCCAGGTAGAAGTCGCCCTCGCCGAGCTTCGCCGCCCGGGCCGCCGAGTTGACCGCCTCCAGGCCCGAGGCGCAGAGCCGGTTGACCGTCGCCCCGGGAATCTTCTGAGGCAGGCCGGCGAGCAGCACCGCCATCCGCGCGACGTCGCGGTTGTCCTCGCCACTCTGGTTCGCGGCGCCGAAGTAGACGTCGGTGATCTCCTCGGGGTCGACGCCGGTGCGCTCGACCGTAGCGCCGACGACGTGGGCGGCGAGGTCGTCCGGGCGGATGCCGGAGAGCGCCCCTCGATAGGAGCCCATCGGGGTGCGCACCGCGTCGACGATGAATGCCTCTGACATCCGCGGGAACCGTATCCTGAGGGGCATGGGTTTCGTCCTAGGCACCGTTGCCCTGCTGCTCTCGCTGGTCTTCATTCTGGTGTTCGTCGCCCATGTCAGCCAGCGCCGGGATGTCGAACTCATCGACTGGAAACCGACCCGCTCTCCCGAGGTCGAGGCCCAGAACGAGATCGACGACGTCCGCCAGATGGTCGAGGCCCAGAACGAGATGCGCCGCCGCCGCGGCGCCGCCGACCTCGACCCGGAACGGCTGCGCGCGGAGGTCGAAGTCGAAGAGATCGAGCGCCTGCGCCGCGGCGACCCATTCCAGCCCGACTGAGACGGCGTGGCGCGAGCGCTGATCGTCGGCTGCGGTTGCCGTGGGCGCGCTCTGGGCGAGCGTCTGCTCGAGCAGGGCTGGTCGATTCGCGGCACCAGCCGCAGCGAGGAGGGGCTGGCGCCGATCGGGGCGTCCGGGATCGAGCCGGCGATTGCCGATCCGCTCTGGCCGGGGAGCGTGCTCGAGCTGGTCGGCGACGTTGCCGTGGTCGTCTGGGCGCTCGGCTCGGCGCGGCCCGGCGGCCCGGGTGGGGAGGAGGACGTCAGGCTGATCCACGGCGAGCGGCTCGAGCGGCTGTTGGAACGCCTGGTCGACACCCCGGTGCGGGGCTTCGTCTACGAGGGGGCGGGGAGCGTCGGGCCCGAGGCCCTTGCGGCCGGGCGCGATGCGGTCGAGGCCGCCGCCGCGACCTGGCGGATCCCGGTCGAGGTGGTCGAGCCGGATTCGGAGGATCCGGTCTCCTGGACCGAGGTGATGGCCGTCGCCGTCGGCGGTCTCGTGGTCTGAGCGGGCCCGCCGACCAGATCAAAGGTCTAAACTCGGATAGGAATTAAGGTGAATCGCACTTAGCGCATCCGCGCCAGAAAAAAGGAGCGACCGATGAGTCTCAAGCTTGGCGACGTAGCACCGGATTTCGAGGCCGAAACCACGGACGGCCCGATCAAGTTCCACGACTGGATCGGCGACTCCTGGGCCATCCTCTTCTCGCACCCCAAAGACTTCACTCCGGTCTGCACGACGGAGCTCGGCTACATGGCCAGCATCGAGCCCGAGTTCGAGAAGCGGAACGTGAAGATCATCGGCCTCTCGGTCGACCCGTTGGAGAACCACGAGGACTGGGTCGACGACATCGAGGCGACCCAGGGCTCGAGGCCGGAGTATCCGATCATCAGCGACGCCGACTTCCACGTCTCGAAGCTCTACGACATGCTGCCGGCAGAGGTGTCCGGGGACCCCGGTGACCGCACCCCCGCCGACAACCAGACCGTCCGCAACGTCTTCGTCATCGGCCCCGACAAGAAGATCAAACTGATTCTCGTCTACCCGATGACGACCGGGCGCAACTTCGACGAGGTCCTGCGGGTGATCGACTCGCTGCAGCTGACTGCCCACCACAAAGTCGCGACGCCCGCCAACTGGAAGACCGGCGACGACGTGATCATCGCCGGCTCGGTCTCCAACGACGAAGCGAAAGAGATCTATCCCGACGGTTGGGAGGAGCCGCGTCCGTACATCCGGATCGTCCCCCAGCCCGACAAAGAGACGGCCTAGCCGAGGCGGTCGAGGAGGTCGGCGAGGATCCTCGCCGTCGCCCCCCAGATCAGGTGGCCCTCGATCTCGTAGGTCGGCGTGTGGATCGGGATGCCGCGCCGAACCAGGCGCCGCATCGCGTATCCGCGGCCGAGGACGTCGAGCGAGAAGGTCAGGAGCGTCTCGACCTCGGCCGGGTTCGGCTCCAGGTCGAGCTCGGAGGGGTCGGGGATCCGGCCGACGAAGGGGTGGATCCGGTACCCGGTGACGAAGGTCGAGGCGGGGGACAGGGCGCCGCTCAGCTCGACCGCGGCGGGGGCGAGCGCGATCTCCTCCTCGGCCTCGCGCAGGGCGGTGCCGGCAAGGTCGCGGTCGTCGGGGTCCCTGCGACCGCCGGGGAACGAGATCTCGCCGGCGTGGCGGCGGAGGTCGGCGCGGCGCTCGGTGAAGATCAGGCCGGGGCTCTCGGGCCAGCCGTATAGCGGGAGCAGGACCGCGGCATCGGTGTCACCGCGGACCTTGATCGTCCTTGCCTCCTCCGGCGAGAGCAGCAGGTCGGCGAGGTCGGTCAGATGATCACCTGGACGGTGCCGCCGTCGACCGACCAGGCGGCGCCGCTGACGTAGGAGGCGCGCTCCGAGCAGAGAAAGACGATCGCCGAGGCGATCTCGCCGACCTCGGCGAGGCGCCCGATCGGCCGTTTCGACCCTGCCGCCTCGAGCGCCTCCTCGCGGCTCCCGGCGCCGGAGAGCTGCTGGGACTGGTCGAGTAGGCCGCCGGGCGCCATCCAGAGCTCGGAGGCGACCGGGCCGGGGCAGATCGCGTTGACGAGGACGCCGCTGCGCGCGTAGCGATCGGCGAACAGGCGCGAGAGCGAGAGCTCCGCCGACTTCGCGACCGAGTACTCCGGCATTGCCGCCGACGGGCGCTTGCCGGCGGTCGAGCAGACGTTGACGATTCGACCCCAGCCGCGCTCGGCCATCGCCGGCGCCGCGGCTCGCATCGCCCGCAGCGGCGCCATCACGTTGATCTCGTACTGCGCCCGCCAGTCCTCGTCGGGGACGTCGTCGAGATCCCGCCAGCGGGCGGCGCCGGCGTTGTTGACTAGCACGTCGAGGGTCCCGAAGCACTCTGCCGCGGCGGCGAGCATCCGCTCACCGGCGTCATCGGTGGTGACGTCGAGGGTGAGCGCCTCGGCCCGGCCGCCGGCATCCGCCCCGGCGCCGGTGACCTCCTCGGCGGCCGCGGCCAGGGCGTCGGCGCCGCGCGCCACCAGCAGGACCGAGGCGCCCTCGGCGCAGAGCTGGCGCGCGGTCTCGAGGCCGATCCCGCGGCTGGCGCCGGTGACGAGGCAGCCGCGCCCGCGCAGGCCGAGGTCCATCAGCCGGCCTCGACCCGGTAGGAGACGTCGACGTCGGTTTCGTGCGAGATGACGCGGTGGACCGGGCACTTGCCCGCGACCCTCAGCAGCATCTGGCGCTGCTCCTCGCTGAGCTCGGCCGGGAGGTGGATCGAGGTCGCAAACGAGCGCGGCGTGTGGCCCTCGTGCTCGACGTCGACGCTCACCTCGACGTCGCCGAGCTCCCAACCCTTCCGCTCCGCATACATCTCCATCGTGATCGCGACGCAGCTCGCCAGAGCGGCGGCGACGAGGCGGGCGGGGGAGGGGCCGGAGTCCGTGCCGCCGGCCTCCACCGGCTCGTCGACGACGAGCCGGTGGTCGCCATCGTCGATCTCGATGTCGTGGGCGTACCCCGAGTTCCGGTTCGCTCCGCTCACCTTCCGTCGCGCAACGACCCGCATTCGACTAGGAACGGCGCCGGCCCTCGAACAGCGCCGGGTCCTCGATATCGACGAAGCGGGCGAGGGCGTAGGCGTAGTCCGAGGCGCGGTTGACGAAGTGGATGACGGTCTCGCCGGCCAGATCGCCGGCCTCGTTCAGGGCGCTGATCCGGCGCTCGGCGCGGCGGATCGTCGTCCGCGCGACGTCGAGCTGGGCCGAGAGCTGGTTGCCGCCGGGGATCACGAACTGAGGCGGAAGCTCGACCTGGTCCATGTAGTGGTCGATCCGCTCCTCGAGCTCGGCGACCATCTCCTCGGTCGTGCGGCTGATCCCGTCTTCGAGCCGCTCGGCGGCCTCGGGCGCGGTCGCCAGCTCGGCGCCGGCGACGAAGAGGTCGTCCTGGAGGCGGAGGATGTCGGCGGCGAGCTCACACTGGTCGGAGTCGCAGAGGGCGCGGGCGACGCCGAGCTGGGAGCAGGCTTCGTCGAGGGCGCCGTAGGCCTCGGTGCGGCCGTGGTGCTTGGGGACGCGGCCCCCGTACCAGAGCGAGGTCGTGCCGTCGTCGCCCTTGCGTGTGTAGATCTTGACCACTGGGTGACGAATCCTACGCGGGCGGTTAAGATCGGCCTGATGCTCAGCACCACGAGGTGGCCTCGACGTCTCGTCTGCTTGGTTGCCGTCACGATCTCGGTGGCGGCGCTGGGAGCCACGGGCGCCCAGGCGGCAACCGTGACGGTCGGCAGCCCGCTGTCGGCGCCGTTCGAACCAACCTTCTGCGAAGCGGAAGCGACCTGCACGGGACTGATGGCGACGCTGCCGGAGAGCGGTGCCATCGCGACCTCGCCGGTCGACGGCGCGATAGTTCGTTGGCGCATCGTCCAAGGCGACCCCGGGCGGCAGTACAAGCTGCGGGTGCTGACACCCAATGGGGGCACGGCCTACACCGCGACGGGGACCAGCGCTCCGGCCAGCCCCGCCGGCGTGGGGATCGAAACCTTCCCCACCGCAATGCCGATCAAGGCGGGACAGACCGTCGGTCTCGATCTCGAAGCGGCCGCGCAGATCGGGTTCGCAGACGAAAATGGCGGCGGGCTCGTGAGCTGGTCCCCCGCAATTCCCGAAGGGCCGGCGCCGTTCCCGCCCGAACTTGTCAACGGCGAGATCGGTTTAAACGCCGACATCCAGCCGCGACCGACGGTGACCGGGATCGCTCCCGCCGGTGGAACCTTCAAGGGCGGAGCATCGGTCAAGGTCACCGGTACCGACTTCGCGGGCGTCAGCGCGGTCACTTTCGGCACCATCCCGGCGAAGAGCTTCACGGTCGACTCCGAGGGCCAGATCACCGCGGTCGCGCCACCACTCCCGGCCCGTACCAGCGTCGCGGTCAACGTCACCACCGTTGCCGGCACCGCGACGAGCACGGCCCTCTTCAAGCCCACCGCCTGCGTCGTCCCGAAGCTCAAGGGGAAGAAGCTGAAGGCCGTCCGCAAGAAGCTGAAGAAGGCGGAATGCAAGCTCGGCAAGGTCAAGGGCGATAAGTCGCCGGACTCAAAGGTCGCCAAGCAGAAACCGCCTGCCGGTAAGAAGCTGGCGCCCGGCGCCAAGGTGAAGGTGACGCTGGGTTAGCTACCCGACCGGGTTGAACACGAGCCCGCTCATCACCTTCGGGAAGAAGTAGGTCGACTTCGGCGGCATGTTCTCGTCGCTCTCGCAGATCGCCTTGACCTGGTCGACTGGGATCGGGCGGAGGATGAAGGCAGCGTCGTAGGTGCCGTCCTCGATCAACCGCAGGGAGTCCTCGAAGCTCTTCGCGTACCCGATCCCGCGCTTGGCGAGGATGTCGTCCTCGCTCATCCCGGCGATCCCCCTCAAAACCAGCGTCTCGAGGATCGCGGCGTCGAGGCGGCGGTAGGCCTCGGGCTTGCCGGCGAGCTGCTCGTCGAGGGCGGCGATCGCCGAGTCCTTGAGCCGCAGCCGGAAGCCGCGGCCGTGGTGGGAGTCGTAGAGGCCGAAGACGCCGACCCCCTCCTCGCCGAGCGGGTCGAGCTCCTCCGTGGAGACCTCGGATATGTCGAACAGCTCACGCAATCCGTTGCCGAGAGCCTGCTGGCGCTCGGGGTCCCCGGCGAGGCCGGAGAGCATGCGGTGGGTTGGGAAGACCGTGAGGCCCGGGTCGTCGAGGCCGGTCAGCGCCATCAGCGTGTAGTTGTGGTCGCCCTCGCCACCGACCTCGTCGCGGTAGGCGATCGCCGTCTCGTAGCGGTGGTGGCCATCGGCGATCAGGAGCTGTGCGTCGTCAAGGAGCTCGTGGACGGCGGCGTGGATCTCGGGGTCACCGACCCGCCAGACCCTGGTCACGGTGCCCTGTTCGTCGGTCGCCTCGCCCCAGGGCTGCCGGCCCTCGATCGCGGGCGCGACCAGCGGCCAGGGATCGGCGGTGGCGAGCGAGAAGATCGCCGAGAGGTTGTGGCGGGTCGCACGGGTGAGGTCGAGCCGGTCCTTCTTCGGGCCCGGAAGCGTGCGCTCGTGGGGCAGGACCTGGCCCGCCTCGAAGTCCTCGACCCGGACCCTGGCGAGGATCCCGTGCCGGGTGCGCGCCTCGCCGTCGGGGCCGGTGTAGTCCTGGGTCATCGCCCAGATCGCCGGCTCGGTGTCGGTGACGAGCGCCCCCGCCTCGCGCCAGGAATCGATCGTGCTCGCCGCTCGCTCGTAGGGGTCGTCGCCGGTCTCGGTCGGGCCGGTCTCGCCGTACGGTTTCGGCAGGTCGATCGCGACCGCGTTGTAGGGCGAGCGCGCCAGCAGCGCCGCCCGCTGGTCGGTGTCGATCACGTCGTAGGGTGGTGCGGCGACGCCGTCGAGGGAGCCGACGACGTCGAGGTCGTAGTGGGTCGCGAGGATCGGGCGGACGTCTGCCATCGGGGCGGAAAGCTAGCGGTTCGCCACCGGGACCTGGTACAACGACGGCAGATGGATTCTGTGTCGGACCCGGACCAGGAGCTGCGCGAACAGGCGATCACGCAGTTGAAGAAGAAGCGGGACTTCCGCACCCACATCTTCATCTACGTGATCGTGAACGTGATGCTGGTGGGGATCTGGGCGGTCACCGGCGCCGGCTTCTTCTGGCCGATCTTCCCGATCCTCGGCTGGGGCATCGGGGTGGGGGCGAACGCCTGGGACGTCTACGGGCGGAAGCCGATCACTGAGGAGGAGATCCGGCGCGAGACGGAGCGGTTGCAGGGTTAGCGGGCGGCCGCTCTAGACTGGGCGCGTTCGGGGCGTGGCGCAGCCTGGTAGCGCGCGGCCTTTGGGTGGCCGAGGTCCCCGGTTCAAATCCGGGCGCCCCGATTCTTCAGAGCGCGCCGACCGCGCGCATACACTCCCGCCGGCCGTCATGACTTCTCAGGGGGTTCTCATGATTCGCGCCCGTCGCTTCGCAAGCCTCTGCTCGCACTGATCGCCGTCGGCGCTGTCGCGCTCGTCGTCGGTGGCTGCGCCCTCGTCAAACCCGGCAGCATCGTGGTCAGCCAGCCGGCGGGGATCGGGTCGGTTCGGGTGCACTTCAACCTCTGCACGGTCGGCGGGAGCGAATTTGCGGCCCGAACGAAGACACCGAAACGCTCCAATACCTGATCGGAATCGCGGTGCCGCCGGGGTCGGTGCCGCCGGCCAGCTTCACCGCTGTGCCGAGCGGCGGAGGTACCCCGATCGTCTTCACCCGCGACGACGAAGTCGTTCCCGAGATGACAGCCGGGTCCGCGACCTTGAAAAGTGCGCTCGACGAAGCCGAAACACCGGAAGAAGAACAAGTCGCCAAAGAATTCGAAAAACTGATCGGCGTTGTGTGGCCGCCCAGCGGCCTGCAGGGCTTCGGCTACCTCTCGACGCCCTCCCAGGAAGTCAAAGATCAAGCCGTGGAATGGTCGGTTGACGCCGACTTCGGGCTTCCGACCGCGGCGGATGGCGCCCCCTTCCCGGGTCCTTTCGCGGCCGCCGTCGCCTCGGGTTTCCGCGTTGTTTCCAACGAACAGTCGGCAACCCGGCCCGTTCACTGCGTGAGATTTGAATCCACGACCAGCCTGAAAGAAAGCGAAGCAATCTGCCTCGGCGGCGTCCCGCCGGTGCAGGTCGGCACCTCCGATCTGAAGATCGCGGCACCCGCAAAGCCCGCCCAGGCGTTCGTCGGCGGCAGCGCCCAGGTCACCTTCCCGCTCAAGTTCGCCGGCTCCCAAGTGGGGGCCAGCTGGAGATAAGCGGCAAAGGCGTCGCCAAGGTGAAGAAAAAGGCGAAGAAGGCGAAGACGCTGAAGGTGAAGATCGCCTCCGCCGGCAGCGCGAGCGCCCTGCTTGACAGGGCCGGCAGCGTCAGGGTGAAGGTGAAGGCGACCTTCAAACCGACCTCCGGGATCTCAGTCTCGAAGACGAAATCGATCGTCCTCAAGCTGCGCTAGTCAGGGCGTGGCGCGGATGGCCCGATTCAAGGTGCTCAGCCCCGCCTCCGATAGGTAGCTGGTGATCGAGGAGCAGGTCACAGGTCCGAAGCGAACGGAGCGAGTTGTCTTCGAAACCGACCGCCACCTGGTGGCCGGCGACGTGGCGCTGCCCTCGAACGGCTACCAGAGCCGGCTCTCGGACGCCGTCAACCGCGAGGACGTCGCCTTCATCCGGCTCACCGACGTCGAGCTTGTTCCGCTCGGCGAAGGGCAGACGACCCGGCACGAGTTCCTGCTGCTGGCCAAGGCGCACATCCGGCTCGCCCACCCGGCGCGCGACCCGCGCTAGCGGGCGGCGCGCTGCCTGCGTCCCTCGGTCCACGACGCGAGGTCGAAGAGGAACGCGAGGCCGACGATGAACCACTCGAAGCCGTAGACGCCGTTCGCGCCCGAGCCCCACATCAGCGCGTAGGCGAGCGTCGTCCAGGGCAGCAGGAAGAAGCCCAGCACCGGGACGAACCAGCTGTCGAAGGCGTCCCCGATGAGGTCCGAGAAGACCAGCACGAAGAACAGCGCCAGCCGGGGCGAGATCAGGGCGAAGAGGATCGCGAAGCAGCCGATGGCGGCAGGCTACCTGAGCGTGACCTTAACCCGGAAGCCCGGCGGCTTGAACCTTCCAGGCGGCGGCCGCTGCCCGACCACCCTGCTGGATTTGGAGTCAGTCGTTCCGGTCAGCTTCACCTTGCCGAGCCTGCAGTTGGAATTCCTGAGCCGTTTCCTGACCCGCTTGAGCTTCTTGCCCTTCAGCTTCGGCACGCTGCAGGCTTCATAGGTGAACTGGGGGGTGGCGGCGCCGGTGGTTCCGCCGGGGGTGGTGACCGTGATCGCGACCGGCCCGGGTTTGGAGGCACCTGGAGTGACGGCGGTTATCTGCCCTTCGGAGCTGACGGAGATGCTCGTCGCCGGCTTTTCGCCGAAGACCACCGAGGAGACTCCGATCAAATCCATCCCGGAGAGCGTGACCTGCGCCCCGCCCCTGATGTTGCCGGTGGCGGGGATGACTCCAATGACCACTGGGGCCGGCTGCACGTCGGCGTTGAAAGCGAACGCCTCTTCGGTGTCGGGAAATTCCCCTTTGGTCGGGACCCCGTCCGGAGGCGGCGGGTTCCAGAACGTGAACGCGGCCGCGGGTTCTCCCGTGTATGAGAGAAAGCCGGCCTGGTCTTCAAGCGGTTCCGTAGCTTCGAGGCCGATTGCGTCTCCGGCCTGAATCGGGATCGAGGTCGGGAACGTCTGCAGGGACAGCGAGGTGGAGTTCTCAGGTTCGCTCGCGCCCTGGGTGGCATAGACGACTTCTCCACCGCTGGGGCGGAGCACCCGCAGCCGGAAGGGGCCGCCCAGGGTTTGGTTGACGCGCCACCTGATCACCCGGCCGCTGACCGGGGAGGTTGCATGGAGGCCGGCCGGGAGGCTCGAGTTCGCCCATAGGGACGGCGACCCGCCGAATCCACCTTTGAGCGGTACGGCCTGCTCGAGCGGCGGCCCGACAGTGACGATCACCGCCTCGGCCGGGGCGGCACAGAGCCCGACCAGCGTGAGGATCGCGATCAGGACGAGATGCCGCATCGCAGCCAGCGTACCCCCGGTCTACGGAATCCGCCAGGCCCCATGGACAGGGTGTGTATCGTCGATATAGACCCAAAGGAGGCAATTCCAGTGAGCAGATTCGGCGACCTGATGATGTCCCTCAGCCCGACCAAGACCAGCATGCCGGCGCCCGAGGATGCGCTGCCCGGCCGCAGCGAGCCCGCCTTCGAGATACCCGAGCGCAATGCCGTGCTCGACACGCCGATGAAGCCGCCATTCCCGGACGGGATCGAGACCGCATATTTTGCGCTCGGCTGCTTCTGGGGAGCTGAGCGGCTGTTCTGGGAACTCGACGGCGTCTACACGACCGCCGCCGGCTACATGAATGGGACGACGCCGAACCCGACCTACGACGAGGTCTGCAGCGGTCGCACCGGCCACGCCGAGGCGGTGCTCGTCGCCTACGACCCGGAAAAGATCTCCTACGCCGACCTGCTTAAGGTCTTCTTCGAGGAGCATGACCCGACCCAGGGCATGCGCCAGGGCAACGACATCGGCACCCAGTACCGGTCCGGCGTCTATTTCGCAAACGACGCCCAGAAGGCGATCACGGAGATGGCGCTGAAGGCCTACGACGAGGCGCTGCGGGCTGAGGGCCACGAGTCGGTCACCACCGAGGTCGAGCCCGCCGGGCCCTTCTATTACGCCGAGGAGTACCACCAGCAGTACCTCCACAAGGTGCCGAACGGGTACTGCGGACTGGCCGGGACCGGGGTCTCCTGCAGGATCCCCACCGCAGCCCCCTAGGCCTCCCACCCGGCGCGGCGACTAGCATCCCGCGACCGTGACTCCATCGTTTGGCTCCTACGTCGTCGGCTGCCTGGCGACGATCGGCATCGTCTCGGCGGTCGGCCTCGGCGGCTACTGGCTGCGGCGCTGGATCGTTCCCGAATTCTCCGGCGCCCTCGCCAGGCTCGCCGACGCGACGATCGCGGTCGCGCTGCTGCTGATGGCGCTCCAGATCCTGGGTTCGCTCAGCATCCTCACCAAGGGCTGGATCATCGTCGTCTGCATTGCGTTCGGGCTCGGCGCCGCGGCCCTCGGCTGGTGGATGGCGCCGGCCGACTCGAGGGCGGTGAGCGCGCCGAGGGTCCAGACGATCGCCCTCCTGCTCGCGGTCGGGGTCGCGTCCTGGGTCGTCGCCGAGTGGACCTTCCCGGCCCAGCAGAGCCTCGACTTCGGCATGTTCGGAGGGGACACGACCTGGTACCACATGCCGTTCGCCGCACGGTTCGCCCAGGAAGGGTCGACGATCCCGCTCCACTTCACGGATCCGCTGCGGCTGGTCGCCTGGTTCTACCCGGGCAGCTCGGAGCTGATCCACGGCACCGGGATCGTCCTCTTCGACACCGACTGGCTCTCGCCGCTGATCAACCTGGTCTGGCTCTCGATCGGGTTGCTCGCGGCCTGGTGCATCGGCCGGCCCTACAAGGTCGGCCCGGCGACCCTCGTCGCCTCCGCCCTCGTGTTCTCGGCCGGGGTGATGATCGAAACCCAGCCTGGTGAGGGGCGCAACGACATCATGGGCCTCGCCTTCCTGATCGCGTTCGCCACCTTCCTGATCAACGGCCACCAGCGGCGGGCCCCCGATGCCGGGGCGGTCCAGGACACTCCCGAGACCGACGCGCCGCTGCTCGACAGGGGGCCGTTGATCATGGCCGGGATCGCGGCCGGGATCGCGATTTCGGTCAAGCTCCCGCTGCTGGCGCCGGTCGGCGCGATCACGGTCGGGATGATCGTCGTCAGCGGCAGGGGCAGGCGGCTCGTAACGGCCGCGTGGCTCGCCGTCCCGACCCTGATCGTCGGCGGTTACTGGTACCTGCGCGCGGCGATCCACACCGGTGGCAACCCGATCCCGCAGTCCAAATGGG
The DNA here is from genome assembly GCA_963697805.1 of uncultured Solirubrobacterales bacterium. Taxonomy (GTDB): domain Bacteria; phylum Actinomycetota; class Thermoleophilia; order Solirubrobacterales; family 70-9; genus VRUE01. Next base: position 229,832 of record CAVOPB010000004.1, read on the forward strand.
GGCCGCTGCACCTGCCCACACCCCACCAGATGCCGCTCGACCCGCGACCGCGCTTCTCGGTCGCCGATTACCTCTTCAACCCGACCGTCTACCGCAAGTGGTTCTTCCCCCAGCTCGAGAACGCGCTCGGGCCCCTCTACCCGCTGATCCTGATCATGGCCGTCGCCGCCGCCGTCTACATAGCGGTCCGCTCCCGCAACAAGGTACTGCGGGTGCTTGCCGCGGCCGCTCTGCTGACGGCCATCGTCTACATCTTCACTCCGCTCACCGCCGCCGGCCAGGAAGGCACGCCGACCGGGTTCTTCACCAACACCAGGTACCTGATGCCGGGGCTGTTGCTGGCGCTGACGCTGCTGCCGATCGCGCGGCCACTGCGGGCCCCCGACAGCCGCGCCTGGCAGACGCTGATCTTTCTCACCGTCGTCTACGCAATCACGGTGCTGACGACGCCGCGCTGGTATCCGGGCTACATCGTCGGCACCGTGTTCCTGACCCTCGCCCTGGTCTGGGCGCCGGCCGGGCTCGGGTTGATGCGGGCGCGGGGGGAGGTGACGCGGGGCGTCGTCGCGATCGCCGGGGTGAGCATCCTGCTGTTTGCCGTGGTCCTGGGGCGTGCCCAGGAGGTTCAGTACTACAAGCACCACTACACGCGGGTGACCCCGTTCCTTCAGGACGGCGGGCCGCGGGATGCCTACACATTCGCCCGCGGCCAGCACGACAAACGGATCGGGATCGCCGGCTCCGGCGAGATCTTCTTCGGCCAGTACGGGTTCTACGGCGCCAATCTCGACAACTACGTCCAGTACATCGGCGTCCCGGGGGCGCGGGGCCAGTACCGGCTGGCGACGTCGTGCCGGCAGTTCCGCGGCCGCATCAACGCCGGCGAATACGACTACCTGATCATGAGTCGCTACACCCAGGACGCCGCCGACTCCCCCTACTGGTATCCGATCTACGCCTGGGTGAAAACGGACCCGGCGCTGGAACAGATCATCGAAGAGCCGGAAATCACCCCCCAGGCGGACTACGTCTTCAGGGTCAAGGGCAAGCTCGATCCCGAGGGCTGCGACAACATCACGCGGGAATGACCGCGTGCTGACGGATCAGCTCGGCCGAGCGCTCCGGCTGTTCCCACCAGAACAGATGGCCGAGGCCGTCGAGCAGCTGCGGCTCGACACCGACCCGGGCCGCGATCTGCTCGCCGTTGGGTGAGCGCAGGAGGCGATCCGCGGTGCCGTGGATGACCATCGTCGGCATCTGCAGGGCGCCGAGCCTCTCGCTGGTGTCGTGCTTGGCGGCGGCCCGCATCTGCTGGTAGATGACGGTTACCGGGGCGGGCAGCGCTTCCGCCATCTGACGGAACGGCCCGAAGTTGGAGTCGTCGGCCCGGAAGGTGGGGGAGAGGTTGATCTCCCACATCGCCCGATAGACCTGTTCGCGGTCACCCGATTTCCACGCCTCGCCGAGCATCGCGAGGTCGGCGGGGTCCATCAGCACTCCTTCCGGGCCGCCGCAGTAGGAGGCGCCGATCGTCAGCGTCCGGACCCGCTCGGGATGGGCGAGCGCGAGCTCCTGGGCGATCATCCCGCCCATCGAGATCCCGACGATGTGGACGGTCTCGAGACCGAGCGCGTCCAGCAGGGCGAGCGCGTCGCCGGCGAGGTCGACGATCGTGAACGGCAGCTCGGCCGGCCCCGAGTTCCCCATCCCGCGGTGGTCGTAAACGATGCACTCGAAGTCGCGCTCGAGGGCCTCGAGGAAGGGGCGCCCCCAGGCCAGGTGGGTCGCCGCCATCCCCTGGATCAGCAGCATCGGCTCACCTGAGCCGGAGCGCTCGTAGTAGAGCTCCGTGCCCCCTGCGTCAACGCTCGGCATGCTGAAGATCCTATGCTCCATGCCGATGAGATGGGCGATGGTGTTGGGATTGACGCTTCTGCTGGCGTCGACCGTCACGGCCCAGGCTGTCGGCCGGGTCGCCTCAGACGAAAAGCGGGGCGAACTCCCGACTCTGGCCCTTCTGCTCGAACCGAGGAATCCCGGGCCGCCTCGAATCGAAGTCCGGGCGCAGCCGGCCTATCGGGTGAAGATCGACATCGACATGCACTGCACCCGTGGGGCCAAGGATCGGAGATCGAGCCGCAGAATTCGCACGACGCCTCCGTTCTCGAGGCGCTTCGGCCTGCCGCTCAGCAATCCGGACCGCTGTACCATCTTCGTCCTCGCGACCTACGCCGACGAATCCGAACAGCCCAACGGCTACATGAAACGCGGAACGATCAAGCTCCGCGTCTATCACTAGCTGAGCCCGAGCCCCGTCGGAGGAGGAGCAATGCGTCCCAAGCTGACCTACGCCAATGTGGTCGCAACCCTGGCCCTGTTCGTCGCCGTCGGTGGAGCCTCCGCCTTTGCGGCCAGCCAGCTCGGCAAGAACTCGGTTGGCCCCAAGCAGCTCAAGAAGAACGCCGTCACGACGGCGAAAATCAAGAAGGAAGCTGTCACGGCCGCAAAAGTCAGGAAAGGCACGTTGACCGGGACGCAGATCAATTCCTCGACGCTCGGTACGGTGCCCACCGCTCAAACGGCTCAAACCGCGACCACGCTTGCGCCACCGGAAGCCTGGCACGAAGTGGGAGCGCCAGGGGAGCCCGCGTTCCAGTTTGGTTGGAAAAACGAGCCGTCGGCCCAGACAGTCGCCTTCTATAAGGATCAAGGTGGAGTGGTTCACCTTCGGGGCGTGGCAACTGATGGGGTCGAACTCGAACCGATCTTCGCGCTGCCTCCCGGTTACCGCCCGGGCAAGAATATTTCCATTGCCGCTCCGGGTGAAGGAACCGGAGCAACCCAATTGCTTTTCAATGGACCGGAATCGTCCGCTCCCGGCACGATGTACCCATACGTAGGACACAGGGTCAGCCTCGATGGGGTCACCTTCCGCGCCGAATCCTGATCAGTTCGAGGCTTGGGTTGCGCAGCGATACGGCTTGGTCGTTGCCGAACCCGCGACCCCGGCGCCGACCGAAGAGCTGTCTCCAGACACCCATGGCGCATAGAACCCGCCTTCATAGAAGAACGGCGATCCAGCCCAGCCTTCAGTTTCCACCGGCTGGGTCAACAGGTATGTCGCGAGATCCCCTACGGCGGGGAGACTGCGATCTGCTCTCCCACAGACATTGAGGGCTTCCTGGAACGTGGCTTCTGGCCTATCCGATGTCTCGAAGCAGACGCCGGCGGCCGGCTCGGTTCCGGAGGGGCAGCGCAACTTCGAACTTTGCTCGATTTGATCGGCGCTCTTCCCACCGAGATTTTGGGCGTTCATCGCGGTCGGCACCGTGCCGAGGGTGGAGGCTGTGATCTTCGCGCCGGTCACGGCGCCGTTCCTGATTTTCGCCGTGGTGACCGAGCTCGCCTTGAGCTGTTTGGTCCCGACGGAATTCTTCCCGAGGTGGGCAGCCGCGTATGCCGCGCCCCCCGTGACCAACAGGAAGAAACAGAGCGTCGACATCACATTCGCATAGGTCAGCTTGCCGCCCAGTCGTCGCATCGGCACAAACTAGTTGTTCGTAGGGGTCAGGACGGGGAGAATGGGCCTAGACGTCGGAGTCGGGTCGCGGAACTGTCCCGGCGTGCCCCGGCCACCAGGCCCGCTCACCGAGCCGGTAGGTGACCGCCGGGATCAGCAGCGCTCGGACGATGAAGGTGTCGAGGAGGACGCCGATCGCGACCGTCGCGCCGATCTGGATCAGCTCCTCGAGCGGCAGGAGCGTGAGGGTGGCGAACGTGCCGGCGAGGATCAGGCCTGCCCCGGTCACGACGCCGCCGGTCGCGACGAGGCCGCGGAGGGCCGCGGCTGGTGTGCCGCGGCCGATCGCCTCCTCGCGGACCCGGGTCATCAGGAAGATGTTGTAGTCGACTCCCAGCGCGACCAGGAAGAGGAACGAGAGGAGCACAAGGTTGAACGCGATCCCTTCGCTGGCCAGATGCGAGAAGGCGAACGTCGAGAGCCCGAGTGTCGCGCCAAAGGAGAGGACGACGCTCGCCATCAGGTAGAGCGGTGCCACCAGGGCGCGTAGGAGCACCATCAGGATCATTCCGACCACCAACAGGACCAGGGGGACGATCAGGCGGGTGTCGCGGGCGTTGGTCTGCTCGATGTCGTAGTTCTCGGCCGGGATGCCGCCGAGCAGTCCGCGGGGCGTCAGCTCGTGCAGGCGTTCGCGCACCCGCGAGACCAGTTCGGCGGCTTCGCCCGAGTAGGGGTTGCCGGCCAGGACGATCACCACGACCGCGTCCCCCCCGGCGGAGGTGGGCGGTACCGGGACCGCGAGCCTCACGGAGGCGAGGTCCCTCATCCCTTCGGTGACCCGCGCCGCCTGGCCCGCGGGGACGACGGCGGTGAGCGGTGAGCCGAGTCCGGGCGGGAAGTGTTCGTTCAGGACGGTGGTGCCACGTCCCGAATTGGTCGGCCGGGTCTCTCCCTGGCCGAAGCCGATCGTCCCGTGGTGGCTGAGATTGCCGAGGGCGAGGACGAGAAGGCCGGCGGTGACGAGGATCATGATCGGGCGCGATCGCCGTTCAACCAGTTTCGAGACCGCCTCCCAGCGGTTTCGACCCTCGCGCCGCGTCGCGCCCGCGGCCGGCCAGAAGGCGCGCTCCCCCAGCACGGCCAGGAGTGCCGGCAGGAGGGTGAAGGCCGAGAGCAGCATCACCGCGATCCCGATCGCCAGGATCGGGCCGAGCCAGTGGGTCGAAAGCAGGTCGGCGAAGAGGAGGACCAGCATCGCAGCGATCACCGTGCCGGCCGAGGCGGCGAGCGCCGGGGCGCTCTCGGCCAGGGCCTTCGGGAGCGCGTCCGCGGCGGGGCTGCCGGCCTGGAGCTCCTCGCGGTAGCGGTGGACGAGCAGCAGCGAGTAGTCGGTGCCGGCGCCGAAGACGAGCACCAGGAGCAGGAAGGTCCCCTCGGTATTGACCACGATCACACCCGCCTCGATCAGCAGGTAGGCGATGCCGATCGCGACCATGTAGGCGGCGCCGACGGAGATCAACGGCAGCAGGGCCAGCAGCGGCGCCCGGTAGACGACGAGCAGGAGGATCAGGACGAGGCTGAGGGTCGCGATGAGGAGGGTCCTGCCGGCTTCTTCGGCGACGCGTGAGAGGTCGGCGGCGATCCCGGCCGGGCCGGTCACGTACGCGGAGACCCCGCGGATCTGATGTTCGGCCAGGAACCTGCGGATCTGGTGGACACCGTTCTTCACCGCTTCGCGGTCGGCGGCGTTGATCGCCAGGACCACCAGTGCCGCTTCGCCGTCGCGGGAGATCGGCCCAACCCCGTGGGCGATCCTCGCGACTTCCCCCAGCGACGCGGGGGCCTGCGCTGAGAAGGGGTCGATGATCGGGGTGGCGCCGGTGATCTTCAGATCGTCCAGCCGAACGCCGAGGCGGCCGATGGCGTTCAGGTCGCGTCGGGTGAGGCCGCCGGGACGGTCGAAGACGATCACCGCCGGAACCTCTTCGGCCCCCGGCGCGCCGTGCTTCGCGGGCTGGCCCTCGAGCGCCTTGAGGGCGCGGGTCGATTCGGAGTCCTTGGGCAAGAAGCTGGCCTGTCCGGCGGCGGTGACCCCGGCGATGCGCCCGTGCAGGACGAAGCCCGCGACCCCGATGACGGCCCACACGGCGATCGCCACCCACCGCCCGCGCGGTCCGGTCACCGCCGTCGCGAGACGTTCGATCAAGGACTGCCGGGCTCGAGGGGAGGTCAAGCGCGAAACCCTAGTCCTAACGGTGACACTTGCCGGCGAATGGCGTTTACGCTTGCGAGAACCAATTCGGGGAGGTCGCATGAGTCGCATCCGTCCAAGGCCCACCTACGCCAACGTGGTCGCAACACTTGCCCTGGTCATCGCGGTCGGTGGCGCGAGCGCCTTTGCGGCGACGCAGCTGGCGAAGAACAGTGTCGGGCCCAAGCAGCTGAAGAAGAACGCCGTCACCGGGTCGAAAATCAAGAAGAACGCCGTCACCGGGGCAAAGGTGAAGGATCAGTCCCTGAGCGGAAAGGACATCGATCTCGGCAAGCTCGGCACAGTGCCGAGCGCGAACGTTGCCAACAGCGCCAACGCCCTCGCGCCGCACGAATCTCTCCATCTTGTCGGGGGCGCGGGCGAGCCGCAGTTCGAAAACGGAAGCACCAATTTCGGCTCGGAAGGCGAATTCACCTTTCCGTCGGTCGGTTTCTACAAGGACCACGAGGGAATCGTCCACCTGCAGGGAATGGCGAAAGTCGATACGGGCCCTGGAGGGGTCTCGGTCTTCACCCTTCCCCCCGGATTCAGGCCAGGCCCGGCGGGTGTCACTCGGATCTTCGAACAGCTCGAGGGTCTCCTCACCCTCATCGGCTCCGACGGCAGGGTGTTGGCTCAGGAAGAAGGTGTCGCCGCGCTCGAAGGCATCGCCTTCCCCGCCGGATCCTGAGCGGCGGGAACGGCTTCCTAGAGCCATAAACTAGGAGCGTTGCCCCCGTAGCTCAGTGGACAGAGCGACGGCCTTCTAAGCCGTGGGTCGCTGGTTCGAATCCAGCCGGGGGCGTACTTGGCTCCGAAGACGTCCGTCATCCTCGTCACCCGCGACCTGCGGATCCGCGACCAGCAGGCACTCGCGGAGGCCTGCCGGGGGAGTGACCGGGTGGTGCCGCTGTTCGTGTTCGACGATGTTCTCCTGCGGGGGGCCTGCGGGTCGCCCAATCGCCTCAGCCAGCTCCTGGGCGCACTGCGGAGCCTCGACGCGTCGCTCAGGGACCGCGGGGGCCGGCTCTTCATCCGCCAGGGCGATCCGGTCGCCGAGGCGATCAGGGCCGCCTCGGAAACCGGCGCCGCCGCGATCCACCTCAGTGAGGACTTCAGCCGGCACGCCCGCCGCCGGCTCGAGCGTCTCCGGGACGCCGGGGCCGGGGAGAGAGTGGAGGTTTGCGCTCACCCCGGCGTCACGGTGGCCCATCCCGGCGACCTCCTCCCGGTATCCGGCGATCATTACCGCGTATTCACCCCTTACTGGCGGAAATGGAGCCCGTTGCCGCGCGCCCAGCCCCTGCCGGCGCCGCGAAGGGTTCGGGTGCCGAGCGGGCTCCCGGCCGGCCGCATGCCGGGGCTGCGGAGGCTGACCTCGGAATCGCCCTCTCCGAACCTTCCGGCGGCTGGTGAGGATGGGGCCCGTGCCCGACTCGACAACTGGGTCCGCCGCGGTCTCGAGGGCTATGAGGAGAGTCACGACGACCTCGCCGCGGCGCTCACGTCGCGCCTCAGTGCTGACCTCCGTTTCGGCTGCCTTTCTGCCGGCGCGCTGCTGGCCCGGGTCGAGGACAGGCCCGGGGGAGAGGCCTTTGCCCGCCAGCTCTGCTGGCGGGACTTTCACCATCAGGTCCTCGCCGCCCGACCCGACATCACCCGCGGGGACTACCGGCGGCGAGGAAAACGATGGCGCCAAGACGAGGAAGCCGCCGAGGCCTGGCGCGAGGGCCGGACCGGGATTCCGATCGTCGATGCCGGGATGCGCCAGCTCGCCGGCGAGGGGTTCATGCACAACCGCGCCCGGATGGTCGTCGCCTCTTTCCTGATGAAGACGCTGCGTATCGATTGGCGGGTCGGCGCCGCCCACTTCGACCGGCTCCTGATCGACGCCGACGTCGCCAACAACTACGGCAACTGGTAGTGGGTCGCGGGGACCGGCAACGACACCCGCCCGAACCGCGTCCTCAACCCGCTGCGCCAGGCCCGCCGTTTCGACCCCGACGGCGAGTACGTCCGCCGCTGGGTGCCCGAGTTGCGCGGGATCGAGGGCGGGGCAGTCCATCGGCCATGGCGCCTGCCGCGCTCTGCGAGGGGCGGCTACCCGGAGCCGATCGTCGAGCTCTGAGCGCCGCGAATAGCATCTTTGCTGCCCGGGCCGGGTTCTTAGGAGTGCAATGGCACGTGGGAGGCATCACACCGACATCGCACTGGCTCTCCTTGCCGGCGCCTCGCTGCTGGGGATCGTCCTGATCCGCCGCGTCTCCTAGCCATCTTCGCTCGGGTTTGGCCTCTCGGGGCCCCGGGTACTCCCGTCGCAATGACACTCCCACTGATTCTCATCGTGATAGGGATCGTGCTCGCCTTGCTGGTGAGCTGGATCCTCGGAATCATCGTCGTCGTGATCGGTCTGGCGATGCTGATAATCCCCCGCATCGGCGCCGGCCGCACTTCTCGGGTGTAGCCCTCCGAAGTTCCGCGGGCGCTGGCCTAGACTGGCGCCCTGATGGCTGCCTGGAAGCTCCCGGTCATCGTCTGTGCGATCACCGTGCCGATCGTCGGCGGGTTCCTGGTCGCCGGTCCGGCGCTCGGTGTCGCGGTCGGGGCGCTCGCGGTTCTCGCCCTGCTCGTCGTTGCCGCGCGCCAGCGACCGCTCGGGCCGATCGGAGAGCTGCCGGAGGACGGCCGCCACCATCTGCTGTTGGTCGTCGCCGGCCCCGTCGAGGAGCCGGGAGACGTCCGCCGGATCAAGGCCGCGGCGGGGCTGGAGCGCGGGGGAGACGCCGAGGTGCTGGTGCTGGCGCCGGCACGGATCGGCTTCCTCGATCGCTGGGCCTCAGACGTCGAGGGCGCGCGGCAGGAGGCGCAGCGCAATCTCGTCGCGACCGTGGCGGCGTTGGCCAAGGACGGGATCGACGCCGAAGCCCGGGTCGGCGACGAGGATTTCGTCCAGGCCGTCGAGGATCAGCTGCAGAGCTATGCGGCCGATGGGGTCGTGCTGGTCAGCCTCGACGGCGGCGACTCCGACGCCGCGGCGCCAGCCGCCGAGGAACTGCGATCGCGGCTGCGGGCCGACTTTCACCACGTCGTGCTCGGCGCCGGTTGAACGCTCAGCAGGAGTGGGCCCGGGCGCGACTGTGCACCAACTGGAAGGCGCTGCCGGGAATCCGCTTCAACTGGTCGAGGTTCTCGTCGTCCCAGCGGCGGTCGCTGGTGCCGCTGATGTACCAATTGGATCCGTTGTCGGCGACGATCATCCCGTAGTGCTGTAGAGCGAGCGCGATCGCCTTCGCGGGACCGCTGAAGCGCCCGAGACCGTAGCCCGGCCGCAGCCGCAGCCGCGCCCCCATTGCCGGGGCGTCGGGGTCGGAGGTGTCGCCGGCGCAGTGCGAGGCGGGGTGGACCCAGGCGTCGCGGGTGCTGTCGAAGGTGATGCGGATCGCATGGTCGACGTGCCCCGAGGCAGCCTCGTCGAAGCGGACCAGTCCCGGAAAGATCGGCAGCCCGGCCGCGTCGGCGGAGGTCCAGGAGTCCGGCCGCAGGGCGTTCGAGCGCAGGTCCCAGCTGACCCCGGAATCGGCGTTCCAGTGGGCGCCCCCGGCCCGCTCGGGGAAGGCGCGGTAGAGCTCATAGAGGGTGCAGCTGTCGCGGTCGACCACCAGCACGTGGCGGTCGCCGTCGCTGCCCGAGCCGCCCTCGACCGGGGCCGCGGGCGGGATCGGGAACGGCCCGGGGTCGCTCTCGTCACCATAGGCGGTGTAGTGGATCGGAAGCGGGCGCTGGTGGGCGCCGACGACCGAGTAGGGAAAGCCGTAGGGGCGGGGTGAGCCGAAGTCGGGGTGCAGCAGGTTGCCGCCGTGGGCGTTGATGTAGGCGATGGTCGCGGCCGAGTTGCGCGCCAGCGGGGCCCTGGAGACGTCCTGATTCCAGGCGGCCTCGTTCGGCAGCGAGGGGGCGCGTGGCGAGAGCGAGGCCGGCGGGTCGGGGAAGACCGGGCAGCCGCCGAGGTCGGGATAGGGACCGACAGCATCAGCGCGAGCGGCGGAGGCGAGCCAGACGACTATCACCAGGATCCCGAAGGGAGTGAGGTTGACCTTCCTATGGGCGGTCAAAGTCACACACCCTCGGCTCAGGCCGGCGGTTGCCCCTCGCGGATCCGCAGCCGCCCGACGTCGAGCTCCTCGACCTTGAGTTTGCCGATCTTCGCCCGCCTGATCGCCAGCCGGCCGACCGTGAGCCGACCGATCGCGAACCCGCCGACCGCGGCGGCGCCGACCGCCAGCGCCCCGATCGCCGCCGCCCCGCGTGCCTGGGCGCCGATCGCCATCGCCGGCCACGCCTGGGGTTTGGGCTTGGGCTTGGAATTTCGGGTTGCTCTTTTCCCCATGCCCCAACCGTAGCGCCTAGTTTCCCCGTCATCATGTGCCCGCCCTTCGATCCGCTGCTCGTCGTCCAGCACGTGGCGTGGGAGGGACCGCACCGGATCCTCGAGGCGTTCGAGGGCCAGGATGTGATCACCGTCCATCCCCTCGATGGAGACGAGCTGCCCGATCACCGGGAGGTGGCGGGCGCGGTCTTCATGGGCGGGCCGATGGGGGTCGAGGAGACCGAGGTGCACCCGAGGCTGATGGTCGAGCGGGAATGGCTGGTGGAAGCGATTGGTGCCGGGCTGCCGACGCTCGGGGTCTGTCTCGGCGCGCAGCTGATCGCGCGTGCGCTCGGGGCCGAGGTCGGGCCCGGCCCAGCACCCGAGATCGGGTTCGGGACGATCAGGATCCGCGACCCGGCTGACCCGGTTGTGGGCGGGCTCGCCCCCGATACGGCGGTCCTTCATTGGCACCGGGATGTCTTCGACCTACCCGACGGCGCCGAACTCCTTGCATGGTCGGCGCAGACCCGGTGCCAGGCGTTTCGTGTCGGCAGCGCCTGGGCCGTCCTCTTCCACGCCGAGGCCGACCTCGAGCTGGTCGAGAGCTGGCTCGCCGTGCCCGAGATGGCCGCCGAGGCACGCGCCGCCCTCGGCCCCGACGCCGAGTCGATCCTTCGCGATCAGGCCGCCGAGCACGAGAGGGACCTGGTCTCCCGCTCGACGCCGGGGTTCCGCGCTTTCGCCGATCTTGTCGCATAGGGTCAGACCGGTGCGGATCCGTACCTACATGGGCGTCAGCGTCGACGGCTTCGTCTCAACCCCCGACGGCTGGCCGGTGATGCTCTCGATGCCCGATTGGGCTGGTCGCGAGTCCTACGGTCTTCCCGAGCTGCTCGAGACGACCGGCGCCGCGGTGATGGGGAGGACGACATTCGATCCCGCGGTCGGCGCGCCGAAATGGCCGTGGCCGGGTCTCGAGGTCTTCGTCCTGACATCGAGCCCGCTGCCGGACGGGGCGCCCGACGACATCGTCATCGAGGCCGACCCGGCGGCCCTCCTCGAGCGCATGCGCGGGTCCGGGTTCGAGGGCGACGCCCACCTGATCGGCGGCCCGAAGACCGTCCAGGCGTTTCTCTCCATCGGCGCCCTCGACCAGCTCGGCATCGTCAAGCTGCCGCTCCTCGTTGGCGGCGGCGTCCCGTTCTCCTCATCGGGGATCGAGATGCAGCAGCTTAGGCTCGAATCGCACCGCTCCTTCACCGACGGCGCCGTCGAGCTCCTTTACGCCATCGAGTAGCCGCTAGATTGGGGGCTCGCGGTGGACGTAGCTCAGCTGGTAGAGCTCCTGGTTGTGGTCCAGGCGGTCGCCGGTTCGAATCCGGTCGTCCACCCCTCATGAATCTCCTGCTGTGGAGCCGATTCCACGATACCTGGCGGCCGACGCGGCCCAATTGAGCTACTACAGAAGCTACTAGCCGTCTTCCGGCTCATAACCCGAAGGTCGCGGGTTCGAATCTCCACCGCTGAGCCCTCCTTTTGGAGGGCTTTCGCGTTCTCGAAGACATTGGCGACGGCCTCGAGACGGTGGCGGAGATCTCGATCCGTCGACCCACCTTGTCGTAGGCGATCTTGAGGTCGAAGGCCTCGAAGACCTGGGTTATAGGGAGTTGGGCACCACGCCTTCCGGCGGGCTTCAGGTGGCCTCCCGTTCAAGGCCGGCGGACCGGGGGTCTAGATGAGGATCGGTTCGCGATCGGCGGATCTCGTCGCGAGGGCGGACGCGAGCAGCGCGCGCTGGCGTGGAGTGAGCGTGCCGAGGCGCTTGTTCTCGCTGAGGGCGAGGTCGAGCAGGACCTTGCGGGCACGGGTGCGACCCCAGCGGCGCTGGCTGGTCAACAGCTCCGCCAGGGTCATGCTCTCGGTCTCCCAGGGGGACTCCCTGATCACCTCCGCAACCTCGACATCGCCTCGCGCGATCGCGCGCTTCAGCTCTGCCCTCGCAAGCCGCACGCGGTTGGCGCGGGCGAGCGCCTGCATGTGCTGTGGGACATGCATGGCGGCAGTGGTCGTCGAGGCAGGGGCAATCGAAGCAGCGTCCACTGGGACTCCTCCATTCGGGTCTCTACGGGGGCTCTCTGGTGCGCCGGGCCGGTGGCCGGGCCACGGCTTGGTTGAGACGAAACTCCTCCACCTCCCGCCTCCCTCCCGGGATGCGGTCGGCGAGGGGGGCAAGCTAGGCATCGGGGCGGTGGGCGTCAACCGACAATTAGGTAGGACTCCGGGAGCCGTTCGCTAAGAGCACCATTTTTTCGGCCCAATCCGCCTTGTGCAGAATTGGACAAGGACGAAGCTACCCCGAGCGGGGTAGTTTGGGAAATGCTCGACGATCCGCGGGTGGTAGCGAGAGACGAATCGGGACCGGTACTGTCGTCGCTACCACCACCAGAATCGCTGCAAATGAGGACCTTTCGGGATCTGGATGTGCCCCCGCTCTTCTGCGTAGCGGGCCTTTACTCCACGCCAGACCGGCTACGAGTAAGGCTCGGCTATCTCCTCGATCCGCTGCCTGAACACCCGCCAGCGCCGCTCGTTGCCGTGGACGAGGGCAGCACTCTCAGCTGCTAAGTCGCTCGCGTAGTCGATCAGGTCGCAGGCTGAGTGCAGGAAGGCTGGGCAGGATCGGGGTCCGTCGAGATCCTCTCGGATTCCGGCGGGTGAGAAGTCGAGCGTCTCCAGGATCGCCCGAGCGCGCCCCAGGTTGCGGGCGAGGAGCTTCATCAGCGATGCCGCCTGCCAATCGTTGGAGATGATCCGGTGGCGCTCGGAGAGCAGATCGGCCAGCTCGGGGAATTGCAGCAGCGCCTCGGCCACTCCCCAGCTCGCCTCCATTGCGGCACCGAGCCAGTCACCGGCCTGGTCGTTTTCCTCGGCAGCCGCCGACAGCTCCGCCTTGATCCGCTTGATCTCGGCCGGCTCGCCCTCTCCCTCCATGAAGAGAATCCCGGCGAGCTCGATCGCCCGCTCGTCGTTGAGGTCCTCGGCGCCGGAGAACGGGCTGGCGACCTCCGGCTTGCGCGGATCGACCGTCGACCAGCGCTCGGCCAGGGCCCGCAGTGCTGCCGAGGTCCGCTGTAGCGCCGCCGCTTCCTCCAGCGGCGCCCGTGCATAGAACTTCTCGTGCTCGCGGTGGTAACGCGCCAGGTTGCGCGCCATCTCCAGGAACTGGTCCTGCGCCATATCGTTCAGCCCTTGCCCTGCCGCAGCTCCGGCCGGGGGCGATTGAGGTCGATGGCGACGGCGAGGATCAGGGTTGCTGTCCAAGCGTTGACAGGATCGAGCTTCAGCGGCTCGCTGCCGCCGATCAGGTTGGCGATGAACCAGATGACAAGCCAAACGAACGTCATGTGAGCACCTCCGTCGCTGCATCGAGGGTCAGCGTTCGCGGCAAGTATCGCCGACCTCGGCTCTGCTCCGTGCGGGCTGCTCCTGCCCTTCGCGTGAATGCGACAGCTGGGCCCCAGTCAATCGGCGAGACGACCTCGCTCGATGATCCGCGGGTGGTAGCGAGAGACGAATCGGGCCCGGTATCGGTCGTCGCTACCACCGCCAGAATCGCTGCAAATGAGCACCTTTCGGGATCTGGATGTGCCTGTGCATGCACACCTGCACGCCCCCTGGGTTACCGAGACGACCGCGTCTCGCGCGAAGCAGAAGCGGCTCCCGCGGAGCCGCTGAGCGGTTTAGACGGCCTGCGCGTCGGGCTCAGCCGGCCTGTGATCTAATCGCCTGGCCACAGAGACCACTGACCGAGGGCTAAGCATGGATGCTCAATGGAATGATGGGCGGCGCTTCGAGGGAAGGGTGGCGGTGGTTACCGGGGGTGGGGGGACGCTTGGTGGAGCTGTTGCCAGAGGCTTCGGTTCGGAGGGCGCCTCGGTTGCGATCGGTTATCGCTCCTCTCGCTCCCAGGCCGCGGAGGTCGTGGCGGAGGTGGAGGGCCGGGGCGGGCAGGCTCACTCCGGCCACCTCGACGTCACGGATCAGGATTCAGTAGACGCGTTCGTCGCCGATGTCGTGGAGCGCTACGGTCGGTTGGATGTCCTCGTCAACGCCGCCGGCCGCCTCGACGAGGCGGACACGGTGAGATTCAGCGAGCTGGACACAGCAGCGGCGAGCGCCCTCTTACAGGTTGATGTCATCGGAGCAATGCGGATGTGTCACGCGGTGAGGCCGATGATGCTCGAAGGTGGCGCCGGTGCCATCGTCAACTTCTCGAGCACCTACGGGAACGGGATAAACCCCGACAACGCGATCAACTTCGTTCCCGTCACCTACTCCACGGCGAAGGGAGCGATCCGCGGCTTCACCGCCACGCTGGCCAGGGACCTGGCCCCAGAGATCCGCGTGAATGCTCTTGCCCCCGGGCCAATCTCGGGCGAATGGGAGACAGAGTGGGGAGTCTCGCCCGAGCACATCGACGAGGCAATCGCCATGAACCCGCTGAAGCGTTTCGGCAAGCCGGAGGAGATCGCCGAGACCGTCCTGTTCTTGGCTTCGGACGGGGCCGGGTACATCACCGGTCAGGTGATCCACGTGGATGGCGGCTGGGTGGTGGCCGGGTAGGGCGTGCGCTGCTCCCCAATGCTCACCAAGAGTCCCTGGCAGCCTGCGGCGGACTTCCGCTAACGCGTCGAAGCAACAGCCTGGGCCGTCAATCGGCGAGATGACTTCGCTCGAGGATCCGTGGGTGGTAGCGAGAGACGAATCGGGCCCGGTATGGGAGGCCTGCGACGCCAATGCCCACGGGCTGAGAAGAAGCCAAAGGCGCTTGAGAGGAGCTAGCGGAAGTGAGGGCGAGGATGAGCGCCGTCCGTGCCGGCCCGGGGCGTCGACCCACCCAACGAGGCTCTGCCCCGTGCCGCGGTTCGGCTCCGAGTCTCAACTCAGCATCGGCTTGCGGGCCGAGACGAACTGCCCGAGGCCTGCCAGGCGCTGACTGACGCTGGTCAGGCCTTGAGCCGCCAGCGCGGATGTCAGCTCGTCACGACCGAAGAGGCGGATTCCGGTCAGCGCGCGCACGGCTGCCCCGGTCCTGCCAGGAGACAGGGGGCCGCGAGCGCAGCTCGCCAGCAGGCCCACTCGCCCGCCCGGCGCAAGGACACGGACGATCTCGTCGAGCGCGATCATCGGCTGTTCGATCAGGTAGAGGGCGGCGAAGCAGCAGACGGCGTTGAAGACGGCATCGGCGAAAGGCAGCGCGCAGGCGTCGCCTCGCACGTAGGCCAGGTTGGCGGCCCCGCCCGCCTTCACGGCCGCGGCGAGCATCGTCGCCGAGGCGTCGACGCCGACCACTAGGCCGCCATCGCCTGCTTCGCGGGCGAAGTTCCGGCTGAAGTTCCCTGGGCCGCAGCCGACGTCGAGGACGCGGTCGCCGGTCGAGATCCCGAGCATTTCCCGAGCGATCCGCTGCTCCTCGGCCGTTCCTGGCCCGATGACTCCGAGCAGGAGGCGCCCGCCCACCGGACGCCAGAGCCGCTCGTAGATGAGCGGCAGTGCCCTGCTCCGCATCAGTTGCTGACCGGGGTGGGGGCCAATCGCGTCGCGCTCCTCGAGCACGTCGATGTAGCCGGCCATGGCGTTTGGCAGCCTGTGAGTGGCACCGGGCCGCAGCAGGTCGAGTGTCGCCTCAACCACTGCCGAGGAGGGGTCGGCGGATGCGCTTTCGCTCACGGCTCGAGACCCTAGAGGCACGGCGCGACAGGCAGGGACTTCATTCGTGCATCGATGAGGTGTCCCCTAGCCCATCTCTCGCGAATGGGGCACCGTTCGAGCTTCGCCATCTCGCCTTCGGGGCCGCAGGCGAAGGAAGCGACGACTGACACCAGCGCGATCCACATGCATCAGCGGTCCGGCTCATGCAGCGCCTGCCGCAGCGCAAACGAGCTGACGCCCTCCACGGCCACGACCTTGTTCCTTGACTTCTCTCCCCGGACGATGGCTACCTTGGACTGAGCCACCCTAAGCCGCCTGGCGATCAGCCTGCACAACGCCCGATTCGCCTGGCCGTCCACCGGGGGGGCCGCCACGCGGGCCTGCAGGACACCTTCTCGGATCCCGAGCAACTCATCGCGGCGGCCACGCGGACGGAGGCGGACGTCGATCTTCGCGGTAGCCATAACGAATCTTGTACATATCTAGGGCCACTTGATGGCCTCTGCGCAGGGGTCGAGGTACCAGCGGTGGTACCAAACAGAGCGAAACTCAGGTGATCTGAGAGAACCTCAGACCGCTTGGCAGAGCGACAGAGGTGCTGACGGGACCCTCGCGGGGCATCTCATAACCCGATGGTCGCGGGTTCGAATCCCGCCCCCGAATTGGCACCCACCGAGTGGTACCGCTTTGGTACCGGATGCATCGTCCGTGATGTCCGATGAGTCCAGATCGGGGGACAGGAGGGACGCCGGGGACGCATAGGGACGCATCTGACAGACCTGTCCGCCGGCTCGGGGCCGAGCGGTCGCCGGTTCAAATCCGGCCTTCCCGATATCTCAGAGCCGGCTCGGGAAGCGGTGGCGGCTGAGCCCGGAGGTCAACGCGGTCTCCCTGCGGATCCTCTAAGGAGGGGTCCGCCGGTGGCGATTGCCTCAGTGGTGTTGGGTTCTACGGATGTGCGCGCGCTCGATAGTCCGAATAGTCGCGTGATGGATCGCGATCTCCGCGCTGGTAGCTGGCTGATCGGCCACCGCGCCCGCCTTCTCGCCGCCCTTGCCCTGGCCGCGATCGTGGTCGGCGGCGGACTCCACATCGCCGGCGACGCGGCTGCGGGCGACGCCGTCTGGCGGGTGGTCTTGGCGCTGCTCGCCGCGGAGCTCGCGGTCGAGGTCGGCCGCACGGTGCTGGTCGAACGCCACATGGGAGTCGACACGATTGCGCTGGTCGCGATGGTCGGTGCGCTGGCTTTGGGTGAACTGCTGGCGGGCGTCGTCATCGGCCTGATGTTCTCCGGCGGCCTGGCGCTCGAGGAATTCGCCTCGACTCGCGCCCGCCGCGAGCTGACCGCACTGGTCGAGCGGGCGCCGAAGATAGCCCGGCTGCGAGTGGCGGACGGCTTCCGCGACGTGCCGGTGGAGCGAGTGCGCGCCGGCGACGTCGCCCTGGTCCGCACCGGCGAGGTGATCCCGGTCGACGGGACGATCCTCAGCCTGGAGGCGGTCGTCGACACCAGCGCGCTCAGCGGCGAGCCGCTGCCCGTCACGGTCAAGCAGGGCAGAGCGGTGCTCAGCGGCACGGCCAACGCCGGATCGCCGTTCGAGGTGCGGGCGGATCGCCCCGCGGCCGAGAGTGCCTACACCGCCCTCGTCAGGCTGGTCAAGGAGGCTGAGACCGAGCGCGCGCCTCTGGTTCGCATCGCCGACCGTTACGCCGGCTTCTTCCTGCCGGCGACGATGCTCGTCGCCGGCCTCGCCTGGGCGCTCAGCGGCGATCCGGTCCGCGGCCTCGCGGTCGTCGTCGTCGCGACGCCGTGCCCCCTGATCCTGGCGGCTCCGATCGCCCTGATCTCGGGCCTCTCGCGCGCCGCCCGGGCGGGCGTCGTCGTCAAGGGCACCGGGGCGATAGAGACCCTCGGCCAGGTGCGCACGATCCTCTTCGACAAGACCGGGACGCTGACGGTCGGCAGTCCCGAGGTGCGCGAGATCGTCACCAGGCCCGGCGTCGACGAGGTCGAGCTGCTCCGCCTTGCCGCGTCGGTGGACCGGATGTCGGCCCACGTGCTGGGGGAGGCACTGGTCCGAGCCGCCGAGGAGGCCGAACTCGAGCTCACGATTCCGACCGGGACCCGGGAGGATCCCGGCCAGGGAATCGCGGGGTCGATCGACGGTCATCGCGTCGCCGTCGGCAATCGCTCGTTCCTGGAGGGGGAGGGGGTGCCCGCAAAGCAGATCGCCTCAGCGGCGATCATCAGCGGGCGCGGGTCGGGGGAGGCGCGCGTGCACGTGGCGATCGACGGCAGGGTGGCAGGTGTGATCGCGATGGCGGACGAGCTTCGCCCCGATGCCCGCGGAATCGTCGAGCAGCTGCGCTCGGAAGGCGTCAGGCAGGTCGCGATGGTCACGGGCGACCGCCGTTCCGTGGCCGAGAGGATCGGCCGTGAAATCGGGATCGATCGGGTCTACTCCGAGCAGTCGCCTGAAGACAAGCTCGAGGTCGTGCGGCGACTCCACGACGATCCCGAGCTCGGCCCGGTGATGATGGTTGGCGACGGCGTCAACGACGCGCCCGCCCTCGCCCTGGCGGATCTCGGGATCGCGATGGGAGTGGCTGGGGCGACTGTGTCGTCGGAGACCGCGGACGCCGTGATCACGGTGGACCGCATCGACCGAGTCGCCGACGCCTTGCACGCCGGTCGCCGGGCGCTTGCCATCGCGCGCCAGAGCGTCCTCGTCGGCATGGGCCTCAGCCTGACGGCGATGGGCTTCGCCGCCTTTGGCTACCTCCCCCCTGTTGCCGGTGCCCTGCTGCAGGAGGGCATCGACCTCGCGGTGATCCTCAACGCCCTGCGGGCGCTGCGGGGCTGATCAGCACTCGCCGGGCTCCGTGAGGGGCGACGGCGGATGCGGAGGACGGTGCCGTTAGGTACCAGCTCCCCGGCTCATTTTATGACGCGCAGAGGCGGTCTAGGTCCTCGATCGCTCGACTATGCGCGGGTGGTAGCGAGAGACGAATCGGGCCGGGTATCGTTCGTCGCTACCACCGCCAGAGACGCTGCAAACGAACACCTTGCTGCAGCGCCCTGTGCGCCTGTGCACGAACACCCGCACAGCCCCAAAGTCCCGAAAGCCTCTGATCGCTAGCTTGCGTGGATGACCTCGGAGGACCAGTCGCACGAGGGTACGGTGCAGCTCGCGGACGGGCGGTTGCTCGGCTATCGCGAGTACGGCGAGCCCGCCGGGGCGCCTGTCGTCTATTTGCACGGCATGCCCGGATCGCGGCTCGAGCCGGTCCCGCTCGAGGCGGAGTTCCGGCGGAGCGGGGTTCGCCTCGTGGCCCTTGAGCGCCCGGGCTACGGTCTGTCGACCCCCCGTCGCTCGTGGGGCCTCCTCGATTGGCCCGCCGACGTGGTGGCGGCAGCCGATCAGCTCGGCATTGGGAGGTTTGCCGTGCTCGGGGTCTCCACCGGCGGCAAGTACGCAGCCGCCTGCGCTTACGCGCTGCCCGAGCGCGTGAGCCGCGCGGCGATCGTGAGCGGTATCGGCCCGCCGACGACCCCGCGTTTCCGGGAGGGGCTGGCCAGGATCGCTCGAACGACGATGACACTCACCAGGCGCGCCCGTCCGCTGGCGCTCGGCTACTGGCGCATCGCGCGCTGGCTGGCTGAGCGCCGGCCACAGAACTTTCTCGCATTGCTCGAAAAGGAGCTGTCGGTACCCGACAAGGTGCTGTACGCGGACCCCCAGGTCCGAGTGGCCGCACTCAACACCTTCCGCGAGGCACTCCGAGGCGGCGCAGCGGGTGTGGTCCAGGACGCGGCGATCCAGGCCCGGGCATGGGACTTCGGGCTTGAGCAAATCCAGACCGCGGTGCAGCTGTGGCACGGCGATCGGGATGAGGTCGTCCCACTGCATCATTCGACCTACGTAGCGGAGAGGATCCCACACGGGACGCTCAACGTCGTCGAAGGAACAGGGCACCTTCTCTTGCTGTCTCACACCGCCGAGATCACCCACGCCCTAATTGACTAGGGCCCACCGCTTGCCTGGCTCACCGGATTGGGCAACACCACTGCTCCGCTCGACCATCCGCGGGGTGGTGGCGAAAGACCAACCGGAACCCGGCCCCCAGCCGCTCGTCCTCGCCTTGGTGGGTAGTTCCGGTTCGGAGACGAATACACACACCCCGCAGTCCGGGACTAGGCCTGGGCCGGCTGGCGCACGGCGCGGCGGCGCTCGGCTTCGAGACGGCGCTGCTCGTACTCGACTTGGCGCTTCAGCTGGCCCAGGGTGCGGCGCATCTGGCGGCGCATCGCCGGGGCCGCAGCGAACTGCGTGACCAAGCCGGCGATCCCTCCGCCAACCACACCGTAGGCGAATCGGAACTCGATCTTGCAGCGGCCCGAGCCATGTTGTCGGATCCGCCAGCGGCCGCGATGGTCGACGCCCGTCACCGAGTGCCAGGCCATGTCGAAGGGCTGATTCCACTCGACCATCTCAATCAGGCCACCGACCTCGGCGGCCCCGACGCGGAGCAGGATCCGGTAGCGGGCACCAAGCCCGCTCGGCTTCTCACCAACTACCTCCCAGTGGGTGATCCCCGACATGAAGCGCAGGTAGTTCTCCGGGTCGGCCAGGTAGTACCAGATCGTTTCTGGGGTCGCCGCAACAAGGGTCGACTCGTTGATCCTCATCCGATCACCGGAAAGCGGCGCTCCGCGGCTAGTGCGTCGAGCGCTTCCTGCATCTGAGCTGTTACGTGCCTATAGATCTCATCGACATCCGGATCGGGACCGAACTCCTGCTCGAGGTCGATCGCCGGCAGCACCTCGATCGTGATCTTCGCCGGCAACGGTAGGTGACCCGCGAAGTCACCGATGTTCAGCCCCCAGGGCGCGGCGATCGAGATCGGCAGGACCTTCAGCCGGGCCAGCTTGTCGAGCCGCAGCGCCTGGGCGAGTCCCGCGCCGCGGCTTAGGAAGAGCGCCGTCTCCTGGCCCCCGATCGAGACCACCGGGACGATTGGCACACCGGCCTCCAGCGCCAGGCGGATGAAGCCCTTGCGCCCGGCGAAGTCCATCTTGTTGCCCTCCCAGCTCGGCCGGTGGGTTTCCCAGTCACCGCCCGGGTAGACAAGGACCGCAGCGCCAGCGTCGAGCGCCTTCTCCGCGTTCCCGGGCGAGGCACTCATCGTGCCCGCTTTGCGCAGCAGTTCGCCGGCTAGCGGCCAGGCGATCGCAAGGTTGTGGGCGAGTTGGTGAAAGGGCCGCTCGACACCAAAGTAGGTGTAGAAGGCGAGCGAGAAGATGAAGGTATCGACGATCACGTTGCCGCCGGAGTGGTTGCCGACAAGCAGTGCGGGGCGATCGGCGGGAATGTTGCGGAGGTCTCGGACCTCGGCCCGGAAGTAGAAGGTCGCGATTAGCCAGAGCAGCGGCAGCACCTCGCGGATGTAGTCGGGATCGCGATCCTCGAGGTGGGCGCTGAGGCGCCTGGAGACGCGCTCCCTGGCGAAGCGCATCGCAGCGGACGCAACCCCCCCGCGCTCAGGGCGCTCCGCCTTATACATGGGGCGATCCTATACCGAAAGCGC
>CAVOPB010000005.1:0-337399 GCA_963697805.1 uncultured Solirubrobacterales bacterium
CGACATTGCCGGCGGTGTCGATCGCCCGGACCTCGAAGGAATGGGCGCCGTCGGCGAGTCCGGCATAGGCCTGCGGTGAGGTGCAGGCGAACGCCGCGCCGTCGCGGCGGCACTCGAACGAGGCGACGCCGGAGCCACCGGCGTCGCTGCCCGAGAAGGCGAAGCTGGCGGAGGCGCTCCCGCTGGGAGTCGAAGGATGGGTGTCGATCTGGGTCTGCGGAGCGCTCGAGTCCTCGATGTAGGTGAGAGCAGCCGAGCACGCGGATGGATTGTTGGCTTCGTCAGTAACCGTGGCCCTGAATCTCGTCGTCGTGTCGTCGGGGACCGAGACGGTGACCCCAGTCGCCAGTTCCGCCGCGCTTATGGTCGCGATCGGCGTCCCCGAGCAGTCGATGGTTGTGTAGAGGCGGACCGTTGATCCGGCCGGAGCGCTGCCGATTACCTTGGGCGAGTTCTGGTTCGCCGGAGAGGCGGGAACGGTTGCGGTGAGCTGAGGCGCAGGAGGCGCCGCTGTATCGAGCGTGAAACTCTGGGTCGCGATTCCAGGATTGCCCGCGTTGTCGGTGGCCCGGACCCGGAACGTGTAGGGGCCATCGGCCAATGGCGCATCGGGAGTATGCGAGTTGGCGCCAGAGCAGGAGCCGAAGTTGGGGGTTCCTTTGTCGATCGAGCATTCGAAGCTCACGCCGGGCTCGGAGCTGAAGGTGAAGGTCGGTGTGGGGTCGTTGGTAAGGCCGGAGGGGCCGGAGTCGATGCTCGCGGTCGGCGCGGTGGTGTCGATCGATCCAGCTGAAGGAGGCCGGGCTCTGGTCGACGTTGCCGGCGGTGTCGATCGCCCGCACCTCGAAGGAATGGGCGCCGTCGGCGAGTGCGGCATAGGCCTGCGGTGAGGTGCAGGGGGCAAACGATGCGCCGTCGCGGCGGCACTCGAAGGAGGCGACGCCGGAGCCGCCGGCGTCGCTCCCCGAGAAGGCGAAGCTGGCGGAGGCGGCGTTGCTCAGCGCCGGCGGGCTGGAGTCGATGTTGGTGGTCGGCGCGGCGGTGTCGACCGTCCAGCTGAACGAGGCCGGGGTCTGGTCGACGTTGCCGGCGGTGTCGATCGCCCGGACCTCGAATGAATGGGCGCCGTCGGCGAGTGCGGCATAGGCCTGCGGCGAGGTGCAGGGGGCAAACGATGCGCCGTCGCGGCGGCACTCGAAGGAGGCGACGCCGGAGCCGCCGGCGTCGCTGCCCGAGAAGGCGAAGCTGGCGGAGGCGGCGTTGCTCAGCGCCGGCGGGCTGGAGTTGATCGTGGTCTCGGCGCGACGGTGTCGATCGACCAGCTGAACGAGGCCGGGGTCTGGTCGACGTTGCCGGCGGTGTCGATCGCCCGCACCTCGAAGGAATGGGCGCCGTCGGCGAGTGCGGCATAGGCCTGCGGCGAGGTGCAGGGGGCAAACGATGCGCCGTCGCGGCGGCACTCGAAGGAGGCGACGCCGGAGCCACCGGCGTCGGTCCCCGAGAAGGCGAAGCTGGCCGAGGCGGCGTTGCTCAGCGCCGGCGGGTTGGAGTCGATGTTCGTGGTCGGCGCGGCGGTGTCGATCGTCCAGCTGAAGGAGGCCGGGGTCTGGTCGACGTTGCCGGCGGTGTCGATCGCCCGCACCTCGAAGGTGTGGGAACCGTCGGCGAGTGCGGCATAGGCCTGCGGCGAGGTGCAGGGCGCGAACGCCGCGCCGTCGCGGCGGCACTCGAAGGAGGCGACGCCGGAGCCACCGGCGTCGCTGCCCGAGAAGGCGAAGCTGGCGGAGGCGGCGTTGCTCAGCGCCGGCGGGTTGGAGTCGATGTTGGTGGTCGGCGCGGCGGTGTCGATCGACCAGCTGAAGGAGGCCGGGGTCTGGTCGACGTTGCCGGCGGTGTCGATCGCCCGCACCTCGAAGGAATGGGCGCCGTCGGCGAGTGCGGCATAGGCCTGCGGCGAGGTGCAGGGGGCAAACGCCGCGCCGTCGCGGCGGCATTCGAAGGAGGCGACGCCGGAGCCGCCGGCGTCGCTGCCCGAGAAGGCGAAGCTGGCGGAGGCGGCGTTGCTCAGCGCCGGCGGGCTGGAGTCGATGTTGGTGGTCGGCGCGGTGGTGTCGACCGTCCAGCTGAAGGAGGCCGGGGACGCATCGACGTTGCCGGCGGTGTCGATCGCCCGCACCTCGAAGGAATGGGCGCCGTCGGCGAGTGCGGCATAGGCCTGCGGCGAGGTGCAGGGGGTGAACGCAGCGCTGTCGCGGCGGCACTCGAAGGAGGCGACGCCGGAGCCGCCGGCGTCGCTGCCCGAGAAGGCGAAGCTGGCCGAGGCGGCGTTGCTCAGCGCCGGCGGGCTGGAGTCGATGTTCGTGTTCGGCGCGGTGGTGTCGATCGTCCAGCTGAACGAGGCCGGGGTCTGGTCGACGTTGCCGGCGGTGTCGATCGCCCGGACCTCGAAGGAATGGGCGCCGTCGGCGAGTGCGGCATAGGCCTGCGGCGAGGTGCAGGGGGCGAACGCCGCGCCGTCGCGGCGGCACTCGAAGGAGGCGACGCCGGAGCCACCGGCGTCGCTGCCCGAGAAGGCGAAGCTGGCCGAGGCGGCGTTGCTCAGCGCCGGCGGGTTGGAGTCGATGCTCGTGGTCGGCGCGGCGGTGTCGATCGTCCAGCTGAAGCGACGCCGGGGTCTGGTCGACGTTGCCGGCGGTGTCGATCGCGCGGACCTCGAACGTATGGGCGCCGTCGCTCAGGTTCGAGTAGCTCTTCGGCGAGCTGCAGCTCCCCCAGTCCGCGGCCTGGGTCGAGTCGATCCGGCACTCGAACGAGGCGACGCCGGAGCCGCCGGCGTCGCTGCCCGAGAAGGCGAAGCTGGCGGAGGCGGCGTTGCTCAGCGCCGGCGGGCTGGAGTCGATGTTCGTGTTCGGCGCGGCGGTGTCGATCGTCCAGCTGAAGGAGGCCGGGGTCTGGTCGACGTTGCCGGCGGTGTCGATCGCCCGGACCTCGAAGGAATGGGCGCCGTCGGCGAGTGCGGCATAGGCCTGCGGCGAGGTGCAGGGGGCAAACGACGCGCCGTCGCGGCGGCACTCGAAGGAGGCGACGCCGGAGCCGCCGGCGTCGCTCCCCGAGAAGGCGAAGTTGGCGGAGGGCGATCGCTCAGCGCCGGCGGGCTGGAGTCGATGTTCGTGGTCGGCGCGGCGGTGTCGACGGTCCAGCTGAACGACGCCGGGGTCGGTCGACGTTGCCGGCGGTGTCGATCGCCCGCACCTCGAAGGAATGGGCGCCGTCGGCGAGTGCGGCATAGGCCTGCGGCGAGGTGCAGGGGGCGAACGCTGCGCCGTCGCGGCGGCACTCGAACGAGGCGACGCCGGAGCCGCCGGCGTCGCTGCCCGAGAAGGCGAAGCTGGCGGAGGCGGCGTTGCTCAGCGCCGGCGGGCTGGAGTCGATGTTGGTGGTCGGCGCGGCGGTGTCGATCGGTCCAGCTGAAGGAGGCCGGGGTCTGGTCGACGTTGCCGGCGGTGTCGATCGCCCGGACCTCGAAGGAATGGGCGCCGTCGGCGAGTGCGGCATAGGCCTGCGGCGAGGTGCAGGGCGCGAACGCCGCGCCGTCGCGGCGGCATTCGAACGAGGCGACGCCGGAGCCGCCGGCGTCGGTCCCCGAGAAGGCGAAGCTGGCGGAGGCGGCGTTGCTCAGCGCCGGCGGGTTGGAGTCGATGTTGGTGGTCGGCGCGGCGGTGTCGATCGACCAGCTGAAGGAGGCCGGGGTCTGGTCGACGTTGCCGGCGGTGTCGATCGCCCGCACCTCGAAGTGATGGGCGCCGTCGGCGAGTGCGGCATAGGCCTGCGGCGAGGTGCAGGGCGCAAACGATGCGCCGTCGCGGCGGCACTCGAAGGAGGCGACGCCGGAGCCGCCGGCGTCGCTGCCCGAGAAGGCGAAGCTGGCGGAGGCGGCGTTGCTCAGCGCCGGCGGGCTGGAGTCGATGTTCGTGGTCGGCGCGGCGGTGTCGATCGTCCAGCTGAAGGAGGCCGGGGTCTGGTCGACGTTGCCGGCGGTGTCGATCGCCCGGACCTCGAAGGAATGGGCGCCGTCGGCGAGTGCGGCATAGGCCTGCGGCGAGGTGCAGGGCGCAAACGCCGCGCCGTCGCGGCGGCATTCGAAGGAGGCGACGCCGGAGCCGCCGGCGTCGCTCCCCGAGAAGGCGAAGCTGGCCGAGGCGGCGTTGCTCAGCGCCGGCGGGCTGGAGTCGATGTTCGTGGTCGGCGCGGCGGTGTCGATCGACCAGCTGAAGGAGGCCGGGGTCTGGTCGACGTTGCCGGCGGTGTCGATCGCCCGCACCTCGAAGGAATGGGCGCCGTCGGCGAGTGCGGCATAGGCCTGCGGCGAGGTGCAGGGCGCGAACGCATGCGCCGTCGCGGCGGCACTCGAACGAGGCGACGCCGGAGCCGCCGGCGTCGCTCCCCGAGAAGGCGAAGCTGGCGGAGGCGGCGTTGCTCAGCGCCGGCGGGCTCGAGTCGATGCTCGTGGTCGGC
The DNA here is from genome assembly GCA_963697805.1 of uncultured Solirubrobacterales bacterium. Classification (GTDB taxonomy): domain Bacteria; phylum Actinomycetota; class Thermoleophilia; order Solirubrobacterales; family 70-9; genus VRUE01. The sequence goes on from CAVOPB010000005.1 coordinate 4,516, forward strand.
GCGGCGGTGTCGATCGTCCAGCTGAAGGAGGCCGGGGTCTGGTCGACGTTGCCGGCGGTGTCGATCGCCCGGACCTCGAAGGAATGGGCGCCGTCGGCGAGTGCGGCATAGGCCTGCGGCGAGGTGCAGGGGGCAAACGATGCGCCGTCGCGGCGGCACTCGAAGGAGGCGACGCCGGAGCCGCCGGCGTCGGTGCCCGAGAAGGCGAAGTTGGCCGAGGCGGCGTTGCTCAGCGCCGGCGGGCTCGAGTCGATGTTCGTGGTCGGCGCGGCGGTGTCGATCGACCAGCTGAAGGAGGCCGGGCTCTGGTCGACGTTGCCGGCGGTGTCGATCGCCCGGACCTCGAAGGAATGGGCGCCGTCGGCGAGTGCGGCATAGGCCTGCGGTGAGGTGCAGGGGGCAAACGATGCGCCGTCGCGGCGGCACTCGAAGGAGGCGACGCCGGAGCCGCCGGCGTCGCTCCCCGAGAAGGCGAAGTTGGCCGAGGCGGCGTTGCTCAGCGCCGGCGGGCTCGAGTCGATGTTGGTGGTCGGCGCGGCGGTGTCGATCGACCAGCTGAAGGAGGCCGGGGTCTGGTCGACATTCCCTGCCTGATCGATCGCGCGGACTTCGAACTTATGGGCGCCGTCGCTCAGGTTTGAGTAGCTCTTCGGCGAGCTGCAGCTCCCCCAGTCCGCGGCCTGGGTCGAGTCGATCCGGCATTCGAACGAGGCGACGCCGGAGCCGCCGGCGTCGCTCCCCGAGAAGGCGAAGCTGGCCGAGGCGGCGTTGCTCAGCGCCGGCGGGCTCGAGTCGATGTTCGTGGTCGGCGCGGCGGTGTCGATCGTCCAGCTGAAGGAGGCCGGGGTCTGGTCGGCGTTGCCGGCGGTGTCGATCGCCCGGACCTCGAAGGAATGGGCGCCGTCGGCGAGTGCGGCATAGGCCTGCGGTGAGGTGCAGGGGGCAAACGATGCGCCGTCGCGGCGGCACTCGAAGGAGGCGACGCCGGAGCCGCCGGCGTCGCTCCCCGAGAAGGCGAAGCTGGCCGAGGCGGCGTTGCTCAGCGCCGGCGGGCTCGAGTCGATGTTGGTGGTCGGCGCGGCGGTGTCGATCGTCCAGCTGAACGAGGCCGGGGTCTGGTCGACGTTGCCGGCGGTGTCGATCGCCCGGACCTCGAAGTGAATGGGCGCCGTCGGCGAGTGCGGCATAGGCCTGCGGTGAGGTGCAGGGCGCAAACGATGCGCCGTCGCGGCGGCACTCGAAGGAGGCGACGCCGGAGCCGCCGGCGTCGGTCCCCGAGAAGGCGAAGCTGGCGGAGGCGGCGTTGCTCAGCGCCGGCGGGCTCGAGTCGATGTTGGTGGTCGGCGCGGCGGTGTCGATCGACCAGCTGAAGGAGGCCGGGGTCTGGTCGACGTTGCCGGCGGTGTCGATCGCGCGGACCTCGAAGGAATGGGCGCCGTCGGCGAGTGCGGCATAGGCCTGCGGCGAGGTGCAGGGCGCAAACGATGCGCCGTCGCGGCGGCACTCGAACGAGGCGACGCCGGAGCCGCCGGCGTCGGTCCCCGAGAAGGCGAAGCTGGCCGAGGCGGCGTTGCTCAGCGCCGGCGGGCTGGAGTCGATGTTGGTGGTCGGCGCGGCGGTGTCGATCGACCAGCTGAAGGAGGCCGGGGTCTGGTCGACGTTGCCGGCGGTGTCGATCGCCCGGACCTCGAAGGAATGGGCGCCGTCACGCGAGGTTCGAGCATAGCTCTTCGGCGAGCTGCAGCTCCCCCAGTCCGCGGCCTGGGTCGAGTCGATCCGGCATTCGAAGGAGGCGACGCCGGAGCCGCCGGCGTCGCTCCCCGAGAAGGCGAAGTTGGCCGAGGGGCGTTGCTCAGCGCCGGCGGGCTCGAGTCGATGTTGGTGGTCGGCGCGGCGGTGTCGATCGTCCAGCTGAAGGTGGCCGGGGTCTGGTCGACGTTGCCGGCGGTGTCGATCGCCCGGACCTCGAAGGAATGGGCGCCGTCGGCGAGTGCGGCATAGGCCTGCGGCGAGGTGCAGGGCGCAAACGATGCGCCGTCGCGGCGGCACTCGAACGAGGCGACGCCGGAGCCGCCGGCGTCGGTCCCCGAGAAGGCGAAGCTGGCCGAGGCGGCGTTGCTCAGCGCCGGCGGGCTCGAGTCGATCGTGGTGTTCGGCGCGGCGGTGTCGATCGTCCAGCTGAAGGTGGCCGGGCTCTGGTCGACGTTGCCGGCGGTGTCGATCGCCCGGACCTCGAAGGAATGGGCGCCGTCGGCGAGCGCGGCATAGGCCTGCGGCGAGGTGCAGGGGGCAAACGATGCGCCGTCGCGGCGGCACTCGAAGGAGGCGACGCCGGAGCCGCCGGCGTCGCTGCCCGAGAAGGCGAAGCTGGCCGAGGCGGCGTTGCTCAGCGCCGGCGGGCTCGAGTCGATGTTGGTGGTCGGCGCGGCGGTGTCGATCGACCAGCTGAAGGAGGCCGGGGTCTGGTCGACGTTGCCGGCGGTGATCGATCGCCCGGACTTCGAACGTATGGGCGCCGTCGCTCAGGTTTGAGTAGCTCTTCGGCGAGCTGCAGCTCCCCCAGTCCGCGGCCTGGGTCGAGTCGATCCGGCATTCGAACGAGGCGACGCCGGAGCCGCCGGCGTCGGTCCCCGAGAAGGCGAAGTTGGCGGAGCGGCGATCCGCTCAGCGCCGGCGGGCTGGAGTCGATGTTGGTGGTCGGCGCGGCGGTGTCGATCGACCAGCTGAACGACGCCGGGGTCTGGTCGACGTTGCCGGCGGCGTCGATCGCCCGGACCTCGAATGAATGGGCGCCGTCGCTCAGGTTTGAGTAGCTCTTCGGCGAGCTGCAGCTCCCCCAGTCCGCGGCCTGGGTCGAGTCGATCCGGCATTCGAACGAAGCGATGCCGGAGCCGCCGGCGTCGGTCCCCGAGAAGGCGAAGCTGGCCGAGGCGGCGTTGGTCAGCGCCGGCGGGCTCGAGTTGATCGAGGTCTCGGGAGCGGCGGTGTCGATCGACCAGCTGAAGCTCGCCGGGGTCTGGTCGGCGTTGCCGGCGGTGTCGATCGCCCGAACCTCGAAGGTGTGGGCGCCGTCGGCGAGTGAGGCATAGGCCTGCGGCGAGGTGCAGGGGGTGAACGATGCGCCGTCGCGGCGGCATTCGAAGGAGGCGACGCCGGAGCCGCCGGCGTCGGTCCCCGAGAAGGCGAAGTTGGCCGAGCCGGCGTTGGTCAGCGCCGGCGGGCTCGAGTCGATCGTCGTGTTCGGCGCGGCGGTGTCGATAGTCCAGGTGAAGGTGGCCGGGGTCTGGTCGGCGTTGCCGGCGGCGTCGATCGCCCGGACCTCGAATGAATGGGCGCCGTCGGCGAGTGCGGCATAGGCTTGCGGCGAGGTGCAGGGCGCAAACGCAGCGCCGTCGCGGCGACACTCGAAGGAGGCGATGCCGGAGCCACCAGCATCGGTTCCGGAGAAGGCGAAGCTGGCCGATGCGGCGTTGGTCAGCGCCGGCGGGCTGGAGTCGATCGAGGTCTCGGGCGCGGTGGTGTCGAAGGTCGCGACATAGCTGCCGGCGGCCGCGTCGAAGAGGGCGTATTCGATGCCCTTGATCGTTTCGAGCGAGAAGGCAACCGGGTTGCCCTCGTGCGTCAACGTCTCGAGATCACCCTCGTCAGATTTGACCGGAAGCATCGCCCTCAGGCCGTTCGATCCCGGACCAGGGCTGATTCCGAAGCTCAGATGGCCGCCCGTCCATGTCAGTCCACTGAAGGAAGATCCGTTGCGGCCATCGAGCCAGGTCAGCATCTGGCGGGCCGAGACGATCGGGACGCCTCGTTCCTGGGCCGATTGGACAATCGCATCGGACTCCGGCATTTGAGCGAAGTCGGTGTGTATGTTGGCCGTGAAGACCCCGTAGTACCCCTGTGGCCCAAGGGCGTTGTCCAGCAGAGTGTCCACCGTGAATGGATAGGTCTGGACCGACTCGTCCGTCATCTGAGTCGCGGCTTGGTAGACGTCGATCATTGACCCGTCCAAGTTCGCGAATCGCATCGGCATGCCGGAGCCGGTGAACATTCCCGGCCGGTTCTGAACCCAGGACCCCGGCCAGTAGTAATAGTTCGTGTCGAGGCGGACGCCGTTCGCCTGCTCGACCTTCGGCTGGCTCGCCCAGTCACTCCAGACGATGCAGTGGGTTCGCTCAGTAACCGGCGCCGGCAGGCTGGGGAAGCTGTTGGCGAAGCTGTTCAACTCGCTGGAGTAGATGGACTCCAGATGGGCCTGGTCCAACCAGTCTTCGCACCCGGTCAGGACGTGGAGGCCGATCTCAAAGCCGGCCGCATTGAATGAGGCTGCATGGGCATCAGTGATCGGAGTGTTCGGGTAGACGTAGGCGGTGGCACGGATGCATTCCCAGTTGGCGACCACGCAGCCGGGGGGGCTGTCTTCTTCGTACTGTTCGAACCTGCCGACCGTGCCGCCAGTGCCGTGGTCATCCCCTGTCATCACGATCGCAGCCTTCTCGTCTCGAGGGAGGAACCAGAACCGCGGCAACGGCTTACGGTCGATGTTCATCGACTCGATCAGGTTGGTGAGGAGGCGCTGTTGCTCGTCGGCCTGAGGTATCTGAACCTTGTTGAGGTCCGCCCAATCGGGTTGTTCGTCCCCCGGCTTGCTGCCAAAGAAGAGATCGTCCGGCCGGACGGGGCCCACCCCATCGCGCTCCTCGCCGGCCCAGGCACGGTTTCCCTGCCTGGTGTAGATCACCGATTTGGCCAGGTCGTAGGTGAAGGCGGCGGCTTGGCCCCCGTTCGGTCCCACCGACCTCAGCGTCACGGCCGGGTTGGAGGTCGCCGGTCCGCCGGCGGTCCCATAGAGAGAGGCGATCGTCTGGGCGCCGGTTGCGGTGTAGCGGTCGGCGCTGCCGTGGAACTGGATCGTCTGGTCGACGATCCCAGCCCCGGGGCCGGAGGTCGTGTCGACCTTGATGTAGGCATTGCCGAGTGTCCCCCCACCCGGGGTGATGCCCAGCAGAGTCGCCAGGCCGGGATCGGGACGCATTGCGATTAGATTTCCGCCGCCCTGAACCCAGTTGTCGAGCATCTGCTCCTGCGCGACCGTGAGCGCGGATTCGCCGAGAATCGCGACGTCGTAGGACCCGAGAAGCGATGGCGTGACGTTCGAGAGGTCGGTGACTCTGAACGCGTTCAAACCTTCGGCGCGGAGAATTTCGGCGTAGTAGCTGCTGAACAGGTTGGAGGTGTTGGTGATGACCAGGATCGGCCCGCCGGGTCCCGAGTCGGGGGGTGGCGGCGCCGGCGATTCGGTCGTGAATGACGAGGTAGCGTCAGCCGGCAGCGGATTTCCGGCTCGGTCGGAAACGCCCCCGGGCCCCCCCTTGACCACGGCCGTGTAGGTCGACGAGTAGCGCAAAGGCTCCTGCGGGTTGAGGTTGACCCTCCTGAACTCCGGTTCGTAGCTCAGCGCCGCGGGAACGGCGTTGCCTTCGGGGTCTCGGAGGGTCACGGTTGCGCTGGTGATCGAGCTGGTTTTGATCGGCTCGCTGAAGTTGAATCGGAGCGAGGTCCCGACGCTCAGTTCCGTCGCTCCATCGGCTGGGACAGTCGAAACGACCGCGGGCGGATCGTTGTCCGGGGGGATCGTTTGTTGGAAGACCACGTCGACGAGGTAGTTGGCCGAGCCGAAGCTCTGTGGCCCTCCTTCGGAGAAGAGCTCGCCAGGGCCACCATGTCGGAAGATTCCGTTGGGTCCGTCCACCCCGTCGGCCAGAGCGTGCAGCGGGGCGTTGTCCTCACCGACGAGATTGAAGTAGTTGGAACGTCCCGCGTAGTGTCCATTGGGGGCGTAGTAGGAGGCGACGTAGGTCGTATTGGCTTTGATCGCGACCGGATCTTCGAACGCCACTTCCTGCCAGCCCGACCCGGACTCGTTCGTGAATTTCGCAGTCGTCAGGAGGGTGCCGTTGCCGGTCCAAAGGCGCCCGGTATGAGTGCCGGAGTTCCCGGGTGACTTGTAGAAGCGGAGGCCGGTGATGAACCCGTCGACGTCCGCCCGGAACTTGACCCCGACTTCGATCGAGCCACCATCGGGATCTTCGGGACCGGTGAACGAGTCTTCCCAAATCGAGCAGGGGCAGGACCTCGGAACCACGTTGACCTCGACTTCGTCTGGATCACCGAGATTGCCGCTGTCGTCGGAAGAGCGGGCGAGGATGGTCACAGCACCGATCTGTTTGGGCTTCCATTTGTAGGACCATTCGTCTCTTCCATCGGCTGGATGCCAGGTGTCGCCGCCGTCGGTGGATACCTCGACGGCCGCCACCTGCCCTCCCCCGCCCTCACCGGCCGCGTCGCTGGCGGTTCCACTGACGGTCAACGGTTTCCCATTTTCGACTTCGGCATTTGCGACCGGACTGGAGATCGCGGTGGTCGGCGCTGTGGTATCGATCGATTTCGTGGCAGGGTCGAGGTCCAGCTGCAGGGAACCGGGCTGGGCCCCCATATCGGCGAGGAGGTTGACCGTCGCCTGCTGCATACGCGGGTCCGGGATCGAGCCGCCGCGGTCGTGGACGCCATCGAGCCCCCAGGACCACTGCACGGTCCCGGCGCCGAAGACCAGCGCGCCACTGTCCGCCCGGTACATGGTCAGGTGGTGGGTGGCGGTTGCCGGCCCGTAGTTCGAGCCGTAGTCGAGGAGGTGCTCGGGGACGTCGACCGTCGTGGAGGAGAGGCGCATCAGCCCCGCTGGGCGGAAGCCGTTGTCCAGATCCTCGTCCCACTCGTATCCGAGGGTGCCGTCGGAGAGAGTCGCGGTTTCGCCGGGTTCGAGCGAGGCTACGGAGGTGTCTCGCCAGAGCCTCATTTTTCCGTCGGCGGCCGGGACCTTGATCGCGGCGGTTCCCGAGTTGACCGTGAAGATCGTCCCGGTGAGGGCGTTCTCCGGCTGGCCGCCGTCGGTTTCGGCGCTGAAGCGCGGGTCTCTCCAGGTGCCGGTCCAGACGCCGGGCTCCGGATCGATCCTCGCGTTGGCGTGGGTCTCCTTGTAAGACACCAGGGTCCGGTGGTCGGTGTCGGATCCGTCGATGCTGTCTTCCCAACGGGTCTTCCAGAAGATCTCGTTGCCGCTGAAGAAGGCGAGATTCACTCCTGCATCTCGGGCCGCTTCCACGTTCGCGCGCTGGTCCGCCGACCAGTACTCGTCGTGCCCGACGGAGAGGTATGCCCGATGGTCGAGGATCTTGTCGCCGCTGCGGTCGGCGTCGATCCCGGTGAAGTAGCTGACGTCGTACCCGTTGCGCTCGAGCCAGCGGATCATCGGGAACTCGGCCGCGAATGGCGCGTCTTCGAGGGTGGTGCCGCGGGTTGTGAGGGGCCGGTTGTAGCTGACCTTGTAGGCGCGGCCCGGGTTCGTTCCGGGCCCCCCGACATAGAGGCTGTTGCCGGAGAAGAGGCCTTCGTTCCCGTAGCGGTTGTAGGCCTCCCAGGTGGTGTCGGAGGTCTGGAAGAGAAGGTCGGATTCTCCGTCGTCGTCGCGGACGATGAAGAGCACCTGGCTCCAGCCCGAGGACTGGTCGTCGCGGGTGAGTTTCGCGAAGTACAGACCCGAAACGGCATCGGAGGGGACCTGCCAGGAGGCCGATTCGGCCCAGTTGCCACAGTCGATCAGGCCGCTGCTGGGTTCTTCATCGCAAGCCGACTGAATCTGCGGAAGGGTCGCGGTCGGCGCCACGTTGGCGGCCACCTTGCGGGCTCCGTCTCCCCCGTAGTAGCCGAGGCGATAGATGTCGAGGTGGTAGGCGGTCGCCGGCGTCTTGATCTTGAAGTGGACGGTGTCGCCCTGATTGACGCTGATGTCCGTGGCGAAACCCTGAATGCTGGGGTCACCCGCCCCTTCGAGTTCCCATTCGCTTGGCGGGTTCCCCTGTTTCGAGTTCTCACAGACGATTTCGTTGTTCGGGGGATCGCAGGGGCCTGCCATCGCCTTGTCCGCAGACACGGCTGAGGCGCCGACGCACGCGACGGTGAATACGATCAGAATCCGCTTGAAAGCTGAAATCGTGGGTTCCTCTTGCTAGCCCGACACCATCGTCCGGTCGCCCCGGTTTAGACCAAAGGCTTTGACCACCACCTATGGGAGGCAACGACGGCACGCTCCGGGATCTTTCGAGAGCTCGGAGGGAGATGAAATTCGGATGAAGGTTCGGCTTGGCCTAACCCTCGACTTGAGGGTTAGATCACCGAAGTGATACCGGCGAAGCTGCGTTCCGCAGAACCATTCTCGGCGACCCTCCCCCGTCGGCAGAAACGGTGTAGAGGTTGAAGCTGTCCGAGTAGACCAACGTGTCGTTTCCGAGCCACTCGACCTGGTCGTCGATCGGTCTCCGCTCGGCCACCGGATGGGCATGGAGAGTCGCGAGGTCGAGCACCTTCAACTGCCAGCGGTTTTCATCGCCGATGCGACTCTTGTAGGCGATCCTCTTTCCGTCGGGGGATAGCGACGGGCACTCGACCCGGTCGCGGAGGACCCGTACGGTCCGGGCATCGATGTCCCCTTCCACCAGGTAGTAGTGGCCCTGGGTGCGGAGCGTCGCGTAGAAGCGGTTCGAGTCCTTCGCAAACGTCACGCCCCAGAAGTTGAAATCCACCGAGTCGATCCGATGGCCGTCCTTGAATACTTCGAACTCCTCGAGGTTGGCGATCTGTTCGCCGGTTCGCATGTCGACGATGGTCGTGGTGGTCGAGAATCCACCCGAGCTGAGATATGCATGGCCGTTGACGAACACCGTCGAGGCCCCGTAGCGGCCGTCCCTCGAGACCCTTGCGCGCGACGGCACCCCGGCCAATGAGAACGTGTGGATCGGCTTCAGTTCGGAATTGAAGATCGTCGCCTCATAGCTGATGCCGGTTTCGGCAGTTGCGAGGCAGAGACCCCTTCCGCCTGCGAAGTAGACCCGCTCACATGCCAGGTCTTCGCCGGCAACCTTCCGCGGCTGGCCGTTCTCGACTACGAAGACCCGCCCGTTGAGCAGAGGGTCCCCCGGGTCGACCGCGCGGACCATCAGCTCTGCGCCGGAGAGCTGTGCGGTGCCCTCGGCGACGGGCCGCGCGTCGGTGGTCACCTCGTTGGGATTGAGAGCGGCCACGAGCAGGTAGACGAGGCCGGCCCCGACGAGGAGCGCACTCAGGATCGTAAGGAGGATCCGGCGTTGTCTACTCAACCAAGGGCTCCCGCTGGGCGCGAGTCAGCAGCGGGACGGAGATCACCAGGGCAACCACCAGCGCCGCCCCGAAGATGAGAACGGCTCGTTCAAGACCGAGTGTGAACCAAAGGGCACCGAAGGCGAGCGATGAGGCGAATTGCCCCAGGCTGATCGCGGTCACGAGCAGGCCGATCCCGCTCGCCTGCAGTCGCTCTGGCAGTATCGCGCCCGCCAGCGCCGTCGTGACTCCATCCGTGGCTGCATAGTAGGCACCGAGGGAGACGAGGGCGACGCACACCGCCGTGGTCCCCGAGCCCGAGTAGAGCAGGATCCCGTAGACGGGCAGAAGCAGGGCATGCCCCACGAGCATCACCGGGACGCGGCCGACCCGATCCGCGAGGCGCCCGACCGGTATCGCCAGGAGCATGAATACGATCGCGGTGACGACGAAGAGAAGCGGGAAGACCGTCGGATCGAAGTCGACCTGACGCTGCAGACCGAGGTAGATGAGGACGTCCGAAACGCTCGCCAGCGCCAGCGCTCCGGCAACCACGAGTAGAACCCGAAACCGGCCATCCCTCAACACGTCCGCGGCGACACTGCGTATCGGAATCGACCCTGCGGCGCGCGGCGCGCGACGCGGGCGGCCCTGGACGGCGAGTACGAGGACGGCAAGCCCGAGGAAGGCGAAGAGCGTGCTGATCACGAAGACGGCGTCGAAGCGGGCCGGCGCCGCGAGCAGGATGCCGAACGCGATCAATGGGCCCAGCATCGCTCCAGCGCTGTCCATCGCCCGGTGAACGCCGAACGACGTGGCCAGTCCGGCCTTGGTGCTGGACAGTGAGATCAAGGCATCGCGCGGAGCCGTGCGGAGCCCCTTTCCGACCCGGTCGACGGCGACCAGGGACCCGATCGCGCCGATCGAGCTGCCGGCGATCACGAGCCCGACCTTGCAGACGGCGGAGAGCCCGTACCCGATTCCCGCCACCTCCTTATGTCGCTGCCAGCGGTCGGATACCAGGCCGCTGAGGACCTGGACGATCGCAGAGGCGCCGCGGTAGAGCCCGTCCACCGCACCGATGACCAACGGGGTCGCGCCGAGCGAGAACACCAGATAGAGGGGCAGGACCGTTGCCACCATCTCGGCCGAGACGTCGGTGAGCATGCTTACCGTTCCCAGCAAGATCACATTGCGGGGGACCGAGAGTCGGGCCTGCGGCGAGGCCCAGGTACTGGGCTTCAGCAGGGCCCTTGAGGCTTCAACCTGATACACGGCGACGTCGATCCCTGCGGGCGAGGCTCACCCGGCGCCCTTCCCATGGATGACTGTGGGGATGGTGAGCAGGAGGATCTTGAGGTAGAGCGAGACGGAGCGCTGTTCGACGTACTCGTTGTCGAGCTCGATCATCTGCGGAAATGTGAGCAGGCTCCTTCCACGGACCTGCCACAGGCCGGTCACCCCTGGCCGGATCGCGAATCGGCGAAAGGCGTTCGCCGGGTAGCGCTCGACCTCGTATTGGATCGGCGGCCGGGGGCCGACCAGCGACATCTCGCCGCGGAGCACATTCCAGATCTGCGGAAGCTCGTCGATGCTGGTGCGGCGGAGAAAGGCTCCAAATCGAGTCACCCGAGCATCTTCTTCGAGCTTCTCCATCGGCTTGGCCCCCTGCTTGTCATCGGCGATCATCTGCTCAACATGGGCGCGGTGGGCCTCGGGGCCGACCCCTTCATACATCGTGCGGAACTTGGCGACCGAGAAAGGCTCGAGGTTCCGACCCAGGCGTCGCTGCCTGTAGATGGCCGGCCCGGGGGAATCGAGCTTGACGATCAATGCGGTGATCGCCAGCAGGGGAGCGAGCAGAACCAGCATCAGGCTGGCGCCGACGATGTCGAGGCCTCGGATCACAGCCTCTGAGAATGGGGAGGTCGGCACCGCGCGCTGATCGCCGGTGAGATGCGGGAGCATTGCCGCGGGTCCGGGGGAGGCGACCTGAACCGCGCCGTTGGAGGGCATCGCGTCACGGGATCTCGCCCCGGCCTTCATGTCACTGCGGCGCATGCGTGCTCCGTGATCCGGTCGACGACATAGTCCTGCGCTGTGTCCTCCAGGCCCGGGAACAGGGGCAGGAGGACCACCTCACGGGCAGCGGCCTCGGTATGCGGTAGGTCGACCCCGGATCCAGCGTAGGACTCCTCGAGATGAATCGCCATGATCCCCCTGCGCGTAGCGATCCCGTCCTCGAGCAGACGGCGCATCAACTCCTCGGCGCCGACCGGCGCCGAAGGGCGCACCCTCACCGGGTAGGACTGCCAGGTGCGCTCGGCATACTCGGGTTCAGACGGAAGCTCGATCCAGGGGTTGTCGGCGAGGGCTGTCGAATACCGCTCGGCAAGTCGCCTGCGCTCGTTCAACACGGTTTCGAGCGCCCCCAACTGACAGAGGCCGATCGCTGCCTGAAGATCGGTCATGCGGGCGTTCCAACCACGCTCCGGATAGTGCTCGACGATCACCTCCTTGGCCGCATGGCGGTCGAGCGCTGAGCGATCCATCGCGTGCTGGCGGAGTGCCCTCAGTCGGGCGGCCAGGTCGGGGTCATGGACGGCGATCATTCCTCCCTCTCCGCAGGTGATCACCTTGCGGGGATGGAAGGAGAAGCACGCGAGTGGACCGAGGGACCCGATCTCACGACCCCGGTGACGCGCCCCGATCGCGCACGCGGCGTCCTCGACGACAACGAGTCGGTGGCGATCGGCGAGGTCAAGAATCCCGTCCATGTCGGCCGGGAGTCCGATTTGGTGAACGGGGAGCAGCGCCTTCGTCCGCTCGGTCACCCTCCGCGCGCAATCCGCCGGGTCGATGTTGAAGGTGTCGGGATCGATGTCGGCGAAGACCGGCACCGCCCCGCAATGCCAGACGGCATTTGCGGTCGCGATGAACGAGAGCGACGGCACGATCACCTCGTCGCCGGGGCCCACGCCCGATGCATAGAGAGCCAGCTGGAGTGCCGTAGTGCAGCTGCTCGTTGCGACTGCCTCCGGCGCTCCTACGCGGTCGGCAAAGGCGCGCTCGAACTCCTCGACCCGGGGGCCCTGGGTCAGCCAACCGGACTCGATCACGGTGGCGACGGCGTCGACCTCTCCACCGCCGAGCCACGGCTTCGCGAATGGGACCTCCATCACCGTGAGGCCTCACTGCCGGCGAGCTCGGACTTCGACATCCGGTTGGACTGCCACCACTCGACGAGCTCCGTAAGGCCTTCCTCGAGGTCGATCTCGGCGCGGAAACCCAGCTCGCGGGCGGCGCTGGAGGTATCGGCCAGGCGCCTTGTGACGCCGTTGATCGCGCGCTCGGGGCCGTACTCGATCGGGAGGTCTGAGCCCATCACCCGTAGCAACGTTTCGGCCAGACCCTGCAGGCTCGTCTCGACCCCGCTGGCGATGTTGAAGACGGCATCCGTGACCCCTGCTTCGACGGCCAGCACGTTGGCGCGCGCGATATCGGGGACGCAGACGAAGTCCATCGTCTGAGAGCCGTCACCGAAGATCAGCGGCGGTTCGCCACGGGAGATTCGCTCGATCCAACGGACCAGGACCTCCGTGTAGGCGCCGTGGATGTCCATCCGCGGGCCGTAGACGTTGAAGTAACGCAGCGCGACATAGTCGAGGCCGGACATCGCGTGGTAGCTGCGCAGCAATCCCTCGTTGAAGGTCTTGGCGGCGCCGTAGAGCGTGTCGTTCGCGTATGGATGGTGGTGCTCGTCAGTGGGGAAGGCTCCGGCGAGGCCGTAGACCGACGCCGAGGAGGCGGCGATCAGCTTGTCGACGCCGGCCTCGGCGGCGGCGTCGATCACGTTGAACGTCCCGTCGACGAGAACCTCGAGTGCCAGCCGCGGCTCCTCGGCGCACTGGGTGATCCGGATCGCTGCCTGGTGGAAGACGATGTTCGTGCCTGCTGTGAGCTCCTCAACCAGGGCCCGATCGCGCACGTCGCCGTCAACGACTGTCAGGTTGCCGTTCTCCTCGGCCCAGCTGAGGTTCTCGCGCCTGCCGCGGACGAAGTTGTCGAGGATGAGAATCTCCTCCGCCCCCCGCTCGACGAGCTGGTCGACGAGAGTCGAGCCGATCGTCCCGGCTCCGCCGGTGACCAGGATTCGACCGCCTTTGACGGTCGCTGGCTTTGCGTGGTTGTTTCCGTTGGTTCCCATCGTCTCCAGGGGGTTGCCTGCTCTGGGAATCAACGGCAGGGAACTCTTGAAGTTTCCGCGCCGATTCCGGGCCCTTTAAGAGCCGCTTTCGGCAATCCGTCGGTGAAATGCCACAAGGTCCTGGGCCTGTCGCCGCGGTGAGAATCGTGCCAGCACCTCCCTGCTGGCCTCGGCCCCCGCCGATCGCACGATCTCGGGCTCGCGCTCGAACGTCGCGATAGTCGTCGCGATTGCCCGAGCTGCTCCAAGTAGATCGCCGTCCTCGATCGGCGTCGACCAGGAGGGATCGAAAAGCACGCGGCCGCCGAAGCCCGAGAAACCGATGACGTAGCAACCGGAGGCCATCGCCTCCGCAGCGGGGAGGCCGAATCCCTCTTCCCTGCCCAGCGCGAGGAAGATCGGTGAGGAGCGGAGCAGTCTGGCCGTCTCCTGCTCGGTGACGCCTTCGATCCTCATCACCTCCCAGCCGTTGAGACGATTGCCCAGCAGCCGCAGGATCATCTCGGCGTCCTGCGGGCGTTTGCGGGGCATAAGGGCGAGGCGTCTGGGTGGGGTATCGGCCGCCGTGTGGAAGAGGTCGGGATCGATGCTGTACGCCACGACATCTACATCGAGGCCCGGAAAGGCAAAGCGGAGGAACTCCGCGCTGTCATCGGAGACCGTCAGCACGGCATCGAAGATTCCGTAGTCCGGTCGGGAGTCCGGCGGTACGAAGTCGAAGCTGAAGTAGGCGTTCTGGTTGAAGAGCACCAGCTGACGGTCGCGGGGTAGGCGGTCGAGATGCGGGCCGTAGATCTCGGGAATCACCAGCGAGTCCTGAGGGCCTATTCGGGCGCTCGGGGCACCGACGATGCGGGTCGAATGATCGAACCAATCGCAGGAAAAGCCGTCGCGACAATGCAGCACGGCCGCGTCGATGCCCGCCTCGTTGAGGATGTCGACGTGGCTGTAGATCGCCCTGACACCGCCACTCGGCGTCGGGTAGTCGGGGCAGAGGTAGTAGACGGTCCGAGCGCCGCTCTCCGCGGTCGTGCGGAGCGCGGGCAGCGTGCGCATTCGCTGGGTGCGCGCATTGGACAGGCGCCTCGCCAGCCTCTTGCCTCGATCGAGCAGTTGGTCGCCGAGCCCGGCCACCGGACCTAGGGCTCCGCCAATACCGCGCGACCGATCCTGCCGACGGCCAGTCGCTGCGGCACGATCCGTCGGACCGCGGCTGCGAGGTCGTGAGCGGAGTCCGGGAACCAGAGTCGGAGCACGAGTAGATATGCGATTCCGCCGAAGAGGCAGACGGCGGCAATGTGCGCCAACACTGGCGCTTCCAGCCCGGCGAGCCCGAGGTCGATGCCCCCGCCGGCCAACATCAGCGCCAGACAGGCGGTCGTCGCCGGCGCCAGGTCCTGCCACAGCACCCGCAGCGCAGCTCCGAGTCGATCGTGGAGAAGGATGAAGTACGCGACCACCAGGAAGATGCCGTGGACCACGGAGCCGGCAATCGCCACCGCCTCGATGCCGAGGTGCGCGACCACCAGCACCGCGCCGACGTAGGCGATGAAGTGAGCGATGCCGTATCCCAACAATGCCTGGGCTCTGCCGGCTCCCTGCAATGCCGACCCGCAGGCATTGATGAGGAGGGTCGCGGCCCCCCCGAGAACGAGGATCTGGGTCGGGACCACCGCCGGCTCCCAGCGCTCGCCGAAGAGCCACGGGATGACGACAGGGGCGAGGATGAAGAGAAATGCCAGAAATGGGAACACGGTCACCGTGAGGAGTCGGACCATTCGCTGGCGCATCTTCAACAGCTCCTCCGTTCCTTCGGTCCGGGACAACACCGGGAACGCGACCTGGCCCATCATGGTCGCGATCTTCCCCTGATATTCGACAGCGAGTTGGTAGCTGCGCCAGTAGAAGCCGGCCTGCGCTGTCCCCAGCACTCCGCCGATGATGGCGTAATCGCCGTTGCGGAAACCCGTCCAGGCGACGGTCGCCAACGAAGCCGGCCCCCCGTATGGGATCAGGTCTCGGACGGCCTGGGTGTTCCACCGCGGAGGCGGGATTGGCGCGAAGAAGAGCGCCAGGCAGAGCGCAGCGGCCATGCCGGCCATGCTCCCGAATACCAGCGCACCGGCATCGAGGCCAAATAGGGCGAGGGCGAGCGTTGCGAGGGCCCGCGTGGCGTTGAGCGAAAGATCGACGATGCTGAGCCGCCGGAAGTCGAGCCTGCGACGCAGGATCGCCATCGGAATCGCGTAGATCGCGCCAAGCAGGAAATAGGGTGTGGTCAGGATCAAGAAGGTCTGAGCCTGGTGGCCGATGAGCGGACCGACCACGAGCAGGGCGATGGCCACCGTGATGCCCGCCAAGAGCAGGCTCAGAATCGTGGTTGCCGCGAGCCCAGCCTGGAGGTGCTGCTTGGAAATCGACTTTCTATTGACGATCGCGCCGCCGATCCCGTCCATCGGCATCAGCACCGCAAGCTCCTGGACGATCACGACAAGCGCGAAGACTCCAAAGGCCGAGGGCGGGATCAGGCGTGCCAGGAGGACCAGCGCGCCGAAGAGGACCACCTCGATCGAGACTCGCGCGTAGGTAACCCAGCGAAGGCCCGCGGCGGCGGCCTGGGTCAGGTCCTCATTGGTCCTGACGCTCTCCGGAGTCTGTCCCGCCGGAGTTTCTATGTCGCGTCCGGCATCCATCAGCCCCTCATAGCTCGCGGACGATCCGCGCCGGGTTGCCGGCGGCGACGACACCGTCCGGAATCGTTCCGGTCACGACCGATCCGGCGCCGATGACGGCGCCGGAGCCGATGCTCGCCCCCTTGAGGATCCGTGCACCCATACCGACGAAGACGTCGTCCCCGATCTCGACCGGCGCCGTCCTCGGTTCTCCGCTCTTGCGACGCCCGGGTCGGAGGTCGTGGAAGTCGCTGTCAAGGATCTCGACGTGGGCGCCGAAGAGGCCGTCGCGACCGATCCGGATCCCCTCCCCCTCGCTCTTGATCATAAGGTTGTTGTTGAACTCGGTGCGATCGCCGACCTCGATCCGCGAGTCCGTCTTGCTCACCTCGAGGTAGCAGTAGCCGGTGTGGAAAAGGGGTGATGAACGCCAGCCGAATTGGACCCCCTCGCCCAGCTCGATGATGCCCGGGCCGGCGAAGAGCGCCGGCTGGAGGAGGATCGGCGATCCTCCCCGCGGCCGGCAGCTGGAGAGCATGCGGTACTTCCAGATCCGCGGTCGCTGTACGACGCTCTCGACCCGATCCCGCACCGTTCTCAAACCCCCTGGGCGTGAAGGCGGAGGCGCTGGTAGTGCACGCGGAGCCGGTGCATGGCACCGCTCAGGACGAAGGGCGGGAACATCAGGAGCGTGCGCCCGGCGCCGATGCGCTGGCGCAGTCGCAGTCCCCTCCACTCCCGCAGTTGCCGCGTCTCGTCGCTGGTCTCGAGCGCGAAGGTTTCGAACTCCGCCGCGGAGACTCCTCCGCCGCCGTCGACCCGGTCGCGGTCGTAGGCCCGGCTCGCGAGCCACAGGGCCTGACGGGCGATTGTTCGTGACGCGAGCGCTTCGAGGTCGGCGGAGCGGCGAAGCTTCCGACCCGCGCCCGAGAAGAAGCCCTTGAATGCAGTGCGGCGGTCCCTGAGGTCGATGATCGGCCCGTCGTCTTCGGCCTGCATCGTCCGCCACATGCTCGTCGTGTGGATGCGGTATAGGGCCTGTGCGGCCCCCTTTACATAGGCGACATCGGACACTGCCGCGATCCGAAGCCACATGTTGACCTCGGCGGCATGGTGGCAGGCGGGGTCATAGGCGCCGGCCTCGCGCTGGGCCGAGACACGGACGACCGCCTCGGGGGAGGAGATGCAACCGTGACCGGAGCGACAGCGCAGCCGGATCCAATCTTCTCCGGACCACGTCCTCGTGCCCCTCCACCTTCCGAAGCTCCAGATCGGCAGGTGGATCCACTCGCCGCTGGACCAGACCTTGATTCCATGCCAGCCGGTGGTCTCGGGCAGTCGATCTCCATCGGCGAACTGCACCGCGCGACCGTAGACAAGGCCCACCTGCGGGTTCGCCTCCATCACGTTCGTCGCCCTGTGCAGGGATCCGGGCGTGAGCACGTCGTCGGCGGAGATGATCACCACGTAGTCGGCATCGTCAGCCCAGGTCAGGCCCTCGTTGGCGGTTTCGATCAACCCCACGTTCTGCTCGTGGCGCCGATACTCGACCCGCGGATCCCGTTCGCCGATGGGGCCCGCGACCTCGGGGGTCTCGTCCGGGGAGCAGTCGTCGATGATGAGCACCCGGACGTCGACCCCTTCCTGATCGAGGATGCTGCCGACGCACTGCTCCAGGTACTTCGCGTAGTCGTAGCAGGGCACGATCACCTTGACGCGGGGGAGCCGAGGCCCGACTGCCGACGAATTCGACTCAGTCATCGTCGCGGGTGACCTTCGTGCAGAAGTAAATCTCTTCCTCGCCGAACGCCTCATCTTCCTCGCGTCGCAGCCCATATCTCGCGATGGCGGCCTCATCGAAGTCTCCGAGGTAGGAGTCGGCGCGAACCGAGAATCCGGCCGAGGCGACCCGATCGGGGTAGTCGCGGCCATAGAGCCGTTTGTGGTCCGCCTGCCCGAAGACCCGGTGGCGATCCTCCGGTGTGACGACCCGGGGATCTTCGAGGGTGGTGTCGCGACGCCGATCCACCGGGCACATCAGGATCGCCCAGCCGCCCGACCTGAGGACGCGGTGAATCTCGGCGAGGGCCAGCCGGTCGTCGTCCACGTGCTCGAGGACGTGGTTGCACATGAGGTAGTCGAAGGATTCGTCTTCGAACGGAAGGTCCATCACATCGAGCTGGTGATCGGCCAGCGCCGAGTCGAAGTCCCCGGTCACGTATTCGAGTCCGTCGACACGGGAGAGCCGGCGGAGGAAGGAGTACTCGGGTGCGACATGGAGCATTGCCCCGGGGCTCTCGAGGAGCTGGGTCTCGTTCTCGAGGAAGAACCAGAGGAGGCGATGCCGCTCGAGCGCGCCGCAGCGGGGGCATTTCGCATGCGCTCGCCCTCTGTGCGGGAGGAAGCGGGAGAAGCCATGACCGCAGCACGGGCACTCGACCAGGTCCCCGCGGTTGCGGGCACTTCGGATCGTGCCAAGCAGTGCATGCCGCCGAGCACCGGGCATCAGCCTGAGAAGGACGCGCTTGGCGGCTGGGTCCTCGACCGCGCCGTGGTCCGCGCCGAAGGTCGGCTCGACCGCGGGTGCCTCGGCCAGATTCTGCTTGCTGCTCATACTCGTTGAACGGGTTGCGCCGACCCGCGCTTTTGCGCAAGATCATGCAGCCTGTGGACGTTGATCGGGGGATGGATCAGCGCCTGCTCGTCATCTCCCCTGTCCGCAATGAGGCAGACCATCTGGAGCTGGTCGCCCGCTCGCTCGCGGCCCAGCGGCGGTGCCCGGATCTCTGGCTGATCGTCGACGACCACTCGAACGACGACACCTTCGAGATTGCCGAGCGGCTGGCCGCTGAGTTGCCGTTCGTCGAGGTTCGCCGCGCGCCCGAACACCCACCACTGCTCGATCCGCGCGACCGCCTCGCCTCAGCGGCCGCGCCCCGGACGTTCAACTTCGGTCTGGAGAGCATCGAGTGGGGCGAGTTCACCCACATCACGAAGCTCGACGGAGACATGGAGCTGCCCCCCGAGTACTTCGAGCGGATCCTCGCCGAGTTCGAGGCCGACGATCGCCTCGGAATGGCCGGAGGACTGCGGAGGGAGCTCGTGCGCGGCAAATGGCGACTCGAGCGGGTCCCGACTGAGCATCACGTGAACGGAGCGCTGAAGACCTATTCGAAGGATTGCTTCGAGGCGATCGGCGGCGTCGAGGAGCGGCTCGCCTGGGACACGATCGACGAGACGGTCGCCCGCATGCGCGGGTTTCGCACCCGCACCTTCGAGGACCTGGTGGCGATCCACCATCGGCCCTGGGCGAGCGCCGATGGCACCCTCCGGGGTCGCGCCCGGTATGGGGCCGCGGCCTACATCGCCCACTACCCGACGTACTGGGTCGCGCTGAGGTCGCTGAAGATGGCCACGGCCCGACCGGAGGGGATATCTGGTCTCGCCTTCTTCTACGGCTACCTCCGTGCCGCGATTGTCGGCACCCCCCAGTTCGAGGACGGAGAGTTCCGGCGCGCGGTCCGAGAGGAGACCCGAGATCGCGTCCTCGGCAGGCTGCGGGGATCGCCGCGGGCCGTCTCAGGCTGATGTGCGGCATCGCGGGACAGGTGCGAAGCGATGGCGTCCCGGTCGAGGAGCATCTGATTGTGAGGATGTGCGCAGCTCAGGAGCACCGCGGCCCGGATTCGCGGGGAACGCACATCACGGACTCGGTCGGCCTCGGTATCCAGCGCCTGCGGGTCATCGACCTCGACACCGGCGATCAGCCGGTCTACAACGAGGATGGCTCGATTGCGGTCGTCCTCAACGGCGAGATCTACAACTACGCGGAGTTGCGGACTGAGCTGATCAGGGCCGGTCACACCCTGGTCACCGACGGTGACACCGAGGTGATCGCCCACCTCTACGAGGAGCACGGGATCTTCGGCTGCCTTTCCCGCCTGAAAGGGATGTTCGCCTTCGCGATCTGGGATGCCAACAACCGGCGGCTCCTCTTGGCCCGCGACAGGATCGGCAAGAAGCCGCTCTTCTACAGCTTCCGCGGTGGCGTCTTGAGCTTCGCCTCCGAGCTCCAGGCGCTGCTCCAGGACCCGGAGGTGCCGCGAGATGTCGACCCCGCCGCGATCGATGCCTACCTCGCCTTTGGCTACGTGCCATCCCCCATGAGCGCGTACCGGGCGATCCGCAAGCTCCCCCCTGCCCATGTGCTGGTCTTCCAGGAGGGCGCCCTGACGATCGAACGGTATTGGCGCCTGGACTACTCGAGCAAGCGCCAGGTCGGCGACTCCCGCGAGCTCGAGGCAGAAATTCGCCACTCGCTGCGAGAGGCCGTCGGCCGCCGACTGGTCAGTGACGTTCCGATTGGGGCCTTCCTCTCCGGCGGGATCGACTCCTCCGCAGTCGTCGCCGCGATGGCCGAACAGTCCCCCGAGCCGGTGAAGACCTTCTCGATCGGCTTCGCGGACGATTCGGTCAACGAGCTGCCTCAGGCGCGGCTTGTTGCCGAGCACTTCTCCACCGATCACCATGAGCTGCTGGTCGAGCCCAACGCCGTCGAACTGCTGCCGAAGGTTGTCCGGCACTACGGCGAGCCGTTCGGCGACCACTCGGCCCTGCCCTGCTTCTACCTCGCCGAGCTCGCTCGAGAGCACGTCACGGTCGCGCTCAATGGAGACGGCGGCGACGAGAGCTTCGCCGGCTATCAGCGATACACGACCAATTCGATCGCCGCCCAGCTGGATCCCGTGCCCGCCGCCGTCCGCCGCAGTTTGGCGGCGGCGGGAAGGGGCTTCGGCGAAGGACCGGATCCACGCTCCCTGCGCAGCCGCTCGTCGCGGTTCCTCGCCCGCGTCGGAGACACGAGGTACGACCGCTACCTCCGCCAAGTCAGCGTCTTCGATGCCGACCAGAGGCGCGAGCTCTACGACCCCGAGTTCGGACGTGAGCTGGGCAACGCCGCCGGCGCCGACGAGGTGATCCTGGGCCCATGGCGAGAGGCGAGTGGGGCCGATCTCCTCGACCAGCTGCTCGAGACCGACGCCACGGTGTACCTGCCCGGCGACCTGCTGACCAAGATCGATGTCGCGACGATGGCCTACTCGCTGGAGGCCCGCTCCCCCCTGCTCGACCACGAGTTCATGGAATTCGCGGCTTCGCTTCCAACTCGCTGCAAGGCGCGGGGAACCCGCCGCAAGGTGGCGCTGAAGAATGCCCTCCGGGGCTGGGTTCCGGATGCCGTTCTCGACGGGCGCAAGCAGGGCTTCGAACTTCCGGTGGCGCGCTGGCTGCGGACCGATCTCGCCCCCTTCATGCGTGAGGTCCTGCTCGACCCTGGCGCCGAGCGCGGCTGGGTCCGGCGCGAGGAGGTTGCGGGCCTGATCGATCAGCACGTGACTGGGAATGCGAACCACGGGCGCAAGCTCTGGTCTCTTCTCGCCTTGGAGCTCTGGGCACAGGCCCCGGTCCGCACGGAGGCGGTCGATGTACTCGCCGCTTAGAGAGGCAAGCGCGATCGACCCGATCGAGGACTCAGCCTGGCTGGAGTTCATCGAGGCGTGTCCGGGAGCGACAGCCTTCCATCACCCCGCCTGGCTGGAGCTGCTGCGGCGCCAGTACGGCTACGAGATCGAGGCCTGCTGCGTAAAGGAGGGAGATCGAATCAAAGCGGGGATCCCGATCGCCCGCATATCCAGCCCGCTCACCGGGCGGCGACTTGTCTCGCTCCCCTTCTCGGATGCCTGCCCCCCGCTGGTTTCGGAGGATGCTGGGCCGTCGGTGATTGAGGCGCTCTCCGACACACTCGCCGAGAGAAGTCGGGAGTCGGGACTTCGCCTGACCGTGCGGGCCGCCATGCCCGGGACGCGCGTGAGCGATCGTTTCGTCTCTCACGAGTTGGCCCTCGGCGCCGATCCTGGGGAGCTGGAATCGAATATCTCAAAGAACCATCGCCGCAACGCCGGAAAGGCGGGGCGCGAAGGCCTTCGTGCTGAGCGCCGCACCGACGCCAAGGCGCTCGATGCCTTCTACGCGCTGCACCTCAAGACCCGGCATAAGCTCGGGGTCCCGACTCAGCCGCGCCGCTTCATCCGCCGGTTCGAGGAGCTGTTCGAGCAGGGTCTGGGCTTCATCTTGATGGTCTTCGAGGGCGACCGGCCGATCGCCGCGGCCGTCTTCCTCACCTATGGGGGGACCGTCATCTACAAGTACGGAGCCTCGGATCCGGACAACCTCAAGAAGCGACCCAACAACCTGCTGTTCCTCGAAGCGATCCGCTGGTCCTGTGAGGCGGGCTTCAGGGTGCTGGATTTCGGCCGCACCGAGCTTGAGAACGAGGGACTCCGCTCCTTCAAGCGCGCGTGGGGGGCCACTGAGCTCGACCTCGTCTACTCGCACTTCGGCGATGACGACGGTCCGCTGGAGCCGGAGTCCAACTCGATCGGGGACAGGATCATCAGCACCACGATCCAGCGCTCCCCCCCACTCGTCGGTCGCCTCGTGGGCGAGGCCCTCTACAAGCACTACGGCTGAGCCTCGTCGGGATGAATGACGCGAGCTCACATCCTGACCTTTCGGTCATCGTCGTCACCCATAACGGGCGCGAGATGGCATTGGCGACGTTGCGGTCGGCCATCGCCGCGACGGGAACCGCGGAGGTCGAGTGGCTGGTCGTTGACGCTGGGTCCAGCGACGGGACCCCGGATGCAATCGAGGCCGAGTTCGACCAGGTTCGAGTTCTCCGGCGCGAGAATCGTGGGTTCGCGGCCTCCAACAATGCCGCCCTCGGGCTGGCGCGAGGCCGCTACCTGCTGCTCCTGAACCCGGATGTCGAGATCCGGTCCGGCGATCTCGGGGAGCTGGTCGACACCATGGATGCCCGTCCTCGGATCGGCATCGCGAGCGTCGTGCAGCATGGGTCCGAGGGTGAGCTTCAACCGTCGATCAGGCGCTTCCCGTCGCCGGCGCGGAGCATTGGGGAGGCCTTGTTCGCGGCCCACTGGCCGGTGCTCCGGTCCCTGCAGGAGCTCGAGACGCGGCGGCAGCCCTATGAGGGGGAGGTCGACGTCGACTGGCTGGTCGGCGCGTTCCTGATTGCCCGCCGTGAGGCGGTGAACGCCGTTGGCCCGCTGGACGAGCGATTCTTCCTCTATTCGGAGGAGATCGACTGGTGCTACCGATTCTGGGAGGCGGGTTGGCCCGTCACCCACCTGCCGGTCATCTCGATCACGCATCACGCCGGCAAGCGGTCCCGAGGCGATCTGATGGCGCAGCTGAGTCACTCGCGGATGCTCTTCGCGGGCAAGCACTACGGCGCCGCGCGCCGGGCCGGGATTCGGGCGGGCCTGGCCCTGGGGCACATGATCCGCATCGCTGTGTTCGCCGTTCCTGCGCTGGTTCGCAACTCGTCGCGCAAGCGGGTAGCGGCCGAGTTCGCAGGCCTTCGCGTCGTTCTCGGCTTCTCCCGACCACCGCTGGGGCCATCTGCGAACGACGCGAGCACGACCCAACCTGCAACTTCGTGATCGTGGAAGGCGTTGATCTGTCGTGGATGAACAGCTAGACGAGCGCTACTACCTCGAGGAACGCTACCGCGAACCCGGCGCACGCCGTGGGGGTCTGCTGCGTGCCTATTACGCGCTCAAGCCACTGCTGCCGCGACGTATCCAGATCGCGGTCCGTCGCGCCTACGCCAAGCGCCAGGCGCGAACCGAGTTCCCCCGCTGGCCGATCGAGCCGATCCTCGTCCAGAGACGACGCGACGAGAACCCGCCCTGGCCGGACGGCCGGCGGTTTGCGGCGATCCTGACTCACGATGTCGAGGGCCCGGCGGGCGTCGCCAACGTGCGGAAGGTGATCGAGATCGAGCGCCGGCACGGGTTCGTCTCCTCGTGGAACTTCGTCGCCGAGTGGTATCCGATCGAGCCCGGCCTCTTCGACCATGTCCGTGCAAGTGGTTGTGAGATCGGTCTGCACGCGATCAAGCACGACTGCAGGTTGTTCGAGAGCCGTTCGACCTTCGAGGCCGAACTCCCGGCCATCCATAGGTATCTCGACGACTGGGATGCGGTCGGCTTTCGCTCCCCGGCGACCCACCGCAACGCAGACTGGATGCCCGAGCTGGGCGCCCTCTACGACAGCTCGTTCCCGGATACCGACCCGTTCGAGCCCCAGGCCGGGGGGTGCTGCTCGATCCACCCCTTCCTCCTCGGCGACATGGTCGAGCTTCCGATCACCCTGGTGCAGGACCACACGCTCTGGGAGATCCTGCGTGAAGACTCGATCGACCTGTGGACGAGTAAGAGCGACTGGATCATCGACAACGGCGGGCTGATCAACCTGATCACCCACCCCGACTACCTCGACACGCCGGCGCGCCTGCGGATGTACGAGGAATTTCTTGAGTATCTCGGTCGGCAGGACGGCGGTTGGTTCGCGTTGCCGAAGGAAGTGGCGTCGTGGTGGCGAGTGCGCGCCGGATCGGAGGCCGTCGAGGCGGCGAGGGCCGTGCCTTGAGCGGTCGACGCGTCCTGATCCTGCTTCAGAACGAGGCAGTTCCGCACGACAGGCACGTCTGGAATCAGAGTCGCGCTCTCGTCCGGGCCGGCTATGAACTGACGGTCGTCTGCCCGACCGAAGATGGCGACCCGGTCGGCTTCGAGGAGATCGAGGGTGTCTCGATCCATCGCTACCGGCCCCGGCCGGCAACCGGGACCCCGGCGAGCTACCTGCTGGAGTACCTGGCGGCGCTCTGGAGCATGCGGCGCCTGGCCCGGCGCCTGGCCCGCGCCGGCGGCGGGTTCGACATCGTTCACGCCTGCAGCCCCCCGGATTTCCTGCTCCTCGCGGCCCTTGGGCTGCGTCGCGACGGGTCGCGCTTCGTCTTCGACCACCACGACCTCACCCCGGAGCTCTACATGACCCGCTTCGGTCGAGGCCTGTTGCATCGGCTGACCCTCGCCGGAGAGCAGATCGCCTTCAGGGCCGCGGACGTCGTGCTCTCGGTCAACGATTCGTACCGAGGGGTCGCGATCGATCGTGGAAGGCGGGACCCCGATGGCGTTTTCGTGGTTCGAACGGGGCCCGATCTGACCCGCTTCGTCCCTCGCGAGCCGGACCCCGCACTGAAGCGTGGCAAGCCCTTCCTTCTGGCCTATGTCGGTGTGATGGGCCCGCAGGACGGTGTCGACCAGGCGCTCCTGGCGCTCGCCGAGCTCCGGGACAGGCGTGACGACTGGCACGCGATATTCATGGGCGACGGCACCGTCGTCGAGGAGATGCGGCGGCTTGCCGCCGAGCTCGGACTCGAGGACTGCGTTGAGTTCACCGGCTGGGTCGAGCATGAGACGATCTGTCAGGTGCTTTCGACGGCGGACGTCTGCCTCGCCCCCGATCCCAAGACACCCCTCAACGACGTATCGTCGATGGTCAAGATCTCCGAGTACATGGCGATGTCGCGTCCGGTCGTTTCCTTCGATCTCCTGGAGTCGAGGGTGGGCGCCGGAGAGGCGGCGGTGTTCGCCGCTCCCGAAGATCATGTTGGCTTCGCCGCTTTGGTCTCGGAGCTCCTGGATGATCCGGGAACGCGGCGGAAGATGGGTCTGGCCGGCCGCTCGCGGGCCGAGGGAGTCCTCGCCTGGGAGCATCAGGAGCGCGCCCTGCTCGCTGCTTACGCCAGGGCGTTGGGCATGGGGCCGGTCCGGGAAACCCGAGTCGAATTACTCCGAAGGTTTCTTGCGCCTGGAGGCCGTTCTGAGCACTCCACGCCAGGGCATTCCGTGCGCGGGGCCGCCGCCGCCACTACCAAGTAAAAAGCTGCCGCCGCTACTACCCAGTAATATCTTGTCGCCGCACGGGGGTTCCCGGCGCGCCGGCGGGGTGTGGAGTCGATGGCTTGCGGCGCTTACTCGGATTGATTCATGTTCAACAACGGTAGATTTCCGCACGTTTCAACGGCCGATAATCGGGAAACTCGGCATCGTATGTCTGTCCACAACCGACCAAATCAATCCATTTGAGCAAGCGACGCTCGATATCCCGCCCAATGCCAGGCACCTCCAATACTCGAACCCGCCTCTCGATCGTATTCGTAGCGGCGCTGGCGATTTTCATGGGTTTGCAGTCGTTTGCAGGAGCATTCCCGCTGATCGGTGGACTGCATCGAGAAGCTCGCCCTGACGTTGATCGGGGCTCGAGGCTCCTGATCAATGCTCGCAGTGGAGCGATCCTTGTCGGGGCGGTCGTCGACCCGTCAAAGGAAGACAGCGATGGCGATGGGCTGACGAATCGGACCGAGACGCGCCGGACCAGGACGAATCCCCGCAAGGCAGACACAGACGGCGACGGCATCACCGACAGGGCCGAGGTCGTGAAGACAAAGACGAATCCCCGCAAGGCAGACACCGACGGCGACGGGTTCAACGATGGTGTCGAGGTTGCCGCCGGCTCGGATCCCCGCAACCCGGCGAGTGTCCCGGCGTCGCAGGTGCCGCCGCCTCCTCCTCCCCCGCCCGTTCCGAGCACCCCGCAGCCCCCGGCCGACAGCACGCCCCCCGACACGCAGGTCGTCAACGGCCCAGGTTCTGTCACGCAGTCGACCGTCGCGAGCTTCAGCTTCACTGCGACCGAGCAGGGCTCCACGTTCGAATGCCGGCTCGACGGGGGTAGCTGGTCCTCGTGCAGCTCTCCGAAGAGCTTCTCGGGACTATCGGTCGGTGCGCATGCCTTCTCCGTCAGGGCCAAGGACGGGTCCGGGAACGTCGACGCCACGCCCGCCACCTACGCCTGGACCGTGGAAGGCGGGCCTCAGGGCCCAACCCCGCAGGCAGATGCAATCTGGACGAAGCCCGCACGTGCCGTGGCCGCGTCGCCCGTCACCCTCGACGGGACGGCTTCGACGGGAACTGCGCCGCTCACCTGCACCTGGTCTTTCGAGAACCAGGACGGCAGCGTCGTCTTTGACACCCGCACCGGCTGCAAGATCGACTTCACGTTCGAATCGACGGGAACAAAGTACGTCGCGTTGGACGTGCATGGGTCCGACGGCGCCAGCGACGAAAACAAGCAGTCGTTCGCTGTCGTGGAAGGCGCAGACACCACCGCGCCGAACACCACGATCTCTTCCTCGCCGGAATCGACCACCAACTCGACCAGCGCCAGCTTCTCGTTCTCGGCCAACGAGAGCGGCTCGACCTTCGCCTGTCAGCTCGACGGCTCGGCCTGGGCCGCCTGCACCAGCCCCAAGGCGTACTCCAGCCTCGCCCTCGGCGCCCACAGCTTCGGGGTCCGGGCGACCGACGCAGCCGGCAACACCGACCAGTCCCCGGCGACCTGGAGTTGGACGGTGAACAATCTGCCAGACACCACCGCGCCGAACACCACGATCTCCTCCTCGCCGGCAGCGACGACCACATCGACCAGCGCGTCCTTCTCGTTCTCGGCCAACGAGAGCGGCTCGACCTTCGCCTGTCAGCTCGACGGCTCGGCCTGGGCCGCCTGCACCAGCCCTAATGCGTACTCCAGCCTCGCCCTCGGGGCCCACAGCTTCGGGGTCCGGGCGACCGACGCAGCCGGCAACACCGACCAGTCCCCGGCGACCTGGAGTTGGACGGTGCAGCAGCAGGAAGAACCGCCGCCGAGCTCGAACTCCTGCGCTGCGGGGGCGGTCAAGGTCACCACTGCGAGCGCTGTCACCAGCAACGTCTCCTCCGGCAAGAGCGTCTGCGTGACCGCTGCAATCGGCGATGTCACTTTCGGAAGCGGAAATCGCACCGGGGTGATCGTCTCGACCGAAGGCAGCGGCTCGATGGGCCACATCGAGATCAGCGGGACGACCGGCCTCACTGTCGATTCCGCTCGATTCCGCTCGGTGACGATCCGCGGTGGCGATAGAACCGTGATCGAGAACTCCACGATCGGCGGAACTCCAACCAATCGAGTGTCTGACCAGCTGATCTTCATGCCGGATACGAGCAACGACGTCGTCATCCGCAACAACGACATCGCCTGGACGGTCGCCGACAACAGCGGCAACACGGGCTACGGCTGCCGCTGCTACGGCACCCTGAACGGCCTCCGGTTCGTCGGCAACAAGCTCCACGATCTCGCGGCAGACGGCTTCCAGGGTGTCGGCGGCGACAACGTCCTCATCGACCGCAACGAGATCGGGCCGGTCGGGGCCAACCCAAGCTCCTCGGAGCACACCGACAGCATCCAGATCACGTTCAACGAAGCGAACCTGCAGATCACCAACAACTGGATCCACAACCAGGGCTACTACGAAGGTCAGGCCGTCGCCAATGCCGGCTCGACCTACATTCACGGCGGGTCCGACGGCACCCTGGTCTACGAAAACAACCTGGTGCAGTCCAATCGCGGCCGCACCGAGATCTGCGGCCTGGGAACCGGCGGGACGTCCAGGTCCAACATCACGATCCGGCGCAATACCTGGGTCGACGGTGGTCAGTCCTTCAACAGCTTCCCCGGCTTCGAGTGGGACTGCGACTCCGGCTCCAACGACACGATTACTCGAAACATCGCGGTCGATCCAGATGGAGGGCTCGCACAGGACGGCTTCGCCTCCGCGATCGTCGCGCCGAACCTCTGGGGCAACGAATCCCTGGTCACGCTCGACGCGCAGGGCAACTGCACTTCCTCCAACTGCAATCCGGCCGGCCAGGATCCGATCGGATACCGCAAGCCTTCGGGAGTCGCCTGGTAGGACCGCGGCGCTCTCCCCACGGCCTAAGCTGTCGCGGAATGGGCCGGAGGAGGGATCAGAGGCGCAAGTGGGCGCCAGTCGCCCTGTCCTCGATCGCCGCGGCGGTCGCTGCGCTGACCCTCTGCGCGTGTGGGAGTGGAAGTGCCGAGACGACGGAGGCGACTGCATGTGACCGCACGGTCGAACCCGGGATCAATCTGGGCAGGGTCCTCGCACGCGTCGAGCCCGGATCGGTCCTCTGCCTGCGGGCGGGTCGATATCGCGGGATCCGCATCCCTGCCGGCGCCACCAGGAAGTCCGACCTCGTGACCATCCGATCCGTTCCTCGCAGGGCGGCGACGTTCGTCGGGGAGCTCGCCTTCGACGACGCCCGCCATATCCGGCTCGAGGGACTGAGGTTCACCGGCGGGGTCGCGTTCGCGCCCGCGGCCAGCGACATCCAGATCGTCGACGACGAGATCACGGGCCCCGCCGGCATCTTCCTCTTCGGTGATGCCAGCCAAGGGGGGGCGACGCGCAGGGTCCTGATCGCCGACAACCTCATCCACGACATCGCCTATCGGGGACCTCAAGAAACCCACAACGGCTACGGGATCAAATCGATCGGCGACCAGAGCGACGTGACGGTGCGGGGGAACACGATCAAGAGCGTCGCCGCGGACTACATCCAGACCGATGTGGCAAACGGCTGGAAGGTCGAGGGCAATCACTTTCTGGGCCCATCGCTGGCCGGTCCGCACCCGCTCGAGCACCAGGACCTTTGGCAGATCTACGCCGGCGGCAAGGATCTCAGCTTCACAGACAACGTTGCCCGGGGCACGGGCACGAGTCAGTCGCTGCTGTTGCAGATGACGGCCGCCGGCGATCGTTACTCAAACGTGCGCATCTCGAACAACCTCTTCGACCACGACTCCATCGGCTACACGTGCCAGATCTACCAGGCCGATGGCCTGGAGTTTCGCGACAACACGATCGTCGGATCGCACTGGGGCTGCCTTTTCCGGGACGAACCCGGCTTGCCGCCCGGATCGGGGTACAGGGTTGAGCGCAACATCTTCGCCTCGACAGTTGAAGGCTCCGATGTCGGCTTCGAGGGCCGCGCCGGAGACTGGGGGGATCTGGACTACAACGTGTCCAGCGACACCTCGGCTCCCGGGCCGCATTCCGTGCACGACTGGACACCGGCCTGGAGGAACGAAGTCAACTATCCGCCACTGGGTCTCCCCTTCTCTGCGGGCTACCGGGTGCCGGGTGCCGGGGAGGGCCCGCCCGCCGCTCCGTGAGCTAGGCGCCTGCGCCAGAGGCGAGCAGCTCTCGGCGTGCGGGTGTCGATTCTCTTTCCGCCGGGGCCTGTACCTCGACTGTGGCCGCACAGGTGCACATCGCCGCCATGAAGAAGAAGAGGTAGGGCGCCTGGGGGAAGCTGAAGATGTCGTAAAGGGCCGTCGCGAGGCCGAATCCAACACATGCCGCGCCGGCAGCCAAGGCCGGCGGAGCCCGGAGCGGATTGTCCGAGCGGATAACGGTGCGAACCACGAAGAGCGGTGTCACGATCATCGCGAGAAATGCGAGCAGTCCCAGGCCCCCGACCTGATTGAGCTGGCCGAGGTACTCGTTGTCGAGGATCCGCGTTTCGTCGGCGCGGATCGAATCGAGGGTCCCGTATCCGCGACCGACCAACGGATTCGAGAGGAGGTCGGGCACGATCGCCGGATAGTCGGCGGTTCGACCCTCGGTCGATGTCTTGCTGTCCGCCTGGCCGAACTCTTCGAGGGCGCTGAAGAGACTGGGCGCCGCCGCCGCCGCGAACACAACCGCCGCGATGCCGTATGGCGCCAGCCTCAGAAGCTGGCGAGGGCGGAGAACGAAAAGCGCCAGCAGTGCGAACGCCGGCACCACGATGCCCGACTTCCGTTGGGTCATCTGTGCGCCGATGAGGATCACCCCCGCGGCGAGCACCCAGAGGAAGCGCCGCCTGCCCGTCGGTGCGATCGCGGCCAGAACAACCGCAAACGGCAGCGCCATTCCCAACAGCGAGGTGACCGATAGCGGGTGGCGGGTCGGTCCCGCGATCGTGGGCCGGCCGGTCTCGACCGCAGGGTCGATTTCGGTCGGCGCCGGGTCGACCGTCGCCACCGGGGACAGGGCGGCGCTTGCTGTTTCGTAGAAGACGTTGAAGCCAGTCTCTTTCTCCCAGACCGTGCCCAACGCCGTGATCATCGCCAGGACGACGATCAGGACCGAGAACGGGCGTAGCTCGGCGACCCTCAGGGTGAGGGTGAAGACGGCGAAGATCGCGACGAAGGCGATCAGCACAGCGAGGCGCTTCTGGGCGACGTCCCACTGCCCGAGATTGGTGATCCGGTCGGTGTTGGCGGTGATGCTCACGACGGCGATGAATACGAACGCGATCGTCGCCGCGGCCCAGCCTCGGGGCCGCAGCTTGACGATTCCCCGGTCCCGGCCCAGCACCCCGCCGATCGCCCAGACGGCGACGATGACCGCGACAAGAAATCGGTCGAGGTCAGAGCTGAAAGGCAGTTGGACCTTGAGGTGGACCGCATCGATCGGCACCAGGAAGATCGCGGCGAGAAAGCCCGCGAACAGCCACGGAAGCGGTCGGCGCGTCCGCGGCCAGGCGTCCTCCATCGGCGGCGCAGCCTCGAGCAGATGCTGCGACTGCTCCATTCAGTGCACCCGCTCGCGCCCGGCCTGCTGGCGCCCCGGCTTCCCAGAGCGCCGCGGCGAGTGGGCGCCGTCGCCGTTCTTGCGAGTGCCCTCTTCGGCGTCGAGCTGCTGCCATCCGCGCGCGATCGTCTGCGCCGGAATCAGGAGCATGCACCAGCCGATCAGGACTGCGATGAAGGCGAGCGAGGCGATCTGCAGATTGGCCCCTCGATTCACCACCCCACCGGTCGCCTGTCCGAGCCGGGAGATCACAACGCGATCGTCTTCGGGGGTGCCCTGTTTCACCTGGATCTGCGCGACGTAGCGCTGAAGCACGGTCGGCGCCGCATCGGCAAGGGACTTCGCCTTGGCTTCAGTCGGGGCCTGGGCGAATACCGAGATGATCGGCATATTCGGGTTGTTCTCGAATCTCATCCGATAGACGGCGCCCTCGCCGACGATCTGAGAGCTGCGCTGCTCAGCTGTCGGTTCCTGCTGGTACAGGGGCTCGTTGATGTCGTAGGGGCCCTGCGCCTCGATCGCCGCCGCCGGAAGCCCTGTCTTCTGGGCGATCCGCTCGACGGCGGTGGGAGTCGCCAGGAACCGGGCAAACACGCCCGCCCGCGCGTCGAGCGGTTCGAGGTCGTTGCCGAGATCGGCGAAGGCAGAATCGGGCGTGTCGACCAGGATCTCCGTCGACGCCGTCGCGAATACGTTGGTCCTAGGGGTCAGAGATGGAGGCATGAAGCCGACTTGATAGACGCTGAACAGGGCTGCCAGCCCGGCCAGGACCACGCCGACGAGGAGCAGCCTGCGGCGATGCCAGAGGGTCTTGATGGTCCTTGCGAACTCCATTGGACTGTTGGTCGTCGGTTTCGGCTCGCCCTAGGCGAACCTGCCGTCGACCGGCCTCCCTCCCGGTTCCGCTCTCCAGGCGTCCACCAGGCGCGGTATAGCGAGGATCAGCAGGATGCAGACGCCGAACACGAAGATGAACGCGGCCAGGGCAATTTTTTTGCCAATGGCATCGTCGATCATCCCACCCTGGGCCGGACCCAGACTCCGGAATTCGACCCGCAGTCGTTGTGGCGTTTCCTGTTCGGCCTGGATTCTCCCGACCGCCTTGCGCAGCGCAACGGGCGCCGCGGCGGCCAGTGCCTTGGCCTCGGGCACCGTCGGCGCCCGAGTGAGGACGCTGATGACCGGGAGCTCGCCCGACTGCGCGATCATGATCCCGTAGGGATGAGTTTTTGCCGGCGCCTGCTCGGCCCCCGGCGCCTCGCCCGGCAGCGGCGTCGGACCGCCGGTATCGATCTGTCCCGGCGGGGTACCCGTCTCCTTGCCGATTGCGTCGATCACATCCCTGCCCGACATCAACCTGGCGAAGATGGCTGCCCTTTCGATCAACGGACCGAGCGCTTTCCGTGTGTCCGCGATCGGCGAGCGAGACGAATCGACCAGGATCGAGGCGGATCCCTGAGCCCGGACATCCACCCGCTTGCTGACTCCCGGCGGGAGCAGGCTGACGCTGTAGAGGACGAGGACCGCGGCCATCATCGCGAGAAGCCCGGAGGCGATAACCAGCCACCGTCTATGCCAGAGGTCCTTGAGTGCTTGGATCAGGTCCACCGAGCCACCTACGATCGGAGGACCTTCAGGGGCGGCCTGTCCTGCTCGATCCGGTCCCCATCATCTTCCTCGTCCCCACTCTCGTCACTGTCGTGGCCCTCGTCACTGTCGTGGCTCACCTCCAAGCCGGTGGCCCTCCAGTTCCTCACCAGCCAGGCCCAGCCGAGTATCGCGGCGCAGCCGGCCAGCAGCAGGAAGATTGTGGCGACCAGGGCGTATCGGCGCGGCAGTCCCCGGATCACAAATCCGCTTGTCGGTGCCCCGAACGCGCGCACGACCAGCTGATTGTTGACCGGAACGTCTTGGGACGCCGCCACGCGGGAGAGGTACCGGCTCAGCTCGAAGAGCGCGGCGCTGGAGATGTGCCGCGCCGTATTCAGTTGGGGCGCCTGCGCTTCGACATGAAGGATCGGCAGCGATTCGTCGGTCGAAAGGGTGAGGACCGTCTGCTCGCTCGGGGGGACTTCGAGCGCGCCGCGGGGCTTTACCGGGACCGGGGTCAGCCATGGCGTGCTCGGGTCGGCGGGTGGAACGACGATCAGCTTTCCGGCGGGGACCCGGGCGCGCTTGGCGATGTCTTCCTTGAGAGTCCCGCTGGTCATCAGATTGCCCATCAGGTTCGCCCGGCCGGCGAGGGTCGGGAGGTCGGGTCCCTTGCGACCGACGGCGACCACCTGCGAGTTCCGAGTATCGACGAGGATGTCCGAGGAGGCGAGGGCCACCTCGAATTGCCGGCTCTTCGGCGGCATGCTTGGCTGAAAGGCGAGCAGAAAGCCGACCAGCATTGAAAATGCGACCACGCCGGCGACCAGCGCCTTGCGCCGCGAGAGCTCTCGTAGGATTTTTGCCAGCTCCAATGCGTCCTCCGGTGGTCGGGTGCAGCTGAGCCTGTGTCGAGCCTGAGTTGCCCGACACGGAATGAACGTCAATCTGATCGGGCTTCTTGCACCCGACCCTCCCCCGTTTTTCCAACTTTGGAGAAGGCGGTCCTGCGCAAGTCCGCGGGGCCGGGGCCGTTTGTAGAGAGATGAACCTCGACAATGCGATCGAGACCCTGGTCGTGGGTTACGGCTATTGGGGCCCGAACATCGTCCGCAACCTGATCGAACGCCCAGAGTTCCGCCTCGCGGGCCTGTGCGACCGGGATGAGCGGCGGCTCGAGGACTTTCGTTGTCAGAACCCGGGTAAGGAGTGCGAGTCCGACCTCGATGTCGCGCTGTCCAACCCCGATCTCGAGGCTGTAGCGATCGCGACGCCGCCTCATACGCACTACGCGCTGGTTCGCGCCGCGCTGGAGGCCGGCAAGCACGTTCTGGTCGAGAAGCCGCTGGCCCGGACCGCCGATGAGGCCGCCGAGTTGATGGAACTGGCCGACGAGAGGGGGCTGGTGCTGATGCCCGGCCACACCTTCCTCTACAGCCCGTCGGTCAACAAGGTCCGCAACCTGATCCAGGACGGAACGCTGGGCGAGATCTACTTCGTCACCTCCTCACGGATGAACCTCGGCAAATATCAGCAGGACGGGGTCGTGCTCGACCTCGCCCCGCATGACCTGTCGATACTTCTCCATTGGCTGGGCAAGCCTCTGGTTGAGGTGACCGCGAATGGGCGCAGCGTCTACCAGGAAGGCGTTCACGAGACCGCGTTTCTGACGATGGCCTTCGAGGGCGGCGCCCAGGCGAACGTCCAGCTGTCCTGGTTGGCGCCTCGCAAGATGCGCCAGATGGTCGTCGTCGGCAGCAAGCAGATGGTTCAGTACGAGGACACGTCCGCAGACGCTTCCGTGCGGATATATGACCGGGGCATGGACTTCTCCCAGCCCCCCGCCAACTTCGGCGAGTATCGGCTGACCTATCGGACGGGCGACATGATCGCTCCACAGATCGAGCCGGCCGAGCCACTCGGTCTCGAGCTCAAGGACTTCGCCTCGGCCATCCTCGAGGGAACGACCCCCACATCGAACTCACGCCTTGGGTTGGAAGTGGTCTTCGCCCTCGAGGCGCTGGAGCGTTCTCTCGAATCCCGCGGCGAACCAATCACGGTTCCGCCCGTGAAGCAGGTTCTGCGGCGACGTGCCGCCAGTGCGGCACCGGTCGTCGGTGCCGCGCAGCGGCAAGCCGCCTGATCAGGCGGGACGCACTGAGGCCGAGAGGAAGTCCAGCTCGGCGAGATAGACCATCACCGAGTGTGCGGTTATGGCGTCAACGTCAACGCCGTGCCTCATCGCCTCGCGTCTCAGTGTCGCCTCGGTCTGCGAATCGAGTGTCAGTTCGATCTCGACTACCTCGGGTCTGGTTTGAGTCGAGGTACTGGTACCAAATTGAGTCGAGGTACTGGTACCCAAAAATTGGGGCGGCGGCATGGGGGGACGCCCTGACTCGAGCTTGCCGGCGTAATGGCTGATTGCCGTCTTGACAGTCTCTGTCAGATCCGTGCCCTGGGCTTCGATGCCCGCGCGGGCGAATGTTCCGAGTGTCACTCTCATTGGTCCCAATCCCTGCTCCCACTAGGTCAACCTAGGTTAGTACCCAGAATTTTCACCTGAGAAACCGAGATCCTCCTATCTTCAACCTGTGCAATATCGCCAGAATTGCAGCGACTTGAGCACGAGTCTGAAATTTGGACAAATATTGTGATTGACATTCGACAGATGGACCACTATTCCTGTCAAGGCAATATCGGAAAGTGGATCGATAGCTCAGGGAGATACCCCGCAGTTTGGGAGAGATTCTTTGATCAGTCCGGTTCGAGCCGAAGCTGGAAAACGCGAATGACCGACGAACGGAACAATCCAGTGATCAGAGGGCGGGGAGCAGACGATCGTCGCGGCCGGTTGATGGATAGAGCCTGCGAGCTTGAGTCAAGCGACAACTCCTGGCTCGTCCAGCAAGCAATCGAGCGGGCCAAGGACGGGGACAGCGAAGGTCTGCACTTCCTCTACGTCCGCTATGCCCCCGATGTTCAGCGTTACATCGCGAGCTTCGTCCGGGATCACCACGAGGCTGAAGACATCACCCAGAACGTTTTCGCAAAGCTGATGACGGCGATCCAGAAGTACGAGCAGCGCGATGTGCCGTTCGCCGCTTGGATCATGCGGGTATCACGCAACGCCGCCCTCGACCACATGCGGTCGCGGCGCGCGACTCCGGCCGAGGAGGTGAGGCTTGCTGACGACGGCCATGCCCAGACCAGCACAGAATTGAGCCATGACCTTCGCCAGGCGCTCGAGCAACTCCCCGAGGATCAGCGTGAGGTCCTGATCTTGCGGCATATTGCGGGACTTTCCCCGCTCGAGATTGCATCCACCCTGCAGAAGTCGGAGAGCTCGGTCCATGGCCTCCACCACCGTGGCCGGCGAACCCTGCAGGCGAAGCTGAGCGAGATGGGCGCCGCCCCGGTAGTCGCCCCCAGGGCTTCCTGAGCCGGCCCCGCCCGGCTAGTTGTTGTCGAGGTCCTCGAGGAATCGCTCGGTGACGCGGTCGGCGTTGTCCTCAGCTGCCAGATGGAGCACGGCGTGTTCGAGCAGCTGGGGAGCGCTCACCTCCTGGCTCAGCGCCTCTTCGCCCAGCGATTTCCAAAGTCCGGCGTCGATGTGCAATTGCACCTCCACCCCTTGAACCGGCTTGCGGCCACGTAGGAAGGGTGGATAGGCCCAACCGGGGCTCGGCGACTCCCGATGGTCCAGATAACACCGAATCGCACGTTCGACGCTCGCCGAGCTCGAGCTTCCTCGGGTGACCAACTCGACAGCGAGGATCTTGCTCGCAATCGCACCCACGGTGACCGTAATTGTGCGTTTCACTCCGACTTTCCGATTCCGCCGCCGCTGCCCTCCTCCCGCCCAAGAACGGGCTGGCATGTGAGAAGACCCCGGGCTCATATGCTGTCCGGCCACGATGCCCCGCGCAAGTCATTGCTCAGGAATTTCGTCCCATTTAGGTACTCCACTTACTAAAAATAGCGGATTGTAGTCCGCGTTTTTTAGGAAGTTGGTGTAATGCGATAGGCGTCGAAGACTGACTCGACGTTCCGCAGGCGCGAGATGCACTGCTTCAGCTGCTCGGGATCCCCCACCTCGATTACGAAGGTGTTCTTCACCATCGGGTGACGGGTCATGCAGCTCGCCTCGATGATGTTGATCCCGGCCTCCGAGAACGTCCGCGAGAGGTCCTCGAGGAGTCGGGTCCGGTCGTAGGCGTCGATCTGCAGCTGGACCCGGTAGGAGGCCTCGTTCTCGCCGTTCCAGCTGACCTCGACGAAACGTTCCGGGGCCCGTTTCAGCGCCTTCAGGTTTTTGCAGTCGGTGCGGTGGATCGTGATCCCGCGGCCGAGTGAGACGTAGCCGGCGATCTCGTCGCCCGGCACCGGGCGGCAGCACTTAGCGAGGCGGACCGCGACCTGGTCGGCCCCCTTTACCCTGATCCCGTAGTTGGAGGCCTCCTTCGTCCGCCGCGCCTTGTCGTCGGTCCCGGTGCTGCCGAGCGGCTCGTGCTCCTCGACCGCCTCGCCCACCTCGAGCCGCTGCATGACCTTCTTGACGACGGCCTTGGTCGAGATCTTGCCCTGTCCGAGGGCGATATAGAAGTCGGTCGCTTTGCGGTATCCCATCTCGCGGATCACGTCCGCGAGCAATGGCGATATCGCGACCTTCTGCATCGGCAGGCCGCGCTTGCGGAGCGTCTCCTCGAGCGCTTCGCGGCCGCGCTTCTCGGCGTCCTCGCGGCCTTCCTCTTTGAAGAAGGCGCGGATCTTGTTCCGCGCCCGGCTGGTGCGGACGAGCTTCAGCCAGTCGCGCGACGGTCCGCGCTTCTGCTTCGCGGTCAGGACTTCGACGATGTCGCCCGAGCGCAGCTGGTAGTGGAGCGGGACGATGTTGCCGTTGACCTTGGCGCCGACGCAGCGGTGGCCGACGTCGGTGTGGACGGCGTAGGCGAAATCGAGCGGGGTCGAGCCCGCGGAGAGGTTCTTGACCTCGCCCTTGGGCGTGAAGACGAAGACCTCGTCCTCGAACAGGTCGACCTTCAACGACTCGAGGAACTCGGTCGGGTCCTGGTCGCCCTGGGCCTCGACCAGCTGCCGCAGCCAGGTCATCTTCTCCCGGCGGGGGTCACTGGCGCCACCCTCCTTGTAGGCGACGTGGGCGGCGACGCCGTACTCGGCGAGATTGTGCATCTCAGCGGTCCGGATCTGGATCTCGAGGGGCTTGCCCTCGGGCCCGATCACAGTGGTGTGGAGCGCCTGGTACATATTGGCCTTCGGCATCGCGACGAAGTCCTTGAAGCGCCCGGGCAGCGGCTTCCAGAGGGAGTGGATGACCCCGATCGCCCCGTAGCAGTCCTTGACCGAGCCGACGATCACCCTCATCGCAGTCAGGTCAAAGATCTCGTTGAACTCGCGGCCCTTCTTCGTCATCTTCGTGTAGATCGAGTAGAAGTGCTTGGCCCGGCCGGAGATCTCGGCCTCAATCCCGACCTCCTGCAGCTCGCCGGAGAGGAACTCGCCGGCCTCGTTGACGTAGACCTCGCGCTCGTCACGCTGCTGGGAGACGAGCTGTTTGATCTCTTTGTACTTGCGCGGGTGCAGGGTCGCGAAGGCGAGGTCCTCGAGCTCCCATTTGATCGCGTGGATCCCGAGACGGTGCGCGAGCGGGGCATATATCTCGAGCGTCTCGCGTGACTTCGCGAGCTGCTTCTGTTTCGGCAGCGCCCCAAGGGTGCGCATGTTGTGGAGGCGGTCGGCGAGCTTAATCAGGATCACCCTGACGTCGCTCGCCATCGCGACCATCATCTTGCGGTAGTTCTCGGCCTGGCGCTCGTCGCGGCTCTCGAACGTCATCCCGGTCAGCTTCGTGACGCCGTCGACCAGGAGCGCGATCTCATCGCCGAATTCGGCCCTGATCTCGTCGAGGCTGGCGCTCGTGTCCTCGACGGTGTCGTGGAGCAGCGCCGCGCAGAGGGTCTCGGTGTCGAGCCGCATCCGGGCACAGATCTGGGCGACCCCGACCGGGTGGGTGATGAACTCGTCGCCGGAGCGGCGGACCTGGTCGGCGTGGCGGTCGCAGGCGAACTCGAAGGCGCGGCTGACCGCGTCGCGGTCGATCTCGGGCGGCGAGTCGAACTCCTCGACCACGGCGAAGAGGTCGGCGAGGAGCTCTCTCTGCTCTATCGATGTCTGTGGCGCTCGAGGAATCTGAGGCACTCCTTGTAACGGGCGCTGTAGGCACGGAACGCGCCGGAGCGCTCAAGTTCGGTGTCTGCTGAGGATACGACCCCGACGGTGCCGTCGCCGCCGGCGGGGGAGCCCTGCACCAGTCCGAGCTCGGTCAGGACTCGGAAGCAGCGCGCCGCCGCCTCTGGGCGCCGCGCCTCGGTCCCCCGTCCTCCGAGCGCATCGCGCAGCTGCTCGCCGCTGCAGTCAGCGGCCTCCCGTAGCGACCGGAAGACCGCGATCAACGCCGGCCGGCGTGCGAGGTGCTGGTCGAGGACGGAGAGACAGAACCCACGCTCGGCCTCCCCCCAGGCCAGGTGGAGATATCCTCCTTCGGGGGCCGGGAGCGCGAGCAGTCCGGCCGCGCGCCCGCAGGGCGGTGGATCGACGAGGATCACGTGCTCGTATCCGCGCGCGAGCTCGGGCTCTTCTTCTAGAGAGAAGCTGTCGACGAGGCGAACACCGTCGCGCGCGAGCGGCGCCCGCCGCTCGCTGTCGGCGACCGCGGCGAGAACCGGGCCACCACCGCTCGAGGCGAGCTCGGCGATCATCGCCGCCCCTGAGTTGACGGTTGGGATCTCAGTTCTCGGCCGGCCCTCCTCAGGCTCGACCGTCGGCAGCGGCCACTCGCCGGGGTCCTTCTGAAGCTCCGCCTCGAACCGGCGCCACCACTCGGTCGATTCCTCCTCGGGCTCGGCGCCGACCGGCCGCGGGTAGAGCTCCCGCAGCACGACCCGGGGCTCCACCGACCCCTTCCAGCGGTTGACCTCGAGCCGCACCGCGGCGTCGATCGGGTCACCCTCCTCGACGCCCAGCCCCGCGCGGCCGAAGGCGACCCCGAGGGCGCTGTGCGAGCCGCTTCGGAGGCTGAACCGGGAGTGCTTCCCCTCCCCCATCGCCCGCACGTCCTCGACCCGGGCCGAGGGCACCAGCAGGCGGACTCCGGGGTTGCCCATCCCGAACGGCGCCAGACGCTCGAGCTCCTCCGCGAGGTCGAGGCCGAGGCCGGCGCCGCCGATCATCGCGTCGATCTGGACCGTGCGGACCAGGTCTTCGGGGCCGAGGACCGAGGCGGCGTGGGCGCAGAAAGCCTCACGGAAGGCGTCGACCGCAGACGCCTCGAGCTCGAGGCCGGCGGCGGCGCGGTGGCCGCCGAACGAGGTCAGGTGCGACGAGCACGCCTCCAGCGCAGCCAGCAGGTCGAAGCCCGGGATGCTCCGCCCCGACCCGCGACCGCCGCCCTCGCCGTCGAGCGAGATCACGACCGTGGGCCGGTTGTGGCGCTCGACGAGGCGCGAGGCGACGATCCCGACGACGCCGGGATGCCAGCCCTCCCCCGCGACCACCAGTGCCGGAGCATCGCGGAGATGCTCGGGGAGATCGCGTCGAGCCGTCTCGGCGGCGGTGTCCACCTCGCGCTCGGTCGCCCGCCGCTCGCCGTTGGCCCGGCTCAGCTCTTCGGCGATCTCCTTCGCGCGGCCGTCGTCCTCGGTGAGGAAGAGCTCGACGCCGGCGTCGGCGCGGTAAAGGCGGCCGGCGGCATTGATCCGCGGCGCCAGCCTGAACGCGAGGTCGCCCTCGTCGAGCTGGGTCGGCTCGCACGAGGAGGCCTCGAGCAACGCCCGGATCCCGGGTCGCCGAGCTCTCCGGATCTCCTCCAGGCCCCTCCGTACCAGCGACCGATTCTCCCCAACCAGTGGCACCACATCCGCCACCGTCGCCAACGCCACGAGGTCGAGATCGGACTCGGGTGCAGGGTCTCCAGGAACTCCCGGTGAACGCCGGCCTGGGGACCCTGTGCCCGAGGCCGACCTCAG
This sequence comes from uncultured Solirubrobacterales bacterium, assembly GCA_963697805.1. GTDB lineage: Bacteria > Actinomycetota > Thermoleophilia > Solirubrobacterales > 70-9 > VRUE01. The sequence goes on from CAVOPB010000005.1 coordinate 45,619, forward strand.
AGCCTGGCTCAGCTTCCAAGCTACGGCGGTGCCGCAGAGGTCAGTGAAGGGATAGCCGTCGATCGACGGGTGCAGGATCGGGCACTCGGGGAGCTCCGCGGCCGGTTGGTGGTGGTCGGTGACGATCACCTCGAGGCCGAGGCTCCTGGCGAGGGCGACCTCCTCGACGGCGGTGATCCCGCAGTCGACGGTGATCAGCAGCGACGTCCCACGCTCGGCGAGGCGCCGCACGTTCTCGGCGTCGAGCCCGTAGCCGTCGGCGAGGCGATCGGGGATCAGCCAGTCGCACTCGGCGCCCAGCTCGCGCAGCGTGCCGACGAGGATCGCGGTCGCACAGACCCCGTCGACGTCGAAGTCGCCGTGGACGGTGATCCTCTTGCCCCCCCGTACTGCATCGAGGACACGCTCGACGACGTCTTCCATCGAGCCGAAGTCGCCCGGCGGGTGGGTCTCGTCGGCGTCGAGGAATGCCTGGGCGGCCTCCAGGGTCCGGTAGCCGCGCCGGACCAGCGTGATCGCCACCGGCTCGCTGAGGTTGAGCGTGTCGGCGAGGGCCCGCGCCTCGGCGTAGTCGTATGGATCCGTACGGTATGCGTTGACGGTTTCCGCCACGCCCTCAAGCTAGGAGTCCCCTGGGACGGAAAAGCTTAGATTTGTGCCCGCTCGGAGCGGACTCCCAGCACCCAGACGACCGCGAGGCCGATGACGACGCCCGGAATCGAAATCAGCGCGGTCCCCAGGTCGGTGTCGCCGAGGCTTTTGCCGCTCGCAGCCTGGACGATCGCCCCGAAGATGACGGCGCCGATCGTCGCCCCGAGGAGGGCGCCGATGATCCCCTGCCAGAAGCGGTCGGGCAGGAACACCGTGAAGTGCCAGAGCGCGATCCCCATCGTGAACCAGACCAGCAGCGCCATCTAGCGATTCCTCCCGTGCTTGCGGCGTTGACGGCGGCGTTCGCGCCGCCGCTCGTTTCGTTCTGCCCGCTCGGCCGCGGCGGGGTCGACCGCCGGGGTTTCGCCGTTGGCCGACGGGTCGCCGCCATCGGGGCCGGTGGCCTTGACGGTCGCGACCGGGGCCTCGCGCGGCTCGGCCTCGGTCGCCTCCCCCCCGAACCCGGCGTCCCCTTCGACCTTGTCGTCGGTCGCGAGTTTTGCCAACTCGACCTCGTCCGCGAAAGCCGGAACCTTGCCATTGGGGCCGACGAGGCGTTCTCGCCTGCGCACGTAGCTCGGCTCACGTTCTTTCCACGACGTCAGCACCGGCGAAGCGATGAAGATCGACGAGTAGGTACCGGAGAAGATCCCGACCATCATCGCGAAGGCGAAGTCCTGCAGGGTGGCGCCGCCGAAGACGAGCAGAACACCGACCAGAAACACCGAGGAGAGGCCGGTGATCAGGGACCGGGTGAGCACCTCGCTCATCGAGCGGTTGACGATCTGAGAGAACGCCGCGCGCGGCATCCGCGGCACGTTCTCGCGGATCCGGTCGAAGACGATCACGGTGTCGTAGAGCGAGTATCCGAGAATCGTCAGGAAGGCGGCAACGGTTCCGCTCGAGACCTCTTTGCCGGTCAGCGAGTAGACGCCGGCCGTGATCAGAATGTCGTGGAAGACCGCGATCAGGACCGGCACCGCGAACTTCGGGTCGAACCTGAAGGCGACATAGCCGGTGATCAGCAGCAGCGAGAAGATGATCGCCAGCAGCGCGCTTCGAGCGACCTGTTGACCGAAGGTCGGCCCGACGCTGGTGCTTTCGAAGCTCCCCGACTTGATCCCGAACGCCTGGTTGATGTCGGTCCGCACGGCGCCGACGCCGGCCGGCAGTAGCTCACTCGCCTGGATCTGGAACCCGGTGCCGAACTGTTCGTTTTCGGTTTCCTGGACCTCGGCGTCACTGAGCCCATTTCCGTCGAGCACTTCGCGGACTTCTTCGACCGACGTCGACTGCTGCGGGGCGAAGTTGATCCTGGTGCCCGATTCGAAGTCGATCCCGAGGTTGAGCTGGTTGGTCGCCAGCGAGAGCGCCCCGATCACGAGGATCGTCCCCGAGATCGAGAAGAACCACTTGCTCGCCCCGATGAAGTTGAAATGCCACCTGACCCGCTGCTGCTCGCTGGCCCCGATCATGCTGCTCGAGCTGAGGAGCCGGCCGCGCCCGAAGACGCCGAGGAAGGCCTGCGTGAACACGACCGCGGTGAATAGAGAGACGATCGTGCCGACGCCGAGGGTGAAGGCGAACCCTTTGACCCCGGCGGTGGCGAGGACGAAGAGGATGAACGCGGTCAGCAGGGTGATCACGTTCGCGTCGATGATCGTCGCGATCCCTTTGCGATAGCCGACGCCGATCGCGGCGCTGACGCTGCGCCCTGCGCGCACCTCCTCCTTTATTCGCTCGAAGATGACGATGTTCGCGTCGGCCGCGACGCCGATCGTCAGGATCAGACCCGCGATCCCCGGCAGGGTCATGGTGATCGGGATCAGTTTGATCAGGGCGAAGAAGAAGACCGCGTAGACGCCGAGGCCGATCGTCGCGACGACGCCGAGGAAGCGGTAGTAGGCGATCAGGAAGATGATCACCAGCAGCAGGCCGATGATGCCCGCCTTCAGCCCCTGGTCGAGGGCCTGTTCGCCCAGGGTCGCCGAGACCTCCGATTGGCTGATCAGCTTCAAATTGATGGGCAGGGCACCGATCTGGAGGAATGTCGCCAGGTCCTGGGCTTCCTGGATGCTGTTGAACCCGCCCGAGATCTGGGCGCCGGTGCGACCATCGATCCCATCGGGGTTCTGGAGGAAGTTGATCAGCGGCCGGGTCTTGACTTCGTTGTCGAGGACGACCGCGAAGCGCCCCGAGAGCCCTTCGGCCACTTCGTTGGAGACCGGGCCGATCGCCCGCGCCTGGCCGCGCAGGGCGATCCGGCGGGTCACTTCCTGGAACGCTTCACGCCCGCTGTCGGTGAAGTTGAAGACGACGTTCGGCGCCCCGCCTTCGTCGGTTTCCTGCTTCGGGTTGGTGATTTCCTTGCCCGAGAGCGCCGGTTCATCGTGGAGCGCGTACCAGCCCGGTTCCGCTTCCTCGATCACCGTGCCTGATTCGTCGGAGGGGAGTTCGGAGACGACGACCGTTCCCGGCGGGACCGTGGCGAGGATCGGGCACCCCTTTTCCACGCTCTTGCCGGACTTCAGGTCTTGGCACTTCTTGCTCTCGACCCGTTTTTTCCCGGTCGCGGTGATCAGCAGATCGGCTTTGGTGAACTCCGGCCCGGCGATCAGCTTGTGCTTGTCATCGGGCGAGAACAGGTAGTACCGGGTCCGGGTGCTGGAGCATTTTTCGCAGCCCGGTTCGGGCTCCTGTTCTTCGGCCAGTTTCACCGCCCCGTAGGCGCTGGGATAGGCGCCGGCGAAGATCAGCTGCTTGTTTTCGTTCTTGGTGATGTTGCGGCCGGCGGCTTCCCATTCCTTGTTCGCTTCATTGATCGCCGCGTCGGGGGGGTTCTGGCCGGGAATGCCCCCGATGACCTTCTCGCGGCCGAGCAGGTTCGGTTCCCAGTCATAGAAGAAGAGCTGGGCGGTACTGCCGACCTGTTCCTCGGCGCGCTGGGCGTTGGTGACGTCGGGAAGGCTGACCGAGATCCCGTCGGTGCCGAGGCGCGAAACCTCGGGCTCGGAGACCCCGAGGCGGTCGATCCGCTCGCGGATGATCTCGATCGAGCGGTCGATGTCGCTGCCGCTGACTTCCTTGACCTGGCCGGTCGGCGTCCCCTGGTAGATCAGTTCGGTTCCGCCCTTGAGGTCGAGGCCGAGCTTCGTTTCCTTGGTCGCGATGACCAGCGCCGAGACGCCGACCAACAGCACCACGAAGAGGAGGATGAAGAGGTTGCTGCGACGCCGTGTCATCTGGCTCAGCTGTCAGGTGTGAGGACGAGCAGCAGCCCGCCGTCGTCATCGTATGCGGGGAAGACGTCGGCTACTGCTTCGGCCGGGATGTCGCCCTCGGCCTTGACGGCCACTTTCTTGCCGAGTGAGCGGACCCCCCACTCGAGCGAGGTCTCGATCGGGTCGGCGACTCCGTCGCCGTCGACGTCGGCGGTCTTGCCGCCGTCGCCCTGCTGCAGCCATTGCAGGCCGAGGACTTCTTTGACCGGGCGCCCAATCACGTCTTCGTCGGTCAGCCCGGTCAGCTCGAAGCTGCCGCGGCCGGCGTCGATCACCCGCGCCTCGCGGTCACAGACGAAGAATGCGGCGTTCGGCGCCGGGTAGTAGTCGTCGAGCAACTCGAACACGAAGCCGAAGCCACATTTCGAGCAGCCCTTGGGACGGGTGCTGAAACCGGCCGTCCGGTCGGCGCTCAGCTCCCTGTTCCCGCAGTTGGGGCAGATGAAGAACGGCATCCCCCCACAGGCTACTCAGAACAGGCTGTTCGCTCCTTCGGGGGTGGGCAGGCCGAGATGCTCATAGGCGCGCTCGGTGAGGACCCGGCCGCGCGGGGTTCGCTTCAGCAGGCCCTGTTGGAGGAGGTACGGCTCGAGCACGTCCTCGATCGTGTCCTGCTCCTCGCCGATCGCCACCGCCAGGGTCGAGAGGCCGACCGGCCCACCGGCGAACTTCTCGGCGACTGTTTCGAGCAGGCCCCGGTCGGAGCGGTCGAGGCCTCCGGCGTCGACCTCGAGCATCTCGAGAGCGTCGAGAGCGACCCCGACGTCGATCGCACCCTCTCCCTTGACCTGGGCGAAGTCTCGGACCCGCTTCAGCAGCCTGTTAGCGACCCGCGGGGTCCCGCGTGAGCGCTCGGCGATCGTCGCCGCCCCCTCGGCGTCGATCTCGACGTCGAGGATCCGCGCCGAGCGCCCGACGATCTCGCCAAGGTGCCCGGGACTGTAGTGCTCGAGCCGGTGGCAGACGCCGAAGCGGTCGCGCAGCGGGGTCGTCAGCAGCCCGGAGCGGGTCGTGGCGCCGATCAGGGTGAAAGGCGGCAGCGGCAGGGTCACGGTGCGGGCCCCGGCGCCCTGGCCGAGCACGACCGGCAGCTCGTGGTCCTCCATCGCCGGATAGAGCGTCTCCTCGATCGCGCGGCCGAGCCGGTGGATCTCGTCGATGAAGAAGACGCTGCCCGGCTCGAGCGCGGTCAGGAACGAGGCGACGTCCGCCTTGCGCTCGAGCGCCGGCCCGGCGGTCTGGACCAGCGGCACCCCCATCTCGGCGGCGACGATGTGGGCGAGCGAGGTCTTGCCGAGGCCGGGCGGGCCGGCCAGGAGGACGTGGTCGAGCGGCTCGTTGCGGCCGTTCGCGGCCTCGATGAAGATCGCCAGCTGGTCGGTGACCTGCGACTGGTTGACGAAGTCCGAGAGCGTCGGTGGCCGCAGCGAGCGGTCGAGCTCCTCGTCGGGGACGTCGGCGCGGGCGTCGTGAATCCGGATCTCCGGGTCCTCGCTCATGCAGCCCTCTTCGTCCCCGCCTTGCGGAGCGCGGTCGCGATCAGGACCTCGGCGCCGTCCCCCTCGATCCCGTCCAGCAGCTGCTCGGCTTCCAGCGGCGCGTAGCCGAGGTTGACGAGCCCGTCGCGGGCGAGCGAGCGGTCGTCGGCGGGCTCGCCGCCGACGACCGCGATCTCCTCCTCGAGCGCCCCGGCGACCTTCTCGCGCAGCTCGACGATGATCCGCTCCGAGGTCCTTTTGCCGATCCCCGGCACGGCCTGGAATCGCTTCGCGTCGCCGGCTGCGATCGCCCGCAGCAGCTCGCGGGCCGGGCCCCCGGAGAGGGCTGCGATCGCGACCTTCGGCCCGACGCCACTGACCGAGACCAGCTCGCCGAAAAGCTCCCGCTCCTCTTCGGAGGCGAACCCGTAGAGGGCGAGCGCATCATCGCGTGGGATCAGCTGGGTGTGGAGGAAGGCTTCGCGCCCGGTCGCCGGGACCGACTTCAGGGTCTCGGCCGAGACCGTCAGGAGATAGCCGACGCCGCCGGCCTCGATCACGACGTGGTCGGGGCGCCGGACGAGCACCTCACCGCGGACCGCGGCGATCATCCGCTCACCCGCGCCCCGGCGGCCTCGATCGCCGCCCGCCGCCCGGCACCGGCTCCGTGGCAGATCGCAACCGCGAGGGCGTCGGCGGCGTGGTCGGTGGCGGGAGCCTCCGGCAGCCCGAGCAGGGTCCCGACCATCCGCTGGACCTGATGCTTGCCGGCCGAGCCCGAGCCGCAGACGGCCATCTTGATCGCCTGCGGCGTGTAGGCGGTGCAGGGGATGCCGTGCTGCGCGGCGGCGAGCATTGCGACTCCGCTCGCCTGCCCGACGGCCATCGCCGAGCGGACGTTCTTTCCGAAGTAGAGATCCTCGATCGCGAGCGAGGTCGGCTCGTGCCAGGCCATCAGCTCGGCGAGCGAGCCGTGGATACGCTCGAGGCGGCGCTCGATCGGCAGATCCGCCGAGGTCTCGATCACGCCCGCGTCGAGCGCGCTCATCCGATTGCCCTCGACGCGGACAAAGCCGAATCCGAGGTTGGCTGCGCCGGGGTCCACCCCGATCACCACTTGCATGGGATCAGATTCTGGGAAAAGCCTCGGATGCCTTTATCAAGCGGGGGCGAGTGACTGCAGGACGTCGTCTGGGATATCGAAGTTGGTGTGGACGCTGTCGACGTCGTCGTGCTCTTCGAGGGTCTCGATCAGGCCGAGCAGAGATTTCGCGTCGCTCCCCTTGACCTCGACTGTGCTCTTGGGCTCCATCACCAGCTCGGCGGACTCGACGGTGACCCCGGCGGACTCGAGAGTCTCGCGCACCGTCGCGAGGTCGCTCGGCTCGCAGAGCACCCGCAGCAGCTCGCCCTCGTCGCGGACGTCCTCGGCGCCGGCGTCGATCGCCGGCATCAGGTCATCCTCGGTGTAGCGGCCGCCGTCGGCGGCGATCGCGCCGCGTTTCTCGAAGATCCAGGCGACCGATCCCGGCTCGCCGAGGCTGCCGTTGTGTTTGTTGAAGGCGAACCGGACATCGGCGCTGGTGCGGTTGCGGTTGTCGGTCAGCGCCTCGACCAGGATCGCCGCGCCGCCGGGGCCGTAGCCCTCGAAGACGACGCTCTCGATCGCGGCCGCGTCGGCGCCCTCCCCCGTCCCCCGGTCGACTGCCCGCTGGATGTTGTCCTTCGGCATCGAGGCGTCGCGAGCCTTCTGGATCGCGGTTGCGAGCGCCGGGTTGCCATCGGGGTCGCCGCCGCCGTCCCGCGCCGCGACGGTGATCGCGCGGGCGAGCTTTGTGAACATCTTTCCCCGTCTTGCGTCTGTTGCGGCCTTCTTGTGTTTGATCGAAGACCATTTGGAGTGCCCGGACATCGGTCTATTCTATGAGGCGCGATGTCCTCGGAATCGGTCGGCTACGGCCACCATCACGTCAGCGCTGCCCAGGGAATCGCGGCCAGCGCCGTATTCGTCCTGATGCTCATCGCCGCGTTCGGCCTCTGGACCGCGATACCGCTCGGCTGGATCTGGATCGGCTCGAAGGTCTCCGAGACCCAGTTCCCTGCCGAGGGCCCCTATGCGGTCGTCGCGATCGGGATTCTCTTCACGACCCTCGCCGACGCTTGGTTTATCGGCATCCTCAACGACGTCTACGTGCGGATCACGGGCACCAACCGGCTTGCGCCGATGCGGCCGAGTTGGCTCAAGAGCATGCGTGACTCGGACGCCCCGATGGGAACCACGACCGTCGTCGAGGCGACGATGATGGGCTCGGTCCTGCTCGCCGTGGCCGTCTTCCTCGGCTGGTTCTTCCTCCTCGCCGGCTCCCCAATCCCCAGCCAGTAGCACCCCCAACCGCGGCCCTGTAGTGACCCGCCCACGGCGACCGTCCACGACAGACCCGCTCATCGCGGACGCGGAAGGGCGCGGCCATCCATATCTGATCCCTTGGCCGCGCCCGAGAGCAGAGCAGATGAGCGGAATTATTTGACGAATTTTCCGTCGACCTGGAAGTCCTCGCCGTCGACGATCAGCTTGCCGCCGAGGCGGAGGTCGCAGACGAGGTCCGTGTGGACGGCGGACTCGTTCACGCCCCCCGACTCCGGGTAGCTCTTGCCGACCGCCATGTGGACGGTTCCGCCGATCTTCTCGTCGAGCAGGACCTCGCGGGTGCCGCGGTCGATCGCGTAGTTGGTGCCGATCCCGAGCTCGCCCAGGCGCCTGGCTCCCTGGTCGGTGTCGAGCAGCTGGATCAGGAACTCCTCGCCCCGCTCGGCGCCGGCGTCGATCACCTTGCCGGCCTCGAACCGCAGGTGCACCCCGGAGACCTCGCGTCCGCCGATCGTCGCCGGCAGGTGGAATGTCACCTCACCCTCGACCGAGTCCTCGATCGGGCCGGTGAAGAACTCGCCGTCGGGCATGTTGTGCTCGCCGTCGCAGGGGATGAAGGTGCGGCCGGCGATACCGAGCTTGATGTCGGTTCCCGGGGCGATGACCCGGACCTCCTCATGGCCCTGGATCACCTCGGCCAGCCGCTTGGTCTCCGCCGAGGCGCGCTCCCAGGCGGTGAGTGGGTCGCCGTCGTCGGTGGCCAGACAGGCGCCGTAGTAGAAGTCCTCGTAGTCGGCGAGGCTCATCTCGGCCTCGGCCGCATAGGCATTGGTCGGGAACAGCGTGTAGACCCAGCGGAACTCGCCCTTCGCGCTGCGCTCCATCGCCCGCGAGAGGAGGCCGCCCATCGCGGCCTGGCGGCGGGTCTGGCGGTCCGGCGGGATCGCCGAGAGCTCGCGCGTGTTGGTCGCGGCCCCGACAGCGATACGGACATCGGCGTTCTCGAGGAGCCACTCGGCGACCGGGGAGACCCAATCCAACTGAGAGTCACTCGAGTGCTTGAAGTAGGTGGCGGTCTGGCCCCCCAGCGCGACGTTCATGATCGGGTTGGCGCCGGCCTTCAGCACCTCCTCGTAGACGGCAAGCAACAGTGGCTCCGCGGCGGAGTCGCCGTCGATCGCCACGACCTCGCCCTCCTTCACCTTCGTCGAGTAGCCGACGAGGATCTTTGCCAGGCGTTCCGCCCTCGGGTCTCTCACCTCTTTGCCTCCTCGTGCGTGCGCTTCCGCGCTTCGGTCGTGATTGCCATGAACAGTGCGTGCAGTCTGGAGTCGTCGGTCAGCTCCGGGTGGAACGCGGTGGCGAGCACCCCGTGCTCACGGACCGCGACCGGATGGCCGTCATAGGCGGCGAGGACCTCGACCCCCGGGCCGGTTCGCTCGACCCACGGCGCGCGTATGAAGACGGCCCGAAATGTGTCCTCACCGATCCCGTCAACCTCGAGGTCGGCCTCGAAGCTCTGCAACTGACGGCCGAACGCGTTGCGGCGCGCCGTCACGTCGATCAGGTCGAGGTGGGCGTCGTCGCAGACGATCATCCCGGCACAGGTTCCGAATACCGCTCGCCCGGCCTGGTGGTGGGACCTGATCGGGTCCTCGAGCCCCTCGGCGCGGATGCCCTTGACGATCGTCGTGCTCTCGCCGCCGGGGATGACCAGCCCGTCGAGCCCCTCGAGCTCGGAGGCGACGCGGACCTCGCCGGCGTCGGCGCCGAGGCCGCGCAGCATCCGGACGTGGGCCTCGAAGCCACCCTGGATCGCGAGGACGCCGATCCTGAGGTCAGGCACCGCGGTCCTGAAGGAGAGCGTCGGCCGCAGCCAGCTCCGAGATCTCCAGACCCGGCATCGCCTCGCCGAGACCGATCGACGCCGCCGTGACCCGCTCGGGGTCGTCGTGGTGGGTCGTCGCCTCGACGATCGCCCGGGCACGGCGCTCGGGGTCGGCGCTCTTGAAGATCCCGGACCCGACGAAGTTCCCCTCGGCGCCGAGCTGCATCATCAGCGCCGCATCGGCGGGTGTCGCGATCCCGCCCGCGCAGAACAGCGGCACCGGCAGCCGGCCGGCATCGGCGACGGCTCGGACCACCTCGAGCGGCGCCTGGTGCTCCTTGGCGGCGCCGGCGAGCTCCTCCGGCCTGAGCTGGGCAAGCCGCTTGATCCCGCCCGTAATCTCGCGCATGTGGCGGACCGCCTCGACCACGTTGCCGGTGCCAGCCTCGCCCTTGGAGCGAATCATTGCCGCCCCCTCACCGAGCCGGCGCAGCGCCTCGCCGAGGTTGGTCGCGCCGCAGACGAACGGAACCTCGAAGGCGAACTTATCGATGTGATTGCTCTCGTCGGCCGGGGTCAGCACCTCGGACTCGTCGATGTAGTCGACCTCGAGTGATTCCAGAACCTGGGCCTCGGCGAAGTGGCCGATCCGCGCCTTGGCCATCACCGGGATCGTGACCGCCTCCTGGATCCCCTTGATCATCGCCGGGTCGGACATCCGCGCCACCCCGCCATCCCTGCGGATGTCGGCGGGGACGCGCTCGAGCGCCATCACCGCGCAGGCCCCCGCCTCCTCGGCGATCCGGGCCTGCTCCGGCGTGACCACGTCCATGATCACCCCGCCCTTCAGCATCTCGGCGAGGCCCGTCTTCAGCCTGAATGTCGCGTGCTCGGCCATGAAGCCCAATATAAACCGCCGCCTGCTCCGCTTCGCGTCGCGGGCGGCGGCAAGCGCCAAATCAGCGCCGCTCGCGGAAATCAGATTGCGACGCTCGCTGATCGGTTGACGGAGGGTCGTGCCCTGCTCCCCGGACGCGAAGCGGAGGAGGCGGCGGACTATTACTTGAGTTTGTAGGCGCGGATGCGGTCTTTGTGGGCGGCTTCGTCGCGAGCGTAGAGGCCGTAGGCCAGGCCCTGGACGAGTGCCATCAGCGCGGTGTTCGAGCGTGCGAAGGAGGGGCTGTTGGATGAGTAGTAGAGCGTCTGCTCGGCGTGCTCCCCCACCTCTGACATCGATGCGTCCGAGATCGCGAGGGTGCGGGCGCGGCGGTGCATCGCCAGCTTCATCGCCCGCAGCAGAAGCGGGTGGGCGCGGCCCGACGAGAGGACGATGACGAGGGTTTCCTCGTCGATCCGCCCGAGCCGCTGCAGCGACTCGCCGCCGGTGCTGGCGACGATCTCGGCCCGGATGTCGAGCAAGCTCAGCATGTGTCGCAGGTAGCTGGCGAAGAAGGCCATCTGGTCGACTCCGACGACGACGACCCGCTGAGCTTCGGCGAGCGCGGCGACGGCGCCATCGACCTGCTCACGCGTCATGTTGCGCGCGGTTTCCTCGAGGTTCGAGTGGTCGGTGCTGAGCGACCCCTCGAGCTCGGAGTGGTCGAAGGAGAAGAGAGCGCTGCTGTTGGCGGCGCCGTTCGCCGCCACGGTGGCGGTCCGGTACTCCTCGATCGCGGCCTGCTGGAGCTCGGGGTACCCCTCGAATCCGAGGGCCTGGGAAAAGCGGACGACGGTCGAGGAAGAGGTGCTCGCGCGCCGGGCCAACTCCTCCGCGGTGAGGAAGGCCGCCTCGTCGAGATGGTCGACGATGTAGCGGGCAACGTCTTTCTGGGACCTGGAGAATTCGTCGAAGCGCTCCTGGATGTACTCCGAAAGGCTTGTCAGTTGGGGGGATTTGGTGGCTGTCTTGGTCACGGCGGTCCATTTCGCCGGGACTCAGGCTTTCCCTTCCAATCTGGTTGGATGCAGCCTGCGATGACCTTCGAGCAGGCGCTCCGAATCACCAACCGCAACATGATCGCCTTCGATCTCGTCCTCGGGTCGGCGGCGATCGCGGCGCCGCAGGCGACCCTTCGGGTCCTCGGCCACGATGAGCCCTCCCCCGACGCGGCACACCTCTTCCGGCGCTCCGGCCCGGTCTGGCTCACCTTCGCCGCCGCCCACACCGTGGCCGCGGTGCGCGGGGAGCAGCGCGATTGGTGGGCGCTCGCCTGGCTGCGCGGCACCGAGATCGCAACCGACGTCCTCTGGTCGGCCTCGCCGGCGCTGAGCCGGCCCGGGGCGAAACTCGGCCTGCGCCTCGCCGGCGCCGCCAACGTCGCGATGGCCGTCGGGTTCGGCTGGCTCGCTTCGAGACGATGAGCGACCTCGCCGGGCTGCCCAGCGTCCGCTGGAGCCTGCGCGGCTACGACGACGAAGGCAACGAGGCCTGGCTGATCCGCAACATCTCCCAGAAGCTCTATCGCTGTCCCGGCTGCCACGGTGAGATCGAGATCGGCTCCGAGCACGTCGTCGTCCAGTACGTGATGCGCCTCGGCGGGACCGAGCACCATCACTGGCATCGGCGCTGCGCCGAAGAACTGCTGGTTCCGGACCTGAACCGGCTGAATCGCGTACCGGCAAACGAGTCATCGCGCTCGAAGCTCGAGGCGCGGGGCCGGCGGCCGGCCGGGCGGCGGCGGCGCTGACGTGCCGGCACGGCTCACCGTGCGCGGCTTCTACGCCGGGATCTGGCGCCTCTATTTGCAGTGGGGGCCGCGGCTGCTGCTGATCGGCGCGATCGTCTTCGTTCCGATCGGCCTCCTCCATGCGGTCGCGATCACCGTCGAGGACGGAGCGATCGAGTTCGGCAGCTTCGTCGAGATCCTCGGCACGGTCGTCGCCCTGATCGTCCTCGCGATCACGGGGTTGCTGGGCGAGGTCTTCTACACCGGAGCGGTCGCGGCGCTGATGACCGGCGACCACGACGATGACGAGACTCCCTCGCTGACCGAGATCGCGCGCGCGGTCGAGTACGGCCGGCTGATCGCGATCGACGTGATCTACGCGGTCGTCGTCGCGATCGGGTTCGTCCTCCTCTTTGCCCCCGGCGTCCTCGCGTTCGTCTTCCTCGCCCTCGCCGCGCCGATCGTCGAGATCGAGGGCAACGGCGTCCGCGCCGCCCTCGGCCGCAGCATCCGATTGGTGCGCGGCCGCTTCTGGACGGTGCTCGCCGTACTGTTGCCGATCGAGCTGATCGGCGACAGCCTGACCCAGCTCCTGACCAATCTGCCCCACCACGTGCTCCACAACTCGTTCCTGGCGGACTGGGTCGCGGACATCCTCTCCAACCTCGCGACAACGCCGTTCTACGCGGTCGCGGCGGTCCTGCTCACGGTCGAGCTGATTCGCGAAAAGGAGGGCGAGGGGCCGCGAATACACTCGGTCCCCGGCCGATGATCACCGCGTCCATATTCGCCGACTTCTGGAACGACCAGATCGTCGCCGAAGAAAAGCAGGGGCTGTTCCTGGTCTTGGTCGGGTTCCTGCTCTCGTTCGCCTTCATCAGGATGAGCACCCGCCTGATGCGGAGCCCGAAGGTCCCCTGGTGGCCCGGCAGCGTCGTCAGCGAGAGCGGCGTCCACCTCCACCATCTCGTCTTCGGGATCGTGACGATGATGATCTCCGGCGCCGTCGGGTTCACGGTGCTCGGCGACAGCCCCTACACGGAAATCTGCGCGTTCGCGTTCGGAGTCGGCGCCGGGCTGACGATCGACGAGTTTGCGCTCTGGGTTTACCTCGAAGACGTCTACTGGTCCGAGGAGGGACGGGTCTCGATCGACGCGACCGTGCTCGCCGCGGGGGCGATGGGCCTGATCCTGATCGGACTCACTCCCTTTACCTGGGAAACGGGATCGCTCGACCAGACAATCGGCAGCCTGCTCAGCGCCGGGATCGTGTTTGGCGTCGTCGCGGTCTGCTTCGCCAAGCAGCGCCTCCTGCACGGGACCGTCGGCTTCTTCTTTCTCCCGGTCGGGATTTACGGAGCGATCAGGATCGGCAAGCCGGGCTCGCCGTGGGGGCGGCGTCGATATCGCGGGCGCAACCCGGAGAAGCTGGCCACGGCCGAAGAGAGGTTCAGCCCCGACCGCCGTACCGAGCGCTTCAAGAACGCGGTCCGCGACGTCGTCGGCGGCAAGCCGAGCCAGGGTGTCGCCGCCGCGACCGAGGAGGTCCGCGCCGCCGGCCGCGAAGCGGTCGAAGAGGTCCGCCAGGGGGTGGGGCGCATCACCCACCCCCCCGAGGACCGCCGCGAGGACTAGCCCCTCACTCCCCCATCGCCTTGATCACGCAGCCGCTTCTGGCGGCGGCCGTCGAACTCGCAGTAGAAGACCTGCTGCCAGGGTCCGAGATCGAGGCGGCCCTCGGTCACCGGGACGATCACCTGGTGGTGCATGAGGAGGTTCTTGAGGTGGGCGTCGCCGTTGTCCTCGCCGCCGCGATGGTGGCGGTAGTCGCCGCCCTCGGGCAGCAGCTCCTCGGCGACCTCGTTGGGGCCGGCTTCCAGCTTGGCGGGGCGACCTTGTCGAGCCATTCGAGCGTGTCCTCGTGCAGGCCCGGCTCGTCGTCGTTGACCCAGATCCCGGCGGTGATGTGCATCGCCGAGACCAGCACCATCCCCTCCGAGATCCCGGCCTCGTCCACGGCGGCCTGGACCTCCTCGGTGATCCGGACGAGCGCGCGGCGCTCCTCGGTCTCGAAGGTCATGTAGGCGGTGTGCGTCTTCATCCCTGCTCCGGCCAGAACGGCCACTCCTCGAACTCGCGGCAGCGCCCCGCGGGATCGAGCCGAATGATCCAGAGGTCGCGGTACTCGGTCCCCTTCGCATACTCGACCTCGACCATGACCACCGCGGTCTCGCCCTCGACCGCGACCACCTCGTGGCGCATCTCGAAACCCTCGTCGGGCCCCTCGCGCTCGCGCTCCCACAGCGCGGCGATCTGCTCGAGGCCACGGGCGGGCTCTTCGTAGGGAGACATCCGGTAGCTGCCATCCTCTGTGAAGAGAGCGGAGAGCGGCTCGGTGCCCGCGGTGCGCCAGGCCCTCTCGTAATCGGCGATCCAGGTGTCGATGTCCCCACGGCTCGCCATTCGCCGTCCAAGCCTAGAACCGCGGACCAAAGCGCTGCAAACCCGTAACGATTCCCCTGCAATCTGGCCCCTAGACTGAATGAAGATGCGACGCATACTCGTCCTCACGGCGAGCGCAGCGGTGCTGCTCGGTGCCGGCCTGGCCAAGGCCGAGGTGGTCCAGCGCGGCGATGTACGCCTCGACTTCGACGGCCGCTTCGCCCCCAAAGTCCTCCCTCGCGACCGCGATGCGCCGGTCAGCGTCCTGATCGGCGGCGCGGTGACGAGCGTCCGCGGCGGCCATCCGCCGGGGCTGCGACGGATATCGATCTCGGTCAACCGCTACAGCAAGGTCTACACGCGCGGCCTGCCGCGATGCGAGCCGGGGCTGTTGCAGTCGACCTCGACCGAAGAGGCCCTAGAACGCTGTCGCCCCGCGCTCGTCGGCACCGGGAGGTTCGGGGCGACCGTCGACTTCTCAAAAGACACGTTCCCGGTCGAAGGAAGGATCCTCGCCTTCAACAGCGGCACTCCCCGCAAGCCGGGGCTGATCCTCCATATCTACGGCGCGAGCCCTGCGAAAACGACGATCGTGCTGCGGTTCAAGATCTCCCGGCCTTCGCAGGGTGAATTCGGGACCGTCTTCAGCGCCCGGATCCCCGAAATCGCCTCCGACCTCGGCTATGTCACCGACCTCTCGCTCAAGTTCGACCGCCAGTATCAGTACCGCGGCCAGCCACGCAGCTTCCTCAGCGCCCGCTGCGCGGCACCCGCCGGCTTCGGCGGTGGCCCCTTCGCCTTCGCCAAGGGCAAGTTCGATTTCGACAACGGCCAGAGCCTCAGCACCACCCTGACCCGGGTCTGTCGGGTCCGCTAGCTGTAGCTACTCAGGGCGAGTAGGAGCCGGCCTGTTCCTTGGCTTCTTCGATTCCCTTTTCGGCCTGCTTTTTCGCCTTTTCGAAGCCCTTTTCGACCTTTTCGGAACCTTCTTCGATCGCCTTGTTCACGCCCTTCTTTGTCGTGCTGCCGCCTTCTTCGATGCCCTTCTTGGCTTCTTCGCTGCCCTTTTCGAGGCCCTGCTTGACCGATTCCCCGCTCTTTTCGAGTTCCTTCTGGGTTTCGTCGGCCTTTTCTTCGAGCTGTTCCTGGATCGAGTTGACGGAGTCGGAGGTGCTGTCGCTGCCGCATCCGGCCCAGGCGGCTCCCGCGAGTCCCACGGCAAGCACGAGGACCACTGCTCTGATACGCCCCGCGCCCTTCCACTTCAACAGGTCAACTGACACCTTCGCTCCTCTCATTCGACGGCTTCAGACGATCGGGGCGATCTTCGCACGTGAGTGTCAGTTGGTGCGGAAAAACCTCTGGATCACGTCGACCGCGGGGGATCGGAACGGGAAGTAGAGGCTCGACACATGGCCGCGGTTTGGCGTGATACTGAGCGTGGAGCGGGGAAATCGTTGCTTTACCTGCTTCGCCTCGGCGACCGAGGTGATGTCGTCGATCTCACCCGCCAGGATCAGGGTCGGAAAGCTGGTCGGGGCTCGCCAGCCGTCGGGAACCGGGGGTTCCAGTCCCGGCGGGGGTGGCGGCGCCGGCCAGGTCAGGCAGTTGGTCAGGTGTGAGGCCGGCGAGAGCAGGTACTCGCGGGCGCCAAACGGTGCGAAGTGGTCGGCCGGGACGTCTTTGACCGAAGTCGAGAGCCGGCGGATCCGCGCATCGATCGACGAGTAGGGGTCCCAGAGCAGCGGGTAGTCATTGCACTCGACGGTGATCTCGAGCCCGTAGGTGAATTCGCGGATCGATCCATGGCCGGGGATGCCGGGCGCGATCAGGTGGTTGAGCCGGCCGGGGTCGCCGGCGAGGTAGCGGCGGTCGCCTTCGTCGAGGCTGAGGTAGGAGCGCGGCGCCAGGGTCCCCGACTGCAGCAGGAAGCTGAGCAGGTTGTCGGTCGGCCTTCCCTGAGCATGGAAGCGGCGAACGACGCGGGTGTAGCGCCCGGCGGCGTCCCCCGAGCAGTCCGGGGCGCGACGACAGGCGACGCTCAGGCCATGGAGCCCGGCCGGGAGGAGTGTCCGGTAATAGGGGTCGTCGGCAGGGTAGGCGGAGTCGAGGACCAGGCCCCGCAGGCTGCCGGGATGGCGGACGGCGTAGGCCTGGCCGAGCAGGGTCCCGTAGGAGTCGCCGTAGAAGAAGACCTTTCCGAGGCTGAGCGCTTCGCGCACGGCGTCGAGGTCGTGCGCGGTTTCCCCGGTCGTGTAGCCGACGAAGCGGGGTCCGAGCTGGTTCGCGCATTCGCCGATCGCGGTGCTTTCGAGGATCAGCCCGCGCTGCAGGGTGCGGCAGTTGAGTGCGTCCGAGCGGCCGGTCCCTCGGGCATCGACGTAGACGATCTCGCGTCGGTTCAGCAGCGGCGCCAGGGCGGCGTTGACCGAGCGGACGAACGGAGCTGCCGTCGATCCATACCCCGGCCCGCCATCGGTGGCGAGGATCGTCCCCAATGAGGGCCGCGAGCGATCGCCGCGGGGCCTGACGGCGAACGCGACCTTGGTGGTCCCGAGGGAGGGATCGCCGCGGCGCATCGGCACCGTGATGTGGCCACAGCGCAGCGGCCGCGCCGCGCCGAGGTCGCAGCGTTGGAGCTTCACCGCCGCCTCCGTGGACGGCACTGCGCACACCCCGAGACCGAGCGCGATCGCCGCGGCCAGGGTGGCGCGGCGGCTCATGTGTCGGCCGGGACCATCGGATGGAGCTCGCCCCTTGTCAGCGCCTCGGTCCGCAGGTGGCCGACCTCCTGGTACTCGGGCGAGGCGATCATGTCGAGAAACCCCTGCCTGCTCGGGTATTCGACGAGGACCACCAGGTCCCAGGAGTCCTCGCCGAGCAGCGCCGCCGCGGGCTCGCCGGCGAAGACGATCCTGCCACCGATCTTCTCCAGCAACGGAGTGACCGCGGCGCCGTATTCCGCGTAGCGCTCCTGCCCGCCGTCCGGCCGAAACCGAAGCAGGTTGAGCATCACGATCGCGCCGCTCTCGCCGGTGCGTCCCTGGAAGGCGGCGAAGCCCTCCCTGTTCAGCGGCTCCGGTTGGGCTGAGTCCTCCATGTCGGTCCTCTCGTTCGGTGAGTCTTGGGGCGGGCGCCAGCCATTCTGATAGGTACACCGGTTCATGGCGGGTGCGGCGGAGGGAATTGCGGAGTCGGTCAGGTCGGTGCTGTCCAACCGGACGGTCTGGATCTGGGTCGGGATCTGGATCGCGACCCGGGCGGTCCTCGTCGTCAACGCCGGCTTCTGGCACCACGAACACCCGATCAACTTCGAGGACGTCAACGTGTATCACCGTTGGTCAGAAATCCTCGCCAACGAACACGTGATCCCGAACGAGGACAGCTGGCAGTACCCCCCGGGCGCCGCGTTCATGATGCTGATTCCCCGTATCGGTCCCGCCAGCTACAGCGCGACCTTCGTCAGCCTGTGGCTGGTCATCGACCTCGTCGGCCTTGGGCTGCTGGGCCTGCTCGGGCGCCGGTCGGGCAACTACACCGGTGTCTGGGTCTGGCTGATCGCGATGCCTGTCCTCGGCACCTACTCCATCCTCCGATTCGACATCGTCCCGACCGTGATCGGGATCGCAGCCTTGGTCGTGATCCATCGACGGCCGGTCTGGTTCGGGGCTCTGGCGGGATTGGGGGCGTCGATCAAGGTCTGGCCGATCGTCCTCCTGTTCGGCGAGTGGGACCGGCGCCGTCTGCTGGTCTCGGCATTGACGGCGGTCATGACCATCTCCCTGGTGCTGCTCGTCGCGGCGCTCGCGTTCGGCGACCTCTCGACCTTCCTAGACGAGCAGAGCCACCGGGGCTTGCAGGAGGAATCGGTGGGGGCCGCGCCCTGGGACATGCGGGAGCTGATCACCACCGAGCCTGCACCACGGATGCTCCGGTTTGGGGCCTGGGAGATCGCGACCCCGACCGGGGACGCCGTCGCCGATGCCCTCAAATGGCTGAGCGTCGCCGCGCTTGCCGGCGCGGCGCTCTGGTGGTGGTTCCGCGCGAGGGCGATCCACGACGGCCGCACCGACCTCGCCGACGCCTCGGTCAGTCGCGACTTCATCTTCACGATCGTCCTTCTATTGGTTGTGACCAGCCGGGTCCTCAGCCCGCAGTTCATGCTCTGGCTGGTGGGGTTGGCGGCGGTCGTCCTCACCGCGGGAACGACCCGTCTGGCACGACCCGCCTGGATCGTGCTCGGAGCGTCAATCCTCTCGACAAGCGTTTTCGGCTCTGCCGAACACACGCTGTTCCGCAACCTGGCGCTGTTGGTGGCGACGATCGACGCCTCGATCGCGATGATCTGGATGCTCCGCCGCCCCGCCGAGCCCGAGGTCAGGCTAGGGGCGGGGGATGCAGTAGAGCTGGGCGCCGCCGCCGGCGAGTAGGCGGCCCTGTGTGTCCCAGATCCGGCCGTTCACACCGATCAGCCCGTCGCCCGCGACCGGCGCCTCGTGGTCGACCAGGAGCCACTCGCTGTCGGTCATCGGTTGATGGAACCAGACCGCCGTGTCGAGGTTGGGGGCGACATAGTCCGCCCCGCGGTGCTTCATCCAGACCGCCGGCCAGCCGAAGGTGTCGAGCAGGATCAGCGGCCGGGCGGCATCGATGAACTGATCCTCGAAGGTCGGAGTCGGCTCGAACCGGACCCACTCGCGAATCCGCGGTGGTGAGTCCGAAGCGTCCGCCGACCCCACCCGCGGCCGGCGACAGCTGACGTTGTTCCAGAAGGCGTAGAGCTGGGACCCGTCCTTGGCCCGTCGCTCGACCGGCTCCGACTCTTCCGGCGAGTCGACCTCGGGGGCGTCCACCTCCTGGTGCCGGTAGCCGGGGCCCTCGGCGGCTGTCCGCACCAGCGCGAACATGACCTCCCTCCCACCCTGGGTCATCCGCACCGCGTGGGACCCCGAGCGGCGGCCCGCTTTGATCGTCTCGACCGACAGCTCGACGCGATCGAACGCGGGCGGGCTGATGAAGTGGCAGTAATAGCTGACCGGGCGCGGGATTCCGGTACGCATCCCCGCCGCGCGCAGGGTCAGCGCCGCGAGGTAGCCGCCACTCGGCCCCCAGATCTCCCACGCCTCGCTGAGCTCGATCGAGTAGGCGCCGTCCCCGCCCTCGAGCTCGGTGGCCGCGTCGAGAGCGACCATCTAGCTCGGCTCTCTCCACATGCCCCAGATCGGCGGCGCGTCGGTACCGACCCTGAACTCCTTGGTCACCTCGAACCCGTGACGTTCGTAGAGGGCGCGATTGCGCGGCGAGCTCGCCTCGAGGTAGGCCGGGACCCGCTCGGCGTCGCAGCGCTGGAGGACGGGGAACATCAGGGCCGAGCCCAGCCCGCGCCCCTGGCTCTCGGGCTCGACCCCGAGGACGGCCAGGTAGTAGTGGCTCTCCCGCGGGTGCCCCCGTTCGATCTTGGCCAGGGTCAGCAGCGCGCGCGGGAGGCGGGTGCCCCACACGCGCAGGGCGCGGGGCAGCAGTCCCAGTTGTTGCGTGATTCCGACGCTCCACTCCCCCGGCGGGTCCCAGATCGCCGCACCCGCCGCGGCCGAGGTGGTGTAGGTCTCCTCGTGGCGCATCCAGATCTGCTCGAGGAGCAGGTGGAAGTTGCCATCGAGGACTTCGGGGCGCCGGGTGGCGTCGGGGGCCAGCCAGCTCATGATCGGGTCCTCGTGGAACGCCCCGGCCAGCGCTCTCGCCATCCCCGCCACCTCCGCCGCCCCGGCCTTGCGTACCTGGTGCCCGATCGGGCCGCCGATCGGGTCGGGGGCGCTCATCGCGTCAGTATCTCCCTCTGCGTGTATGTTCGTCGCGTGCGTGGGCGTCCGGCAAAGAAGAGCTCTACGATCGCCCAGTAGTGACCCCCTCCGCACCCGGCCGGCACACGCCCGGGCGCCATCTGCACTGGCACCTGACCCGGCGCCGCTCGACCCTGCTCCGAGCGGGTGGCCTGACAGCCCTGCTTGCCGTGGTCGGGCCGGGTGTCCTCGCCGGCCTCTCCGACGACGATCCGGCCGGGATCACCACCTACTCGATCCTCGGGGCAAAGTACGGCTACGAGCTGCTCTGGGTGCTGGCGATCTCGACGGTGGCGCTGATCGTCTTCCACGAGCTGGGGATGCGGCTGGGCGTGGTCACCGGAAAGGGCCTCCTCACCCTGGTGCGGGAGCACTACGGCGCCCGTCCCGCCTTTCTGGTGATCGGCGCCCTGCTGATCGCCAACACCGGCACCCTCTGCGCCGAGTTCGCCGGCGTCGCGGCGGCCGGGGACCTGCTGGCCGGAGCCAGCCGCTATGTCACCGTCCCGATGGCCGCCGCCGCCGTCTCGCTGCTGGTGCTCCGGGAGTCGTTCAAATACGTCGAGCACGTTCTGCTGGCGCTGAGCGCGGTCTTCGTCGCCTACATCCTCTCCGGATTTCTTGCCCACCCTGACTGGGGCGAGGCGGCGAAGGGGCTGGTGGTCCCCGGCATGCCGCTGACCCGCGAGGCCGTCCTCGTCGCCGTGGCCACGGTCGGCACGACCCTCGCGCCATGGGGCCTGGCCTTCATCCAGTCCTACGCCGTCGACAAGCGCATCACGGTCGGGGACCTCTCCTACGAGCGACTCGACGTGATCGTCGGCGCGGTGCTCACAGGTGTGATTGGCTTCTTCGTCGTCGTCGCCTGCGCGGCGACCCTCCACGCAGAAGGCGTCGAAGTCGACGATGCCCGTGACGCGGCCCTGGCGCTGGAGCCGCTCGCCGGCCACGTCGCTGGGACTCTGTTCGGTCTCGGCCTGCTCGGTGCGGCGCTTCTCGCGGCGGCGATCGTTCCGCTCTCGACCGCATACTCGGTGTCCGAGACGATGGGCCGGAAGGCGCGGCTCGACGACAGTTTCGAGGAAGCCCGGTCCTTCTATCTGAGTTACGCGGCCGTGGTCGTCGTCGCCGCCGTGCTGGTACTTATCCCGGGAGCACCGCTGATCTCGATCCTGTTCCTCTCTCAGGCGCTCAACGCCGTGCTGCTGCTGGTGCTGTTGCCGTTCATGAGAGCGCTCGGCAACGACGCCGAGCTGATGGGCGATAACCGGCTCGGGCGCGGCGGTCGGGTGCTCACCGGCCGCCGCGCTTCTCGTCGTCGCCGCCTCGGTCCTCGCCCTCGCGGTGCTCACCGTCCTCTGAGCCGCCGGGGGCGGGCGCCTCTGGGGTCGGGCATCGCGGGCTGCTTCAGCGACGAAGGTGGCCAGGACATGGGAGTAGCTCAGTCGTCGTACCATTCGCCCACGGTAGGACCGGCACCTTCAGGGAAGGTTGGAGCTGCCTAAATCTTCGCGGAGCCCTATTCCGCCTTGTCGCACTCCGTCAGCCCATAGGGGTGGCCGACCTTGGCGAAGTCGGCGAACTGGTCTTCTTCTTCGCCCGAAATGACGATCCCGGGTTCGTTCTCGATCCGGTCAAGGTCTGCCTGGGCGAGGTCGAGCATGTGGTCGACGGTCGCTTCGTCGCCTTCGGGCGCGCCGAGGGCTCGTATTTCGTCGATCTGCCCCTGGACGGACGGCACGAATTCATTTTCGATCACCGTTTCGGCCTCGGCCTTCGGCTCCCCCTTTTCGAAGCTTTCAAAGATGGCGTCTGTTTCCTTGTTGCCTTCGGCGCAGATCGCGTTCGCCTGTTTGACGAACTCCGCTTTCGACAGCGCCGCGGCGGTTGAGGTATCGGTGGTGGAATCGCCGCCCCCACAGCCCCCGACGCCCACCGCAAGCAGCGCCACAGAGCCCATTGCAATTAGGAAATACCTCACAGACCCATCCTCTCCTTAGGTTGACCGCGATGAGCCTACACCGGCCGTAGACTCAATTTCATGGTTCTCCCCGATAACGCCAAGGAGCTGATTCGGGCCGGCGCACTCGGTCACCTGGTCACCATCAATCCCGACGGCTCTCCGCAGGTGTCCTGCGTCTGGGTGGCGGTCGAGGGCGATCAGCTGATTACGGCCCATCTGAGCAAAGGGCAGCAAAAGCTCCGAAACGTCCGGCGCGATCCGCGCGTCACGATCTCCTTCGAGGGGACCCGGATCCGGCCGCCGGGCTTGCGCGAGTACGTCGTCGCCCACGGGCGCGCCGAGATCGAGGAGGGCGGCGCGGCTGACTTGCTTCAGGAGCTAGCCCACGTCTATCTCGGGCCCGAGGTCCGGTTTCCGCCGATGGACGACCCGCCCCCGGGTGTTCGGATGCGGATCGACGTCGATCGGATCGGCGGAATCGGGCCCTGGGCCGAGTAGCGGGCGCCGGTCAGAGACCGAGACCCCCCACGCCTCGCTCGTTCCATCCGAGGTGGTGGGCGAGCTCGTGACGCAGGGTCCGGTCGACCTGGCGGGCGAGCAGCTCGCGGTCATGGCCGAAATCGCGCTCGAGCGTGTCGCGGTAGATCACGATCCTGTCCTCATACCGTTCGCGGGCAATTCCATCTCCGTAGTACTGGCCATACGCGCGCTCATCGGCCCCCAGGTCCGAGACCACGATCGGCACACCCTCGAGCACCTTCTGGAACTCATCCGGCAATCGATCGATCGCATCAGCCACCAGCGATTCGAACTCGTCTAGCTCTGGCTCCTCGCTCATCCCGTCAAACGGTAGATGCTCGTGACAATCCGGAGGGGACGCAGGGCGCGGTCAGATCGGATTCCCGTGACGAACCACGCCGAGGTGGGCTATCGCGCTCGAGAAGGCAGCGGCCGATGGCCGCTTACGAGCCGCCCATGTGACCTCGATCCGTCCATCTGCTTCAGCCGCTCAGTCGCCGCACCGACGTGGGTGAGAAATCGCGTCACTACCCCTTGGACGTACGGCTCCGCCGCGTGGGCGGGAAGCGCGCGCAGCAGGTTCAGCCGACTCTCGGCCACCCACGCTGAGAGATCGGACTCGTTCAACCATCGCCTCTCCGTTCGCCATGTACGGCTTAGCATGCGCGGCCAGTCCTCGATGCTACTGGCGTATGGATTCGGTGGACAAAGCCGATTTTTTTCCGCGTCGTCATCCCGGCGGGCCTCGACGAACCCGAGGAGGGCTGCGTTGAAACACGGTGAGAGGTGGCGCACCTGCTGGAGCACGATCCGACCTGGCTGGAAGATCGGCGTGGCGGGAGCGTTGTTCAGGCCGAGCGCCGTGCAGTCCACGTGCAGGGTGTCGGAGTCGGTCTCGGTCTCTCCGCGCTCGAGCACGATCCGGCTAGCCTCGATTCGTCGCACTCGGCCGAGCCTGATGATGTCTTCGATCTGCCGCAAGGCTGCTAGCTCCCGAGCGCTAAGCATGGTGCCGCGGATCATCGTCGCCGGCCACGCTTGGTCGATGCGCGTCAGTCGCCCCGAGGCCTCGAGTCGCTCGAAGAGGTCGTCGACGTTCGACGCATTGGCGCCGGCCTCGGCATCTAGAGCGTTCCCCTCCATGATCGCGCCAACCTGCGTCAGTGGCTGAAAGTGGCAGCGGTCATGGAACCAGGCGTCCCGGGGCCGGACCCAGCGAATCCGATCTGGCTGCACGTCGTTGTCAAGAAGCCAGATGCACGCGTCCGCAGCCGTCTTACCGGACCCGAGAACGGTGTAGGAGCAGCCTGATTGCGCCGCCGCCGGCAGGTCGTTAATGGGAACGAGTCGAACGTCAGGCGCCACCTGAAACGGGGCGGCGTGAATCGCCGGGATCGACGCCTCCAGGTATCGAGCGTCAACAACCTTGCGGCGTACAGCGACATCGTGAAGCTCTCCGGTGCTCAAGTCCCTGACCTGCTCACCAGAACTCCCAGCGTCAAGGTACTCGTGGCGGGTGAGCACGCGGGCTCGGCCTGTCTTCTTGAGCCGTCTGGCCACCTCGGCGAAATACCTGAAGACCTCGTCGCCAGTCGCCCGCTCGTAGTACCCGGCGTTCTCGCCGGCCTCGTCGACGCGGTCCTCGCCTAGTGCCAGCGAGTTCACGCCGTAGTAAGCGGAGGGGGTATGTAGGCGAACGAACGGATACGCATCCAGCCAATGACCTCCCGGGGCCTGTCGACGGTCGATCAGCGTCACCTCCACATCGGCCTCGGTCAGCAGCGCATCGGCGAAGGCGAGGCCGGTTGCACCTGCCCCTACAACCAGATAGTCCGTGCTGACCAGCATGGCTGGATGACGCGTCCTAGCGTTCAACCGCGTAAAGGCACCAGGCGCCGGGTGCGCCCTTCAGGTCGTGAACCCCACGCTCGGCGAACTCCAGGCCCGAGCCGACCACGAGCTCCCTGACCGTGCTGGAAACGCAGACCTCCCCGGGGTCGGCGAGGGCGCCGATGCGAGCGCCGATATTGACCGCCATCCCGCTGACGTCGTCATCGATCAACTCGACCTCACCGGTGTGGACGCCGGCCCGCACATCGATGCCGATCCCTCGCAGCTCATCCCGGATCGCCGCGGCGCAGCGGATTGCGCGGGCGGGACCGTCGAACGTCGCGAGGAACCCGTCACCGAGTGTCTTCACCTCGCCGCCTCGGTGGATGGCCAACTGTCGGCGAACCACCATGTTGTGGCGCTCCAGCAGGTGACGCCAGCGTTGGTCTCCCAGCTCGCCCGTCCTCTCAGTGGAGCTGACGATGTCGGTGAAGAGCACCGTGGCCAGTGCCCGTTCGGGTTCGTGCGCGCGTCTGCTGCCGACCAGGAACTCCTCGACCTCGTCGATGAGTGCGTCCTGATCGCCCACCGTCACCAGGTGATCGCTGCCACACAGCTCCACGTAGCGGGCATCCGGGATCTGCTCCGCCAGGTAGGTGCCCTGCCCGACAGGGACGACCATGTCTTTCTGGCGATGGAGGATCAGGGTCGGCACCCGGATCGTCGGCAGAATCGGCCTGGCATCGAGCTCGCGGTAGAGGTCGAACAGAGCGACCGCCCCCGCGGGACTTGTCCCGTGGCGCAGGAGGCGGGCCCACCAGCGTTCGAACTCCGGATATCCGTCGAGGCTCGGCGCCCAGAGGCTGGTTCCAACTGCACTGCCCCACTCCCGCGTCACCATCTCGAGAAATTCGTCCAGGGCCTCGACCGGTATCCCCTGGGGGTGATCGGGGGCCGCGAGAACTCGCGCGTAGGTTCCGTAGAGGACAAGGGAAGACACCAGGTCCGGATGGGTGGCCGCGAAGAGAGCGGACATCGGCCCGCCCTCTGAGATGCCGAAGACCACGGCCGACCCGCATCCCGCCGCCTCCATCACGGCCTTGAGGTCGTCCATCGAGTCCTCCAAGGTCGGTGGTCGCCCAGTCCGGTCCGAGAGGCCCTGGCCCCGCTTGTCGTAGACGACCAGCCGTGAGAAGGAGGTGAGCCGACGGAGAAAACGAGCCGCATGCGGCTCCTCCCAGAAGAGATCGACATGGGAGACGAACCCCGGCACGAAGACGATGTCCACGGGCCCGTCGCCGTGCACCTGGTAGGCGATGCTCACCCCGTCAGAGTCGGCGTAGTGGGTGGCTACCTCCGTCGCGCCGGCAACGGCCATTGCGGTCGCTGGTGCCATTGCCCTCAGATCCTGCCGTCGCCGTCGCTGGGGCCGCCGTTGTTGTCGGCGTCGTGGTCACCGAGGTTGTGCTGGATGATGCCGCGATGATTGTGGTGGTGGGAAGCGATCGCAATGGAAGTCGATCCACCCCCGACCATCGCCACGACGGCTGCCAGCGCCGCCAGTTTCTTTATGTGGGTTGTGAGCATCTGAGTTCTCCTTCTTGTGTGAATGGGTCAGGTTGTGAAGCTGTTGATGGCCTGCTCGATCGTCGGAGCCTCGGCCTCCCAGCGGGCCGGAGGCGCGGCGCCGACGATCACGGTCGTCGCCGACCGTCCGGAGACGATGCAGGCCATCTCGCGATAGCGATGGCCGCTCTCGGTGCGGTAGGAATCGAGCACACAGGAGCCGGTCGCCGACCGAAAACGCAGGTTGGTGGCGCCCGCCAGCAGTCTCACTTCGCGATCGCCCTCCTCCCCGTTGTGGTCGACCCGGAACTCGGTCCAGTTGCGGGGGTTCTCGGCTCCCTGGCGGGGCGTCGCGTTCAGATAGCCGGCAATCGCACCCGACGGGGTCCTCTGCACCACGGTGCGAGTACCCGCGTCTCCGTGTTCTCGCCGCCAGCCGGGCGGTACCGAGAGCCGGGCCGGTGAGTTCGGAAGGCGTGAGCTCGACCAGGCCGCCGGTGCGACCTCCGGCTGCAGCCAGGTGAAGGTGGAGGTGTGGAACATCGTCGGCCGCGCAGGGTCACGCGAGCCCCCCATGGCAGCGACGGCCACCACCAGGCCGACGACGGCGAGGGACGCTGCCGTCGTCGCGATCCTTCTGCCGTTCCGGTTCATGCAGCGGTCTACGGCTGCCGCGGCGAATCAGTTCGCCTATGAGTTGCTTGTCACAGAGGGCCCGGTCGCCAGGAACGCGTCACTTTTCCTTCAGCACCGAGTACCAGACACGCTCCGCCACCCTGACGATGTTGTCACCGGTCCTTGCCAGGCGGCGATACAGCTCGCGGCGGGCAGCGATCTCCCTCAGGTCCTGGACGCCGATCAGATCTGACATTGCTCTGCGGTAGCTGTGCTGGAGGTGGCGCTGGTCCTTGACGGCACGGTCGGCTTCGGCGGTTGCGATTTCGCGGTCACCGTGGGCGAACATTGCCAGCGCCCGGGCGAGTCGTGAGGTTCCTTCGACCAACTGCGTCGACATCTCGGCGGTGGCCGGATTGGGTGCCGTGTGCATGGCCTCGGCCTCGCCGACGATGTTCTTGGCGCTGTCCAAGATCTCATCGAGCCCACTCGAGAGATCGAAGATGTCCTCCGGCTCCAGCGGTGTCGAGAAGGCCTCCGAGAGGGCCTTGCGTAGCTTCCGCTTGCGCTTGTCCGCCTTGTGCTCGAGCTTGCGCAATCGTTCGGCGGCCGCCGTCTCCCCGTCCGCCCAGGCAGCCAGTTCTTCCATGCCTTCCACGGTAATCGCCGCCTGTTCGCTCAGCATCCCGAGCACGTCAGCCGACTGCGGCAGAAACCAATGGTTGCGGCTCATCCCAATCCTCTCCAGATCAAGAGCATTATCGCCCCGAACGCTGCCGAGGCTGGAAGCGTGAAGAGCCAGGCGAAGCCGATCGAGCGGACCACGCTCCAGCGGACGTGATGCCAGCGATGCCGGCCACCGCCGACGCCGACGACCGATGACGCGACGACCTGGGTCGTCGAGACCGGGGCGCCGAGGTAGGAGGCGGGAAGGATCACCGCGGTCGAGGCGCTCTGGCTGGCGAACCCGTCAATCGCGGCCAGACGAAATATCCGCCTGCCGATCGTGGTGATGATTCGCCAGCCACCCATCGCCGTGCCAACGGTGAGGGCCCCTCCGCAGGAGAACTTGACCCAGAGGGGCACCGTGAGCGTGTCGATGTGGCCGCTGGCGAGCAGGAGTGCGGCGATCACGCCCATCGCCTTCTGAGCATCGTTGGCGCCGTGGCCGAAGGACAGGGCCGCGGACATCACCCACTCGGCGCCGCGGATCGGAGTCCTGACGCGCTGGGTTGCCCGGCTTAGCAGGTGTCGGTTCAGGCGCGCGAACAGCAGCCCGAACCCGACCCCGAGGAGAGGCGAGACAGCAAGCACGATCAGGACCCCGAGGACGCCGACCGGCTTCCAGCCTTCGAGGCCGCCCCACCGGATCGCGTCGACGCCCGCCTCGGCGACCGCAGATCCGACCAGCCCCCCGACCAGCGCGTGCGCTGAACTGGAGGGCAATCCGCGCCACCAGGTCAGAAGGTTCCAGATCGTCGCGGCGAGCACCCCGGCGCCGATGACCTCGACGGCCTCATCGGGTGTGACGGTGACGATTCCGGCGATCGTGTCCGCCACCGCGGTGCCGACCAGAAGGGCGCCGAGCATATTGAAGACGGCGGCGAGGACTATCGCCTGTCCCGGCCGTGCGCCCCGCGTCGCGACGAGGGTGGCGATCGCATTGGCGGCATCGTGGAAGCCGTTTGTCAGCGCGAAGCCGATGCAGATGGCGATCGCGAGGCCGAGTTCCACGCAGGACAGCTTGACTGCTCGCTAGGTGAAGATCACCTGACCGCCGGCGGCGAGACCGTAGAACTCGCCGACGGTGATGATCTCCTCGACCTGTGGGATGAAGTCGTCCTTGCTCAGACCGAACAGGTCCACCGATGCCTTGCATCCATACAGGCGCCCGCCGGAGTCGGCAATCATCTCGACGAACTCGGGGATCGGCGGTATGTCGAGTTTCTCCATCTCTTGGGCGAGCTTGTGGGTGACCAACGCGGAGACTCCGGGCACCCCTCCGGCCCAGGTGGCGAGGTGAAGGCCCGGGTTGCCGACCGTGGCGACCTTGACGTGCTCGTGTTTTGCCCTATTGATCGCGTCGAGCCCGAAGAAGGTGAAGAAGACGTTTGCCTCGATGCCCTCCATCCGTGCGCCGTTGGCCATGATCAGGCCCGGATAGATACCCTCAAGCGAGCCCTTGGAAACGATGATCGAGACCTTCTGAATCGGCTCCGGATTGGACACTGTGCTCTCAGCTTGCTCAGTCAAAGGATCCTCCCTTCCTATATGCATCCACGCGGCTTGGGGATGCCGGCGATCTTGGCCGCTAGCTTCGCCGGCCCTTTCGGGAACAACTCGTAGAGCTCCTTGATCGGCACTCCCGAGGCTTTTCCAAGCGTCCTGATCGAGGGGGCTGTGCCGCTCTCGAGGTAGGTGTCGCGCATGTAGCGGATCACCAGCCAGTGGCGGTCGCTGAGATGCTCGATACCGGCCTCGGCGGCGATCTCCTGGGCGATCTGCTCGTTCCACTGCTCTGGCTGTTGCAGAAAGCCCTCGAGGTCGACCTCCACTGGGGTGCCGGCGTAGGTGAGCGTGCTCATCGGCTGCCAACCTCTCCCCCTGGAACCGCCCGCTTGCCCGCCATTGACATCTTCGTGCCGATGCCGGGGATGTCGCGGCCGGGCAGCAGCATGTGCCAGTACAGGGGCTGGAAGGCGAGCTTGCCGAGATGGTTCAGGCGCGACTCGCGGAGCAGCGGCAGCGGGCCGATGTGGGGCTCGGGATAGCGACCGGGGAGCGGCTCGGTCTCGTAATTGAAGTCGATCAGCAGCGCCTTGTGGAAGCCGCTCTCGATGAAGCAGTTGACGTGGCCGTCGTAGCTACCCTCGAGCTCCTCGCCATCGAGGAAGCGCTTGATGTTCGCGGTCAGCGTCTCGCCCTCGAAATGCGTGGCCGACCCGGCCTTCGAGGTCGGCAGGCTCGCCGCGTCACCGATCGCAAAGACGTTGGGCGCCGCCTTGCTCTGCAGCGTGTGGATGTCGGCGGGGATGAATCCGAGCTCATCGCCGAGGCCAGGGGAACGGGCGACGAAGGGTGCGCCACCGTGGAGCGGAACGCTGACCAGAAGATCGAAGGGGATCTCACGCTCGTCCCAACTGATCAGCCGGCCGTTGGATCCGTCGACCTGCCCGGTCGCGAACTCCGTCTCCACCGCAATGCCCCTTTTCTCGAGCATCCCGCCGAGGTGCTCGGCCGCGATCGGCTTGGTGAAGGCGGCGTCGAGCGGGGTCACATAGGTGATCTCGACCTCGGAGCGCACGCCGCGCTCCTGGAAAAACCAATCGGCAAGGAAGCAGAACTCGAGCGGAGCGACGGGACACTTGATCGGCATGTCGATGAGGTTCACCACCAGCCGCCCGCGATCGAAGGAGCGCAGCGCCTCGCGCAGCGCCACCGCGTCCTCGACCGAGTAGAAGGAGAACACGCTCTCGCCCCAGCCGGGGCCCCTCAGCCCCTCGGTCTCATCGAATAGCAGCGAGGCGCCGCTGGCGATCACCAACGCGTCGTAGGTCAGCGTCGAGCCGTCGTCAAGATGGACTTCGTTGAGGGCGGTCTCGACCCGGTTGACCTCGACCTGGCGGAACTCGATCTCGGAGTGCAACTGCTCACGACGCGACCGGACGATCCCGTCCGCCTCCTCGAGGCCGAAGGGGACGAACAGCAGGCCGGGCTGGTAGACGTGGCGGCCGTCGCGGTCGACGACGATGATCTCGGCCTCGTCTCCGTAGAGCCTGTGAAGGCGGTTCGCGACAAGCGTCCCACCGGTCCCCGCTCCGACGATGACGATGTGGTGACTCATGCCCAGATTCTGCGCCGTGCCGCTCCTCAGTGCATCCGTGGAAAACCGCAGAACCGCTTGGGTTGCTCTCTATGCCGCGGGTTAGCCCGAAAGCGGAAAGTCAGGATCCGGGTGGAAGCTGGCGTCATTGGAGAGCAGTCCTTTCCCGGGAACGAAATTAAGCTCGAGCCTGATGCCTTCTGGATCCCGGAAGGATGTGGAGTAATAGCCCGGCGCCCACGGACCTTCCACCGGCGCCCGGACTATTTCCACGTCCAAGCCCCGGAGAAATGAGTACAGGGTGTCGACGTCCTCGCGTCGCCGGGCTCGGAAGCAGAGGTGGTCGATACCCGGGGCGGTCTCCTCGTGGGCGGCGCCGGCGTGCTCCGGATCGGCGAGCCGAATGCCGAGCGCAGTACGACCGCCTACGTAGTAGACGAACTCGTCGGAGCGAGGTTCAACGGCCTGAAGACCGAGAAAGGGCATGAGCTGGTCGTAGAACTCGATGCACTCGGCGATCCGATTGACCCTGAGGATGACATGTGCCACGCCGTTTATCTCCAGCCCGGTGCCGGAATTTGTCGCTTCGCTCATGCCGCCAGACTATTCCCAAACATCGCTGCCTCAATCCCGAGGGCCGCTACCCTCAACCGTGTGAGAATTCTCGCGGGCATAGAGGCACTTCCGGGTGGCGACCTGGTTCGGCGCGGAGTCACAGATCTGGACGCCGGCAATGATTCGGTCGAGGCACTTCTTGTTTCGATCGGCGCCCCGCGGCTGCGCTCCCTGGGCGTGGACCTGCCCGCGACAATTGCCTCACCCGAGCACAAGCTCTACGAGGTCCTCGCCCGCGAGGGGGGCGACTCGGCGCACTCCCGCTACAACGCCCTGATCCGCCGGCTCGTCAGCTTCGAGCGAGCGGCTGTATGCGCGAGCTAGCCGACTCGACCCGCATCGAGCGATTCATGAACGAGCTGGGCCGGGCGGTCCAGATCGACAGCCACGTCTACTTCACCGGAGGGGCGACCGCCGTGCTCCAGGGCTGGCGGGACACGACCATCGACGTCGACATCAAGTTGATTCCCGACCGTGAGGAGATCCTGCGCGAGATCCCGAGGCTGAAGGAGGAGCTAAATCTCAATGTCGAGCTGGCCGCCCCTTCTGACTTCATTCCCCTTCCCCCGGGATGGGAGGACCGGAGCCCGCTGATACGCCGCGAGGGCAGGGTCACCTTTCACCACTTCGATCCAGTCGCTCAGGCGCTTTCCAAGATCGAGCGCGGTCACGCTCAGGACCTGCAGGATGTGGAAGAGTTGATCGCCCGCGGGCTGGTGGATCCCTCTGACCTTCGAGCCCAATTCGAGGCGATCGAGCCTGAGCTGTATCGCTTCCCGGCGATCGATCCGGCGTCGTTCCGCCAAGCGCTCCAGGCCCACCTGCGACCAGATGAGTCCTAAGCGCCGAGCCGATCCGCGAGGCGCTCGACGAGCCAGAGGTCGTACACGTAGCCCTGAGGGTTTCCCTTCATCTTGATCGGCCGGCGGGCGAGGATTCCGTCCGGCCCTCCCTCGACCTCGAGATCGCGCCAAACGTCGGGAGCGGGCGCCAGCCCGGCGAGGAGCTCTTCGACCTCAGAAGGCGCGCCCGGCTCGGCCACGACGCGACCATCGTCTTCGCGGAGCTGGAACGGCCCGACCGACGCCTGAACCTGGACCTCGTTGGCGCCCCGATCGCGCCACGCGGAGGGAACCACGCCCATCCGCAGGGCCACGTCTCGCCCATGTCGGGTCCCGCTGAATTCGGTCGCGGGCATATCGCTGGTCGTCTGGGACAGTTCCCGTTCCTCGCCGAGCCCAAGTTCCTGGGTGATCGTCGAGGGATCGTCGGCGGGCGGCTCGGTCTTGAGCGCCTCCCACACGACCTCCCAATCGAGGGCGCCCGGGTCATCGATCTCCGCGGCGCGTCCGCGCATCTGAGCCGGAGACGGCCCGCTGCGTTCAGCGTCCTTCGATTTGCGACTGAAAAGGCCCAACCCACCGGAGTCTAGCCGTGGTTATGGGACATACCCGGGTGACCCCGGTTTCTTCGCCTTCCAGTCGATCGGTTTCGTGACGCACCACTCCGTGCCGGGGGCCCAGACCGGTGTGGGGTTTTTCGAGGAGGGGAAGGGCGTGGGCCCGTTGGCGGTTTCGAATTGAGTCTCCCCGATGAAGCCCTTCTCCGCCAGCCCGATCGCGCCGGCAGGCGTCAGTTCCAGTAGGCCCACGACCTGGCCTTTGAAGGTGCCACTCTGCCGCGCGACGTCTTCGGGCGCCGGTTCGCTGAGGTGAAATTCTTTGCCCTGCGGGAACCTCTTCGAGACCCCACGCATCGGGATCGGAGCGGCATGGGTGACCGAGGCGAGGGGTTTCGTGAGGTCGGGTTCGCGCAAGGGGCTTTTACCCGAGACTTCCGTCAGGCAGTACAGCGTCGCATCGGTCAGGGTGAAGCCGACGATCTTGCGATCAGGGGTGACCCTGAAGCTCACCGTGCCATTTTCCTCCGTCATTCCCTGGTACTTGCCGACCAGGGTCTTCGTCTTCGGGCGGTGGTGGTGTTCGCCCGGACAGGGGCACGGTAGCTTCGCATCGGCCGTATCGAGCAGGGGGACCGCGATGACGGGGGCCGCGCAGAACGCGGCGAACAGAGCGACCAGCTTCTGGCTCGACCTCAATTGTTCACCGGCGGGGTGACGCAATAGGTGAGGTGTTTGTTGATTCCCAGGGTTTGCTGAGGAAGGAGGCCAGCGCTCCCGGGTACAGCAGAGAAGATGAGAGTTTCTTCATCCTCCCCTTCTCCAACCCAATAGGCATCAGTCCAGAAGACGGGTTCTTCGGGTTCGAGCTTCTTCAGAAGGAGCCACGCCTCGGTTGGGCTCGGCAGTTGGAAGCCGTGTTCGTAGCAGAGGATGAGCGCCCTGCTCCATTCGTTCGTCCCCAACGAAGGAGACACACAAAGGTCCGCGGCAGCTGGGGTGGTACCGGCTGGACAGCGGTCGTGAAAGTGAGAGGGACGAAATCCACCGAGCTGATCAGCGTCGGAAGCCGATGCTGCTGTATCCGCTTGCTGCGCAGAGGGGACTTTGGCAAGGGTCGCCAGGTTGATGTTGCTTCCGGTGATCGTCCCTTCCATGATCTTCGCCCCCGTTACCGAGTCATTCCTCAGTTGCTTGGTGCCGACCGAGTTCTTGCCGAGCTGAGAGGCCGCAAGGGCGGAGGCTCCACCCACAGCGACAAACAGAGCCAGAGTGGCGACCACGTTTGCGTAGGTCAGCTTGGGGCGCAA
Source organism: uncultured Solirubrobacterales bacterium (assembly GCA_963697805.1). Taxonomy (GTDB): domain Bacteria; phylum Actinomycetota; class Thermoleophilia; order Solirubrobacterales; family 70-9; genus VRUE01. The sequence goes on from CAVOPB010000005.1 coordinate 79,813, forward strand.
TTCTCTTCCTCTGGTGGGGGCCGGGGCCATCGAGCCTAACCCCACCTGCCCCGCTTGGCAAAGGGCAGCATTCGCTCAGCAGCCACGACGCTCAGGCACCCAGCCCACCCAGCACCGCGAACGGGTTCGGCGGGCGCTCGGCGTAGGCCTTTGCCCACGTGCCCTCGACCTTTACTCGACTATCGGTGGGGGCCTCATCTCGAATCCGCTCGGCGAGTGCCTTGGCGCTGTCCTCGTCGGTAGCGCCGACCAGCAGGTACCTCCAGCGGTGAACCGTGGGAAGGCCCTCCGTTCGCAGTTGCTCGGACAGTCCCACTGCGTCGTGGTGGGAGGGGAGGTCGACTCGGACCTCGAATTCGGGATACCCCCTCATCGCCGTCTCTTCGCGCTCTCGCGCCATTAGCTCCTCGCGCTCGGCGAGCCTGGCGGCATTGTCGCTCGGCAGCGGCTTGTCGGGGTCCTCCCATTCCTCCGCGATGGGGTGCCAGTGGTGGAAATCGACTTCGAGCTGCCATCCGTGCCGGCGCGCGTCCGCCTCGATGGCGTCTTGGGCCCGTTCGGCCTGCTCCCGGGTGCCGGCGTAGAGGAACACCCGGGCTCCGTCTCGAGTGACGATGACGCGATCGTGAAATGCCTCGCTCAAGTCATGCTGGAGCTGCTGGGCAGCGAGGCGCTCGGTCAGGCCTCGGGCGTGGCTCTCCTCGCGCAGGTCGACCTGCAGGCGCCAATCGTCATTCACGAAGCACTCCCCTCCGCCAAGTCCCCTCCCAGGCCCAAGACCATCACGATCAGATTGTCCCACCTACTAGAGCGGTCCTGCCTCTGATCTGCCTCCGAGATATCGACAAGCCGGGAACCGCTACCTCCGACAGCCCGATTGATGCGATCGCGGGCGAGCCGACCCTGCGCGCCAAGGCCCGCCACCTGGACGTTGCGGGAGCTCCGCAGTCGGAGCGCGGGTTTTTCCCGGATGGAATGTTCAGGAACACGCCATAGATTCGTGACGAAGACGCTTGCATCAGGTGCCCCGGGTGCAAGGCAAAGCCCGCGACGAGGAGGCGAAAATGCCCACCGCAGCCAAAGAGTCCAAAGATGCATCCGAGCGCGACGGTGTTGAGAAAACCACTGAGCTGTCCGAGCAGGTGCTTATGCAGATCGAGGGGAGCCAGAGAAAAGCGATCGAGGCAGTGCGCAAGTTCATGGAGTCCGTCGATGAGGCGCTGCCACCGCACGGCGAGAACCCCTCCAGGCGGCAGGAGGTAGTCGACTCTGCGCTCGAGATGTCGGAGAGGCTCGTTAAGACGCAGTACGACTTCCTGACCAACGTCGTGCACAGCGCCGGTGAGGCACTGGGGGCATCGGGCAAGAAGGAGTAGGCCACGGCCGTGAGCCCACTCGGCCTCCCCTCGTTCGATCGTCTCTTGTCGCTGCCTGCGGGTGTGCACAAGGCAGTCGGGCTGATTCCTGAGATCGCCAGGAACACGGCTTTGCTGCGCGATGTCGTGCGCGCGCTGGAGCAGGTCGCCGGGGACACCGACGCCCTGGTCGCAATCCGCAAGGACATGGCGCGCGTTGCAGAGGCGACGAGTGTTCTGGGGGCAATGGACGGCAGGATGGCGGCCATCGAGGAGGCCATGCCGGTGCTGGTTGAGGTCCAGCGCCATCTCGCCCAGCTACCGGAGACCATGGGGCTGCTCCTTGCGGCGCTCGACGAGCTCAACCAGAGCGTTGACACGCTTCAGGGGGCGGTGGAGCCGATGGGTCGCCTCGCTAACCGAGTGCCCGGCCGGAGAAAGACCGGGCCGACGGGCACGTAGCTCACGATCCACACAACCCGCCCGGCTCGGAATGGCCTTCCCGGGATGGGCGGGCTGGACTCGAGCCAGCGGCCAACGGATGATGAGACCGCTCGGGCGCCTGCGGCTGTTCGAGTTTCCGCCGCTAATCGCCAGTTTTCGCCGATCTGACTGGCTCGGCGTTTGCGGCTGTCTCCGGGTGTTCTGTTGCCCTCCCGTTGCCCGCCTCGGATTCGGGCGAAGCGTCTATGGGCAGCCGTCCACCCCCGACGGCCCGCAGCGGAAGCTGATGTTGTCGAGCGAGAGCCAAACCCCCGGGTTGCCGCCCGACTGCAAACGGACGCTGCCGGGGGGTATGAGTTGTTTGACGGGCTCGTTGACGTACACCGTCGCCGGTTCGTCGTTAGAGGCAAGCTCGAAGACGGCTCCCTGCGCCGGTCGGTAGCCGACAGGCAGTAAGAAAATCGTCGCCACCAGGTTGCAAGAGGCGCCGTCTCGCTTCACGGCGCCCCTGAGGTGAACCACGCCGGTCGGGTCTCGGTAGTACGCGGCTGGTGCTGCGAAACCGCCGCCGAGGTTGTGCCACGGACATGAGTCAATTTCCGGGTTGTTGCAGAAGATGCCGTCGATACTGCAATTTCCTCCCACCGCGGGCCCGATCTCATGCCAGGTCTCGCTACCCCCAGGGCCCTGCGGACCAGTGTCGCCCTTCGGTCCGGGTGGGCCCTGGGAGCCCTGGGGGCCCTGCGGCAGCTGGTTTGCCGCAAAGTCCTGCCCGGCAAGGGAGCCGTTCGCGACCTTGGAGCCGGTGACCGCGTTGTTCTTGATCTGGCTCGTCCCGACGCTGTTCCTCGGCAGCTTGAAGGCGGCGTAGGAAGCGCCCCCGAGCGCAAGAAAAGCAGTGATGGCAGCGATGGTCGCCATGACATTGGCGTAGGTGAGTCTCGGGCGCATCTTCGCCCTCCGTTCGGTTCGCGGATTTCGGCCTCGCCCGACCGAAGGGCCGAGGCCCGGATTGACGCTAGTCGCGGCTGCGGGAGGGGTCAAGCGATGACGGCGGTGCGATCCGTTAATCCCGAGGCTCGAACCCGTCGTATCAGGCTGGGGCGATGGTCCCCGTCTCGCGGTCGATCGCCCAGAACTCGTCGCGGGGACCGTTGAAGAGGTCGCGCGGAACTCGGACCGCCTCGTCGCCGAGAACCGCCCATTTCGACTCGTATACGCGGACGAAGTAGAAGTCGCCCTCCATCGCCTCGACCTCCCTGAGCGTGTCGTCGTCGAGCAAAACCGCGACGCGAGCCTTGAGTCGATTGTCGGGGTCCTCGATCCCTGCCCATTTAGATTCGTTCTCGTCGTGCCAGCGCTGTACCGCCTCCGCTGCAAGCGTCCCTAGGTGGAGTGTCATTACGGCGCTGACGTAGCGATGGCGATCGACAAAGGTCCCGTTGCGGCCAAACTCGAAGCTGGCATCGCTGACCGCCTCGCCGGTCTCAGGATCGACCGGGAAGGTGAATAGAGCGATGGGGCGGGCTGGACTCGAACCAGCGACCGACGGATTATGAGAGGGGGCGAGGCGGATGATCCCGCTTCGCCAAGCCGACCTGACCATTCCTCACCTTCCCTGAGTGACGCCCGAAGTCCTGAGTTCGGTGCATCACCGGGTGCATCGCCGCGCAAGCGGAAGGTGCGAAAAGGCAAGCGATGAAGACCGGGGGGTTCGTCAGTCTCCCGAATGTGTTGCTGGACAACGCGACCCGACTCGGCCTCGACTCGATCGACCTCCATATCGTCGCTCTGCTTGAGCGGCACCGCTACCGGGAGGACGACCGACCCTTCCCTAGCGTCAATCGACTCTCGGACCTATCGGGCATCGGGCGGGCAACCGTCCAGCGCCACCTAGCGAAGCTGGAACAGCGGGGCTACGTCTGCCGCGAAAGGCGCACCGGCCCTCGGGGCGACACCAGCAACGCCTACGACCTGACCGGCCTGGACGCCGCGCTGGCTGCTCTCGGCGCGAGCCGCCAGGAGCGCCCCAAACCGGCAACAGTGACTCCGATTCACCGCCCTCGTCGCCGCCGCCGACTGTCGAAGGCCGAAGAGATTGACGCCAACATCAGGGCCATGCGGGCATGGGCCGACGCCGCGGACGGTGCCTCAGAGTGGGGCGGGGGCCTGCCTCAGATTGAGGCAGGGGGGGCCTCAGAGTGAGGCACCTATGAAGAAGACGAACCTAAGAAACACAGCTCCCTAAAGGGAGCTAACCCGCGCACGCGCGAGAGATTTGACCACCCGACTCAACCTCCCCGACACCTTCAGCTGGTTCGTCGCCCACCTGGACGAGCCGTTAGAGCTGACGATCGAAGGACCGTCCGGCCTGCTGTTCGATGCGCCCTGCTTCATCGTCGGCGCGACCGACCTCTACCCCGGCGAGGTCCCGACGACGCTCGCGCTCGAGGTCGAGGGCGTCACCCCCCAGAGTCCCGCCGAGCAGCCGATGCGGCTATTCCTCAACGCCCGCTGGATGGAACGGGTGAGCGGCGACGAGGACGAGCTGACCGTCCACCTCCTCGGCGGCGAGACCTTCCGGTTCCTGCCCTATGCCCCGAGGGTCTGATGCGCCGACCCTGCCTCGGTTGCGGACGGCTGATCGCCAGCGGCTCGCGGTGTCCCCGATGCGAGCGCCGAGCGAAAGCGACACCGGGGCGAGGGTCGGGATGGGATGCGAGCCGCTTCCGTGCCGCGGTGCTGGCGCGAGCTGGCGGACGATGCGAGCGGTGCGGTTCAACCGAGGGCGTACAGGCCCACCACAAGCGACCGCTTCGGCGGGGCGGGACGAATGACCCGAGCAACGGCGAAGCCCTCTGCTCGACGTGTCACCCGAAAGCGGAGCGCGGAAGCAGCCGACGCGCCTCCTAGCCTGGCGTTCGTGACCGAGGCAATCTTCGGCCTGCTCGGCGTGATCGTCGGTGGCCTACTGAACGGCGGCGTCGGCCTGTTCACCGAGCATCGACGCCGCAAGGCAGAGGCAAAGGTGGCGGCCCGCCTCCTCTACTCCGAGATTGAGGGCAACCAGCTCACGTCCTACCTGACGCTGAGCGCCGGGAAGTGGACCCACGCAAAGGTCGGCTTCTCGGTTGAGGAGTGGAACCTCCATCGGACCGTCCTAGCTTCCGTCCTCAGCGACGACGATTGGACGGCGATGGACAACTACTACGCCACCGCCGTGACCCTCGCGCTGATGCTCACCCACGCGGAGGCTGACTCGCCCGTTGATGCTCAGGGTCAAGCAAATCTCGAAGGGATGCGCAAGCGCGGCAACGAGGCTAGAAAGGTGATCCTCCGCTACGCCGGGACCGACGTGTCCCCCCTTGACGAGGAGGTTCGTTGGGGACTCACCGCCGAAGGCGAGCCACCCGAGGGGAACTAGCCCCCCGGTTCTTTTGAGGTTGCTCCGATGGTATGTCGCCTGGTGGACTTTTCACAGACGGCAAGCTTCCGCCTTCGGCTCGGATAGGGTCACCAGCCGTGGGCCAGTCTCCGCGCTTCATTCGCCGGACCTACTTTCAGGTGGCGGTCTTACTGGGGGTCGTTGTGCTCCTATTCGCCACCGGCCTCCTGACCTTCGCGTTCGGCGGCATTCTCATCGCAGGAGCGATCCTTCTGGTCGCTGTTGCCCTTCTCTCCAAAGTTGCTGAGTGGCCGAATCTGGTGGGGCCGATTCTCGGTTGGGTCTACACCATCGCAGTCGGCGTTCGGGCTAACGGAGCGAGGCGATCACGGACCGTTACCTTCCGCCCCATATTTCCGTTCCAGGTCTACAAGTGTCGTTTCTGGCCCAGACTCGCTGTCGGACGGCTCGGACGGCTCATCCCCCTGGGACGAATGAAAATTCTCCGCTTCAAGAAATTGCAAGAGCGCCAAGGCTTCCTCTTGCTTGCGGATACGGCGGTTGTAGAGGAACGCCCCAAGTAGACCCGAGAGCAGCGCGGTAATTCCTCCGTAGAGCATGAATTCGCCGTAGGACGCGGCGTGTTCATGAGGAGTTCCAGCTTCCTGTACGGGCGGATATGCCCCGTGCCAGAGGCCCAAATCGAATAGCTGGTCGGCGGTGCCGAGGATCATCGAGGCGACCCCGCTGACGAACTACTGCGTTGGCCCACCCCTCTCGGTCCACGCCAGCGGCTCCATGCGGTCAGTCGTGGGGGTGAAACACCAGCACGATGAGCAGGACGGTGGTGGATAGAACCCCGATCGCAAGTACCGCAAACACCCTGGCGCAAGTTCGAGTTCGCTGACCCGGCCATGCCACGAACACGGCCTGGGCTATCGCCGCCCCGCCGTTCGATGCAAATAGGAGAACGATCCAGCCCGTGAGGAGGTGCTGAAGGCTCTCGCCGCTGTCGCCGAAATCGAGGCCCAGGGAGATGCCGTAACCGAAGAGCGCTGCAAAGACGGCGAAGGGGAGCGCGAACAAAAGGTTCACGAAGTTCCGTTTCGGTTTTTGTGCCTGCTGTTCCAATGAAAGGCCTCCGACCAATTTGTCGGCAGCGCAACCCGGGAACCGAAGTGCGGACTACCCTCGACCGATGCACACCGCCCGAGCCGAGAAGTCCCTCAGCCCGTGTGAAACATTTTCACAGACGGCCCGACCCCGCCGCGACGGCGATATGGTCCGCGCATGCGGTGGGCGTTCCTGGCGGTGGCCATTGCGGGGGTAATCGCGGTCGGTGGCGTGGCCGTGGCTCTATTCGACCGCAACGCCGAAACGGATCGGGAAAACTGCCTGGCTGAAGTGGCGCTGGAATACGCCGCCCCTGAACCGTCATTCGAAGAAGAAGAATCCGGGGGCGGAATCGGTGGGGGAACCGCAGGGGGCGGAATCGGATTCGGTGGAGACCCAGAAACCGAAGAAGTCGAAACCGCCGAAGAAACAGAAGCGGAACGGCGAGAAGAAGCAGTAGAAGCCTGCTAGACCCAACCGACCAACCGCATCGGAGCCGGTCGGACCTCGGCCCGCTCCACCGCCATCCCCAACGCAATCACCGAGTCAATCTGCGCCGCGTGGTCGGACTTGTCCAGCCGCCACCCGCGACCGCCGGGGACCTGACGGGCGACCGCTTGCGCGACATGTCGATCGAGGTCAGGGAACCCGCGGTGGCGCAACCGCCCCTCCACGATCGCGGCATGTAGGCGCTCGCTGGCCGCGGTCATCCGCGACGCCGACTGAGGGAACTCCACGAACAGCAGGCCGGTTTCGGTCTCGAGCCGCATTGCCTCGGACTTGAAGCGCCACGGGTCGAAGGCCACCTCCTGAATCTGGAACCGCTCGGCGAGGGCGCGGATGCCGGGGCCAATCTCCATCACGCTCTCGTTCCCCTCCCACGTCTGGACGTGGGCCACCTGCAGGGCCTCGGTGACGGCGACCAGCGCCGACGCCGCCCGCGAGCCGCCAACGTCCACCCCGCACCAGACGCGCTCGCCGTCGCCCAGGTCGTACAGCTCGCGGCAGCTCCCCCACGCCCCGACCGGCAACCAGGCCGCGTCGCTGACACCCCACCGGCCAGCGTGGAACTGCGCCCAGTCCCCCGGCGTGACTCGGTGGCGCTGCTCGCGCAGGGCGTCCACGGTTATCCACGGCGCGGGGTTGGCCCGCTTCACGTTCTCCGGTGACAGTTCCACCCCATCGGGGACCGACCACTCCAACCACCGCAGCGCCGGGGCCAGGGCGTCGATAAAGAACCCGCGGCGCTGGACCTCCCCCGAGAGGGCGCGTCGGCGCAGGTCCCCAAGTGGCGAATGGAGCCGGTGCGCCGCGGTGGAAATCTCGATCAGCCTCGCGTCGGGGCGCTTCACCAGCGCCGTCTGGAACGCACCGAGGAGGCCCGCTTTCTGCGACCACGACCAGACTTCTTCGGCGATCATCAGCGAGTCCGTCTGACCGTGCGCCCGCTCCCCCTTGCCGGACACGACGCGCAAGACGCCGCCGTCCTCGGTGCGGAATGAGAGGTGTCGAACCGTCACCAGTTCGGCGAGCGCCGGGTGTTCGGCAAACCGGCGCATCACCCCGTAGATGATCGCCCCTTGCTCCCGCGACGCGGCCCCGATTGACACGCTCGCGTCTGGGACCGAGAGGAGATGGTGGAGCGCGATCAGGGCGATGAGGGTCGTCTTGCCCTGGCCCCTCGGCAGCACCACCGCCAGCTCGCGCTCGGGACCGAACGCCGCCCGGGCGATGACACGGTGGAACTCGGGCAGGGTGACACCGAGGACCCGGGCCAGCTTGTAGAGGCCCCGGATGGTCGGCGTGAAGTTCACCCCACCAGCGTCCACCCGGCGACCCGCAGAAATCCGATCGGACCGAACGGGTCCGTTCCGAGCAGCAGGCCGATCGCATGATTCGCTGGTCTCAATGCCCGAGACCTCAACACTCAGCCGCTGGTTCGGCCGGAGCCGCTGGCGCGAGCCGGAGAACCGCGACCTGACCCGCGAATCGCTGCCCGCGGTCATGCTGCCCGACCCCTCCTCACCGGAAGCGCCGGGGGTCCGACAGTCCACCGGCATAGCTGACGTCTTCGCTTGCGTTCGGGTCCTGGTGGACGGGGCGATGATGGCCCCGCTACAGGTCTATCGGCGCTCGACGCAGGGCCGCGAACGTGTCACCGACGGCGACACCGTGGGCATCCTCGACCGCCCCGCGCCCGGTGTCACTCAACCCGCTTTCGTCGCGCAGCTGATCGCCGCCCTGGCGCTCTGGGGCGAGACGTTCGTCGGCAAGTACCGCGCCCCCGATGGCTCGCTCGCGCAGCTCGGCGTCTTGGCCCCGGACCTGATCGAGGTCGAAATCGTCGGCGGTCAGCCGCGCTTCAAGTACCACCAGCCCAACCGCGCCCCGGTCGAGAACCTGACCCTCGATGACATCTGCCATATCCGGGGCCTGACCCTCGACGGGGTACGGGGAGCCTCGCCGGTGAAGGTCTGCCGCGAAGCGGTGGCGCTCGGGAAGTCACTCACCGATGCCAGCTCCGCGCTCTGGGCGAACGGTGCGGTCCCGGGAGGGATCCTGACGGTGCCGCAGGGCGCAGGGGGCGACGACCAGGCCCAAGCCCTCGCCGACGGTTGGAACACCCGCCACGGTGGCCCCAAGAACCGAGGCCGCGTCGCCGTCGTCACCGGGGAGATCAACTGGCAGAGCGTCGCTATGCCGCTGACCGATGCCGAGTACGTCGAGACCCGCCGACTCTCCACCGCCGAGGTTGCTCGAATCTTTCACCTGCCGCCCTGGACGATCGGCGCACCGTCGGGCGACTCGCTCACCTATGCGACCGTCGCCGAGCAGGCCAATGCGTTCGTGAAGTTCTCGCTTGGCCCCTGGCTCCGGTTGGTCGAGGAGGGCCTCAGCGCCGACGCCGACCTCTTCCCGCAGCCGAATCACTACGCCCGCTTTGAGCTGGGCGGGTTGCTTCGCGCTGACCCCGCAGCTCGCGCCGCCTTCTACAAGGCCGCGCTGGACCCGAACACCGGATGGATGACGCGGGCTGAGGCCCGCGCTCTAGAGGACCTACCCGCCGAGGAGGCTGAATGACGACCACCGAGAAACCCACCACCGGCCAGGTCGAGGAGCGCTCCGCTCCCGAGGCCGCAGAGCTGACCGTCGAGGGGGGCAAGCTTCGAGGCCTCATCCCCTACGGGGTCGAGAGCCGCGACCTCGGAGGCTGGTCGGAGGTCATCGAGCGGGGGGCGCTGACCCACGCCGAGAAGCGCGATCTCGTCGCCACCCTGAATCACGACGCGAGCCGCCTGCTCGGTCGGTTCGACAGCACCCTCACCGTCGAGGACCGCTCCGACGGCCTGGCCTGGTCGGTGGAGCTGCCCAACGGCCCGACCGGCCAGGACGTGAAAGAGGCCGTGAGCCGCGGCGACCTCAACCAGTCGAGCTGGCGGATGGTCGTCGGGCGCGACCGGTGGGCCGGGACCGTCCGCCATATCGAGGAGGTGCGCGAGCTGAAAGACGTCGCCGTAGTGACGACGGGGGCCTACCCCGCCGAGTCCACCCGAGTCGAGCTGCGCGAACGCCCGCAGGAACCCACCGACCCACCGAAACCGCCCGCCGCTGAGGGGGCACAACCGAAGGAGAACGAGATGGAGCATGACCGCGAGAACACCAGCGGCGGGCTTGCGGTCGAGGACCGGAGCGCCGTCGCCGAGGGGGCCACGATCGAGGAGCGGATTCTCGACGCGATGGCCTCGGTGCCGAAGGGCGAGGCGCGAGACCTCACCCACGCGACCGCCGAACCGGTGGAGCCGCCCGAGCTGGCGACGTTCCTCTGGGACAAGCTGCGCGACCAGTCGATCGTCCTGGCGTCCGGGGTCCCGGTCGTCAGCACCGACCGCAAAGAGGTCACCTGGCCGACGCTGAAAGCCGACCTCGAAGTCGGCTTCTATGAAGAGCTGGAGGAAATCACCGAGGACGACCCCGAACTCGATGACTTCACCCTGACGCCGAAGGCGATCAAGGGTCTGGTCCGGGGCAGCTCGGAGGCGTTCGAGGACTCAGACCCCGACCTCCTTCAGCTCGTCCAGAACAACCTCGTCGCCGTGATGGGGCTGAAGTTCGACGGGCAGGCCCTCGCCGGATCGGCGGGGACCAAAGCGTTCGACGGGATGACGAAACTGGCGGGCCAGTCGCTCGACATGGCCGGGGCCGCGTTCGAGAACTACGACCCGATCGTCGCCGCGATGGGCCTGCTGGCAGAAGCCCACGTGCCACCGCCATACGCCGTCGCGCTCCATCCCCGGGTCGGCTCCTCGCTGGACCGGCTCCGGGCCGTCGGCGCGGTGGCTGGCGAAACCGAACCCGAACTCGTCCACCTCAACACGCCGCTACCGCGCCCCGATGGACTGCCGCCCTTCTGGGCAACTGGGCAGCTCCCGATCGCCTCGGAAAAATCGACGGTCCTGGTCTATGCGCCGCAGATGCTGCTCTGCGTCCGTCGCCGCGACGTGACGGTCGAGATCGACCGCTCCGAGGAGTTCTCCTCGGACGCCGTGAAGGTCAGGGGCAAGGCTCGGGCGGTTCTCGGGAGCCAATATCCCGAGTCGATCGTCGCGATCAAAAATGTCCTGAGTCCCGAAATCAAACTGTAGGAACGTGGCCCGGTCCTCTTCACCGGGTCCTGGTCGGGCCGCCGACTCTTCAGCCCGACCTACCCGGCCAATCGCTCCACCTTCACGTCTCGGTGAGGCGGTAGCGATTGCCGGGATTGCGGCCTCGGCGGGAGCGGGTGGGAATGGGAATGGACCCCCTCGCCCCCCGCTCCCGTCGAGGCCCAAGTTTCGGCTGTTCGGGTTGTTCGGTTCGTGGGGTCCTGAGCTGATTCCACCCGAGGACCTGGCCCCCACCCCTCGGCGGGCCACCAGCAGCCCGCAGGTGGCGAGACAGCCGCGCACCCGGGACGTGAAGCCCCGGCCCCGGCCCCCGATTGTGGAGGCGACCGACACTCTGGCCGAAGAGGTCGAGGCGTCGCTCATCCACGTCCCCGCCAGCGGCGCGAGGATCCCCGCCGTCGAAAACCCCGGGATGAAATGGCGGCAGGAAGTCGCCAAACCGGGCAGTCCCTACGCGAACATGAAACCCGGCCAGGTCCTACCGGGGAAACGGACGCCGGGGCTAGAGGGTCCGCCGATAAGGCTCCCGTTCCGCTCAAAAAAGGAGTGGCGCTGGGCGTTCTGGCGGCGCAAAGCCGATGCGAAATCCCGCGCCCACCTTCGCCCCTGGAAGACCCTGCCCGAGCGAGCGAAGCGGAGGCGGAAGAAGTGACGGTGGCGACGCAAGCGCAGGCCGGGCGGACCGTCACCGTCGAGGTGCAGCCCCACGCTGAAATCTGGCGGCAGGGTCGAGGCTGGCGCGGCGGGCAACAGCTCCGGGTCAAGAAAACCGACGCGAAATATCTGGCCGAACGGGGGATGGTCCGGGTACTCGGGAGGCCGGACTGATGCCGACCTACACCGACGCCGAGGCCGTCGCCGCCTATCTCGAAATCTTCGGCGACGGCGAGGAACTCCCCACCGGGGACGCTGGCGACGCTCTGATCGAGCAAGCTGAGGCCGACATCGACCGGCTCCTCGCCGACGACCTGGAGCGCGACGACGACACCGGGCGAAAGCTGGACCCCGCCGACCTCCCGACCTATCAAGTCGCTGCGCTCGCCAACGCCGTCGCCGCGGAGGTCGCCTATCTCCTCAGCGTCGGTCCCGAAGTGGCCGGGGACGACATTGTGAGAAGCACCGGAAACGTGACTCTCGATCCAATCGCTAGGCCGCCCTGCCCTCGGGCGGTCGAGCTGCTCGCGGGCCAGGGGTTCCCCTGGCGGACAGGAACCGTTGGGCCTGATAACGCGGAAACGACCGCCTAGGCATTTCTGCGCCTCGCTGGCCGCTTCCCGTCGAAAGGGGTTCGGGTTCGACGTTGCCTGGCGGGTCGCGTGGCGGACCTTCCGTTGGAGCGAGGAGATTCAGGCGAGGCGGGAACGCGACGAATGGAAGGAGGCGATGGGAGAGATGCGCGAGGTCTGGAAGCGGGCCTACGAGCGCGAGCCGGACCCGAATTGCGAAGCCGTCCTCCTACTCGCCGAGCTGGTCGAGCTGACCCCGGACGAGGGCCGACAGGTTCCGGCGTGATTCTCGGCTTCGGGGTCGGGAATGTCCCCCTTTGGGGACACCCTGGATCCGTCCGGGGACACGAGCTACCGTCTCTGTCATGCCAACGCAAACAAAGTCCAAACCCGTCCCTCCCACTCACCAGCGAAACGCCGAACCGGCGACCGCGCAGCTCGGGGCGCGGGTCCCCGAGACCTTGGCGTCCATCGTCAGGGAAGCGGCGAAGACCCGGGGGCAGAACCGGAGCGACCTGCTCCGAGACTGGGTTGAGTTCTCGGCGGCGTTGTTCATCCTCACCGAGCTGCCGAACATCGCGGACGCGCAGCTCAAAAAGGCTGGCATCGACCGCGCCACCGAGGAAGCTCGGTTGAAGGCCCAGGTCGTTTCGACCTTCCTAGTTGCTTTCACCGAGGACGCCGACCTCGGCCTGATCGATCGCTTGCTCGCTCTGCGCTCCGAGGTCGCCGGGTGATGGACGATCCCCTTCTCGATCGGGCCGTGGCCGAGTCCGAGCGCGTTCTTCGAGAGCGCGGATTTCTGCGGCTCGCCCCTCCCCCGGTGTCCATGACCGAGGAGGGCCTGGAACGCATGTTCCGCCGTTGGTACGAAACCTGCGAACGGTTGGACCTGACGGTGGAGAAGTTGCCCGACAGCTCCCTGCTGGCCTACTACGCCGACACCCCGATCGAGGAGCTGGAGCGCATCCGAAAGGCCGGGGCCGCTGGCCTGAACTGACCTGAGAAGCAGCGAGAGCGCCCCACCAAGGCGCTCCCACCATGACCAAACTTCAGCATGACCAACCTACAGCCAACACCTGACGAGAACCGGCTCCTCACCGCCGAGGAGGTCGCCGTGAAGCTGGCCGTTCCGGTGAGCTGGGTCTATCGCGCCGCCCGAGCTGGGGAGCTGCCATCGGTGCGGCTCGGTCGCTACGTGCGGTTCCGCTGGCCCGACGTTGTGCGGTGGATGGAGGAGCAGCTCAATGCCGCGTAAGCCGACAGGATTTCTCCGGCCCGCTGAACTGGCCGACGGGTCGAAAGTGTGGCGAGCGCAGATCCGCACCGCGGACGGGAAGCGTCCTCAGCGCACCCTCGGGCGCGTCTGGGAGAAACGCAGCGCCCCGCCCGAGGGCTTCCTGACCGAAGGACAGGCGCAGGCCAAGCTCGACCAAATCCTCGAGGGCCGCGACCCCACCCTCGTCGTCGTCCCCAAGCCCGGGTCAGCGGTGCTGCTTTCGACCGCCGCCGCGGCGTGGCTCGATTGGATCGAGACCGATCGCCAGCGCAAGCCCACCACGGTCCGCGACTACCGCCAAGAGAACCGCCGCCTTCTCGCCGAGTTCGGAGAGGACGCGACCTTGGAGGACTTGACCGTGGAGCGAGTGGATAGGTGGCGGCGCAAGATGCTGGACGCCGGACTCAAACCGAGGACCATCAACAAGCGGCTAATCCAGCTCGGCTCAATCTTCACCCGGGCGATGAAGTCTTACGGCTACCCCACCAACCCGGTCGCCGCCGTGGACCGACAGCCCCACCGGCCGAGCGGTGACTTCAACGTCCTGGAACCGGCCGAGGTCGCGCTGGTTGCAGCCAACGCCGCGAGTGACCAGGACGCCGCGCTGTTCACATTCGCCGCGTACTCCGGGTTGCGACTCGGCGAGCTGCGGGCGCTCCGCTGGAAAGACATCAGCTGGACCCGCGGCGTCGTCCTGGTGCGGCACAACCGCCCCGCTGGGGCCGCGGAGGGGACGCCGAAGTCGGGGAAGGTGCGAAGCGTTCCGCTGGTGGACCAAGCGGCTCGCGTCCTCGATGCCCTCAGCCAGCGTGAGAACTTCACCGGCCCGGAGGACCTCGTCTTCTGTACCGAGGTCGGGGACCCGCTCAACGGCGACACGCTCCGCGATCGGTTCTACGAGGCCCTCGACGCCGCGGGGCTGGGGCACCTGCGCGAGCGCGATAACCCGTTCCGGTTCCACGACCTGCGCCATAGCTTCGGGACCCTCGCCGTCCAGGTCTGGCCGGTGCCCGAGGTTCAGGGCTACATGGGCCACGCCGACATTCAGACGACGATGAAGTACGTCCACCACCAGCCCCGCACCGACGCCGCCGGGGAGCTGACCGACCTCATCGAGAAGAGCACGAACGCCGCCGTTGGGTGCACCCCGGGTGCATCGTCGGAGGACCCGACACCCGAGCCAGCGCCGGAAACCGCTCTGGCATCGGAGGAATCGAGTGGGGCGGGCTGGACTCGAACCAGCGACCGACGGATTATGAGTCCGCTGCTCTGACCAACTGAGCTACCGCCCCGGATACGGCTGACTGGGCTCTGAAGCTGCTCAATCTAGGGCCGCATCGAAGGCTGAACGATACGCGCCGGTCGGACGGTCACGCCGCTGCCATTGGAAAGATCCGGTGACCGGATGTCCAGATCGCTCAAACAGAGGCTCGGCATGCTTGTTGCCTGCGTATGGGGCGGTGGGGCGCTCGCCCTGGTCAGTGGCGACGGTTCCGTCGGCTGGTATGTCGGGATCGGCATCCTGCTCGGCGGGTGCCTGATCTTCTACCTGCTGATGCGCTCGGCGCCGCGTCCGGACGGGGATTGAGGGGCCCGACAGATGCATAGGCCCCTGGAAACGAATGGGACCGCACTTAGCGGTCCCCGTCCTCAAACTCCAGTCTCTAAACCTTCAACGCCTTTGGAACACGCAGAGCGTACCAGCCGGGGCTGAAGGGCGCCGGATATCTGGCGTGGGTCGAGCGTCAGGATTCGGCGAGGAAGGCGATTCCGTCGAGTCTCACATTTTCCCCCGATATCAACTGAAGGTTGATCTGCCCATCCTCATACGTCAGCACGTCCGAGCCGGCGATGTTGAGCGGCTGCACTTCTGGAGTGCAGGTGAAACAAATGGCTGGGACCACCAGTACCGCGCCCCTGGCAGGCCGATAGCCACCGGGTAGCTGGAAGATCGTTCCGACCCCTCCCTGAGCTTCACCTTTTAGATGGACGACCCCCTCGTGGTCCTTGAAGAAGGCGACATCTGCGACAGCCTCGGGGAGAGGGTTGTGCCATTCGTTCTGAAAGCTCGGCTCTCCCGGTGCCCCGACTTCGTGCCAGGCTTCGGATGGAGCGACGGTGTTTGCAGTTTGAGCGGTCTGAGCGTTCTGAGCAGTCTGTGCGTTTTGAGCATTCGGGACCGTGCCAAGCGTCGAAACGTCGATCTGTGCGCCGGTCAGCGTGCCACCTTTGATTTTGGCTGCGGTAACCGCCTCATTCTTGATTTTCGCTGTCGTCACCGAGTTCTTCTTGAGCTGTTTGGGGCCGACCGTGTTCTTGCCGAGCTGGCTTGCCGCAAAGGCGGAAGCTCCACCCACAGCGACGAACAGGGCCAGGGTTGCGACCACGTTCGCGTAGGTCAGCTTGGGACGGTGGCGATTCATCGCTCTCCTCAATGGGGGAATCGAGCGTACCGCGCCTGGGCGGAATTGTCGCGAGCCGGCTGTCCTAGGCGCTGAAGAGCTGCGCGAGGGAGCGCCCGACGTCGGGCGGCTCCTCCTTACCCTCGGCGGCCGCGGCGGCGCCGTCGCAGAGCGCCTTGGCGGCATCGGCGATCTGGTGTGAGCGGCCGCCGCGTATGACCCCGGTCTTCTTCGCTTCGGCCAGGTCGGATTCCATCAGCCCGGCCAGCTCGGCGAGCCGGCGGAGGCCGACGGCTCCGGCGGTGCCGCGCAGTGCGTGGGCTTCCGCTCGCAGGGTCTCGAAGTCCTCGGTCTCGGTGGCGAGGCCGGCGGAGATCACGTCGCAGCGGCGTTTCGCCTCCTCGGCGAAGGATTTCAGGAGCTCGGGATCGGGGGCGGTCGTCTCGCTCATTCGCTGACCCTTTCGACGTCCTTCGTCATCAGGTCGACCCCGAAGGCTCCCTCAACCGTGGAGTCGATCTTCCCGCTGCGGTCGATGACGAACAGCCAGGGCTCGCTGGGCAGGTGGTAGGCGCGAACCTGGGGGCGCACTCCCTTGTTCGGATCGTTTTC
Source organism: uncultured Solirubrobacterales bacterium (assembly GCA_963697805.1). Taxonomy (GTDB): domain Bacteria; phylum Actinomycetota; class Thermoleophilia; order Solirubrobacterales; family 70-9; genus VRUE01. Next base: position 96,293 of record CAVOPB010000005.1, read on the forward strand.
GTTGTAGATCTCCATGTGGATGAAATTCACCTGGTCCTTGAAGCCTTCCTGAACCTGCTCGGCGACGTCGACGACGGGGCCGCATACCCGACTCTGGCAGAACTGGGGGGTCGCAAACAAGAGGGCGACCGGTTCCTTCCCCACAACGTCCGCGAAGTCAACCTTGTTCTGGGTGTCCGGAGGAACCCGTGTCGTGACTTGCGAGAGGTCGCCGCCGTAGTCGTCGGCGGTCGGCGTGTGGATCACCGGCGCCTGGTCACCGACTCGCGGGATCCCGCTGTATTGGCCGACGATCGCGCTCGGGAGGATACCGGCGGTGAGCTTGCCGGGCTCTTCTTCGATCACGGCGGCGATCCGCCACTCGCCCTCGCTCGGGAAGTCGATATTCGTGCTGTAGACGACGGTCGCGGCGTTGGGATCGTCCGAGGTGGTCTTTGCCCGGAACGCGGGTTGGGTTTCCATCGATTCGATGCTGGCCGGGAACGGGCCGAGCGCAGGCTGGTCGAGACCTTCTTCCCGAGCTCGCGCGACCGCCCCTTTGCGTTGTTTTTCCGACTCCGCCGCCGGTCCTTCCGGTTCCTTGGGCGGCGGCGCCTTGGCGATGTAGAGGGCGACCTTCGCGTCCGAGATCTGGGAGCGGTCATTGTGGAAGACGCCGAACGGATAGCGGTTCTCGCCCGTGTAGAAGACGAGCGCCGCCGGCGAGGCGACGACTTCGGCCGGGCCCGAGGTCCCATTCACGACTTCGTGAAGCGTCTTGCCCTTGGCGCTGGGGAAGGCGCTTTTCGGAGGCGCCGGCCGGCTGACCGCGGACCCGCCACCGGTCGAGGAGGAATCGGAGCTCCCGCAGGCGGCGAGCAGCGCCACGGCGGCAATCGCGCAGGCGAAGACGGAGATGACACGGGCGGGGCGAGCGGGCATCGGAGGGGGCATGTTATTAGGGTGAGCTCGACCGGAATCGAGCGCGAGGAGAGCGAGTTGGCGGAGCGAGCTGCAGTGATCACGGGGGCCTCGAGCGGAATCGGACTGGCGATCGCACGCGTTCTGGGCGGGGAAGGGTATGCGCTGACGATCTCGGCGCGGCGCCCGGAGAAGCTCGAGGCGGCCGCCGACGGCCTGCGCGCGGAGGGCTTCGAGGTCCAGAGCGTCGCCGCCAACATGACCGAGGAGGAGGATGTCGTCGGCGTCTTCGCCAAGCACCGCGAGGCCCATGGCCGCCTCGACGTGCTGGTCAACAACGCCGGTGTCGGGATCGGCGCTCCGATGGAGGAGATTCAGACAAAGTTCCTCGACATGCAGCTCGGGGTCAACATCCGGGCGCTGATCATCGGCACCCGCGAGGGGCTCCCGATGCTGCGCCAGGCTGGCGCCGAGCACGGCAAGGCGCTGATCGTCAACACCGCCTCGATCGCCGGCAAGGGCGGCCAAGCCTGGCTCTCGATCTACGCGGCGACGAAGGCGGCCGTGATCAACTTCACCCAGTCGACCCACCGCGAGGTCGGCGTCGAGGGGATCCAGTGCACGGCGCTCGCGCCGGGCTTCGTCGATACCCCGATGACCGAGTTCGCCAAGGGCCAGGTGCCCGGCGAGGAAATGATCCGTCCCGAGGACATCGGCGAGGCGGTTCGCTTCCTGCTGCGAACATCGCCGAACTGCCATGTCCCGGAGATCGTCTTCACGCGGCCCGGTGAGGGCCTCGATACGCCCTAAGCGCTTTCTGGTCGCCGCCTTCGGCGACCCCGGCCACGCATTTCCCGCGATCGCCCTGGGCCGGGCGCTGGCCGATCGCGGCAGCGAGGTCACCATTGAGACCTGGGAGGAACGTCGCGCCGCCGTCGAGGGTGCCGGCCTGGACTTCGCCGCGGCCGAGGAATACCGGATGTTCCCGCCCCCCGATCCCGACTCGGCCGAAGGCACACACGCGGCCGAGGCGGCGCAGGCGCTGGTGCCGCTGCTCGAGGAGATGCGACCCGATGTCGTCGTCAGCGACATCCTCACCCTGGCGCCGACCCTCGCCGCCGAGGTCGCCGGGATCCCGCGGGCGACGCTCATCCCCCACCTCTACCCCGCCGTCGAGGCGGGCCTGCCGTTCTTCGCGATCGGTCTGCGGGCTCCGCGCACCGGGCTCGGGTGCCGGGTCTGGCGCGAGGGCCAGCGCCTGCTCGACATCGGGCTCGCGCACGGCCGGCGGGACCTGAACATCCAGCGGGAGCGCCTCGGCCTGGCGTCGATCGAGCGCTTCCACGGGGGAATCAGTCCCGAACTCGCCCTGGTCGGCACCTTTCCCCAGCTCGAGTACCCGCGCAATTGGCCGGGTGGTGTCGAGGTGACCGGGCCGATGACCTTCGAGATGCCCCACCCCGACATCGAGCTGCCGCCGGGCGGCGCGCCGCTTGTCCTCGTTGCGCCGAGCACCGCCCACGACTCGCGCAACCAGCTCGTGCGCACTGCGCTGGCGGCGCTCGCCGAGGAGCCGGTCCGCGTGGTGGCGACGACCAACCGGGTGATGCCCCAGAGCCCGATCGAGGTCCCTGCCAACGCGGTCCTCGTCGACTGGCTTAGCTACAGCCAGCTGATGCCCGCCGCCTCGCTGGTCATCTCGCACGGCGGCCACGGCACGGTCGCCCGGGCGCTCGGCGCCGGCGCCCCGCTCCTGATCTGCCCGTTCACCGGCGACATGAGCGAGACCGCGATGCGGGTGGCCTGGGCGGGGGTCGGGCTCTCCCTGCCGCGGCGCCTGACGCGGCCGGGACCACTGCGCTGGGCGGCCCAGCGGATCCTCTCCGACCCCACCTTCACCATCCGCGCCGGAGAGCTCGCGGCCTGGGGCCGCGAGCACGACGGCGCCGAGCGCGGCGCCCAGCTCGTCGAGGGGCTGGCCCGCGCCCACGCGGCCGCGTAGCGGCCACCTCGAAGCTCCGGGGGTGGGACTCGAACCCACAACCCCTCGGTTAACAGCCGAGTGCTCTGCCGATTGAGCTACCCCGGAAAGGCCCGGGAGAATTTACCGGTTAGCCACCGACCCGCTCGGCCCGGGCGATCTGCTCGACAAGCGCCGCTCGCTCGCGGCTGAGCTCGGCGCGGCGCTCGGGATCGTCGCCCTCGCCAGCGGCGGCAATCTCGGCCTCGAGTCTGCCCTGCTCGAGCAGCATGAAGTTGAGCTCCATCGATTCCGCCGAGGCGGGCTCGTCGTTGGCGACGATCACGAGCTCGGTGATCAGGCCGGCGAGCTCGGCGTCGTCGCGGGGAAGGTTCGATGCCGGGTCCTCGAGGTGGTCGGCGAGCCAGGCCGCGGCGCGGGCGCCGAACTTCGAGAGGTGCCCCTCGTTCAGTCGCTCCAGGTAACCCTTGCCCTCCTCGGGCAGCGCGATGCACATCGCCAGCAGCGACCGCTCGCGACGCTCGCGCGATGTCAGCTCGCCGCGCGGCCGCTGCGGCACCGCGGCCCTCGGGTCGGGGTCCGGTTGCGCCCCGCCGCTCAGCGGCTGCGCCGCGGTCAGCCGCCCCATCACCAGCGCCGGCTCGAGTTCGAGGCGCTCGGCGACCACCCGGACCAGGTCGTTGCGACTGGCTCCCTCCCCCATCGTGGCGAGGATCGGCGCCAGCTCGGCCAGCGCCCGGTCGCGCTCGGCCGGTGAGCTCATGTCGGTCCGGTCGAGGACCAGCCCGACCTGGAACGCGGGCAGCTCGACCGCGGCATCGACGAGCTTGCGGAAGCGGTCGGCTCCGCCCTCGGCGGCGACCATATCCGCCGGGTCCTCGCCCGGCGGCATCGCCGCGACCCGCAGCCGCATCCGCCGGTCGGCGGCGACCTGCTGCGTGCGCAGCATCGCCTCCTGCCCGGCCGAGTCGGCGTCGAGGGCGAGGATGACCTCCTCGACCATCCCGGAGAGCGTCGCGACCTGTTTCGTCGTGATCGAGGTCCCCATCACGCCGACCGCCTCCTCGAGCCCCGCCTGGTGCAGGGCGAGGACGTCGGTGTAGCCCTCGACGACGACCGCCCGGCCGGCCTTGGCGATCGCCGCCTTGGCGAGGTCGATGCCGTAGAGCATCTCGCTCTTGTGGAAGAACTCGGTCTCGGCGGTGTTGACGTACTTGGCGCCCTGGTCTGAGCGCATCGCCCGCCCGCCGAAGCCGAAGGTGCGGCCGCGACGGTCGCGGATCGGGAACATGATCCGCGACCGGAAGCGGTCGTACTCGCCTCCCCCCCGCCCCTTCTGGGCGAGGCCGACCGCCCGCAGCTGGGCGACGTCGAAGCCGGCCCGCTGGCCGCGGATCAGGACCGTGTCCCAGGCGCTCGGCGCGTAGCCGACGCCAAAGAGCCGCAGGGTCTCCTCCTCGAGGCCGCGCTCGGCGAGGTAGGCGCGCGCCTTCCCCGCCTCCTCGGAGTCCCAGAGATAGCTGGCGTAGAAAGCCCCGGTGCGGTCGAGCAGCTCGCCGAGCCTGCGCCGTTGCTCGCGACGCGCCTCGGCCTGCGGGTCCTCGCGCTCGCGCTCGAGCTCGACCCCGTAGCGGTCGGCCAGCAGCTCGACCGCCTCGGCGAACCCGAGCCCCTCCTTCTCCTCGACGAATTTGATCGTGTCGCCGCCGACCCCGCAGCCGAAGCAGTGGTAGAGCTTCTCCTGCGGGTCGACCGAGAACGACGGGGTCCGCTCCTCGTGGAACGGGCAGAGGCCGACCATCCGCGCCCCCTGGCGCTTGAGGTCGGTGTGGGCGGAGACGACCTCGACGATGTCGGCGGCCTGCTTGACCCGCTCGAGGCTGTCGGGGGAAATGAGAGCCATCAGAACCTCGCCGCCTCAGGCACGGTCAGCTCGGTGAAGCGGGCGATGCAGTAGCGGTCGGTCATCCCGGCGATGTAGTCGGCAACCCGCTGGCAGTCGCCGGCGCCGGGCTCGCCCTCGGGGACCTCATCGGGGTGCTCCATGTAGTGGTCGAAGAGGCCGCGCAGGGTGCGGTGCGCGCGCTCGTGCTCGCGCAGGGCCGCCTCGCCGAGGTAGACCTCATCGAACATGAACTTCCGCAGCCGCAGCATCGCGCCGCCGACCTCCTCGCTCTGGGCGATGTCCCCGACCTCGGTCGAGCGCTCGACGATGTCGCGGACGAGGGTGTCGATCCGCGCCGAACCGGTCGGGCCGAGCAGCTCGATCTCCGCCGCCGGCAGGTCGTCCTCGTGCAGGACCCCCGCCCGCAGCGCGTCGTCGATGTCGTGGTTGATGTAGGCGACGCGGTCGACGAGCTTGACGATCCTCCCCTCCTGAGTCGCCGGCCGATCCGACCCGGTGTGGTTGAGGATCCCGTCGCGGACCTGCTCCGTCAGGTTGAGGCCATGGCCGTCGCGCTCGAGGGCGTCGACGACCCGCAGCGAGTGAACGTTGTGCTTGAAGCCGGTGTCGCAGCGCTCGCGGAGGGCGGCGTCGAGGGCGCTCTCGCCGGTGTGGCCGAAGGGCGGGTGGCCGAGGTCGTGGCCGAGTCCGATCGCCTCGGTCAGGTCCTCGTTGAGGCCGAGCGCCCGCGCGACGGTGCGGGCGATCCCACAGGCCTCGAGGGTGTGGGTCAGCCGGGTCCGGTAGTGGTCCCCCTCGGGGGCGATGAAGACCTGCGTCTTGTGCTTGAGGCGGCGGAACGCCTTCGAGTGGACGATCCGGTCGCGGTCGCGCTGGAACGGGGTCCGCAGCGGGCTGTCGGGCTCCTCGACGCGGCGCCGGGCCGGGTAGGACGGGGTCCCCAGCGCGGAGAGGAACTCGGCCTCCCAGGCCCGCACCCGATCCTCGAGAGTCGCCGTCTCCACCACGGTGCCGATCCTATGGCCCTCAGGCCGCGGGCCGGAGCTGCACGTGCGCATGGTGCTCGAGCGTCTCGGTGATCGCCCGCTCCGCCTGGCGCAGGGCCGGCGCCTCGGCCGGCGGCGCCTCGGCCAGCGGCTGGGCGATCGCCTCGGCCATGAACCTGTGTCCCTCCTCGGAGAGCGGGAACGAGCCCGCCTCGCAGCCCGAGCAGACGGCGCCCCCGGCGGCGCCCGAGAAGCCGGTCAGGTGTTCGGCCTCGCCGCAGCGGGCGCAGGAGGCCAGTTCAGGGGCGAAGCCGGCCGCCAGTGCCAGCTTGAGCCGGAACGAGAGTGCCGTCTCCAGCCCCGCCCCCCGCCCCCCGTCGGGGCCGTCGAGGATCGACAGATAGCGGCAGAGCAGGTTGTAGGCGGGCGGGTTCGGCTCGGCCGAGTCGAGCAGCCGCAGGACGGCGTCGCAGGCGCGGGCGCCGGCGGTCAGCGCCGGGCCGGAGGAGCGCAGGCGCGGGTAGCCGTCGACGGTCGAGACGCCGGTCACGGTCAGCAGCTCGCCGCGGCCTTCGTGGAGCAGGAGGTCGAGGCGGAAGAACGGCTCGAGCCGGCCGCCGAAGCGCGAGCGCGGCCGCCTGGCCCCCTTCGCGATCGCCCCGATCCGGCCGTATCGCACCGAGTAGAGGTGGAGGATGCGGTCGGCCTCGCCGTAGCGGATGCTGCGGAGGACGACGGCCTCGGTCTTCAGGGTCTGTCCGGGCATGACCGATCTACGTTGAACGACGAGCCGGACGCCGAGCGCGGCGCGGGCGGCGGCGCAATCGGACCTGGCAGCCCGGGCAGTAGTAAGTCGAGCGGCCACCGACGACGATCCGCATGATCGTCTCCCCGCAGCGCGGGCAGGCCTCTCCCTCGCGGGTGTGGACCAGGAACTCGTCCTGCATCGTCCCCCGCTCGCCGCGGCCGTCTCGGAAGTCATCGATCGAGGCTCCGCCGCCGTCGATCCCGGCCTCGAGCGCGGCGACGATCCCGGCGTGCAATGCCACGAGGTGCTCGGGCCGCATAGACCCCGCCGGCGAGAGCGGGTGCAGTCGCGCCCGGAACAGGGCCTCGTCGGCGTAGATGTTGCCGACGCCGGCGACCCGCGACTGGTCGAGGAGGAACGACTTCAACGGCGCCGTGCGCCCGGCGGCGACCTCGCCCAGCAACTCCGGCGTGAATTCCTCCGAGAGCGGCTCGACCCCGAGCCGCTCAAAGCGGGCATCGAGCTCGGAGTCGTCGATCAGGAACGCCTCGCCGAACCGGCGCGGGTCGGTGAACCAGAGCTCGCGGCCGTCGTCGAGGGCGAAGCGGGCGCGGAGGAAGCGCTCCTCGGCGCTGCGCTCACCCTCATAGAGCCGCATCCCCTCCGACGGGTCGAGCGTGCGGTCACCGTCGACGAGGACCAGGTTGCCGGTCATCCGCAGGTGCATGACCAGGGTCCGCGCCCCGTCGAGCGCCAGCAGCAGGTACTTGCCGCGGCGGCCCAGGCCCTCGATCGTTCGCCCCGAAACGGCCTCGCCCAGCCGCTGCGGCGGCACCGGTCGCGACCAGCGCTCGTCGTAGACCTCGAGCCGCTCGATCCGGTGCCCCTCGATCTCGGGCTCGAGCTGGCGGCAGACGGTCTCGACCTCGGGCAGCTCCGGCATCCCTCAGTTCTACCGATGCGGTCGAGGTTAGGGCCGCTATGCGGCCCTAACCTCGACCGCATCAGGCGTTGGCGCGGGGGTGCGAGCGGAAGTAGACGTCCTTCAGCTGCTCGCCGGAGAGGTGGGTGTACATCTGGGTCGTCGCGATGTCGGCGTGGCCGAGCATCTCCTGCACGGCGCGGAGGTCGCAGCCCCCGGCGAGCAGGTGGGTGGCGAAGCTGTGGCGCAGGGTGTGCGGGCTCATTTGGCCGGCGAGGCCCGCGTCGCGGGCGTGGCGTTGGACGATCTTGTAGAGGCCCTGGCGGGTCAGCGGGCCGCCGCGGAAGTTGAGGAAGAGCTTCGCCTCGTGGCGGTCGCCGACCAGCTTCGGCCGGCCGCCCCGCATGTAGCCGGAGATCGCAGCGATCGCCTGGCGGCCGAGCGGCACCAGCCGTTCCTTCGAGCCCTTTCCCCGCGCCCGCAGGAAGCCCTCATGAAGGTCGACATCGGTGACGTCGAGCCCGATCGTCTCCGAGGCGCGCAGCCCGCAGGCGTACATCACCTCGAGCAGGGCGCGGTCGCGAAGGGTCGTCGGCTCGTCTCCGCGCGGCGACGCCAGCAGCTTTTGGACCTCGGCGTAGTTGAGGACGTGCGGCAGTTTCTTCGCCCGGCGCGGGGTGCTGATCGCGATCGTCGGGTCGTCGGCGATCAGCTCGTCGCGGCGCAGGTGCTTGTAGAAGGAGCGCAGGCAGGCGGACTTGCGGTGCACCGTCGCCGCCGAGCAGGCGGGGCGGCCGTTGTCGGTGGCAAGGTCGGCGAGGAAGTCGGAGATCTCGACCGGCCGGATCGTGAGCGCGTCGATTTCACGGGCGGAGAGGAACTCGCCGAATTGGTGGAGGTCGGTGCGATACGCGTTGAGCGTGTTGCGCGAGAGCCCTCGCTCGAGCTCGAGGTAGGAGAGGAAGTCGAGGATCAGGCTCTCGAAGCGCGGGTCGATCGGCGGCTTCTCGGCGACCGGGTTCTCTCGCAGTGTGGTGGCCATGACGACCCGTTCTGGCGCATTGCGCTCATCCCTTGCCGCGCAAGGCGCCGCCCGCGGCGAGGGCGGCGGCGAAGAACAGCGGGTCGTCCTCGATCCCGCGCCCCATCGTCCTCGCCGGCAGGCCGCTGGCGGCGAACCCGGCGAGGTCGACGTCGACCTCGCGCAGGCGGTGGCGCCGGCCCGAGGCCTCGGCGAGGACGGCGATCGGAACCGCCTCGCCGGCCGGCACCGGTACCTCGACCGCGCCGAGCAGTAGCTGCATCACGGTCAGCGTGTGGTGGCTTACACCACGGTGGCGTGGACGGGCGTCGGCGCTCGATAGCCGCGGCGAGAGCAGGGTCGGCATCCCGAGCGCGAGCGCCGCGTGGGCGGTGTCGAGCGCCGCGATCCCCCCGTGGCCGAGGCGGGTCTCGGAGCCGATGATCCCGGGCCCTGGCCCGGCGAGGACCGCGTCCCAGCCGAAGCGGTTGGCGGCGGCGTCGAGCCCGCCGGCGACGGAGATCGCCTCCTCGGGGGCGCCGTAAGCGGGGGCTGCCGTGATGTGACCGCAGAGCAGGCCACGATCGAGTAGCTGAGCCGCATCGCGACTGAACGACCCCGGGAGTGCGCCGCCGCCGGTCTGCACGTAGCCGACTCGGATCCCCGGCGAGGCCTCGCTCGCGGCCCAGGCCGCCGGCGCCAGGTGGCCGTGGAGGGGCAGGACGAGGACCGGTGTCGCCAGGTTGGCGGCGCCGGCGGCCTCGAGCGGTCGCTCGACCGGCTCGACCGGATGCTGGAGAGAGCTGTAGTTGAGCTTCATCACGTGCTCGCCTTTCTCCACCCCACCTTCGAGGCCGCGGGTCAGGTTGACGTGGACGATGTCGAAGCCGCCCGAGCCGAGTTCGAGGTCGAGCGCGGCGACATTGACCACGACCTCGTCGCCCGCCCGCATCTCACCGAGCAGGGCGGTGTCCGCCCACGCCCCCCGTCGCTCGCCGTCGACCTCGACGGTGAGCGGGTCCTCGTCGACGATGACGCCGCGACGCAGCTTGAGGCGGCCGCTCACGCCGGTGCCGCGGCGGCCTCGGCGAGGATCCCCTCGCAGACCTCGAGCATCTCGTCGAGGTGGCGCGCGGCGACGCACTCATCGGGTGTGTGCGGGCCCTCAGTGCCGTTGGCGAGCAGGACGCAGTCGACCCCGTTCGCGATCAGTGCGTTGACGTCGCTGCCGCCGCCGGTCGCGGTCCGGACCGGCTCGAGCCCGGCTCGCCGCATTCCCGCCTCGGCGATGGCGAGCGAGCGCGAGGCGCTCGGCAGCTGGTAGCCGCGGAAGAGCTCCTCGGCCTGGACGTCGACGTCGCACCCGTGCTCGCCCGCCCCCCAGGCGCATGCCTCGGCCATCTCCCCGGCGATCTCGGCCGCTCGCCCGGAGTCGATGCTGCGCGCCTCGGCGACGATCCGGCAGTGGCCGGGAACGACATTCCCCGCCGTCCCGCCTTCGATCGTGCCGACGTTCGCCGTCGTCCCCTCGTCGAGGCGGCCGAGCTGCATCCGGGCGATCGCCGCCGACGCGGCGGCGATCGCATTGTTGCCGTCCTCGGGGTTGATCCCGGCATGCGCCTCAACCCCGGTGAACTCGGCGATCACCTGCTGCTGGGTCGGGGTGCTGGTGATCACCTCGCCGACGGCGCTCGCGTGGTCGAGGATGAAGCCGCAGTTGGAGCGAAGCGTCGCCGGGTCGACCAGCTTGGCGCCCCGCAGGCCCTGCTCCTCGGCGACGGTCAGCAGCAGCTCGATCCCCACCGGCGGCGGCTCGGAGGCGTGCCGCGCCGCGAGCTCGACGAAGACCGCAACCGCGGCCTTGTTGTCGGCGCCGAGGATCGTCTCGCCGCGGCTGCGGAAGACGCCGTCCTGCTCGACGACCTCGATCTGACCTGGGTGCGGGACGGTGTCGATGTGAGCACAGAACATGGCCCAGCCCTCGCCGCGCCCCGGTAGCCGGGCGAGGATGTTTCCCGATCCGGCCCGCGCCGGCGCGCCGGCGTCGTCCTCGCTCACCTCGAGCCCCATCGCCCGCAGCTCGGCGATCAGCGAGTCGGCGACCTCGCGCTCCTCGCCGGTGACGCTGCGGATCTCGCAGAGCCGGGCGAACCTCTCGTGCAGCCTCTCCACGCGGGAAAGGCTACGAACTAATGGGCAACCGAGGAATCCTCGCGGTCGAGCTCCGCCCCTTCCGCCGGCTTCTCGCCGGCGTGGCGGGCCGCTGCCCCGACGAACTCGCGGAACAGGGGCTCGGGCCGGTTCGGGCGCGAGTTGAACTCGGGATGGAACTGGGAGGCGACGTAGAACGGGTGGTCGGGCAACTCGATCATCTCGACGAGGCGCTCGTCGGGGGAGGTGCCGCCGGAGACCAGCCCCTCGTCTTCGAGCCGGCGGCGAAGCTGGACGTTTACCTCGTAACGGTGGCGGTGGCGCTTGTAGATCACGGCCTCGCCGTAGATATCGCGCGCCCTCGTACCGTCGTGGAGTTTCACCGGGTCGGCGCCGAGCCGCATCGTCCCGCCCATCTCCGACACCTCCTTCTGCTCGGGCAGGAGGTCGACCACGGGGTACGGCGTCTCGGGATCGAACTCGGAGGAGTTGGCGCCCTCCATCCCAGCCCTGGCGCGGGCGAACTCGACGACGGCGATCTGCATCCCGAGGCAGATCCCGAGATAGGGGATCGAGCGCTCGCGGGCGATTTTCGCGGCCGAGACCTTGCCCTCGATGCCGCGCTCGCCGAAGCCGCCGGGGATCAGGACGCCGTCGGCGCCCTCGAGCCGCTCAGGGTCGAAGTCCTCGGAGTCGACGAGCTCGACGTCGACCTCCACCCCGTGGTGGATGCCGCCGTGCTCAAGCGCCTCGATCACCGACTTGTAGGCGTCGGCGAGGCCGACGTACTTGCCGACCAACGCGATCCTGACCTTGCCCTCGGCGGCGTCGGCGCGTCGCACCATCGCTTCCCACTCGGCGAGGTCGGGGGCCTGCGCCTCCATCCCGAAATGGTCGAGGACAAGGTCGTCGACGCCCTCGGCGCGGAAGACGAGCGGCACCTTGTAGATGTTGTCGACGTCGTGGGCGGAGATCACTGCGTCGACCGGGAGGCTGGCGAAGAGCGCGATCTTGTTGCGGATGTCGCGGTCGAGGCGGCCCTCGGAGCGGCAGACCAGCGCGTGCGGCTGGATTCCGATCCGGCGCAGCTCGTTGACCGAGTGCTGAGTCGGCTTTGTCTTCAGTTCACCCGCGTGCCCCACGTAGGGGACGAGCGTCAGGTGGACGAACATGCTCCCCTTCGAGCCTAGGTCGGTGTAGAGCTGGCGGATTGACTCGAGGAACGGCAACGACTCGATATCGCCGACCGTGCCGCCGATCTCGGTGATCACGAAGTCGACCGCCTGCGACTCGGCGACGATCAGGATCCGATTCTTGATCTCGTCGGTGATGTGGGGGATCACCTGGACGGTGGCGCCGAGGTAGTCGCCGCGGCGCTCGCGCTTGATCACCGAGTTGTAGACCGAGCCGGCGGTGACGTTCGAGGCGCGCGACGTGTTTTCGTCGGTGAACCGCTCGTAGTGGCCGAGGTCGAGATCGGTCTCGGCCCCGTCCTCGGTGACGAACACCTCGCCGTGCTGGAACGGGCTCATCGTCCCAGGGTCGACATTGATGTAGGGGTCGAACTTCTGCAGCTGGACCCGGTAGCCGCGGGAGACGAGGAGGCGTCCGATCGAGGAGGCGGCGATTCCCTTGCCGAGAGCCGAGACCACTCCGCCGGTGACGAAGATGAATCTCGTATCGATTTTGCTGGTGCTCATTCTCTGCCCAGCGAGTCTAACCAGCGCAATGGCGGAACCGACTCGACCGTCGTCGAGATCGAGCGCAGCTCGCCGTAGATTGTCAGCGCGGCGACGAGCGCCAGCGCGATCAGCCGACCCTCGCCCCCCAGCGAGGTCAGCAGCCAGACGCCGCCGATCGCACCGAGGAGGTTGGACCCGGTGTCGCCGAGCATCGCCCGCTCGCGCAGGGTGAACCAGGCGCCGACGAGGACCGGGCCGGCGAAGATCCCGAGCAGCTCCAGCGGAGCGATCGTCCAGGTGCCGACGCAGAGGCCGGCGCCGAGCAGGGCCAGCCCCTTCTCCGCCCTGCCGGGACGCATGTCGAGCAGGTTGAAAGCGTTGGTGGCGAGGATCAGGAGCGCGACATCGGCGATGTAGCGCCACGATTCGAGCCCCCTACCGGACACCACGTAGGCGGCGAGCGCCAGCGCCCCGAGCGCCTTGATCGCCCCGGTGGAGAGGCTGCCTTCGCGCAGCGCCCGGGCGTGCCCGCGCCAGCCGCGCGGCGTGTCTGTGGCCTCGCCCCGCCCGAGCGAGTCGTCGAGGAAGCCGAGGAAGGCGACGCCGAGCAGGTAGGGCATCCATTGACGCAATCCCGGATCGAGGAGGTCGAGATCGCCGCGGTCGTTGAGGAAGGCGAGCGGTGCCAGGGCGACCAGTGCCGCGGTGGCGAGGACCGCGCCGAGCGGGAAGGCGAGCGCTGCCCCTCGGTAGTTCTCGCGGGTCAGCCCGGCATCGCGGAGGCCGCGGATCCCGGCCGGCACGACGAACAGGGCGACTGCGATCGCGACCGGGAATCCGACCCAGGTCACTTCTGGCGGGGGGCGAGCAGGTCGGGGAGCAGCTGGTCGGCGGACCCCTTGACCCCGAAGCTCCCCTCGGCACCCAGTAGCGCCAGGACGGTCGAGAGCCTGCCGGCGCTCTGGTCGATGTCGTCGACGCTGGCCAGGTCGTTTGCCCCGAAGAAGGAGACCGAGGACGGTTCGGCGTCAGAGGCCTCGACCCCGACGGCGGCGGTCCTGGTCGCGGTGACGCCACCGAGCAGAGCCGTTTCGAACCTGGACGCGGTCGAGCGCTGGACCGGACCCATGTCCTGCGGCTGGTCGCGGATGACGATCACCCCGTCGAGCGCGCGGAAGTTGCCGCTTGCCCTCGAGAAAAGGTGGCCTCGGACCCGCTCGAGCAGGTTGCCACCGAGCACCAGCTGGCGACCGACGCCGGTCCCGAATTCGGTCTGGGAGTCCTGATTGCGTTCGAGGTCGGCGAAGCGGGTCTTGGAGAGGTCTCCGGCCAGCGAGCGCAGATCGACCGGCTCGCGGACGACGCCGACCGCGACCAACTTGCCGCCGGCAGGGCCCAGCGCGTCGTCGATCGCGCCCGAGATCTCGCCGGGAAGCCCGCCGATCGCGATCACCCCGATCCGCATCTTGCGCAGGTCGTTGCGGACCAGCACCGGGTAGACCGCGTCGGAGAATTCGTTCGCCTGACCGAGTTCGACGCTCAGTTCCTCGGCGTGGCTGCGGGCGTCCTCGAGGTTGCCGGTCAGGCTCTGCTCGAGGTCCTTGCGGGTGTTGTCGATCGTGTCGCCGCCGAGGGCGGCGCCGATCACGACCCCGATCGCGAGGGCGAGGAAGATCGCGATCAGCGAGGTCGCGTGGTAGCGCGCGCTATAGCCCATCAGCCTGGAAAGGCTAGATGCCCAGCCAAATCTTGATCTTCAGCCAGACCAGTTCGGTCAGGTCGCTGAGCGCCGGCGAGGCGATCACGACGATCGCCAGCAGGATCGCGAACGCGGCGAGGAAGAGCGCCGCCGGGCCGAACCCGGTGCCGGGGTTGTAGAGGCGGCTGACGCCCTTGGCGTCGACCAGCTTCTCGCCGATCCGCAGCCGGGTGAGGAAGGTCGACGACATCCCGCCCCGCTTGCGGTCGAGGAACTCGATCAGGTTGAAGTGGGCGCCGACGCTGACGATCAGGTCGGCTCCCTTCTCGTAGGCCATCAGCATCGCCACGTCCTCGCTGGTGCCGGCGGCGGGGACGATCGTGTGGTCGATCCCGATCTCCAGCAGCCGGTCGCGCCCGGGCGCGCGGCCATCGGGATAGGCGTGGACGATCACCTCGGCGCCGCACCGCAGCGCGTCGTCCCCCGCGGAGTCCATGTCGCCGAGGATCAGGTCCGGCTTCAGCCCCTCTTCGAGGACGCCGTCGGCGGCGCCGTCGACGGCGACGATGACCGGGCGGACGTCGCGGATGTAAGCGCGCAGGGCCTTGAGGTCGCGCCGGTGGCGCTCGCCGCGGACGACGATCAGGACCTGGCGGTCGCGGAACGACGTCTGGGTCGGCGGGAACTCGATCCTGTCGGTGAGGAGGTCGGTCTCCATCCTGACGTGGGCGACGGTGTTCTCGGCGAATTCGGCCAGCGCCTCGTCGACCCGCTCGCGCTGCTCATCGAAGCGGCGTGCGAGCTCCTCGGCGCCGAGCTCGCTGCCGCGGAGGACGACCTCGCCGCCGACGCTCACCGTGCCGTCGAAGATCGTCAGCGCGTCACCATCGTCGAGGACCTCGAACGGGTCTGCGTCGGCGAGGTCGACGAGCACGATGCCGGCCCGGGCCAGCATCAGCGGACCGGCGTTCGGGTAGCGCCCGTCGGTCGACTCCGAGGCGTTGAGGACCGCCCTCGCCCCGGTCGCGATCAGCTCCTCGGCCGCGATTCGGTCGATGTTTAGGTGGTCGATAACGGCAACGTCTCCGGGGCCGAGCCGCTTCACCAGGTACTTGGTGCGGCGGCCGAGCCTCGCCGTGCCCCGGACCGCCCCGTCAGCGGAGTCGCCGTTGCGCCGCGATAGCAGCGAGGGAAATCGACGGCGACTGGCGGTAGCCATCGGCTCAGACTACCCGCCTCGGGCAGGCGGCTCAGGCCGCGGCCAGCAGCTCGCGTGCGTGGCGCTCGGCGGCACCACCGGCGCCGTCTCCGCCGAGCATCCGGCGGATCTCCTCGACGACACCGTCGCCGTCGAGCTGCTGCACTGTCGCCCGGGCGGGCTCGCCGCGGTCCTTCTCGAGTCTGAAGTGTGTCGATGCCAGTGCGGCGACCTGCGGGAGGTGGGTTATGCAGAGCACCTGTCTGGACCCGCCGAGGTCGCGGAGCCGCTCGCCGACGGTTCTTGCAGTGTTGCCGCCGATCCCGGCGTCGATCTCATCGAAGACCAGGGTGCCCGCGCCCGCCCCGGCGCCGAGCCCGGTCAGCGCCAGCATCACTCGCGACAGCTCGCCCCCCGAGGCGGCATCGCGGAGCGGCGCCGCCTCGATCCCCGGGTTCGGCGCAAGGCGCAGCTCGATCCCCTCCGCTCCGTTCGAACCGAAGCCGTCGGGATGCGACTCGAGCACGACCTCGAGCGTCGCCCCCGGCATCGCAAGGCGGTCGAGCTCGGCCGCCACCCGCTCGCCGAGGGGGCCGGCGGCGTCGCTGCGGCCGCGGCTGAGGCGCTTCGCCTGCTTGGCCCGCCGCGCGGTGGCCTTCGCGAGCGCCTCCTCGAGCTCGGCGGTGTGAACTCCGGAGGACTCGAGCCGTTCGATCTCGGCGCGGCAATGCTCGGCGTGGGCGAGAACCGACTCGATGTCGCCACCGTGCTTGCGGGTGAGGCGGTCGACCGCATCCAGCCGCTCCTCGATCGCGGCGAGCCGCTCGGGGTCGGCGTCGATCCCGTCGAGGTAGGAGCGCAGCTCGCCGGCGACGTCGCCGAGCTCGACCGAGAGCGCGCTGAGGCGCTCGCCGATCGCGTCCAGCGCGGGGTCGACGCCGCCGACCCCGTCGAGCAGCGCCTCGGCCGCGGCGATCGCGCCGGCAGCACCGGCATCGTCTCCGTCGGCGGACCCCGTCGCCCCCTCGGCTGCGCCGGCGGCGGCCTCGCGCAGACCCTCGGCGTGGCGCAGCCGCTCGCGCTCGACTTCGAGCGCCTCGAGCTCATCCGGGTCGGGCGCCACCGCCTCGATCTCGGAGAGCTCGTAGCGGAAGAGATCGAGGTCGCGCTCGCGCGAGCCGTCGCGCTCGCGCAGCTCTGCCAGCTCGGCCTCGAGGCGGAGGGCCTCGCGATGGGACTCGCGGTAGCTGTCGCGGAGCGCCAGGTGCTCGGCTCCCGCGAAGCCATCGAGGACCTCGGCCTGGGCCGAGGAGATCGTCAACTTGCGGTGCTCGTGCTGTCCGTAGAAGGCGAGCAGCCGGCCCCCGAGCAGTTTCAGGTCCGCCGCCGAGGCGGAACGGCCTGCGACGAACGCCGCCGTGCGACCCGAGGCCGAGACCCGCCGTCCGAGCACGACCTCCTCGACCCCGCCGGGCAGTCGTTCGGCGAGCTCGGCCATCTCGGGCCCCTCGAGCAGGCCCGCAGGGAGGTCGAAGCTGCCCTCGACCCATGCCTCCTCGGCGCCCGGCCGGACGATTTGAGGGCGCGCCTTGCCGCCCATCAGGAGGTCGAGCGAGTGGGCGAGGACCGTCTTGCCGGCGCCGGTCTCACCGGTGATCGCGTTGAGGCCGGCGCCGAGGCGGAGCTCGGCCCTCTCGATCAACAGCAGGTTCTCGATCCGCAGCTCTCTGAGCACATCCCCTGTCTAGCACCCGCTGCGGCGGGTCCTAGGCGGGGGCGGGCTCGGCGGCGGGCTGGGCCTCGGATGAGGTCGCCTGCACGAAGTGCCTCGAGCGGACGAGGAAGAAGCCGAGGGTGGCGCCGATGAAGGAGAGGGCGGCGGAGATCAGGATGATCTCGTTGAAGCCGCTGACGAAGGCCGCGGTCGCGGCATGGGCGTATTCGGCGCGCGACCCGGGCGGAGCGGCTTCAGTGGCGGCGGTGGTGCCGCCCGAGGCAACGAGTTCGGAGAAGCCGTTCGGCGCATTGGGCAGGGCCTCGGCCAGCTTCGAGTCGATTCGAGATTGGAAGATCGCGCCGAGCGCGGCCACGCCGGTGGCGATCCCGACCTGGCGGAAGGTCGTGTTGATGCCCGATCCCATCCCCGATTTCTCGATCGGGACGACGGCGATCGCCGCCTGGCCGATGCCGGGGTTCGTGATGCCGATCCCGACGCCGGCGATCAGGAATCCGGCCAGGAGCGTCGTCCATTCGGAGTCGGGGCTGACCCCATGCATCAGCAGTAGCCCGACGCCGACTGTCGCGAGCCCTACTCCGAGCAGGACCCGAATCGGGATCCGGTGTGAGAGGGTGCCGGCGATCGGAGAGGCGATGAAGGAGAGGAAGGTGAGCGGCAGGAACCGCAGCCCCGCCTCGAGGGGCGAGTATCCGAGGACGCCCTGCATGTAGATCGTCAGGTAGAGGAACATCGCGAACATCCCGCCGGAGAGCCCGAACGCGACCGCCGAGACCCCGTTGAAGGCGGGGTTGCGGAAAAGAGCCAGATCGAGCATCGGGTGGTTGCTGCGCGACTCGATCACCACGAATGCGAGCAGCAGTGCCACCGCGCCGCCGAGCGAGAGGACGATCACCGGACTCCCCCACCCCTCGGGATTGCCGCGGATCAGACCGAATATCAGCAGGAACAGCGCCAGTGAAAAGCTGACCAGCCCGGGGAAATCGATTCGCTGTGGGTCCTGGGCGGCGACGTTGGCCAGTTTCAGCTCGGTCAGCGCGATCGCCACCAGCCCGATCGGCACGTTGACGAAGAAGATCCACTCCCAACCGAGGTGCTCGGTGATCACACCGCCGACCAGCGGGCCGATCGCGACCGCGCCTCCGATCGTCGCTCCCCAGACCCCGAACGCCGTGGCCCGGTCTTTCCCGTGGAACTCCTGGCCGATCAGCGCCAGCGAGGTGGCGAACATGCCGGCGCCGCCGACTCCCTGCAGGCCGCGGGCGAGGTTGAGCAGCGTCGGGTCGCCGGCGATTCCGCAGAGGAAGGAGGCGAAGGTGAACACCCCGAAGCCGATCGTGAAGACCCGCCGCCGACCCAGCCGGTCGCCGAGGGAGCCGGCCGTGAGCAGGATCGAGGCCAGCATCAGCGAGTAGGCGTCGACCACCCATTGCAGGCTGGAGAGGCTCGCGTTCAGGTCGGCGCGGATGTCCGGCAACGCGACATTGACGACCGTGATGTCCAGCAGCAACATGAACGTCGCGATCGAGATCAGGACGAGGGTCCACCACTTGCGCTCCATGCTCGGCAAACCCTAGAGAAACGCTTTCGTCGGCTAGACGGCGAGGTGACCGAACTTCTCGCGGATCCGCTGATAGAAGCTTGAGCCGGGCAACTGGGCAAGGGTGCCGGCGTCTCTGGCGAAGCGGACCTCGAGCTCCTCGCCGGGCCCGAGCGTCCCGGTCTGGCCCCCGTCGACGGAGACATCGACCGGCTCGCGCCCCTTGGCATTGCCGACATGGAGGACGTCGTCCGGGGCGACGACGAGCGCCCGCGCCGTCAGCGAATGCGGCGAGATGTAGCTGACCGCGTACCCCTCGACGCCCCAGGCGAGGATCGGACCCTGGTTGGCGAGGTTGTAGCCGGTCGAGCCCGCCGGGGTCGCGGCGACCAGCCCGTCGCAGCGGACATCGCCGACCACCTCACCCGCGATCCGGTAGGTGAGCTCGGCGACGCGGTCCTGTGGTCGGCGGATGAAGCTGATGTCGTTGAAGCCAACCCTCACCTCGCCCTGGTCGTCGATCTCGAGGCCGGGAAGGTCGACCGTCTCGACCTCGCCGGCAAGGGCGCGTTCGATTCCCGCCCGCGCCCCGTCGCGCTCGACCGCCGCGAGGAACCCGACGGTGCCGAAGTTGACCCCGAAGACCGGGACCCCGGTCCGCGCGAAATACCGCAGCGCGTAGAGGATCGAGCCGTCGCCGCCGAGGACGATGCAGAGGTCGGCGTCGTGCGGCAGCGTCTCGACCGCCTCGATTCCCTCCGCGGCGGCGCCGTGCTTGGCGATCTCGTCGGGGGTCGCGACCAGGCGGCAGGAGGCGGCGGTGGCGGCGGCGATGGCGATCTCGACCGCATCGTTCGTCGCCGGCGGGTGCCGGTGGGTGATCAGCGCCGCGACCGTCGCCCTGCTCACGGTTCCACCTCCATGATCGCAGCCTCGAGATCGGCGACCACCTCGCCGTCACCGCCGCACCAGACGAAGGTCTCGAGGTTCCCCTTCGGCCCGGCCAGCCCCGACGAGGCGAAGCCGCGGACCGGCAGGCCAAGGTCCTCGGCCGCGCGGGCGACGGTGAGGATCGCCTCGCGCCGGTCGGCCGGGTCGCGGACGACGCCCCTGCCGACCCGCTCGCGGCCGAGCTCGAACTGCGGCTTGACCATCGCCAGGACCTCGCCCCCGTCCTCGATGCAGGCGGCAACCGCCGGCAGGATCTTGGTCAGCGAGATGAAGGAGACGTCCACCGTCGCCAGGTCGGGCACGAACGGTAGGTCCGAGGGTTCGAGGCCGCGGGAGTTGAGGCGCTCGATCACGGTCACGCGCGGATCCTCTCGCAGACGCGCGTCGATTTGCCCGTAGGCGACGTCGAGCGCGATCACCCGCGCCGCGCCACGTTGGAGCAGACAGTCGGTGAAGCCGCCGGTCGAGGCGCCGACATCGAGGCAGTCGCGACCGGCGACTTCGATGCCGAGCGTGCTCACCCCGTTGTCGAGCTTGATGCCGCCGCGGGAGACGAAGGCGGGGCCCGAATCGACCACCAGCTCGGCATCGGGCTCGACGAGCTGGCTTGGGCGCAGCGCCACCGGGCCGTCACCGCCGACGCGAACGGCGCCGGCACGAACGGCGGCGGCGGCCGCTGTGCGGGACGGAAAAAGGCCTCGCTCGGCCAGCACAGCGTCGATTCGGGCCTTCTTCACCGCTGCAACGGTACTGGGAACTCGCTCAGATGCAGGGATTCCGGCCGCTTTTAGTTGCCCCTTGCGCTGCGGTTAGCTAGTCCTTAGAATTGGGTAATACGTTCCTCGACATGGCTCAGCATGGGACCAGAGGAGAGCTCTGTGACTCGGCTCACACATAAACCGCACATATGTTCGTATTCTGATTCAAGGATTCGCAGACGAGGACCGATGAAAGGTTTGCTTTAGAAGAACTTCCCGGTTGGGTCTGGCGTCGCCCATACGGTGCCCATCGAACTCCCTTGATGAGCTCCCGCGACGCGTTAAGGGCCCACCTACCTCCCATCGATCCACATATATAGAGATACATATCTCTCCTCCCTGTAGTAACCCCAGAAACGCCTCGCCTCCCCGGCGGGGCGTTTTCTGTTGTTGGCGCCCTTATGGAGCCGAAATTCGGATCGGCCGCCTACCCGGCGGCTATTCTGCACCGAGTCGAGCACTGCCCCGATAGGCGCCGCCGTTTACGTTGGGTGCCTCACGCTGTTTCGGAGGTGAACCACGAACAGCCATCCTGAGCAGCTTCAAATCCCGCCTGGCATCGCGGGCCTGCACCCTGAAGCGATAGGGAGGATCGAGGCACTTGCTGCGGACGCCGAGGAGCGTCAGGCAACTGAGATCGCTGAGGCAACGGGGTCTGCGCTCGATCACGTTCCGCGGGTGCTGCGCGGCATCACGCGAAAGGTGCTGGGGATATGACCACGTCCATGGAGACTCGCGCGGAGCTGCTCAAGCTCGCTCGCGTGCTGAGCATCGACTCACGAGAGCTAGCGTTCCTAGAGGGGGCTGATCCAGGAGAGTTGCGGGAGCTGCGAGCTTCCATCTCCGACCGATTGCTTGCGGGGAGTCGCGAGCACTTCGAGCGGATTGTCGCTCTCGGTCGCCTTCTGCCCAGCCGCGTGGCGGCAGGGTTTACTGAGCATGCCCTCGGGGCTCAGCTCAGTGGCCGCGCGGCCAGCCTGCTGACCGCCGAGGAGCTCGCGGACTTCGCCAGCCGGCTTCCGGCGGACTTCGTCGCCGATGTGGCCGCCGTCATCGACCTCCGCTCCGTCGGCTCGCTGCTCGACCGGATCGACGCTGCAAAGGTCGTGGAGGTGACCCGGGTCCTGGCCGAACGACAGGACTGGGTGACCATGGGAGCGTTCGGGGACCGCATCGGGCGCGACGCCCTGATCCAAGTGATTGACATGCTCGACGGTGAGGCCCTGGCGCGCGTGGGGTTCCTGTTGGAGAATCGGTCCCGGCTGGACGAGATCCAGGGTCTCCTCGACGATGAGAAGCTGCGAGAGCTACTCATTGCTGCAGGGGAGTGCGACCTCATCCCAGAGACCGTCTATCTGGTCGACGCCCTCGGCGACGACAGCGTCGTCAGGGTGGGACGGGCCCTGAGCGAGCTGAATCAGGAGCGCCAGGAAGCCTTTGCCGCGATGCTGCTCAAGGACAACAGCCTGCTCTCCGCAGCGCAGCGCCTGATCGACAGCTGTCCCCCCGTGCGCGCGGCGATTGACCGCGCCACGTCCCACACCGCGTGACCACCGCGCTGCTTGCGATCAAGCTGCCGAATGCGAGCTATTTCGCACCTTGAGGTCACCTGTTCAGGGACGGGAGCGGGCAAGAAGCCGTCCCGGTCCGGTTTTCGTGTCGACTCCCGCCGTCCCGTGCCGCAGTCAGCCCCCGAAACAACCGGCTCGATCTCTCCTCCCTGTAGGAACCCCAGAAACGCCTCGCCTCCCCGGCGGGGGCATTTTCTGTTGGGCACCACGCCCTACAGGGGTGCCTTCTCGGCTCGGCGCAGATCCCACATAACACGCCACTGAGTGAGAAGCACGAAGACCGAACGCCAGACCCCGAGCTGGCGGAAGGTCTCGATGCTGTCTGCCACATCCCAGCTCTCGGCGATCTTCTCGCCCTGAAAGCGGTGCGTGGATACGCCCGCGAATCGGACGGATCGTCCCCGGTAGGTCCCTCTCAGCGTCCAGTAGGTCGCGACCAGATCGCCCTCGGCAACTTGCCGGTCGAATTCCACGCTGAGGTCTGGACAAAGGCGCCGGGGTAGCGCCGAGGAGATGGGAATACTCTCGATTCCCCGGAACTCCATTCGGTTGACGTGGTCCGCGAAGTTCGGGGCGTAGTAGTCGGCGAGGTCTGCATGATCGCCCGTGAAGACTTCGCGAAGGGCCTCTCGCGCTCGCTCTGCATTGAGCATGTTGCGCCAGTCTAGTCCCACCTCTTGCCATTCCTTCGGGCAGCGGATTGATCCAAAGTGGGCCGGCTTCCGTATTGCTTATTGGAGCGGGTCTCCGCCCCCCGCGCGGTCTGCTCCACTCTCCCTAAAGGAACCCAGAAACGCCTCGCTTCCCCGGCGGGGCGTTTCTGTTGTCGAAGCAATCCAGAGCACCCGCGTTAGGCTGAAGCCGATCCGCCGCCACCTCACATACGCGAACGTGATGTCGACGCTGGCCGTCTTCCTCCTCCTCGGTGGCGCGACCGCCCTGGCGGCCTCTCAACTCCAGAAGAACAGCGTCGGCCCGCGGCAACTGAAGAAGAATGCGGTGACGACCCCAAAGATCAAGAATGGGGCGGTGACGGGATCAAAGGTCAACCTCAATTCACTGGGCACCGTTCCCAACGCGAGCCACGCCGCAACGGCTGGAGACGCCGCGACGCTGCAGGGGAAGGCGGCAAGCGCATTTGCTCAGGGCAATGGCGAAGTGCTCAGCGCGAGGCGCGATCTCCAGATCGGGGATGACGTTCAGTTGTTGTCCCTCCCGGGGATCGGATTCCTCTCCGTGAACTGCGTGATGGGAGCGACCAAACCCAAGTCCACGTTCTCGGTCAACAACCGATCCGGCGGAACCATGGACCAGACCCTCGAATACGGGGAAGGCATCGACTTCACGTCAGTCCCTAACGGCGACAAAGTTTCCGACGGGAACGAAACCTTCACGGCGATCCGGATGAAAGTCGCCACCCGCGGCACACCGGCGACGATCGCGACGCTCGATATGTCGATGGTCAGCGACGCGCCGACTCCCTGCGGCGTCTACGCCCAGGTGATCGTCAGCCATTAGGTCGCGTCAGGCTTCTGCTGGGAAGCTGACGCCGTCAAAGCTGTCGACGTTGGCGTGCGGAATCACAGCGCCCTGGTATTCCGGCCCCAGTTCAGCCGTGGGCCCGAGAACGTTCATCGGCTCCGGGCAGCCGCAGAACACCGTGTCGCCGGCCGCGCCGACTTCGTGCCAGCCCTCGTGCGAGAGGTGCCCATTCGACCCCTGGGTTGCCGCAGGGATGGTGCCGGCCTTCAGGTCGGCCCGGGTCAGAGAGCCGTTCTTGACCTTGACGCTGGTCACCGAGTTCTTTCTCAGCTGCTTGGCGCCGACGCTGTTCTTCGGCAGGTGGATGGCGGCGTAGGTCCCGCTCCCGAGCGCGATGAACACCGCCACGGTGGCCATGACGTTGGAGTAGCTGAGGTGGTCCCGTGCGGGTCTCATCGCCCTTTGGTTCGGGGCCGATCCTACAACGCGGTTTAAATACACAGAACTGGGTAGTGTCTCACCGGAACAGCGGTCATCCGCACCGTCCCTGCGAGGGCCGCATTCTCTCCCTGAGGTAATTCAGAAAACGCCCCGCTCTCCCCGCGGGGCGTTTTCTGTTGTCCCGCGGGGCATAATCCCGGCGTGAGCCGCCGGCAGGGACTGATCGCATCGGGCATCGCGACCGTGCTTCTGTTGCTCGCGATGTCGCCCTCGGACGGGCGGATGAAGGACACCGGCGGGCCCGGGATCGTCCCCTTCGAGGTCAGCGGGGGCCAGGACGGGGCCGACAAGATCATGGCCGAATGGGGCGACAAGGGCCAGGACGCCGCCCGCGAGTCGCTCTGGATCGACTTCGGGTTCCTGACCGCCTACGGGACCTTCCTCACGCTTGCCCTCGCGGCGGTGCGCGATCGCGCCAGGGAGCGGGGTTGGCGTCGCCTCGCCGCGATCGGCGGCGTGGTCTTCGCCTTCGGCGCGATCGGGGCCGGATTCGACGCGCTCGAGAACATCTGCCTGCTGCTCACGCTCGGCGGCGCCGGCAGCGCCTTCCCGGTCCTGGCGACGATCTTCGCCTCGATCAAGTTCTTCTTCATCGCGGTCTCGATCGCCTATCTGGTGGTCGGCATCGCGATGTGGCTGTTACGCCGCGATCCCGCCCCGAGCAGCCCATAGCCCCCACAACGAGCCGCGGCCGGCAGTGCCGGCCGCGGGAAGCGGTCCGCTTCCCTACGGACCCGCATATACAGAGATACATGCCTCTTCTCCCTGAAAACCCCAGAAACGATTCGTTAACCCAACGAAACTGCTCCTATGCCTTCAAGAGGCTCGCGCAGGCTAGCCGATTGAGCGCTTTGGTGCAAGCTTCCTGAATTGCTATCGCAGGGCGGGCTGTCCGGAGCGCGTCTCGGCGAGGACCCGCTCGGCCACCGCCGCCCCGGTGAGGCCGACTTCCTTACGCAGAAGAGCCGGCTTGCCGTGGGTTACGAAGCGGTCCGGGAGGCCGATCCGAAGCAGGCGCGCCCGCTCCTCGGGCCGGTCGCTGAACGCGTCCTCGAGGTGTTCGAGCGCCGCCGATCCGAAGCCGCCGGGCAGAACGCCCTCCTCGATCGTGACGATCAGATCGTGGCCGAGGGCAAGCCGCTCGAGCAGCTCGGTGTCGATCGGCTTCGCAAACCGGGCATCGGCGACGGTCGGCTTCAGGTCATGTTCGGAGAGGATCTCGGCGGCATCGCGCGCGACGGTGACGCCGTAGCCGTAGCCGAGCAGGGCCACCCGCTCACCGCTCTCGAGCAGCTCGCCGGTGCCGATCGGTATCTCCTCTGGCCGGCGCGGGATCTCGATGCCCTCCGCCGCGCCACGCGGGTAGCGCAGGGCAGCCGGGCCCTCGTGGGCGATCGCGGTCCGCAGCATGTTGGCCAGCATCGCCTCGTCGCGCGGCGCCATCACGACGATGTTCGGCAGCGGCCGCATGTAGGAGATGTCGAAGGCGCCGTGGTGGGTCGGGCCGTCGTCACCGACCAGGCCCGCCCTGTCCATCGCGAAGACGACGTCGAGCCCCTGTAGGCAGACGTCGTGGATCACCTGGTCGTAGGCACGCTGGAGGAAGGTCGAGTAGATCGCGCAGACCGGCTTAGCGCCCTGGATCGCCAGCCCCGAGGCGAGCAGCACCGCGTTCTGCTCGGCGATCCCGACGTCGTAGTAGCGCTCGGGTATCTCTTCGGCGAGCTTCTGCAGCCCGGTCCCCCCCGCCATCGCCGCCGTGATCCCGATCACCCGGTTGTCGCGGCGCGCCTCGCGCACCATCGCGTCGGCGAACACCTGCGTGTACTGGGGCGGGGCGTCGGCCTCGGGCGGCTTCTCGAGCCGCTCGGGGGCGATCGCGGAAGGCGAATCGGACTCCTGGACCTCGACAAGTGCGGCGGGCTTCCCGTCGACTATCGACTTCGGCTTCGCCGCGTGCCATTTCTCCATCCCCTCGAGGCCGCCCTCCTCGGCAGGGGCGAACCCCTTCCCCTTGACGGTGTGGATGTGGACGACGACCGGGCGCTCGGCCTCGAACGCCTCGCTGAGTGCCCGGCGCAGAGCCCGCACGTCGTGCCCGTCGATCACCCCGATGTAGGCGAGGTCGAGCTCCTCGAAGAAGAGCCCCGGCGCCCAGTAGGCCTTGATCGCCGACTTGATCTCGGGTCCGAGTCGTTCGATCCGCTTGCCAAGTCCGAGCGGCAGCTTCGTCAGCCGGTCCTCGACCTCCTCGCGGGCGTGGTAGAGGCGTGGGTTGAGGCGTACCCGGTTGAAGTAGCCGGAGATCGCCCCGACGTTGGGAGAGATCGACATCCCGTTGTCGTTGAGGACGATCACGATCGGCGTCTGCAGCCCCCCGGCCGCGTGCAGGGCCTCATAGGCGACGCCGCCGGTCAGGGCCCCGTCGCCGATCACCGCCGCGACCTTGCCGTCCTCGCCGATCCCCTTGCGCATCGCCTCCTTCAGCCCGACCCCGTAGCCGATCGAGGTTGAGGCATGGCCGGCGCCCATGATGTCGTGCTCGGACTCGAAGATCGAGCAGAACGGCGCCAGGCCTTCGTACTTTCGGATCGTCGGCAGCGCATCGCGGCGCCCGGTCAGGATCTTGTGCGGGTAGGCCTGGTGGCCGACGTCCCAGAGGATCTTGTCGCGCGGCGAGTCGAGCAGGCTGTGGAGCGCGACGGCGAGCTCGCAGGTGCCGAGGTTGGCGCCGAAGTGGCCGCCGATCTCACCGATCGTGTCGATGATGTATGTGCGCATCTCCTGCGCAACCTGCTGCAGCTGGGCGTCGTCGAGGCCGTGGAGGTCGGCCGGAGAGTCGATCGACTCGAGCAGATTCTGCTCGGCCTCCTGGCTCTCGTCTCGTTTGTTCTTCTTGCTCATTCGTTCCGGGTGAAGATGTAATCCGCGACCCGACTCAGGTCACCGGTGTCGCCATCGGCCTCCGCAAGGGACTCGGTTGCCTTTGCGTGGGACTCGGCGGCGAGCTCACGCGCCCGCTCGAGCCCGAAAAGGCTGACGTATGTGACTTTTCCGTGCCGCTCGTCGCTTCCATGGGGCTTTCCGAGTTGCTCGTCACTTCCGGTCACGTCGAGAATGTCGTCGACGATCTGGAAGAGGACACCGAGCTCGCCGGCAAATCGACGATAGGGAATTGTCTCAGGTTCTCGGACGCCCTCGAGGGTCAGCACGACGCCCACCGCCGCGGCGATCAGGCGGCCGGTCTTGAGTGCGTGCAGGGCGCGCAGTCCCTCGGCGTCGTGCTCGGTGGCGGTCACATCGACGTACTGACCGCCGACCATGCCCCCCACCCCCGTTGCCGCGGCCAGCTCGCGCAGTGCCTCGAGGACCCGGGCCGGGTCCCCGGGCTGCTCGCAGAAGATCCGGATCGCCTCGGCGAAGAGGCCGTCGCCGGCGAGGATCGCGACGTCCTCGCCGAATTTCACATGCGAGGTGGGCCGGCCCCGGCGGAGCTGATCGTCGTCCATCGCCGGCAGGTCATCGTGGATCAGCGAGTAGGTGTGGATCAGCTCGATCGCCGCGGCGACCGGCAGGAACCGCTCCGGATCGGCCCCTAGGGCGCGGGCCGTGGAGAGGGCCAGGACAGGGCGCACCCTCTTGCCGCCGGCGAGCAGCGAGTAGCGCATCGCCTCCTCGAGGCCGGCGGTGGTTGGCTCCGACTGCGAGAACCGCAGCCGCTCGAGCTCCTCGTCGACCAGGGTGCGCAGGTCCTCCGGATACATCAGGTTGCGCCGACCGGGCAGGGCATCAAGTTGTCCATGAAACGGATGGTCAACTTGATTCGCTGTCGGCCTCGCGGATGCGGCGGTTGGCCTCGGCGACCGCCTCGTTGGAGAGCTCGGCAGCCTCGCGGGCAAGCTCTGCCGCTCGCAGATCGTCGGCGACATCGCCTTCGAGCTCGGCGGCGATCGCCCTCAGCCGCTCCGAGATCTCCTGCAGCCTCCCCTCGTCCGCTCCGCCCTCGATCACAGGACCTCCTCGCGGACCGCGGCGCCGAGGATCCCGTTGACGAAATTCGGCGCGTCGCTGCCGCAGTACTCCTTGACGATGTTGACCGCCTCGTCGATCGCGACCTCGGTCGGAACGTCGTCGCTGTGCTCGATCTCATACAGCGCCACCCGCATCACATTGCGCTCGAGCGGCGCGATCCGGTCGAGGTTCCAGCCCTTGGCGTGGCGGGAGATCACGGCATCGAGGTCGTCGCGGTGGGACTCGACCCCAAGCGCCAGCTCCCGTGTGAACGGGCGCGCCCCGGCGAGCAGGTCCTCGAGCGGGCGCCCGGTGACGTCGTGCTGGTAGCAGGCGAAAACAGCATCGCGGCGTTGGTCGGACCTGCGCATGCCGTCTATTCTGCCGCGCGCGCCAGTTAGGCGCGCGAGACGTACTCGCCGGTGCGGGTGTCGACGCGGACCGATTCGCCCTCTTCGATGAAGAGCGGGACCTGGACCGTGACCCCCGACTCGAGGGTGGCCGACTTGCTGCCGCCGCCGGAGGCGGTGTCCCCCTTGACCCCTGGCTCGGTCGTCGTCACCTTCATCTCGACCGCGCTCGCCACCTGGACGTCGGTCGGCCGTTCGTCGACGAAGAGGATGTCTACCTCGTCGTTGGGCAGCATCCAGCGCTTCGCGTCGGCCGCCAACTCGCCCGGGATCTCGATCTGCTCGTAGTCGCGGTTGTCCATGAAGACCGCCGCGTCGCCGGAGTCGTAGAGGTACTGCATCTTCCGCGACTCGGTCCGGACGGGCCTGAACTTCTCGCCCGCCCGGAAGGTTTTGTCCTGCACCGACCCGTCCTCGATCTTGCGCAGCTTGGTGCGGACGAAGGCGCCTCCCTTGCCCGGCTTCACGTGCTGGAACTCGATGATCTTGAAGACGGTCCCGTCGATCTCGATGTGGGAGCCGTTCTTGAACTGGTTCGTCGAAATCACGGGCGCCAGGGTAGCTAAGCCACGGCAAACAGGCGCCACTCGCCGGGGGCGCCCTTCAGCGTGTGCGGCCCGCGGTCGTCGAACTCGAGGCCGGAGCCGACCACGAGCTCGCGAACGGTGCTGGAGACAAACAGCTCGCCGGGGTCGGCCAGGGCGCCGATCCTGGCGCCGATGTTGACCGCCATCCCGCTTACGTCGTCGCCGACCAGCTCGACCTCGCCGGTGTGGATCCCGACCCGGATCTGGATCCCGATCGCGGCCAGCTCGTCGCGTACCGCCGCGGCGCAGCGGATTGCCCGCGCCGGGCCGTCGAAGGTGGCGAGGAAGCCGTCGCCCATCGTCTTCACCTCGCGCCCGCGGTGGATCTCGAGCTGGCGGCGGACGATCTCGTTGTGGCTCGCGAGCAGGTCTCGCCAGCGCTTGTCACCGAGTTCGGCCGCCTTCTCCGTCGAGCCGACGATGTCGGTGAAGAGGACCGTCGCCAGCGCTCGTTCGGCTTCCTGGCCCCGCTGGCGGCCGGTCAGGAACTCTTCGACCTCGTCGAGGATCGCGTCCTGGTCGCCGACCCAGCCGAGGTGATCCTCACCCGGCAGCTCAACGTAGCTGGCGCCCGGGATGTGCTCGGCGAGGTACCTGCCCTGATCGACCCGGACAAGCTTGTCGCCGCTGCGATGCACGACCAGGGTCGGCGCCGAGATGCTGGGAAGCACTCCCCGCACATCGATCTCGCGGTAGAGGTCGATCAGCGCGATCGCTCCCGCGGGGCTCGTCCCCTGTCGCAGCAGGCGCCCCCACCACTCGGCGAACTCGATGTCCCCGATCATCGTGGGAGCCCAGATCGGAATGCCGATCGGTCCGCCCCACTCCCGGCGCAACAGCTCGCCCCAGCGGTCGAACGCGCTGTCCGGAACGCCCGACGGATAGTCGGGTCCCTCGACCATCTTCGCGTAGGTCCCGTAGAGGATCAGCGACAAGACCCGCTCCGGGTGGGTGGCCGCGAACAGCATCGACATCGGCCCGCCCTCGGAGATCCCGAACACGACCGCCCTCTCGCTCTCCGCCGCGTCGAGCACGGAGTGGAGGTCGTCCATCGAGTTTTCGAGCGTCGGCGGGGCGGCGGGGCGGTCGGAGAGCCCCTGACCTCGCTTGTCGAAGGCGATCACCCGGGCGAAGGACGAAAGGCGGCGCAAGAAGCGGGCCGTGGTCGGGTGCTCCCATAGCAGCTCGACGTGGGAGACGAATCCGGGGACGAGGGCGAGGTCGATCTCGCCCTCGCCGAAGGTCCGGTAGGCGATGCTGAGACCGCCCGAGTCGGCATAGCGGGTACTCGCGTCCATTTGCGGTGTTACGTAATCTATGTCTGCAGGGGCAATTGTGAGAGGAACGCCGGGGATACTCGCCGCGCTTGGTGCCGCGATGCTTTTCGCGGGCGTCGCCCATGCCGCGACGCCGATCCTGCCGGCGGAACCGACCCGGACCGAATATGTCGCCGCGGTCGAGCCGATCTGCCAGGCCAACACCGAAGCGAACACCCGGATCCTCAAGGGCGCGCGAGGCAAAGTCAAAGCCGAGAAGCTGGCGCCGGCCGGAAATCAGTTCATGCGGGCCTCGGCGGCCTTCGGCAAGACGATCACCCAGCTCGAAGCGGTCACCCGTCCCCCGGCGGACGACGCGAGGCTCGTCAAGTGGTTCGGGTTCCTCGACACCGTGCAGGAAAACCTCGGCAAGATCGGCAAGGCGCTGAAGGAAGACAACCGGGTCAAGGCCAACCACGAAGCGATCCGGGCCGAACGGAGCGCCAACGCCGCCAACAACGTCAGCTCGATCTTCCCCTTCCACTACTGCAAACTGACTCCCTCCCGCTTCAGCGGTACCTGAGCGGTCAGTCCGAGGATTCGGCGCCGGTGCTGGTAGTCAGCGCCGCGGCCCCACCGCCGGCGAGCACGCGGCGGACCAGGCGGGGCGCGACGATGCGGGCGACCCCGGCGAGGGCGTAGGCCCGCGGCACGTAGCGCTCCGCCTTCCCCTCGAGCCCGGTCTCTACGATCGCCTCGGCGACCTTCTCGGGTTTGGAGACGATCCAGCGGGTCAGGGCCCGCTCGCGCAACTCGGTGGCCGGGAAGCCCTCGGTGGCGATGAATCCCGGTAGCACGAGGCCGACGTGGATGCCGTTGCCGCGCTCCTCGGAATAGAGCGCGTCGTTCCAGCCGATCAACGCGAACTTGCTCGCCGAGTAGGAGCCAGTCCGGGCGCGTGCGACCCGGCCCGCGGTGCTGGCGACGTTGACGATCGCGCTCGGAGCCGAGCTGCGGAGGATCGGCAGCAGGGCCTCGGTCAGGCGCAGGACGGCGTCGAAGTTGAGCTCCATATGGCGCTGCGCGTTCGCGTGCCCACCCTCGGCGAAGCTGGCACGCCAGGAGCCGCCGGCGTTGTTGACCAACAGCGTCAGCCTGCCGTCGTTGTGCTCGGCGACGTGGTCGCGCACCCGCGACGGCGCATCGTCATCGGTGAGGTCGGCGGCGACGTACGTCGCCGGGCAGGGCAGCGAGTCGGCCAGTGCCCGCAGCCTCTCCTCGCGCCTCGCGACGAGTACCAGCTTCGCTCCCGGCTCCCGCGCCAGGCGGCGGGCAGTTGCCTCGCCGATGCCGCTGGATGCACCGGTGACCAGGACGACCGGTTCGCGAAGGCGGCTCATGCCGGCAAACGCTATTCGAATTGCTCCGACATACTCCCGAACCCGATGGCCGAGACCCCCGCCCTGCTCGACAAGCTGCTGCGCGCGGCAGCACCATCCGGCCACGAGGCGCCGGCGGCCGCGGTCTGGCGTGAGGAGGCCTCCTTCGCCGAGATCAGCACCGACGGGATCGGCTCCTCGATTGCCACGGTCGGTGAGGGCGCCCCGCTCCTGGCCGTCGTCGGCCACATCGACGAGATCGGCCTCGCGATCACCCACATCGACGAGCAGGGATTTCTCTGGTTCACGACGATCGGCGGCTGGGATCCGCAGATCCTCGTCGGCCAGCGGATCGAGATCCACACCCGCGACGGGATCGTCCCCGGCGTCGTCGGCCGCAAACCGATCCACCTTCTCGAGGCGGACCAGCGCAAGAAGGTGGTCGAGCTGAAGGGCCTCCACATCGACGTCGGCGCCGCCGATCGCGACGAGGCGGCGGAAATGGTCAGGGTCGGCGACCCGGTCGTGATCGCGTCCGAGCCGGTCGCGCTCGCCGGTGGCCGGCTGGCCTCGCGGGCGATGGACAACCGGCTCGGCTCCTACATCGCTCTCGAGGCGCTGCGCCGCTGCCACGAGCGCGGCACCCTGCGGGGCAGCTTTGCGGCGGTGGCCGGGGTTCAGGAGGAGATCGGGCTTAACGGGGCGAGGACCGCGGCCTTCACGGTTCGCCCGGACCTCGCGGTGGCGATCGACGTCACTCATGCGACCGACGCTCCGGGCGTGGACGAGAAACAGCTGGGCAGCCACCCCCTCGGGTCGGGCCCGGTGATCGGGCGCGGCTCGACCCTCTCGCCGAAGGTCTTCGAGCTCATGGTCGAGGCGGCCGAGGAAGCCGGGATCGAGCACACGATCGAGGCCAGCGGCCGCAGCAGCGGCACCGATGCCGACGCGATCCAGATCTCGCGCTCGGGGATCCCGACCGGGCTCGTCTCGATTCCCCTCCGCTACATGCACTCACCGGTTGAGATGGTCGACCTCGCCGACGTCGAGGCCACGGTCGCCCTGATCGCGGCCTTCGCCGAGAGCCTGGTCGAGGGCGTCGACCTCAGCCGCTAGTCAACGACCTGGAGGTCTTTCGGCAGGCTGCTGAGGTTGTCGTGTCCGTCGGCGGTGACGACGACGAGGTCCTCGATCCTGACCCCGAGCTCGCCGGGCAGGTAAACGCCGGGCTCGATCGTCACCACTTCCCCCACCGCGAGGACGTCCTCGGAGCGGCGTGAGACGCGAGGCCCCTCGTGGACCTCGAGGCCGACACCGTGGCCGAGGCCGTGGCCGAAGCGCTCGCCGTGGCCGGCGGCCTCGATGATCTCGCGGGCGACCTCGTCGAGCGCCTCGCCGCCGATTCCCGCCCTGACCGCGTCCAGCGATGCCTGCTGGGCCTCGCGGACGACCTCGTAGACCTCGCGCGCCGCCTCCCCGGGCTCACCGACGGCGAAGGTGCGGGTGCCGTCGGAGCAGTAGCCGTCGAGCTTCGCCCCCATGTCGAATACGACCAGCTCACCCTCGCCGATCTCGTGCTCCCCGGGCTCGGCGTGGGGCAACGCCCCGTTGACTCCGGCGGCGACGATCGCCGGGAACGATGGGTCGCCGCCCAACTCGCGGATCCGGGCTTCGGCATCGCGAGCGACGTCGCGCTCTCGGCGGCCGCCGAGGCCGCGCTCGAGGGCCCAGCGCCAGACCTCGTCGGCCATCTCCGAGGCGGCGGCGATCGCCTCGAGCTCGGCCGGGTCCTTGACCCGCCGCAGCTTTTCGACGTCGCCTCCGGCGGCGAGAAGCTCGACCCCGTCGGGCAGTTTCTCCTCGAGCCGCTTCAGGGTGCGCACCGCCAGGTGCTCGTCCTCGAACCCGACCTTGCCCGACAGGCGCTCGGCGATCCCGCCCAGCCAGTCGTCCTCGATCGTGATCACCTCCCAGCCCTCGACCTCGACCTCGGCCCGCTCGGTGTAGCGAAAGTCGGTGAAGAAGAGGCGGGTCTCGGGGCCGCAGACGCAGACGCCGTTGGTGCCGGTGAACCCGGTCAGGTAGCGGACGTTGACGAGGTGGGTGATGACGGTGAGGTCGAGCTCGCGCTCGGTGACGAGGCCAGCGAGGCGCTCGCCGCGGGCGGCGCTCATGGGTCCAGCGCCCGCGCCAGGGTGGCAAGCGCGTCGCGGTAGCCCTCGGGCCCCCTGCCGGCGATCTTCTCGAGGACGAGGCCATCGAAGACCGAGACCCGGCGCCAGTCGTCGCGGGACTCGACGTCCGAGAGGTGGACCTCGACCGCCGGCAGCCCGGCGACCTCGAGTGCGTCGGCGATCGCGCGGCTGTAGTGGGTCCAGGCGCCGGCGTTGACCACCACCGCGTCGCTGAGGTCAGGCAGCCGGTGCAGGAACTCGACGAACTCACCCTCCGAGTTGGTCTGGAAGAAGGTCGTCTCGAGGCCGATCTCATGTGCCCAGGCGCCGATCTTCCGCTCCAGCTCGTCGAGCGAGATGCCGCCGTAGATCTCTGGATCGCGGCGGTCGAGGATGTCGAAGTTGACGCCGTGCAGGACGGCGACGCGGTTGTGGGCGCCGGTCATGCGAGCAACTCCTCCACGGCCGCTCGCACCCTAGCCGGATCGAGGAGCTGTCCGACCCTCGGCTCGCCGGGCGTTGAGAGCAGGACGAAGGCGACCCCGTCGGCGGTCCGCTTCTTGTCGCGCTCGAGGGCCCCGAGGACTGCGTCGACCTCGACCTCCGGCGCCAGCGCGACCGGGAGGTCGCGCCGGCGCAGGATCGCCTCGACCTCGTCGTGGAGGTCGTTGGCGTCAGAGAGGCGCAGCGCTGCCAGCAGGCCGAGGCCAATCGCCTCGCCGTGACGGTAGCGGGAGTAGCCGCTCGCGGCCTCGATCGCGTGCCCGACGGTGTGGCCGAGATTGAGCGCGGCGCGGAGGCCGGAGTCGCGCTCGTCGGCGGCGACGACCTCGCACTTGTAGCGGGCGCAGGCGAAGACGATGTCGTCGAGCCGGGTCGGGTCGATCGCATCGATCGAGCGGACTCGATCCCAGAGCGACCCGCCCGCCAGTAGGCCCGTCTTGAGCGCCTCGACGAAGCCGGCGCCGAGCTCCTCCGGCGGCAGGCCTGCGAGGGTCCCGGTGTCGGCGATCACCGCCGCCGGCAGGTGGTAGGCGCCGGCGTAGTTCTTGCCCTCGGGGAGGTCGACGCCGGTCTTGCCGCCGTAGGCCGAGTCGACCTGGGCGACGAGGGTGGTCGGAGCCTGGACGACCGGAACCCCGCGCTGGTAGGTGTGGGCGCAGAACCCCGCCAGGTCCCCGACCACGCCGCCGCCGAGGGCGACGATGTGGTCCTCGCGCGTCATCCCGGCGCGGGCCAGCTCGCGCAGGACCGACTCCGCCTCCGCCATCGTCTTCGCGCCCTCGCCGGGGTCGACCTCGATCCGGGCCGCCAGCGGCTCGAGCCGCTCGGCGAAAAGCGGGCCGACGGACGAGTCGGTGACGCAGAAGCGCCGGCTCGACAGCGGCCACCACTCGGACTCAAGCAGTCCCTGGCCGATGTAGATCGGGTAGGCCCCCGAGGAGCTTTCCGCCCAGATCAGCCGCGTCCCCGGCGGGAGCTCGGAGAGGGTCGCGATCGCGGGGATCGCCGCTGCCGTGCCGCGCGGTGTCCGCGAGAGGACGACGACGTCGGCGAGCTCCTCGTAGAGGTGCGCGCGCTCGGCGTGGAGGGCGTGGAACTCGGATTCGTCGCGGGCAAGCGGGCGTTCGCCACCGGACACCCGCTGCCAGGCGTCCTCGGGGCCGACGGGAAGCCAGACCACGGTGTGGCGGTCGAGCGCCGCGCGGACCCGGTCGGAGAGGACGCTGCCGCCGCCGAGCGCGATCGCGCCGCCATCCGCCTCCTCCAGCAGGGCGCCGACGACCTCGGCCTCGCGCTCCCTGAACGCCGCCTCGCCGTCGCTCTCGAAGTACTCGGCGATCGGCGTGCCCAGCTCGCGCTCGAGCAGATCGTCGGTCTCGGTCGCCTCCAGCCCCGTCGCGGCCGCCGCCTTCAGGGCTGCGCTCTTGCCCGCCCCCATAAACCCGATGAAGACCAGTGCCGGCTTCAAGGTGTGCCCGGCCGCCCCCGAATCATCCGGCCGCCTGCTCTGCTCCCGCTCGCTCGCGCTAGTCATCACCGGTGATCTCGCTCGCTCGCTCCCGCGTCCGCGGCGGCCGGGTGAGTGCAGGACTACCCACGCCAGTCGATGCGGGTCTTGTAGGCGTCGAGCGCGGCGAGGACGTCGTCGATGTGGTCGCCGCCGAACTTTTCCCGGTAGCAGCGGGCCAGGGTCAGGCAGACCATCGCCTCGGCGACGACGGCGGCGGCCGGGACCACGGTCGAGTCGGTCCGCTCGCGGAGCGCCTGCGCCGGCTCCTTCGTCTCGGTGTCGACCGAGCGCAGCGGCTTGGTCAGGGTCGAGATCGGCTTGATCGCCGCCCGTACCGAGAGCGGCTGGCCGTTCGTCATCCCGCCCTCGAGGCCGCCGGCGTGGTTGGTCTCACGGTGGTAGCCGCGCTCCTTCGACCAGAAGATCTCGTCGTGGGCCTCGGACCCCGGCCGTCCGGCGACGTCCCAGGCTTCGCCGATCGCGACGCCCTTGATCGACTGGATCGAGGCGACCGCGCCGGCCAGACGGCCGTCGAGGCGGTCTTCCCAGGAGATGTGGGAGCCGAGGCCGGGAACGAGGCCGAAGGCGCGTACCTCGAAGGTCCCGCCGAGGCTCTCGTTCGCCTTCCGCAGGCGGTTGATCTCCTCGACCATCGCCGCGCTCGCCTCCGGGTCGAGGCAGCGGACCGGGTCCTCGTCGACCGCGGCGAAGTCCTCGGGCGTCAGGTCCTCGCGCTCACCGGCGCGGACGGAGGCGATCTGGGTGACGTGGCTGTGGACGCTGACTCCGAGCGCGCTGAGAAAGCCGCGGGCGATCGAGCCGGCGGCGACGCGGGCGGCCGTCTCCCGCGCGCTCGCTCGCTCGAGCACGTTGCGGATGTCCGGGTGGCCGTATTTCTGGGAGCCGACGAGATCGGCGTGGCCGGGCCGGGGCAGGTGGACCTCGTCGACCGCCGCCTCAACCGGCCAGGGGTTCATCCGCTCCTCCCAGTTAGCGTAGTCGCGGTTGGCGACGAGGATCGCGATCGGGCTGCCGAGTGTCTGCCCGTGGCGGACGCCGGAGCGGACGTCGACCGCGTCGGTCTCGATCTTCATCCGGCCACCGCGCCCGTGGCCGAGCTGGCGCCGTGCCATGTCGCGGTCGAGTGCCTCGCGGTCGAGCATGAGCCCGGCCGGAATGCCCTCGACGATCGCGACGAGCCCCGGCCCGTGCGACTCGCCCGCGGTCGTGAAGCGGAATACGGTCATTGCTTCAAGGCTATAGCCGGGAGGCGCCCGATCAGCTGCGCGCGGCGGCCCGCATCGCCTCGACCGACGGCTCGCTGCCGGTCCAGAGCCGCAGCGAGTGGACGCCCTGGCGGACGAGGACCTCGATTCCGTCGACGACCGTCGCACCACCCTTGGCGGCAGCGCTCAGCAGCTCGGTCGGCTCGTCGCCGTAGACCATGTCGACCACGGTCTGGCCCGCGGAGAAGCCATCGGCTCGCAGCGGCAGCTCCTCGAAGGGGCGCTCGCCGTGCAGCCCGACCGCGGTCGAGTTGATTATCACCTCGTACTCGGCCTGTTCGGGCTCCTCGACCGGCCGCCCCCCGAGCTCGGAACAGAGGTTGGCCGAGCGGAGCTTGGTTCGGTTCCAGACCTCTACCTCGGCCCCCTCGCGAACCAGTGCCCAGACCACGGCGCGTGCTGCGCCCCCAGCTCCGAGGACCAGTACCCGGCGCCCGTCTGGCGGATCGGGCAGGGCGTCGAGCAGGCCGGGCGCGTCGGTGTTGTCGGCGTTGACCTCGCCGTCGACGAAGCTGAGGGTGTTGGCGGCGCCGATCTCGCGGGCGGTCTCGGAGGGGTTGTCGGCGACCGTCAGCGCCGCGCCCTTGTGCGGGACGGTCACGTTGGCGCCGGCGAACCCCTGGCCGGCCATCCTGTGGACGAGCGCCTCGAATGCGTCGGGGGCGACGTCGATCGCCTCATAGGTCCAATCGTCGGCGAGGCCGAGCTCGGCGAGGGCGGCCGCGTGCATCGCCGGGGAGCGCGAGTGCGCCACCGGGTGGCCGAGGACGGCTAGCCGCGACATCGCCGGCTCACCCGCAACTGTCCGGCGACTTGCCGCCGGCCGCTTCGCGGGCTTCGTTGTAGCGGGCGACGTCGGCCTGGAATTCGGCGTCGGTCGAGGAGAAGGAGTGCTCGCCGCAGGTCCCCGGCTTGACGACGTAGTAGAGGTAGTCGACCTTCGCTGGGCGCGCCGCCGCTTCGATCGAGGCCAGGCCGGGGCTCGAGATCGGGCCCGGCGGCAAGCCCGCGTTGACCCGGGTGTTGTAGGGGGAGTCGGTCGCCAGTTCGGATTCGGTCAGCGGCTCGGTGTAGTTGTCGTTGGCAAACCGAGTTGTGGCGTCGATCCCGAGCGGGATCCCCTCACGGAGCCGGTTGTAGATCACCGCCGCGATCAGCTTCCGCTCGCTGTCCAACTGTGCCTCCTCCTCGACCATCGAGGCGATCGTCACCACGTCGTAGACGGTCAGGTTCTTCGACTTCGCATAGGACATATCGACGCCCCCTATGCGTCGCTTGAAGTCCTGCAGCTGATCGCGGACGAGATCGCCGACCGGCGCGTGGACGTTCAGTTCGAAGGTGTCCGGGAAGAGGAAGCCCTCGAGGTTCTTCGCGCCCTTGCCACCGTATTCGGCGGGGTCGAGGTAGGGCGAGCTGATCGTCGCCTTCTCGTAGTCGCCCCGCAGCTTGAGTTCGCGGGTGAGCTGCGCGGTCTGCGAGCGGCTGTAGCCCTCGGGGACGGTCGCCATGATCGTCCGCACCGGTTCCGGCGGGGGCGGTTCGTCGCGGGTCGCGTAAGCGTAGATGACGACGACGAGGCCGATCGCCGCGATGACGGCGATCGCCGTCAGGATCAGGCCCCAGGGGGAGCGTCGCGGACGCTTCGGGCCGGGTGGTGGTGGTGGAGCCTGAGGCGGCCCCTGCGCCGGCTCGGTGGCGGCCGGCTCTTCATCCCAGAACTCCTCCTCGGCCGTCCGCGGAGAAGGTGGCGGCTCCGGCGCTGTCGGTTTCGCCGCAACCGGCTCGGGCTTGCGGCTCTTCGCCTCCTTCTCTTCGCGCTTGCGGCGGCGCTCCTCGCGCTCTCGGCGGCGCGCCTCACGCTCGGCGGCCGCCGGGTCCTCCGCGCCGAAGGGGTCCTCCCCGCGCCAGTCCTCACTCATCGCCGGTCTCCCCATCGGCACTCGCTTCCTGCGCGGCGAGGTAGGCCTGTAGGAGGTGCGCGGCCGCGAGTGAGTCGGCGGCCGCGGCCGCGCCCTCGCGCCTGCTCGCCTCCGCCATCCGCGTCGTCAGCCGCTCGTCGTATGTCTCTACCGGGATATCCAGCATCGCCTCGAGTTCGCCGCAGAAGGTCCGGGTCAGCGCTGCCTGTGTCCCCTCGCTCCCGTTGAGGTGCAGCGGCAGGCCGACGACGACGCGCTCGACCCCGTACTCGGCGACGAGCTCGGTGACCGCCCGGGGGTTGGGAGGCTCGATCACCGGCAGCGGCGTCGCCAGGGTCCCGCTCGGGTCCGAGAGCGCGCAGCCGATTCGGGCGGTTCCGTGGTCGAGGGCGAGCACCCGCATCGCTACCCCAGTGCCCGCTCGATCGCGGCCCGGGCGGCGCCGAGCGCGTCGTCGAGCTTGGCGGGATCGCGGCCGCCGGCCTGGGCCATCCCCTCGCGACCGCCGCCGCCGCCGCCGACGACCGGCGCGGCCTCGGCGACGACATCTGCCGCGGAGACCCCCCTTGCGACCGCGGGCTTGGAGACCAGCGCGATCAGCGTGACCTTCTCACCCTCGGCGCCGCCGAGGACGATTGCCGTCTCCTCCCCCAGCTTCCCCTGGATCCGGCCGGCGAGGTCGAGCAGGGCCCTCTGGTCGGCGAGGGAGGCGCGGGCGGTGAGAACCTCCAGGCCGTCGATTGCCGACGCCTCGGCGGCCAGTCGCTCGGCCTCCTCGCCGAGCTGCTGCTTCGCTGCCTGTTTGGCGCCCTCCCCCGCCTCGCGCAGCCGGTCGGCAGCCCGGCGAGCGCCCGTCAGCGGGTCCTGGGGAGCGCCGAGCAACTCGCCGACCTCGCGCAGCCGGTCCTCGCGCTCGCGGAACCAGTCGATCGCCGCCGGGCCGCTCAGGGCCTCGATCCGGCGCACATTGGCCGCGCTCGAGCCCTCGGAGGCGATCTTGAAGATCCCGATCTCGGCGGTGTTGGCGACGTGGGTGCCGCCGCAGAGCTCGCGGGAGACGCCGTCGACCTCGACGACCCGGACCCACTCGCCGTATTTCTCGCCGAACAGCGCCATCGCCCCGAGCTTTTCGGCCTCCCCGCGCTCCATCTCCAGCCATCGGACCGGGCGGCTCGCCTTGATCCAGCCGTTGACCCGGTCCTCGATCGCCTCGATGTCCTCGTGGTCCAGCGCCTTGCCGTGGGTGAAGTCGAACCGCAGCTTGTCGGGGCGGACCGCGGAGCCGGCCTGGCGGACGTGGTCGCCGAGTCGCTCGCGGAGCGCCGCGTGCAGGAGGTGGGTCGCGGTGTGATTTCGCATCGTCGCGTGTCGGGCCTCGTGGTCGACAAGGGCCTCCACGGACGTCCAGGGACCGCTTCCTTTCACCTCGAGTACCTGGTCCTCGCCGACGCGGTAGACGTCGATGACCTCGGCCTCCTCCCCGTCCCAGCGCAGTACCCCGGAGTCGGCGACCTGGCCACCGCCCTCGGCGTAGAACGGGCTCTCCTCGAGCTTGACCAATGCCCCGCCGTCATCGGCCGCGACGGCGGCCACGCCGGTCGTCGCCCGCAGCGTCTCGTAGCCGACGAACCGGGTCGGCTCGGCCTCCGAGGCGAACGCGATCACCCGCTCGTGGCGGTCCTCGGAGCCGTGGGCGGTCGCGGCGCCGGTCCGGGCCCGCTCGCGCTGCTCGTCCATCAGCTCCTCGAAGCCGGCGTCGTCGACCGCGAGGCCGCGTTCGGCGAGCAGCTCCTTGGTCAGGTCAAATGGGAAGCCGTAGGTGTCGTGCAGCTTGAAGGCGTCCTCGGCATCGATCCAGGAGGTCCCCTCCTCCTTCGCGGCCGACACCAGCTGCTCGAGCAGCTCGGTGCCGCGCTCGAGGGTGCGGCCGAAACTCTCCTCCTCGTCGCCGACCCAGCGGGCGATCGTCTCGCGCTCGGCGGCCAGCTCCGGGTAAGCGTCGGACATGACCTCGATCGTCCGCTCGGCGAACCGGCCCAGCCATGGCGCCTCGAGGCCGAGGGTGCGGCCCTGCTGGATCGCCCGGCGCATGATCCGCCGCAGGATGTAGCCGCGGTCTTCGTTTGAGGGCACGACTCCGTCGGCGATCAGGAACGCTGCCCCGCGCGAGTGGTCGGCGACGATCCGCATCGCCCGGGTGACTGCGCCGCCCTCCGAGTAGGCCCGGCCCGAGAGCTCCTCGGCGAGGTCGATCAGGGGGCGGATCAGGTCGGTCTCGAAGACCGAGGGGACGTCCTGGAGGATCGCCGCCATCCGGTCGAGGCCCATGCCGGTGTCGATGTTTCGCATCGGTAGCTCGGTCACCACGCCACCCTCGGTGAGGTCGTAGGTCATGAAGACGTGGTTCCAGAACTCGAGGAAGCGGTCGGTGTCGTCGCCGGGACGGTCGTCGGGGCCGCCGAAGTCCTCGCCGCGGTCGAGGTATAGCTCCGAGCAGGGGCCGCAGGGGCCGGTCGGGCCCGCCTGCCAGAAGTTGTCGGCGCGGCCGAGCAGGACGATCCGCTCCTCGGGCATCCCGACCGAGCGCCAGATCTCGATCGCCTCCTGGTCGGGGCCGAGGCCCAGCTCCTCGTCGCCGCCGAAGACGGTGGCCCAGATCCGCTCGGGGTCCATTCCGAAGCCCTCGGTCGAGAGCTCCCACCCCCAGGGGATCGACTCCGCCTTGAAGTAGTCGCCGAAGCTCCAGTTCCCGAGCATCTCGAAGAAGGTGAGATGCCGGGCGGTCTTGCCGACCTCCTCGACGTCGGTCGTGCGGAAGCATTTCTGGACGTCGGCCAGGCGCGGCGCCGGCGGCTCCTCACGGCCCAGGAAGTAGGGCTTGAACGGCTGCATCCCGGCGGTGGTCAGCAGCACCGAGGGGTCGTGGACCGAGGGGACCAGCGAGGCGGAGGGCACGATCCTGTGGCCCCGCTCCTCGAAGAACGAGAGGTAGGTGTCGCGTATCTCCTGGGCCTTCACAGATTGGGAGCCTAAGTGACCGGGAGTCGGGCCTTACATCCGGCCGCGACGGTCGTTTCCTGGGTGATGCCGTCTTAACCTTGACTGGATGCAAATCGATGCCGACACCGAGCTCATATGAAGGAGGCGGTTGCCACGGCGCCCGCGGGCGCCCGCACCGGCATGGGGCGGCTGCAGTCGGACGAGCGCCTCGTGAGACGCGCGAAGAGGGGCGACCAGCGCGCGTTCGAGGCGATCTTCGAGCGCTACCACCAGGACCTCTACCGGTTCTGCCTGATGCTGGTCGGCAGCCCGCAGGACGCCGAGGACGCCCTGCAGAGCACGATGGTCAAGCTGCTGCGGGCCCTGCCGGGCGAGCGGCGGAAGATCAGACTGCGGCCCTGGATCTACCGGATCGCCCGCAACGAGTCGATCGACACGATCCGGCGCCGCCGGGAGACGACGGCGGTCGAGCCCGACGACGTCGCCGGCGGACCAGAACTCGCCGACACGGTGGACGCGAGGGCGCGGCTCGGCAGGCTGATCGAGGACCTCGGCGAGCTGCCGGAGCGGCAGCGGGCGGCACTGGTGATGCGCGAGCTCGAGGACCTCGAGTTCGCCGAGATCGGGTCCGCGCTGGAGACCTCAGCCGGCACCGCGCGGCAGACGGTCTACGAGGCCAGGGTGAGCCTGCGCCAGATGGAAGTCGGCCGTGAGATGACCTGCGAGCGGGTGATCTGGGAGGTATCCGAAGCTGACGGCAGGGTGACGCGTCGTCGCGAGATCCAGGCCCATCTGCGGTCCTGCACGGAGTGCCGCGCATTCGCGGACTCGATCGCGAGGCGGCGGGGCGACCTGAAGGCGATCTCACCGCTGCCGGTGGCCGTGTCGGCAGCGTTGCTGCAGGGGGCTCTCGGCGCCGGCTCGGGCGCGGCGGGTGGCGGGCTCGCCGGCGCCGCCGGCGCCGGAGCGGGCAAGGCCCTTCTGGGCTCAACGGCCGTCAAGACCGCCGCCACCTGTGCGGTGGTGGCCGCGATCGGGACGACGGCCGCCGACCGCGGCGGGCTGATTCACGTCCCGATCGGAGGCGATCGGACCCCAGCCGTCAAGAGCTCGCAGCCGACACCGGCGCATCGGTCAGCGAGCCGAGTCGTCAAGGCGGAGGCGACGGATAGGTCAGAGCGCTCCGCCTCCCATCGTTCGGACGCCGCCGACCGTCACTCCCCCGGTACCGGGCCCGGTCAGAAGGTGGAGGCGGCCGCCGCGACCCCTGTCGGCGGCGGCGTTCAGGGGGATCGGGCGACGCCGGGTTCCACGAGCCCCCACGGAACGCACGCCGGGGCGGGCAAGGCAAAGAAGAACGCCAAGGGCCAGCACCAGGGCAAGTCCCCCGGGCTGCCGCCGAGCTCGAGCCACGGCCAGCAGACCGCAGCTGAACACAAATCCCCCCACGGGAACGGGTCGCCGGGCACGCCGCGTGGGGCCGCGAAGGGCCACGCTGCGCCCACTCCAACATCCCAGCCCTCCCATACCAAAGGCCGGAGCGGAAAGAGCCCGCAGGAACCGCCCCCCATGGAAGTCCCCGAAACCGAACCCTCCGGCAACGGCAAGGCCGGAGGTCCCGCCAAGGGCGACGCAGCAGGTGCGGGCGAAGAGCCCGAAACCGTCG
This sequence comes from uncultured Solirubrobacterales bacterium, assembly GCA_963697805.1. GTDB lineage: Bacteria > Actinomycetota > Thermoleophilia > Solirubrobacterales > 70-9 > VRUE01. Next base: position 139,727 of record CAVOPB010000005.1, read on the forward strand.
AATGAGCGTCCGTCCTTCGGACGATCGGGCCTTACAAACGACGGAGGGCGCCGTTCTAGAGGCGTAAAGAGCCGCGAGAGCGCTCGCGGCGGACACGTCGAAGGAGGCGAGATGATGAAGCACCTGCTGAAGATCGCGGTCATCACCGGCGCTCTCGCGCTGACCGCCGCGCCCGCGCTGGCGGCCAACCCGCATGAAGGGGACCCGCCCTACGGCAATGGCAACGGCCATGGCCCCACCTACACGCCCGGGGAACCCGGCAACCCGACGCCCGGTCCCAAGGCGGGACTCCCGGCCCAGGCGAAGGCCTACGGCCGCTACTGCAATGAACAGGGCGCGAGCAAGAAACACGTCAAAGGTGAGCAGGGCACCGAGTTCTCCCGCTGTGTGAAAGCGATGGCCAGGGCGGCGAATGAAGGCAAGACCAACCCCGCCAAGGCCTGCAAAGGCACGAGCAAGAAGCACGTCAAAGGCGAGAAGGGCACCGAGTTCTCCCGCTGCGTGAAAGCGGCCGCCAAGGTCAGGGCGGACCGCGAAGCCGGGGTCCTCTAGCCGGAGATCGTCCCGTGGCCGACGACCGTGTCCTCCCTGAGGAGCACGGCCGTCTGGCCGGGGGCCACCCCGTCGAATGACTCCCCCAGCTCGACCTCGAGGCTCGTGTGCGTACCGGCGCGCCCCGCGACGGTGGCCGGTACCGCGGCGGAGCGGTAGCGGAGCCGAACTGAGTCGACGTGTTCGCCGTCGCGATGTAGGACCGCGTTGCGGATCGTCACCCGTCGTGGCCGCGAGGTCATCGCGGGTGCCGACGGTGACCGTGTTCGTCGCCGCATCTTTCGCGGTCACGTAGAGGGGGTCGGGCGCCGAGACGCCGATTCCGCGGCGCTGGCCGACGGTGAAGTTGTGGTGGCCGCGGTGGCGGCCGATCACGCGGCCCGAGCGGTCGAGGACGTTGCCCTCGCGGTCGTGGAGGTCGCCGTGGCGCCGCAGGAATCCGGCCTTGCCCTGGCCGGCGAGGAAGCAGAGGTCCTGGCTCTCGGGCTTGCGGGCGATCGAGAGTTCGTTGCGGGCTGCGATCTCCCGCACCTCGGGCTTGGTCAGCTCGGTCAGCGGGAAACCGAGCCGCGGCAGCATCGAAGGCGGCAGGCCGGCGAGCATGTAACTCTGGTCCTTGGCCGGGTCGGCGCCGGCGGCGAGCAGCGGGCCGTCCTCGTCGCCGACGATCCGCGCGTAGTGGCCCGTGACCAGCCGCTCGGCTCCGAGCCGTTCGGCGAGGTCGGCCATCGCCGCGAGCCTCACCTCGCCGTTGCAGACGATGCAGGGATTTGGCGTCGCCCCGGCCGCGTGGCCGGAGAGGTAGGAGCCGACGACCCGGCGACGGAAGTCCTCCTCGAGATCGAGGGTGACGTGGGGGACGTCGATCGAGTGGGCGACGGATCGGGCGCCGAGGACCGCCTCGGGCGAGCAGCAGGCCTTCGCCCCGTCGGTCTCCTGGTCGGCCCAGAGCTTGACCGTGATCCCGACGACGTCGGCGCCACGCTCACGTTCGAGCAGCGCCGCGACCGCGCTGTCGACTCCGCCCGACATCGCGACGGCGACGCGGCCCTCGCGTGGCGGCGCCAGCCTCGTCTCGCTCGCCGCCGCGGCCGCGAGGGCGCGATGGAGGGCGTCGGCCGCGAGCTGCGCGGCGTGGAGCTTGGCCGGGGTGAGGCCGCCGAGAGCCGCGTCGATCTCATCGCTGCCGATCCGCGCGGCCTCGAGGACGGGCTCGCCGTCGATCATCTCGGCGACCGCGGCCGTGGCAGCCCGGGTGGCGCCGCAGCCCTCGGCGTCGAAGGTGACGGAGGCGATGTTCCCTCCCTCGACCAGGAGCGAGACGCGTGCCAGGTCGCCGCAGGCGGCGCCTCCGGCCGCGCCGGTGAAGGCGCCCTCGTCCGCGGGCCCACGGCGCGACTCGTCGCGCAGGTAATGCTCGAAGAGCTCGGTGCTCATGCACTACAGGGTAGAAGTCGCCGCCCTTCCCAGCACGGTCCGCAGGTCGGCGGCGATCCGAGCGGGATCGTCGCGGAGCTGGCGCCAGGTCACCCGGATCACCCGCCAGTCGTCGGCCAGGAGGAGGCGATCCCGCTCGCGGTCTGTCTCGAAGGCCAGCGCGGTTCCGTGCACCGCCCTGCCGTCGAGCTCGACGATCACCCTCTCGCGGTCCCAGAGCGCATCGGGCTTGATCAACCGCCCGCGCACCGAGAGGTCCGCGTTGAATCGAGGAATCGGGAGGTCGTGCGTGGTGATCAGGCCTGCGAACAGCGCCTCGAATTCATTCACCGTTGAGCCGCGGCCGGCGGCGAGATCGGCGAGCACGGCTCGGAGCAGAGCCGACCCGGGGCGCCGCGGGTAGCGGTTGAGGAGGTCGGGCAGGGAGAGCGCGTCCGTAAGCCCCTGCACTTCGACCTCATTCAGCGCGCGCTCGAGCCGCCTCCTGTCCAGGACTCCCGCCAGATCGAGAATCGTCCTCGGGACCGAGGTCACGGGAATCCCATCGACGATCCCGCGCTCGTCGGCCGGAAGGGTGGATCGATGCGCCGCGATCCCCGGCCTCGTGCGGAAGTTCCGTGATCGTGTGACGTCGACGAACACGCCGTTCCAGCTCAGCATCTGCCATAGCTGCCCCGCCGCTCGGTGACTCAGCACCGCTCCGTCTCCGCCCGCCAGAACCGCCGCCATCCAGACTCCTCGGTGCCCGAGGACGGAGTGCCCGACCGCGTAGACGCCGACATGTATGTGGTGCAACCTGTTCCGCTTGAGGCGCTCCTCGATTGCCCGTCCTCTGATTCCCTCCGCGAGCAACTGGCGCCGGGAGACCACACCATGCTGTGCCTGCGCGAGCCCCGCGATGACCCTGTCCGCGTCACGGGACCTGCATTTTCCCCGTATTGCGGGGTAAATGTAGGACTCATGCGGTTGGACGAGGTCGTCTGGGGCTGAATCGCACATGCACGCACGATCCTGGCTCCAGAGACCGCGCGGGTGGCGCGCGGAGGCTGGCGGATGGCATGAAAAAGAGGCTCCAACCCGCCGGTACCGCCTCTGGCTTTGATCCCTTGAAGTGAAGGGCGGGTGCCTCCTCCCGATCCCAAGAGATCGGGAGAGATCTGCTCCCAAGCCGTTTGTGTTGGGTCAAACGTTGAGGCGGCTCGCGAACGGCCTCGAGCCTCGGGGCCCACGGTAGCACCGTCGGCCGCGCTCGGGTGAAGGTCTCAGTCCAGTTCGGGGTCGAGGTTGGAGAGCAGCAGCTCGGCCTCGCTCCAGTCCTCGCCCCGGACCCGGAGCGAGATGTCGCCGCGGCCGAAACGGTCGATCGGCCAGTCGGAGGTCAGGACCCCCGTGATCCCCGCCTCTTCGAGGGCCTGGTGCCACGCGCGGGCGGTCCTCAGATCGGCGAAGTCGCGGACGACCTCCCAGCTGTCGAAGGCCGGGTCATCGACGTGGACCGGGGTCGCGCCGGGGCCCGGCTGGCGTTCGCGGAAGGCGCTGCGCATTCGGTCGATCAGGCTCATCGATCACATTTTGCAGGTCCGCGGCGCGGTCGGGTCAGTGGCCGGCGAGGCCGCCGCGGTGCAGCGCGATGCCGAGCTCCTTCAGCTGCATCTCCCCGACCGGGGCCGGGGCGCCGGTCAGGGCGTCGGCGCCGGAAGCCGTCTTCGGGAAGGCGATCACGTCGCGGATCGACTCGACCCCGGCCAGCCGCTGGACGATTCGGTCGAGCCCGAAGGCGATTCCGCCGTGCGGCGGCGCACCGTAGCGGAGGGCCTCGAGCAGGAAACCGAAGCGGGCGTCGGCCTCCTCTTCGTCGATTCCCAGTGCCGCGAACAGCGCCCGCTGGACATCGGCGCGATGGATACGGATCGATCCCCCTCCCATCTCCTGTCCGTTCCAGACCAGGTCGTAGGCGATCGCTCGTGCCTCGCCGGGACTGTCGGGATCGAGCTCGCCGGCCGGGGCGGTGAACGGGTGATGCAGCGGGTCCCAGCGCTCCTCGTCCGGGTTCCACTCGAGCAGCGGCCAGTCGATGACCCAGACGAGGCGATCCTCGTCGCCGGGAATCAGATCGAAGCGCTCGCCGAGATCGACCCGCAGCTGGCCGAGGACGGCGTCGCCGACCCGGCGACGATCGGCGACGATCAGCAGCAGGTCACCCTCCTCGGCGCCGAGGCGCCGGTTGAGGTCGGCGAGCTCCGCCTCGGAGAGGAACTTTGCGGTCGGCGAGCGCCAGCCGTTCCCCTCGCGGAACGCCCAGACCAGACCCTTCGCTCCCAGCTCCTGGGCGCGGGAGATAAGCCCGTCGAGCTCGGACCGGGGCAGTTCTCGGCGGCCGGCATTGAGCCCGCGCACGGCGCCGCCCGACTCGATCACCGAGCGGAAGACCTTGAACTCGGTCTCGGCCAGGGCGTCGGTGAGATCGACGAGCTCGAGCCCGAATCGCATGTCGGGCCGGTCGGTCCCGAACCGATCCATCGCCTCGTCGTAGGGCAGCCGCTCGATCGGAAGCTCGAGCGAGGGCCCGCCGACCCGGTCGAAGACGTGGGCCATCAGCCGCTCGTTGACGTCGATCACGTCGTCGATGTCGACGAACGACATCTCGATGTCGAGCTGGGTGAAGTCGGGCTGGCGATCGGCGCGCAGGTCCTCGTCACGGAAGCAGCGGGCGATCTGGTAGTAGCGCTCGAAGCCGGCGACCATCAGCAGCTGCTTGAACAGCTGCGGCGATTGCGGCAGCGCGTAGAAGGAGCCGCGCTGGAGACGGCTGGGGACGAGGAAGTCGCGGGCGCCCTCGGGGGTCGAGCGGGTGAGGACCGGGGTCTCGATGTCGAGGAAGCCCTCGCCGTCGAGGAACTCTCGCATTGCGGCGGTCACCCGGTGACGGAGCGCGAGCGCCTGGCGCATCGGCTCGCGACGGAGGTCGAGGTAGCGGTGGCGGAGGCGTGCGTCCTCACCGACCTCACCCGAGAAGCCCTCGATCTGGAACGGGGGCGTGTCGGCGTCGGCGAGGCGCTCTGCCGCGGAGACCTGGAGCTCGAACTCACCGGTCGGCAGGTCCGGGTTGACCGTCTCCTCCGAGCGGCGGACGACGGTGCCGGTGGCGCTGAGCACGTCCTCGGCGCGGAGCTCGTGGCCGAGGCCGAAGGCATCGCCCGATTTGTCCGGATGGAAGACAAGCTGGACGATCCCGGTGCGGTCGCGGAGGTCGATGAAGATCAGGCCCCCGTGGTCGCGGCGGCGGTGGACCCAGCCGGCGACGCGGGCCTCGCTGTCGACGCGGTCGGACAGGACCTGGCCGCACCAGGTGTCGCGGAACCCGTTCGGGCGCAGGGCCGGCGGTGTCTCGCTCACCGGCCGAGCTCCTCCAGGACCTTCGCCGGGTCGACCGGGCGCTGCTCGCCGCTCTCCATGTCGCGCAGCTGTGCCGATCCGTCGGCGTCGAGGATGACGACGGAACGAGCGCCGATCCGGTCGGCGTGTTTCAGCTGCCCCTTGAGGCCGCGGCCGGCGAGATCGACCTCGGCCGAAAGGCCCGCGTTGCGCAGCTCGGTCGCCAGCGCCAGCGCCCGTGGGCGCTGTTCGTCGTCGGCGGCGGCGAGGAAGGCGTCGCGACCGGGCCCGGCCTCCTCCTCGCCGAGCGCGAGCAGGATTCGCTCGATCCCGGCCGCCCAGCCGATCGCCGGGGTCGGCGGGCCGCCGAGCTGCTCGATCAGGCCGTCGTAGCGACCGCCCCCGCCGACCTCCGACTGCGCGCCCAGTCCCTCGCAGACGAAGGAGAAGATCGTCCGCGTGTAGTAGTCGAGGCCGCGGACCAGGGTCGGGTCGATCTCGTGGGCGATGCCGGCGGCCTCGAGCAGGGCCCGCACCTCGGCGAAGTGGTCGGCGTCATCCCCGTCGAGTCGCTCGACGATCGTCGGCGCCTCCTTCATCACCGCCTGGGTCCCGGCGTCGTCGGCGTCGAACGCCCGCAGCGGGTTGATCTCGATCCGCTCGCGGACGTCCTTCGAGAGGTCGGCCTCGTTGGCGTGCAGGTACGCCTTCAGCTCCTCGAGGTACTGGCGGCGGGCCTCCGGCGACCCGAGGCTGCCGAGGCGGAGCTCGACGCCGGGAACTCCGAGCTCGGCCAGGAGGTCGGAGAGGAGGGCGATCACCTCGGCGTCGGCGAGCGGCGAGTCGGTGCCGATCGCCTCGACCCCGATCTGGTGGAACTGGCGGTAGCGCCCGGCCTGGGGGCGCTCGTGGCGGAAGAAGGGGCCGGCGTAGAAGAGCTTCACCGGCTGCGCGAGTTTCTGCATCCCGTGCTCGAGGTAGGCGCGGCAGATCGGCGCCGTCCCCTCGGGCCGCAGGGTGATGCTGCGGCCGCCCTTGTCCTCGAAGGTGAACATCTCCTTGCGGACGATGTCGGTCGAGCGGCCGACGCCCCGCTCGAACAGCTCGGTGTCCTCGAAGGCCGGGGTCGCGATCGGCTCATACCCGGCGCGGCCGCAGATCGCAGCGGCCACGCCCTCGACCCGGGCGCGGGCACGGGCGACGTCGGGAAGGGCATCGGAGGTACCGCGGGGCGCCTGGAATTTGCTCGCCATACGGAGGCGGCCGCCCCCTACCTCGTCAGCTCGGTCAGGAAGGGGTTGGTGGCCCGCTCGGCGCCGAGCGTCGTCGGCCCCATGTGGCCGGGGTAGACGTCGGTCTCCTCGGGGTGGGACTCGAACAGGGTCTGGATCGAGCGCAGCAGGGTCGGGCCGTCGCCCCCGGGCAGGTCGACCCGGCCGACCGAGCTCTGGAAGAGGACGTCGCCGGAGAAGATCGCGTCCTCGTCGCGGACCGAGTAGGTGACGTGCCCCGGTGCGTGGCCCGGCGTCGCGATGACGTCGAGGGTGAGGCCGGCGAGTTCGAGGGTCTCGCCGCCGCTCAGCAGCTCGTCCGGCTGATAGCTGTCATAGGGGCCCATTCCAGGCACCTGGACGATCGCGTTGATGTCGGCGAGGATCGGGGCTTCGAGCTCGGGGCAGTAGACGGGCGCGCCCGTCGCCTCGGCGACCGGCGCAACGGCGCCGATGTGGTCGATGTGGCAGTGGGTGATGAGGATCGCCTCAACGGACGCGCCGCTCGACTCGACCGCGTTGAGGATCCGTTGGTGCTCCTCGCCCGGGTCGACAAGCAGGACGCGGTCCGACCCCTCGCCTCGCAGCAGAAAGGTGTTCTCCGCGAACGGCCCCACGGTGAGCATCTGGACGTCGATGCTCACTTCCGGGCCTCCGCTTCGCGGATCCGGGCGCGCTCGCGTTTGCGCCACATCATCGTGTCGACCCAGTAGCCGCCGGGGATGTAGAAGACGAGCATGAAGGCGCCGAGGCCGACCGCCTCGCCGGCCGGGCGTTTGAAGAGGAGCAGGAGGATGACGATGAAGATCGCCGCGGCGATGAGCCCGCGGGTCACCGACTGGCGCCAGGTCGGCGGCGCATCCACTTTCGCCGCCGGCTTGCGGCGCGATCGGGCCCGGGCCTTGGCCTCCTCGCGGCTCTGGGGCCTGCCGGTGCGGCGCTTGGTGTCGATCCTTCCGCCCTGGGTCCCGCGGTGCTTGCGGCGGCGCTTCCTCTTCGTCTGTGCCATTGCGCGGAATCTACCTAGGCGGGACCGCCGAGGCGACCCTCGATCGTGTCTCGCGCGGGGTCGAAGCCCCGGATCGGCACGTCTTCCGGAAATCCGGCGAGGGACGCCTCGGGGACCAGGCCGATCAGCTCCGCCTCGAGGGGGCGGGCGCCGAGCGGCGCGGCCAGCTCGCGGACCAGGTCGACGACCCTGCCGAGCGGGACGGCGAGAGGGTCGTGGACGTTGGTCGAGACCTGGGCGCGGCCGGAGGAGAGCAGCAGGCCGATCGACCGGACTCCCCGCGGCCCTCCACCCGATTCCCGCAGGCCGGCGGCGACCGCCTTCGCGACCTCGACGTCGTCGCTATCGAGCTCGACGTTGAAGGCCGCGAGGGGTGGACGGGCCGTTACCAGGGTGGCGCCGGCGGTCCGGTGCGGGAGGTCCGGCCCCTCGTCGGGGCGCAGCTCTCCACCCTCCATCCGCAGCCACAGCCCGGCCAGGCCGCCGTTACGGAAATAGGCCCGCTCGGCGCGGTCGGGAGCCGTGGCGAGATCGCCGTAGAGGAATACCGGGACCCCGAGCGCGCCGATCCGCGCCGCGACATCGCGTGCGGCCGCGCCCGCGATGTCGCGATCCCCGGGGTCGAGCCAGACGACCGGGCAGACGTCGAGGGCGCCGATCGCCGGATGCAGGCCCTCGTGGGCCGCCATGTCGATCGACTCGATCGCCGTCGCGGCCCCACGGGCCAGCGCGCCCACGAGCGCCTCCGGCTCCCCCGCGAGCGTGAAGACGGTCCGGTTGTGGTCGGGGTCGGAGTGGCGGTCGAGAAGTGAGATGCCCGCGGAGAACTCCCTCCCGATCGCATCGATCCGAGTGCCGTCGCGGCCCTCGGAGACGTTCGGCACTGCAAGAAGCGTCGGAGCCACCGGGCAAGGCTAACTCGCCGTTACCATCCGGCACCCCGCCGGAGTAGCTCAGCTGGTTAGAGCAGCGGAATCATAATCCGCGTGTCGGGGGTTCGAGTCCCTCCTCCGGCATCGCCTGTAGAGCCAAGTCCGGTGGTCTAGCGGTGAATTTGGGTCCGGGTGTCAGCGTAGGTGTCAGCGAGTCGCAGGCTGCCAGCGTGGAGAACGTCCTCAAAGCCCTAGGCAGGCCTGCCAGCGCTCGGCCGGCAGCCGCTAGGCGCGGCCTTGGGATCTGCTTCGGGATACGGTTCGGGTCATGGGGAGCAGCGACGGGAAGTCCCGAATGTACAGATCCGAATTCTGGAGAAACTCCTCAACGACGAGATCCGGGGCCGGACCCGGGCTAACCGGATGCAGGCGAAACTCTTTAGCGAGGAGGTCGCAGCGGTCCTCCTCCGATATGAGCAGAAGCAGCTAACCAGCGCTGAGGTGGTCGAGCGCTTGGTCGAGATTGCCAAGCAACTCCGCGAGGCGCGGCGCCGTCACGAGCAGCTCGGGCTCAGCGAGGAGGAGGCCGCCTTCTATGACGCGCTCGCCGGCGGGGTCGAGGATGTCAAGGCCGACCCCAAGCTGGCGGCCATCGCTCACGATCTCGTCAAGGGTATCCGCGACGATCTCACGATCGACTGGGCCGACCGCGAGGCGACGGAGGCGAAGGTCCGCGCCAAGATCAAGCGGCTGTTGCGTCAAAAGAATTACAAGCCGCCTGGAGCGAAAATCGTTGGAGCCGGAGAAGGGAGAAGCCGCGGCCGTCGCTTCGACCAGGCCGCGCAGCTGGTCCTCGAACAGGCGAAGGAGCTCTACCGCCACTTTCCGGAAATCGAGGTCGGGGGAGCGTCGTCCATATAGGAGACAGAGGGCGTCGTTCAAAGTTGGGAGGTACAAGGGGCCGAGACCCCGTCGATGACGCTATTCCTCCTCAGCCCGAACGGCAAGAGGGGGCCGCGTTGGACCCCCTCTTAGTTCGGTGTGCCGATCCTCAGAATTCGGCGCGGAAGGTGATGCCGTTCAGATTTTGAATTTTACCCTGTTCCGCCACCACGTTGCCGTTGTAGGCAGCGGACCCGAAAGTCGCATCGGAGCCGAAGACCAGCACCCCATCTCCTACGTCGAAAGCCATCGTGGTGCCGTCTGCCGGCCGGAATCCGGGCGGAAGTGTGAAGATCGATACCAGTTCCGAAGACGATGCCCCGACTATCGCGAAGCCTTCGATGTGAACGATCCCATCGTAGTCCTTGTAGAAGCTGAGGGGCGGGAATTGGACACCGACCGCCGAGTATTTCTTGCTCCCACCTTCAAACGGCGGCTGACCTGCCGCTCCGACGACGTGCACCGCTTCCGGTGGCGAGAGGGACATGGCGCTGTCGGCACTCGTAGCGTGTGTGGCGCTCGGCACGGTCCCCAGCTTCTTGAGGTTGATGTCCGAGCCGGTCAGCGTCTGCTCCTTCACCTTGGCGCCGGTTATGGCGTTCTTCTTGATTTTCGCCGTGGTGACCGAACCCTTCTTTAGCTGCTTGGTGCCGACTGTGTTCTTGCCCAGGTGGGAAGCCGCGTAGGCTGCCCCGCCGCCTAGCAGCAGGAAGAAGCAGAGGGTGGACATCACGTTCGCGTAGGTCAGCTTCGGGCGCATCTGGACCCCCCGTTGAGTTGGCTTTCGGCCTCGTCCACCCAACGGACGGAGGCCCCGTCGATGACGCTATTCCTCCTCAGCCTGAACGGCAAGAGGGGGGCCGCTATGGACCTACCCCTCATGCTTTCGGTGTGTCGATCCTCAAGATTCGGCCGGGAAGGAGATCCCGTCAAGACTCACGACCGTGGCACCGCCTGTCGCAGGCAGGATGCCGCCATCGTTTGGACCACCGAGGGTTCCATAGATGTTCATCTGTCCTACCCCTGTGGCTCCGCAGGGGTTGCAAGCCACGGTCATGCCGGCCACCTTGTCATCCGCCGGTCGGTAGCCCTGGGGCAGCTTGAAAAGGAATTCCGTGGTAGGTCCGCCTTCGATCACACCCCTGAGATGAACGATCCCGTCGTGATCCTTGAGGAACGCTGGTGTCAAGCTCAGTCCTCCGGCGTTCTTCCACGGGCCTTGGAGAGCCGGCTCGCCGGCAGCGCCCACCTCATGCCACTTTTCCGGCTGGGCAAGAGAGTTCGCCGTCTGAGCCGTCTGCGCGGACGGCACTGTGCCCAGTGTCGAGGCGTTGATCTGCGCCCCGGTCAGCGTGCCTTTCTTGACCTTGGCTGAGGTGACAGCTTCGTTCCTGATTTTCGTGGTGGTGACCGCATTCTTCTTCAACTGCTTCGGTCCGACCGAGTTCTTGCCCAGATGACCGGCGGCGTAGGCCCCGCCCCCCAGCAACAGGAAGAAGCAGAGCGTTGACATCACGTTCGCGTAGGTCAGCTTCGGGCGCATCTGGACCCCCCGTTGAGTTGGCTTTCGGCCTCGTCCCCCCAACGGACCGAGGCCCCGTCGATGACGGTAGTCCTCCTCAGCCTGAACGGCAAGAGGGGGCCGCTATGGACCTACCCCTCATGCTTTCGGTGTGTCGATCCTCAAGATTCGGCGCGAAAGTCGATCCCGTCGAAGCTGACCAAGGTTGTTCCTCCGGGCACCACTATCGCACCGTCAGCCCCCGCAGCAACGCCCGGACCGGCGATAAGTACACTCGATACTGTCTGCGTCGCACCACAAGGGGGACCGTTGCAGGAAATTGGCATCCGGAGAATCTTGCCGCTAGCTGGTCGGTAACTCGGTGGAAGCTGAAAGACGATTGTGGATGCCCCGCCCACGGCTACGCCCTTGAGATGAACTACCCCCTCCTGATCCTTGTAGAAGGCCACCGTCTCCATTTTGATCGTGGCCGGGGCGTTCTGCCATGAATTCCGGAAACCAGGCTCACCCGCCGCCCCCACCTCATGCCAGTTCTCCGGCGGGGCGAGGGTGCTCGCCTTCTCCGCCGTGGGAACGATGCCTAGCGTTGAGGCATTGATCTGGTTGCCGGTCAACGTCCCCTTTCTGACTTTGGCGGCGGTGACGGCTTCCTTCTTGATTTTCGCCGTGGTGACTGAGTTTTTCTTCAGTTGCTTCGAGCCGACCGTGTTCTTGCCGAGGGTGAAAGCAAAAGCATTGCCCCCGACCGCCAGGACGATTGCGATGAGAGCAAGGACGTGGGCCGAGGTGATGCGCTCTCTCATTTGAGCCTTCCTTGCGGGTTGTGGCTTCCGGCCTCATCCACCCGAGGGGCCGAGGCCCTGTCGCTGACGGTAGTCCCTCCTGGGCAAGTGGTCAACGCTCGGGGCGCGAACCGCAATCGCCGAGATTGAGCAATTCGACGCTGTCTACTCGGTGTAGATTTCCGCGCCGTCCTCGGTGAGGGTGACGTACTCCCAAACACCCTCGTCCGTGCGGAAGCGGTACTCGCCGGGTTCCAAGCCCTCCTGATCATTGAAGCGCTGGAAAGCGTCAGTGCCAGTCTCACCCGAGAGGCTTCTGATGAACCGCCACCCGTTGTTGGGGTCATTCCACTCGACTTGATAGCTCGCCATCGAACGCATCCTAACCGCTCCTAACGCCCTGTACTTCGCTGGCGGGTTTTGTTTGATGCTGCAGTCACAGAAGCCCGGAGAACGCGCCTGAAAAGGTGAACAGGAGGAGGCCAGCCTGATCCCCTCCCCTATCCGGTGCGCGATCAGGATTCGGCGCGGAAGGTCACGCCGTCGAGATAGCAGAGGCCCGAGGGGAGGGGCGTCTCTAGGTATGCGTCTCGGCTAGTGAAGGAAGACCGTGACGAGCGCTTCTTCCGTATTCGATTCAACTACCACCTGGCATTGGGGCGTATTCACCACATCGGCATGAACGCCGCTTGTGAACGACGTGAGTATGCCGATGCTGGCTACCACTGCGCGGGGCGGCGGATTCAAGCCCGTGATGCAGTAAAGCTCTGGTTCCAGCTTTCGCACGTTGCTTTGACTGACCACATCGCTTTCGGGAGAAATTTCGCCGGTTGGCGCAATGATCACGGTGCGAAGGACGCTGGAAGCCGCAAATGCGGATGCGGGCTTTCCGGATAGCGCGTCGGCATTGGCTGCATCGGAGGAATTGGGCACGGTTCCCAGCTTCGCCAGGTTGATGTCCTTGCCTGTAAGCGATTGGTCCTTGACTTTCGTGCCGGTCACTGCGTTCTTCTTCAACTGCTTGGAGCCGACCGAGTTCTTGCCGAGGTGACCGGCGGCGTAGGCCCCGCCACCCAGCAACAGGAAGAAGCACAGCGAGGACATCACGTTCGCGTAGCTCAACTTCGGGCGCATCTGAACCTCCGTTGGGTTCGTGGCTTCGGGCCTTGTCCCCCCAACTGACCGAGGCCCTACCACCGACCCTAGACCCGGTTGGCCGTCGGGTCGATCTCGGAGGGATCGAGTCAGTCGGCCTCCGCCACGACCCGCGTCCGCGGCCGTCGATCTGACGCCTTATGGTTCCGCTGCGCCTTTGGGGACCAAGGACGGCCTCAGAGGCGCATAGGACGCTGTTCAGGCCCATCTCCACCGTACGGAGGCATTGCTGGATGCTCAGGATTCGGCGCGGAAGGTGATGCCGCTCAACGTGTCGATTTCCGGAGAATTGGAGGATGTGTACACATCGCCTTCAGAGATCGTAGCCCCGACATTCAGGTTCACGCCCGACCCGGCGATGCGCACCCCGGAAATGGTGGGTTCCACGGTATTGCGCGCGGGCCGGTATCCGGGGGGCAGCGTGAAGATGGCTCCCTCGTCGCCGATTGCGACCCTGCCTACGAGGTGAACGATCCCCTCATGGTCCTTGTAGAAGCCAGCAGGGGTGTTGGGGAAGCCCGGGGTTCCGGTTGGGGCATTGGTGTCCCCGTTTTGGAACGCTGGCTCGCCTGGCGAGCCGATGACATGAATCGGTTCGAGTGCGGCCAGACCGTTGGCGATCTCCGCCGAAGGCACCGTGCCGAGCTTGGTCAGGTTGATGTCAGCGCCGGTCAGCGAGTTCTCCTTCACCTTGGCGCTGTTGACCGAGTTCTTCCTGAGCTTCTTCAGCGTCACGGCGTTGTTCTTCAGCTGCTTGGTGCCGACCGTGTTCTTGCCGAGCTGAGAGGCCGCGAAGGCGGCACCCCCGCCGAGCAACAAAAACAGGCAGAGCGTGGAGATGACGTTCGCGTAGGACAACTTCTCGCGCAATCTGAGCCGTTCCTTCATGTGGCCCTCCGTTGGGTTCGTGGCTTTCGGGATGACTTCGAGGCCGTGGGACCGATAAACGTCACCTGCCACTCGCCCTCATGGCGGTCCTCCTCCGACATGGGGGAGAATCGGGGGTGAGCTTCAAGGATGGGCCGCTTGCTTTGTTTTCCAACGTCCTTGGGCATAGGGATCGACCTTGGATCGGGGGATTCGGTCAACTTCATCGTAGTCGCAGCCGAGACCAGGGATTTCATGGCGAACGGCCGCGCTTGATGGAGAACGGGGAACAAAGGGGGCCGCTCTGGACCCATCTTTGCGTTCGTCCGCCGCTCTTCAGGATTCGGCGCGGAAGGTGATCCCGTTGAGGCTTAGGAGGTTGGCTGGCTCCGCCAAGATGTTTCCCGGACAACTCGGGGACGTTGGTGTAGTCGCCACCCAAAACGTCTACTCGCTCCGAATACGAAGAGCCACAGAGAGCGCCGCCGAGGCAATATCCTGTGAACAGGAAGTCCAGACCGGGGGCGGGCCGGAAACCGGGGGGAAGTTCGAATATCGGCTGTTGGGTACCCGAAGGAGCTGTCACCTCTCCTCTCAGGTGGACAATCCCCGCCCGATCTTTGTAGAAGGCGGCGGTGGGGACTTGAAAGTCCCACCCGCCGAACAGAAGGAACAGGCACAACGTCGAGATCACATTCGCGTAGGTCAGCTTCGGACGCATCTGGACCCCCGTTGGGTTCGTGGCTTCCGGCCACTCGCCCCCCCGGGCGGGTTATGGCCCACATCGACGGTAGCCTCCGTCGGTCGTTTGGTCAAATGGCGCGAACCGGTCCCAGCCGATGAGCGCCGCGAGCCGGAGCCTTCTTTGAGCTTTCGGCGTCCGTTCACCGGTCCCGAACAAGTGGCGGCGCCGGGGGGCGGTGGCGTCCCCCATTGGTAAAGGCGTGCCCGTGACCCACCCCGCCCATCCTTTGAGCCAGCTAGCAGGTCGTTGCTTTGAAACTCACGCCGTCGATGCCATATATTCCTTGGGGGACCGAAGCATTGAGGTGAACGGCGCCTTCTGCTTCCACAAGGGCCGTTCCGGTCGCCGGGGGGTTACCCGTGATTGGGGCGAGCACGGCCTTCTCCGGGCGATCCGCTACCGGCAGGGTGAAGGCAACCGCGCTGTTATTCGAATTGGCGACGGTCCCCTGCAAGTGGACCACGCACTCATGGTCCTTGTAGAACCCGGCGGGTGTGAAGTTGGGGCTGTAGTTCGTCGCTTCATTTTCGAACTGCGGCTCGCCGCTCCCACCCACGAGGTGAACCGTGACTGGATGGGCGAAGGCATCGACCGTCGTGGCATGGTCCGCATCGGCCGCTCTGGGGACAGTCCCGAGTGTCGACGCATCGATATCCCGGCCGGTGAGCGAGTGGTCCTTCACTTTCGATCCGGTGACCGAGTTCTTCTTCAATTGCTTGGTCCCAACACTGTTCTTGCCGAGGTGGGAGGCCGCGTAGGCGCCACCGGCTCCAAGCACCAAGAACACCGCGATGGTCGACATGACGTTGGCGTAGGTTAGCTTCGGGCGCATCTGGACCCCCGTTTGGTTTGGCTTTCGGCCTTGTCCCCCCGACGGACCGAGGCCCCCGTCGAATGACGGTAGTCCTCGTGGGCCGGTGGGTCAATCGGGGGGATGCCTCTCGCCCTCGGACAGCGCCTGCTCCTCGGTCACGCCCTCCGTCGGCTGGTTCCTGATCGCTGTCATCCTGCTGCTTCGCTTCTGGCCCGCCATCGTCGCCTGGTTCGAGCAGCGCCGCTGAAATGCCGTCCACGCCTCCTACGAGCCGGAATCCGCCTTCGGCTTCTTCGACAAATTTCGACGCCGTGGGATCGAGAAATGTCACCTGCCACTCGCCCTCGTGGCGGTCCTCCTCCGACATTGGGGAGAATCAAGGCTCGGCTGGAGGAATTGCGGCAACCGCCAGATTGACGCTGCGGGCTGACCCGGCTACGGTCCCTGCCAGAAGTTCGCAGTTCGGGGGCGCTCGGCCAAACTCGACCCGAAGGGGAATGTGTCCAAGATGTCCATGCGCCCGAAGTTGACCTACGCGAACACGATGGCGACGTCTGCGACAGTCCTCGCCCTTGGCGGCGTTTCCGATGCGGCGCTGAAGCTGCCCAAGAACAGCGTCGCTCACACGGTGGGAGGGAGAGCATCGAGACGCTGGCTATTTGCCCTCGCGCTGCTGTTCTCCGTCGCCGGCCTCTCGATCGCCTGCGGTCCCGCCGTCGCTTCGATAACCCTGACCGAGGGCTCCGACACAGCGACCGCGCCGCACATCGAATGGAACTTCGGCGACTCCACCGGCAACGTCGACTGCGTGGACGACGCCAAGTGGAGGCGCGGCGAAGGCGAAGCGTTCGGAGGAGACCTCGCCGCCAACAACGGGGCCTGCGGGAGCGCGACAGAGTTCTGGGGGGAGTCCTACGGCAACGAAGACAGCCATGGGCCGGGGCCGGTGGTGGCCTGCAACAAGGGCTCCTGGCGGGCGATCAGCGCCCGCACCGTGGAGGTGACCTCCTCAGCGCCCAGCAACTGCTCGGGCGACGATCCCTCGATCCCCGTCCGCACCCGCTATACGTTTTTCGAATCTGGCGCCGGTGCCAACGAGGTCCGGATCGAACGCACCTGGTCGTTCGCGCCCAACCAGACCTCCTCCAACCCGGCTCAGGGGATGCGCGCCTACGTGCCTCGCCTCGGCCTTGGCACATACGGACAGGTGATCTTCCCGAAGGCCGACCACAACCTGCAGACCGAGGGCGTCGTCAACGACAGCTTCCGAACGGACTGGGACGGCAGCTGGATCGCGATCAACGCGTCGTCGACCAACGCCGGCGCCCTACTGCTGCGCGACCCGGCGAATACCAGCCCGGCGCAGCTGGTCTCGGACTACGATTCCTCCTCGGGGTCGAACAACTCGGGCATCACGCTCAACCGGCCGCAGCCCGACGGCTGGCTCGCGCCGGTCACCGAGACCGAGTTCATGTGCTTCTACGACGCGACCACCTGGCCGGTCGAAGGACGCTCGGCGACGAACCTCCCCGAAGGCTGCGGCGCCATCGAAGTCCCGATCAACGTCGTCGCCCCGAAAATCTCGGCGGGGGCCGGGAACCCGCAGCCCGGCCACGCCTACACGGCGACCGCGGGAACCTGGGAACATGCAGGCGCCGGCGTCGCGCGCCAGTGGTACCGCTGCCTCGGGACCTCCTGCGAAGCGATCGGCGGCGCCACGAGCGCCCAGTACACGGCGACCGGGGCCGATGTCGGGCACGCCCTGAGGGTCACCGAGACCGCGACGGCGGCTAGCGGGGAATCGGACTCGGCGTCGAGCAACATCGCCGGCACCGTCAGCGGCACGATCTACCAGAACTCGGAATCGGAACCGAACGAGCTTTCTGGGGCGCCGGTCCAGGCTTGCCCGGTCGGCGGCGGCGCCTGTCGCTCGACGACGAGCGGCGCGCACGGCCGCTACACGATCCAGGTCCCGGTCTCGGGCGATTACGCGATCACCGCTTTCCCGCCCTCCAGTTCCGAAGCGCTGCCGAAGACGCGTTCCGGGGCCTCGACCGTCGCAGACGAAGCCGACACCCCGAACCAGAACGTCGTCCTCGCCATCCCCCAGGCTCCTCCGCCCAACGTGGGCTTCAGCGGTTCGGGGTCTCGCGGCTCCACCGCCAACGGCACGCCGGTCGTTCATTGGCAGGAACCGTTCGTGATCGAATACGAAGCCGGGATCGACCACGAAGTCGAAGTGACGGTCAGGTTCCCGAATGAAGAAGAACGCACCTATCCGCCCGTGGAACCGGTCGAACCCGATCCCGAAGATCCTGGAACGGGGCATTTCCGTTTCCCGATCGACCCGCTCTATCCGAACCACGGCCCGGCCGAAGTGTCGATCAAGGACAAGCCGCCCGGCGAACCGGAGGAAGAAACGAACTTTCCGATCTACATCGACCCGAGCGGCTTGGTGCGCACCACGGACGGGGCGCCGCTCGCCGGAGTCACCGTCACCCTCTACCGATCCGACAGCGAATCCGGCCCATTCACCGCCGTCCCCGACGGCTCGGCGGTGATGTCGCCGATGAACCGCGCCAACCCCGACCTGAGCGAAGCCGACGGGCACTTCGGCTGGGACGTGATCGCCGGCTACTACAAGGTCCGCGTCGAAAAGAGCGGCTGCCACGCCCCCGGCGACTCGGGCCAGGCGTTCGTCGAAACCGGGGTGCAGTCGATCCCGCCGCCGGTGACGAATCTCGACATAAGGCTCGAATGCCCGCCGCTCGTCGAGGAACGCCCCGGCGCGCGGCTGCGGCCCTCACTCGGGCTCTCCCGAGGGGGCAAGGTGCGAGTCAAGAAGAGCGGCGCCTTCAAAGTCGGGTCCTCGACGATCGAATGCCCCGCGGCGAGCGCCCTGTCGTGCACGGCCCAGGTGACAGTCACCGGTTCACCGCCCGAGAAAAAGAAAAAGAAGCGGAAGGGCGGGAAGGCCCGAGCCGCGAAGGCGGGCCTGAACCTCGGGTCGTCGAAGATGACGATCGCGCCCGGAGCGACCGTTCCGGTTGCCGGCAAGCTCTCCGCGAAGGGCCTGCGCAATCTGAAAGCGCTGCGCAGCGTCAAGGCGAAAATCGCGATCCAGGCGAGCGTCCCCAACGGCGACTCGGTCTCGGGCAGCGTGTCCGCGACCCTGCTCGCTCCGCCGCCAGCGCGGCAAGCGGCGAGGCACTGATCGCAGCGGGTAGTCCCTGGTCGTCTCGCTGAAGCCCAAGATGAAGTTCAGATCGAAGCTCGCGGACGCCGCGAAGATCCTGGTGAAGGAGACGGTGACGATCAGGGGTTCACGCGGATCGTGTTCCGCAGGCTGAAGGTCGTTCAGTAGCAGGGGCCCTGAAAGCGGCCGGGGTCGACCTCTCGACACCTCGCCCAGGGACTCTCGCCAACCGCGCTGGGGTGTCAGCGGGGGGTCAGCGGAAGCCACGGATACAGCCCGCACTCCCGACCCCCGTTTCGGGGCGAAAACGTCGTTCTGGCGCCGAAAACCCGCAACAGCACGCACTCCAACGGATATGCCGGGGCGCGATCATAATCCGCGTGTCGGGGGTTCGAGTCCCTCCTCCGGCATGGTTTTAGAGCCAAAATGCGCCGCTCCCGGACGGCGTCTGGGTCAGGGTGGCAAGGGAAGTGGCAAGGTGTCAGCAGGTTGCGGGGCGCACCAGACGCACCTGACCAAGAAATTCAAGCGCGGGTGGACGCCCTGGTGGAGTGAAGGATCATCCAGCCCCAAATTCCGGTGGCCGCCTAATCCCTCACCGCCGCATCGATGAGGCCCTTGGCCCTCGTCGCGGGTCCCAGGCCAGCCCGGCAGGTCCTCCAGCCGCCGCTGTCGATCTTCGGAAAGTTGCCCTTGGCTCGATTACTCCGCTGGCCGCTCACCCACTGACCCAGCCTGAACCCATTGTCATCGCGGTAGAGCGTAGGAACCCGGCTGTTGCCTCAGGATTCGGCCCGGAAGGTGATCCCTTCGACCGAGAATGAGGTGCCGGGTGCCACGATTGCACCATCTTGTCCAGGGGCGATACCTGAGCCGTCGATCTCCAGGATCGCAGAGTTCGAGGGGCCACAGCCGCCGCAACTCACCAGGAAGCCAAGCGCGGCGTTGCTGGCCGGGCGATATCCGGGCGGTAGATGGAACACAAATCCGCTGGACCCGCCGGTCGCTTGACCCTTGAAGTGGACAATTCCTCCCTGATCCTTGTAGAAGGCAAGGGTTTCAATGCGTGGGGAGCTTGGCGGGAAATCCTTCCAACCATTCAAGAAGGGTGGCTCGCCCGAGGCTCCCACCTCGTGCCACCCCTCCGACGGGCCGAGCGCGTTCGCCGTCTGGGCCGTGGGCACGGTGCCCAGCGTCGAGGCGTTGATCTGTGTGCCGGTCAGCGTCCCGTTCTTGACTTTGGCGGCGGTGACGGCTTCGCTCTTGATTTTCGCTGTGGTCACCGAGTTCTTCCTCAACTGCTTGCTTCCGACCGAGTTCTTGCCGAGGTGGGACGCCGCGAAAGCGCTTGCACCCCCGATTGCGATGAATAGAGCGAGCGTGGCGACGACGTTCGCGTAGGTCAGCTTCGGGCGCATTTGGACCTCCGTTGGGTTTGCATTCGGCCTTGTCCCCCCAACGGGCCGAGGCCTCGCCTCGACGCTATTCCTCCTCAGCCTGAACGGCAAGAGGGGGCCGCCCTGGTCCCCCTCTTAGTTCGGTGTGCCGATCCTCAGGATTCGGCGCGGAAGGTGATCCCGTCGAGGGAGGGAGCGCAGCCTGCCTGGCCGCAGAACGGCCTCACCTCTCCGCTGGGACGGACCTCGATCTGGGAATTTGCATTGGGACCTGTCGTCGGGAAGCCCCGGTATTCGGACGGGCGGAATCCCGGTGGCAGGATGAAGGCAGTTGTTGCGTCAATGGAACCGGAGAGGGTGCCCTTGAAGTGAACCACGCCCTCAGCGTCCCTGTAGAAAGCCGCAGTGGCGCTTCCGGATTCATAGTCACTCCAGTTGTTCATAAAGGCTGGCTGACCAGGCTGGTCGATCTCATGCCAGTTTTCGGATGGGGCAACGGTGGTGGCGGTCTGAGCTGTCTGGGCGTTCTGAGCGTTCGGGACGGTGCCAAGCGTCGAGGAGTTGATCTGCGTCCCCGACAGTGTTCCGCCGATTTTCGCCGAGGACACCGCGCCTGCCTTGATTTTCGCCGTGGTGACCGAGTTCTTCTTGAGCTGCTTTGTGCCGACGCTGTTCTTCGGCAACTGGGTAGCGGCGTAGGCACCGCCCCCCAGCAACAGGAAGAAGCACAACGTTGACATCACGTTCGCGTAGGTCAACTTCGGGCGCATTGTCCCTCCGGTGGGTTCGTGGCTTTCGGCCACACGCCCCCCAGCGGGTTATGGCCCGCACCGACGCTAACCCCGGCGGGCCGCTGGGTCAATCGACGGGATGTCCCTCGCTCTCGGCCAGCGCCTGATCCTACGTCAGGCTTTCGGGGCGGCTGGGTCATGATCGCGGTCCTGATCGCGGTTGTCGTGCTGATTCTGGCCCGCCATCGTCGCCTGGTTCGAGCAGCGCCGCTGAAGGCCTCCCACTCGCCCACGTGCTGATCCTCCTCCGCCAGCAGCGTGAACCGCGGATGAGCTTCCAACTGGGGTCGCTGCTGCTTGCTCTGACTTGGCTCGGCCTTGGGCATCGAGATCGCACTCTTGATCGGATGATTCCGTCGCTCTGGACCCCTCTTTACGTTCGTCCGCCGCTCTTCAGGACCCGGCGCGGAAGGTGATGCCGTTGAGGCTGACTGAGGTTGCTCCGCCTGGCGAATCGACTGCACCATCACGTCCGGGAGAGACACCTGGCCCCTCGACGACAGCGCTGCCGGTGGATGACCCTCCGCAGGCGCATGCCACCGGGAAAATGAGCAACCGTTCGTTAACCGGCCTGTAGCCCGCGGGCAGTTTGAAGATGACGCCTGTCCCGGACGCGGCGACACCCTTGAGGTGCACCACGCCTTGTTGGTCCTTGAAGAAGCCCGCAGTTTCTCGCTGGACAGACGATGGGAGGTTGTTCCAGCCGTCCTGAAAGCCCGGCTCGCCCGGCGCTCCCACCTCGTGCCAATTCTCCGGCGGGGCGAGCGAATTCGCCGCTTGAGCCGTGGGCACGGTGCCGAGTGTCGAGGCATTGATCTGCGCCCCGGTCAGCGTGCCTTTCTTGACCTTGGCTGAGGTGACAGCTTCGTTCTTGATTTTCGCGGTGGCGACCGCATTCTTCTTCAACTGCTTGCTGCCGACCGAGTTCTTGCCCAGATGACCGGCGGCGTAGGCCCCGCCCCCCAGCAACAGGAAGAAGCACATCGTTGACATCACGTTCGCGTAGGTCAGCTTCGGGCGCATCTTGACCCCCGTTGGGTTCGTGGCTTTCGGCCTCGTCTGCCCGAGGGGCCGAGGCCCCGCCTCGACGCTATTCCTCCTCAGCCTGAACGGCAAGGGGGCCGCCCTGGACCCCCTGAATCCCCGACACGCGGAGCCAGGTCTCCCAGGTGGTCCCCACTACGACCGGTCTGCACCTACCGCCGTTCAGGGTTATAGACCCCGCCCGATCCCCAGGTTGCTGCTACTGGACGACCTTCAGCTTGCGAAAGCTCGTCCGCTTGGAGCCGCCGATCGTCACCGTCTCCTTGACCAGGATCTTCTTGGCGGCGGCGAGCTTTGACCTGAACTTCTTCCTTGGCTTCAGCGAGACGATCGCTGACTTTCCGGACTTAGCGTTGGCCTTGGCGACGGCGCTCTCAACCTCGCCCTTTTTCTTCTTGCTAACGGCCTTGAGCTTGAACTTGCAGCCCTTGGGCTTGGCGCTCTTCGGGCACCTGAGGCTCACCCCGGGGTAGGCGACCTTCACCGTCTGGGTCTGGCTTGCTAGTGCCGATCCGTTGCAGTAGGCGGTCTGCCCGGTGAAGATCAGCGAGGTCGAGCAGCCCTCGTTGTCGGTAAGGGTCAGGGTCGCCTTGTAGGTGCCGGGCTTGCGATAGGCATGGCTCGGCTGTGGGCCGCCGTTGGGTGCCTGCGCTCCATCGCCGAATGCCCAGTCGTAGCGGGCAATCGAGCCATCGGGGTCGGTGGAGGCGAAAGCGTCGAATGCGACCGGAACCCCCGGGCGGGAAAAAGGGTCGGAGAAGGAGGCGACAGGTGGTTGGTCAGGGACGATCGCCACGGCGTCTGGAGAGTTGCCGACCGTGATAGTCGTGCCCGTTGACTGGTTGGTCGCGGTGTCGATCACCGAGACATCGCCCTCGTTGTAGTTGGCGACGTAGGCACGCTTGCCGTTCGGGGTGATCGCGATGCCCCACGGCCCGATGCCGACCGTGATCGGCGCTCCAAGCACCTGGTTGGTCGCCGTGTCGATCACCGAGACGCTCCTATCGACGCTGTTCGCGACGTAGGCGCGGCTGCCGTCAGGCGTGATCGCAATTCCGAATGGGGTGGTGCCTACGGGAATCGGTGAGCCGACCACAGCGTTGGTCGCGGTGTCGATCACCGCGACGTCGCTTGAGCCGAGGTTGATCACGTAGGCACGCGTGCCGTCGGGAGTGATCGCGAACGCGTAGGGCTCGTCACCGACCGTGATCGGCCCGCCGACCACCTGGTTGGTCGCCGTGTCGATCACCGAGACGCTGCCTCCCAAGCGGGAGTTGGCGACATAGGCGCGCCTGCCGTCGGGGGTGATCGCGACGCCGGAGGGCCCGTCACCGACCGTGATCGGCGAGCCCACCACCTGGTTGGTCGCCGTGTCGATCACCGAGACGTTGTCCGAGCTTTCGTTCGAGACGTAGGCACGCTTGCCGTCCGGGGTGATCGCCACCCCGACCGGGTAGTCACCGACCGTGATCGGCCCACCGGCGACCTGGTTGGTCGCGGTGTCGATCACCGAGACGCTGTCAGTTTCGCCGTCGGCGACGTAGGCGCGACTGCCGTCGGGAGTGATCGCGATGGTCCCGTACTCGGCCGCGGGGGCCGCCGTCGGACCGCCGAGCAGCTGGTTGGTGGCCGTGTCGATCACGGAGACGTTGTCCGAAGCGCTATTGGCGACGTAAGCGTTTCGGGCGAGGGCAGCCGGGGCGAAGGCCGCTAGGAGCAGAGCGGTGAGCGCGGAAGCGAGTAGGAGGTCTCGGCGATGGGACCCTCCCCAGGGTGCTTTATGCACGGGAGGGATTGTATGCCTCGACCGGGGGCCCGGCCTGCGATGTGCCGAAAAGTCTTCGAACAACCCAGGCTTCCACGAGTTCCGTACTTTCGCTCAGGTCTAGCTGCAAGAACCGAATCCTGTGGAGCGAGGCCTCTCCGGGCTATCTCCCCGCCGCCGAGAAGTACATCTCGTTCGTGGTGAACTGCGCCGGTGGTTTCTGCGCCAACGGAGTCGCGGTTACCACAATCTTCGGACCGGGCTTTTTGGAACTTGGACTGGGCGACGCTGTGACGGTCGCCGCTTCGGAGACGAGCCTCAACCGATTGACTTTCCGCGCCGAATCCCGAAGATCGGCCCCTATCGCACAACGAACGCCGTTCCCTGCCTCTGCCCTGCAAGATGCAGGACATAGCGGCCGGGGCACAGGCGATCGGCACCCGGGAGATCCAGCCTGACGCGCCCGTTCCTGGCACGGGCGACTCCGTGGGCGACCGTTCGCTGTCGACGGGTGAGTCGCCAGCGGATCAGAGCGCTGCTCTTCTTCTTCGCCAGCTTCACCTTGCAGGTAACCCTTACCTTGCCCCTCCTCTTCACCGTGCAGGTGACCTTGGCGTTCTTGCCGGCGGGGCCCCTGGGGCCGGTCTTGCCCGTGGCGCCGGTTGGTCCCACAGGTCCGGGCGGGCCCGGCGGCGGCGCGGCTGCGATCCCGCTGAGCGCGGTGGTGGGGTTTTCAGGCGCGTTGGTCAGCGCGGTCAGGGTCGCCGAGACGGACCCCGGAGCGAGCGGCGCAAAGCGGACCTGCAGCGTGCAGGAGGCGCCCGGCGCGATCGCTTCGCGACAGGTGTCGGTCCCGGTGAGGAATTCGTCGGGGTTCGATCCGGTGAGCGTGAAGCCGCCGATCGTCAGAGGCTGGTTGCCTTCGTTCGTGTAAGTGACGGTCTGCGGCGGACTAACCGATTCCTGTCGCACCGGGGTGGGCGAGCCGAAAGACAGCGAGGCGGGGCTGGCATTGGCGAGCGGGCCGACTTCGGCCGCGATGAAGCTGATGAACTGCCCCAGTCCGCCGATGAACGCCCCTTCGACGCCGCTGCCGTCCAATTCGGCCCGTCCGACCCTGCCCACCGAAGCCGGTTCATTGGTCCAATAGAGGTGGACGCTGTCCACCACGAGGCCAAGGGGTTCGGCCGCGAGCGGGATGTAGCTCGGATCGACCCCGGTTCCGTCGATGTCGGCGCGGCCGATCGCCGCTTTCCCAGGGGCCCGGTTCGCCCAGTAGATGTGTTCGGAGTCGAGGTCCAGGCCCCAGGGGTCCCCGACCCCTTTGACGAATTCCTGTTCGACGCCGCTGCCGTCCAGGTTGGAGCGACCGATGGATTCCAGGTCGTTGTTCGTCCAGAAGACGTGGTTTGAATCGACGGCGACGTCGATCGCTTCGATTTCGTCCAGTTCCGCGGCTTCGATGAAGCTCTCGTCGACTTCAGTGCCGTCGATATTGGCGCGACCGATCGATTCGGAGTTGAGGTTTGCCCAGTAGATGTGGCCGGAGTCGACCGCAATGCCACCGACCTGACCCGACAACGTGATGAAGGCCTCTTCGACTTCGCTGCCGTCGAGCTTGGCACGGCCGATCGCGCCCGCGAATTCGCTCCAGTAGACGAATTCGCCCTGGACCGCCACTCCGTTCGGTTCTGTTTCCCCTTCTCCGAAATCGATGAAGCTCGATTCGGCGCCGCTGCCGTCGAGTTCGGCGCGGCCGATCGCTTCCGGGTTCCCGCTCGTCCAGTACAGGTCGGCGCTCGCAGCAGGGGCCAGCGCCGCCGGCGCCAGAACGACCGACATCGCGCAGGCCGCGATGAGCGCACGACGGCTTTTCGACCCCCGGAGCAGAACAAGATCCTCTCAGGTCGAGTCCCTCCTCCGGCATCATCCTTGTAGAAGCCAGATTCGCAACGCCCTGTCCCTGAGCATGACGGCCGAACTCGACACCACGCTTCGGGCGCCCTCGTCGGCAGAGCTGCCCAGGGAGTTTCAGCCGCGCACTCTGCACCGGCGGACGCTGCAGGCGTTCGCGGCGCTCGGCGTGCTGGTCGCGATCGTCGCGCTCGCACCCGGCCTGGGCGAGGTTCGCGACCGGCTGACGGGTGCGGACCCGGGTTGGCTCGTGCTGGCGACGCTGCTCGAGGGGCTTTCGTTCGCCTCCTACATCGTCATGTTCGGGCCGATCTTCTGCACCGGGTTGAGCTGGCGACGGGGCTGGCAGATCGGCGGCTCCGAGCTCGCGATGGGCTCGCTGATTCCGGCCAGCGGCGCCGGCGGCCTGGCGCTCGGTGCCTGGGTCCTGCATCGCGGGGGCATGGACGGCCGGCGGATTGCGCGTCGGTCGGTGGCCTTCTTCCTGATCAAGAGCGGGGTCAACTTCGTCGCCGTCGCCGCCCTCGGTGTCGCGATGGCACTCGGCCTTGGACCGGACCTCTCCCTCTGGTTGACCGCCTTCCCCGCGGCCATGGCGTCCCTGGCGCTCTGCGTGGTGGTTGCGGTCCCGCGGCTCGGCCCCGGCCGTCCACCGGGCCCCGATGCGTCCCGACTGCGGCGCTGGGTCGGCGAGGCGCGTCACGCGTTGATCAACGGCACCGGCGAGGCGCTTCTGATCCTGCGCTCGGGAAACGCCCGCGTGCTGGCGGGATCGGTCGGCTACTGGGCCTTCGACAACGCGGTGCTGTGGGCGACCTTCCGCTCCTTCGGCCTCTCCCCTCCGCTCACCGTCCTCCTGATGGGCTACCTGATCGGGCAGCTCGGCGGCCTGCTGCCGATCCCCGGTGGTATCGGCGGCATCGACGGCGGGCTGATCGGGACTCTGATCGTCTACGGAGCGCCGGCAGCCGGCACAGTCGCGGCCGTCTTCGCCTACCGGCTGATCCTCTTCTGGCTGCCGCTCCTCCTTGGCGCAATCGCCTTCTCCTCGCTGCGCCGTGACATGCCCCGCGGAGGCGAGTTGGCCTCCTGCGCGCCGGCGATCGCCGCGCAATCAGGTTGACCCCCGGCGCCGCGGACTTGGGCTGTGATCAAAGCCTGAGACCCCCGTTGGTCTCCGCTCCGGCCCGGGCCTCCTTGCACTCCGCCTGGACGCACTCCACGCTCGCCTTGAGGATACGAAGGTCGTGGAGCATGTTTGCGCAGAGCGCCTCTATCTCGACGATCGCCAACTCGTGTCGGCGGTTGCCCCTGCCGTCAGTCGATTGAGCGTTAGCCATGGGGTAGTCCGGCATACGGACTGCCGCCGCTCCCGGTTCAAGGCCATCGGTCGGGCCCTGAGTCAGAGGAGCTCTTCGGTGGGGACAACGTCGCCATAGCTGTCGGCTAGCGCCGCCAGGAAGGCGGCGTTGACCGCGGCGGCGGGGACGGCGACGCCGTCGAACTCGAGGTCCGGGGCGGCGCAGGCATCCGCGGCGACCGCGACGTCGAAGCCGAGGTCAGCGGCGGCGCGGGCGGTGGCGTCGACGCACATGCTGGTCATCATTCCGGCGATGACGAGTTGGCTGGCGCCGAGCTCCCGCAGGGTCTGCTCGAGCGGGGTGCGGAGGAAGCCGTTGGGCGCCTCCTTGTCGATCACCGGCTCGCCGGCGACGGGCGCTACGTCGGGGTGGATCTCCACTCCGGGCGTGCCGGGGCGCATGAACTCGGCGTCGGGGGCGTCCCAGACGTGGCGCAGGTGGACGACAGGATCGCGGGCGGCGCGAAAGGAGTCCAGCAGGCGCCGCGCCGCTGCCGCCGCAGCCTCCGGTTCGACCAGCGGGAAGGCGCCGCCTGGGAAGTAGTCGTTCTGGATGTCGACGATTAGGAGGGTGCGGGACACGCCCTGATTCTCGCACTGGCGGCGAGAGGAAACTGAAAGGCTGTCGTGGTCTCCGTCCTCGATTCGAACGTGGTCAGCGAAGGCCACAACCTCGAAGGCGACGTCTTCGCCAGTGCCGGCAAAGAAACGATCGTGACCCTCAGCGGCATCACCTTCCGGGCCGAAAGCTGAGCGATCTGGACGGCATCCTGTGATTCCGCCGTTCACTGCATTACCTTCTCGTTTGATCGGGCGCATGCGCCGAAGGGAGTAAGAGACCGGAGGGACTGAATGAGCTTCTCGGAGGCCGTCAAGTCTGGATTCGACCACTATGTGAAATTCGATGGTCGGGCTTCACGACCCGCCTTCTGGTGGTGGTTCCTGTTCACGATCCTGGTCGCGATCGCCGCCGAGATCCTGGACGCCATCATCGGAACCTCGATCCTCTACATCATCGTCGCGCTCGGGCTGATCCTGCCGAACCTCTCAGTCGCGATCCGGCGCCTGCACGACACCGATCGCAGCGGCTGGTGGATCCTGATCGGGTTGATCCCGATCATCGGATTCATCGTGCTGATCGTCTTCTACGTGCAGAAGAGCGATCCCGGCGACAACAAGTACGGGCCGCCGCCGGCGGTGGAGGGCGTGGGCGCGGTCTAGCCCACCCGCGGCTCCGTGCGGGATTGGCCGCCGATCACCGAGCCGGACCTCCTCGAGCGGCTGGCGCTGGATGACGAGGAGTTCATCGCCCTCATGCGCAGGTACTGGAGCGCGGCGGAGCCCCGGGAGATGCAGCCGTCAGCCTTCGAGCGGGCGCTCGGCTACCCCTGGGATCGCCCCGCGGCCTCCTACGTCCTGCGCGGCAAGGACGTCGGACTACTGAGTGAGATCGACCCCGGGGAGCGCGACGCCGTCGTCGCGGAGTTCACCCGGGACCGTCACCCGCTGCTCTCGTTCGGTGGCAACGGGGCACCCTTCTGGCTGGCGACGAAGTTCGCGCACTTTCCCGACGAGGCGGATCGAGAAGTGTTCGTGCTGGCCGGTGAGTTGCACGACTTCGACGTCGGGGTCGCCCCCACTCTCTCTCCGATCGGCTACATGCCCGCCACCCTGTTCGCCAGTCCCGGAACGGCTGTGCGGGCGGCCATGGTCTGGGCCACCCCGGCACAGGCCACACAGCTGACCTGGACCGAGGTCCCGTACCGCCTCGGGCGACTTGATGAGGCGCGTTTCGTCATCGATGAGGCCGATGTGAAGATCGAGGAGCTCTTCGCATACGTCCACCGACTTGGCTCGTTCTGCGTCGAGGGCTCCCCGGTCGCGCTGGCGGCGATTCCGGCGAGAAACCGAACCGCGAAAGCGATGACCCAGGAGCAACTCCTCGACGTGACCGCACGCCTGGTGATCGGTCCGGGCGCGACCGCCGAGGACCTTGTCAGGGCGCTCTACGCGGACCTGCCGGGTGTCACCGCAAAGGTGGCGGAGATGATCTGGCCGTCCTCCGTCGAGTTGCGGTCGAGCTGGACACCGTTCCCCGCTTCGAGCGGGACCGTGCCTTGATATGGACGCGTGCCGGTGGTGGTCCGGGCTCAGGTGGCCCGAAGGAGCAGGAAGACCCCGAGCATCACAGCGAGTGCGCCGAGTGACCAGAACCAGATCCTCGCGTAGGCGCCGATAAGCCCATAGTTACGAGCCCCCCTTCCCTCCGCGTCAGCCAGATGACCGGCGTTGGCGGTTTCCACCTCCTGTTCCGCGCCGACGGAGGTGTCGGCCAGCAGGCTGCGGGTGGCATCAGCCTGATCGGCGCGGACCATGACCTGATGTGACGCGCGTGGCAGGAGGCCGATGCCGACCAGCGGGCCATCGATGCCGATGGGCCGCAGGGAACTGGAGATGCCGCTGCTTTCGAGAAGGCCTCTGACCATCTCCGCCTCGGTCAGGTCCTCGGTCAGGATCACCTCGACAAGGTCAGAATCGGATTGGTCATTCGTCGACACAATTCTTCCCATCGGTGCCAAGGGTAGTCCGGCGACGTTCAGGACTAGGGTTGGTTGACCCAACAGGAAGGATCAATCCAGCCATGACCTATCTGATGTCGCACTTCTGGCCGGGCGCTACCGAGGACCAGTACCAGGCGACGATCGCGGTGGTGCACCCTCCGGGCGGCCTGCCCGAGGGGCAGACCTATCACGCCGCCGGGCATACCGACGGGGGCATCCTCATCGCCGCCGTGTGGGACTCCAAGGAGCACGCCGACCGCTTCGTCCAGGACAAACTGCTGCCGAGCATGCCGGTCGAGGGCGGCTTCGAAGGTCAGCCAGAGGAGCGCACCGCAGAGGTCTTCAATCAGCTGAGCGCGTAGGCGGTTACTGAGTCCCGCCGACCGCCGCCTGTTCGGCGGTCCGGGCCAACCATCGCATCGCCCGCTGGGTCACCCATGGACGGACCCTGTCCGTCGTGTGCCCCCCGGGAACCACCCAGAGCGTGACCTGGCGGAACCTGGATGCGAACGCCTCGGTCATCGCCAGCGGCACGACGCGATCGGCGCGGCCCTGCACGACCAGCAGCGGCCGCGTCATCGGGCGATGGATGGGCGACAATCGCAGGCGCGTCGCGGGATCGGCCCGGATCTGTTCGAAGTAGTCAGGGCCGAAGGTGCTGAGCGGCCATTCCCAGCCCACCAGATCGGACGGTGCCGCCTTCGCGACGGCGGCGGAGACGAGGCCATCGCCGGCGAGTAACTCAGCCAGTGTCCCGCCGGCGGAGGACCCGAACGCGTAGACGCCGTCCCGGCCGAACCGTGCGCGCAGCCGCGCCGCCTCCTCCCTCGCTGCGAGAACGGCTCCGGGCAGGTCGTCGAGCGGATAGCTCAGATAGTGCGGAACGAAGCCGGCGGCGATCGCCGGCGCTTCGGTCCGCGCCTGGAAGGACGGATCGGCGTAGAGGAAGGAGCCGCCATGGATCAGCAGCAGCTGCGGCGGCGGCGAGGTCCGAGTCTGAGCTCCGGCGGGCGCCGCGAGCTGCAGCGAGATCGCGACCGTCAGGGCGACGATCCCGGTTGCAATTCCGGCGGCGCGGTATCGCAGCGCGCGGGTTGGCCGCGTCACCCTGACCCAAAGCCGTCGCATCGCCTGCACCAAGGCGTAGCTCCCGATCGCCAGGGCCAGAGTTCCGATCACGGTCAGGGAGTAGCGGAGGATGACCTCCATGTTGGTGTTGGCGAGCGAGCTCTGCATGGCGACGAGGAAGGGAATGTGGACGAGGTAGATCCAGAAGCTCGCGTCGGCGAGATAGCGCAGGACGCGCGACTCCCTGTTCACGTATCGGATCAGAAGCCCCCAGATGCCAAAAAGCAACAGCCAGCAGGTGAGGCCGACCGAGAACAGGCCGAGAAGCCTCAGCTGCCCGTCTCCGGCCAGGATTCCCGCCGTGCCGACATTGCCGGTGAAGTCGGTGTTCATGTAGAAGAGGGAGAAGGCGGGGATCGCGATCAGCAGTCCGGCCGCGAACTTCAGCCAGGCGCCTCGCCTGAGCACCTCGAGGAGGTCGTCCTGGCCGCTGAGAAGCCAGCCGAAGAGGAAGAACAGGCTGAAGTAGACGAGCAGGGTCGGGACCGGGACGAGCGAGTTCGACATGGTCCCGCCCGCCACCCACCCGGACTTCGTGATCAGGATCATGGCGCTGAGCGAGGCCAGGGCCGGGATGCCCCACCAGGATCTCATCAGCGCCTGGAAACCGTGGTTGATCGTCGTCCCGATCCTCGGGTATTGCTGGATCGTCAGCCAGACCCCGATTGCGAGCAGCGAGATAACCAGCAGGTAGTCGATGAACCAGAGGTGCTGGGGCGTCAGGTTGAAGACGTGACCGAAGGCCAGTTCTCGCTTTTCGGGGACCTTCTGGTCCCGCGGCCAGACGGCTGCCGCCTCGATCACGAGGAAATTCGCCAGCGGCACGACGGTCAGCATCCCGATCACAAGTGGCGCCCCCAATCGTCGCAGCCGGGAGCGGACCTGCCTTGCGGCGCTGGACCTCCTCAGACCGCTGGCGGCCAGGAACCCCGAGATCGCGAAGAACAGCGGCATGTGCCAGGTGTGGACGAACCAGACGGCGGCATCGACGGCCCTGTCTTCCCCGAGGCCCTTCTGGATGTAGCGGGCGGCGTGGTAGGGAATCAGCAGCAGGATCGCCGAGACGCGGACTGCGTCCAGGTGATGGCGACGCTGAATCCCCCCCGCGGGGGGAGATGGGACCACGAGGTGCCTCCAAGAACCGGTCTACGGCGAGGTCGGCTGCGGCAGCGGGTCAAGAAACAACAGCCGAGTCGTTAAGAATGCTACTCCCCGGTTTTGAGCAGCCGTAAACCGAGGACCTAGGGAGCTGCCCTTCAGCGAGCCCGCCACCGGGCTCATGACCAGGAGCCGGCGATTGTGACCGTTTTTCATACCGACGCCCATTGCCAACCCCTTCCCGTCTATGAGCTCTCGCTTGCCTTCATCGCCTCCGACGGGCCGAAAACGGGAGCCCAGACGATCAGCGGCGTCAGTGGCGGCGGACTGACCTGGACCCTCCGAAGGCGGGCGAACACCCAGGCCGGCACGGCCGCAACTACCAGGGTGCGATCACGGTCGCCGCGTTCATCGGCGCGGCCACGAATCTGAACGGCGCGGTCGGCTCCGGCTCGGGGGCGACAGGCGCCCCCTCGGCCTCGCTGACTACGACGCGAGCCGGAGGCTGGGTGTGGGCCATCGGCGACGACTGGGACAACGGAATCGCCCGCACGCCCGGGCCGGGACAGACCCTCGCGGACCAGTTCCTCAGCCCCAGTGGAGACACGTTCTGGGTCCAGCGGCGGCCGGAACCGACGCCCGTTGCGGGTACTACGGTCACGATCAACGACACGGCGCCGACGACGGATCGCTGGAACCTGGCACTGGTAGAGGTGCCCCCGGCGACAGCCCCCGGTCCCTAGCTCCCCGCCAAGTCACCGACAGGAGCCGTTGACCGCACCGGGGGTGCCGTAGTTACCCTCGGGGTCGTAGCTTGTGGCGCCGGCTTCCTTGGCCTTGCACCAGCTCCCCGCCAGGTCGTTCTCGGCGGCGTCGGCCTTCGAGGGGTCGAGGCCGATGCTTTCGCCGGTGGCGGTCGCGAACCCGGCGTAGTCGACGACGTCGATCACTGTCCCGGTGCCGGGGGGCCCGTCGCGGACGGTGACGGTGTCGCCGGTGTTCACGAGGGTGAGCGCGCAGGCGGTCTCCTGGATCTGGAGGTCATTCGAGACGACGTGGGTGTCGCCGGCCGGGAGGGTGCCGGAGAGGGCGCAATCGCTGCCGGAGTTGATCGTCCAGCCGCTGAGGTCGACTGCGGAGGTGCCGGCGTTGAGCAGCTCGACGTATTCGTAATCGGCCTCAGTGCCAATAGGGTCAACCATCACCTCGTTGATCACGACCTTCGAAGGCGCCGATCGGCCATTTGGCACGCCGCCGCCGGCCGCCGAGGTCAGGAGTGGGTCGTCATCCCTGATCGTCCCGGTCGCCCTGGATCGCGCGATCGACGCGCCGGACGGGTTCGAGAGCTTCAGACCGAGAGTCTCCTTCCCCTCCGGCATCACGTCGGAGATCAGCATGACGACGATCGACTTCTCCCTCTTGCGGGGCTGGAAACTGAGCTGGCCCTTCGCCACCTTGAAGTCCGATCCCGGAGTGGCGCTGCCGCCGATGGTCGCGTAGGTGACCCTCACCGGCGCCTCGGTCCTGCCGTTGATCTTGACCTTGAATTTCAGCGACGGAGTCGACTCGGCGCCCGACGCATCGAGCACCTTGACCGTCGCCGCGCGGGCCGAGGAGATACCCAGACCAAGCGAGGCACAGAGCGCGATCGCCGCCGAGCAGGCCCCCAGGTGAGGAATGCTCAGGTTCCGTGTAGCAATCCGCACGAGCGGAGTCTACTCCCGGAATTCCGCTCCCGCCAAGAAACATTCGCGAGATTTTCTAGCGCTGGAGCGCCAGCTCGCCGGCGATGCGCTCGGCGTGGCCGGTGGCGCCGATCTCGGTGAAGAGCTCGTGGGCTTCGCGCAGGCACTTGAGGTGCTCCTCCGCTTCCCCTCTCGCCTGCGCGAGGTTGGCGAGCTCCACCAGGACCAGAGCGCTGATCGGGCGGAATTCCATCCTCCGAGATTGTTCCCTCGCGGTGGCGAGCTCGGCTTCGATCTCCGCCGCTGCCTCCGCGCCCGAAGCGGCCAGCAGGATCCGCGCCAGTATCAGATGGCCCGCGGTCTCGCCGTAGGCCACGCCCCGAGTGGTCGCCTCCTCGAGGGCGCGGCGGGCCAGCTCGACTCCCCTCTCCACCTCTCCGAGGCCGGCGTGTGCCTCCGCCAGCCAGAGCACGGCCCAGCTTCTGCTCTCCACCGAGGTTTGTAGCTCGCTGGACATGTCCAAGGCAGTTTCGAGGGACTCGATTGCCTCGCTCCAACGTTCCTGCAGCATCTGGGCGCCGCCGAAGAACGTCCACGACCAGATCCTCGAGAACGCCGCCCCCAGACGGTCGGAGAGATCCAGCGCCTGCTGGGCATGGGCAAGGGCCGCATCGGGGTCGCCGGAGTGGTAGCAGTGCCAGAACCACCACATGTGGGCCCAGCCGATCGTCTCGATATCGCCTTTCTCCCGGCAGAGCTCGATTCCGCGCTCGAACAGCGCCTGAGTCTCGTCGAGCTCGCCGAGCGCGGCGAGATAGCCACCCTTGAAGATCAGTGCCGAGCCATAGGGGCAGACCACGGAGCCGACCGCGGTGACATCGGGATCGTGCCCGACGAGCTCCATGGCGCGGTCGAGAATCGCCACTGCCCGTCGGTGCTCGCCGACGAGGAAGTAACCGTACGAGTTGCCCGCGACCGCCATGTACAGCGACGGGTCTTCGGTCTCCTCGGCGAGGGCGAACGCCTGGGACGCGAGCTCCGCCATCGCCCGCGCGTCCCCGTCGTTGATGCCACGAAGGGCCGCGTAGCTCGCGATCAGTAGCGCGCGGGTATTCAGGTCGCCTGCACTTGACGCCATCCCCTCGGCTTCGGTGAAGATGCGCTCGGCCTCCTCATGCGTCATGCCGAGCCGCCAGCCGAACTGGAGGAGGAAGAACCTGGCGGCGAGGCCGAGCGCTGTCGTCTCCTCGGAGTCCGGGAGCCCCTCGGTGAGCTCGAAGACCCTCTGCCAGTGCCGGGAGGACTCGATCGGATCCTGTGTCCCGCTCCAGTTTGCGGCGCGGGCGTGGAAGCGCGCCGCCTCGAGCCTCTCTCCAGCAGCCTCCCAGTGCTGCGCCAGCAGCGCCGCCCGCTCGTCGAGCCGCTCGGGGTGACGCTCCGCGATCGCCCTCGCCACCGCGGCATGGTCGGCGGTACGTCGGTCGCTGAGCTGGGACCGATAGGCGACCTCCTGGGTCAGGGGATGCTTGAAGGTGAAGATCGACTCCGGGTAGATCTCCTGCTCATATACGAAACCTGCAGCGACGAGCTCACGTAGCGCGTCTTCGAGCTCGGCCTCCTCGAGCTCCGTCACCTTTCCAAGTACCGACTGGGGGAATTCCTTGCCGATCACCGAGGCGGACTGGAGCACCCCCTTCTCGCGCGCGTTCAGCCGGTCCATGCGGGCGGAGAGGATCACCTGGACGCTGGCCGGCACCACCGCCTCTTCAACCGGCCGGGCGAGTCGGTAGGCGCCCTGCTCGCCCTCGAGGTTCCCGGCCTCCGCCAGCGAGAGAACGACCTCTTCGAGAAAGAACGGGTTGCCGCCGGTCCGCTCCCGCAGCATCTCCGGCAGCTCCGCCAGGGAGGGATCGGAGCCGAGCAGGTCGTCGAGCATTTCTCCGACGGCCTCGGGACCGAGAGGGACCAGGGCGATCTGGCTGTAGTAGGGCTTCGACATCCACTCGGCCCGATACTCGGGCCGGAAGTTGACGATCGTCAGGTCCTTGGTCCCCTGGATCGCATCTACATGGTTTGCGAGGAACTCCTCGGTTGCGGGGTCGATCCAGTGCAGATCTTCGTAGAGGCTGATACCGGGTTCGCTCGTGCCCTGGGCGCGGATCAGGCGCTTCACCACCGCGAGCAGTTGGCGGCGGCGGGCGTCGGGGTCGATGCGGGGGGCGGGTCGCTCCGGATCGGGCACCGCCAGGAAGTCGAAGATCAGCGGCAGGTCCTCGACCAGGGTCTCGTCGAGAAGGAGCAGCTTTCCGGCGATCCGCTCCCGCGCCCGCTTGTCGGAATCCTGGTCGGTGATGTCGAAGTAGCTCCGCATCAGGTGCATCACCGGCATCAGCGGCACCGATTGGGTGTGGGCGAGGCCGCTGGTGTGGTAGACGGGGACGCCTCTCGCCCGCCAGCGCTGGGTGAACTCGTGGCAAAGGCGACTCTTGCCGACACCGGGCTCGCCGACGATGCCGATCACCTGCGCCTCGCCCTCTCTTGCCTGCTCGAAGGCGTTTTCCAGGACCTTCATCTCGTCGCCGCGGCCGACGAAGCGCGAGAAGCCGCGAGCCCGGGAGATGTCGAGGCGGCCGCGCGCCGCGCCGACCCCGGTCAGCTCGTGGACCCGAAGTGGACGGCTCGAGCCCTTGACGTCAAACTCGCCGAGGTCGGCAAGCGCCAGATAGCCCTGGACAAGGGCGCCGGTGTGCTCGGTCAGGTAGGCCTTGCCGGGCTCTGCCAGCTGCTCCATCCGCTGCGCGAGCCCAACCGTGTGGCCGACCGCCGTGTACTCCATCCCGAGGTCATCGCCGATCCCACCAACCACCACCTCGCCCGAGTTGAGGCCCATCCGGACGAGGAAGTTGAGCCCCTTGGTCCGTCGCAGGTCGGCCGTGAACTCGGCAAGCTCGTCGATCAGGCGGAGGGCCGCGAAGCAGGCTCGCTGGGCATGGTCCTCATGGGAGATCGGCGCTCCGAACAGGGCCATGATGCCGTCGCCGGTGAACTTGTCGACAGTCCCATCGAACATGTGGACGCCCTCGCAGAGGATCCCGAAGAAGCGATCCATGATCTGCCGCCAGTCCTCGGGGTCGGTTTCCTCG
This sequence comes from uncultured Solirubrobacterales bacterium, assembly GCA_963697805.1. Classification (GTDB taxonomy): domain Bacteria; phylum Actinomycetota; class Thermoleophilia; order Solirubrobacterales; family 70-9; genus VRUE01. Next base: position 176,152 of record CAVOPB010000005.1, read on the forward strand.
GCGAGCTCCATCGAGCCCATCACGTCGACGAAGAGGACGGTGACCTGCTTGCGTTCGCCCTCCATCGCCGCCCCGCCGGCCCGGATCTTCGCCGCCAGATGTTCGGGAGGCTCGGTGGTGCGTTCGGCCGCCGTGCTCAGCGCGGCGCCACAGGCATTGCAGAACCCCTGGCCCGCCGGGTTCGTCGCCGAGCAGCTCGGGCAGGTGACGGTGCTGCTGAGCGCCTCGCCGCAGTTCCCACAGAACCGCGCGGCGGACGCGTTCTCGTGCCCGCAGGCAGCGCAGTCCATCGCGGACCCATACTAAGGCGTCACCCGATGGGCATAGGATTCGTCCACCTTGAAACGGCTGGCTTTCGAAGGCATAGACCCAAAGCGAGCGGCATTCATTCGTGTCGCCGCCGTGATCGGGGTGGTTGCGGCGATTTGCGCCGGGCTCACCGCAACGGCGAATGCCGCGGTAATCACCGTCGGGCCGTCCCTGGCCGGACTCTACGAATCCAATGACTTCAAAAACCCGTTGGGAACCAACGCAACCATCGTCAACACTTCGTTGCCCGCAAATGAGGGAATCGTGACGTCACCGGTCAGCGGCGCGGTGATCGGCTGGAGCGTTGTCGGAGCGAAAGGCGGGCCGTTCAGGCTGCGGGTGGTGCAGGCGAATACCGACGGCACCTACACCGCGGTGGGGACCAGTGCGCCCGGGGTTCCGGCGGGACCCGGACTCCAGACCTTTGCTTCGACCGTGCCGATCAAGGCCGGTCAACTGATCGGGCTTGACAACACCAACGGGTCCGACGAAATCGGGCTCAAGATACTCGACGCCGCGGCCTACGCCTTCAGCCTGCCGGCCCTCGTCGAAGGGCGTGCCGACCGCGATGAACCCCTCCCCCAGTCCCAGCAAACGAACGGTTGGCTTCAACGCCCAGGTCCTTCCGGCGCCGGTCGTCAGCGGCACGAGCGAGAAATCCGGCTCGATCAAGGGCGGGACGAAATTGACGATCACCGGCACCGATCTCGCCCGGACCACCGCGGTGAGCTTCGGCAGCGTGCCCGCCAAGAGCTTCGCAATCGCCTCCGAAACCGAGATCAGCGCCGTTGCGCCGGCATCGAAGAAGATCGCTTCCGTGCCGGTCTCGGTCACCACGCCGGCCGGGACGGCCACGGCAATCCAGGTCTTCACCTACGAAGGCTGCAAGGTGCCGAACCTGAAGGGCAAGAAGCTGAAGCAGGCCAAGAAACGGGCGAAGAAATCTGACTGCAGGATCGGGAAGGTGAAGCTGCTCGGCGACGCGACCAAGAAGACGGGCGAGGTCGCGAAGCAGAACCCGAAGGCGGGTAAGCTGCTCGCACCCGGATCGAAAGTGAGCGTGAAGCTTGACTAGGCCCAGCCACACCACGGTAGTTGCCTATCTGGCCCTTTTCCTCGCCCTCGGTGCGGGCACTGCGTTTGCGGCGAACCAGCTCGCGAAGAACTCGGTCGGCCCGAAGCAGTTGAAGAAGAATGCGGTCACCGGCGCGAAAATCAAGAAAGACGCGGTCACCGGCGCCAAGGTCAAGGACGGCAGCCTCCTGGGCTCCGACCTCGCGGACGGGACGATCACCGGACCCAAGGTCGCCGACGGATCCCTCAGCCAGTCCGACTTCGGCGGCACGGTCAAGGCCAACAACGTCACCGGCGTCGCCGTCAACGCCGACTGCACCGCCGCATTGCCGTTCCCATCCGGCGTATCGGCGACCCCGCTCGGGGTCGGCGGGTGCAGGGTGGAATTCCCCTCCAACGTCCTCAACTGCGTGGCGACCGCAACCGTGGCGATCCGGGGAACCGGCCTGATGATCCTCGCCGAGCGCACGGTTCAAGCCATTCGAAGTCCGGTAAATCCGAACTCCATTGCCCTGGAGACGTTCAATGCCGGGGCCTCGAACGACCTGCCGGTCGACCTGACCCTCGTCTGCTGAGGGCCGCCGACCCGCTCCTGGGCTATTCGAGACCGGCCAGGCAGCCCTCGTATGCGGGCTGTCGATATTGGCCGGGGAATGACTTCGAGTAGGCCCTGGCGATCGCTTCGGGATTCGAGTCTTCGTCGATGTCGAGGTTGGCAGCCAGTTCCGACGGCGACAACGCCGAACAGACTTCACGGTCGGCTTCGTAGCGGGCGGCCAGCACGCCGCTGTAGCGGGCCGGGGCCAGCGTCTGGCCGGGGTGTTCCTCGCGACGTTGGCGTTCGGCGAGTTTCACCTTGAGCAGTGCTTTCAGCTGAGCCTCGCGAACGGCGGATTCGACCTTTGCTTCGCTTTGGTGGCGGTCGGCTTCGCTCTGGCCGCCACCGCCGCAGCCGCCCGACAGCAGCGCGCCCACCAGCGCCGCGGCGACCACCAGGTGAAGCGGTGCGCGGCCGACTCTCAACCGATTGCGGCGCCGGCGCCCGAGCGCCGGAACTCGGCAAGGGTCCGCTCCATCGCCTCGACCTCGCAGGCGACCATCTCGGGCCATGACTTCTCGGGGTGCTCGTCGAGGGTCTTGTAGCCGTTACCGCTGATGACCGCGACGACCGTGTCGTCGGGACCGAGGACGCCCTCGGCGGCGAGCTTCATCGTCGACGCGATCGTGGTCCCGCCGGCGGGCTCGGTGAGGATGCCCTCGGTCGCGCCGAGCAGGTCGATCGCCTCGAAGATCTCGGTGTCGTTCGCGGTCGCGGCCGACCCTCCACGCGACGTCACCGCATCGATCACCAGCGGGCCGTCGCCCGGGGCGCCGATCGCCAGCGAGTGGGCAGCGGTGTGCGGCTTCTGGGGCTTCAGCTCGCCGCTGCCGTCGAGGATCGCGGTGGCGATCGGCCCGCAGCCGGCGGCCTGGGCGACGCTGATCTTGGTCGCGGCGGTCACGGCGAGGCCGACGGTTTCGAGCTCCTCGAGCCCCTTGTGGACCCGCGAGGAGAGGGTTCCCCCGGCAGCCGGGATCACCATGTGGTCGGGTGAGCGCCAATCGAGTTGCTCGACGACCTCGAATGCCATCGTCTTCGCGCCCTCGGCGTAGAACGGGCGCAGGGTGATGTTGGCGAACTCGATGCCGCTCGCCACTGCGAGCTCGCGGCAGGCGCGATTCGCTTCGTCGTAGTTGCCGTCGAGCTGGATCACGGCGGCGCCGAGCGCCCTGCAGGCGCGCGCCTTGCCCCGCTCGAGATTGCTGGGGTAGAAGACGTAGGCGGCGACGCCGGCCTTGGCCGCGAGCGATGCGACCGCGGTGCCGACATTCCCGGTCGAGACGCACCCGATCTCCTCCCCGCCGAGCTCGAGCAGGCGGGCGACCGCCATTGAGACGACCCGGTCCTTGTAGGAGAGGCTCGGGCGGGCGGTGCTGTCGTCCTTGAGGTAGAGCTTGCGGAGGCCGAGCTCGGCGCCGAGCCGGTCGGCGTGGATCAGCGGCGTCCTGCCGCTGTTGATCCCGACCCGGGACTGTGCCGCGGCGTCGACGATCGGCAGCAGCTCCTCGAAGCGCCAGATGTTGAGCGGGCGCTCCGAGGTCGGCAGCTCGGCCAGGCGCGAGGCGGCGAGCTCGTAGTCGTAATCGATGTCAAGGCCCTGGCCGCACTGGAGGCACTTGAAGGTCCGGTCGGTCAGTGGAAGCCGAAGCCCGCAGTCGCGGCAGACCAGCTCGGTCGCGCATGATCTCGTGCGCTGATCCGCCGCAGGGCTCATCGGCCCGTGTTCTCCCGGGACCCCATCGGGAGTCCGCCCGCCCGGGCGAATCTCCGTCGACGCTTCTTGCGCTGACGCCTGATCATCAGCCGCCGTGTATAGCAGATGAGGTTGTCGATTCGGAAATTGTCGACCGCAATTTTTACGAGCCGGGATCAGCCAGGCGACCCGCGAACAGAACCGCGCCGGTGCGGTCGTCGCGTAAGAAGAACAGAAACGGGCGGTTGGCGTTGAAGCGGACCGCATCGCGCGGGACCGCCGGGCCCGACACAGCGGTAACCCCGACGACCGTGGCAGCGGCGGCCACGGTCCCCTTCTCGTCGACGGTGAAGTCGGCGGCATGCCTGACGAAGTCGATCTTCAGCGGCGTCGTCGCCGTTATCCGCGAGAAATTGGCGGCCTCGCTGAAGGCGGTCGGCATGCCCAGCCCTTCCAAAGTGGCCTTGAGGTCGACCTGTGTGTTCAGGTGAAAGTGGGGAAGGCTGAGGATCACCGTTTTGTACGAGAGGTCCTGCACGATCCGGGCCAGTCCCTTGGCGCCGAGTCGGTGCTGAAGGGAGCCGAGGCGCTGGCCCACCGGCAGGATGACCAGCATCGACAGGGTCGAGGAGCGGTACGGCAGCTCGACTGCCCTGAAGCCCGGGCCTGACCCGAACTTGAGCTGCTCGGTCTGGTGCATGAACTCGGCGGTGGTGGGTCCATCGCTCTCGAAGAAGGGAGCTGGTCTCGTGTCCCTCGCCTCGAACGGGTGCAGCCAGTCGGCCTTGAGATAGACGGCATTGGCCAGGGCGAGCGCCATCCCTTCTGGTAGCGAGTCGAGGATTCGCGGAATCAGGCCTTTGGTGCGTTCGCTCACCCAGCCGTTAATCGTTTCCAGGGCGGCGCTCGGATTGCCCACGAAGTCAACGACATCCGGCGTGGCGCCGAAATGCTGCCCCAGCCCGGACAGAAACGCCGGCTCAAACGGGAGCCCCTGCTGAAGGAAGAGGCCGTTGGCGATCTCGAGCGTGGGTGGTTCCGGGTCGCCCACCGCAGCGGCAGCCTGCTCGGCGGCGATGGCGCCCTGGAGATCGCCGACGTCGGGGAAGGCTGTCGGCCCTCTCAGGCGGAGCGTCCGCGCAATCTCCGTCGCGGTGTCGCCGGCGCCGCCGGTCCCGGTCATCGCCAGCGCCGCGGCGATGCTGTCGGGTGAGAGGACCAGATTTCCCGGTCCCTGCGCGCGCATGAGGTCGAGGCCGAATGCGGCGGTGGCGGTGGCAGGGCCAAATGTCGCAGGTGGGGACACTTGGGTGTGCTTCGGCGGCTTGTGTTGGCTGGCGCCGGCCAGCACGCCCCCGCTGAAGACGCCGGCCACAACAGAAATCAGGATGCAGATGCCGACAATGAGACCCAACGATCGCCTGCCCATGCCGCAAGCATGCCCGGCAACCTGCGTCCCAGTCAATGGGAATACTCGCACTATCCAACCCCTCCCGACGTTCGCGCCGACCGTCGTCCTACCGTTGTGTGATCGCTGAGATGAAGGACTGGACCAGGGTGATCGCCCATCTCGATATGGACGCCTTCTACGCGTCCGTGGAGCTGCGGCGACGGCCGGAGCTGAGGGGAAAGCCGGTCGTCGTCTGTGGCAGCGGCCCGCGGGCGGTGGTGACCACCGCCAGCTACGAGGCGCGGCGGCTGGCCGGGATCCACTCGGCGATGCCGGCGTCCACCGCCCGCCGGCGGCTCCCGGACGCCATCTACGTCCAGCCCGACTTCCCGGCCTACCGCGAGGCATCGGGCGAGGTGATGGCGATCCTCCGAAACAACGCCGAGACGGTCGAGGTCGTCGGCCTCGACGAGGCCTACGTCGACCTCACCGGCCTGTTCGCGCCGAAGGCGACGATGCGCCGGATCGCCGCCGAGATCCGCGAGCAGACCCGGCTCAGCTGCTCGATCGGCATCGCCGAGAGCCGGATGCTGGCGAAGATCACCAGCGAGCTCGGCAAGCCGGCGGGGCTCGTCGTCCTTTCCCGCGAGCAGGCCCTCGAGCGGTTCGGCGGCGACTCCCCGGGGCTCGTCCCCGGAATCGGGCCGAAGACGGTGGCGAAGCTCGAACGGATGGGCATCGCCGACCTGGCGACGCTGCGCGACCACGACCTGGCCCGTCTCGAGAGCGCCTTCGGGCCGCGGATGGGCGGCTGGCTGCGGTCCCGGGCGCGGTTCGAAGACGCAACCCCGATCGCGGTCTCGCACAAGACCAAGTCGCAGTCGACCGAGACGACCTTCGACACCGACGTCGCCGACCCCGACAGGCTCGCGGAGTCGCTGCGAAAGCTCGCCGAGGAGCTCTGCCGGCGCCTCCAGTCCCGCGACCTCGAGGGCCGCACGATCGGGATCAAGGTCAGGCTCGACGACTGGACGACCGTCACCCGCTCCCACACGGTCGAGCGGGAGACCAACGACCCCGGCGTCGTCGTCCCCGCCGCTCTCGCCCTGCTCCATGCCTATGCCCCGCCCCGCCCCGTGCGCTTGCTCGGCGTGCGGATGGCGGGATTCGCCGGGGAAGAATCCGATCCTGGCTCGGCGGAGGCGGACCCGGACGAGGGGCAGCTTCGACTCGGCGTCGCCGGCTAGCTCAGCGGCTGGCGAGGACCGTGCCGACCCCCGGGAAGTGGAGCCGGTTCCGGGTCGCCGTCGTCAGGTCGAAGTCGCGCCCGGCGACGTAGGGGCCGCGGTCGACGACCGGGACGGTCACGGTGTGGCCGTGGTAGCGGAGAGTCACCCTCGTCCCGCAGGGCAGCGTCTTGTGGGCGACGCCGAGGGTCCCCGGCATCAGGGTGCCGCCGCAGGCCATGCCGCTGCCGTAAAGCCCGGGGCCGTAGTAGGAGGCGCCGGCCTCATAGAAGGCGGTGACACGGCGAGTCTCGCTCGCCGAGGCGCGGACGCGGCGGTCGTGGAGTCCGTACGCCCGGATCCGATAGCTGCCCACCCGGCGCGGCCTCCAGCGCAGGGCGAAGGCGCCGCGGCGGGAGCTCGCCTTGCCGAGGACGGCGCCGCGCGGTCCGCGGACCACGACCTTGACCCTGTGTGACCCCTGCGGCCGCACCCGGCCCCGCAGGGCGATCCGGCGGCCGCCGACGACGTGGTGGCTGGAGACGTGGAGGGAGATGTGTGATCCGACGCGCCCGCGGTCTCTCTCGGGCCCCTTCTTCGCAAGGGCGGCCGCCGGGCCGATGGAAAGCACGGCGGCGAGCAGCATCGATGGCAGGTGGAGTCGCATTCGAGGTGTCCCCGCTTTCTCGTCTGCCTACGCGGCGAGCCGCCCGGCGGCTCGCGGTGAAACTCGGCAGATGGATTGCTTGGTGGACGCGGCACCGTAGGAGTCCGCGTGGGCCCCGGGAGTGAGCCGCATCACAGTGCGACATGACGCACGGATCGTGAGAAGATGCGTCGGTGGGCACGGATCGGCTGACCGGACTCGACACCACATTCCTCCACCTGGAGCGAGGCGGCGCCCACATGCACGTCGCCTCGGTGATCCTCTTCGATGGCCCGCCGCCGAGCCACGAAGAGTTCCGCGACCACATCGAGTCGCGCCTGCACCTCGTCCCCCGCTTCCGTCAGAAGCTCCGCTTCGTCCCCTTCGGCCAGGGCCGCCCGGTCTGGGTCGACGACCCGCACCTCAACCTCGACTACCACGTCCGTCAGACCGCGCTGCCGGCGCCGGGCTCCGAGGAGCAGCTACGCAACCTCGCCTCGCGGATCTTCTCCCAGCAGCTCGACCGCTCCAAGCCGCTCTGGGAGCTGTGGCTGGTCGAGGGCCTCGAGGGCGACCGCTTCGCGATCGTCGCCAAGAGCCACCACGCGCTCGTCGACGGTGTATCCGGGGTTGACATAACCACGGTCCTGTTCGACCTCGAGGAGGACCCGCCACCGCCACCGCTGCGTCCGCCGAAGTGGGCCCCGCGGCCGGAGCCGACCGACCTCGACCTGCTGGGCGACGCGATCCGCGAGCGCCTCACCAGCCCGCAGGAGATCATCCGCGGCGTCCGCGCGACCCTGCGCGGCCCGCGCCGGGTGCTGCGCGGCGTCGGCGCGACCAGGAAGATGCTCGAGGCCGGGATGTCGGCGGCGAGCACGCCCTTCAACGTCGACATCGGGCCGCACCGCCGGTTGGCGTTCGTCCGCGCCGACCTCGGAGAGTTCAAGCGGGTCAAGAACGCGCACGGGGGGACGGTGAACGACGTCGTCCTCTCGGTTGTGACCGGGGCGCTGGGCAACTACATGCGCGCCCGCGGGCATGAGACCGAGGACCTCGAGCTGCGGGCGATGGTCCCGGTCAGCGTCCGCGCGGCCGAGGAACACGGGGCGCTCGGCAACCGGATCTCGGCGATGATGGCGCCGCTTCCGGTCTGGTCGGAGGACCCGGTCGAACGGCTCCACCTCATCAGCGAGACGATGGGCGACCTCAAGGGGTCCGGCCAGGCGGTCGGGGCCGAGATCCTGACCCGGCTGACCGACTTCGCGCCGACGACGATCGCATCGCAGGCGGCGCGCCTGCAGCCGGCGCAGCGCTTCTTCAACCTCGTCGTCACCAACGTCCCGGGACCGCAGTTCCCGCTCTACGTCCTCGGGCGGCGCATGTCGTCGATCTTCCCCCTCGTGCCGCTTGCCCGCCGCCAGGCGCTCTGCATCGGGATCATGTCCTACGACGGGAAGATCGATTTCGGCCTCGTCGGGGACTACGACGCGATGGCCGATCTCGACAGCTTCGGCCTCGACCTCGAGGCGGCGATCGCCGAAATCGTCGGCGGCACGCCCGTGCCGGCCGAGAAGCCCGACTCCGCCAAAGCGCGGACCGGGAACGGCGCGGTGCCAGTCAAGTAGTGATCCACCACTGATGCGCATCGCGCTCGCCCAGATCGACCCCACGGTTGGGGACATCGACGGCAACGCGGCCAAGGTTGCCGATTGGATCGGAAAAGCGCGCGAGGGCGGCGCCGACCTCGTCATCTTCCCCGAGCTATGCATCCCCGGCTACCCGGCCGAGGACCTCTACCTCAAGCGCCACTTCGTCGAGGCCGGGAGCCGCGCCGTCCAGGAGCTGGCGAGGAGCGTGACCGGGATCGTCACCCTGGTCGGCTTCGCCGAGCCGGCGGCCGGCGAGGACGGTTACCGGCAGGCCCACAACTCGCTGGCGGTGCTCGCCGACGGCGCCGTGCGGACGGTCTATCGCAAGTGCAGGCTGCCGAACTACGGCGTATTCGACGAGCAGCGCTACTTCGCCCCCGGCGAGGAGGCGATGACGATCGAGGTCGGCGGGGCCCAGGTCGGGCTGACGATCTGCGAGGACGTCTGGGTCGAGGGCCCACCGGCCTCGGTTGAGGCCGCCGAGGGGGCGCGGCTGATCGCGAACCCCTCGGGGTCCCCCTATCACCGCGGCAAGGGCCGCGAGCGCGAAGCGATGTTCGCGGAACGGGCGATGGCCTATGCGGCGCACTTCGCGTTCTGCAACCTCGTCGGCGGCCAGGACGAGCTCGTCTTCGACGGCCACAGCTTCGTCGTCGGACCCGGCGGCGAGATCCTGGCCCGCGCCGCCCAGTTCGAGGAGGAGCTCCTGTTCTGCGAGATCCCGCCGTCGGGCGGTGCGGAGACGCTGCGCGAGCCGCTCGAGGACCCCGCCGAGGTCTACGCGGCGCTGGTGCTCGGGCTGCGTGACTACGTCGGCAAGAACGGCTTCCGGCATGTCGGCGTCGCCCTCTCGGGCGGGATCGACTCGGCGCTGGTCGCGCTTCTCGCGACCGATGCGCTCGGGCCCGAGAACGTCAGCTGCGTCGTCATGCCCTCCCCCCACTCGAGCGCGGAGACCCAGGCGGACGCGCGCGCGACCGCCGCCAACATCGGCGCCGAGCTGATCGAGATCCCGATCGAGGCGACGATGGGCTCCTACGAGAGCGCCCTCGCCGCGGCCTTGGCGGGCCCGGGCGCCGGAGGCGCCGATCCCGAGCCCCTTCCCCGCGACCCGACCCGGCCCTCCGAGCCCGACCTCGCTGCCGAGAACCTCCAGGCCCGGATCCGCGGCAACATCATGATGGCCCTCTCCAACAAGCACGGCTGGCTCGTCCTCACGACGGGCAACAAGAGCGAGATGTCAGTCGGCTACGCGACACTTTATGGCGACATGGCCGGCGGCTTCGCCGTGATCAAGGACGTTCCGAAGACGCTCGTCTACGAGCTGGTCCGCCACCGCAATGCCGAGGAGGGGCGGGACCTGGTTCCGGCGTCGGTCCTCGAGCGGGCCCCCTCCGCCGAGCTCCGCCCCGACCAGCTCGACTCCGACTCGCTGCCGCCCTATGACCTACTCGACCGGGTGCTGGAGGCCTACGTCGAGCGCGACCAGGGGCGCGAGGAGATGATCGAGGCCGGGCTGCCGCCGCCGGTTGTCGACGAAGTCATTCGGATGGTCGACCACTCCGAGTACAAGCGCCGTCAGGCGGCGCCGGGGATCAGGATCACGCCGAAGGCGTTCGGCCGCGACCGCCGCCTTCCGATCACGAATCGGTTCGGCGGATAGGCCTGACCGCGATCGTCATCTGCGCCAGCGCGCAGGTGCGCTCCTCGGAGTCGACGATCTCGGCCTCCCAGACCCAGGCGGTGCTGCCGCGGTGGCGGGCCCGTGCCCGCACCTCCGCCGCGCCCTCGAGGACCGGGCGGATGAAATTGACGTTGATCGACTGCCCCATCGCCGCCATCCCGTTCTCATAGACGACGAGCGCCGTCGCCCGCGAGCAGACGCTCTCGACCAGGGTCGAGAAGACCCCGCCGTGCATCAGCCCAAAGGGCTGGAGGAGGTCGCCGCGGACCTCGACCCTCGCCCGGGCGTGATCGGGGTCGTCGTCGAGCCACTCGATACCGACCAGCTCGGCAAATCCTAAGGTCTCGGGAAGGTCCTCCGGCATCGGCCTTGGACCCTATCCGGAGGGATAGGCTTCCGAATCCGTGGCGCTCAGTGAAGACCAGAAGGCGATGCTGCGCCTGCTCGCGCAGCGCGAGGAGGGCTACGAGGACATCGGCGCCCTGATGGGCCTCAGCGTCGGCGAGGTCCGCTCCAAGGTGAAGGAGGCCCTCGCCGAGCTCGAGGGTGGTGAGGACGGCGGCCAGGTCGCGGTCGAGCCTCCGCCGCCAGCGCCTCCGCCGCCGCCTGAGCCCCCGCCCGGCCGCGAGGAGCCGGCGCCTGCTGCGCGTCCGGCGCCGAGGACCGCGGCAAGACGGCCGCGTAAATCGCTGCTTCAGAACAAACGACTGCTCGCCCAGGTGGGCGGCTGCGGGCTGATCGTCGTCCTGCTCGCCCTCTTCGCCAGCGGCGCGATCGACATCGGTGGAAGCGATGACGGCGGTGACTCCGGCGCCTCCGAAACGACGCCGACCGCGGTCAACCCGACCTCGAACTCGAAGGTCCCGACCCAGGCCGTCCTCAAGGCCGTCGACGGCAGCGATGCCGAAGGGCGGGCGATCTTCGGCCGGCTCAAGTCCCAGGTGCTCCTCGTCGTCGCCGCGAAAGGCCTGACGCCGTCGCCCCAGGGCAGCTCCTACGCGATCTCTCTTGCCCGCTCCTCCGAAGAACGGATCCCGATCGCCGCGACCAAGGTGGCGAAGGCGGGGACGATCAGCGGCCAGTTCCAGGTCCCGGCGACGGCGCTCGCCCTGCTCGCCAGCGGCTTCGACGAAATGGAAGTCTCACTCGTCCCCAACAACGAACTGAAAGTCGCCGTGACCGAAGCCCAGCAGCAGAAGAAGACGCCGAAGTTCAGCGGCACCGACGTCCTCCGCGGGACCGTGACCGGGCCGGTCATCGACGCCGCCGCCGAACAGGGCTAAACCTCCCCGGGCCCGTCCCGCGGTTCTTTATTCACGCCCAGGGTCCAAAAGGAACCACGGGCTCAGGATGAGCACGCCCAGGGCTCTCGCGCGGTTCTTTATTGAGCCACCAGCTTCGAAAAGAACCACGCGGCCGGTGGGCGTCACGGAATCAGCTTGCCGGGGTTCATGATCCCGGCCGGGTCGAGCCGCTCCTTCACCGCCCGCAGTGCCTCGATCCCGGTGCTTCCCACCTCGGCCTCCATGTAGGGGAGGTGATCGCGGCCGATCGCGTGATGGTGGGTGATCGTGGCGCCGGCGGCGACGATCGCCTCCGACGCCGCGCGCTTGACGGCACCCCACTGCTCCAGCTCGGCGCCGCGGCGGGCGCGGGCGACGTAGGTGAAGTAGAGGGAGGCCCCGTCGGGGTAGGCGTGGGAGAGGTGGCAGAAGGCCAGCCCCGGCGTTCCCTCGGCGCTGAGGGCGCCGCGGATCGCGTCGCCGACCGCCCGGTGCAGCTCGCCGATCCGCGACCAGGTGTCGGAGGTCTCGAGGGTCTCGACGATCGCTCCCATCCCCATCAGCGTGTCGCGCAGGTAGGGCCCGTCGAACCGGCCCCGATCCCAGCTCCGCCCGGCTGACTGCCCGAGGTAGGCGGCACCGCCGGCGCGCAGGGCGCGCACGGCCAGCGCCCGCCGGCGGGCGACCGACTCCTCGTCGCCGTCGATCCCGACCACGATCAGGCAGCCGCCGCGGCGGCGGCGCAGGCCCAGGTAGCGCTCGAAGAGTGTGCCGGTGACGCCGCGCGGGCCCGAGAGGGCGAGCGACACGCGGGTCTCCTCCTCGTCGGAGACGCGGATCACGTCGGGCAGCCCGGAGCCCTGGGCCATCGCGCGGACGATCTCGGTCGCGGCCTCGAAGTCCTCCGCGATCCAGGCCTCGAAGCGGCGGACCGCTGGGGCTGGACGGACCCTGACGGTGACGTCGGGGATCACGCCGAGAACGCCCTCGGACCCGATCACGAGCTCGCGCAGAGCGGGGCCGGCGGCCGTGTGTGGGGTCCGCCGGGTCTGGATCTCGCCCTCGGGTGTCAGCAGCCGGACCGAGCTGACCAGGGCATCGAAGCGCCCGTACCCGCTCGAGGCCTGGCCGGCCGAGCGGGTCGCGGCGAAGCCGCCGATCGTCGCGTACTGGAACGACTGCGGAAAGTGGCCGATCGTGAGGCCGTCGGCGCCCAGCTCGGACTCCGCCTCGGGCCCGCGGAGCCCGGCTCCGAGGCGGGCGGTCAGCGAGCGGCGGTCGACCTCGACGTCACGGAGGCCGGCGAGGTCGAGCGAGACCAGACGCGGATGGGCGCCGCGGACCGGCTCGATCCCGCCGACGACGGTGGTGCCGCCGCCGAACGGGACGACGGCGACCCCCTCCTCGGCGCAGACCGCGATCACCCTCGCCACGGCGTCGGCGTCGGCCGGGAGCAGGACCGCGTCGGGTGCCGCCTCGAGGCTGCCGCGGCGCAGCCGGGCGAGGTCCGCAAAGCCGCACCCGGTCGCATGACGGACGCGGTCCTCGGTCGAGGTGAAGACGCGCTCGGCGCCAACCGCGTCGAGGAGCGCCTGCGGCAGCGGCTCGGCGTCGGGGATCTCGAACCCGTCGATCTCGGTTGCCAGCGGCCAAGGCTCGAGCTCCCCGATCCAGTCCCGCAGCATCCCCCGCGCCTCGTCGTCGAGCTCGGGCGCGGTCGAGGGGTCGCCCCACCCCCACCACCTCGAGTCGCGGCGCGGCGCGGCGCTCACCGGCTCTCCGGTTCCAGCGCCCGCTCGAGGCCGTTGAGCGCCTCGTCGAGGATCCTGCCCTGGCCGCCGCGCATCATCGGCGAGCCCAGCCGCGAGAGCCCGCGCAGGACCTGCTCGGAGCTGAGCGCGACCTCGGTTCCGTCATCGTCGGCGCGGAGCCTGATCTCGACCTTCGAGCTGCGTAGGTGTTTGGCGAACGGCGTCCCCTCGAGCTGCTGCTCCCAGGCATAGCGCTCACCGGCGGTGGAGCCGATGCATCGATAGTCGGCGCGCACCCCTCGCCCCTCGGCGGTTTCCAGGACCTTGGTCCACTGGCTCCGATTCCCGCTCGGCTTGACGTCGACGCTCTCGACCCGGCCCGTCTTCGGCCACCAGCGCGGCAGGCTGTAGGGGTCCGAGACGAGCTCCCAGACCTGGTCCGGCGCTGCGGAGAGATGGCGGCGGCGGGTGACCCGAGGCACTAGTTGATCGAATCCTGGTTCCCGCACGCCCGGATGACCCGCGCGGCAGACCGCATCTCATCGTCCTCGGGCTTGCCTTTGGCGCCACCAAAGGCTGCGCTCTGCCTCCTTGATCTGCTGGGCCGCCCGCGCCCCCGGTCAGACCTGAACCAGGATTCGATCATCGGGGCGCTCAGTCCCCGGCGAGCCGCCGCAGGTCTCGGACCAGGAGCAGGTGCTTGAGGTGGCTCACGGTCGCGGCGAGGCTCTCGAGGCTTTCGAGCGCCTCCTTGCGGCGCTCGGGGTTCCGCGACCGCAGCGAGGGCCCGAGCAGCGCCTCCAGCAGGTTTGCCTCGCGGTCGGCCGAGGAGCGGAAGATCCTCAGGTTGCGGGCCGCGACGCCGACGCGTGAGAGCTCGTTGGCCGAGCGGACGATCTCGCGATCGGTCTCGTCGTAGACGGTCCGGCCATCGCGCTTCTCCGGCTGGACGATCCCGAAGTTCTCGAGCTCGGTGATCAGCTCGGCGCGGGCGCCGGTCTCCTCGACAAGCTCCTCCAGGGTCAGGTAGGCGCTTGAGGTGTTGACGAGTATCGCCCGCCGGACCGAGCCGCCGGCCGGCCTGCGATCGGGCGGCTCGCCGAATTCGACAGCGCCGCCGGCCGCGAGCTCCTGGCGGATCACTCGCAGCGGCAGGAACTCGTCGCGCTGGAGGCGGAGGATCGTGCGCAGGCGTTCGACATCGGACTGGCTGTAGAGGCGGTAGCCGCCGTCGGTCCGGCGCGGGCTCAGCAGCTTCTGGTCCTCGAGGTAGCGGATCTTCGAGATCGAGATGTCGTCGAACTCGCCCTGGAGGATCTTGCAGACGGCGCCGATCGTCAGCGCCTTGCGCGGGCGGCTTGCCGAGTCTCGGGCGCGCGGTGTTTTGTCGACGGTCGCCATCTACTTCTCCAGGAAGCTCAGCTTGTACTTGCCGATCTGAATCTCGTCGCCGTCGGCGAGGCGGTGGGACTCGATCCGGCGCCGGTTGACGTAGGTGCCGTTGAGCGAGCCGAGGTCGTCGATGTAGAGGCCATCGCGACGACGGACGAGCAGCGCGTGGTTGCGGGAGACGGTGACGTCGTCGAGGAACACGCCGGCGTCGGGGCTGCGGCCGATGCTGACCCGGTCATCCTCGACCGTGAAGCTCTCGCCGGCGCGGCCGCCGCCGCTGCGGATCACCAGCGCGGCGCCGCTTTTCTCCAGCACCTGATCGATGTCGATCGGCTGCATATCGCCGGTGTCGTCGACCGTGTAGGTCATCGTCGTCGGCTCGTCGCCGCCCTCGGTCGGCCCACCGAGATAGGCCCCGCATTTCTGGCAATAGTTCGCCCCCTCGGGATTGACGAAGCCGCACTCGGGACAGTGGACTGCCATCTGAGCCTCCCGGGCCGGTCAGGCGGCCGGATTGTCCTCCGGTGGTTGCGGTTGGGCCTTGCCGGCGAGGATCTCGGTCAGCTGGGTGACGTCGTCGCCGGAGATCAGCGAATCGCCGCTTTCGCGTTTCTGGCGCAGCCGGTTGACCAGCTCGGCGCGGAGGATGTCGATCTTGCCGTGCAGGACTCGACGCCGGTAGGAGATCTCGTTCTCCTCTTCGGTCAGATTGTCGATCAGGTCCTTCAGCTCTTCATCGCTGAGCGAACCGAGATCGGGAAAGGTCTCCTCCATCTCGCTCCTTGTTCGGGAGGCGGGGCCTCCGTTGGCAGCTGGGACCTCAGTATAGGTAGGTTCGCCCCAAAGGTTCAACTCCAGGTTGAAGGTTCAGCCGGAATGGGCACCGTCTTGCGCCCGAACCACCTCGAGGCCGGTCCGAGCGTAGACCACGGTCGCGGCCAGCGCCAGGGCGACGCCGAGGACCAGCAGCGCTTCCGGAACCCAGCCGTCGAAGACGAGGGCGAAGAAGATTCCGCCCATGATCGGGAAGACCGAAATCCGGCCCGGCCAGTTGACCCGGATCTCGACCCCGCGCCGCAGCGCCTGCTGGGCGAGGACAAGCATCACGACTTCCCTCGCCACCAGCAAGGCGAGCGCCCAGCGCGGCAGCAGCTCGAAGTGCCAGCAGACGATTGCGCCGGCGAGGATCGTGAGGCGATCGATGAACGGGTCCAGCAGCGCACCGAGGCGGCTGTACTGGCCGGTGACGCGGGCCAGGAACCCGTCCACGTAGTCGCCGGCCGCGATCAGCCAGAAGACGATCGCCGCGCCGGCGCTGCGACCGTCCCCCGATTCGAACGCGAGGTAGAGGAAGAGCGGGATCGCGGCGATCCGAAGGTAGCCGACCAGGTTCGGGATCGTCCAGGGATGAAGCGGCTCGCCCTTCTCGGTCTGGCGCGGGGGCGGCCCACTGCGGTCGAGGCCGAAGAGCCGCCGTACCCGGCCTCTGCCGAACGGCGCCCGCTCAGCCATCGAGGAGGGCGAGCGTTCGCTCAACGGCGTCCTCCAACGGCAGCTTGTGCTCGGCGCCGTCGGCGCGCGCGGTGGCCTCGACCACGCCCTCGGCGAGGCCGCGGCGGCCGACCAGCAGCCGCACCGGGCAGCCGAGGAGCTCGGCGTCGGTCAGCTTCTCCCCCGGCCCGGCGTCGCGGTCGTCGTAGAGGACCTCGGCGCCGAGCGCCGTCCGCAGGTCGGCGTAGAGGGCGTCGGCCGCCTCGCGCTCGGGCTCGCCCTCCTTGCCGAGGGCTACGAGGTGGACCCGCCACGGCGCGATCGGCGCCGGCCAGACGATCCCGCGCTCGTCGGCGCCCTGCTCGATCGCGGCGGCAACGATCCGCGCCGGCCCGATTCCGTAGCTCCCCATCACGATCGACTGCTCGGTGCCGTTCTCGTCGAGGAAGGTGGCGCCGAGCGGGACCGAGTAGCGGGTCCCGAGCTTGAAGATGTTGCCGACCTCGATCGCGGTCTCGATCTCGATCGTGCCGCCGCCGGGGGCGGTGTCGCCGGCCTCGACCCTGCGCACGTCGAACTCCTCGAACTCGAAGTCGCGGCCGGGCTCGACCCCGCGCAGGTGCGCATCCGGCCTGTTCGCGCCGGTCACGTAGGAGCCGGGGTCGATTCCCGCGTCCTTGACGATCGGGATCCGGGCCCCGACCGGGCCGATGAACCCGACCGGGCCGACCTCGGCCTCGATCTCCTCCGTACTCGCCGGCCGGAAGCCGGCGCCGAGGGCGTTTCGCAGCTTGATCTCGTTCAGACGGTGGTCGCCGCGGATCAGGACCGCGACCATCCCCCGCCCCTCGACGATCACCGGCAGCGCCTTGATCAGTGCCCCGGGGGGCAGGCCGAGATGCCCGGAGACCTCCTCGATCGTCGTCAGTCCCGGGGTCTCGACGTCCTCCGGGGCCGGGAGCGCGGGCGGGAGCTCAACCGCCCGCGGCTCGGCCGAGGCGACCTCGATGTTTGCCGCGTAGCCCGGCGCGAGCGCGACCTCGTTCTCCCCGGCCGGGCACGGGGCCATGTACTCGTGGGCCCCGGAGCCGCCCATCATCCCGACGTCGGCCTCGACCCGGTACCAGCGCAGCCCGCAGCGGTCGAAGATCCTCGTGTAGGCCTCGCTCTGGAGCTCGTAGGAGCGCTGCAGCCCCTCCTCGTCGCGGTCGAAGGAGTAGGCGTCCTTCATCGTGAACTCGCGGGTGCGAAGCACCCCGGCCCGCGGGCGCGCCTCGTCTCGCTCCTTGGTCTGGATGTGGAAGAGCATCAGCGGCAGGTCGCGATAGGAGCGGACCTCGCGGGCGACGTGATAGGTCAGGCACTCCTCGTGGGTCAGGGCCAGGACCATCGGCGCCCCCCTGCGATCCTCGAGCTTGAACAGCTCGTCGATCGCGTAGCGGCCGGTTTCCTCCCAGGGCTGGGCCGGCTGCAGGACCGGCATCAGGACCTCCTGGCACCCGATCGCCTCCATCTCCTCGCGCAGTACCGCCTCGACCTTGCGGATCGATCGGTATCCGGCCGGGAGGTAGGTCCAGAGCCCGGCCCCGAGCTGGCGGATCAGCCCCGCCCGGACCATCAGCTTGTGCGAGATCGCCTCGGCGTCGGCCGGCGCGTCCCTGAGTGTGGGCAGGAAGGCCTGGCTCAAGCGCGTCACGCGGGGAAACCTACTCGTTACTCCGCGTACATCTCCTCGATCTCGGCCGCGTACTTGCGTTCGATCGGGCGCCGTTTCAGCTTCATCGTCGGGGTCAGCTCATCGCCGCCGGGCTGCCAGTCGCACGCGATCAGTTTGAAGCGCTTGATCTGCTCGACGCGGGCGAGGTCGCCATTGCCCCGCTCGACGGCGGCCGCGACCTCTTCGAGGACCGCCGGCTCGGCCGCCAGCGCCTCGAGCGAAACGTCCTCGATGCCCTCCTGTTGGGCGAAGGCCGGCGCCGCGTCTGGGTCGAGCGCGATCAGCGCGATGTTGTAGGGCCGGTCATCGCCGACCGCGCAGACATGGCCGATCAGCGCCCCCGCCGACTTCAACTTCGCCTCGATGTTCGCCGGCGACATGTTCTTGCCGGCCGAGTTGATGATCAGCTCCTTCTTGCGGTCGATGATCGTCAGGTAGCCGTCCTCGTCGAGTTCGCCGACGTCCCCGGTATGGAGCCAGCCATCGGAGTCGATCGTCTCCGCCGTCTTCTCGGGGTTGTTGCGGTAGCCGGGCATGACCACGCCGCCGCGGACCAGCACCTCGCCGTCCTCGGCGAGCTTCAGGTCGATCCCCGCCGGAGGCGGGCCGACGGTCCCGATCTTGATCCGCTGCGGCGGGTTGACGGTCCCGGCGCCGCAGGTCTCCGACATCCCCCAGAGCTCGGCCAACGGGATCCCCAGCGCGTGGAAGAACTCGATCACCTGACGCGGGGTCGGCGCGGCGCCGACGTTGACCGCCTCGACCTTGTCGAGGCCGATCCGGGCACGCAGGTCGGAGAGGACCTCTTCGTCGGCCTTCGCGTATTCGAACGCCAGCTCGGGCGGCGCGGGCGCTCCATCCTGTTCGGCGCGGACCTTCTTCATCCCGGTTTCGAGAGCCCAGACGATCGCCTCCTTGCGTTTCACGTCGGACTCGGTTTCGAAGGCGATCTCCATCGCCGCTTTCAATTTCTCCCAGATCCGCGGCACCGCAAAGAACCAGGTCGGCCGCACTTCGATCAGGTAGAGGACGACCTGGCGCGGGTCGGGGCAGCAGGTCGTCGTCAGCCCGTGGGTCATCGGCAGGTACTGGGTGCAGTTCCGCTCGGCGACGTGGGCCATTGGCAACCAGGAGACGAGGCGGCCGTCGGAGGAGAGCCGCAGCAACCGATCGAAGGTGTCCATCGTGGCCAGGACATTTGCGTGTGTGAGCTGGACGCCCTTCGGGGGCCCGGTCGTCCCCGAGGTGTAGATCAGGGTCAGGATGTCGTCGCTCTCGACGGCGCGCCAGGCGGCCTCGAAGTCGAAGTCCTCGGCGCCGCCCTCCTCGAGCTCGGCCAACGTGATCGCGCCGTCGCGGGCGTCGCCGTCGACGACGACGATCGTCTCGAGCGCGGACGAGGCCGCGTCGCGGGCGGCGAGCACGGTGTCGAGCAGCTCCTGCTCGGTGAAGAGGACCCGGTTGCCCGCGTCTTCGAGCAGGTAGGCGATCTGCTCCGGCGTCGAGGTGTTGTAGATCGAGAACGGCGTCGCGCCGAGGTGCATCGCGGCGGTGTCGACGAAATGGAACTCGGGGCGGTTGGTGACCATCAGCCCGACGGTGTCGCCACGGCCGACACCGAGGGCGGCGATGCCCGCGGCGACAGACCGGACCCGGTCGGCGTATCCCCCCCAGGTGATCGTGAACTCGTCGTCCTTGGTGCGGATCGCGGGGTCCTCGGCGCGCTCGGCGGCGGTCACCTGGAAGGCCTCGGCCAGGGTCGCCGCGTCGAGCGCCCTCGGCCTCTCCCCCGCGCTGGTGGCCTCGACCGCCATCTTCAGGCCCGGCTGAACCTTCGGCCGGCGGTCGGCGAGGCGTCCTCGTCCAGCAGAACCCGGTCGGACTCGCCCCTTTTGGCGGCTTCGTGCTCCATCTTCGCGATTCGCTCGGGGGTGAGATCGCCGGCGTTCTCCTCCTCGATCTTGGCCAGCCACGCCGCGCCCTCGCGCGATTCGTCCTCGTCGAACTCGACCCCGCCCCGGTCGAGGGACTTGTCGATCTCCTCGAACAGGGTGTCGACGAGGGTCGCCTGCGGGACCTTGCGCAGCGGCTTGCCGTGGGCGTAGATCAGGCCCTCGTTCTTGGCCCCGGCGATCCCGAAGTCGGCGTGGCTGGCCTCGCCGATCCCGTTCACCGCGCAGCCGAGCACGGCGACCTCGATCGGCTCCGTGTAGCCCTCGAGGCGCTGCTCGATTTCGGCGACGACCGAGTCCATGTCGAACTGGAGGCGGCCGCAGGTCGGGCAGGCGATCAGGACCGGGCCGCGCTCGCGCAGCTGCAGCGCCTTGAGGATCTCCCAGGCGACCTTGACCTCCTCCTCGGCGTGGAAGGTCGAGAGGCTGATCCGGATGGTGTCGCCGATCCCGTCGGCGAGCAGGGTGCCGAGCCCGACCGAGGACTTGAGCGAGCCCGACCATTTCGTCCCCGCCTCGGTGATGCCGAGATGGAGCGGGTAGGGAATCTTCTCGGAGAGCAGCCGGTTGGCGGCGATCGTGTTGGGGACGTTGGTCGACTTGATCGAGACCTTGAAGTTGGTGAAGTCGAGGCCCTCCATCAGCTCGACGAACTCGACCGCGGCGGCGACCAGCGCCTCGACCGGGCTCTCGCGCTCGAGCTCGTGCAGGTGCTTGGGAAGCGAGCCCGAGTTGACGCCGATCCGCATCGGCACGTTGGCGGCGTTGGCCCGCTCGGCGACCTCGGCGACTTTCTCGCGGCCGCCGATGTTGCCGGGGTTGAGACGGATGCAGTGGGCGCCGGCGTCGATCGCCTTCAGCGCCAGCGTGTGGTTGAAGTGGATGTCGGCGATCACCGGGATCGGCGACTCCGCGACGATCGTCCGCAGCGCCGTCGACGTCCTCGTCGCGCGGCACCGCGACCCGGACGATGTCGGCCCCGGCGTCGGCGACCTTGCGGATCTGCTCCATCGTCGCGGCCAGGTTCGCCGTCTCGGTCTTGGTCATCGTCTGGACCGCGACCGGGGCGCCGCCACCGATCGGGACGCCGCCGACGAAGATCTGGCGCTTCGAAGCCATATCGAAAGGGTATCCGGGTTTGAACCTGGCCCTGCCCCGGCCCGTATGCTCGAACGTATGGGTGCGCCGCAGGGCGAACAGGTGGGGACCCGCCACTCGGCCGGGTGGGGGAAGCTCGTGTTGCTGATCGGCATCGCGCTGGTCGCGATGCTCGCTTCGGCGGTGCCCGCGCAGGCGTCCTTCCACGAGATCTACATCAAGGAGGTCTACCCCGGGTCCGCGGCCGCACCGGACTCGGGCTACGTCGAGGTCCAGATGTGGGCTGCTCTCCAGGAACAGGTGGGAGGGCACGGCATCACCCTCTATGGCTCGACTGGGGCCCAGATCGACGCGAATGGGGGCGCGAACGGGAACACCCTCGAATTCAGTGCTGCGCTCACGCCTCAGAGCAAGAATCAGCAGACGATCCTTATCGGCGACACCGGGGTCAACGCCGCCTTTGGGGTCACGCCCGACCTCTCGAACGCCGCGTTCAACATTCCGGCTTCCGGCGGCGCCGCCTGCTGGGCCGACACGATCGACTGCGTCGCGTGGGGCAACTACAGCCACGCTGCTCCGCCGACCGTCGGTACGCCGGTTGACAGCGGCGGCATCCCCGACGGGATGGCGATCAAGCGCAAGATCACCGGCGGGTCCTGCACCAACCTTCTCGACAGTACCGACGACACAAACAACAGCGCCTCGGACTTTGCCGACGCCAGCCCATCCCCGGTCGCCTACACGACGGAACCGAACCCTCCCGCCTGCACGCCCCCCAACCCGCCGCCGACGGTGACGATCAACAGCAAGCCCGCCAACCCGACCCAGGCAACAAGCGCCAGCTTCACCTTCACCTCGAACCCCGCCGGCGCCACCTTCGAATGCAGGGTCGACACCGAAGAATTCGCCTCCTGCGTCTCAGGCGTCAACTACCCGGGGCCGCTGACCGAGGCCAGCCACACGTTTCAGGTGAAGGCGACGAACGGCAACGGAACCGGCACGCCCGCAAGCTACACCTGGACGATCGACAAGACGGCGCCCAACACGACGATCTCCGCCATGCCGGCCAACCCCAGTCCCGGCAAAACGTCGCTGTTCCGGTACACGTCGCCCGAGACCGGCTCGACATTCGAATGCAAGCTGGCGCCGACCCAGGCGAGCTTCTCGGACTGCACCACCCAGCCGAAGATCTACTCCAACCTCGCCGACGGCAACTACACCTTCGAAGTCCAGGCGAAGGACGCGGCCGGCAATACCGACGCGAGCCCGGCGGTCTACGAATGGAAAGTCGACAACTCACTGGCGGACACCGAACCGCCCGACACGGCCATCCTCACCAAACCTGCCAACCCGAGCACCAGCGGCGACGCGGCGTTCACCTACAGCTCGACCGAGCCCGAATCGACCTTCAAATGCAAGCTCGACGGGGGTGGTTTCGAAGCCTGCGATCCCGGCGGCAAGAGCTACTCCGGAGCTGGGCGATGGCGCCCACACCTTCCAGGTCGTCGCGATCGACAGCTCCGGAAACGAAGACAAATCGCCGGCCGGATACAGCTGGGAAGTCTCGAATCCGATCCAACCTCCGCCACCGCTGCCCCCGCAGCCTCCCGCCCCGAACCCGATCCCGGACACGACGATCACGACGAAGCCGGGAGCGACGACCCGGGACCGCACGCCGACCTTCAAGTTCCGCTCGAGCATCGGCGGCGCCGCCTATTCCTGCAAGGTCGACAGGGGCGCGTTCAAAGCCTGTTCCTCTCCATTCACGACCAAGACCCTGACCTTCGGCGCCCACTCGGTCCAGGTTCGGGCTATCGCCGGTGGCGCCATGGACCCGACGCCGGCGAAGAGCAACTTCAAGGTCGTCAAACCGAAGAAGAAAAAGAGGAAATGAGGCTGCGGCGGTTCGGCCTGACGATCGGGATTGTCGCCGCAACGGCGATGATTCCGAGCTCGGCTTTCGCGACCTTTCATGAAGTCAGCATCCGCGAGGTGTTCCCGGGCGACTCGACCAACGCCGATGCGGAATACGTCGAGCTGCAGGCCTACTCCCCCGGTCAGAACCTCGTCCAGGGTCACATCGTCCGCTTCTACAACGCCGGCGGGCACTGAAGTCGGTTCGAAAGCCTTCGGGGCCGAACTCGCGAACGCCCAGAACAACATGACCTTCCTGATGGCGACGGCGACTGCCGCGACCCGCTTCGGCGTCACGCCGGACGAAACGATGCCGGCGAACGTGATCAACCCGGCCGGCGGAGCCGTCTGCTGGGAAGCGCTCGACTGCGTCTCCTGGGGGAGTTTCTCCAAACCCGAAGCCCTGCCGTCCGCCGCCGGCTCCCCGGCCGCGCCCACGGGCATCCCCGACGGACAGGCGATCCGTCGCACGCTCGCTCCGGGCTGCCCGACTCTCCTCGAGGAAGGTGACGATCGCGACAACAGCGCCCTCGACTTCTCCGCGGTCTTCCCCGAACCGCGCCCGAATTCGGTCGCGCCGACCGAGCGGGCCTGCGCCAGCGGCGGCGGTGGTGGCGGGGGCGGCGGGGGCAAAGGCGGCCAGGACGACAACGGCGGGCCGAACACGATCCTCAAGGGCAAGCCGGCGAAGAGGACCGCCGACCGGACCCCGACCTTCCGCTTCCGCTCGACCGAGGACAACTCGACCTTCCAGTGCAAGCTCGACGGCAAGCCCTACAAGAGCTGCCGCTCTCCCTTCACTACCGCCCGGCTCGCGCTCGGGTCGCACACCTTCCGGGTTCGCGCCAAGCACCGCGGAACCTTCGACTCCTCGCCCGCGACCTACCGGTTCACGGTCGTCGCCAAGAAGCGCGGCTAGCGGCCGCCGAAGCCGCCGCCGCTGATGCGGCCAATGTCGTTCGTGAGGCCGACGACGAAGAGCATGATTACGAGCACGAAGCCGATCACGCCGGCGCGCTCCATGACCGCGAACGGGACCGGTTTGCCACGGAGCTTCTCGACCAGGCTCCAGAAGATGTGACCGCCGTCCAGCGGGAGGAACGGGAAGAGGTTGATCAGCCCGAGCGAGAGGCTGACGACGGCGACCAGCAGCCAGGTTTTTTTCGTGCTGGTGTCGAGAGTTTCGTTGGCGACATCGCTGACGCCGACGACTCCTGAGATCTGCTTGCGCTGGTTCTCTTCGAACAGCCGCGAGAAGATCGAGACGGTCCTGCTCGCGACGAACCAGGTGGAGTCCAGCGCGTGCCGTGCCGCCGCGCCAGCTCCGAGATCGATGTTTTCAGCGCCATAGCGGAAGCCGATCCTTGCGTGTTCTTCGGCAGCGTCGTACCTCGGCGCCACCGCGATCGTCTTCACCTCATCGTCGCGACGCACCGTGAGGATGACCGGGGTCTCGGCCCGGCAGCCGTCGACCTGTTTTCCGGCGCATTTGTGGGATCCGATGTCGTCCGCGAATTTTTCGAGTCGCGCGACCGTGCTCAGATCCGGGATAGCTCCGTCCGTCGACCGAGAGGATCTCGTCTCCCTTCTGGAGAGTGGCCGCGGCCGGGGTGTTGGCCTCGATCACCCCCACGGTCTGGTTGCTTTCTTCGAACCCGTAGTGGAGGAAGACGAAAGAACAGGATCACGAGGGCGATCGCGATGTTGACCGCCGGCCCGGCGCCGATCACGACGATCCGCTTCCAGATCGGCTGGTGGTAGTAGCCGCGGGCCGCGATCTCGGGCGGCAGCTCCTCGTCCGGGTTCATCCCGGTGATCTTCACGAAGCCGCCCGCGGGGATCGCCCCGATCCCGTACTCGGTCTCGCCTCTTCTTGATCGAGACGACCTTCGGCGGGAAGAAGAGGAAGAAGCGCTCGACCCGCATTCCGGTCGCCTTCGCGGCGACGAAGTGGCCCGGCCTCGTGGAGGATCACGAGCGCCGAGAAGCCGAGGAAGATCAGGACCCAGTTCATACCGCTGCAAACCCCGCGATCTGCTCCTCGGTGCGGCGGCGCGCCTCCTCGTCGAGGGCGAAGAGGTCCTCGAAGTGGGTCAACGGCTGGGCCGGCATCTCGGCTCAGGGTGCCCTCGACCGCGGCGGCGATCGCCGTGAACGGAATCCGCCCCTCGAGGAAGGCGCCGACCGCGACCTCGTCGGCGGCGTTGAGCACGCAGGGCGCGCTGCCCCCCGCCCGGCCCGCCTCGAGGGCGAGCCGCAGGCAGGCGAAGGTCTCGGAGTCCGGCTCCTCGAAGGTCAGCTCGCCGACGGTCGCGAGGTCGAGCCTGGGGACGTCGACGTCGGCGCGCTCGGGGTAGTGCAGCGCGTAGGAGATCGGGACCCGCATGTCGGGGTAGCCGAGGTGCGCGAGCGTCGCCCCGTCGTTGAGGTCGATCAGCGAGTGGACGATCGACTGCGGGTGGATCACGACCTCGATCCGGTCGTAGGGCACCCCGAACAGGAGGTGCGCCTCGATCGCCTCGAAGCCCTTGTTCATCAGCGTCGCCGAGTCGACCGTGATCCTGCCTCCCATCCGCCAGGTCGGGTGCGCGAGGGCGTCCTCGACGCTGACCTCGGCGAGGTCGGTGCGGCCGCGGAACGGCCCGCCCGAAGCGGTCAGGACCAGCCGCTCGACGGTCCCCGGCGGCTCGGCGGCGATCAGCTGGAACAGCGCCGAGTGCTCGGAGTCGACCGGCAGCAGCCTGGCGCCGGTCGCTTCGGCGAGCGCAGTCGTCAGCTCGCCGCCGATCACCAGGCTCTCCTTGTTGGCGAGCGCGAGGTCGATGCCCTCGCTGAGCGCGACGACGGTCGGGCCGAGCCCGGCGGCGCCGACCATCCCGTTCAGGACCAGGTCGGCGCCCGACCCGGAGATCAGCTCCCTGATTCCCTCCTCGCCCTCGAGCACCCTCCCGTTCCAGGCCGAGCGCGCCCGGCCTACGGCCTCGGGGTCGGCGAGCGCCACCGTCGGCACCCCATGCTGGCGCGCCGCCTCCAGCAGCGGCTCCCAGCTCGTGCCCGCCGTCAGGCCGACCACCTGGAGGTCGTCGGATGCGGCGACTATCTGCAGCGCCTGGGTCCCGATCGACCCGGTCGCGCCCAAGATGACCAGCTTTCTCATCGGAGAGAGTGTGGCAGCCTCGGAACGCCTAATAGACGAATTGGATCGAGAGGTAGTAACCGATCACGACCGTGAAGAAGACGGCATCAAGGCGGTCCAGCAGGCCGCCGTGGGGCCCGAACAGGCGGCCGGTGTCCTTGGTGCCGAGGTCGCGCTTGACCATCGACTCGAAGAGGTCGCCGATCGGAGCCACGATCGCGACCGCGGCGCCCATGATCAGGGCGTCGATCCCGGTCAGCCAGTCCTGGTAGAGGCCGGCGAACCAGAACGCCATCGTGCCGATCACGAAACCCCCGATCAGCCCCTCGAGCGTCTTGTTCGGCGAGAGGCTGGGGGCGATCCGGTGCGAGCCGAACATCCGCCCGGTCGCGTAGGCGCCGGTGTCGCTGGCGAAGGTCCCGACGAGGATGTCGACCAGGAGCGCGGCGCCGTGGTCGGGCAGGTCGCGCAGAAGCACGGCGTGAACGAGCGGCAGCCCGATCCAGAGGATCCCGAGCAGGGTCACCCCCATCGACATCGTGATCCCGTCGCGACGCTTGCGATCGGCGCCGAACGCGAACAGGACCAGGAACGAGGCGGCGAGCACCAGCACCACGTTGAAGGCGGTGCCGAAATGGGCGGCGACGATCAGGGCGGTGACCGTCAGATAGGCGGCGATCCCGATCGGGCGCACCGGCGCCGACATCGCCAGGAACTCGCGGACGCAGAGCAGCCCGATCGCGACCATCGCCAATGAGAACGGGATGCCCCCGGCAACGGTGATCGCGATCGCGAAGGCGATCCAGGGAATCGCGACGAGCACCCGTTTGACCGTCTCGCCGCGCATCTGGCGGGGCCGGGCCCGAGGCGGAACCGGCGGCCGCTCGGGTCGCTGCTGCCGCTCCTGGGCTGCCGTGGGGTCGTCGAGTTCCTCGAAGTGGTCGACGGCCCGCTCGAATTCCGAGCCGCGGTGGCGCCCCTCGCCGTCCTCGCCGCGCCCGGACTCCATCAGCGCGCCCCGAACCGGCGCCGGCGCTCGGCGAACTCATCAAGCGAGGCCTCGAACGCCTCCCGACCGAAGTCGGGCCAGAGCTCGTCGCGGAAGACGAGCTCCGAGTAGGCGCACTGCCAGAGCAGGTAGTTGGAGATCCGCTGCTCGCCGCTGGTTCGTATCAGGAGGTCGGGATCGTGCATCTCGGGCGCGTAGAGATGTTCGCGGAACTCCTCCTCGGAGGTCCCCTGGAAGTTTCGTGCGGCGTCGACGATCTCCGCTCTGCCGCCGTAGTTGAAGGCGACGAACAGGGTGATCCGATCGTTGCCGGCGGTCGTCTGTTCGGCCCGGTCCATCCGCTCGATCAGGTCCTGGGAGATCCCGTCGCGGCGCCCGATGAAGCGCATCCGCACGCCTTCCTCGCTCAGCTCGGGCGTCTCGGCGTCGATCCGTTCGCCGAACATCTGCATCAGCCCCGTGACCTCCTCGGCGGGCCGGGACCAATTCTCGGTCGAGAACGAGTAGACGGTCAGCTCCTCGATCCCGAGCTCGACCGCGTCGCGGAGGCGGGCCTTGACGGTGTCGGCCCCGGCCCGGTGCCCCTCGACAACCGGCAGCCCCCTCTGCTGGGCCCAGCGGCCGTTGCCATCGGTGATGATCGCTACGTACCGCGCGGAGGCGCTCACACCTCCAGGATCTCCTCTTCCTTTCCCTTGAGGAGAGCGTCGATCTCGGCGACCGCGTCGTCGGTCTGTTTCTGGAGGGCGGTCTCGGCGCGGCGCTCGTCGTCCTCGCCCGCTTCACCCTCCTTCTTCAGCTCGCGCAGGTCGTGCATCGTGTCGCGGCGGATGTTGCGGACCGCGACCCTGCCCTCCTCGGCGACCCCGTGGACGACCTTGACCATCTCGCGGCGCCGCTCCTCGGTCAGCTCCGGGATCGCCAGACGGATCAGGCTGCCGTCGTTGCTCGGGGTGAGGCCGACGTCGGACTCGCGGATCGACTTCTCGATCGCCTCGATCGCCGACTTGTCGAACGGGGTCACGGTCAGCAGGCGCGCGTCCGAGGCGGCGACGTTGGCCAGCTGCTTGAGCGGCGTCGGCGAGCCGTAGTAGTCGACCGTGATCCGGTCGAGCAGGTGGGGCGAGGCTCGTCCCGTGCGGACCGTCGCCAGCTCGCCGCGGCTGGACTCGACCGACTTCGTCATCCGGTCCTCGGCGTCCTTGAGCAGCTCGTCGATCAGCTCCACTGGTCCTCTCCTATGCGTCTAGCCGGCGGGATCGTTGGAGACCAACGTGCCCACTCTCTCGCCGCGGACGATCCTATCTATGTTCGACTCGTCCCCCATGTTGAAGACGTAGATCGGCAGCCCGTTGTCCATGCAGAGCGAGAGCGCGGTCGAGTCCATCACCCGCAGTTCCCGCTCGATCGCCTCACGGTGGGAGATCTCGGCGATGAACTTGGCGTCCGGGTTGGTCGCCGGGTCGGAGTCATAGACGCCCTCGACGCCGTTCTTGGCCATCAGGATCGCTTCGGCGCGGATCTCCAGCGCCCGCAGGGCGGCGGCGGTGTCGGTGGTGAAGAACGGGTTGCCGGTGCCGGCGGCGAAGATCACGACCCGGCCTTTCTCGAGGTGGCGCATCGCGCGGCGGCGGATGTAGGGCTCGGCGACCTCCTTGACGTCGATCGCCGACATCACCCGGGTGTGCTCGCCGATGTGCTCGAGCGCGTCCTGGAGGGTGAGGGCGTTGAGGACGGTCGCCAGCATCCCCATGTAGTCGCCGGTGGCGCGGTCCATCCCGGCCGCGGCCGCCTCGAGGCCCCGGAAGATGTTGCCGGCGCCGACGACGATCGCCACCTCCACCCCGCGCTCGCGCACCGCCGCGATCTGGCGGGCGATCTGCTGGATCTCAGCGGCGTCGGTCCCGAAGTCCAATTCCCCCATCAGGGCCTCTCCCGAGACCTTCAGGAGGATGCGGCTGAACTGGGGATCGGAGTCCGGGCTCACGCGCCTCAGTCACCGACGCGAAAGTAGGCGAACCTGGCGATCCGGATGTTCTCGCCGGTCTTCGCCGCCATCTCCTGGCGAAGCTCCTCGATCGACTTCGAGTCGTGCTTCTCGGTGTTGACGTGCGACTGGTCGAGGAGGGCGACCTCCTTGGCCCACTTGGCGAGCTGGCCCTCGACGATCTTCTCGACGACGTTGTCGGGTTTGCCGTCCTCGCGGGCCTTCTCCTCGAAGACACGCTTCTCGGCCTCGCGCTCGTCCTCCGGGATCTCCTCGGAGGAGACGTACTGGGGAGCTGTGGCCGCGATGTGGAGGGCGACCTCGTAGGCGAAGGCCCTGAAGTCCTCGTTGCGGGCGACGAAGTCGCTCTCGCACTGGACTTCGACCATCGCCCCGACCCTGTCGTTGGCGTGGATGTAGGAGGCGACGACGCCCTCGTCGGTGCCGCGCCCCTCGCGCTTGGCAGCCGAGGCCTGACCCTTGACGCGGAGGATCTCGACCGCGCGGTCGGCGTCGCCATCCGCCTCGGCGAGGGCCGCTTTGCAGTCCATCATCGCCGCCCCGGTCCGATCCCGGAGCGCCTTCACGTCCGCCGCCGAGACGCTCACTTTCCGCCCCCGGCCGTCTCCGAAGGAGTCAGATTGCGATCGGAGCCGGCCGGGGGCGCCGCATCAACCGGCGGCTGCTCCGTTGCGCGTCCGCTGCCGCCGGCAGGCGCATCGGCGCCTGGGGGACCCGGGGCCTGCGGGGCGGCGGCTTTCGCGGCCTCCGCGGCTTTCGCCGCCTCCTCGGCGGCGACGCGGGCTTTCTCTTCCTCCTCGCGTTTCTTGCGCTCTTCGTCCTCCTTGCGGCGGCGCTCCATTTCCTCGGCGATCCGCTTTTCCTCCTGCTGGCGCCAGGCGCCGGCGCCGGTCTCGATCGCGCTCCCGATCGTGCCGATCACGAGCTCGCAGGAGCGGATCGCGTCGTCGTTGCCGGGGATCACGTAATCGATCTGGGTCGGGTCGCAGTTGGTGTCGACGAGGCCGATGATCGGGATCCGCAGCCGCACCGCCTCACGCACCGCGATCTCCTCCGTTTTGAGGTCGGTGACGAAGACCGCGTCCGGCAGCCGGTCCATGTCGCGGACGCCGCCGAGGTTGTACTCGAGCTTGGCGAGCTCGGCCTGCATCCCCATCCGCTCCTTGGTCGGGAGCAGGTCGAGTTTGCCCTCATCGCGCCAATCGGTGAGCTCGTGCAGCCGCGCGATCCGGGCCGAGATCGTGTTGAAGTTGGTCAGGAGGCCGCCGAGCCAGCGCTGGCTCACGTACGGCATCTTGCATCGGTCCGCCCATGACTCGACGGCGCCGCGCGCCTGCTTCTTGGTGCCGACGAACAGCACGGTTCCGCCGCCGGATGCGAGCTCGCCCGCGAACCGGCGGGCCTTCTCCAGCAACTCCTCGGTCTGGACGAGGTCGATGATGTGGATCCCGTCCAGCTCGCCGAAGATGTATCGGCGCATGTTCGGGTTCCAGCGCCGAGTCTGGTGTCCGAAGTGGACCCCAGCCTCGAGCAGCTCTTTGAGGCCAGCCTCTGGCATTTCAGCTATCTCCTTGATCTTGGTGCTATCCCACCGCTCTGACCGGGGATTCGGCGTTTGCCGATCAGGATCCGGGGCGATACGGCGGGGGTCGGTTTAGTGGTGAAGGGTGAAGGATTGTAGAGGGGGTGGGCGTATCAGGCCCGACGGGCCGCCTCCAGGGCCCGCGAGAGGTCCTCGGGCAGCTCGGAGGTGAAGGTCATCCTCTCGCCCGTCGCCGGGTGCGAGAAGGCGAGGCGGTGGGCGTGGAGGAACGGGCGCTCGAGCCCGTGGCGGCGCTCGCCGCCGTAGGTCGGGTCGCCCAGCAGCGGGTGATCGATCGCCGCGAAGTGGGCGCGGATCTGATGGGTCCGGCCGGTCTCCAGGCGCGCTTCGAGCAGGGTCTCGTGGGGCAGCAGCTCGACGACCTCGAAATGCGTTCGCGCCTGGCGCGGGGCGGCCCCCGCGACCGCCATCCGGTGGCGCTGGCGGGAGGCGCGGCCGATCGGCGCGTCGATCGTCCCCGACCGCGACGGCAGCCGGCCGTCGGCCAGGGCGAGATAGACCCGTTCGACCTCGCGGCGGCGGACCTGCCCCTGCAGGGCCCGCAGCGACTCCTCGTCGCGGGCGACGACCATCAGCCCGCTGGTGCCCTTGTCGAGCCGGTGGACGATTCCCGGGCGCTCGGGCTCGCCGCCGCCGAGGATCTCGCCGAGCTCGTCGACCAGGGTCGGGCCCTGGTGCGAGGGCGCCGGGTGGACGACGAGCCCGGCCGGCTTGTCGACGACCGCGAGGGAGTCGTCGATGTGGACGATCCGAAGCTCTCCTTCCTTCATTTCGGCTCACCGGTGAGGCTCAACGCCAGCAGGACGACGCCGAGGGTGATCGAGACATCGGCGAGGTTGAACGGCGGCCAGGAGAAGATGTCGACGTAGTCGGTCACCGCGTCGGCCCTGATCCGGTCGGCGAGGTTGCCGAGCGCGCCGCCCGCAAGGAGGCCGACGGCGACCCACATCCAGGGGCGGGTCGGGTCCCGCGAGAAGAGCCAGCCGATGAAGATCAGGCTTCCGAGGGCAAAGGCGACCAGCAGGCCGCCGCCGTCGCCCGCGAGGCCGAAGGCGACGCCGCGGTTGTGGGCCAGGGTCAGCCCGATCGGCCCGAGGATGTCGACGTGCTCGCCGGGATAGAGATTCGACTCGACGAGCTCCTTGACGCCCTGATCGAGGGCGACGACGAGTCCGCAGAGGGCGCCGGCGAGGCGCCAGGCACGACCGCGCTCCACGCTCACCCTGCGATCAGGCTGACGACCACCGCTCGCACCACGAACAGGACGATGATCGCGATCATCGGGCTGAGGTCGAGCGCGAAGCCCCCGCCACCGATCGGCGGCAGGAACCGCCTGAAGAGGTTGATGTAGGGGTTCGTGGTCTCGGTGATGAAGTCGACCACCGCGCGCAGAGCGCGGTTGTAGGGCATCCGCGGCACCCAGGAGAGCAGGACGTTGATCAGGACCAGGACGATGTAGACGAGAAAGAGGGCGCTGACGTATTCGGCGACGTCGTCGCGGGTGAGGGCGAGCGGGATCGCGCTCACGGTTTCATCCTCTCGAGCGAGGCCCTGACCGCGGCGGCGAAGGCGTCGCGGGCGCCCTCGCGGTCGAGCGCTTCGAGGCCTGCCTCGGTGCTGCCTCCCGGCGAGGCGACGGCCCGGCGGACGTCGGCCGGATGGCGGGCCCGCAGCAGCTCGGCCGTCCCGGCGGTGGTCTCGACCACCAGCTCCCTTGCCAGCGTCTCGTCGAGGCCGGCGTCGGCCCCGGCGTCGGCCAGGGCCTCGACCGCGAGCGCGAGGTAGGCCGGTGCACAGCCCATGATCGCCGTCGCGGCGTCGAACTCGGAGTCGGGCAGCTCGACCGTCCTTCCGAGCAGGTCGAGCAGGGCCCTGACCTCGGTCGATTCGCCGCCGGCGACGCAGAGCACGCCCCGTCGCACCTCGACCGCGACGTTCGGCATCACCCGGAAGACGTCGGCGCCCGGAAAGGCAGCGCGGACACTCTCCAGCGAGGTGGCGCCGAGCAGGGAGACGAGCGGCTTGGCGAGCTCGCCGATTTCGGCGGCGGCGTCATCCATCCGGGCCGGCTTGACCGCGAGCACCAGGACGTCGGCCGCATCGGCCAGCTCGGCATTCGAGCCGACCGCCCGGCCGCCGACCTCGGCCGCGAGCGCGGTCGCCCGGCCGGAGCCGCCGTCCGTGAACAGCATCCCGTCCACGGCACCGACCCAGCCGCGCGCCATCGCGGCGGCCATGCTGCCCGAGCCACAGAAGCCGATAACCATCGCCGGGAGAGTATCCCGGCGATGGCCGTCGGCTTACGGGCGCCCTGCGGCTCAGCCGCCGAGCACGTCGAACAGGTCGGTGTGATCGTTGGTGCCGAGCACGTCGAGCGAGCCCGGCCCCGAGCCCCATACCGGCACCACGGCGCCGGTGTGCTGCTGGCTCGGGGGCGCTGCCACCGGCGGGGCGCCGGGGCCGCCGTATCCCGCCGTCCCATAGGTCAGGGAGAGCGTCTGACCGTCCTTGGTTGTCAGGTTGGTCGAGTACCCGGTCGGCACGCCGCTGCCGCCGGCGTCCTCACCCACGATCTGACTCGTGTGGGCGTGGTCGGCGGTGACGACGACGAGCGTGTCGGGATTGTGGCGCTGGTAGTCGAGCGCGACTCCGATCGCGTTGTCGAATGCCACCGTCTCACCGATTTGCCCGCAGGCGTTGGTCGCGTGGTCCTGCTTGTCGATCGACGCTCCCTCGACCTGGAGGAAGAAACCCTTCCGGTTGTCGAGGAGGTCGATCGCCTTGTCGGTCATCGCCGAGAGGCTCGGCTCGTTCGCGGGCCGCTGATTCTCGTTGCAGGGGACGGGCGCGTTGCCCGTGCCCAGCGAGGCCGGGGGGCCGCTCCACTCGAGCGACATGTTGCCCGGGTTGAACAGACCGAGGACCGGGTGTTTGGCGACGCTTGAGATACCGCTCAACCCGGTCGCGTCGGTGACGTACTGGTAGCCCTTGGCCTGGGCCGACTGGGCGACCGTCTTGCCGGTGTCGGGCCCGCCGGTGATCGTCTGCTCGAAGCGGCCGCGGCCACCTCCGAGCAGCACGTCCACCCTGTGGTCGGCCTCCTGCTCGGCGATCGAGCCGAGGCCTCCGGCGGCCTTCGTCTCAGTCGAGCACGGCGCCATGTTGGCCGGGCCCTGGCAACCCCGCAGCGAGATGTGCGAGGCGAGCACGGCCGGAGTGGCGTCGGTGATCTCGGCCGTCGAGACGTCGCCGACCTTCATCCCTCGCTTCTGCGCGATCTCGAGGACCGTCTTCAGATTCGCGCCGGGCACCGATATGGCGCTGCTCGGCCCCTGCGAGATCCGCTCGTCGATCGTCTTCTGACCCGTGGCCCACATCGTCCCGGTCGATGCAGAGTCGGGGTCGTAGTCGGGCAGGTAGGGCGGATTCGCGGCCGGCTTCACCGACCAGGTCGTGTCGAACCCGGTGAACGGCATCCGGTCGACGTTGAGGTCGTTGTCGACACCCTGGTAGTAGCGGGCCGCGGTGATCTCCTGCGTCCCCATCCCGTCTCCGAGGAAGAAGATCACGTTCTTCGGAGTGCGGTCCTGGAGTGCCGAGCGAATGGCCTGCTCGGTGCTGTCGTGATGCCGGTCGAAGTAGCCGGTGGCGGCTGCCGTGCCGACACCGATCACGGCGACGGTGATTGCCGCGGCGGCTACCGCGACGAATCGAGTGTGTCTCATCTGGTCTCCTAGCGTTTGACGGACTGGGCGGGTCCGACGCTAGGCACTGCCAGGTGGGCCGATGTGGCCGAGCCGTTGAGAAGACGTGACCATCGCGTTGCGAAGTCGTTGACGCGCTGTGAATGCCCGAAAGCGGGCTCCGGAGCCAGCGGTCAGGACTGGTTGAAGAAGCCTTTGTCGAGGAGGCGGGCCTTCTCCTCGGCGGAGACCTCGACGTTGCGCGGGGTCAGCAGAAAGATCTTCTCGGCGATCCGCTGCATGCCGCCGTCGAGGGCATAGGTGAGGCCGGAGCAGAAGTCGATCATCCGCTTCGAGAGCTCGTGGTCGGTCGTCTGCAGGTTGAGGATGACCGGCACCTTGCGCTTGAACTGGTCGGCGACCTGCTGGGCATCGTTGAAGTTGCGGGGGATGACGAGGTGGACCTGGACGTCGGAGTCGCCGTTGCCGACCGGCCGCAGGACCCGGGTCCGCGAGGCAGCGATTGGCTCGTCGTCGGCGAATATGTCGTCGATCTCGTCACGGCGTGCGCGGCGTGAGGTCGGCAGGCGCCGTACCTGGCCGGAGTCGCGGCCGCCGTCGAGGTCATCGTCGGAGTCGGGGACGTATTCCTCCTCGTACTCCGGGCCGTAGTCGTTGTCTTCGGCAAGGCCGAAATAGACGAGTGCTTTGTGCCATGTGTCTCGGAGTGCCATATCAGCGCATCATTCGGCTTGGAGCGGCCGATTCCTTTGCCAATTATGCAGCAGTTGTCACATGTAGAGGACGGTTCCGAGCCTGACGATCGTCGCCCCCTCGGCGACCGCGACCTCCCAGTCCTGTGAGGTTCCCATCGAGAGGCGCTCGAGGCCGTGCTCGGCTGCGAGCTCGGCGAGCCTCGCGAAATGCGGCCGCGAGGCCTCAGGGTCCTGGCTGAAGGGAGGCATCGTCATCAGCCCCGAGACCCGGACCGGGCAGCGCTCGATGAACGCCCCGAGCTCGGCGGGCGCGATCCCCGCCTTCCCCTCCTCGCCGGCGACGTTGACCTCGACCAGGACCTCGGTCTCCGGGGTCCCGTGCCGCCCCAGCTGTTCCAGCGCCGAATCGGTGGCCACTGAGTGGATCAGGCGGCAGATCGGGAGCAGCTGCTTGACCTTGCGGCTCTGCAGGTTGCCGATGAAGTCCCAGGAGAACGCGTCCCCCCAGCGCTCGCGCTTCGCGGCGAGGTCCTGCAACCGGTTCTCTCCGACCAGGGTCACCCCCGCCTCGGCGAGGACGCCCATCTCCTCGACCCGCACGTACTTGGTCGCCGCCAGCAGCTCGACCCCCTCGCCGGCGACCTCACGAGCCCGCTCGAGGTTGGCGGCGACCCGCTCGACCTCGATGCCTTCGATCAGCCCCGGCATCTCAGTCCTCCTCGATCCAGACGAGGCCCGCCTGGCGCCCGGTTCGCCCCTGATCGCGGCGATGCGAGAAGAACCGCTCCTCCTCGCAGCTCGTGCAGATCCCAGCCGCCTCGATCCGCTCGACCCCGGCGTCGGCCAGCATTCGGCGCGCGATCGCGGTCAGGTCGAGGGTGGGACCCGGGGCGTCGAATCCCAGAGCGGAGAAGGTCGCGAGGACGTCGCCGCCGACCTCGTAGCAGCAGGACCCGATGCCGGGGCCGATCGCGGCGTCGGTCGCGGCGACGGCCTCCACCCCGCGGGCGACGATCCCTGCCGCCAGCCCGCGCCAGCCGCAGTGGAGCATCGCGACGCCGCCGGGCCCGGCGAGGGCGACCGGGAGGCAGTCGGCGATGAAGACCAGCGGCGCCAGGCCCGCCTCGGTGGCGACCTGGCCGTCGACCTCGGCCACCGCCACGCCAGGGGAGTCGAACGGGCTCGGGCTCTGGGGCTCGAGATGGACCGCGAGCTCGGACCCGTGGACCTGGCGCCCGATCAGCACCCGCCCGGGATCGCGGCCCAGGGCAGACGCCAACCGGCGCCGGTTCTCGATCACGGCGTCTCGCTCGTCGTCGGTCAGATAGCCGAGGTTGAGGCTGTCGAAGGGAGCCTCGCTGACGCCGCCGACCCGGGTCGAGAAGGCGACACGGGCACTCGGCAGCCGCGCCTCGAGCCACTCGACCTCACCCTCGCTACGCCACTCCATCGGACTCCTCCGCCGCCTCGAGCGCCGCCCTCAGCTCGAGATCGCGGCCCCCCACTCCGTCGTCGAGCTTGCCCCGCAGCGCCGCCGCCAGGCCCCGCCCGATCGCCGGCCCCTCGGGGACTCCGGCGGCGATCAGGTCGGATCCGTCGATCTCGAGCGAGACGGCACGCCACTCGAGCAGGTAGCGGTTGAGCCACTCGGCGCCCATCGCGCGCGCGAGGACGAGGGCGACCGGGTCCCGACCCGCGGCTGCCTCGACCGCCTGGGACGGGCGCTCCGGGTTCGTCGCGGCCAGCTCCGCGGCGCCGTCTGTGGGGCCGAGGGTCGCGGCGAGGATCGCGTCGGCGCGGGGTGCGACTCCCTCCCAGGGTGGATCGGAGAGGAGTTCGGCGACGCCTCGGGCGAGGTCGAGCCCGCCGTCTCGCGGCTCGATCAGACCCCACTCGGCGAGTAGTTCGAGCCCGCGGAGGGCCTCGGGCTCGGCGGCGACCCGCCGCAGATCGTTCCGACGGCGATCGGCCGAAACGGTCCCGAGGTCGGCCTCCCGCAGCAGCGCCGCGGTCTTGGCCTCGAGCTCGAATCCGAACCGCGCCGCATAGCGGGCGGCGCGCAGCGCCCGGGTGGGGTCGTCGCGAAAGGACGCCGGCTGGAGGACGCGGAGCCGGCCCGCCTCGAGATCCGCACGGCCCCCGTGGGAGTCGATCAGGCCGGGCTCACCCTGGAGGGGGATCGCCATCGCGTTGATCGTGAAGTCGCGGCGGGAGAGGTCGGCCTCGATCCCCGCCGCCGGCTCGACCACCGGCAGGGCCCCCGGCTCCGGATAGGACTCGGCGCGGGCGGCCGCGATGTCGACCCGGTGGCCGTCGAGGATCGTGGTGGCGGTCCCGAAGCGCTCGTGCTCGGTCCACTCGGCCCCCAGGCCGGCGGCGAGCTCTGCCGCGTCTCCGACGACCACGAGGTCGATGTCGGCGCGCCCGCGGCCCAGCAGCAGGTCGCGGACGGCGCCTCCGACGAGGTAGACCGGCGCTTCGGCAGAGCTGGCGCCGATCGGCGCCAGCTCCGGGTAGGCGTCCGCCATCGCCCTCCCGAGGTCCTCGGTCGGCAGCAGGGGCGGGGCCATCGCTCAGGTTCTCACCGGGATGCCGGCCTCGGCCATGTGCCGCTTCGCGTCGCGCACGCGGAACTTCCCGTAGTGGAAGATCGAGGCGCAGAGGACGGCATCGGCGGCGCCGTCGGCGATCGCCTCGCTGAGGTGCTCGAGCGAGCCGGCGCCGCCGGAGGCGATCACCGGGACCGAGACGGCCTCGCTGACCGCGCGGGTCAGCTCGATGTCGTAGCCGTCGGTGGTCCCGTCACGGTCCATGCTCGTCAGCAGGACCTCCCCCGCCCCACGCTCGACCGCCTCGACCGCCCAGGAGACCGCGTCCCGCCCCTCGACCTTGGTCCTCCCTCCGTGGACATAGACCTCATAAATTCCGCCCACTTCCTCGGCTCCCGCTCCCTCGCGAGAATCAATCTGTGACGCTCGGTCGCTCCCGCGGTCGGAAGTGGGCGGGTCATTGTCTCTCGAATGCGTGCCGGCTCTTTTTGCGTCGATGGCGACGACGACGCATTGGGCGCCGAAGTGGTCGGCGAGCTCGGTCAGGAGCTCGGGCCGGGCGAGCGCCGCCGAGTTGACCGAGATCTTGTCGGCGCCGGCATCGAGGACGGCCTGGGCGTCCTCGACCGACCTGATCCCGCCCCCGATCGTGAACGGGATGAAGACGTTGTCGGCAGTGCGGCGCGCGAGCTCGACGATCGTCTCGCGCCGCTCGTGCGAGGCGGTGATGTCGAGGAACACAAGCTCGTCGGCGCCCTCGGCGTCGTAGCGTTCGGCCAGCTCGACCGGGTCGCCGGCGTCGCGCAGGCCGACGAAGTTGGTGCCCTTGACGACGCGCCCGGCGTCGACGTCGAGGCACGGTATGACCCGTTTGAGGACCATCCGATAAGCCTAGTCACGGTCCAGTGCGGCATTCGCCTCGGTGACCGTGAACCGCCCCTCATAGAGGGCGCGGCCGACGATCACGCCGGCGACGTTGGGCGGCGTTCCACCCGCCAGGGCCTCGAGGTCGGCAAGCGTGCCGACCCCGCCGGAGGCGAGCACCTCGGCGTCGGTCGCGGTCGCGACCCGCCCCAGCTCCTCGATCGCGGGGCCCTCCATCGTCCCGTCGACCTCGATCGCCGTGCAGAGGAACCGGGGGACGCCGCGCCCCGACAGCTCGGCGACCGCCTCGACCACCCCCATCTCGCTCGCCTCGGTCCAGCCCGCGAGCGCGACCTGGCCGCCGCGGGCATCGACCGAGACGACGATCCGCTCGCGGTGCCGCCTCAGCATCTCGGCGAGGAAGTCCTGATCCCGCAGCGCCGCGGTCCCGATCACGGCCCGCTCGACTCCGGCCCGGAGAACCGCGGCGACGGAATCGGCGTCGCGCAACCCGCCTCCGACCTGGACCGGGCAGGGGACCGCTTCGACGATCCGCTGGACGGCGTCGAGGTTCTCGGGCGCGCCGGAGCGGGCGCCATCGAGGTCGACCACGTGCAGGAACTCGGCGCCTTCGTTCGACCAGCGGACCGCCGCATCGACCGGGTCGGCGTCGTAGGCGGTCTCCCGCTCGTAGTCGCCCTGCAGCAGCCGCACGGCGCCGCCGCCACGGATGTCGATCGCCGGGTAGAGGATCACGCTGCGGCGGGAGCGCGGGCGCAGACGCCGGCGAAGTTCGCCAGCAGGCGGAGTCCCGCGCTGCTCGACTTCTCGGGGTGGAACTGGACGCCGAAGACGTTGTCGCGCTCGGCCGCGCAGGCAAAGCGCCCCCCGTACTCCGCGGTCCCCAACAGGTCCCCGGCATCGGGGTGCGGGCGGAAGGAGTGGACGAAGTAGAACGGCGTTCCGCTCTCGATTCCCTCGGTGAGGCGTGAGTCCCGGGTCCAGGTCACCGATGCCCAACCGATCTGCGGGACCTTGAGGCCGTCGGCGTCGAGGCCCGTGACCTCGCCCGGGAGGAGGCCGAGGCCGGCCGCGCCGCCGAGCTCGGTGGTCGAGTCGAAGAGCAGCTGCAGCCCGAGGCAGATCCCCAGGATCGGGACGCCGGCCTGACGCCGCTCGGCGATCAGGTCGTCGATCCCGAGCTCCCGGATCCGCTCCATCGCGCGCGGGAAGGCGCCGACCCCGGGGAGGATCAGCCCGTCCGCGCCTCGCACGCGGGCGGGATCGTTGGCGATCGCAACCTTGGCGACCCCGACGTGCTCGAGCGCCTTCTCGACCGAGCGCAAATTGCCCATCCCGTAGTCGAGGATGCAGATCCGCGTCGCCTCACTCACTCAGGGTTCCCTTCGTCGACGGCACCCCGGTCTCGTCGGGGTCGATCGAGACCGCGACGCGCAGCGCCCGGGCGAAGGCCTTGAAACAGGCCTCGATCATGTGGTGGGCGTTGGCCCCGTTGCGGACCGAGAGGTGCAGGGTCATCTTCGACGCGTTGGCGACGGCGCGGAAGAACTCCTCGGTCAGCTCGGTGTCGAAGCCGGCGATCGAGGTTCCGGGCAGGTCGGCGTCGAAGACGCAGAGCGGGCGGCCTGAGATGTCGATCGCGCACTCGGCCAGGGACTCGTCCATCGGCACCAGGGCCGAGCCGTAGCGGCGGATCCCGGCCCGGTCGCCGAGCGCCTCGTCGAGAGCCTGGCCGAGGACGATGCCGACGTCCTCGACGGTGTGGTGGGCGCCGGTCTCGAGGTCGCCGTTCGCCTCGACGCGCAACCCGAGCCGCCCGTGGCGGGCGAGCAGGTCGAGCATGTGATCGAGGAACCCGACGCCGGTGGCGGCGCTCGACTCCCCTCCGTCGAGGTCGAGCGAGATCCCGATCTGGGTCTCGGCGGTGCTGCGCTCCTTTTCGGCGGCTCGGCTCATCCCTTGCTCCTAATCATCGCCGACTCGCCGTGGACGGGGAATCCCTCGGCGCCGGAGATCGCCTCGACGTGCGGGGCAAGCTTCGCCGCCGCCTCGGGCGGAATCTCGACCGTCGAGATCCTGCGGCGGAAGGTGGCGGGGCCGAGCGGGCCCGAGAAACGGCCTGCCCCGCCGGTCGGCAGGACGTGGTTGGAGCCGGCGACGTAGTCGCCGAAGGCGGTCGCCCCGTAGCGGCCGAGGAACACGCAGCCGGCGGTCTGGACCCGGTCGGCGAGCAGCGCGGCGTCCTCCTCGACCAGCTCGAGGTGCTCGGGGGCGAAGGCGTTGGCGAGGTCGATCGCCGCCTCGGCGTCGGGCACCCGGACCAGGGCAAGGGGGGCGTCGCTGACGCTCGGACGGGATGAGGCGGCCGCGGTGACGGCGGCCTCGACCGCGTCGAGGACGTGCTGCTCGACAGTGGCAAGAAGCAGCGGGCTCTCGTCCCCATGCTCGGCCTGGGCGCAGAGGTCGAGCGCGATCCACTCCGCATCGGCATCGTGCCCGGCGATCACCATCAGCTCCGAAGGCCCGGCGTAGGAGTCGATCCCGACCAGTCCCTGGACCTCCCGCTTCGCGTCCTGGACCCAGGCGTTGCCGGGGCCGGCTATCACGTTCACGGGTGCCACCGTCTCGGTCCCGTAGGTGAGCGCGAAGATCGCCTGGGCGCCGCCCATCGCGTAGATCTCATCGACCCCGGCGAGCGCGGCGGCGGCGAGGACGATCGGGTGCAGCTCGCCGTCGGGGCCCGGCGGCGAGGCGAGGGCGACCCTCTCGACGCCCGCCACCCGCGCCGGGATCGCGCACATCAGGACGCTCGAGGGGTAGA
This sequence comes from uncultured Solirubrobacterales bacterium, assembly GCA_963697805.1. Classification (GTDB taxonomy): domain Bacteria; phylum Actinomycetota; class Thermoleophilia; order Solirubrobacterales; family 70-9; genus VRUE01. Next base: position 217,435 of record CAVOPB010000005.1, read on the forward strand.
ACGCCCTGCCGCCCGGGGCGTAGATGCCGGCGGCGACGACGGGGACGCTCCTGATCGTCACGGTCTGCCCCTGCGGAAGTGTCACCTCGCGCGAGTCGGGCTCGAGCTGGGCCTCGGCGACGGCCCTGATGTTGTCGGCGGCCAGCTCGAGGGACTCGCGGAGCGCGGTGTCTAGGCCGGCGAGCGCCGCGTCGGCGGCCGCCCGGTCGACGAGCAGGTTGGACGGTCGCGCGTCGGCTCCGCCGAAGCGCGCGTTCAGGCTCAGGACCGCGTCGTCACCGCCCTCACTCACCTCCCGCCGGATCGCCTCGACGTCGATGTCGGGTGCGGTCGCGCCGGCATCGAGCTGCCAGAGCCGGATCGCGGCCGCCGTCTCAGCGGCCGTCTGCCAATCGAACCTTTTCGTCCTCATTGCCCGCTCGCCTCGCGGAGCTTCGCGGTCAGCTCGTCGACCTCTTTCGAGCGCAGCTTGTGGGCGACGCGGTTGGCGACGAACCGGGCGCTGCAATCGACGATCTCCTCGCGAACCTCGAGTTCGTTCTCCTCCAGGGTCCGGCCGGTCGCGACGAGGTCGACGATGCCGTCGGCGAGCCCGATCAGCGGCGCGAGCTCGACCGAGCCCTTGACGTCGATCACCTCGACCTGGCGCCCGGTCGACTCGAAGTGGCGCTCGGCGATCCTCGGGTACTTGGTCGCGATCCGCATCATCCCCAGGCGCCGGGCCGATTCTCCGAGTCGCTCGTCTCCTCGCCGGCCGGCGAGGACCATTCGGCAGCGGCCGTAGGCGAGGTCGAGGAGCTCGTAGACCATCCGGTCGGCCTGCTCGAGGAGGACATCCTTGCCGGTGATGCCGACATCGGCGGCGCCCGCCTCGACATAGGTCGGGACGTCGGAAGGGCGCATCGTCACCAGCACGATCTTGCCTTCGTCGAAGATCAGCGCCCGCGACTCGCCGCGCACAGCGGCGGTCTCAATCCCGGCGGCGTCGAGGATGTCGAGGGTCTCCTCGAAGAGGGCGCCACGCGGGACCGCGAGTTTCAGCGGGCCCTCCGCCTTCGCGTGACCCAGCCCGGCGAACCCGCCGCTCACGATCCCGCCCCCCTGTCTTCCTCCTCGAGCTGGGCGACGTGCACACGCTCGACGTAGAGGGCGAAGCCCGCGGCGGGGAGGTCGACGCCGAACCGGCGCAGAAGCCCGTCATAGCGGCCGCCGCCCCCGAGGATGTGGCCCAGCGCCGGGTCGTAGACCTCGAGGATCGCGCCGCTGTAGTAGCCGAGGTCGCGCAGCAGGCCGAGGTCGATCTGGACCCGCTCGGCGACCCCGTGCGCATCGAGGGCCTCGTAGGTCTCGCCGAGCCTTGCGATCGCACGTTGCACGGCCTCGCCGCCCAGCTCGCGGGCAAGGTCGAGGACCTCTCTGCCACCGCGGAGCTGTGAGAGGGCGACACAGGTCGCCACCTGCTCCTCGCTGATGCCGTCGATCTCGCTCAGCTCGGTCTCGAGCCCGACCAGGTCGTGCGTCGCCAGTCGCGCAAGGACGGCGTCCCGCGACTCGCCCTCGATTCCGATCTCTTCCAGCAGCTGGCGGTAGAGGTCCGCGTCCCCGAGCCCGATCACCGCGCGGGTGAGGCCTGCAGCGTCGAGAGCAGCCTCGAGGACCTCGACCACCTCGACCGTCCCGTCAGGCGCTGTGGCGCCGATCAGCTCGATCCCGGCCTGGGCGAACTCCCGCATCTGGCCGCGCTGGGGGCGGACGGCGCGGAACGCGTTCGCGAGATAGCAGAGCCGCAGCGGCATCTCCGAGCTCGCGTAGCGGCTCGCGACCAGTCGCGCGATCGGGACCGTCATGTCGGAGCGCAGAGCGAGGAGGTCGCCGCGCTCATCGAAGAATCGGTAGGAGGAGCTCGCGGCCCGACCGTCGCCGCGGGCGAGGACGTCGTCGTACTCGATCGCGGGGGTCGCGACCTCACCGTAGCCACGGCTCTCGAAGACCTCGATCATCGCCAGGTGCAGCCGGCGAAGCTCGCGCATCTCGTCGGGCAATATGTCCCGCGTGCCGGGTGGGATCCGGTGGATCATCGTCTTGCTCGCCCCCTACTCATATCTCTCGCGCTTCGCTCACTCGCGCTCATCATTACCGGTGACCTCGCTCGTTCGCTGCCGCGCTCGAAGCCGCGTCCGGGGCGACGCAGCTTTCTCTACGCCGCGACCTCGGCCGAGACACGCTCGATCTGGGCGCCGAGCGAGCGGAGGCGCTCGTCGATCCGCTCGTAGCCGCGGTCGATCTGGCGGATGTTGCCGATCTCCGAGGTCCCCTCCGCCGCGAGCGCGGCGATGAGCATCGCCATTCCGGCGCGGATGTCGGGACTCTCGACGCGTTCGCCGTGAAGCCGGCTCGGACCGCTGACGATCGCCCTGTGGGGATCGCACAGCGTGATCCGAGCGCCCATCGCGACCAGCTTGTCGACGAAGAAGAGGCGGTTCTCGAACATCTTCTCGAAGATCAGGATCTCGCCGTCCGCCTGGGTGGCGAGGGCCAACGCGATCGAGGTCAGGTCGGCCGGGAAGGCCGGCCAGGGGCCGTCCTCGACCTTGGGGATCGCGTCGCCGACGTCGGACTTGATCCGCAGTCGCTGCTCGGCGGGCACGATGACGTCGTCGCCTTCGAGCGTCGATTCGAGGCCGAGACGACGGAACTGACGCCGGACCATGATTAGGTCGCGGGCCTCGGCGCCGCGCACCCGCAGCTCGCCTCCGGTTGCGGCGGCGAGCGCCATGAAGCTGCCGACCTCGATGTGATCGGCGGAGATCGTGTGCTCGGCGCCGCCGAGCCGGTCACGGCCATGAACGGTCATCACGTTCGAGCCGATGCCGTCGACCGTCGCCCCCATCTTGGTCAGCAGGCGCGCGAGGTCCTGGACATGGGGCTCTGAGGCCGCGTTTGAGATCGTCGTCGGACCGGGCGTCAGCGCGGCGGCCATCAACGCGTTCTCGGTGCCCATCACCGAGGGCTCGTCCATGAAGATCGCGCAGGGGCGCAGGCCGCCGTTGGGCGAGGTCAGCTCGATCCAACGGTCACCCTCGACGCGGGCGCCGAGGTCGACGAAGGCGTCGAGGTGAGCATCGAGTCGGCGGCGGCCGATGAAATCGCCTCCCGGCGGGGGCATCCGGGCCTCGCCGAAGCGTGCCAGCAGCGGCCCGGCGACAAGGAACGAGGCGCGGATGCTGTTCGAGAGATCGCGGTCGACCTCGACCTCGGTCACGGTACGGGCGCTGAGCCGGAGGCTGTTGTCGGCGACCCACACCGCCTCGACTCCAAGTCGCTCCAAGAGAGCGATCTGGGCCTCGGTGTCGCGGATCCGCGGAACCCGGTGCAGGAGCACCTCCTCCTCGGTCAGAAGGCAGGCGGCGAGGATCGGCAGGGCAGCATTCTTGTTGCCGGCCGCGGTGACCTCGCCGCAGAGCGGCGTTCCTCCTTGGATCACGAATTTCTCCATCGGTCCGGCTAGGGTAACGACCGCAATGAGCGCGGAGCGGTCATGAGACGGGGCTGGAAGATCCTCATCGCGGTGATCGCCGCCCTGATCGTGCTCCTCGTGCTCAACGACATCGCCACCACCACGGAAACCAAGTCGGCCGAGGTGACCGAACCCGGAGGCCGGATCCTCAGCGTCAACGGGGGCGACCTCCAGATCGTCGACCGCGGCCCTCGCGACGGATCCCCGATCGTCCTCATCCACTGCTACTCCTGCGCGATCAACTGGTGGGACGGGGTGATGCCGCTGCTCGACAAGGCACACCGGGTGATCGCGGTCGACCTCCTCGGCCACGGCGGGTCATCGAAGCCCGACTCGGGCTACTCGATACCCGATCAGGCGGACCTCGTCGCACAGGCGCTGAGCCGGCTCGGGGTGCGCCGCGCGACCGTCGTCGGCCACTCGCTCGGCGGCGGGGTCGCGACGGCACTCGCCGAACAGTCACCGGAGCTGGTCTCGAAACTGGTGATCATCGACAGCCGAGCCTCACCCGACGAAGAGAGCAGCCTCGGAACCCTTGCGAAGCTGCCGTTCGTACCGGTGATCGGACCCGCGCTGTGGCGGATAAAGCCTGACTTCTCGATTCGCAAGGGGCTGGAGGTCGCGTTCGCCCCCGGATTCGACGTGCCCGGCCGCTTCGTCGAGGACGTGAGGCGGATGACCTACACCTCCTACAAGGAGTCACGGGAAGCTCTCGACGATTACACCTCCGAAGAGTCGCTCGCCGACAGGATCGCGGCGACGGGCAAGCCGCTGCTCGTCCTGATGGGCGCTGAAGAGCAGATCATCGCCGACCCGCAGGCCACGATCGCCGCCTACCAAAAGGCGGTCCCGAATGCCTTCGGGACGGTGATTCAGGGGGTCGGCCACTCGCCGAACGTCGAGGAACCGAACCTGACCTCGGAGCTGATCCTGGGTTTCGCCGGCCCGCCGAAAGCCGCCCACAGAGCCAAACAGCGGGCCCGGATGCAAAAACATGTGCAGGATCAGGGAGGCGTCCGGGCGGCGCCCTAACTTACGAACCCATGTTCGAGACGAAGACAACACCCAGCCACCGTCTGGCCGATGCGGTCGACCTCATCATCGACTTCGCAACGCTCGGAGAGTACGGACTCGAGCCCATCGGCCCGGTCCCCCGTTCGTGCGAGAGCCGGACCCGGAGGACGGTCCGGAGCACCGGCTCCTGGAATGCAGCGATCAATCGCTTCGCCGCGCACTCCTGAACCGGTCGACAGACGACGAAGGGCCGCCCAAAGGCGGCCCAGGTCGTAAGTAAGAACCGGCGGCGACCTACTCTCCCAGGAGGTTGCCCTCCAAGTACCATCGGCGCTGAGGGGCTTAACTGCTCTGTTCGGAATGGGAAGAGGTGTTTCCCCCTCGCTATGCGCCACCGGAAATTGGCGAAACCGCCCCCGGTGAAGCTTGAGAACCGCACAAGACCAAAGGGTAAAAATATCCGTCAAGCCCTCGACCCATTAGTACCGGTCAGCTGAGCACATCACTGCGCTTGCACCGCCGGCCTATCAACCTGGTGGTCTACCAGGGGTCTTACTCCCTCAAGGGGATGGGAGAGCTCATCTCGAGGACGGCTTCCCGCTTAGATGCCTTCAGCGGTTATCCGTTCCGTGCGTAGCTAATCTGCGGTGCCCTTGGCAGGACAACAGATACACCAGAGGCACGTTCATCCCGGTCCTCTCGTACTAGGGACGACTCCTCTCAACTCTCCAACGCCCACGGCAGATAGGGACCGAACTGTCTCACGACGTTCTGAACCCAGCTCGCGTACCGCTTTAATGGGCGAACAGCCCAACCCTTGGGACCTACTCCAGCCCCAGGATGCGACGAGCCGACATCGAGGTGCCAAACCGGTTCGTCGATGTGGACTCTTGGAACCGATAAGCCTGTTATCCCCGGAGTACCTTTTATCCGTTGAGCGACGGCGCTTCCACTTGCAACCGCCGGATCACTAAGCCCAACTTTCGTTCCTGCTCGACCCGTCGGTCTCGCAGTCAAGCTCCCTTTATGCCTTTACACTCTACGCACGATTTCCAACCGTGCTGAGGGAACCTTTGGGCGCCTCCGTTACATTTTAGGAGGCGACCGCCCCAGTCAAACTGCCCACCTGACACTGTTCACCACCCGGATAACGGCATGGTGTTAGAAGCCCGGACTACCAAGGGTGGTATCTCAAGGGTGACTCCCCGGTGGCCAAAGCCACCGGTTCATAGTCTCCCACCTATCCTGAGCGAGATACCCCAGACTCCAATATCAAGTTGCAGTAAAGGTTCACGGGGTCTTTCCGTCTAGCCGCGGGTACTCGGCATCTTCACCGAGACTTTAATTTCACCGAGCCTCTCGTTGAGACAGCGTCCAAGTCGTTACGCCATTCGTGCAGGTCGGAACTTACCCGACAAGGAATTTCGCTACCTTAGGACCGTTATAGTTACGGCCGCCGTTTACCGGGGCTTAGCTTCCCTGCTTCGCACCGAAGTGCTAACAGGTCCGCGTAACCTTCCGGCACCGGGCAGGCGTCAGCCCCTATACGTCGTCTTGCGACTTAGCAGAGGCCTGTGTTTTTGGTAAACAGTCGCTTGGACCAATTCACTGCGGCCCCCTCGGGCTCCCTCCGTATGGAGTTCACCCTACCGGGGCGTCCCTTCTCCCGAAGTTACGGGACGATTTTGCCGAGTTCCTTAACGAGAGTTAGCTCGCTCACCTCAGTATGTTCTACTTGTCCACCTGTGTCGGTTATCGGTACGGGCACGCGAGCCCTGCCTAGAGGATTTTCTTGGAGGCATGGGATCAGAGACTGGCCGGCGTTAAGCCAGCTGGCATCGCACCTCGCGTAAACGCCGCTGCGGATTTCCCTACAGCGACTGGCTACGTGCTTGCCCCAGGACAACCATCGCCTGGGTTCCCTTACCCTTCCCCGTCCCCCCATCGGTCATAACGGATTCGACGTGGTACAGGAATATCAACCTGTTGGCCATCGGCTACGCCTTTCGGCCTCGCCTTAGGTCCCGACTAACCCTGAGCAGACGAACTTTACTCAGGAAACCTTGGACAAACGGTGGAGGGGAGTCTCACCCCTCTATCGTTACTCATGCCGGCATTCTCACTTCCAGCCGCTCCACGGCAGCTTACGCGACCGCTTCTCGCAACTGGAACGCTCTCCTACCGCGTGCAGAGCCCGCAGGCCTGCACACCCATAGCTTCGGAGACTAGCTTGAGCCCCGTTGAATTCTCCGCGCCCGAACACTTGACCAGTGAGCTGTTACGCACTCTTTCAAGGGTGGCTGCTTCTAAGCCAACCTCTTGGTTGTCTATGCACTCGGACATCGTTTACCACTTAGCTAGTACTTAGGGTCCTTAGCTGATGGTCTGGGTTGTTCCCCTTTTGCGTACGAAGTTTATCCCCCGCACACTGACTCCCGAGTTAAACGTAACGGTCTTCGGAGTTTGCCTGAAGTCGGTAACCTGGTAGGGCCCCTAGTCCAAACAGTGCTCTACGGCCGAAACGCAATAGCTCGAGGCTATACCTAAATATATTTCGGAGAGAACCAGATATCTCTGGGCTTGATTAGCCTTTCACTCCAATCCACAGGTCATCCGCCCAGTTTTCAACCTAGGTCGGTTCGGCCCTCCACGAGGTCTTACCCCCGCTTCAGCCTGCCCATGGATAGCTCGCCCAGTTTCGGGTCTACCGCCAATGACTGTGTCGCCCTATTCAGACTCGCTTTCGCTGCGGCTCCGCTCATCGCTTAACCTTGCCACTGACGAGTAACTCGCCGGCTCGTGATGCAAAAAGCACGCCGTCACACCCGAGGGTGCTCCGACCACTTGTAGGCTTACGGTTTCAGGTACTATTTCACTCCCCTTCAGGGGTGCTTTTCACCTTTCCCTCACGGTACTAGTTCACTATCGGTCACCAGGTAGTACTTAGCCTTGGAGGGTGGTCCCCCCAGGTTCAGACCGCGTTTCACGGGTGCGGTCCTACTCAGGAACATCAATCGGCAGATCAGTGCGCTTTCACCTACGGGACGATTGCCCTCTGTGGTGCGAGGTTCCACTCGCTTCGGTTAACACCTGACTTTGTAACTGCCGCCGAGTCGGACACGACTCGGGCATGACGTCCTACAACCCCCGGCAGGCAACGCGTGTCCGCTTGCACCTGCCAGGTTTGGGCTGATCCCTTTTCGCTCGCCACTACTCAGGGAGTCTCGGTTGATTTCTATTCCTCGGGGTACTTAGATGTTTCAGTTCCCCCGGTTGCCTTCCGATGGCTATGAATTCACCACCGGATGACGCCGCATTACCGGCGCCGGGTTTTCCCATTCGGACATCCGCGGGTCAATGGCTGTTCAGCGCCTTACCGCGGCTTATCGCAGCCGTCCACGTCCTTCATCGACTCCTGGTGCCAAGGCATCCACCGTAAGCCCTTACTATCTTGACGGTGAGCGACCCATACGCCTAAACGTACGGGTCGAAAAATTACCCTTACATCAATATTGGCCTTGTACGGTTTTCAAGCTCCACCGAGGCGCACGCGGCGAAGATATTTCGCCGGCGGTCTCTCAAAACTGAGCAGCGTTCCCGATGACATGTGTCATCGGGGAGCCCGGTCGACGTTCTAGAGAAATCTCCCTAGAAAGGAGGTGATCCAGCCGCAGCTTCCGCTACGGCTACCTTGTTACGACTTCACCCCAATCACAAGCCCCACCTTCGACGGCTCCCTCCAAAAGGTTAGGCCACCGGCTTCGGGTGTTGCCTGCTTTCGTGGTGTGACGGGCGGTGTGTACAAGGCCCGGGAACGTATTCACCGCGGCATTGCTGATCCGCGATTACTAGCAACTCCACCTTCATGGAGGCGAGTTTCAGCCTCCAATCCGAACCGAGACGCACTTTCTGGGATTCGCTCCACCTCACGGTATTGCTGCCCTTTGTATGCGCCAATGTAGCACGTGTGTAGCCCTGGACATAAGGGGCATGATGACTTGACGTCATCCCCACCTTCCTCCGGTTTGTCACCGGCAGTCTCCCATGAGTCCCCAACTGAATGCTGGCAACATGGAACGGGGGTTGCGCTCGTTGCGGGACTTAACCCAACATCTCACGACACGAGCTGACGACAGCCATGCACCACCTGTGAAGGTGTCCCGAAGGAAAACCGTGTTTCCACGGCGGTCACCTACATGTCAAGCCCAGGTAAGGTTCTTCGCGTTGCGTCGAATTAAACCACATGCTCCGCTGCTTGTGCGGGCCCCCGTCAATTCCTTTGAGTTTTAGCCTTGCGGCCGTACTCCCCAGGCGGGGCACTTAGTGCGTTAGCGACGGCACGGGAGGAGTCGACACCTCCCACACCTAGTGCCCATCGTTTACGGCGTGGACTACCAGGGTATCTAATCCTGTTCGCTCCCCACGCTTTCGCGCCTTAGCGTCAGTACCGTCCCAGCGAGCTGCCTTCGCTATTGGTGTTCCTCCTGATATCTGCGCATTCCACCGCTACACCAGGAATTCCACTCGCCTCTTCCGGACTCTAGCCCTGCAGTATCCATCGGCTTTCAAAGGTTGAGCCTTTGACTTTCACAACGGACTTACAGGGCCGCCTACGCGCGCTTTACGCCCAATGATTCCGGACAACGCTTGCTCCCTACGTATTACCGCGGCTGCTGGCACGTAGTTAGCCGGAGCTTCTTCTGGAGGTACCGTCAATCCACACGGCTATTCACCGGTGAACCTTCGTCCCTCCTGAAAGGGGTTTACAACCCGAAGGCCGTCTTCCCCCACGCGGCGTTGCTGCGTCACGCTTTCGCGCATTGCGCAAGATTCCCCACTGCTGCCTCCCGTAGGAGTCTGGGCCGTGTCTCAGTCCCAGTGTGGCTGATCGTCCTCTCAGACCAGCTACCCATCGTCGCCTTGGTAGGCCGTGACCCCACCAACTAGCTAATGGGCCGCGGGCCCCTCCCAATGCGGAGGCCGAAGCTTCCTTTAGCGAACAGGCTTATGCCTGTGCGCCACATCCGGTATTAGCCCGAGTTTCCTCGGGTTGTCCCGGTCATCGGGGCAGGTTACCCACGTGTTACTCACCCGTTCGCGGCTTTGCCCCAGGGCAAGCCCTGGTTCGTCGCACCACTTGCATGTGTTAAGCACGCCGCCAGCGTTCGTCCTGAGCCAGGATCAAACTCTCCGTGAAAGTACTTCTTTACAGAGAGTCGTCATGCCTGACTAACGGCCACCGTGTACACAAACGCGGCGGCCGGCATGACGGGTAAATCAAGTCCACTCGGCACGCTGACGAGCCGAGTGGATCGGGCTCAAACAATCCACAGACCCGTGGGCCTGCGGAGTGCACGCTGCTCAGTTTTCAAAGACCGCTGCGTCTCTCACGACGGGACTCGTCGCTCTCTACGCACAGGTCGGACCAGGGTCCTTCCCAGAGGGACCGAAGAGTATAGCGCCGAAGGCGCCCCCTGGCTAGGCCGTCGCCGCCCGCAGGCGTTTGAAGCGCCGCTTGCCGACCTGCAGGACCTGCCCATCGAGGTCGGCGGGATCGTAGTCGAGGCGGTCGGCGGAGATCGTCTCGCCGTCGAGCTTGACCCCTCCCTGTCCGATCAGCCGCCGCGCCTCGCTCGAGCTCATCTCGAACAGACCGGCCATCAGCTGCGGCATGTGGATCCGGCCGCCGTCGGTTCCGACGTATGGGGCGACGGCTGCCTCCTCGAGGTCGGCCGGCAGCTCGTGGTCGACGAAGAGGCGGTTGAAATGCTCCTCGGCCGCGACCGCCCCGCTCTCGCCGTGGTAGCGGCCGACGAGCCTCCGCGCCAGCTCCCGCTTGGCCTCGTTCGGCGGCCCCGTCGGGACCTCCTCGCCGAGTAGGAGTCGGAAGTACTCGGGCATCGCCTCGTCGGGGACCCGCATCAGCCGCCCGAACATCTCCTCGGGGGCATCGGTGACGCCGACGTAGTTGTTGAGCGACTTGCTCATCTTCTGCTCGCCGTCGATCCCGACCAGGATCGGGAGGGTCATGATCGATTGCTGCGGCTGGCCGTAGGCGGCCTGCATGTCGCGGCCGAAGAGAAGATTGAATTTCTGGTCGGTCCCCCCCACCTCGAGGTCGGCCTCGATCGCCACCGAGTCATATCCCTGCAGCAGCGGGTAGAGGAGCTCGAGGGCGGCGATCGGTGCCCCGGCGGCCATCCGCCTCTGGAAGTCGTCGCGCTCGAGGAGCCTCGCCACCGTCGTCTTCGCGAGCAGCGACAGGAGCTCCTGGGAGTCCATCCGCAGCCACTCGCTGTTGAAGCGGACCTCGGTGCGATCGGGGTCGAGAACCTTGAACGCCTGCTCCTGATAGGTGTCGGCGTTGACCGCGATCTCCTCCGCCGTCGGCAGCGGCCGCTGGCTCGAGCGGCCGCTCGGGTCGCCGACCTGGGCGGTGAAGTCACCGACGATCAGGACCACCCGGTGGCCCGCGTCCTGGAACTCGCGGAGCTTGCCGAGGACCACGGTGTGGCCGAGATGGATATCGGACGTCGTCGGGTCGATGCCGAGCTTCACACGCAGGGACCTGCCCTCGGAGAGCTGCTCCTCCAGCCTCCCCGCAGGCAGGACATCGACCGCGTTGCTGGTCAGATCCATGGATTTCAATGTTCGCGCTTCACTCGCTGCGCGATGAGTCAGACATGCACGCTTGCTCGTTCCGCGCTCATGCGTCAATGCTAGACTGCCGCCTTCGCTCGGCGGTTCGACGCCGTGCCGAACCTCTTGATGGTGCCTCTTGGATTAAAGCCTCGCCGGCGAGGCGGCACAGAGCCGCCCCCGGCGACGAAACCCGCTCCGGAGAAGCCAAGAAGACCGCAGCTCAAGAAGCTGCGCATCCTCTTCGTGCTTCTCGGCCTCGGTGTGCTCGCCGTGGTCTCGATGGTGTTCGGGATGATGGCCGCCGTTTCCCAGGACCTTCCGGCGATCTACAACTTCTCCCAGTACAAGGCCTCCCGAAATAGCGTCGTCGTCGGCGCCAACGGAGAAGAGCTCGGAACCCTGACCAGCGACCAGAACAAAATCCTGCTCAACTCGAGCCACATCTCGCCCAACATCAAGAACGCGGTGGTCTCGGTCGAGGACGAACGCTTCTACGAACACAGCGGCGTCGACTTCAAAGGCATCAGCCGCGCTCTCCTCCACGACATTCTCAGCCAGAGCGCCGAACAGGGCGCCTCGACCATCACCCAGCAGTTCGTCAAGCAGGCGCTGGAAGCGGAAAGCAGCCGGACAGTCCTGGAGAAGTTCCGCGAGGCGGCGCTCGCCTACCGGCTCGAGCGACATTGGAGCAAGGACAAGATCCTGACCGAGTACCTCAACACGGTCTACTTCGGCGAGGGCGCCTACGGGATCGAGGCGGCCGCTCGCACCTATTTCGGGGCCGCCCATCCCGGCTGCGGCACCGAAACCGAGCCATGCGCGGCGGTGCTCGAACCCTATGAGGCCGCCCTGCTGGCCGGGATCATCCAGTCACCGACCGCATACGACCCGAAGATCTACCCCGAAAACGCCCTCGGCCGCCGCAACCTGGTGCTCGAAAAGATGTACGAACAGGACTACATCTCTCATGAGCAGATGGTCGAAGGCCAGAGGCACGCGCTGCCCTCGCCCTCCAGCATCGAACCCCCGACCTTCGAATCAAAGGCGCCCTACTTCGTCGCCTACCTGCGCCAACAACTGCTCGAACGCTACGGGCCCTCGAAGGCGTTCTACGGGGGCCTCAAGGTCAAGTCGACCCTCGATCTGCAGCTGCAGGAAGCGGCTGAAGAAACCATCGCCTCCTACCTCGGCTATCTGCCGGCGACCGCCTCGGTGGTCGTGATCGACAACCGCAACGCGGCGATCAGGGCCCTGGTCGGCGGTTCCGACTTCAAGGAGAGGCCTTTCAACCTCGCCACCCAGGGACGCCGCCAGCCCGGGTCATCGATCAAGCCATTCACGCTGATGACGGCGCTGGAAGAGGGAATCTCGCCCTCGACCACCTACGAATCGGCGGTTCAGGAATTCCACTTCGGCAAACACGGAAAGGAAGTCTTCGTCGTCCACAACGACGAGGACTCCTACCTCGGCTCGTGCTCGATCGAATGCGCGACGACCTACTCCGACAACTCGATCTATGCCCAGCTCGGCCTCGAAGGCCTGGAAGGCAAGACGGTTGCGGACCGCACGCGCTCGATCGCGAAGACGATCCACGAGGCCGGTTACAGCGACCCGATCTCGACCAACCCGGCGATGGTCCTCGGCGGCCTCAAAGAAGGCGTCAGCCCGCTCGGCTGGGCCTATGCCTACTCGACGATCGGCAACAACGGTGACCGCGTCAGCGGCACCTTGGCCCCTGTCCCCGGTGACAGCCCCGTCGCCTTCACCGAAGTGACCGACAAGGACGGGCACCTGATCAAAGGCGGAGACAACGATTCGATCCACACCCAGGCCTTCGAGGAGGGAACGGCCGAAGAAGAGAAGCGGATCCTCGAAACCGTCGTCTCGAGCGGCACCGGCACCCATGCCCAGATCGGGGCCGAAGGCCAGTGGGGCAAGACCGGCACGACCGAGAACAACGGGGATGCCTGGTTCTGCGGCGGGATCGCCGACGAAGTCACCGCCTGCGTTTGGGTCGGCTATCCGGACTCGACGACGCCAATGACCACCCTCTACGCGGGCGGCCCGGTGATGGGCGGGACCTTCCCGGCGCTGATCTGGGCCGGCGTGATCTCGGCCTGGCAGGACATCACCAGCGAACGGGCGGCCGAGGCTAAGGCGAAGAAGGAGGCGAAGGAAAACGGAGAAGACACCAGCACCTCCGAAGAAGGCGCCTCCGAAGAATCGTACGTCCCCCCCAGCACCTACACCGAACCGGAATCGGCTCCGGAAGAAGAAGCGGCCCCCGAACCCGAAGCCACCCCCGAACCCGAAGCGGCGCCGGAAGCGGAAGCCGCCCCGGAATCGAGCGGCGGTGTCAGCGGCGGCACCGGCGGCGCCGCGGCCCCCTAGCGGGAGGGCCGGGGCCTCGACACGTGAGGGTTGCCGGCGAGGCAGAAGCGCCAGGGGCGCTCCACCGCCTTCGTGATCCCGATCCGCGGCCCGGTCACGATCTCGCCGCTCCAATCCGCCCGGCGGGGCAGGACGAGGAACGGGTCGTGCGTCAGGTCCGCACCGTTGGCGTCGAGGCCGACCCCGAGCGCCTCGGTCAGCTTGCCGGGACCCGAGCAGAGCTCGATGTCCGTCCGGCCGCCGCGAACTTGGCGCATCTGCGCCAGCCCGTGGGTTGGCTCGAGCGCCCTGATCAGCACCGCCGCCGCTTCACCCTCGGGCTCGGCGACGAAATTCAGCAGGCTGTGGATCCCGTAGGAGAGGTAGACGTAGGCGCGGGCCGGCGGGCCGAACAGGACCTCGGTCCGCTCGGTGAGGCCGACGTAGGCGTGGCAGGCGGGGTCGTCGCGCTCGTAGCTCTCGGTCTCGACGATCACCCCGCCGCGGCCCCCGTAGAGGAGGCGGCAGCCGACGAGATCGCGGGCCACGTCGTGGACCGAGCGGTTGAAGAACTCGAGGCCCAACTGGGACTCGATGGCGAGCGCCGCGCCGCCCGCGCTCAATGTTGCTCCGCGGCGAGCCGAGCCTCGACCGCGGCGAGCGTCTCGCGGGCGAGCTCGATCTGTGCCGCCAGCGGCTCGGAGCCGGTCCCGCCCTCGATCCGCTTCGACTCGAGCCAGCTCTCGCGGCGCAGGACCTCGTAGTAGGAGTCGTCGAGGAGCTCGCTGCGCTGTCGCAGCTCCTCCGGAGTCAGATCGGAGAGGCTCTTACCGGCGTCGACCGCGGCGCGGACGAGACCGCCGACGACGCCATGGGCCTCCCGGAAGGGCATTCCCTTCCGCACCAGCAGGTCGGCGATCTCGGTCGCGGCCAGCATCTCGTCGCCCGAGGCGGCCTCGAGCCGCTCGCGGTCGAACTCGACGCCGGCGAGCATCCCGTCGGCCGCGGCGAGGCAGAGCTCGACGGTGTCGATCGCGTCGAACAGCGGCTCCTTGTCCTCCTGCATGTCCTTGCTGTAGGTGAGCGGCAGGGCGTGCATCGTGCCGAGCAGGGCGAGGAGGTCGGCGGCGACCCGCGGTGCCTTCGCCCGCAGAAGCTCGGCCGAGTCGGGGTTCTTCTTCTGCGGCATGATGCTCGAGCCCGAGGAGAAGGACTCGTCGAGCTCGCAGAAGCCGAACTCGGTGCTCGACCAGATCACGATCTCCGAGCCGAGGCGCGAGAGGTGCATCGCCGCCGTCGAGGCGGCCCCGAGGTAGTCGAGGACGAAGTCACGGTTGGAGGCGCCGTCGATCGAGTTCGCGGAGAGGTGCTCGAAGCCGAGGTCGTCGGCGACCGCGCGCCGATCGATCTCCCAGTTGACGCCGGCGAGAGCGCCCGAACCGAGCGGCATCACCGAGGCGCTGTCGAGCGCGAACTGGAAGCGCAGCACGTCGCGGGCGAGCATCCAGAAGTAGGCGAGCAGGTGGTGGCCGAGGTAGACGGGCTGAGCGCGCTGGAGGTGGGTGTACCCGGGCATCGGCCAGTCCCGGTGGCTCTCCGCGAGGCGGAGGATCCGCCCCATGCAGTCGCCGCAGAGCTCGATCGCGCGCAGCGAATGAGCCTGGACGACCATCGCGACGTCGGTCGCGACCTGGTCGTTGCGCGAGCGGCCGGTGTGGAGCTTGCCCGCGAGCGCCCCGACCTCGGCCTCGAGCAGGCGCTCGATCGCCATGTGGATGTCCTCGTCGGCCTCCTCGAATTCGAACCCACGCTTGCCGATCCGTGCCCGGACCCGTTCGAGGCCGGCGTCGATCTGCCCCAGCTCCTCCTCGCTGAAGACACCGATCCGCTGCAGGGCACGGGCGTGCCCCTGCGACTGGTCGATGTCGTAGGGGGCGAGCCGCCAGTCGAACTCGATCGAGCGGTTGAGCCGCCAGAAGCGGGGGTCCGGGTCTTTGCGAAAGCGCGACATCACACCAGTTGCCCTCAGCGTATTGCCGCCGCCAGCTCTTGGCAGACGCGCTCCACCTGAGACTCGGTCATCTGGGGGAAGAACGGCAGCGCCAGCGAGCGGCGCGAGGCCTCCTCGGCGACCGGGAAGTCGCCCTCCGCGTAGCCGAGCTCGCGAAGGTGCGGGAAGAGGTGGATGCAGGGCATGTACGCCTTCGAGGCGATGCCGAGCTCGGCGAGCCGGGCGATCGTCCCGTCGCGGTCGGCCTCGGCGGGAAGGCGAACGGTGTAGACGAACCAGCCGCGCCGCTCGGCGTCGCGGCCGAGGCTCGGGGCCTCGACGCCGTCGATCCCGGCGAGGCCGTCGGCGTAGAGCCCGGCGACCTCGACCCTGCGCTGCAGCATCGCATCGAGCTTCTCGACCTGGGCGGCGCCGATCGCGGCGGCGACGTCGGAGAGCCGGTAGTTGAACCCGAGGCCGGCGTGGTCGAGCCAGCCCATGTCCGGGGCGCGGCCCTGGTTGCGCTCGCTGCGAAGGCGCTCGGCGACCTCTGGGGTGTTCGGGATCAGCATCCCGCCCTCGCCGGTGGTGAGCTGCTTGTTCGCGTAGAAGCCGAAGGCGGCGAGGTTGCCGCGGGCGCCGACCCGACGGCCCTCGGCGTCGATCGCGCCGAGCGCCTCGCAGGCGTCCTCGAGGATTCCGAGGCCGTTACGGGCCCCGATCTCCTCCAACTCGGGCATCGCCGCCGGGTAGCCGAAGATGTGGACGGGCAGGATCCCGGTCGTCCGCTCGGTGATCGCGGCGGCGGCGGCGGCGGGGGCGAGGTCGAGGGTCTCGGGGTCGACGTCGCAGAAGACCGGCCGCACGCCCTCGTAGAGGAGGCAGTTGGCCGAGGCGACGAAGCTCAGCGGGCTGGTCAGGACCTCATCGCCCTCGCCCCAGCCCAGCGCCCGGACCCCGAGGTGCAGGGCGGTGGTCCCGCTCGAGACCGCGACCGCGTCCTCGACCCCGAGCCAGGCCGCGAACGCGCTCTCGAAGCGCTCGACCATCGGGCCCAGCGAGAGGCGGCCCGAGCGCAGGACCTCGAGCACCAGCGCCTCCTCCCGCTCATCGATCTCCGGGCGGGCGAGGGGGATCGGGTCGTTGTCCGGTTCGTCGCTCATTCCTGAAACGCGTACTCCAGCGAATCGACCAGCGCCTCCCAGGAGGCCTCGATGATGTTCTCCGAGACGCCGATCGTCCCCCACTCCCGCTCGCCGTCTGAGGAGTCGAGCAGGACCCGGGTGACGGCGCCGGTGCCGTGGCTCTCGTCGAGGATCCGGACCTTGTAGTTGGTCAGCTCGATGTCGGCGAGGTGTGGGTGGCGGTCGACGATCGCGCCGCGTAGCGCCCGGTCGAGGGCGTTGACCGGCCCATTGCCCTCGGCGACCCGCAGATAGCGCTCGCCGTCGACCTTGACTCTGATCGTCGCCTCGGTCTCGACCTTGCCGTCGGCGCGCTTCTCGGTCGTGACCCGAAAGCTCTCGAGCTCGAACAGCGGTTTGTAGCTGCCCGCCTCCTCACGCAGCAGCAGCTCGAAGGAGGCCGGCGCCGCCTCGTAGTGATAGCCGCGGTGCTCGCGCTCCTTGAGGCGGGCGACGGCGCGCCCGGCCGCCTCCTCGTCGATCTCGAGCCCGGCCCGCTCGGCCTGGGTTCTGATCGTCGCCTTGCCGGAGAGCTCCGAGGGGAGGATGTCGCGGGCGTTGCCGACCGCCGCCGGCTCGAGGTGCTCGAAGGTGCGGGCGTCGGCGGCGACCCCCGCCGCGTGCATCCCCGCCTTGTGGGCGAAGGCGTTGCGGCCGACGTAGGGCGCGTCGGCATCGGGGGTGACGTTGCAGAGCTCGTCGAGGTAGTGCGCGGTCTGGGTCAGGCTCGCCAGCTGGTCCTCGGTGACGACCTCGAACCCCATCTTCAGCTGCAGCGCCGGCAGGATCGAGGCGAGGTTGGCGTTGCCGCAGCGCTCGCCGTAGCCGTTGACCGTTCCCTGGACGAGCCGGGCGCCGGCCGCGACCGCGGCGAGCGAGTTGGCCACCGCGCACTCGGCGTCGTTGTGGGTGTGGATCCCGACCTCGACTCCATCGCCGAGCTCGGCGACGACGGCCGCGGTCGCCTCGCCGACGAAGTCGGGCAGGTTGCCACCGTTGGTGTCGCAGAGGGTGACGTTCTCGGCCCCCGCGTCCGCCGCGGCGCGCGCGCATTCGATCGCGTAGGCGGGGTCATCGCGGTAGCCGTCGAAGAAGTGCTCGGCATCGAACACCACACGCTTGCCCTGCTCTCGGCAGTAGGCGACCGAGTCGGCGATCATCGCCAGGTTCTCCTCGGAGGAGACCCGGATCACCTTCTCGAGGTGCAGTCCCCAGCTCTTGCCGACCAGGCAGACGACCGGCGCGAAGCACTCGACGATCGTCCGCAGGGCCTCGTCGTCGGAGGCCCTCGCGTCGCGGCGCCGGGTCATCCCGAAGGCCGCGATCGTCGCCTGCTCCAGGCTGAGGTCCTCGAGGCGCTCGAACAGCTCGGCTTCCTTCGGGTTCGAGCTCGGGAATCCGGCCTCGATCAGCTGGACCCCGAGGCCGTCGAGCGCATGCACCACCTTCAGCTTCTCATCGACCGAGAGCGACATGCCGGGCCCGCCCATGCCGTCGCGCAAGGTCGTGTCGTAGAGCTTCACCTGTTCCATCTGCTGCCTTTCGATTCGAGAGATCGGGGGGAGGGCCTGCAGACCCAGATGCGCAGCACAGCCGCGCCAGCCGCTAGGCGGCTGCGGTAATTCGCCCGATTGCCTCGAAACGGCGCAACATCAGGAACTGACCTTACTCGGTCGGTCAGCCCCGCTCTGGACCTCGATCAGGTCCAGCCACTCGAGGTACTCCTCGGCGCGCCCGCAGAGAGCGTCCTCGAATTTGGCCTGGATCACCTGGGTGACCTCACCCGGCTCGCCGAGCTCATGGTCGTCGACCGATCGCACCGGCACCAGCTCGGCGGCAGTGCCGGTCAGGAACATCTCGTCGGCGAGGTACATCTCGGCCCGTGCGATCGAGCGCTCCTCGACCCTGTAGCCGAGGTCGCGGGCGATCTGGATCACCGAGGCGCGGGTGATCCCGTCGAGGATCGCCGAGGTATGGCCCGGGGTCAGCAAGGTGCCGTCGCGGACGACGAAGACGTTCTCGCCCGAGCCCTCTGAGACGCAGCCGTGCTGATCGAGCAGGATCGCCTCGTCGTAGCCGGCGTTGGCCGACTCGGTCTTGGCGAGGATCGAGTTCAGATACTGGCCGGAGGCCTTGGCGTGCGGGATCAGGCTGTCGCCGGAGATGGTCCGCCAGGAGGAGACCTTGGTCCGGATCCCGTGCTTCTTGCTGTCCTCGCCGAGGTAGGCGCCCCAGGGCCAGACGGCGATGATCACCTCGATCGGGGCGCTCTGGGCGTAGAGGCCCATCTCGCCGTAGCCGCGGAACGCGAGCGGGCGGATGTAGCAGGAGCGCAGACCGTTGCGGCGGATCAGCTCGTGCGTGGCGACCCGAAGCTCCTCGGCGGAGTAGGGAAGCTCGAAGTAGTAGAGCCCGGCCGACTTCTCGAGCCGCTCGAGGTGCTCGCGGTGGCGGAAGACCGCCGGGCCGCGCTCGGTCTCGTAGCAGCGGATGCCCTCGAAGACGCCGGTCCCGTAGTGGAGCCCGTGGCTGAGCACATGGACCTTGGCGTCCTCCCAGCGTACGAACTCTCCGTTGTGCCAGATCAGCTCAGCCGTGTCCATGACGAGGGAGCTTAACGACCCATCTGGGTCAGTACAGCATCTGTGATTTCGCTGGTCCCGACCGTGCTCTCGCCCGCGGCGGCGAGGTCGGCGGTGCGCAGCCCGCTCTCGAGCACGGCGTCGACGGCCGCCTCGATCTGCTCCGCGTCGCCCGGCCGGTCGAGGCCGTGGCGGAGCATCATCGCCGTCGAGAGGAAGGTCGCGAGCGGATTGGCGATTCCCTTGCCGGCGATGTCAGGGGCCGAACCGTGGACCGGCTCGAACAGCCCGGGAGCGCCCTCGGCACCGAGGCTGGCGGAGGGGAGCATCCCCAGCGACCCGGTCAGCATCGCCGACTCGTCGCTGAGGATGTCGCCGAAGAGGTTCTCGGTGACGATCGTGTCGAACTCGGCGGGCCGCGAGACGAGCTGCATCGCGGCGTTGTCGACCAGCAGGTGCTCGAGCTCGACGTCGGGGTACTCGGCCGCTACCCGGGTCACCACCTCGCGCCACAACCGCGAGGTCTCGAGCACGTTGGCCTTGTCGACCGAGGTGACCCGCGGCGTGCGGCCGTCGGAGCCGGCGCGCCTGATCGCGGCCTCGAACGCGGTGCGCGAGATTCGCTCGATCTCGGCCACCGAGTACTCGCAGGTGTCGTGGGCGGAATCGCCGTCGCGGCCGCTGTCGCCGAAGTAGATGCCGCCGGTCAGCTCGCGCACGACGAGGAGATCGGTGCCGGCGATCCGGTCCTCGCGCAGCGGGCTGGAGCCGACCAGGGCCGGGCTCGGTCTTACCGGGCGCAGATTCGCGTAGAGGCCCATACCCTTGCGGAGGCCGAGCAGGCCCTGCTCGGGGCGGGGCGCGTCGGGGTCGGTCGTGTCCCATTTCGGGCCGCCGACGGCGCCGAGCAGGACGGCGTCGGCGCCGCGGCAGGCCTCGAGGACCCCGTCGGTGAGCGCGACCCCGTCGGCGTCGATCGAGCAGCCGCCCATCAGGAGCTCCTCGAACTCGAAGGTGCCGAGGGCCTCGAGCAGGCGCCGCGCGGCGGCGACGATCTCGGGCCCGATCCCGTCACCGGGCAGGAGGACTATGCGTGGTGTAGGGCTCATGAATAAATGGCTCCCGCTTCGCTCGCTGCGCAGAGAATCAGATTTCGATGCTTGCTCACTCCGCGGTCGCACGCGCGTCGATGTTGAGGCGGACGTAGTGAAGGACGATCGGGTCGCCCATCCCCTCAATTACCTCGGCGATGAACGGGTCCTGGAGCTCTGCGGGAAGCGCCTTGATGTAGGGGCCGAGCGAAACCGTCCGCAGGAACGCAAGCGGCTCCTCGGGCCGCACCTCCTTTGGTTCGAGCCAGCAGCGAACGTCGGTGAACCCGACGTCCTCGAGGATCGGAGTCGTTTCCTCGTCGGAGCGGAAGTTCCAGGCTTTGGGGACTTCGGCGAGGTACTTCCCATACTCGCCGGTCTTCGCCACGGCGAGGATCACATCGGCGAGGTTGGCGACGTTCCCCTTGCCGCCGCACTGGGCGACAAGCCGGCCCCCGGGGGCGAGCGTGGAGCGGATCCGGGTGAAGAGGTTGCGGTGATCCTTGATCCAGTGGAAGACCGCGTTCGAGAAGACCGCGTCGACCCGCTCGTCGAGGTCGAGCGCTTCGAGGTCGAGGTGGCGGACGTCGGCCACGGGCCCGAGCACCTCGCGGGCCTTCCTGGCCATGTCCTCGGAGCCGTCGACCGCGATCACGCGGCCCTCGGGCAGGCGCTCGGCCAGCGCTTTGGTGACCCGGCCCGAGCCGCAGCCGGCGTCAAGCACGAGCTCGTCGCCCGCGAGCGGCAGTCGTTCGAGAACCTCGAGGCCCCACCGGTACTGGGACTCAGCCACTCGGTGGTACACCTCGGCGTCCCACTCACGTGGGCCGGTGTGCGAAGGCGGCGTCGAGGGCATCGCTCAGATTCCCGTCGTGACCGGGCCTCGCTCAGCGCCCCCGGCACTCTCGAACTCGTCGATCGCACCGGCGTTTTCGAGCGTGACGCCGATGTCGTCGAGGCCGTTCAGGAGCCGGAATTTGACGTCGGGCTCGATCTCGAACTCGAAGACTCCGGCCGTGCCGCAGCTGATCGTCTCGTCGTCGACGTCGATCCGCGCCTCGCCGGCCTCGGCGACCGCGCGGCAGTGCTCCTCGTCGAGGATCGCCGGCAGCAGCCCGACCTTCGTGCAGTTGACGTAGAAGATGTCGGCGAACGAGGGCGCGACGATCGCCTGGAACCCGAAGTCCTCGAGCGCCCACGGGGCGTGCTCGCGCGAGGAGCCGCAGCCGAAGTTGCGACCGGTGACCAGGATCGGATTCGGCTCGAGCTCGATCTCGCCGTTGCGAATCCAGTCGTAGAAGAGGAACTCGCCGAACCCGGTCCGCTCGACCCGCTTCAGGAACTGCTTCGGGATTATCTGATCGGTATCGACGTCGGCCCGGTCCAGTACCGAGACCCCGCCCTCGATCACGTCAATCGGTCTCATGCTCAGCTCCAATCCCTGATGTCGACGAAATGGCCCTCGACCGCGGCGGCGGCGGCCATCCTCGGGCTGACTAGGTGGGTCCGGCCGCCCTTGCCCTGACGACCCTCGAAGTTGCGGTTCGAGGTCGAGGCACAGCGCTCGCCCTCGATCAGGATGTCGGGGTTCATCCCCAGACACATCGAGCAGCCGGCCTCGCGCCACTCGAACCCCGCGGAGCGGAAGACCTCGTCGAGACCCTCCGCCTCGGCGGTCGCTTTGACCTGCTGGGACCCCGGCACGACCATCGCCCGGACGGTGTCCGCAACCCGGCGACCGTCGACGATCGACGCGGCCTCGCGCAGGTCCTCGATCCGGGAGTTGGTGCAGGACCCGATAAAGACTCGCTCGGGCCTGATCTCGGTCATCGGGGTACCCGGCTCGAGGTCCATGTATCGGAGCGCCCGTTCGGCCGACTCGCGGTCGGCCGGAGCCTCCATCGCCGCCGGGTCGGGGACCGAGTCGGTCACCTCGACGACCATTCCCGGGGTCGTCCCCCAGGTCACCATCGGCGAGATGTCGCCGGCGTCGATCTCGACCTCGGTGTCGAAGGTCGCTCCCGCGTCAGTGGGCAGATCGCGCCACCGCTCGACGGCCGCGTCGAAATCCTCGGGCGCGGCGTCGCGGCCGCGGACCCACTCGAAGGTCGTCTCGTCGGGGGCGATCATGCCCGCCCGGCCACCGCCCTCGATCGTCATGTTGCAAATCGTCATCCGGCCTGGCATCGAGAGCGCCTCGATCGCCGGTCCCGCGTACTCGACCGCGTGCCCGACCATGCCGCCGGTGCCGAGGCGGCCGATCGTCGCCAGGATCAGATCCTTGGGAGTGACACCGCTGCCGAGCTCGCCGCTGTAGAGGATCCGCATCGTCCTCGGGCGCTTTTGGACGAGGCACTGGGTGGCGAGAACGTGCTCGACCTCCGAGGTGCCGATGCCGAACGCCAGCGCCCCGAAGGCGCCGTGGGTCGAGGTGTGGCTGTCGCCGCAGACGATCGTCACCCCTGGCTGGGTGACGCCGAGCTCGGGCCCGATCACGTGGACGATGCCCTGGCGGTCGGAGCCGAGCGAGTGGATCGGAATCTCGAACTCCTCGCAGTTGCGCTCCAGGGTCTCGACCTGGACCCGGGAGAGCCGGTCGGCGATCATGCTCGCGGCCTTGGTGCCGTCAGTCGGCACGTTGTGATCAGCCGTCGCCAGGGTCTTGTCGGGGCGGCGGACCTTGCGCCCGGCCAGCCTCAGGCCGTCGAAGGCCTGCGGCGAGGTGACCTCGTGGACCAGGTGGAGGTCGATGTAGATGAGGCCGTCGGAGACCTCGTGGGCCTCCCAGATCTTGTCGAACATGGTTCTCATATACGCGGCCTCCTCCGCTACCGCTCAGTCGCACTCATCGTCACCGGAATTCTTGCTCCTTCGCTCCCGCGTCCGGGGGCCGCTGACCTATCTTTGATCACTAGCTCCTCCTCAGCCCCGCGGCGATCACCGCGAGAAAGCGGGCCGGGTCGTCGCTTTCATTCTCGAACTGGTGCGGCAGGTCGGCATCGAAGGTGACGGCGTCGCCCTCGTGTAGCTCATGGCGGCTGCCGTCGACGATCAGCGCCAGGGTGCCGCTGAGGACGACGGTGGTCTCGCGGCTGCCGGGCTCATGCATCGGCGGGTCGTCGGGGCCGCCGGTGGCTGCGCCAGCCTCCAGCGTGTGCAGCGAGACGTCCGCCCGCTGGCCCGGCAGGGGCGGCGTCAGCTCCTCGAAGCGATGTCCCCCGCGCCGCGACGAGCGCCGCTCCCGCTCGCGGCTGATCACGACATGCTCGCCCTCGTCGAGGCGCAGCAGCTGGGACAGGGTCAGGTCGAGGCCGGCGGCGATCTTCGCCGCGACCGCGATCGTCGGGCTGGTCTCACCGCGCTCAACCTGGGAGAGCATCGGCGCGCTGACCCCGCTGCGCTCAGCAAGATCCCGCAGTGAGAGGCCCATCGCGTCGCGCAGGGCGTGGATCCGCTCGCCGTGGCGCGTGGGGAAGGGTCCTTCCCCACGCCCAGCATCCGCTCGCTTGGTTCTCGTGGCCTCCATTACGATCGTACGCTATCACATACAGCAACACCCAATCCGCCGAGTTTGCGTTTACCGGTCCCCGGCGACGGTCGATGCAAGTTCAGCGAGGGAGAGGACCTTTCTAAGGTCTGCAATGACCTCCTTCGGCTCATCCAACTGGCGCCAGGTCACGCGGATCACGCTCCATCCTGTGGCCTGGAGCTGGCGGTCCCGCTTTCGATCGGACTCGAAGGCGGTCTGGGTGCCGTGAGACTGGCCGCCGTCGAGTTCGACGATCACCCTCTGGCGCCGCCAAAGGCAGTCGGCCTCGATCAGTCTGCCTGCGACCTCGACCGTGACGTTCAGCTCGGCGCGCGGGAGATCGGAGCGCGCCAGCACGGAGGCGAATAGGACCTCGAGATCACTTCGGGTACGACCGCGCGGCCCCAACCCGATGTTCTCGAGGCAGGACCTGATGGCTCTCGTTCCGCGCTGGCCGCGGTGGCGACCCAGCATTCTCCAAAGGTCTCGTGCGTCGTACCGGTGCAGGTATTCAGCCTCACGAACGGCCCGTTCCAGCCTCCGCCCCGGGACGGCGGACCCCAGGTCCATCAGGGTTCGCGACAGCGTCGTCACCGGAAGCCCACGGCGCTCGGTGACCTCGTCCGGCACAAGACGGGTGTACCGGCGCCGGATCGAGGCGCGAGATCTGGTCACCGGTGGGGCGGAGATTTCAATCCGCTTCACTCGATCGCTCTCAAGCACTCCCCAGAGCTCTGCGGCAGATCGATGGCTCAAGACTGCGTCCTCACCACCCCACAGCAGCGCCGCGAGCCAGATTCCCTCCGTGGAAACACTCCGGTGACCGACCGCATACACCCCGGGATGGAGTGGGTGAAGCCTTCCAGACCGAAGCCGGCGTTCGATCGCACCTTCATTCAGGCCGAGCTGGTGGAGCTGCTCTCGTGAGACCACCCCGAACTGCCGCCCGGCGAGCTCCGAAACTGCCATTTCGCCAGCCTGAGTTTGCGTCCACCGTCGATATTCGACGGTGGACGCAAACTCGGCGGGTTGTGGGGGGATGGGCATGCGGCCAAGATGGCCTCCCTCGACGCATGCGTGGCGCGCGGGAACTGACGAATGTGAGTCGCGGTGTTGCTAGGGGCCCGGGGTGCGTTCGACGGCGGCCTCGGCGGTCGCCGCCTCGGCCTCGCGGACCGCGGCGCCCTCGAGGGCGTTCGACAGCGCCCGGACGTAGGCGCGGGCCGAGGCCTCGAGGATGTCGGTCGCGACGCCCTGGCCGGTGGCCAGGCGCCCGGCGGCGCGCAGCATCACGCTGACCTCGCCGAGGGCGTCCTCCCCCCCGGTCACCGCCTCGACCGTGTACTGGCGCAGCTCGCACTCAGTGTCGGCCGCCTTCTGGATCGCGAGGAAGATCGCGTCGACCGGGCCGTCCCCGCTCGACTCGCCGATCGCCTCCTCACCGGAGGGCAGCTTGACCGCGACCCGCGCCTTGGGCTCGCGCCGCGACCCCGCCTCGACCTCGAACCAGGCCAGCTCGTGAGCGTCCTCGCGCTCGCGCATCTCGTCGGAGACGATCGCCTCCAGGTCCAGGGCGGTGACGTGCTTCTTGCGGTCGGCGACCTCCTTGAAGCGCTTGAAGGCCGCATTCAGGGCATTGCCCTCGACCTTGAACCCCAGCTGCTCCAGCGCGTCGCGCAGCGCGTGGCGTCCCGAGTGCTTGCCCAGCACGATCGAGTTCGACTCCAGCCCGACTTCGGTCGCGTCCATGATCTCGTACGTGGTGCGCTCCTTCAGCACCCCGTCCTGGTGGATCCCCGACTCGTGGGCGAACGCGTTGCGCCCGACCACCGCCTTGTTCGGCTGGATCGCGTAGCCGGTCAGGCGCGAGACCATCCGGCTGGTGCGGGCCAGCTCGCGGGTGTTAACGCCGGTGGTCAGGCCGTGGACGTCCTCGCGGGTGCGGACCAGCATCACGATCTCCTCCAGCGAGCAGTTGCCGGCCCGCTCGCCGATCCCGTTGACCGCACACTCGACCTGTCGAGCGCCCGCCAGCAGCCCCGCGTAGGAGTTGGCGACCGCCATCCCCAGGTCGTCGTGACAGTGGACCGAGGTCTCGACCTCGGTCAGGCCCGGGACCAGCTCGTAGAGCCGCCGAAAGTAGGCGACGTACTCATCCGGCGTCGTGTACCCGACGGTGTCCGGGATGTTGATCACGGTCGCGCCCTCCTCGACCGCGATCGCGCAGACTTCGGCGGTGAACTCGACGTCGGCCCTGGTCGCGTCCATCGGCGAGAACTCCACGTCCGGGCAATAGGACTTGGCCAGCGCGACGGCAGCACGGGCCTGGCCCTTGACGTCCTCTCGATCCGTCTGCAGCTGGTGCTCGATATGGATATCGGAGGTCGAGATGAAGGTGTGGATCCGCGGCCGCTGGGCGTCGCGGATCGCCCCCCAGGCGGCGTCGATGTCGGCCTTGTGGGTGCGGGCCAAGCCGCACACGATCGGGCCTTCGACACCGCGCGAGATCGCCCCGACCGCCTCGAAGTCACCGGGGGAGGTGATCGGGAACCCGGCCTCGATCACATCGACCCCCAGTCGGGCCAGCTGCTGCGCGATCTCGACCTTCTCGGCGGTGTTGAGCGAGATCCCGGGCGACTGCTCGCCGTCTCGCAGGGTGGTGTCAAAGATGTGGACGCGGTTTGCGTCGTCTCGTGCTGTCGCCACTGGTCCTACCTCCTTCTCGCTTCGAATCGAATGACCTTTTCTCTCGCGGCTCTCGCGCCGCCCAGCGCTATTCCCCCCGAAGGGGGAGGAGAAGGAGAAGCGCGAGGCTGTCGGGCCGATGCGTCATTCGCCGACCAGCTTAGCGCACGTCTTCCCGTCGCCATAAGCTGCGCGCATGGAGTCCAGCTCCGGCGGATCGACCCGGACGCCCTGGCTCGCTCTGCTCGCGATGGGGGTCAGCGTGATCGTCATCGCCAATGACTTCTCGGCGATCAATGTCGCGATCCCGACGATGGAGAAGGACTTCCACACCAACGTCAACACGATGCAGTGGGTGATCAACGCCTACGCGCTGACCTTCGGCGTCCTGATCGTCACCGGCGGCCGCATGGCCGACATGTTCGGGCGTCGCCGGGCCTTCTTCCTCGGCACCGCGATCTTCGCCTCGATGTCGGCCCTCGGCGGCGCCGCCCCGACCGAGACCTGGCTGATCCTGACCAGGGTCCTGATGGGAGTCGGCGGCGCCCTGATGTGGCCCGCGATCCTCGGGATGACCTACGAGATCCTGCCGGAGGAGAAGGCGGGGCTGGCCGGTGGGATCATCATCGGCGCGGCCGGGCTCGGCAACGCGCTCGGGCCGCTGATCGGCGGCGTCTTCACCGACCTCCTCACCTGGCGCTGGATCTTCTTCGCCAACGTCCCGGTCGCGATCTTCGCAGTGCTGGTCACGTACCGCTTCGTCCACGTCGAGGAGCCCGAGGCCGGCGAGCAGAGGATCGACTACGCGGGCGTCGCGGCGATCTCATTCGGGCTCGTCTCGCTGCTGATCGCTCTCGACCAGGTCGACGATTGGGGATGGGGCGACCCGAAGACGCTCGCGCTGCTGGCGCTGGCCGCGATCCTGATCGTCGCCTTCCTGCCGATCGAGCGCCGGGCGGGCCGCAACGCGCTCGTCCCCCGAGAAGTGATCAGCAATGAGAGCTTTCGCGCCTCCTGCCTGGCAATCCTCTTCATGTCCGCGACGTTCTTCGCCGCGCTCCTGTATCTGCCGCAGTTCATGCAGGCGCAGCTCGAATACACGCCGCTCGAGGCCGGCTTCGGGATGCTCCCCTTCCTCGCGACCTTCGCCCTCGTCTCCTTCATCGCCGGCCCCCTCTACAACCGGCTCGGCGCAAAGCTCCTGGCCGCCGTCGGCGCCGCCTGCATAACGATCGCGCCATTTGCCTTCTCGATGGTCGACGCCGACTCCGGATACGGCTCGTTGATCATCGGGATGGTGATCCTCGGGATCGGGATCGGGAGCTTCTACCCGACGGCGACCACGGCCGGCGTGACCTCGGTGGACGAATCCCAGACCAGCCTCGCGGGCGGGATCGTCTACATGTTTCAGATCGCGGGCGGCTCGATCGGCCTCGGCCTGACGACCACCGTGTTCTCGGCCCAGGACACCTTCGTCGACGGGATCCAGGCGGCGTTTCGTCTCGACGCGATCCTCTCGCTGGTCGGCTTCCTGATCGCGCTGCTGTTCGTCGGCGGCAGGATCTGGGGCCGCGGCCAGGAGGTCGCCGCGGAGCCCGCCGGCGGCCGGCCGGCGGCTACTTGATCACGTTCTTGCCCGAGCCGCCGCGGGCGAAGTCGAATCCGGAACCGGTCAAGAGCGTGTCGTTCCCCGGGCCGCCGACGAGGACGTCGGTGTCGGGCCCGCCGATCAGTTCGTCGTTCCCCGGGCCGCCGATCAGCCTGTCGGCCCCCGGCCCGCCGATCAGCTTGTCGTCGCCGCTGCCGCCGGCCAGGGTGTCGCGCCCGGTTCCACCGCGGACGGTGATCGGGATCGTCACCCCCCTCGAGACGGTGACCTTGTCATCGCCGCCGTCGGCGTTGACTTCGAAGCCGGCGATCGGCGGGGCCGCGCAGACAAGTTGATTCGGGATGCCTTCCGGGTTGGTGCAGACTTCGCCGCCGACTTCGAGCGGGACGACCGCATCAATCACGTAGCTCTTGCCGTCGGGCGTCAGCCAGACCTGGATCGTGTTCGACGCCGATCCACCCGCGAGCAGGACCGTGAAGGTTTCCGGGGTGGCGGCGGACGCGGCCGACACGAATGTCGCCGCAATCGCGAACGAGATGAGTAACGCCCTCTTCATCGAAATGCCGGCCCCTGATTCGGTTGCACACTGGCCCCCACTAAGGAAACAGCACTACCTTGCCGACGTTGCGGCGCTCTCCGATCATCCGCTGTGCGTCGCCAGCCTGATCGAAGGGAAACGATGCGGCGACCACCGGCTCAAGACGCCCAACTTCGAGGTCGCTCATCAGCGGCTCGGTCACACGACGAATATCCCCCTCCCGGTCCCACCACTTGAGCAGGTTGAGCCCGAACACTCCCTTGTTCTCGTTCATCGCCGTCAAGCTCTTCCACCACGGCCAGGTCGCGGCCGGCATCTTCACCAGCGCCCGCAGCGTGGCCGGCAGGTCACGGCGGCCGTCGCTGCTCATCTCGGAAATCCCGTACATGACGAGACGCCCGCCCGGTCGGAGCAGCCGGTAGTCCTTGCGAAAGCTCGTCGGGCCCTGGGCGTCGATAACGAGGTCGACGCCCTCGTTGCCGGTCAGCCTCATCACCTCCCGCTCGAAGTCCAGCGACCGATAATCGATCGCATGGGTGACGCCCTGAGCGCGGATCGCCTCATGCTTTGCGGCCGAGGCGGTCCCGAACACCTCAGCGCCCGCGTTCCGACAGATCTGGGTAGCGGCGATGCCGACGCCCCCGGCGGCGCCATGAACGAGGACGCGATCGCCCTCCCTGAGGCCGCCCATGATCACCAGCGCCGCATGGGCGGTCCCGTAGCTGACCGGGAAGGCCGCGCCCTGCTCGAAGGTGATCCGGTCGGGCAGCGGCAGGGCCTGCTCCGCGGGGACGACGACCAGCTCGGCGTGGCCGCCGAACCTGGTCGGGGCCATCACCCGGTCGCCGATGGCGTGGGTGCTGACGCCCTTGCCGACAGACTCGACCTCGCCCGCCGCCTCATAGCCGAGCACGCAGGGCGTCGCCGGGGCGTCCGGATAGAGCCCGACGCGGGCGAGGAGGTCGGCGAAGTTGATACCAGCCGCCCTGACCGCAATCCGGACATCGCGAGGGCCGACGGGCGGATCAGGGCGCTCCTCGACCCTGAGGACGTCGGGCCCACCGATTCCTGTCAGGACCACCGCCCTCACGGTTAGACCCTATCTCGGTCTCGACGGAGCTAGAGGTCGACGGAGCGGCCAAGCGTGAATCCGTCGAGCTCAAGGATCTTCGCGGTTGTCTCCTCGCGCACGGGGGCGTCGGTGGTGAGCGCCATCACCGCGTGCTTGCCGCCGGCGGAGGCCCCGACCGCAGCGGAGACGATGTTCACGCCCTGCTCGCCGAACACCGACCCGACCCGACCGATCATTCCCGGCTGGTCGGCGTAGCGGAAGACGGTCAGGTGCTCGGCGAAGGGCAGATAGAAGCTCTCGCCCCAGACCGAGACCAGGTAGGGCTCATTGCGCGGCCCGACACCGGTCCCCGAGACCCCCGCCGCTTCGTCGCCGATTCGGACCGTGACCAGCTCGGTGAAGTCGTCGGAACCGGTGTCCTTGGTCTCGATCATCTCGATACCCCGCTCCTCGGCCATCTGCGGGGCGTTGACGAGGTTGACCGGCTCCTCGGTGTTCCCGGACAGGATCCCGACCAGGACCGCGATCCCGAGCAGGCGGGTGTCGTGGGTCGCGATCCGCCCGCGGAACTCCGCCGTGACCCGGTCGACCGAGCCGTCGCCGAGGCCCTGGGCAAGGCGGCCGAGCCGTTCGCAGAGCGGGACGAACGGCGCCAGCGCCTCCACCTCCTCCGGCCTGACCGCGGCGATGTTGACGGCGTTGGTGACGACGCCGCCGTTGAGCGCCGCCGTCACCTGTTCGGCGGTCACGATCCCGGCCCGATCCTGGGCCTCGGCCGTCGAGGCGCCGAGGTGAGGGGTGACCACGACGT
Source organism: uncultured Solirubrobacterales bacterium (assembly GCA_963697805.1). Classification (GTDB taxonomy): domain Bacteria; phylum Actinomycetota; class Thermoleophilia; order Solirubrobacterales; family 70-9; genus VRUE01. Next base: position 248,069 of record CAVOPB010000005.1, read on the forward strand.
CATCGCGGGCGAAGATCGGGTGATCGGTGAACGGCTCGGAGGGGAAGACGTCGAGGGCCGCCCCGGCCAGCTTGCCCGACTCCAGTGCTTTGAGGAGGGCGTCGAGATCGACGAGCTCGCCGCGGGCGCAGTTGACGACCCGGGCCCCGTCCTTCATCGCCGCGATCGAGTCGGCGTTGATGAGGCCGATCGTCTCGGGGGTCTTCGGGACGTGGACGGTGACGATGTCGGCGGCAGCGAGCAGGTCCTCGAGCTCGGCGGCCCCCTCGACCCCGAGCTCGCGGAAGCGCTCCGCGGAGACGAACTTGTCGAAGGCGATCACGTCCATCTCGAAGCTCTGGGCGCGTCGCGCGACCAACTGGCCGATCCGCCCGAACCCGATCACGCCGAGCGTCTTGCCGTATAGCTCGGTGCCCTTGAAGCGCGACCGCTCCCAGGCGCCTCCGACGAGCGTCGCCTGCGCCTGGGGGATGTTGCGGCAGAGCGCCAGCATCAACGCCAGGGTGTGCTCGGCTGCGGCGACCGAGTTCGATTCGGGCGCGTTGGCGACGATGATGCCCCGCCTGGTCGCGGCGGTGATGTCGACGTTGTCGACCCCGGTCCCGGCGCGGCCGATGACCTTGAGGCGCTCGGCGCGGCCGATCAGGTCGTCCGTCAGCTGCGTCGCCGATCGGACCAGGATCGCGTCGTAGGAGCCGATTTCCTCGCGCAGCTCCTCGTCGGACATGTCGAACCCGAGGTCGACGTCGAAGCTCTCGCGCAGCAGCTCGATCCCCGAATCGGCGATCTTCTCCTTGACGAGGACCTTCAACGTGCCACTCCGTCGGCGTGCTCGACCACCCAGTCGATGCAAGCCGTCAGGGCCTGCACGTCGGCGGGGTCGACGGTCGGGAACATCCCTACCCGCAGCTGGTTGCGGCCCAGCTTGCGGTAGGGCTCGACGTCAACGATCCCGTTCGACCGCAACGCCGAGGCGAGCGCGGCGGCATCGACGCCGTCCCCGAAGTCGATCGTGCCGACGACGAGCGAGCGCTTGTCCGGGTTGGCGACGAATGGGGTCGCCCAATCCGCCGCCTCGGCCCAGCTGTAGAGCGCCTCCGATGAGGCACGGGAGCGGCCGACGGACCACTCGAGGCCGCCTTCGGCGAGCATCCACTCGACCTGATCGGCGAGCAGCAGCAGGGTCGCGAGGGCGGGTGTGTTGTAGGTCTGGTTCTTGCGCGAGTTCTCGATCGCCGCCGGGAGCGAGAGAAACGAGGGCTGCCAACGCCCCGCGGCGCCGTCGAGCTCCTCGGCCCTGGCGATCGCGGCGGGGCTGAGCAGCGCCAGCCAGAGCCCGCCGTCGGCGCCGAAGGCCTTCTGCGGCGCGAAGTAGTAGGCGTCCGCCTCGGCCGGGTCGAGCGGTAGCCCCGCGGCCCCCGAGGTGCCGTCGACCAGAACCAGCGCCTCGCCCGCTCCCTGCGGGCGCCGGACCCCGACCATGACGCCGGTCGAGGTCTCGTTGTGGGCCCAGGCAATCGTGTCGGCGGCCGGGTCGGCGCTCGGCTCGGGAGCGTCACCCGGCTCGGCCTCGATCAGGATCGGGTCTTTGAGGAACGGTGCGGCCGCCGTCTCCTTCGCGAACTTCCCCGAGAACTCGCCGTAGGTGAGGTGGAGGGCACGATCGCGGACGAGCCAGGCGGCGGCGGCGTCCCAGAAGGCCGTCGTGCCGCCGTTGCCGATCACGACCTCGTATCCATCTGGCAGCCCGAACAGCTCGGCGAGCCCGTCGCGGACCGCGCCGACGAGGTCGCGGACCGGCGCCTGGCGGTGCGAGGTGCCCATCAGGTCCGAGCGCTCTGCCAGGCGCGCGAGCGCCTCGGGGCGCACCTTCGAGGGTCCGCAGCCGAAGCGGCCATCGGCCGGCTTCAGTTCGGCGGGGATCTCTGCTGTTCTGGTCGCTGTCATCGTCGGCGGGGGCGACAGGTTAGTGACCCGCGCGGGTGGACCATGCGTCGAAACTTCGGTCACCTTCGCATAGGATTGGCCGATGGCCGACGGGGAAGGTACGGGAGCGATCGAGGGCGAGGGCTATGCCGTCGCCAACATCTCCGACCTCGGCGAGGGCTGGGGGTTCCGCAAGGTCCGCAGGGGGCTCGGGGTCACCGCCTTCGGCGTCAACGCGATCGTGATGCCGCCGGCCTACGAGACCGGCAGCCACTACCACGACGAGCAGGAGGAGCTCTACTTCCTCCACAGCGGCCGGGTCGAGATCGAGTTCGGCGACGGGACCTCCCATGTGCTCGAGCCGGGGGGACTGGCCCGGGTCGACGCCGCGACGGTCCGCAAGCTCCGCAACCTCAGCGACAGCGAGGACGCGGTCTACGTCTGCATCGGCGGCAAGGACGGCTACGTCGGCCGCGACGGCCATGCTCCCGAGGGCGAGACCCGAGGGCACGACGGCCCGCCGGGCGCCGCGTAGCTCAGAAGTCCTCGTCGATCCAGGACATCGTCCCGCGGAGATCCTTGCCGACCTCCTCGATCGGGTGGCTTGCACCCTCCTCGCGCATCCGCGAGAGGTTCTCGCCCCCGGCGCGGTTCTCGGCGATCCACTCGCGCGCGAACTCGCCCGACTGGATTTCCTCGAGCACCTTCTTCATCGCAGCCCGAGACTCATCGCCGATCACCCGTTTGCCGCGGGTCATGTCGCCGTACTCGGCGGTGTTGGAGATCGAGTAGCGCATCCCCTGGATCCCCTTCTCGTACATCAGGTCGGCGATCAGCTTCAGCTCGTGGAGGCACTCGAAGTAGGCGAGGCGCGGGTCGTATCCGGCCTCGACCAGCGTCTCGTAGCCGGCACGGACCAGTTCGGAGGCGCCGCCGCAGAGGACGGCCTGCTCACCGAATAGATCGGTCTCGCACTCGTCCTTGAAGGTCGTCTCGATGATCGCGGCGCGGCCGCCGCCGATCCCGGCCGCGTAGGCGAGGACGAGGTCGTGCGCATCGCCGGTCGCGTCCTGGTGGACGGCCATCAGGCAGGGGACGCCGTGACCTTCCTCGAACTGGCGCCGGACCAGGTGGCCGGGCCCCTTCGGGGCGACCATGCCGACGTCGATGCCGGGCGGCGGCTGGATCTGGTCGAAGTGGATCGAGAAGCCATGAGCGAAGAGCAGGAGGTTGCCGGGAGCGATCCCGTCGGCGATCTCGGACTTCCAGACCTCGGCCTGTTTCTCGTCGGGCAAGAGGACCATGACGACGTCGCCGCGGCTGGCGGCTTCGGCGATGTCGAGCACCTCGAGGCCGGCCTCCTCGGCCTTGGCCCGGCTGGAGGAGTCAAGCCGCAGTCCGACCACGACGTCGACCCCGGAGTCCTTGAGGTTGAGTGCGTGGGCGTGGCCCTGGGAGCCGTAGCCGAGGATGGCCACGGTCTTCCCCTGCAGCTTCGAGAGGTCGGCGTCCTTGTCGTAGAAGATGTCGTCGGTTCGCATCACCATGCCGGGCAGGCTAACGAAGCGCCCGCCTCAGCAACTTGCCCGACGGCGTCCGCGGCAGCGCCGAGGCGAGCTCAACCCGCTTCGGGACCTTGAAGCCGGCGAGCGAGACCGCGCAGTGGCGGCGGAGGTCGTCCGGGGTCGCGTCGGAGCCGTCCTCGAGTACCACGACCGCGGTGACGGCCTGCTGCCACTCGGGGTCATCGCGGCCGACGACCGCCGCGTCGGCGACCTCCGGGTGGCGGAGGAGGACCTGCTCGACCTCGGCCGGGACGATGTTCTCGCCGCCGCTGACGATCATGTCGTCGATCCGGTCCTCGATGTAGAGGAAGCCGTCATCGTCGATCCGCCCGAGGTCGCCGGTGTGGAGCCAGCCGTCGGAGTCGGATCTGCCGGGGGCGACGGTCGGCCCCTGGACGAGGATCTCGCCTTCCTGAATCCGCAGGTGGGTCGTCAACAGCGGGCGGCCGGCGGAGCCGAGCTTGCGCTTCGCGTCGGCGGGGGCGAGGGTCGTCACCTGCGAGCAGGCCTCGGTCAGGCCGTAGGTCTGAACCACCGTCGCGCCCTTCCCGATCGCCTCCTCGAGGGGGTCTTCGGGGACGGGCCCACCGCCGATCAGGATCGCCCGCGGGCCGGAGAGATCGGCACCGGCCTCGAGCAGCCTGGTCAGCATCGTCGCGACCAGCGAGAGGACGGAGATGCCGTCCTCTTCGAGCGAGGCGGCGACGCGGTCGACGTCAAAGCCGTCGTGGATCACCGCGGTGGTGCCGTAGACGGCGGAGCGCATCACGATCCCGAGGCCGGAGATGTGACTCAGCGGCAGACAGCAGAGCCAGCGGTCCTGGGGCTCGACGCCGATGTTGAAGGCGGACCCGACCGCGCTCCAGAGGAAGTTGCCGTAGGTGAGGCCGACCGGGTCGGGCACGCCGGTGCTGCCGGCGGTGAGGACACGGCAGCAGATCGCGTCCATGTCGTGCTCGCCGAGCAGCGGCAGGTCGGCCTCGGTCTGGGTCAGCTCGCCCGGGTCGTCGAGCTCGATCGCCGGTTCGGTCGCCTCGATCACCGCGGCGCGCTCCTCGGCGCCCATCGACGGCCCGAGCGGGAGGAGGACGGCGCCGACCTTGAGCAGCGCGTGGACGAGGACGACCTGCTCGCGCCGCGGGTGCATGCTGAGCGCGACCGTCGAGCCGCGGCGCACGCCGTGGGCGGCGAGGCGGCGGGCGACCCAGGTCGCCTCCGCCTCGAGCTCGGCGAACGTCACCTCGACGCCGTCCGCGACGAGCGCGGTGCGATCGGGGCAACTCTGTGATCTCTGGGCGAGCCAGTCGTCGAGCTTCATCGGGGCCGGGATATCGTTGCCATGATGCCGAACCGTCACAAGGATGCCCCACCCGAGGAGGAGTTGTACGCGCCGATCGAGTGGCAGGCGGCGGCCGAGGGGTACGAGGACATCCGCTACGAGACGGGTGAGGGGATCGCGAGGATCACGATCGACCGCCCCGAGGTCCGCAATGCCTTCCGGCCGCAGACGCTGATCGAGATCTCCGCCGCACTCGAGCTTGCCCGTGAGGACACCGAGGTCGGCGTCGTCGTCCTCACCGGCGAGGGGGACAAGGCGTTCTGCTCGGGCGGTGACCAGAGGGTCCGCGGCGACAGCGGCTATGTCGCCGAGGGAGCCAGCCTCGGGCGCTTCCACGTCACCGACCTCCAGGTACAGATGCGGCGCCTGCCAAAGCCCGTGGTCGCGATGGTCGCGGGCTGGGCCGCCGGCGGCGGTCACGTCCTCCACGTCTGCTGCGACCTGACGATCGCGGCCGACAACGCCCACTTCGGCCAGACCGGGCCGCGGGTCGGGTCCTGGGACGGCGGCTTCGGCGCCTCCCTCCTACGCGACCTCGTCGGGACCAAGAAGGCGAAGGAGTTCTGGCTGCTCTGCCGCTCCTACGACGCCGAGGAGGCACTGGAGATGGGCCTCGTCAACTCGGTTGTGCCGCTCGCGAGCCTCGAACGGGAGACGGTCGCCTGGTGCCGGGAGATGCTCTCCCTGTCCCCCTTCGCCCTGCGCCTGGTCAAGTCCAGCTTCAACGCCCACGAGGATGGTTATGCCGGGATCCAACAGCTCGCCCATGACACCAACCTCCTCTTCTACGGCTCCGAGGAGGCCCGCGAGGGCCGCGATGCTTTCAAGGAGAAGCGCCGCCCTGACTTCTCGAAGTTCCCGAGGCGGCCATGAGGATCTGGCTGATGGCGGCGCGGCCGCGGACCCTGCCGGCGGCGATCGCCCCGGTCCTGGTCGGCACCGCGGCGGCGGTCGAACTTGAAGGCGCGCTGCCCCGCGTCGGCGCTTTCATCGCGGCGCTAGTCGGCAGTATCTTCATCCAGATCGGGACCAACCTCGCCAACGACTACTCGGACGCCAAGCGCGGGGCGGATACCGCCGACCGCCTCGGCCCGGTCCGCGTCACCTCGGCCGGGCTCGTGGCGCCGCAGCGGGTCCTGACCGCGACCTGGATCGCCTTCGGGATCGCGGTCGCCTGCGGCATCTACCTGGCGACGGTCGCCGGCGCGGTGATCCTCGTGATCGGCGCCTTCTCGATCGCCGCCGGCGTCCTCTACACGGGTGGCCCCCGCCCCTACGGCTACGCCGGCCTCGGCGAGGTCTTCGTCTTCCTCTTCTTCGGCCTGGTCGCGGTCAACGGCTCCTACTACGTCCAGGTCGAGCAGCTCGACGCGCTGCCGCTCGGGCTCTCGATATCGGTCGGGTTCCTGGCGACGGCGATCCTCGTCGTCAATAACGTCCGCGACATCGACACCGACAGGCGGGCGCAGAAGACAACCCTGGCGGTGCGGATGGGGCGCGAGAACGCCGTCGTCCTCTATCGGATGCTTGTCCTCGGCGCCTACCTGGCGCTGCCGATCACGCTGGTCGGCGCCGCCACGAGCCTCTGGCCGTTGATCGCCTTCGCCTCGCTGCCGCTCGCGGTGCCGCCACTGCGGACGATGTCGAATCGCACCGGCGCTGCGCTCAACGAGGCGCTGGCGGGAACCGGCGCGCTGCTTGGCGTCTTCAGCCTGCTCGTCTCGGCGGGGCTCCTGCTCGCCAGTTAGGGCTCGATCGGGCCGGCGTTCTCGGCTACTCTAAGCCGCAGAGGGGGTACGTACGTGTTCTCAAAGCTAGCCGGATTGAGAGTTCTGGCGGTTTTGATAGCAGCGCTGGCGGCGGCCGCGGCCGCGTCGGCGGCAACAAACCTGGCGCAGGAGGCAGGCACGGCCGGGTGCGTGACCGAGTCCGGGCTCGGGGGCGAGTGCCAGGACGGTCGCGGTCTGGTCGAACCGAGGGCGATCGCACTCAGCCCCGACGACAACAACGCCTACGTCGCCGACGGGCTATGGAACAGCGTCTCGACCCTCGATCGCGACGCGGGCGGGACCCTGTCTCCGATCTCGAGCCCGTCCGGGTGCCTCTCGAGCGCGCCGACGTTCTACCCGGATTGCGCCGATGGCCGCGCCCTCGGAGGCGCCCGCGACGTCGCCGTCAGCCCCGACGGCAGGAGCGTCTACGTCGCCGCCGGGGACGACGATGGTGTCGCGGTCCTCGACCGCGATGCCGGCGATGGCGTTTTGACCCAGTCGAGCGGCGACGACGGCTGCGTGAACATCGACGGCTCGAGCGAATGTCAGGAAGGCAACGCCCTCGACGAACCGGCATCGGTCGCCGTCAGCCCCGACGGCAGGAGCGTCTACGTCGCCTCGGAGGGGCCGGCCGGAGGGATCGCGGTCTTCGAACGCGATCCCGAAACGGGCGACCTCACACAGCTGTCGGGGACGCCGGGCTGCGTGAACGACACCGGTGGTGAGTGCACCGATGGGCTCGCTCAGGCTCTGGGTGTCGAAACGGTCGAGGTCAGCCCCGACGGCAAGGCCGTCTACGCGCTCTCCCCCGCCCGCGACGCGATCACGCTCTACACCCGGGACACCACCTCGGGGGCGCTGACGCCGATCCCGGCGCCGACCGGCTGCATCGTCAGCAAATCGGCCGGCGGGTGCACGGTCGCGACCGGCCTGGGCGAGCCCCGGGCGATCGCCTTCTCGGGCGGCGGCGAGAATGCCTACGTCGCCTCCGAACGGCGCGACGCGATCCTCGTCTTCGACCGCGACGCCTCCTCGGGAACGCTCACGCAGAAGTTTGGGACGGCCGGTTGCGTCAGCAATACCGGTCTCTCGGACCCGATGCAGAACGGCACCGCCGGGGACTGCGTCAATGGCGTCGCGATGGACGGGATCAGCTCGGTCGTCGTCCTCCCCGACGGGACCGGTCTCTACGCGACGACGAAGGAGGCATCGGGCCTCGTCGTCTTCGAACGGGCCGCCGACGGGACGATCGCGCAGCGGCCGGGCACCGCCGGGTGCACGACAGAAACCGGCCTCGAAGACCCCGACCTTCCGTGGACCGAAGGGACCTGCCAGGACGGCCGGGCGCTGCTGCGGGCGAACGGGGTCGTGGCCGGCGGCGACAGCGGCAACGTCTACACCACGGCCCGCCTCGGCGGAGTCGCGAGCTTCGACGTCGTCGCGCCCCCGGTCCCCGAGGCGCCGGCGGCCGCCCCGCCGCCGCCTCCGCCGGCCACCAGCCCCGCGTGCGACGCCGCCAGGGCGACGGCGAGGACGATCTCGCAGCGACTGAAGACGCTCGGGCGGGAAAACGAGCGCCGAGCCCGCAAGGCGACCTTCGTCACCTCCGAGGCCGCCCGGGAAAGGCTTAATGAAGCGGCCGAGCGCGGCCGCCGCAAGGCGAACCGGCTGAGGCTGGAACTCCGCAGGGCGACCGCGGCGGTCAACCGAGCCTGCGCCTGAGCGCCGCCCGGGTGCAATGCTTGGGCCATGCGCATCGCCTCGGTCGAGGTAGTTCCCTACGCGCTCCCGTTCCGAGAGCCGTATGTGACTGCCGCCGGCAGCCTCGCGCGGCGCGAGATGGTGCTGCTGAGGCTGCGGGACGAGTACGGGATCGTCGGGCTCGGCGAAGCGGTGCCGCTGACGCTGCGCGGCGGCGCCGGCCTGGCCCAGGTGGTCGCTGAGCTCGAGAGCCTCGGTGATCGCGACAGCCTCGACGAGCAGGCCCTCGCCGGCGATGCGCTCGCGCTCTCGGCTCCAGCCAGATGTGCGGCACTGACCGCCCTCGCCGACCTCCGGGGCAGGCGGGCGGAGGAGGAGCACGGCGCCCCGGGCCCTCCCCCGCCTCCGGTGCGATGCAACGCGACCCTCTCGGCCGGTGAGCCACGCGAGGTCGCGGCCGAGGCGCTGGCCTGGGCCGAGGAGGGCTTCTCCTCCTTCAAGCTGAAGCTCGGGGCCGGTGACGATCTCGCCCAGGTCCGGGCCGTGCGCGCCGCCGTCGGCCCCGAGGCCCGGATCCGGGTCGATGCCAACGGCGCCTGGGACGTCGAGACCGCCAAGCGCACGCTCGGCGAGCTCGAGGAGCTCGACCTCGAGCTCGCCGAGCAGCCCGTCGCGAGCTCCGAGGAGGCTGTCGAGGTCGGTGAAGCGACGTCGATCCCGATCGCCGCCGATGAGAGCGTCGCCAGCCGGCAGGAGGCCGAGCGGGCGGTCGCGATGGGCGCCTGGTCGCTGACCGGAGTCAAGCTCTCCAAGGTCGGCGGCCCCGAGATGGCGATCGAGATCGCAGAGGTGATCCCGACCTACGTCACAAGCGCACTCGACGGGCCGGTCGGGATCGCGGCGGCGGCGCAGGTCGCGGCGACGCTGAGCGAGGCCTGCGGCGAGGATGGCCTTGACCTCGCCCACGGGCTTGCGACCCAGCGCCTCTTCGCCGAGACCGTCGCCGCGGTCGGTTGTGAGCTCGATGGCGAGATGCTCCACCCACCTGCCGGGCCAGGGCTGGGCGTCGATATCGACGAGGCCGCGCTGCAGGCACACCGGCTCTAGGACCGCGTAGGTTCCGGTATTTGATGGACCCGACGAACGCCAACACCGCGCTCGCGTCCGCCTTCGTCGAGGAGCTGGCGCGGTGCGGGATGCGGAGCGCCGTCCTCTCCCCCGGCTCGCGCTCGACCCCGCTCGCGGTCGCGCTCTGGCGCCAGCCGGAGGTCGAGGTGACCGTGATCGTCGACGAGCGCTCGGCCGCCTACTTCGCGCTCGGCGCCGCCCAGGCCGGCGGCACCCCGGTCGCGATCCTCTGCACGTCCGGCACCGCGGCGGCCAACTTCCACCCGGCGATCTGCGAGGCCGACCAGTCGGCGATTCCGCTGATCGCCCTGACCGCCGACCGGCCCCCGGAGCTCCGCGGGATCGGCGCCGGCCAGACGATCGACCAGGTGAAGCTCTACGGGTCCTCGGTGCGGTGGTTCTGCGAGGTCGGGACCCATTCCGCCGACGACGAGGGGTTGCTGCACTACCGCTCGATCGCGTGCCGCGCCTTCGCCTCCGCGCGAGGAGAGCCGCGCCCGGGGCCGGTCCACCTCAACCTGCCGTGGCGGGAGCCGCTGGCGCCGATCGCGGTCGAGGGATCGGTGACGGCCGCCGATGAACTGGCGCTGCAGGGCCGCGGAGACCGGCCGCTGACCGCGGTGACGCCGATCGACTTCGAGCCGTCCCAGTTCCTGCTCGAGGAGGTCGCGAAGCACATCGACGAAGCCCTCTCGGGGGTGATCGTCGCCGGTCGCCAACTCGACCCGGGCCTTCGTGAGCCCCTCGTCGACCTCGCCCGCGCCGCCGGTTTCCCGATCCTCGCCGAGCCGACCTCCCAGGTCCGTTGCGGCCCTCACGACCGCTCCCACGTCGTCACCGCATACGACCTCCTTCTGCGCGACCAGAGCTTCGGCACGCGAGTGGTCCCCGATCTCGTGCTCCGGTTTGGGGAGATGCCGACGAGCAAGCCGCTGCGGGCGTGGCTGGCGGAATCCGGCGCCGATCAGATCGTGGTCGACCCATCCGGCGCCTGGAACGACCCGGCCCGCCGGGCGGCGGCGCTGCTGCGGGCCGACCCGACCGACCTCGCGGCCGGGTGGGCCGCGCGACTCGGCGAGGACCGCGAGCCCCCGGAGGCGTGGATCGCGGCCGAGGCCGCCGCCCGCGAGGCGATCGAGGTGGAGCTCGACGGGATCGACAGCGTGACCGAGCCCGGCCTGCACGCCGCGCTCGGTGCCGCCCACCGCGACGGCGACCTCGTCTACACGGCCTCGAGCATGCCGATCCGCGACCAGGAGGCGTTCCTGGGCGCGGGCGACGCCGACGTCCTGTTCCTCTGCAACCGCGGCGCCAACGGCCTCGACGGCCTCGTCTCATCGGGGATCGGCGCCGCCCAGGCGACGGGACGGCCGACGACGATCGTCACCGGCGACCTCGGTCTCCTCCACGACCTCGGCGGCCTGGCGGTGCTGCGCGAGGTCACGACCCCGGTGCGAGTCGTCGTCATCGACAACGACGGCGGTGGGATCTTCCACTTCCTCCCCCAGGAGTCGGCTCTCGACGCGGCCGAGTTCGAGGCCCTGCTCGGGACGCCGCGGGGTGTCTCGGCCGCCCGCGCCGCAGCCCTCTTCGAGCTCCCCCACCAACGCCTCGGCTCGCTCGAGGAACTGCCCGAGGCGCTCGCGGCCGGCACCAGCCTGATCGAGGTCAGGACCGACCGCCACGCCAACGTCGAGCTGCACCGCCGCCTCGCGGATCGCGTCAGCGCCGCTCTCACTTGACACCTGAGTTTGCGTCTGCCGCCGCATAGCGACGGTGAACGCAAACTCGGCGGGGAAACTGGTCAGCAGGCGATCCGGCCCGCCCTGCGGCCGGGGCCGGGCTGCCAGGCGGGAAAGGTGGAGAGGGACAGGGTGCGCCCGTGCCCTGGCAACGAGACCCGCGTCGGGCAGGTTCCGTCAGTGTTGATCTGCATCACCGAGTCCTCGAGCTCGCCCGACGTCGTTTCGGTCGGCGCTTCCATCGTCGTGTAGGCGAGGCGCTCCCCGGATGGGTCCCAGCTCGGCGGCCGCTCTGCCTTCCGAGGGGTGTCGGTGAGACGCACCCGACCCGACCCGTCGGCGTTCATCGCGAATAGGTCGACGCTGAAGCCATCGCCGAGCTCGCAGCAGGTCGTCCCGGGCAATCGTTCGATTCCGAGGTAGGCGATCCGGCTCCCGTCGGGGGCATACCGGGGCCAGGCGGCGTTCCTCGCCAGCAGGCGCGAGCCGCGGCCGTTCGTCCGCAGCGCGACCGCATCGTCACGGTTGCGGAATTCATCTCGATGGGTGACGCCGAGGAGGCCGCCGTCGGGGGAGAAGGACGCGGGAATGTCGACCACACCGTTGTGCCACTCGGTGAGCTGCTGGAGCCGCGACCCGTCGGGATTGACAATCCAGACCGTGGTGCCTTTCCATACGCTCGACCCAAACGGGCCCCTCGGCGGAAGGCGCTTGCTCACGGTCCGCGCGAACGCGATCGATTTCCCATCCGGCGAGAAGGCCGGGGCGAAGCCGCCGGCGGTGTGCGGTATCGGATGAAGCCCGGTTCCGTCCGCGGCCACCAGGTAGAGCCGCCTGTGCTCGGGGCGCAGATCCAGGGGCGGGTTGCCGAAGATGCCGCCGAAGGCGACCTGCGACCCATCCGGGGACCAGGCGGGGCCACTCTGGGGGTATGGCAGCGGTCGGGCCCGGGATCCGCCTCCGGCAAGGACGATCGATTCCCCCAGTGCCGCGTCGCTGGTCGCGATCGTCAGTGCGTCAGGCCGTGCGGTTTGGCGGACGAAGGCGATCCGCGGCCCTTGGGGCGACTCCCCGAATGCGGTCGCGGCGGCGGCGAGGGCAATGACCGCGGCAAGCGCCGCGATGACTCGCTGAGGCACGACTACTCCGCCAGCATCGGCAGCAGCGCCTGGAGCTTGACCTCGGTCTCGGCCAGCTCGGCGGCCGGTTCGGATCCGGCGACGATGCCGCCGCCCGCGTAGAGGTGCGCCGCGCGGTCGCGAAGCAGGGCGCTGCGGAGGCCGACGCAGAATTCGCCGTCCTCGGTCCCGTCCATCCACCCGACCGGGCCGGCGTACCAGCCCCGGTCCATACCCTCGAGCTCGCGAATCGTCTCCGCGGCCGCCGGGCCGGGCTCGCCGCCGACGGCGGGGGTCGGGTGCAGGAGGCCGGCGAGGGAGATCGCCGAGAGCGGTTCGGCGAGCTGAGCGATCACCGGCGTCGCCAGGTGCTGGATGTTGGCGACCCGGATCACCTCGGGCTCGTCCCGAGCCTCGACCCAGACCGAGTGCGGCCGCAGCTTGCGGACGATCTCCTCGGCGACGATCCGGTGCTCGCGGCGGTCCTTGTCGCTGCGCAGCAGCTGCTCACCGAGGTGGTCGTCGATCGAGGGGTCGGAGCTGCGCCTGGTCGAGCCGGCGAGGGCGACGGTCGAGGCCCCGGCGCCGGAGCGGCGGATCAGGAGCTCGGGGCTGGCGGCGAGGAACGCGGCCTCCGGCGTGCCGCAGCAGAAGCAGAAGCAGGACGGGAAGTGCTCGCGTAGGGCACCGAAAACCGCCGCCGGGTCATGCGCGGAGGGCGCGGTCACGACGACCTCGCGGGCGAGGACGACCTTCTTCAGGTCGCCGGCGCCGATCCGCTCGGTCGCCTCGGATACCGCCTGCTCGAAGTCCCCCGGCGGGCGGGCGCCGCGGATCTCCGGGCGCTCGGTGCGGTGGGGGTCGATCAGGGCCAGGGGTGCCGTTCGCAGCCCCGAGACCCTTCCCTCGGCGCGCTCGGCGGCGGCCTCGAGGTCGTCGCCGGGGCCGACCACCAGGTTGACCGTCAGGTAGGACTCCTCCCCCACGCGGCAGATCGAGACCTCGGGCAGGCACATCGTCGCCGGGCTGAACGAGGACCATTGCGAGGATCGCGCACCCTCGGGGTCGAAGGCGAAGCCGCCGGTCCAGACGGGGCCGGCCCCGGCGGGAAGGCCGCCGGGCTCCTCGATGATTGCTCCGTCCCCGACCCGCAGGCACTCGCGGGCGACGTCGCCGAAGCGCGCCGGCCCCCGCGAGGTCGCCTCGTGGGCGACGCCGAGGGTGGCGAGGGCGAACTCGCGGTCGGGCTGCTCCCAGCAGAACCAGCGGTCGGACGCGAGCCTCGAGGCGAAGACGGTGGCGCACGGGTCGGCCTCATCGACGGCGACGGTGACGCTCGCCAGGGCCCGGCGGCCGGACTGCGCGGCCTCGCGCAGGGATGCCCGCAGCGACTCCGAAAGTGACGAGGCCCAGGCGTCGCCTGGAGCCGACATCTCAGTCGGCGCCCCGGGCGATCGCGATCTCGCCGGTCCGAACCATTTCGACCAGGCCGTGCGGTCGGATCATCCGCTCGAAGGCCTCGATCTTGTCGGCCGACCCGGTGACCTCGATCGTCAGCGTCCGTTTCGAGACGTCGACGATCTTCGCCCGGAAGATCTCGGCGAACTGGATGATCTCGGCCCGGTTCTCGACCGCGGCCGAGACTTTGAACATCGCCATCTCACGGGCGACCGTCTCGGCCGGCTCCATGTCACGGATTTTGAGGACGTTGACGAGCTTGTGGAGCTGCTTCGTCACCTGGTCGATCGGGTGGACGGCGCCATCGAGCGTCAGCGTGATCCGCGAGATGCTCGGGTCATCGGTCGGCCCCACCGCGAGGGTGTCGATGTTGAACCCACGCCGCGAGAACAGCCCCGCGATCCGCGCCAGGACGCCCGGTTTGTTCTCGACCAGGATCGAGAGGATGTGCTTGCGCCCGCTGAGCTGGCCGGGGACGTGGAGCTCCTCGAGTTTGACCAGCTGTGGGGTCCCGGCCTCCATCAGCCCACCACCTCGGGCGCCTCGACCATGTCGCGCGCGGCCTGGCCGGGCGGGATCATCGGGAAGCAGTTCTCCTCCTGGGCGACGCGGACGTCGAGCAGGACCGGCCCGTCGGTCTCGATCGCCTTCACCATCGTCGCCTCGAGGTCATCGGCGTTCTCGCACCGCATCCCGGTCGCCCCGAAAGCCTCGGCGAGCTTGACCCAGTCCGGGCTGGCGCCCATCGCGACCGCGCTGTAGCGGCGGTCCCAGAACAGCTCCTGCCACTGGCGGACCATCCCCATGTAGCCGTTGTTCATCAGGAAGACCTTGACCGCGATGTCTTCGTTGACGCAGGTGGCGAGCTCCTGGCAGGTCATGATCAGGCTGCCGTCGCCGGCGAGGCAGACGACCGGCTCGTCGGGCTCGGCGACCTTGGCGCCGATCGCCGCCGGCAGGCCGAAGCCCATCGTCCCGAGCCCGCCGGAGTTGATCCAGCGGCGGGGCCGCTCGAAGCCGTAATACTGCGCGGCCCACATCTGATGCTGGCCGACGTCGGAGGTGAGGATCGCCTCGCCCTTGGTGGCGCGGTGCATCGCCTCGACCATGAACTGCGGCTTGATCTCGCCGTCCTTGCCGGGCTCGTAGCGCAGCGGATGCTCCTCCTGCCAATCGCGGAGCTGCTTCCACCAGGCATCGAGGCGGGACGGGTCGGTCTGCAGCGCCCGGTACTCGCGGGTCAGCTCCGGCAACACCAGCTTGACGTCGCCGACGATCGGGATGTGGGCGCCGACGTTCTTCGAGATCTCGGCCGGGTCGATGTCGAGGTGGATGATTTTCGCGTTCGGCGCGAACTCGGCCAGTTTGCCGGTGATCCGGTCGTCGAAGCGGGAGCCGATCGCGACGATCAGGTCGGCGCTGTCCATCGCCCAATTGGCGGTGACGGTCCCGTGCATCCCGAGCATTCCCAACCATTGCTCGTGCGAGGCGGGGAAGGCGCCGAGCCCCATCAGGGTCGAGGTGACCGGGAAGCGGTCGGCCGCCGCGAGGTCACGCAGCTCCTCGGAGGCGTTGCCGTTGACGACGCCGCCGCCGGTGTAGAGGATCGGCCGCCGCGCGTTCGCCATCGCTTTTGCCGCGATCCGGACCTGTTTGATGTTCCCCTTGCTCATCGGTTTGTAGCCGGGCAGCTCGACCGGCTCGGTGCGCGGCTCGTACTCGATCTCGGCCCGCGAGAGGTCCTGGGGGATGTCGAGCAGCACCGGGCCGGGGCGCCCGGTCGAGGCGACGTGGAAGGCCTCGTGGACGTATTCGGGGATCTGGCGCGGGTCGGTGACCTGGAAGGAGTGCTTGACGAACGGCAGGGTCGCGCCGAGGATGTCGGCCTCCTGGAAGCCGTCGGTCCCGATCAGCTCGGTCCGGACCTGGCCGGTGACGAAGACGGTCGGGACCGAGTCCATCATCGCGTCGGCGATCGCGGTGACGAGATTGGTCGCTCCAGGGCCCGAGGTGGCGAAGGCGACACCGACCTTGCCGGAGGCCTTCGCGTAACCCTCGGCGGCGTGGCCGCCGCCCTGCTCGTGGCGGACCTGGATGTGGCGGAAGCCGGCGTCGACGAGCGCGTCGTAGGTCGGCAGGTTGGCCCCGCCGGGGATGCCGAAGATGTCGGTGACACCCTCGGCCTTGAGGCTTTCCATCAACGCGTCGGCTGCTCTCATCGGACTGCCGATGCTACCAGCGGACCTATGCGCGGCCAGCAGGGGATTTGAGCGGGTTCCAGCGCGTGTGCGGGTCGATCGAGCTCTCGATCACCCGCTCCTTGTGGCGCTCGATCGCGTGCAACATCGACTCGACCAGCTCCTCGCCGAGCAGCGTCGGCTCGAGACCGAGATCGAGGAGCTTGGTGTGGGTGGCGTTGTAGTAGTGATCTTCGAGCTCGACCCGCGGGTTCTCGACATGCTGGACCTCGACCGTGTAGCCGTGGTGCTCGCCGGCGGCCTTGACCAGCTCCGCCAACTGGCCGACCGAGAACTGCTCGGTGAACTGGTTGAAGACGCGGAACTCACCGCGATCGGCGGGGTTCTCGACCGCGAGCTCGACACAGCGCAAGGTGTCGCGGATGTTGAGGAACCCGCGCGTCTGGCCGCCCGAGCCGTAGACCGTGAGCGGGTGCCCGATCACGGCCTGGACGCAGAAGCGGTTGAGCACGGTGCCGAAGATCTCGTCGTAGTCGAAGCGGGTGATCAGCCGCTCGTCGCGGGCGGTCTCCTCGGTCTCGACGCCGTAGACGACGCCCTGGTTGAGGTCGGTTGCGCGCAGGCCCCAGATCCGGCAGGCGAAGTGCAGGTTGGTCGAGTCGTGGACCTTCGAGCAGTGATAGAGCGATCCCGGGAGCTTCGGGAAGGGGAGCGTGTCGGTGCGGCCCTTGTGCTCGATCTCGATGAACCCCTCCTCGATGTCGATGTTGGGGGTCCCGTACTCGCCCATCGTCCCGAGCTTGACCAGGTGGCAGTCGGGGACGTGGTCGCGCAGTGAGAACAGCAGGTTGAGGGTGCCGATCACGTTCGTGTGCTGGGTCTCCACCGCCCGCTCGCGCGACATCATCGAGTAGGGGGCCGAGGGCTGCTCGCCGTAGTGGATCACGGCCTCGGGGCGGGTCTCCGCGACGACCTCGTCGAGGAAGTCGCCGTCCTCGACGGCGCCGATGTAGGAGCGGATGCGCTCGCCCGAGAGCTCCGACCAGGCGCCGATCCGCTCGTCCAGCTCGGCAATCGGGGTCAGGGTGTTGGTGCCGTGTTCACGGTGCCAGCGGCGGCGTGAGAAGTTGTCGACGACGGACACCTCGTGGCCGCGTGCCGAAAACCTCAGGGCCGTCGGCCAGCCCAAGTAGCCGTCGCCCCCAAGAATGAGAACGCGCATAGCCGCGGCAGGGTAGCGGAGATCGGCGACGTAGCATCCGCACCGTGGGCGGAGCGCGGGCACTGGCATTGGCGGCGATCCTGCTGCTCGGGCTCGGGCTGCGGCTCGACTACGCCTGGGAAGGGCGCGAGCCGGTCTACGACGCGGTCGCCTACGAGCAGATCGCCGCCAACCTCGAGCGCGGCGAGGGCTTCACGGTCGGCGCCTCGGCGACCCAGCCGTCGAGCAACTACTCGCCGGGGCTGCCGTTGATCGCCTCCGGCATCTACGGGGTGAGCGGCGGTGTCCATGAGCGGCTCGCCCGGGTCGTCCTGGCCCTGATCGGCTCGCTCGCGGTCCTCTTCACCTACCTGATCGGACGCCGGCTCTCGGGGCCGATGGCCGGGCTGATCGGGGCGGCGGCCGTGGCGATCTACCCGGCCCTGCTCGAGTACGGCGGGATGCTGATGTCGGAGCCGCTGGCGACGACGCTCCTCGCCGGCGCCGTCCTGGCGATGCTCTGGGCCACCGACAAGGAGGGACTGCTGCGCTGGGCCCTAGCCGGGGCGCTGCTCGGTGCATTGGCCCTGGCCCGTCCCGAGTATCTCGCTGTCGCGATTCTCCTCGCCGTCGTCGCCGGCCTGAGGGGGATCGGCGAGGGCTGGAGGCCTGCGCTCGGACAGGCAGCGGTCCTGCTCGCCGGGGTCGTGCTCGTGGTCGGGCCGTGGACGCTGCGCAACGCGATCGCGCTCGACCGCTTCGTCCCGATCTCGACCGGCGGCGGCCAGGTGCTGTTCGCCGGCTCCTACCTACCCTCCGGGGGCGACCCTGAAGAGGTCGGCCGCGAGGTGCTCGAACGGCACCCGGGACTGACCAGGCGACTGGCGGCCGAATACGCCCCGCCGGGCGCCGGTCTCGACGCGGTCCTCGCCAGGGTCCGCCTCGAGCAGATCCTCGCGGCCCTTGCCGAGCAGCGGTACCCCGGAATGGAAACCGACAGGGCGCTCGCCCGGATGGGGCGCGAACGGCTCTGGGACCACGTCAGCGGGGAGCCGATCTCCTATGCGGGCTTCCTCGCGGCGAAGCTGTGGCGCGTATGGGGCCACGGGCCGCGCGAGGTGATGCGGATACCGGTCTGGGAGCTCCTGCAGTGGGCCCTGCTCGCCCTCGGCCTGGTCGGGGTCTTCGCCCTGGTCTCGAGGCGCCGATGGGAGGTCGTCCCGATCCTCACCGTCATCGTCGCGATCACGGCGACGAGCCTGGTCCTGGTCGCGACCCCGCGGCGGGCGCTGGTGATGCTGCCGCTCACCGCGGCCCTCGCCGGGGTCGGCGCGGTCGCCTGCGCGGATAGCCTGGCGCGACGATGGAACGGCTGAGCAACTGGGCCCGCGCCCTGCCCGAGCGCCACGGGCGGACCACCCTGGTCCTGCTGGCGCTGATCCTGGTGGTCGGCTTCGGGCTGCGCGCGTACCGGGTGGTCGAACCGCTGGCGAGTCCCGGCGACGACGCCCACGCCTACTACGACCTCTCGAAGTCGCTCCATGACGAAGGGACGTACGGCAGCAGGGAATTCCGCGACGCCAGCGACTGGTCGCCGGGAGCGCCGCTCCTCTACGCCGCCTCGTTCTACGCGACCGGTGGCCCGCGCGAAGGGACGGCGCGGATCGTCGAGCTGCTGCTCGGGCTGGCGACGATCCTCGTCGCCTACCTGCTCGGGCGCCGGATCAACTGCGCCCCGGCCGGGTTGATCGCCGCCCTTGGCGTCGCCGTCTACCCGCCGTTCATCCACTCGACCGGCGCCCTCTACAGCGAGCCGCCGGCAATGTTGACCCTGCCGCTGGCGATCCTCACCTTCCTCTGGGCAAGCGACACCGCGCCGCGTCCGGGGGCGGCCTGGCGGTTCCTGGTGCCCGGCTTCCTTTTCGGTCTGACCGCGCTGATCCGCCCCGAGTACTTCCTCGTGGCGGTCGTCTTCATCGGGATCGCGGCGGTTCGCCTCTGGCAGGTCGGCGGCTGGCGCCCGGGGCCGAAGCTCGCGGGCGCCGTTGCTCTCGCGGTCGCGATCGTGATCCCGATCATCCCCTGGACGATCCACAACATCATCAGCCTCGACCGCGCCGTCCCGATCAGCACGGGGGGCGGCAAGGCTCTCTACGTCGGCACCCTGCTGCCCGCCGACGGCGAATACCAGCGGGCAAAGGCGCTGCTGGTCAAGCGCTACCTCGGCCGCGACCTCGAACCGGGCTCGGAAGCGCTCGACGACGTCGAACCGGCGCCGCTCTTCGACAGGGTGGCCGCGCGCTATCCGGACCTCCCCCGTGACGAGGCGCTCGGCAAGATCGGCAAGGAAGACTTCTACGACTACATCGACGAAGACCCGAGCGGCTACGCGGCGATGACCGTCCGCAAGGTCTGGCGGATGTGGAGTGGCGGGGTCGGCGAAGCGATGAGCGCGACCGCCGGCAGGGTGATTCAGGTGCTGATCGTCGCTCTTGCCCTCGGCGGCCTGGGCGTGCTCGCCGGGCGCCGGCGCTGGTGGGAGTTCGTCGTGATGGCGACCCCGATCGTCCTGGTCACCCTGGTCGGGGCGGCGACGCTGGCGGCCTCGCGGCGCAACGAGGTGCTGATGACACTGGTCTTTCCGCTTGCCGGCGTGACCCTGGCATGGGCCGGCGCCGCCCTATCCTCCTCCGGTCCATGGTCACGGCGAACGTCTTCCCCTCAGAGCTGACCGCGCTGCGTGCCGCCGGGCTGGTGCTCGGCCTGGTCCTGGTCTGCTACGCGATCGCCCGCCGACGCTCGCTGCGCAACGCCGACGTCCTGATCCTGCTCCTCGCCGGGCTCGGGCTGGCGATCGTCTCCGGCACCGAAATCACCGACGCGCTGCTCTCGGCCTTCTCCTTCGAAAAGGGCAACGGCGGCCGGATCCTCGGCCTCGCCGTGTTCGCGATCTTCATCCTCTTCATCCTGATCCTGCGAGCGCTCTCGCAGGCCGCCCGCAACTCGCGCCAGCTTTCCGCGGTGCTCGAGGGGCTGGCCTGGGAGGAGTTCCGCCAGGCGGGGTTGCCGGAGCGGTTCCGGGGGAAGATCGCCGTCGTCGTTCCCGCCTACAACGAGGCAGAGAGCATCGGCTACGTCCTCGACCGGATCCCGGACGAGGTGTGCGGGGTCGGGACCGCGGTGCTGGTGGTGGACGACGGCTCCCGGGACGGGACCGGCGATGTCGCCGCCGAGCACGGCGCCCTCGTCGCCCGCCACGTCATCAACCGCGGCGGCGGCGCCGCCCTGCGGACCGGCTACAGGTTGATGGTCGAGTCGGGGGCGCAGGTCGTTGTCACCCTCGATGCCGACGGCCAGCACCTTCCCTCGCAGATGGAGCGCCTGGTCAAACCGGTGCTCGATGGCGAGGTCGACGTCGCCCATGGCTCGCGCGTCCTCGGCGATGCCGATCGCAATCACCTCGCCCGCGAGATGGGGATCGTCTTCTTCAACCGGCTGGTCTCGATGATCACCCGCACCCACGTCACCGACTGCTCGAACGGCTATCGCGCCGTGCGAACCACCGCCCTGCCGCAGCTGGTCCTGCGCCAGGAGCAGTTCCACACCTCCGAGTTCATGATCGAGGCGATCAAGCGCGGCATCCCCGCCAAGGAGGTCCCGGTCACGGTCGAGCAGCGTCTCCACGGCCACTCGAAGAAGCCGGCCGTGGTCCGCTACGGCGTCGGCTTCGCCAACGCAATCGTCAGGACCTGGCTCAGATAGGCGCTGTGTCGGGGGGCGGCTACCGGACTCCCGGGTGGCGGACCGTCTCCGGGTCAGGCAGGTAGAGGTCGGTGCCGCAGCGGGGGCAGACCTGGACGTAGAGCTTGACCGCCTTGCCGCAGGTCGGGCACTGGCGCTCCGGTTCGTCCTTGTCGGTGCGGTAGAGGATCACCGCGATCAGCCCGAGTGGCGGCAGGACGACGCCGATCAGGAGCCAGAGCCAGAACGAGCTGCCCTTGGCGCGGCCGATGATGCCGGTGGCGAGTCCGAAGCTGAACGCGATGACGAGGTACGCCATGGCTCAATTGTCTCGCTAGGCGCCGATCTTCTCCATGATCAGGCGGTTGACCTCGCCGCCGTCGGCGCGGCCCTGCGTCTCCCGCATCACGGCTCCGACGATCTGGCCGATCGCCTTTCGGTTGCCGCTGCGGATCTCCTCGACGGCGTCGGGATTGGCCTCGATCGCGGCCGCGACGACGCCCTCGAGCTCCCCCGAGTCGGCCTGGCCGAGGCCCTCGCGCTCGACGATCGCCGCCGGGTCCCCTCCCTCGGCGACCAGCGTCGAGAGCACGCTCTTGGCGCTGCCGTGGGTGATCTTCTTCTCCTGGACCATCGTGACCAGGGCCGCCAGCGCGCCCGGCTCGACCTTCGAGCCCGCCGGGTCGCCGCCGTCTTCCTGCCGCAACGCCGCCGCCAGCTCACCGGTCACCCAGTTGGCGACGACGCGGGGCTCGATCCCCTCGGCCTCCCGCGCGGTCTGCTCGAAGTAGGCGGCGGTCTCAGGGTCGCCCGCGAGCAGGGCAGCGGTATCGGCCGCGACGCCGAGCTCCTCCCGGTAGCGCTCGGTCCGGGCCTCGGGCAGCTCCGGCAGCGACTCGCGCGCCTCGCGGAGCATCTCCTCGGTCGGCGCCAGCGGCACCAGGTCGGGCTCGGGGAGGTAGCGATAGTCGTGCGCCTCCTCCTTCGAGCGCAGCGCGGTCAGGGTCCCGTCGGAGGGGTCGAAGTGGAGGGTCTCCTGGACGACGGCCCCCCCCGCCTCGATCAGATCCCGCTGGCGCGCCAGCTCGGCCTCGATCCCGCGCTCGAGGAAGCGGAAGCTGTTCATGTTCTTGAGCTCGGTCTTGGTCCCGAGCTCCTCGCTCCCGGGCGGGCGAACGGAGACGTTGGCGTCGACGCGGAGGCTCCCCTCCTCCATGTTGACGTCGGAGACGTCGAGCTGGCGGACCGTGGTCCGCAGTAGCCGCGCCCACTCGGCGGCCTCGGCGGCGCCGCGAAGATCGGGCTCGGTGACGATCTCGACCAGCGGCGTGCCGCCGCGGTTGAAGTCGACCAGTGAGGCGCCGGATCCGTGGATGCGCCCGCTGCCGCCGAGATGGATCATCTTCGCCGCGTCCTCCTCGAGGTGGGCGCGGTGGATCCGAACCCCGCCGAGCCGGCCGGCGCCGGCAAGTGGAATGTCGTACTGGCTGATCTGGTAGGCCTTCGGGTTGTCGGGATAGAAGTAGTTCTTGCGGTGGAAGATCGAGCGCGGCGCCACCTCGCACTCGAGGGCGGCGGCGATCTTCAGCGCGTAGCGGATCGCCTCCTCGTTGGGGACCGGGAGGACGCCGGGGTGGGCGAGGCAGACCGGGCAGGTGTGGACGTTGGGCTCGTCGCCGAAGGAAAGGGCACAGCCGCAGAACATCTTCGTCCGGGTCGCGAGCTGGACGTGGATCTCCAGCCCGATCACCGCCTCGAGCTCAGGCACCGCCAACCCCCTCGGGTCGGGCGTCGAAACCGATGTCCTGCTCGAGCGCAAAGGCCGCCTCCAGCAGCCCCTGCTCGGCGAAGGCGGGCGCGGCGATCTGGAACCCGACCGGCAGCCGCGGGCCACCGCCCTCGGGCTCGGTGAGCCCGGCCGGAATCGAGATCGCCGGGATCCCGGCCAGCGGCATCGGCACCGTGAAGAAGTCGTTCATGTACATCGCCAGCGGGTCGTCGGTCTTCTCGCCGAGCTCGAAGGCGACCGAGGGCGAGGTCGGGGTGACGACGAAATCGAAGTCGGAGAAGACCGCGCGATAGTCCTCGGCGATCTTGGTCCGGACCCGCTGGGCTCGACCGTAGTAGGCGTCGTAGTAGCCCGAGGAGAGCGCGTAGGTGCCGAGCATGATCCGGCGCTTCACCTCCTCGCCGAACCCCGCCGCCCGGGTCGTCTCGTACATCTCGATCAGGTCGCCGGCGTCGCGTCGCATCCCGTAGCGGACACCGTCATAGCGGGCGAGGTTGGCCGATGCCTCGGCCGGGGCGATCACGTAGTAGGCGGAGATCCCGTGCTCGGCGTGGGGAAGCGAGGCCTCGGCGATCTCACCGCCGAGCGCCTCGATCCGGGCCAGGGTCGCCTCGAAGACCTCGCGCACACCGGAGTCGATCGTGTCGCCGGCGAGCTCGGCCGGGACCGCGAAGCGGAGCCCCCTGAGGTCCTCGCGGCCGGGCGCGAGGATCCCGCCCTCGATCCCGACCGAGGTCGAGTCGCAGCTGTCGCGACCCTCCATCGCGGCGAGCAGGAGGGCGGCGTCGGTGACGTCCCGGGTCAGCGGCCCGCATTGGTCGAGCGAGGACGCGAAGGCGATCATCCCGTAGCGCGAGATCGCGCCGTAGGTCGGCTTCAGGCCGACGATCCCGCAGAGCGCGGCCGGCTGGCGGATCGAGCCGCCGGTGTCGGTCCCGATCGCGCAGGGCGCGAGGCCGCCGGCGACGACCGCGGCCGAGCCGCCGGAGGACCCGCCGGGGACCCGCCCCCGGTCCCAGGGGTTGCTGACCGGGCCGTAGGCCGAGTTCTCGTTCGAGGACCCCATCGCGAACTCGTCCATGTTGGTCTTGCCGAGCACGCGGGCGCCGGCGGCGTCGAGCCGGCGGACGGCGGTCGCCGTGTAGGGCGGGTGGTAGCCCTCGAGGATGCGCGACCCGGCGGTCGTCGGCGTCCCCTCGGTGCAGAAGATGTCCTTGACGGCGACCGGGATCCCCCGCAGCGGGCCGTCGGTCACCTCGTGGGAGCCGGCGTCCTCGACCGACCACAGGTAGGCGTTGAGCTCGTCGCCGGCCGCCGCCGCCTGCCAGGCCTCGAAGTACTCCTCGGGCGAGATCGCGCCGGACGCGATCTCGGCGGCGGCCTGCGCCACCGTCAGCTCCAGCAGCTCCGCGCTCATTCTGCCTGCGGGGAGGGGACGCGGAAGGCGCCGTCGGCGGGGTCGGGAGCCTGCTCGAGGACGACGTCCTTGGGCCAGCTGGGCCGCGGCACGTCGGGGCGGAGGACGTTCTCGAGCTCGACCACATGTGAGGTCGGCTCGACCCCGTCGAGGTCGAGCTCGGCGATTCGGTCGACGTGCTCGAGGATGCCGGAGAGCTCGCCGGTCATCCGCTCGACCTCCCCCTCGGAGAGACGCAGGCGGGCCAGCCTCGCGACGTGAAGTACCTGGTCCCGGTCGATCACCGGCGGGATTCTAGGGTCGCGCGCTTCGCCGTGAAGGCCCGATCAGGGCGCGGTGACGATCCGCGATTTCGCCCCTTCGCAGGTCACCGGGCGTCCGGGTATCTCGTATCCGAGGACTTCGGCGTAGACGCGCTTCCCTTGCAGCTTCGCGGTTATCCCAAATCCCCAGTTCCCAGCGCCGGGCTTGACGGAGTTGATTTTCTTGTCCTTCCCCGGCAGAACCTGCATCAGGCGGACTCCTCCCTGGTTGCAGAATTCCGACGGGGCATCCGGCGAGGTGATCGTCCCTTTGACCTTGTGTTCGGCGCGGTCGACGGAGATCGTCAGGAAGACCGCGTAGGTGTGATGAGTGCCGGCGCCAACAGCCGTCGGCGCTGGGCCGCTTGCGAAGAGCATTCCGCTCGACAGCACCAGGGAGACAATCAAGCCCGCGCGCCTCATCGCGCGACCGTACCATCGGTCCTCGGCACCGATTGGCTGCCCAGCCAGTTAGAGTCCCGACCACGATGGGGGGAGCGAAAGCTGAGCAATTCGTAGTCCTCAGCCTGCGGCTGCTCGCCGTCAGCTTCGCCGTCGTCGGGATCCTCTTCATCGTCGCGCCCGACGGTGTCCTCGGGGTGATCTCCGACCTCGGCGATGACCTCGGCGGCTTCACCCGGGCGCCGGAGACGACCGAGCAGCTCTGGCTCTCGCTCGGCTTCTCCTACATGGTCGTGATCACGGCGATCTGCGTCGTCGCCCAGGCCGACGTCGTCCGCTACCGGCCGCTGATCCTGGTCCTCGCGGTCGGCAAGACGGCGTCGTCACTCAGCTCGCTCGGCTTCTACCTCTTCGACGAAGACGTCTTCGCCTATCTGCTCAACTTCCTCGTCGACGGGTCCCTGGCGCTGCTGGCCCTCTGGCTCTGGTCCCTGGCGGGCCGGATCGGGCGCTCGCCGGACCCCGGCTGAAGGCGCGCGCCGGGGCTTTCGGCCGCCGAGCAGCGCACTCTGAGCGCGATCTGCGAGGCGATGGCCCCGGCGATCGACGGCCTGCCCGGCGCCGAGGCCGACGTCGACGTCTCCGGTCCGGTCTCGAGCCTCATGCGGTCGCTCTCACCACGGATGCTGAGCCGGATCAGGCTGGCGCTGCGCGTCTTCGAGTGGCTGCCGTTTCCGTGGCGCTTCAGCCGCCTCGACCTCGGCGCCCGCGAAGACTTCCTGCACCGGATGGAGGGATCGCGCTTCAGCCTCTACCACGAGCTGGTGCTGATGGCGAAGACCTTCGGGACCCTGGGATATGCGGTCGACCCCGCGGTCGAGGGCTCGCTCGGGATCGAGACCAGCTGCGCGCTGGCCGACGGCACGCTGCCTGAGCCGGCCGGGTCGCTCGGCGACCTCACCCCTCCGGGCGAGGGCGAGGAATGCGACGTCGTCATCGTCGGCTCCGGCGCCGGCGGCGCCGCGGCGGCCGTGGTCCTCGCCGAGGCGGGGCTCGACGTGATCGTCCTCGAGGCCGGCTCCCACTACAACCGCGACAACTACCCGGACGACCAGCTCAAGGCGATCGCCTCGATCTACCGCGACGCCGGCCTGACCATCGCCGAGGGGAGCCCGGCGATCCCGGTGCCGGTCGGAAGGACGGTCGGCGGGACGACGGTGATCAACTCCGGAACCTGCTTCAGGGCCCCCGAGCAGGTCCTCAAGCACTGGCTCGAGGGCCACGGGGTCGAGTGGGCGAGCGACCTCGATCCCGACTTCGCCGAGGCCGAGGAGTTCCTCCGGGTCCGCCAACTCGACCCCGAGCGGATGGGCCGCAACGGCCAGCTGGCGATGGAGGGGGCCGAGGCGATGGGCGTCAGCGGCGGCCCGATCTCGCGCAACGCCGGCTCCTGCGTCCAGTGCAGCTCCTGCCCCTACGGCTGCCGGATCGACGCCAAGCGCGGGATGCACGTCAGCTACCTGCCGCGGGCAGTCGCCGCCGGGGCCAGGCTGCGGGCCGGAGTCGAGGCGCACCGGGTCCTGGTCGAGGACGGGCGGGCGGCGGGCGTCCGCTGCAGGGTCACCTCGGCCGAGAACGGGCGCCCCCGCGCCTACACGGTTCGCGCCCGCCTGGCGACGATCGTCGCCGGCGGCGCGCTGGGGACGCCGGAACTGCTCAAGCGCTCGGGCCTCGGTGGCGATCAGGTCGGCCGCAACCTCCATCTCCACCCCGCCTGCTGGGTCGGCGCCCGCTACGAGGAGGAGGTCCGGGGCTGGGACGGCGTGATGCAGAGCTACTACGTCGACGAGTGGGAGTCGGAGCAGGTGCTGCTCGAGGCGACCTTCACGCCGCTGCCGTTCGGCGGCGCCTGGCTGCGGGGAACCGGGCGCGAGCACCAGGAATCCCTCCTCGCCTACGACCGGGTCGGCTCGATCGGGGTCCAGCTGACCGATCACTCGACCGGGCGGGTGGGCGTCGCCGGCGACGGGTCGCTGCGGATGACCTACAAGCTCAGCAACGAGGACGCGGGGCGGATCGCGTTCGGGATCGCCCGCGCGGCCGAGATCCACTTCGCCGCCGGAGCGTCGGAGGTCTACCCCAACATCGCCCGGGTCCCGGTTCTGCGACCCGGCGATCTGCCGACGTTCGAGGCGACGTCCTTCCGGCCCTCGGAGCTGCGGCTGGAGGCCTTTCACCCGATGGGCACGGCACGGATGTCATCGGATTCCGGTGCCGGCGTCTGCGCCACCGACGGCTCGGTCCGTGGCGTCACCGACCTCTACGTCGCCGACGCCTCGCTTTTCCCGACCGCGGTCGGGGTCAACCCGATGATGACGATCATCGCCCTGGCCAAGCGGGTGGCCGGCGGGATCGTTCCCGCCTGACCCTTCGCGGTCGTCAGCCCTGGGGGGCCGGCGGTGGCGGCTCTTGTGTCGGAGGCGGAGGCGGCTGTTGCGGCGGCGGCGGTTGCTGGGGAGGTGGCGGCGCGTATTCCTGCGGAGGCTGCTGAGGAGGCTGAGTCGGTGGCTGCTCGGGCGCCTGGCCTGCCGGCGGTGGTGGTGGCGGAGGGGGCGGTGGGAGATGGCCACCGTCGCCGCCCCCGGGCGCGGCACCGCCTCCACCCCGGCCCCCGAGGCGGTCGGCAGCGTCGCCGAAGGTCGTCCCTTCCTCGCGCATCGCGCTGTAGCCGCCGTAGGCGATCCCCGCGGCTGCGATCAGGCTGACGAAGATCCAGATCTTGAGGGTGATGTCGACTTCGACACCGCCGAAGTCGGCACCGCCAGGGGGATTGACGATCCGGTAGAGGATCAGAAGGACGGCCAGACCGCCGAGAACCGCGACCAGCGTGTTGAGCGAGAACGGAGGCTCGATGTCGGCGTCGGTGAGACGGATCACGGCGACCGCCAGGGCGACGACGATCGCCGCCAGCAGGAAGAGCGGAATGATGTCGAGCGCATCCCAGGCGCTGCCGCCCCCACCTTCGACGGTTCCCGAGAAGCCGCTGACGCCGGAGACCTTGGCGCCGAACCAGTCGAAGAACATGAAGATGAAGAGGAGAATCCCGGAGACCGCGGAGATCTTCTCCCCCGTGCTCAGCTTGTCGAGTTCCATCTGCTCACTCCCTCCAGAGAGTTCGGGGACCGGCCGGGTTCGGACCCTACACCCGCGCCCGGGCGGCAGCCACCGTATTGACCAGCAGCATCGCGATCGTCATCGGGCCGACCCCCCCGGGCACCGGCGTGATCGCCGACGCGACCTGAGCGGCCGCCTCGAAGTCGACGTCGCCGCAGAGTCCGTCCTCGGTTCGGTTCATGCCGACGTCGATGACCACCGCGCCCGGCTTGATCGCATCGGCACCGAGCAGTTCCGGGACCCCGACCGCGGCGACCAGGACGTCGGCGCGGCTGCAGACGGCGTCGAGATCGCGGGTCCGGGAGTGACAGACGGTGACGGTCGCGTTCGCGGCGAGGAGGAGTCGAGCCACCGGCACCCCGACTAGCTTCGAGCGACCGACGACGACCGCCTCGGCCCCCTCCAGCTCGACGCCCTGGACCCGGAGCAGCTCCATCACCCCGGCTGGAGTGCAGGGAGTCAGGCCCGGCGTCCCGTGCGCGAGGAGGCCGGCGTTCACCGGCGTCAGGCCGTCGACGTCCTTGCCCGGGTCGATCGTCCCCACCACCCGGTCGGGATCGATCTGCCCGGGGAGCGGCAGCTGGACGAGGATTCCGTCGACAGCATCATCGAGGCCGAGGCCGGTGACCAGGTCGAGCAGGTCATCCTCGGCTGTGTCCGCGGCGAGGCCGTGGTGGATCGAGCCGATCCCGACCTCCTCGCAGGCCCGGCGCTTGTTGCGGATGTAGACCTCGGAGGCCGGGTCGTCGCCGACGAGGACCGTGGCGAGCGCCGGCGCCCGTCCCCTCTCGGCGGCGTAGGCCTCGGCCTCGACGGCGACCCGCTCGCGCACGGCGGCGGCGACCGCCTTGCCGTCGATCACCTCAGCGGCCAACCGCTACCGCTTCCTGATCGGCGCGTAGTCGGCCATCAGCTTGCGCTCGGCGCCGTCCTCGGCGAAGCGGACGATGACGACCCCGCCGGGCTCGACGCCGGTCACGACGCCATCGCCGAAGGCGGCGTGGACGACGTCGTCGCCGGTCCGCAGTTCGAGGGTCGGCCCCGGGTCGATCGGTGAAGGGCCCGCGGGCGCGCCCAGCGTGGCGCCGGACTGGAACCCCGGCGCGCTCGAGTGGCGCTCGGTCAGGTCGGCCGGAAGCTCGTCGACGAAGCGCGAGGGGAGGTTGCGCTCGGCGCGCCCGAACAGCCGCCGTTCGCGGGTCCAGGTCATGTAGAGGCGGCGCCTGGCCCTGGTGATGCCGACGTAACAGAGACGCCGCTCCTCTTCCTCTCCCCCCTCTTCGAGCGCTCGCATGTGGGGGAAGGCGCCGTCCTCGCAGCCGACGATGAAGACCGTGTCGTACTCGAGGCCCTTCGCGTTGTGGAGGGTCATCAGGGTGATCACCGACTCGTCGCGAAGGCCGTCCTGCTCGGTGTAGAGCGAGATCTGCTGGAGGAACTCCTCAAGCGGCGCCAAATTGCCGCTCTCGCCCTCGAGCTCGCGGTTGGCGTCGAACTCGGCGGCGACGCCGACCAGCTCCTCGAGGTTCTCCGCCCTCCCTTCGGCCTCGACCGTGCGCTCGGCGGCGAGGGCGTCGAGGTAGCCGGTCTCCCGCAGGCAGGCCTCGAGCAGCTCGGCGACCGAGCTCGACTCTGCCCTGCCGCGAAGGTCCTCCATCGTCTCGTGGAAGCGAGCGATCGCCTTGATCGCCGCCGCCCCCATCCCCGGGACCTCCTCGATCGCTCCGGCGACCTCCCAGATCGGCCTCCCGGTGGTGTTGGCGTGCGAGGCGAGCCGTCCCTGGCTCGTTTTCCCGATTCCGCGCCGCGGCGAGTTGACCACCCTCCCGAAGGAGACCTGGTCGGAGGGGTTGACCAGAAGGCTGAGGTAGGCGACCGCGTCCTTGACCTCGGCCCGCTCGTAGAACTTGGTCCCGCCGATCACCTGGTAGGGCAGCTCGAACCGGACCAGGGTGTCCTCGAGAACGCGGCTCATCGCGTTGGTCCGGTAGAAGACCGCGACGTCCTCGCGCCTCACCCCCTCCTCCTCACCGAGGCGCTCGATCTCCCCGGCGACCCAGCGCGCCTCCTCGTGCTCGTCGGAGAGCTCCGAGAGCTGAACCGGATCGCCGCCCTGAAGGTCGGTCCAGAGCCGCTTCGGGCGCCGCTGGCGGTTGTGGTCGACGACGGCGTTGGCGGCCGAGAGGATCGTCTGGGTCGAGCGGTAGTTCTGCTCGAGCTTGATCACCTCGGCCTCCGGGAAGTCGCGCTCGAAGTCGAGGATGTTGCGGATATCGGCGTGTCTGAACCCATAGACCGACTGGTCCTCGTCGCCTACGACCATCAGGTTGCCGTGCTCGGCGGTCAGCAGCTGCAGCAGCCTGTACTGGGCGCGGTTGGTGTCCTGATACTCGTCGACGAGGACGTGGCGGAAGGCGTTCCGCCAACGATTGCGGACCTCCTCGAACAGCTCGAGGGCGTTGACGTTGCGGACCAGGAGGTCGTCGAAGTCCATCGCGTTGGCGGCCAGCATCCGCTTCTCGTAGAGGGCATAGGCCGCGGCGACCGTCTCCTCGAAGGTGTTGTCCCGGGCCGACTGGGTGAACGTGTCGACGTCGATCAGCTGGTTCTTGGCGCCGGAGATCTGGGCGCGGATCGACCGCGGCGGGTAACGCTTGGGGTCGATCCCGAGCTCGTCGAGGCACCGTTTCAGCATCCGCAGCGAGTCCGACTCGTCGTAGATCGTGAAGCTCCGCGAGTAGCCGAGGCGCTCGGCGTCGGCGCGGAGCATCCGCGCACAGGCCGAGTGGAACGTCATCACCCACATCGCCCGGGTCGAGCGCCCGACCAGCTCACCGACCCGGTCCCGCATCTCGGAGGCGGCTTTGTTGGTGAAGGTGATCGCGAGGATCTCCCCCGGCCGGGCGGCGTCGGTCGCGAGCAGGTGGGCGATCCGGCGGGTCAGGACCCGCGTCTTGCCCGAGCCCGCTCCGGCGACGATCAGCAGCGGGCCCTCGCCGTGGAGGACGGCCTGCCGCTGGGGGTCGTTTAGGTCCGCCAGAAGTCGCTCGGCGCGGTCGGATCCGACCTCGGTCGGGGCGGCCTCCCCACCTCCCGGGAGGTCATTCGGGGTCTCGGACTCGGTCTGAAGCATCGTCAGCCGAGAATAGAGGGGCGGGCGGAAGGCTCAGCCTCCGGCCGAGGAGCGCCCGGTCCGGGGCCGGAGCTCGGGCTCCTCCCCGGGATGCGAGCCGTTCCCGTCGAGCTCGGTGAGCCGTTTCTCGAGGTCGGCGATCCGTTCCGAGAGCCCCCGGATCGCCTCGGCGATCGGGTCCGGCAGGTGGATCCAGTCGGTGTCGGGGCCTTCGACCGGCCGCCCTTCGACCCGCACCGGGTGCCCGGGGTTGCCGACGACGGTCGAGCCCGGCGGGACGTCCTCGACGACGACCGTGTTGGCGCCCACCTTTGCCCCGTCGCCGACCGAGATCGGGCCGAGCAGCTTCGCCCCGGACCCGATCGTTACGTTGTCGCCGATCGTCGGGTGGCGCTTGCCGGGCTGGAAACCGGTGCCGCCGAGGGTCACACCCTGGTAGAGCGTCACCCGGTCGCCGATTTCCGCCGTCTCACCGATCACCACGCCGGAGCCGTGGTCGATGAAGAACTCGTCGCCGATCCTCGCCGCGGGATGGATCTCGACCCCGGTGATGGCGCGGCTCAGGTAGGCGATCGCGCGCGGCGCGATCGGAACACCGGCCTCGAGCAGAGCGTGGGCGACTCGGTGGGCGAGCAGCGCCTGGACCCCCGCCCAGCCGCTGAGGATCTCGAAGGTCGATACCCCCTTCGACGCCGGGTCGCGCTCGCGGGCGGCCCTGACGTCCGCCCGCACCTCGCCGAGCACCCTGTTCGCCTCGATCATGGTGTGAAGAAGGGTAGGGACACATAGCGCTCGCCCGAGTCGCAGACGATCGTGACGACGCGGCTGCCGGCGAGCTCGGGCCGCGCCGCGACCTCGAGCGCGGCCTTGATGTTGGCGCCGGCTGAGATCCCCGCCAGCACCCCCTCCCGGCGAGCCGTGAGGCGGGCGGTCTCGAGCGCGTCCTCGTCGTCGACGGTGATGATCTCGTCGATCACCGAGCGGTCAAGCACCTCGGGGACGAAGCCCGGGCCGATCCCCTGGATTTTGTGCGGGCCGGGGGCGCCACCGGAGAGGACCGGCGAGGTCGCCGGCTCGACCGCGACGATCAGCGTGTCGGGGCTCCGTTCGCGCAACATTTGCCCGACGCCGGTGATCGTGCCGCCGGTTCCGGCGCCGGTGACGAAGGCGCCGACCTCGCCGTCGGTGTCGGCCCAGATCTCCTCGGCGGTTGTTCGGCGGTGGATCTCGGGGTTGGCCGGGTTGGAGAACTGCTGCGGCATGAACCCCTTACGCTGTTCGCGGATCTGTTCGGCGAGCTCGACCGCCTCGTTCATCCCGCCCAGCGACGGGGTCTCCCGCACCTCGGAGCCATAGGCGCGCAGCAGCTTGGTCCGCTCCCGGCTCATCCCCTCGGGCATCGTCAGGATCAGCTCATAACCCCGCGCCGCGCAGACCATCGCCAGCGCGATCCCGGTGTTGCCGCTGGTCGGCTCGACAATCACCGTCCGCCCCGGCCCGATCTCGCCCGCCTCCTCGGCGGCATCGATCATCGCGACCCCGATCCGGTCCTTGACCGAGCCGCCCGGGTTCAGGTACTCGAGCTTGGCGCAGACCTCCGCGCCCAGTCCCTCGCCGAGGCGACGCAGGGCGACGAGCGGCGTGTTGCCGACGGTTGCCGATGCCTCTGCGGCGATTCGCATCGAGGAAGTATCGCCGGGCGTCGATACCTTTGACGATGATGAGGTTGAGGCGCATGATCCTCGCCACGCTGGCGGCCCTGCTGCTGCCGGCGTCGGCCTCGGCGGCGACCCTCGTGCCGGTCGCCGAACCGGGCGCGTTCGAAAGCGAACCGGTCAATGCCGCCTCGCCGCCTGGGGACCCGCGGGTCTTCATCGTCGAACGCGGCGGCGGGATCCGGATCGTCGAGAACGGGGCTC
The DNA here is from genome assembly GCA_963697805.1 of uncultured Solirubrobacterales bacterium. Classification (GTDB taxonomy): domain Bacteria; phylum Actinomycetota; class Thermoleophilia; order Solirubrobacterales; family 70-9; genus VRUE01. The sequence goes on from CAVOPB010000005.1 coordinate 281,094, forward strand.
TGCTCGCGACGCCGTTCCTGACCGTCCCCAACGTCGACACCGATGTCGAGCGCGGCCTGCTCTCGATCGCATTTCCCGCCGACTACGCCTCAAGCGGCCTCTTTTACGTCTTCACGGTCGCGGCGGAAGCGGACGAACTCGAACCCGACGCCCTGCCCGGCCAGATCCGGATCGTCGAGTACCACCGCTCCGCCGACCCCGACGTCGCCGAACCCGACTCGGCCCGACTGGTGCTCGCGACCGATCATTCCGCCGGCAATCACAACGGCGGCCAGATCGTGTTCGGGCCCGAAGGGCTCCTCTACATCACGATGGGGGACAACGCCAACAGCTCGAACGCCCAGAGCATCGGGAACTTCTTCGGCAAGGTCCTCCGGATCGACCCCCGCGACCCGCCCGGCCAAGCGACGTACAGCATTCCGGAGTCGAACCCGACCTTCCCCGAAGACTTCAAATCGGCGATCTACTCGATCGGGCTTCGCAATCCCTACCGAGCGTCGTTCGGCCCCAGCAGCGAACTGATCGTCGCCGACGTGGGCGAGGGGACCTGGGAGGAGGTCGACGTCGGCAGCCCGACCGGCACCGCGGCGGCCACCACGCTCGCCGGCGCCGACCTCGGTTGGCCGCTCTGCGAGGGCTTCTGCCCCTCGCCGCCACCGCAGCCGGGTTTGACCGACCCCGTGTTCGAGTACCCGCACAGCGGCCCCTCCGAAGAGACCACCGGCTGCGCCATCCTCGGCGGCTACGTGGTCCGCGACCCGAGCCTCACCGGCCTCACCGGCCGCTACCTCTACGGCGACCTCTGCCGGCCCGATCTGAGGACGCTGAACCTGGGCGCCCTGGGCGGGGACCCGCAAGCGGCGGGATTCTCGATCCCCGAAGGCCAGCTACGCGGGTTCGGGGAAGACTCGCGCGGCTGCGTCTACGTCTTGACGACCGAGACCGCCTACCGGGTGGCGCCGTCCCCGGACGCGGGGACCGTTTGTCCTCTGGGTCCTCCTCCCTGGCCTCCTCCTGCGCCAGCTGGTCCCAACGGGGACAACACGCCGCCTGGCCTGCAGGTCAAGGGTGGCTCCCAGAAGCTCCGCCGCTACGTCTCCGTCGTCGCGACCTGCGACGAGACCTGCGACCTGCGCGCGAGCGGGGGCCTGCGGATATCGAAGCCCCGCGCGGGTGCATCCAAGAGCTCGCTGCTCGCGTGCGATCCGAAAGCCTGCAAGCCGCCTGGGATGAGCGTCGTGCGCCTGAGCTCGAAGGCGGCCGGCATCCCGGTCGAGATGCGATTGAAGATGAAGAAGAAGGTCTTCGATCGCGCCAGGAGCGCACGGAAGTCTGGCCGGAAGGTCCGCGCCGCGCTCGAAGTCGCCGCGATCGACGCAGGCGGCAGCAGGACGCTGAAGAAGGTCAGCATCGTCCTGCGTTGAGTTCGTGGGTCGCCCCTTCGGCCGAGCGGATCTCGCGCCGTTACGACCGGCTTGCCGGGATCCATGGCGGGGTGTGGGCCGCATCGGCCGTCTGCTGCGCCCATTCGCGGGCGCAGTCTCCCGGGCGACCGTGCTCGGCGATCCCGATTCACGCCCGTGGGAGGACCTGGCCGAGCTTGGCACCACCGAACTCGACACGGTCCGATTCCAGGCTGGCACCTACTTCGTCTGCAGCGCCCGTCGGCCCGACTAGGGCCAGCGCGAGCAGGAATCGATCGCGTCTTCGCGTTCCGAGGTTTGCGCGGCATCCTGGTTGAGCGCCACCGGGTGTTTGAGGCCGACTTCCTCGAGGCAGTTGCGGTAGTGGAGCTCGCCGCCGATCCAGAACAGGAGCAGGACGACGATCAGCCCCGCGACCCCGATCGCGATCGCGGCCGATCGCTTGATCGTGGCGGTGACGTCCATTTTCACGCCCGTTGCCACCCCTTTCGGTTTCCTCCGGAACCTCATGGACCCGGCGTAGGCTAAACGCCCGGCTGATGCTGCGCCCAACCGCAGCGGCTACGGCCAAGCACCCTCAGGTCGTGTGGCAATCCCCCGATGCCCGCGATTCGCCCTCCTTCTAGCGTTGGCGACGATGCGAGCACCAGACAGAAGCCGGAGGAGCAGGCCAGGGTTCTCCGCCCTCCTTCTCGGGGTCCTCGCCGGAGCTCTCCTGGTCGGCCCTCCGACGGCGGCGGGCTTTGGGTTCGTAACCAAGTGGGGCAAGCAGGGCGTCTCGCCCGGGAACTTCAATCACCCCGAGGCGGTAGCCACCGATAGGGCCGGCAACGTCTACGTCGTCGACCACACCCGGCGGGTACTGCAGAAGTTCACTGCGCGTGGAGCGCTCATCGCGCAATGGAAAGGCGCCGGGACAGAACTGTGCGGTTGCGGCGTTGCGATAGACCGGGCCGGAAACGTCTTCGTCCTCGGCGGTGGCAGGGACACGAGGAACTACCGGGTGCTGAAGTACAGCCCGAATGGCAGGTTGATCGACAAGTGGGCGCCGATCCATCTCGGAGTAGGTCGTGTGCCCGGGGGCATTGCGGTCGACAGGAGCGGCAACGTCTACCTGGCGATGGGCTCCTCGGTCGTGAAGCTCAACTCGAAGGGACGCCAACTGACTCGGTGGGCCTACACCGTTCCCGGGGCGCATGGGAGCGGTCCCATCGACGCCCAGACGAACGGGATCGCCACGGACGCTGCCGGCGACGTCTATGTCACCGGGGGCGTCTGGGTCACCAAATTCGACGGCAACGGGGGCGTCCTCGACGCATGGGTTGTCGACCAGCTCAGTCAGCCCTGGGGTGTCGCCACGGACCCGGTCGGCCATCTCTTCGTCTCGGACGCAAAACTGAACCGCGTGGTCGAGTTCACCACCGAAGGCGCCTACCTTGGCCAGTTTGGTGCGACGGGATCCGGCAACGGCCAGTTTCGCGGGGCGCACTCGCTGGCCATCGACTCGCGCGGCAATCTCTATGTCGCCGACACCAGCAACAACCGCGTCCAGAAGTTCGGCGAGCCATCGAATGCGTTCAGCCTGACCACTGTGATGCTCGACCGGCGTCACGGCAGCGCGACCCTGATCGCCAACGTGGCCGGCGTGGGCATCCTGGACGTTGCCGGCGAAGAGATCAAGACCGTCCGGCGCACCGCGAAGGGCGCAGGCGAGGTGGGGCTGACGATCGCCCCCAGCGGCCCCATCTTGGCAAGGCTCGGAAATCGCGGCAGGGTGACCGTCCGCGTCCGCGTCACCTACACGCCCACCACACCAGGCACCGTGGTCGCAGCTTCGCGATCGAAACAGATCACTCTGTTCAAGAGTGACTAGCTATCGCCCCGGGTAGCAGAAAGGTCTCAGACCATCATGATTCGGCTCTGAATGTGATCCCGTCGAGCCCGATGGTCGCCGCCGCCGGGGTCACCGGCTCCACAGCTCCGTCTTGACCTGCGACACCCGACCCGGCGATGAACAGCGGCACTGATGATCCCGTGCAGCCCCCGCACAGGGCCAGCGCGGCGATCACTCTTCCGGTTGCCGGGCGATAGCCGGCAGGCAGGTGGAATAGCGGATTGGGGGACGTGCCGCCCGTGACGAATCCCCTGAGGTGAACGATGCCGTTCTGGTCCTTGTAGAAGCCGGTTGGATCGAATGGCGCTTCGGGGGGGTTTGCCCAACCGTTCTCGAGCGCGGCTGTGTGCCAGCCCTCAGCCGGTGCAATGGTGTTCGCCAGCTGTGCCGAGGGGACGGTGCCGAGCTTCGTCAGGTCGATCTGGGTGCCGGTCAGCGTCCCGTTCTTGATTTTGGCCGCCGTGATCGTCTGTTTCTTGATTTTGGCCGCGGTGACCGAGTTCTTCTTCAGCTGCTTGGAGCCGACCGAGTTCTTCGGCAGCTGCGTGGCCGCATAGGACACTCCGCCGAGGACGATGAACACCGCGATCGAGGCCATCACGTTTGCGTAGGTCAACCTCTCACGGAGGGTCTTGCGGCTGGTCATGATTCGGCTCTGAAGGTGATGCCGTCGAGCCCAATCGTCGTCCCGGCTACCGGCAGCAGGGCTCCTTCCTGCCCGCCGGGGATGCCAGAGCCGGCGATGAGCAGTGGAGTCGAGGAGCCTGTGGGGCAGCCGCCGCACAGGGCCAATGGGGCAATCGCTTTTCCGGTTGCCGGACGGTAGCCGGGAGGCAGGTGGAATAGCGATTTACCAAGGGTTCCGCCCGCAACGACTCCCTTGAGATGAACGACGCCGCCCAGGTCTTTGTAGAACCCGGCTGACTCAAAGAGCGCGGGGCCGGCCGGAGGGGCCCAACCGTTTTCGAGCGCCGCTGGGTGCCAGCCCTCAGCCGGTGCAATGGTGTTCGCCAGCTGTGCCGAGGGGACGGTGCCGAGCTTCGTCAGGTCGATCTGGGTGCCGGTCAGCGTCCCGTTCTTGATTTTGGCCGCCGTGATCGTCTGTTTCTTGATTTTGGCCGCGGTGACCGAGTTCTTCTTGAGCTGCTTGGAGCCGACCGAGTTCTTCGGCAGCTGCGTGGCCGCATAGGACACTCCGCCCAACGCGATGAACACCGCCACCGTCGCCATCACGTTTGCGTAGGTCAGCCTCTCGCGAAGCGTCCTGCTCTCGGTCATCTTGCCCCCAGGTGCGTCGTGGCTTTGACCTCGACCCGATGAGGGACGAGGACCTTCCGTGAAGCTAACCGCGGCCAGCCCTCAGGTCAAATCGCAGATCAGATGAAGTACCTCTAGGGCAGGGGTGCGAGCACCGGCATTCCAGAGCGGTTTCTAGGTTCCGTTCGCCACCCGTTCGCCATTTTGTTCGCCAGTCGACCGGCCCGGGCCCACATACTCGAGAAGCCCAATGCCCTCCGGTCGAACACCGAATATGATCGAACGCGATGCGCGAGCCCAGCTGGAAAAGGATCCTGATTGAAGTTTGGGCGTTCGTCGTGATAGGGGTTATCGCCTTCGTCGGAGGACTGGTGGCTGGTGGTCTCCTTGGCTCGACGAAGACGGAAACCGTCTACGTTTCCACCTCCTCGAACGCACCTGAAGAAGCTGAAGCGGCGGAAGCCGAAGAAGGAACCGGCGGCGCGGCGACCGGGGGGAACGCCTCCAACGAAGCGGGCGCCCCGGTCTTCGCGAGCAACGGCTGCGGCAGCTGTCACACCTTCAAGGCAGCCAACTCGACTGGAACGACCGGCCCGGACCTGAACGAATACCTGGCCCCCGACGACGACAAGGCCGGGATCGAAGAGATGATCGTTGACCCGAACGCCGAGATCGCCGAAGGCTACTCGGCCAACGTGATGCCGACGAACTATGGCCAGAGCATCTCCGAGGGCGAACTCCAACAGCTGGTCCAGTTCCTGATCAAGAACTCGCCCGCGGGCGGCACGAAGCCAGAGGGTCCGGGCGGCGAGGAAAACGACGTCGGCGGCCCCACCAACTGAGCAGCAGTTCAGCCGTTGCGATGCACGCGTCCGCTGTACTGCGCTTCGAGCTTTTCCATTAGCCCCGCCGCCATGCTGCCGACCAGTGTTTTAGCCTCGCTCGTGCGCACTTATAGCGGCGCTCCGCTTTCCGCATCAGTTGATGAGCGGATGCGAAGAGACTAGATTGGGCGCGGCGAATCTCCGCGTCGCTCGGGATGAAGTCGGCGTCAGGCGACGAGGGTAGTCACGGTTGTTGGCCTTGACGATTTGATTGCTCTCAGAGAACTACCACAGGCCAAAACCTCAACCGACTCGCAGCGTAACGGTCAACGGGACGCCTACCCGGCTCCGGACGTCGGCCCATGGTCGCCCTCCGGTTTGTTCGCCACTTGTTCGCCAGCCAGACGGGACACAGCGGGACTTAGCGGGATGAGATTCCGCTTGAACAAGCCAAACCCGCTATAGCAAGCGGTGCGCTCTAGATGAAGTACATCCCGGCGCCGGCCTCCTCGGCTTCGCGGCGGGCGACTTCGGCGATCGTGGTCTGGCCGAAGACCTTGCGCAGCGAGGCGACACCCTCGGCCCAGATCCCGCCGGCCTCTTCGGCCTCCTGGCCGATCTTGCCGTCGAGGGTCTGGACGACCTCGAGGACGGTGATTTCGTCAGCGGGGCGCGAGAGCGTGTAGCCGCCTTTCATTCCCCGGTGGGAGGTGAGCAGACCGCCCCGGCGCAGGGTCGAGAACAGCTGCTCGAGGAACTGCTCCGGCATTCCCCGGCGCTCGGCGACCTCTTTGATCGGCACCGGTCGCTCCCCCGAGCGGGCCAGCTCCGCCATCGCGACGACGGCGTAGCGGGACTTCGAAGTAATCGAGATCACTCGTCTTTTCTACCGGACGGGCCGGACCCGGCTCGGCTAGGATCGAGCTTTGGGTTCCGAGCGCCCACATTGCCTTGTGATCGACGGACACCCGCTGGTTCGCCTCGGGGTGCGCGAAGTGCTGGGAGAGGGCTTCCAGGTCCACGAGAGCGCCAACCGCACCGAGGGTCTCGACCTGATCCGGGATGTCGGCAGCATCGACGTCGCGATCGTCGACATGCGCCGCTGGGAGGACGGCGCGGGCGCCGAGCCGGGTGGCCGCGAAGCGATTCGCGCGCTGCACAAGGCCGAGCCGGGGATGGGGATAGTCGCCCACGGCGAGCGGCCCCAGCGCCATGTCGCCAACGCCGCCCTGCAGGCGGGGGCGACCGCCTACATCGCCCGGACAGCCCGCCCCGAGGACCTGCGGCGCGCGGTGCAGGCGGCGGTCGAGCATGAAGAGTTCGTCGACCCCGGGGTTCCGCCGAAAGGGAGCCGCGGCCAGCTGACCAGCCGCCAGCGGCAGATCCTGCAGCTGATGGCCAACGGCGGATCGACGACGGCCGCGGCGCGCGAGCTCGGCCTCAGCGAGGAAACGGTGAAGACCCACACCAGGAACGCGCTCGGCCGGCTCGGCGCCCGCAATCGCACCCACGCGGTGGCGATCGCGTTGCGCGAGGCGCTGATCGAGTAGCGCACCACCGTCAGCCGATTAGCGAGCATCACGATCTGATTCTCTGCGAGCGGCGCTGATATGGCGATTGCCGCCGCCCGCGGACGCGAAGCGGAGCAGGCGGCGGTTTAAATCCAGCCGTGCTCGCGCGCGGTGAGGACGGCCTGGGCGCGGTCGACGGCGCCGATCTTGCCGTAGACGTTGTGAAGGTGGGTCCGGATCGTCGAGACCGAGAGCTGCATCTCACCGGCGATCTGCTTGTAGACCATTCCGTCGGAGAGGTACCTGAGGACGTCGAGCTCGCGGGTGGAGAGCGGACACGGCTCGACGGTTCGCTGGCCCTCCTGGCGCGGGTAGGGCAGCTCGTAGAGGAGCTCACGGACCCCATCCGGCTCGAGACCGCAACGCTTGGCCACGGTACGCAGCCGCTCCGGGCTCGCCGCCTCGCCCTGCGCGTAGTGGGCGATCATGTCGGCGGTGGCGATCAGCGCCGCGAGGCCGTCGGCGTCATCGGCGTGGTGGCGCTCGATCGCGACCGCGATCCGCTGGGGGACGTTCCAGCGCCGGGCGAGGACCCCACCGACCAGGGCGTGATCGATCCCGAGCTGCTCGCGTTCCTCGCGCAGCCGGTGCTCGGGAGTGTGGGTGACGGCGTCGAAGTAGCCGCGGTGGCCCGGGTGAAGCTTGGAGATCACAAGCCGGCCGATGTCGTGGATCAACGCCGCGACCGCGAGCTCATCGCGATCGGGCCAGCCGACGGCGCGGCCGATCAGCTCCGCCGCCTGCTGGGTGGCCCTGGCGTGGACGCGGAAGCGCTCGGGCCGCAGTTCCCAGCCACCATTGGTCTCGAAGAAATCGAAGACGGGGGCGGTGCCGGCGATCGCGAGCACTCCCGAGGGCCTCAGCACCTCGACCGCCGAGGGCACGCTGGCGACGTCGCCGTTGCCGGTGCGGTTGGCGAACCGTAGGACCGAGATCGTCAGGGCGACGTCGGACTCGACGGCGTCGACGAGGTCGCCGATCCGCGGCTGGTCGGCGGTCGCAGCCTCGAGAACCTTGGCACGCGCCTCGATCAGGGCGGGGAACCGCTCGACCGCCTCAAACGCGGCGGCAAGGCGCGCACCGGGAGCCGGGGCCGCCTTGGACCCGTGCTCATCGGTTGAACTTGACTTGGAAAGGGTGTCCGGATTCGATCGGGCCAATTGCGCCCTCCGCGAATCTCATCGGCAAAAGAGGACGCTCGGTTTAGAACGAGCGTCCACATAAATGGGGAGTTTCCGTCCAGACGTTGTACGCAGCGGACTGCGTCAGCGTTCAGAGTTGGCCCTCCGGTCCGGAGATCAGGCGCGCAGCCGTGCGATGGCGGTGTCGATCCGGGCCAGCGCCTCCTCGCGGCCCAGTGCCGCCACCGACTCGAATATCCCGGGTGAGACGGTGGTTCCGGTGATCGCGACCCGAATCGGCTGATAGAGCTTGCCCGCCCCCACGCCCAGCTTCTCGGGGAGTGGGCTCAGCGCCCCCTCGACCGCGCCGGCGTCGAATTTCTCGCAGCCCGCGAGCGCCTCCCGGGCGGCGCCGAGCAGGTCGGGCGCGTTCTCCTTCATCGTCTTGCGCCAGGCCTTCTCATCGTCGATCGGCGGCTCGAACAGGAACCGGATCAGCGCCCAGACCTCCTCCAGGGTCTGGGCTTTCTCCTGGGCGATCTCGCAGGCCGCCCGCAGCCGGTCGTCGAGCTCGCGGCCGAGATGGGTGGCGACCGCCGCGGCGTATTGCGCCGTCGGCATCTCCCTCATGTAGCGGCCGTTGATCCAGCGCAGCTTCTTCTCGTCGAAGATCGCGGCGGCGCGGCCGACGTCCTCGACCCGGAAGCGCCGCACCAGCTCCTCGGTCGACATCAGCGTCGAGTCGTCGGCTCCCCAGCCGAGCAGCGCCAGGTAATTGCGGACCGCGGCCGGAAGGTAGCCGGCGTCGCGGAGCTCCTGGACCGAGGCCGCGCCGTGGCGCTTGGAGAGCTTGCGCCCGTCTGGCCCGTGGAGAAGCGGCAGGTGCGCGTAGCTTGGGGCCTCGTGGCCGAGCGCCTCGAGGACGAGAAGCTGCTTCGGCGCGTTCGAGAGATGGTCGTCGCCGCGAACCACATCGGTGATCCCCATCTCGGCGTCGTCGACCGCGACCGCGAAGTTGTAGAGAACCGTGCCGTCACCGCGGGCGATCACGAAGTCGTCGTGGCTGCGATTGGGAAAACTGACCGGGCCCCTGATCGTGTCCTCGACGACGGTCTCGCCATCGTCCGGGACCCGGAGGCGGACCGCGGCGCTTGCCTCCTCACTGGCGCTGCCGCGATAACCGCGGCTGGCTCCGTGCTCGGCCTTCCAGGCCTCGACGTCGGAGGCGGTGGCGGTGTCGCGGTAGGCGGCGCCGGACTCGAGCAGGCGCGCCAGGGCCGCCTCGTGGGCGGCGCTGCGCTCGGCCTGTGAGATCGGCCCCTCGTCCCAGTCGAGCTCGAGCCAGCGCAGGGCGTCGAGAATCTGCTCGACGTTCTCGGGCGTCGAGCGCTCGCGGTCGGTGTCCTCGATCCGCAGCACCAGCTCGCCGTCGGAGTGGCGCGCCGCCAGCCAGTTGTAGAGGGCCGTCCGGGCGCCGCCGATGTGCAGCGCCCCGGTCGGCGAGGGAGCGAACCTGACCCGCATCCCTACCGCCACTTGATCGTGCAGCCGACCGCGTCGGTCTTCGCCTGCGGCACGTTCTCGCCCGCGAGAATTGCATCGAGGGCCTCCCGGATCCAGGCCGCGTCGCGGGAGGGGTCCTCGTAGTCGTCGTCAGGAGCGCCCTCGTAGCGGACGTCGAGGTCGGAGTCGAGGACGAAGACGTGCGGGGTCCGCTCGGCGCCCCAGGCACGGGCGACATCCTGGCTCTCGTCGTGGAGGTAGGGATGGGGCCAGTCCTCGGCCGCCACCCGCTCGGCCATCGCCGCCGGCGAGTCGGCCGGATAGCGATCGGAGTCGTTGGAGTTGATCGCCAGGGTGCGGACGCCGCGGCCCGCGTAGTCGCGCGAAACGGCGTGCATGCGGTCCTCCCAGGCGAGCGCGTAGGGGCAGTGGTTGCAGGTCCAGTAGACGATGGTGGCCGCGGCGCCGGACCCCGACAGGGAGTGGCGCTCGTCGTCGGTCGCCGGCAGGTCGAACTCGGGCGCGCTCATGCTTGGGAACCTAGCGCCGCGCGGAGGTCCTCGGGGTCGGGCAGCGGCGAGGGACGGCCGTCGCGGCGCCGGTAGACACGACAGGTGAGCGGCGATCCACCGTCGGGGGCCGCGTCGGCGACGTCGACGCCGTCGACCCGAATCGTCGGCGAGCCGACGAAGGACTCGCGGGCGGCATCGTCCTCGGTCTCGATCTCGCGCAGCTCGATCGCGGCGGGGTCGAAGCCGAGCTCGCCCATCGCATCGCGCAGCTCGGAGATCCCGCGCTCCCAAGACGGGCAGCCACTCCACCAGAGGAACTCGACGCGGGGCTCGGGCATCGACCTGAGTCTAGGCGCGCCGATCACCCCGTCGGCTCCATAGAGTGCACGCCGATGCTGATCGGAGCGCATGTCTCGACTGCCGGGGGTCTGTCCAACGCGATCGAGCGCGGGACCGAGCTCAGCTGCGAATCGATCCAGATCTTCAACCAGAGCCCGCGGATGTGGCGGCCGACCCGCTACGGGGACGAGGACTTCGCCGCCTTCCGTGAGGCAATGGACGCCTCGCCGGTCGACGCGGTGGTGATCCACGCGGTCTACCTGATCAACTGCGCGACGAAAGACAGGGAGCTGCGCAAGAAGTCGCTGGCGTCGCTGACCCACGCGCTGCGGATCGGGGACGCGATCGGCGCCAACGGCGTCGTCCTCCACCCCGGCGCCCAGAAAGGCGAGCCGCTCGGAGCCTCGATGAAGCGTGCCGCGAAGGTGATCGCCGCCGCCCTCGACGACAGCGAGAGCTGCCCGCTGCTGCTCGAGCAGACCGCGGGCCACAAGGGCCTGCTCGGCCGCGACTTCGACCAGACCGCGGAGCTGATCGAGCTCGCCGGGGGCGGCGCGAGGCTCGGTCTCTGCCTCGACTCCTGCCACCTCTTCGTCCAGGGCTACGACGTCACCGACCCCGAAGCATCTCGGCGAGATCGTCGATGAAGCCGACGCCAAGGTCGGCCTCGAGCGGCTGCGTTGCCTCCACGTCAACGACGCCGCCGCCCCGCTCGGCTCCTGCCGCGACCGCCACGCCAACATCGGCAAGGGCGAGATGGGCAAACGCGGCCTGGCAGCGTTCCTCTCGGAGCCGCGGTTCGAGGGGCTGCCGGCGACGCTGGAGACGCCGGGGCCGAGGAAGAAAGGTCCAGATCGCAAAGAAGTGCAGGCCGCGAAGAGGCTGCGCAAGTCCGGACTGAAGGCCCGCGCTACCTGATCTGCATGCCGGAGATCGCGCGCGAGATGACCAGGCGCTGGATCTCGGAGGTTCCCTCGAAGATCGTGTAGATCTTGGCGTCGCGGTGCATCCGCTCGACCGGGAACTCGCGGGTGTAGCCATTGCCGCCGAGGATCTGGATCGCCCGCTCGGTCACCCAGACGGCGACCTCTCCGGCCTTCAGCTTCGCCATCGAGCCCTCGGCGTTCTCGAAGGTCTGGCCGGATCTCCCCATCCAGGCGCCGCGCCAGACCAGCAGCCGAGCGGCGTCGATCTCGAGCTTCATGTCGGCGAGCGCGAAGGCGATCGCCTGGTTCTCGATGATCGGCCGGCCGAACTGCTCGCGCTCCTTGGCGTACCCGAGCGAGTACTCGTAGGCCGCACGGGCGATACCGACCGCCTGGGCGCCGACCGTGGGGCGGCTCGCCTCGAAGGTCTGCATCGCGGCCTGAGATTTCGACTTCTTGCCCTCGCGGACCCGCGCGAGCCGCTCGTCGAGCTTCTCCTTCCCGCCCATCAGGCAGGACCCCGGCACCCGGCAGTCGTCGAGGTGGACGGCTGCGGTGTGCGAGGCGCGAAGGCCATGCTTCTTGACCTTCGCGCCCTGCTCGCACCCCTCAGTCCCCGGTGGGACCACGAATGCGGCGTGGCCGCGAGATCCCAGCTCGCGGTCCACGCTCGCAATGACGACGTGAACGTCGGCGATTCCCCCATTGGTCGCCCACGCCTTCTGGCCGTTCAGGACCCACTCGTCCTTGGCCTCGTCGTACTTCGCGGTGGTGCGGATCGCTGAAACGTCGGAGCCCGCATCCGGCTCCGATGAGCAGAAGGCAGCCACCTTCGGCTCGTCCGCGGTGCCGAAGCACTGCGGGATCCACTCACCCAACTGCTCCGGGGTTCCCTGCCCGAAGATCGCGGCGACAGCCAGCGAGGTTCCGAAGATGCTCATGCCGATGCCGGCGTCGCCCCAGAACAACTCCTCATTGACGATCGGGAGCGTCAGCCCCGTCTCGTCGGCCCAGAACTGGGCCAGGCCTTCGAACCCGTAGAGGCCGATCTTGGCGGCCTCCTGGATCACCGGCCACGGTGTCTCCTCGCGCTCGTCCCATTCCGATGCGGCAGGTCGGACGACGTTCTCCGCGAAGCCGTGCACCCACTCGCGGATGTCCTTCTGGTCCTGATTCAGCTCGAGCGTGAACTGAGGGCCCTCGGCGCCGCCGCCCCCCGCCGCTTCCGCGGCGAGGTCCTCCGCCTCCACCACAGCCGCCGGCTCACTCATCTGAAATTTCGCGCTCCGCCCTCATGGATCGCGGGATGGTACACGGAATCGTGTCTATGTCGAAACGGGGCGCTCAGACGTCGCGCAGGTCGAAGGCCCGCAGGCCCTCCTGCCCCTCGTCGGAGCAGTCGAAGAAGCGGCGGTTGACGCAGTCGTAGCTCGAGCCCCGGCCCTCGTAGGCCCGCTCGATCGAGAACTGGCAGTGCGGCAGAGCGTCGCCGGTCATCTTCACTCCGCCGAATCCGCCCGGCTGCTGCACCGCATCGAGCTCGACCTTGGCCCCGAAGACCTCCTGCATGCAGCCCACGTACTGGGTGCCGGTCAGGGCGTCGACGAAGCTGTAGAGATAGCGGCACCCGAGCTCGACGCAGCCCCGCGGCTCGATCATCTTGTCGCAGAAGGCACGGCACTGGCGACACTCACCAGTCTTCTCGCGGGTAACCGGCATGAGAGAAGTCTAGGGACGGTGCGGCTCAGGCAGCCAACGCATTGGGGCCGAGGACATGGTCGAGCTCGGCCCGCAGGCCATTCGAGGGCCGGACCCGGTAGCCGTTCCCGAGCCGCAGCTCTTTCGGCCCGCCCTCGGCGCCGCTGATCGCGAGCAGGACGTCGGCATCTCCCTTGTGGTGGACGAGCACTTCCTTGAGCTCGTCGACGATGCCGGGACGGCCGTGCAGCGTCGCCGCGTCGATCGTCAGCTTCAGTGGGCCGGCCGGGGTCCCGGCGGCGGCGATCTCCGCGTGGTCGGGCTCGAACCGCTCCGCCTCCTGAACGACGAGCTTGGTCTCGCCGCGGTCTTTGTGGTCGATCCGGCCGCGGACCAGAACCACGGCGTCGGGCTCGATCACCGCGGCGCTCTCGGACTGGTCGACCTTGAAGACGAGCATCTCGATCTGGCCCTCGACGTCGTCGAGGGTCGCGAACATCATCTGGGTCCCGCTCTTGGTCCGGATCTTTTTCGCCTCGGTGACGATGCCGCCGACGGTGACCCAGGAGCCGTCCGCCCTGCGCGCGAGGTCGGCGATCGGGCAGTCGACCCGGGCCCGGAGCGCCTCGCGGACCTCGGAGAGCGGATGTGAGGAGAGGTAGGTGCCGAGTGTCTCCTTCTCGAGCGCGAGCAGCGCCGCGCGGTCGAACTCGACCGCCGAGATCGGCGGCCGGTGCTGGTGGGCGCCGGCCTTGACCCCGTCGTCGGCCGCGGGCTCGGCGAAGTCGAAGATCGAGCCCTGGCCAAGCTGTGCGTCCTCCTGCGCCTTCTGGCCGGCCGACTGAGCGGCGGGCAGAGCCTCGAGCATCCCCCGGCGGGTCGCGCCGGTCGAGTCGAGGGCCCCGCACTTGATCAGGCACTCGATCGCGCGTTTGTTGACGGCGCGCGCGTCGACCCGCTCGCAGAAGTCCCAGATCGAGGCGATCGGCGTCTCCTCGCGGGCGCGGATGATCGCCTCGACCGCCGAGTGGCCGACGTTCTTGACCGCGTCCAGCCCGAACCGGATCGCGTTCTCGCTGACGACGAAGCTGTGGTCGGAGGAGTTGACATCCGGCGGCAGGACGTCGATCCCCATCTCCTCGCAGCGGTTGACGAAGAAGGGCACCTTGTCTTTGGTGTTCATCACCGAGGAGATCACCGCCGCCATGTACTCGGCCGGGTAGTTGGCCTTGAGGTAGGCGGTGCGGTAGGAGATCAGCCCGTAGCAGGCGGCATGGGACTTGTTGAACGAGTAGTCGGCGGCCGCTTCGTTGAGCTTCCAGAGGTCCTTGGCGACGCCGGCCGAGGTTCCGGATTCCTCGAGGCCCTGCATGAACTGGTCCTTCATCGTCGCCATCAGGTCGCGCTTCTTCTTGCCGATCGCCTTGCGGAGATCGTCCGCCTGGGCGCCCGAGAAGCCGGCCATCGAGCGGGCGATCTCCATCAGCTGCTCCTGGTAGATGACGCAGCCGTGCGTCTCCTCGGTGATTGCCCGCAGGCGCGGATCGGGATAGCGGACCGAGGAGGGATCCTGCTTGCCCTTCGCGTAGGCGGGGATGTAGGCCATCGCGCCGGGTCGGTAGAGGGCGCCGAGGGCAACGAGGTCGGCGAACTCGGTCGGCTTGACCTTGCGCAACGCCTCGCGCATCCCGTCGGACTCGAACTGGAAGACGCCGGTCGAGTCGCCCCCGGCCAGCATCTCGTAGGTCCTGGAATCGTCGACCGGGATCCCTTCGATGTCGATCCGCTCGCCGCGCGAGCGCTCGATGATGTCGATCGCGTCCTCGATCACGTCGAGGTTGCGGAGGCCGAGGAAGTCCATCTTCAGCAGCCCCATCTCCTCGATCGGGCCCATCGAGTACTGGGTCACGATCTTGTATTGGCGCTCGGTCTTGCCGCCGCCGGCCCCAGCGCCGCCACCGGGCGCGCTGCGGTCCTCGGCGAGCTGCAGCGGGACGATCTCCTGCAGCGGCCGGTCGGCGATCACCACCGCCGCCGCGTGGATCGAGTTGTTGCGGATGATCCCCTCGAGCCCCTGGGCGACGTCGACGATCTTCTTCGCGTCGGGCTCGGCGTCGTAGACCTGCTTCAGGTCCTGGCCGGACTTGAGGCATTCGGCAAAGGACGGGCTGCGGCCCATGATCGGCTCGGGAATCAGCTTCGCGAGGCGGTCCCCGGTCGCGTAGTCATAGCCGAGGACACGGGCGGCGTCGCGGGTCGCGGCGCGCGGCGCCATCTTGCCGAAGGTGATGATCTGGGCGACCGATTCGCGACCGTATTTCTCGCCGACGTAGCGGATCATCCGCTCGCGCCCGCGGACCGAGAAGTCGATGTCGATGTCGGGCATCGATTTCCGGCCGGGGTTGAGAAAGCGCTCAAACAGCAGCTCGTTGGCGAGCGGGTCGAGGTCGGTGATGTTGAGAACGTAGGAGACGATCGAGCCGGCGGCGGACCCGCGCCCGGGCCCGACCGCGATTCCGCTCTCCTTCGCGTAGCGGACGAAGTCCCAGACGATCAGGAAATAGGAGGAGAAGCCCATCTCCTCGATCACCCCGAGCTCGAACTCGAGCCGCTCGATCGCCTCGGCCGGGACCGGGTCGCCGTAGCGCTCGCGCAGCCCCTCGCCGGCCAGCCTGCGCAGCATCTGCTCGGGCTCGGATCCGTCCGGCGTCGGGTAGCGCGGCAGCAGCAGCTTCCCGAGCTCGATGTCGACCCGGCAGCGCTCGGCGATTTCGACCGTGCTGGCGATCGCCTCCGGCCACTCGCCGAAGGACTCGTGCATCTCCTCGTTGCTCTTGAGGAAGAACTCGTTGGTGTCGAAGCTCATCTTCGGCGCCTCGAGCGTCGATTTGGTCTGCACGCAGAGGAGCGCCGCATGGTTGTCGAAGTCCTCGCGGCGCAGGTAGTGGACGTCGGCGGTGCCGACCAGCGGTCGGCCGACCTCGCGGGCGATCTCGACGATGCCGCGGTTTGCCCTCTCCTGCTCGTCGATCCCGTTCTTCTGGACCTCGAAGTAGACCTGCTCGGGGCCGAAGGCCTGGATCAGGTCGTCGACGTGGGCGCGGGCGTCGTCGCGCCGCTCCTCGACCAGGCGGCGGCAGAAGCGCGACTGCAGGCACCCGGTGAGGACGATCACTCCCTCGGAGTGCCTGGCGAGCAGCTCCATGTCGACGTTGGCTTTGCCGCGCGAGAACCCCTCGAGGAAGCCGGCCGAGGTCAGCTGGACCAGGTTGGCGAAGCCGGCGTCGCTCTCCGCCAGCAGCGTCAGGTGGTTGCGCTCGTAGCGGACCTGGTCCCTGACCGCCTTGCGGTCCTCGACGAAGTAGGCCTCGAGGCCGACGATCGGCTTGATCCCATGCTTGTTGCAGGCCTTGTAGAGGTCGACCGCTCCGTTCATCACCCCGTGGTCGGTGAGCCCAAGGGCCGGCTGCCCGAGCTCCGCGGCCCGCTCCGCCATCGCGTCGATCTTGCAGGCTCCGTCGAGCAGCGAGTACTCGCTGTGGGCGTGGAGATGGACGGCCGAGGGGTTGCTCACGGGGATAGCAACGGTTCGCGCTTCGCTCGCTGCGCGAGGAACCAGATTTCGCTCATTTGGCTCTCTCCGCGCTCATGGGCCGATCATGCCAATCGAGGCAGATGCCAAGGTCACGAAAGGCGCGCGGACCGAGCGGACTTCCCCCAGTTTGGGAGACCGATCAGGCGGTGATGATGAGGTAGGAGTTGAACAGGCAGCGGGCTCCGCCGCCGCCGTAGTTGTTCGAGTCGCTGGCGACTTCGGCGCCCTTGACGAACCCGGTCACTCCGACCTGGATGTTGGTCGTGCCGAGGATCAGGGTCGCGGCCGCCGCCAGGGCCTGGCCCGCGGTCGGGATCGCCACGCCCGACTGGCCGATGATCCGTTTGTTCTCCGGCGTGTTGGGGTTGAGGTAGCCGTTCGGGTTCCCGCCCGGGAAGTCGTAGGCGCCGCCGCCGAGCATCAGGGCACCGGCGGCGCTGGTGGCCGCATAGACCCGCGCCTGCAGCCCTCCGCCAGTGAAACATTTCCCGTAGACCGTGAACGGCCCGCGCTGGATCAGCGTGTAGGCGGGAGCGGCGCTTTCGAGCGAGCTCGTCGCATCGACCCGGACGGTGCCGCCGGGCTGCAGGGCATTGAGCTTGCCCTGCACGCCGGAGGACAGGTTGCCTTCGGCGACCGCTCCGGAGGCGAGCTTGCCGGTGGTGACCGCGCCGGCGAGGAGCTTGTTGGTGCCGACCGAGGAGTTGGCGAGGCGGGAGTCATCGACCGTGCCCGGTGCGATCTTCACCCGCTTGACCGCGTTCTTGGCGATGTCGGCGGTCTTGACGGCGTTGGGCGCGAGGTTTCGCGACTTGACGACGTTCTTGCCGAGCTGCGAGGCGGCGAACGCCGAGGCGCCGCCGAGGGCGAGGATGACGGCGACCGTCGCCATCACGTTGGCGTAGCTGAGGTGGGGACGAAGCCGGCGCAAACCGCCAGCAACGTAACGGCGGCCTCGGACCCGACCCCCGGGTTCAGCCGGCGCAGACCCAGGCGCTGCCGCCGGAGTCGGCCCAGATTTCGGCGGCGATCCGATCCTGTTCTTCCTTCGGGGCGTCCTGAGGGGCCCCCTGGCCGCCGTAGAGCGCCCAGGTCGAGGGAAGGATCTGGTACGCGCCACCGGCGCCGCCGGAGGCGTTGACCGCCCCGTAATTGCCGCCGGACTCGCACATCACAATGTAGGTCGGGATCGAGTAGGGACCCCCGAGCCAGCGGCCGACGGTTTCTTCGGCTTCGGCCCGGCTGGCGGCTTCGGCGGCCTCGATCTCGTTCACCCACTGGCCGATGCTCGTCCTCAGCTCCGCCAACGAGGACTCGCGGGCCGCGTTCAGCGACGCGAGCCGCGACGACGCCGCCGCGGCCTGGCTGCGGACCGAGGCGACTTCGTCCCGGGCGGCGGCGAGCCGTTCGTTGTAGGCGACGACCCGCGCCTTCAGCGCCGCGACCCGTTCCAGGCCCTGCTTGACGGCGTCGCGGACTTCCTCGACCCGTTCGGCCAGCTCGGTGTCGGAGGTCTGAATCCGGTCGAGGTACTCGGTGCGAGCCGCGAGTTCGTCGAAGTCCGAGGAGGCGAGGATCACGCTGGCGGTGTCGGGCGATCCGCTCATGTAGATGTCGACCAGGCGCTGCGCGAGGGCCCGCCGGGCCCGCCTCAGACGCCGGCGTTCGGCCTCCAGGTGCTGCCGGGTCCGGGCGACCTTCGCCGCCAGCCGGGCGGCACGTTCCTGCCCGGTCGCCAGCAGCGCGCTCAGCTTCGCCTCGCGGGCCGCGGCCGCATCGGCTCGCTGCTTGGCGACGGAGAGCTGTTCCTGGGTCGCGCGGATCTCCCCCGCGAGTTCCCCCGCCTCGGTCTGGGCCTGCGCGACGCGGTCACGAAGCGCGCCGAGGCCGGCCGCATGCGCCGTGGCGGCGGCGAGCATGGCCAATAGAAGCAGAGCAATTGCAGGGATTCGCCGCACGCGACCGGCGAGGGTAACGGAGACTGTGAGCAAACCCTCACAGGTCGACCATAAGCCGCAACGGATCTTGCGGGTCGGTCAGCCCTCGGGGACGTCTCTGGATGCGAGGTAGGCGGCCGCGGCACCGATCACGAGCGTGGCGACGCCGGCACCGATTCGGATCTGACGCGAGTAGTTGGCACGCAGGTAGAAAATGCCGGTTTTGACGACCAGACGGCCGATCAGCGCATACATCAACTATCCGCCTCCCCTCTCTCGGATCCGGTGCGCCATCCGCGACTGCAGCGACCAGAGCTCGATGAACCCCGGTGAGGCCGCCTGCGAGAAGAGGCCGCCCGACTCGGCGAAGGAGGCGAGCTGGGCGTCGTAGACCGCGTTCGGAGAGGAGCGTGTGATGACCCGGGCGCTGCCCTTGTAGAGCTTGAGGCCGATCGAACCGGTCACCTGTGCGTTGGCGGCATCCATGAAGGCGTCTATGTCAGACCTTAGAGGCTCCCACCAGAGCCCGGCGTAGACCAGGTAGGCCCAGCGGCGGTCGAGGTCGGGCTTGAGCTGGTTCTGGTGGATCGTCCCGACCAGCTTCTCGAGCTCGGCGTGCGCAGTGAGGAGGATCGCCGCCGCCGGGACCTCGTAGATGTCGCGGACCTTGAGCCCGACGATCCGGTCCTCGATGTGATCGACGATCCCGATCCCGTGGCGGCAGCCGATCTGCGCCACCCGTTCGAGCAGCTCGACCAGGGCGAGCCGCTCGCCGTCGAGGCCGACCGGGACGCCGGCCTCGAACTCGACCGTGATCGTCTCCGCCTCATCCGGGGCATCCTCGGGGCGGGTGACGAGCTGGAAGACATCGTCCTCGGGCGGGTGGTCGAGGTCCTCGATCCAGCGGCCCTCCGAGGAGCGGCCCCAGAGGTTGTCGTCGATCGAGTAGGGCGCTGTCTCCGTCCCCCCCTTGACCGGGATTCCGTGCTCACGCGCGTAGGCGATCTCCTCCTCCCGGCCCATCTCCCAGGAGCGGACCGGGGCGATCGTCCGCAGCTCGGGGGCGAGGGTCGCGACCGTCGCCTCGATCCGGACCTGGTCGTTGCCCTTGCCGGTGCAGCCGTGGGCGATCGTGTCGCAGCCGGTCCGCCGCGCGTACTCGACCGCAAGCTCGGCTATCAGCGGCCTGCCGAGGGCGGTGAACAGCGGGTAGCCGAGGCCGTAGACCGCGTTGGCCTTGATCGCCGGGACGACGAAGTCGGAGGCGAACCGCTCGCGGGCATCGACGACGTGGCACTCGAGCGCGCCGAGGCGCTTCGCCTTGTCCTCGATCACCCCGTAGTCCTCGCCCGGCTGGCCGAGGTTGACGGTGAGGCAGACGACCTCCGCCTCGTAGTGCTCCTGGATCCACTTCAGCATCACGCTCGTGTCGAGCCCCCCCGAGTAGAGGAGCAGGACGCGCTCGACCTCCGCTGGGTCGGCCTCGTACGTCGCTGTGCGGGGCGCGCCGCTCAAGGCGCTTCGAGCCCGCCGCTTTCCCCTTCTTCGCCCGGTTCGGGCGTTTCCGTGGTCGGGGTCGTGGGCCCTTCTTCTTCGGTCGTCGGCTCCGTCGATTCGGTGGATTCCTCGGTCGTGCCGGTCGACTCCGTCGATTCGACCGAGATGCTGCTGGCTTCGGTCGGAGCCGAGGTCGTGTCGCTGCCGCTGTCGCCGCCGGCGATGACGATGACCGCGATCACGAGGCCGACGATCACCGCGATCAGCCCCGCGACGAGCAGCCGCACGTTGCCGTGCGGCCGGCCACCGTCGCCGTCGCCACCGTTGCGATCGGGCGGCTGCCCCATCACCCTGGTCGGGTCGTCGTGCACGACCCAGTCTTATCAGTCTTCGAAGCCGAGGACAGCCTCGAGCAGAGGCCCCGGGTCCTCGATCCCGCAGCCGATCCGGAGGCGCTCCGCGATCTCCTCGCGGCTCGCCCCTGATACGGCCATCTGGGTGGCCAGCAGCCTCGCGCCGGCCTCTCCCTGCCCCCGCGATGTCGTCGCGTCCTCGGGCGCAGTCTGCTCGTCGGTCTGCACCGGCCGGAGCATCGGACGTTGCGGCGCCACTCCGTGATCCGGCGGGTCGAGCTCATCGGCATGCAGTCGCAGTCTTTCGGCGACAAGTCGGTTGGCGCGCGCCTCGGCCTCCTCCAGGCGCTGGCGAGCCTGCCTTTCGGCGTCATCTATCACCGAGGCTGCGGCCTGCTCGGCGGCCTCGACGATCGTCGCCAGTCGCTGGGCGGCATCGCCGACGGCGCCGGAGCCGGCTTGAGTGGACTTGTCGTTCTTTCGCGCGCTCATTCTCTGTCGTAGGTTAGGAGCGATTCGCCAATCAGCTCGATCGCACGCTCGATCTGTTGCGGCTCCACAATCAACGGGGGCAATAGGCGCAGGCTTTCACTCTCAGGCGCATTGACCACGAGTCCGCGCTCGAGCAGGTCGGCGGTGATTGTCGCCGAGTCGAGGCCGTCCTCGAGCCCGACGCCGATCATCAGACCCCTGCCGCGCACCTCGCGCACGCCGTCGAGCGCGGCCAGCCCCTTGCGGAGCCGGCGGCCGCGATCGCGGACCGCTCGCAACAGCGTCGAGTCGTCGACGATGTCGAGCACGGCCAGCGCGGCGGCGGAGGCGACCGGACCGCCGGCGAAGGTCGAGCCGTGGTCGCCCGGCTCGAGCACCGAGCCGGCGTCGGGGTTGGTGATGCAGGCCCCGATCGGGAGGCCGCCGCCGAGCGCCTTGGCGCTGGTCATCACATCGGGGCGGACGGGCGTCTGCTGGTAGGCCCAGAGCGATCCCGTCCGTCCTACCCCGGTCTGGATCTCGTCGAGGATCAGCAGCGCTCCGACGGCGTCGCACGCCTCGCGCGCGGCAAGAAGCGACTCCTCGCTCAGCGGATAGATGCCGGCCTCGCCCTGGATCGGCTCGATCAGGACCGCGGCGGTGCTCTCGTCGACGGCCGCCCGGAGCGCATCTGGGTCGTCGAACGGAACCGAGCTGAAGCCCTCGAGCATCGGGCCCAGCGCCGGATTCGCAGCCAGCCCGGGCGTCGCCGACAGCGAGCCATAGGTGCGGCCATGGAAGTCGCCCTTGAAGCTGACGATCGTCGGCGAGGAGACACCGCGGCCGTGGGCGTGCTTGCGGGCGATCTTGATCGCGCACTCATTGGCCTCGGTGCCGGAGTTCGAGAAGAAGACCCTGCCCCCCAGGCTCGACTCCGCGAGCCGCTCGGCGAGCCGCACCATCGGCTCGGTATAGAAGAGGTTCGAGGTGTGCATCAGCCGCCCGGCCTGCTCGCGGACGGCCTCGACCAGGTCGGGATGGCAGTGGCCGACCGAGCAGACCGAGATCCCGGCGAGGAAGTCGAGGTACTCCTTGCCGTCGGAGGTCCACAGCAGTGCGCCCTCGCCGCGGACGAACTCGACCCCGGCGCGGCGGTAGGTGCGCATCAGGTAGCGCTCCTCGAGCCCCTGCAGCTCGGTCAGATTCATGACAAATCCTCGCGCTTCGCTCGCGGCGCGAAGAGCCAGAGATGCACGCTTGCTCGCTCCGCGCTCATGACGTCACCATGGTGCCGATCCCGGCGTCGGTGAAGAGCTCGAGCAGGAGACTGTGCGGCCGGCGGCCGTCGATGATGTGCGCCGACTGGACGCCGCCGCCGATCGCGTCGACGCAGGCGGCGAGCTTCGGCCGCATCCCACCGTCGATCCCGTCGAGCTTCTCCTCGACCTCGGCGACGGTCGCCCGCGATGTCAGCGAGGACTCGTCGTCGGGGTCGGCGAGCCAGCCGACGACATCGGTGAGGAAGATCGCCTTGTAGGCGCGGAGCGCGGCGGCCACCTTGCCGGCTGCCTCGTCGGCGTTGACGTTGTAGGCGTTGCCCTCGCGGTCGGAGGCCGAGGAGGCGACGACCGGGATGTAGTCGGCGGCGATGTGGTTGAGGACGTCGACGTCGACGCGGTCGATCGCGCCGACGAACCCGACCTGCTCGGCATTCGGGACCGGCGAGGCGCCGAACAGCGAGCCGTCCTGGCCGGAGAGCCCCACCGCGGGTTGGCCGTGACGGTTGATCCGCTGGACGATGTCGGAGTTGACCTTCCCGAGCAGCACCATCCGGGCCACCTCGACCGTCTCGGGGTCGGAGACGCGGAGCCCCTCGTGGAAGCGGACCTCGAGCCCGAGCCGCTCCATGTACTCGGTGATCTCGGGGCCGCCGCCGTGGACGATCACCGGGTTGAGGCCGACGTACTTGAGGAGGACGACATCGGTGGCGAAGCCCTCGCGAAGCGCCTCGTCGCGCATCGCCGAGCCGCCGTACTTGATCACCACGGTGCGGCCGTGGAACTCCCTTATGTAGGGGAGCGCCTCGAGCAGTGTGTCGACGTTGGTGCTCACCTTCTCCTCTCAGGTCGTGTACTCCGCGTTGATTCGAACGTACTCGTAGCCGAGGTCCGAGAACCAGACGTTGGCGGCGTGGTCGCCGCGTCCCAGCCGCAGCGAGACCTCGACCTCGGTTCCCTCCCCGGCGAACTCCGAAGCGTCGATGTGGTCGAGCCCGAGCTCATCGACCTCCTCGCCGGCAAGCGCCATCCCCGCCGCCTGGGCGACCCGGCCCCAGTTCGGGTCGTGCCCGAACAGCGCCGTCTTCACCAGTGGCGAGTTGGCGATCGCGCGGGCGGCCCGCTCCGCCTCCTCCTGGGTCGCCGCCTCGGTCACGCGGGCGCACCCGACCCGGGTCGCGCCCTCGCCGTCGGCGACGATCATCAGGGCGAGCTGGAGCAGCACCGCGTCCAGCAAGCCCTGGGGCAACGGCCGGCCGGACTCGCCGCTCGCCTGCAGCAGAACCAGGTCGTTGGTGCTCATCTGGCCGTCGACCGTTATCCGCTCGAAGGACGCGTCGACCGCCTCGCGCAGGGCCGCCTCGGCGCCATAGGGGCCGTCGAGGACGGCGTCGGTCTGGACGAAGCAGAGCATCGTCGCGAAGCCGGGCTGGATCATCCCGGCGCCCTTGGCCTGGGCCGAGAGGGTGACGCCATCGCAGCTGACACTGCAGCGCTTCGGGCCGGAGTCCGTGGTCATGATCGCCTCGGCGAACTCGGCGCCCCCGTCGGGACGGACCACGCCGGCGGCCCGACGGACGCCGTCGAGAACCCTGTCCATCGGCAGCGCCTCGCCGATTTTCCCGGTCGCTGCGATCGCGACCGCCGAGGGGTCGAGGTCGAGCTCCTCGGCGGCGGCCCGCTGGATCGCGACCGCGTCGCGCATCCCCTGCTCGCCGGTCGCGGCGTTGGCGTTGCCGGCCTTGACCGCGGCGGCGCGGATCGCGCCGAAGTCGACATTCTCGCGGCAGAGCCGGACCGGCGCCGCGGCGGCGGCGTTCCGGGTCAGCAGCAGGGCCGAGGAAACTCCCTCCGAGCCGGCGATCACCACCGCCGCGTCGGTGTTGCCGCTCTCCTTCAGCCCACAGGCGACGGCCCCCGCGGCGAAGCCCGGGGCGAGCTGAGCCGGGTCGTGCTCCTCGACGCCCTGCGGCGGGTCGACCCAGCGCGAGCCGAAGAACCCCGCGCTCACCGGAGCCCCTCCGTCTCCTTGAGGCCGAGCATCAGGTTGAGATTCTGGACACCCTGTCCCGATGCTCCCTTCCAGAGGTTGTCGATCGCCGAGAAGGCGAGCACCCTCCCCCGCTCCTCGACGGTGACGTAGACGTGGCACTCGTTGGTGTCGCGGACGTCGCGCAGCCCCGGCGGCTGCTCGACGACGTGGACGAAGGGCTCGTCCGCATAGCGCTCGGCGTAGAGGGCCTGCACCTCATCCCTTGAGACCGGCTCGCTCAACGTCGCGTAGCAGCTGGTCAGCTCGCCCTGGTCGAGCGGCAGCAGATGCGGGACGAACGTGACCGGCGTCGCACTGCCGAGGGCCGCCAGCTCCTGTTCGATCTCGGGCCGGTGACGGTGGCCCTCGGTCCTGTAGGCGAAGGCGTTCTCGTCCATCGAGACGTAGTGCATCTCGTCACCCCCGCCGCGGCCGGCGCCGGAGACGCCCTGCTTGGCGTCGATCACGACGTCGGTGAGGAGGCCGCGCTCGGCGATCGGCGCCAGCCCGAGCACGCTCGCCGTCGGGTAGCAGCCGGGAGTGGCGACCAGCTCAGCGCTCTTCAGCTCCTCGCGATAGAGCTCGGTCAGGCCGTAGACGGAGTTCTCGAGCAGTTCGGGCGCGCCGTGCTCCCCGTACCAGAGCTCGTAGGTCGGCAGGTCGCGGAGGCGGAAGTCGGCCGAGAGGTCGACCACCAGGACCCCGAGGCCGCGAAGCGCGGCGACGGTGGGCGCCGAGGCGCCATGCGGGTAGGCGACGATCGCGGCGTCGATCCCCTCGAGCCGGTCGAGATCGAGCTCGGTCAGCTCGAGCGGGACCCGGTAGCGCGGGTAGAGGCGGTCGAGGCGCTCGCCGGCGTCGCTGCGGGAGGTGATCGTCACCAGCTCGAGGCGCGGGTGGCGCCAGACGATCTGCGCCGCGAGCGCACCGGTGAACCCGGAGGCGCCGGCCACCAGCACCCGCGCCGCCGGATCGCCATCGAGCGGCTGTCTGGCGGACTCATTCACGGAGCGTTCCTCCGATCTCGCCGAGCTTGGCGGCGATCGAGTCGCGCAGGCCCGCCACCTCCTCGTCGGTGAGCGTCCGGTCGGCGGCGCGGAACTCGAGCCGCAACGCCAGGCTCTTGCGCCCCGCGCCGAGCTGCTCGCCCTGGTAGAGGTCGAAGACCTCGGCCGAGGTCAGGAGCTCACCGCCTCCTTCAAGCACCGCGGCACGCACCGCGGCGCCGGGAACGGAGTCCTCGACGACGACGGCGAGGTCCTGGAGCACCGCGGGGTGGGTGGTCAGGTCCTCGAACTCCTCCTCCCAGGCGGGCGAGGCGGCGACGAGCGGGGCCAGCCCGACCTCGAACCCGGCCGCGGCGTCCACGTCCCAGGCACGGCAGACCAGCGGGTGGACCTCCCCGACCCACCCCGCCGAGGCGCTCCCGACCAGGACCTCGGCCGAGCGACCGGGGTGCAGGAACGGCTCAGCCGCGGGCTCGAACGCGAGCTCGACGCCGAGCCGTGCCCCCAGTCCCTCGAGGATGCCCTTGAGGGCGAAGAAGTCGACCGGGGCCCTTTCACCCCGCCATGAGGCCGGCGCCAGCGCGCCGACCGCGATGCAGCCAAGGCGATGGGGCTCGAGGAACGGAGCCGGCCGGTTGCCCGGGAAGTCGCCGGCGAGCGGGCCCTCGCCCTTTCCGTCGGGCGGCAGATAGACCCGGCCGGACTCGAACAGGGCGACCCGCTCGGCGCCGCGGGCAAGGTTGCCGCGGGCGACGCCGAGCAGCGACCCGAGCAGCGTCGTCCGCATCACCGATTGGTCCTCGGAGAGCGGGTTCGAGATCACGACCGCGCCGGCGCGCGGATCCCCCTCCGGGATCCGCAGGCGACCCGCCTCGCCGGGATCGGTGAAGCTCCAGCCGACGATCTCGTCGAAGCCGAGGTCCCGCATCGCGTCCTCGGCCCGGCGCCTCAGGCGCTGCGGCCGGGTCAGCCCCCCGACCTGGCCCATCGACGACGGCAGGGTCGATGGCAGGTGCTCCTCGAGGCCGTGGATACGGCCGATCTCCTCGATCAGGTCGACCTCGCGGGTGACGTCGCTGTGGCGGTCGGGCGGGACCTCGACCAGGAGCTTGCCGTGGGCGGTGTGGATTACGAAGCCGAGCCGCTCGAGGTAGGCGATCTGCTCGGGCTCCTCGACCTTCATCCCCAACAGCCCCTCGACCCTCTCCTCGCGCAGGCCGATGTGGTGGTGTGGAGGGATCTCGGCGGCGACGTCGATCGTCCCCGACACCAGCTTCGCTCCGCAGAGCTCGACCATCAGCCGCGAGGCGATCCGCTGCGCCCGCATGCAGAGCTCGGGGTGGAGCTGCTTCTCGAACCGCGAGGAGGCCTCGGAGCGGAGGCCGAGCAGGCGCGAGGTCCGGAGGATGTTGGTCCCGTTCCAGTTCGCGACCTCGAGCAGCACCCGGGTCGTCTCATCGGAGACCTCGGAGACCTGGCCGCCCATGATCCCGGCGATCCCCGAGGGGCCGTTGCTGTCGCAGAGGAGGACGGTCTCGGCGTCGAATTCGCGTTCGACGCCGTCGAGCGTCGTCATCGTCTCCCCCTCGGCGGCTGCCCTCACGGTCAGGGCGCCGTCGGGCACGCGGTCGAGGTCGAAGGAGTGCAGGGGCTGTGCGGTCAGCAGCATCACGTAGTTGGTGATGTCGACGACGTTGTTGATCGGGCGCTGACCGGCGGCGGTGAGTCGCGCCTGCAGCCAGGCCGGCGAGGGAGCGATCTCGACGTCGGTGAAGACCCGGGCGGTGAAACGAGGGCAGAGGTCGGGGACCTCGACGGTGACAGAGGCGTAGTCGTCGACCCGGCCGTCGCCGTGGGCGTGGGCATCGTCGTGCCACGGCTCGGGACCGAGCGGAGCGGCGGTGACCGCGTGCACCTCTCGGGCGATCCCGTAGACGCCGAAGCAGTCGACCCTGTTCGGCGTGACCTCGAGCTCGAGCACGCGCTCGCCGAGCGGCAGCGTCTCGCCGAGCGGGGCCCCGGGCGCGAGGCCGTCGTCGAGGACCATGATTCCGTCGGAGTCCTCGCCGATCTCGAGCTCGGCGGCGGAGAGGATCATTCCCGAGGAGGTGACGCCGCGGAGCTCGGCCTCGCCGAGTTCGGTCCCGCCGGGCATCGTCGCCCCCGGCAGCCCCACCGCGACCGTCTGGCCGGCGGCGACGTTCGGCGCCCCGCAGACGATCGTCCGCGGTTCGGTGTCACCGGTGTCGACCGTGCAGACGCTGAGCCGGTCGGCGTTTGGATGGGACTCGCAGGTCAGCACCCTCCCGATCACGAAGCCGGTGCCGTCGGGCGGGCCGATCGCGACGACCCGCTCGACCTCGGTCCCGGTCATCGCCAGGCGCACGGCGAGCTCCTCGGCCTCGATCCCGGGGTCGCAATGCTCAAGCAGCCATGAGTACGGGACTCTCATCTGCACCGGCTTTCGCCAATGCTCCGCTCACGAGGAATCAGATTTCGACGTTCGCTTCGCATTGGCTCAGAGGAACTGCTCCAGCATCCGGACGTCGTTGTCGAAGAAGCGGCGCAGGTCGGGGACTCCGTGGCGGAGCATCGCGATCCGCTCGACACCCATCCCGAAGGCGAATCCCTGGACCCGCTCGGGGTCGTAGCCGTTGTCGGCGACGAACCCGAGGACGTTGGGGTCGACCATCCCCGCCCCACCGACCTCGATCCAGCCGATCCCCTTGCAGAGCCCGCAGCGCTCGCCGCCGGCGAGCCGGCCGGTCCCCTCGCAGGCAAAGCAGGAGACGTCGAACTCGACGCTCGGCTCGGTGAACGGGAAGAAGTGAGGTCGCATCCGGGCCTCGCGTCCCTCGCCGAAGATCGCCCGCAGCATCTCTTCCAGCGTCCCCTGGAGGTCGGCGAGCGTGATCCCCTCTCCGATCGCCAGCCCCTCGACCTGATGGAACATCGGGCTGTGGGTCGCGTCGGAGTCCCGGCGGTAGACCTTGCCCGGCATGATCACGAAGATCGGCGGCGGCTCGGTCTCCATCGCCCGTGTCTGGACCGGCGAGGTGTGGGTTCGAAGCAGGACCTCGGGGTCCGACTGGACGTAGAACGTGTCCTGGAGCATCCGGGCCGGGTGCCCGGGGGGGTGGTTGAGGGAGGTGAAGTTGTAGTAGTCGAGCTCAACCTCGGGGCCCTCCATGACCCGGTAGCCGAGGCCGATCATCACGTCCTCGATCTGGCGGGTCGTGCGGGTGATCAGGTGCAGGTGGCCGGCCGGCGTCGCCGGCGAGCCGGGCAGGGTTACGTCGACGCGGTCTTCGGCGAGCTTTCCCTCGAGCTCGGTCGCGTCGAGGTCGGCGGCGCGGCTCTCGAGCAGCGACTCGAGCTCCTGGCGCGCCCGGTTGGCGCCACCTCCTACCGGCCCCCGCTCCTCCTCGGGGAGGCTCGCGATCCCGCGCAGGATCGAGGTCAGCTCGGCTTTGCGGCCGAGGTAGCGGACCCGCAGCTCCTCGAGCTCGGCGGTCCCGCTCGCGGCCTCGATCGCGGCTGCGGCCTCAGCCCTGATCTCCTCGATCCGATCAAGCATCTCCGTTGGCCTCCCGCATCGCGCGCGACGATATCCCGGAAATCATTGTTCGCGCTTGCTCGCTTGCGATGAATCAGATTTCGACGCTGCGCTCGCTACGCGCTCAGCGGAAATTGCAGCCGCGGCGGCGACGTTGAGCGACTCGGCGGCGCCGGGCCGGAGCGGAATCGTCACCCGCCTCTCGCACGCCGCGATGACCGACTGCGGCAGTCCCTCGCGCTCGGCGCCGAGGCAGAGCGTCGCAGCGCCCTCGAGCGCCTCGATGCCGGCGCCGCCGTGAGCCACGAGCGCCGCCCGCGGCTCCGGCGTCGCCTCGACGTCGGCGCGCACCGGGGACCGGGCGAAGATCGCGCCCATGCTCGCCCGCACCGATTTCGGCCCGTGGGGGTCGGCGCAATCAGGGCCGAGCACGACCGTGCCGCCGAGCAGCGCCGTGGCGGTGCGGAGGATCGCGCCGACGTTGCCGGGGTCGGCGACGCCCTGCAGGTAGATGCATGGGGCATCGACCGAGTCGCCCCAGCGCAGAGGCCAGATCGCGATCGCCCGGGTCCCGGATCCCAGGGTCGAGACATCGGCAAGCAGCTCGGCGCTGACCTCCTCGCCACCGAGCCCGCTGCCGGCCGCGGTCAGGACCACGCTCGGCTGCGCCCCGGCGGCCCGACCGGCGTCGAGCAGGTCCTCGCCCTCGGTCATGAACAGGCCCTGGCGATCGCGATGCCGGCGCTCGCGGAGCTTCCGGACCAGCTTCAGCTTCTCGTTCTGGGGGCTTGTGATCATCCTTGGGTGATTTCTGTTTGGTCGAGTTTTCTCCTGGAACGACAACGGGCCGCTTGAAATCAAGCGGCCCGCCTGGGAATCGGAGTGTGGCTGCGACTAGGCGGCCGCACCCTCCCGGGCGAGCTCCACAAATCGGCGGAACGCATCGCGGTCGTTGACCGCGATGTCGGCGAGCATCTTGCGGTTGACCTCGACGCCGGCGTTGCCGAGGCCGTGGATCAGTTCGGAGTAGCTCATGCCCTCGAGCCTCGCGGCGGCGTTGATCCGGGTGATCCAGAGGCGCCGGAACTCACGCTTACGGTTGCGGCGGTCGCGATATGCGTACATACCCGAGCGCTGCACCTGCTCTTTGGCGAACCGGTAGGAGGAATGCTTGCGGCCGTAGTAGCCCTTCGCTTCCTTCAGAACCTTGCGCCGCTTCTTGCGGGCGTGGACAGAGCGCTTGACCCGGCTCACTTTCCGCCTCCGAGCAGGGTCCGGATCCGCGCTTCATCGGGCTTGGCGATCTCGACCGGGCGCCGCATTTGCCGCTTCCGCTTCGGCGACTTTTTCTCGAGGATGTGGGACGAGAACGCGCGCCGCCCACGGAGCTTGCCCTTGGCGGTCTTGCGGAAGCGCTTCTTGGCGCCGGAATGCGTCTTCATCTTCGGCATCGCGACGAGTATTGAAGCAGACCGGACGCCTGATCTGAACGCCGCAGGTACTCTGGCGCGCGATGCGATTCGTCTACGTGGTCGGCACCCGTCCGAACTTCATCAAGACCGCGCCGGTGATCGCCGCCATGCGGGCCGGCGACCCCGACGGGCGCCACGCCATCGTCCACACCGGCCAGCACTACGACCGGATGATGTCCGAGGTCTTCCTCGAGGAGCTCGGCGTGCCCGAGCCCGACCACATGCTCGAGGTCGGGTCGGGAAGCCACGCCGAGCAGACCGCGCTGGTGATGCAGCGGCTCGAGCCCGTCCTCGCCGAGGAGACACCCGACCTCGTCTTCGTGCCCGGCGACGTCAACTCGACCCTGGCCGCGGCGCTGACCGCGGCCAAGGCCATGATCCCCGTCGCGCACATCGAGTCCGGCCTGCGCAGCTTCGACCGCACGATGCCCGAGGAGATCAACCGGATCGTCGCCGACGTCCTCTCCCAGCACCTCTTCCTCCACAGCGAGGAGGCAATCGAGAACCTGCGCGCCGAGGGGATCGGCGACGAGCGCATGCACTTCGTCGGCAACACGATGATCGACACCCTGGCGGCGCTCGAGGATCGGATCCGCGCCGCCGCAGCCGCCGCGAAGCTCGGGGTCGAGCCGGGCGGGTTCCTGCTCGTCACCCTCCACCGCCCCGCCCTCGTCGACGGGCCGCTGCTCGGCGAGACGATGGCGAATCTGGTGGCGGTCGCCGCCGAGATGCCGGTCGTCTTCCCGGTCCATCCACGGACCCGGAAGATGCTCGGGGAGGTCGGGGCCGAGCATCCCGGCCTGAGGCTCGTCGAGCCGCTCGGCTATATCGAGTTCCTCTCGCTGCTCGCCGACGCCGGGGCCGTCCTCACCGACTCCGGCGGCATCCAGGAGGAGACGACCTACCTCGGCGTCCCCTGCTTCACCCTGCGCGACAACACCGAGCGCCCGGTCACGATCCGGGCTGGGACCAACACCCTGCTCGGGCTCGACCCGGCGGCGATCGCCGGGATCCCGGCGGCACTGGCTGAGCGACCCCCGGGCCGCCCTGACCCTCCCCCGTTCTGGGACGGCCACGCCGCCGAGCGGATCGCGGACGTCATCCTTGGCTGAGGCTCAGGCTTCTGCGGCGTCTCCGTCTGCCGAGGCCTCGGTAGCGGCCTCGGCCTCTTTGGCCTTGGTGACCTCTTTGCTCGGGGCCAGCATCATGCTCATGTTGCGGCCCTCCTGGAGCGGATCGGACTCGATCACGGCAAGCCCGTCGAGGTCCTCGTAGAGGCGCTGCAGCAGCGCCCGTCCACGCTCGGGGTGAGCCTGCTCGCGGCCGCGGAACATGATCGTGATCTTGACCTTGTTGTGCTGGCGCAGGAAGCGCTCGACGTGGCCCTTCTTGGTCTCATAGTCGTGGTCGGCGATCTTCGGGCGGAGCTTGATCTCGCGGACGTTGACCTGCTGCTGGTGCTTGCGGGCGGCCTTCTGCTTCTGCTCCTGCTCGTACTTGTACTTCGAGTAGTCGAGCAGCCGGGTGACCGGCGGTTTCGAGTTCGGCGCCACCTCGACCAGGTCGAGGTCGGCATCCTGGGCCCGTTTGAGGGCGTCGGGAGTGTCGACGATTCCGAGCTGCTCGCCGTCGGCGCCGATCAGGCGCACTTTCGGGACCCGGATCCGGTCGTTGATCCGGGTGGTGTCGCGCTCAGGGGGGCGCCGATCGAACCTACGAGGGACCGGCACTAGGAAAAGAGGTGGATCTTCAAGAGGGCGAGGTAATCGGACGGGGCCACGGGACGCTCAGCGGCGCGAAATGTTGTTCGGCGTGGCGTCAATCAAGTGCTGGCCAGTATAGAGGCAGGGCGCCGCTGCGGCCAAAACTCGCTCATCCCGCGTTGTCGGTGGCGATCCGGGCGGCGAAATCGACGACCGGCATCGCCCCGAGCTCGCCGTCCTCATGGGAGCGGACGGCGACGGCGCCGGCCTCCTGCTCGCGGTCGCCGACCACCAGCATGTAGGGGTAGCGGCCGAGCTCGGCGTCGCGGATCTTCTTGCCGACCGACTCCGAGCGCTCGTCGACGGTGACCCTGACCCCGGCGTCGCGAAGCTCGGCCGCGACCGCGCCCGCGTACTCGACGTGGCGGTCGGCGACCGGCAGGATCGCCGCCTGGACCGGTGACAGCCAGACCGGGAAGCGGCCGGCGTGGTGCTCGATCAGGATCCCGGCGAAGCGCTCCATCGAGCCGAGCAGGGCGCGGTGGATCATCACCGGGCGCTGCTGCTCGTCCTCGGGGTCGGTGTAGGTGAGGTCGAAGCGCTCCGGCATGAAGAAGTCGACCTGGCAGGTCCCGCACTGCCAGGAGCGCCCGAGCGCGTCGGTGACGTGGAAGTCGATCTTCGGCCCGTAGAAGGCGCCGTCGCCTGGCTTCAGCTGGAACTCGCGGTTCTGGGCGGCGAGCGCGCCCCGCAGCGCCGCTTCGGCCTGATCCCACTGCTCGGCGGTGCCGATCGACTTCTCGGGCCGGGTCGAGAGCTCGACCCGGACGTCGTCGAAGCCGAACCGCTCGTAGAGCTCGTCGATCGCCCCGCAGACGTGAGTCACCTCGTCGACGATCTGCTCCGGCGTGCAGTAGATGTGAGCGTCGTCCTGGGTGAAGGCGCGCACCCGCAGCAGGCCGTGAAGGACGCCCTCGCGCTCGGCCCTCGAGACCTGGCCGAACTCGGCCAGCCGCAGCGGCAGCTCGCGGTAGGAGTGGCGCCCGGAGCCGAAGACGAGGCAGGCTCCGGGACAGTTCATCGGCCGGATCGCGTACTGACGGTCGCCCGACTCGGTGAAGAACATGTTCTCGCGGTAGTTGTCCCAGTGCCCGGAGCGGTGCCAGAGCTCGACGTCGAGGACCTGCGGGGTCTTGATCTCCTCGTATCCCCGCTTGCGCAGCTGGCCCTGGACCTCGGCCTCGATCAGGCGCAGGAGCGTCGTCCCGTTAGGGAGCCAGAACGGCATCCCCGGCGCCTCCTCGCGCAGCATGAAGAGGCCGAGCTGAGGGCCGAGGCGGCGGTGGTCGCGCGCCTTGGCCTGCTCGATCCGCTCGAGGTGCGCGTCGAGGTCCTTGGTCGTGAAGAACGCCGTTCCGTAGATCCGGGTCAGCATCTGCCGGGTCTCATCGCCCCGCCAGTAGGCGCCGGCGACCGAGTTCAGCTTGATCGTCTTGATCCGCCCGGTCGAGGGGCCGTGCGGTCCCCGGCAGAGGTCCTCGAACGGCCCGTTCCGGTACAGCGAGACGGTCTCGACGCCTTCATCCGAGACCAGGTCCTCGATCAGCTCGACCTTGTAGTCCTCGCCCTGGTCGCGGAAGATCTCGATCGCCTCGGCGACCGGGACGTCGCGCCGCGCGAACTTCTCATCGGCCGCGATGTGGGCGCGCATCGCCTCCTCGATCGGCTCGAGGTCGGCGTCGGTGATCCTGACGTCCTCGGGGAACTCGAAGTCGTAGTAGAAGCCGTCCTCGATCGCGGGGCCGATCGTGACCTTGGTCCCCGGGTAGAGCTCCTGGACCGCCTCGGCCATCACGTGGGCGGCGTCGTGGCGGATCAGCGCCAGCGCCTCGGGGTCGCGATCGGTGAGGATCGCGATCTCGGCCCCGTCGGGAAGCGGCGCCGCGAGGTCGCGGAGCTCGCCGTCGACGCTGATCGCCAGGGCCGCCTTCGCCAGGCCCGGCCCGATCGCGGCGGCGGCGTCGGCCCCGGTCGCGCCGTCGGGCAGCTCGAGCGATTTGCCGTCGGGCAGCCTGACGGTGAAACTCGTCGCGCCGGCTCGCTCCGCACTCATGCGGCGCATGCTACGTGGGCGCCCGACCCCCGCGCCGTCGAGGTTAGGCCCGCTATGCGGGCCTAACCTCGACGGCTGTCAGCCCGAGGGGCCCTGGCGTGCCTGGCGGACGGCGATCAGCGGACAATCGCCAGGGCCGGAGACGGGGCCGGTAGGGGCCCAGAGCAGGTACGGGTCCGCCTCCTCGCGCAGCTTCATCCCGGCGAACGGCGGCTGCGTGCGTTCGTCGGAGGTGATCACGAATCCGACCCCCGCCGGCAGCGCGCTGGGCGGATCGTCCTCGTCGGCGATGCAGACCCTGCCGCCGCGCAGCTCCCAGTCGAGGTAGCGCTCTCCGTGTTCCTCCTCGAGCAGCTGCCGGGGCGCGAGGACCAGGGTCGAGCTCGAGGCGATCAGCGGTCGCAGCCCCGTCAGCGCCGGCGAGTAGCTGGACGGCCCAACCGGAGTGTTGACGAGAGCCAGGAGCGAGCAGAAGCCGGCAATCAGCAAATACGCCCATGCTGCCCCGAGTAAGGCGCTTTTCCCAACCATGGGTTTGGAAAGGCGCCTTGGCGCGACGATCGCCAGGGCGAGGATCGGCGCCGCGAGCTCGAGCGCCTTCGCCGACGTATAGGGCGTGCCGCCGATCCTCGCCGCGCCGTAGAGAAGCGCCACCGCGACGGCGCCGCCGAGGATCGCGCTCTCGCGACCCCGCACGCAGCGCCGCAGGCCGAGGGCAAGGAGGACGGCGGCGAACGCCGCGCCGAGGTAATAGGCGAACGCCGGCACGGCCCCGTCCCCGGCCGCGACCCGGAAGTCGCCCGAGAACCAGATCCCCAGCGCCGTCAGCGGCGAGACCTGGCCGAACAGGTTGCCGAGCCCGGGCCCGTTGGGGTCGAAGGTCTCGAAGTTGTGGAATTCGATCATCCGCCCCAGCTCGGGCAGCGCCCCCACGGCGAACACGGCGAGCGCCAGTAGCAGCGGCCGCACCGGCAGCTGGCGCTCGAGTGCGAGCCAGGCCGCGAGGATCACGGCCAGCCAGATCAACCCCGGAAAGCTGTAGGTGTAGACGGAGCCGACCGCGATCACGGCGGCCGGGACGAACCGAAGCGGCAGCTCGCGCCAGGACGGGTTCCGGGTCGTCTCGCGCAGGGCGAGGACGAAGGCGAGGATCCAGAGGGCCTGCATCGTCTCCTTGAACGCCCCCTGGGCGAAGTAGGAGGCGACCAGGTACGGGAGGCCGACGATCAGCGCCGCGGCGGCACGGCGCAGCGGCGATCGATCTGGGAAGGCGGTCAGGGCGGTAAGCGGGGCGAGGACGGCGACGGCGACGGCGAGGCCGGTGAATCCGGCGACGAGCGAGACGTTGGTGCCTTTGTTT
Organism: uncultured Solirubrobacterales bacterium; assembly: GCA_963697805.1. Classification (GTDB taxonomy): domain Bacteria; phylum Actinomycetota; class Thermoleophilia; order Solirubrobacterales; family 70-9; genus VRUE01. The sequence goes on from CAVOPB010000005.1 coordinate 316,536, forward strand.
AGTGCGACGACGATCGCGTGCGGCCCCATCGGGTAGCCCTGGCGCAGCAGTTCGGAGCCGAACCCGTCGGCGAGCCGGTTGGCGGCGAGGAGGTGCTGGGACATGTCCGGGTTGAAACCGGTGCCGAGGATCCCGAAATGGCCTTCGACGATGAATGGCAGAGATGTCGCCACCAGCGCCGCGGCGGCCACCGGCGCTCCGATCCCCAGCGCCTCCCCTGCCCCACGGACACGCCCGTGGAGGAACAGCAGCGAGCCGAAGGTCGCGGCGGTGACGGCGATCGATGAGATCACTCCGTCGCCGGGGAGCCGCACCGTCGCCCAGCAGATCGCGGAGAGAAGGGCGAGGCCGACGGCCGGCGAGAGCCACGACCACCCGGTGACCCCGCACAGGGTCAGCGCCGCCTGGCCGATAGCCAGCGAGGAGATGCCGACGACCACGACCGCTAGATAGGTCTCGATCACAGGTCGGCGAGCCTAGACTGCGGGCATGGCGTTTGTCCCCCCCGCCCGCCATCTCCTCCGCGCCAAGGACCTCGCCGACGCGCGCTACTTCGAGCGCCTCGACGTCGACGACATGGCCCGCGCCGCCGGCCTCTCACGAGCCCACTTCAGCCGCGAGTTCCGACGCGCCTTCGGCGAGCCGCCGCACTCCTACCTGCTGACGCGACGCCTCGAGCGCGCGGCCGACCTGCTCCGCACCACCGACCGCTCGGTCGCCGACATCTGCTTCTCAATCGGGCTGCAGAGCGTCGGCTCGTTCACGACGAGCTTCAAGCGGGCCTTCGGGCAGACGCCGACCGCCTATCGCGCGGCCTTCCCGCCCGCGGCTCACCAGGCCAGGGTTCCGGCCTGCGTCGTGCGGCTCTACGCCCGCCCCCAGAACCGCACGTTTCGAGAAGACAGCGCCCCGGCATCGGCCTAGCATCGCCGGCGACCGTTCAATCCAGTTCAGGAGGACAGAAGATGATCAGGATCGCCAATGCGCAGCTCTGGGTCCACGACCAGGATGAGGCGCTCGCCTTCTACACCGAGAAGCTCGGGATGGAGGTCAAAGCCGACGTGACGATGCCGGAGATGGGGGACTTCCGCTGGCTCACCGTCGCGCCCCCGGGGCAGGACGAGGTCTCGATCGTCCTGATGAAGATTCCCGGCGCCCCGGTGATGGACGAGGAGACGCAGGGCCAGGTACGGGAGCTGATGGCGAAGGGGTTCGCCGGCACCGTCTTCCTCACCACCGAGGACTGCCAAGCCTCCTACGAGGAGCTCAAGGACCGCGGGGTCGAGTTCGTCGACCAGCCCGAAGAGCGCCCCTACGGGATCGACTCCGCGTTCCGCGACCCATCCGGGAACCACTTCAGGCTGACCCAGGTGAAACTGCCGGCACCCGCCTGAACCGCAGGGCCGGGGGGCGCACCGATTGTCCCCCGGCCCCCGGCCCCCGACCCCGACTGCCTACGTCTTCGCCGGCCCCTCCGGCGCGTCTCCCTCGTCGCGTGCCGGCTGGCCCACCTTGAAGCCACCACCACCTGCCTCGGGAATGATCGCGCCGAACGGGGAGAAGGTAAGAGGGGTCGACACTCCATCTCTCGCCCGACAATGCGGACAGATCTCTTTGTGCGACACCCGCATCGGGCTAAAAACGCTCCCACAGCGGTCACATCTGAACAAAGTGTTCCTCCTTGGATTTCTTCAGACCCGGGTTGTCGCAGCGACCGCCCCAGCGGCTAACAACCACGGAAGATGTCGGCACCTGGACCTCCAAAGCAACTGTCACTGCCGAGCCCCCCGGCCAGCAGGTCGGGGCCACGCCCGCCCCGGATACGGTCGGGACCACGCCCGCCCCGCAACTCATCGCCGCCCCCTGCCCCAAAGAGTCGGTCGGCGCCGGGTCCGGCAAGCACCCTGTCGGCCCGAGCACCCGATTTGACCACGTCGCTGCCCCGTCCGGCGCAAACGAGATCCCTGCCGCCGAAGGTGAAGATCCGATCGTTGCCGGCCCGGGCCAAGATCACATCGCGCCCGACCGTCCCTGTCAGCACCTCGTCGCCGGAGGACCCGACTCGCGTCGCGACCTGACCGCCGCAAGTGGGCGCCGGTGCTTCGAGGACCTGGGTGGTAGTGGTCGCGGCGTTGTTCCTCGCTTGAGGGTCTTTCAGATCGCTGGCCACCTTCGCCGTGTTGGAGATCGTGCCCGCCTTTTGTGGGGCGAGCACGCGAATCGTGATCGTCGCGGGAATGGGGTTGTATTGGGGCCCGACGTTGATCGCGAGGGCGCCGAGCGCGCAGGTAGCCTTCTCCCTCTTTTTGCCGCTGGCGCTGCAGGTTCCCTGGGTGGCATCCGCCGACACGAAGCTGACCCCTTTGGGCAGGTTGTCGGTGACGACGACGTTGGTTGCAGCATCCGGGCCGGAATTGGCGACCTGGATCGAGTACGCAAGAGGCGCACCGATCGAGACCGGATCAGGCGAGTCGAACTCGGTCACGGAGAGATCTGCCGAGCTGCCTTTGGGGGAGGGGCTCCGTTCGCCGCGCCGACGAACTGCGTCAGCAGGCCGACTGCCGCCAGAACCCCAGCGGCCACCCAGACTCCGACTATCCGCCGGTCGATCTTCATGGATCGCATCTGTCACGCACGGTGCGTCACCTCGTTCCTGGCTAGTACCCAAAGAACGCAGCCGATCTGGTCTTGTCAGGCCGCAGTTCGGATCCGTCCTACGTGAGGGCCCAGCTCGATCTGGCCTGGGCGGGCCCGGCACCCCCGCCCCGAACGGCGGAATCCCCGCCGGAGCAGGGATTCCGTGGAGTGGGCGCAACAGGGCTCGAACCTGTGACCTCCAGCTTGTCGAGCTGGCGCTCTCCCAACTGAGCTATGCGCCCCGGGCACGTGAATCTAGCAGCGCTCGGCCAGCGCCGAGAGGCCGGACACTCCTCGGTTTTTGTCGGCAATTGACCCGCTATTGGGGATGAAGCTCCGTCTGCAATTGCCGATGCAGAGAGTGAAACTTATCGGCGCACGGCGTGTTTCTTTATCTACAGTCGCCGACCGCGACGAAGAGTTTCAAACTTGAGGACCGACGAGCCAGCGATTTCTTGATCAGCTTGGTGGTACGTCCTTCGGAACCAAAGGGCCCTTCGGGGCCCTTTTCCGTTCCCGGGTCAGGTATTGGGAACGAGGAGAACGGACGTTTCCGCCTGATGCACGACCCGCTCGCTGACGCTCCCGAGCGCCTTGATCCCGGACAGCCCCCGGCGCCCGCAGACGATCAGCGAGCTCGCCCTCTCGGCCGCCGCCTCGACGATCTTCTCGGTCGGGTGGCCGCCGATCCGAGATAGCTCGGGTCTTGTCCCGGTCAGCCGCTCGATCTCATCGACCTCCGCGTCGATCACCGCGTCTGAATCGGAATGCTGGCCGTCCTCGACGTGAAGCACCTCCGGCTCTGCGCCATAGGCGGCCGCCAGCGCCCCGGCCACCCCCGCGGCCGCCCGGGAGCCTTCGCTGCCGTCGGTTGCGACGAGGATGGTGTCGAGAAAACCTCCGTTCGGGGACTCGCGGGCGACCAGCACGGGCCGCTCGGCATCACGCACGGTCTCGCTGGCGGTGCTGCCGAGGACGATGTCCGCGGCCCTCGACTGGTTGTGGGTGCCGATCACCAACAGGTCGTGTTTCTCGGCCTCGGCGAGCAGGACCTTCGACGCGTATTTCCCGGCGGGCATCTCGGCGGTGGCGGCGACACCGGCCTCCTCTGCCAGCTCCGTCGCCTCCTTCAGCGCAGCCTCGAGGCTCTCCTTCGAGTACTCGGGGCGGAGTTCGAAGCTCGCGTCCACGGCGACGAAGTGAAGTGACGTCTCCGGCATCTGCAGCGCGATCGCCGTCCGCACCGCGATCGTGCTCGCGGGATTTCCTTCGACTCCGCAGAGGATGCTCTTGAACGGGCCCGACGCCCCTCTCTCGGCCATGAGGAGCGCCAGCCTATCCGGGGGACCGCTTTCTTGACTTCGAGCCCGTGCAACTGGGAAGTTTGGTCAGTTCCCATCGACGGAGGAGGAGACGTGAGGAAAGAGCTCATCGCACCCCTGACGGGCGTCGCGTTCGTCGTCGTCTTGGTGATCGCTTTCGTCATTGCCGGGGAACCGCCCGAAGCGAAGGACTCCACAGCTCAGGAAATCGTTCAGCACTACGTCGACCACAAGGGGTCGACCATCGCCGGCGCCTTCCTCTCCGCCCTCGCGGCGCTCCTCCTCGTCTTCTTCGGCGGGCATCTGCGCCGGGTGCTGAGGGCGGCCGAGGGCGAGAACGGGATGCTCTCCGCGGTTGCGTTCGCCGGGACGATCATCGTCGCGGTCGCGGCGGCGATCGACGCGACGATCAGCCTCGCCCTGGCCGAAACGGTGAAGGACCTGGATCCCGCCGCCGTCCAGGCGCTCGAGGCGCTCTGGGACAACGACTTCATCCCGGTAATCCTCGGGACGGAGATCCTCCTGATCGCGGGCGGGATCTCGATCCTCCTCCACCGAGCGCTGCCCAGGTGGCTGGGTTGGGTCGCGGTCACGCTCGCCGTTCTCGGCGGCACTCCGTTGGGGTTCGTCGCCTTCCTGGGCTCCGGGGTCTGGATCCTCATCGTCAGCATCGTGCTGACGACGCAGGCCCGCGGGGCATCGTCCCCGGCTCCCTCGCCGCCGACCACATAGGCCCAGCCGGACCGAGGCAAACCCGGTCAGAGGTTGCGAACGCGGCGCCCGATCTCCTGATCGCGCGGATACCCGGCCGCATCCCAGAACCCGGCGGCGGCCTCATCGTCGAACGCGACAAGGGCGGTCACCCGCCGGGCCCCGCGGCCGCGCAGATACTCCTCGCCGGCGCGGATCAGCGCCAGTCCGACTCCCCGCCGACGGCGATCGTCCCGGACGGCGAGCCGGTACATGTTGCCCCTCCAACCGTCCCAGGCGGCGATCAGGGCGCCGACGATTTCACCATCCCGCTCGGCGACCAGCAGGGCTCCCGGCGAGTCTGTGATCAGGAGCTGGACGTCATCGGACGAATCCGGTGTGCTCGCGTGCTCGCTGCGCTCGCTCTGCCAGAGCGCCAGGACCGCTGGCAGATCGCGCGTCTCTCCACGCCGAACTCCTCCTCGGCGTGCCATTCACCGGCTCCTACGGCCGCGCACTGGTCCCACGCTGACGGTAGGAGCGGTTCTTGCTCCGATTGCCGCAGGTCTCCATCAGACACCAGGTCCCCGACCGATTCCGCGAGCTGTCGAAGAACGACCATCGGCAGTCATCGCTGGCGCAGGTCTTCAGGCGCGGCCACAGCGATTCGACCTGCGATTGGTACACGATGCCGATCATCTGGGCGATCAGGCCGTCGATCGAGCCCTGAGGAGCCAGATCCAGGGAGAGCGCTCCACCCTTCCCGACGGCCACGCTGATCGGATGCTCGGCTACGAAGCGCTCCCAGCGGCCGAGTTGCTTCGTGTTGCCCGTCAGGTTCGCTTCGATCAGGTCGCGGATTGCTTCTCGGAACTCGACGAGACGCTCCCATTGCCGCTTGCTCACCTCGATATCGGCCGTTGTCAGATCGGACTCCACCAGCCACCGGCGGGCCGAAGCTGGATCCAGGAGGCGCTCTTCCTCCGGCTCGAAGGCGAAGGTGTTCGAGAGCCCCTGCACCGCGATCAGTGGCGCGGGGGCGACCTTGTATTCGATTTGGCGAGCGAGCTCGTCGACATTCACATCCCCAAGCTTATTTGGGCGCAATGACCGGCAAACGGACTTGACAGGTCACCATGACCGGTATAGCGTCGTTATTGGTCACCGAAGCCCGACGACCCCATCGCCCGCCGGAGACCAAAGGAGGGGCGCTCATGCTCCCAGTAGCTCAGTTCGTGGCCCGTCAGGTCAGAGGAAGCCCGCAGTCCCCGCGGTTGCGTGCACCACCCCCGCGCTCTCGGTCGATGTCCCTGAGGGGCGCTGCGGTCGTGATTGCAACGCTCGGCGGCTTGCTGGCCTTGTTGATCGTCGTCGGGTGAGGCAGCTCGGCGCAGAATGGTTTTGGAATAGCGGATTGGAGGTAATAGGCACGGGAGGGTTTCGGACCAAGGGCTGACGTAGGCACTCCGGCGCTCTGGCGGATCCTTCGTGGCCCGAGGCTCGAACTGATTGCGCCGACCAGGTACTTGACGAGGTGATACAGGCATGGCTCAGACGAAAACCAAAGCTCAGACGGAACCCAAAAAAGCGAAATCGGCGAAAGCGAAGGCGAAAAGCGCTAGGAAACCGAAAGCGCAGTCTCGTGCGAAACGGACGAACGCCCGCCCCAAGACATCGCAAAATGGCACAGCGAAAGCCAAACCGGTCAAAGCGATGGGCGAAGCGGTCGGAAGTGCTGGAAAAGACGCCGGTCACGCAACCGGCCAGGCTCTGAGTAAGGCGAGGATTCCGCTCTTGGCAGGCGGGGCCGCGCTCGCCGGCACGCTTGGTGGTGTCGTGCTCGGCGCCACCCGCTCGGGTGGAAAGGTGCTCGGAGTCAAGCTGCCTCAGTCCAAGCGAGTCAAGTTCCGCTCCAAGGACCTCGCAAGCGCGGCGAAAGAAGTGGGCCGCTTCGGTGAGAACGTGGGCGATCTGACGACCGAGCTCAGAAGGGCGCGCGAGGGGCTCGCCAATGGGACCGCCAAGCACGATTCCCCGGTCGAGGTCCTTCTGAAAGGATTGACCCACCGACGCTGACGGCTCCACAGGCCGTCAGCCGGTCGGCGCCAGGCTGGCGGAGGCAATCTCATGGTCGACTTCGAAACCAGCGTACGTGTCGAGCGGCCCATCGAGGAGGTCTTCTCATTCGTCTCGAATCCGCTCCAGTTCCCACGCTGGAACTCCGCCGTGCGGGCGGTGCACGGCGCCTCGGGAGAGACGGGTGAGCCCGGCTCGACCTACTCGATGCAGCGCGACCTGCCCCAGGGTCGAGTCGAGAACGACCTCGAGATCCTCGATCGGAATAGCCCCAACGAGTTCAGCATTCGCACCACGTCGGGACCGACCCCGTTCGTCTACCGCTATCGATTCAAGGCCGATGCCGGGTCCACCACCGTCGCCCTGTCGGCAGAGGTTGAACTCGCGGGCATCGCGCACCTGCTCGGACCGCTGGCCGCTCGCGCGGTGAAGAGAGGGGTCGACGCCAATTTCGCCAGCTTGAAGGCGATACTCGAGGCGACCGAGGCGACGGCGTAGGCCCGACTTCTAGGGCGTGAGCGGCTCGAGCAGGCGATGCGGGGATCGGAGAGCCACCGAGACCCGGTCCTGGCGGGTACCGCCGCGGCCCCGGCGCCGCACCATCACGATGTCCTCCGGACCGGGGGAAACCTCACACCGCCGGCAAACGCCATTTGCGTCGAGCTCGGTCTCGCAGGGTGCGTGAAGGAAGCGTCGGCTGTTCGACCCGCGGTGGCGGTCGCCCCATACGAGCAGCGCGTAGACCACCGGCCAGAGGTCGCGCCCAGACGCGGTCAGCTGATACAGGTGGCGTCCCTTATGGGAAGGGTCGGGCCGTCGCTCAAGAACGCCGCCCTCGACCAGCCCGCTCAGCCGATCCGAGAGGATCGCCTTGGGAATGTCGAGGTGAGATTGGAAGTCCCCGAAACGGCTGACTCCGTAGAAGGCGTCCCGCACGATCAGCAGCGTCCACCGCTCCCCGATCGTCTCTAGCGACCTCGCCAGCGAGCAGTCCTGGCCCTCGTAGTCGTTTCCGAGCACAGGGGCATCCTAGCAACAACGGTTCAATGATTGAACTGGCTTGCTATGCTGGGAGCGCGGGTTCAATGATTGAACCAAAGACACCCAGCTCCGCCCAGGGCGGTGGACCGTGGATCGCCGCCGCCGCCGCGATGCTTGGCGCCGGCTGGGGCTCCAACCAGTTCACGCCGATGCTCCTCGTCTACGGCGCTTCTCTCGGTCTCAGCACCGGCACCGCTGAGGCGCTCTTCGGCTTCTACGCGCTCGGACTGGCCCCCGGTCTGCTGCTCGCCGGCCCGCTGTCCGATGCTCGCGGCCGCCGCCCTGTGATCCTCGCGAGCGCCTGGATCTCGCTACTGGCAAGCCTGGCTCTGATCAGCGGGAATGACTCGATACCGGTCCTCTTCGTCGGTCGCCTGCTCGCGGGCCTCGGCAGCGGCGCGGCATTCGGGGCCGGCACGGCATGGTTGCGCGAGCTCTCCTCTCCGCCGTTCGGAGACGCCGAGGCGCAATCGGCCGCACGTCGGGCAGCTGTGGCGATGACGCTCGGCTTCGCTTTCGGCCCGATCGCAGTCGGGCTCCTCGCACAGTGGGGACCGGAGCCGCTGGTCGTGCCCTACCTTCCGCACCTGGCAATCATGGTTGTCGTCCTGTTCCTCGTCCGCCGGGCGCCGGAGACGGTCCAGTCGAGGGGCACGTTGGTTTCGCGGCGCTTCCCGAGCGGGGCCGGCACCCGTCGCTTCCGGTGGGTTGTCGCCCCGATGGCGCCCTGGGTGTTCACCGCGCCCGCTGTTGCGTTTGCGTTGCTGCCGAACATCGTCGGCGCCGGCACCGCGACCGATGGGATCGCGCTGACCGCGACGATCACCATGCTTTGCGCCCTCGCCGGGGTGATGATCCAGCCGTTCGCGCGCCGCGCCGACGCCGGGGACTCCCGAGCCCGAGCAGGAAAGGCCGGCCTTCTCTTGCTGGCGGCGGGCCTCGGGCTGGGTGCGCTCAGCGTCGTCGAGACCCAGGTTTGGCTCCTGTTGCCGACAGCGATCGTCCTCGGCAGCGCCTACGGGCTCTGCCTGGTCGCGGGCCTCGTCGAGGTCCAGCAGATCGCCGACCCAGATGCCCTCGCCGGCCTCACCGCCGTTTACTACGCATTCACCTATCTCGGCTTCGCGGCGCCGTTCCTGTTTGCGACGGCAGCGCACTTGGTCGGCTACCCGACGCAGCTCTTGATCGCCGCCGGTCTCGCCGTCATCACCGCCGCGCTGATATCTCGGCAGGGCCGCCGAACATGAGTGAGCGCCCTGTTCAACCAGAGGTCTCGCAGAGGCGCCTACCGGAATCGAACCGGTGGAGGACCTGCTTCGGTTCATAGAGCCAAGATTCGCCTCTACGTCGAGCACTTCCGCGCGCTTGGCGCCGGCGACGAGCCCTCGCGCCGGTCATTGCCGGTTCGTTCATCGCAGTTGTCGACCCTGGCTAAGTGACGCCCCCTCGGGCCAAGATCCTGGCCACCCGACCGATCTCCTCAGCGGGCAGGGGGCGCCCGTAGAGGAATCCCTGAACGAGGTCACAGCCGAACTGCTCCAGGCGCTCGTTGCAATCGACATACTCCACGCCCTCGGCGACGACGCGAAGCCCGAGGTCGTGGGCCAGCTCAATCGTCGATCGGACGATCGCGGAATCTTCCCGACTTTCCACCATTTTCGTCACAAACGAGCGGTCGATCTTCAGCGTGTCTATCGGTAGGTGCCGGAAATGGGCCAGTGAGGAGTTCCCGGTGCCGAAGTCGTCGATTGCCAGCCTGACGCCGAGGCCGCTCAGCTCCGCGAGGATCGTCCGCGCTCGCGGCAGGTCGATGATCGCGGAGTTCTCGGTTATCTCCAGCTCCAGCCGCTCCGGCTCCAGACCGCTGCTTCGCAACACTGCGGCGACCTCGTTCGGGAAGTTCGGATCGCGGAGATCGGCCGGGCTGATGTTGACCGCGACCGACAGATCGAGGCCTTCCGCTTGCCAGCGACGGGCTTGGTGGGCGGCCACCTTGAGGACGTAGCTCGTCAGATCCCGGATCAGTCCGGTGTGCTCGGCGACGGGAACGAAATCATCGGGCAGTAGCGGGCCGCGCTGGGGGTGGTGCCAGCGCAGCAGCGCCTCGGCGCCAACCAGATCTCCTGTCCCCGGGGCGTGCTGGGATTGATAGATCACGGTGAGCTCGCCCTCGCCGATCGCCCTACGCAGCTCCGCCACCAGGCTGAGACGGGCCGGCGAGTAATGGTCGTGCTCGTTGTCGTAGAGCGCGGGCGCATTCATTTCCTTGCTGCGGTACATCGCTACGTCGGCCCTCTGCAGCAGAATCTCTGCGTCGGCGCCGTGGTCGGGGTAGAGCGCGATCCCGATGCTGGCGGCGACGTCCAGGTCGATCCCATCGATTTCTCGAGGCTCCGCCAGGATGTCGCGAAGCCTTTCGGCGAGGGCTAGAACCGCGGTGGGGTCGCTTATCTCAAGCGCGAGAATCCCGAACTCGTCGCCCCCCAGCCGTGCGACCGTGTCGCCCCTCCGCATCAGCCTCGGGAGATCCCGAGCCAGGGCCACGAGGAGGCGATCGCCGCTGGCGTGCCCCAGGGTGTCATTGACGTCCTTGAAGCGGTCGAGGTCGATCAGGAGCACTGCGAGTCGAGTGCCCTTCACTTTGGCCTCCTCAAGCGCGGCCGCTGCCCGCTCACGAAACCGCGCTCGGTTCGGCAGGCCGGTCAGATCGTCGTGATAGGCGGTGTACTCGATCTCCTCGACCTGCTCGCTAAGCGTCCGGGTGACGCGCCGGAGGATCGGAAAGAACGCCAGGTAGAGCGTGAGTACCACCACCGCGGTCCCGCCGGCGAGCGGGAGGAAGATGCTTCCCGCTTCACTGGCGATTGGACCGTAGTCGGCATAGAGCTCGAGGACGCCCCGGGTCCCACCCTCTTGCAGCGTGGTCGGCACGTAGGTCTCCAGCACCGCCGGATCTGGTCCGGTTCCCCCCTCGGCGTTGAGCGAGGTCACGTCGCCCACCGGCGAACCGTGCAGAGCGCTCATCACCTCGTCAAGGTCGGGAGGACGCGTACCGATCAGCTCGTGATCGGAGGAGTAGACGACGAGGCCGGTGCGGTTGTAAAGCTTCACCCTTAGCACGCCGGGTGTCAGCAGCTCGCGGTGCGCGAGGTTGTCGAGTTCCTCGAGCCGGCGGCCGCGGACAGGACCGGCGAAATCTGCCACTCGAAGACGGTCGGGAAGGACCGCGGCGGCGATGTATTCCGTCTGTGCGGTCGCCGTCCGCTCTGCTCGCGCGGTGGCGTTGTCACGCACGAAGAAGAAGGCGGCCGCGGAGGCAGCCGCCAGGGTGAGCCCGGCGTAGAGCGCGAAGCGCCGCACCAGCTCGGGCGGATCCGAGCGGCCCACCCGCCGCCTGCGATTGAAGGGCCAGGAGGGCATGGTCCTTGAGCTATCGACATGTGATTTTTGACGCTTGAGCGCCGGGGGAGGCGTGGCGGCGGGTGACGTAGCCCGGCCTTTGCCATGCCGCTGCGTAGCAACTGGCTACGGATCGAGGCACCGGCCGAAGCGCGACCGTTCTCAGGACTCGCGGCCGTGTTCGGCGCCCACGGCCTCGGCTCAGCTCCCCGCGTTGCTAGGAGACCGGAGCCCTCCAGGGGTCATTCGAACTCGGCCGCGGCGCTTCTTGGAGCGCTTGAAGAGGTAGTAGCCCGACGTCCCCGGGCTGCCGCCATTGCGGCCGGTGCATCCCCACCCCGGCCCCGGGTGTCGTGCGCTCGTCCCGCGTCGTCGACGCTCTTAGCAGCCGCTGATGGCTTCACTTTCGGGGTCCTCGCCAACCGTGCGCTCCTATCCACCAGTAGAGGCGCTGAGCCGGACCAGGTTCCGCGGAGACCGTTTTGTTGGTTCCAATCTCAATCTAGATTGCTCTGTTAGGCCTCCTGGGCAACGTATAGAGACTCGAACTCAGCGGGTGGGAGATCGCCGACGGATTCGCGCAGGCGGTCGTTGTTGAACCAGGCGATGTACTCGACGACGGCCAGCTCGAGCTGGGTGCGGGACCGCCAGGAGCGATCGGCGATCAGTCGGTCTTGAAGGAGTCGACGAAGCTCTCGGCCATCGCGTTATCGTAGGCGTCGCCGACCGAGCCGACGGAGGCGAGGACGCCGTTGTCGTCGAGCGTCTGGGTGTAGTCGATCGAGGTGTGAGCCCAGTGGCTTCCGTTCGAGGACCGCCAGCAGCCGCTTCGCCTTCATCGATGGAAAAGGATTCAAGGCGGGGAGCCTAATTAGCCGTCCGGATCGTCGCCGCCGTGGGCCACAAATGGCCAGTCATGACACGAAATAACCGGTTAGAACCGGAATCGAGGAGCCTCTCGAAAGGCTCCTCGAACCGCTTCAGCAAGGCACATGCCCCCTGCTGAAGCCAGAGGCGCCTACCGGAATCGAACCGGTGTAAACGGCTTTGCAGGCCGCTGCGTAGCCACTCCGCCAAGGCGCCGAGAGTGCTGATTCTTCCACGCCCGACGATGGACAGCTGGCCAGGCCCTGGACACCGCGATAGGCTCGCCTCCCGAGGGGAGAGCCAGATGATTTCCACGATCGCCGTCGGGACGGACGGGACAGCAACCGCGAACGAGGCCGTCGGGCAGGCGGCGAGGTCGCCTCGCCAGTTCGGGGCCAGCTCGTCCTTCTGGCGTCTTCGATGACTCGCCAGGCGGATCGGCCGACAAGGACATCGAGCGGGTGGTCGTCAGATCCGGCGGCCCACGTGCGGTCGATCCTCGAGCGCCTCGGCGAGGACCTGAAGCTTGAGGGAATCGACACCGGAGACGCGGGCTGCACCGGGCGACCCCGGCAAGACACTCGTCGAGCTCGCGGAGGAATGCGGGGCCGACCTGCTGGTGATCGGCAACAAGGGGGTGCGGCGGCGGGTGCTGGGGAGCGTCCGAACACCGTCACTCACCGGGCAAACTGCTCAGTCCTGGTCGTCAAGACCACCTGAGCCGAACAGCTCGCCGAAGGTCCGCTCGAGGAACTCGTTGTGCAGAAGTCCACTCGGGTCCAGGTCGCGCTTGAGGCGGAAGAAGTCGAGCGCGTCGTGCCATACATCTGAGCGAGCGTGTCTGGTCTGGCATGGACGTTCTTGACCAGGTAGACGCGGCCGTCGAACGTCGTCCAGAGGAGCGTCGGCGAGCTGGATGAAGGCTCTCTTCGCTGCGCTCGAGCTTCCGGCTGTTCGACGTCTCGAACGCGTAGCTGACCGCGAAGCCCGGCCGGTCTTGCGCTGGTCGCGGACAGGAAGAAGAGCTCGTCCGCGGGAGGAACAGGACGTCCCAGAGTCGGGGCGTCAGGTCGCGGTCGAGAAGACCGCTCTCGGCGCGCTCGAGCCACTCGACGAGAGCCTTCGCTGCGCTCGTCCAGCCTCTCCGACCCGGGATCGAATGGGACGACGAACGTCTGCTGGATCGTCTTCATCTTGAACCCCGAGACTTTTGCCGATCCGCTTCGCGCGCGCGTTGCCGTCCATGAAGAACGTGTAGCCCTCGAGCTCGTTGAAGTAGGTCTTGCCGGGGTTGGTCAGGTGTGGACGTAGACCCACCACCACATCCTGGACAGAAGCGGCCTTCGCATCAGTCCACTCGATCGGAATGCGCCACAGGAGCCCCGGCCGGACAGCAGCATCGCGCGGCCGGCGGTTGGTGCTCGTCGTGATGGTCGAGTTGAACAGCAGCGCCTGCTGCTTGCCTCGCTTGGTGGTGTAGAGGGCCGAGTAGATCGCGTCGTGCTTGGTCGGGTCGTTCGGGTCGGAGTCCTCGTCGTGCATCTGCGTGGCGGGCACCAGCCTGTCCGCGAGGTCCCCGAAGGAGGTCGAGCTTCTCCGACGTCGTCGTCACACCGATCGGTCCGTGTCTCTGGTCGAGCGCGAGCATCTCCCGGTAGGTGATCTCGACGACGGCGCCGAGGTATCCGAGGCCCGAGATGACCCCGCAGAAGGCCCGCTCCTCCAGCGTGGTCGGGCCGGCGCTCCCGGCGTCGTGCAGGTGAGGGTCACTCACCGTCCGAGCGTCAGCAGCTTGAAGCTCTCGATCGTACTTCCCCTCCTTGCCGTAGGCGGGGGAGAAGCGCGACAGGCAGTCGCCTGCGAGCGTGCCGCCGGCGGTGGCGTGCTCGGTCGTGACGGTCACCGCGGGAAGCATCCCGATCGGCTCCAGCTTCTTCAGGATCGCGCCCCAGGTCGCGCCCCGCACCGACGCGCAGCGTGTTGTCCGGCTGGACGTCGCCGATGCTGTCGAAGCCCGTCATCTCGACCACGAGGTCGTCGCCGAGCGACTGCGCGTCGAAGGAGTGCCCGCCGGCTCTGAAGGTCACGCGGCGCCGGGTTCTGCGCGGCGTGGGTGAAGATGGCGCGCAGCTCGTCCACGTGGGCGGGTGTGCGCACCTCAGCCTCTGAGGAGTAGAGCCCCCAGTAACGAGACGAGCTTCTCGTTCACGTATGACGCAGCCTAACCACTGATGCGTGCTAGCTTGCGAGTGGACAAATGCGGCCCGTGGAGACCGTGACGGTGTTGTTCACCGACCTTGTCGGGAGCACCGAGATGACGCTCCGAATCGGCCCAGCCGTCGCCGAGGAGGTTCGTCTCGAGCGCTTCGGGATCCTCCGTGAGGCGATCGGCGAGACCAGCAGCGAGGAGGTCAAGACCTCGGCGACGGCCTGATGGTCACGTTCGGGAGCGCCTCGGCGGCGCTCGCCTGCGCGGCGGCGATGCAGCGCCGGATCGCAGCGCGATACGCCGCGCCGAGGAGCCCCTCTCGGTCCGGATCGGGGTCAGCCTCGGCGAGGCGACCCAGCGCGAGAGCGACTTCGGCCGCCCGGTAATCGAGGCCTCGCGGCTCTGCGCGGTCGCCGCTGGCGATGAGATCCTGGTCTCGGATCTGGTCCGGGCGATGACCAGCTCTATCGGGCCCATGACCTCGAGGAGGTCGCGACCCTCGAGCTGAAGGGGATGACCGAGCCGGTGCGGGCGTCCGCCTCGCCTGGCAGGCGGGGGCCGAGGCGAGCGACATCCCGCTGCCGCCAGGTTCAGCAGGTCCACCGGCTTTCGACTTCGTCGGTCGCGCCGACGAGCGCTTCCCAGCTCGACCAGATCGGGGCCGCCGCCGAGTCCGGGCACCGCCAGGTCGCACTGGTCTCGGGCGGGCCCAGATCGGCAAGTCGCGCCTCGCCGCCCAGACCAGCCAGATCGACCTGCACTCCCGCGGCGCCGCGGTTCTGTTCGGCCGCAGCACCGAGGACGTCGATCCCCACCGCCCCTGGGCCGAAGCCCTCTCGCACTACGTGGAGCAGCGCCGCAGTCGAGTAAATGATCGTTCATGTCGATCGTCATGGCGGCGAGCTGCGCAGGCTCGCCCCCGGCCTCTCCGAGCGCATCGCCGACCTTCCGCCGCCAAGCCAGCCCGACTTCTGCAAGACGCCGACGCTACCTGCTGCGCGCGGCGGCGATCGGCCTGCTGCAGGAGGCGGCCCGCGAGCAGGTGGTGACGTCGTTCTTGACGACCTGCAATGGGCGGACTTCCAGAGCCTCGCCCTGCTGCGCCATCTGGTGTCGTCGACCTCCGATGCCAAGCTGCTGGTGCTCGGAACCCGTGCGCGAGTGCGTCGAACTGACCCGGGGCCACCACTGAACCAGGTGCTCAGCGACCTTCGACGCGAGGAGGGCGTCGGCGGATCAGCCTAACAGGCCTGCGGCGAGGACGATATCGACCTCGCTGATCCGCGCCGTCCTCGGCGAGTCGCTGCCGAGGAGGGAACCGGCCTGGCCGACGAGATCAGCGCGAGACCGATGGCGACCGTTCTTCGTGGCCGAGATCCTCCGCCATCTCGACGGCGAGGGCGGCGATCTCCAGGACGACGCCGGACGCTGGGCGCTGACGTCATCCCTGGTCGACCTCGGCCTGCCGCAGAGCATCCGCGAGGTGGTGACGAGCCGGGCGGAGCGGCTGGGCGACGAGACCGCCTCACTGCTCTCGACCGCGGCGGTGATCGGCCGCGACTTCGATCTCGAACTCCTGCGCCGCCGGACGGAGCCGACGAGGTCCTCGACCGACTGGACGGCGCCGTCCGCGGGGCGTTCCTGTCGGGGGGCGATCGCCCGGGCGGTTCGCCTACCGCCCGCTCGCTGATCAACGACACGCTCTACGACGATCTCGGCGCGACCCAGCGGCCCAGACCCACCGCCAGGATCGCCGAGGCCCTGGAAGCGATGTGCGGCGACGACGCCGGCGAGCGCTCCGAAGAGGCTCGCCTGGCACTGGCTGCGGACGACGACGCCGCAGATGCCCCTGAAGGCGGCCGAGCACTCGATTCGGGCCGGGGAGCGGGCGCTGACCTTGCGCCGGCCGAGGCCGGCGACGACCTTCCAACGCGCGATCGAGGTGCTCGACCAGACCCCGGAGGCCGACCCCGGGCAGCGCTGCGACGCGGTGATCGGCCTCGGCGACGCCCAGCGCCAGCTCGGCGACCCCGAGTACAGCGAGACTATACTGGAGGCCTGCGAGGAACGCTGAGCCCCGGGAGGTCGGCGACGGCACGCGGATGGCCCACGCCGCCGAGGCCAACACCCGCGGTTTCGCCAGCGGCGTCGGCCAGGTCGACCAGCGGCGGGTCGACGCCCTGGAAGCTGCCCTGGAGCTGTGCGCCGAGGACGGTCGAGCGCGCCTCGCTGCTCTCGCTGTTCGCGGTCGAGCAGCTCTGCTACGACGCCGCCCTCGAGCGGCGGCTGAGCCTGAGCGGCGAGGCCGTGCGGGCTGGCGCGGGAGAGCGGCGACCGCCACGCACTCGCCTGGTGCATGGCCAGGCGCCAGATCGCGATCGCGGCCCCCGAGACCCTTGACGAGCGCCTCGCGCAAGAAGGCCGGGGAGATGATAGCGTCGCCCGTCGAGCTCGACGACCCGATGCTGCGCTCTGGGCCCATGTGTGGAGGGCGATGGACGCGCTCGAAGTCGGCGACTTCGAGACCAGGCGCTCGACCAGGGCGTGCAGGAGGAGATCGCCGAGGCGACCCGGACGACCCCGATGTTTCACTGGGTCGACACCTTCGCCCCAGCGCTGCTGGCGACGATGGCCGGCGGACTTCGACCTCGCCAAGGAGATCGCCAACCGTTCGGCCGACTCGGATCCATCAGGGCCAGCCCATCGTGCTGGCGATCTGCGCGTCGCGGTTCCACGTCATCCGCTACGAGCAGGAGCACCTCGACGAGGTGTTGGAGATCCAGGAGCAGGCGATCGAGGAACGCCCCCTGCTCGACGCCTACTCCAGCGCCCTGGCCTTCAGCTACATCGAGCTCGATCAGACCGAGAAGGCGCGGGCGCTGCTCGGAGCAGTTGCGCCTGCCGACGACTTCGAGGTGGCCTCAACGATCTCGGCGCGTTCGGAGCTCTGCACGCTGACCGAGGTTGCGGCGAGGCTGGGAGACCAGGACGCCGCCGCGATTCTCTACGAGCAGGGCTTGCTGCCGTGGCGCGATCAGCTCTGCTACAGCGGTGACGCTGTTCGGGACGATCGAGCGTTTCCTCGGCCTCGGGGCGACGTGCATCGGGCGCTATGAGGATGCCGAGGGACCACTCCAGGCGCTCAGCCGCCACCTGCGAGCGATGGGGGCGCCGACTGGCTCGCCCGGACCCACCACGAGTGGGCGCTGATGCTCCAGCGCCGCGGCGAGCCAGGCGACCGCGAGGCCGCCGACTCGCTGCTGACCCAGGCCCTCGAGTCCGCGACGCGATACGGCTGCCGCTCACTCGAGCGGCGGGTGCCGGCCGCAATCAAGGATGCCCGACCTGATCGGTTCCTCAGGCCCCTCCCGCTGAACCAGTTGGCCGTCGCGTAGCATCGCCAGGATGGAGATCCTGGTCGTCGAGGATGAGACGGGGATCGCCGACTTCCTTGCCCGGGGGCTCAAGGCGGAGGGCTACGGGGTGACCGTCACCGGCGATGGCCTGACCGGCGAACGGCTCGCCCTCGGTTCCGACACCGACCTGGTGGTGCTCGACAGGATGCTTCCCGGTCGCGACGGCATCGACGTGCTCGCCGCGATCAGACGCTCGAAGCCGACCCTGCCGGTGATCCTGCTGACCGCAAAGGGCGAGGTATCGGATCGTGTCGAAGGGCTCGACCTCGGCGCCACCGACTACATCACGAAGCCATTCGCATTCGACGAGCTGCTTGCCCGGGTCCGGGCGCGCCTCCGGGAGGCGGGCGAGAGATCTGAGACCGCGATCGCCGCCGGGGGCATCGAGCTGGATCTGCTCACCAGGGAAGCCACACGGGGTGAGCGCACCGCGATGCTCTCCGAGCGCGAGGCGGGCCTGCTGACACACCTGATCCGCCATGCAGGCAGGGTCTGCACTCGCGAGGAGCTGCTCTCGGCTGTCTGGGATTACGACCATGAGCCGGGTACAAATGTGGTCCAGGTCTACATCGGGTACCTGCGACGCAAGCTTGGCCTGCCCGATTCGCCGGCGCCGATCGAAACCGTCAGGTCCGTCGGCTACCGGTTGAGGGCGAGTTGAAACGCGCCTGGGCAAAGCTGGGGCTGCGTGGCAGGCTCGGCATCTCGATCGGAGCGATCGTGCTCATCGCGTTCGCACTCGTCTTCGTCGCGGTCAGGGCGCAGATCGCGAACGAGTCGCGGGTGATCGGGCACGAGGAGTCGCGCGAGGAGGGCCGGCCCGGCACGGACGACGGCCCGCAGCTCTCGCCGATCCGGGACGCTCACTCCGACCTCAAGACTTGCTGGTCGGCGGGGCGACGCTGATCGTGGCGCTGGTCGCCGGCTACCTGGTCGCCGCGCGAACCGCCGCCCCGCTACGACGATTCGCCGCAACCGCAGCCGAGGTCGACGCCGGTGACCTCTCGCCGAGACTCGAATCGAGCCCGGAGATGGCAGCCGAGCTGAGGGTGCTTGCCGA
Organism: uncultured Solirubrobacterales bacterium; assembly: GCA_963697805.1. Taxonomy (GTDB): domain Bacteria; phylum Actinomycetota; class Thermoleophilia; order Solirubrobacterales; family 70-9; genus VRUE01. Next base: position 335,253 of record CAVOPB010000005.1, read on the forward strand.
GTCCTTCAACAACATGCTGGACCGCCTTGACAGCGCCTTCGCCCGGCAAAGGCTGTTCGTCTCAGATGCGTCGCACGAGCTGCGAAGCCCTGACCGCGATCCGTGGCCAGCTCGAGGTGCTGGGACGCGGCGAGAGCCCGAAGCCGGCGGAGGTCCGCCACGTAGAGGAGATGACGATGGTGGAGATCAGGCGCGCCGAACGACTGGTCGACGACCTGCTCGGACTTGCACGCCTCGACGAGGGTGGCGTCAGGCCATCACTCCAGGAGGTGCAGATCGCTTCCTACCTTCGCGGAATCGCCGAGGCGGACCACGCGAACGGCGATTTGGGCCCGCTCCCGAACGGGACCATCAGCATCGACCCTGACCTGATCGCCCCAGGTCCTGCGCAACCTCCTCGCAAACGCGCGACGTCACGCCGGGCCCGACGGCAGGGTGACGCTCGGCGCCGGCTCCGCCGGAAGCACACTGACGGTCACTGTCGACGACGATGGCCCGGGGGTCCCACCCGAGGAGCGCGAGCGGGTCTTCGACCGTTTTCATCGCAGCGATTCTTCCCGCGACCGCGCCAGCGGCGGCAGCGGACTCGGTCTCGCGATCGCACGTTCGATCGTCGATCTGCATGGCGGCCGAATCTGGCTTGAGGACTCACCGCTCGGAGGTGCGAGGGCCTCGTTCACCCTGGATGGGTTCCGCGCCGCCTGAGAGTCTTCTCACGGTCCACTTAGCCGCCGAATAGGCCCCGTCCCCAGCATCCCGTCTCGTGTATCGGCCGAGCCAAACCGTGGCGGTCCGCGACGGGGTCGCGGCGAACGCCCGCCTCACCGGTGCCGCTGCGGCGGCGCTCCTGGTGCTGCTCGCAGCCGAGGGAGCGACGATCCCCTTCATCGGACAGTTGCTCGGCCCGCACATCTTCATCGGCCTGCTCCTGATCCCGCCGGTTGCGTTGAAGATGGGCAGCACCGGTTACCGCTTCCTCCGCTACTACAGCGGAAGCCCAGCCTACGTTCGCAACGGCCCTCCAGCCACGGCCCTGCGGCTCCTGGCTCCCGGGGTGGTCCTCACCACCCTTGCCCTCTTCGGCACCGGGGTGGCGCTCCTTTTCGCGGGCCCGCCCAGCGACACGCTCCTCTTCGCCCACAAGGCGAGCTTCATCGCCTGGGTCGCGCTGATGACCCTGCACGTGCTCGGCCATCTCCTCGAGCTTCCCGGCCTGACACTTCCCGACTGGCGTCGCAACGGCCCCCCGGAGGCCCGCCTGGCAGGAGCGGGCACGCGTCTGATGACGGTGACGGTGTCGATCCTGGCCGGGGGGGGATCGCGGCGATCTTCATCTCCAACACGGGTGGCTGGCTCTGAGATGGACGAGCGAGAACCACTGAATGGCAAGCGCCAGGCTCGGATTCGGCTCCGGGCCCAGCGCCGGCGAGTCGGGGTTCTGCGCACCCGGGTGATCACCATCTCGGTGGTCTGCTTCGCCCTGCTCTGGGCGGTCGTCTTCGTCCAGATGGCGACCGGCAACGACCCTGTCATAGGGCAAGGCCGGCGAACTGCCGGTTTGACCGCGACCCCACCGGAGTCGAGGACCGACTCCGAAGAAGCGGGCCGGGCCGCTGCCGGCGCTGTGGAAGCGATCGAAACGACGCGCCGGAGGAAACCGAACCCGAGCCAGAAGTCGTCGAACCCGAACCGGTGGAAGTCGAAGTGATCGAACCCGAACCGGAACCCGAACCCGTTCCCATCGAAACCGCGCAGTCATGAACGGGGAAGCTCATCGCAGCTTCGCCTGCTTCGGTGGCACTGCAACCGTCCACGTCATGGGACGCAGCACGGCCGAGGGCGAGACGGCGGCCGACGATGCCCGGCGGCGGCTGCTGGATGCCCACCACCGTCTCTCCCGCTTCATCGAGGACAGCGAGCTGATGCGCCTCAATCGAGATCCCCGCCCGGAGGTCCCGGCAGGAATTCCCCTGCTTCGGCGGCTGGCGGGGAGCGTCAGGACGAGCGCGGCGATCAGCGGTGGGCTGGTCGACGCAACGCTCCTCGAGCGGATCGAGGAGGTCGGCTACCGAGACTCGATGGAAGGCTCTCACCCACCCTCCGTCGAGAGGCATCTGCACCAACGGCGGGCGGCCAGAGCAGGACCG